>NZ_KE150448.1:553458-554190 GCF_000411375.1 Corynebacterium pyruviciproducens ATCC BAA-1742 | reverse complement strand
CGATAGTGCCCGGCCAACGAGGAGCCAACGGCTCATCCCCGCAGGTGCGGGGCAGATGGCACGCCGGCGGCGGCGTTGCTATCCCAGTGGCTCATCCCCGCAGGTGCGGGGCAGATAGGAGGAAGAACCGGCCAGCACGCAAGCGACCGGGCTCATCCCCGCAGGTGCGGGGCAGATGCTAGTACCTCCCGGCCTGCGCATACGCCCGTAGGCTCATCCCCGCAGGTGCGGGGCAGATATTCCGCGCGCCTTTTTGACCGGCGCGCTTGTCGGCTCATCCCCGCAGGTGCGGGGCAGATAAATTTTGATGACGTGAAGTGGTGGATGAAAACGGCTCATCCCCGCAGGTGCGGGGCAGATGTGAAAGCGTACCGGAAACTGCATTCGGCATGGGGCTCATCCCCGCAGGTGCGGGGCAGATCATCAGTTCAACCAGGTCATCAACAGCCGGGAACGGCTCATCCCCGCAGGTGCGGGGCAGATCAATCTTCCACCCCTCCCGCACGTGGTCAGTGAGGCTCATCCCCGCAGGTGCGGGGCAGATCGACGCCCACCACTGTGAGGGCTGTGGTCTCAAGGCTCATCCCCGCAGGTGCGGGGCAGATGACGGGTTGACAGCGATTAGGCGTGTAGGTAAAGGCTCATCCCCGCAGGTGCGGGGCAGATGAGGGCTTTAAGGATTTGCTCATCGACGGTTCCGGCTCATCCCCGCAGGTGCGGGGCAGATGACGG
>NZ_KE150448.1:0-547628 GCF_000411375.1 Corynebacterium pyruviciproducens ATCC BAA-1742 | reverse complement strand
GACTGCGGCTCATCCCCGCAGGTGCGGGGCAGATACCACCAGGGGACTAGAGACCCTCGCTAGACAGGGCTCATCCCCGCAGGTGCGGGGCAGATCGTGACGCTTTAAGGTCACCGGAGTACCCCAGGGGCTCATCCCCGCAGGTGCGGGGCAGATGCTTTTTGACCAGCCAGTTCGTGGCGCCTGATGCCATTTTACATTTAACTTTGTTTGGGCGGTGGCGGGTGGTCTAGTGATGAATGCTCGTGCGCGTCCACAGCCGTTTTGATGCAGGGTTGAGTTTTCCCTACGGCCGGAAATCCTCCAGCCTTTCGCCCTGCCCTATGAGCTCGGCCATGGCGGCGAGGACGCGGGGGACGGCGGCACCGTCGCCGTAAGGGTTGACGGCGTTGGCCATGGCGTCGTAGGCCTTGTCGTCGGTGAGGAGGGCGGAGGCCTCGTGCACGATGGTGTCCTCGTCGGTGCCGATGAGCCTGACGGTGCCGTAGCTGACGGCCTCGGGGCGCTCCGTCGTGTCGCGCATGACGAGCACGGGTTTGCCCAGGGCGGGGGGGGTCTCCTCCTGCACGCCACCGGAGTCGGTGACCACGAGCTTGGCGCGGTTCATGAGGGCGGAAAACTCGTTGTACGGCAGTGGGGTGGTGACGAGCACGTTGGGGTCATTCTCCACGAGGGGGATGATGGTTTCCCGTACGGCGGGGTTGGGGTGCAGCGGGGCGACAAAGGTGATGTCGGGGGAAGAAGGTGGCCAGTCGGTGAAGGCCGCGGCCGATGGCGGCCATGGCGTGGAGGTTCTCCCGGCGGTGGGTGGTGACCAGGATGATGTCCCGGTCGGCGTCGGCGGCGGCCTGCGGGGCGGGATCGGCGTAGCGGGCATCCAAAGAAACGGTGTGGAGGAGCGCGTCAATGACGGTGTTGCCGGTGATGGCGATGTCCGCGGCGGGGAAGTCCTCATCGAGGAGGTTCTGCCGCGACGGAACACGCCTCTCCATAGTTGTGGCCCTTTCCCGGAGAATCTGCGTCGTCCACTGTCACTGGTGCTGTGGGATCCCGTTATTGGGGTGTTGGTACTGGGAAACAGCCTGAACCTACGTCGGTAGTGGAAAATCCTTTGGAGAACAGAATGAATGGGCATAAAAACACCCTCGCGCTTTACTAAGTGCGAGGGTGTGATTTAAGGCACTAGTAGGTGCCAGTGACGCTAGTCAGCGACGTCCTTAGAACTTGATGAGGCCCTCGTGGAGGCCGTAGTTCACAGCGGCGATGATGGTGCCGATGACGGTGCCCACAGCGCCGAGGATGCCGGAAGCGTAGAACAGCTTGGCCCAACCGGGGAGGTTCGGATCCTGGTGATCACCGAAGATGTTGTTACCGTTGGTAGCAACATTCTTGTCCAGCTTGTCACCGATGTTGGAGGAGAGTGTAGCTCCTGTAGCCTTGGTTGGGTTTTCGAGCTTCTTAGCGAGCTCGGGATCCTTGGTGGTGTCCAGGATCTTACCGGTGAGGTCGAACTCGCCCTTAGCTGGCTGGGAAGAGCCAGCGGTGGTGTTAGTCGGTTTTGCGGGGGTCTCAGCGTTTGCGACGCCTGCGAAGGCAACGGCGAGAGCGGTTGCGCCGGCGACGGCTGCATTACGAATACGCATTGTTATTTTTTCCTTTCAGCCTTGTTTCTTACCAGCGATTATTAGATGATGCCGTTGAACTTGAGGTAGTTGTAGGCAGGTGCGATGAGGTTCGTGAGAATGGTCAGCACGATGCCAGCAATGGTGAAGCCCTTCCAAGCGGTGAGCCACTTCGGCAGTTCGCTATCGGGGAGCTTGACGGAGCCGAAAGCATCCTGACCAGTGACAGCCTCGTCGCCGTCGTACTTGGGGGAGAGCTGGGAAGAAAGGCTACCCTTCGTCTCCTGCTTCGCGGGATTACCATCCTTGCCGGTGTTCTCAGCCGGCTTGGTGGTGTTGGTGTTCTCGGAAGCGGTGTTGGTCTCGGACTTGGCCGGCGGCTCAGCTGCGAAAGCGGTGACACCGCTCAGGGAGACAGCGAGAGCGGTAACGCCTGCAACAGCTGCGTTGCGGATAGAACGCATTATGTTCTCCTTAATAAATAGAAAGTTCGTTGTCCCCGCTTTTATAGGAAGCGAGAAACTTGACACTTAATATAACCCCCCGGCGGGAGTTGTACAAGTGAAGTCTAGCAGTTTTCAATTGTTCTGGCGTTCAACCGTATGGGTTTTCTCCACCGTTTACAAGCTGAATGGTAGGAACCTGTGAGTGTGCCCACGGACTTAATCAGTTTGTACATCGCATTGTGCCACTGTGGCTATAACATGCAAGAAGTCTGGCAATCGCCTCCCCACATTTAGGGGGAACAGGTACGCTAGCTCGTATGGATGTGGTTGAAAAACTTATCGAGCTTTACGATGCCTCCTGCACTCGCGCCCGCGAGGCCGTGAGCGCCGGAAACCGTGACGATTACGCGGCCGTGCGCTACCCGCAGTTGGTCGTGGATGTCACTCAGTGGGCCCCCATCGACCGCACGGAACCATTCTGCTACGTGGAATCGGCGGGCAGGTATGCGTCGGCACTGTCGCGGCCCCGGCTCATCGCCGGATACCTGCGGGAGATGGTGGCGCGGTTGCAGAAGAATTACTCGTGCGAGGTGCGGGCCGAGTACTCGGACATCGTCATCCCGCCGGCCTACATTGATGGGCTCGAGGGGGCGGAGCTCACCGGGTTCCCGGCCCCCACGCTGGACGATGTTGACGATGGCATCATCGACGGCAAGTGGGAGGAATTCCACGGGGAGGAAAAGCCGCTCTTCCACTTCACGCCGCAGCGCTTCGATATCGCCTGCAAGCGCATTGAGCACTACACGGGGATTGGCTGCGAGGGCGTGCAGACGTTCATCCTGTTCACCAACTATGACATGCACACGAGCGAGTTTGAGAAGTGGGCCCGGGCGGAGCTCGAGCGCCCGGGGACGCGGTATGTGAAGTTGAACACGCCGGTGGGCAAGCACCAGTTCCCCCGCTACGACCTCATCACCGAGAAGGGCGACGGCATCACGATGATCAATATCGGCGTCGGCCCGTCCAATGCCAAGACGATCACTGACTGCCTGGCGGTGCTGCGCCCGGAGGTATGGGTGATGATCGGCCACTGCGCGGGCCTCGACGGCCGCATGCGCATCGGCGATCTCATCCTCGGCAACGCCTACCAGCGCAAAGACTACATCCTCGACGACCGCATCCCCGCCGATATCCCCATCCCCGCCGTCCCCGAGGTGCAGCGCGCCCTCGAGCGCGCCGTCGCCGACGTCTACGGCGACGAGAAGTCCCAGCTCATGCGCACCGGCACGGTGCTGTCCACGGGGGATCGCAACTGGGAGTGGCACACCCCGCACACGATGTGGGAGACGCTGCGCGGTTCGACGGCCGTGGCGGTGGACATGGAATCGTGTGCGCTGGCGGCCAACGGCTACCGCTACCGGGTGCCCTACGGCACGCTGCTCAGCGTGTCCGATCTCCCACTGCACGCCGTGCCAAAACTGCCTGCGGGGGCGCAGGCGTTTTATTCTTCTTCTAAGGAAGCCCACGTCATGTGCGCGGTGAGGGCGATGGAAGCCCTGGCCGCGAACGTCGAAAAGCTAAGAACACGGAAACTCCGCAAGACGATAGGAGAGGTACCTTTCAGATGATCATGTCCTTCGGCGGGAAGACCCCGCGCATCCACGAGACCGCATTTGTCGCCCCCAACGCCACCATCATCGGCGACGTCACCATCGGTGCGCACGCGTCGGTGTTCTACGGGGCGGTGCTGCGCGGCGATATCAACACCATCACCGTGGGGGATTACACCAACATTCAGGACAACGCGGTGCTCCACGTCGACGCGGACGCGCCGTGCACGCTCGGCCACCACGTCACCGTCGGCCACCAGGCGCTCGTCCACGGCACGACGATCGAGGATAACTGCCTCATTGGCATGCAGTCCGCGGTGCTGTCGCGCTCTCACGTGGGCACGGGCTCCCTCATTGCCGCCGGTGCCGTCGTGCTCGAGGGCGCGGAGGTTCCCGCGCATTCGCTCGTCGCGGGCGTGCCGGGGAAGGTGAAGAAGGAGATTGACCGCAGTTTCATCGAGCACGCCGAGCGTTACGCGCGGGTGGCCGAGGCCCACAAGGACGCTGTGGGGAAGTAGGTTTTTGCTTGTCGACGTCCGGTGCTAGCGCGCCACCGACGGCTTACGGTAGTGCCACAGGCCCGGCAGCAGGGCGAGGCAGACGAGGGCGCCGATGACGACGAGGATGCCGCCGCCGAGGGTGGTCCACCCGGGGCCGATGTACTCGCTCAGCGCCCCGTGGGCCATGTCTGCCAGGCGCGGGCCACCGAGCACGATGACCATGTAAGCACCCTGAACGCGGCTCTGCACCTCGTCGGAGGCGGACTGCTGCATGATCGCGTTGCGGAACGCGGAGGAGAACATGTCCGCCATGCCGCCGATGATGAGCGCACCGATGACAATCCACGCCACCTTGCCCACCGCGCCGAGGCCGGAGACGGTGACGGCGATGCCCCAAATGATGACGCACACGTACACCGCGGCGCCCTGACGCTGCCAGCGGGACACCCAGCCGGAGAAGATGCCGCCCAGCGCGCCACCGATCGCGAGGCTCGCGTAGAGGAGGGACAACATGAACGGCGAGTGGAACACGTCGGTGGCGATCTCCGGGTAGAGAGCGCGCGGCATGCCAAACACCATGGCCGTGAGGTCCACGGCAAAGCTCGCCAACAGGATCGGCTGCGTGGCCACGTACTTGAGACCATTGATAACGGAGGCGAGCCCCGCCTTCTGCGCCTTCGCGTTCGGCGGGATGGGTGGCAGCACAAACACGGCGACAAACGTGGGGATGAGCGCCACCGTGTTGATGGCGTACAGCCACGTGAACCCCGTGAACGGCAGCAGCGCGCCGGCGAGCAGCGGGCCCATGATCGCGCCGAGGTGAAGCACGGTCATGTTGAGGGAAATCGCCGCCGGCAGCTCATCCATGGGGAGGATGCGCGGGAAGATCGCGGTGCGGGTGGGCTGGTTGACAGCAAAGAACGCCTGCTGCACCGAGTACGCCCCAAGCAGCAGCCACACGTTGGTGTTGCCTGCGGCGGACAGCCCCCAAAACAACACCGTGGATAGCGTCAGCCCCGAGGTGGTGACCATGAGCACGGTGCGCTTGTCAAAGGCATCGGCAATGGAACCGCCGTAGAGGCCGAAGATGAGGAGCGGGATGAGCCCGAACAGGCCGGTCAGCCCCACGTAGCCGGAGGAACTGGTGAGCGCAAAGATCTGCGCGGGAACAGCCACCACGGTGAGGTGTCCGCCGATGATTGTGATGATGCTCGTCAGCCACAGCCAGCGAAACGGCGCAACCTTGAGCGGTGCAGTATCGGCAAACAATCGGGGCATCGTTATATGGTAACGCCACCACACTCATTGGTGTCGGCATCTGGGGTCGACGCGCTTATCGTCTTAAATCTTCCACTTCAGCAGACGGAAGAACGAGATTGTGTCGAGGCACTCAACGCCAAAATGTGTTGCCACGTCGGGAATTTTCACGCGTGCGACCGATTGCGGCGCATGTTTCTCATTTGTGATGATGGTGTCGCCGTGGGCGAGTGCGGAAGCCACAAGCCATGAATCGGCCACGTCAAGGAAAACATCTACAGCCTGGGACCTGTACCGTGGCTTCCTTTCTTCTTCTACCCAGGATGCCACCCGTGTGTATGCCTCAAGTTCTGCCTCGTCAGTCTCCCTCACAGCAATCCCCTGCGTATTGCCCACGTACCAGCGGGAGACGGTACTGTTCCACACAGTGAGTTCTTTGTCCACCGACTTGTGGATGACGAGGGGTTCAGTACGAAATGCTGCGGCGAGCTTGTCCCACAGGGAAGGAAAAATATCCTGCGGGTACACAGATTCCATGGCGATGAGGAAATTGGAATCTATAAGCAGCATCAGGCGTAGTCCCGAACCAGGCCGATCACTGTGTCAAAGGTACTTGCCTTGGTGATACCCAACATTCGCGAGGCATCGCGGGAAGACAGTTCACCGGAGGCTTCCGCAGCGGAGATAGCGTGGAGAAAGCGCTCGCCTACGCGGAAGCGAACCAGAGTAGAAAAGGCCGGGCCTCCGTCGTGCGCTGAGCGTTTATTCGCTTTCTGTAGGCTTTGTGGGCTCGTGAAAAGTGGCCGGAGAGCATCAACTTTCTCGCGCGAGATGAGGCCTGCCTCGTGCCAGCGGTAGAGCATCACTTCCCGGCTCACACCAAAGCGGCGGGCCCAGCTGGAAATGAGCGCGAGCTCGTCATCCTTACCGCCTGCGTGCTGGGTGAGAGAGGATACGGGAACGAGAAACTCAGCAGCGAAGGCATTGCACCATGTTTCCACGTTGCCGCGTTTATGAGTCTCATCTTCAAATGATGAGGGCGTGCCAGAAATGCCTTGTATGCCTAGTAGCACGTGGCCGAGCTCGTGTGCCAGGCTGAAAAGCTGCGCCGTAGAGGAGTCATTGGTGTTAACAAACACGAGAGCATAGGTGTCACGAGTGATCGTGAAACCGCGAAATTCCTCCACCGCTAGCGGGCGCTTCGTGTTGTTGTTCACCACCGAGTTGCGGGCAACAAGCACCCCGGACTCTTCCATCGCTGTGGCGAGCCTCGATACCTTGTTGGAGCCGGGGATGGGAGTGTGATCATCCCACTGAAAAGCATGCCGGCACCGCTTAGCCACCCGGGAAGGGGATTGATCGAGAGAGGCCGAACCTAGCCCCGTCACGCCGGGGATGCCACTTGAAGAGGCGAATTCTGCGTACCATTCCAGGCGCAGTTCGCACGTTTTTACCACGTCGATAAGTTCGGGGCTTAGGTTGTCCGCGCTGGTCACCGAGGCGCTGCCGACAGTGCGAAAATCGGGAAGCGAGATGGCGTCTCCTGTTGGATGCTTCATGAGCAGGCGTCCGAACGGGATGTGCGCGCGGTGGGCGAGGTTACGTGCCTGGGTCAGGGTGGGTTTTCCGGTGCCCTCCAGCCACGCGTGGGCAGCAGGGAAAATGGTGGCGAGACGTTCCTCGTCGTACCCGGTTCTGCCCAGGGCCCACCGCAGGACCGCAGGCTCGATGGATACTCGGACGCTCATGGCACTTACCCTAAAGCAATTTCTCCAGCAGCGCCGGCACACCGGTGGCGGCGGTGGCGGAGATGTACTCGTGCACGAGTGGGGTGAGCGTGGTCGGCTGCGGGGAGACCTCGTACAGGCGGGCACCGTTATCCAGCGCCACAAGCGGCAGGCTCGCCGCGGGCTGCACGGTGCCGGAGGTGCCCACGATAACGAGGGTGTCGCAGTCCTGGAGGAGCTCCACGGCCCGGTTCCAGGCCTGCTCCGGCAGGGCCTCGCCAAACCACGTCACCTCGGGGCGGATCGGGTTGTGGCACAGCGGGCACTCGGGCGGGGCGAGGCGCTCACGGGGCTCGGTCCACTCCGGCAGCGTGTATTTATACGGCCGGCCACAGATGGTGCACTTCCACTTGAACAGCGAGCCGTGGAGGTGCACAACCTCCTCGGAACCACCGCGCTCGTGCAGGTTATCGATGTTCTGGGTGATGACGGGCAGGTGCGCCGCGCCGATCGCTTGATGGCCCGCGTTGGGTTGCACGGAGTTGGAGACGATGGAACGCCACGTGTAGTGCGCAAACATCGGCTCGGGGTCCTTCGCCCACGAGTCGATGGAGGCCAGGGCGTTGGGGTCAACGTTTTCCCACAGCCCGGTTTCCTTGTCGCGGTAGGTTTCCAGCCCCGAGTCGGCGCTCATCCCGGCGCCGGTAAAGAACACAATGTTGCCCATGCCAACTACCCTAGTAGCTATGCATATTGATTTCTGCGAGATGACGGCGGCCGATTCGGCGCTGCGAGAGAAGGTTGCTGAGCTGGATGAGGACAAGTCCATCGCCAGCGATTTTGTGAGCTTTATCCCCGCTCGTGGTGATCACGGAGTGGTGGCCAAGGTGGACGGGGAGGTGGCCGCCGTGTCGTGGGCATCGTTCACGCGCGGGGCGACGCCTGTGGTGAGGCACGCGGTGGTGCCCCAGTTCCGCGGCCACGGCATTGGCCTGGAGATCCTCAACAAGCTGGTGGAATACGGCAAGAAGGTGGGCTGGCCCGCGATCGCGGTGGAGATGGACGAGGATAACCCGGCCCGTCGCTCGTTTGCCCGCCAGGGCTTCGAGTCGGTCGACGGCGGCGCGATGATCAAGCACCTCCGCCCGCCGCTTACGTCGCTCGCCGTGTACTGTGGGTCCGCGCCGGGCTCCCGCACGTTCTACAAGGATGTCGCCCGTGAACTGGGAGAACAACTCGCAGACCGGGGGATCACCGTGGTTTACGGCGGCGGGTCCGCGGGGCTCATGGGTGAGATGGCCACCGGTGCGCTGCGCCACGGCGGGCGGGTCCACGGTGTTATGGCCCGCGAGCTCGCCGATCGTGAGCAGGCCTACGAGGGTCTCACCCAGCTGGACATCGTCGATTCGGTTCCGGAACGCATCGCCGCGATGGAGGAGCTTGCCGACGGTTTCCTCGCCCTGCCCGGGGGTGTTGGTACTCTCTCCGAGCTTTTCGACGCTCTGACGAACCAGCAGATCGGTACCCACAACAAACCCGTCATCCTGTTCAACGTGGAAGGGTATTGGAACCCGCTGGTCACGCTGCTAAAGAACACCCAATCCGAGGGGTTCACGGCCGGCAAGTACATCGATGCCCTCATCGTTGTGGATTCGGTGGACAAGCTGGTGGAGGAGCTGGAGACGTGGCGTTCCCCCGGGGAAAAATGGCAATAACCACGTAAACAGATAGACTGTTGTGCTATGACCGAGCCCCGTACACAGTCCCTTCTTGATAGCAGCTGCGACGACTATATCTATAGTCTCGCCGAGCTTATCCCCACCGCCGCCACCGACTGGGGCATCCCCGGCATGGAGGGTGAACTGCAGGACTTCAGCCCCGAGTACTTCTCGGCCGTCGCCGACCGGGCCCGGGAGCTGCTTGCCGATGTGGACGCGCTGGAGGACGAGACGGACGCGGACGATGACGCCGACGATTTCGACGATGTCGACCGCGTCACCGCCAAGGTGCTGCGGGACCGCCTGCGCCTCGAGCTCGACCTGCACCACGATTACGAAGACATGGGCAACCTCAACAACATCGATTCTCCGGTGCAGGATATCCGCATGGCGTTTCAGAACATGCCCGCCGACGAGGACGCGATGCGCTCCCGCCTGTCCAAGGTCCCGGCGGCGCTCGCGGGCTACCAGCAGTCGCTGTCGGAGGCCGCCGTCCAGGGGCGGGTGGCGCCGATCCGGCAGATCGAAGAGGTAAAGAAGCAGTGTGACGAGCTCGCCGAGCCCGGCTCGCTGCTCGAGACGTGCCTCGCTCCCGAGGCTGAGATTGAGGTGGCCAAGGCCGCGTTCGGCTCCATGCGCCAGTGGCTCTCGGAGAACCTTGCCCCGCACGCGCCCAAGGAGGATGCCTGCGGCCTGGAGCGCTACGAGCGCTTTTCCAAGCTGTTCGTCGGCTTCGATATCGATTTCGAGGAGGCGTACAACTGGGGCTTGGATAGCCTGCAGGAGATCGTCGAAAAGCAACAGAAGGTGGCCGAGGCACTCTACGGTGAGGGAACCAGCGTCGAGCGAGCACTGGAGAACCTCGAGGAGGACCCGCGCTACCAGCTGCACGGCACGGCGGAGCTGAAAAAGTGGATGCAAAAGACCGCCAACCAGGCAATCGCGCAGCTTAACGGCATGGAGTTCGAGATCCCCGAGGAGATGGCCACCATCCAGTGCCTCATCGATCCGGCGGGCACCGGCGGCATCTACTACACGGCCCCCACCGACGATTTCTCCCGGCCAGGGCGCATGTGGTGGGCGGTGCCCGAGGGACAGGAGACGTTCCACACGTGGCAGGAAAAGACCACCGTCTTCCACGAGGGCGTGCCCGGCCACCACATGCAGCTCGGCACCCAGATCGCGAGCGACACCCTCAACGCGTGGCGCCGTCTGGCCTGCTGGAACTCCGGCCATGGCGAGGGGTGGGCGCTGTACGCCGAATCGCTCATGGAGGAGCTCGGCTACCTCGACGATCCGGGCTACGTCATGGGCTACCTCGATTCGCAGCGCCTGCGCGCCGCCCGCGTGGTCCTCGATATCGGCGTGCACCTCGGCCTTGCCACCCCGGAGGGGGGAAGGTGGGACGCCTCGTACGCGCGGACGTTCCTGCAGGATAACACCGCCATGGCCGATGCCAACGTGCGCTTTGAGCTCAACCGTTACCTCGGTTGGCCGGGCCAGGCCCCGTCGTACGCGCTGGGGCAGCGGGCGTGGCGCGAGCTGCGACACGATGTCACCGCCACCGGCGTCACTCCGCAGGAATTCCACTCCCGCGCGCTGGCGCTCGGCTCTATCCCGATGAACATCCTCCGCGAGGAAATGATTGAAAACAGTGAGGACGAGGACTAATGCGCATCCTCATCACCGGTGCGAGCTCCGGAATTGGCAAGTCCGCGGCCCTTAAGTTGCAGGAGCGGGGCCACGAGGTGATCGGCGTGGGACGCGATGAGGACCGTTTGAAAGAGGTCACGTCCCACTACTATCGGTGCGATTTCACCGATTTGTCCTCCGTGCGGGGCCTCGTGGAGCAACTCCGTGCGGAGAATATCGATGCGCTGGCGCTCAACGCCGGCGGGATCCTTCCCTCCGGTGGTCTCACCGCCGACGGTTTTGACCCGACGTGGCAGGTCAACGTGCTGGCCAACTTTCTCATCATGCACGAGCTGCAACCGGCGGGCCCGGTTATCTGGACGAGCTCCATCGCCCAGTACGGTGGCCCTGCGATCGTGCCTGAAGAGGTTCCCTACGACCGGGCCAGCGCCAGCGACTTCGACGTGTACGCTCAATCCAAGCGCGCTTGCGCCCTCATCGCCTACGAGGCCGCCCGTCGCGGGCTGCGTGCCGCGAGCTTCCACCCGGGTGTGATCAGCTCCAACTTCGGCATCACCACTAAGAACGATCTCACGCCGTTATACAACCTGCCCGCGACCAAGAAGGTGCTCGCCTCCCCGGAGATGGGTGGCGACCGCCTTGCGGAGCTCCTCAGCGGAGAGGTTCTCCTCAGCGGAAGCTACTACGTCACGCGCATCGCCGGGAAGTTCATCCCCGGTCACGTGCGCGACACGAACATCGCCCGCACGCTGTGGGAACAGTCCGAGCACCTGCTCGGCCTGTAACCCGACTACAGCCGCTTTTTCGTGCGTGCCGTCGGTTTTGCTGTGAGCGGGTCTTCCGGCCACGGGTGCTTGGGGTAACGGCCGCGCATGTCCGCGCGGACGCCCTGGTAGGGGCCGGACCAGAAACTGGCGAGGTCCTGCGTGCGCGCGAGCGGCCTGCCGGCGGGGGAGAGTAGCTCGAAAATGATCGGCACGCCCACGATGGTGGGCGTGGTAGTGAGTCCAAAGCATTCCTGCAGTTTGAGGGCCACCTCTGGGCCGTTGTCGGTGTAGTTGATCCGGTGATTGTTGCCCGCGGGGGACGTCCACGTTTCCGGCGGGATGTCACCAAATTTATCCCACGGAACCTGCCCCATGAGCTCCTTGTAATCCCCCGGTTGGGGCTCAGGCCACTCATCGGAGTGGTGCCGGTGGGCAAACTGCAGGCGGTTGAACAGGTTGCGCGCCCGTGCGCTCATCTTCTTCGGCTTGCTGGCCTCAAACTGCGCGCGTTCCTCCGGTGTCGGTTGGGCGGGCGTTTCCTTGATAACGATAGCGCCGAGGTGGGTGACGAGCCGCACTTGAAGATTGTCGCCGTCGGTGATGATCTTCCGATCGGTTACGAACTCCGGCTCTTCGTTCACAGGCTCCGCGTGGTTGATGACGTACCCGCGGGGTGAGCGGCTGATATCGGTGATGGCAATCCAGTCGGTGTGTGGCATGTCTCGGGACCGTGTCCCGGCTCTAAAGCCTGCAGCGGTGAGGTACGTGCCGTCGGCCTGCTTTTTGGCCACCCACTCGGGGCGCAGCGTGGAGGCGACGGTGCCGGGGTCGACGGTGCGGGAGCGGTGGGTGAAGCGGGCCAGGCGCTTCGGGTCGTCGTCGGTGAGCCTGGCGATGGCCGGTGCAGCACCGGAGCCGAGCCGCAATAGCGTGGCAGCCGAGCGGGGATCGGTGGGGATCGCAGCGGCCTTCCTCCCCAGGTCGGTGATGGCGTGGCCGTTGGCTAGGTGCAGGGCTTCGAGCGTGGTGAGCGCGTCGGTGAAAGCGGGCTCGGGGAACGGGTCGAGCATAGGCAGCTCCGTGGAGCCCCAGGCCAGTGCCGTAAGCACGGCCTCGGTGAGGTCGGCGGAGAGGATCTCCGGGGTGGGGAAGTCGCGGGTGAGATCGCCCTGCCTGTAGCAGCAGACGACGGTACCCGGTGCCTCACGAGCGGCGCGGCCGGCGCGTTGCGTGGCCGAAGACTGGGAAATCGTCTGCGTCACCAGCCCCGTCACCCCGCGCAGCGCATCGCGCTTCGCCTGGCGTTCCAGGCCCGTGTCGATGACGGTGGTCACACCGGGAACGGTGAGCGACGATTCGGCTATCGGTGTCGCTACAACGGTGCCTTCGCGCCGATTAAGGGCCCGGTCTTGTTCCTTTGCGGTGAGCGAACCGTGTAACGGCAGGGAACCAGGAATGAGGGCGGTGAGGCGCTCAACATCGCGGATGCGGGGGACAAAAACCAGTGCCCTGCCTGTGGCCTTCTCTGATGCCTCCTGGGTGACGTGTGCAACGTGGCGGAGGAAAGCGTCGGAAAGCTGAATCCGTTCGGGGTGGGGCGCGTACGTCGTTGTCAAAGGAAACATCGGTGCCTCGTAGCTGGCGATCTCCGCACCCATGAGCGTGGCGAAGCGGGGCGCATCGGCCGTCGCACTCATCGCCACCACGCGGAGGTCCTCGCGCAACTGTGTGAGCTCGATGAGCATGCCGAGGAGCAAATCGGTGTCCAGGTGCCGTTCGTGTACCTCGTCGATGACGACAGCGGCGACGTTCGGAAGCTCCGGATCCCGCAGCAGCGCGTTGACCAACACGCGCGGGGTGACGAACTCGACGGCGCTACCGGCTTGCGAATCTCCCTTCACCCGGTAGCCCACGGCCTTGCTGTCCCCGGAGAGATACCGCAGCCGACGCGCGGCAGCCCTCGCCGTCACGCGCCGCGGGCTGGTGACGATCACCTTTCCCTGGCCGCCCACGATATTTGCCAGCGCCGGCGGAACCAAGGTGGTTTTGCCGGTTCCTGGAGGTGCCTCGATGACAAGATGGCGATGCGCCGCAAGCTGGGAGGACAGATCCTCAGGATCAATCGGCAGCCCGCGGCCGATCTCGTCCAAAGCAAACGTGGTGACCATGGGTGTCATTGTAGGTGGCGAGGCCTTACGGCCTCGCCACGTGTACCAGCGCCTCGCCACGTGTACTAGCGCCTCGCCACGTGTGCTTACGCCTCGCGGCGGTTCACCGCCCGGGCGAACGTGCCTAGGGGCGGCGAGACAGTGCTGGGGCCGTATTGCGGGAGGCAAGCCAGCCGGTGAGGGCACCGACGACGGGCGCGCCGACGAGGATGATCCAGCCGGTGGGGCGCACGTCGTCGACAAACAGGAACATTCCCAGGCCCACTGTGGCAAGGAGGGCCGCCACCGCTGTCACCATGAACCCCTGGTACATGCCCAGCCTTCTGAGGAAACCGGGTGCCACACCCACACTCACCATGAGCTCCCGGGAATGGCGCGTGTACGAGCTTGCGATGATGACGAGCAACAGGACTGCGGCAAAGGTAGTGCCCCAGCCGAACAGGACGGGGACGGTGAAAAACGGAAGCACCGTGGAGTCCACGCCGATGGCGTTGGCGTAGAAGCCGGCTTTGTAATCCGACGCGGAGCGGAAGTGGGCGGCCTGCCACGGGGAAAAAGCATCGCCCACGGTGCCCATCGCACCCTCGTATTGGAGCTTGAGACCAAGTTCGCGTGCGGTGTTGAGGGGGATAAAGATGCCGTCGAGACGTTGGTTGGTGGGCACCCGCTCAACCACGAGGCCGGGGATGGGATCCTCTTGTGGGGCATCGGACTCGTCGGCGGGATGGGAGGAGACGAACTCCACGGCGTGGCCCTGTGCGGAGGCATCGGTGGCCAGGCGCAACTCTTCGTCGGTGAGCGAAAGCATGGTGAGGACGGTGGGCTCGGCGACGAGGTACCGCGAGCACACGTCGACAGGCAACCACGAACATGACCCGTACGCAGAGGTGTGGGCCGAGTACAGGTCGGCCTCTTGGCGCGGGTGGGCGCGCTGCAGGATGGCGTGGGCCTGCGGGCCGAGCAGACGAGCGTCGTCGGATTGGATGTCAGTGCTGACACGCACCACCCCGGAGATGTAGGCATCGTCGTAGCCGTCCTCGGTGACGTAGCTGATTCCGAAGCCGAACATGGAGATGAACAGCAGCGTGCCGATCGCGCCGGTGGCAAGTCCCGCCCTAGGGGTGAGCCGGGTGGCGAGCTTCGCGGCGTACGGGAGCGGAAAGTACTGGACGAGGACAAGCGCGGCCGGGCCGGAAAGGAGGATACCGATGCCCACGAAGAGGAAGTTTTCGGAGGCGAGGCTTAAAAGGAGCAGAAGCGGGCCCAGGACGAGGTACCAGCGTGGGCGCCGGATGTGCAGGTCATCGCTTGTCAGCCAGTGGGCGGGTGTGACTTTTGCCCGCACAGGCAACCATGCCGAGAGCAAGCCGGCGAGGATGACGGCGAGAGTAAAGACGCTCAGTGCGTCGAGCGTGATGGAGAACCCGCCGAGTGAGCCCGTGGAGGCCAGCACCACGGCAGCGGTGGCCAGCCCAAGGACGGTGCCGGTGACCGCGCCGAGCACAGAGGTGAAAAACCCCTCCCACACGGCGATGGCCTGCAGGTGGCGGGATTCGGCACCGTTGACGGCTAGCGTCCCCAGCGTCCTGCGCATCCTGCGGAAACCAAGCGCGAACACAGGCGTGGTAAGTCCGGCTGCCAGCAGGATAAAGAGCAGGTAGGCGGGGATGAGGTCGGTGCTGATGACGATGGACGAGGTGATAAGTCCGTCGTTGTCCCATGATAGCCAGTACACGGGGTCGGTCACCAGGCCCGTAGTGAGCGCGGTGGTGCCGTTGAGCACCCCGGTGACAGTGAAGGTTCGTGGTGTTTCATCGTCCCCCACAGTGTCAAAGGTGACGGAATCACCGGGGGCGAGGTGGGCGACCTCAGCGATGGTACGGGGCAGGAGGATCTCGCCCTCGCCGGGAAGCGCGGGCGTGGTGTCGCTTGCAAGCGCCGGTGCAATCCGCTGCGTGACCAGGGTGTCTGTGTTTTGGTCGGGGGCGATCGTCGCGAGCACGAACTGGGTTGCGATCCCGTCGATGGTCATGGTGGCGGAGGTGGAATCGAATTCGATCGCCGATTCGTCGGCGTTGGACTCCATGAGACTGGACTGAGGGATCCCTGCCAGCGAGAACGTTGTGGGATACTTGTCCACGGCGTACGTGAGCGTGCCGATGCTCGCCGCTGCGAACAGCGGCAGGGCGAACAGCAGGATGGAGATAACAAACCGGACGGGGTGGGAGGTGAGGTCCTTCCACGCCAGGTGGGCCGTGTAGCCGGTCAGAGTCGATTTACCCACGGTCGTCTCCCTCAATCTTGCCGTCGCGCAGGTAGATGGTGCGGTCGGCCCACGCGGCGAAGCGCGGTTCGTGGGTGACGAGGATACCGGCAGCGCCTGCGGTCACCTGGTCGCGCAGGATCTTCATGACGGCGTCGCCGGAGGCTGTGTCGAGAGCGCCGGTTGGTTCGTCGGCAAGCAAAAAACGGCGAGGACCAACAACCGCACGGGCGATGGCCACCCGTTGGGCCTGACCGCCGGAGATCTCGGCGGGGTAGGAGTCGCGCAGGTTGTCGATGCCGACGGTGGAAAGCGCCTTCTCCGCGAGGGCGAGGGCGTTCTTGTCGCCGTCGAAGCGCAGCGGCATGGCGACGTTTTCGATGACCGTGAGCGATTCGAGCAGGTTGTAGCTTTGGAACACGAACCCGATGTCGCGGCGGCGGATTCGGGCCCGCTCCTTTCTAGTTAGATGACTCGTGGGCGTGCCGTCGATGATGACTTCCCCGGAGCTCGGCGTATCCAGGAGACCGGCGATGTTGAGGAGGGTGGATTTACCGGAGCCGCTGGGGCCCATGATGGCGAGGAATTCGCCGGGGCGCACCTCGAGGCTGATGCCATCGAGCGCTACCACGGCGCGATTGCCGGACTGGTGGGTTTTGGTGATGTTGTCGAGTTTAAGCATGGCGTTCCTCCACGTAGTCGAGCCAGCGAAGCTCGGATTCAAGCGCGAAAATGCGCCTCTTGATGGCAATTTCTTCCACGGTGGCTGCGCGGTCAAGCTGCCGGGTGAGCGCGCGCAGCTCGCCCATAACGGCCGTGCGCTGGGCGTTGATGAGTGGCTGGAGCGGCTGGTGGGAGGCCACGGCCATGGCCACCTTGATGGTCAGCTCGTCGCGCTCGGCCTTGGCGGGGACGACGGCCTCGGTAAGCCACTGGCGAGTGAAGGCCTCTCCTTCGGGGGTGGCCCGGTAGGTTTCGGTGTGGCGGCCGGACTCCACCTTCTTTTCGCCGGCCTTCTCTATGAGCCCGTCTCGTTCGAGGCGGGCGAGCGTTTGGGTGACCTGGCCAATGTTGAGTGGCCAGATGTGGTTGGTGCGCTCGTGAAACGCGTCGCGCAGCGCGGCGGCGTTTGCCTCGTGCTCCGTGACGAGCTCTAGCAGCGCGTTCTTGATTGACATGGGATCCTGCCTGGTGATGTGCGGGGTTATGGTTACTGGGTAACTTACTGGTTAAGTTACTGGGTAATTAAGGGGTGGTCAAGGGTGTGCGGGGGTAGCGTGTCACCCCCAGCGTGACCGTCATGGGTTACAACTGAACGTAGCTTCCTGGTTCTGGGGAGCAAAAAAGAATCGGAGGAAAACCACATGCACACCATCTATCCCGAGTGGGTGACCACGCCCCAACTCAAGGACTATTACGACAACGAATGGGGGATCCCTGTCCGCGATGAACAGGGACTCTATGAGCGCATCTGCCTCGAGGCCTTCCAGGTGGGGCTCAGCTGGTCACTGGTGCTCAAGCGGCGCGACAGCCTGCGGGCGGCTTTCGCCGGCTTCGACCCGGACATCGTCTCCACGTGGGGGATAAAGGACATCGAGCGCGTCATGGGCGAGCCGGGGGTGATCAAGAACTCGCGCAAGATCCGCGCCTGCATTGTCAACGCCCTGGCCACCGTGGCGCTGCGCGAGAAAGGCGGGCTCCCGCAGCTCGTCTGGTCCCACGCACCCGCCACGTGGGAACCGCCAACACCGACCCGCGAGCCACGCACCTCCGCCCCGGAGGCCGCCGAACTCGCCGCCGACCTCAAGAAGGCGAACTTCACCTTCGTGGGTCCCACCACGTGCTTCGCGCTCATGGAGGCCTGTGGGCTAGTGGATAACCGGATCCATGAGTAGACGGCCGGTCAGTTTCCCGGGGATGGGGCCAGGTGGTGTGCCCTGCGCGGTCGCGGGGATCCTTGATGTGCCCGCCTCACCCCGTGGCGTAATCCTCATGGCGCACTGTTTCGGGTGCACCAAGAACGCGCCCCACCTGCACAGGTTGTCCAAGGAGCTGGCGCGTCTGGGGTACGCCGTGCTGCGGTTCGATTTCTACGGGGTGGGGGAAACGCGAGGCGATTTCTCCTGGGGGTCGTTCGACCTGGACGTGGCCAACGTCGCCGCCGCCGGTGAGTACCTGCGGGGGCTGGGGCTAACGGAGACCGCACGCATCGGCCACTCGCTGGGAGGGCTCGCGGTGTTGTCCGGGGCGACGGTGCCGGTGGTGACGATCGGCACGCCCTCGCAGCCCGGACACGTCCTCGGGTTGGTGCACGAGGGGACCAACGTCGTCGGCGGCAAGGAGCTAGTTATCGGCGGGGCAATGGTGTCCTCCCTGCGGTCGGCGTACGTGGCCGATCCCGGTGTGCCGGTGTTGGCCATCCACTCCGTCGATGACGAGGTGGTTCCCTTTACAGAAGCGCAGGCGCTGCGCGGGCGGCTGGCACGCGTGGAGTCCCACGACCTTGTGGGAGTGAACCACATGATGACGGACTGGGCGGTGCCGAAAAGGCTCGCGGGAACGATTGCGACGTGGTTAGGTAAAACGTATGAGTAACGAGAACGGAAAATCACGCGGAATCGCTGTGGTCACGGGCGGTTCCTCCGGCATCGGGGCGGCCACGGCCCGGGCGCTGGCGGGCGACGGCTGGCACGTCATCGTGGCAGCCCGCCGCACGGAGCTCATCGCTCAAGTGGCCGAGGAGATCGGCGGAGAGGCGGTGACCCTCGACGTCACTGATGAGGACTCGGTGCGCCACCTCGCTGAATCCGTGGGCACGGTGGACCTGCTGATCAACAACGCGGGTGGCGCCAAAGGTTTGGATTCGGTGGAGGATGCCAACATCGACGATTGGAAGTGGATGTACGAGACCAACGTGCTCGGCACCGTGCGGGTGACCAAGGCGCTGCTGCCCAAGCTCGCTCCCGGCGCGCAGATTGTCAACGTGGGCTCCATTGCGGGGATCACGCCCTACGTGGGTGGCGCGGGCTACAATGCCGCCAAGTTCGGTGTCGCGGCGCTCACCAGGGTGCTGCGGTTGGAAACGCTCGACCGCCCGCTGCGCGTGTGCGAGATCAACCCGGGGCGGGTGAAAACGGACTTCTCCCTCGTGCGGTTCAAGGGCGACCAGGCCCGCGCCGATGCTGTGTACGCCGCCCACCAAAACCTCGTCGCCGAGGACATCGCCGAGGCAATCCGCTGGGTGGCCTCCCTGCCTGCTCACGTCAACATCGACCGGTTGGTGATCAAGCCCACCGATCAGGGCTAGCCGCCTGTGGGGTCGTTTATCCTCATCACCGTGGCGGCGATCATGTTGCCCGGCCCGGATACCATGCAGATCATCCGCGTGGGCTCTACCTCCGGGCGGCTCGGCGCGGCCTGTGGGCTCGGCACCACCCTGGGCAACCTCATCTGGGGCGTGGCTTCTCTCGCCGGGCTCTCGGCGCTGGTCACAACCTACCCGGTGGTGATGGACGTGCTGGCGCTTGCCGGTTCCGCCTACCTGCTTTACATGGCGGTGTCCCTGGCGCGGGGTGTGGTCGCCCGGTGGTGTGATGGGGATGGGGGAGTCTCTGGCGCAGGTAGCGCGCCACGCCGTGGGCCCACAAGCGTGGGCGCAGCCGTGCGCGCCGGGCTTTTTACTAACCTCTCCAACCCCAAGGCGCTCGTCTTCTATGGTGCCCTGTTTAGCCAGTTCATCACGCCTGATATGGGTCTTGGGTTTGCCATCTTCATGCCGGCGTTCATGCTCGGCTTTGGGCTCGTGTTCTACTGTGGGCTCGGCTACGTGGCGGGGCTCGTGGGGCAGAAGATTGCCCGCTCCATGTGGGTGGCTGATGCCGTAGCAGCTGTGATATTCGCTCTGGTGGCGGGCGGAATGATGGTCACAACGATGGGGGCGTGGAAACTTTGAGCAATTTGTTGTGTGGATAAACTACTTCCGTTACGCTCCGGGGTGAGAGAAAGGAGTTGATTAATAATGGAAGAAGCAATCACCAACATTGTTGAAGGCGCAGTGAAAGAGGATTGGTCCCTCATGACCGATGGGATCCTCGGCACTATCCTCAAAGCACTCGGCCTCATCAGTGAGGACGACGGCGCCCTGAGCTCCCTCCTGAGCTCCAAGTAAAAAAAAGTGCCCCTCATGCCCCCTTCGTGTCACTTTGTTGGCATGATGGGGGCATGAGCTTTGAAGTGGAAATCCGTGACGACTCCATCAAACTAGGCCAGTTTCTCAAGCTGGCAAACCTCGCAGAAACCGGGGGAGAAGCAAAACTCCTCATCGCCGAGGGGCACGTGAGAGTGAACGGCGAGGTGGACACGCGCCGCGGCAAGGTGCTGCACGAGGGTGACGTGGTGACCGCGCCCGCCGGCGAGGCGGTGCTGAGAACTTTCGCCGCCGACGATGACGACGATTTTGACCCGAGCAAGTGGGAGGATCGCTAATGCCCGTTCTCACCATGCCAGAGGGCACGCCGAGCGCGCTCGTTCTTTACACCACGGACAAGAAAGCTACCGTGGACTTCTTTTCCTCCGCCCTGGGCTACGGCCTCGACGAGCGTGCCGAAGGTGCTTTCCTCACCCTCGAATCCATCCCCATCGCCACGGTGGTGGAGGCAGACTTCAACGCCTGGTCGGTCGGGTTCACCGTGGGCGACCTCGCCGATGCCCACGAGCAGGTAACCCGCGCCGGCGGCCAGGTGCTCTCGGATACGCAGTGCCTCGACCCCGCAGGCGTGCCGTTCTCCCTGCTTACCGGCGAGCACTTCTTCGCCGTGGGGGAGCCGGGAACCCCCGTGTGGTTTGAGTACGCGGGCCCCAAGCCCGAGGTTGATTTCTACGCCGAGATATTCGGCTGGGTCATCGACTCGCAGGACGGTGCCATCCACGTGGCCTACAAGGACGGCGGCGCGATCGCCTGGTTTTGGCAGATCGATGCCGAGCCGCGCAACAACTGGGTGGTGTACTTCGGGGTGGAGGATCTCTCCGCCACGCTCGCGGGCATCGATCCGTCACTCATCGTCCAGCAGCCACAGGAGTCCTTCCTTGGCCCCACGGCCGTGGTGCGCACCCCCGCCGGGCACACCCTTGGCCTGGCTGAGGTTCCGTTCCAGGACGTGGAGGAGGAAACGATCCACGAGTCGGACGATGTGTTCGGCGGGGATAAGGACTAGTCCACGTAGCCTTCGCCCGGCCGCCACGTTTTGGTGACAGCGATGTTCGTTGCCGCGTTGTTCGTCTCCACATCGGCGACGCGGACGAAGTCCATGATCACCTCGTCGGGGTTGACGTGAGCGATGGAGTAGCCGTGCGCGTCAAAGTCGAGGTGGTGCACCCACGGGTTCGCGCTGGTGAGAATATCCTCCACCAGGAGGCTCGTGGAGTTGTTCTCCGGGTGGTACGTGCCCAGGTAGCTGGTGAGGATCTCGTCCACGTTCGGTGCGGAGATGGAGGTGCACACGAGCTCGCAGCCGATCTCCTTGTTATCCCAGATGACGGAGTTCGCCCACTCGGAGTGGATGTCGCCGGTAACAAACAGGGTGTTGTTCTTGGTCTTGGAGAGAATCTCCAGCAAGCGGTCGCGGTCGGCGGCGTAACCGTCCCACTGGTCGGAGTTGACGGCCGTGCCGGTGGAGCGCTGATCCACAAAGTAGAGTGCCCGGTTGGCCGCCGGGTTGCCCTCCACCGTGAGGATCTTCATTGGGCTGAACATCACGGAGTTGCCCAACACCTGCCACTTCGTGGTGGAGGTCTCCAGCACCTTCTTCAGCCACGTGAACTGCTCGCTGCCGAGCATCGTGCGATCCTCGTCGGCGAAGTGTGTGGCGGTGGTCTCCGCGTCGCGGTAACTGCGCAGGTCCATCATGGTCAGTTCCATGAGGTCGCCGTACTGGAAATTGCGGTAAATGTGGCGCTCGGGGCTGTCCATGGTGACGCGGACGGGTAGCCACTCAAAGTAGGCCCGCTGCGCGTTGTCGCGCCGGGTGGACCACAGGCCCTCGGCGGGGTTGTCGGTGTGGTTCTCGGCACCGGTGGCGTACGAGTTGTTCGCAGTCTCGTGGTCGTCCCAGGTCACCACCCATGGTGAGGCGGCGTGGGCGGCCTGGAGGAATGGGTCGGTGCGGTAGCAGCCGTAGCGGACTCGGTAGTCCTCCAGCGTGGTGATTTCCCACTGCGGGTGGTGAACGCGGCTGATGCCGGATTTACCAGCGTATTCGCCGGTGGCGTACTCGTAGAGGTAATCGCCGAGGAACACGACGAGGTCGAGCTCGCCGTTGTAGCCGCGCTGCGCCATGTCGCGGTAGGCGGAAAAGTAGCCGCACTCCCAGTTTGCGCAGGAGGCCACGGCGAAGGACATGGATGTGGGGGAGGAATCGTAGGCCGGCGCCGTCTTCGTGCGCCCGATGGGGGACACCGCGCCCCGGTGCTCGCCGTCGAGGACGGTGAAACGGTAGTAGTAGATTGTGTTGGGGGCGAGTCCGCGCACGTCAATGTGCACGGTGTGGTCGTGCTCTGCGGTGGCTGTGGCAGTGCCCTCGCCCACGATGTCGGTGAACCCGGTGTCGGGGGCGATTTCCCACTTCACCTGCACGTCGGGGCCGATGCCGGAGCCGGGGAGGCTGTCGCGGTCGGGGGTGATGCGCGTCCACAGGATGACGGAATCGGGCAACGGATCGCCGCTGGCCACGGAATGGAGGAACGGGAGTCCCGCGCGGGATGCCTGGTTGTATAAGTCGAGCGGGGCGATGGACTGGTCACGGGGGCCGCCGTGGGCGACGGCGGAGCTGGCCACGGCGGTACCTGCAGTTATGAGCGCCGAGTAGGCCAGGAAACGGCGCCGAGACAGGGTGTTTTCAGTCGACATAATCTCTCACCCTAGGGCCACCCAGGTGGCGTGCAGACCGAGTTCACCATGAATTCATGTGAATGTCATATGGCGGGGGAGACTGCTGCAAATTTACACGGTGTTCAGGGGTTTTCGAGTTGGAAAAAGTTCACTCTTAGGTAACTCTCAGGTTACGGTCGCGTTACCCGCTGTTCCTAAGCTGAGTGCGTCATTGTTGGAAGCTTGAACTGTTGAGGTTTGCTGTGTCTCGTTATCGTTGGATTATCGGCTCGGTCACCGCCGTTTCGCTCGCCCTGACCGGTTCGTACTACGTCGTTGCGCAGGAGGATCGCGCCGAGGTCGCCCCGGCGGTGGAGCTCGCGGCCGCCACCGGCCCCCAATCGTCGGTGGTTCTCCAGCCTGGCTCGACCGGCGCCGAGGCCATTGTGTCCTGGCAGACGGTGGGCACCGCCCCCGAGCAGCTCAAGGTCACTGGTTCCTTTGGGACCAGGCTTGTCGACGCTTCAGTCCCGCCCACTGCTCAACTTCTCACCCAAGCCCGCACGGCCACCATCACTGGCCTGGAGCCCGGGGAGACCTACCGCTACCAGGTGGGTTCGGAGGAAACCGGGTGGAGCGCGGAGTACGAGTACACCACCGATGACGGTGACGGCAACTGGAACTTCCTCGTTTTCGGTGACCCGCAGATCGGCGTCAACACGCTTATCGACGCGCAAAAGAACACGTGGATGAATACCGTCGACGCCGCCACCGCGGACGTGCCCGATGCACAGCTTCTCGTCTCCGTCGGCGACCAGGTGGAGGGCTGGGGCTCCGCGGTCGACCAACACCGCGCGCTCCTCGAGTCTCCGCAGGTGCGAAACATCCCTCTGTCCACCATCCCCGGCAACCACGAGACGTACTCCGGCGCGATGGAGTTTTATAAAGCGTTCTTCTCCCACCCGAACCAGGAAGAAGACATTCAGGATTACTACTTTGAAAAGAACAACGTCCTGTTCATCGGCCTGGATACCAACGATCTGCGGTTTGATAAGCACACCGAGTTTGTTAAAAAGACGGTGGCGGATCATGGTTCCAACAATGACTGGATCGTGGTTATGCTCCACCACGGGCCGTTCTCCCAGGGCTCCCACGTCACGGATAGTGACGTGAAGCAGGTTCGGGAGAACCTCGCGCCGGTGTTCACCGAGCTCGGAGTGGACGCGGTGCTCTCCGGCCACGATCACATCTACACCCGCTCCCACCTCATGAACGGAACGGAGCCGGTGGGTACCGGGCTGGGCACACGTGGCGATCGTCTCGAGCCCAAGGACGGCGAGGTCCTGTACATCACTAGCACGTCGACGGGCGCGGGCAAGTACTACGACTTCCAAGATCGGTTCGGTGAATCCGTTCCGAATGCCCGGATGGAGTATTCGGATGATTTCAATCACCCGGCTTACCCGTGGACGGCGTACTGGCGGCAGGATTACGATCCGGACTACCTCAAGGTGCAGGTCACGCCCGAGCAGCTGACGTTTACCACCTACGACGCTGACCAACCCTACGTCATCGATAAGGTGACTCTGGTCAACAACGATGCGCCAGCGCATCCCACCACCGCGAAGCCGTCGACATCGACGTCGTCTACCTCGACATCGACGACGACGATCACCTCGACGGCCACGACAACGCTCAAACCCACCGCCAGCCCGACCGCCACGGACGAGCCGAGCGCGGCGGGTTCCTCCGACAATGCCGCCATCGCCTCCATCGTGGTCAGCGTGCTCGGCATCCTCGGGGCCCTTGGTGCCCTCGTGTTCCAGCAGTTCGGCCCGCAGATCAACCAGCTTCTAGGAAGGTAACCCACTATGTCACTTCGTACGATCATCGCTGCGGGCATCACCGCCACCATGCTCTCCGCGGGGCTCGCGGTTCCTGCCGTCGCGCAGACTGCTAACTCCTACGATCTTTACCTCGGCGTCGGGCCTGATGAGACCAGCGCGAACATGTCCTGGTATATGCCGTCAAGACAGCAGCAGTACGTGGAGGTGAAGGATGCTTCCGGGCACGTCACTAGGGTGGCGGGCACCAACACCCGGCTCACCACAACGCGCGCCGAGTATTCCACTTTCGCCAACCTCACGGGCCTCACCCCCGGCGAATCCTACCAGTACCGTGTCGGTTCAGACGAGGTGGGCTGGACCATATGGTTCGATCTGAAAACACAGCCCGCGGCCGATTCGTGGAACTTCCTGTTCTACGGCGACCCGCAAATCGGCGCCGGCAACCTCACCTCAGATACCGAAGGATGGGCCAAGGCGCTCAACGTGTCCACTGGTGCCCATCCGGATGCCGCCTTCCTCGTCACCTCAGGCGATCAGGTGAACTACTCCCTTGACCAGGATCAATACGCTGCCTTTTTCTCCCCCTCCGAGCTCCGCCAGTACCGCCTGGCGGTGCAAAACGGCAACCACGACGATAGCCCCGTGGCTTTTGCCCGCCACTTCAACCTGCCCAATGCCCAGGGCTACAACTACTACTACGAGTACAATAACGCGCTCATCGTGGGGCTGGACAGCAATGGCATCAACTACGGGGCGATGGTCAATTACCTGCGCACGGCGGTGGCCACCGCGGGGGCGGGGAAAGATTGGATCATCGTCACCTTCCACCATGCGCCGTACGCCCACAGCTGGCATGCCTTCGAATCCAAGCCCCGGGATATTGCCGCCGAACTGGGCCCGGTTATGAGTCAGCTGGGCGTGGATGTGGTGCTCAACGGGCACGAGCACCTCCACTCGCGCTCCTACCTCATGGCGGGAACCACGCCCCGTACCACCACTGAAACAAACCTCACCCCGAGGGGCAACGAGGTGTTGTACTACACAGCCAACAGCTCTACCGGCTCCAAGTTCTACGATTTCGCTGCCTCCGGCACCAAGCGCCTCCCCCAGCTCACCTACGAGGAGTCGGTGGCGCAGAGCCTCGTGCGCCCCGAGGTGGCCTACTGGAACCAGGACTACACCCCCGATTACACCAACGTGGAGGTGAGCCCCGAGAAGCTTACGCTCACCACCTACAACGTCGACGACGGCTCGGTGGTAGACACCGTGACGCTCAACAAGCAGCGCCTCGCCCCGCTGCCTGATAACCCCGGCACCCACACCACCCTGCCCGGAGACAAGGAGACCACCGCACCGACGGCGACGGCGACGGAAACCGCCACCGCGACCGCCACAGTCATCGTGACGCCGAAACCTGGCGAGGAACCGGAACCGGAGGCGTCGACAAGCTCGGACCTTCAAGTCGCCGGTGTTGTCATGCCGATCCTCGCCGTCCTGGCGGCGCTTGGCACCGCGCTGTGGACGCAACGCGATGCCATCATGGCGCTGATTACCAGATAGTCACGCGCTCCTCCGGCGCGAACCCGTCCTCCACGTCGAAAGCCTCGTAGAACTCGTCGATGTTCTTGGGGATGACGCTGCAGCGGAACTCCGACGGGGAGTGCGGGTCGATGGCCAAGAGCTGCGCCGCCATCTGCGGGCGGGTCTTCTGCCGCCACGACTTGCCCCACGAGGTGAAGAACGAGACGAGGTCCACGTCCTCCCCGTGGTCGGCGGCGTATTTCTTATATGCCACCAGCGCAATGCCAAGGCCGCCGAGATCGCCGATGTTCTCGCCCAGGGTGAGTTCGCCGTTGACGCCCGGGGTGTCCTGTCCTTCCAAGGCGATGGGGACGAGCCCCTGGAACTGGCCCACGAGCGCCGCGGTGAGCTTCTCAAAGGCGGCCCGGTCCTCGTCGGTCCACCACACCTCGAGGTTGCCGCGGCCGTCGTAGCGGGAGCCCTGATCGTCAAAGCCGTGGCCGATCTCGTGGCCGATGACCGCACCAATGCCCCCAAAATTCTCAGCCGGGGAGTGGGTGGGCGAGTAGAACGGCGCCTGCAAAATCGCGCCGGGGAACGTGATGTCATTGACAGTCGGGTTGTAGCACGCGTTGACTGTCTGCGGCGTCATCACCCACTCGCCGCGGTCGTACGGTTTGCCCAGCTTGGACAGGTGGAAGTTGTGCGCGTTGAGGGCGAGCGCCCGGGAGTTGCTCACCAGATCGTCCTCGGACAGCTCCACGTCGTAGGTGCGCCACTCATCGGGGTAGCCGATCTTGGAGGTGAAAAGCTCGAGCTTGGCCAGCGCCTTGTCACGGGTGGCTTCTGTCATCCAGTCGAGGTGGGAGATGCGCTCCCGGTAGGCGGCGAGGAGGTAGCTGACGAGCTCGAGCATCTCCTTCTTGGACGATTCGGGGAAGTATTCGGCGGCGTACAGCTTGCCTAGCTCAAATCCGAGTCCTCCCTCGACAAACCCGAGGGCGCGCTGCCAGCGGTCGCGTTGCTTTTCGGAGCCGGAGAGGACGCGACCGTAGAAGTCGAAGTTGGCGGCCGACAGGTCGTCGGAAAGCAACCCGGCCCGGGAGCTGACGATGTGCCACACGGCCCAGGCCCGCCACTGCTCGTCGGAAAGCTCGGTGAAAGCGGTCTCCAGGTGCTCGAGGTAGGAGGGCTGGCAGGCGATGACGGTGCCGTCGGAAAGCCCCATGGTGCGCAACATGGTCTGGACGTTGTCTCCCAGCGAGCTTAGCTCCATCGGGTTGAAGGTCTTCACCGCGTCGCGGCAGGCGACGTTGTCCCAGTGACCCCGGGCCAGGTAGTGCTCCACGGCGAGGACGTCGGCGGCTTTCTCCTTCCGGCCGGTGAGCTCGAGCATGCGGGCGACGTGTTCCTCGTACTTCTTCAGCGTCTCGGCGTGCTCGGGGGCGTGGTAGTAGGCTTCGTCGGGAAGCCCGAGGCCGGCCTGGACGATGTAGGCCACGGCGTCCTCACTGTCGGCGGACTTCTCCACAAAGAACGAAGCCGGAGCAGTCACACCGATCTTGTCGAGCTCCCCGAGCGCCTCCGGCAGCGGCTTGTCAAGGTAATCGAACTCGAGGTCGCTCACCTCGCCGCGGTGCTCCATAAACGAGCGGTACGCTGTTCCCACCAGGCCCTGGTCTGCCTCCGCGAGCCTGCGGCACTGCTTGAGCGAATCGAGGCGCAGCTCCTGGAACGTCCCCCACGAGGCGTACTCGGCGGGAATATCCGTCTCCCGGTACCACTCGCCGTTGACAATCTCGAATAAGTCTTTCACGTGATTTTCTCCTACAATCGGGTGGCGTGCATTACAAGTTACAACCTACTGTAAGCGTACTGGCCGTGGTCGCGGTCCTGGCGTACCTCTTCGCCCCAGCCGGGTTGCCACTTCTGTTTACTGGCGCCCCAGCCAGGGAGGCGGTCACCGTCGGCGACGAGATCCCCCTTCCCGCCTCGCCCCAGTGCGAGCGCGATTTCGGCTCGGGGATGCTCACCGGCTACAAGTGCGGGACCGATTACGTCCGCTCCGCCGAGCTGGGCGGGATTAAGGACCCGGCGCTCGCCGCCACCCGCCTGTGGCGGGCCGAGATGTACCTGCCCACCGATAACCGGCCCACCACCGAGGGCTCGGTCACCGTACTTCGTGACGGCGACACCGCCGTCATCCTCGCCCCCACCGGGGAGGACAAGACGTACACCGTCGCCGTCGCCTCCGGCGTGCTCATCAGCCCCACCATCGAGGCCCTGCAGGCGGTGAACGCCTAATGAAGTGGTGGCTTTACCTTGGACTTGCGTGCTCGGTCGCGGGGCTCCTCGTGAGCCTCGCCTCCATCATCGCCTCGCCGGTGGCGGGCCTGGTTTCGCTCGTGTTCGCGTGCGCGTGGGTGGCACTTTTCTACTGGTTGCTCTCCACCTCCCGGTTGTGGCCCGTGGGGCTGACGTGGCGGTGGGTTGCTGCTGCTCTCGCCTGGGGCGGAGGCACATCCCTGGTGCTCGTGGTGGCCGGCAGCTCCGGTTTCATGGAGGCGACGCGGTTGGCGGGCAGCGAGCTCACCATGGCGTCCTTCGCCGGCGCGCTTCCCGAGGAGGCCGCCAAGGGACTCGGCGCCTTCCTCATCATTTACCTCTGCCCGCGCATCACCCGCCCCTACCACGCTCTGTCCATTGGAATTCTCGTCGGCCTCGGCTTCGAGGCGGTGGAAAACCTGGGCTACGGCATCGCCGGCGCGCTCTACCACCCGTCCTCCGACATCCTCGGCATGCTGGAAATGTGGGGCGCGCGCACCGTTGCCGGCCCGGGCCTCCACATGATGTTCACCGGCATCCTCGCCTACGGCCTCGGCCTGTGGCTCTTCACCTCCCGCTCGTTTGTGGTCGCCCTCGGTTTTTGGGGCTTGTCGACGCTCTTCCACTTCTGGTGGAACCTTCAGCCCCCGCAGGTGTGGGTTCAGGTTGTCTCCCTCATCTTCTGCGCCGTCGCCCTCTACGCGGTGTTCATAGCAGTCTGCATCCACGCTCTGCGCGCCGCGCGTGCCGACGTTCACCGCTACGACACACCCGCCCTCCTGTTACGCGTGTGACTAGTGTGACGAATGTGGTAACATTCGCCCCATGAAGCGCGTAATTTCTCTGCTCACTGTTGTAGCCACAATCGCATCAGCCGGGGGTGCGCAAGCCCTCCCCGCCCTCTCCTCCGGCATCGACATC
Source organism: Corynebacterium pyruviciproducens ATCC BAA-1742 (assembly GCF_000411375.1). Taxonomy (GTDB): domain Bacteria; phylum Actinomycetota; class Actinomycetes; order Mycobacteriales; family Mycobacteriaceae; genus Corynebacterium; species Corynebacterium pyruviciproducens. The sequence continues at coordinate 518,418 of NZ_KE150448.1, read as the reverse complement.
GCCGGCCACCAGCACCCCGGCGGCGCGGCCATCGACTGGCACCAAGTAGCCAACTCCTCCCAAGACTTTGCGTTTATTAAGGCGACGGAGGGCGTGGGCTTTGCAAACACCCACTTCCCGGTTGATGTTAAAGAGGCCCGTGGGGCAGGATTGCACGTCGGCGCCTACCACTACGCCCGCCCCGGCACCGACGCGAAGGCCCAGGCCCGCTACTTCGCCGACGTCATCAAGCAGGCAGATGCCTCCCTCCCGCCTGTCCTCGACTTGGAAGAGACCGACGGCCTCGGCGTCACTGCTCTGCAAAACTGGACCCGTGATTTCCTTTCCGAGACCCAGCGCCTCACCGGCAAAACGCCGATGATCTACACGTACCGCTACTTCTGGTACGAGCAGATGGGCAACACGAAGGAGTTTTCGCAGTATCCGCTGTGGTTGGCGGCGTGGCAAAACACTCCCCCGGCTGATATTCCTGGTGGCTGGAGTTACATGACGTTCTGGCAGCGCTCCGACCACGGCCGCGTCTCCGGCATTTTGAACGAGGTTGATCTCAACCTCTTCAACGGCACCCGCGACCAGCTCAACGCCTACGCCGCCGGCAACGCGCTGGGCATCGGCACCCTCCTCAAGCCCACCGACAACTTCGGTGGCCCGGACTTCGGCGGCACCTCCCAGCCCCTCGCCCACGCGATCCTCGGTATCGCTGAGGGTAACGTCCTTGCCTCCGCTGAGCTTGTCGACGCCGCGACGAAGGCCGGTATCGACCTCCCCAAGGCCTTCGACCTCGCTCGGGTGATGATCGAGCTGTCCTCCCAAAACAAGCTCCCGGTTGAGGACTTGAAGACGATGGCCGCCTCCGGCAAGTACACCCTCGGCGATTTGCTCATTTTGTTAGATAATTCCTCCCGGTAGGGAACCGTGGGGCCCCTGTGACCCGTCTAATAAGTATGATGCCACAGGAGTTCCTCGCACAGCGCTCCTCGGGGATGGAGATCCTCGAGGGGTTTTCTGGGCTACGCAAAAACCAGATTGCGGAACTCGCGCTCGCCGCCGACTGCCTTCCCGGCGACATCCGGCCGCTGGTCACCTGCGCCAACGCCTGGGCCAAAGCGCCGCAGAACCAGCGCGCCTTGGCCCACGAACTCTCCCTCACGCGCCTCATGATTATTTCGCGGGCGTGCAATTCCATCAACGCGCCGTCGCGTGAGGAGACAGACAACGTCCGTTTGCAGCTCATCCAGGCGTCGACAAGCCTGACGTGTGACGGACTGAAAGCGAAAGCAACCGAGCTCGTGCGGGAGCTCAACAAGGACACCTTCAGCAACAACCGGGGGGTGTTTGTGTCCAAGAAGGCCGACGCCCAGGGCAACAAGCAACTCATCCTGCGCGACACCGCGGCGAAGATCAACCGGATCAACGCACGGCTCGCCGAGCTCGCACCCAAAACCATGGACCTCTGCCGTGGCAAGGGCCAAGCCTTCGCCGACCTCGCCTTCTCCGAGGGCGGCGAGTTCAAACCCACCGAATACAAACCGGCGCTCATCCTCGTCCTCGACAAGGCCTTTTACGCCGGCAAGGAAGCCAAGGTCCAAACAACAACCGGGGAGGTGTACGACCTCGACGAGCTCGCCCAACTTGCCCTCGCCGACACCGGCTGGCTCACCATCGTCGACAGGGAAGCCCACATCCTCGGCAATTACGAAATCGAGCGCCGCCGCTTCGCCAACGATAACCAGCGCGCCGCCAACGAAATCATGCAGATCGTCTGCCCCTGGCCCGGCTGCCACGAGCTAGTCATGAACGGCGCCGCCCACCACCTCATCTCCTTCGCCTGCGGCGGCAAAACAGATTCCGACACCCTCTCCGGCATCTGCGTCTCCCACAACGCCCAAAACGACGATTTCCCCGATCACCCCCTCAACGGCCACCTCGAACGCGACTCCACCGGCCGCGTCGGTTACCGACCACCCGGCGGCGGGCCGCTGCAATACAACGACCAGCCGGAAAACAGGTGGTGCGGCTACAACCTCGTGCGCCAGGTTCTCGAAGCCAGGCGCGCTACTCCGTCGCCATCGGACCCGGATACCACAGACCCGAGCGGGTAATCACTTCCGTATCAACCGCGGCTTGCTTAGGCTCCTCCCCGAGACTATTCGTGCGCAACGAATACTCCTCGATGGAGCCCCAATCGCGCTGCCAATCATCCTTCAGGTACCCGGGGATCTCCCGGCCCTTATTGACAGCCTCCGCAATACCCATCACACCGCCGCCGTTGTAATCCTGGAACGGCGACAGCGTCACCTTCCCCGGGTGGTCCGGCGAGATGCGGTACTCGGGCACTTCCGCAACACCCGCGTAGTGGTCGAACGACCGCTGGCACGGGAACTGCAAGCTGACCGCCCAATCGAGGAGCCCCGGCTTTTCGGAGCCGATGACCTCGTTGAGGGGTGCCAGCTGGGGCACGCGCGGTGGGGTGAAGGCCACCCATTCATCCCCGTTGAGGTTTGTGTCTTCTGCTGTGATTCGCACCGCGTCGGCCTCCTCCGGCAGTTGGTCAAGCGGCACCCTTAGGTTGCGCCATTGGGGCGCCGGTCCGATGTCCATCGGTTCCACTTCACCTAGCTTTTCGACGCCCTGTCCGTCGCGTTTTCCGTACTCGACGACGAGTTTCTGCCCCGGTTGTTTCACGCCGTTGATATCATGGTGCGCAACTTTACCAGCCGCGGAGATGACGAGCAGCGGGTTATCCGTCTCCGGCAGCGCATACCACTTGGTTTCTATCTTGGACCCGAACTGCGCCCCATTCCGCTGCGATCCCATGACGGGGACCTTGGTGTAGTCGATGCCAAAAGGCAGGCGAATGTTGGAGCCGTTGGCGCCTTGCTCGGCGCGTGCGCCCTGGGTCGAAGTACTGCTCCCGGCTGAGTCTCCTGAGGCAGTGTCCTCATCTGCATCACTGGCACCAGCCACGGTTCCGGCTGAGCGTCCTGAGGTGTCCACGCCTCCGCCGACGATGGTTTCGGGAATGTTGTTGGGGCCAAATCCCTGGGAGTTTCCGTCGTCAAGCGAGTCGGCGAGGGTGCCTTCGAGGGGCGTGAGGAATGCGTCGTTGGTGTTGGTTTCAAGGAGTGCGTCTTCGGCGAGGTTGCAGGTCTTGCCTGTCAGCGCGCGCAGGTTGCCCAGCCCGACGCTGTACGCCGGGTACTGCGACACGAACGCTTTGCCCAGGCTGAGGCAGCTGAAGAGGACGACGAGGGCGGCGAGGACGGCGATGGGCGCGGCGAACAGTCCGTCGAATTTCGCTAGTCGACGACCCGTCCTCTCCCGGTCTCCTCTCACCTCCCGCACTTCGTCGAGGAATCCAAACACCACGCCCACCAGGAGTACCAGCAGGGCGATGACGAGCATCACCGTCGACGCCTCCACGCCCCTGAACTGGATGGACTTGTCAAACCACGGCACCCCGAACGAGGAGATGTACCACCACGCGTTTTGCCCGGCGAGGCAGAACGCGAGCAGGAACAGGAACGCCCCGAAGATGAGCAGCCTGTTGCGGACGGACCGCAGCGCGATCTGGGAGACGACGATGGCCGCCAGCGCCGCCAGCGCCGCGCCGAGGCCTGCGAACACGCCGAAGTGGTGCGACCACTTGGTGGGCGTGAAGCAGAACGCGAACATGGTCAGTGCGAACATCATGACGAGGCGGAACGTTGGCGCTTTCGCGGCCCCGATGACTCCGCCGTGGCGCAGCGTCGAGGCAATCACAAGAACAACAGCCGCGAACATGAGGATGACCGCGAACCGACGCGTGAACGATCCGTCCACGTTGTTACCCATGAGCGTCTCGTAGCGCACCCATTCGAGGTACCACGGCAGTGATGGCCCCTTTGCGGAGCGGACGTGCACAGCCTCGGTGACGGTGCGTAACGTCTGGTCGCCGAACACGGCCATGAGGATGGCAAAGCCGGTGGGTAGGAACGGAACGAGCTGCGCCACGATCCCCAGCGAGCGCCTCCTGTGCAGCATTCGGATGAACGCGGGGATGCCCGCCAGCAGAGCGCCGACGGCCATCAGACCAGTCGGTCCGGCGCCGAGAGCGATGGTGGCAACGATGACGGCGATGGCGCCGTACAGCAACCGGTTGGTGGCGAAGCACTTCTCCACCAGCACCCACGTGAGAAGCGCCAGTGCGGCGATGATGGGCTCCGGACGAATGCCGTTGTTGTAGGGCAGCCAGAAGGCGAGGAAGACCAACGCGGCGGTCCAGTGCGCAACTCGCCTCTCTGTTATCTTCTGCCCCAACCGGGGGAGGACCTCACGCGACAACAACAGCCACGTCAGCACCGCCGCCACCAACTGGGGGAGGCGGACCCAGATGGAGGACGTGGACACGTACGTCATCAAGCCCAGCAGGTCGTAGTAGGGCGCGCCGAAGGGGGATTCGGGGACGCCGTACCAGCGGTAGTAGTTGGCCATGTAGTCGGCGGCGTGGGACTGGCGGGCCATGGTGAGGATGAAGCCGTCGTCGGAGGTGTTGGCGCCGATGAAGTACCAGAAGAGGAGGATGGCGGCGACGACGCCGTCGAGAAGCGTGATGGATTTCCAGCGGGGCGTGTATTCGGAGGTGTGGTCGCCGGCGAGCTGGTCGAATTTCCACAGGCTGAACAGCGAAACGAGGAGGCAGGCGATGCCGCCCCACATGGCGAGGTATTTGATGAGGCTCGGCGAGGAGGTGAAGCGGCTGTTGACGGTGATGTCGGCAGACAGGCCGGGGATCTCCGCGTCCCGGTTGAGTTCTGTGTATAGTCCTGTGACTTGTGGTCGCTCGTCGCCAGTCGCCTCGCCCTCGTGGGTACCGAGGGCGACCGTTGTTTTGTCGGCGTCGCTGGTGAGCGTCAGCTCGTCTGTGGGGGCTAGCTTGTCGACGTCTTCCTGCGTGATGGAGAAGATGACCTTATCCTTGACCACAGCGTCGAGCCCGTTGTCGCCGAGGCGAATGAACAGGCCGCGCTGCGTGGCATCCTTGGAGTCCTGCGGTAGCGTGCCGAGCAGGAGGTTCTGGCCGTCGTGAAGCTCATCGAAGGCGGCGACGGGGATGGTGGCCTCGAGCTTCTCGGGCGCGTAGCTCATGAGCGGCGCGGTGATGGACTGGTTGTCTCCCTGCGGCCAGTGGATGGTCGACTGCGTCTGGTTGACGGGGAGGAATGGCGTGAGGATAAACAGAAGGAAGCCGACGATGCCAGAGGCGATCGCCAGCTTTTTTAGCTTGTCAAGGGTCAGCACGGCAACTTAGTTTAGGGTCACTACTACGAACGGGCCAACTTGGGCCACGTCCCAGTATGGAGCGGAAAAGACGGCGGGGTTGAAGAAAATACCGCGGAAACGGACGTTGGGATCGTTGGGGTAGATGTCCTCGGCGAGGTCGTATTTCCACCCTGTCTCCATGTCGTCGGCGTCGCCGCGGAAGATGAACGCCTGCGGCGGTTCCCACGGGGAGCCGGCGAGGGTGTCCTTGAAGGCGGCTGGGTCCGAGAGCTCGTTCCACGAGGAGTCGGCCCAGTGCTCGATGAGCGTGTTGCGCAGGTCGAACTGGCCGAGGGGGTTGGCGTAGTGGCTCGTCATGGCCTGGAAGCCCCGGTAGGGGTAGACGGCGAGGAAGGACCGTTCGTCGGTAAGCACAACTGCATCAGCCGGGGAGTCGATGCGCGTGCGCAGCTGGTCGTTGAGTGCCTCGTAGAACGTGGCGGAGCCGGGGGCGAACCGGTCGGCGCGCTCGCCGTAGCCGTCGGTGTCCGAGTGGGCCCGGTCGATGGCGGTTTGGTTGCGGGCGGGGATCCCCTGGGCGTAGTAGATGCCGGCGAGGGCGATCACAACAGCAACAGCCGCGGTGACGCGGGGCCTGGTGGGCAGGTAGGTGAGGTGGAGTTGGGCGAGCCCCAAGACACCGGCCGTCGACAAGCAAATTGCGATGACGGCGTCGAGACGGAAGCCGAGGAGTGTGGTGCCGGCGAGCGAGGCGACCATGGAGGCGACGATCCAGCAGTACGTGACGATGACGGTGATGGTGAGGCTCATGACGTCGGTATCAAGGACGTTGAGCACCATGTACACGATGCCGATCATGCACAAAAGCCCGATGAGGGAGAAGCTGAACATGGGAAGCGGCACTTGCGCCCCGGAGTACGGCAGGTAGTGCAGGCTTGTCGCGCCGGAGCGCGGCTGGCCGGTGAGCACCGCCTTGAGGTAGGGGAACCACACCGTCAGCGCGATGAGGCTCGAGCCAACCCCAATGATGATCATGCGTATCAACGGGGAGAAGGAGCGGGTCACCAACGCACTAACGAGCGCCGCGGCGACGATGAGGGTGCCGGCGAGGACGGAGGTGTACAGCGTGTACATGGACGCGGAGATGCCGAGGTAGATGGTGACCCCGGCAAGTGCCCACGGGGCGCCGCGCAGCGCCCGTCCGGCGAGCACCATGGCGGCGGAGCTGCCGGCGGCGACGATGGCCGCGTAGGGCTCGGCCGCGGAGACGACGAGTACGATGCACGTGGTGACGAGCGCGATCCCGGTGGCTACAGGCACCGAACCGACGATCCGCTGCCACACGGGGGTGAGCAGGCTCACGGCGGCGGCGATGGAGACGAGCGCCCACGGCTGGAAGGCTTCCCAGCCGGGCAGGCCGAGGAGATTGGCCATGCGCCCGCCGAGCCAGAACCACCCGGAGGGGTAGAAGCTCGGCATGTCGATGTAGTTCATGTCCGACAGGTGCCACGAGTCGGTGAGCCGGGTTAAAAATTGCGTGCGGAACTCTTGGTCGCCGGTCATGCCGTCGAGCCAGAGCCTGGTGGTGGACAGGGGGATGGCGGTGGTGGTACACACGATCCCGGCTGGTGCCAGATAGCACGCAAGGTACACAAGTGGCTTAAGTTGTTTCGGCCCGTGGAGCCACAGCCAGCACCCCACGGCGACGACAACGCAGATCACGACGGTGCCCGCGGTGGCGACGGCGGTGGTGAGGTTGGAGTTGGCAAACGCGGGCAGGTTGGTGCCACTGAGGATGAACCACACGAGAAGCGTCGCCGCACCGCCCCCCAGGGCTGATGCGGCCATGGCCGCAAGCGTAGCGCCGATGGAGAGGCGGTCCGGAGCGTACTCGCTGCCCATTATTAGAAGGGGAGCTTTCTAAAGATGGGCTTGGGAATGTGGTTGAGGATGAGGGAGACGTACTCGAACGCCGGGTGGACCCACACGGTGTCGTCGCGCTTGACCACAGCCTCGTGCACCGCCTTGGCCACATCCTCGCGGTTGACCGTGAGTGGGGCCTCCTTCACGCCCGCAGACATGCGGGTGCGTACCTGGCCGGGGCGGACGAGCAGAACGTTGACGCCGTACTCGCGCAGGGCCTCGCCGAGCTGGCCGTAGAAGCCGTCGAGGCCCGCCTTGGCGGAGCCGTAGACGAAGTTGGAGCGGCGCACCTTCATGCCCGCCACGGAGCTCATGGCCACGATGGTGCCGTGGCCCTGGGCCTTGAACTTCTGGCCCAGCAGCACGCCGACGGAGACGGCGGCGGTGTAGTTGGTCTGGACGGCCTCCACGGCCTTGGCCTGGTCCTGCCACTGCTCCTCGTTGTCGCCGAGGATGCCGAAGGCAACGATGGCGATGTCAAAATCGTGGCCGTCGAAGGCCTCGTCGATAACGCCCGGGTGGCTGGCAAAGTCCAGGGCGTCGAAGTCGATGACGCGGACGCTGCGCGCGCCGGCGGACTCGATCTCGGCCTTGGCCTGCTCGGCGTGGCTGGAGCCGGGGCGGATGGCGAGGGTGACGTGGGCGGGCAGGAATTCCTTTACAATGGCCAGCCCGATCTCGCTGGTGCCTCCCAAAAGGAGGATGTTTTGTGCTTCTCCTACTGCATTGAGCATGGTGTATTCCTTACTTCAGTTCGAGGCGGCGGGACATGTCGGAGGCGAAAACGCCGTGCGGGTCGAGCTCGTTGCGCAGCTTGAGCCAGCCCTCGAGGCCCGGGTACATCTTGTGGAAGTTTTCGGCGCTCGTGCGGGATTCCTTGGCCAGGTAGAGGCGGCCGCCGAACTCCATGACGCGCCGGTCCAGCTCGTCGAGGAAGGCGCCGAGGCCCTTGCGGATGGGGAAGTCCACGCACACGTTCCAGCCCTTCATGGGGTAGGACAGCGGCGCCTTGTTGCCCTCGCCGAACAGCTTGAACACGTTGAGGGCCGAGTAGTGGCCGGAGGCCTGGATGTCCTTGATGATCTCCTTGAACGGCTCGACGGCCTCGGTGGGCACGACGAACTGGTACTGGAGGAACCCGGCCTTGCCGTAGCCGCGGTTCCACTCGCCGATGAGGTCGAGCGGCTGGTAGAACTGCGTGAGATTCTTGACGTCGTTCTTCGAGTCCTTGCCCATCATGTAGTACAGCTCACCGATGGTGTTGAGAGTGAGCTTGTTCATCGTCCACGAGGGGAAGATGTCCGGCACCGTCATGAGCTGCGGCGCGTTGAACTTGAGCGGATCCTTGGCCAGCTTGGGGGCGAACTCCTCCAGCTGCGCGAGCGTGGCGAGGCTGCCGCGGGAGATGGTGGCGCGGCCGAGCTTCGGCTCGGGGTTGATGCAGTCGAACCACGCGGAAGAATAGGTGTAGTTCGCCTCGGCGCCGTTGGAGTGCTCGGCGATGGTCTCGTCGAGGTTGTTGGTGCGCACCGTGTCGGAGAGGAAGTAGGCCGTCTCCGTGCGGGTCATCTGGATGCGGGCGCGCAGAATGATGCCAGTGAGTCCCATACCACCGACGGTGGCCCAGAACACGTCGGAATCGGGTTCGAGGTGACGGATCTCACCGTCAGCTGTGAGCAATTCCATGCTCACAACGTGGTTGCCAAAGGAGCCGGCGGAGTGGTGGTTCTTGCCGTGGATATCCGGCCCAATGGCGCCACCGATGGTCACCTGGCGGGTGCCGGGCAGCACGGGAACCCACAGCCCGTAGGGCAGTGCGGCCTTCATGAGCTGGTCCAGCGTGACACCGCCGTCGACGTCGACGATACCGGTGGCCGTGTCGATGGAGTGGATGGTGTTGAGGCCCGTCATGTCCACAACAATGCCGCCAGCGTTTTGCGCCGGGTCGCCGTAGGAGCGGCCCATGCCGCGGGCGATGATGCCACGGTGGTCGCCGGCTGCCGAGTGGTCAGCGGCATCCTTCACGGCGGCGACGATCTCGTCCACCCCGTGGGCGAAAAGAACGTTTGCCGTGGTAGGGGCGGTGCGTCCCCAGCCGGTCAGTGTACGTGCTTCTGTGGTGTAGGCTCCCTTTCCGCCCGAAGCTGCGGAAGAGGATGCGCCCGTCTCAGTAGTCATATCCTGTCTTAGATTACTCGCTTCACAAATCCATCAGGTCCCGAATTTGCTGAGGCAGCATGTCCTGGCTCGTGATCGTGGGACCTTGGTATTCCTTCAGAATCTTTTCTATCATGGCCCGCTCCTCCGCTGGGTGGAACGGAAGTTCCTGGGCGAAGAGGAGCGTCATGTGATCATCAAGGGGCACGTTGGTGCGCGTCGCTGCGATGTGCTCGCCGGACGCCGCGCCGCCGCGTGACTGCTTGAATCTTCTCAACCACTTCATAGTGCCCCTAAGCCTATACTGAACCCATGGAAACAGACGAAAAGGTTGTTCTGTGTGCCACCGTCTTTGCGGTGTACGCGTTGCCGGACTACGTGGACTCTTTGCCGGCCCGCCTCGCCATCGATGCCGCCCTGGGGGTAGCGGCGGCGGTCTACATCGCCCACGACGAGCCGCGGCCGGTGCCCGAGGAGGAGCCGGTGAAAGACCTGCCGTCCTACGCGTTCCCGGCGATCATCGCTGGCCTTGTGGTTACCGCCTGGCTGGACCACAAGAGCCGCCACTGGCTGGCCGATAAGCTGCCGCTGAAACGCCCGCATACGGTCATCGGTGCCGGTATTGCCGCTCTTTCCTGGTTTGCCGCATGATCTGCGTGGTGGACAAAAGCCCAGATCACACCGTGATCTGGCAGCTCGACGGCTCCCAGCTCACCTCCGCCTGGGTGGACCCGCCGGCCCACGTCATGACCGGCGCGTTCGTCATGGATACCCACGACTGGCGGGCGGGGGAGCTGGCCGCGAAAGCCGGCACCACGGCGAAAGATCCGGCGGATTTTAAAGCAATGTACACCGGCGACCCGGTGGGGGAGAACTGCTGGTGCCACGCCAAGGTAGTGCAGGATATCGCGGCGTTTTGGGAGGAAAAGGAGGCTCGCCGGGTGCGCACCAAGAAGGGCCGGGAAGCGCACGGCGCCGCCCCGCGGCCGCTGCCATTGCCGAACAATTAGCAAAAGTCGCTATACTGCCCTGCGTGGATTCTCTAGGCAAGCAGGGCTACCGGTTCATCGTCTCCGGATGTATTTCGGCGGTCTTCGATATCGGTCTGACCTACCTGTTCCAGTTCGGGTTCGGGTGGTTGCCGTTCTACGCCCGCACCATCGGCTTCATCGTCGGCACGCTCGTAGCGTACATGATCAACCGCCGGTGGACGTTCGGCATGGGCGCCTCCACCAAGCGGTTTGTGCAGGTGTGGCTCCTCTACGGGATGAGTTATGTGCTCAACACCCTCATCTACGATCAGGGCTTCTCGCTTCTCGATGTCTACATGAACAGCTACGTCGCCGCCACCATCGCGTTTGTGGTGGCCCAGGGCGTGGCCACCGTAATCAACTTCTTTGTCCAGCGATGGTTCATCTTTAACAAGAACCGCAACGGCAACTAGGGCCGTTCGAACCGTTCCTTGCGCCCGAGCCGCTGGAGCCGCAGCCATTCGCGGAACCCGGCCGGGTCTTTCTTTTGTACCAGGAAAAACCAGGCAAAACGGGCGTATTCCTGGGGCAGAAGCTTGCGCATCCCCGGCTGGTTCATGAGGTAACCCCTGTTGCGGTAGGTGAAGTAGCGCTTGAAATCGCTGTCGGGGTACTGGGTGTGCATGCGCCCGCCGAGGATGGGTTTGAACTCGTCGGAGCCGTCGGGGTGGAGGTAGGCGGTGTCGAGGCAGGTGCCAAAGTTCAGGCCGCTGCGCGCAAGGCGGCGGTGGTATTCCACCTCGTCGCCGCGGATGAACAGGCGATAATCGGGCACGCCGATGGATTCCATGGCCTTGGCGGTGATGACGGCGCCGTTGAAGAGGCTGGCGATGCCGGGCAGGAATCCGCGCCCGAGTTCGCTGCGCTTGCGTCGCCACACAAGGCCCCTGCGCAGGGGGAACGCGAGTTTTTCGGGTTCTGTGAGGTTGAGCACCACGGGGGAAACCTCGTCGAGGTCGTGGTCTTTCATGCAGGTGAGGAGGGTCTGCAGCACGTCGGGTCCCTCGGGTCGCCCGTCGTCGTCGGCGCACCACACGGCGTCGGCTCCGAGTGCCAGAGCGGTCATGAACCCGTAGGCGAACCCGCCGCCCCCGCCGAGGTTGGTTTTGCTGGGCAGGTACACGGCCCGCTCGCCCGCTACGTCATGGACTAGCTTGTCGACGTCCTCCTGGTCGCCGTTGTCCACAACGATCACCCACCGCACGGGGTAACTCTGGTTGCACACCACGGTGAGCGAGTTGCGGAGAAGTTCGACGCGGTTGTGCGTGACGATGACGGCAGCGATATCCATGGAGTTCATCTTATTCAGTGCGGCCTGCACCCACGGGTTGGCCGAGAGTCGAAGTGTCGCGCCGGCGGGCGTCTTCTCCTCCACCACCTGGCGGATGGCGGGCCACAGCGTGGGATCGTTCCGGGCCGGGAAACCGGCCTGACAGTAATCGGTCACGCCGAGGTCCCACATGCGGCGCGCAAACTGGGCAAACAGTGCGTCGCCCTCGGTGCGCGAGCGGGAAGCGTCGAAAAGAACAAGGACGCTGTCGCCGGGCCGGGCGGGGACCTCCTCGTCGAGGAAGGCCAGGACGTGGAGGGTGGGCACCTAGTCCTCCATGCGGTCGAGGAGGCGACGAACGTGGTCGGCGGCCTCCTTGCCCTCGTAGGACTCGATGATGGACGGAACGGACCCGGCCTGGCGGATCTCGCCGTGATCCACCCACAGGGCGGTGGTGCACAGCTGGGCCAAAAAATCGTTGGAGTGGGAGGCAAACACCAGGATGCCGGAGCGCTTGACCAGCTCGGACAGTCGGGCGCGGGCCTTGGCCATGAAGGCCGCGTCGACGGCGCCGATGCCTTCGTCGAGAAGCAAAATCTCCGGCTCGATGGAGGTGACTACGCCGAGTGCCAGGCGGATCCGCATGCCGGAGGAGTACGTGCGCAGCGGCATGTTGAGGTAGTCCCCAAGTTCGGTGAACTCGGCGATCTCGTCCATCTTCTTCTTCATCTGCTTGCGGGTCTGCCCCAGGAACAGCCCGCGGATGATGATGTTTTCGTACCCGGAGATCTCCGGGTCCATGCCTACGCCGAGGTCGAAGACGGGGGCGACGCGGCCGTTGATGTCCGCGGAGCCGCGGGTGGGTTCGTAGATGCCGGACAGCAGGCGCAGGAGCGTCGATTTGCCGGCACCGTTGTGGCCCACAAGCCCCACGCGGTCGCCTTCGCGCAGGTGCAAGTTGACGTCTTTGAGCGCCTCGACGACGATGACATCGTCGGCGGTCTTGCCAATGACGCCCCCGGCTGCGCCGAGGAACGCCTTCTTCATCGAGCGTGACTTGGCGTCAAAGATGGGGAAGTCAACGCACGCGTTGTAGGTGTCGATGGAAACCAATGCAAGTCCTTTGTGTTGAGCTACGTGGGAAAAATTTCGTTATCCTGCGGGGAAAACTTCGTCTTCCTGCGGGGAAAACTTCGTCTTCCTGCGGGGAAAACTTCGTCTTCCTGCGGGGAAAACTCTTGTTTTCCCCGTGTAAAAATCTTCCTTATTTGCGGGGTGTAAATAATCCGATTCTTACGTGTAAAAATCTCCGATTTTTACACCCAGTAGCTGACGCGGAAGCGCCACTTCTTCATTGCTAGGAGTGCCAAGCCTACGCCGACGACGGTGCAGGCGAGGACCACGTACCAGTTGTAGGCGTGGATCGGGGCGCCAATGAGCGGCGCGCGGACCACCTCCATGTAGTGGTACAGCGGGTTGAGCAGCGCGAGCTTCGCGCGGCCGGCGACCTCCGGGCCCTGGTTGGTCAGCGTATCGGTCATCCACACGATGGGGGTGACGTAAAAACACAGCTGCGTGAGGGCCTCCAACAGGGGCGATACGTCGCGGTAGCGCGTGGCGATGATGCCAAAGAACATGGCTACCCACGCGCCGTTGACTACGAGCAGTGCCATCGCCGGGATCACCAGCAAAATGTCCCACCCCAGCGGACGCGGGAAGATGAGCATGAGGATGAGCCAGATGACAAGGTTGTGCCCCAGGAACAACAGCTGTTTCCACACCAGTCGGTACACGTGTACCGATAGTGCGCTGGGCAGCTGTTTGATGAGCCCCTCGTTGTCGATGAAGATGTCCGAGCCTTCCTTGATGCAGCCGGAGATGAAGTTCCACATGATGAGCCCCACGGTGACGTGGGGGAGGAAGGTCTCCAGCGGAATCTTGAACAGCAGGGAGTACAAAAGGCCGAGGGCGAGGGCCATGACGCCGGTGGCGATGGTGATCCACAGTGGGCCGAGGACGCTGCGGCGGTAGCGCTGCTTGATGTCCTGCCAGCCCAGCTGGAGCCACAGTTCGTACTGCTTCAGCCCGCGTACAAGGTCCGCCCACGCGGCCTTGAAGGTCCGCGACTGGCTCGGTGGGGTGTCCCTCACCTCGGTGGCGGTAATGCGCGCCAGATCCTTATCAGTATTGTCAGTGTGCACGAGGTATAGCTTAAACCGTGTGCAGTAGGATAAGGGAGAGCAGGTTCGACGAAAGGGGTTGCGCAGCATGTACGATGCCGCACGAGTGCGAGGTCTCTACACCTCACTCGGCGAAGGCTGGATCTACCTCAACGCAGGTGAACGCCCCCAGATTCCGGAGAAGGTTGTCTCTGGCGTGTCCACAGCCTTCCGTACCGGCCCCCTTGTCGAGTCGCCCGAACCCGGCTCCCGGCACTCCGCAAATTCCGTGTTCGGCGCCAGCCACCTCGCCTCCGCCACCCGTGCGGTGGCCGATCTTTTCTCCGTGCGCAGCGACCATGTTGTTCTCGGCCCGTCGTCGTTCGTGTTGGTGCGCGCGCTGAGCCACGCGATGTCCGGCAGGCTGCGCCGTTCCGGTGTCGTCGGTGCCCGCGATCACGCCCTCAACGAGGCGTTCGCTCGTTACAACCTGACCATCGCCGAGCCGGATCTTGGCACCGGCGAGATCCCCGCGTGGCAGTACCGTAACTTGATCGACGGCTCCACCCGGCTGGTCATCGTCCCCGGTGCTCACCCCTACGTGGGTACCGCCACCCCCGTGGAGGACATTGCGGAGATCACCCACTCCGCCTCCCGCGCTTGGGTGCTTCTCGACGCGACGGCGCTCGCCCCCTACCGCCCCATTGATATCGACTCTTACGGTGTGGACATCGTTCTTGTGGATCTCGCGGCCCTCGGCGGCCCCACCCTGTCGGCCCTCGTGTTCCGCGATACCTCTATGTTCCCCCGCTTCGATCACCCCCTCGAGGTCGGCCCAATCGATAGCGGCCTCCTCGGTGGTGTGTCCCCGCTCATCGATCACTATGCAGGCCTGGAGGAGGATCTTGAGGGGCAGCGTGCCCATCGGCTCCGCGAGTCGATGGCGAGCCTCGATGTATACCTGTCGAGCCTCCTGCGCCACGCCATCGAATCCCTGCGTGGCCTCTATAACGTGCACCTCGTGGGCATCACCGGCGAGGCGGCAGGCTACGGCATGGCCGCCATCGACCGCGTCCCTCGCCTCACCTTCGTCGTCCGAGGCATCGACGCCGAGACCGTCCAGCAGCGCCTGTTCTCCAATTCGCTGGTCACCTCGCTCGCACCGCACGACCCCTTGCTGGAAAACATGGGCGTCTTCGAGGCCGGCGGTGCTTTGAGCATCGGCCTCGCCCCGTTTAACACCTACGCGGACATCGACCACCTCACCCGTGTCCTGGCCTCGCTCGGGTAGCGGAGTCCGTCGCTGCATAGACACATCGCAACGGCGTTTTCTGGTCGTGCGTGTTACACCCCGAACAGGGAAAGTGGAATGCAGGCGATGCCATCTTCTCGGCGGTAAGCCCGATCCCCGGTTGTGATGATGATCATGTCGACGACCTCTTCCGGAAGCTCGTTCCGCAGCCATAGGAGATGCTTTCCGTCCTCGGGGGAGGGCGTGTGTGTCAGTTTCACTTCCACGGGGATAATGCCCCCATCCGCGCTTTCAATAACAGCATCGATTTCATGGTCCCCATTGCGAGTGCGGAAATGGCCGACGGTGGCGAAGTTCGCCTCGGCGGCAACGCGAATGCAGAGCACCGCAAGAGCCTCAAACAGGCAGCCAAAGATATGGGCATTCCGAGGAGCTTGAAGGGACCTTTCGGTCAATCCAAGTAGGTGCAGCGCAAGACCGGGATCGGCAAGGAAATGTGTCGTCTGTTGGGAAACGCGTGGGAATGGGGCGGAGGCAAAATTCCAGGCAGGTAAAGGGTCGAGAATCCAAATCTCGCTGAGTTTGTCCCGGTATGTCGCAGATGACTTTTTTGATGGCTTGTTGGACTCGCCAGGTGTCGCAGAATCTAGGATTTTTGAATAGCTTGCCTGTGTTGCTGTTGCTGCGGCATAAGCGCGCATCCAGGCGAGGAGTGCTGCCTTATTGCGCGTCGTATAGCCCTGGTCGGGTAAATCGCGGTCAAGGATCCGGTCGATGTACGAAGCGATGTGCTGCTTTTGTACGAGCGGGGGAAGATTCTGCAGCCCGGGCAGTCCTGTCGTCGCAATGCTATGCGCGTAGTCGGCGGAAGTTTGATCGGTCTGCCCAGTGATGGTGGCGGAACCGGCAAGAATTTCTTTGAGGGAGATGAGATCTTCCCGGGAGCCACGCTCAAAGACGGCCATCGGGCGCATACGCAAAGATAACACGCGTCCAGCGCCACTGTGTGTCGTGGTGCCTGCAATGGGAGTAGCTGAACCAGTAAGTAGGAAGCGGCCTGGATCGCACCCGTCGTCCACCGCCCGACGCACAATGTCCCACACTTCTGGTACCCGTTGCCACTCGTCGATGAGGATTGAGCCATCAGGAAAGTGGTCGAAAGCGGGATTGGCGCGAAGGATAATGCGATCCTGCTCACGGTCTAGGTGCAGTGTCGTTGTCGCACGCTGTTCTGCCGTGCTTGTTTTTCCGACGCCTTTGGGCCCATCGATAGCAATTGCACCGACATAGGGGAGTAGTTCGTTAAGCTGCAGGTCGAGAGCGCGTGCCAGGTATGTCATGGTTCCTAGGGCATCAAACGCACGAATCGTAGGGTACCGAACGCATCAATCCTAGGTGCCCAAATGCATGAATCCTAGGGCATCAAACGCATTTTTCCTGCACTGCCGGTTATCCGCGAACTGGGCGGAGGGGAAGCGACCCCCGGGAACGGCTGCTGAGTAGGGCTGCTAATGTGGGTATAACCAGGCAACGGGGTGCGTCCTGCCACAAGGGGCGCTGAGAAAACACCCGTCGAACCTGATCTAGGTCGTTCTAGCGAAGGGAATTGTCAGTATGGCTACGTCTGCCCACTCAGAAATCATGCATGCGGTCCGCGACCAGGAACCGCTTATCCAGTGTCTTACCAACGGTGTCGTCATGGACATCACCGCCAACGTCATCCTCGCCATCGGGGCATCACCTGCCATGTGCGATACGCCGACTGAAGCAGGCGACTTTGCGCAGGTCGCCTCCGGCGTGCTCATCAACGCGGGAACCCCGTCGAACGAGCAGTACGCGGGCATGCGTGCGGCCGTCGCCGGCGCAACAGCGGCCGGCACCCCGTGGGTTTTGGACCCGGTGGCCTGCGGCGGTTTGACGGAGCGCACGCGGTTCCAGCGCTCCATCGTCACGGAGAAGCCGAGCGCCATCAGGGGCAACGCCTCGGAGATCATCGCGCTTGCGCACCTCGACGAGAACGCCGCCGGCGGCCGCGGCGTGGATTCGGCCGATGCCGCCGATGCGGCGATCCCCGCAGCCCGCGTATTGGCGGAGCGCACCGGTGGGGTGGTGGGAATTTCGGGCGCCACCGATATCGTCGTCTCGGAGGGCCGCATTACGCGTATCACCGGCGGGGATCCGCTCATGCAGAAGGTGATCGGCACCGGGTGCTCCCTCGGTGCCGTGGTAGCCGCGTATCTGTCGGTGGGCGCGGATCCGCACGATGCCGTCGTCGCGGCGCACGCCCATCACTCGGCGGCAGGAGCGAAGGCGGCCAAGACCGCGAGCGCGCCGGGCAGCTTCAAGGTGGCGTGGCTTGATGCGCTCTACACCCTCACCGCCGACGAGCTTGAGCAATACGAAAGCTGTGAGGAGGAATCCCTGTAATGGCCACCAACTGGAGTCTCTACTTGGTCACTGACCCACAACAGGGAGGGGGCCGGAAGCCGTACCCCGGATCGTCGACAAGGCAATAAGGGGAGGGGTGAGCGTTGTGCAACTGCGCGACAAGGAAGCAACCGAGGCGGAGTTCCTCGCGCGGGCCAGGCAGTTGAAGGAGCTCATGGAACCCACGGGCGTGCCGCTGTTTGTGGATGATCGCCTCGATGTCGCCTGCGATCTGGGCCTTAACCTGCACATCGGGCAGAATGACGTGGACTACCTCGAGGCCCGTAAGAGGCTGCCGCGGAACCTCATGCTCGGGCTGTCTGTGGGCAACCACCGGGAGTTGGACGAGGTGGAGGACATGGACCCGGCGCTTCGCCCCGACGTCATCGGCGTGGGGCCTGTCGCGGACACCACCACCAAGAAGGATGCGCCAGCGGGGATCGGTGTGCAGGCGTTTGCTGAGATCGCCACGCGCGCCAAAGGCCTCGGCGTGCCGGCCGTGGCCATCGGTGGTGTCAATCTCACCAACGCGAGTGAACTCGGTAGAACAGACGGCGCGGGGATCTGCGTGGTCTCCGCCATCATGAAGGCAGAGGATCCGGAGAAAGCGGCGCGCCAGCTGCGCGCAGCCTTTGAGGAGGGGAGGAAGTAGTGCTGCCACGCGTACTCACCATCGCCGGCACCGATCCCACCGGCGGCGCGGGCCTGCAGGCCGACATCAAGTCAATCAGCGAGGCCGGCGGCTTCCCGCTCTCGGTAGCAACGGCGCTGGTGGCGCAGAACACGCAGGGCGTGCGCGAGATCCACACCCCGCCGCTGGAATTCCTCACCGCGCAGCTCGACGCTGTGTTCGATGATGTTGAGGTCGACGCCGTGAAGATCGGCATGCTCGGCTCGGCGGAGATCACCCGGCTGGTTATCGATTACCTCGATCGTCACCCCGTGCCGTTTCTCGTCGTCGACCCGGTTATGGTGGCCACCAGCGGCGACAGGCTGCTCAGCGTCGAGGCCGAGGACGCCGTACGCGAGCTGTGTAAGCGCGCGACGATCGTCACGCCGAACCTTTCGGAGCAGGCCGTTCTCGCCCGCGCCGAGGAGGTTCACACCCACGAGGAGGCGATCGAGCAGGCGACATCCCTCGCCCGCGATCTGGGTACGGCGGTGCTGGTCAAGGGCGGTCACCTCGCTGGCAATCGTGCCGATAACGCCGTCGTGCACCCCACCGGCGAGGTGTTCCGCATCCGCAACGTGCGCGTGAACACCAAGAACACGCACGGCACCGGCTGTTCCCTGTCCTCCTGTCTCGCCACCCGCCTCGCCGTGGGCCAGCCGTTGGACAAGGCCGCGCAGTGGGCCACGCTGTGGCTATCCACCGCCATCCGCCACGCCGATGACCTCCATGTGGGCAAGGGGAACGGCCCCGTGGATCACACCGCGTGGAATCGCATGTACCGCGAGGCCGCCAGCACCGCCCCGTGGGACCTTTCCCCCGCGCCTTCCGAGGAGAAACCGCTGGTCGCTCCCGCAGGCCCGCGCACCCAAGCGCTGTGGTCAAGGTGTTCCTCGCTTCTCCGCGCCATTCTTGGTGACGGTTTCCTCACCATGCTTGCCGACGGAACCCTGCCCGAGCACGCTTTCCGCTTCTACCTCGAGCAGGATGCCCTCTACCTGCGCGAGTACGGCAAGGCGCTGGCCGGGGTCGCCTCCCATTCCCCCAATTCACAGGACATGATCGCCTGGGCGCGCGATGCCCAGAACACGATGACAGAGGAGGCGAACCTGCACCGGGAGATCCTCGGTGGTGAGACGCACGCGGAGCCCTCCTATGTCACTCTCGGCTACACCAGCCTCCTCGGTGCCGCGGAGGGGAAGGACTACGTGGTCGCGGCCGCCACGGTGCTGCCGTGCTACTGGCTCTACGCCGAGGTGGCGCTGCGTATGGCGGAGAAGAACACGCCGAACCACCCCTACCACGCGTGGCTCACCGCCTACGCCGACGAGGGGTTCATCGAAGACACCCGCCAGGCCATTGAGCGCGTCGAACGCGCCCTGGAAGCGGCAGGGGAGGCCACCCCGCGAAGAGGCGACGCGCAACTTCATGTACGCCGCCTACTGGGAGCGCGAGTTCTTCAACCAGGCGCTGCGGGCTAGCTAGTCCTCCGCGACGGTCAGTGCGATCTTGCCGGTGACCTCGCCCTCCTTGATCAGGCGGTGGGCCTCCGCCGCCTGCTCCAGCGGCAGGGTGGTGGACAGCTGTGGCTTGAATTCGCCGGATTCGATGATCGGCCACACGTTCTCCACGGTGGACTTCACAATCCGCGCCTTGTCCTCCCTGTCACGGGCGCGCAAAGCAGTGGCGGAAATGGAGCCCCGCTTGGACAGCAGCCTGCCAATATTGAGCTCACCCTTGACGCCTCCCTGCATGCCGATGGTGACCTGATGGCCGTCCATGGCCAGGGCCCGCACGTTTTGATCCAGGTACTTGGCGCCGATGATATCGAGGATGACATCGCACGAGTTCTTGAGCTCCTGGGCGAAATCCTGTTCCTTGTAGTTGATGAGGATATCCGCCCCAAGCTCCTTGCACGTGGCGAGTTTTTCCGCCGACCCTGCAGTGACGGCTACCTCCGCACCGAAGTGCTTGGCCAGCTGGATCGCACACGTGCCGATGCCACCGGCGCCGCCGTGGATGAGGACCCGCTGCCCCTTGTGCAGACCCGCGAGCATAAACACGTTGGACCATACGGTACAGGTCACCTCCGCGATCGTCGCTGCCTCGGGCATCGTCAGCCCCTTCGGCACCGGCATGAGCTGGCCCTCCGGTACGGCGACGCACTCGGCGTAGCCACCGCCGGACAGCAGCGCGATAGCCGGTTTACCATCCACGTAGCCGCTGGCCTCCAGGCCAAGAATACTGGTCACGCCCTGTGGCGGCGGGTAGTGTCCCTGGTTTTGCAGGATATCCCCGCGGTTGACGCCCGCCGCAGCCACGCGCATGAGCTTCTCGCCCTCGCCGGGTTCGGGGGTTGGCGCATCAATCAATTCGAGCTCTTGGGAAATTGCTTTCATAGTGACCAGGCTATAGTATTTTTCCCATTGGAGACATGGCAGAGCGGCCGAATGCACTCGCCTTGAAAGCGAGCGTCCCTAACCGGACCGGGGGTTCAAATCCCTCTGTCTCCGCAGATCAAGCCCTGGTTTACCTGACCAGGGCTGATGTTTTTGTGTAGTGGCTCGCTGCGACGGTTTTGCTGGCTAATAACGACTGAATAACGACTGATTTTTCGCTTCCCGCCACTGCACTGTTGGGAACACCCGGCCTTCGTTCTCCTTCAGTGCGCGGCGGAGTTGATCCACCCACTCGTTGGTGTTGAAAGTAGCGGCGGTGACGCGTACGACGCGCAGTCCCTCGCTCACGAGGATGCGCTCGCGCTCCCTCTCGTCGGCAACCGATTTGTTGGATTCGATTCCGAATTGGCCCCGCGTTTTGCCCTTTCCGTCGTACTCGAGTGCCACGGATTGGTTGGGGAAGAGGAAGTCCACCCGCGCTATTTGTCGCACCTGAGCTGTGAAGATCGCTGCCTGTTGGTACCAACCAGTGAACCCCAGCCTTGAAAGTTCGATTTTCACCTCCGCCTCGCGGAAACTTTCTGAGAGACCGTTTATCAGGCCGACCGTTTCCATTGCTTTTGTGGATCCATGTGTAAAACGCCGAATCCGTGCCAACTCAGCGATCTCCTCCTGCGTCGTGAGCCCTCGTGCGACGAAGATATCTCCGCAGTTCACCCGTGCGCAACGCCGTGCCACCGCGCCATGTCTAGAACGGTGAGAGCTGGTGAGGTGAGAGTAAGCTGGGCGTTTCCTATTGATGTGGTGCGGACGTATGGCGTTGGAACCTGCCGCATGATGACTGCCGGGGTGCTGCGGTCGTTTCTTCCCACTACCTCCGGCGCGAAATGGCCGCTACCAAGCTCGGGGCAAAGCCACAGGGCCGTGGCTGAGTTTCCCACGAGCACGCGTCCCCGCATCCCCAGGGCAATGGTGACTAGGAGCGACTTGTTGTACGGCGGAAGTTGCCTGAAGTCGCTCGTGGGATAGTAGATCCCGCACGCGAGTTTCGTCACTTCCCCGCGTTGGTGTTGCCGTGATAGCTTGACGCGCTCGCAGTTGGTGAGCTGAGATGTGAAAATCATTCTTCCCCCGAAGTCCATGTCAAAATTGTGGCACGGATTGAGACGTTTCGCTACCGCTACGACGGAGTGAAACGTGCAGGTTAATTTTTAGCCTGCAAGTAGAGCTAGGGTTATGAACTGGGGTTTTGTAAAGTGCAGTCACCAGCTGCAGGCTGAAAATTAACCTGCAAGCGGAACAAAAGGCGTGAACTGGGGTTTTACGCCCGAAAAAGCAGCGCCTACCCTAGCAGCGCGTCGGTCTCCTCCGGCGTGGTCACGGTGATGCGGGTGCCCTCGGGGAAGTTGCGGACGATGACGCCGTCCTTTTCAAACTTCTGGCCGGGTAGCCACACGAAGTTCGCCTGGCTGGGCACGGTGCCCAGGGATTCCTGCACGCGGGCGCGCTGCTCCTTCACCTCGGCAACACGCGCGGCCAGCTCGTCCTGGGCCTCGAGGCTGGCAAGAGCTGCCGCCTGAGCGGGGGCGCTGACGGCAAAGGGGATGGCGACCTTGATGAGGGCGTCGATAAGCTCAGCGGAGGCGAGGGCGTAACCGACGCGAAGGCCGGCGAGCCCGTAGGCCTTGGAGAACGTGCGCAGCACCACGAGGTTGGGGTGCCGGGAGAGCTTGGATACGCCGGATTCCACGTCGGCGAACTCGATGTACGCCTCGTCGAGGGCGACAACCACGTCGGCGGGGACGTGCTTCATAAAGGCATCGAACTGATCGCCGGAGAAAACGGTGCCGGTGGGGTTGTTCGGGTTACACAGGAAGATGAGCTTGGTGTGGTTAGTAATGGCGGCAGCGATGGCATCCAGGTCCACGGCCCCGTCTTTCAGCGGGATTGCCACCTTGGTGGCGCCGCACACGTCCACAAAGATGGGGTAGGCCTCAAACGAGCGCCAGGGGTAAATGACCTCGTCGTCGCGGTCGAGGCAGGTGATCTGTACGAGCTGTTGGCACAGCGCGGAGGAGCCGCAGCCCACAGCGACGTTGGTAAAATCCAGGCCGAAGGCGGCGGCAAGCTTCTTCCGTAGTTCAACGGCAAACATGTCGGGGTAGCGGTTAACTTCCACGGTGTCGAGGGCCTTCTTCACACTGGGGAGCGCCCCGTGGGCCAATTCGTTGGAGGAAAGCTTGACGGCCCTGGTTTCTTTCTTTCCGGGGACGTAGCTGGGAATATTGGTCAGATCACCGCGTAGCATGAGGTCATCATACGCCTACCTGCCATTTTGTTGTGAACGCCGGTAACAGGTACCATAAGAGCCCAAGGAGACGTGCCAGAGCGGCCGAATGGGGCTCACTGCTAATGAGTTGCCCTCTTTATCGAGGGCCGGAGGTTCAAATCCTCTCGTCTCCGCAGCTGTCCTTTAGTGGTTTTGGGGCAGCGCTGCGCCCGTGGCTCAACGGATAGAGCATCTGACTACGGATCAGAAGGTTGGGGGTTCGAATCCCTTCGGGCGCACGATGTGATCAGTCGGGACATAGTTGACACTATCAGTCGCGACATGGTTGACAGGTGACGCCGTGAGGCGAGAACAGTTTCTCGCTTTGCGGCGTTACTTGTTTTTTCTGTTTTTTCGTTGTTGGGTGTTCTTGATTTGGTTGGGTTGGTAGCGGCGGCCGGTGTCGATGTGGTGTTCGGCGATGATTTCTCCGGTTTCGGCGTTGGAGGTTACGGCGTGGGTGCCGTGGATGACGGTGAGTGTGGGGGTTGCTTCGTGTGCGCGTCCTATGCCTAGGTAGCGCATGTGGCCTGCGAATCGGAGGGTGATTCTTCCTGCTTTGTCTACTTTGTCGTGTCTGACGCGGTTGTCTTCTGTGACCAGTGGTTGTGGGCTGGCTTTGGGTAGTGTTGTGTATGCCTGGTGGGGTGTTTGTCGTCCGAGTGCCCTGTGGGGTCGTTCGTGGTTGTACCAGTGGCGGAATTCGTCGAGGAGTTTTTGCATGTCTTTGACGGTTTTGCGGGTGGTCGTGCGCGGAGCCATTTTTTTAGTGTTTGGTGGAAGCGTTCAATTTTTCCTTGGGTTTGGGGGTGTCCTGCGCGTCCGTTTTTCTGCAGGATGCTGTGTTTTTCAAGGAATTTTTCAAAACCGTTTTTACCTCCCTTGGCACCGGCTAGTCGGGCGGTGAAGACAAGGCCGTTATCGGTGAGGGTGGATTGGGGGAAGCCGTATTTTTTGGTGATGGTTTCGGCGGCTGTGACCACGGTGGGGCCAGCTACACGCTTATAGGCGCCTAGGTATAGCAGGAAGCGACTGTGGTCATCGAGGAAGTCGAGGATCTCCACAACCTGTCCATTGAGCAGTCTGGTGGAGGTGACATCTGCTTGCCAGCATTCGTTGGGCAGGGTTGCTTCAAAGCGTCGTAGATAGGCTTTCGGGCGTTTTTTGGGTTGTGGTGTGACCATGCCGTTTTTGGTGAGGATTCGCCGGATGGTTGATTCTGCAGGCGCATGAAAACCTCGTTGCTCGAGTACCCAGGCGATGGTTTCAGGTCCGTTGTCTGCACCTTTGGAGGCGAGTTCTCTGCGGATTTTGATGATCTGTTTGATCACCTCCTCGCTGACCTTGGTGGGGTGTGTTTTCGGTGCTGTGGATCGCGGTTTAACAGCCTCTGGGCCGCCTTCTTCGTATCGCCTTAGCAGGGTGTAGATCCATTGCCGGGATCTCTTGAATCGAACGGAGGCTTCGCTGACGGTGAGGTGTTGTTCGGTGATTGCTTTGACGATGGCGAGGTTGGGGTTGTCGTAGCTCATGAATAATTATGGGCTCAGGGTGTCAACTATGTCTCGACTGAGGTGTCAACTATCACCGTGTGCTGCACAGGTGCTCATTGTGTCAACGATGTCCTGACTGATGTGTCAACTGTCATGTACAAAACCGCAGAGCCAAGGTGTCAACTAAGTACTGACACAGGACACCTTCGGGCGCACGAACTAACCCTCCTGCTAGGATATCTAGCGGGAGGGTTTTTAACGTTTTGGTTACAATTATCTGCCAACTGCGGTTATGGTATTAACCATGAGGAAGTACGCCATCGTGGTAGTCGCTTTGGTGACGCTGAGTTCGCTGGCCAACAGCATGTGGAGGTCGTTTGGACTGTCCACCATGATGTGGGTAACTCTCCTCGTCTGTATTACGTGTTGCGTCTTAAGTGGCATCATGGCCACTGGATCCAAGGGGATGAAGCGCTACCTTGCCTTCTACATGGTGGTGTTTTCGCTGCTCAAAGCGGTGACGCTGTGCCTTGTGGTGATGGATGTGCCGGGGGCGCTGCTCTTCCTCGTGGTCCATGATCTGGCCACTTTGTATGTTGTCGGCCTGGCGGGTGCTTTCCTCACGCCCGTCCGCCTGCCGCAGGCCACCCGCCCGATGATGGCGGTGGTTATCCAGTACAAGCTCGTTGTCATCCTGGGAACGCTCACCACGGCGATGGGGGAGAACGCGTGGCTGGGCAGAATCCACTTTGACCTCATGGAGTGGATCCCCTGGGCGCACGCGATTATCGCCTCTGCGTTCTTGGCCACGCTCGTTGTGGTGTGCCGCAGCTTCCCTTACCTGCTGGTGGTGCAGATCGTGATGTTCCTTACGGGGGCGTTGAACCTCATCAACTCGGATTTGGCGGCCATTTCCCACAGCATTATCACGCCGGCGGCGACGGCGATCCTGTGCTACTACATCGTCATGAAGCCGCCGGCGAAGAAGACGCACGGCAAGATTGTCCCCAACCCGCACGCGATCTGGAGCTAGGGGCTAGAACACTTCGACGCGGGAGCCGATGGCTTCCGCCTGCCGCAGGATGGAAACCCAGCCGTCGGCACCGGGGTGGACGCGGAGCACGGGGCGCAGGCCGGAGCGCGCGTCAAAGCGGATGCGGGAGCGGTAGCCCGCGTCGACAAGCTCCTCCAGCGAGGGCTGGTCACCGGCGAGATCGTTGCGGGCGCCCTGGAGAAGCTCGAGGGCCTCGTCGAGAACCTCGATGAGTTTGGGGGCGTTGGTCTCACACATGGCGCGCACGAGGGAGGCTTTGGAGCCGGCGACCCGGGTGGCATCGGTGTAGCTGCCGGCGGCGAGCGAGAGGGATAGGGCGCCACCGTTGTCGCCCACCACGCTGAGCGCCTCGGCGAGGACGTGGGGCAGGTGCGAGATGCGGGCGACGGCGGCGTCGTGCGAATCCGCGAGGGTGGGGATCACCTCGGCACCGACAAGCCCGGCCATGTGCGCCACGTCGCCCCACAGCGCGGCCCATGCGTCGCTTACGTCGCCCTCTTCCAGTTGGTCGTAGCACACCACCCAGGCGCGGCCCTGGAACAGCCCGGTCGTGGAGGCCTTCCACCCGGAATCGGCGGTGCCGGCCATGGGGTGGCTGCCCACGTAGCGCCCCTCCAGGCCGCGTTCCTTCACGGCCTGGAGGATGGCGCTTTTGACGGAGGCAACATCGGTGAATCCGCAGCTTGGGGCCTCGTTGGCGATGCGATCGAGGATGTGCGGAAAGCCGGGGACAGGCACGGCGATGACGATGAGGGCGCCCTCCTTTTCAGCCCGGGCGAGTGTCTCGGTGAGCGAGCTGGAGACGTCGAAGCCTTCCTCGCGGGCCTCCTCGGCGCGGGAGGTGGTGCGGTTGTAACCGAACGTGGGGTGGCCGGCAGCGTGGAGGTCGCGGAGCAGCGAACCGCCGATGAGGCCGAGCCCAATGATGCAGATGGGGCGAGAGACTGTGTGAACGTTCATGGGCTAAGTGTGGCACAGTTAAGGGCTATGGTGCTTGTTAACCTGCCCCACCGGCGGCGCGAGGAACGGATGCGAACAGTGCTTGGCCTCCTCACCCCGCCGTTTACCGATGTCCCTGTCGCCGCCGCAGTATTTGACGCGACCGGCGAGATCCTCGGCTGGGGTGTCAACGCGCGTCGTCACACCTGCGATCCCACAGCGCATGCGGAGGTGCAGGCGATCCGAATGGCCGCCAAGCGCCGTGGCGATGTGATCCTCGAGAACACGGAGCTGGTGGTCACCCTCGAGCCGTGCACGATGTGTGCGGGGGCGCTGCTGGCGGCGCGAATTCCGTCGCTTGTCTTTGGCGCCTACGAGGAGAAAACGGGGGCCGTGGGCTCGGTCATTGATGTTGTTCGGGAGCCTGCGCTGCCCAATAAAGTCCAGGTTGTTGGGGGTGTGCTTGCCGACACCTGCGCCCGGCCCCTCCTCGAATTCTTCCGCGAGAGGCGCTCGCCCCACGGCGAGGATTAAGAAACTCGCGTAGGATTTATTGGGTAGTTAGTTAAACATCGAAAGAAAGGAGTCGGTCATGGGTGACATTCAGAACAAGGCAGAAGAGCTCGGCGGCAAGGCCAAGGAGGCCTTCGGGGACGCTACCGGTAACGAGCGCCTCGAGGCTGAGGGCAAGGCCGACCAGGTCAAGTCCGAAATCAAGCAGGGTATAGAAGAGCTCGGCGATAAGGTCAAGGAGGCCGGCGACAAGATCCTCAGCGCCTTCCAGAACGATAAGAAGTAACTCGTCTTAGCGTGCGATTTGGTCGTTCGGGCACCTGTCAATTACTGTCTTTAGACGGTGGCGTGTCCGAGCGGCCGAAGGTGCTCGCCTCGAAAGCGAGTGTTGGGTAACCCCCAACCAGGGGTTCAAATCCCCTCGCCACCGCCACGAAAGGCCTCGATGCGTGCTACCGCGCATCGAGGCCTTATTGTTGTTGCAAGAAAGTCGATGGGAGTTGCAGAGGGTTGGCTAGATTCCTGTTCAAGGTGGGACGCTGGTCTTACCGCAAGAAGTGGTGGGTCATCGCCGCGTGGACGATGATCCTCGCCGCCGTGCTTGGATCGGCAGGCGTGCTACAAAAGGGTTTCTCCAACGATTTCAACATCCCCGGCACCCCCTCGTACAACGCTGCGATGATGATCGAGGACCTGTGGCCGGGCCAGCCGAATCCTGTTGCCGCATCGTCGGTGAACATTGTTTTCCAAGCCCCGGAGGGTGAGACCCTCGACGAGCCGCAGAACATGGCGGCGATGGATACAACCATCAACTACATAAAGGAGAACCTCACTCCCATCTCCGGCACGGAGATGTTTGCCAATCCCATCACCTTTGATCCGCTGCTGAAGCAGGGCGTCATCGACGGCATGGTGTCGGCCGGTTTGCCGGAAGAAACCGCCACTGAAGACGCCAACAATTTGGGGCGGGTATCTGCGGATAAAACTATCGCCTACACGGGCTTTAACATTGATGTTCCCACCACTGGTGATGTGACAGATGAACACCGCATGGTTATTAATGAGGCCATTCGCCTGGGGCAGGAAGGCGGCCTGCGCGTTGAGGCCAACGGATCCGGCTTTGCAGATCCGATCACAATTAAGACCACATCTGAGGCCATCGGCGTCATCGTGGCCCTCATGGTGCTCATCATTACCTTCGGCTCCGTCGTCGCGGCGGGCGTACCTATCCTCACGGCGCTGCCGGGAGTGGGCCTGGGCATGGGTGCCATCCTTCTCACCACGCGGTTTGTCAGTCTCAATAACACCACCCCGGTTTTGGCCATGATGATCGGTCTGGCCGTGGGCATTGATTATGCGCTATTCATCTTGGCTCGTTTCCGGGCGGAAAAGCGGCGCATGCCCTGGGACGAGGCCGCAGGCATGGCGGTGGGAACTGCGGGCAGCTCCATTGTTTTTGCTGGCACTACCGTCTTTGTCGCGCTCATAGCGCTGACTTTGGTGCGCATCCCGTTCCTCAGCTGGATGGGGATTTCCGCCGCCTTCACGGTGCTCGTGGCCGTGCTGGTGGCGCTTACCCTGCTGCCCGCCATCATGGGCGTGTTCGGTGGCAAGGTGTTTGGCTGGCAGCCCGCGTTCTTGCGCCGCCGCCAGGAGAAACTTCAGCAACCGGAGGCCCGCACTGTCGGGCGACGGTGGGTGGAGACCGTGCATCGGGTGCCCGGATTGTTCCTTGTCGGGGTGGTTATCGCGCTGGGCCTCATGTCTACCCCGGTGCTCCACCTCAATCTCGCGCTTCCCGTTGATGCGGTGGCCAATAAGGAAACCACGCAGCGGCAGGCCAGTGATCTCATGCAGAGTGCCTTTGGGCCTGGGATCGATGCGCCGTTCCTTGTGGTGGTGGACGGCCATAACGTGAACACCAATGCCGAGGCTTTGCAGCCGTTTAAAGTCGATGGTGAGGTCCCGCGCGAGGCGGCCTACATGTACATTGTCCAGCAGCTCAAGACGCACCCGGACGTGAAGCACGTGCAAATCGCGGGGATGAACGAGGACGGCACGGGCGCGCAGCTCCTGCTCACCCCGCGCACCGGCCCCACAGATCACGCCACCACCAGGCTGTTGGAATCGCTCCGCAGCCAGCAGCAGGCCATCGAGCACGCCACCGGCGTGACGATGGGTGTTACGGGTCTCACGCCGATCATGCAGGACATCACCACGCAGCTGGAAAAGGCCATGCCCATCTATCTCCTGGTTGTGGTGGGGCTGGCAATCGTCTTGCTTCTCATCGTGTTCCGCTCGATTGCGGTCCCCATCGTCGCCGGTCTCGGCTTCTTGCTCTCGGTCGGCTCGGCGTTCGGTGTCACCATCCTGGTGTGGCAGGACGGCCTGTGGGGGCTCGTGGGCACGCCCGGGCCGCTGGTGAGCTTCATGCCGATCTTCCTCATCGGTATCTGCTTCGGCCTGGCCATGGATTACCAGGTGTTCCTGGTCACCCGGATGCGCGAGCACTTTGTCAAACACGGCAGTGATGAGCACGGCGCCTTCACTCCCACGGAGGCGAGTGTGGTGGAGGGATTCACCTTGGGTGCTCGGGTGGTCACCGCCGCTGCACTTATCATGATCGCTGTGTTTATCGCCTCCATTGACCAGCCCCTCCCGTTTGTCAAGGTGTTTGGTTTCGCGTTGGCCTTCGGTGTGCTTTTCGACGCTTTCTTCGTGCGCATGACTCTGGTACCTGCGGCTATGTTCCTGTTGGGGCGGGCTACGTGGTACATGCCCAAGTGGCTGGATAGGATTCTGCCCACCATCGACATCGAAGGCGAACAACTGGAAAAGGAATATGAGCTTTCGCATTAATCACACCCATAGTGCCGCGCGCACCGGTGTTATCTCTACGCCCCACGGAGATATTTACACGCCCGCGTTCATCCCGGTAGCTACCAAAGCGACGGTGAAGACGCTCACCCCGGAGCAGATCCGCTCCACGGGTGCGCAGGCGATTCTCTCCAACGCCTACCACCTCTACCTGCAGCCGGGCCCGGATATCGTCGACGAAGCCGGCGGCGTGGCCAAGTTTGAAAACTGGAACGGCCCCACGTACACCGATTCCGGCGGTTTCCAGGTGATGAGCTTGGGTGTGGGATTCAAGAAAGTCCTTGCGATGGAGATCGCCGACCTTACGGAGAAGGACATCCGTGCCGCCAAGAAGGACCGGATGGCGAGGGTGGACGAGGACGGCGTGGATTTCCGTTCCGTTATCGACGGCTCCAAGCACCGCTTCACACCGGAGAAGTCGATGGAGATCCAGCATCAGCTCGGTGCAGACATCATCTTTGCGTTCGACGAGCTCACCACCCTTATCGATACCCGCCAATACCAGGAGAACTCCGTCGCCCGTACGCACCGGTGGGCGAAGCGCTGCCTGGAGGCCCACGAGCGTCTCTCTAATGAGCGCTCGCATCGTCCCGAACAACAGCTGTGGGGGGTGGTACAGGGTGCCCAATACCAGGATCTACGCAGGCGGGCCGCCCGCGGGCTCATGGATCTGGACCGCGAAGCCCGCGCAGCAGGTCACCGCGGCTTTGATGGCTTCGGCATTGGTGGCGCGTTGGAGAAGCACTCCCTGGGCACCATCGTCGGCTGGGTGACGGACGAGCTTCCTGAGGACAAGCCTCGCCACTTGCTGGGGATTTCCGAGCCAGACGACATCTTCGCAGCAGTGGCCTCCGGTGCGGACACCTTTGACTGCGTGGCTCCTACACGCCTGGGCAGGCGCGGTGGCGTGTACACCCTGGACGGTCGCTTGAACCTGAAAGCGGCTCGCTTCAAGCGGGATTTCACGCCCATCGACGCTGAGCTCGGCGGTTACGTCAGTGAGAATTACACGCGCGCCTATATCCACCATCTTCTTAAAGCTAAGGAATTCTTAGCGGGCACCCTGTGTACCATGCACAATCTGTTCTTTGTGGTGAAGCTCGTGGATAGCATCCGTCACCACCTTGAGCAGGGCACATTTGAAGAGTATCGCGACGAATTTATGTCGCGCTACTACGCTCGTTCCTAGAATGTGGGCCCGTTCGGACACTGTGGTTTACCCCCTGAAAGGGCTAGCCAATAGGTTAGTTCTTAGGAAAAAACTCTAATCCTTAAGAAACCTCAGAACTGGATCCACAGGCTTGCGTTTTACCAGCATGAATAGTGAGTGTTCTTACAAGGCGGGAGGAGTGCTTCCTCTCATCTTCACAGGTAAAACGGTGTAGGCGGGCTGTGCGTTTCGCGGACTTCTTCATGTTCAGCTGTTTAAGGTGCTTGCTCCTGAGAAGAAACTGAGTAAAGTCTGAGCAAAGGGTTTTACTCGTTGATATGCGATTCAGTTTTGCACGAGGGTGAGTCCTTGAATGCAAACACCAAGCAAATTTTGAAGAAGGACCAGGCAATGAAAAAGCGCAAGATTTCTCGGTGGAGTGTCTCTGGCTCCGCCATGTCCGGATTGGGAGCATCCAGCTTCTTCCGGTCCCTCACAGCCCTCGGCGTAGCAACCGCTATGACCGTCTCCGGCCTCCAAGCAGTAAGCAATGGTCCCGTCGCCAACGCTGCCGAGACCGCCACCACTGCTCCGGCCGCCGCCCCAGCAAAGGCTAAGGCGAAGGCAGCACCGGGCACCTCCGTTGAGACGGCAATCGCCTCTGATGCCATCGCTAGCGGCCAGGTAAAGAGCGTATTTGATCTTCAGATGGGAAGATTCATTGCTTCCGGTCACGCCTTCACCATGGATGCCACCACCGCGTCGTTCGGTGGCGTGAACGATAACTCCGCTAACACCCGCGTTCCCGAGGGCACCAAGGTTTATGCCCAGTGGATTGATAGGAAGGGCGGGGCCGTTTCTCCTATCTACGTCACCGAGACTCATGATCTGGACTGGGGTAAAGGAACCCAGGGGGGCGTGGGTACCTTTGCTGTGGCGTTCCCGCAGTACACCGATGCCGCCGGCGAGCAGCATGAGTACAACCCCGGTGCTGGCGACCGCGTCAAGTTCTGGGTCCAGCCGTCCCCCAGCAAGCGTGGCAACAAGCTTGAGATGATCCGCGTTGTCCCTGGTGCGTTCCCCGGCTACAACAAGTCGAATTCCCGCCCAGCGGGCTCGACGATGAACATCAACACGAACAACCTGCAGAACGTCGGTATCTTCCTGTACGAGTTCCCGGGCGACTACATGTTCTCCAAGAGCGTGAACAAGGACACCTCCGGCCCGCGTGTTAAGGGTCGTGTGTGGCACGAGGCTGGCGATGCCAACCTGTCTACCGGCCCAGGCTTCGACTCTGCCACTGGCGGGGACATCCCCGCTGCTGGCTACACCGTCGAGTTCACTGGTCTTACCGAGGCTGGTCGCGAGGCTATCGAGGGCGCCACCAAGGGCATGACCCGTGACGAAGAGGCCACCAAGGTCAAGGAGATCATCGAGGCTCACCCCGAGTACGTCACGGGCACCAACACCACTGAGGTGGGTGCCGATGGTTGGTACGAGCTCAATATGCCGGCTGGCACCGATAAGTACGCGCTTTACGGCGTGGTGAAGAATCCCGCTGGCGAGATCGTCCAGGCGTACAGCTCGTACACCACTCCGGTGTTTGGTGCCCCGAACCGTTTGGGTTCTGTGGCCCCCGCCGCTATCGCCTCCCCGGATGCTTCCGGCTGGTTCAACGTGCACTTCGCTGTGTCGGATTACAAGACGGTCACTCTTGATATTCCGAATTACAACCTCACCAACAACCCTGCCACAAAGGGCGACACTCTTACTGTGAAGCTCGATGGCACGCTGCCGGTGTTCCCCAATAAGATTGTGTGGACCGACAGTGAGGGCACTGAGCTCAAAACGTGTGAGATCAAGGACCTGAAGGACGCGGATAACTGCTCCATCACCGTTCCCGAAGATTTCACGGGTAAGACCATTTACACGGCTACCCTCCACTCTGGTAACAACATCGTTGCTGCCGATTCCGCGCTTGTCACCGATAAGCTGAAGGATTCCGACGATGACGGTATCCCGGATCGTCTCGATCCCGATGCTGATAACGATGGCGTGAACAACGACGATGAGATCGCCGCCGGCCTCGATCCTTTGGATCCGTTCTCCAACGGCACCAAGGACAAGGACGGCAACCCGGTTTCCGATGGTGACTTCGATTCCGATGGCGACAAGCTGTCCAACTCCAAGGAGTCCGACGTTCCGGAGGGTCCCGTCAAGGACACCGACGGTGACGGCCTGGCTAACCCCGGCATCACCGACAAGAACGACAACAAGGTTGCCGACCTCATTGAGGGCAAGGATACTGACGGTGACCAGATTCCGGACTCCATCGACCCGGACGCTGATGGCGACGGCATCAACAACGATGACGAAAAGGCTGCTGGCCTCAACCCACTGGATCCCTACTCCGGTAAATACAAGGATAAGGACGGCAAGCCGGTTAAGGACGGCGAGGGCGACGAGGATGGCGACGGCATCAAGAACGCCGACGAGTCCGACGTTCCCTCCACTCCGGTTCCGGATACTGACGGCGACGGCCTGGCCAACCCCGGCATCACCGATAAGACCGGCAAGGTTGGCGATGACGGTAAGCAGAGCCCGAACGGCGTTGCTGACCTCATCGAAAAGCTTGACACCGATGGCGACGGAATCCCGGATAACGAGGATCCCGATGCCGATAACGACGGTGTCAACAACAACGACGAGATTGCCGCTGGTCTTAACCCGCTGAACCCGACCTCCACCGTGGACAAGGACGGCAAGCCCGTCAACGATGGCGAGCTGGACTCCGATAAGGACGGCAAGTCCAACAAGGACGAGTCCGATGTCAACGTCAAGCCGAACGGTGTGAACCCGGACGGCACCGCCAAGGTCGACATCACCGATAAGAACAACAACAAGATCGCTGATCTTATCGATGCCGACAACGATGGCGACAACATCCCGAACAACCTGGATCCTGACGCTGATAACGACGGCATCAACAACAACGACGAGATCGCCGCTGGCCTCGACCCGCTCAACCCCGACACCGACGGTGACGGCGTGAAGGACGGCGACGAGGACTACGACGGCGACGGCATTAAGAACGCCGACGAGTCGGATGTCAACGTCAAGCCGAACGGTGTGAACCTGGACGGCACCGCCCTGGTTCCGATCACCGATAAGAACGACAACCGCATCGCTGATCTCATTGAGAAGCAGGACACCGACGGCGACGGGATCCCGGACAACGAGGACCCGGATGCTGATGGCGACGGCATCAACAACGATGACGAGAAGGCAGCGGGTCTCGACCCGCGCAACCCCGACTCCAACGGTGACGGCGTGAAGGACGGCGACGAGGACTACGACGGCGACGGAATCAAGAACGCCGATGAGTCCGACGTTCCGGAAGGCCGCGTTAAGGACACCGACGGTGACGGCCTGGCCAATCCCGGTATCACCGATAAGACCGGCGGCAAGGACAACAATAACGGCCCGAACGGCGTTGCTGATATCGCCGAAAAGAGCGATATGGATGGCGACGGAATCCCGGATAACGAGGATCCCGACATTGATGGCGACGGTGTGAACAACGCCGACGAGAAGGAAGCTGGCCTCGATCCGCGCAACCCCGACACCGATGGTGACGGCGTGAACGATGGCGACGAGGATGCCGATGGCGATGGCAAGACCAACGCTGAGGAGTCCGAGGTTCCGGACGGTCCCGTTGCTGATAAGGATGGCGACGGCATCGCCGATCCGGACATCACCGATAAGAACGGCAACGGTACGGCCGATATTGTTGAGGCTGACACCGATGGCGATGGCATCCCGGATTCTGAGGATCCGGATGTTGATGGCGACGGTGTGAACAACAACGATGAGATCCGCTCGGGCCTCGACCCGAAGAAGGCTGATTCCGACGGAAACGGCATTCCCGACGGCGAAGAAGACACCGACAAGGACGGCATCAAGAACTCGGACGAGTCCGATACCAACGTCAAGCCGAACGGTGTGAACCCTGATGGCACTGCCAATGTTCCGATCACCGATAAGAACGGTAACAACGTTCCGGATATGAACGAGGCAGAGACTGCAAAGTGGATTGGCAAGTACGATTCGCAACAGCCGCAGCCTGGCACCACCGTTATGGTGACGCCTGAGTTCGACAACACCTACACCTCGGAGAACGAGCGTGGCGCGGCCCCGGCTGGCACCACCTTCGAACTGGATCCGGCTACGGTTCCTGAGGGCTGGACGGTGACGGTTGATCCTTCCACCGGTAAGGCTACAGTTGATGTTCCTGCCGATGCTCAGTCCAACTTCACCAAGACCATCAAGGTGAAGGTGAACTACCCGGCGGCTGAGACCAATAAGGCCACCCAGAAAGAACTCGAGCTCAAGGTGACGCCGGCCGCCAAGCAGGTGGCTGATACCAAGACGATCATCGAGAACTGCATCGACCCGTCCGAGTGGTACGCCAACCCGCTGCTGTACCTGGTTCCGCTGGGCCTCATTGCCCTGGCAACGCAGGTGAACCTGCCGCTTCCGGAGTCCATCCAGACGCAGCTCAACTCGATCCGGATCACTGACCCGAACAACCAGCCTCAGTGGCTGAAGGATGCTAACGCTCAGCTGGCGGCCATGGGCTCCAACGTGAACGTTGCTGGTATCCTCTCCATCCTCGGCCTGGTTGCAGCTGCTTCCATCGTGGGCATGTACTACGCAACGAAGTGCATCAACGGCAAGGCTTGGGACTTCAGCAACATGTCCTCGGGTCTTGATACCAACGAGAATAAGGGTGAAGGCAGCGAGAACAACGGCTCCAGCGTTCAGCCCGAAAAGACGACAGTGACCTCCACTGCGGAGACCACGACGTCCGAGCAGCCCGAGTCCACGGAGGAACCCTCCACGGACAACGAGGCTGAGCCCACCGAGTGACAACAGGATGAGTAAGTAGAGTTCCGGCGTGCACGCCACGCCGGAACTGTGCTGAGGGCAAGCAGGACCGCCTCAGAACCATCCATTAGAATTATTTAAAGCTCCGCATCTGGTCCTGCGGAGGCTCCCGAACCACCGGGTGGTGGTTCGGGAGTTTTTCTATGCCCAGCAGTGGAAAATGAGACTGCCTCTCAGGAAACTCTCGCCAAGGGCAGGGGTAACTGAGAAAATATGAGAAAAGAACTAATGAATCCCGGTGGATTGTCTGAAGCTGTTTAACGGCGCAGTATAGAGGGTAAAAAACGGGAGAGTGAAATTAATAATAACTCAGTTCGCATGTTAGCAAAGTGTTGGGGTGATAAACCTGAGGTTAACATGCGAGCGTACGGGGGTAGCTAGAGGTTTCATGTTGTGGGATAAGCACTTGAAACTGAGAAAAACCTGAGTAAAATCTAAAGCAGTATTGTTTCCAAAACAAAAGGTTGTGCGGAGACTTTTACGCGATGCACTCGGGATCAGATCATTGGGCTCGTGGTGTGAAATGTATGAACGTCCGGGCGTGCGCGCCCAAGGATCAAGGAGAACAATGAGTAAGACTCTCAAGAGGGCAACGTCCATTGGCGTGGCGGTGTCGCTTGCTTTCACAAGTGTGTACGCGGTGGCGACACCGGTAGTGGCCCAGGTGGCCAATTCCGCTAGCGTGTGGAATAACGAGGCGAGCTACTCCACAGCTGCGGCTATCGATGCCGATGCCATCGCCAGTGGTGAGGTAAAAAACGTCAATGACCTTCGCTTTGCCACCTACGTGGTGTCCGGCCACAGCTACTACATGGATTCCACGACCGCATCGTTCAGTGGGGCACCGGATAACTCTACTAACACGGCACTCCCGGAGGGTACCACGGTGTACCTCCAGTGGATGGATAAAGATGGCTTCGTTTCACCGATTTACTCTGCAGTAACGCACAATGTGGAGTGGGGAATTGCCAACCAGGGTGGAGACGGCCTGTGGGCGTTCAGCCTCCCCAAGCTCAAGGACGCGCTTGGGCAGGAGCACGAGTTTGATCCGAAAGTGGGCGATCAGTTCCGCGTGTGGGTGGAGCCGTTCGTTAACGAGCGGGGTAACACCGTCGAAATGGTTCGCCAGGCTCCCGGAATGTACCCGTCCTTCAGTGCAAGCAACAGGCTGCCCGCCGGTTCGACGATGAACATCAACAAGTTCAACGTCCAAAACGCGGCGGTGTTCATGTTTGAGCAACCCGGAAATTACATGTTCAACCAGAACAAGGGTGAATACCGCCAAACGGATAACTGGGTGTCCGGCACGGTGTGGTTGGAGAGCGGAGAGGCCACGTTGGGTACCGGGCCGAGCTTTGGCTCCAAGGATGTGGCCGCCGAGGGCTACACGGTGGAGATCACCGGCCTCAACAACGCCGGCCGCCGCGCCATCAACGCCGCCACGTATGGCCAGCCGCGCAGCCAGTGGCAGAACTTCACCAAGAAGATTCTTGAGGCTAATCCGGGCTACATTATGGGCACGTCCACCGCAAAGGTGAAGGCAGACGGCACGTACAGCATGTGGCTGCCGTGCTATACAGATCCGGATTCTCTGTACGGTGTTGTGCGTGATCCGCAGGGCAACATCGTTCAGTCCTACAGCGCGTACACCACTGCGCAGTTCCTCAGCCCGAATGAGCTGCAGTTGGTGTCGCCCGCAGCAGTTCCTTACTTTGTTAGTGGCGGGTGGAAGAATGTCAACTTCGCTGTCGTTCCGTATAAGGAAGTCACGCTCGATATTCCGAACTACAACGCGACGGACAAGCCGGCGCTTCCCGGTGCCACGCTCGACGTCGTGCTGACCGGAACGCTTCCGCCATTTGCCAACAAGATCGTGTGGAAGAACAGCGATGGCACCGAGCTGAAGTCCTGTGACATCAACGCGTTGAGCGACGCGAAGAATTGCTCGCTTAAGATCCCCGCTGATTTCACGGGCTCTACCATCATCACCGCTACCCTGGTGAGCGGGCCGAACATCGTGGCGGCCGATTCGGTGCTTGTCAGCGACAAATTCAAGGACACTGACGGTGACAACATCCCCGATTACCTCGATCCGGATGCAGACGGCGACGGTGTGAACAACAACGATGAGATCGCTGCCGAGCTTGATCCACTGGATCCGTTCTCCAATGGCACCAAGGATAAGGACGGCAAGCCGGTGCCCGATGGTGACTTTGATAGCGACGGCGACAAGATCCTCAACAAGGACGAGTCCGATACGGGCGTACCTGTTGATGGTACCAACAAGGATGGTTCCGCTAAGGTACCGATCACGGATAAAAACAACAATAAGGTTGCTGATCTCATCGAGAAGTTAGATACCGATCACGATGGAATCCCGGACATTGAAGATCCGGATGCCGATGGCGACGGAATCAACAACGACGATGAGGAAGCCACTAACGGTGTGCTCGATCCGTTGAACCCCGACAGCAACAATGACGGTATTCGCGACGGTGAGGAAGACTTTGACAAGGACGGCATAAAGAACTCCGACGAGTCTGTCGTTCCGGACGGCCGTTTCCCCGATAAAGACGGCGACGGGCTCGCCGATCCCGGCATCACCGACAAGACCGGTAGCAAGGACAATAACGGCCCCAATGGTGTGGCCGATATCATTGAAGGTCGTGACACCGACGGCGACGGAATCCCTGATTACATCGACCCGGACGCCGATGGTGACGGTGTAAACAATAACGATGAGATCGCTGCCAAGACTAACCCGCTGAACCCCGATACAGACGGTGATGGGATTAACGATGGTGACGAGGACACCGACGAGGACGGCATTAAGAACCGCGACGAGTCCGACGTCAACGTCAAGCCGAATGGCGTCAACCCTGACGGCACTGCCAAGGTTGAGCCTACGGACAGGAACAACAACAAGGTTCCGGATATCATCGACAAGGCCTTCGCACCGTGGATTGGCAAGTACAACCCGCAGTTCCCGCAGCCCGGCACGGAAATTTCCGTCACCCCCGACTTCGACGATACGACGACCTCCGTCACCGAGCACAGTGTCGCCCCCGCTGGGACTACGTTTGCGCTTGACCCTTCGACCGTTCCGGCGGGCTGGGGTGTAACCGTCGATGCCACCACCGGTAAGGCGCGTGTGACGATCCCCAAGGATGCCACCACGGGTATTACCTCCACCATCAAGGTGAAGGTCAGCTTCCCCAAGGATGCGTCGAACGAGGCCTCGCAGAAGGAACTCGAGCTCGCCATCACGCCGAAGAACGAGACTATTTCTCAGCAGACGATCATTGAAAAGTGCATTGATCCGAAGGACTGGTACGCCAACCCGCTGCTGTACCTCGTTCCGCTAGGACTTATCGCCCTGGCCACGCAGGTGAACCTGCCGCTTCCGGAGTCGGTCCAGGCGCAACTCAACAGCCTGCGCAGCTCCGAGCCTGGCGATCAGCCACAGTGGCTGAAAGACGCCAACGCACAGCTGGCGGCCATGGGCTCCAACGTGAACGTTGCCGGCATCCTCTCCATCCTTGGCCTCGTTGCTGCTGCCTCCATCGTGGGCATGTACTACGCCACCAAGTGCATCAATGGTGAGGCGTGGAACTTCACCGGGATGTCCTCCGGGTTGGGTGACACTGACAACGATGGCAAGGGTGAAGGCGCAGGCGGCTCCTCCGACAAGTCCGGGAAGTCGACCACGTCGTCTACGTCCGAGGCGCCTACCTCGGAGGCGAACAAGCCCGCCACGGGTGACAAGTAGGATTAAGGAAGAGTGAGGGCGATGAGAGTATTCTTAATACGTCGGATTCGTCCAGGAGGCATGCAGGACCGCCTTCGTCACGTCCGCTAAAAACAAAGCTCCGCATCTGGTCCTGCGGAGGCTCCCGAACCATCAGGTGGTGGTTCGGGAGTTTTTTATGTGGGGTGGCGGTCGGCGGTTGGTTGAAAGCTTAAGAAAAAGTGAGAAACTGCGATTTGGGCTCGCACCGCGGCGCGCGGGTAACTGGTGAAAGCTCGCCCAAACGCGAATCGATTCTGAGCATTTATAACAATATGGGAACAAAAGTGCAAGTCGCCGGGAGCTCCCACATAACGGCTGGTCAAAACGTGTTTCAAAACGGACCATGAAGTGCGAAAAACTTGGTAAGCTAATAAAAACTTAGTAAAATCTAAGAACGTGCGAAGTTAACATGAGAAGAGTTAAGAAACTTCGCCACACGTTACCACGCGGCAGCGTTGGCTGGCCCACAACGTAGGAAGGAGAGTGAGAAGCATGCATATAAAAATACCTGCAATTCTCGCGCTCACCTCCACGCTTGCGCTTACCGCACCGGTCGGCGTGGCCACGCCGCAGGTAGCAGCAACCAGTACGCAGCCGATCGTTGCCGGTGCCGTGGCCGGAGGGCCTGCGGAAATGCCGGGGGAACCCCGCGTGGGAAACGCGATGGTGGCAGGTCACGCGCGTTACGGCGGGGTGGCACCGGGCGACGGTGGTAGCGCGGTGCCGGAGTCCACGCCGGTGAACCTCCAATGGCTGGGTAGGGACGGCTTCGTCTCCCCCGTGTACACAACTGTCACGCATACTCGCGCGGGGGAATGGGCGTTTGATCTTCCTTTGGCACGCGACGCATTCGGCCGGGGCCACCGGTTCAACCCGGGGCGCGGGGACACGTTCCGCGTGTGGGTAGACCCCTTCACCAACGAGCGCGGCAACACGGTGACCGTGCTCGGCTACCCGGCGTCAGGCGCATACGGGGCGGTTGGTCGCTCCACCAAGGACGTGGTGATCTCCCTTTTCGAGCACCCCGGAAACTACATGTTCGCGGCGCCCACCAGTGGCGATGCACCGGCAGGGGCGGCGGTGAAGGTAGCAGGCACGGTGTGGTTCGAATCCGATGCGGCTGCAGAACCTGGTCATCGTGACAAGGGGGATGGGGACCGCGCAGCACAGGGGTACACCGTCGAGTTTTCGGGGTTGAACGAGGTGGGCAGGACGGAAATCGCCAACGCTTTATCCAGAGACCCTCGGGGTGGCCAGGAGGATATAACGAGGAAGATCCTCCTGGCTTATCCCGAGTTCATCGCGGGGACGGCCACGGCTCGGGTGGACGCAGAGGGGCGGTACTCGTTGTCGCTTCCCGCGGATACAGACCCGCAGTCGATCTACGGTGTCGTGCGTGACGTGCAAGGACACACCGTGGAAACGCTCAGCCCCTTCACCACGCCACGGTTTTCAAGCCCCGGTAAAATCGGTGATCTCGCACCGAATAGCCCCGAGTTGACGGACACGGGCTGGGACAACGTCAACTTCGCCGTGGTCCCGTGGGGGAATGTTGCCGTGGAGATTGTGGGCAAGGATTCATCCAATAGACGTGTCGCACCGGGGGAGAACCTCGAGGTGCGACTGACAGGAAAGCTTCCACCGTTTGTGAACACACTCGAGTGGAGGAATGACACCGGCGCGCTGCTCTCTACCTGCGTGATCGAGGTCATTAATGACGGGGCGAGCTGCTCCTTGGCTCTTACTTCAGCTCGCCCGGAACCGACGTCCTACTCCGTCGGGCTTGTGTCCGGTTCCACCCTCGTCGCCGCAGATTCGGTGGCGGTGGGAGGGACCGGCACGGTGTCACCACCCAAGAGTAGTCGCATTCACGTCGGCTTTTCCTAGGCTTATCGACGCCTCGAGGGACGGTCGGCTTGCCCGTCGCCGTCATGCACAACTAGATAGACTCCCCGGTTCGCGCTGTGGCCGGGGCTTGTGCTGGGGAAACCGTGTCCCGGCACGAAACAAAAACCTCCGCAATCGGATCCTGCGGAGATGCCAGGAGCAGACAAAAAGGCGGTCTGCCTGGCAACCACAATGTGGCACCGAGGTGAACACTGCCTCGGTGCCACATTAGTATGGGACGCATGTACTCACCAGCAGGGCGCTACGCGCCGAGCCCATCGGGGGACCTGCACATCGGCAACCTGCGCACCGCGCTAGCTGCGTGGCTGGACGCGCGGGCATCTGGGCGTCGGTTCGTGTTGCGCATCGAGGACGTGGACGAGCAGCGCAGCTCCCGCGAGACCGCGCGGCGGCAAATCGAACACCTCGCGGCACTGGGGATCGAGTGGGATGGTGAGCCCGTCTACCAGCAGGACCGGTACGCACTCTACGAGGAGGCGCTCACGCGCCTGCCCACCTTCGAGTGCTACTGCACGCGGAAGGACATCCGCGAGGCCACCCGCGCTCCGCACACGCCGCCGCATTTCTACCCAGGCACGTGCATCGGAATACAAGCACCGAAGGAGGTGGGGGATCGCACCCCGGCGGTGCGGTATCTTGGGGGAGGGGAGGCGACTATTTACGACGATCTCCACGGCACCGTCACCGGGCCCGTGGATCACTGCGTGTTGCGACGTGGCGGGCGTGAACCCGGGTGGGCCTACAACCTGGCGTGCGTGGTTGACGATCTCGCCCAGGGCGTGGACCGGGTGGTGCGAGGCGAGGACCTGCTGGAATCCTCGCCCACGCAGGCAGCGATCATCTCCGCGCTCGGCGCCGAGCCGCCCACCTATTGCCACCTACCCCTGGTGGTCAACGCCGCAGGCAAGCGCCTGGCCAAGCGTGATGGTGTCACCACACTTCCAGACCTCTTGGAACGTCACACGCTCGCGGAGATCGTGGGGTACCTCGGCCGCTCGCTCGGGATCGAGGGTGCCACCACGGCCCGGGAGATGGTGGCCAAGTACGACCCGCAGCGCATTCGCCGCGAGCCGTGGGTGTTTGATTTTTAGGAAAGCAGTGCGTACGCCAGCGTGTGCAGTGGTGTGGGGACCCCCGCCCGCGCACCCTCCCGGACGATGGCCCCCACCTGTGCGTCGAATTCCCCGCTGATTCCGGCGAGCCGGTCGCGCTGCATGGAGGTGGTGGATGTGGCGGGCATGGCATCGGCAAAGGCGAGAGTGCGCTCCACCGCATCGCCTGGAATCGGTACTCCGGCACCGATACCGACGTTGCGCACCTCGGTGATGAAATCGGTAAACGAGTCGCGGTACGTGGTGCGCAGGGCACCGAGGTCCGCGCCGCCTAACAGCCCGAGTGCACCGCAGCACTCGACGAACATGGCCTTTTCCCACACGTCGACAAGCACATCGTCCCGGACGATGACGGTGACATCCGTGGCATCGAGTGCCGCGGCAAGCGCGGGGGCACCGGGGCCCATGGTGAAGGAACCGGGGCCGCCGTGGGTTTCGACCTCGGCCGGGCCCACATGGTGGAAGTAGCCTCTCACCACGCCGGGGACAAGGCGTTCCTCGCCGACGACCGCAGAGATCATTCGTGGCGCTTCGACGGAGTTCTGCGTCATCACAAGCGGTGCCGTAGTTCCAGCAACCATGTCGGCGACGGACTGGCCCGTGGCCTTGACGGCCAGCACGATGGCGGAGGCATCCACCTCGCTCGCGTGCGTCGCCGTGGCCACGGGAATCTCCACACCGTCCTTGCGGATCCCCCGCTCCTTCAGCGCCGTAAGCGCCTCACCACGGGCCACAAGCGTGACGTCCTCACCGGCGGCGGCAAGCGACCCCGCCATCCAGCAGCCGACCGCGCCGGCACCCACAATCGCGATAGTCATGTCATCTCCTACTTCAACGTCGCGTACATGATGGCCTTGATGGAGTGCATGC
Organism: Corynebacterium pyruviciproducens ATCC BAA-1742; assembly: GCF_000411375.1. Taxonomy (GTDB): domain Bacteria; phylum Actinomycetota; class Actinomycetes; order Mycobacteriales; family Mycobacteriaceae; genus Corynebacterium; species Corynebacterium pyruviciproducens. The sequence continues at coordinate 474,886 of NZ_KE150448.1, read as the reverse complement.
GGTTTTCCGCCTCGTCAAACACGCGCGACCGCGGGCCCTCGAACACCTCGTCGGTCACCTCCATTTCGGTAATCCCGAACCGATCGGCGATCTGGGCACCGACGGTGGTGCGCGTATCGTGGAACGCCGGCAGGCAGTGCATAAAGATGGCGTTATCAGCGGCTTTCCCCATCACCTCGGCGGTGACCTGGTAGGGGCGGAGCAGGTTAATGCGCTTCTCCCACAGCTCATCGGATTCCTCACCCATGGATACCCAAATATCCGTGTAGATGGCGTGGGCACCGGTAACGGCCTCGTCCACGTCGGCGGTGAGCGTGACGGAGCCACCGGATTCGGCGGCAAGCTTCCGGCACGTGCGCACGAGCTCCTCCTCGGGCATGTTTTCCTGCGGCCCGCAGGCGACAAAGTGGAGGCCGAGCTTGGCGCACACCACCATGAGGGAGTTGGCCACGTTGTTCTGCGCGTCGCCCATGAACACGAGCCTCTTGCCGGCGATGCCGTCAGGGAAATTCTCCTCCAGGGTGAGCATGTCGGCGATCATCTGCGTGGGGTGGAACTGCGTGGTGAGCCCGTTCCATACCGGCACACCGGAGTACTCGGCGAGCGTTTCCACGATGGACTGGTCAAAGCCGCGGTACTCGATGCCGTCGAAGAAGCGCCCCAGCACGCGGGCGGTGTCCTCGATGGATTCCTTCTTGCCCATCTGCGAGGAGCCGGGGTCGAGGTAGGTCACGCCCATGCCCAGGTCGCGCCCGGCCACCTCGAAGGAGCAGCGGGTGCGGGTGGATGTCTTCTCAAAGAGGAGGACGATGTTCTTGCCCTCGAGGTAACGGTGCGGCGTGCCGGTGAGCTTGAGTTCTTTCAGGCGCTTGGATAGGCGGATGAGGTACCGGATTTCCTCCGGGGTGAAATCGAGGAGCTTCAAAAACGAGCGTCCACTCAGCGTCATCGGCATGGCAGTTGGCAACCTTTCTTGCAAATTACGGTAAAAACCCATTGTAGAGCCAAGGGCACCGGCGGTGTGACGAAAAATGTAGCCTGCGCGCCTGTTCATTGGGGTGGGGGAAAGCTATACTAGGGCCTCGGCAATAATCCTTTAACGGACCGCACAGAGAGGCGGGGAAGGAGGCGCTCGATGAACCGCAGCGGTGGGTACGCCGCGCGGGCCCGCATCGAGGCATACTCATGAAGCACTTAATCACCACCGAAGATCTTTCCGTCGAGCAGATCACGTTCCTTCTGGATCAGGCGGACGAATTCCGCAACACCCTCGCCGACAGGGAAATCCGCAAGCTCCCCACCCTGCGTGGCAGGCGCGTGGCCTCCCTCTTCTACGAGAATTCCACCCGCACCAAGAACTCGTTTGAGACCGCCGCCAAGTCGCTCAGCGCCGACGTTCTCAGCATCTCCGCCTCGAGCTCGTCCGTAAAGAAGGGCGAGTCACTTCGCGATACTGGGCTCACCCTCACCGCCATCGGCGTGGAGGCGTTCATCATCCGTCACCCGAGCTCCGGTGCCCCGCACCTGCTCGCCGGTTGGGTCGCCCCGAATGGGGTTGGTCCCTCGGTCATCAACGCCGGTGACGGTTCTCATCAGCACCCCACTCAGGCGCTTCTCGACGCAGTAACCATGCGGCAGCATCTTGGAAACATCAAGGGGAAAACGGTTGCAATCATTGGTGACCTGCTCCACTCCCGCGTCGTCCGCTCCAACGTGGACATCCTGTCCAAGCTCGGCGCCCGCACCATCCTCGTCGCCCCGCCCACCCTCATGCCGGCGGGTGTGGAAAACTGGCCGGTGGAGATCTCCTATGAGCTCGACCCGGTGCTCAAGGACCTCGACGTGGCGATGCTGCTGCGTGTCCAGCAAGAGCGCATGCTCGGCGGGTTCTTCCCCTCCGACCGCGAGTACCGGGCCATGTACGGCCTCAACCGCGAGCGCCTGGCCATGATGCCCAAGCACTCGCTCATCATGCACCCCGGCCCGATGATCCGTGGCCACGAGATCGAGTACGACGTTGCCGATTCCGATCACACCGTCGTCCTCGAGCAGGTGGCCAACGGAGTGTACCTGCGCATGGCGGTGCTCTTCGCGCTGCTATCTGGCACCAACGAAATCTAGAGTTAGACGATCAAAGCCCCGCACCGCCGTGCGGGGCTTTCCCGTACGATGCGAGGAAACGGTGGGAGGGGGACGTCGAAAAGTAAAAAAAAGGGGGACCCCACACACCCGGTAGAGCTCGTTGACCCTTGCTGCATTCCTGCCCTGGGGGAGTTCACAAGATATCCGCCGTGCGGGATCCTGGTTGGTAAGTGTAACTGATCGGCCGGAGAAATGAAAACCGCAACCTTCCCGCTGGGCGTAGCCCGGTGACCTGCTGTTTTGCGTTTTACCCCTGACATCGTCTACTGTTCTTTCTCGGAGGATTCGACTAGCGGCCTATGTCGCACGCCTGGAACGCGTGTTGGGAGCAATCCCTCAGGGGTTCAAATCCCCTATCCTCCGCGTTTGGGAAATCCCCGGTTCTTCGGAACCGGGGATTTTGGGGTTAAAGGAAAGAGTGTGTTTTTAAACCCAACCAGAACTCGCCTCTGCAACCACAACGCGTACGCACCTACGAAGACCGTGATGCCGATCGATACCGGTACCACGTACTCGTTCGCTAGGTCGTTCTCTCGGTCCTCATTGGCAACGGCGTTGACCACGTGAACGATGCCGTGGACTGCGATGGCTGCCCACACCCTTCCACTTTTCTGGAAGATCCTGACAAAGAGGAAACCGCTGGCGGTGGGGTAGATCACCTGGCACGGATTCTCCGTACGTCTCATGTCGCTGCCGTGTATCAGGTTCACCATACGCCCCAGGCTGAACGTGAGCGAGGAAACGAGCATCTCGATTGTGAGTGCGCATCGCCTGGAAGAGGGGACCGTGGACGATCAGTTCCTCAAGAAAACCTCCACGCACAGCATTGCACCTATAAAGCAGGCTTTTTACTGCCTGAGCGGTTGAGCTGAACCCCGAACTACAGTGGGGCCGTGAACAGGATAATGACGGGGACGTAGTGGAGGAGCTGCGTGGCAAGCACACGGGGAGGGCGCAAGCCGTAATGCTTGCGCCCATAATTTCTCGCACGATGATAAGGAGCATGCAGGAGAGGGTGGCCAGGACTGGCAGCGTGATGCCTTTCTCAACACCGAGGGAGCGCGAGAGCTCGTCGCCAAGAGAAACTGCGACACCGTAGATTGCAATCCACATCAGTGCGAAGGCGATCTCGTTTTTCGCTGTAGTTTCTCTGCGTTTCACAATCGTTGCACAGTGGGCGAATCCACGTTGTACGTTTGTTGGCGAACGGCCTTGAGGCCAGAGCTTTCCTGCAATCTGGCGCAGTGGAGTCGCTCTAGCGCGTACGCACCTGCGGCGAGCTGTTGTAGATTTTCTTAAAAGTAGGAAGGCTGAGCAGTTGTGCGAGGAAAAGCAGTATGGTTCCGATAGCGATAGCGCCAAGGACTACCAAAGGACCCCCGACAGATTCTGGGTCTTCGATCACATAATTTGTACCAGTGCTGAAGGCACTGCCAGCCACCGTTCCCAAAGCCCATGCGCTCAACGTCGCAAGGACAAAGGGCACGATGCTTTCGATCCAATTCACTGAGATGATCGGTTGGGGACTAACCCCCATACGGTGAAGAGCTCGGATGTTTTGCTCACGGCTAAACTCTGCTGCGATTTGTGAGATCATGACAGACACCGAGTTGATGATGCAGGTGATGACGATAACCAGAAGCAGTCCCAGATTCAGGTCAGGCTTGAGGGCTTCCGCGACCGATTGAGCCGCCTGGGAGAGATCATCACCGGGAGCAAAGCGCATAAAACCAACGAATGCTGCCAGGAAAACCAAGAATGAAATTCCGGAGATCCGGCGCCACACTGTCCGGGGATTGTGCAGGACATTCCGGAAAGCCCACGACACCGTGACGTTTGGTATGCGTACCAATGGGCGAGCCAAAAGCTGCAGGATAAAGGGGCCCGCGATGTCGTTTGTCAACATCAGCAGTGCCACGACCGCGCAGCTGAAGAACAGCTGATTAAGAGTACTCTTCTCGTCTGTAAAACGAGGGAGAAGATAGGTAACCGCCAGAACAGCAATCAAAACGAGCAAACGCCAGGCTCGCAGACGTTTCGCGGCACTACGGCGTACTACTCCCAGTGGCGAAATACTCACCTGGATCAATCCCACGAATGTTGCTACGAGCGTGAACGCGACCAAGATGGCATCGATAAGTGGATAAAAATACCAGGGCATATATACTTCGTCGATGCTTACAGGCATCGATTGAAAGCTCAGACTAGTAAACAAAGGGGCACAAAGTAGCGCAAGAACTTGCCCCAACACGATCCCCGTTACGGTTTGCACGAGTACTTCGCAGGCACCCATGACGTTGACCTGGCGGCTATTCAAGCCGATAAGGCGCAGTACCGCAAGCCGGTAGTGCTGCGATTGCGCTGTCACCAGGGCAGCTTGTGAGGCCAAATTGCAGGCGGGAATCACAATGAGAATACAAGCAAAAAATGCGAGACTGAGGTAGGTCTGGGGAATGATCGCGAATGAAGAATCGAGCTCCAAAGCGTCGGCTAGATTGCCATACGGGTGGTGATAGCGTTGGTAGAACATGTACGTTCCGCTGGCGGTGATCGTCGCAATGGAACTTACTATTGCAAAGGCAAGAACGCTTAAGAAAATGAGCAGACTGTCACGGTTCTTAGTGTGGGAACGTTGGATGGCCAACTCGGTGGTCAGACGCGCCAAAGAAGGGGTAGCCATCAGTTTTCCTCCTCGTGGCGGCTAAGCGTCTGATCGGAGTGAATGAATCCATCTCGGATTTCAACAAGTCGGTCACACCAGCGCGCCACCTTGGTGTCATGAGTGACCAAAACCAAAGCGCCACCGTAGTGCGACAGTGTCAAGGTAATCAGTTGCATTGCCTGGTGCCCGGAGGCCTGATCCAGTGCACCGGTAGGTTCGTCGGCGAAGACCACGCTCGGCTGGTGGACCAAGCCACGGGCTATCGCGACGCGCTGTGCCTGCCCACCGGAGAGCTCCGCGGGCAATTTGTGGGAGTGCTCACCCAGCCCTACATGGTGGAGGAGGGCATCCGCGCGATCGAGCGCGTCAGAAGTTTTAACTCCAGTCAGGCGCAAGGGCAGAGCCACATTTTCGCGAGCCGGAAGCTCGGGGATAAGCATGCTGTCTTGGAAGATGAACCCGAAGTCTCGCAGCCTGAGTGCGGAACGTTGAGCGTCGGAAGCTGAGGAGATGACCTTGCCTTGAAATGTTACCGTGCCCGAGGTCGGCGTCAAGATTCCGGCCAAACAATTGAGGAAGGTAGATTTGCCCGAACCCGAAGGCCCCATGATGGCTACTTTTTCTCCGGGGGCAACATGCAGGTCGATGCCACGCAGAACTGTGGCGCTATTGAATGTTTTTGTTATCTGTTCTGCTGCAAGTATGGGTGTTGTCATAGATGTTTATTTAAGTTGGTTCGCCAGCGAAGATGAATGGTGTTGGTTATAGAGTCACGGTAGACCTAGCTCTACCCCCACGCGCGGTGGCATCAGTTAAAGTTAACGGCATGCGTTGGTTCCGGAAAAACAGCCACACCCGCAACAAGATGGAACATCAGCAGCTCCTCGAACAGCTAGTAACCTCGCAACGTGCTCTTGTCCATGCGTACGAAATAGAGCGGCGTCGCATCGAGCGTGACTTGCACGACGGAGCACAGCAGTATTTGGTCAGCGCAGCATTAAAAATCGGGGAGGCTCAACTCACCGCTACTGGGCAGCAGGCAGAGTTGCTCGCAGAAGCTCGCGCTGCGCTGCAGCAGAGCTTAGACTCCCTGCGTGCTACGGTCCGCGGAATTCACCCGCAAATTTTGCATGAACGTGGACTAGTCGCAGCGCTCGAGGATGCTTGCGATAGTAAATATGTTCGCATTCGTTGTCCCATCCCGATTCCTCAAGTGCCGGAGGGCGTGCTAGCTGCCGCGTATTTCTTCACCCTCGAAGCAGTAACAAATGCACGCAAGTACGCTTCAGACAGTTTGGTAGAAGTCTTAATTACCGTTGGAGAGGGCTTGAACATTTCAGTCGTTGACCACGGCCAGGGTGGTGCACGAGTGGTGCCCGAAGGAGGATTAGCAGGAATGCGTGAACGCATCCATGCAGTCGGGGGAACGTTGGAAGTCTATTCACCGCAGGGCGGCCCGACCCGCGTAGCGGCGACAATTCCGCTTCTTTTACACCGTGATGAGCCAGGAGTGGTGCTATGAAAATAATGCTGGCGGAAGATTCCGGTTTACTCCGTGATTCGCTTTCTGGAATGCTCAGGCGCCAGGGGATTGACGTAATTTCCCAATGCGATAGCGCCACTCAGCTTCTGTCCGAGGTTGCAGGGCACCCGGATGTAGATGTTGTAGTAACAGATATTCGTATGCCCCCGCAGATGCGTGACGATGGCCTCGAAGCCGCAGCCACAATTCGCAAGGAATACCCGCACATTGGGCTGCTGGTGTGCTCCCAATACGCTACGCCGGCGTATGCGCGCGCCGTCCTCGAGCTGACGTATGGCCAGGCCAATGCTGGCGGTGTGGGCTACATCCTCAAAGACTCTATCGCGGATGTAGCAGAATTCCTGGACACGCTGCGTGCAGTAGGCCAGGGCAGGGTGGTCCTGGGCAGCGAGATTGCCGAAAACCTCGCCCGCCATGACCACCAAGGCGCCGCCATCGAAAGCCTGACGGTGCGCGAACGCGAAGTACTTGAAGCGATGGCGCAAGGTTTGTCCAACTCCGATATCGCTGCTCAGCTCTACCTTTCTGAAGCGGGCGTATCGAAGCACATTGCCTCCGTATTCCAAAAACTCGGCTTCGATGCTGCTGAGCCTAACCGCCGTGTGAAGGCGATTTTGCAGTATCTGGCGTATACATATCAGCGCCCGTTGTAGGAGCGTTTTGTTGGATCCTTGGCCGAGTCCCTGCGGCCAACGGTGCTGACTGATACCTGCGCCACGTATCGGCTGGTGGGGTGGGGGATGAACGATGCCTTTTATCCTCAGTCTTTGTCAGAAACCTTTGAAGGGTTCGTTGACGCTGGCTTCGAGCTTGTCCGCGACCTCTCGGTCGCCACGTTCCAGATCTACAACGGTGGCCCGAACGGGGTGCTGGAGCTACCGCCTTTGCTGGTGTACCAGTACTTATTTGGCAGCATCAAATTTTCAGCTGAGCGTAGCGAAAAGTAGATATGTGTCTACTAAGGTTATTTCTCGCGGTGGGCGCAATATGTACGTGGTTCGAACGAACCGGTGGTTTCGTGGGGACGTCTCCCCGTGGGCGTCGACAAGCATCCTCGATCGTGCGGTGCCGGGAAGGGGAGCGAGGGGTAAGGTTGTCGGTGGACATAACCGGATTCATCTTTGCTGGGAGGACAGCATGACCCACACTCTAGATTTAGCTGCACTCAAAAAACAGTACGACGAGCTCAAGGCGAAGAACCTTGATCTGAATCTCACCCGTGGCAAGCCCTCGACGGAGCAGCTCGACTTCTCCAACGCGCTGCTGAGCCTGCCGGAGCAGGGCAAAATCAAGGACAAGACCGGCACGGATGTGCGCAACTACGGCAACCTGCGCGGCATCGAGGATATCCGGGAAATCTGGGCGGAGCTCCTCGGCGTGGGTCTGGATAACATCATCGCCGGCGATTCCTCGTCCCTCAACATCCAGTTCGACATCATCAGCTGGACATACATCTTTGGCAACCAGGATTCCCCCAAGCCGTGGTCGCAGGAGGAGGACCTCAAGTGGCTGTGCCCCGTGCCCGGCTATGACCGCCACTTCACCATCACGCAGAAATTCGGCTTTGAGATGATCCCTGTGCCCATGCACGAGGACGGCCCGGACATGGACACCGTCCGCGAGCTGGTCAAGGACCCGGCCGTCAAGGGCATGTGGTGCGTGCCGATGTTCTCCAACCCGGGCGGCCAGACGTACTCGGAGAAGGTGTGCCGCGAGCTCGCAGAGATGGAGACCGCGGCCCCCGATTTCCGCATCTTCTGGGATAACGCCTACGCCATCCACATCCTCCGCGGCGACTTCCCGCCGGTGTACCCGGTGCTCGACTACGCCGCCGAGGCGGGCCACCCCAACCGCTTCAACATTTTCGCCTCCACCTCGAAGATCACGCTCGCCGGTTCCGGCGTGTCCTTCTACGCCTCCTCCACGGAGAACCTGGACTTTTGGACATCAGTGGCGAAGGTGCGCGGCATCGGCCCGAACAAGGTGAATCAGCTCGCTCACGCGCAGTTCTTCACCGATGCCGAGGGTGTACGCAACCACATGAAGAAGCACGCCGCATCGCTGGCGCCGAAGTTTGACAAGGTGGTGTCCATTCTGGAGAACCGCCTCGGCGAGTACGGCGTGGCCAGCTGGACGAACCCGGACGGCGGCTACTTCATCTCCCTCGACGTTGTCGACGGCACCGCCTCCCGTGTGGTGGAGCTGGCCAAGGAGGCCGGCATCGCGCTGACGGGCGCCGGCAGCTCCTTCCCACTGCACAAGGATCCCAAAGATCGCAACATCCGCCTCTCTCCTTCGCTGCCACCTATCGACGAGTTGGAGCAGGCCATGGAGGGTGTGGCCACGTGTGTGCTCCTCGCCGCCGCGGAGAAGCAGGCCTAAAAACTCGTTGACCCCTCGTCGCCCGCTAGCCACGTGGCTAGCGGGCCTTTGTCTGTGTGCGTCCCGTGACACCCGGCCATATCCAGGGCACTTTGTCGGGGGTAAAAATGAAAAAACCGGGGGGTGTTTCGTGTACTTGAAAAAATTTGCTCCCTGGTGCGAAAACAGAAAAAGGTGTGATTTTTCCAGCGGGGGTAAACGGAAAAATGGATTGTTCAACTCCTTGTTTTAGGGTGTGCGGTGTCACTAGTTTATGTGGCATGAATTACACCGATGACGCGCAGACCCCCATGATCCGCATGGCGGGCGTGAACAAGTACTTCGGCGATTACCACGCTCTCAAGGACATCAACCTCGAAGTACCCAAGGGCCAAGTAGTCGTCGTCCTAGGACCCTCCGGCTCCGGCAAATCCACCATGTGTCGCACGATCAACCGCCTGGAAACCATCGACTCCGGCACGATCGAGATCGCCGGTACCCCGCTGCCCGAGGAGGGCAAACAGCTCACCGCCCTGCGGGCCGAGGTGGGCATGTGCTTCCAAAGCTTCAACCTGTTCCCACACCTCACCATCCGCAGGAACGTCACCCTCGGGCCGACAAAGGTCCTGGGGATGGACAAGGACGAGGCCTCGAAGCTTGCCGACGACCTCCTGTCCCGCGTCGGCATCGCCGAACAGGCCGACAAGTACCCGGCCCAGCTCTCCGGTGGACAACAACAACGCGTCGCCATCGCCCGGGCCCTCGCCATGCGCCCCAAGGTCATGCTTTTCGACGAACCGACCTCGGCCCTCGACCCCGAGATGGTGGGGGAGGTCCTCCACGTCATGACGAACCTGGCCCAGGAAGGCATGACGATGCTCGTGGTCACCCACGAGATGGGCTTCGCCCGCGAGGTGGCCGACCGCGTCCTGTTCATGGCCGACGGCATGATCCTCGAGGACACGGACCCCGAGTCCTTCTTCACCAACCCGCAGTCCACCCGGGCCAAGGACTTCCTCTCCAAGATTCTGGGGCACTAGGCATGACAAGAATTATTCGTCGACTAGCCGCGATAGCCACAAGCCTGGCCGTCGCGGTGACCGTAACCGCCTGCGGGTCCACCGAACCCCGCAGCCTCGTCGGCTCCGTGGACAACGGGAACGTCATCCTCGGAACCAAGTACGATCAACCGGGCCTGGGAATGCGCAACCCGGACAAAACCATGACTGGCCTCGACGTTGAGGTGGCCACCTACGTGGTCAACCACATCGCCGATCAGCGCGGTGTGGCCCACCCGAAGATCACCTGGCGCGAAACTCCGTCCGCCACCCGCGAAACCGTCATCAAAAACGGCGAGGTCGACATGATCGCCGGCACGTACTCCATCAACAAGTCCCGCGCCAAGTCCGTCAACTTCGGCGGCCCGTACCTCCTCACCCACCAGGCGCTCCTCGTCCGCAGCGACGACCACACGCTCACCTCGCTAAAAGATCTGGACAACGGCCGCAAGCTGTGCTCCGTCACCGGCTCCACCCCGGCCCAGAAGGTGAAGAAGTCCCTGCCCGGCGTGCAGCTGCAGGAATACGATTCCTACTCCTCGTGCGTGGAGGCGCTCCACCAGAAGAAAGTGGATGCCATGACCACCGATGCCGCCATCCTCTACGGCTTCGCCCTCCAATACCCCGGCGAATTCAACGTCATCGAGATGATCAAGGAGGACGGCAAGCCGTTCACCAACGAGTACTACGGCATCGGCCTGGCCAAGGACGATGCCGAATCCACCGCCGCCATCAACGATGCCATCCGGGCCATGCAGGAGGACGGCTCGTTTGACCAGATGGTGGAAAAGAACCTGGGCGAAAACGCCGCCGTGGTGGAACCCGGCGAACCCGGCAACCTGGACTTTCTTAAGGAGTGACGCACTGTGAGTGAACTATTTACCGATCTGTGGCCCGGCCTCCTCGGGGCCTTCTGGGTCACCATCAAGCTGACCTTCTTCTCCGCCATCGGCGCCCTCGTACTGGGCGTGGTCCTCACCGCCATGCGCGTGTCGCCCGTGGCCATCCTGCGTGGAATCGCACGCACGTACATCGAGATCGTCCGCAACACCCCGCTGACGCTCATCATCCTGTTCTGCTCCATCGGGCTGTACCAAAACTTAGGTCTGGCGCTCGCGCCGGAAAACGATAACTTCATCAAGAACAACAACTTCTGGCTGGCCGTGCTCGCATTCGTCATCTACACGTCCACCTTCGTTGCTGAATCGTTGCGCTCCGGCATCAACACCGTCCACTTCGGGCAGGCCGAGGCCGCCCGGTCCCTCGGCTTGAGCTTCACCCAGACCTTCCGCTACGTGGTATTCCCTCAGGCGTTCAAAGCGGCCGTCGTGCCGCTGGGTAACACATTGATCGCCCTGACCAAGAACACCACCATCGCCTCCGTCATCGGGGTGGCGGAGGCCTCACTCCTCATGAAGTCCACCATCGAAAACCACGCGGACCACGCGATCCTCGTGTTCATGATTTTCGCCTTCGGCTTCATCATCATCACCCTGCCCATGGGGCTCCTATTCACGCGCTACACCCGCAGGAAGGCGGTGGCCTAACATGTCCGTCCGCGCAACAGTCCTTTACGATGCCCCGGGCCCCAAGGCCCGGCAGTTCAACCGCATCGTCACCATCGCCACCGTCATTGTCGCCCTCATCGTGGCCTGGTGGGTGCTCCGCGTGCTGGGCGCCAACGGGCAGCTCGCCGCCGAGAAGTGGACCCCGTTCCTCAAATCAACCACGTGGACCACCTACATCCTCCCCGGCCTGTGGGGCACCCTCGTCGCCGCCGTGACCTCCATCATCCTGGCCATCGCCATCGGCGCGCTGCTCGGCGTGGGGCGCCTGTCCCACAACGTCGCCATCCGCTGGGTGTGCGGGGTGATCGTGGAATTCTTCCGCGCCATCCCGGTGCTCATCCTCATGATCTTTGCTTACTCCGTGTTTGCCAAGTACGCGATCGTCCCCTCGGCGCAGCTCGGCTTCGCCGGTGTGGTCTTCGGCCTCACCATGTACAACGGCTCCGTCATCGCCGAGACGCTGCGGGCCGGGATCCTTGCGCTCCCGCAGGGCCAGCGCGAGGCGGCCGAGGCCCTGGGGCTCAGCCACGCGCAAACCATCTGGCACATCCTGCTCCCGCAGGCTGTTGCCGCGATGCTCCCGGCGCTTATCTCCCAGCTCGTCATCGCCCTCAAGGACACGGCACTTGGCTACATGATCCTCTACGTGGAAGTCGTCCGCTCCGGGCTCATGTCCGCCTCGTACTACCGCAACTACCTGCCCGCCCTCGTGGTGGTGGCGATTATCATGATCATCATCAACTTCGGCCTCTCCCGCCTCGCCGAGCGCATCGAGCGCCAGCTGCGCGCCGGGCGTGCCCGCAAGAACATCCTCGCCACCGTCCCCGAGGTGGAAGATCAGGGCCTGGAAACCAAGGACAACGACGCTCTCGATTGGCGCGACCCGCACCACCAGGACCTCCGCCTCACCTCCGAGTAAGACCACCACAGACGTGCACCCCGGGCAGCGCACACTGCCCGCGGGTGCATCTTTTTGTTCCGGTACCGCGCTCGCCCCGGCCCAGTTACACTTACCAGTAACAACTACCAAGGGGGTTTAACCACATGGACATTGAGGCCACACAATTCTGGCTCAACAAGCTGTTCACCAAGCCGTTTCGGTTCTCCGCCTGCGAGGGCGGGTCCGTGGGCATCAACGCCGACGGCGTCACCGTCACCGCGGGGTTCGCAAACAAGGACCTGGGGCTTGTCTCCGGCGCGCAGGTGTGGGGGATGCAGACGCGGGACGTGCGGGTGGAGCTCTTCTCTCTCGAGCTCACCCCCGACGATATGGCCCGCCTCTTCCAGCTCGATTTTCCGGGCCTGGAACCGGGCGCACTCATCCATGGCTACGAGTTCACCGCGCCCACCCTGTGGGAGGCGGGCCTGCCCCAGCTCACCGAGGAGGACCGGATCACCACCCTCCTCAACGTCGAGTGGGAAAGGTAGACTTTCTAGCCGTGGCTTTATATCACAAGTACCGTCCAGCAACGTTCGCGGAAGTCCGCGGCCAAGAGCACGTGACCAGGCCGTTGTCCGTCGCCTTGGACAGTGGCAACATCGGCCACGCCTACTTGTTTTCCGGCCCCCGTGGCTGCGGCAAGACCTCGTCCGCCCGTATCCTGGCCCGGTCTCTCAACTGCGAGAAGGGCCCCACCTCCACCCCGTGTGGCGAGTGCGATTCCTGCCGGGCGCTGGCCCCGGGCGGGCACGGCAACCTTGACGTGACAGAGCTCGACGCCGCCAGCCACGGCTCCGTGGATGATATGCGTGAACTGCGCGAATCGGCGGTTTTCGCGCCGAGCGAATCACGCTACCGCATCTTCATCATCGACGAGGCGCACATGATCACCCAGCAAGGTGCCAACGCGCTGCTGAAGATTGTGGAGGAGCCCCCGGAGCACCTCGTCTTCATCTTTGCCACCACGGAGCCGGAGAAAATCATCGGCACCATCCGCTCCCGCGTCCAGCATTACCCGTTCCGCCTGCTCACCCCGCCTGTCATGCGCGGGCTGCTGCAGGACGTATGCGCCGGCGAGGGCGTGGAGGTGGAGGATTCCGTCTTCACCCCCGTCATCCGGGCCGGGGGCGGTTCCCCGCGCGATACGCTCTCCATTCTGGATCAGCTGCTCGCCGGCGTCCCCGCTGGTGAGGCGCTTACCTACGAGCTCGCCGCGCCGCTTTTGGGCGTCACGGATTCGACGCTTCTGGATTCCGCCGTCCGCGTCATCGCCACCCACGACGCGCCGGGTGCGTTCTCGCTCGTCGGTCAGGTCATTGATCGTGGCATTGACCCCAAGCGCTTCACTTCCGACCTCCTCGACCGCTTTCGTGATCTCATGGTCCTGCAGGCCGTCCCCGACGCTCTCACTTCCGGGCTTGTCGACGCCCCGGCCGCCCTTCACCCCGAGCTTTCCGGGGAGGTCGCGCTTTTCTCGGGGCAGAAGCTTCCCCAGCTGACCTCCCTGGTCAATACCGGCCTCGAGGGCATGCGTGGCACCCTTGCCCCCCGCATCCTCCTCGAGGTGCTCATGGCTCGCCTCCTTTCCGCCGGCACCCCGGGAGCAGCAGCAATCCCCGATGCCAGCGTTCCCATGGAGGCCCCGCAGGCGGAGGTGAGCGAGGCCGGCAAGAAGTACATGCGCCGCTCGCAGCGGACGCAACCGCAGCAGGCGCCCGCGACGGCTGCGTCTGCCCAAGCAACGCCCCCGACGCAAACGATGCCCCCGACGCAAACGACGGCCGCGCCTGCGCCAGCAACGCCCGCGACGGTGACGACGCCCCCGACGCGAACGACGGCCCCGACGCGAACGACGGCCCCGACGGTAACGACGGCCCCGACGGCCGCCCCGCAGCCGGAGCCGCAACCCGCGCCCGAGCCGCAACCCGAGAAGGAAACGCCGGGGACGGGGACGTCGACAAGTGTGGGCGTCGACGCGGAAACCGTGAGGGGGAAGTGGGCCGACATCCTCAACCACATCTCCCGCGAGCGGAAGAACACCACCGCCCGTATCCTGCTGCGCGGCGCGAAGATTCTCGACGTGCGCGACGGCACGCTGTACCTTGGCATCCTCACCGGCGCGATTGTCAACAGGCTAAACGATGCCAAACACAACGCCGACATCGCCGCCGCGGTGAAGGCCGAGACCGGCGCAGGCCTCGGCGTGGTGTGCGTGCTGGGGGAGAAGATCCCAGCGGCGCCTGAAACGGCACCGGTGGAAACGGCGGCGGCGCCCGCGCCGGAACCGCAGGAGGAGCCGGCGCCGGAACCGGCGACCCCGGCGGACACGGCGGACGCCCCAGTCCCGCGGTGGAAGCAGATGATGAACGACCTCAAGAACAAGGAGGCCGAGCCCCCGCAGCACCAACCGGAGCCGCCGCTGCCGCCGCTCCCGCACTTCGAGCCTGCCGACGTTCCGCCGCCACCGGAGCCGGACATTCCGCTCCCGCCGGAGCCCACGGAGGAGGAACTCGAAGAGGAAATGGTGCGCGCGGCCACCGAGGACCCGGGCACGCACGACCACCGCACCCCCAAGGACCTGGCGATGGATCTGCTCCAGTCGGAGCTCGGCGCCAAGCCAATGTAGAATGTAACAAGCTTTCAACTAAAGGAGAATGACATGACTCAGCCCGATATGGCACAAATTATCCAGCAGGCCCAGGATATGCAGCAGAAGCTGCAGCAGGCGCAGGAAGAGATTGTGAAGTCCAGCGTTGTCGGCGAGGCCGGCGGCGGACTCGTCACCGTCACCATGCGTGGCTCCGGCCAGATCTCTGACCTGACGATGGATGAGCGCGTCGTCGACCCGGAGGACATCGACGGCCTCAAGGACCTCATCATCGGTGCGTTCGCCGACGCCCACCGTAAGGTGCAGGCCATGGCGCAGGAGAAGATGGGCCCGCTCACCCAGGGCCTCAACGGTGGCGACCTGGGCGGTATGCTCGGTTAATGTTCGAAGGTCCGTTTCAGGAGCTTATCGACGAATTTTCGCGCCTGCCCGGCATTGGGCCGAAGTCCGCTCAACGCATCGCGTTCTACCTCATCAACACGGAGGACGACAGCGTTGAGCGGCTTATTTCTGCCCTCGCTGGGGTGGAAAACGGCATCAGCTTCTGCCGCATTTGCTGCAACATCTCCTCCGACGAGGTGTGCTCCATCTGCGCCAATGAGGAGCGCGACGCGTCCACGATCTGTGTCGTCGAGGAGCCCAAAGACATCCAGGTCATCGAGCGCACCGGTGAGTACAACGGGCGCTATCACGTCCTCGGTGGCGCGCTCGACCCGCTCGGTGGTATCGGTCCCAAGGAACTCAGCATCACCCAGCTGGTCAAGCGGGTAGGAGGTTCGCTTCCCGACGTCGGGTCGCAGGTCCCCGAGATCTCCGAGGTCATCCTCGCCACCGACCCCAACACCGAGGGGGAGGCGACGGCCAGTTACCTCGCCCGACTGCTCAAAGACTTCTCCGGGCTCACCGTCTCCCGCCTGGCTTCCGGCATGCCGCTCGGTGGAGATTTGGAGTTTGTCGACGAACTCACCCTCTCCCGCGCCCTCACCGGCAGGCTCACCATCTAGCTCCCCCTGGTTGACCCTGGTGGTTGACCGTGTTTGGGGTTGGTTTTGGGGTGTTTGGGCTGGTGGTGTTGGTTCCATCGAATTGTGTTTTATTTTCGTCGTGCGGTGGTGCCGGGTTGGGGTTAGTTTGTGGGGCATGACGTTGCGTGAGATGAAGTCGATCGTCTCCTCGCACTCAATGGAGCTTGTGGGGGAGTACGCCGGTATGACAACCGGCGACATCATGCGCGCCGATGGCCTCGACGATGTGGAGGCCCGCGTCTTCCACGACCTGGCCGAGGTGTACTACGGGCATACTCACGCGTCCCACCAGCAAGCCCAAGCCCGCACCCGCGCTATCGATAACCACCACACGATTGCCACCTTGAGGGAGATTGAGTCGCAGGTCCGTAAACTGCACGATAAGTCCCACGCCTGGCAAGTCCGTGTGGCGTTGACCACGTGCCGACCCAACTGTCGGGAGATCCGCGCCGAGGCCATCGGCGTGTTGGCACGGTTTAACACCATGCGGGCGAATAACCCCACCAATTCTCTTTCCTGCCGGCCAATACCCGGCACCACCAAAATGCGGGTGTCGGTGGTCGCCGACGCGCACACCGCCCGGCTGGCGGTGGACAAAGCCCGCCAGATAGCGAAGGCACAAGACTCCGACGAGGCCGACGAGTTCCTCACCGCCGCGGCCTCTAGTGGTAGTGGTCAGTTGCCGGCGGTGGAGCCTGCGATCATTCTTCCCGCGGACACCACCATCATGGGCACCACCATGGATGAGCGGGGTAACTACATGCTGTCGCTGACAGACGGCACCACGGTGACAGCCCAGGAGTTCTCCCAGATGAAGCTTACCGAGTACGGGTGGGCTGTCCTTCTGGAGCCACTAACCGGCAAGGAGTTGGGGGTGTACCGGTTTCGGACTGATACGGCCCGGTTTGCGGATCCTTTTCAGCGCAAGCTGCAGCGGTTGAAAACCCCTGTGTGCGCGGTGGAGGGGTGTACCTGTGGGGCGGATAACTGCCAGGTCCACCACATTCAACCGTTCAAGGACGGTGGGCCCACCATTCTTGCGAACTTTTCCCTGCTGTGTGGGTTCCACAACGGGCGAAACGATGATGACCCGAAGAAGCCCCGCTACGGGCGAATAGAAAAAATCACAGGCCTCGACTACTACGTCCCACCCTACGGCGGCAGACCGAGACTCAACATGACACCCTGCGCCCAAGGCGGGGCCGTCCGCCTTGCCCAAAAAATGGTCGGACACCAACCACAAGCAGTGCTGTAGCTAGCGCCCCAACAAACCACGGGCAATCGCCGCTGCGTCGGCGGAGACGACTAACTACGTCGGTATTTAGAACCGCTCCACCCGCTTTGCGGCGAGGCGTTCCTTGCGCAGTTGGGCGACCTCGGGGAGGTCGAGGGGGGCAAGGTCGGCGAGGTCTTGGCCGGTGGCGCGGGCGAGGAGGACGTCGGCAAGCTGGGGGTTGCGGGCGAGGACCGGGCCGTGGAGGTACGTGGCGATGACGTTACCCTGAACTACACCCTCGGCGGAAAGCTGGGCGGAGGGGTCGGCCATGTCGTACGTGCCGGAACTGTCGGAGTTGCCCACGCCCATGAGGACGGTGCCGAGTGGGGAGGCATCCTGGCCCAGCAGGGTGGCACCCATGTGGTTCTCAAAGCCGGTGAGGGTGTCGGTCAGCCCCGGGACGCCGGTGGGCCGGGTGCGGATCTCACCGATGGCGCGCTTTTTGAGGGTCGTCGTCGTGGCGTCGATGAGCCCCACACCGTCGACGACGCGACCGTTGGCGCGGAAACTCTCGCCGAGCACTTGCAGGCCCGCGCAGATGGCGAGCAGCGGGGCGCGGAGGTTGACCAGCGGGGCGAGGTGCTCCACCGCAAGGGTCTGGGCGGTGTCCTCGCCGCCGCCCATGAGGTACACGTCGAACTGCAGTGGCACCGGATCGCCGAGTTTCACCTCGTGGATGGTGGCGTCGATGCCGCGCATCTCAGCGCGGCGTTTGAGCACGAGCGCGTTACCGTTGTCGCCGTACGTGCCGAGGACATCAGGGAGGAGGAGTCCGATTTCTAGGCTCATTTGTTCAGCGCTTTCTTGAGGTCACGGAATGCGGTGTAGTTGGCAAGAACTTCGACCTTGCCCGGCGGGCAGGCCTCGATGGCGGCCACGGGGTCGGGGATGGTCTCGTGCTCGATGCCGGCGTATAAAAGGCGCACGCCGAGGTCGGCGGAGCGTTCCCCGGCGGCCTTGACGGCGATGCCCTCGAAGGATTCGAACACCACGTCCCACAGCCAGGACAGGTCCTCGCCGTCGGCGACCTGCCCGTTGACGGCGATGACGAGGCCGTCGGCGTCGCGGTCGACCATGGAGAGGGCTTCCTGCCAGCCGGCGGGGTTCTTGGCTAGGAGCATGTGCACCTGGTGATCGCCGTGGGTGATGGTGGAGTAGCGGCCGGCGACGTTGTCCACGGTTCCGGCGGCCGCGGCAGCGTCGGCCACGGGCACGTCGAAGCATTCCACCGCGGCGGCGATGGCCTGGGTGGCGTTGCCGCGGTTGGCGTTGCCGGGAAGTTGCAGCTCTAGCGGGGTGATGGTGTCCGCGTGCTTGATGCCGTCCGGCGTGATCATCCACGTGGGTGTGGGGCGGCGGAATTCCTGCCCGTTGGGGAGTTTCTTCACGGCGTACCAGTCCCAGCCGTCGCGGATGACGGAGCCGCCGGTGCGCGGGCAGCTGACGGAATCGCCGAGCCAGCCGATGCCGGCGGACACCCAGATGACGTTGGGGCTGTCCCATGCGACGGAGGTCATGAGGACATCGTCGCAGTTGGCAATCACCGTCATGTCCGGCCGCGCGTTGACGCAGGCCCGCAGCGCCCGCTCAATCTTGTTGATCTCGCCCACGCGGTCGAGCTGGTCGCGGGAGAGGTTGAGCAACACGAGGCAGGAGGCGTCGAGACGTTCGGCCACGTGGGGGACGTGGAGCTCGTCGCATTCGAGGACCACGTGGGTGGCATCCTCGCCGGCCAGCAGGGCCGAGATGATGCCGGCGTCCATGTTGTCGCCGCCCTCGTTGGATACCACTGTGTATTTGGTGCGCAGCGCGGCGGTAAGCATACGCGTGGTGGTGGATTTGCCGTTGGTGCCCGTCACCAGCGCCACGGGGCGGCCGCCGCCGAGGTCGTTCATGATGGAAGGGTCGATGGCGTTTGCAACAAGCCCGCCGATCATTCCCCCTGCTCCCCGGCCCGTGGCGCGCGACGCGGTGGTGGCGAGGTTCGCGGCGGTGCGGGCTAGTTTGCGGCGGTAGGTGCGGACAGCCTTGGGCAGTTTCATGGGTTCATACTAGCAAGGCGCATGAATTCCTCGTCCGTGACAAGCGGGATTCCTTTGCGGTGCGCGTGCATCCCTTTGCCGCGTTTGGGTATCTTCTCGTTGCACACCACAAGGGAGGTGGTGCGGGTGACTTTTTCGGAGTAGGCGAGCTCGTGGTCCACCACGGCGTGGATGATGTCGTCGGGGTCGCGGGCAATTTCGGGGGCGACCACCACCTCCATCCCGGGTTTCAGCTTTCCTTGGAATTGTCCGGGGTTGTCTTTCCGGGCCGCTGCTGCGGCGTCGACGCGGATGAGGGAGCGTTGGAGCCCGAACCGGTCGGCTTTGAGGTCCCGTGGGTCGCTCACGGCTTCCGTGTTGCGGAAGCGTTCGAAGTAGAGGCGGGCGACGAGGAGGGTGTCCTCACGGGTGAGCTCTGCCGCTGGTTGCGCTGCTCTGCTTGTCGACGCTTGTTCACTCACGTCGTACCCCAGTTGGTGGGCCAAGCTGCGCAGCCTGGTGTCGGTGACGAAGATGGATTCCCGCCTGGCCGCGCCAAGTGTGTCCACCACGGCGACGGGGCGCGGAACATGGCCCACCCCGCGGCGCCTGCGCCCACCGCGCTTGCGGCGGCGGGCCTTGAGGGTGCGCTTTGACTCGCTGACGATGAACCCCCAGGTCTGCGGGGCGTTGTGGGCGATGAGCGTCCGACCGTCGAGAAGCGTGCACAGCGTCTTGAGGAAGTGACCGTAAGGCTTGGCAGCCTCGATCTCCGCGCGGGGCACGCCGTAGAGGTGACGCGGGCCGGGATCCTTCACCGGGTTGACCACCGTGAAGAACGAGTCCACCGGTTCGCCGTCCGCCGTAAACGTCACCGCATCGATGGTGACGATGCGGGCCGTGGAGGGGTGGAGCCCCGTCGTCTGGATGGACAGGGCCACATAAGGATCACGCATACGCTTAACCCTAGCGTGTTACAAGCGGTAGGCGCGGTTGATGGCGCTCGTCACCGCCTTGACGGAAGCAACGGTGATGGAGGAATCGATACCGACGCCCCAGAAACTCTTGCCGTTAACATCGGCGTGGACGTAGGCCGCGGCCTCGGCGTCATCACCGGCGGAGCGGGCGTGCTGCGTGTATTCCTGGATTTCCACATCAATACCCAACGTCTCGAGGGCGTTGGTGTAGATCGCCAGAGGACCGTTACCGGTCCCCGTCAGCTGCTCCTCCTTCCCGTTGTGCGTCACGGTGACGTCGGTGCCGTTGACGGCGGGTGCGGACAGCGGCCCGGCGGCAGTGAGGAATTCCTTCTCAAACAGCTCCCACATGGTGGCGGAGTTGACCTCGCCGCCCTCGGCGTCCGTCTTCTGCTGGACGATCTGGGAGAAGTCCACCTGCACGGGGCGCGGCAGCTCCATGCCGTGGTCGGTCTTCATAATGTAGGCCACGCCGCCCTTGCCGGACTGCGAGTTGACGCGGATGACCGCCTCGTACGTGCGGCCAATGTCCTTCGGGTCGATGGGCAGGTAGGGCACCTCCCAGTGGTCCTTGTCGTCCACGTGGCGCAGGCCCTTGTTGATGGCGTCCTGGTGCGAGCCGGAGAACGCGGTGAACACGAGGTCGCCACCGTAGGGGTGGCGCTCGTGCACGCCGAGCTGGTTGCAGTACTCCACGGTGGAGCGAATCTGGTTGATGTTGGAGAAGTCGATCTGCGGGTCGACGCCCTGGGTTAGGAGGTTGAGGCCCAGGGTAACGAGGTCAACGTTGCCGGTGCGTTCGCCGTTGCCAAACAGGCAGCCCTCGATGCGGTCGGCGCCGGCGAGGAACCCGAGTTCGGCGGTGGCGATACCGGTGCCGCGGTCATTGTGCGGGTGGAGGGAGAGGATGATTTCGTTTCGTCGGTTCAGATTGCGATCCATCCACTCGATGGAGTCGGCGTACACGTTGGGGGTGGTCATCTCCACGGTGGAGGGCAGGTTGATGATCATGGGGTTGTCCTCGGTGGGATCCATGATGTCCACCACGGCGTCGCACACTTCCTTGGCGTAGGCGATCTCCGTGCCGGTGTAGCTTTCCGGCGAGTACTCCCAGCGCCAGTTGGTGTTGGGGTAGTCGGCGGCGATCTCCTTGATGAGGTGGGCCGCATCGGTGGCGAGCTTCTTGATGCCCCCCTTGTCCTTCTTGAACACCACCTCGCGCTGCAGGATGGAGGTGGAGTTGTAGAAGTGGACGATCACGTTCTTGGCCCCCTCGCAGGCCTCGAAGGTGCGGCGGATGAGGTGCTCGCGGGCCTGCACGAGGACCTGGATGGTGACGTCGTCGGGGATCATGTTGTTGTCGATGATGTCGCGGACGAAGTCGAAATCCGTCTGGCTTGCCGAGGGGAACCCCACCTCGATCTCTTTGTAACCCATCTGCACCAGCAGGGTAAACATGCGGCGCTTGCGCTCGGGGCTCATCGGATCGATGAGGGCCTGGTTGCCGTCGCGCAGATCCACGGCGCACCACAGCGGAGCGTGGGTGAAGCGCTTGTTCGGCCACGTGCGGTCGGCGAGCTGGAAGTCCTCCACTTCCTCGTGGTAGGGCAGGTACTTGTCAAAGGGCATGGAGGAGCCCTTCTGCTTGTTCCAGGATGGTTGGTCTGCCGGTGCCGGGTTGGAGGGCGTGGTGATGCTTGCGGGTGCGGAGTACATGAAGAATAAGTCCTTAGCGTGAGATGACGGGCGGTGACAAGGACCGGTTAAGATGAGACCCGGCCGGCAAGCAGAAACTCCGCGACGGGGAGCCGACCGTTTAACGGTCCTACGATAACCCGCCGCGGCAAATAAGGATAATGCTCAGTGCCGAAGCCATGGTGGACATCATAGACCAGAAAAGGAGACAGCGTGGAAGAGACAGTAGCCCCACCCGCTGACGCGGTCACGTCATCCGAAAGTTTTAGTGGCGCGACGGCGGTGGCGAGGGGCGCCGGAAAACGCTTCTCCCACTACTTTTACCCCGGTGTCGCGGCACTGTCGGTGGGTCTCGCGCTCGTCGCTTTTGTGGTCAATATTACGGTGTTGGCGCTGTTTGGGGAGCAGGACGGGTTTATCGCCGTCGACTTCCTCGGTGGTGACTGGCTCACGCTGGCCGGTGGGGTGGCGGGCCACGCGCTCTTTATCTACGCGGTGTACGTGTTCGCCCGCACGGCGTTCAAGGATAGCTTTGTTGGCCCACTGGTTCTGGCCACGGGTTTCCCGTGGGTGACTGCCTCGTACGCGGAGCCGCGTCAGGCTGTGGGTGCGGCGCTCATTGTGCTTGCGGTGGCGGCGGCGATGACGCAAAAGCATCTCGCCAGTGCCCTGTTGGGCTTTGTGGCGTCCACGTTCACCATGTTCGCGTGGGGTCTGTGGGTGCTGTATGTGTTCGTCGTCATCCAGAAGAAGGGGAAGACGTGGGCCTGGGTTGGGCTCATCACTTTGTTTACCCCCGTTGTCTCAAGGGCTGAAGCACACCGTCTCATCGCCGAGGGGCTGTTTCATGAGGTCTCGCTTGTCGGCGTGTTCCTCATTCTCACCGGCATTGTCTACCTGTGCAGCCGGGAGGGGCTGTGGCTGCCGGGGTTCCTCGTGGTGGGTCTCGTGCAGTGGCGGATGTGGACCACGTTCACCATCTCGCTGGCGGTGGCGCTCGTCTGGCTGCCGCTGGCGGTGCAGGCGCAACGCACGCTGCGCAAGCTGCCGTTCATTGTTGTCAGTGTGGTGTGGGTGTTCTTTGGCGCGTGGGTCTCGGCCCACGGACTGACCTAGATTGTCGATTGCTTGGACAGGGCGAAGGTGGAGATCACCATCGCCACGGCGGCCACGGCCATGAGCAGCCACCCGTAGCCGGTGACCTGGAATCGCTCGCCGAGGACGGCGTAGCCGAGCGCGAAGGCAACGAAGGGTTCGGCCACCGTCATCGCCGGCAGGGAATGTTTGAGGGCGGCGGCGTTGAAGCTCGACTGCTGCACGATGGTGCCCAAGGTGGCCATCGCGATGAGCGCGTAGCCCTCCCAGTTGAACACGAGTGCGTGGAGGCCACCCGTCATGAAGAGGTTGACCGTGGCCTTGGAGAGCACCGCCACGTAGCCGAAGATCGCCCCGGTGACGATACCGAGCATGAACGCCTTCTCGTGGCGCAGGAGGGAATAGGCGATGCGGTCGAGCGCCGTGAGGAAAACGCCGCCGACGAGGAGCGCTGGGATCCACCGCGCGAGGTTTGGCTGCACCGCGCCGTGGGCCGGGTTGCCCACGATGACGATGATCGCCACCGCTGCGGAGAGGATGAACGCCCAGAACAGCTCCACCTGGCTGATCTTCTGCTTCTGGTACACCGAGGACAGGGGCAGTGTGAACATGAGTGAGAGGCAGAGGATCGGCTGCACGATGAGGAGCGTGCCAAAGCCGAGGGCCACCACTTGGAATGCGTAGCCCAAAAAGGCCGTCGACAAGCCAGCCCACCACAGTGGGCGACGGATGACCCGGAGGATGGGGGAGTCGCGCAACCCACCGGAGGCGTCGGGGGCCTCCTCAGCGATTCGGTGCCTGACCACCGTGCCCCACGCAATGGTGAGCGCGGAGGCGAGGGCGAAGAGGACGGCGAGAACATTTGACACCTTTTCCACCATAACCGCGTCGCTTCACATGAACCGGTCTGTCTAGGTACAATCAACGCAAACAGAGTTACCGAAGGAGCAATGGTTCATGGCGCTAGTTGTGCAAAAATACGGCGGCTCCTCCCTTGAGTCCGCCGAAAGAATCCGAAAAGTCGCGGAGCGAATCGTTGCCACTAAGAAGGCCGGCAACGAGGTCGTGGTCGTGTGCTCGGCCATGGGTGATACCACCGATGACCTGCTTGATCTCGCGCACGAGGTGAACCCCGTGCCGCCCGCCCGCGAGCTGGACATGCTTCTCACAGCCGGCGAACGCATCTCCAACGCGCTCGTGGCCATGGCTATCGAGAGCTTTGGTGCCCACGCGCAGAGTTTCACCGGGTCGCAGGCCGGCGTGCTCACCACCGAGAAGCACGGCAACGCGAAGATTGTCGATGTCACCCCGTTCCGCATCCGCGAGGCGCTGGACAAGGGCAACATCTGCATCGTCGCCGGGTTTCAAGGCGTGAACAAGGAGTCCAAGGACGTCACCACGCTCGGCCGTGGCGGGTCCGATACCACCGCCGTGGCGCTGGCCGCAGCGCTTGGTGCCGACGTGTGCGAGATCTACTCCGACGTGGACGGCGTGTACACCGCCGACCCGCGCATCGTGCACAACGCGCAGAAGCTGGACAAACTCTGCTTTGAGGAGATGCTCGAGCTTGCCGCCAGCGGTTCGAAGATCCTCGTGCTGCGTAGCGTGGAATACGCGCGCGCGGCCGGCGTGCCCATGCGGGTGCGCTCCAGCTACAGCAATGACCCAGGCACACTTGTAACAGGAACAATGGAGGAAATCCCAGTGGAAGAAGCAGTACTGACCGGTGTGGCTACCGACACCTCAGAGGCAAAGATCACCGTCCTCGGCATCCCGGATACGCCCGGAAATGCCTCCGCTATTTTCCGTGCCATTGCCGACGTGGAAATCAATATTGACACGATTCTGCAGAACATCAGTTCTCTTGAGGACGGTCGCACAGATATCACGTTTACGTGCCCCCGCGCCGATGGCCCCCGCGCCCTCGAGGTGCTGAAAAAGATTCACCTTGAGCAGGGCTGGGAGAACGTGCTTTACGACGATCAGATTGGCAAGGTATCGCTCGTCGGTGCCGGCATGAAGTCCCACCCGGGCGTGACGGCTGAATTCTGTGAAGCTCTTCGCGATGCGGGCATCAACATTGAGCTCATCTCCACCTCGGAAATTAGAATCACTGTGATTATCCGCGAGGACGACGTTGAGGCTGCGGCTCGCGCCATCCACGAGAAGTTTGAACTCGGTGGCGACGAGGAGGCCGTGGTGTACGCGGGCACCGGCCGCTAAAATCGCACCATATCGGGCATATAATCACATGGCTACAGGGCAATAACCTGCAACCATGTGGTTTTGTGTGATTTTTCTCACCATTGTATAAGGGGGTCTGCATATGGGCAGGTTGCGCACTGTATGAAAAAAATTTGCTGAAAATTTCATGGGAAAACCATTTGAGTACGAAACGATTGCTACATATAATCACAGGTGACAAGACAGTCAACAGCTGGAAAACGTAATAGCGGGCCAGCAGAACGTTTGAATGCCGTGACGGTCTTCTCGAGAACCCTGTATTCCTTTTCTCTTGGGTGCAGTCTCCTCGGCTGATCGTGGGCGAACTCGCTATGCAGTTATACCGATGGAGATGACATGTACAAGTTAAAGAAAATGGCAGCGGCCGTAGCAGCGTCCGCTCTCATCGCCACGGGCACCGGGTTTGCAACCCCCGTGGCTTTGGCGCAGGGAACCGCCACGAACGAGACCGCCGTGGCCCCCGCTGCAATCCCCGCTACTGGCACACTCGCCATTCACAAGGTGATTGGGGAGGCAAACAAGAAGGTGCGCAGCGATGGTACGCAAAAGGACGTTAAAGGCGAGCCCGGTAACGGCATCACATTCACCGTGACCCGCCTGGGCACTGACACGAGCACCCCGATCGACCTCACCACGCAGGACGGTTGGGCCGCCATCTCTGGTAAGCAGATGAATGGCACGGCGCTGCCGGAAGGCCTGGTTAAGACCTCCACCGTCAAGTCCAAGGCAACCGAGAATGGTGCCGTCAGCTTCGAGAGCCTCCCTGCAGGCATCTACCTCGTCGAGGAGCCTGCAAACCAGGTCACCTCGGAGGGGCAGGCCGTTGTCGGCTCCGCCCCGTTCCTCGTCACCGTCCCGATGACGGATCCGAATGGCACGGGCTGGCTGGATACTGTCCATGTCTACCCCAAGAACCAGGTTGTCCAACAGCCGACGAAGCAAATCACGGAGGTTAAAGGGACCCAGCCGGGTGTCAATATCGGCGAGAACATCGCCTACACCATTGAGGCGCCGATCCCGACGGCGAACAATGCCGACGGCGACAAGGTGCTGCCTGCCTCCTTCACCGTCACGGATAAGCTGCCCGCAGGTCTTGGCAAAGCTGAGAACATCAAGGTGACCCTTGGCAGCCAGGAGCTGACAGCGGATCAGTTCACCGTCATCCCCGGCCAGGTGGGTGACCAGCACACCGTCCGTATCGTGGTGAAGCCGAGCACGCTGACCGATAAGACAGACGGCGTCAAGCTGACGGTCTACCTTGAGGCTCCGGTAGAGAAACTGGACAAGGCCCTCAACAACACCGCGTGGGCAGTACCGGAGGACTTGTCTTCCGCAGACTCGACGTGGGATCCGGCAAAACCCGGTGACAAGGGGCCGCAACCCGGTACGAGCACGGGCGATAAGGAAGCAAAGGCCACCTTTGCTGATATCACGATCACCAAGAAGAAGGCGGGTGCCGAGGATAAGCTCGCCGGAGCCAAGTTCCAGCTCTACCGCTGTGAGGGCGGTGCCAAGATTGGTAACCCGATCAATGTGAATAAGGCGAACACGTGGGAGACCGGCGCAGACGGCACGGTGAAAATTAGCGGGCTGAGCCTGACTACCGCCAATACCCAAGGCACGATCACGAACCCGTGGGATAACCAGGGCGATTCCTTCTGTCTGGTGGAGTTTAAGGCACCAGACGGCTACGCACTGCTGTCCAAGCCGGTCGTTCTTGACACGATCAACGACGAGGCGCTGAAGACCACGTCCCAGGACGATAATGTGCTGGTCACCCCCACCATCGAGAACGCGGCCGATGCGGGCATCCTCACCCGCCTGCCGCTGACCGGTGGTATGGGTATCTGGCTCATTCTGGCCGCTGGCCTCGCGATGATCATCGTCGGCCTTGCCTACTCCCGCAAGCGCGTCTAACAGTCGCACGAAAAACCTGCTTGCGCTGTGACCTGATCAGAGCGTGAGTTTTGGGAAAAGGAAATGGAAAGGGTCACGCCGTGGCACACGCAATTAAAACGCGCGATGAGTCCGCTAAGACTCAGCCGTCGCGGCGTGACCTCATTCCCCTCCTCCTGGTGCTGCTCGGCATCCTTGTCATGTGCTACCCGGTTGTCGGGACGTACTACAAGAACATGCAGCAGACGCAAGTAGCCGACGCCTACCGCAAATCCGTGACCTCCCACCCGGAGGACTACTCGGCCATGCTTGATGAGGCACGACGCTACAACCAGGAGAATACGGGAGCGCCGATCCTTGACCCGTGGCTTGCCCGCGTCAGTAAGGACAACCGTCCGTACCAGGACTATTTGGAAAAACTGAATCCTACTGGGAACCCCGCCGAGCCGATGGCGGCGTTGGCGATCCCCTCCATCGAGTCGGTTCTTCCCGTCTACCACGGGACGGATCCCTCCACGTTGGAACACGGTGTCGGCCACCTGTACGGGTCGGCGCTGCCCGTGGGCGGTGACGGCACGCATACGGTGCTCACCGGCCACTCGGGTTTGACCAACGCGACGCTGTTCGACCACCTGGACAAGGTGGAGGTGGGGGACCGGGTGTTCCTGACAGTGTTCGGTGAGCAGCTTGCCTACGAGGTGGATGCTATTGATGTGGTGCTGCCGACGGAGATCAGCTCCCTCCAGTCGGAGGATGGCAAGGATCTCCTCACGCTCATCACGTGCACGCCGTACGGCATCAACTCGCACCGCCTGTTGGTGCGCGCCCACCGGATTCCGCTGGATCCACAGGAGGCCGACGAGGCTTTCCAGTCCCAGTCCAACTGGCAGTGGTGGATGACGCTGGTCGTCGCCATCATTCTCATCGCATTACTACTACTTGCATTAAGGAGGCGGAAAAATGATAAAAAAACTGGCGCCCATCGTGCTCGCCGCCGTCCTTAGTGCTACCCCGATTGTCGCCGTCGCCACCAATGTCACGGTGGAGATCGACCCCGGCAATCCGTACAGCCAGACGGCGCAGCCCCCGACGGAGAATGTGCTCGTCACACTCACGGGGCCGGTGACGCGCTCGCAGCGCACGGTCTCTGGCAAAACAACGTTTTCTGAGCTTCCCGACGGCTCGTACCAGGTCACTTTCCCCGAAACGGAAGTCTTCGCGAAAGGTCGCTTCGACCTTCCCTACATCGACCCGGTGCGAAACAAGCCCGCCGATGAGCTCATCGTGAACCCCAAGTTCACGCCCGGCACCATCAATCCAAGCATCATTGACAAAATCGCCACCATCGTCGGCATCCCCGTCGTCGGAGGCATGGTGTATCTGTGGCTCGCCGCTCTGGGCCTCGTCCCGGGGCTCGGCCTGCTCTCCTCGGACAAGACGCAGGCCCCCGAACCTGCTGCAGAGCCCCCGGCCACCGCCACCCCCGGTCCGCCGCAAACGCAAGCGCCGGAGCCGGGGCTACAAGAAACCATCCGTAGAGGTTTGGCCTCCACCGGCGCGAACGTCTGGTGGGTCATGGCCCTCGGCCTGGCCATCATCCTCGCCGGTTTGATCCTCCTCATTGCCCGTCGTAAGAAAGAAAGGAACGCACAATGACTCGTCGCACATGTGCCAGCATCGCCGCTGTAATCATGCTTGTCCTGTCCGTCATCGGCGTACCTTTCATCGCCCACGAGACCGCCACCCCGACAGCTCAAGCCCAGACGACGGGCCCCGCCTTCGGCGCCAACGAGCAGTGCGTGGAGAACCCGCAGGGGCCGAAGCCACTGAAGGGAATTGCTTTCCTCCTCGATATCTCTTTCACAAATAATGCCCTGTATCACATGTATGATGCTGGCCTTGACGATATGCGCGATCAGATGCGCGTGATGGCGGAGGCATACAGTGAGCAGGGAGGCGACTTCGCTGCTATCTACGTGTACGATTCCACATCACCGTCAGCCCACGTTGAACGAAATCCGAATTGGGAAACCTCACCTACGGATATCCGGGGAGCAAACTTTGTCTTTAATAACCCCAAATCTGCATGGAATCAATTCGATAATTACCTCCGGGAAAATTTCCCCTTAGGTGACCGTGAGAATCCGAGTGCTCACCACAACTGGGCAGCCGCAATGAAGCGTGTCGCTGATGATCAGGCAAACGGATGGATGTACACAGACGTGATCAACATGCCGTTTGCTGCTATGACCGAAGGAACCCGTGGCATCCCAAACCCCACAAGGGGCGAACCTGAGTATCGCGAGATCGACTTCCGGGATTACATGGAGTGGAAGAATGTCGTAGAAAAGAACGGTGCAACCATCCAGACCGTCGGTCTAGGGGATACGTTTACTGTAAACTACTCCATTACCTGGAAGGATCCGCAGGGGGACAAAACGGTCCGCAAGCCTGATCTTCCGACTAAACACAAAGACCTGATGAAGGTCACATCCTCAGAAGGGACGAATACCACAGCAAGGCCACTCACCTCAATGACCCGTGGTTTGACTAACGTTAGCCACCGTGACAGTCCGATAGACAATAGCGGTTACAGGTACATCCGCTCGGGTGGATTTCCGGGAATTGCGAACCAGCAGAAATCAACATGTCTGACGATCTCTGTCGGCAAGGACGATGGAGATGGGAATGTCACGCTCGATACGACGGAGCGTACTTTCCACCTGGACACATCCGTGCGGACCGGTTTTTCTGAAGGTACGGATAAGGGCCTCGACGTAGTTACTGAGCGTGGGTTCGCCAATACCCAACTGCCCAGAATCGAGCAGAAGATTTCCACCGCGCTTCCGGGCGTGCCAGACGACTACAAGAGCACGACGATGCCCGTGTGCTACGCCTCCATGGATGGTAAGACGTGGGAAGAGCTCGAGGTGGGTAAGGATTCCACGCCAACGAAGCTCGATGTCGATCTGCCTGCGGCTGCGAAGGTCAACTGCCAGTTCACCGTGCGCAAAACCACGTCGGTGACGCTGGCGAAGAACGTCATCGCGGACTCCAACATTCAAAACGAGCTGGATAGCGACCGTTACGGCCAGTACCACTTCGCCTACACGTGTGAAGACAAGTCCACTGGGTTCTCGGTGTCCGGACTGTTCTCACCGGTGCGCCGGAACAAGATTGGCAGCGACAACAAGCCACTGCCGCCACTCGAAGGCGACATGCAGCTTCCCGCGGAGATCCCCGCAGATCCGAATAATCCCTCCGCAGGGCCTGCGCGGATCCCCGTCGGGGCAACATGTACTATCACAGAGCTCCAGCCACGGGTAAGCGAAGGCTACTTCAGCCACACCACCTCGTGGGACGCCGACAGTGCAGGCACCCTCAAAACAGGCAAGGCGAGTTCTTTCCCGTACCCGAAAGTGCGAGAACGCGAGCCGATCGGCGAGTGTGGTCTGACCAAGTGTGAACGCACGTGGATCGAGCGTGACACATCGGTGGAGAAGGAAAACCCGACAGCGACGTTCGTCGTCAAGCCACAACAGGGTGCCGACGGCGTGACCGTAACATCGACGAACACCTACAAGTCCCCGAAGACCCTCTTCAAGGCCTCCCTTTCGGTGACGAATCCCGACGTGCTGGGCAAAGATGAGCCGGAATACGTGGACGTGACGTTTTCCTGCCGCTATATTCCCAGCGCGGATAAGCGGCCGGAGATCGCCTCCAACCCCGAACAGTACCCCGTCGTCGTGGGCTCTGGCTCCCAGAGCGTTCCCGTGAGTAAGGATGGAAAAGCCGAGGCTGTGCTCGGCGAGTTCCCCGTCGGCACGCAGTGCGAGGTGAACACCATCGCACCCGACAAGAAGAAGGAATCGCCACTCATCCCCGGCTACTCCTACAAAGCAACGTGGTCGTCGCGGTCCTGTATGAAACAGATACCGGACGACCCCGGCTACACCGATACGCCACAGACGTGTAAGGGTAACTACGTCTACGCTTACTCGGAATCCGACTCCGGCAAACCGGTGGAGACCGAAACCGTCGATGGCGTGCCCATGGACGTGCACAAGGTGCACGCCGACCTCACCTTCACCAGAAGCACGCGCGTCCTCGATGTTACCAAGCAGCTCGCTGGCAAGGCAGGAAATGAAGTCCTGGCCAGGGAATTCAGTGCGACACTGTCCTGTACGGATACGAAGTACCCGGACGTGACCACGGTGCAGGACCAGAAGCTCACCCTGAATCCGAATACCACCCAGCACATCGACGTGCCGGTGCGTTCCTCGTGCACGGTGACAGAAGACAATCCGAACACCGAGGATTCCCTCCTACAGATCACACCACCAGTACCGGCGACGGTGAACGTAGACGTGGGATCCACTGCGGACATCCCCGTCGACATCACCAACACCGTGGAGGACAAGTACGCAGAATTCTCCTGGATGTACACGCCCAACACAGCTGGTGGAAGTGACCCTCTGCCAGCGGAAACGCAGGCACAACTGCAGGGGCTTCCTATGGACTTCAAGACGGTGTGCGTGCTCCCCGATAACGATCGCTTCGAGGTGGTTAACGAGGCCATCCTGCCTGGTGGAACGTTTAGCATCGGCATCCCCGACAGTGCGAACGTGAGCGAGCGCTGGGAAAAGAACGGCAAACTGCCCTACGGCACCAAGTGCCGCACCACCTACGTACCCCCGAACTTTAAGGAGGCGGGCATCGAGGCGCAGGCTAGGCCCTCCGGTTCCGAAACCAAGCTTGGCAAAGAAATCCGCATCACAGGTGACGAGAGAAACGATGCCGTCGTCACCTTCGAGCGCAAGACGTCGTCCGTACGTGTCAACGTCAGCCACATCCGCCCCAACGTGCCCGATGTCAGTTTCTATATGCCGGAGAAGTACTTCGTGGACGTAGACTGCTCGCGTGCTGGTGTGGGAGTCTACGGTAGCTACCGCAATCCAGTTACTACGGATCAACCGTGGGCAGAATTCACAGGTGTACCGGACGGTGCCATGTGCAAGGTTAAGGTCTACGACGCGCCGGGTACAACATGGCAAGATGCCTTTACCCGGAGCACAACCATCACCACTGGCCCACCGGCCAACCTACGGGTATCGGTGCCCCCGGCCGAGGGCGACTCCACCGAAGTCAGCGCCATTGGAAGCGCCGACGGTCACGCGGTGATCTTCGAGGGTGAACTACATGTAAGCGACAGCGCCGCGACACTTGATGTCACCCACACCTACGCACCTATCACCCAAACGCTGACGGTGAATAAGCAGCTCACCGTCACAGGTGCCGATGACAAACCCGTCACGGACGAGAAGCTTCTCCATGCGTTCTTCGGCGACGATGAAACCTGGAAAATCACTGCTAGCTGTACCCGCAACGGGCAGACCATCGAGCGCGGCGCGCAGGTCAGTCCCACCGCGCCGGCTGTGTTCCACGTGCCCGTCGGCGCTGACTGCTCCGTGACAGAGCACGAGCAGACCTACACCGGACTCGATGGGCCAACCATCGCCTACAACGGAGTGGCCGCTGCGACACCGTATAAAGTGACGCGCGGCCAGGACCACACCATCGATGTCAGCAACACCTACGCCGTGCAACTGGGCCAGATCAACCTGAAGAAAAAGGTCGACGGCACCGGTGTACAGACCGTGAACGGCGGGCGCAGATTTAAGGTGGACTACACCTGCCGCCTGGGCGAATGGGAAAAGAGCGGGCATTTCAAAACTACCCGCTTTGACCAGGCACCAAACTTCGCAGTGCAGGATGTTCCCATCGGCGCAGCGTGTACCTTCACCGAGGATCCGGCGAGCTCTCGCAACCCGGAGGACATCTCCGGACCGAATAAAACCGGCGACCCCGCGAAGGAAAACGACGCGTATTACTCGCACTGGGAGACGCGCTGGAATGTCACCGAGGACAAACTCGGCTTCGACACCGAGCAGCTGTGTTCCGGCTTGGCCAACTGCAAGGTTACAAGCAAGGAAAAACACGAAGCCCAGGCGACCTTCACCGTGAAGGATAAGGGCTTCAACGGCACCGTCGTGCTGTGGAACACCTACGACTACACCAAGGTGCCACTGGTGCTGCAGAAAAAGGTTGCAGGCGACGGCCAGCGGCTTCTGGAGGGTGGCAAGCTGGAGCCTGTCACCGTGGACTACTCGTGCACGCACCCCGCGTGGGCGACATCGGACTTGAAGGAAAAGAAATTCATCCCTGATCCGACAATCGCTGGGTCGGTCACCTTCGACCAGACCGTCGGTGAGGTGGCTATAGGCAAGGACATCCCCGGCAACTTCGTGTGTACGGTGACAGAGCGTCCCTCCGACACTTTCCACGGCACTGTGACCGTGGGGTACTCCGGTACTGACAACCGAGTGACTACCTTCACCACGGAGAATGCGAACGGCATGGTGAATAACAGGGGCGTGTTCCAGATCGACCGGAAACTGGCGAAGTCCAGCCAGAAGAAGGTGCGCGATGACGGCACGTACGAGTGGGTGAGCACCGGCAGGCAAGAGCTCACGCTCACCAACGATTACCAGCGCCCCCGCGCGCCACTGACGGCAAACTTCGGCTACGAGAAGGGAATGGCCGGCGATGTGTCGCCGTGGATTACGGATCCAGACGGTGGCATTACGGTGACCGGTTCCTGTGAGGACCCCGACGTGCCCGGTGTGACCGATCCGATTAACGGCACGCTGAAGCCGGGGGAGGACGTTCTCCTCAACGGCGATGTCATCGCGGGTTCCCAGTGCACGCTGACGACAACGGCAAAGGACAAGGCGCCAAACTCGGTGATCAACGTGACGGAGACGTACACGCAATCCGCAGGCGATCCGCTGAAGCTGATCGGCACCCTGCAGGAACCGGATAAGTTGCAGTTGCGCAACGGGCCGAACAAGCTCGATATCCGCGCTTCCTATATCGTTCCGCAGGTGAGCGTCAGCCTGACCAAGGAGGTGGTGGGCGACGATGAGAAGAAGATTGTCGGTGACACGGATCCCATCCCGTTCGACTACACGTGCACATTCGCCAACCTCATTGGCGAGCAACCGGAACCATTCGCACCGCAAGGTGGCTTCGACCTCACCCGCTCTAGAACGTGGTCGCAACTGGTTCCCACGGGCAGCTCCTGCACGGTGACGGAAAAACAGCCGGCCCCGGAGGTAGCAAAGAAACTCACCGACAAAGGCGCGCAGATGTCGCCGTACACCGTCCAGGGTGAGGACAAAATCGCCACGTCCACGGCCACGCTGGATAAGGACCATCCGCAGCTGACACTCGTCAACGCCATCTACCGCACTGACGCGGAGGTGCAGGTGCAAAAGGTGCAGGCCGATCTCACGACGGCCCTTGAAGGCTCCCAGTTTGCCATCTACGAGGCGACGCAGAACGGCATGGCGGCAACGCCGGTGGCTACGATGGCCTCCGTCGCCGGAGAGGCCGGAAAACCTGGCCCTGCGGGCCGATTCACCGCGCGCCTCAAGCCGGGCACGTATTACCTCGTGGAAACCCATGCTCCTGCGGGCGCAGCACTGCTACCCGGCGCGTGGAAGTTCACCGTCAATGCGGTCAACGATCCGAAGCGGGAGTTCGCGGATCTGCAGATCGAGCTGGCGGCCAGGACAGAGAACTCTGGCCTGGTGACGGTCACGGAGGCGAAGCCCGAAGCTGGTAAACCAGCGATGATCCAGGTAGCTAATATTCTGCAGGGCAAGCTTCCGCTGACGGGCAGCTACGGCGTGTTCTGGTGGATCCTCGGCGGTCTGGTGCTTATCGGCGCAGGTCTTGTGTGGAGGCGCCGGTCAAACGAAAAGCACTAAACCTGGAGAAACCACTAGACACAGTGGAGCGATGGGCTAGAATAATGGGAAATTAATCCCACAGGAAGGAACGCTATGACCACTGTTGCTGTTGTTGGTGCTACCGGACAGGTGGGGCGCGTGATGCGCTCGATTCTGGAAGAGCGAAAGTTCCCGGCCGATAAGGTTCGTTTCTTCGCCTCCGCCCGCTCCGCCGGGCAGACGCTCGAGTGGAAGGGCGAGGAGATCGAGGTGGAGGACATCGCCAAGCAGACGGTGGAGACCCTGCGCGGGATCGATATCGCCGTGTTCTCCGCCGGTGGCTCCGTGTCACGCCAGTGGGCCCCCGTCTTCGCCGAGGCGGGTGCCACCGTGGTGGATAACTCGTCGGCGTGGCGCAAGGACACCGAGTGCCCGCTCATCGTGAGCGAGGTGAACCCGGACGATGCCCACAACACGCCGAAGGGCATCATCGCCAACCCGAACTGCACCACCATGGCCGCGATGCCGGCTCTTAAGGCCCTGCACGACGAGGCCGATCTCCGCGTCCTGCACGTGGCCAGCTACCAGGCGGTATCCGGCTCAGGGCTGGCCGGTGTGGAAACTCTGGCCAAGCAGGTGGCGGACCTTGGCAACCACAACGTGGAGCTCGCCCACGACGGCTCGGTGCTGCAGCCGGATGACCTCGGTCCGTACGTCAAGCCGATCGCCTACAACGCCCTTCCCTTCGCCGGCAACCTCGTGGATGACGGGTCGCTGGAGACCGACGAGGAGCAAAAGCTCCGCAACGAGTCCCGTCGCATCCTCCACATCCCGGATCTCAAGGTCGCCGGCACGTGCGTGCGCATCCCGGTGTTCACCGGTCACCTGCTGGTGGTCCACGCCGAGTTCTCCCGTGCCATCACCCCCGATCGCGCTGAGGAGATTCTCTCTCACACCCCCGGCGTCAAGCTTGTCGACGTTCCCACCCCGCTCGATGCGGCCGGCATCGACGATACGCTCGTGGGACGCATCCGTCAGGACCAGACCGTCGATGACAACCGTGGTCTCGTCCTCGTCCTCGTCGGCGACAACCTCCGCAAGGGCGCTGCCCTGAACACGGTCCAGATCGCCGAGCTGCTGGTCTAGCTCATCAGATCTTTGCGGGCGCGCGCGACGCGGGACCGGATGGTTCCCACGCGCACGCCCGCTATTTTTGCGGCCTCCTCGTAGGAATACCCCAATACCTGCGTGAGCACGAGGGCCTCGCGGCGCTCCGGGGGAAGGTCGTGGAGCAGCAACCTGACGTCGACAAGCTCGGACCACTCGGGGGGAGTGGAGTGCTGGACATCCTCGTACTCTGTCACCGACTTCTTGGGACGCGACTGCTCGCGCCGGATCTGATCAATCCACACCCGGCGGGCCAGCGTGATGAGCCACGTCTTCGCCGTAGAGCGGCCCTGGAAACGAGGCAGCGCCGAAATCACCCGGAGGTACGTTTCCTGGGTCAGATCGTCGGCCTCCTCGGGGGAGGACAGGTGGGCGAGCAGCCGCCACACGTCCTTCTGGGTCAGCTTGATGAGCTCGGTGAGCGCCGCCTTGTCGCCCTTCCCGGCGGCGAGCGCCAGCCGGGTAACCAGTTCATCCTTGTCCATGCCCTCGATCTTACGGGGCAGGTCACGTGCCCCAGCGGGGTGGTTGCCGGTGTGGCGTTACCCGCGCGCCGTTTACCTTTACTACCTTTATCTTTTATGAAACGGCTCCTGGCATTGCTGCTCCTGGTGCCCCTCGCAGTGGGCGCCTTCTTCGTCACTGACCTCGCCTCCACGTGGAGTGAGGACGAGGGCGCGCCCGTCCCCATGGTCTCCGGTGCGGATCTCGTCCCGGCCCGTCGCGCCGCCGGTGAGGCCTCCACGCAGGCCGATTTTGTTAAACGAGGCACGAAGGAGCTCGTCGACGGCTCCAAGCAGCTTTCCGACGGCATGGGCGAACTGTCCTCCGGTGCCGGCACCGCCGCCAGCGGCGCCCAGCAGCTCAACCAGGGGATGGTCCAGCTCCAGGCCGGCACCGCCCAGCTTGCCGACGGCGCCACCCGCGTCGCCGACGGAGTCGAGCAGGCTGTTGGCTACGTCAACCAAATCGGTGTCATCCAGCAACAGCTCCTCGCCATGATCGACGAGACCGATGCCGACCTGGCCAAGAACCCGCTCCCCGACGCCAAAGAGGCCCGCGCCCGCCTCGCCGAGGTGCGCCCCCAGGTGGAGAACTTCGAGTTCGACGCGAACATGGTCGACCAGCTCGCGCAGCTGCGCTCCGGCTCCCGCGAGATAGCCAACCAGCTGGGCAAGAACGGCTCCCAGTACCACGACGGCATCTACACGGCCACCCAGGCCTCCAAGCAGCTTGCCGACGGCCTCGCCACCCTCCAAAGCGGCGTGGACCAGGCCAAGCAGGGTGCCGACGACCTCAACGCCGGAGCCACCCGTGTCGACGCCATGGCTCAGAAATCCACGGACAACGCCAAGGGCACGGCCCGGGCGATTCCTGTCCTCCCTGTCGTGGAGGCGGAGGAGGAACCCTCCGAGTTCCTGCCACCGCTGTATTCCTTCCTCGTCAGCCTCATCGTCCTCATCGGCGCCGCTTTCGTCGGGCTCACGCGCCTGCCGCTGTGGTGGAAGGTGGGCTCCAACGTGGCCATCGTTGCCTTGGGCCTGCTCCTCGTGTGGCTCCTCGGCACCGCGCTGTCCCCGCTGGCGATTACCGGAATCGCCGTGGCGCTCGCCCTGACCGCCGCCGTGGGAACACTCTCCGCCACCCTGTTGACCAGGTACTTTGGACAGATCGGATACGCCGTGGTGCTAGCCGGCACGCTCGTGCAGGCAGGCGTTACCGGCTGGGTGTGGCAGTCGCTCACCTCCGGCGGCTCCGCCTTGTGGGCACGCGTGCTCGCGGGCGTTATGCCGCTCAACTACCCCACCGCCGCCATCACCGCTATGGGCAACGGCGGTAACCAGACGATCATCTGGGTGTGCCTCGCCGTGCTCGTGGCTTTGGCTGCGGTATCCGGCGGGCTGCTCGCAACCACGCGGGACGAGCAGCTGGCGTAGCTGTGGGGAGCGCTGCATAGTTTCTTTTCCTGCGCTCTTGCGTAGGGCTGCTGCGGTTGTGGGCACCCTCCCTAAAGTTTAGGGCGCGATTAATTTACCGAATCGACGTTTTCCCAGGTCGGTTGATTTTCATCGCTGGATCGCGCCCTAAATTTTAGGGGGGAGGGGGTTTCGGCTCGCGGAGTGAAGGCAGTGGTGTCAGAATGAGGGCATGACATTCGGGGAGGAATTCATTTTTACGACACGGCTATCGTCATGGGAACGGCAGCAAGTTTCTCACCGGAACCTGGCGGGGCGGCTGGTGAAGCTCGCGTGCGGGATCTACTATCCGCGTGATAGTTTTGAAAGGCTGCGGCCCGGCGAGCAGGCGTTGACCCGGTCACTTGCACTGGGGATATCTGGTAAGACCCTGGTGGGGAAGTCGGCGGCGGCGATGTGGCATCTTCCGGAGGTAGACCTTTACCATTACGTGCCGGAAGTAAGAGGCCGGCAGTACTGCACGAATCCGGGGGTTATTGCACGGCATGTCACAGCCCTCGGCACTACCGAGTACGAGTGGAACGGCTACCCGATGAGGCTCACTTCGCCTGCGCTGACGGTGGTGGATATCGCCCGTTGGCATGGTTTGGCACGTGGCGTGTGTGAGGGGGAGAGCTTTGTTCGTCGCAAGTTCACGGATGCGGTGGAGCTGGAGCGCGCGTTGGCACTGAGAACACACTGCACGGGAGAAAAAGTGGCATGTGAGGCGGTGGGGCTCATTGATGGGGGATCCGAAAGCTACCGCGAGGCGGAGGTGAAGGTGCGGCTGTACCAGCTGGGGTTTGGCGGGTTTTACCAACAGGCGGAGATTTACTCGGCCGATATGGTGTGGGTGGCACGGGTGGATTTCTTTTTCCCTGATCAATCCGTGGTGGTGGAATATGATGGAAAGGGTAAGATCCACGGCGAGTTCAACGTTGATGCGATTACCGCCGTTAATGACGAGCGGGACAGAGAACGGCGCCTCGTCAGTTTGGGGATCCGCGTGGTGCGGATAACGGCGAAGAGCTTCCGAACCGAGGAATGGGTAGAAAACTTGCAAGCTGCGCTCAAACAAAACGAGGGCCATGTGTACCCGTCTGAGCTCTGGCGGAAGCAGGATTGAGGAAGCCCCCTTGAGTGTGACACTCAAGGGGGCTCGTCTTGGTCGGGATAACAAGATTTGAACTTGCGACCTCCTCGTCCCGAACGAGGCGCGCTACCAAGCTGCGCCATATCCCGTGGACACCACGTTATAGTAGAGCACAACCGGCACTTGGGGCAAAACGGCAGGTTAACCCATATGGATGAGGGTTGCTGCGGGCGGGCACCACAGGCGTACCGGGGCGAATTTGGCGGTGCCGAGCCCCTGGGAGACGTGGAGCCTCATGGAGCCATAATTGCTGAGCCCCTTGGCGCGGTCGCGGTCGATGCCGCAGTTGGTGACGATGGTGTGCCCACCAGGGAGGCAGATCTGCCCGCCGTGGGTGTGGCCGCAAAGCGCCAGCTGGTAGCCGTCGGCTTCGAACTGGTCGAGCACGCGGGGTTCCGGCGCGTGGAGGACGGCGAGCTTGAGTTCGGCGCCGTCGTGGGGTGGGCCGGGGTACTCGTCGAGGTCGTGGTGGGGGTCATCGACGCCGCCGATGGAGACCTTGAGATCTCCGAGCTTGAAGGCGGCGCGGGCATTGTTCACGTCGTGCCAGCCGTGCTCGACGAAGACGGAGCGGAGGCTGCGCCAATCGTTTTCGCGCGTGCTCACTTTCCGTTTGCGGCCCAGCAGGTAGCCGAACGGGTTGACTAGGCGCGGGCCGAAGTAGTCGTTGGTGCCGAAGCAGAACGCGCCGGGAAATTGCAGCAGCGGCGTGAGGGCCTGGATCGCGCCGGGCAGGCCCTTCGGGTCGGAGAGGTTGTCGCCGGTGTTGATGACGAGGTCGGGGCGGAGATCGGCAAGCGAGTGAACGAACTCGATCTTCTTTTTCTGGCCCGGCAGCATGTGGAGGTCGGAGATGTGAAGGATGGTGCACGTGGGCCCGGGAACGGTCACTTCCTTGAGCTGGAAGTTGGTGAGCTCGGAGTATCCCCAGGCGGTGAGAGCAGCGGCGGGGAGGAGGGTGGCGGGCAGCAACTTCTTCATAGGTAACAGACTACGCTAGCGCTTATGAGTGAATTGAAGGATCGTATCCGTAAAGAAATGACCGCCGCGATGAAGGCCCGGGACAAGGAGCGCACGAACACGTTGCGCATGTTGGTTTCGGAAATCGGCAACGAGGAGACGAAGGGCTCCAAACACGAGTTGACGGACCAGGATGTGCTGGCCGTTGTTGCGCGCGAGATTAAGAAACGCAAGGAATCCGCCGAGATCTACGAGCAGAACGGTCGCCCTGAGCTCGCGGAGAACGAGCTCGCCGAGGCCAAGGTGATCTCCGAGTTCCAGCCCACTCAGCTTTCCGACGACGAGCTGGCGTCCCTGGTGGCCGAGGTTGTTAAGGACACCCCCTCCATGGGTCCCGCGATGAAGGCCGCCAAGGAAAAGGCCGCTGGCCGTGTGGACGGCAAGCGGTTGAGCGAGGCCGTCCGGGCCGAGTTAGCCAAACTCGCGTAGGAGATTGTCCACGGCATTCGCCAGTTCTTCGAGGTCTTTATCCGAGGGGCCGGTGGGTGCCTGTGGTGTCTGGGGGGTGCCTGGCACCTGAGGGGTGGGTGCTGTCGAGGTGGGGGTGGGGGCCGCCTTCGTTCCGTCGGAAAGCACAAGGGTAACGGAGGCACCGGTGTGGGCGAGACCGTCGAAGCGGGCGTAGAGGGCGCGCTCCCTGGGGGTGCCGTTGCCGGGGGCGTACGTTGTGGTGGAGACCTTGTAGCCGGCGTCCTTGAGGCGCTTGGTGGCGGCGTCCTTGCTGAGCCCTGCCACATTGGGGAGGGTGGCGGTGCCGGAGTTGTAGCGGGAATCTGCCTGGGGGAGCGTCCCCGAGGTGGCCGAGGCCGTCTGGTTGGCCACGTTGACCCAGGTGGCGGTTGCTTCCATGCCGCCGTAGAGGGTGCCGTCCTGGCACTGGCGCAGCGGCGCGGTGCACAGCGGGGTGTTCACCTGGCCGTCGTTGAAGATGTAGGTGGAGGCGGCGAACCCGGTGTTGTAGCCGAGGAAGGCGGAGGACTGGTGGGATTCCGTCGTCCCCGTCTTGGACGAGGCCGGGGCCTGCCAGTTCATCGCCTTGCCGGTGGTGGAGGCGGTTCCCTTGGTCAGATCGTCGGAAAGCGCGAGTGAGAGAGCACCGGCGAGCCCGGGCTCGAGAACATCCTCGCACGCGGGGACGTCGAGATGGACGGGCTTGCCCGCCTCAGTGATGGACCGGATCGGAGTGGGTTCGCACCAGCGGCCACCGGAGGCGAGCGTGGCGGCGACGTTGGTGAGCTCGAGCGGGTTGACCGGCGTCGGACCGAGAGTGAACGAGCCGGAGTTGTGGTCGATCACGTCGCGGGCGATGCCCTCCTTGTAGCTGCGCAGGCCGAGGTCGACGGCCATGTTGACGGTGTCCTCCACCCCGACCGCCTCGATGAGGTTGACAAACGTGGTGTTGGGGGAGAGCGCGAGCGCCTCCCGCAGCGTCATCTGCGGCTTGTACGTGCCGGCGTTTTCCACGCAGTACATGCCGGGCGGGCAGTTCTTGGCCCCGCCGAAGCCCATGCCGGATTTCTCCACGCGCGCGGGAACCTGGAGGACGGTATCGATGCCGATGCC
This sequence comes from Corynebacterium pyruviciproducens ATCC BAA-1742, assembly GCF_000411375.1. Classification (GTDB taxonomy): domain Bacteria; phylum Actinomycetota; class Actinomycetes; order Mycobacteriales; family Mycobacteriaceae; genus Corynebacterium; species Corynebacterium pyruviciproducens. Next base: position 433,124 of record NZ_KE150448.1, on the reverse strand, counting down.
CTCCTTGAGCGCGGTGGCGGCGGTGAAGATCTTGAACACGGATCCCGCGCCGCTGCCCAGTGTGCTCGCGGTGAGCGGAAGGACCGTTTCGAAATTCTCCGCGTCGAGCCCGTAGCTGCGGGAGTTGGCCATGGCCACCACCTCGCGCTTGTCGCCCGGGTTGATCACGTTCATGGTCTCCGCCACGCCGGGCGTGGTGGGGTTGGCGTATTGGTCGACGCTCTGCTTCGTGCGCGCCTGCATGGCCGGGTCGATGGTGGTGTGGATCTCGTACGAGCTCTTCAGCAGATCGTCTGTGGAGATCCCCTTGCCATCCAGGTAGTTGAGCACGTAATCGCAGAAGAACCCGAGATCGCCGGCGGTGATGCACCCCTGGGGGAGGCCCTGTGGTTCCGGCAGCACGCCGAGTGGTTCCGCCTGGTAGCGGGCGACATCGGCCTGCGGGATCGCGCCTGTTTCCGCCATCGTCTCTAAGACAGTGTTGCGCCGCTCGAGGGCGCCCTCGGGGTTGGTGTACGGGTCGAGCCCGGAGGTGGATTGAACCAGGCCCGCGAGCATCGCTGCCTGCGGCACGGTGAGCTGTGCCGCCGACGTGTTGAAGTACGTGCGCGCGGCTGCCTCGATGCCGAACGCCCCGTTGCCGTAGGGGACGAGGTTGAGGTAGCGGGCGAGGATCTCCTCCTTAGACAAATTCTTGTCCAGCTCGCTGGCCATCTTCATCTCTCGGAGCTTGCGGGCGTAGCTCGTCTCCACGGCGGCGGCCGCCTCTTCCTCCGTGTCCGCGTTGACCAGGTACATGTAGTTCTTCACGTACTGCTGGTCGAGGGTGGAGGCACCCTGGCGCACGCTGCCGGAGAGCAGGTTGGTCACCATGGCGCGCAGCGTGCCGGTCCAGTCCACGCCGTCGTGCTCGTAAAAGCGCCGGTCCTCGATGGACACGATGGCGTCCTTCATCGGCTGGGCGATCTGATCGGCGGGGACCTCGAATCTGCGTTGCTTGTACAGCCAGGCGATGGGTTTGTTCTCGCCGTCGTACACCGTGGTCACGCCAGGTGTGGTGCCGTCGGTGAGGTCGGCCAACCCGGTCTCCATCGCTTCCTGCGTCCGCGCCACGGCGATGCCCGATAGTCCCGCTACCGGGGCGAGGGCAAGCGCCATGAGCACACCGGCCAGGACAATGGCGGTGAGGATTTGGGCTAGTGAGGTTAATGCTCGCACGCCTATACTCTAGTGGGAGGTGTGACAAACGGGGGTAGCAACTGTTCAACAATGGTGTGACGTATTAGACAAGGTACCCATGCTGTGAATAGGCTAACCGTATAGGGAAGCACAATTGTAAGGAGGACAGCGAATGACCACCTCACTTATCCGACGCCGTCGCAGGAGCCCCTACCTGGTAGGTTCCTCCCGCAAGTTCGACCCGGAACGTGGAAAGTGGATTACCCAAGCTCGCTGCCGCGAAGGCGACCCAGATGCACTGTTTGTTAAGGGTGCCGCGCAGCGAGAAGCAGCCCAGATTTGCCAGGATTGTCCGGTTATGATCGATTGCAGGGCAGATGCCCTTGATAATCGCGTGGAGTTTGGCGTGTGGGGCGGACTGACGGAGCGCCAGCGTCGCGCAGCGTTGCGCCTGCATCCGAACGTGAAGAGTTGGGCCCAGTTCTTTGCCATGGGCGGCCAGCTCGAAGATATCTAACTATCGCTTAATGCGGGCCCGGTGGGATGATTTCCCGCCGGGCCATTTTTTCTGCGGCAGCAGGGCGGGGGCCGCGGGCTCCACGTGCACTACCCGGCCCGGCAGGCAGTATCCGCCACGTGGCCGGGGAAACCGGGCCGGATACCGCACCGGTTGCCGCCTGCCTTGGGCGGGGGAAACGGTGGGCCGGAAACATGCACGGTTTTCACCTAAGATATGGGTTATGACTGACATGACCAAATGGGAATACGCCACAGTTCCGCTGCTCACGCACGCGACCAAGCAAATCCTGGATACGTGGGGTGAGGACGGCTGGGAGCTGGTAACCGTCATGCCAGGTCCGAACCCCGAAAACGTTGTGGCCTACATGAAGCGGCCACGGAAGGACTAAGTATGGATATCACGCTTCCTGAGGTGGCAAAGCCCGTCGCCGCCTACACCCCGGCTGTAGTCACGGGCCACTATGTGTACACCTCCGGCCAGCTGCCGTTTGTGGAAGGCAAGCTGGAAAAGACAGGCAAGGTGGGTGCCGAGGTGACGCAGGAAGAGGCCTACGACCTCGCCCGCACGGCGGCCCTCAACGCGCTCGCCGCGATCAACAACGAGGTAGACCTGGACAAGGTCACCCGCGTGGTGAAGATCGTCGGCTTTGTCAACTCGGCCCCCGGCTTCAACGCCCAGCCCGCAGTGGTCAACGGTGCCTCTGAGCTCATGGAAGAGGTTTTGGGGGAGAAGGGCGTGCACGCTCGCTCCGCCGTCGGCGTTGCTGAGCTGCCGATGGACGCGCCCGTTGAAATCGAACTCATCGTGGAATTTTAAGGGTCAACGATGCAACATCCTGCTTACAGTCTGCTTCGCCCGGTGACGGAAAACATCGGCGTAGTCCTGTGCCCCAACGCCGGGTACTCCTCCCTGGAAGGCACGAACTCGTGGGTGGTACGCGCGCCGGGTGACCCGAACTCCATCGTCATCGATCCTGGCCCACATGACGAGGGCCACCTCAACGTCCTGCAATCCAAGGCGGACCACGTGGCGCTCATCCTGCTCACCCACCGTCACCAGGACCACGCCGGCGGCGCGGAGCGCTTCGCCCAGATGACTGGGGCCCCGGTTCGCTCTCTGGACCCCCGTTACTGTGTCGACGGTTCTCCGCTTGTCGACGAAGAGATCATCGACATCGACGGAGTCACCCCGCGCGTGGAAGTGGTTGCCACCCCGGGCCATACCGCGCACTCGACGTGCTTCTTCGTCCACGGCACGGATGACAAGGTGGAGGGCATCATCACCGGCGACACGATCGTCGGCCGCCACACCTCGATGATCTCCGAGACGGACGGCGACTTGGCCCAGTACCTTCAGTCGCTGCACATGCTCGTCGAGCGAGGCAAGGGCATTCCCCTGCTGCCCGGCCACGGCCCGGATCACCCGGACACCGCCGATCTTGCGGCGCGCTACATTGAGCGGCGCGAGTATCGCCTCAAGCAGGTCCGCGAGGCCCTGAAGGTTCTCGGCCCGGATGCGAAGGTACGCGACATCGTGGATCGTGTGTACGACAACGTCGACCCGGTGCTCCGCGATAACGCCGAGCAGTCCACCCGCGTGACGCTGCGTTACATTCATGAGCACGATTAGGCCGCAGGCTAGGAATAGCACAACCGGCCAAGGCTCGGTTGTGCTTTATTCATGTCCGCCTGTGCAATATGGATCCAACGGCTACAACCACACGAAGATGAGGACTAGCAAAAGTAGCGATCCTACAGTCACAATCCACTGTGGCACAACAGCGTGAACGGCGAGAACAGTTAGGATAATGACCAGGGCTGCGAGAACCAATCGTTTGGGGAGGTTGTAATCCTTGGGTAGGTGCATGATCGTCCCTTTCTAGGTGTCGTAGTGGTGCCTAGAGTACGTCTCCATTGATTTATGTTCAATGGAAAATGCATAACAAGACCCTCAGTATCGTTCGATACTGAGGGTCTCCCGGTTTTAATGAACTAGTGCGCGCGACGGGCGAGGGCCTCGGTTTGCAGGATGACGATGGACTTGCCCTCGAGCTGGATCCAGTTGCGGTGGGCGAAGGTGGCCAGGGCCTTGTTCACGGTCTCGCGGGAGGCGCCAACAAGTTGGGCGATCTCCTCCTGGGTGAGGTCGTGATTGACGCGGAGGACACCGTTTTCGTGCTGGCCGAAGCGGTTGGCCAGTTGCAGGATCGTCTTGGCCACGCGGCCGGGAACATCGGTGAAAATGAGATCGGCAAGATTGTTGTTCGTGCGGCGCAGACGGCGGGCCAACACGCGCAGGAGCTGCTCAGCGATCTCCGGGTGCGATGCGAGCCACTCGCGCAGTTGGTCGGCATTCATCGTGGCGGCTTGGACATCGGTGACGCACACGGCGGACGAGGTGCGCGGGCCGGGATCGAAGATGGACAGCTCGCCGAACATGTCGGAGGGGCCCATAACTTGCAGGAGGTTCTCGCGGCCATCGTTGGCGTGGCGGGCAAGCTTCACCTTGCCGGAGGTGATGATGTACAGGCGGCTGCCGGGGTCGCCCTCCTCAAAAATGGTGGTTCCCCGGCCGAAACGGATGGTCTCCAGATCCTTGATGAGGTTGTTAACCGCCACGGGGTCGACACCTTGGAAGATGCCCGCCCGTGAGAGAACTTCCTGGACAGATTCCATTTTCGCTCCTTCAATGCCTACAAAAGTTACATTTCACACTGTACACTATGTGATAGGTCACTAAAGGGTGAGTGAGGAATTTTCGTCACTTACGGGTACAAATTTTTTCGTAGAACTCCATACCGATGGCAAAAAGTCCGAGGAGGACGGGTACCAGAAGCGAGAACACAAAGATCATGCACGCTAGCTTAGTTACCTCCCGCTAAGGTGGAAACTATGACCGTCGAATGCATCAACGCGCGGCTTGCCAAGGAGCACCCCGACGCGCACTGCGAGCTGAACTACGCCACCCCGTTCCAGCTCGCCGTGGCGACAATTTTGTCGGCCCAGTGCACCGACGTGCGCGTGAACAAGGTCACCCCGGCGCTGTTCCACGATTACCCCGATGCTGCCTCCATGGCGGCCGCCGACGTGCACCATGTGGAGGAGCTCATCCGCTCGACGGGATTCTTCCGCAACAAGGCCAAGAGCATTGTTGCCATGGCCAACGAAGTGGTGGAGCGCTACGGCGGGGAGATGCCCCACACGCTGGATGAGCTCGTCGAGCTCCCGGGCATCGGCCGGAAGACCGCCAACGTGGTCCTGGGCAATGCCTTCGGCGTTCCCGGTCTGACTGTGGACACTCATTTCTTGCGATTGATGAGGCGCCTTGGCATCACCACATCGAGCAACCCAGTGACCGTGGAAAAGCAAGTCATGCCGCTTCTCAACCCGAGCGAGTGGACGATGTTCTCCCACCGCCTCATCTTTCACGGCAGGCGCGTGTGCACTGCCCGCGCGCCCCGCTGCGAGGAATGCGTTCTCGAGGATCTCTGCCCCAAGGTGGGAGTATGAACAAAACAATCGGCTGGTCCATCGTCGGCGCGATCGTCATCATTGCGGCCCTCATTGTGGGAGTGCCACACCTCATGTCGCAGGCACCGGCAACTGATGATGCGTCGGTAGCCGCCACCTCGGCCGAGGTAGCGCCTCGCCCGGACTGCCCCCTGCGCGAGGTTCATGGAGTGGAACTTCAGTGCCTCGGCGGGACGGTGAAGGACGGCGCGGAGGCTGCGGACAAGCAAAAAACACTGGTTAACGTGTGGGCCTGGTGGTGCGAGCCGTGCCGGGAGGAGCTGCCGCTGATCCAAGAGTTCGCGGATGCACACCCGGACTGGACCGTCGTCCTCGTGCACGCCGATTCCAACGCCGCCAAGGGGGCCGCGATGCTCACAGAGATGGGCATCACCCTGCCCAGCTACTCAGATACCGACGGCACCTTCGCCGGGACGCTCTCGCTGCCCAACGTGGTGCCCATCACCCTCATCGGCGACGAGATCCACGCCGGGCCGATAAAGGAGCTGCCATGATTCCCCCGTGGATGGCCCACGTTGCTCACAGCGCGCCTGCCATCAACAACCTGCTGGGCCACCAACGGGCCACCAACCGTGACCGGGAGGCTGCGGTGCTCATGCTGTTTTCCGGCGATAGCGAGGCGGAGACACTGCCGCGCGATGCCGGCGTGCTGCTCACACACCGTAACCCCACCATGCGGACGCACTCGGGCCAGATTGCCTTTCCCGGCGGGCGCACCGATCCCACCGATGACAGCCCGGTGCACACGGCGCTGCGGGAGGCGTGGGAGGAGACGGGCCTGGATCCGGACACCGTGCAACCCGTGGTGAAGCTCGACGAGGTGCACATCCGGCGCTCCGGGTACCCCATTCACCCGATCATCGGCTATTGGGTGGAGCCGGAGGAAGTGTATCCGGCCAGCCTCGATGAAACCGACGACGTTTTTGAGGCGCCTCTTTTCCACCTTCTTGACCCGGAAAACCGGATGATGGTGGGCCACGGTGGGTGGAAAGGCCCGGCATTTTCGATCAACGGGTACGTGGTGTGGGGCTTCACGGCGGGCCTGCTGAGTGCCGTGTTCCGTGGTGCCGGGTGGGAGCGGCCCTGGGATCAGACAGTCACCGACCTCACCACAGCGATTCACCGTTCGCGTAACGGGGAACGACTTCGCTAACATTCTCACTGTTATGTCCCCCGCACTCAACGCCGACCTCATCATCGCGTTTGCCAGCTGTGTCACCTTCTTCTTCGGGTGGCGGCAGGGCGCGTTCGCGTCTGTGCTGTCCGCGGTGGGGGTGGTCAGCGGCATCGTGCTGTCTGTGGCCCTCTTGCCGCTCGTGGCCAACTACACCGCCAACCCCACTCTCACGCTGCTGCTCGGCATCGGAGTGATGGTGCTCATCGCGGGGATCGGCAACCTCCTCGGCGGGTTGGCGGGTTCCAGACTGCGCCAGTCGATCCGCACCCGGACCGCCATGACGGTGGACTCTCTGCTGGGGGCCGTGTTCCAGGTGTTCGCGCTGCTGCTCGTCGTGTGGTTTGTGGCAACGCCGCTCGTCGGTCGCGTTACCGGCCCGGTGGGGGAGGGGCTCTCCAACTCCCGCGTGCTCACTGCCGTGGATCAGCTCACCCCGCCGGTGATTGATAACCTGCCCGCCCGCCTCGCCGCCACGCTCTCGGAATCGGGCCTGCCGCCGCTGGTCTCGCCGTTCACCGGCGCGCGGGAGGTGGAGCCCCCGAACATTCTTATCGACGACACCGCCATGGTTGATCGTGTTCGTCCCTCGGTGGTGTATGTGCTTGCCGACGCCCCCCAGTGCTCGCGTCGGCTCATGGGTTCCGGTTTCGTCATCTCCCCGGACACGATTCTCACCAACGCCCATGTGGTCGCCGGCACCGACACCGTCCACGTGGAGACGGTCAACGGCACCGTGGAGGCCACTGTCGTGTTCTACGATCCCGATACGGACCTCGCCGTCCTCCACTCCGCGGGCCTCGATCTGCCCGCATTGCAGTGGGCCGAGGACGCCGCGTCCACCGGCGATGACGCAGTGGTCATGGGGTTCCCCGAGGGTGGACCGTTTGAGGCCCGGCCGGTGCGCATCCGCGACAAGATCATCGTCAACGGGCCGAACATCTACGCCACCACCCGGGTGGACAGGGAGGCCTACTCGCTGCGCGGGACGATCCGCCACGGCAATTCCGGCGGGCCACTTCTCACCACCGACGGCGATGTCCTCGGCGTCATCTTCGGCACGGCCGTGGACGAGTCTGAAACCGGGTATGCGCTGTCCGCCGACGAGGTGATCTCCACCATCGGCGAGTTCTCCGCCGCCGCCGTGGATACCGGCGCGTGCGTGGCCTAACACCGCGTGCAGTTTCCGGCCCACGGGCGATGAGGTGGGAATAGGATGAAAATTGTTGCACCTCTTTGCGTAGAAAGCCAGAAATAATGCAGAAAACAATCGCCATCGCCTCCGCCACCGCCCTCGCTATGGGCTGTGTTGTCCCCGCACACGCGGCCGAATACAAGCTGGAGGACAGCCGCTGTGTCCTCGCAGCGCAGGCCGGGGAAATCGACTCCCTCTCCAAGGCGATGGAAACCGCTTCCCAGGCCTACCAGGACTACCTCGTAGGTAAGGCAGGAATCTCGCCCGAGGAGCTGGCGGCCTACTCCGACCCGACCACGTCCAGGGAGAAGAAGCAAAAGATCGTCGACAAGCTAGACAACCCCAGCGATGCCATCTTCCTGGCCAAGGAAACCTTCCCCACACTCAACGCACCGCAGTCCTTCACCCTCCTGCACTACGCCACCGTGCTGCCGCAACGGCTTACCGACCCCACCGGGAAGGGGATGACGGGCCTGCTTGAGTTTGTGGCGAAGCACCCCGGCAGCGTCGACACCACAACCGTCACGGCGCTGCGTGCGCTCGTCACCTCGCAGCAGGACTGCCTCGACGGGCTGAAGGCAGACATCTCCGTCGACAACTGGGCCGCAGCGCTGTCCGCCATGGCGGAGTCGAAGGACGAGCAGGAGCAGACGAGCTCCGCCCTGAGCACCGTCATGGAAACCGACTACACCAACCCCGAGGGGCAGACCGTGAGGGTGGGCCTCATCGTGGGGCTCACGCTGGCCTCACTCGTGGGGGCGCTCATCGCCTACGACATCCTCGGCACCGTGTACAACGCGGCCCTCAACCACATCCCAGGGCTGCAGCACTTGCCGGTCGCGCCGGGGCTGCCCGTGCTGTAGATGCCGGCGTGTCACAGAGTCGCTTACCGGCGTCGCGTAAAAGCCACGCGGGTGAGCACGCGCGTGGCAGGGGAGCGCAGATCAAAGTAGGTGGAGTGCGGATTCTCGCATTCCACCCTTTTTACAAGCTCGGGGTGCTTCTGCTTCACCATGCGGGCGATCTTCTCCACGTTCCGGTTGGGCGCAATGAGCGTGACCGGGGCGGTGGCGATGCGGGGAATGGCACGGGCGATGTCCGCGGCGAACGTGTTCACCGAGTAGCCCCGCGGCGGCTGGTCGGATTCCCCAAACCCCCGCAGCGTCAACGTCGTTGCTGTCGGGTGGGTGGGCCCCAGGGAGAGGTAGACGTGCGAAAGGCACCCGCTTGTGTAGTGCAAGCGGATGCCTCGTTGGTACAGGTACACGTTAGGAGTACAGTCCCCGGCCCTGCTCCAGGTTCTTGGTGGCCTTGCCAGGAACGAGGTTCTTCATCTCCTGGACGGATTCCACCGTCTTCTTGGGGGCCTTGATCGTCTTCAGCTTCTTGAGCCCCACCACGGCGAGGACCGCGGCGACAACGAGCATGACGATGAAGATGATGAGCCATGCCGCCCAGCGGGCGATCCACAGGGTGAGCAGCTCAGCGAGGAACACGAAGAAGAAGAAAAGGGAGAACAAGGCAATCACGCCAGCGGCGCCAAGGAGGCCTCCGCCGAGCCCGGCCTTCTTTGCCTCGCCGGTAATCTCCGCCTTGGCTAATTCGATCTCGGAACGAACCAGCGTGGAGATCTGGCTGGTGGCATCGGATACGAGGTCCCCAATCGAACCCTTGCCGGCGGGGCGAGTGTCCACGTCGTGCAGCGGGATCGAGTTAACGCGAGTTGCTACAGGCTCGTTCGGGTCGGTGTATAGTCCGTCGTTGTTGCTCACGTGGTGTCCTTTACGTGTCCTAGCTGTCTTACATTTCCTACATTGTCCGCTGCAATCACGCCATCAGCCGAAATCGGCGATCACGCTGATTGCAACGCTAATAGGTATATCAATCTTACAGTGTAGCCGTCACCGACTATTCTGGCACACATGTTACTCGCATCGGACCACCTCGTCGCGGAGGTCGCCCGTGTTCACCGGCTGAAACCGCGGCAGACCAACGCCGAATCGGTGGCCCGCGGGGCGGTGCTCATCTCCACGCTCGCGGGGGTCGACGCGGAGGTGGCCGCCTCCGCGGCCTCGCTGTTGCTCGACCCGCCGCTGGCCGCGTTCGTGCGCCAGCCGCTCCACATTGTGGCAAAGCTGGATGTGACGCTCGGCGGCAGCGGGGTGCCCAGCGCACCGGACGGGCTCGTCACTCTCGCCGGCGTGGTCGCCCATGACCCTCCCACCGGGGCAGGCGCCGACGCGCTGGGGCTAACCTATGGTGCCCTTGACCACGGGCTCGCGGTGGGCCTCATTGTGTCCCGGCTTGTTGCCATGGTCAGCGGGCTCGACCCCAAGGGACTGTGCGTGCCGGAGGTGTACTACAACCGGCATCGCGGGCGATTCATCACGGCGCTGGAAGCCTACCCCGCCGACCCGCAGCCGCTCTACCAGCTGTACGAGGAAGCGATGTTTGCCGGTGCGTGCGAAGCCGCGGGGATCGCGCGCCAATAATACGTGTCTCAACCGTCAGAATGCCCCCGATTCCTTTCCTCCTTTGAACCGAGTAAAACGCCGTGAACACGGCAAACCGGCCTGTGGCAGGCGCGTGCGGAGGTGAGCGGAGGCGCAAGACAAAAAAATTTGCTCTAAGTCTTGCCGTGAGAAAAAAAGTGTGTCATACTTCGTATTGCACGGCCCCGATATACAGTGTGGCCGGCCCCGGTTCGCCCCCCGAGACCGGGTTATTCTGACGGCCCGCACCCATCCCCCCCCGAGGTGCGGGCCGTCCTTTATGTTCACTTCACTTACCCGCGCGAAAAGATTGCACGCGTGGGGATTGAGGGTGTGAATCCCACTGTCGTGGGTTTGATGAGGTAGTCGATGTTGCGGAAGCTTTGGCATCGGCGTGCGTTGTGCTCCGTACGTTGTTTCAAAAACGGGTTTCATCAAACGGAACAAAACCTGGGACACTTCATATCCCACCCCAGGCCTAATGACTTGGGTGCAGCGGCAACGCTCATCCGATTTAGGCAGAGTCGTTGCAGGATCCAGTGGGTCACCTGGTCCGTGGTCTTTGAATTGTCGGGCGCGCAGGCAAGGCCAGCACGGAAGATCTTCTGCAAGCAACGCTTGTTGGTGCACCGGTAGCGTGGAAGGCGCACATGAAGTTGTTGGGTGGCCGACGATGGGCAGATCGACCAGGCTGCGGATGACGTGGTCGCGGAATACTCCAGGCTGCCCGCAGGTAGGGCATTCATTGATCGGCTCGACGGGTTCGGCTTCAATAACAGTGACGTCACCGTTTTCTGTGGCACCGGTGATAGTAGTTCCTAGTTTTGCGGTGCGGCAGATGGTATCGACGATGACATTTCCGTTAGGCTGCACAGTAGGTCCTTAGTTTTGTACGGATGGATTAGATACCTTTTTCCTACAAAGCCAAGGACCCCAATATCTTGTGCCACGCCCGAACCCCCGGCGAACTAATCAATGCACTCTAAAACCGGAAGAGCCCTTTTAGTACTACTGGTGGATTTCGGTTTTGGTGGGGATTAACGCCGCCGGCTTCGGTTTTTCCGTTGAGGAGGTCGTTGACTACTTCCCGATGGTGAAATGGGTCGATGGTGAGGTAGAGAGGAACCAGTCACCTGGAAGAGATCGATCCAGTCGTTGGTGTGCAATCTGGGAGGTAGGGTCGCGGGGTCGATTCCTCGCGAGCGCAACCATGATTGTGTTTCTGAACGTGATGAAAACAACCCTGCCCTTCGGAGAATTTCCCCTATCCCGCGTCCCCGGGCAGTGAAAACGGTGTGCACCATCGCCTGAAAGGCTTTGCGCTGCTCTATCGGAATCTTCGGGTCACCCACCCGGCGGATCACTAAGATCCCCCCGTCAACGTTTGGCTGTGGCCGGAAAGCAGGCCTTGGTACCCGAGAACCCAGGTGAAATGTGAACCATGGGGACCACTGAGCCGTCATCATCGTGCTTGCGCCTACCCCGGCCCGGCGGCGAGCGACTTCCCACTGCATGAGGAGTACAGCGTCAGTCCATGCTGGCGCATGCAGCAACTTTCGAAGAATGGCAGTGGTGAGGTGAAAGGGAATGTTTCCCACAATGACGCAGGGAGTGGCGGGTAACCGGAAGTTAAGGAAATCATCATGGACCACTTCGACCGCCGCCGAGGAGGTTTCTTGTGTGATTTTGGCAGCTAGTTTTGCGTCCACTTCAACTGCCGTTATCGCCCTCCCCAAGTGGGCCATCGGGTGAGTGAGGGCACCGCTTCCTGGTCCGATCTCAATGATGGGGCCGGAGGTTTGTTTCACAAGGTCGATGATGGAGTTGATGATCTTGTGGTTGGTGAGAAAATTTTGGCCATGCTCGTGACGGCCGTGTCCGTATGCAGACATCAGGTGTGCTCCTTGGATTTGAAAGGGAGCCGGGCATGACAAATAGCCGCCCGGCTAAAGGACCGGAGCGGTTTTTAACCTACGGGGTAGGAAACCGCCTTAGCGGTTGGTGCGCAACCGCAAGAAAGCGGTACCTGAAATCAACATGGGTCTAATTATATCCAATATGCTAGATTTTCCAGAATGATGCCACCGCCGCGCAGAATGAAGACGTACAGCTGGTTCGTCCCGCCCGCGCCGCCAGCGGACGATCCGGCGCGGCTCCACCCAGCACGCTGGAGCAGCGGGAACCGTGTGGTCAGGGACATGGTAGGCGCATACCCGGGCGTGCTAGTGCTGCACATTCTGAGCTACCTCATCGGCTCCGGCATCTCCGCGTTTGTGCCGGTGGTGGTGGGCATGATCGTGGACGGCCTGGTGGGGGAAGAAAAGTTCAACGCATGGTGGCTCTTCGCAGTATTGGTCGGCATCTTCATCATCCAGTTCATCGGCGAGGCCACCGGCGACGGCCTGGCCACAGCCTCGGTGCGCCGCGTGACCCACAACGCGCAGCAGCACCTGTCCTCGGGCGTGCTGCGCCGCGGGGCGGGAGCGATGAGCCCCGGCACCGTACTCAACACCATCGACGCGGACGCGAACACCGTCGGCCGCTACCGCGAGCTGCTGTCGTTTCCGCTCATGGCCATCGGCTACGCGGTCTGCGCGATGGTGGCGATGTGGTCGGTCTCCCCGTGGATCTCACTGGCCATCCCGGCCAGCGCGCTGATCATCGCTCTGTTCGCCGCGTGGACCGCGGGGCCGGTGACGCGGGTGTCGTTGAAGCGTCGCGCCGCGGAGGCGGATGTCGCTGGCTTGGCCACGGATGCGTCGCAAGGCATTCGCACCGTCAAAGGCCTAGGCGCGGGTGCAACCGTGGCAACACGTTTTCACGCCGAAACGGCGAAGGCGAAGCGCTTGATGCTCACGCACCTGCGTGTGGAGGTGTGGCTCGGTTTCGCCAGGTTTTGCGTGGCGTGGCTGTGCAACCTTGGCATCGTGGGCTTGAGCGCGTGGATGACGCTGCGCGGGGAGATCACCCCGGGGCAGCTGACATCCGTGGCACTGTTGGTGCAGCCTGCGTTGACCATGGCGGGCTTAGCGTTCGGCGACCTGGCCAGCGGGTGGGGCAGGGCCGTCGCGAGTGGCCAGCGCATCGAGCAGCTGCACCACGCGGGCGATGACGCGGCGGGGCCTGAGCCGACAGACACCCCGGTCCCAGGCGCGGGGCTGTGGATTCTCGAGCCGGCGGAGCGTTCCTACGCCACCGCCGCCGCGTGGGCGCAGCGCGCAGACGTGCTGTTCCCGCCGCACACCGTCAACGTGTTTGAGGGCACCATCGCAGACAACGTGAACCCGCGCGGGGATGTGCCGGAGGACGTCGTCAAGCAGGCGCTCGCCGCCGCCCACTGCCAAGACATCCTCCGCAGGCTCGGCGGTATCAACGAAGCAGGCGAGTTGCCGGACGCGCCGCTGGGGGAGGCCGGCCTGAACCTTTCCGGCGGGCAGCGCCAGCGCGTCGCGCTTGCCAGGGCGCTCGCCGCCGACCCGGAGGTGCTCATCCTGGACGACCCGACCACGGGGCTCGATTCCGTGACACAGGCGGACGTCGTGGCAGCCGTCGCCGCGCTCAGAGCAGACAAAACCACCGTGGTCATCACCGGAAACGCCGCGTGGCAGCACGCTGGAACCGAATTGGAGGTGGCGTAGATGGCGCCCGATTACGCACGCACAGACGCGGTCGCACCCGCAAGTGTGAAGGAGACCTTCGCGTACCTCTCGGCGCTGCCCAACGCGCTGGACAGACGCTGGTGGGCGGGTCTGCTGCTCATCCAGGCGCTCATCGTCGCCGTGTACACCACGCAGTCGAACCTGTTCGGGCGCAGCGTCGACCCGCTCACCGGAGGCGAGGTGCCGCTACTGGGCACCGGCACCCGCGCCTTTGTGTGGACTGTTGGACTGGCGTTGGCCTGCATGCTCGTCGAGATGTTCCTGCGCGCCCTCGGTAACTACGTGGTGGGCCTCAAGGTCGCCCGCGCGTCCATCGACTTGCGCCGTCGCTGCCTCGACGCGATCCTGCGCGCACCTGTGCCGCGGGTGATGGAGCTCGGCACCGGCAACGTGATCACACGCATGACCAAGGACATCGACGACGTCGTCCAAACCATCACCGCCATCGGCTCGCGCGTGCTCACCACCGTGTTCGTCTTTCCGATCACGTTTATCGGGCTTTTGCTTATCGACGTCCGCTTCGCCTTGATCCTGCTTTTGATCTGCATCTGCACGTACCCGTTCGCCCGCGCGGTGGTCCGCGCCATCCCGGATGCCTCCAACGCGGTGAGCGTGGCGGAGGCGCGTCGCAACGCGGTGCTGCTGGATACCGTCCGGGGCCTGCCCACGCTGCGCGCCTTCGACTTGGAGCGCTGGGCGTTGGCACGGATGCGGCGGACCTCGTGGGGCGCGGTGGAGGCGGAGATGGACCGTGTGCCCTGGTTCATCCGGCTCACAGGCATCGGCCAGGTCGCTTTCGCCGCGTGGGTGCTGCTCACGCTTGGCGTCGGCGCGTGGCTCGCGTCGGCCGGAGTTGTCACCCCGGGCCAGGCGAGCGCTGCGGTGTTCATGGTCATCCGCGCAGAGGTCATGGTGTTCAACGCGCTGTTCTTCGTCGGCGAGTTGCAGGGCGCTGCCACCGCCGTGGGTCGCGCGGTGAGCTTGGCCAAGCTCGCGGACGGACGCGACGCCACGGCCGTGCCGGCGGACCTTGCTGCACTCGTGGATGTGGAGGTGGACCACGTCTCGTTCGCCTACCCGGGCGGCGCCAACGTGCTGGAAGACCTCTCTGTCACGCTCGAGGCCGGAACAACCACCGCGCTGGTGGGCACTTCGGGCGCCGGCAAGTCCACGCTCGCCGCGCTCATTGCGGGGCTGGTGGAGCCCACAGCTGGGAGCATCCGGGTAGGGGCCGTGGAAACCTCGCAGGTCAGCGACACGTGGACCGCCAAGAACGTCACCCTGCTCACCCAGGACGTCCACCTGTTCGCCGGCACCCTGCGCGAGGACCTCTCGATGGCCGCACAGGATGCGACCGACGCGGACCTGCTGCGGGCGCTGGCAAGTGTCGGGCTCGACCCTGAAGGCACCCAGTTCGCGCGCCTGTTCCCGAAGGGGCTGGACACCGCCGTCGGCGCAGGCGCGGAGGACATACCCCCGGAGGTGGAGCAGCAGCTCGCGCTCGCACGCGTGGCGCTGTCGGGCCCGAAGGTGCTCATCCTGGACGAGGCCACAGCGGAAGCCGGCAGCGACGCCACGAACGCGCTGGAGGACGCCGCCGCGCGGATCACCGCAGACACCACGGCACTGGTGGTGGCGCACCGCCTAGACCAGGCGGCGGCCGCGGACCGGATCCTGGTCATGGACGCCGGGCGCATCATCGAGGACGGCACCCACACCGAACTCGTCGCCGCCGACGGGAGATACGCGCAACTGTTCGCTGCGTGGAGTGGCGGCGGTCACTAACTCTCCGGTAGGAATGGGGACATGACTGCAAATTATGTTTCCGACCGTTTCCCCGGCCCCGACCCGTACGCCGCGCTGGCGGACGTGCCGTCCTTCGACATCACGTCCGAGGACATCGTCGACGGCGAGCGCCTCGCCGACTCGCTGGCCGGCGACAATGCCACTAGCCCGCAGCTGTCCTGGTCCGGCGCCCCGGAGGGCACCAAGACGTACGCTGTGACCTGCTTCGACCCGGACGCGCCGACCGCCTCCGGGTTCTGGCACTGGTCCGCGTTCAACATCCCGGCTGACGTCACCGAGCTGCCCGCCGGCGCGGGCGCGAAGGACGACCTCGGCGTTGGCGCTGTGGTGCTCACCGGCGACAGCGGCGTCAAGGGCTACTACGGCGCGAACCCGCCGGCCGGCCACGGCCCGCACCGCTACCTGTTCGCCGTCCACGCGGTGGACACGGAGCTTCCCGCGGACGAGATTGCCAACCCCACCCAGCTCGGCTTCAACCTGAACTTCCACTCGCTCGGCCGGGCAATCATCTGGGGCTGGTACGAAAACCAGTAAGATTCGCCGAATGGTTCCAGTGCAACTCCGCGTCGGCGGCGCGTTCATGGGCATCGCACTCGTGCTCGTGCTCTACGCCGTGCTGGCGCTGCTTCGAGGCGACGCCGCGTTCCCCGTCACCCCGCAGGTGCTCTCCATCATCGTGGCGGTCGCCATCGTCGGCGCCTTCGCCACCTACAACACCAAGCAGGAAGGCTCACGCACCCAGGTCGGCGCGCTAATCGTGGCCGTGGTGCTCATCGGGCTCGGCTTCATCGCGCCCGACACCGAGCTGATGGCCACCACGCCGTTCTGGCTGATCGGCTGGGCGCTCGCCGCCGGCCTCTGCGCGGTGGTGCTGCGCCGCAGCGCAGCCGGACACGCTTAGAGCGCCTTCCACTCCAGCCCGCTGCCCACGGCCTGCTCGATCGAGTCCAGGCCGTGGGCTTTGATCTGCGCGGCGATCCCGCGGTGGATGCCGCGGATCCAGCCCAACCCGCCGTAGATGAACGGGGTGTAGCCCTGCAGCAGGCTCGCGCCCGCGGTGATGCGCTCCCACGCCTGCTCGGGCGTGGAGATGCCGCCGACGCTGACGAGCACCAGCTTGTCGCCGACTCGCTCGTGGAGGCGCTTGAGCACCTCAAGCGAGCGGTTCTCCAACGGGGCTCCGCTGATGCCGCCCGCGCCCATCTTCTCCACCTTGGAGGCGGGTGTTTTCAGCCCGGAGCGGGAAATGGTCGTGTTGGTGGCCACAATGCCGGCCAATTCCAGCTCGACGGCGAGGTCAGCCACGGCGTCGATGTCTTCGTCGGAAAGATCCGGCGCGATCTTCACCAGCACCGGGGTGGTGGTGGATTTCTTCACCACTTCCAGGATCGGGCGGAGTTCCTCCACCGCCTGCAGGTCGCGCAGGCCCGGCGTGTTGGGGGAGGAGACATTGACCACCAGGTAGTCCGCAAGCTGACCCAGAAGCGTCGAGGTGGCGCGGTAATCCGCCACGGCGTCCTCGGAGGTCTTGTTCTTACCGATGTTGATGCCCACCACGTCGCGGGAGCGCCGCGCGCGGAGGTTGTCGGCGACCACGAGCGCGCCCTTGTTGTTGAAACCCATCCGGTTCAAAATCGCCTTGTCCTCCGGCAGGCGGAACAGCCGCGGCGTGGGGTTGCCCGGCTGGGACTTCGGGGTCACGGTGCCCATCTCAGCGTAGCCGAAGCCGATCGCGCCCCAGGAGTCGATCGCCTCGGCGTTCTTGTCAAAGCCGGCCGCCAGCCCCAGCGGGGCGGGGAAGTCCACGCCGAAAACGGTTTGGCGCAGCACCGGGTCGTGCACGCGCACGGCCTTTTCCATCACGCGGTTGACCGGGGTGGCCAGGTGCAGCGTCTGCAGCGCGCCGCTGATGATGCCGTGGATGCGCTCCGGCGGCAGCAGGAACATGAGCTTGAGTGCGCGGTCGTAGAGCGTCATGGGTTTTTCTCCTAGTTGCTCTCGGTTTGGTCGGCGGGGGAGACGATCTGGATGCCGTCGCCGGATGCGGAGGCGGCGACCACGGTGCCGTCGTCAAGCGTAATGATGCTCTGGGCATCTGCGACGGTGGCGAAGTGCTTGCGCTTCACCGGAATGCCCTGGGAGATGTCGTAGCCGGTGGCGGTGTTGCTGGCCAGCGAGCTGACCCAGGCGAGGCGCTGCGCGGGGTCCCACGCGGCATCCCAGGGTCCTTCCGGCACCGGCGCGGACTGCTGGAGGCGGATGATGCCGTCGGTGGTGTAGACGTGGAGCTGGTTGCCGGTGGAATCCGCAGCCAGCACCAGGCCGTGCTCGCCGCCGCGCACCTTGCCCACTCCCAGGCCGACGCGCAGGGTGCCGCCTTGGCGCGAGCCGTTCCAGTCGATGTCCTGGATGGTGGTGTCGAAGCGGTTGGTTCGCACCACGGAGTCGCGCTGGCCGTCCACCTGCACCGCTTGGAGCTGATCGGTCTCGCGTGCGACGTCGATGGTGTCTTTCAGCTCTCCGCCGTCGAAGACCCACACCTTGCGCTCAGTGTCGCTGCCTGCGAGCACCTCGCCTGTCGACGCCACCGTGGCCACCGTGACCGGCTTATCCGTGGCGATAGTCTCCTCCCGGTCGCCGAAGAGCTTGATCTCGCCCGCGCAGGCAAGCGCGAAGGTGCCGGCGTTGGCGGATGCCTCGCCGCAGGATTGGTCCAGCTCGTGGCGGGCGGCCTTGCCTTGCTGGATCTCCTCGAGCGTGCCGATCGTCAGCGCGTTTTCCGTGCGGACGCCGATGCGGCCGTTCGTGACGTCCACATCGCTCACTGGCTCGAAGTCCACCACCGCGCCCGCCGGGTCCGACGACTGCGGGGACTGCACAGGCTTAGCGCTGCCCATGTTCGCAGCGGCCTCACCGCCAGCTTCCTCGATCTTGGCGGAAGGAGACGCGCCGCAGGCGCTCAGCGCCAGGGCAGCCGAGACGGCACCGGAAACTGCGGCAAAGCGGAGGCGGGAACTGGGGGCAAACAAACGAGCATTCACAAGGTCAAAGCCTAGCAACGCGCCCGTCGCGCACCGCGATGGCTAAGTAGGCGGGGTAGTGTCTTTCGCCATGACTGATCCCGCCACCACAATGTCCTGGGTTCAGGTGATCGTCCTGTCCATTGTCCAGGGCCTCACCGAGTTTCTG
Source organism: Corynebacterium pyruviciproducens ATCC BAA-1742 (assembly GCF_000411375.1). Classification (GTDB taxonomy): domain Bacteria; phylum Actinomycetota; class Actinomycetes; order Mycobacteriales; family Mycobacteriaceae; genus Corynebacterium; species Corynebacterium pyruviciproducens. The sequence continues at coordinate 414,380 of NZ_KE150448.1, read as the reverse complement.
CCCGTGTCTTCCTCGGGCCACCTGCGCATCGTCTCCCAACTATTTTGGGGCGAAGACGCCGGCGCCAGCTTCACCGCTGTGATCCAGCTGGGCACGGAGCTGGCCGTGCTGGTGTTCTTCGCCAAAGACATCTGGCGCATCCTCACCGCCTGGTTCGCCGGCCTCGCGGACAAGTCCAAGCGGAACTTCGACTACCGCATGGGCTGGATGGTCATCGCCGGCACCATCCCGGTCGGTCTTGCGGGCGTTTTACTCAAAGACCTCATCCGCGAGAACTTCCGCAACCTCTGGATCACCGCCACAGTGCTGATCCTGTTCTCACTGGTGTTCATCCTGGCCGAGCGCCGCGGCAAAAAGACCCGCGGCTTCGAGGAACTGACTATGAAGGACGCGGTTGTGATGGGCCTGTGGCAGTGCCTGGCGCTCATCCCGGGTGTGTCGCGCTCCGGCGGCACCATCTCCGGCGGCCTGTTCCTCAATCTGGACCGCGAAGTGGCCACCCGTTTCTCCTTCCTGCTGGCCATCCCGGCAGTGCTTGCCTCCGGGCTGTTTTCCCTGCCGGACGCCTTCGACCCCCAGGCAGGCCAGGCGGCAAGCGGGCTGCAGCTGCTCGTCGGCTCCGGCATCGGGTTTGTGGTCGGCTACATCTCCATTGCCTGGCTGCTGAAGTTCGTGTCCAACCACTCGTTCGCGTGGTTCGCCGCCTACCGCATTCCGCTGGGCCTTCTCGTGATGGCGCTGCTCGGCACTGGCGTGATGGCCGCCTAGTTGTAGGGTTGTCCGCATGCATGCATGGCCCGACCCGTCCGTACCCGCAGTCGCTGGCACCCCGGTGCCGCTGAAGCTCTTCGACACCGCCGATCAGCGCGTCAAGGAAGTAGACACCACCCCGGATGCGAACGGGGAGGTGGGGATGTACGTCTGCGGCATCACCCCGTACGACTCCACCCACCTCGGCCACGCCGCGACCTACCTCACCTTCGACCTGGCGCAGCGCCAGCTGCTCGCCAACGGCCACAAGGTCCACTACGTGCAGAACATCACCGACGTGGACGACCCGCTGTTCGAGCGCGCAGAGCGCGACGGCGTGGACTGGCGCGAACTCGGCACCAGCCAGATCAACTTGTTCCGCAGCGACATGGAGATCCTGTCCGTGATCCCGCCGTGCGACTACATCGGCGCGATGGAGTCAGTCGACGAGGTGATCGCAATGGTGCAGCAGCTTCTCGACGCCGGCGCGGCCTACGAGCTCGACCAGGGCGACATTTACGCCTCCATCGACGCCACCGAGCAGTTCGGCTACGAGTCCAACTTGGACCGCGCCACAATGGAGGAGTACTTCGCGGAACGTGGCGGCGACCCGGACCGCGAAGGCAAGCGCGACCCGCTGGACGCGCTGGTGTGGCGCGGCCACCGCGAGGGCGAGCCCGCCTGGGACTCGCCGTTCGGCCCGGGCCGGCCGGGCTGGCACGTCGAGTGCTCCGCGATTGCCACCAACCGCCTGGGCAGCCACTTCGCCATCCAGGGCGGCGGATCTGACCTGGCATTTCCGCACCACGAGTTCTCCGCGGCCCACGCTGAGGCCGCGCTAAAGGTCGAGCGCATGGCCGGGCACTACGTCCACGCCGGCATGATCGCCCTCGACGGGGTGAAGATGTCCAAGTCCCTGGGCAACCTCGTGTTCGTGCACAAGCTCTCGGAGGCAGGCCACGACCCGTCGGCAATCCGCCTGGCCGTTTTTTCCGGCCACTACCGCGAGGACCGGGACTTCTCCGACGCGATCCTGGCTGAGGCCGAGGAGCGCCTCGCGCGTTGGCGCGAGCAGCTCGCCGGCGAGGTGAGCGAGGCGGGGGCGACGGATGTCGTCGATAAGCTTCGCGCAATTCTTGCGGACGATTTGAACACCCCGGAGGCACTTTCGCTTCTCGACGGCGCGGCAGGCGACTGCAATCAGATCATCGCCACCGCCCTCGACGGGCTGCTCGGGGTGCGCATTTAACGCGTCTCACGCACAATGGGGCGCATGAGCGCACCTGCGGACAACTCGATTCGGGCCCAGTTTCAGCCCGAGGTAGACGAATTCATCGACGACCTGACCACTTTCGCCACCGGTTCCTACCTGCAGGATGAGGACAAGGAACTGTGGGAAGAGCCCTTCGACCCGGCGGTGCTGCCGGATTTGAAGAAGCTCCTGGAGATGTTCCTGGACGCCCTCGACCTGCTCGGCGACGACCCTGAGGGCGATGCGCTGGTGAAGGTCGTCGCGCCGTTCTACGAGAACCTCGAGGCGTTCAACGAGAAGCACGCCAACGCGGTGCTCGAGCCGGAGGAGAAGGCCGACATCGAGACCCTGGTGTTCCGCGCGGCGGCCGCCACCGGCGCCACGGACGAGGCTCTCAACGAGCTTCCGGAACTTGAGTAGGCCCAAGGCCGTCCTCTGGGACATGGACGGCACCCTCATCGACACCGAACCGCTGTGGGGCAAGGCCACCTTCGAGCTCGGCGAGCTGCTGGGCCGCCCGCTCACCCCGGAGGTGCGCGCTAAAACTATCGGCGGCAGCTTCCCCAACACCTTGAGCGTGGTGGCCGAGTGGGCGGGCTACGAGCTTAAAGACGGCGACCTGGAGCGCTACCGCACCTGGATGTTCTACCTGCAGGTTGTGGGATGTTCACCGGGGAGTAACCGAGTTATCCACAGTTTTTCGGTCTCCCGTTGCCGGCGCCGTAGGCAGTGCCAAAGATGGGGGCCATGAACGAAACGTACATTCTCATCGCTGCCCACGAACCCGCCCACGCCGACGTGCTCCACATCGCCGCCGCCACGGGCCACGAGGTGGTGGAAACAACGGACCCCCTGGAGATACGGCGCCACTACCGGCGCGCTTTCGCCGTCCTCATCGACGCCGAGTGCGCCGAGTGCGTAGCCGATCAGCCCCGTCGGCCGCGGGTATTTGTGGTGGCACCCGATCCCGGCCCACCTGATTACCAGCGCGCCCTCGCCCTCCATGCCGAGGCGGCCTGCACCGTTCCTTCGATGTCCTACGACATCGTCGAGGCGCTGAGCGCTACTCCGGCCCGGCCGTCTGCCACCGGTGAGGTCATCGGCGTGCTGGGGGCCTGCGGCGGGGCTGGCTCCTCCACGCTGGCCTGCGCGCTTGCGCTGAGTTCCTCCTCGCCTTCCTTGCTTGTCGACGCCGTCCCCTTCTCCGGGGGACTGGACCTCCTGCTCGGTGCCGAAGAACAGGAGGGAAAACGGTGGGCCGATGTCCACGTCGAGGGCCACGTTCCGGCGGCTGAACTCCGGGCCGCGCTGCCACACGTGGCGGACACGGCGATCCTCACCTGCGACAGGGGAGGGGTGGCACCGGCTCCGAGTGTGGAGGACATCGTCGCCATCATCGAGTGCCACCGCTCCGACTCCTCCGGAGCCCTCACCGTGGTCGACCTCCCAGCGTGGGGTGACACCGCCCGCCAGCTCGTCGGCGCCCTCGACCGCGTATATCTCGTGGTGCCGGCGGAAGTGCGGGCCGTGGCGGCGGGGACGGCGATAAGCAGGGCGGTGCGCACCGAACTCGGGGTGGTGGTGCGTTACCGGCAGTGGTCGGGGCTCAGCGCACATGAGGTGGAAAACCTGGTGAAGCTTCCCGTGGTGGCGGAGATCCCCCACGTGCGGGGGCTCGCCAAAACCGTGGAGACCCGCGGGATGCGCACCGTCCCCCGGCAGCTCAAGGCCGTGGCCGAACGCCTGGAAGGGGCCCGACGTGGCTAGCGTGGTGGACAAGCTCCAGGAAGCGCTGGCAGTCAACCCAGATCTCACCCCCACCCAGCTCGCACAGCTCGCGCGTGGGGAGGCGGGGATCGTCTCCGATCAGCAGGTGTTGGCGCTCCTGCAGCGTGTGCGCAACAGGGTGGAGGGAATCGGCATCCTGGAGCAACTAGTACGGCCCGGGGTGACCGATATCGTGGTCAATGGGCCACACTCGGTGTGGGTCGACCGGGGTCGGGGGATGGAACCGGTGCCGGGGGTGAGCTTTGATTCCGACGCGGAGGTTCGCCAGTTGGCCACGAGGCTCGCCCACGCGGCAGGCCACCGGCTCGATGATGCGGTCCCGTTTGTGGGTGGGCACCTGGCGCGCCCCGATGGTCTCAGCATTCGCCTCCACGCGATGCTCGCCCCACCGTCGTGCTCGGGGACGCTCATCAGCCTGCGCATGTTACAGGGGGCCTCGGCGAGGCTCGACGCGCTCGGACTCAACGCTGATGTGGCTGCCGTGTTGCGCAACATTGTGCTGGCCCGGCGGTCGGTTCTGGTCACAGGTGGAACCGGGACGGGAAAGACAACGCTGCTTTCGGCTCTCCTTGCCGAGGTGCCACGCGACGAGCGGGTGATCTGCATCGAAGACACCGCCGAGCTGCATCCACCGCACCCGCACGTGCTGAGCCTTGCCACGCGTGGCGCAAATTCCGAGGGCTGCGGCGAAATCACCATGTCTGACCTGTTAAAGCAGGCGCTGCGGATGCGTCCGGATCGGATTGTTGTGGGGGAGATCCGGGGCAAAGAGGTGGTTGACCTCCTGGCGGCCCTCAACACGGGCCACGATGGCGGCGCCGGCACCGTGCACGCTAACTCGTTGGAGGAAGTCCCGGCCCGGATGGAGGCCCTCGGCGCGTTGGGTGGGCTTGATGCCCGGGCGCTGCACACCCAGCTTGCAGCGGCCATCGACGTGGTCATTCACATGGCGCGGACACCGGCGGGGCGGGTAGTGCACCAGATCGGCACGGTGGAGGGCCCACCGCCCGTCACCACCCGTGTGCTGTGGGAGGATGGCGTGCCACAACAGGGGTGGGAGGAGTTCGTGTGCTCGCTATCGCGGTAGCCCTCATCATTCTCGGTGTTTCCCCGCGCCACAGGCTTGCGCCCGGGGATGCGGCGCCGAACAAGCGGCTCGTGCCGATCGTGTGCACCGTTGTGGCCGTCATCGCAGCTCTGCTCATCAGGCGGGTGAGCGCTATCGTGGCGATCGTTGTGCTGGTGGGCGTGGGGCTGCGGGTGGGCCTGGTTGTGCGCGCGGTTCGCACGCGCACCCGCACAAAGGAGAACGTTACTCGGGACGTGGGGCAGCTGGCGGGGACGCTGCGCACGGGGGCGCTGTACAGGCCGGAGGATGCTCCCGACGAGCCGCGTGTGGTGGCCCTGGGCCGGGTGGCGCAGACGTATGGCGTGCCACTGGCGGGACTCTTGGAGAGTGTCCAGGCCACCATGGACCGTGAGCTGCAACACCAGAAGCAGACCGTCGCCCAGCTGCAGGGGCCGATTACCACGGCGGCGATCCTCACGGCCTTGCCCATCATCGGCATCGTGATGGGAGGGGCGCTGGGGGCCGATTCCATCCACTACCTCCTTGGCGGTGGGACAGGCGGGCTGGTTCTTGTCGGCGGAGTGGTGTGCATTGCCGCGGGCATCGAATGGTCGGTGCGGATCATCACGGGGGCCATGTGATGCTCGTTCCCGTTGTCCTCATCCTTATCGCGGCCCACCTTGCCACCGCCCCTCCCGCCTGGCGGCTATCCCAGCGCACCCCCTGGCTTTCCCGCGGCCGGGCCCGCGACGGTCCCGACGTTTGCGGCGCGACTTGCGGTCCCGGAGCAGGCGGCGCCACTTGCGGACCCGGAGCCCGCGACGGGTCCCTCAGCGTCGTCACCGACGTGGAGTTGTTCTGCGCGTGCCTTGAGGCGGGACTCACCCACGAGCAGGCTGCTCACGCTGTGGGAGTCTGCGGGGGAGACACGGCCTGGCTTGCGGTATCCGCTTTTCTCGCCGTCGGGGTTGATCCTGACACCGCGTGGGAGCCGGTACGAGCGCTACCCGGATGTGCGGACATCGCATCGCTTGCCAGCGCCTCAACACGCACGGGTGCTTCCATTGTCGCCGGATGCAGGCGAGTTGCTGACAAACTCACGCAACGTGCCGCCGACGAGAGGACTGCCGCGACAGAGCGGGCCGGAGTCCTCATTGCCTTGCCGCTAACCACCTGCTTCCTTCCAGCGTTCTTCCTGCTCGGCCTCGTGCCCGTGCTGGTGTCGTTGGGGGCGCAATTCTTCTAACTCTTTCACTCACATTTCTTCCAGAAAGGAAAACTCATGTTCATCACTCACATCCGCCAGTTGCTCGCAAACGATGAGGGGATGTCCAGCGTCGAATACGCGCTGGGCACACTCGCCGCGGCGGCACTGGCCGGCATCCTGTACACCGTCGTCACCGGCGACAGCGTCAGCGGAGCCATCGAAAATCTCTTCACAGAAGCCCTCCGCAGCAGGTCATAGCCGTGGCCGACGATGAGGGGGCTGTCACCGTGGAAGCCGCGTTTGCGCTGACCGCAATAATCGTGGTGGTGGGGATCATTGTGGCGGGAATCGGGGCGCTTGTCGCATCCCTTGTTGCCACCGATGTTGCTGCCGCCGCGGCGAGGGCGTACGCCATCGGGGTGGACTACAGCCCGCCACGGGGAACGGTCGAGGTGACGGATGCCGGGGGACTGGCCACGGCTACCGCCACCATCCCCTCACCGCTCGGGGAGATTTCATCAACCGCCGTCTTCACCGTGGAGGGCCACAATCGTGCGGGATGACCGTGGCTATGCCACCGTGTTAGCTGCCGGGGTCATAGTTGCGCTCGTGGCACTCGTATCCGTGGTGGTGTACGGGTCGCAGCTCCTCTGGGACGATCACCGGGCTCAGGTCGCCGCGGATGCGGCGGCCCTGGCCGGGGCGTACGAGGCGTACGTGGGCCGTGATGGATGCGCTGCTGCCCGCACCATCGCATCCCGCAACGGGGGTACTGTGACTGAATGCATAGTCAGGGGTGGCGATGTCACGGTTGCGACGCGCGTGGGAGGTAGACAAGCGCTCTCAACGGCCGGCCCAACTCGCTGAGAAAATGCTGTGAGGTGGAAAAACGATGTTTTTGTACGCTGTTGGAGAACATGACAATAAATGGTTGACAAAAGTCAAATCGCCACTATGGTTGGGGGTAGTAGAAAGGTAGATAAGCGGACATTGAGAATACTTGAGTAACGCATCTGCTACCCCCGCTACAAAAGCACAGATGAACAGATAAAGGAGACATATCATGGCTGATTTCCCACGTTGGAATCCATTCGCAGAACTCGTACCGCTGCAGCGCGTATTCTTCGGTGACGATTGGGGTCCCGCGCACCGCGGTGACTGGCCGGCCCCGCGCCGCGGAGTAGAAAGCCCCACCACGGACGTCTACACCTCCGGCGACAAGGTCGTTGTTGAGGCGCACCTGCCCAACTTCTCTAAGGACGATATCGATCTGGACCTCGACGGTCGGGTCCTCACCATTAGCGCGTCCCGCCACTCCCGCGAGGAGGATAAGGAACGCAACTATGTGATTAGGGAATCCTCCGAGAGCTTCCGCCGGAGCGTCACGCTTCCGGAGGGTGTCAATACCGACGATATTCAGGCCTCGCTGGATAACGGCGTTCTCACCGTCACGGTTCCTACGCCGCAGGTGGCGGAGTCTAGGAGGAAGATTGAGATCACGGGTGGCGATTCCGCGCTGGAGACCATCGAGTCCGATGAGGACGAGGCTAAGTAACAACAAATAAAACGTAGTGGCGCTTGCCTGGCTAAAAGCCGTAGGCGCTGCGAAACAGGCTGGGTACTGATTATTCGGTACCCAGTTTTTGTTGTTTACCTTCACAGAGGAAGTAAAAACCGGTTTTAATAAGAAATAATGACATGTCCATGCAATAATTAAAACTAAAACAATCTTAATAGAAAAAAATTAAGGCGCTTTTTCTTTTGGGTAAACCTTGTTGTCACCGTTTGTTCACCACTTCATAGTGGAATTTTTTCCTGAATGTTTCTTGAATCCGATTTGCAACTAGATAAGAACACTCGGAAAGGCCCATAATGAAAAGACCGATGAAGTCGCTCCTAGCAGCGGCAGCAAGCACTTCTCTTTTCGCTGCTTTTGCTGTCGCTGGCGTAACAGTAGCTAGCGCACAAGATGACTCCCTTTCCCAGGGTGGCCCCTCCACTACGTGTGTGACTACCAATCCTGACGGCAGCCCCCGCGCCCCGCATCCCGGTGATTGCGCGCAGTTTGGCAAGGCTGGTCAGGGGCGCAGCGACGCGAAGGCGAAGAACGTTATTCTGCTCATCGGCGATGGCATGGGTCAGCAAGAGATTACCCTGGCCAGAAACTACCTTCACGGTGCCGGCGGCCGGTTCGAAGGCATTGATAATTTTGTCGCTACCGGTGCTTACACCCACCACTCGGTGAACAAGGACGGCTCCATCAACTACGTGACGGATTCGGCGGCATCGGCAACCGGGTGGTCAACGGGCACCAAGACATACAACGGCGCGATTGGCGTTGATATCGAGGGAAAACCGGTGGAAAATTTGATGGAAATGGCGAAGAAGGCCGGGATGCGCACCGGTAACGTCACCACCTCAGAAATTCAGGATGCGACGCCAGCAGCCGCTGCGACTCACTCGGTTAATCGCAAATGTTACGGGCCGGATGAATCACAAAACGGTGAGGGATGCAAGGGAGAAGCTTTTGACCCGCAGTTCAGGGAGCACGGCGGGCTGGGATCCATTTCCGAGCAGATTGTCGATTTTCGTGCCGATGTCACGCTTGGCGGTGGCGCCAAATCCTTTGGGCAAAAGGTGAAGGAGTCCGGCCCCGGGAGAAACCCCTTTGTGGACAACACGATGCAGTGGGAAGCCGGGAAAACCGTGCTAGAAAATGCCAAGGAGGCAGGATTTACCATTGTGCGCACCGCAAAGGAACTCGATGCGGTGAAGGAAGCCAACCAAGATGCCCCCGTCCTTGGCCTGTTCAACAACGGCAACATGACCACGCGGTTTGCTGATCTTCGTCCCTCCGAGCACGGCTCTCAGGAGGCCCCGCACGAGTGCACCACCCAGGATACTGGGGAGGAACCCGAGCTTAAGGACATGGCCGCCAAGGCTATCGAGCTTCTCGACGATCCTTCGTCAGACAAAGGCTTTTACCTTCAGGTTGAGTCAGCATCCATTGATAAGCGCAATCATTCGGCGGACTTGTGCGGTGTCATTGGTGAGACCGACCGTCTCGATGAGACGGTGAAGGCGGCGTTAGACTTCGCAAAACAGGATGGAAATACGCTCGTGTTGCTCAGCGCCGATCACGCGCACTCCGCGCAGATCCTTTACGATGCCACGGATTCAGTGTCTGCTACGTCGCGTGTGAAAACAGCCGACGGTGTGGGCATGACTGTCGGCTGGGGCACACTGCCCATGGATACGATTCTCAATGATCCGAAGATGTCCACGCAGCACACCGGATCCCAACTGCGCATTGCCGCGTACGGCCCGGGTGCTGAAAACGTGATCGGTCAGACGGACCAGACGGATACGTTCTTCACCATGGCGAATGCCCTCAAACTCGGCGATTGGGAGCCTGCGAAGGCAAATAACAAAAACCAGGTGGATGTGGCCAAGGCGCGACCAGCGGTTAATGCAAGGGACAACTGTTACCTCGTCACCCAGGATTCCTCTAAGGCCGGCAACTGTGCCCAGTTCGGTGCGGAAGGGGAAGGCCTGGATGATTCCAAAGCCAAAAACGTGGTGTTCATGATCGCCGACGGCACCGGTGATTCGGAGATCACTTCTGCCAGGGATTACCTTGTGGGAGCTTCAGGCCGTCTGCCTGGAGTGGACAACATGGCCTTCACCGGTTCGGCTACTACTTACCCGCTGGAGGCCAAAACCGGCTTGCCTGGTCTTGTCACCGATTCGGCGGCATCCGCAACGGCCTGGAACGCGGGCGTAAAAACGTACAACGGCGCGATCGGCGTGGACCTCGCCGGCAACCCCGTCCCGCTCCTGTCGGAGCTAGCCCGTAAGAAGGGGATGAAGGTGGGCAACGTCACTACCGCTGAGATCGAGGATGCCACTCCTGCTGCCTTCGCCACACATGCTCTCAACCGTAAGTGCTACGGCCCGGAGGCTGACAAGAACAAGTCCTCCTGCCAGGGGGAGGACATGTCCAGCCAGTACCGCGAAAACGGTGGGCTCGGCTCAATCTCCGAGCAGCTCGTTGATTTCCGTGCCGATGTCACCCTTGGCGGTGGCTCCAAGGCCTTTGACCAAGTAGTGCAAAAGGGTGGCACGTGGGGTGGCCAGAAATGGGAAGAAGGCAAGACCGTCCTTGAGAACGCCAAGGACCAGGGCTACCAAGTTGTTACCACCGGTGACGAGCTAGATGCCGTGACTAGCGCCAATACCGATAAACCGGTGCTCGGTCTTTTCTCCGAGGGGAACTTCCCGCGTCACAACGAACAATCCATCCCCGAGTTGGATGGAGCTGTTGCTCCTGCCGTGGACTGCGTCGCCAACCCGGAGCGTCCCTCGACGATCCCGGAGCTTGCGGACCTCACCACCAAGTCGCTGGACCTGCTCAAAAACGATAACGGATTCCTCCTCCAGGTGGAAGGTGCCTCTGTGGACAAGGCGGGGCATGATGCTGATTTCTGCGGCCAGGTCGGCGAGTTTGACGAGTTTGATAAAGCTGTCCAGGCAGTCCGTGAGTGGGTGAAGAAGACCGGCGAACCCACCCTCATCATCACAACGGCAGACCACGCCCACACCTCTCAGATCACCGCGCCCGGTAAGAACACGTCCGGTCGCACCATCAAGGTGCATGGCCAAGAAGGCTCGGATATAGTGATTAACTACGCCACCGCGCCTTCCAACGATGAAAAGGTCGCCCTGGGTGGCCAGACCCACACCGGCACGCAGATGAGGGTTTCTGCCGAAGGCCCCGGTGCCGCCAACGTGCTTGGTCAGCTGGACCAGACGGACATCGCTTTCGTTGCGGCTAACGCCTTAGGCCTTGACTTAGTAGGCGCTCCTGAGACAATTGATCTCACTCCACAGTGGGATAAGGACGCTCGCTTTGGAAAGACTTCGGCAGGCACGAGCAGCTGGATGCATTGGGGCCTTGGTCTCGCCGGTCTGGCTATTTTGGTCGCGATTGGCTACGTTGCTTACCGCTCTACCAAGCGCGACAGCGGAGTCATTGCCGATGAGCCCCATGCACTAGCTGAGTCCTAGTCCCAAAAATATGAAAGTGGCACTTCAAGGATGAAAAGCGATTCCACGGGTATCCAGACGATGACGGCAGCTTCCATCGTGGCAAGCCTCGGCATCATTTTGGCAGTCATGGCCGTGTCCGGGCAGGCGAACAACTACCTGCAGCCGGCCTTCCGCCCATGGATCCTTGCCACAGGCCTGGCGCTTCTCGGGCTGGCTTTGTGGACCCTATGGGAACTGGCATTTCACTTGCCTTCCGCAAGCGCCGACAACCCAATGCGCCCGTCAGTGTGGATGCTGTTAGTCCCGCTCATGCTCGCGACACTGTCCGCACCGGATCCGCTTGGGGCTGCTGTGATGGGCTCCACTGCGGTTGGTGGTGCAGCGGGGACGACAAGTGCCTCCACGGCTAGGCAGACGCAGCAGCGACAGATGACAAGAGTTGGCAGAAATGCTGACGGCACCATCGCTTACCCGCCACTCGGCGAGGATACCAACGAGGTAACGCTGGAAGAGCTCGCACAGCGCTTCACTTTCGGGTCAAAACCTGAACTGGAAGGGAAAACCGTGCGGGTGGTCGGCTTTGTCACCCCTGCCGGCGATGGAGGTTGGCGCGTGTCCCGGTTCAAAATCTACTGTTGTGCCGCAGACGCGATCCCTTACATGGCGAACATCGCGGATGCTCCAGCACCGCCCGTTGATACATGGGTCGACCTAGTAGGAACCGTGGACACGCGTACCTCCCCGGACAATCCAGTGATCCACGTAACCCAATTGAAAACTATCCCTCAACCAAAGATTCCCTACCTATGAGCGCGCACACACATCTGGCGGACACTAATTCTGACCAGGATCGGTCTCAAATTTTGGATCATACCCATGGAGGTCGCGCCCAGGACGCGCCAGAGCGGGCGATTGGATGGTCCTTTACGTTTGCGATGCTCGCCGCAGTCATCGCTTTGCTCCTCCTCACAATCGTGCGTGGCCCAGTGCTTTCGCTGAACGGAACGGTGGAGGCATGGGCCTCAATTACCGTGGCGATCGTCATGCAGGCCGTTCCGTTTCTGGTGTTTGGCGTTATCGTCTCCGGCGCCATTTCCGCTTTTGTGCCAGATTCGTTTCTGCGCCACATCACACCGGATAACCCCTTCTTTGCAGTACCTGCTGCTGCAGGAGCAGGATTCTTGCTGCCGGGATGTGAATGCGCCTCGGTGCCGGTTGCCCAATCGCTCATGCGGCGCAATATTCCCACCGCCGCAGCACTCACCTTCCTCTTGGCCTCGCCCGCCATCAACCCCGTCGTGTTGGTGTCCACCGCGGTAGCTTTCCAAGGACACCCGAAAATGGTGTTGGGCCGCCTTGCGGCCTCCATCATCGCCGCGATCATCGTGGGCTGGGGGTGGATCATCCTCGGCGGGAAAATCCCCATGTCACACATTCATGCTCACAGTCACGCTGGCAGAAATAAGTGGGACGCGTTTCGTGCCTCCGCGCTGCATGACCTCATGAATGCCGGAGGATACCTGTCTATGGGAGCGATGGTTGCGGCTCTCATCAAGGTGACCGTGCCAAAGGCGTGGTTCGACACTGTGAACGAGCACCAAGTGGTCGCCTGCCTCATCATGGGCATTCTCGCGGTTGTTTTGTCACTGTGCTCGGAAGCTGACGCCTTCATTGCTGCCTCGTTCACGCATGTGAGTCCCGTGGCCCAGCTCGTTTTCCTCGTCGTTGGGCCGATGGTGGACATCAAGCTGTTCTTCATGCAATACGGGGCCTGGGGCAAGGGATTCGTTGTGCGTTTTGCGCCCAGTGTTTTTACTGTGGCCACTCTTGTGGGAATAGCAGTGGGGTTCGTCCTCTTCGCGGTGTGACGATTGAGGCTTACGCCGGCTTGCGGAGGATGCTCAGCAGTCTCAGTGCGCCGTCCTTGCTCAGAGGTTCGTTGGCGTTGCCACACTTGGGGGAGATGATGCACTTGGGGCAGCCCGCCTCGCACGGGCAGGACTCGATGGTGTCGTACGTGGCCCGGATCCAGTCGTCGAAAAGCTCGAACCCACAGTCCGCAAAGCCGGCCCCGCCGGGGTAGCCGTCGTACACAAACACTGTGGGCAGCATCGTGTCGGGGTGATCGGCGGTGGACAACCCACCCAGATCCCACCGGTCGCACGTGGCGATGAGGGGGAGAATCCCGATGGCGGCGTGTTCGGCGGCGTGGAGCGCGCCGGGCCAGTCAGTGGGCGTGAGACCCACGGCCTCCAGGAGGGTCGGATCGATGGTGTACGTCACCGCGCGGGTGGTGAGTACGTCGGGAGGCAGGTGGAGCGCTTCCTGGCTCAGAATCTCACCGGAGCGATGCCTCCGAATAAACCCGGTGACTTGCTCGGTCACCTCCACCTCATTGAGCTGCACCGAAATGCCGGGTGAGGTGCGTTCGTCCACCGTATTCAGGATCGTGATGTCCGTGTTCGAGAGTGTCATGGTGGAGTAATCCGGGCGGGCGGGGCTGACCAGGGCAATGTCCTCCACGAGCTCGTCGCTCACGTACGTGCGCCCCTGGTGGAGGTAGATGGCGCCGGGGTGCAGCTCGGACTTGGCCCGCTTCTCGTCGATGGTCCCCAGCAACCGTCCGTCTTGCTTGTCGACGATCGTGACCTGGTCGCCGGTACCGCGAAGGTGGACGTCTCGGTGTGGTTGTAACCCAGGTTGCGGGTAAAAAAGACCGTTACCTCGTTGTACCAGGCCCTTCGGTGTGTACTCGCCGATTTCCTCCGCGGTCAGCGGTTTTTCCGCGGCTGCGCAGGCAAGATGGGGCTCCACCACGTAGGGGTTGGACGGATTGAAAGTAAAGCGCTCAATCGGTGTATCCAGGAGCGCCGCCGGGTGGTGGACCAGGTACTGGTCCAGTGGCTCCTTGCGGGCCACAAACACGGACAGGGAACCCTGGCCACGGCGCCCAGCCCGGCCCGCCTGTTGCGTGTAGGAGGCGATCGTGCCCGGGAAGCCGGCGGTGACGACGGTATCGAGGCCGCCCACGTCGATGCCTAGCTCCAGGGCGTTGGTGGTGGCGAGCCCCACGAGTTCGCCGGTATCCAGCTGGCGTTCCAGCCTGCGGCGGTCCTCGGCGAGGTACCCGGCCCGGTAGGCGGCCACCCGCCGGGCCTCGTCCATTCGTCCTGCCTGCAGCAGCTGCTCGCCGCACTGCATCGCGACCGTTTCGGCGGCCCGCCTGGACCTCACAAACGTGAGGGTGCGCAGCCCCTCGGTAAGCAGCACCGACATGATGTGGGCCGCTTCCGTTGTGGCCGACGTGTCCTCCGCCGGTGTCCACAGGATAGTGGTGCGTTCCCCGCGTGGGGCACAGTCGCGGGAGACCGCGAGCACCTCTTCTCCCAGCAGGCGGGCCGCGTGCGCGCCCGGGTCGGCGGAGGTGGCGGAGGCAGCGATGAACACGGGGTGGGCCCCGTAGTGGTGGAGCAGGCGCTTGAACCGCCAGATCACCTGCGCCATGTGAGCCCCGAAGACGCCACGGTAGGAATGGCACTCGTCAATCACCACGTAGGAAAGCCGGCGCAGGAACCTGGCCCACCGGGAATGATCGGGCAAAATCGCCTGGTGGAGCATGTCCGGGTTGGTGAAGATGAAGCGACTCATCTCCCGCACTGCGTGGCGTACCTCCTGGGGTGTATCGCCGTCGTAGGCGTTGGGGTTGACTCCGCGGATGCCGGAGCCGGTGATGATCGCGTTGACGCTGCGGATCTGGTCCGTGGCCAGCGCCTTGGTGGGGGTGAGGTAGAGGGCGGTGGAGCCGCGTTCCTTAGCCATCTCGGTAAGGATGGGCAGCAGGTAGGCGAGCGATTTTCCGGAACTTGTCCCGGTGGAGAGCACGACGTTGTCGCCGTCGTGGGCCGCCGTTGCGGCGATCGCCTGGTGCTCGAACAGCTGGGTGATTCCTCGGTCAGCGAGGAACGCATGTAGGCCCGGGTCGACCCAGTCCGGGTACGGCGCAAACCGGGCGGGCCGGGGTGGGGTGATCCGGAGGTGCTCGATGTGCTCCTCCCCCAGGGCGGTGGCTAGTTGTTCTGCGATTTCTTCGCCAAACCTCACAGAATGTCCTCCATGTCTTACAATCTACACACATGGCACAAGGCACAGTACGGTGGTTCAACCCAGAAAGCGGCTACGGTTTCATCATTGATGATGAATCTGGCCAGGATATTTTCGTTCGTTATTCGGATATTGAGGGGGCCGGGTTCCGCACGCTGCAAGAAGATCAGCGGGTGGACTATTTCATCATGGAGGGGCCGAAGGGGTCGCACGCCGCCCGCGTTCGTCCGATCTAGCTCAGGTGCGCCACGCCGGGGCCGAGAAATGTTCGTTGAGCTAACCTCACCCCCGGCTAAGGTACGGACTGCGGTAGGGATATATATTACTGTGTAGTTTTAAAGTGCTTCTGCAAACAAGAAGACGGAAAGTAAGAGGTTACCTGTGGTCAAGCGCCTGGTGATTGTCGAGTCACAAACAAAGGCCAACAAAATCCAGCCCTATTTGGGCCCGGATTACATCGTCGAGGCCTCTGTAGGCCACATTCGTGACCTTCCGCGCTCCGCCGCCGAGATCCCGGCGAAGTACAAGAAGGAGCCGTGGGCACGCCTGGGCGTTGACACGGAGCACGAGTTCCGCCCCCTGTACCTTGTGAGCAGCGACAAGAAGAAGAAAGTCGCGGACCTTAAGAAGAAGCTCAAAGAGGTGGACGAGCTGTACCTCGCCACAGACCCCGACCGCGAGGGTGAGGCCATCGCCTGGCACCTGTTGGAGGTGCTCAAGCCGAAGGTTCCCGTGCGCCGCATGGTGTTTAACGAGATCACTAAGCCCGCCATCATCGAGGCCGCGCACAACACGCGTGAGCTGGACGAAGACCTCGTCTCCGCGCAGGAAGCTCGCCGCATCGTCGACCGCCTTTACGGCTACGAGGTGAGCCCCGTCCTGTGGAAGAAGGTCATGCCGCGCCTATCGGCGGGCCGCGTTCAGTCCGTGGCCACCCGTGTTATTGTCGAGCGGGAACGCGAGCGCATGGCGTTCGTGTCCGCCAGCTACTGGGATCTCGTCGCCACGCTGGACACCAAGAAGGACGAGCCGAGCCACGAGTTTGAGGCCCGCCTCACCGCCGTGGACGGCAAGCGCGTGGCACAGGGCCGCGACTTCAACGACCGTGGCGAGCTCAAGGATTCGTCCGTGACCGTCCTGGGCAAGCAGGACGTGGAAGAAATCGCCGCGAACCTGACCGGCGCCACGGTGACCGTCGACGCGGTGGAGGAGAAGCCCTACACACGCAAGCCGTACCCGCCGTTTATGACCTCTACGCTGCAGCAAGAGGCGGGCCGCAAACTGCACTACACCTCGGACCGTACGATGCGCATCGCCCAGCGCCTGTACGAAAACGGCCACATTACCTACATGCGTACCGATTCGACCACGCTGAGCCAGTCCGGCCTCATGGCGGCCCGCAACCAGGCAATCGAGCTGTACGGCGAGAAGTACGTTGCCGATTCGCCCCGCCAGTACACGCGCAAGGTGAAGAACTCGCAGGAGGCCCACGAGGCCATCCGCCCCGCCGGCGACCGCTTCTCCACCCCCGGTGAGCTGCACGGCAAGCTCGACGCGGAGGAGTACCGCCTGTACGAGCTCATCTGGCAGCGCACCGTCGCCTCCCAGATGGCCAACGCCCGCGGCACGTCGATGAAGGTGACGATGTCGGCTGGCAACGTTGAGCTGAGCTCCACTGGTCGGTCGATCACGTTCCCCGGCTTCCTCAAAGCCTACGTTGAGACGTCCGAGCTTTCCGACGGCCGGAAGGTGGCCGACAACGCCGAGACCAGGCTTCCCGTGCTTGCCGAGGGACAGAAGGTCACCTCCACTAAGGCCAAGCCCGAGGATCACTCCACCAACCCGCCGGCCCGCTACACCGAGGCCTCGCTGGTGAAGAAGATGGAGGAATTGGGCATCGGCCGCCCGTCCACGTACGCGTCCATTATCAAGACGATTCAGGACCGTGGCTACGTGTTCTCCCGCGGTAACGCACTCGTGCCCAGCTGGGTGGCGTTCGCTGTGGTGGGTCTCATGGAGCAGAACTTCTCCTCCCTGGTGGATTACGATTTCACCTCCGAACTGGAGGACCAGCTCGATGCCATTGCCACCGGCAACATGGACCGTACGAATTGGCTGACGGGCTTCTACTTCGGCGACGCCGAGGCCCCGGAGGACTCCGTGCCGCAGCAAGGTGGCCTCAAAGCGATCGTGGGCTCCAACCTGGAAAGTATCGATGCCCGCAAAGTCAACTCCCTCAAGCTGTTTGAGGATAAAGAGGGCCGGGATATTGTCGTGCGAGTCGGGCGTTACGGTCCGTACCTCGAGCGAGTAGTGGGCGTCGACAAGCAAGGAGACCCCGAGTACCAGCGGGCTAACCTTCCCGATTCAACCACCCCCGACGAGCTCACCCTCGAGTTCGCCGAGAAGCTGTTTGCCACCCCGCAGTCCGGCCGTGAGCTGGGCGTCAACCCGGCGACGGGGCGCACCGTGGTGGCCAAGGAGGGCCGGTACGGCCCGTACGTCACCGAGCTGGTGCGCGACGACGAGCGCACAGAGGTGGAAAAACTCGCTCTCGAGGCAGTGCAGAAGGAGCGCGACGAGGAAGACGCGCAGCGCAAGGCCGAGGGCAAGCGGAAGAAGAATTGGGAGACCAAGACCGCCGAGAAGCAGAAGCAGAAGCGCATCGACGAGTTCATTCAGGAGAAGCTCAAGCCCGGTACGGCCAGCCTGTTCTCCAGCATGGACCCCGCCACCGTGACGCTGGAGGAAGCCCTCAAGCTACTCTCGCTGCCGCGCGAACTGGGCCCGGATGATGACGGCGAGGTCATCACCGCCCAAAACGGCCGCTACGGCCCGTACCTGAAGAAGGGCAACGATTCGCGCTCGCTCGCTTCCGAGGATCTCATCTTCTCCATCACCCTCGACGAGGCGAAGGCCATCTACCGGGAGTCGAAGCGCCGTGGCCGCCAGGCCGCCAAGTCGCCGCTGAAGACCCTGGGTAACAACGATGTCTCCGGCAAACCGATGGTGGTGAAGGACGGCCGCTTCGGCCCGTACGTCACCGACGGCGATACGAACGCCTCCCTCAAGCGTGGCGACACCCCGGAGACCCTCACCGATGCCCGCGCCTGCGAGCTGCTCTCCGAGCGTCGCGCCCGCGAGGCAGCTGGCGAGGTGGGCAAGAAGAAGACGACCCGGAAGAAGGCCACGCGGCCGAAGAAGACCACCAAGCGCGTGGTCAAGGCCCGTCGCTCGCGGTAACTACAGGCACGACGCCACCGACCATTCGGCCGGTGGCGTTTGTCATGTCGGTGTCAGAGTGCCGGGCTCAACCGGGCCCAGTCGGCCTGGATAGGCGGGTAGCAGATGTGGGGTGGGCCGGGTTCGGTACGGCGGGCTAGGAGCGATCCGCAAGCGTGGGCCGGATAGGGCGGGCCAGGCGCGTGAGCGTGGAGCGCCCGCGCAGCTCGACGGATTTGAGAAGCGTCCAGCGGGCCTGCTCGGCCTCGCCGGCATCGCGCAGCGTGGCCGCGGTGGTGAGAACCCCGCCGGGGGTGTTCTTGGCTAGGTCTGTCAAGCGGGAAGCGGAGTTCACCGCGTCGCCGATGACCGTGTACTCGTAGCGCTCGCGGGCGCCAATATGGCCCGCAACAACCGTGCCGGTGGCCACGCCGATCCCGGCACCGAGTTCCACCTCCTGGAGGCGGGCGCGCAGCTCCCGGGCCGCGGCAAGAGCGTTGCCGGTGGCATCCGGAAGCGGGTTAGGGGCACCAAAGATAGCAAGCGCCGCGTCACCCTGGAACTTGTTGATAGAACCGTGGTACTCATGCACGACGGCGACGACACGCTCGAAGAAATCGTTGAGCGCAATGACCACTTCCTGCGGAGTGTGCTGCGTGGCATACGTGGTGGAGCCGACAACGTCGACGAACAGGACTGCCACCTTGCGGGATTCGCCGCCGAGCTGCGGGGTTTCCCGGAGGGCCCGGTTAGCTACGGACTTGCCCACGTACGTTTCCAGCATGCGCTTGGTGCGCTTGCCTTCGCGCAGACCACGGATCATCTCGTTGAAGCCAGCCTGCATTGTGCCGATCTGGCCACCGTCGTAAAGCGGAACCCGAACCCCGAGCTCACCGCGACGGGTGGACTCCACGGCCTTAGAGATGTCCCGGATCGGATCGGTGACCACGGAGGCGACCAGCACCGTTGCGACCGCACCGAAGAGGAGGACGGTGACCGTGCCGACGATGACGGGCACCGAGGGGCGCATGAACGCTACGAGGGCCACCATCGGCACGCACGTGGTTGCCACCCACGTGAGGACGATGCGGGAAGCGGGCCCGGTTTCGCGCCGAGTACTTTCGATCTGGCCGGAGAACACCCGGTTGGTAGCGGGCCGCACAAGGATCTTGGCTGTGAGGAAAGTAAGCGACGCGGTTAGGGCGAGCCCGACGAGCATACAGATCGCGATGGCAGAGGAGCGGGAGATGGCGTAGAAGACCGCCGTGGCGACGGCCCACACCACCATGCCGATAATCGTTTGCAGGCGCGGGATGCGCATGACTGTCTGGCGCACCATGGCCCGGTCGAACGCGTCAGGATCCCGGCGCCACGCGAGCACCGGCCGGAAGAGAAAGAACGTGGATGCAACGCCGAGTGCCACTGCCACCACGCCGACGATCAGCCCGGCTACCGCAAGAGCTGCGGGAACGGGGGCGACGAGCGAGATGATGAGAGCGATCGCCGCCGCACCCGCCGAGTTCACGGCGGCCATCGCCACCGCGTAACGGGGCCAGGAAGTTTTCAACAGCCACATGAGTTCTACTCTAAATCAACTACGCTTGGGAAGCGTGCAGTTATCCCCCGATCTCCTCAACGCCGCCACCGCAGCCCGCGCCGGCGATCACGGTTCCGCTATGACCCATGCCTGGCTCATTACCGGTCCACCTGGATCCGGGCGCTCCACCATGGCTCGGCGCTTTGCCGCGGCGCTGCTGTGCACGGGGAGCGGCGGGTCCCTTCCCTGCGGGCAGTGCGAGGGCTGCCGTCAGGCACTGCTGGGGACGCACCCTGATCTCACGGTGGTTCACCCCACGGAGCTCTCCATCAGCGTGGAGGACATGCGGGCCGTGATCCGCGGTGCCTCCCACGCACCCACGGTGGGCCGGTTTCGGGTTGTCATCATCGAGGATGCCGATCGGCTCACGCCCGCCGCTGGTAACTCATTGCTGAAGACGGTGGAGGAACCCCCGGAACGCACCGTCATCATCCTCTGCGCGCCGTCGACGGATCCCGAGGACATGCTGCAGACGCTCGTCTCCCGGTGCCGCCACGTCTACATTCCCACCCCCAGCTTCGATGAGGTGGCCGCCACCGTGGAAGCCTCCGGTGTCCCTCATGAGCAGGCGATGCTCGCCGCACACGCGACGGCGGGCCATATTGGGCGCGCCCGCCACCTCGCCACCGATACGACCACCCAGCGCCGTCGCGCGCGCGTCCTCCACCTGGCTGAGCTTCTCTTCTCGGGTTCGGAAGCCTACCTTGAGGTCACTGATTTGCTTTCCGACGTTGAATCGGACGTGAAAGCCCGCATCAAAGAGCTTCTCGACGCCGAGTTGGAGCGCACCCGCCTCACCCTCGGCGCTGGCGGCTCGGGGCGTGGAACCGGCGGGGTCATGCGTGGCACCGCCGACATCCTCAAGAAGGTGGAGCAGAAGTACAAGAAGCAGCAGACGCGTGAGCTTCGCGATACCATCGACCAGCTGCTCATGGATTTCATCGCGCTGTTCCGCGACGGGCTCGCCACCAAGGCGAGTGCCCCGCTCCTGCACACCGACTTCGCCGGCGATTCTGCCGATCTTGCACAGCGGTTGTCTGATTCCCAGCTGCTTGCCTGCATCGATGCGATCGGCCGGGCCCGGGAGCGGATCACCAAGAACGTCACGCCCCGCACGGCGTTGTTCGCGATGATTGGGGAAATACGCCTTATTAGCAGGTAGTTTCTTGTCTGGCGGGGTGGTCATGTACACTACCAACTGGTCATTAGACCGCGCCGCCTTAGCTCAGTCGGTAGAGCGTCTCACTCGTAATGAGAAGGTCGTGAGTTCGATTCTCACAGGCGGCTCCGTTAAATCCCCAGCTAGACACGGGTTCTAGCTGGGGTTTCGTCCATTTCTGAGAAGACACAAGAAGCTCAAAAAAGCCCAAGAAGTTCCAATTATCCCCGACCTCTGACCGACCATAGACGGTCCATGGACGGTCCAATCCAAAAACTAGACAGACCACACGGGGGTTAACACCTAAACCACTGCCCGTAACTAGCGGGCAACCTCACTACGATGGTGCCCATGGATTCTGACAACGTGTACGAATGGCGGGCGTTCCCACAGACGGAGACCTATCACAAGCAGGCCCACCACGTGCACGCGCTGCTCATGGCAGGCGAGTTCGACGAGGCGCTGGCCATGTACGACTCTGCGCTGCCGTGGGAACCGGGCATCAACGATTGGGATCCGGCGAACCCGAAACTCACGCTGCCGGTGGAGATCGTGCGGGCGCTGGGTGGCCCCGTAGAGGAGTTCGTCGCACACGGTGCGTTCACTGAGCTTTCCAGCACCCGTTTCTCGGCCCACTCTTCTCATCTCACCGAGCTCGTAGAAAGGCGGGGCCTGGAATTTCATCTCGATCTCCCGGAATGGAAACCGGTGAATCTCTCCGTTCTCACGGATCCGAACGCGCCGGAAGCTATCTGGCTTCCGGTTCCTGGAATGCGCGGCGGATTCGAGATCACCCGCTGGGATGAGGATTTTCAGGTGCGGTCGTGGTCCAGAAAAGACATGGGATCAGGTCAGCGCCACAGACTCACCGCCACGGGTATAGAACTCGTCCCAGGGGGCTTTGACTAGCGCTTTGGCTAACGCCAAAGCGTGGGCTTGCGCCAAAGCGTGAACAAACGCCGAAGCTTCAAAAACGCCGGTGCCAGAGTGGGTCACGGTGTAGCTAGGCCTGCGCCACCCGGGACTTTTGGATGTGCTGAATGACGATGCCGGATGTAAGCCCCGCGACAACACCGATGATGACGCCGATGAGGGGGTAATCCTGGAAAATCCAGCCACCGAGGTAGCCGATGAGGGTCGCCTGCGTGGCCCAGATGAAGGCACCGACGGCGTCGACGAAGAAGAACCTCCACCAGGGGTACTTCACCGAGCCCAAGAAGATAGTCAAGAACCAGCGGGCCCAGGGGATAAACCGGGCCGTGATAATCGTGACGGCCTCGTTGCGCTCCACCGAGTTGCGCACCCAATCGGATACGCGAGCCCGTTTCGAGTTCGGCTTGAATGTGAGGCGATCAGAAAACAGGTGTCCCACAAAGTAGCTGATGTTATCGCCAACGATGGAGTATCCCCACGCGGCGAGGAAGATGCCCCACACCCAGGGGCGGCCGGTCGAGCCGGACCAGGCGGAGGCGATGTTGACAATTGTCTCACTGGGCAGAAGCGGGAACACACAGTCGCCGATGACGAACATCCCGAGAATGGGGTAAAAAAGCGAGGAGTGCAGGAAAAGCTCAATGATGCTTTCCAAAAATCCACCCATGTGTTGGTCCTACTTGTTGTCCTTGTAAATCCGGATGCCCGCCATGATGAGCGGTATCTGTAAGGGTAAACGGCCAATGGAGATGATTTGTTTCTTCGCCGGCTCGTGGCGCCAATCCCACGCCATCTTGAAGTTGCCGGGCCACACTGCAAGAGAGGTGGCGGCGGTGGCGATGCCACCCCACTTGGGCTTGGTGATGAGCAGGGCCGCAGTCGCTAGCTCCCACACGCCAGAGAAGTAGGTCCACTGGGTGGGGGTGCCGGGGAGCTGTTCGGGGATGAGATTGTTGAAAGGCTCGGGCTTGGCAAAGTGCAACACGCCCATCGTGCCAAACGCGGCAGCAAGAATTTTACTCATGCGCACCAGAATACGGCCCCGTCGCAAGTTTTGGCAACGAGCGGACGGGCCCGGAAAGTTACTTTAAGGTGGTGAAGTATGAAGATTGTTTCCCACGTGGTTCCCACCATTACTGTCGACGGACAGGAGTTCCGCGACCTTGACCGCGACGGGCAGCTCAGCCCGTTTGAGGATTGGCGGCTCCCCGCCGCAGAACGCGCCGCAGACCTTGCCTCCCGCCTCAGCGTGGAAGAAAAAGCCGGCCTCATGATCATCGGCTCCCACTACCCGGGCGATTCCTCCTTCCTCCCGGAGCCGGAGGAAGGCAAGCTCCTAAACGATAAGGACGTGTGGCGGGACAAGCACCCGATCACAGGCATCCCCTTCCCAGAACCCGTCCTCACCGCCTCTGCCAGCAAGAAAGCGATTGAGGAGCGCCACCAGCGCTACTTCATCGTGCGCGATAACCTGAAGCCGCGGAGGCTGGCCGAGTGGACGAACGCCATCCAGGAGCTCGCGGAGAACACCCGCTTTGCCATCCCCGCGGTCTTCGCTTCCAACCCGCGCAACCACGTCTCTCTTGTGGCCCGCTTTGGTGTCAACGAGTCGGCCGGTGTGTTCAGCGAGTGGCCGAGTGAGCTCGGCCTGGCTGCGCTCGACGATGCCGAGCTCATGCGCGAGTTTGGCAAGCTCATTGCCCGCGAGTGGCGCGCCGGCGGCATCCACAAGCTGTACGGCTACATGGCCGACGTGGCCAGCGAACCCCGCTGGTCGCGCTTCAACGGTACGTTCGGTGAGGATACGCAGCTCGTGACCGACTACATCCGCGAGGTTGTCACGGGGATGGAGGAGGCCGGCGTGGCCACCACCATCAAGCACTTCCCGGGCGGTGGCGTCCGCATCGACGGCCACGACCCGCACTTCCCCTGGGGGCAGACCAACGAGTACCCCACGGAGAACGCCCTGGCCACCTACCACCTGCCACCGTTTAAGGCGGCTGTGGATGCGGGTTGCACGTCGATCATGCCGTACTACGCCAAGCCGGTAAATTCCTCGGCCCGCCAGTTGGACGAGGAGCTGTGGCAGAACCCGACCACCCAGTTCGACGAGGTCGCCTTCGCCTACAACAAGACGATCATCGGCGACCTGCTGCGCGAGAAGATGGGCTTCACCGGCTACATCAACTCCGATTCCGGCGTCATCGACGCGATGGTGTGGGGCGTGGAGGATCTCACCGAGGAGGAGCGGTTTGCCAAGGCCGTCAAGGCTGGTACGGACATCTTCTCCGATATGTCCAACCCCCAGAAGCTTGTCGACGCCGTGGCCCACGGTCTCCTTTCCAGTTCCGATCTCACTGGCCCCGCAACCCGCTTGTTGACGGAGATTTTCTCGCTGGGCCTGTTTGAGAACCCCTACGTTGACCCGGACGAGGCCGAGCGCGTCATCGGCAACGAGGAGACGCAGGCGCTGGGCGAGAAGAAGCAGCGCGAGTCCGTTGTCATCCTCAAGAAGGGCGAGGCCCTGCCGCTGGATCCGTCCAAGAAGGTGTTCACCTTTGCTACCGGACGCACGTCCATCGGTGAGGTACAGGACAAGCTGGACCAGGCCGTCGACAAGCGAATGGAGAGGGTGGGCCTAGAAGAAGCCGACATCGCCATCGTGTGGGCGCGCCCGGAAATCGAGCTCTTCGAGGACGACAAGGAGGGAGTAACCCTCTCCATCAACCCGGAGGATTGCGGGGTTGACCTCGAGCGCGTGCAGGCCATCCAGGAGGCGGTGCCCACCATCGTCGTGGTGAACTTCACCAACCCGTGGATCCTCAAGGACCTCGAGCCGGGAGCCGATAGCCTCGTGGGTAGTTTTGAGATCACCCCGGAGAACCTGCTCGATTCGCTCATCGGTGGCGAGGCGCGTGGCAGGCTGCCGTTCGCTGTGCCTGCGTCGATGGATGCCGTCAAGGCCTCTCCACGTGACGTGCCGGGCAAGTACCTCGGCGAGGATTACGCCTACCTCGATTCGGTGGGTAACCGGTACGTGTACGGCTTCGGACTGTAGCTGAAAACGGTTTCGCGCAAGCGGAACCTCGTTACAGTGGCGGGTATGACAAAGGTTCAAGCAATTATTTCCCGCGCGAAGGGTGAGCCGGTGGAGCTCACCACCATCCAGATCCCCGAGCCTGGCCCGAACGATGTCATCGTGAAGATCCAGGCTTGCGGGGTCTGCCACACCGACCTCGCCTACCAGCAGGGCGACATCGAGGATGCCTACCCCTTCCTGCTGGGCCATGAAGCGGCCGGCATCGTGGAAACAGTGGGCGAGCGCGTCACCCACGTCGCGCCCGGCGATTTTGTCGTACTCAACTGGCGCGCCGTGTGTGGCGAGTGCCGGGCCTGTAAACGCGGCGAGCCGCAGTACTGCTTCAACACGTTCAACGCCTCCAAGAAGATGACCCTGGAGGACGGCACCGAGCTCAGCCCGGCCCTCGGCATTGGCGCGTTCGCGGAGAAGACCCTCGTCCACGAGGGGCAGTGCACCAAGGTCAACCCGGACGCGGACCCCGCCGCCGCGGGTCTTCTCGGCTGTGGCATCATGGCCGGCCTCGGGGCCGCCATCAACACGGGTGAGATCACCCGTGGCCAATCCGTCGCCGTCATCGGCTGCGGCGGCGTGGGCATAGCCGCCATCGCCGGCGCACACCTCGCCGGTGCCACCACCATCATCGCCGTGGACACCGACAAGGAGAAGGCGGAGCGGGCAAAGGAATTTGGTGCCACCCACACGCTCGTGAGCTCGGACCACGTGGTGGACGATATCCACGAGATCACCGAGTTCGGCGCCGACGTGGTCATCGACGCCGTCGGCATCCCCGCAACGTGGAAGCAGGCCTTCTACGCCCGTGACCTTGGTGGAACCCTCGTCCTCGTCGGTGTTCCCGCGCCGGGCAAGAAGGTGGAGATCGAGGCCGCCGATATCTTCAGCCACGGAGGTGCCCTCAAGTCCGCGTGGTACGGCGATTGCCTGCCGGAGCGTGACTTCCCGCTGTACACCGACCTCTACCTGCAGGGCCGTTTCCCGCTGGACAAGTTCGTCAGCGAGCGCATCGGCCTGGACAAGGTGAACGAGGCCTTTGAAACGATGAAGCAGGGCAAGGTCCTCCGCAGCGTGGTGGTGCTCTAATGGCACTTCGTATTGACCACGCGGAAACCTCCGGCTTGTTCAAGCTCGACGGAGGTGAGTGGCAGGTGGACAACAACATCTGGGTTGTCGGCGACGATTCCGAGGTGTACATCATCGATGCGGCCCACAGCGTGGACCCCATCGCCGAGCAGGTAGGCGACCGCACCGTCAAAGGCATCATCTGCACGCACGGCCACAACGATCACATCACCGTCGCGCCGCAGCTATCGCAAAAGTATGACGCGCCGATCTTCCTCCACCCGGGGGACCGGATGCTGTGGAACGAGACGCACCCGGACGTGGACTTCCAAGAAATCGAAGACAAGCAGCCCTTTTCCATTGCAGGCACGGAGCTTACGTTCCTGTCCACACCGGGCCACTCCCCGGGCAGCGGCTGCCTCTACGCGCCCGAGGCGCATGTGCTGTTCTCCGGTGACACCCTGTTCCAGGGTGGCCCGGGTGCCACGGGCAGGAGCTTTTCCTCCTTCGAGGTGATCATTGATTCCATCCGTGAGCACCTTCTCACCCTTCCCGCCGAGACCCAGGTGTACACGGGCCACGGCCCGCACACCACCATCGGTGGCGAGGCTCCCCACCTGGAGGAGTGGATCAAGCGCGGGTACTAGTACCGGCATACCGCGGTTTTTAAGCGTCCACAATAACCCCCTGCCACCTGCCCACGTGCGATCAGCACGCCGGCAGGTGGCGTTGTTTTTTCGTCCTGCAATCAACCCGCACCGCAGCTAAGATAGGCGAAGGTATGAACAGATATTCGTTGGTTGGCTAGGCCCGACGCTGCGCCCTTGTTCGCCGCCGGGCCCGCGCCTGGTACCGGCGCACAAGGAGGAACGATGCCTGATCACAACACTGCACGTAGCGAGGCAGCCAAAGTGAAATGGGCGGCCTTAACCGCCCTGATTTTTACCCAGCGTATGAACGAGAAACTGCGGGAGATTACAGAGAAGCAGGGGGCGGATCGGGCGGTGCATGCCTTCGTGGCGAGTGTCAATTCTGACCTTGCCCGCACCCTGTTTTGCCGGGAGCACGTGGAAAGCATGAGGCGCGATGCGGAAGAGCTTGTGCAGATGGCTAAAACCGAGGACAAGGAAACCCTCACGCGGCATCTGCTCCAGCAGTTCGGAGGCGAAAAGGAAGCGGAGAACGCACGGACCTGGATTGAGGCTGTGCGAATCGCTGGTGTGGAGATCGCCGAGGATGGTCAGCACGCGAAAATCGTGGGCATCGGGGCAACGACAGCCGATGGCACCGAAATTGATGAAATTCCGCTGCCCCTGGTCAAAGAGGAAGGGCAGTGGAAAATCCGGATGTTCTAGTAAGTACTACCCGCAGGTTAGGTAACCCCCACGAGGAGGTGGGCGGTGTCCGCTTCGCCATCTCGTGGGGGTTGACTGTGCTTGTGCGGTGGTTTTAGGCCTTCGCCTTGCGGTAATCGAGGACCTGCAGCACCAGCGCCACGGTAACCACAACGGTAATTGCCATGAACGCGGTGGTGATGGCGTGATTCCAGTTGGTGGTGGCGAGCACGGAGAACAGGATGCCCGTCATGATCGCGTTGCCGATGGCGGTGGCCACGCGCTCGGCGGTCTGCTTGAACGCGCCTGCGGTGCCACCTTCGCTCGGCGGGACGTCGAGCATGGCGATGGTCTGGTTGGCGGAGCCGAACGCACCTTGGCCCAGACCGACGATGGCGAAGGAGCCGAATAGCCACCAGATGTTGAGGCCGTGCATGCCGTTGAAGAAAATGACGGCGATAGCGGTCACCATGCCGATCACCATGGCGGCAAGGGAGCTAATGCAGATGGCGCGCCCGTGTTCGAGGGAGTGGTTGCCGGAGAGGTAGGCGGTGATTGCGGAGGTGACGGCACCACCGAGGCCGACGAGGCCAGCGCTGAGGGCCGAGAAGTGCTGCCCATTTTGCAAGTAAATGGCAAGCGTGGAAAAGATCGAGGTGGAGCCCATGAACATGATGCCACTGATGGCGGTGCCAAAACCGAAAGAGTGGAGCTTGAGCAGCCCAAGGTTGACCATCGGCTCGTTGCCGCGCTTTTCGTAGTGCTTCTCCCACAGCACCCAGCAGATGCCGAGCACGAGTGCGAGAGGGAGGAGCAGCCACATGAACTTGTTATCGCCGTGATACATGAAGGGGTACATAATGCACACCACGGTGGAGGCGAGGAGCAGGGCACCGACGGGGTCGACATC
Organism: Corynebacterium pyruviciproducens ATCC BAA-1742; assembly: GCF_000411375.1. Classification (GTDB taxonomy): domain Bacteria; phylum Actinomycetota; class Actinomycetes; order Mycobacteriales; family Mycobacteriaceae; genus Corynebacterium; species Corynebacterium pyruviciproducens. The sequence goes on along the minus strand of NZ_KE150448.1, from coordinate 385,850 downwards.
AATGTGGCCCTTCTTGCGGTGGGCTTTTTCGTCAGCAAACGGCAGCCAGCGGAGGGCCAGGAAAATGCCGATGATGCCCACGGGCACCATGAACCAGAAGGACCAGCGCCAGCCCCAGGCCGGGTCGAGGGCGGAAATAATGGAGCCGGCAATAACCGGGCCCACCGCCACTGCCACGGCGACGGTGAGGCCGAACATGGCGAACGCGCGGGCGCGGTCGCGGCCGTGGAAGTACGTCTGGATGATGCCGGCGGTCTGCGGGCTGTACACGGCGGCGGCGAAACCCTGGATAAAACGGAACACGTTGAGGATTGTGGGGTCGCTGGCGAAGCCACATAGAGCTGTGGACAGGCAGAAGAGTCCCAGGCCGATGGTGAAGAAGGTTGATCGCCCCAGCAGATCTCCGAGGCGCCCGAAGGGGACGAGGAACACGCCGAAGCTCAGCGCGTAGCCGGCGAGGATCCACTGCAGCTGCGAGGCGGACGCGCCGAGTCCGTGCTCAATGGACGGGAGCGCCACGTTAATGGAACTGACCGCCACGAGGGCCATGGCCAGCGGAATCAGCAGAACAACGAGGATCTTTTTTCTCTCGCCCATAGAAAACCTCCTAAAATCGCAACCTACACATGATACTCATTCCCAAATAAACTACAATTCCCAATTATGCGTGCACTTGTTACCGGTGGAGCCGGTTTTATTGGATCCCATCTCGTTGAGCTGCTTCTCAAGGAGGGCCATGAACCGATCGTCGTGGACAACCTGTCCCACGGCAGGCGGGAGAACGTCCCTTCCGGTGTCCCGTTGGTGGAGGACGATCTCCTTCACATCGATCTCAACCGGTTGTTTGATGAGTACGCCCCCGAGGTTGTGTTCCACCTGGCCGCCCAGATCGACGTGCGGAAGTCGGTGGCTTCCCCGCTTTTCGACGCCCAGACGAACATCCTGACAACCATCCGCCTGGCCGAGGCCGCCCGCACTCACGACGTGCGGAAGATCGTGTTCACCTCGTCCGGCGGTGCGATTTACGGTGCACCGACCTCGTTCCCCGTCTCGGAGGACACGCCGGTGGATCCGCACTCGCAGTACGCCGCGTCGAAGGTGTCCGGCGAAATTTACCTCAACACGTACCGCCACCTGTACGGTCTCGAGTGCTCCCACATTGCGCCCGCGAACGTCTATGGCCCGCGTCAGGATCCGTTTGGTGAGGCCGGTGTGGTGGCGATCTTCAGTCAGCATCTGCTCAATGGTCTGCCTACCAAGGTGTTTGGTACCGGGTCGAATACGCGTGATTATGTGTTTGTTGGTGATGTGGCCCGGGCTTTCTACCTGGCTAGCGGCGACAAGGGTGGTGGCATGCGTTTCAACATCGGCACCGGCGTGGAAACAAGTGACCGGGATCTGCACACCCTTGTGGCCAAGGCTGCCGGTGCTGCCGATAATCCCGAGTTCGCCCCCGCCCGCCTCGGTGACCTTGAGCGTTCCTCCCTGGATTCCACCCGGGCCCGCGAGGTTCTCGGCTGGCAGCCACAGGTGACGCTGGAGGAAGGCATCGCCAAGACAGTTGATTACTTTAAGAGCGTGAGCAAGTAACACACCCGTTTCTTTCCCGGCCCACCCCGCAACCGCCTATATGCAATCGCGGAGCGTGTGGGCCGGGTTTCGTTTTGCGCGCGCGAGCACCGTGCGGCCCGGTGACGCGCCACCCAAGGCATAGTCCCTGCGGGCCGGGAACGGGATCTATTTCTAACCAAGGCGCGAAAAGACCGGCCTGCGATTACTCGCCGGCCGGTCTTTGCTAGCTGTTTGTTACTTCAGCTGGGTGTCAATGACTTCCTTGAAAGCCTCGAAGGGCTGTGCGCCGGAGACATACTGATCACCGACGATGAAGCTCGGGGTGCCGTTGATGCCGATGGAGGCACCGTACTTGGTGGCGTTGGTGACCGCCTGCGTGTACGTGCCGTTTTCCACCTCGGAGCGGAACCGGTCGATATCGGGGACGCCTGCCTCCTCGGCGAAGCGGACGAAATCCTCGATATCGTTTTCGGGGTGGCCGGGAACGTCCTTGCTCGCGGTGTACAGCGCGTTGTGGAACTCGTGGAACTTGCCCTGCGCCGCCGCCGCGCGGCCAGCTTCTGCTGCCTTCACAGCGTTGGGGCCGTTGATAGCCATGTCATTCCACTCGACGCGAACAAGTCCCTTGTTCACGTATTCGGAGAGGATCTGCTTGTAGGCATCGTTGGCGTACTTGGCGCAGTAGGGGCACTCAAAATCAGAAAACTCGCTGATGACCACGGGGGCATCAATATCGCCTTCGGCGAACGGGTCGTTAGCCATGCGGCGGTGCACGTTGGTGATGTCATCCGAGGAAGCGATGGTCTTGCCGGGGCCGTAGAGGAAAGCACCCTCGGTGCCGGACGGCTCGACTGGTGTGACTTCCTTGGCTTGCGTCGACGGTGCCGCCGGTGCGGCGGAGGAGACCGTCGTGGGGTTCGGTGCCGGCGGTTCCTGCTTATCTTTACCGCCACTGCCCAGGGCGTATCCGATAAGTAGTACGGCGACGAGCACGACTGCACCGAGGATCCAATAGAGCGACTTCTTCATTCGATTCCTTCCTACGTTTTCGTTCCTAGCCTACAGGTTTAACGGTGCTGCACTCGGAGGAAGGCCCAAATCTCCTCAGCGGTGTTGGGCTGGTACCACCACAAGTGCCCGCCCCGACCCCGGATGTGGTCGGTAGGTGCGACGCAGCCCTCGGCAATGACCTTGGTGGCACCGTAGCCGATGGGGAACTCCGTGCGGCCCACCCAGTTGCCACGCCCGCGAATCCGACGAAACAGTGGCACGAAGAGCGGGAAGCTTAAGTAGAAGAGCATCTCCGAAACGAGCGACCAGCTCGGCGTGTTCATCCCGCCCAATGTGGCCCACGCCGGGCGCCACGTGTGCAGCAGCAACGCGTTAGGCAGCCACAACTCGAGGCGGGAAAAGTCCAGCACTAACCTCACACCGTGGGCCGTAAACGTGGCGGAAGCCACCACGAACAGCACAAGCGACAACAGGTGCGTGGGATAAATCTTGGTCACCCGCCGCAAAAGGTAATGCCGCACCTCCTTGCCGGTGCGAATGTGCGAGTTGGACCAGTAGATGAGAAACCCAGACAAGATAAAGAAGAACGTCACGCCAGCGCTTCCCAGCTGCATGGGGATGAAGCGGTGGATGGTGGCGAAGAGCGCCGATTTTTGGAACGGGTACACCTGCAAGAAGACGAGGGAATGCAGGGTAAACACGCACAATGCGGCCCACCAGCGTGCCCCGGTGAGGGAGGGAAGCTGAGGCCTGCGTCTTCTGTGAACCAGATCCACTACGGCTGCGGGGAGTCGTCGGGCTTCACGGCGTTCTGCAGTGCCACGGCGCGTGCCAGGCGGGCGTACTTCAACTCCTGCTCGCGGAAGCGAATGTAGGCGGACATGGTGACAAAAAGGAACGCGATGACAAGCGCATAGAGGAGAAGATCCGTGCCGCGGTCAACACCCACCCAATTGGCCACCACGGTGAGATCATCGGGACGCAGGATGGCCCACACGCTGGCGATGATAAACAGCACGAAGCCGATCTTCACGCCCGCTTTGGCGCGCGACTTGCGCCTGTTGGAGAGGAAGAAGATGGCGAGAACGAGCGTCGCCACGAGAAGGATGATCTGAATCATTTGAGCCTCCTAGCCACGAAGCCGTCGGCGAGAATGTTGACACCGTTAATGAGGGACTGCCCCTTGCTCATCGAGTAATCGGTGTAGAGGATGTCTACTGGCTGCTCAGAAACACGCCAGCCGCGCTCATCCATCTGCGCGACGAACTCCGAAGCGTGGCTCATCCCATTCATCCGGATGTTGAGCTCGTCGGCCACCTTCTTGTTGAAAACGCGCAGCCCGTTGTGGGCATCGGAGAGCCCGAGCTTGCGGGTGCGTGGGGAGAGGAGTACCACCGTCTTGAGTACTAACCGCTTGATCCACGGCACCTGGTCGTCCGCGGAGCGGGGCCTGCCAAACCTTGTGCCCACGATGATGTCCACCGGTTCGTTGCGCAGCCGCTCGAGCATCGCCACCACGTCTTTTACCTGGTGTTGCCCGTCCGCATCGAAAGTGACAAAGTACCTCGCGCCGGGTTGCGCCCGGGCGTACTCCACACCCGTTTGGATGGCAGCCCCCTGGCCCAGATTTACCGGATGGTTGACGAGGTGGGCGCCGGCCTTGTGGATCTCCTCCGCGGAATTATCGGACGAGCCATCGTTGACGGCAACAATGTTGGGGAACGTCTCGCGCGCGTGGCGGATCACATCGCCAATGACCGTGCCCTCGTTGAAGCACGGAATGATAAGCCACGTGTCTTGATTCTGCATAACACCGTTTACCATAGCGGGTCAGTTAAAAAGCATCCGGTAAACCCGCCGGACAAGCCCCGCAGGGATTGCCCGATAGGCGCTGCGCACCACGAGGTTAACCAGTCCCCGCTTCTTTGAAACAAGGCCATATGCTGCAAGGTTGCGCTGCAGTTCGCATTCTGCGGCCCACATTCCCTGGGAGCGCCGGGTGAATACAGCCTCGTCAAGGCGGAACCGCACGAGTGGCTCCGGCAAGTTGTGCAGACGCATTCCTGATGCTAGCATCCGGGCCCACAGGTCGTAATCCTCCAGATTCTTGATGGGTTGATAGCCGCCTGCCTCCCGCACGGACTGGGTGCGGAACATGACAGCGGGCTGGTTGATCGGGCTGTTGATCTTTGCGTACCGGCGGATCTCGATGGCGTGCTCCGGCATCGCGCGGACACCGAGGTCGACGTACTTCCCGTCGGCATTCTCGGTGAACTCGATCATTGCCGCCCCGAGTGCATCAGTTTCCGGGTGCTGCTCAAACCAAGCGAGTTGCTTTTCAAAACGCTGCGGCAGGCAGATATCGTCGGAATCCATCCGGGCCGTGAACTCGCACGTCACTGCCTCCAACCCGGGACCCATTGCGGCACCCACGCCTTCGTTGGTGGGCAGCGCGACGACGGTGAGCGCGTCGCCGTAGCCGGCAATGACATCATCGAGCTCGGGGGTCAGTGGGCCGTCTTTCACCAGCACAAACTCGTCGGCTGGGCGCGTTTGATTCATGACCGAGTCGATGCTTTCTTTCAGCTGGCGCGGGTCCACCTTGTGGTACACGGCCATGAGAACGGCGAGAGTCTGCATAATTCGTAAGAGTACCGCGTAGGTGCTCGTTTTCCACTAGGAACCGGGTGGGTGGCCCCCATCTCATCTCTCGTGATGGCAACGAAACGGCACTCGCGACGGTGCCGAGCAATCCCCCGTGCTGCGTGTACCGGTGATAAGTGCTGACGGGCCGACTTCGGCCCGCCTAGAAAAAGCCTGGCTACCCGCGGTAACCCGCCAGGTGCACGGCGATTCCCAGGGAGGGGCCAACAGTGAGCGCGATGAGGACCACTGCCGTGGCGGGGAGGGGCAAGAGCAGGGCGGCGAATGCGGACACCGAGGCCACGATCCACCCGAGCACGTAGAGGCGGTGTCGTTCGGCAGCCAGAGTGCGCGTCCCCGTGATGATGAGTGCGCCCATCCACGCTGCGGCGAAAGTGAGGACCGCGAGAATCCACCCGGAGACGTAGTAGTCGGGGGAGAAGAATGTGCGTAGGATCCACGGCCCGAGGAGGTAGGCGGCGAGCGCCCCTATGAGGCCCACCCCCAACACCGCGAGGATGGGGCGCAGAGGCGAGCCTTTCTTCTCTACAAAGTAGACGATGAGGGCCGATTGGAACCGCTGGAGTGGGACGAGGATAGGCGCCCTCGTAAGGGTGATGGCGAGCATGAGGCCCGCGAGCGTGCCGGCGTCGCCGGTGAACTTCATCATCGCGGGGAAGCCGGTGATGAGGGCCGCAGATGCGCCCGAAGCGAGCATGGCGGCGAGAACCCGGCGCAGGTACGTGCGGGAGGGGACGTCGGCAAGCGAGGTGAGCAAAGCGGTGCGGGCCCGGGGCGAGCAACCGACGATGACGGCCCAGCTTGCGGCACCGATAACCGTGACGATGAGGAAAGAGAGGAGCCCCCAGCCTGCGGCGAGGGCGGCGAGGACGAGCACGAGGCGGATGCCGGAGTCGAGGATGAGGAGCATGGCGTAGTGGTTCCACAGCTTGAGCCCGGACAGGATGCCGGAGAGGACTGCCTGGTACGCGTAGCAGACGATGCCCACGAGGAGGAGGACGAGGGCGGAGGGCGTGTGGCTTTCCACAATGCGGCCCACCCACAACGGGCTGGTCACCAGCGCTATCGCCGCGACGCTTCCGCCGATGAGGAGGGCAGCGCGGTGGGGCCTTGCCCCGCGTTTGGGGCTTGTCGACGACACCGCGCGCGTTGTTTCCTGCATCAGGCCGTCGATTAATCCGGTGATGGCGAAGAAGAGCCCCCAGTAGGCGTTGAACTGTTCGAACACGTCGCCGCCGAGGGCGAGGGTGGCGACGTAGATGACGATAAACCCGGATAGCGCGGAAAAGATCGTCGCAACACTCATCGCCTTCATGGGGGAAATCCTACAAAAGCTACGGCGCAGACATGACAAAGCCCCGCACGAGGCGGGGCTTCTCACGTGTCGGGCCCGTCGTAAACGTCGGGACCGTCGTAAACGTCGGGACCGTCGGGTCGGGCTAATTACTGCTCGTCGGTGACCTCGTCGCCGATGCCCATGCCCTTAGCCAGGGTGGGCCAGGAAAGGTGCATGTCATCCTCCCAGTAGCCCCACTGGTGGGTGCCGGTCGGGCGGAAGTTCCACTCGGCAGGGATACCGGCCTTGTCCAGCTTGGCCTTGAGCTGGTGGGTGCAGTAGTTGGTGGCACCCTCGATCACGCCGCCGACGACCTCGACCTCGGCCATGGCCGCGGAGTTGCCCTTCGTGCGCGGGCTGGACCAGTAATCCCAGCGGCCGGACAGGCCGGACGCGTTGGAGATGTACATGGTCTGGCCACGCAGCTTCTCGGCGTTGATGAGTGCGTCGTTGTACTGCAGGTAGTTGTCAATCGGCGCGTCGGCAAAACCAGGCTGGAACGCCTCGCCGTTGCCCCACATCTCGTTGACGTTGGAGGATGCGCGGTCGAGCGTCAGGTTGATGGCGATGAGGCCCATGTCCTTGGTGGTCTGGGCACAGCCGGAGAACGAACCGATGGCGTCATAGAAGCCGGGGTGGTGCTGCGCGTACAGAAGCACGGTGGTGGCGGACATCGACATGCCGGTGATGGCGCGCTTGTCGTTAGCCTGCAGCTCCTTCTCAATCACCGGGGGCAGCTCCTTGGTGAGGAACGTCTCCCACATCTGCTTGCCGCCGAGGTTCTTCTTGTCATTCACCCAATCGGAGTAGTAGGAGAACTTGCCCTCCATGGGGACAACGACGTTGACGTTCTTTTCCTTGTAGAAGTCGATCATCGGCGTCTGCATGATCCAGTTGGCGGAACCCTCGCCGCCGTCACCGCCGTTAAGAACGTACAGCGTGGGACGATTGGGGTCCTTCGCGTGGATCACAACGAGCGGCACCGAGCGGTTGTTCATAGAGGGCGACTTGGCCTGGTACACGCTCACACGCGGATCCTGGGAGCCGGTGTTGTAGATGTAGTACTGCTGGCCACTTTCGGTTTCACCGTATGTGTACCCCATCTTCGGCTGGCCGGACTCATCGAGGATGACCTTGCCCGTCTTCTTGTCCTTCAGCGGAGCACGCTTGAAGCCGCCGACCTTGGCGCGCCACTTTTCCAAGCCCTTGCCATCATTGGTCTCTTTGGTGAGGGTGGCGAGCCCGTCCGTTGAGGCTGTCTCGGCAGCGGGAGCGGTGGTAGCCGGTGCCTCCGTGGCTGCCGCTTCCTGGGCCGAAGCAACGGCAGGTAGGCCACCAAACAGGGTGGCGGCTGCTACTGTGCTAACAGCGAGACTGTGAGCGAGGCGAGACATGGAACTCGAGGAACGCATCGATTCATCCTTACACAATATGACTAGTTTTTATTCTCCTGACAGGAGATTCACGTGATATATCGAAATTCTAGCCGTTTACGTTAACACGTAAAACCACAACCTTCACTGGGTGTAACGTGAGGCGCGCATACTGCGACTATGTACTATAGAATCATCGCAATGACCGCTTCGTGCTGCCTTCACGCCGCCTGCGAAGGTGGGATCTGGCAGTAGCGTTGCCTGTACCTGTGAACTATCGAAACTAGAAAAGTTATCGCGCGCTCCGCAGTGGTCGCTTGAGGCGCCAGAGCCGGTGCGCGACAGAAAGGCTAATCATGCAGTTTTTCCCTCTCGATCCCCTCGAGCAGATCATCATTGCTATCAACGAGTTCCTCGGCGTGCTCCTGCACAACGGCTCTTCCTCGCTGGCCGTCACCAGCGCTGAGCTGGGCGCAATCTAGGTCGCGCACCGTTTTGGGCCCAGTGAACTAGGCCAAGCAGGCTGGGCCCGGTAAATTGCAGCCCGCTTAGAGGAGCCCTGCAGGCTCGGCCTGTGTGCCGGCCCACTGTCTGAAGCGTGAGGTGTGCTGTCGGCGCGCCTTGCGAGCCCCCACAATGTGGGGGCTCTTTTTGCTACTTACCCCTGAACTCGCATCGGAGGATGAAACTAGCGGGAGTGAGGCGCTGACGGCGGGAGGGAGACGTCGAAAAGCGGAAAACCGGTCATCAACGGCCTGCGGAACGTTTAGTAATACCTTAATTTGGGGGCGGTGAGGCGGGTGCTGTTATGCGCGCGGGTGGGGTCATTTTCCTTTGCTGACCTCGCTATTTTTCTATGCGGGGAGACAATAAGTTATTAATAACCGGCGCTAGGGCGAGTGAATCCGTACACTAATGAGGTATGAGTGAACATTTTGATGTTGTAGTTCTCGGCGCGGGCCCTGGTGGCTACGTTGCTGCCATTCGCGCAGCCCAGCTGGGTAAGAAAGTTGCAGTAGTAGAAAAGCAATACTGGGGCGGCGTGTGCCTCAACGTGGGCTGCATCCCCTCTAAGGCCCTCATCAAGAACGCCGAGCTTGCTCACGTCCTGACCAAGGAAAAGAAGACCTTCGGCATCGAAGGTGACGTGACCATGAGCTATGAGTCGGCACACCAGCGCTCCCGGAAGGTCTCGGGGAACATCGTCAAGGGTGTCCACTTCCTCATGAAGAAGAACGAGATTACCGAGATCAACGGCCTCGGCTCCTTCAAGGATGTGGGGACCATTGAGATCACCGAGGGGGATGACAAGGGCAAGGAAATCACCTTCGACGATTGCATCATCGCCACCGGGTCCGTGGTCAAGACCCTGCCGGGCGTGGAGCTCTCGGAGAACGTCGTCTCCTACGAGGAGCAGATCCTCAACGAGAAGCTTCCGGAATCCATGGTCATCGTGGGCGCCGGCGCCATCGGCATGGAGTTCGCCTACGTGCTGGCCAACTTCGGCGTCAAGCTCACCATCGTCGAGTTCATGGACCGCGTCCTGCCCAACGAGGATCCGGAAGTATCCAAGGCGATCGCCCGCGAGTACAAGAAGCTGGGAATCAAGCTTCTCACCGCCCACGCCACCAAGGCTGTGCGCGACAACGGTGACTCCGTGGAGGTAGACATCGAATCCAAGGACGGCTCCAAGAGCGAAACCCTCACCGTCGATCGCGTTCTCGTCTCCGTCGGCTTCGCCCCGCGCACGGAGGGCTACGGCCTGGAGAATACCGGCGTCAAGCTCACCGAGCGTGGCGCCATCGACATTGACGAGCGTATGCGCACCAACGTGGAGCACATCTACGCCATCGGCGATGTCACAGCCAAGCTGCAGCTCGCCCACGTGGCCGAGGCACAGGGCATCGTGGCAGCCGAGACGATCGCCGGCGCGGAGACCCTGGAGCTGGGCGATTACATGATGATGCCGCGTGCGACATTCTGCAACCCGCAGGTCGCCTCCTTCGGCTACACCGAGGAGAAGGCCAAGGAGAAGTTCCCGGATGCCGAGGTGAAGGTGGCCTCCTTCCCGTTCTCCGCCAACGGCAAGGCACAGGGCCTGGCAGAACAGCAAGGCTTTGTGAAGATCGTTGCCGATGCCCGCCACGGCGAGCTGCTCGGCGCACACATGGTGGGCGCCAACGTGTCCGAGATGATTCCAGAGCTCACGCTCGCGCAGCGCTTCGACCTCACCGCCGAGGAAATCTCCCGCAACGTCCACATCCACCCGACGATGTCGGAGGCGATGAAGGAAGCCGCCCACGGCATTGCGGGCCACATGATCAACCTGTAAAAAATTCCGCCACCCCTCACGCGGGCACCTGTGTGAGGGGAGCCGCTGGAAATTTTTTCACCGCCACGCTCACGGTCTGTGAGGGTGGCGGTTTTCTTGTGCCTCCAGGTCACGTTGGTGGAGAAGAATTACGCAACAAAAAATGCGCATATTTAAATGTGAAAAACCGGGGGAGACCTGCGGTTAAATGCTAGATTTTGGGGCCTAACATGTTACCTTTAGGTTATGCCAGCAGAACCGAAATGCCCCATCCGGTTCGGAGACCCGTGCTCACTTTGTGTGCCCGGGGCAACGGGGCCTCAGGACTGCCAGCTGGTTGCTCTGGTTCGTGATGATCCGGATCTCATGGAGCTGCGTTGCGAGATGATCGCCCGGAAAAAGGGCGAGAATAGCGTGGCCGGTGACAGTAATAAGTAATAAGTAAAAAGTTCAACCACGATCGAGGGTGTGATGCGTGCGAAACGGGCAAATTGCGTGCCCGGTGAAAATTGCGTTATTGCTGTGCACCGTTACTCACGGGTCGGAACAGACCTGCGCTCGATGTGTGACGTTCAGCACGTTAAAAACGGGAAAGTGGGAGATTTTTCCCACTTGGCCGTAAGGTATAAGGGACACTGGAGGTGCCATGACTGTTAAATATGATGACCGTGAGGCAGTTGCTCACGGCAAAATCACAACTAAGCCGCTACGTGAGCGGCCGGGCGCGCCCTCATGGGCGCTCAAGCTCATTATGGCGATTACGGGCATTATTTTCGGCCTGTTCGTCTTTGTTCACATGATCGGAAACCTGAAGATCTTCCTTCCGGATACCGATGGCGTTAACCATCTGAACGAATACGCAGCCTTCCTGCGCGAGTTCGGCGAGCCCATGCTCCCGTACGGTTCGTTCCTGTGGGCGTTCCGCATTGTTTTGCTCGTGTGCCTGGTGGCTCACGTGTACTCCGCGTTTGCTCTCCAAGGGCGCGCACACAAGTCCCGTGGCAAGTTCCGTCGTTCGGGACTCATGGGCGGACTCAATAGCTTCTCCGCACGGACGATGCTCATCACCGGCATCGTGCTGCTGCTGTTCATTATTTTCCACCTTTTGGACCTGACCATCGGCGCACAGCCCGCCGCCAGCGACGTGTTCGTCCACGGCGAGGCATTTGCCAACGTCGTCGCAAGCTTCAGCCGTCCGCTCGTCGCTTGCTTCTACATCCTTGCCATGGTCATCCTGTTCTTCCACCTGAGCCACGGCCTGTGGACGGCAGTGAGTGACCTCGGCATCACCGGACGCCGCTGGCGCGCCGTGCTGCTGTTCGTGTCCTACCTCATCCCGGCTGCCGTCCTGGTGGGGAACGCGCTCATCCCGATCTCAGTCCTCGCAGGCTGGATCGGATAGAAAGGGAGCAAAAAAGATATGAGTACTTCATCCAAGATTGGTGTCCAAGAGGCAGGCGCTACGCCAGGCGTGATCAAGAGCACTGACACCTACACCATGCCCAACGGGCAAGAATTCACCGCTCCCGCGTCGTCGGTGAGCGAGGTGGAGCTGGGTAATATCCTCGAGGCCGGCCTGCCGGAGGGCGTGCCGCTCAAGGAGGCCTGGGATTACCACAAGGCGCACATGACGCTGGTTTCCCCGCTCAACCGCCGCAAGTTCACCATCATCGTCGTCGGCACGGGCCTCGCGGGCGCTGCAGCAGCTGCCGCCCTCGGTGAGCTCGGCTACAACATCAAGGTGTTCACCTACCACGACGCCCCGCGTCGTGCGCACTCCATCGCTGCCCAGGGTGGCGTGAACTCTGCCCGCGGCAAGAAGGTAGATAACGACTCCACGTACCGCCACGTCAAGGACACGGTCAAGGGTGGCGACTACCGCTGCCGCGAGGCCGACTGCTGGCGCCTGGCCGTCGAGTCCGTGCGCGTCATCGACCACATGAACGCTATCGGCGCCCCGTTCGCCCGCGAGTACGGCGGCACGCTCGCCACCCGCTCCTTCGGTGGTGTGCAGGTGTCCCGCACCTACTACACCCGCGGCCAGACGGGCCAGCAGCTGCAGCTTGCTTCCGCATCCGCACTGCAGCGCCAGATTGACGCCGGAACCGTTGAGATGTTCACGCACAACGATTTGTACGACATCATCGTGGACGAGAAGGACGGCAAGAAGGTCTGCCGCGGTGTGGTTATGCGCAACCTCATCACCGGTGAGCTCACCGCCCACATGGGCCACGCTGTGGTCCTGGCCACCGGCGGTTACGGCAACGTGTTCCACAAGACCACGCTGGCCAAGAACTCCAACGCCTCGGCTATGATGCGCGCCTACGATCAGGGCGCCTTCATGGCGAGCCCCTCGTTCATTCAGTTCCACCCGACGGGCCTGCCCAAGAACTCCGATTGGCAGTCCAAGACGATCCTCATGTCCGAGTCGCTGCGTAACGACGGCCGCATCTGGTGCCCGAAGGAAAAGGGCGACGACCGCGACCCGAACACGATCCCGGACGAGGAGCGCGATTACTTCCTCGAGCGTCGCTACCCGGCGTTCGGCAACCTCGTGCCCCGCGACGTTGCTTCCCGTGCCATCACTCACCAGCTGGTGAAGGGGTACGGCGTGGGCCCGAATCACAACTCGGCCTACCTCGACTTCCGCGACGCCATTGAGCGTTTGGGCAAGGAGACCGTGGCAGAGCGCTACGGCAACCTGTTCGACATGTACGAGGAGACCATTGGCGAGGATCCCTACACCACGCCGATGCGCATCGCCCCCACCTGCCACTTCACCATGGGTGGCCTGTGGACCGACTTTGATGAGATGACCAACGTCGAGGGCCTGTTTGCGGCCGGCGAGTGCTCCTGGACCTACCACGGCGCCAACCGCCTGGGTGCGAACTCCCTGCTGTCCGCCTCCGTGGACGGCTGGTTCACCCTCCCGTTCACGGTCCCGAACTACCTCGGTCAGCACCTCGGCGAGGAGCTTCCTCCCGCCGATTGCCCGGCCGCCAAGGCCGCCCTGCAGCGTGCCCACGACCGGATCGAGAAGCTCATGAACATCAAGGGTTCTCACGGCCCGGATTACTTCCACGAGAAGCTGGGCAAGATCCTGTACGACAAGTGTGGCGTGGATCGCAACACCGAGGCCCTCAGCGAGGCGCTTCCGGAGCTGCGCGAGCTGCGCGACCAGTTCTGGTCTGACCTGTTCATCCCCGGTTCCGCCGACGAGATGAACCAGACCCTCGAGCTGGCCAACCGCGTTGCGGACTACTTCGATCTGGGCGAGCTCATGTGCATCGACGCCCTGGATCGCGACGAGTCCTGTGGCGCTCACTACCGCTCCGACCACCTCAGTGAGGATGGCGAGGCCGAGCGTGACGACGAGAACTGGTGCTTCGTGTCCGCGTGGGAGCGCGGCGGCGATAAGCACTTCATCCGCCACGCGGAGCCCCTGTACTTCGAAGAAATCCCTCTGATGACAAGGAATTACAAGTAATGAAACTCACTCTTGAAATCTGGCGTCAGGCCGACTCGAACTCCGAGGGTCACTTCGAGACAGTCGAGGTGGAGGACGCTGTTCCGCAGATGTCCATCCTCGAGCTCCTGGATCACGTCAACCTCGGGCTCATCGAGGAGGGCAAGGAGCCGTTCGCATTCGCATCTGATTGCCGCGAAGGTATTTGTGGCACCTGTGGCCTCATGGTCAACGGTCGCCCGCACGGCCTGGACAAGAACAAGCCCGCCTGCCAGCAGCGTCTGAGCGAGGACCTGTACCACGACGGCGATACCCTGAAGATCGAGCCGTTCCGCTCCGCCGTGTACCCGGTCATCCGTGACCTTGTGGTGGACCGCTCCGCTCTCGACCGCGTCATGGAAAAGGGCGGCTACGTCTCCGTCAACGCCGGTACCGCACCGGATGCTGACACGCTGGCAACGAGCCACGAGAACGCCGAGAAGGCTCTCGACTTTGCGGCCTGCATCGGCTGTGGCGCCTGCGTCGCCGCCTGCCCGAACGGAGCAGCCCACCTGTTCACCGGCGCTAAGCTGCAGCACTTGCGTCTCACCCCGATGGGTGAGCACGAGCGCGGTCGCCGTGCACGTCGCATGATCGACGAGCTCGAGACCAACTTTGGCCCGTGCTCCCTGTACGGCGAGTGCGCCGATGTCTGCCCGGCGGGTATCCCCCTTACGGCGGTATCCATTGTGACGAAAGAACGCGCACGAGCTGCTCTTCGTGGTAAAGACGACTAAAGTTAATCCGTAACTTGAGAAATATTTTGTAGAAAGGCAGATGGCGATGACCGATAACCACGCTCTGCGAGGCGAAGGCCACACGGCGACCGCCGTGTCCGGCGTGCACAGCGACGCAACACAGGAGAACAGGGAGATTGGCTCCCTCGACGTAAGCCGTTACGTCGATGGTTACCAGCCGGTTTCCCTCGTTGCACCGCACTCTTCGCTGCTGAAGACCTCCACCTGGCTGGGTGCTGGTTTGGTGCTCGCCGCCCTCGCAGGCCTCGGCACCTTGGTGTTCGGCCTTGCCGGTGGCGCCCCGACGATGAACGGAACGATCATGACCGTGGGCATTGTGCTCACCGCCGTGCTCGTCATTGTCGGCTTCGGCCTCATCGCCTACGGCCGCCGTGACTGGAAGAAGTTCTCCAAGGCCACGGGCTACAAGCACTAGTCGTTTAAAGAAGACTAATAACCAGTCGCACCGTTTTACGCCTCTTGCACCTCATGCGGAGCGGTGGGGCTGGTTTTTGCATGTCTACAATGGCTACTATGCCATCGTTACCCGTCCCAGGGCCCTCCCCAGAGGTTGAGGCCGAACGCCGCAAGGCGCTGCGCAAGCACAAGGCGATCGCCACCGGTCTGCTGCTCGTGGCCACCGTCATCTACCTCCTGTGCCGCTACTGGCAGGTGCACACTGCGCCGGATTCGCCGCAGTGGGTGGGGTTCGTCCGGGCAGCCGCCGAGGCGGGCATGATCGGCGGGTTGGCCGACTGGTTCGCGGTCACCGCCCTCTTCCGTCACCCGCTGGGGCTGAAGATCCCACACACGGCGATTGTGAAGAACAAGAAGGACCAGCTGGGTGGGGCGCTCAGCCAATTCGTGGGGGAGAACTTCCTCAACGCAGAGCTCATCGTGGCGAAGGTGCGTGAGGCCGGCATCCCCAACCGGATTGGGCAGTGGTTGTCGGATCCCCAGCACGCCCGGGCTGTCTCCCGCGAGGCGGGCACCCTGGGGGCCAAGGTGCTCACGGAGGTGCCCCAGGACGATGCGCAGGCGCTCATCCGCACTCTCATCATCGACCGGGCCGCAGAGCCCGAGTGGGGCCCGCCCATGGGGCGTGTGCTCCAGCAGCTCATCGACGACGGCAAGACGGAGCCCATCATCGAGGAGGTGGCCCAGTGGCTGCACCGCAAGACGTACGAGTCTGAGAGCTTCATCACCTCGCTTATCGACGATCGCGCCCCCGCCTGGGCCCCCGAGTTTGCCAACCGGCTGGTGGGCGACAAGGTGTACCGCGAGGCGGTCAAGTGGACCGCCGACGTGGCCCGCGATACTCACCACCCCGCCCGGGATGCGGTGCGCCGCGTGATCGCCCAGTTCGCCATCGACCTCCAAGGCGACGAGAAGACCATGGCCCGGATTGAGGAGCTCAAGGCCGGCATCCTCGAATCTACGGCGGTGAAGGAGATTCCCGTCGTGCTGTGGAAGAATGCCGTGGAGGCGCTGACAAGCGCTCTGACGGACGAAACATCAATTCTGCGGGTCCGGTTTGCGGAGTTCGTGGAACAGCAGGGGAGAAACCTCCTCGACGACGCGGAGCGCCGCAACCAGCTGGACGAGAAGATCCAGAAAGCGGCCCGCTTCCTGGCCAACAACTACGCCCCGGAAATCACGGCCATCATCTCGGAGACGGTGGAACGCTGGGACGCGGAGGAAGCCAGCGACAAGATCGAGCTCATGGTGGGTAAGGATTTGCAGTATATTCGACTTAACGGCACCATCGTGGGCGCGCTCGCGGGGCTGGCCATCTATACTGTGTCCTTTGTACTCTTTGGAGGGTAACTAACCATGGAATTTTCCAAGATTATTGAGACGATCAAGCAGTTCGTTTCCAACCTCAACGTGCGCACCCGTGAGTCGCGTACGCAGCTTGTTGAGGACGTGAAGCAGGCTTCGCGTGACACGGACTGGTCCAACCTGAGAAAGAAGAATAACTAGATTTATGGCGCTCGCTACACTCATTTTTACCCGCATTGTCCAGGCGATTTTCCTCGCGGTGGCACTAGCCGGCGTTGTCGGCATCGTGCAGTGCCTCATGACGAGGGAGGATGCCTTCCCGGCTGCTGACCGGAAACCGAAGATGACGTGGGTGGCGATCCTCGCCGCCGCTACCTTGGCCCAGTTCCTGTTCTTCGTTCCGTTCGTTGGCTGGATCGGCATGGTGGTCATCGGCATCTACTGGTGCGACGTGCGCCCCAGCATCAAGGACGTCCTGAGCTACTAAGTGGGCACAAAACCCGGGTGTTTTACACCCGGGTTTTTCTGCTTCCTGCACCCGTGCCACCGGCCGGGGGACGAGGCGTGTCGTTGTACCGTTTGATGGGGGCGGTGCCACGGCCAGAGGGGCTGGTCCTAGTCGGGCTCGGAGAGGGCCATAAAAAGTGTCGCGGCGAGATTCGCGTTGAGCGCGTCGCGGGGGGCGAGCCGCATGAGGATGATTCCCAGCGTGTCGTCGTCGGTGGTGGGGGTGCGCCCGGCGGCGGTGAGCACAACCCGGCCCACGTGGGTAAGCGCATCGCGCATCGCGTCGAGCGGCAGTGTGGGCATCCACCCATGCGCCGCGGCGGTGAGGGTCTCCATGTTGATGAGCTCCGCCTCTCCGGTCAGCCCCGTGGCCACTGCCACGTTGAGCAGAAGGGTGGCGATTTTTTCCGGGCCGTCAAGCGCGTACAACTCGGGAGTGAACCGGGTGATGGTTTCCACCCACTCGGCATCAAGGGAGAGGGCGCGGTTGGTGAGCACTGTCAGGTGCTCCGAAAGTGTTGCGGAGAGGAGCTCCTCGAGGTTTGAGTAATTGGAGTAGAACGCGCCCCTGGTCAGCCCCGCGCGTTTGCAGATGCGGTCGATGCGACACCCGCCGATGCCGTCCGCGATGACTGCTGCGCGGGCCGCGTCGCGCAACCTCCTGGTGGTCTCCGATCGGGTGCTCATTCTACTATTGTGCCATGCGTGAATATTTAGATCCGTTGGACAAACCGACGCTTGATGGCCCGGTTACCGTGCTGCCTACGCACCTGCCGCTCACGGGGGAGCACGTCCGCTGCGTCGTGGGCTACCCGCTGGGGGCCTCGCAGACGCTGGTGAAGGCTGCCGAGGCTCGGTTGGCGGTGGCGATGGGGGCGACGGAGGTGGAGTACGTTCCGCGCCGCGAGTATCTGACGGACCCCTCGGCCCTGTTGTCCGAGTTCATCGCCATTAAGGAGTCCGTGAGTGAGGAAATCCCCCTGGGACTGCGCGTCCGTCAGGGGGAGGAGGAGGCTGTGCGGGAGGTCCCCGCCGCCTGGGTTACTGTGTCCTGAACTGGGGGTTGTCCTGGCTCACCGTGAGTTCGATGAGTCCGTCTTTCACCTCTAGCTTGTCGACGTTCATCTGGCCGGCCGCATCGCGGGCCGCATCCGCCAGAGACTCGGAGATCGCATCGACGATCTCCTGCGGCACCTCGAACCCCAAAAGCTGGGCGTTCGTGGCCCGGAACGTGAGGCGGCCGGCCTCCACGCGGGGCTCGAGCCCCAGCGTGGCCGCGCCGTCGGTGAACTCCACGTCCACCGTCCCGGAGGTGGCGGTGCTGGTCAGGTTGCTGATGCGGACAAATTGCTTGAGCAAGGCATCACCCAGCGCACTGCCCGTCGAGGGCGGGTTGGCCGCCATCTGTTGCTGGATGGTGGCAAGCAGGAATTCGTCGGGAAGCTCCACCCGCACGGTCATGTGGGCCGCGGAGAGCACGTTCGGGTTGGAAATATCGAGGTCAGTGAGGCTCACATCGGCGGCGGGGGCTCCAGCGATAGCGGGGGCCGGGTCGTCGGGGGTGATGTTGAGCGTCGAGGGAACCGATAGATCCACCGTCGGCACCGTGTGGGTGACCAGGCTGAACAGCAGTGGCGTGGAACCGAAGGCGATGGACGGGTCCTCGGTGATCTCCACCGTGGATTGCGCCCTCACCGAGGTCTCCAGCTTGTCGCCGATGTACCAGCGCAGGCCAAACTCAGCCGCGGCGGCCACCACGAGAAGGATGACGACGATGGCCGCCAGGGCTTTGCCAAGCTTCGCCATTACAGGTTGTCAGAGATCCACTGGGCCATGAGCTCGGCCTCGTGCTGGGTGGTCTGCTCCAGCGCCTCGGCCACCTTCGGCTCGATGGCGGCACCCATGAACGGGATCTTCACGTCGACGGTGTTGGAGTAGGTCAGCGTGGTGGTGTCGCCCTCGCCGGCGACGGCGATGTCCGCGCCGAAGTCCACGGGGGTGCCCTTGACGTCGCTGTTGTACTTGGCGGTGTTCTCGTCCTCAAGGTGGAACGTGCGCTTGATCTTGAGGTCCTGGCTGATCATCCCCTGGACGGCCTCGGGGAGGAGGGACATGGCCATAACCTCGTACAGGGCAACGTCAACCTTGCCGTCGGCCTCGGTGAATTCGTGCACCTCACCGGGCTCGGTGGTGAGGTTCTTGGTGTCGAACTCCCAGAACTCGCGGGTACGCCACGCCTGGAGAACCTTTTCCTTGGAGTGGGGGATAGTGACAGTTACTTCATTTCGTGCAGTCATAGGCTTAAGACTACCGTTAAAGGTGTGTTTGATTCCACGCAGGCTGCCGGCACCGAGCTCATCGACGTTACTTTCGCTGACCTGACCACGCTTCACGTGGGCGGGAAGCCCCGCGCGGCGTATCGCTGCACCACCCAGCAGGGCGTCATCGACGTGGTGGGCAAGCACCCCGACGCGCTCATCGTCGGGGGTGGCAGCAACCTTCTTGTGGCCGACGGCCCAGTCGACTGCGTTGCGGTCATCATGGCCCAGGACAACGTTGTTTTCGAGGGGGCCACAGTCCGTGCCGAGGCGGGTGCCCGGTGGGACGACGTGGTGAGGAAGACCGTGGAGGCGGGCCTGGGTGGCATCGAGTGCCTGAGCGGCATCCCCGGCTCGGCGGGAGCCACGCCGGTGCAAAACGTCGGCGCCTACGGGGCGGAAATCGCCGACGTCCTGCGGCGGGTGAAGCTTTTCGATCGCCGCACGGGCGCGGTGGAGTGGGTCGACGCGGACGAGCTCGAGCTCTCCTACCGCTATTCCAACCTGAAATTCACCGGCCGGGCCGTTGTGCTGGAGATCGAGCTCGAGCTGCGCCCCGACGGCATGTCTCACCCGCTGCGCTTTGGCCAGCTTGCTAAAAAGCTCGGCGCCTCCCACGGCGGTGAACGCCGGCCCGCAGCCGAGGTACGCGAGGCGGTGCTGGAGCTGCGTCGCGGTAAGGGGATGGTGTACGACCCCGCGGACCACGACACGTGGAGCGCCGGTTCCTTCTTCACCAACCCGATCGTGGATTCGAGCCTTGCAGATACCCTCCCCGAGGATGCCCCCCGTTACCCGGCCGACGATGGCCAGGTGAAGCTGTCGGCGGCGTGGCTCATCGATAAGATGGCGGGCTTTAACCGGGGGTACCCCGGCGAGGGGGCCCCGGCGCGCCTCTCCACCAAGCACACGTTGGCGCTTACCAACCGTGGCTCCGCCACCGCCGCGGACATCGCGGCCCTGGCCCGCACTATCCGGGACGGCGTGTACGACAAAACGGGTATTGAACTGCGCCCGGAGCCGGTGTGGGTGGGCCTGGAACTGTAGCGCTCGGCCGAAAACCGCACGCGCCAGCCGGCTGCCGGGCCTGACCGGGATCTGGCCGGGCCCGGAACGGTTCCGCTAGTAGCGGACCTCAGCGTCCTTGATCGTCTGTTGGATGTCTGCTGCGGTGGCGGCGAGCTGCTCTTGCTCCCACTCGTTGAGGGACACGGCGAATCGCTTTTCCACGCCGTCCGCGCCGATGATGGAGGGGAGGGAGAACGCGACATCCCCGTCGAATCCGTATTCACCGTGGAGGGTGGAGCATACAGGCCACATTGCCTGTTCGTCGAAAAGCACAGCCCGGCCCAGGAGGACGGCGGAGCGAGCGACGGCGGCGTTTGTCCAGCCCTTCGCGTTGAACACGTCGTAGGCGGCGGAGACAACCGACTGGCGGATCTCCTCCGGGTCAAGCTCCACGCCGAAGTGCTCCTTAAATTCGTCGGCCCGGATGCCGCATGCGGTGAGGCGCGAGAGGACGGGGAACGCGGTGGTGCCGTGCTCACCCATCATGTAGCCGGACACCGTCGCCGGGGAAATGCCGAGGCGATCGGCCACGATGCGGCGCAACCGGGAAGAATCGAGCATCGTGCCCGTGCCAAACGCGCGCGGGTAATCGAACTCGTTTTGAGCCAAGAACACCATCGTGTCCAGCGGGTTGGTGATAAAAATGAGGGCCGGGTCGCGCGTAACGGAGGTGAGGTCCGTCATCACCTGGCGGATCTCCTTCGCGTTGATGCCGGTGAGTGATGTCCGGTCCGGCTGCGAGCCGGACCCATCCGGGATGATGGAGGGGCCGGCGGCACAGATGATGACATCCGCGTCCTTGCAGTCATCGTAATCGCCGCTGCGCAGTGTCACACCCGGGTCGCCGGGCAGCGCAGAAGCCTGGTGGTGGTCGAGGGCCTCGCCGTAAGCCGTGCCTTCCTTCTTATCGATCGTTACGATCTCTGAGAAAATCCCGGCCCGCACCGCCTCGGTGAGTACCTGGGAGCCGACGTGCCCGACGCCGATAATTACCAAACGTGGTCCATGCTTCAAATTCGTCATACCAACTAGCTTTACCCCGGTACGTGGGAAGATGTGCGCTTTTGGCACCTTATAAAAGCGGAATGAGATAAATATCTCACGTTATGGAAATGTGTGACCAATTTGGCTCGCCGTGCTTGGCCCGCGTCATATTCGCTGGTGAAAACCAGGTGGGAGCGGGCCGGGTTCGGGGCGGTGACGTATCCACCTGGGCCCGCCCGTGAATACACAAACGGCCCGCGCTCAGGCGGGCCGGATTGCCAAGTACTTACTTGGCAGGCTTGATGTCGTTGCGCTCGATGATCTGATCGCGAACGTCGCGACGGCGAATCTTGCCCATCATGTCGCGGGGCATGTCCTCAAAGTGGAAGAACTTGCGCGGCACCTTGTAGCGGGTGAGCTGGGTGCGGCAGTATTCCTTGAGGCCCTCGGGGTCGAGAGCGGCACCCTCGTTGAGGGTGATCGCCGCGGTGACGATCTCGGAGCCGTCGCCACGGGGGAGGCCCACAACGGCCACATCGTCGATGTCGGGGTGAGCCCGGAGCACTTCTTCCACCTCGACAGGGTAGACGTTGAAGCCACCTGTGATGATGACCTCCTTGAGACGGGAGACGATCTTGATGTAGCCCTCGTCGTCCATCACACCGACGTCCCCGGTGCGGTACCAACCGTCGACAAAGCTGGCCTCGGTGGCCTCGGGCTTGTTGAGGTAGCCCTTGAACACCTGCGGGCCCTTGGCCTGAATCTCGCCCTCCTCGCCGTCGGGAAGCACCCGGGAGGGATCCTCGGTGTCACAAATGCGGACCACTGTGTCCGGGAAGGGAACGCCGATCCAGCCGGGACGGCGGTTGCCATCCATCGTGTTGCCCGTGAGGATGGGGGAGCACTCGGTGAGGCCGTAGCCCTCCACCAGGCGTCCACCCGTGGCGGCTTCCCACCGTTCGACGAGCGAAACCGGCAGTGTAGAAGCGCCAGAGAAGGCGTTATTGATACCGGAAATGTCGGTGCCCGTCTGCTCTGCCGCCTCGAGGATCTTCTCGTACAGTGTGGGGACACCAGGAACGAAGGTAGGCGTGTGCTTCTTCATCACCTGCATGATGAGCTTGAGATCTGGGGTGGGCAGAAGCACCATCTCGGAGCCGCCGTAGAACGGCAGCGTGGCAGCAAACGTCATGCCGTAGGCGTGGAAGAGGGGAAGAGCGGCGAGGATGCGCTCGTCCTCGTGGGGGAACCCGGGGACCCACGCGGCACCCATCTTCACGTTTGAGTGCAGGTTGCCGTGCGTGAGCTGGGCACCCTTGGGCACGCCGGTGGTGCCGGAGGTGTACAAGATGACAGCGGTATCATCCTTGGTCACCTCGGGGAATTCGATGTCGGAGCCGTCGCCGCCGATGGCGGACGAGCACAGCGTTTCCCACGGCACCGTGTTGGGGGCGAAGCCCGTGAGTCGCTCGCGGGTCTTACTCAGCGGGGGCAGCGGAATCCGCAGGGCGAGCTGCATGTAGCGCGGCATCGCGTTGATGAGGTTGACGGAGATAATCGTCTCCAGCGGGGTGGTGGCGCGCAGCTGCTCCAGCGTCGAGCTGGTCTTGTCAAAGCTGATGGCGATGCGGGCACCGTGATCCTTGAACGGCTCTTCCAGCTCGTGGGCCGTGTACAGCGGGTTGTGCTCGACAACGATGGCGCCGAGTTGGAGGATGGCGTGGAACGCGATGATGTGCTGCGGGCAGTTGGGCATCGCGAGAGCGACGCGGTCACCGGGCCGCACACCGAACGCGCGCAGGCCGGCGGCTGCGCGACGCACCTGCTTGTCTAGCTCCGCAAAAGTCATGGTGCGACCGAAGAAGTAGGTTGCCGGCTTATCTGCGTTGTTGGCGAGGTTCTCCCTGTATAGCGAGGCGATGGTGGTGTCGCTGTAATCGAGCTCGTGGGGCGTCCATGGGGCGTAATGCTTGAGCCACGCCTTGGTTTCGTAAGCCTGTGCCACTTCTACTTCCTTCCGCTGGGGATAAGTTTTCCTACTTATCATAAAGACGAGATAGTTACGGGTAAGTAGACTACACCCCCGTGGGCAAACTTAGTAGCACAAAACAAGAATGGCGGTGGCGTGTCCGTACAATGGGGGCCATGCGTATCGCCATGATTTCCATGCACACCTCACCACTCATGCAGCCAGGAACGGGGGACGCAGGCGGGCTCAACGTGTTTGTCATGTCTACGGCGAAAAAGCTGTCCGAAGAGGGCACGCAGGTGGATATTTTCACACGTGCGACTATCCCCAGTCAGGGGGAGGTTGTGCAGGCGGCCGAGAACCTCAGGGTAATCAACATCGTGGCCGGGCCGTACGAGGGGCTAGACAAAGAAGACCTGCCCACCCAGCTGGCGGCCTTCGCCGGCGGGATTCAAAGCTTTACCCGCTGCAATGGCTTAAGTTACGACGTGATTCACGCCCACTACTGGCTATCCGGGCAGGTGGGGTGGCTGCTGCGCGATCTGTGGAACGTGCCGCTCGTTTTTACGGCCCACACCCTCGCCGCGGTGAAGAACGCGCACCGCACGCTCGACGATACGAAGGAGAGCGAGGCGCGCCGCATCTGCGAGCAGCAGATCATCGATAACGCGGACATCATCACCGCCAACACCGTGGAGGAGCGGGCCGACCTCGTGGCCCACTACGACGCCGAAGTGGACCGGATTGTTGTAGTCAACCCCGGGGCGGATACGGACCTGTTCACACCTGGCACGGGCCGGGCCACAGAACGCGCGCGCCGCGAATTGGGCCTGCCGTTGCAAGCGAAGGTGGTGGCGTTTGTCGGTCGGCTGCAGAAGTTTAAGGGGCCGGATGTCCTGATTCGGGCATTGGCCGCACTCATTGAAAGTGATCCTGATTACACCACCCGGGCCATCATGTGCGGGGGTCCCTCCGGCCAGAACGCGAGCCCGCGCGAGTACGAAAACCTCGTTGCCGAGCTGGGGATCTCCCGCTACGTGCGGTTCACGGCCCCCCGCCCGCCGGAGGACCTCGTGCGGATCTACCAGGCCGCCGACATCGTCGCGGTGCCGAGCTACAACGAGTCCTTTGGGCTCGTCGCCCTCGAGGCCCAGGCCACCGGAACCCCCGTCGTCGCAGCTAAGGTGGGTGGTCTGCCGATCGCAGTGGACGACGGCACCACGGGGCTTCTGGTTCCATCCCACGATCCCTCCGATTGGGCCCAGGTTCTCAACTGCCTGCTTGCCGACGACGATCGCCGCATCGAGATGGGAAAGGCCGCCGTCTCCCATGCGGCCCGCTATTCCTGGAAACACACAGCAGAGGGGTTGCAGGAGATTTACACCGAACTCCTGGGACGCAAGCGCGAGCCATGCGTGGGCCGAGATGCGACCGGAGAAGTGAGCGTCGACAAGCAATAAAAGTCATGGCAAACTGAGAGTATGACTCAAGGAAAATTGATCTTACTCCGCCACGGGCAGAGCGAATGGAATGCATCCAACCAGTTCACCGGCTGGGTTGACGTTGCACTGACCGAGAAGGGCCGCGCGGAAGCCAAGCGTGGCGGCGAGCTGCTCAAGGAAAAGAACATCCTGCCGGACGTTTTGTACACCTCCCTGCTGCGTCGCGCCATCCAGACCGCCAACATCGCCCTCGACGAGGCTGACCGTTTGTGGATCCCCGTCACCCGCGACTGGCGCCTCAACGAGCGCCACTACGGCGCCCTGCAAGGCCTCAACAAGGCCGACACGAAGGAGAAGTACGGCGACGAGAAGTTCATGACGTGGCGCCGTTCCTACGGCACCCCGCCGCCGGAGCTCGACGATAACAGCGAGTACTCGCAGGCACACGACCCGCGCTACGCCAACCTTGACCAGGTTCCGCGCACCGAGTGCCTCAAGGACGTTGTCGCCCGCTTCATCCCCTACTTCAAGGAGGAGATCCTCCCGCAGGCGCTGGCAGGCAAGAACGTGCTCATTGCGGCCCACGGTAACTCCCTGCGCGCCCTGGTGAAGTACCTGGACAACATCTCCGACGAGGACATTGCAGGCCTCAACATCCCCACCGGCATCCCGCTGGTGTACGAACTCAACGAGGACGGCACCGTAGCCAACCCGGGCGGCACCTACCTCGATCCCGAGGCCGCCGAGGCTGGCGCAAAGGCTGTTGCCAACCAGGGCAACAAGTAAACCTTGTTCTACATCCTCGCCTTCCTAGCAGGCATCGCCGCCACCCTCATCGGGGTGGCGGTGTATCGCTTTGCGGAGGCACTCGCGCGCCGGGCCCGGATCGCCCGCACGCTCAGTGAACCGCGAGTCACCACCGTGAGCCAGGTGCTGCACCTCGCCATCCAGGGGGCGCCCGTCGGCGTGGCGATCCTCGGCGCCAACCGCGAGGTTGTCATGTCCAACGCCTCCGCCCACACCATGGGGCTCATCCACGAACGCACGGTGGCCGAGGAGATTTGGAAGCTCGCCGTCGCTGTCCTCTCCGATAAGGAGGAACGTGGCCTGGACCTGCGTGCTCCCCGCCGGACCGGGAAGAACCGTGTCACCGACATTCACGTTGTGGTCGCCCCGCTGACGCTTACCGACGACAGGTTTGTCATTGTCTACGCCACCGATCAATCCGAGGCCGTGCGAATGGAACACGCCCGCCGCGACTTTGTGGCCAACGTGTCCCACGAGCTCAAGACCCCCGTCGGAGGTATTGCGCTGCTCGCCGAGGCGCTGCTTGAATCCATCGATGACCCCGAGTCCGTCGACTACTTTGGCGAGCGCCTGTACGGGGAAGCACGCAGACTCGGCGATATGATCACCGAACTCATTTCCCTGTCGAAGCTCCAGGGGGCGGAGGCGTTGCCCGATCTCACCCCCGTTCTCATCGACGATGTGGTGGACGAAGCCATCAACCGCACGACCGTCCAGGCCGAAAACGCCAGCATTCGCCTCAACCGGGGCGTGCGCACGGGCGTGTACGTGCTGGGCGATTTCAACCTCCTGGTCACCGCGGTAACCAACCTCATCTCCAATGCAATTAACTATTCACCTGCGGAAACACCTGTCACGGTGACGCAGAAGGTGGTGTCCGCGGACACCGTCCACATCCGCGTTACTGACCGCGGCATTGGCATTTCGGCGGAGGACCAACAGCGCGTGTTTGAGCGATTCTTCCGCGTGGACAAGGCCCGCTCGCGTTCCACTGGTGGTACCGGATTGGGGCTAGCTATTGTTAAGCATGTGGCCGCTAATCATGGTGGAACGGTTAAACTGTGGTCGAGGCCTTCGACGGGGTCCACCTTCACCATAGAACTGCCCATCTATAAGCCTGGTGAGGAGAAAGAAGATCTCCCTCATCCCGCCAGGAAACAGGATGTAAACAGGACGATTGATTCCCGCGGGCCACGCGGGAGCGAAGAGAAAGTAAGGAAGCAGTAGGACATATCATGGCAACAGTGCTCATAGTTGAGGACGAATTATCACTCGCGGAGCCACTTGCCTTCCTTCTGAAAAAGGAAGGCTTCGACGCGATCATCGCCACTGACGGCCGTGAAGCACTCACCGAATTCAACAAAAACGACGTTGATCTCGTCCTCCTTGATCTCATGCTGCCCGGGATGAGCGGCACCGATGTGTGCCGCAGGCTGCGGCAGGTGTCCACCGTGCCGGTCATCATGGTCACCGCCCGCGACACGGAGCTGGATAAGGTCCTCGGTCTGGAGCTCGGCGCCGACGACTACGTGACCAAGCCGTACTCTTCCCGTGAGCTCATCGCCCGCATCCGGGCCGTGCTGCGACGCGGTGGCGATTCCGATGGCTCGGTGGCCGACCAGATCCTCGAAGGTGGTCGCGTGTCCCTCGATGTGGAGCGCCACATCGTCACCGTCGACGGCAAGCAGGTGGCCATGCCACTCAAGGAGTTCGACCTGCTTGAGTACCTTCTCCGCAACGCTGGCCGCGTGCTCACCCGTGGCCAGCTCATCGACCGCGTGTGGGGTGCCGATTACGTGGGCGATACGAAGACTCTCGACGTTCACGTCAAGCGCCTGCGCTCCAAGATCGAGGCCGAGCCCAGCCATCCCACGCAGCTCGTGACAGTGCGTGGCCTGGGTTACAAGTTCGAGGCCTAGCCCTTACTTCTCAGCCGGCAGCTCCCAAGGAGTTGCCGGTTTTTTGTTGGCCCGGTTGCTTCTGTTGGCCGGGTGCATGTGGGGGCCGGGCCGGGTTAGGATCGCGCGCCGGATACGGCCCGGTTGATTGTGTCGGCCGGGTGCATGTGGAGGCCGGGCCGGGTTAGTTCCGGGCGGCAGTGGCCGGGTGCACGGCGGTGGGGGTGCCGCGGGATTCCATGAATTCGGCCAACAGGTCGTACACTTTCTCGCCACACATGGCCGTGAGCTCACTCTTCGCCGTCTTCCACAGGGGCTGCGTGGCGTTGTGGCAATCCGGGTTCGTGGTGCAGTACCAGATGAAATCCTCGCCACCGTCGCCCCACCCGCGGCGAATGTACTCCGTAATGGTGGTGTGGAGAATCTCAGAGCCGTCGGCGCGGGTCTCGTAGTCCTCCAGCCTGCGAAGCGGGAGCTGCCAGCACACCTCGGGCTTCACCTCGACGGGGTCGAGCCCGTTGTTGAGGGCGTGGAGATGGAGGGCGCAGCCGGCGCCACCGGGGAAATCGGCGGAATTAGCAAAGATACACATGCCGTCCACCACGGCTGTTTTCGGGTTGGGCTCGTCGTCGATCTCGTCCCACTCCATCCATGCTTCCGGCTCGTCGGTGAAATTCTCCCACTCGGAGCGGGTGAGACGCGGGACAAGGGCGGTGAGGTTGCGGCGCTCGGCGGCGTCGACAAGAAAGGCGCCGTGGGGGCAGCAACCGTGAGACGGGACGCCATCGATACCGTGGCAGGTGGTGCCGTAGCCACACTGGTAGAAGGAGGCAAGCCAGGTGACATCGAAGGTGAACAGATGGAACGGATCGTCTGGGTTGACAATTTCGAACCACTCGCGCGGAAAATCCGGGCCCAATTCGGTGCCGTTCTTGATCGCGTCGGCGGCGAGCGTTCCGTCCGGATAACCCAAAAAAACCGTGGTGTTGTTCACGCTGCTACCTTAGACCGTCTAACCTTAAGAGTGTGCGATTAGGTGTTTTAGATGTCGGAAGTAACACGGTCCACCTCGTGGCGATTGACGCGCGGGTGGGCGGGCATCCGACACCCATGAGTGACTGGAAAGCCACGATGAAGTTGGTGGAGTACCTGGATAAGGACGGAGCCATCAACTCCAAGGGCGTGAATAAGCTGCTCAGGGGAGTAAAAGAGGCCAAAGAGCTAGCCCAGCAACTCGGGTGCGACGAGCTGCTTCCCATCGCTACCTCAGCGATCCGAAGCGCGACGAACTCGGAAGAAATCCTGGACAAGGTGGAGGAGGAAACAGGGATCCGCCTGCAGATTCTCTCCGGCGTGGACGAGGCTCGGCTCACGTTCCTCGCGGTGCGCCGCTGGTACGGGTGGTCTGCGGGGCGGATCACCAACCTGGATATCGGCGGTGGCTCGCTGGAGCTCACAACCGGCACCGACGAGGAGCCGGATCTCGCGTTTTCGCTGGATCTCGGGGCGGGCCGACTTACGCACACGTGGTTCGACACGGATCCGCCCTCGCAGAAGAAGATTGGCATCCTGCGTGACTACATTGATGCCGAGCTGGCGGAGCCAGCCCGTAAACTGCGCGCCTGCGGCGAGGTTGATCTCGCCGTCGCCACATCAAAAACTTTCCGCAGTTTGGCCCGGCTTACGGGTGCTGCACCATCGTCTGCCGGACCGAGGGTAAAAAGGACCCTCACTGCGGCCGGGTTGCGGCAGGTCATCGCGTTTATTTCGCGTATGACGGCGGCGGACCGCGCGGAGCTGGAGGGGATCTCCCAGGATCGTTCCCACCAAATCGTTGCCGGTGCGCTCGTGGCAGAAGCTTCAATGCGTGCTTTAGGATTAGAGCAGATGGAAATTTGTCCCTGGGCTTTGCGAGAAGGTGTTATCCTCCGGCGCATCGATAGTGGATTGGAATCGGAAGAAGAAAAATGAGCGAAGAACAACTGACTGTAGCTGAGCTGCTAGCCAGGTCCGGGAAATCTCAGAATGGTTCCCGGAGACGGCGTCGTCGCAGCCTTGACGAGGGTGGCATCTCCGTTGCTGAGCTCACCGGATCCATTCCAAAGGTGACGGAAAAGCCGGAGGATGCCCGGCACACTACGCACCCCATCGATGCCGACGATTCCGAGCAAACGGCACCGCAGGCTGAACCTGCAACAACTGGCCCGGAAGTTGCGGCAGTCACCCACACGGATGACGCAGAGACTGGGGATGGCGGCTCGCGGGTGTACGCCACGGAGGCGAAGCGTGCCGAACCCGGCCCGGTCGTGTCCAGCGACGTGCCCGATGAAGAAACCCGGGCCGATGACGGCGCCGAGGAGGAGGCAGGCGAATTCCTGGCCGCCGATTCGGCTGCCGCAGATGCCGATGACACGATGGTGCTGCGAGTATTCACCGATGGCGAGTCCGCGCCACTGACCACCGGCTCGTTCCCCGTGGTGGACCAGCACACGGAGGCGCCAAAGGCGACCAAGTCCACGGCTGCCCCGGTTCACACCGCGGAGCCCTCGCCGGATAACACCTCCGTTTTGCCCAAGGTAGTGGTGGATGAGGAAACCACGCCCGCCCGCCTCGAGCAAGACGATGACGACGATGACTTCTTCCCGGATGATTCCGAGGACGCGGAGGATTACGCGGATGCGGACTTCGCCGAGCGCGAGTCCAACGACGACGCGGATGTAGCGGATGGCGACGAGTCCGACGAGAAGCCATCCATCGCGGGGATCGTTGTCACGGCCCTCGTGGCGTTCATCGTGGGAGTCCTCGTGTTCTACGCCTTCATGTCCCTGTGGGCTTCGTCGCTTATGCCACTCATCGTCATTGTCCTGGCGCTTGTTGTGACAGTGGCGATCGGTGTTGCCGTGCACTCGCTCAAGACCGGAAAGGACACGCTCACCACCGTGCTGGCCACAATCACCGGCCTTGTGCTCACATTCGGCCCGGCACTGGTGACAGGGCTGTAAACGATGATCGCAGTGTACGGCGGTGGAAACATCGGCGAGGCGCTCGTGGCGGGCCTGGTTTCCTCCGGGCGCACCGATATCACCGTGATCAACCGGAGGCCCGAGCGCTCGGCGTATTTCCGCCAAACCTACGGGGTGGCATCCTCGGAGGATCCGGCCGATGCCGCCTGTGAGGTGGTGTTCCTTGCCGTTAAGCCGTACGCCATCGTCGATGTACTCACCCCGCTTGCCCCGCTCCTGCCGGAGGGGGCCACAGTGGTCTCGCTTGCCGCGGGCGTGACGCTCGCGGAGCTGACGGAGGCTGCACCCCACGCCAACGTCATTCGGGTGATGCCCAACACGCCGATGCTCAAGCGGGCCGGGATGTGTGCGATCGCCCCCGCGCCGGGCGTGGAGACCGCTGAGGTGGAGCCCTTGTTGCAGTCGGTGGGGGAGACGATCGTCGTGTCCGAGAAGGACATGGACGCGGTGACTGCTCTGTCCGGTTCCTCACCCGCCTACGTCTACCTCTTTGCTGAGGCGCTTATCGACGCCGGGGTCGCCCACGGCTTGACCCGCGAGGTGAGTGCCCGGCTGGCCATCCAATCGATCAGGGGAGCCGGTGAGATGCTCGCCAGCGACAAGTCCGCGGCCCAGTTGCGCTACGACGTTTCGTCCCCGGGCGGGACCACGGTCGCCGCGGTGAGGGCCCTGGAAGATGGCGGTTTGAGGAGTGCTATCTACGCTGCAGTTGATGCCTGTGCGGAGCGAAATAGGGAACTGACTAACCCCCGATGAGGTGGGGAAACAAAAGTTTTTCTCCATTTAAGTCGCATGAGTAACACTGTTAACGGTAAGCTGTTTAAAGCACATGCGTGACTGTTATCTGCAGGAGGGGAAGCCTGCGGCGCGCACGTGCGACGAAGGGTTAATAACTATGGCACAAGAAGATAAGGGAACGTTCCTCACCGTGGCGGAAGTCGCGGAGATCATGCGCGTTTCTAAGATGACTGTGTACCGTCTCGTCCACGCAGGCGAGCTGCCGGCGGTCCGAGTGGGACGTTCTTTCCGTGTAAACGAGAAGGCCGTGTCCGAATACTTGGAGGCATCCGCCTACGAAGTCGGTTAGAACACAACCGATTTTGGTGTACTCCAGTAGCTAGCGCTATGATGTTGCCGTTCGTGTCTTGAACTTTTTATTGACGCGGTTGGCTATCAGGCAGCCGCGACTGTGTGAGACACTAGAAAGCTACAACAAGCCAACATAAATAAGTGAGGTTGAAAGCCCTATGGGTTCCGTAATCAAGAAGCGTCGTAAGCGCATGTCCAAGAAGAAGCACCGCAAGATGCTCCGCCGTACCCGCGTTCAGCGCAGGAAGCTCGGCAAGTAAAAACTTGGAACGTGGGCTTTCAGCTCACTTGTTCTTAAGGCCACCGGACTTAGTCCTGGTGGCCTTTTGCATGCGCGGCGCTGCCCACGAGGGTCACCAGGGCCACCACGGCGGCGGGCAGGCCGATCCGGAGGGCAAGCTTGCGGATCGAGCGGTAATCCCGCACCTCCCAGCCTCGCTTCTTGGCCTCGGAGCGCAGAGCCCGGTCGGGGTTGATCGCCACCGCCGTGCCCACCATGGAGAGCATGGGGATATCGTTGATGGAATCCGAGTACGCGGTGCACCGCTCGAGGTCGAGGTTCTCGATGGTGGACAGGGCTGCAACGGCGTGGCTTTTGCCTGGGCCGTGGAGAATATCGCCGACGAGCCTGCCGGTGAATTTGCCGTCTTTCACCTCGGCGACGGTGCCCAAGGCGCCCGTCATGCCGTAGCGCCTGGCTATGATCTGCGCGAGCTGCACGGGCGTGGATGTCACGAGCCACACCTGGTGGCCGGCTGCGAGGTGCATGGCGGCCAGCTCGGAGGTTTCGGGCCAGATTTTGTCCGGGAGGTTCTCGTCCACAATCTCCTCGCACAGCGCGACGAGCTCGTCCACATCGCGGCCCTTGATAAAGTCCAACGCCTGTTCGCGGCCCTTGGCCATATCCGTGGCGCTTTCCGAGCCCCCGACGCGGAACTTCACCTGCTTCCAGGCAAACGGGATGAGCTCCCGGGTGCGGAAGTAGTGGCGCTTGGCCAGCCCCACGGCGAACATGATGAGCGAGGCACCCTGAATGAGGGTATTGTCCACGTCAAAGAACGCGGCCACTCCCTCCTCTTGGGGGATGTCCGGATCTGGGGTGGACAGGTGGTGCGCGCCGGCGGCCTCGTAGGCCCCCGTCACCGCGTCAACGCCACCCGCGTAGGCATCGATGCCAAGACCAAAGGTGGTTTTGATGGCCTCCTCGGCTGCTGCTTCGCCGGCCTCCTCCTGTGCTTTGGGGCCCAGCGGGGGGAGTGCCGTCTCCTCCAAAAAACGGCGGAGGTTGCCGTGGGAAATGGTCCACGCAGTGAGGAGATCGTTGGTTGATTGAGACGGTGCCACGGGTGGTTCGTTTAGGCCTTTCTATGCTTTGCCGGTATGTTACATCGTAGGCATCTTTGGCTTATAGTGCATGATAAGAACAGATATTTAGGACTATCGAAGGACCCGGAGGAAGTGCAACGACCGTGGCTCATGAAGTAACCCTGATGGTGCGGGCTACCTGTGGCTCGTGCGCACGGGTGGAAAGTCAGATCAAGCCCGTCGTTCTCGCCCACGGATCCACGTTTGCTACCTGTGACGTGGACACTGACAAAGAATTGGCTATGGAATACGGAGACCGGGTACCGGTTATTCTTATTGACGGTGATGAGTTCGCGTGCTGGGAAGTGGATAACGACGAACTCATCGAGGCGCTAGGAAAATGACGAAGTCCCTAAGGCATGAGGTGAATATTTCGTGAGCGTACTAGTTGTGGGCATGTCCCACCGCGTGGCGCCGGTGACGGTGCTCGAGAGGGTCTCCATGGACCCCGAAAAGCGCGACCGCACGGCCACGCGTCTGGTGAACTGCCCGTCGCTGTCGGAAGTGATCCTGCTTTCCACCTGTAACCGTGTCGAAGTGTATTCGGTGACAAGCAGCTTCCACTCGGGGGTAAACGAGATTGTCGAGTGCCTCGCCGATGTCTCGGGGCTCGATGCGGAGGAGCTGCGGGAGCACCTCTACGTCCGCTACGCCGACGCGGCAGCGGAGCACATGCTCGCCGTGGCTAGCGGGCTGGACTCCATGGTGCTGGGTGAACAGCAGATCATCGGCCAGGTGCGCACCGCCTACCAGGCCGCGAGCGAAAACGGCACGGTGGGCCCAACTCTGCACGCCCTGGCGCAGGCAGCGCTCCACACCGGAAAACGGGTGCATACCGAAACCGGCATCGACGCGACCGGTGCCTCCATGGTCACCTTCGCCCTCGACCAGGTGGCCGAGACGCTGCACTCCGAGAGCTTTGAGGGCCACCGGGCGCTCGTGCTCGGCGCGGGCGCGATGAGTTCGCTTGCCGCCACCCACCTGGGCAAGCGTGGCATCGACGAGCTTGTCATTGCCAACCGCACGTTTGACCGCGCCCAGCGGCTCGCGCAGCACTCCCGCGAGGCCGGTGTGCCGGCCCACGCCGTGGAGTTCAACGAGCGGCAAAAGACCTACGGGGATGTGGACATCATCGTCTCCGCCACCGGCGCCCACGATTACACCGTCAAGGCCCCGGATATCACCACCAACTCGCCCGTGTTTGTGGATCTGTCCATGCCCCGCGATATCGATCCCGAGGTCCCCGGCACGCTCATTAACATCGAGTCGCTCAAGCAGTCCGAGCGCGAGGAATCGAAAGAGGTAGAGGAGATAGCCAAGCGGATCATCCGCGAGGAGCTCGATGCCTTTTCCTCGGCCCAGCGTGTTCGCGATGTGGCCCCGGCGCTGTCCGCGCTGCGCAGCATGGCTGCCGGGATTGTGAAGAAGGAGATGGAGCGCTTTGATAACCGGGTGGACACCGACCCCGAGGTTCACAGTGAGGTAGCAAAAACCGTACAACGGGTCGTCGACAAGCTTCTTCACCAGCCAACGGTGCAGGTCAAAGCCCTGGCCGCCAACTCGGGGACGATTAGCTACGATAACGCGCTGCAGCAGCTGTTCGGCCTCCAACCGCCGTCTGTATCGACGCAGGCAGCCAAGCTGCCCACCAGCGCCACCATGAACAAGGCAACAAAGGAGAACAAGTGACACTTCGCATCGGTACACGCGGTTCCAAGCTTGCCACCACGCAGGCGGGCCATGTTCGAGATGCCCTCATTCGCGCAGGCTACGACGCAGAACTGAAGATCATCACCACCCCGGGCGACCGCAACCTGTCCCCGGTGCAAAAGATCGGCGTGGGCGTGTTCACCCAGGCGCTGCGCGAGGCTATGGACCGCGGCGAGATCGATGTTGCCGTCCACTCCTGCAAGGACCTTCCCACCGGTCAGCCCGAGGGCCTCACTACCATCTACCCGGTCCGCGAGACCCCGTGCGAGGCGCTCATCGCCCGCGACGGCCTCCCCCTTGACCAGTTGCCCGAGGGGGCCAAGGTAGGTACCGGCGCGCCCAGGCGCATTTCTCAGCTCCGCGCGCTGCGCCCTGACCTCGATATTCGCCCCCTGCGCGGCAACGTGGATACGCGCATGGGCAAGGTCGCCTCCGGTGAGCTCGATGCCGTCATCCTGGCCCACGCCGGGCTCACCCGCATCGGCCGCGGCGACGAGGCCACCCAGGTGTTCGACCCCACCTACCTCATGCCGGCCCCCGCGCAGGGCATCCTTGCGGTGGAGTCCCGCACTGCGGTGGAGGCCATCTCCACGCTTATCGACGCCTCCGCCACCGCTTCTGCCCACGCCGAGCGTGCGGTCCTGGCAACCCTCCAGGCCGGTTGCACGGCCCCGCTGGCGGCGTACTCCACCGTTGACGGCTCTAAGATCACGCTCACTGCCGGTGCCTTCGCCATCGATGGCTCCAAGCAGATCGTGGAGACCGCCACTGGCACCGACCCCGACGAACTTGGCCGCCAGGTGGCCGAGAAGCTGCGCGCCCGGGGTGCCGAGGAGATCATTCGGTAGTCTTGCGCTTTCGTGACGCGTGTTGGCAGTAGGTAGACAGGTCTCGACTTCTTTAGGGGTGTTGGTTGGCTTTGTGGCCTGGGTTCGGCTGATCCATGAGGTGTGCAGAAGCTGAACCCAGCTGGCCGAATTGGGGTTTGCAGGCCATTTTTGATGATGGTAAAGGCTGATCCTGCAGCTCAACGGCGAGCAGTTGAATTTGCAAAGTCCAAGGATGGAAAGGCTGGGTACAACATCAACTTTCCTATGACGCGGTTGGTTAGAAAAGTAATTCCGACGGAGATATCTCTTTGACCGTGGGTTTGCAGTGAAAGGCTTCTCCAACAGTAGTGCTGTCATTCGTAGAATCGAACAAATCAAGCTCAATCCTGCACGGTGATGCAGGGGAAGACTGAGTTTAATCTGTAAACGATACGGCGAAAGAAATTTCGTGGTTTTCTATTTTCGTGGGTTTTGAATTATCCTTTATTACCACATGCCCTCCTGAGAGGTTTGCAGCGGGTGCGGTTTTTTATACCGGGCCGGGAAATGCAGCGCGCAGGCAGGGCGTTTCCCTAGTTTGGGGCCGGTGAAGGCCCCGGGCCGGGAAACACAAGAAAGCGTAGGACGAAGAGAAAGCTAGAAAGCGTTTATGGCAGGCGAAACAGGCTCTACGGCTGAGAAGAAGGCGGAGCCGGTCCAGGAAAAGGGCCGGATTACCTTCGTCGGTGCCGGGCCGGGAAACCCCGATCTGCTCACGGTCACCGCACGCAACGTGCTGGCTAACACCGCCTATGCGCTCGTCGAACCACAGGTTTCTGACGGTGTGAGCGCAGTCATCGGCGCGGAGCTTCCAGTTCCACCACAGAAGAAAAAGGAAGCCGAGGAAGCGTACGAGAAGCTGTGCGCCGAGGCGAAGGCTGGTGGGGCGCGTCGTCGCCCACCGCGGCCCGCACCGCCGACCGCAGCCGAGATCACCGTCATGGCAGCTGAGGATCCGGACAAGTCGGCCGATTGGCTGAAGCAGAAATCGGACGAGGGCATCGACGTCGTCCGCGTTGTCAGCGGCAACCCGCTGTCCAACCCCGCGGTTTTGGCAGAGATAAACACCGTCACTGAGCGGGGCCTTGATTTTCACATCGTCCCCGGCATGAGTCTGCCGGCCACCGTGCCCATGTTCGCCGGCATCACGCTCGACTCGAACTACACCAAGGTGGACCTCACCCGCGACGAGGACATCAACTGGAAGGGGCTGGCATCCGCGCCACAGCCGCTGGTGATCCAAGCGGAGGCTGAGCACCTCGCCACCATCTCAACCAAGCTGCTTGAGGAGGGGCTGTCCAACCTCACGCCCGCGACGGTGACCGTCAACGGCACCACGCGCCTGCAGCGCACCCACGATACAACCCTGGCCAACCTGGGCAAGCTCGACGGGGAGCTGCCGGGCACGCTCGTGGTCACGCTGGGCAAGGGCGTGGATGATCGCACCAAGTACTCGTGGTGGGAATCCCGCCCGCTGTACGGCTGGCGCGTCCTCGTGCCACGCTCGAAAGAGCAGGCCGGGCCGATGTCGGCACGGCTGGCCTCCCACGGCGCGATCCCGCAGGAGGTGCCCACCATCTCGGTGGAGCCGCCACGCAACCCGGCCCAGATGGATCGAGCCATCAAGGGCATCGTCGAGGGCCGCTACGAGTGGGTCGTGCTCACCAGCGTCAACGCCGTCAAGGCGCTGTGGCGCAAGGTGACCGCCTTCGGCCTGGATGCGCGCAGTTTCGCCGGCGTGAAGTTCGCGGCGGTGGGTGCCAAGACGGCAGAGAAGATCTCGTCGCTCGGCATCACCCCGGAGCTCATGCCACCGGCCCGCAAGCAGAACGCGCACGGTTTGGTTGAGGTATTCCCGGAGTACGACGAGGATATCGACCCGGTGGGTCGCGTGTTCATGCCCCGGGCTGACATCGCCACCAACGTGGTCGCCGATGGCCTGCGCGATCTTGGCTGGGAAGTGGATGACATCACCGCCTACCGCACGGTCCGCGCGGCGCCGCCGAGCGTGGAAATCCGGGACATGATCAAGTCCGGTGGCTTCGATGCCGTCTGTTTCACCAGCTCGTCCACGGTGAAGAACCTCGTAGGCATCGCCGGCAAGCCGCATGCGCGCACCATTATCGCCTGCATCGGGCCCGCCACCGCAGAGACCGCCAGGGAGCTGGGCCTGCGTGTCGACGTTGTGCCGGAGGTGGCCTCTATTGTCACGCTTGTCGACGCGCTAGCCGACCACGTGGCTGGTCTTCGTGCCGCCGGGACGCTCCCCGCTCCACGGAAGAAGCGTCGTAGTCGCAAGAAGAGCGCGCAATAGTAGGGTAGGGGACATGACTAAGCAAACTTTCCGTCCCCGTCGCCTTCGTGTGAACCCCGCCATGCGGGAGCTCACTGCGGAGACGCATCTGCATCGCTCCGATTTCATTTACCCGATGTTCGTGGCCGAGGGGATTGACGCTCCGCAGGAGATTTCCTCCATGCCGGGCCAGTACCAGCACACGCTGGATTCCCTGGTGAAGGCCGTCGAGGAGGCCGCCAACGCTGGCGTGCTGTGCGTCGACCTGTTCGGTGTCCCGGTGTCGAAGGATGCCGTCGGCTCCCAGGCCTGGGCCGAGGACGGCATCCTCAACAAGGGCATCGCGCGCCTGCGCAAGGAGTTCGGTGACGATGTCCTCGTCATGGCGGATACGTGCCTCGACGAGTTCACCGATCACGGCCACTGCGGTGTCGTGACCGAGGACGGCCGGGTGGATAACGATCCCACCGTCGCACTGTACCAGAAGATGGCCGTGTCCCAGGCCCGCTCCGGAGCACACATGGTCAGCCCCTCGGGCATGATGGACGGCCAGATCGGCGCGATCCGTGACGCGCTCGACGATGAGGGCTTTGAGGACGTCGCCATCATGGCCTACTCGGCCAAGTACGCTTCGGCCTTCTACGGCCCGTTCCGCGAGGCCGTCGATTGTTCGCTCAAGGGCGACCGCAAGACCTACCAGCAGGATCCGCGCAATTTCCGCGAGTCCATCAAGGAAGTGGAGCTGGATATCGCCGAGGGAGCGGACATGGTCATGGTGAAGCCGGGCCTGCCGTACCTCGATGTGCTCGCCGCCGTTGCCGAGGAGTCCACCGTGCCGGTGGCCAGCTACCAGGTATCGGGCGAGTACGCGATGATCGAGGCAGCCGCACGAAACGGCTGGATTGACCGCGACCGCATCATGATGGAGTCGCTCACCTCCATCAAGCGCGCGGGCGCTGACCAGATCCTCACGTACTACGCGGTAGAGGCAGCCAAGAAGCTGTGACACAAACCGAAGAGCAGACCATCCCCACCACCGTAAGCTACGCGCTGCGGTGCTGGCTTGTGCTCGCCATCTTCAAGGCGCTCGGGCTCATCCTCCAAGGCGTAGCGGGGACATATCCGCAGTCCGCGGCCCGCGAGGCGCTGGGAGAGGCCAAGGTTCCTGAGGGGATCGATCCCGGCACGTACGTCACCCTGGCGGGATATATGGGTCTGGTTTTTAACGTCGCTTTCGGTCTGCTCTTCGCCGGCCTCATCCTGTTTTTTGCCTACCGCGTCAAGCAGGGCAAGAAGCAAGCATTTTCGGCTAACTTCACGCTCCAACTGTTCAGCGGCATCCTCATCATCGATGCCGTGATGGGTGTGTCGGTGGCCGGGGCGCTGGGCGTCCCCACGTGGCTCACACTCGTCATTGGTTGGGCCCACATCGTGGTCATCGTAGCGGCCGCCACCGGCATATACTTCAGCTCCCGCCAGGAAACGCGGAGCTACGTGGAAAAAAATCGAGTGAAGGAGGATTAGCCATGCCGGAGATGTTCCCCTCGATGTACCGTCCGGAGATGCAGAACAACAGTCCGAAGTCTGCGGGGCACCCCATCTCACTGACGGTGAGTTTTTTCCTCTTCATCGGCACAGCCATCCTCATGATGTTTGCGGGCCTGGTTCTGGCAACCTCTGGCTACCAGGGGGAACTAGATGTGGACCCGAGTTTCCGGGCCGCGGTGGTGCGCAACCAGCGCATCGTCGCCGTCTTCAACATTGTCATCGCGCTTGTTGTCGCCGTCTTGGCCTCGCAGTTACGTCGCGGTTCGACTATGTCCCGCAGGTGGCTCGCAGTGGTGGTGCTTGTGGCCGTGATCGGTAACCTGTTGGCGTTTGTAGTGAAGGCGGGTGGATTCGTGTTGGGGATTATCCCCGTGTTGCTGGCCTTCGCTGCCCTTCTTATGTACACGCAGGAATCCAACGCGTACGTCGAACGGATTCGGGGTGGACATGTCTGAGCTGAACTCTGTGGGCCAGTCGATTGCCGAGGCTAAGCAGGCGGCGGCAAAGATCGGGATCAACTACGATCGCCCCCGCAGTCACCAGATTCAGGTGACGGACTCGGATCAGCCCTGGCGTGGCAACGATCTGTCCAGTTACGGGCTGGAAATTGAGGGCCTCAATAACGCCGCGGATGTGTCGCAGGTGATTGGGATCCTCGAGCAGTCCCCGGGCGTGCAGGTCAGCCTCAACTTCCTCACCTCCGTGGCGTGGGTGACGGCTCCCGATGTGGTTTCGCCATCGTTCCTCATTGAGAAGCTCAAGGAGCACGGCTTTGAGGCCCAGCTCACCGCGGGGTCGCTGCAGCGTCGCGCGCGTCACCGTGACAAGCCCGACCACTCGCGGTTCCTGCGCGAGCACCGTCCCGTCGGGGCTTCTCGACGCTACGGTCGTCTCCCTCGCTCGGAAGAGTTACGGTTGCAGCGCCTGAAGTCCGCTACCGCGCCCGAACGTTCCTCTGGATTCCTTCACTCCGGTCGCCCGATCTCGCACCGCGACGAGTCAACCGGCTACGAGGTGCTGTTTACGGCCCGGGAGCTGATCACCAAGTGGCGGCTCATCGTGAGCTTCATCTTTACGCTTCCTGTTCTGCTCATGAGCTACAACGAGAACTTCCAGTTTGATTACTGGCAGTACGTGTGCCTGGCGCTCGCCACACCCGTGGTGACTTATTGCGCCTGGCCGTTCCACCGGGCCGCGCTCGGTGGGTTCCGGCGTGGCATGAGTGCGCTCGATGCGGCGAGCTCGCTGGCGATCATCGCCGCTTATTGCTGGAGTATTTTCCTGCTCGTCTGCACGCCAGCGGGCAGCCTCGGCTGGGAATCAACCCCAAGCCTGTTCGCCTACGATTACCGTCGCATCACCGACGGCGAACTGTTCCTCGACGTGGCCTGCGGCACCACGGTGTTCCTCCTGTTCGGCCGGATACTGTCCCGCCGCACCCGGTCGAACCTGCTGGAGGACTGGTCTGAGCGCGATATCAACCCCAACGACACCGTGACCGTGGTCCGTCGCGACCACAAGACGGGCAAGCCCACCCGCGTTGTGCTCCCGGTTTCCGAGGTGCGAAACGGCGATGACATCATCGTTCCCACCGGGGCGATGATCTCCGTCGACGGGTTCGTCATCGGCGGTGCCGGTGAGGTGGAGCACACCTTTATCCACAATGGGACGCGCCATAACGTGAAGGTGAACTCCAAGGTATTCGCCGGATCGCTAAACCGGGGCGGGCCACTCAAGGTCCGCGTGGCTAAGACGGGCTCGCAGACCCGGCTGGCGGGGATTCGCCGCTGGCTGTCTAAGGCCACGCAGTACTCCAACCGGTCGACCTACGTTGCCACCAAGTCGGCCTCCATGCTCGTTCCCGCAGCCCTGACCATTGCCGTGATCGATTTCGGTCTGTGGTGGCTCATTTCCAACAACCTGAACTCGGCGTTTGCCTCCGCGCTCGCGGTCCTGGCCTCCGTCGGACCGGTGGCGATGGCCCTGTCCACGTCCCTGGCCATGCGGTTGGGCCTGGAAAACTGCGCCCGCAAGGGCATTCTCGTGCGCAACACGGAAATGATGCGCAACCTCGATGACGTGGACACGGTGGTGTTCAACCGCGTTGGCACCCTGGCGACGGGTGAATCAACGGTGGAGTCCGTCACGGCCGCCCGCGGCGAAGATTCCGAGCTCGTCCTCCGCGTTGCGGGTGCACTGGCGATGGAATCCACCCACCCGGCCTCACGGGCCATCGTCCGCGCCGCGCGCGAAGCCCGCGACGCGGGAACCGGCGGGGATGGCATTCCGCACTGGATTGACGTGGATGACCTCACCGTGACAAACACGGGCTCTTTCGTCGGTATGGTCACAATCCCCAACAAGGACGGCGACATGGTCACCGTCCAGGCGGAACTGTGGCGCCCGCGGGAACTGTCCGAACTTTCCGGACACTTGGGCACGGTAGCGATCTCCGGTGGTGCCCCGCTCATTGTTGACTGGGACGGGAAAACCCGTGGCGTCATCCTCCTCCACGACACGCTGAAGGAAGATGCTGAAGAGTCCATCGAGGATCTGGAAT
Source organism: Corynebacterium pyruviciproducens ATCC BAA-1742 (assembly GCF_000411375.1). Taxonomy (GTDB): domain Bacteria; phylum Actinomycetota; class Actinomycetes; order Mycobacteriales; family Mycobacteriaceae; genus Corynebacterium; species Corynebacterium pyruviciproducens. Next base: position 344,109 of record NZ_KE150448.1, on the reverse strand, counting down.
CCATGGGGCTTGAAACAATCATGATCTCCCGCGACATCTACCCTGTGGCTCGCAAGTTTGCGGACCTCATCGGCGTGTCCAAGGTGCTTGCAGGCATTGCGCCAGGAAAGAAAGATCTTGCCGTGCGCAGCGTCCACACTGCGGGCGCGAACGTGGCCATGATCGGCGATTCCTCGGTGCTGCCGTGCCTTAAGGTAGCGGACGTGGGTGTGCTCTTTGGCAAGGGAGAGTCCCTGCAAACCAAGGAAGCAGACGTGGTGCTCTTCCGCGATGACGTGAAGTCCATCCCCGAGATGATGGCCCTTGCGCGCCGGGTGTCGGCGGTAGCGGACCGGAACATCGTATTTGCCTGGGCCTACAACATCGCCGCGATGGTCGCCTCCATCGCGGGCATCCTCCACCCGATGATCGCCACCCTGCTCATGGTTGGCTCGTCGCTCGTCATTGAGGGGTTATCGTCCCGAGTGCGTAACTTCTAGGGCACAATAGGGGCTATGAACCGCAGACAGCTTACTAACGCACCCCTATTACAGGCCGCCCGCGGCGAAACCCCCGACCACACCCCGGTGTGGTTCATGCGTCAGGCCGGTCGCAGCCTCCCGGAGTACCGCAAGCTGCGGGAGGGGGTGGGCATGCTTGAATCATGCTTCAACCCAGACATGCTGGCCGAGATCACCCTCCAGCCCGTCCGTCGCCACGGCGTCGATGCCGCCATCTTGTTCTCGGACATTGTTGTCCCCCTCAAGGCTGCGGGGGTGAACCTCGACATCGTCCCGGGGCGTGGCCCCGTGTTGGAACACCCCATCCGCACGCTTTCTGATGTCCAGGCGCTGCCCACCTTGGAGCACGAGATTACCGAGGTGGCCGAGGGAATCGACACGATTCTTTCCGAGCTCACCGAAACCCAGGCACTCATCGGCTTCGTCGGCGGACCGTTCACCCTGGCCAGCTACCTCGTCGAGGGTGGGCCATCGAAGAACCACATCCACACCAAGGCACTCATGCACAATGAGCCAAAGACGTGGGCGCTCCTCATGGAGAAGATCACAGCCACTGTCACCGCCTTCCTTGCTACGCAGATGCATGCGGGGATCGATGCTATGCAGCTCTTCGATTCCTGGGCCGGGTTCCTCACCGAGCACGATTACCGTGAGCTGGTGCAGCCCTATTCGGCCCAGATCCTGGAGACAGCGCGTGACATCCCGCGCATTCACTTCGGGGTGGGTACCGGCGAGCTTCTGCCGGACATGGCCGCCGCAGGACCGGACGTTGTCGGCGTGGATTGGCGCGTCCCCCTTGACCGGGCTGCGGAGCGTATCCACCGTGTGTCCGGGAGAGTAACCGGCTTGCAGGGCAACCTGGATCCGGCGATGCTGTTCGCCAGCGAGTCGGCCATCGCGCGCGAGGTCGCGCGGATCAAGGGCGAGGCGCGCGCCGCGATCGAGGCGGGCAATGCCACGGGCCACATCTTTAACCTGGGCCACGGTGTCCTGCCGGAAACAGACCCGGAGGTCATCACCCGCACAGTGAGGTTGATCCAGGAGGACTAGCGCGGTCTTTGCAGGCCACGCCTCGGGGGTTCGGCGCGGCCGCGCCTCCGCTCAAAGGCGCCTTTCCTCATGCCAATGGCGTGTTTTTCAGGTCACCCATTACCCTGGATAAGGAAACGAAAGGAATGATGTCAGTGCGTTTTGCAGTAGTAGGGGCGGGGCTTGCAGGCCTCACCGCCGCGTATGAGCTGAAGAAGAACCACAAGGATGCGGAGGTCGACGTCTTCGAGGCGACCGACCGCATCGGGGGCAAGCTCCTCACCATCGATGCCGAGCACGGGCCGACGGATATGGGGGCCGAGGCCTTTATTAACTTCCGCAAGGACGCACACGCGTTCTTTGAGGAGCTGGGCATTGAGGAGCGCGTTGTGTACCCGGCGGGCCGACATTCGCGCATGTACGCGGGTGGCACCCTCGTGGAGCTGCCGCGCGGCGGCGTGATGGGTATCCCCGCCAGTTCCAAGGGCCTGGAAGAAGTTATCTCTCAGGAGTCGCGGGACAGGATCGACGGCGAGAAGGATGCTGACCCGATCGATTGGACCATCGGCGAGGACCGTAGCCTCGGTGCGCTCGTGCGTGAGCGCTACGGGGACGATGTTGTCGATCGTCTCGTGGATTCCATGCTCGGCGGTGTGTACTCGTGCAACGCCGATGACCTCGGCATCCGCGCGACGGTGCCGCAGCTGGCGCAGGAATTCGACGCCATGGTCACCGAGGGGGAGAAGGTCACCCTGTCCGGCGCGGTGCAACGGATCGGCGAGAAGCGTGCGGGCCGCACGCAGGCGCCGAACTCCAAGCCGATGCCGGTGTTTGGCACTTTTGACGAGGGCTTCCAGGTGCTCTACGACTGCCTGGCCGAGGCCTCTGGTGCCTCCATTTACGTCGATTCCTTCGTCACCGGGATTGAGAAGAAGGACGGTGGCTACGTGCTCAAGGGTGCGGGTGAAGGCGTGTACGACGGCGTCATCTTCGCCACCCCGGGGCCGACGGTGGGAATGCAGCTCAAGGAGCTGAGCCCCGCGGCTGCCGAGCAGGCATCTAAGCAGAAGCTCGCCTCCTGTGCCGTTGTCAGCCTCAAGTTCGCCTCCGACGAGGGCCTGCCGGATATCTCTGGTGCCCTTGTGGCCTCCGACGAGAAGGACATGCACGCGAAAGCCTTCACGGTTTCTTCCAAGAAGTGGGGCCACTACGAAAAGCGCGGCGGTGCCCTGGTACGCGTCAGCTTTGGCAAGTTTGGCCAGGACGAGATCCTGCACGAGGATCCTGAGAAGCTCATCGAGTGGGCCCAGGAAGATCTGAAGAAGGTTACCGGGTTCTCCGCCGAGCTGGAGGAAGCCTACGTGCAGGTGTGGTGGGGTGCCCTGCCTCGCTACGATGCTGAGCACCTCGACTACGTGGCCGACTTCCGTGATGCCATCGCCGAACTCGATGGCATTGAGGTGTGTGGCGCCTGGGTCGATGGCGTGGGTATTCCCGCCATCATCTCTGGGGCGAAGGCTGCGGTACAGCGACTAGCGCCTCAGGTGGAGGCCTAGCTCGTCCACGTCGATGGCGATGGAGACGATTCCATCGTCATCGATGGTGACCTCCTCGTGCACGAGGGGGCCGCTTTCTTGCCGGGTGACGGGGACGCTGCGAAGCTCGTCCTCCGTCAGTGCCGCAAGTTCGGGGGTAAACGGCACGCCAACCTCGGTGATGAGGGAGAAATCGTCGCCCACCTCGCCGTAGCGGAACCAGCCAACGTTGTGCGCCGCCCGGTAGATGCGGGTGGCGGTGCGGGGAGAATCGGGGGTGATGAGCGGGTCGAGGGTGACCTCGCTGCCCGCATCCCACTCGCGGAACACACCGATGTTGCGAGAGACCTTGTCTTTCAACGCAAAGTCCGAATCCGGGTCAGCTGCGATAGCCAGGCCCACCGCCGTCGACGCGCTGGGCAGCGGGGACCGGTGAACGCGGTGGCCGAACTTCTTGCGCAGCGTCTGCGCGATGAGTGGCAGTGAGGTGGTGCCACCGACGAGATAGATTCCGGCGATATCGGTGTCACGAAGCGAGTCGGCACCGATGAGTGGCTCGATGGCGCGGAGGGTTTCCTGGACAAGCGGTGTAGCCGCCTCGTAAAAAGCAGAGACCGGGAGGGTGACATCGTCGTCCCCGACGGCGAGGACGATGCGCCGTGACTGCGGAACTATCGCCTCCTTCGCAGTGCGTGCTTCGTCGACAAGCCTCATCCGGGCCGTCGAGGAAAACGCGTCGGCGGAGCGGCCCAGAGTGGTGAGCGCGAGATCGGCGAGGACCTCGTCCAGATCGTCGCCACCGAGGCGGGCGCGACCGACCGTATCGACAATTGTGTGGCCCACCCCATCGATGGACACGAGCGACGCGTCAAAGGTGCCGCCACCGAGGTCGTAGACGAGGATCGACTTCCGCTTCGAGTTGAGCGTGCGCGAGTGGCGGTGCGTGTACTCGAACGCGGCAGCCGAGGGCTCATTGATGAGGCCCGTCACCGTGATCCCCGTGCGAGAAAAGGCCGCCATCGTGAGCAGGCGCTGGGCGTGGTGAGAATGGGCGGGAACACCGAGGGTGACCTCGATGGGGGAGGAATCGGCGAGTTCCTCCTGGAAGCGACGCAGGTGGGCCACAATGTGTTCGGCGAACGCGTCGAGGATCTCTCCAATAGTGCGCGTTTCGGGGCCCAGGGCCACAGGGCTGGCCGCCGTCACCTGCCGGCCGGTGAGCGCACGCTTGAACGAGCGGGTGAACGTGGGCGTACCACGCAGCTCCATTGCGGCCCAGCCACACACCAGCTTGTCGCCCTCGAGGGCCACCACCGAGGGGATGAAATCGTGGCTATCGCCGTGCGGATCCTCGCAGGTGACCACGGGGTAATTTCCGCGGTCGCAGGCGGCGATAACGGTGCGGGTTGTCCCAAAATCTATCCCAAAGTGCATGCCCGTTAGCGTAGCAGTGGGACACAGAAACGTCAGGGGAGTCGGTACGTACAATAAGATCATGACTTCTACTCCTGTAACCTCCGACAATGTTCAGCGCTCCGCCGAACTGTTTTCCACCGCGAAGAATCTCATCCCCGGTGGCGTGAACTCGCCGGTCCGCGCCTTCGGTTCCGTGGGGGGACAGACGCGGTTTATTGCCTCCGCCAAGGGTTCGCACCTGACGGACGTGGACGGCAACGATTACGTCGACCTCGTCTGTTCCTGGGGCCCGATGCTGCTGGGCCACGCCCACCCCGCCGTGGTGGAGGCCGTCAAGCGGGCCGCAGAAAATAGCCTCAGCTTTGGCACCCCCTGCGAGGGCGAAGCCAAGCTGGCCCAGCTGGTGGTCGACCGCACGAGCGTGGAGATGATCCGCATGGTCAACTCCGGCACCGAGGCCACCATGAGCGCCGTCCGCCTGGCCCGCGGCTACACGGGCCGCTCCAAGATCATCAAGTTCGAGGGCTGCTACCACGGCCACGTGGATGCCCTCCTCGCCAGCGCCGGCAGCGGCGTGGCCACGTTCGGCCTGCCGGATTCACCCGGCGTCACGGGTGCCTCCGCCGCCGATACCATCGTCGTGCCGTACAACGATATTGAGGCAGTGACCAAGGCGTTTGAGGAAAACCCCGAGGACATCGCCTGCGTCATCGCCGAGGCCGCAGCGGGCAACATGGGCACCGTTGCCCCGCAGGACAACTTCAACCAGAAACTCAAGGACGTGGCGCACAAATACGGGGCGCTCCTCATTCTCGACGAGGTGATGACGGGCTTCCGCACCTCGTACAACGGCTGGTACGGCATCGATAACGTCTCCGCCGACCTCACCACCTTTGGCAAGGTCATCTCCGGCGGCATGCCGGCGGCTGCCTTCGGCGGCAAGCGCGAGATCATGGAAAGGCTCGCCCCGCTCGGCCCCGTGTACCAGGCAGGCACCCTCTCCGGTAACCCGGTGGCCATGGCCAGCGGTATCGCCAACCTGGAAAACTCCACCGAGGATGTCTACGACGTCATCCGCGCTAACGCGGACCGCCTGGCGGGCATCTTTGATGAGGCGCTCACCCGCGAGGGTGTGGCCCACCACATCCAGCGCGCGGCGACGATGCTCTCCATCCGCTTCGCCGAGGGCGAGGGCCACAATTTCGCAGATATGAAGGCTGCGGAAACGTTCCGCTTCCCGGCGTTCTTCCACGCCCTGTTGGATCACGGCGTGTACGCACCGCCGAGCCCGTTCGAGACGTGGTTTGTGTCCACCGCGCTTTCCGACGACGATTTCGAGCGCATCGAGCAGGCCACCGCCCACGCCGCCAAGGCTGCCGCGGCCGCCCAGCCGGAAGCCAAGTAGAACTCTGTAGCGAGAAGAACGAGAAGAAAAGGAACCACTGTGAGCTCCATCGTCCACCTCGTGCGCCACGGGAAGGTGCACAACCCGGGCCGAGTTCTGTACGGCAGGATGCCTGGCTACCACCTCTCCGAACGCGGACGCGCCATGGCGGAGGCCACCGCGCGTAGCTTCGAGGGACACGACGTGACGTTCCTGGCCCACTCTCCCCTGGAAAGGACAGCGGAAACCGCCCGGCCCATCGCCCGCGTCACCGGCTGCGAGCCCGAAGCGTGGGATGACATCATCGAGGCAGGAAACCGCTTCGAGGGGCTGCGCGTCAACGCGTGGAACTCACAGCTGTGGAACCCCGTGCGCTGGCCGCTCCTGCGCGACCCCTCCATCCCCAGCTGGGGTGAACCCTACGAGGAGATCGCCGCGCGGATGTTGGCCGCCGCGAAGCGAGCCGCCAAGATCGCCGAGGGCCACGAGGCGATCCTCGTCAGTCACGAGCTCCCCATCGTTATGGTCCAGCGCTCGGTGGCGGGACAGCCACTTCCGCACAACCCGGCCCGCCGGAAGTGCGCTTTGGCTAGTGTCACGTCACTGCACTATTGTGACGGTGAAATACTCGATATCTATTATTCGGAGCCCGCGCAGAACGTATGATGAATAAATTCGCCAGGACTATTCTCGCCGTTGCTACCGCCGTTGCGACGGCGACCTCGCTAGCCGGCTGCTCCGAGGACCAGACCGCGGGCAAAGAAGCGGTCGCCGTGGGTGGCACGTTCTCCTTTGTCAGCCCGGGCGGGCAGACTGTTATCACGTACCCGGAGTCCGAGCGCCAACCGGTTCAGTCCTTCTCCGGAGAGTCCCTCATGAAGGACGGGGAGACGATCAGCCTCGACGATTACGCGGGCCAGGTTGTGGTTCTTAACGCGTGGGGCCAGTGGTGTGGGCCGTGTCGTGCCGAGGTGGATGACTTGGAGGCAATCCACGAAAGGCTCGGCGGTAACGGCACGGTGTTGGGCATTAACGTGCGCGACCCGCAAAAGGATGCCGCCAGGGACTTCGTCACCGATAACGGGGTGACCTACCCCAGCATCTACGATCCCTCGTTCCGCACGGCTGCGGCCCTCGGCGGGATCCCCGCCACCGTCATTCCCACCACCATCGTCTTGGATAAGCAGCACCGCCCGGCCGCCGTTTTCCTCACCGAGGTGACCACCGACGATCTCGCACCCATCATTGATGAGCTGGTGAACTAGCGTGGGTGAGGTGTTTGCCGGGGTGGCATCATCCGGCCCGCTGCTGCTCGCCCTGCTGGCCGCCGCGGCCGCCGGGTTGGTGAGTTTCGCCAGCCCGTGCGTCGTGCCGCTCGTGCCCGGCTACATTTCCTACCTCGCCGGCATCGTCGGCGGGGAAGTGGGCCGGGAAGGGGTGAAGAAGGGCTCACGGGGCCGCGTGACGGGTGCCGCGGCGCTCTTCGTCGCCGGCTTTACCGTAGTGTTTGTGCTGGCCACCGCCACCGTTTTTGGCGCGATCAGCTTCCTCACCCTGTCTGCTACCACCCTGCAACGCGTCGGCGGCGTGGTCACCATCGTCATGGGGCTCGCGTTCATGGGGCTTATCCCGGCCCTCAATAAGGACACGCGGCTGACCCCCAAGAAGCTGTCCACCTGGCTCGGTGCGCCCCTGCTCGGTGCCGTGTTCGCGCTCGGGTGGACGCCGTGTTTGGGGCCCACCCTGGCTGCCATCATCTCCGTCGCCGCGGGCACCGAGGGTGTCACCGCCGTCCGCGGGGTGGTGCTCATTGTGGCGTACTGCCTGGGCCTAGGAATCCCGTTCCTCCTGGTGGCCCTGGGCTCCGCCGGGGCGATGAGGGGCGTGGACGTGCTGCGTCGGCATTCCCGTGCGATCCAGATCGCCGGAGGAATCCTGCTTGTTGCCGTGGGCGTCGCCCTCGTCACGGGCCTGTGGGCGCAGTTCATCGGGTGGATTCAAGTGCACACGTTGGAGTTTGGAGCAACGCTGATTTAAATGGTGAAACTATTCTTCCTGCGCGCCTGGCGGTGGCTCACCAGCATGCGCACCGCGCTTATCCTGCTGTTTCTGTTGGCTCTGGCCGCCGTTCCTGGCGCGCTGTTGCCGCAGCGCTCGCTCAACGAGTCAAAGGTCACCGAGTACATCGCCTCCGGGGGTAAGACCGCAGAGGTAATGGACAAGCTCCAGCTTTTCGACGTCTTCTCCTCGCCGTGGTTCACCGCCATCTGGTTGCTGTTGGGGATCTCGCTTGTGGGCTGCATCATCCCCAGGACGTGGGACCACATCAAGGTGATGCGCGGCGAGCCTGTGCGGCCGCCGAAGAACCTGGGCAGGCTGCCCAAGCACGGCGAGGCGGTTGTGGATAAGCCCATCGACCAGCTGCAAGCGGAGGTGACAGAGAAGTTTTCGGGGTGGCACTCGCGCTGGTACCAGCCGGCGGAGGACCGGGCCGGGGCGCTCACGCTGAGCGCCGAGAAGGGCTACGCCCGCGAGATCTTCAACCTCGTGTTCCACCTCGGCATCGTGGCCATGCTCGTGGTCATCGGCTGGGGGCGGCTCGTCTACACCGAGGGGCACCGCATTGTGGTGGCCGACGGCCAGTCCAACGAATTCTGCAACACGGCCCTGTCCAACTTCGATTCTTTCCGGGCGGGCCGGCTTGTGGACGGCACCAAGCTCACCCCGTTCTGCGTGCAGATCCACGATTTCGACGCGAACTACATGCCCAACGGCCAGTCCGAGATGTACCAATCGCACGTGAGCTACACCACCGACGTGGCCAACCCCCAGTGGCAGGACTACGACCTCAAGGTCAACGACCCGCTGCGTATCGAGGGCTACCGCGTGTACCTGCAAGGCCACGGCTACGCCCCGACGTTCACGGTGATCTGGCCTAACGGTGAGGAACGCACACAGACGCTGCAATTTAGGCCCGACGACCCGATGAACCTTCTGTCCACCGGTGCCATGCGCTTCGACCCGCCGGCCGGGCTGTACCCCGATGACCTATCCCGCCGCCAGAACCAGGTCTCGTTGCAGGGGCTGTTTGCCCCCACGGCCTCGTGGGACGGCACGATCCTCGCCTCCTCCTTCCCGGCCCTGACGGATCCGGCTGTGGCTATCGACGTGTACCGCGGCGATAACGGTCTGGATTCCGGCACGGGCCAACAACTGTTCTCCCTTGATGCGCGCCAGATCGCGATGGGGGAGTTGCAGAAGGTAGCCCGGGTCAACCTCATGCAGGGCGAGTCCGTCACCTTGGAGGATGGGACGGTGGTCCGCTTCGACGGCGCCGTGCCGTTTGCCAACCTGCAGGTGTCCTACGATCCGTCGCAGGGGTGGCTCCTGGTTTCCACCCTCATCATGCTCGCCGGGCTTGTGGGTTCCTTGATGGTCAAGCGCCGCCGCATGTGGGTGCGGCTCACCCCCGCGGGCGGAACCCGGCCCACCGCCACTCGCGTGGAAACGGGCGGGTTAGCCCGAACTGACCACGCCGGATGGGGGGCCGAGCACGACGAAATATTCGAGGAAATCACCTCAACAGACTAGAATGCGGGGGTATGCTGGCAAACTCCCAATTCGCAGGACTGTCTGATCTGTCATTTAAGTCAGCCCTCGTCATTTACGTCATCGCGCTCGCCGCCTCGCTCGTTTTCTACGGTCTGCTCCAGTCGGCCAAGGAGAAGCAGCGTGAGCTGGTCGGAGCAGGCGGGCCGCCGATGGACGAGTCGGCCGCTTCCGCCAGCGGGGAGACAGGAAGTCGTGCGGAGAAATTCGCCGGCATGACCACGGCCCTCGTGTGGCTCGGCGTGGTAATTCAGTTTGTCTCCATCATCCTCCGCGGGTTCTCCACGGGGCGGTTCCCGTTTGGCAATATGTACGAGTACATCTCCATGATCTCGGCATTCACCATGCTGCTCGCCGCCTTTGTCATCACCCGCACCAAGGTGGCTTCTTTCTGGCCGTGGATTCTGGCACCGATTGTGGCCCTCATGTTCTACGGTGGCACGCAGCTGTACGTCAGCGCAGGTCCCCTCAACCCGGCCCTCAAGAGCTTCTGGCTGCCGTTCCACGTATCTACGGTGTCCATCGGCGCCTCCATCGGCATGTTCTCGGGTGTGGCCAGCATTTTGTACCTGCTCAAGCGGTGGAAGCCGGATGTTTTCCCGCTGTCTATCCTGCCGTCGGCGGATAAGATCGATCGCATCGCCTACCAGCTCGCGGTGTGGTGCCTGCCGGTGTTCGGCCTGGGCATTGTGCTTGGCGCGTTGTGGGCCGAGTCCGCGTGGGGTCGCCCGTGGGGCTGGGATCCGAAGGAGACGTTCTCCCTCATCACGTGGGTGATGTACGCCGCCTACCTGCACATTCGCGCAACGCCGGCGTGGCGCAAGACCGCCGCGTGGATTAACATCGTCGCTTTGGGTACGATGCTTTTCAACCTGTTCGTCATCAACTTGGTGGTCAGCGGGCTGCACTCCTACGCAGGTGTGTAACTAGCAGATAATTTCTTGAGACCGGACGAGGGAGCCGTACCCGGGTCAATGGCAAAGACGGCCGGAGTTATGGCTTGGTTTATCCTCATTGTTTCTGGTCTGTTCGAATCCGTGTGGGCTGCCGCCTTGTCCCTGTCGCACGGCTTTACCCGGCTCGTCCCATCCCTTGTTTTCCTCGGCGCGTGCGCGATTTCCATGGGTGGGTTGGCGTACGCCATGCGGACCCTGCCCGTGGGCACCTCGTACGCAACGTGGGCCGGGGTCGGCGCGGTTGGTGCCCTCATCTACTCGTTTGCTACCGGCGCTGAGCCCATCACTGTGCTCAAGGTGGTGTTTGTACTGATGATCGTCGGGGGCATCGTAGGATTAAAGCTGGTATGAAAATTCTTGTCACAGGTGGCGCGGGCTTCATCGGTTCCGGTTTCTGCCACTACACCTTGGCCCACTACAACCACGAGGTCACCGTCCTCGACGCCCTCACCTACGCGGGCAACCCAGCCTCTGTCCCCGCTGGTTGCCGTCTTGTGAAGGGGTCGGTGTGTGATGAGGGGCTTGTCGACGCTTTGGTGAAGCAATCCGACCTCGTCGTCCATTTCGCCGCCGAGTCACACAACGATAATTCCCTGCGTGACCCGCTCACGTTTGTGAAGACCAACGTTGAGGGCACGACTGTGGTGGCGGCGGCGTGTGCGCGGCACGATGTGCGCCTCCATCACATTTCCACCGACGAGGTGTATGGCGATCTCCCGCTCGGCACTGACGAGCGGTTCACCGTGTCCACCCCGTACAATCCGTCGTCCCCGTACTCGGCCTCGAAGGCCTCCGCCGATCACATCGTGCGGGCCTTCGTCCGTTCCTTCGGGTTGCGTGCGACGATTTCCAACTGCTCCAACAACTACGGCCCACGCCAGCACCCCGAGAAATTTATTCCCCGCCAGATCCTGGCGCTGGAGAAGGGGGAACCCGTGCGCCTCTACGGCGATGGGCTCAACGTGCGTGACTGGATCCACGTGGATGATCACAATAGCGCTGTGTGGGCCATAGTGGAGCGCGGGGAAATTGGGTCCACCTACCTCATCGGTGCCCACGGCGAGCTGTCCAATAAGGATGTGGTGGACGAGCTCCTCCGGCACTATCCGGAGGGGGAGGTCATTCACGTGACCGATAGACCGGGCCATGATCGGCGCTACGCCATCGACCCGTCCTCCACCGAGGCCTTGGGATGGACACCGCGGTACACCTCATTCAGCGACGGGTTGGCAGCCACCATCGAGTGGTACCGGGCCAACGAGGACTGGTGGCGCGATGCCCGGAGGCGCTCCGAGGAGATTTACCGCACGCGCGAGCAACAGCTCTAAGCGCCGACCACAACGAGCGCCAGGTTGAGCGCGATGACGATAACGGAGATCCCGATGTTCATCGCGTTCGTTTTCGGCCCGGCTGCGTATTTGCCCATGACTTTCTTTGAGCCGGTGGCCCAAAACAGCGGGATGACGGCGAACGGAATGCCAACCGACAGCAGCACCTGGCTCCACACGAGGCTCATCGTCGGGTTTGCGCCGAGCGCAATGATGATGATGGCGGGAACGAGAGTGACCAACCTGCGCACAAGAATAGGCACGTTGATGTGGAGGAGTCCGCGCATGATCTCCGAGCCGGCGTAGGCGCCGACGGAAGTGGAAGCGAGCCCGGAGGCCAACAGCCCGATGGCGAAGATGAGTCCGATGCCGCTTCCCAGGTTGTCCACGATGGCCTGGTGTGCCCCCTCGATGGAATCGGTGCCTTCCACCCCGAACAGGGAATTTGCAGCCACAACGAGGAGCCCGATGTTGACCAGTCCGGCGAGGATGAGGGCGCCCACCACATCAATTTTTGTGGAGTGGATAAGTTCGTCCTTGCTGTGCTTCTTCTCGCCGAACCTGTCCACCACGAGGGTGGAGTGCAGGTAGATGGCGTGAGGCATGACCGTCGCGCCGAGCATACTCGCGGCGAGCATGACGGTATCTGGGCCTTGGAAACGGGGCACGAGCCCGGAGGCTACGTCGACGGGGTTCGGCGGATCGAAGAACAACCCGGCCAAGAATCCTACGGCGATGATGAGGAGCAGTCCGATGACCACACGCTCGAAAACGTGCTGGCGGCCCCCTCCCTGAACGGCCAGCAAGATGAGCGAGATGAAGCCGGTAATGATGGCACCCCACACCAGCGGGAGGTCGAAGAGCAGATTGAGCGCGATGGCACCGCCCACCACCTCGGCAATGTCGGTGGCGGCGGCGACTATTTCCGCCTGTGCCCAGTACAACAGCCGGGGGACCTTGGGCATCGTGTCGCCGAGCAGTGCAGGAAGCGACCGCCCTGTGACGATTCCGAGCTTTGCCGAGTGGTACTGCACCACCACCGCCATGGCGTTTGCAAGAACCAGGACCCAGATCAACAGGAAACCGTACCTGGCTCCTGCCGTAATGTTTGCCGCCACGTTTCCGGGGTCGACGTAGGCAACCGCAGCCACAAACGCCGGGCCGAGAAGGGAAACTCTTCTCATCAACTTCATAGTTTAGAGCATACAAGTTCAATCGATTGAAAACTAACCGGAGTGTAAAAAGATTGGCCCTTAGCTGGTGAGGTGGCGTACCGCCGCGGGAAACGATGGCGGTGATGGACCAAGCGGGTGTTGTTATGCGCGCGACGCACGTCCGCACGGGCAGGCCACGGTGGGCCATAATTGCTGCAACCGGCGCTACACTGAGACACATGCTGCAGGAAACGAGCCTCTCCGGCGTTTTGTTGAGTGTCCCAGAAATCCACCCCGATGACCGGGGAACGTTCCACGAATGGTTCAAGGCCGAAGACTTTGAGGAAGCCGTAGGATTCCCACTCGACCTACAGCAAGCCAACGTGTCGACGTCGAAAAGCGGAGTACTCAGAGGTCTCCATTACGCCGACGTCCCCCCGGGACAAGCGAAGTTTGTCACGTGCATGAGTGGCCGGATTTGGGATGTTGCGGTGGACATCCGCAAGGGAAGCGCAAGCTTTGGCAAATACATCGGCGTGGAACTCACGGAGGACAACCGTCACAGCCTCTACCTGCCCGTCGGCTTCGCCCACGGCTTTGTTGCGCTCGAGGATTCCACCGTTGCCTACCTGTGCAGCGAGGGCTACAACCCGTCCCACGAGCACGGAATCAACGCCTTTGACGAGGACCTTGGCATCGAGTGGCCCGCCACCGACGTCATCCTCAGCGAGAAGGACCGCACCGCGCCGGGCCTGAAAGAAGTCCAGCTCCCCAACTACAACGAATGCAAGGCGTTCGAGGATGTGGTGCGCGCAACGTGGGCGGACGCGTAGATGAAGGGCATCATCCTCGCCGGGGGCACCGGAAGCAGACTGTACCCCATCACCAAGGGCATCTCGAAGCAACTCGTCCCGGTTTTTGATAAGCCGATGATCTACTACCCGCTCACCACCCTCATGCTGAGCGGGATCACCGACATCGCCATTATCACCACCCCACACGACGCCTCACAGTTCCACCGGCTGCTCGGCGATGGGTCCCAGTTTGGCATCACCCTCACCTACCTTGAGCAGGAAAAACCCGGTGGTCTTGCGGAGGCCTTCATCGTGGGGAAGGACCACATCGGCGATGACTCCGTTGCGCTCGTCCTCGGCGACAATATTTTTTACGGCCCGGGGCTGGGAACGCAGCTGCGTCGATTCCACGACATCGATGGTGGCGCCATCTTCGCGTACTGGGTTGCAGACCCCACCGCCTACGGCGTGGTGGAATTCGACTCCGCGGGGCAGGCGCTCTCCCTGGAAGAAAAGCCGGCCCACCCCAAATCCAACTACGCCGTCCCAGGGCTGTACTACTACGACAATCACGTGGTGGAGATCGCCCAATCGCTCGAGCCTTCGGCGCGCGGCGAGCTAGAAATCACCGACATCAACAACCGCTACCTTGCGGAGGGGAAACTGCACGTGGAGGTTCTGCCACGGGGAACCGCGTGGCTGGATACCGGAACCGTGGAGCTGCTCATGGCGGCCGGTGATTTCGTGCGCACCATCGAGCAACGCCAGGGGCTAAAGATTGGTGCCCCGGAAGAAGTCGCGTGGCGGATGGGATACATCACCACTGATGAGCTGCTCGCGCAGGCCTCCCAGCTGGAAAAATCGGGGTACGGAACGTATCTAAAAACGGTGGTGGAGAGGGAGTTTCACTAGTTAGTTTCGCCGCTGTCTGTGGGCTCCGGGCCGTGCTTGCCTTCGCGCCGCCGTTCCTCTTCGGCCTTTTGGCGGGCCCGCATTTCCTTGAAGTGTTTCTTCTCTAGCTCCCAGAGGAATTCTTCATCATCATCCGGCCCCTTGATCATGGGTGTCTCGGCCGACTGACTGCGATTCCACGATTGTGGCCCAAACGCTTTCCACACTAGGTAAATGGCAACGACGATGAGGACAAGTATCAGGACACGTCCCACGAAACTCCTCCTTGGATTGTTGGTTTAGGTTTAAGTTTAATATGCTTAGCCCTTGTGACCGACATAGTACCTACCCCAGATAAGAAACTCCGCTCCCGTGCGTGGCTCGATGTTGTTCTGTATGGGCTGGCGAGGTTGCTGCTCTTCATCGTCCTTACCGCGGTAATTCAGGGGCTCTCCGTACTCGTGGGGATTACATTCCCACTGATGATTTCCGCGCTGCTCGCGCTCATCATCGCGTTCCCGCTGTCTATGTTCCTGTTCAAGGGGCTCCGCCAACGCGTGACCGAGGAACTGGCGGAATGGGACCGCCAGCGCAAGGCCCGCAAGAAGTGGATAGACGACGAGCTGGACAAGCGCTAATTTTCCCCTACCTCGGCACAGCGGACCCTAGTTGGCCCGGTGCGTAGACGGTAGGCGGGCGACATCATCGGGGGTGGGCCCACAACGAGTGCGCTAGGCGCGACGGTAGGGGGTTGGCCTTGCCGATGCGCGAGCACCGCTAAGAGAGAGCGAGGACCAACGCTGTGATGACCGCCCACGCGATCATGCAGCGACCGGTGAGCCCCAGCACGGGGATGAGGTCTTTGCCGGTCTTGCCTTCCCGCACCGGCATGGCGGCGATAAACGCGAGGGGGAGTGCGGCCAGCGCGATGAGCGCGTAGATGGTCTGCGCCGCGATGAAGAACGACATGATGAACGGCACGGCAACAAGAACCTGGAAAAGGAAGCGGGCACGCTGATCCCCCAGACGGACCGCGAGGGTCATCTTGCCGGATGCCTCATCGGTGGGGATATCACGGATGTTGTTAGCAAGATTGACGCCCGCGGAAATGCAACCGATGGCGATGGCACTGCACACACCGACCCAGGAAACTCGGTCTGCTTGTGTGTACTCGGTTCCCAGCACCGCGATGAGGCCAAAGAAGATGAACACCGCGACCTCACCGAGGCCGATGTAGCCGTAGGGGTGCTTGCCGCCGGTGTAGAACCAGGCCCCCAAAATGCAAAGGATTCCTATGAGAATCATCCACACATGCCCGGAAGATACTGTGAGAATGAGGCCGAAAATGGCAGCAATGCCGAAGCATCCAAAAGCGGCGAGTTTGACGGTTGTCGGGTTTACCTTGCCCGATGCGGTAATCCGCAGTGGGCCGGAGCGATCCTCGTCTGTTCCGCGGATGCCATCCGAGTAGTCGTTTGCAAAGTTCACACCTAGAATGAGTGACCACGCCACAAGAAGCGCGAGTAACATGTGCCCGAGGTCAAAGCCAAAGTGGAAAGCGGCGGCACCGGAGCCGACGATCACTGGCGCAAAGGCATTGGGCCATGTATGCGGTCGGGCGGCTTGGATCCAATCGTGAACTGTTGCGTGCATGTGGTCTATTATCCACGCTTTGAAGAAAAACGATAACGATGGCTCACAAGGAGGTACAGGATGTGGGTCAGCTATGTGCTTGGGCAAGTAGCGAGCATCTTCCTCACCCTGGGCCGCCTCGTGCCGCTCAACCTCCTCAATCACTTCGGTCGCGGGCATATCCCGCAGACCGGCGACGTTGTCATTTCTCTCACCACGCATGGTGAACGCCTGAAGAAGGTGTATCTCACACTGGAATCCCTTGCGCGTGGCTACGTCAAGGTGCCTATTTTCCTGTGGCTCGATCCGGAGGATTATTACGCCCCCTATCCCGCGTCTCTCCAGCGGCTTATCGACCGCGGGGTGCAGGTACGGTGTTCCGACGGCCATTACGGGCCGCATACGAAGTATTGGAATCAGTTCCGCGAAGTGGCCGGAACCGGCACCCGGGTCATCACCGTTGATGATGACATCATCTACCCCGAGTGGTTGGTGGAAAAACTCCTGGTGGTGGGGCAGTATCGGCTTGACACGGTGGTTGCCTACCGGGCCCACAGAATCGAGTTGCGCGACGGCCACATCCGGCCCTACGCCAAGTGGTCGCGGGCCATCAGCTCGTCGGCATCCATCCTCCATTTCGCAACCGGAGTCTCCGGAGTGCTGTACCCGGCGAGCTTCATCGATTACGTTGCGGAGCACGGTGGCGATTTTGCGGCCCACGCGCCCCACGCCGACGATGTCTGGCTGCACCTCATGGAGCTTCGCTCAGGGCACAAGGTGCGCCAGGTGTTTGCCCAGCCACGCAACTTCGCAGTCATCCCTTCCACACAGGTCAATTCACTCGTGCAGCGGAACCTGGCGGGTGCTAATGATCGCCAGATCGCTGCCTCGTACACGCCCGCGGACGTGGCGGTGCTACTGCAGGCCAGTGCTAGCGAGGATTAGTTTCTCCGCTTGCTTGCGGTCCACTTTTCCACTCGTCATTCGAGGTACGTTCGCCACGTGATTCAGGTGCTTGGGAAGCTGCCAGCGTGGCAAATCCGCTAGCCCTTCAATCACTTGCGCAGGTGTCGGAGTTCCTGCGTACACGGCGGAGATAGCAGACCCAAGTCGGGGATCCGGTACCCCAACCACCACAACTTCGGTTACTCCAGGCACCTGGAGGATGGCCTTTTCCAGCACCTCGGGGTGCAGCTTCAGCCCTCCCGAATCGATGATCGCGTCGAGGCGGCCGATGACCTGCAATTTACCGTCGACAATGTGGCCGGCATCGCTGGTGCGGAACCAGCCGGGCTGAGGGAAGGCCTCGTCGCTCGGGACGTTGCGGTATCCCTTGGCCACCATCGGGCCTCCGAGCCAGATTCTTTCCCCATGGAGTTGTACTTTCGCGCCGGGGATGGGAGTGCCGTCGTACACGCAGCCACCGGAGGTCTCCGAGGAACCGTAGGTGGTGACGATGTTGATGCCAAGCCTCTCGGCACGGTGAGCCATATCGCCGGTGATGGGCGCACCGCCGACGAGAATCGCCTCATATTGCTGCAGTGCCTCCACGCCTTGCAGGGTGCGCAGCAGTTTTGCCAGCTGGTTTGGCACCAGCGAGGTGTAGCCACCTGCGCCGAGCTCCGCGGTGTACTGTGCGAATTCGGCCACGTCAAAGCCCTGCGACACATCCATTACAAGGGGGTCGTAGCCAGCGACGAGGGATCTGATGAGGATCTGCAGCCCGGCAATATTATGGGCCGGCAACGCGCACAGCCAGGGGCAGGGGCCACCCAACCGGGCGTGCGTGGCATCCGCACCGCTCACCAAGTTGTGTGCCGTGAGCATGGCTCCCTTGGGCACACCAGTGGATCCCGATGTGGCCACCACCAGAGCAACATCGTCGTCGATGCTCTCGCCGATCCTCTGGGTAGCCCTCAACGATGAGGCTCGCGCCGTGTCGCCTGCGGACTTCCCGGCAGGAATGGGGCAGTATGCTACTTCACCCGCGATGGCACGCTCCAGCTCATCCACCATGTGTGGGCTGGGGATGGGGAGTTCTTTGAGCTTCTTCATCAGTAGTAGAACGGGAACTCGGACCAGTCAGGGTCGCGCTTTTCCAAGAAGCTGTCTCTGCCTTCAACAGCCTCGTCAGTCATGTAGGCCAGGCGAGTTGCCTCTCCCGCGAACACCTGCTGCCCCATGAGCCCGTCATCGACGAGGTTGAACGCAAACTTGAGCATGCGCTGGGCGGTGGGGGACTTGCCGTTGATCTCGCGTGCCCACTCGATGCCAACCTTTTCCAGGTCCTTGTGCGGAACCACCTCGTTGACGGCACCCATCTCCTTCATCTCTTGGGCGGAGTACGTGCGCCCAAGGAAGAAGATTTCGCGGGCCCTCTTTTGGCCGACCATTTTTGCGAGGTATGCGGATCCGTAACCGGCGTCGAACGATCCCACGTCCGCATCGGTCTGCTTGAACCGTGCTTCTTCCTCGCTCGCCAAGGTAAGGTCGCACACTACGTGGAGCGAGTGTCCGCCGCCCGCGGCCCACCCGTTGACAAGGGCGATAACTACCTTTGGCATGGTCCTAATAAGGCGTTGGACTTCAAGGATATGAAGCCGTCCCGCCCGCGCCTTATCCACGGTGTCGGCGGTGTCACCCGAGGCGTACTGATATCCGGAGCGGCCCCGGATGCGCTGGTCGCCGCCGGAGCAGAACCCCCACCCACCGTCTTTCGGGCTCGGGCCGTTGCCGGTGAGGAGGATGACGCCTACGTCTGGAGTTTGCCGCGCGTGGTCCAGCGCCCTGTACAGCTCGTCCACGGTGTGTGGCCGAAAGGCGTTGCGCACCTCTGGGCGGTCGAAAGCAATGCGAACGATTCCGTCCTTCCGCTCGGTACCCACGTGGCGGTGATAGGTGATATCGGTGAGCTCTTCAAATCCCGGCACAGGCTTCCATTGTGACGGGTCAAACGGGTTATCTGTCATAGTTGCAACTCTATACGGTTAGGCGGCATCGCCCTCGCTCCACGTCCACAGCGGAGGAGTTGTTGAGGACTTGAATTGGACCGCTCGTACGATCTCCTCTATCACGAGGGGGAGATAGCGGAAGGTGTCCTCGGTGGAGAAACGCAACACTCGGTAGCCTTCCATCGTCGCCGCATTCTGTTTCCAGCGGTCCTTGCGAAACTCAACGTGGTGGCTGGGGCCGTCGTGGAAGGCGAAGGAATCCACTTCCGCCAGAACGTCGGTGTCGTTGACCCAGATGTCGAACATGTATCCGCCTACCACGTGACACATTTCCACCTCGTACCCACGCGTGATGAGCCCCTGCGCCACGTGCAGCTCTTGTTGTGAGTAACACCCTGGCACGACGAGCGGGAACTCCTTCTTGATGATGGGCGCCATGCAACGCTTGCGCAGGTGCTTGACGTCCTTGTTCCACTTCGCTTTACCCTGTTTCTTGGCGTAGTGCTCGTTGAGCAGCCGGGTCAACTGCGGGGGACGTTCTTCCGCCGGGACTGTTGCCGCCGCTTCGATCATGGAAACGCACCGGAACACGAACACGTTCTCAGAGCGTAGGCACCGTGACCTCGTCACTTTCACACCTTTGATCACCGGGGCGCGTTTGCTCTTAGGCACAAGAGCTGCGATCTCGCCTTCCGGCAGTTCGTGCATATGCAGTGCCAGGGCAGTCTTGCCAGTGAACACGATTTCGGGATGCATTTTTTGCAGTACGAGCAGCTGGTCGAAGGTGGTTGGCTGGTGTGTGCAATACCATCCTCTGCGGACGCGGAACAGTTCACCGCTGTCCAACTTCTGTGCTATCTGCCTGTGGGATAGCCCCTGATTCTTCAGTTGCTCCGTGGTGATAAACGAACCTTCCATGGGATTTCCTTCTGCGCCATCGGCGCGGTCGTTGGGTTGGTATGAAACAGACCATAGAACACGGCAGTCACACGTAAGTTGTATCTATTCGAACATGTATCACTACCAGGTGAAATAACCGCTAAAACGGTTCGCTTCATCGTCTTGCTTGTGCGAAGATTTCGAGAGTGTTGGAAGGGTATCGCAGATCCCTCCACGCGGGTCCTCATCGCTGGCTCGGGCTAACGAACGGGGCAGGAAAGTCCCGGGCATTGGAGCCACGGTGATTGAGGCTCAACGGATACGCTTGAGGCATGCATTCGTTTGAGGAGATAGCGCAGCGGGCCCGAGTAGTGGATCTGCCGATGATCAAGTTTCGCGGCATCACCCACAGGGAGGCGATGCTCATCGAGGGGCCGAAGGGGTGGGCCGAGTGGTCGCCGTTTCTGGAGTACGAAACGCCTGAGGCTGCCACGTGGTTGAAGTGCGCCCTGGAGGTTGCGTTCGAGGGCGTTCCCAAGCCCAAGCGAGACAAAGTGGAAGTCAACGGTACCGTTCCGGCGGTACCTGCCCGCGATGTGGAAAACATCGTGGCCCGCTTTCCCGGGGTAAACACGGTCAAGGTGAAGGTGGCGGAAAAGGGCCAGTCCCTGGCCGATGACGTTGAACGAGTAGCGGAGGTCCGTCGGCTCATGCCTAAGGCCCTCATCAGGGTCGATGCAAACAGGGGGTGGAGCGTTGAGCAGGCCATTGAGGCCGCGCAGAAGCTCGGGCCACTGGAGTACATGGAGCAGCCGTGCCAGACTGTCGAGGAGCTCGAGCAAGTGCGCCCCTATGCGCCCGTTGCCGCTGATGAGAGCATCCGTAAGGCAAGCGATCCGCTGCAGGTTCGCGGGCGGGTGGACTACGCCATTTTGAAGTGCCAGCCGATGGGCGGGCCGACAAATGTTCTGAAGGTGGAGCGTGATTTGGGGCTGCGTGTGACGGTGTCGAGCGCTCTGGAGACCGGAGTGGGGATGTACGCGTGCCTTGCTACTGCTGCGGCCCAGGATGTCCAACCCGCCGCCGGGCTGGGAACGGGCAGCTTCTTCTACGAGGATGTGGCAGAACCTCGTCGCATCGTCGACGGTCAGCTGGTGGTCACCCCGGTGACCCCCACGAACTTTCCCCCGTGTGCCAACGAGGACTTCTGGTATCGGCGACTGAAAGATTGTGTGGATTATTTACAATCGAAGTCATGACTAGTTCACCGGAGTTGGCCAAGAAAATCGTCGCGGACCTTGAGCACGCGGGGGTCACCGACATCGTCTATTGCCCGGGCTCGCGCAACGCGCCGTTGGCCCTGGCCTTCGCTGCGTCTGGGTTGCGGATCCATTCGCGTATCGACGAGCGGTCAGCCTCGTTCACCGCACTCGGTATGGCCCGCGTGACTGGGCGACCGGTACCGGTGGTCACCACGTCGGGTACCGCCGTGGCCAACTGCCTGCCCGCGATGATCGAGGCCTACTACGCCGCCGTCCCGTTCGTCGTCCTGTCCGCGGATCGGCCGGAACGCTACGTGGGCACGGGCACCAGCCAGACGATTGTGCAGGACAAGCTCTTCGAGCCGTATGCCCCCACAGTCCATTCGGTGCGCGAGGCTCTTGCTTACCAACAGGTACACATCAACGTACCGTTCGATACGCCGCTGGTAGGCGAGTTGGGGGACAACATCCAACCGGCGGAGACTGCGGGGAAGTGGGGCACACCAGAGGTGGACGAACGAGAAATCGAACTCGACATCACCAAGAACACCCTGGTCATTGCCGGAGATGGTGCGAAGGAAATTCCTGGTTTGGAGGATGTGCCAACGCTCGCAGAGCCGACGGCCCCTGCCCCGTATCACCCCGTCCATCCGCTTGCAGCGACGATGTTTGACCAGTTGGAAAAACCAGAGCAGATCGTCGTGGTGGGCCACCCTACGCTTCACCGCGACGTGATGAAGCTCACCAACGAGGTGCCCAAGATCATTGTCCGCCAGCCGGGTGAGCACTACGTCACGGATCCCGAGGGGACAGCCCAGGAAGTGGTGACGAGCCTGAAGGTGACCGGTACACCGCGTGCTGATTGGGTGAAGATTGTCGACGCAGCGAGCGAGCTAGCCGCCGAAGCGGTGCGCGAGCAGCTGGAAAACTTCACTGGGCTCACCGTGGCTGCAGCTGTGGCAGACTCGCTGTACCAGGGAAACGCCCTGTTCGTAGGTGCCTCCAATCCCGTGCGGGACATCCACTTCGCCGGACTTCCGTTCCAAGGGGTTGATACGTATTCGCCGCGCGGTGCTGCCGGCATCGACGGCAGCGTGAGCCAAGCGATCGGTGTGGCGCTGGCGCACCAGGCACAAGACCCCACCTCGTCCACAGCGCCTCGCACCGTGGCCCTTCTAGGCGATGTCACGTTCCTCCACGATGTTGGCGGGCTGCTCACAGTAGACGGCTCCCCCCGGCCGGAAAACCTCACCATCGTAGTAGCCAACGACAACGGCGGAGGGATTTTTGAAACGCTGGAGCAAGGTGCACCGGAGTACCGGGCCATGTTCGAGCCGTTTTTTGGAACGCCTCACACAGACGTCTCCATCGAACGCATCGCAGATGCCTACGGCATCGATTACTGCAAGGTTGTCGATCTGCCCGGGCTGCAAAAGGAACTCGACCGCGAGCCCACGGGCGTGCGCCTCATAGAAGCCGTGACGGATCGTGACAACCTCCGTGCCATGCACGAGAAGATGCGCGCGAGAATGCACGTGTAATGAGAAGAGTGAAGCAGGCCATCATCGGTGCCTGGATCCTGGTGGCGATCATGTGTGTGGCCATGGTTGGCGGGGCATACCTCAACGATCGGCTGATCGCTGAGGCACCCGTGCGCTCCCTGGCCCGGGTGACCTCGGTGGGAACGCTGCGCACCTCGGTTGATTTCCAAGATGTCCACGGGGCGCTGCAGAGCCCGGAGACGGGTTTGCTCTACCCAACCGGGCTCAACGAGGGCCAGAGGGTGTGGGTGACGTACAACTCGTCGCGCCCAGATGTGGTCAAAGTCGACGGCCGGGAATGGACGCTCGCTTTCCGGCCCGCCCTATCCATCCTGCTCATAGGGTCCCTTGTTGCTGCGGCAGGGCTTGCTGCTGTGGCCTATGTGTCACGGAGAAGTAACGGATAATTCACCTAACTTCAACGAAAATGTCACGTGGCTAGTGCATAATAGCCGTTATGCGTGTTGCGATTGTGGCTGAAGCATTTTTGCCAAACATCAACGGGGTGACCAACTCTGTCCTCCGGGTCCTCGAGCATCTCCGCCGAGAGGGCCATGAAGCGATCGTCATCGCGCCGGGTGCCCGTGGGCACGAGGAGGAAGCTGCCGAGTACGCGGGCTACCCCATCGTTCGTGTTCCCACGATCATGTTCCCCGGTGTCAATTCCCTGCCAGTGGGTGTGCCCACCACGGCGGTCATGCGGGCGTTGGCCAAGTTCAAGCCTGACGTTGTGCACCTGGCTAGCCCCTTCGTTTTGGGGGCGGCGGGCGCGATTGCGGCCCGGCAGCTGCGCATCCCCGCCGTCGCGATCTACCAGACCGATGTGGCCGGTTTTGCCACCAAGTACCACTTCACCTTGCTGGCCACTGCGGTGTGGGAGTGGACGCGCTACATCCACAACATGGCCCAGCGCACCTTGGCTCCCAGCTCCATGTCGATCGCGGAGCTCGAAGCCCACGGGGTTCACAACATTTTCCACTGGGGGCGGGGAGTGGACACCGTGCGGTTCCACCCCTCCAAACGCAGCGATGTCCTCCGCCTCACGTGGGCCCCCGAGGGTGACAAGATCATCGTCGGGTTTGTGGGCCGGCTTGCTGCCGAGAAGGGCGTCCGTCGCCTGGCCCCGCTCGACGCCCGCCCTGATGTTCAGGTTGTTATCGTCGGTGACGGTCCGGACCGGGATTCGCTTGTCGACGCCCTCCCCAACGCTGTTTTCACCGGTGCGCTTTCCGGTGAGGACCTCGCAGAGGCGTACGCCAGCTTTGACGTGTTCGTTCACACCGGCGAATTTGAGACGTTCTGCCAGACAATCCAAGAGGCGCTCTCGTCCGGGGTTCCCGTCATCGGGCCTCATGCAGGTGGCCCCATCGATCTCGTGACCGAGGGAGTCGATGGCTATCTGCTCGAGGTAGACACCTTTGAGGACCACGTATCGGATGCCCTTGACCAGGTGACCTCCCCTCAGCACTACACGCGCATGTGCCAGGCTGCTCGCGACGGCGTGCGCCCGAAGACGTGGGAGAACCTGTGCACCCAGTTGGTCAAACACTACACGGCCGTCATCGAGCAATCCCACCGCGTGCCGCTGACCTTCTTCGGCCCGATTCCGGAGCTCCCGCGATGGGCCGCGAAAGCGCTCGGTGCCCGGGTCTAAAAGGCTCCGGCTAGACTAGGGCGTTGTGGCTAAAGCAACCCTAGATAAAGACCCGTCAGATGTCGCCCGAATGTTTGATGATGTGGGAAAGAACTACGACATCACCAACACCATCCTGAGCTTTGGGCAGGACCGCATGTGGCGTCGCCGCGTGCGGGAACGCCTCGCCTTGAAGCCGGGCGAAAAGGTTCTCGACCTCGCCGCCGGCAGCGCCGTGTCGACGGAGGAGCTAGCCAAGTCAGGTGCCTGGTGTGTGGCGTGCGACTTCTCCCAGGGAATGCTCGCTGCTGGTGCTAAGAGGGATGTGCCCAAGGTGGTGGGCGATGGGATGCAGTTGCCCTTCGCGGACGAGACCTTCGACGCTGTGACGATCTCGTTCGGTCTGCGTAACATCCAAGACACAGGCCAGGCGCTGCGTGAAATGGCTCGTGTGACAAAACCCGGTGGTCGGCTCACCATCGCCGAGTTTTCCACCCCGATCCTGCCGGTGTTCTCCTTCGTGTACAAGGAGTACCTCATGCGGGTTCTCCCGCTGGTAGCCAAGCAGGTCTCCTCTAACGGTGAGGCCTACGAGTACCTCGCGGAATCCATTCGCGCATGGCCCGACCAGGAAGAGCTCGCATCCATCGTGAACGCCAACGGGTGGACCGATTGTGGTTGGCAGAACCTCACCTTTGGGATCACCGCGATGCATTCAGCGGTGAAACCCTAAAACCAAACGTTTCCCGGCCCGGCCTTTCTCCATCGCTCCTGATGAAAGTGGAGGCGGGCCGGGTTGTGTGTATCTCATTACCTCCACAAAGGTGCGGTATTGAGAGTATCGGCTGCCTTTCCTGCAGCATGCCATGCGCGCGCCGCGAGGTCCCGGTCACTGTCCTCGATGAGGTTTCCCATGGCCCGAGCCACGGTAGGCATGAGGAGGGACCGCAGCGGGGTGCGGAACGCCAGGGGGCCGAAGGTGGGGAGCATCCGGGGGTAGGTGAGGAGCTTCGCCAGTGAGCGGGCGAGCGCAAAAGTCTCCCCGTAGTGTTCACGCAACACACTGGGCCACACACGCATGTCAGTGTCAATGATTTCGCTGGCGAGCCGGGCGGTCTCCAGTGCATAATCAATCCCCTCGCCGTTGAGCGGGTTGACGCAGCACGCGGAGTCACCCAGGAGGGCCCAGTTTTTACCTGCCACACCGGACACCGATCCACCCATGGGTAGAGCTGCAGACGTGACTTCCTGGGGCTCGCCGAGTCCGAACTCGGCCCGGATGGAATCCGCGTACGTGCGGAGCAGCTTCTTGGTGTTGAGCTTGGCCGGCCGAGCCGCGGTGGAGAGAGCACCACAGCCCACGTTGGCGACGTCGACAAGCGGGAAAAACCAACCGTAACCGGGAAGATCACCGAAGTGGGAGTGGATCCACGGCTCGTCGGCGCGGGTGGAAGTGCAGTAGCTGCGGGCCGCAATCCCGTACACCTGCTGCTTGTGCCATGTGCGGCCCAGTTGAGTGCCGAAGGTGGAGCGCACGCCGTCGGCAACAAGCACGGCCCTGGGCTTGACCACATCGTCACCGACCCGGAAGCTGACAAGCTCCCCGTTTCTCACCTCGGGGGCCGTCGCTGTGCCGGTGATCTTCTTCGCGGGGGCGCGGTCGTAGAGCAGCGCGTCAAACTCGTGGCGTTTCATTGCCGAGCCCACGCCCCACTGCCACGGGATCGTTGCGGTGTGGCCGAAACCGTGCAGTTTGAGGCCACGCGTGTGGAAGGGGAGGGTGACCCCGAGGGCATCCAACTCTTTCATGGCCCGGGGGGTGAGTCCATCGCCGCACGTCTTATCGCGGGGAAACTCTGCTGCGTCAATGAGCAGAACATCCTTGTGTTTTAGGTGAATCGCAGCGGCTGAGCCAGCGGGCCCCGCACCGATGACGGCAACCTCCGGTTTATACTCCATGGCCCTCATTTGTACCCTGGGGTAGGTAGAAATGCATGTTTCGACTACGGTAAAGGGGTAAGTTTATTCATCATCGTTTCGGACAGAGGGCAACTTTTTTTACCATGAATGACACCCGCGCCCGGCTGCATAGGGATACGCCCTTGACAGGGATTTCGTTTGACGAACCCCAATTAGCGGCCACGGTCTCCACTGACCTGCAGCGCGTGGAAGAGCTCCTCATGAGTGAGCTCAACCACGGGGAAGAATTTGTCAACGAAAAAGTCATTCACCTGGCTGCAGCTGGCGGAAAACGATTCCGGCCCATGTTTGCAATTCTTGCCTCGCAACTTGGCCCACGTGCATCGTGCGCCGAGGTGATCAAAGCGGCCACCGTGGTTGAAATGACTCACCTGGCCACGCTCTACCACGACGATGTGATGGACGAAGCTGATCGCCGCCGCGGTGTGGAAAGTGCGAATGCCAAGTGGGGGAACTCCGTCGCCATTCTTGCTGGTGACATCCTTCTCGCTCACGCCTCGCGGATTATGGCCGAACTGGGCACGCCAACTGTGGCCCACTTTGCGCAGACCTTCGGCGACCTTGTGACCGGCCAAATGCGCGAAACCGTAGGACCCGGCGACGGTGACAAGATCGAGCACTACCTCAATGTGGTCCACGAGAAGACCGGCGTGCTTATCTCGTCCGCGGGCTACCTCGGTGCACTGCACGGAGGCTGCTCCCCGGAGATTATTTCCGCCCTGCAGCAATTCGGCGTGTACATCGGCACGATCTTCCAGATCGTCGATGACATCATCGACATTTTCTCTGCCTCGGAGGAATCGGGCAAGACACGTGGCACTGACCTGAGGGAGGGCGTGTTTACGCTTCCTGTCCTGTTTGCGATGAAAGAGGATTCGGCTGCTGGCGACGAGCTGCGATCCATCCTGACCGGGCCACTAACCAGCGACTCGGAAGTTGATCGCGCCCTGGAGCTCATCGAGCAAACCGATGGTCGTGCGCAGGCTCTCGATGTGGTTGAATCCTTCGCCACGAAGGCGTTCGACGTTTTGCAAACTTTACCTGAAGGGCCGGTGCGTTCGGCACTGCGCTCTCTTACTGAATACTCCATCTCGCGCGTGCGTTAAGCGCCCTGTGCAGCCAGTTTGCCTTAATGGGGTGGGTGCATAGTAAAGTATGTCTCGCACTCACGGAGTGTGCGCCAGGTTGCCCGAGTGGCCAAAGGGAGCGGACTGTAAATCCGTCGGCTTTCGCCTACAGAAGTTCGAATCTTCTACCTGGCACAAACAATCCCGGTCCTTACGGCCGGGATTTTTTGTATGCGTGGGGTGGTTGCATCCAAATCGCATGGGGGCGGCAGCGCCCCGATCCCGGCCCCGAGGTGCGCGAAACTTACGCAGCTGACCGCACTGGGCTGTATCAGGCGCGGGGGGCGCCTCATCCCGGCCCAGAACGCAGGAGCCTCACGTGTCTAGGGCAACACCGGGCCGGGTTACGGAAGCAGTCCTGTGCGCGTTGCATGGTCACATCCGCTGCCAAGGGGGCGGCGGGACGTACTCGGCCCAGCGCGACCTAACTTGCTGCGTGTGATCCGCCGCCGGGCCACGCACCGCACACATGCGTAGGAACTTACGCGCGAACATGTGGAGAAAACGCGTATGACATGCCGATTTGTGTGAACGTATGGATGTCGGTTACTCTATCCAAGGCTTCAAAAAAGAAGCACCGGCCCCCTTAGCTCAGTCGGTAGAGCGTTTCCATGGTAAGGAAAAGGTCAACAGTTCGATTCTGTTAGGGGGCTCTGTTCTTTTATTAGAACAAATGGCGGTGTAGCTCAGCTGGTGAGAGCGCACGACTCATAATCGTGAGGTCGAGAGTTCGAACCTCTCCACCGCTACTGCACTGACCGCCCTCGCCAAGGTGCGAGGGTTTTCTGGTACAGTGTGTCGGGTGCATGTAAAGTGCACGCCCGGCAAAGGGGCGTGGCTCAATTGGTAGAGCAGCGGTCTCCAAAACCGCAGGTTGCAGGTTCGAGTCCTGTCGCCCCTGCAAAGTACTTCTAGCGCAAAGAGGATTAAACGTGGCTGAGGAAAATCGCACGGCTCGTCCGACCGGTAAGCGGCAGCTTACGGGTGCGAGCACTACGAGCGCTGACGCCTACGCTGAGAAGCGGCTCATCAAGGAAGAAAAGGACGAGAAGTGGGGCGGCGGGGTCAAGACCTTCATCCCCGAAGTTATCGAGCAGATGCGGAAGGTTATTTGGCCTTCGAGCAAGCAGATGCTGAACTACACGCTCATTGTGTTCCTGTTCCTCATCGTTATGACCATCATCGTCTGGGGAACGGACATCCTTACTTTCAAGGGTGTGCATTGGTTGCTCACTCCGTAGGCTAGATGGTATAAAAGTTCTTGATACTTAATGATCCCGCCGCTTGGTTACCAAGTAGGCGGGATAAATTTTTGAAGTGAAGAGGTTTTTGTGATGGAAGACGCTACGACGCAGGACAACGTCGAAAAGCTGGAAGAAAACGTGGACGCACCGGAAGCTACCGAGGCTCCGGAAGCTACGGAGACACACGACGCACCGGAAGCTGCGGAAACCCCGGCCGGGGACGATGCCACGGCTGAGGAGGAGGTCTCGGCGGAGGAGAAGGCTCTCAAGGAGTACAAGGCGCGTCTGCGCGCGTACATCCGGGAGCTCAAGAAGCTGCCGGGCACGTGGTACATCATCCAGACGTACTCCGGCTACGAAAACAAGGTGAAGACCAACCTCACCCAGCGCGCCGAGAACCTTGAGGTGGATGAGTACATCCACGACATCGTCGTACCGGTGGAAGAAGTCACCGAGATGAAGGACGGCAAGAAGAAGATTGTCAAGAAGAAGCTCCTTCCCGGCTACGTCCTCGTCCGCATGGAGATGAATGATTCCGTGTGGTCCGTGGTTCGCGGTACGCCGGGCGTGACCAGCTTCGTGGGCAATGAGGGCCAGGCTACGCCCGTCAAGCCGCGCGATGTGGCCAAGTTCCTCATGCCGCAGCAGACCGCCGACGAGACGGAACCTAACGCCGAGGGGGAGACCGTGGTCGCTGCCCCGGCCCAGGAGAAGAAGCCGGTGGAGGTCGACTTCGAGGTCGGCGAGTCCGTGACGATTCTCTCCGGCGCGCTGGCAACGGTGTCCGCGACGATCTCGGATATCGACCGCGATTCCGGCAAGCTCCACGCCCTCGTGTCCATCTTCGGCCGCGATACGCCGGTGGAGCTCACCTTCGATCAGGTGGAAAAGATCAATTAGCTTTTTTAAGCGCACGTGGTGTAAAATTTGCGCCCGTGCCTTAAAGGCATGTAAGTGTACGTTTCCCGGTGGCTGTAACAAGGCATCCGGACGGTAGGTCGCCCTACATAAGCATCTCGCGGCGGCCCGCTGGTAACAAGGAAAGTAGGTAGAAGATGCCCCCGAAGAAGAAGGTCACGGCCCTCATTAAGCTGCAGATCGAGGCTGGTCAGGCGAACCCTGCACCGCCGGTTGGTCCTGCCCTTGGTGCGCACGGCGTGAACATGATGGAGTTCTGCAAGGCGTACAACGCTGCCACTGAGTCTCAGCGTGGCAACATTGTGCCTGTAGAAATCACCGTCTACGAAGACCGCTCCTTTGACTTCAAGCTCAAGACCCCTCCGGCAGCGCAGCTGCTGCTCAAGGCTGCTGGGCTGAAGAAGGGCTCCGGCGTTCCGCACACCGATAAGGTGGGCAAGGTCACGCTCGACCAGGTCAAGGAAATTGCTAAGCAGAAGGAGCCTGACCTCAACGCGCGCGACATCGACGCCGCCGCCAAGATCATCGCCGGCACCGCCCGCTCGATGGGCATCGTCGTCGAGGGTCTGTAACTTCCTGGCCCGGTTTCTTTGGCTTTTCGACGAAGAATTCCAACCGGGCCATGAACTGTGTGCCACCTAGTGGCACAGCACGCTCAATTGTGGAAGGGCCGGCCAGGCCCGTTCACCACACATCGAACCCATCTCCGAAAGGATTGATGAATTATGGCAAAGCGCTCCAAGGCGTACCGCGAGAACGCGGAAAAGATTGACTCCAGCCACCTCTACACCCCGCTCGAGGCTGTGAAGCTGGCCAAGGAGACCTCCTCCAAGAACTACGATGCCTCCATCGACGTTGTGATGCGTCTCGGCGTTGATCCCCGCAAGGCTGATCAGCTCGTTCGTGGCACCGTGTCCCTGCCTAACGGCACCGGCAAGGAAGTTCGCGTTGTGGTCTTCGCAGAAGGCACCAACGCTACCGCTGCTGAAGAGGCTGGCGCTGATTACGTCGGCACCGCTGAGCTGATCGAGAAGATCCAAGGCGGCTGGACCGACTTCGACGCTGCTATCGCAACCCCGGATCAGATGGCCAAGGTCGGCCGCGTTGCTCGCGTTCTCGGCCCGCGTGGCCTCATGCCGAACCCGAAGACGGGCACGGTTACCCCGGACGTTGCCAAGGCTGTGAAGGAGATCAAGGGCGGCAAGATTTCCTTCCGCGTTGACAAGGCTTCCAACCTGCACGCTCTCATTGGCAAGGCTTCCTTCGATGCAGAGAAGCTCGCTGAGAACTACGGCGCTCTCCTCGAGGAGATCAACCGTCTCAAGCCCAGCTCCTCCAAGGGCATTTACCTGAAGAAGGTCACCATCGCTGCAACGAACGGCCCTGGAATCCAGGTTGATCCGACGGTGCAGAAGAACTTCACCGAGCAGGACTAAGCTCGTCGGCTGCAAGGCTGAGCACCAAAGGCAGCTAGTGATGTAAAGCTAGCTGCGAGGCGCCTCCGTAACCCATGTGGGTGCGGGGGCGCTTTTTGTTGGCCCACTCCGATTCGGACTGCGGGTGGTTGAAAGCGACCGGGCCGGGAAGCGGCCTGGGAGATCAGGCAGGTGTGTCGGGATGGGGGAGCTACGCGGGGTGGTACTCTTTTCGGCCCACCAGGGTTGGGCTTCTGGCACTTCGGGCGAGGCGGGCCGGGAAACGTCCGTGGATCGCTGGGCAGCCGGCGATTACTGCGGGGCGCAAGCTAAGAGATTCTGCGCCAGCGTTAAGGCACCTCTCTTGTATATCTAGAGTGCTGCTCAGAGGTGTTTTTTGTTACTTTTGTATGTAAAATACCGAATGTCAACAGTAAATTCTCACACCTAGAGGATTATTCAAGTCAAATTTTGAATACAACGCTGAGGTAAACGAACACCTCGGCGCGCCTGGAATGGCGTGCATGCATGGCGAAGCGCAGTCGTCGGACTGCTCGCCGGTTCCCGGCCCGGGCGCAGGACCATGGGATGTGAAGCACATCGATATGGGTGGTGCCTGCCCCACGATCATGATCGGCTCGGATGGCTTCGTCCAGGCACTTGTTACCCAGCGCTTCGGCTCGAAGCTGACGTTCCTGCAGCCGAAGGTGGCCATTTTGGATCCGGAGACGGGCCGCACACTGGGCTCGCTTGAGGTTCCTAAGGGCGCTCTCCTCGGCGGCGTGTACGCCTTCATTGATAACGAGGATCGGATGGTCTTCGTCGATGGTTCCAACACGCTCCTGCGTGTGGCCCACTCGGCGGATGGTAGCAGGGTATACGTGGATGAGCGCGTCTCCCTGACTAAGTTCCTGTCCCAGTACGAGGGCGACCAGGTGGTCGGTGTGGTGCCGGACTGGCAGGGCCGTGTGTGGGTCGCCTCGGCGCACGGCGCGCTTGCCGTGGTGGATGTGGATAAGCGCGAGATCCGCTCCATCTTCCTCAACGAGTCCGGCTCTGAATACGAGACCGTGGACAATTCCATCTCGGCCTGCCCGTCGGGCGTATCGGTTGTTACCTCGCACGCGATCTACATGCTGAGTGCAGATGATGAGGGTACGCCGTCGATTGACTGGTTTGCGCTGTATGACCGTGGCACGGCCCGCAAGCCGGGCCAGCTTTCGTGGGGCTCGGGTGCCTCGCCCACCTTCTTCGGCCCGAACGGGTCGGATTACGTCATGCTCACCGATAATGCGGATGAGCAGGAGAACCTCATTGTGTACGAAACCACGACGGGCCGTCTGGTGGGTTCCCACGGTGTGTTCACTCCGGGTGCCTCGGGCACGGAGTGTTCGGCTATTGGCGTGCAGAATTCCATCGTTGTGGGATCCACGTTCGGCTACCCGTATCCGCGCTACCCGGAGGGCGCAGGCCCGTCCAAGCCCGCGAACGCGCTGTTCGCACCGGGCCTGGAACGGTACGATGTCACCGCCGCAGGCCTGACTCCGGTGTGGAAGCGTGACGATGTGTACTCGGCAGTTGTGCCCCGCCTGTCCACGGCGGATGGCTACATCTACGTGTGCGAGCGCAAGCGCTTCGGTCTGGTCAACGGTTCAGTCATCTCAGGCACCATCATTGACATGGAAACCGGCGAGACCGTGTACTCGCAGGATTTCCCGGGCCTGGTTACCGTCTTTGGCGTTGATACGCTTCAGATGGTGGGCACGATCGACGATAACGGCACCTGGTGGCAGGGTACGGTCGGCGGCATCTTCAAGATCACTAAGAAGTAGGTAGACATGACTTTCACACTCAATCGTCGTACGTTCCTCGCCGGTTCCGCCGCTACTGTGGCCCTGGCATCGCTTCCTTCTGTGGCCCTGGCGCAGGAGGCCCCCGGCATCACGTTCACCATCGGGACGGTCGTTTCTGAGGGCCAGGTTTTGCGCCTCCCCATCGCGGTGACTGTCAATGTGGATACTCCGCTTCCGGCCGGCACCCCGCTGACGATCTTCACCCGGGCTCTCGACGAGGCTGGTCTGGTTGCGGGCCCCTCGGCTATCGCACCTCGCTTGTCGACGCTGGAGCCCACCCAGCTTTCCCCAGGAGAGTGGTCCTTCCCGCTGCCTGAGGACGTGCCCGCGAACACGCCCGTGGAGTTTGAGCTCCTGTGGAAGACAGGCCTCTTCAACTTCCGCTACGTCCCCCGCACCCAAATCCTCGGCTCCGTCACCCTTCCCGGTGATGTGTTCCGTGAGGTGCAGTCGGAGGAGTACGTGTACGAGTCGATCCCGGCGGCAAGCATCTCCGCTGACACGTCCTCGTCCAGCTTGTCCAGCTAATTTGCGTTGATTCCGCGTGGGCTGTATGGTTTGTGGACGAAGTTTGTGAGAGGGCGTTGAGAGACGTCCTAGACCAAGTTTCACCGTAGACCGTCGGTCAGCCGAAAGGCTCGAAGGTTTCCTCTTCAAGGAAACGGCCCACGCAGGAGTCACTTGCAACACCTTCCAATGATTGAATTGGTTTGTGCCCTGTGCTCTTGCACGGGGCATTATTTATGCCTCGTGGCGGACAATTTTTGAAGAACCGTTTAATGGAAGGAGGCGAGGAAATGGCAAACCCGAAGAATACTGCGGAGCTCGCAAAACTCAAGGAGTACTTTGACGAGGCTGATTCGCTGGTTCTCACTGAGTACCGTGGTCTGACTGTTCAGCAGATCACCGATTTCCGTACTGATCTCGGTAACGACGTGAAGTACCACGTCGCCAAGAACACCCTCATCAAGCTTGCCGCAGCTGAGGCTGGCATTGAGGGCCTTGATGATCTCCTCACCGGTCCTACCGCTGTCGCCTTTATTAAGGGCGAGGCAGTGGACGCTGCCAAGGCCATGAAGAAGTTTGGCTCTACCAACGACAAGTTCGTTGTGAAGGGCGGCTACATGGACGGCGCTGCGCTCAGCGCTGACCAGGTCAAGGCGCTTGCAGACCTCGACGATCGCGAGACCACGCTGGCCAAGCTGGCTGGTGCCCTGAAGGGCAAGATGACGCAGGCTGCTGGCCTGTTCTCTGCTCCCGCATCCCAGGTCGCACGTCTTTCCGCTGCACTGCAGGAGAAGAAGTAACCTACTTCGCCTGCTAACAGGATCGAAAATTTCATCACCATTTACCTCCCCGGGTGGTAACCCGGAAAACAAACTGAAAGGACTTGACCGTTATGGCTAAGTACACCAACGAAGAGCTCATCGAAGCTTTCAAGGAAATGACCCTCATCGAGCTCTCTGAGTTCACCAAGCTGTTCGAAGAGACCTTCGACGTTACCGCTGCTGCTCCGGTTGCTGTTGCTGCCGCTGGCGCTGCAGGTGGCGAGGCTGCTGCTGAGGAAGAGAAGACCGAGTTCGACGTCGTGCTCGAGGACGTGGGAGCCAAGAAGATCGGCGTGATCAAGGTTGTCCGTGAGATCGTCTCCGGCCTGGGCCTGAAGGAAGCTAAGGAGCTCGTTGAGGCTGCTCCTAAGGCTATCCTCGAGGGTGCTTCCAAGGAGGACGCTGAGGCTGCTAAGACCAAGCTCGAAGAGGCTGGCGCAACCGCATCCCTCAAGTAGTCCTACCTCGCGTAGAACTTTCCCTCACCGCTTCGGGGGTGGGGGATTTTTTCTGCCCTTTTATTCGCCAACGCCGCCGTCGTGCAGAACCCGGCCTACCTGTCCGGGACGGTCGAGTGCCGCGGCAGGGCGGGCCGATAACGGCACGCATCCGCGCACAACCCGGCCCGGTCGTCACAACCTGCCGAGTCGGCCGCCGCGGCGGGCCGGGATTGGTGGCAGTGGTTGCGGTTCGGCCGGTCCTTCGAGGTAGAGTAGGGCCATGCTTCCACGTTCACGAGTAGTCTCCGCCTTGCTTATCGGCATCGGCTTGGCCCTTCTGGTGTGGGGGCTTGTCACGCCTCGCCTGACGCAGGTGGGGGAGAACGTTCCAGTGGCGCACGGCGAACTGACCTACACCCTCACCGACGACTCCGCCAAGAGCCTCGCGGTGGCGGATGCAGCCACCAAGATTGAGCCTGTGGAGCGGCAGCTGCACGTGGTGTACACCTCGCCCATCACCAACGAGGAGGCCACAGCCCGGATTGGGTTGTCTACCAGGCGCACAGGGCGGGCCACGGATCTGGACGGGTTGCTCAGCGCCGAGGTGTATAGCTACCGGTTTGACCGCATGAGCGGTGAGGCGCTGACGCCGGCAACCGTGTCGGAGCAGCTGGCCAGCCCCGTGGCTACGGTGGATGTGGACGGCCTGTGGTTCGCGTTCCCTCCCAACGCCGAGGCTGACGAGTACCCGCTCTTCGACGTCACGTTGCGGGCGGCGAAGCCCGCGGTGAAGTCGGGGGAGTCCGAAGTGGACGGGCGCGACATAGTGACGTACCGGCAAGATTTTGAGCCACAGGCGGTGGGGGAACCCGATGCCATGGGCCGGGTGTTGTACCATGGCGCCAAGCGGGACATCGATGTGGACAAGGCCACCGGAATGATCGTCGGCATGGATGAGGCCGTGGAGGATTACTACCTCACAGGCGAGCAGCGTGATGATGTTCTCCTGTTCAACGGGACGATGTCCCAAGAAGATAAAGACGCGTTGATGGAGATCGCCGAGAACGTGGCAAACCCAACGGCGTGGAAGACGGCGAACTGGATTGCGGCAGGTATCGGGGCAGTCGTGCTTGTGCTTGGTGCGCTGGGGATATTCGGCGTATTTGACAAACGGAGAAAGCGGCACTTTACAAACTGACCGTAGTGGGCTATGGTAGTTTGTTGCGCTAGAATCGGTGGTCGATGATTGAAGGCCTTGATCAAAAGAAAGCAAAAGCTGGAATTTGACAAGGTCATTCAGTGCTATCTGGGCACCGGTTCCTATAGCAGACCGAAAGCTTATACAAAACCAAGCGGTCAGGTGCTCAAATAGTGGGGTGCTTCTGGCCGCGCGAGGTGCTGGAAGGATGCATCTTGGCAGTCTCCCGCCAGACCAATCTGAATGTAAAGAACCCTGGAGCTCCTAAGCGATACTCGTTCGCGAAGATCAAGGAGCCTATTGGGCTACCTGGATTACTAGACCTACAACTGAATTCGTTTGCTTGGCTCATTGGCACGCCCGAGTGGCGTGAGCAGCAGAAGGCTGAGCACGGCGAGGATTTCAAGGTGACGAGTGGCCTTGAAGATATCCTCGAGGAGCTGTCTCCTATTCAGGACTTCTCTGGCAACATGAGCCTGTCCCTCTCGGAGCCGTACTTCGAGCAGGTGAAGGCCAGCGTTGATGAGTGTAAAGAGAAGGACATTAACTACTCTGCACCGCTGTATGTGACTGCGGAGTTTGAGAACAAGGACACCGGCGAGATTAAGTCGCAGACGGTGTTCATTGGCGATTTCCCGATGATGACCCCCAAGGGCACCTTCATCGTCAACGGCACCGAGCGTGTCGTCGTCTCTCAGCTCGTGCGTTCCCCAGGCGTGTACTTCGATGAGACTCTTGATAAGTCCACGGAGCGCCCGCTTCACTCGGTGAAGGTTATTCCTTCCCGCGGTGCGTGGCTCGAAATTGACGTCGATAAGAAGGACACCGTAGGTGTCCGTATCGACCGTAAGCGTCGCCAGCCGGTGACCCTCCTCCTCAAGGCCCTGGGCTGGAGCGAGGAGAAGATCCGCGAGCGCTTCGGCTTCTCCGAGATCATGATGTCGACCCTGGAGAACGACGGTGCAGCCTCCGAGGACGAGGCATTGCTCGAGATCTACCGCAAGCAGCGCCCGGGCGAGCAGCCCACGCGCGACCTTGCGCAGGCTTTGCTGGAGAACAGCTTCTTTAAGCCAAAGCGGTACGACCTTGCAAAGGTGGGCCGCTACAAAGTCAACCGCAAGCTTGGCCTCGGTGGCGACCACGATGGCGTGAAGACCCTCACTGAAGAGGACATCGCCACCACCATCGAGTACCTAGTGCGTCTGCACGCCGGCGAGCGCACCATGACCTCCCCGGATGGCGTGGAGATCCCGCTCGAGACCGACGATATTGACCACTTTGGTAACCGTCGCTTGCGTACCGTGGGCGAATTGATTCAGAACCAGGTGCGCGTTGGTCTGGCGCGCATGGAGCGCGTGGTGCGCGAGCGCATGACCACGCAGGACGCGGAGTCGATCACGCCTACCAGCCTGATCAACGTGCGCCCTGTGAGTGCAGCTATCCGCGAATTCTTCGGAACAAGCCAGCTCTCCCAGTTCATGGATCAGAACAACTCCCTGTCCGGCCTCACGCACAAGCGTCGCCTCTCGGCTCTGGGCCCCGGCGGCCTGTCCCGTGAGCGTGCCGGCATCGAAGTTCGTGACGTGCACCCGTCCCACTACGGTCGCATGTGCCCCATTGAGACCCCTGAGGGCCCGAACATTGGCCTCATCGGTTCGCTGGCTTCCTACGCCCGCGTCAACCCGTTCGGTTTCATCGAGACGCCGTACCAGAAGGTAGAAAACGGCAAGATCATCGACCAGGTCGATTTCCTCACCGCTGATGAGGAAGACCGTTACGTCATCGGCCAGGCTGACACCGAGCACGATGAGAACGGTGTTATCACCCAGCAGCGTAACGAGGTTCGCCTCAAGGACGGCGCCATCGAGGTTGTTGGCCCGGAGCAGATCGAGTACATCGACGTGTCCCCGCGCCAGATCGTGTCGGTTGCTACCGCCATGATTCCGTTCCTCGAGCACGACGACGCTAACCGTGCCCTCATGGGCGCGAACATGCAGCGCCAGGCCGTGCCGCTGATCCGTTCCCAGTCCCCGTACGTGGGCACGGGCATGGAGGCACCGGCCGCCTACGACGCTGGCGACCTTGTGATCAACAAGCACGCCGGTGTTGTGGAGAACGTGTGCGCCGATTTCATCACCGTCATGAGCGATGAGGGCAAGCGCGACACGTACATGCTGCGCAAGTTCGAGCGCACGAACCAGAACACGTGCTACAACCAGAAGCCGATTGTCAACATCGGTGACCGCGTTGAGCAGGGCCAGGTCATGGCCGACGGCCCCGGCACCCACGACGGTGAAATGTCCCTCGGTGTCAACCTCCTCGTGGCGTTCATGCCGTGGGAAGGCCACAACTACGAGGACGCCATTATCCTTAACCAGCGCGTGGTGGAGGAGGACATCCTCACCTCGATCCACATCGAGGAGCACGAGATCGATGCCCGCGACACCAAGCTCGGTGCCGAGGAGATCACCCGTGAGATCCCGAACGTGAGCGAGGACGTGCTCAAGGACCTCGACGAGCGCGGCATCGTCCGCATCGGTGCGGACGTTCGTGACGGCGACATCCTGGTGGGCAAGGTCACCCCGAAGGGCGAGACCGAGCTTACCCCCGAGGAGCGCCTGCTGCGCGCCATCTTCGGCGAGAAGGCCCGCGAGGTGCGCGACACCTCCCTCAAGGTTCCGCACGGTGAGACCGGCAAGGTCATCGGCGTGTCCCGGTTCTCCCGTGAAGACGGCGACGAGCTGCCTCCGGGAGTCAACGAGATGATTCGCATCCACGTTGCCCAGAAGCGCAAGATTCAGGACGGCGATAAGCTCGCCGGCCGCCACGGCAACAAGGGTGTTGTGGGCAAGATCCTGCCGCAGGAAGACATGCCGTTCATGGAGGACGGTACCCCGATCGATATCATCCTCAACACACACGGTGTGCCGCGTCGTATGAATATCGGTCAGGTGCTCGAAGTTCACCTCGGCTGGCTGGCTAAGTCCGGCTGGGCCATCGAGGGTGACCCGGATTGGGCCAAGCGTATTCCGGACGATCTGCGTGAGGTTCCGCCGAACTCGCTTCTGGCTACCCCGGTGTTCGACGGTGCCACCAACGAGGAGATCGAGGGTCTGCTCGGCTCCACGTTGCCCGACCGCGATGGCAACCGGCTGGTTGATAAGTTCGGTAAGGCCAAGCTTTTCGACGGTCGGTCCGGCGAGCCGTTCAAGTACCCGGTGTGTGTCGGTGAGAAGTACATGCTCAAGCTGCACCACCTCGTGGATGAGAAGATTCACGCACGTTCCACTGGCCCGTACTCCATGATTACCCAGCAGCCGCTGGGTGGTAAGGCACAGTTCGGTGGCCAGCGCTTCGGCGAGATGGAGGTGTGGGCCATGCAGGCGTACGGCGCTGCCTACACGCTGCAGGAGCTCCTGACCATCAAGTCGGACGACGTGAACGGCCGTGTTCGGGTGTACGAGGCGATCGTGAAGGGTGACAACATCCCCGATCCTGGTATCCCGGAGTCCTTCAAGGTGCTGCTGAAGGAGCTGCAGTCCCTGTGCCTCAATGTGGAGGTTCTGTCTGCCGACGGAACGCCTGTTGAGCTCAGCGGTGCAGATGACGACGAGTTCGAATCGGCGAGTGCGTCCCTGGGCATTAACCTGTCCCGCGACGAGCGCACAGACGATATCGCATAGCAGGTAGGCGGCTTGTCCGCCTGCATTCGAACCAGAATTACTCTTACAAAAGACGAACAGCCTCGTGACTACATCACGAGTGAAAGGTTTACACTGTGCTCGACGTCAACTACTTTGACGAACTCCGCATCGGCCTCGCCTCTGCCGACGACATCCGTCGTTGGTCCAAGGGCGAGGTGAAGAAGCCGGAGACCATTAACTACCGCACCCTGAAGCCAGAGAAAGACGGCCTGTTCTGCGAGCGTATCTTCGGACCTACCCGCGACTGGGAGTGCCAGTGCGGTAAGTACAAGCGCGTCCGTTACAAGGGCATCATCTGTGAGCGCTGCGGCGTTGAGGTGACCAAGTCCAAGGTGCGCCGTGAGCGGATGGGCCACATTGAGCTCGCCGCCCCGGTGACCCACATTTGGTACTTCAAGGGCGTGCCCTCCCGCCTGGGCTACCTTCTGGACCTCGCTCCGAAGGACCTGGAGCGCGTTATTTACTTCGCGGCCAACATCATCACCACCGTTGATGAGGAGGCCCGCCACGATGACCTCACCACCCTCGAGGCCGACATGCTTCTGGAGAAGAAGGACGTGGAGGCCGACGCCGAGGAGGAGATCCAGGAGCGTTCCAAGAAGCTCGAGGAGGATCTCGCTGAGCTCGAGGCCAACGGTGCGAAGGCTGATGCCCGTAAGAAGGTGCAGTCCGCCGCGAACCGCGAAATCACCCACATCCGTCAGGCCGCTGAGCGTGAAGTTGAGCGCCTCGACGAGATTTGGAACACCTTTGTCAAGCTCGCCCCCAAGCAGATGATCATCGACGAGACCATCTACGAAGAGCTTGTTGATCGCTACGAGGATTACTTCACCGGCGGCATGGGTGCCGAGGCTATCCAGACCCTAGTGCGTAACTTTGACCTTGATGCCGAGGCGGAGAACCTCCGCACCATCATCAAGGAGGGCAAGGGCCAGAAGAAGATGCGCGCCCTCAAGCGCCTCAAGGTTGTCGCCGCGTTCCAGCGCTCCGGCAATGACCCGGCTTCCATGATCCTTGATTGCATCCCGGTGATCCCGCCGGAGCTGCGCCCGATGGTGCAGCTCGACGGTGGCCGTTTCGCCACCTCAGACCTCAACGATCTGTACCGTCGCGTGATCAACCGCAACAATCGCCTGAAGCGCATGATCGACCTCGGTGCCCCCGAGATCATCGTCAACAACGAGAAGCGCATGCTGCAGGAGTCCGTCGACGCGCTGTTTGACAACGGCCGCCACGGCCGTGCCGTCACCGGCCCGGGCAACCGTGCTCTCAAGTCGCTGAGCGATCTGCTCAAGGGCAAGCAGGGCCGTTTCCGCCAGAACCTGCTGGGTAAGCGTGTTGATTACTCCGGTCGTTCCGTGATTATTGTTGGCCCGCAGCTCAAGCTTCACGAGTGTGGCCTGCCCAAGCTCATGGCGTTGGAACTGTTCAAGCCCTTCGTTATGAAGTCCCTGGTGGAGAAGGAATACGCGCAGAACATCAAGAGCGCCAAGCGCATGGTGGAGCGCCAGCGTCCCGAGGTGTGGGACGTGCTGGAAGAGGCCATTTCCGAGCATCCCGTGATGCTCAACCGTGCGCCTACGCTGCACCGCCTGGGCATTCAGGCGTTCGAGCCGAAGCTCGTGGAGGGCAAGGCCATCCAGCTGCACCCTCTCGCCTGTGAGGCATTCAACGCCGACTTCGATGGTGACCAGATGGCTGTCCACCTGCCGCTGTCCGCAGAGGCTCAGGCCGAGGCCCGCATCCTCATGCTCGCCTCCAACAACATCCTCTCCCCGGCATCCGGCAAGCCGCTGGCCATGCCGCGTCTGGACATGGTGACCGGCCTGTACTTCCTCACCATGAACAAGCGCGAGGACGAGATCGGTGGCCAGGGCCGTTACAAGCCCGCCACCACGGATCACCCCGCCGAGGGCGAGTACTCCTCCGTGGCCGAGGCCATCATGGCTTACGACCGTGAGCAGATCGGCCTGCAGGCCCCCATCCGCGTGCGCATTTCGCACCTGCGCCCGCCGGCCGATATCGAGGCGGAGTACTTCCCCGATGGCTGGCAGCGCGGCGATACCTGGACGGCGATGACCACGCTCGGCCGTATCTACTTCAACGAGCTCCTGCCGTGGAACTACCCGTACCTTGAGGGCGTCATGGTCCGCAAGGGCGGTGGCGAAGGCAAGATCCTGCTCGGTGACGTGATTAATGACCTGGCAGCCAAGTACCCGATGATCACCATCGCGCAGACGGTGGACAAGATGAAGGATGCTGGCTTCTACTGGGCCACCCGCTCCGGCGTGACCATCACCATGAGCGACGTTCTCGTGCTTCCGAACAAGAAGGAAATCCTCGAGGATTACGAGAAGGCCGCTGCTGAGGTGGAGAACAAGTACTGGGTTAAGGGCGCCCTTACCCAGCGCGAACGGTACGATCGCCTGGTCGAGCTGTGGAAGGACGCTACCGACGTCGTCGGCAAGGCCGTGGAGAACCTGTACCCGGACGATAACCCGATCCCGATGATCGTGAAGTCCGGTGCTGCCGGTAACATGCGTCAGCTGTGGACCCTGGCCGGCATGAAGGGCATGGTGGTGAATTCACGCGGTGAGTACATCACCCGCCCGATTAAGACGTCGTTCCGTGAAGGCCTCAACGTGCTGGAGTACTTCAACAACTCCCACGGTTCCCGTAAGGGCCTGGCCGATACGGCTCTGCGTACCGCCGACTCCGGTTACCTCACGCGTCGTCTCGTCGACGTCGCGCAGGACGTCATCGTCCGCGAGGAAGACTGCGGTACCCACATGGGTATCCGCGTCGCGGTTTGCCATGCCCAGCGCGATTCCGAGGGCACCGTCGTTGGCTACGAGCGTGATGGTCTCATCGAGACCTCCGTCTCCGGCCGCGTTCTCGCCCAGGATGCCACGGATTCTGAGGGCAACGTTGTCCTCGAAGCCGGTGCCGATTTGACCGATGCCAACATCGACCTCTTGGTAGAGAAGGGCATCGAGGAGATCAAGGTGCGTTCCGTGCTCACCTGCCAGACCCCGTCCGGCGTGTGCGCGAAGTGCTACGGCAAGTCCATGGCCTCCGGCCACCTCGTTGATATCGGCGAGGCAGTGGGCATCGTGGCCGCACAGTCTATTGGTGAGCCCGGCACGCAGCTGACAATGCGTACGTTCCACCAGGGCGGTGTCGGTGGCGACATCACCGGCGGTCTACCTCGTGTGCAGGAGCTGTTCGAGGCCCGCATACCCAAGAACAAGACCCCGATCGCCGAGGTGTCCGGTACGGTTCACCTCGAGGACGACGGTTCGAACTTCTACACCCTCACAATCGAGCCTGACGACGGCTCCGAGGAGAAGGTATACGAGAAGCTCTCCAAGCGTCAGGGTCTCGCACAGATCACCGTCCCGCTGCCGGGTATCCCCGGTGCGACGACTGACCGTGCGATTTCCGACGGTGACCACGTGGAGATGGGTGACCGTCTCCTGCGCGGCCCGGCCGATCCTCACGACGTGCTGGCCGTTCTCGGCCGCCGTGGTGTGGAGAAGCACCTCATCGACGAGGTTCAGGCTGTGTACCGGACGCAGGGCGTGGCGATCCACGATAAGCACATCGAGATCATCATCCGCCAGATGTTGCGTCGCGCCACGGTCATCGATCCGGGCACGACGGATTACCTGCCTGGCACGTTGGTGGATATCTCCGAGGCGAAGATTGTCAACACCGAGGTGCGCAAGGAGGGTGGCACGCCTGCCGATCTTCGTGTGGAGATCATGGGCATTACCAAGGCCTCCCTGGCCACCGAGTCCTGGCTGTCCGCCGCCTCCTTCCAGGAGACGACTCGTGTGCTCACGGATGCTGCCATCAACAAGCGCTCCGATAAGCTCATCGGCCTGAAGGAAAACGTGATCATCGGTAAGCTGATCCCGGCTGGTACCGGTATTTCCCGTTACCGCAACATCTCCGTCAAACCGACGGAGGCGGCGCGCAACGCGACGTACTCCATTCCGACGTTCTCCGAGTCCATCTACAGTGGCGAGGATGCGTACGGCGAGTACACGGGTGCTTCCGTGCCGTTGGATGACACGGCCTTCTAAAACGGCTCTCAGCAGCTAAAAAAGGGTGAACCTCAGGCAAAGAGGTTCACCCTTTCTTGTTGCGCCTGTGGCGAGCGTAGAAAGTTCACAGTACCCTGGAACCATGACTGATAAGCATAACCTTAATCCTGAAAATGGCGGCTCCCATTCCTTTGGCAATGACGAGACCTCCGTCACCCCTGAATTTCACACCGAAGAAGCCCCGAGCCGCGTGGAGAAGGTCGTTCCCGCGCAGGCGTCTGAGGTTGAGCGCTCCACCAACCAGCCCATAGTGGAGGCTCACCGTGAGCGTCCGCAGCGCCTTGTGGAGGATACTGCGAAGAGTGGTTCGGCGTTGCCGTGGATCATCGGCGTTATCGTCGTCGTCCTCTTGGCAATCCTGCTGTGGTGGCTGCTCGGCGGCCAGAAGGATGATGCCCCGGCGGAGCCCGCGACCACAACGGTGGATGTCACCACGGAGGTCACCGAGACCGTTCCGCAGGAGACCGAGACGGTTGACATCACCACGCTTGTGACTGAGACCGCGGCACCCACCCCGGCCCAGTAACT
Organism: Corynebacterium pyruviciproducens ATCC BAA-1742; assembly: GCF_000411375.1. Lineage (GTDB taxonomy): Bacteria > Actinomycetota > Actinomycetes > Mycobacteriales > Mycobacteriaceae > Corynebacterium > Corynebacterium pyruviciproducens. The sequence continues at coordinate 299,771 of NZ_KE150448.1, read as the reverse complement.
TCACGCTGAAGGCTCGCACATCGTGCGGGCCTTTTTTCGTGCCTTATGTGGCCCAGTTGGGGAGTCGGCCGGGTGTGAAGACAAAGCGGGCCGGGTTAGGAGAGCGGCCGTGCCCTATGTGGTCCGGTCGCGGGAGTCGGCCGGGTGGGAGGGTAAAGCGGGCTGGGTTCGGTGCGGCTAGGGCTTGAAGGTGACGTCCACACCGCCGAAGAAAGCGAGACCCTCAATGTAGACGGTGGGGCTTAAGGTTTGCGAGTTCGGTTCCCCCTCAACATCAAAGCCGCCGAAGACCCCGTGGCCACGCACAACGACGGTCATGCCGGGAGGAGCGATGATGTCAATGCCGCCGAAGACGGCGTAACACGTGATCGTCGCGGAGTCGCCGGTGAAGCGCGCATACCGCAGATCGATATCGATGCCGCCGAAGACGGCGATGGGAATGTAGCGTGGACCAACAAGCCAGTGGCCGGCGCGCTCGGTGCCGCCGAAGAAGGCAACATCCGTGTCTTTTCTCGCCGCCGCGGGCACTGCGGGGGAGGGGGAGGTAGGCTCGGGTTCCTGGAGGTCGTCGATAAGCCCAGCGAGGTCGTCCATCGTCGCTGCTGCTGCCCACGCGCGGGAGGAGCGGTCATCAAATTCCTGCAGGGAGAGCTGGCCGGAGGCGACGGCCTGGCGGAGGATGTCGATGGTGGAGGAACGATCGCGGTCGGTGGCGCGGCGAACTGGACGGTTCATGGCTCCGAGTATAGTAGACGCCAATGGGGGTGCGGAGGGCAAAACCTAAGAATTTCTTCGAAACTGGTGGTAAGGTAAATGAGTTCAATGGTTGTTCACTCTTGCTAAGCAACCGCCACTACGCGATACCGGAAAATTAATATCATGACTGAACAGCAGAACATTGTCGGCCCGGACCAGATCTTCTTCTCGGTAACCGACGATAAGGGCGTTATCACCGATTCGAACTCGGTGTTTGAGACCATTTCTCACTACCCCCGCGAGGAGCTTCTGGACTCGCCACACAACATCATCCGCAACCCCGAGATGCCTGGCGGTGCCTTCAGGCTCATGTGGGACGCACTCGAGTCCGGAAAGCCGTTTATTGCCTACGTGCGCAACATGGCCAAGGACGGGCTGCCCTACGAGGTGCTGTCCACCGTCACGCCCCTCGAAGGTGGTGGCTACCTTTCCGTGCGCACCCGGGTGAGCGATCCGGAGTTCGCCTCCAAGATCTGGTGGCTGTACGGGGAGACCCGCGGCAAGGAAGACGAGCTTTTGGGGGAGGGGAAGAATCGCCGTGAGGCCGCCGAGATCGGGGCACAGTTCATCAACGACAAGGTTTCCGACCACGGGTTTGTGGACTACGAGGACGTGCAGCGGTTCCTGCTCCCGCACGAGATTTCCATCTGGGAGAAGAACGCCAGCAACGAGGTCGTAGCGGAGGGCAGGCTCGCCCCGGTGTCCAAGGCTGTGAGCGAGTTGCGCACCGAGGAGGAGAACTGGAGTGACCGCCAGGATGCGATGGCTGAGCTTGCAGACCAGCTCACCTCCGTGGGTGCCAAGATTCAGGCCTCACTTGCCCGCACAGCGGATCTGAAAACTCAGGCCGACGTGTGGAGTGGGAAGCTCACGCCCATGGAGGCGATCCCGCTCAACGTCGCTGTGTCGCTGGGGAGCATCGTCACCGAGTACGTCGATGACCTGCAAAAGCGTCTGCAAGCCCTGCGGGGCTCCATTGAGCATGTGCGTTCCACCATCGCGCTGGCGCGCGTGCAAACCCACTGCCTCGCGGCCTTCGTGCGCGAGGCGGCGGAGGACTCGGCCGGTGGCCGCAAGCTTGTCTCTATGCGGACTCTCACCTCGGCGCTTACCACCGAGGTGGAGGCGATGGGCAAGGACGTGGCGCAATACGGCACCAACCTGTCCCGGTGTGAGCGGCGGCTGCAGGCCGTGCTCAGCCTGATCGAGATTCCGCAGCAGATGATCATGGACTGGCTCAAGAGCGTCCAGGAATTCGGCCCCTCGGTGGACATGCCGGAACTCATCAGCGCGGTGGCGGGGGAGATTGAATCCTCCGCGTCGATGGTGGACGAGTTGAACGGACTTCTTGGCCGTTTGGGCACGATCGAGCAGAAGAGCCCGCGGCACATGTTGGATCTGCTGCACACAGTGGACGCGGAAGTGCGAAAGCTGCAGGTCTAAGGTGTGGAGTTTGGATTTTTCGCGATAACAATGTAGTGTGCTATTCCAGTCCCGTTTAAGTTTCGGGAGCGAGATTCACCCAGTAGGCCAGCGAGAGCGGCTGACTGGGTTTTGCACGGTTAAAATACCTTGCGTTTTTCGCACAAAGCTTGAAGTTTATGTCGGACGGTCTGCAGGGGCCGTCGCCCGCGGCCTCTCGCAAGAGGGCTCACGAAAGTCGGGTCGTCGAGCGTCAGGCTGCACAAAATCAATTGTGAGGAAAGACGGTTAATGCCAACAATTCAGCAGCTGGTCCGTAAGGGCCGCCACAGCAAGAAGTCGAAAGTGAAGACCGCTGCTCTGAAGGGATCCCCTCAGCGTCGCGGCGTGTGCACCCGTGTGTACACCACCACCCCGAAGAAGCCGAACTCCGCGCTCCGTAAGGTTGCCCGTGTTCGCCTGACCTCCGGCATCGAGGTTTCCGCTTACATCCCCGGTGAGGGCCACAACCTCCAGGAGCACTCCATGGTGCTCGTTCGTGGCGGTCGTGTGAAGGACCTCCCGGGTGTTCGTTACAGGATCATCCGCGGCTCCCTCGACACCCAGGGTGTGAAGGATCGCAAGCAGGCACGTTCCCGCTACGGCGCGAAGAAGGAGAAGTAAGAAACAATGCGTAAAGGTAAGGCACCCCAGCGTCCGCTGGTTAAGGACCCGGTTTACAACTCCACCCTCGTCACCCAGCTGGTGAACAAGGTGCTTCTCGACGGCAAAAAGGCCACCGCCGAGCGCATCGTTTACGGTGCCCTCGAAGCCTGCCGTGAGAAGACCGGCACCGATCCCGTTGGCACCCTGGAGAAGGCTCTGGGTAACATCCGCCCTGAGCTCGAGGTTCGTTCCCGCCGCGTCGGTGGCGCAACCTACCAGGTTCCGGTTGAGGTTCGCCCCGGCCGCGCCAACACCCTCGCTCTCCGCTGGCTCGTGAGCTTCACCCGTCAGCGGCGTGAGAACACGATGGAGGAGCGCCTGGCTAACGAGATCCTCGACGCCTCCAACGGCCTCGGAGCTTCTGTTAAGCGCCGTGAGGATACTCACAAGATGGCAGAGGCCAACCGCGCCTTCGCTCACTACCGCTGGTAGACATTTTCGGTCATCCGCTTCTGTCATGCGCAGAAGCGCCTGTGATGGCAAGATAAACAAACGTACATTATCCAAACACGGTAAGAGCCCAACCCACGGTTACCACCGAACGTCGAGAAGCCTCGGCGGGAAGGGCCAACCGCAACATTACGATTTGGGGAACCACTGTGGCACAAGAAGTGCTTAAAGATCTTCACAAGGTCCGCAACATCGGCATCATGGCGCACATCGATGCCGGTAAGACGACCACGACCGAACGTATTCTGTTCTACACCGGTATCAACCGTAAGGTGGGCGAGACCCACGACGGTGCTTCCACCACCGACTGGATGGAGCAGGAGAAGGAACGCGGCATCACCATTACCTCCGCCGCCGTTACCTGTTTCTGGAACAAGCACCAGATCAACATCATCGACACGCCTGGCCACGTCGACTTCACCGTTGAGGTGGAGCGCTCGCTGCGCGTCCTCGACGGTGCTGTTGCTGTGTTCGACGGCAAGGAGGGCGTTGAGCCCCAGTCCGAGCAGGTGTGGCGTCAGGCTGCTAAGTACGACGTACCGCGTATCTGCTTTGTGAACAAGATGGACAAGCTCGGTGCAGACTTCTACTACACCGTCCAGACCATCATCGACCGCCTTGGTGCCAAGCCGCTGGTTATGCAGCTCCCGATCGGTGCCGAGGATGCCTTCGACGGCGTCGTGGACCTGCTCGAGATGAAGGCCATCACCTGGCGCGGCAAGGTCGATGTGGGTGCTGAGCCCACCATCGAGGAGATCCCGGAGGATCTCAAGGAGAAGGCCCAGGAGTACCACGAGAAGCTCATCGAGACCGTTGCTGAGTCCGACGAGGCCCTCATGGACAAGTACTTCGCCGGTGAAGAACTCACCATGGACGAGATCAAGGGCGCAATCCGCAAGATGACGGTTGCTTCCGAGATCTACCCGGTCTACTGTGGCACCGCTTACCACAACAAGGGTGTTCAGCCGCTGCTCGACGCCGTTGTGGATTACCTGCCTAACCCGCTGGACATTGGCGAGGTGCACGGCCACAAGATGGGCGACGAGTCCGTCGAACTGACCCGTAAGCCCGACGAGACCGCACCGTTCTCCGCTCTCGCCTTCAAGATCGCGGTTCACCCGTTCTTTGGCAAGCTCACCTACGTGCGCGTGTACTCCGGCATGATCGAGCCCGGCAACACCACCTTGAACTCCACCAAGGACAACAAGGAGCGCGTGGGCAAGATTTTCCAGATGCACTCCAACAAGGAGCAGCCGGTTGACGTTGCTCACGCTGGTAACATCTACGCCTTCATCGGCCTCAAGCACACCACCACTGGTGACACGCTGTGTGACGAGCACGATCCGATCATCCTCGAGTCCATGGACTTCCCGGATCCGGTCATCGAGGTCGCCATTGAGCCGAAGTCCAAGGCTGACCAGGAGAAACTCGGCACCGCTATTCAGAAGCTCGCCGAGGAAGACCCGACCTTCACCGTCAAGCTCGACGAGGAGACCGGCCAGACCGTCATCGGTGGCATGGGCGAGCTCCACCTCGACATTCTTGTTGACCGCATGAAGCGCGAGTTCAAGGTTGAGGCTAACGTGGGTGCCCCGCAGGTTGCTTACCGCGAGACCATTCGCAAGCCCGTGGAGAAGTTGGAATACACCCACAAAAAGCAGACCGGTGGTTCCGGCCAGTTCGCTAAGGTCATCATCTCCATCGAGCCCTACAACCCGGATCCCAACACGCTGGAGGAAGGCGAGTCCGCGACCTACAAGTTCGAGAACGCCGTCACCGGTGGCCGCATCCCGAAGGAGTACATCCCCTCCGTCGATGCCGGTATCCAGGATGCTATGCAGTACGGCTACCTCGCTGGCTTCCCGCTGGTGAACATCAAGGCAACCGTTCTCGACGGCCAGTACCACGAGGTTGACTCCTCCGAGATGGCCTTCAAGATTGCCGGTTCCCAGGCTCTCAAGGAAGCCGTCGCCAAGGCAAAGCCTGTTCTCCTCGAGCCCCTCATGGCCGTGGAAATCATCACCCCTGAGGAGTACATGGGTGAGGTCATCGGCGATATCAACTCTCGCCGTGGCCAGGTCAACGCCATGGAAGACCGCTCTGGCGCCAAGGTGGTTAAGGCCACCGTGCCGCTCTCCCAGATGTTCGGTTACGTCGGTGACCTGCGTTCCAAGACTCAGGGTCGCGCCAACTACACCATGATCTTCGACTCCTACGGTGAGGTTCCCTCAAGCGTTGCTCAGGAGATCATCGCTGAGCGCACCGGAAACTAAATAATCCCCCTGTTGGCCCCTGGGAAAGGGATCTCCTTTCCCAGGATCTGGGGTAACGGTCACGCTGACCAACAAGCTGCTCCTCATTGGCAGGGGCGCTTGCGGGCGAGCTGGCCGTTACCCCTAAGGCCTAATGTGACGTGCTAGTTTGAAAATGTCCGCGGGACTACCTAGGATTATGTAACTGGCACAAAAAATTTGCTGTGCCCTTTGCCTGCCAGTAATCATTGACGGCTGGGGGCACGGAAAATGTAAGTATTAATCAACTTGTGGCTGCGAGATCCGTGGCCACCGCGAGTCCTATAGGAGGACAAAGAAGTGGCAAAGGCGAAGTTCGAGCGTACCAAGCCGCACGTTAACATTGGTACCATCGGTCACGTTGACCACGGTAAGACCACCACCACCGCTGCTATCACCAAGGTGCTGGCGGAGAAGTACCCGGACCTCAACGAGTCGACCCCGTTCGACAACATTGATAAGGCTCCGGAGGAGAAAGAGCGTGGTATTACCATCAACATCTCCCACGTTGAGTACCAGACCGAGAAGCGTCACTACGCTCACGTGGACGCCCCTGGTCACGCCGACTACATCAAGAACATGATTACCGGCGCTGCTCAGATGGACGGCGCAATCCTCGTGGTTGCCGCTACCGATGGCCCCATGCCGCAGACCCGTGAGCACGTGCTCCTCGCCCGCCAGGTGGGCGTTCCCTACATCCTCGTTGCTCTGAACAAGTGCGACATGGTTGACGATGAGGAGCTCATCGAGCTCGTCGAGATGGAAGTTCGCGAGCTTCTCGCTGAGCAGGACTACGACGAGGACGCCCCGATCGTCCGCATCTCCGCTCTCAAGGCTCTCGAGGGCGACCCGAAGTGGGAGCAGTCCATCCTTGACCTCATGGATGCCTGCGACGAGTCCATTCCGGATCCGGTCCGCGACATCGACCACCCGTTCCTCATGCCGATCGAGGATATCTTCACCATCACCGGCCGTGGCACCGTGGTTACGGGCCGTGTCGAGCGTGGCAAGCTGAACATCAACGAGGACGTTGAGATCATCGGCATCAAGGACAAGGCCATCTCCACCACCGTTACCGGTATCGAGATGTTCCGCAAGCAGATGGATTACACCGAGGCTGGCGACAACTGCGGTCTGCTTCTCCGTGGCACCAAGCGCGAAGAGGTTGAGCGTGGCCAGGTTGTTATCAAGCCCGGCGCTTACACCCCTCACACCAACTTCGAGGGCTCTGTCTATGTTCTGTCCAAGGACGAGGGCGGCCGCCACACGCCGTTCTTCGACAACTACCGTCCGCAGTTCTACTTCCGTACCACTGACGTGACCGGCGTTGTCAAGCTCCCCGAGGGCACCGAGATGGTTATGCCTGGCGATAACGTCGACATGACCGTCGAGCTCATCCAGCCCGTCGCCATGGACGAGGGCCTGCGCTTCGCTATCCGCGAGGGCTCCCGCACCGTCGGCGCTGGCCGTGTTACCAAGATCATCAAGTAACTCGAGCTTGTAGCTAAGAAACCTCCCCTTCGGGGGAGGTTTTTTCATACCTTAAGCAGCCTGCGGTGTGCGCGAACGTATCCCGGCCCGGTTTCCACACAACCCCGTCCACTTGACATCTTCCGGGCCGGGTTAGGCATTCCGTGGCGGGTGAGGAGCAAACCCCGCCGATCGCCAACCTCGGGTCTTTAGCCCAGCCATCATCCATTAGTATGAGTAACTATGGCGAAAAGGAATAGCGCGCGCTCGCACAAAGTCTCCCCATGGGTCCCTAACCAGCATGGTGCTTGGTCGATGCTTGTCGGCCCGGCGCTCGTGGCGAGCATTGCGCTTATCGTGTTCGCGGCTGTGGGCCACCCGAGCGACGCGGTGCTGAGGCTCGTGTGCCTCGTCTGCATCGTCGTGGCCTGGCTCACCGGCTATTTCACGTTCTTCGCGTTTGGGCTGTGGGTGAAAGCACGCAACCCGGCCCGCCGCCATGCCTACGGGCAGCCGCTGAAAGTGTACGGGCCGATTTGCGCGGCGACCTGCACCTTCGCGGTCATCTTCTACCCGCACCTGTTATTCTGGGCGCTTCCTTTCGCCCCCCTCATTGGGCTCGCGGTTTATGAGACCCTCAAGGGTCGCTCCCGGTCGGTCCTTTCTGGCTTTTCCACAACCTTTGCCTCGAGCCTCATCATCCCCGCCATCCTCCACATCGTTACCCGGCCCAGTGCACGGATCCTGGCGGTGACCGCATTCGTGGGGCTGTATCATTTCTCCACCACGATGTACGTCAAGTCCGTCGTACGGGAGAAGGGGAACGACCGGTTTTGGGTGGCCTCCATCGCCTACCACGCGGCGTGCCTTGTCGCGTGCGTGGTAGGGGCTGTCTTGTGGCCCGCCGCGTACACAATCCTGAGCCCCGTGGTCATGGCCGCGGCCCTTGCACGCGCGGTTGTGATCCCCAGGAAGCAGCGGCAGGGGCAGAAGTTCACGGCCAAACAGATCGGCATGATGGAGGTACCAATCACGGTTGCGGCCTACGCGCTGTCCCTCTGGGCGCTCCTCTCCATCCTGCTCTAGGGTCGCTACCAACCCGGCCCGGTAGGGCATTGCATCCCCGCTTTCGTGCACGTGCGGGCCGGGAACGGTTCTTGGCCCACCGGCCCTAGGGCTTGACGCCATATTTAGGCGACCAGGCCGGGTTCTAAACGGTTTCCACGTTCATGGCCCGGTGCGGGAAGAGTGCCGAATGCGATCTGCTGGGTGGGCCGGGTTCGGAGCGGGGGAGGGCATGAAAAAAGGACGCTGTGGGTACAGCGCCCTTTTTTGATGAACCGGCTTAGTCGGTCGCGCGTTGAATCTGTTGCATGTGCACGCGGAAGCGCGTGTCCACATCCACGTCGCGGATGGCCTCGCGCAGGTCAAGGTTGGCCTGCTCGATGCGCTCGCGGATCAACACGGAGTTAACGCGCGGGTCGGCGGTGATTGTGAAATCCATGACCGGGCGGTCGCGGAATTCCTTCACCGTAGCGCCGGCGTTTTCCACAAACGGAATATCCTCAAATGACTCGGCCACCGCGTCGGCAACGCGCCCCAGAGCGAGGCTGATGTTGCCGTCCTGGTTCGATGCCGAGGAGGGCACCTTGTTGATGGTCTTCCGGGTGAAGTTGCTGAGGATCAGCCACAGGCCGATGAGCAACGCCACTACACCAAGAAGGCCGAGGAGCCAGGGGTACCACGGGGAATCGGTCAGGGTGCGCCAGGTATCCTGATCGGCCCACTCGGTCACGTACTGGGCGTACTCGTTGTTGAAGTGCAGGCCGATGAGCAGTGCACCCACCAACGCGAACAGGAGGAAGCCGATGAACGAGAGTGTGCGGTTGAACGCAGCAAGTCCCTTATTCATTTACTCAGTCACCCCTTCCGGTTCCTTAACGTGAACGGTGAGCGTGGGGGCACCGGCAACGTTGGCCAGGTGTGGCGTGAGCTGCTGGGTGACCCGGTTGGTGAGATCCTCCGCGGTGGAGGTATCGCCGTTGACGCTCACCGTGATGTGCTTCGGCGTCACCGTGGAGTGCGCGCGCAGTACGCCGGGGACGCGCTCCGCCTGGGCGGTGCACAGGCGTGCGATGTCGATCGGGCGCATCCACAGTGAGGTGGTCGATTCGATCTGACGGTGCGTGGATTTACGCGGCCAGAACGTCACAGCCAGAAGCACGAGCGCAATGACGCACAGGAGGAGGCCCACGGGGAACATCCAGTCCTGGTAGGTCAGGCCCGCGATCCAGGAGTACACCGGCTCCAGCCAGCTTTGTGCTGAATTGTTGCCGTAGATCACCCAGAACTCGCGGCCGATGATGATGGCCAGCGCGATGAGGAGGATCCCGAGGATCACCGACACCCACTTGGCGCCCGGGTCCCTCACGGGCTCGGAGCCGAAGTAGGAACTAGTGGAGATTGTGTCGACCTCGTTCATTATTCAGCACCTCCTTTACACGGCTCTTACTAATGGTGATGGGCTTGAGCGCCTGCTGTTTCACCCGCGGCTGTGCGGCGGGCACGTCACGCGACACGATCCGCGGCGAGATGACACGGATGGGCGGCGGCGTGCGCACGGGCACGGGCTGGATCGGCGCAAGCGCCTTCACCGGCCGCACCCTGGTTTCCGCGATGGACGGGTGGATGAGCGGGCGTGGCTTCTTCACGGTGGGTGAAATTGCCTGCACCGGTTGAGGCATACGGGGCGACACCACCCGTGCCGGCTTCTTTACGCGTGGCGTAGCCGGCGTGACCGGCTGTGGAGCCATGACGGAGAGCACGGGCTTCGCGTTCGGCAGCGATGTCGGGCGGACGAACCGGGGAGCCGGGGTGTCGGGCACCCAGGCTTCGGGGATCGTGCCGGCATCGATGGCGCGGAGTGTGACCTCCCGGCCACGGTCGATGGGCATAAGCTCGGGGAGGTGTCCGCGGTCGATCGGGCGGAGCGCCTTCTGCGGCTTCACCGTGGGGGAGACCGGCGTGGTCTCCGTGTAGCGCACCGGCACCGGTGTCGGTTCGAGCCCGAAAGAGAGCAGGTGGTTCATCTGCACTCGGGTGGGCGCGTTGACCACGGGGCCGACGGCCACGTTGACCGATACCTTGGAAATCCCGGTGAGTCGGGTGACCCACGCGCGGACGGTGTCGCGCACCGTCTCCGCCACGGCGGTCACCGGCGATGGCCACGTCACGGCGATGGTGGAGTCGATGGAGACGCTGTCGGTGGGTTCATCCGCGTCAATGTTGAAGCGGGGGTAGGAGCGTCCGGTGATCTTCTCCAGCCCGGAGGAGCGTTGCACCACTCCGGGGACGGACAAAATCGCTTGTTGGATGATCGTGGACAAGGCGCGCTCAGAAAAGTGGTTCACGCCGCGCTTGTTGGAAGAATCCTCGGGGACCTTGGCTACCTCCGGTAAAGCAGCGCCCGTGAAGGGCGTGGTTGTCTCGGGGGTTGTCACGAGCTACCCCCTGCCACGGTTGCCGAGTGAATCCACAAAGGTACGGACGTCAAAATCGCCGTCAAGTTGCGCGCCGATGAGGGCGCCGATGGCGCCAAACACGACGGCCAGGAAGAATCCGCCAATGCCTCCAAATAGAGCAGCAATGGCGAGCAGTAAGCCGGTGAAGAGTCCAACGGTTGTCTTGTTGTTCATAAGTGTATCTATCTCTTACTGTCGGATGACTAGTTATTGGGCATCGCCAAAGATTACGTCTACGGGGAGATCTACGTGCTGGGATGCAGCTGCGCGAACCTTCTCAGCTACTCGGTACAAGTCCTCGCCTGCGGCGTAGTCGCACACGAGGTGCACCTCGAGCCGGGAATCCGAGAGACGGAGTCCCCGGACTCGGGTGCCAGGGTAGAGCAACGCAACTTCGCCGAACTGCCCACTGTGCATGCCGACGACCCCCGTCACCGACGTGACGTCGGCGACGATGGCCTCTGCGGCTTCGAGCGGAACAGACTGGGTCACGTGTCGTGCTCCTTAACGGTAGTTTTTGGTGCCCTCGATGGCGGTGGTCTCTTCCGGCTCGTCCTCATCGAGCTCGAGGTGCACGTCGTGCACCGTCACGTTGACGGAGTTAACGGTGAGACCGGTCATGCGCTCGACAGCGTTGATGATGTTCTGGCGGATAGCCTCGGCCAGCTCGTGGATGGCGACACCGTACTCGGCGACGATGGCGACCTCCACGTTGCAGGAGTTGTTGTCCGTGTTGACGGACACGCCCTGCTGAACGTTGGTGGAAGCACCCACAGTGTCGCGCAGCGCGCCGACCATGCGGGCGGCCTGGCCGCCGAGAGCGTAGACGCCGGAAACCTCGCGAGCAGCCATGCCGGCGATCTTGGAGATTACGGAGTCCTCGATCGCGGTGTAGCCGCGGGAGGTGGCCTTGGCGTTCTCGGCCTCAAAGTCGGCGTTCTGGGTGACCGGCTTGGTGGCCTTCGTGTCCTTGGTGTCCTTTGCGACGGCGTTGTTATCCTGTGCCATGGAAGTTCTCCTTAATATCAAGGTGGGCAAAACGTACTAGAACTGACCGTAGAAAATCAGTTGCTACAACCCAGCCTAACGAAAAAAATGTAACGATTGGATTACAATATTTTTTTCCAATGAGACGACGGTGAGCCCCGCGCCCACCTGACGGGAAAGCGGAGGTCGGGACGTCGACAAGCGAAATAAGTGCGGGGGTTTGCAAATCTTGAGAGGATATGTTTTAATGTTCAGGTTGCCAAATGAGCGCGACCTATGCGTGGATTTTGGGAACAGTGATTTTCCGGCAAGGTCTGGAAGCCAGAAACTGGCTCACATGCAATTCAACAGTGGTTCGTAGGCAAAGGCGCCTCATCTGACAAGGGGAGCTCGTAGTGGGCTTCATAAGAAATCAAGACGAGAGCAGCCACCGCGCGCTTTATCTGCTGTTGCAACCATCGTGAGTTCCACGGACTGGACAACGTTATAGAGTTTTTTAACCATCAGCTCCCACCAACCAGGTAATACTGATGTGGGACGAGCGAGGAAGAGGATAAGCGTGGCGGGACAAAAGATCCGCATTAGGCTCAAGGCCTACGACCACGAAGCGATCGACGCATCTGCGAAGAAGATCGTGGAGACGGTCACCCGTACCGGTGCCCGTATCGTTGGCCCCGTGCCGTTGCCCACAGAAAAGAACGTCTACTGTGTTATTCGTTCTCCCCACAAGTACAAGGACTCGCGCGAGCACTTCGAAATGCGCACTCACAAGCGCATGATCGAGATCCTCGACCCGACCCCGAAGACCGTTGACGCTCTCATGCGCATCGATCTTCCGGCCAGCGTCGATGTCAACATTCAGTAACTGCGAGCGAGCTTTTCTTCCGGAGAATGAACAATGAGTGAAAAAGAGATCAAGGGCATTCTGGGCACCAAGCTCGGCATGACCCAGGTCTTCGACGAGGACAACCGGGTTGTTCCGGTTACCGTCGTTGAGGCCGGGCCGTGCGTGGTCACCCAGATTCGCACCGTTGAAACCGATGGCTACAACGCTATCCAAATCGCATATGGCGAAATCGACCCCCGCAAGGCTAAGAAGCCGCAGGTGGGTCACGCAAAGAAAGCTGGCGCTACCCCGCGTCGCCACGTGGCAGAGATTCGTATGGACGATGTGTCCGGTTACGAGCTCGGCCAGGATGTGACCGTGGACATCTTCGAGGGCGTTAACCTCGTCGACGTCACGGGCACCACCAAGGGCAAGGGTTACGCCGGCGCAATGAAGCGCCACGGCTTTGCAGGCCAGGGCGCTGCCCACGGTAACCAGGCCGCACACCGCCGCGTCGGTGGTATCGGTGCCTGCGCAACCCCAGGTCGCGTATTCAAGGGCACCCGCATGGCTGGTCGCATGGGCCAGGATCGCGTCACCACTCAGAACCTCAAGGTTCAGAGGATCGACGCCGAGGCCAATCTCATCCTGATCAAGGGTGCTATCCCGGGTAACCGCGGAGGCCTCGTCACTGTCAAGACCGCAGTGAAGGGCGATGCATAAATATGAGCAACCTAGTACTTGATGTCCATACCGCAGACGGCAAGACCGACGGCACCGTCGAGCTTCCCGCCGAGCTGTTTGACCGCACCGTGTCCATCGCGCTGCTCCACCAGGTTGTCAACGCACAGCTTGCTGGCGCTCGTCAGGGCACCCACTCCACCAAGACGCGTGGTGAGGTTTCCGGCGGCGGCAAGAAGCCGTTCCGTCAGAAGGGTACCGGTCGCGCTCGCCAGGGTTCGATCCGTGCTCCGCACTTCACAGGCGGCGGTATCGCGCACGGCCCGAAGCCGCGCGATTACTCGCAGCGTACTCCTAAGAAGATGAAGGCTGCTGCCCTCCTCGGCGCGCTTTCTAACCGTGCACGCACCGGTCGCATCCACGCGATCACCGAGGTCGTTGCCGGTCAGAAGCCGTCCACCAAGGCTGCACGGTCCTTCCTGGAGTCCATCACCGACCGCAAGAACCTGCTCGTCGTCGTTGGTCGCACGGATCAGACCTCGCGTCTGTCCGTTCGCAACCTTCCCAACGTGCGTTTCTGCGGCCCCGAGCAGATCACTACGTTCGATGTCCTCAAGGCTGACGACGTGATCTTCTCTGTCGAGGCCCTCAATGACTTCATTGAGCTGAAGTCTAAGAGCCCGATTGCGAAGAAGGCTGCAACGACCAAGGAAGAGGAGAAGTAAATGGCTACCATTGCAGATCCCCGCGACATCATTATCGCGCCTGTGGTTTCCGAGAAGTCCTACGGTCTCACGGAGCAGGGTCAGTACACCTTCTTCGTGGACAAGGACTCCACCAAGCCGCAAATCCGGCACGCCATCGAGGAGATCTTTGACGTGAAGGTAACCTCCGTCAACACCCAGAACCGCGAGGGCAAGCGCAAGCGCACTCGCACCGGCGGTTTCGGGCGCAGGAAGGCTACCAAGCGCGCCATTGTGACTCTCCGCGAGGGCGATTCCATCGACATCTTCGGCGGTTCCAACTAAGACGGTTTCGCCTTAAGTTGGAAAAGATAAGGACGTATTAACTATGGCTATTCGTAAATATAAGCCGACAACCCCGGGCCGCCGCCAGTCTTCTGTATCCGAGTTCGAGGAGATCACTCGCTCGACTCCAGAGAAGTCTCTGCTGCGTCCCCTGCCCAAGAAGGGCGGCCGTAACTCTCACGGCCACATCACCACCCGCCACAAGGGTGGCGGACACAAGAGGCGCTACCGTCTCATCGATTTCCGTCGCAACGACAAGGACGGCGTGCCGGCCAAGGTCGCTCACATCGAGTACGACCCGAACCGCACCGCCAACATTGCGCTGCTGCACTACGTCGATGGCGAGAAGCGCTACATCATCGCACCGCGTGGCCTGAAGCAGGGCACCATCATTGAGTCCGGCGCCAGCGCCGATATCAAGGTGGGCAACAACCTTCCGCTTCGTAACATCCCCGCCGGTACGACCATCCACTGCGTGGAGCTCAAGCCCGGTGGCGGCGCCAAGATGGCCCGCTCCGCTGGCACCTCCATCCAGCTGCTTGGTAAGGAAGGCAAGTACGCAATCCTGCGTATGCCGTCTTCCGAGATCCGTCGCGTCGACGTTCGCTGCCGCGCCACCATCGGTGAGGTTGGCAACGCGGACCAGATCAACATCCGTTGGGGCAAGGCCGGCCGTATGCGCTGGAAGGGCGTTCGCCCGACTGTCCGCGGTGTTGTGATGAACCCGGTTGACCACCCGCACGGCGGTGGTGAAGGTAAGACTTCCGGTGGTCGTCACCCTGTGTCCCCATGGGGCCAGAAAGAAGTTCGTACCCGCAAGCCGAACCGCCCGAGCGATCGCATGATTATGCGTCGTCGTCGCAGCAACAAGAGCAAGAAGCGTTAAGAGGAGGTAACTTAGAATGCCACGTAGCCTAAAGAAAGGCCCGTTTGTAGACGAGCACCTCCTCAACAAGGTAGATGCTCAAAACGAGAAGGGCACCAAGCAGGTTATTAAGACTTGGTCCCGTCGTTCCACGATCCTTCCGGATTTCATTGGTCACACTTTCGCCGTCCACGACGGTCGTAAGCACGTGCCGGTGTTCGTCGACGAGTCCATGGTTGGACACAAGCTCGGCGAATTCGCACCGACCAGGACATTCAAGGGTCACGTTAAAGACGAAAAGAAAGGGCGGTAAGTAAATGACTGATCAGATTACGTCCGCTCGCGCTACCGCGCGTTTCGTCCGCGTCTCTCCGATGAAGGCTCGCCGCGTCATCAACCTGGTGCGCGGAAAGTCCGTCTCCGAGGCGCTGTCCATCCTGAAGTACGCCCCGCAGGGTGCGGCTGAGCCGGTTGCCAAGGTTGTTGCCTCCGCAGCCGCCAACGCCGAGAACAACTTCGGCCTGGATCGTAGCTCGCTGGTCATCTCCGAGGCTTACGCCAACGAGGGCCCGACCATGCGCCGGTTCCGTCCGCGCGCGCAGGGTCGTGCATTCCACATCCGCAAGCGCACGAGCCACATCACCGTGGTTGTCGAGGAGAAGAAGGAAGGGGCCAAGTAATGGGCCAGAAAATCCATCCTCATGGCCTCCGTCTGGGCATCACCTCAGATTGGAAGACCCACTGGTACGCAGACAAGAAGACGTACTCCGAGTACGTCGCCGAGGACATTAAGATCCGCGAGTACCTGGCCAAGGGCCTCGATCGCGCCGGCATCGCCGACGTTGTTATCGAGCGCACCCGCGACCGTGTTCGCGTCGACATCCACACGGCCCGCCCGGGCATTGTGATTGGACGTCGCGGTTCCGAGGCTGACCGCATCCGCGGCGAGCTCCAGAAGCTCACCGGCAAGCAGGTCGCCCTGAACATCATCGAGGTCAAGAACATCGATGCTAACGCTCAGCTGGTGGCACAGTCCATCGCCGAGCAGCTGTCCAACCGTGTCGCTTTCCGTCGCGCCATGCGCAAGGCTATCCAGTCTGCCATGCGTCAGCCGCAGGTCAAGGGCATCAAGGTTGTGTGCGCTGGTCGTCTCGGCGGTGCCGAGATGTCCCGCGTCGAGCGCTACCACGAAGGTCGCGTTCCGCTGCACACCCTGCGTGCCGAGATCGATTACGGCACCTTTGAGGCCCACACCACCTTCGGCCGTATCGGCGTCAAGGTGTGGATCTACAAGGGCGATGTCGTGGGTGGCCGTCGCGAGAGCGAATTGAATGCACCTGAGAACCGTCGTGGCCGCGGTAACCGCGGTAGCCGTCCGCGTCGCGGTGGCCAGCGTCGGAACCGTGCAGAGCAGAAGAAGCAGGAGGCTTAAACACCAATGCTTATTCCAAAGCGCGTTAAGTACCGCCGTCAGCACCGCCCGACCCGTCGTGGCGTTGCTAAGGGTGGCACCCGCATTACCTTTGGTGATTACGCCATCCAGGCTCTGGAGCCGGCTTACATCACCAACCGTCAGATCGAAGCTGCACGTATTGCCATCAACCGCCACGTCAAGCGTGGTGGCAAGGTGTGGATCAACATCTTCCCGGATCGTCCTCTGACCCAGAAGCCGCTCGGCGTGCGCATGGGTTCCGGTAAGGGCCCCGTGGAGAAGTGGATCGCCAATGTCAAGCCTGGTCGCATTCTCTTTGAGATGAGCTACCCGGATGACGCCGTGGCTGTTGAGGCTCTGCGCCGTGCTGGCCAGAAGCTTCCGTGCAAGTTCCGTATCATCAGCAAGGAGGATCAGTTCTAATGGCAGCTGGTATCCCCGCCTCCGAGCTTCGTACCCTAGACAACTCCCAGCTGGTTGAGCGTCTGAAGGAGTCGAAGGAAGAGCTCTTCAACCTTCGTTTCCAGCACGCGACCGGTCAGTTGACCAACAACCGTCGTCTTGGAGTTGTGAAGAAGGACATCGCCCGCATTTACACGGTTCTCCGTGAGCGTGAGCTGGGCCTGTCCAACGTCCCGGAAGCTGAGGCATAATCATGACTGAACAACCCGCTAAGAAGAAGGGTGCTCGTCGCGTCCGCGAAGGCTACGTAGTCTCTGACAAGATGCAGAAGACCATCGTGGTTGAACTCGAGGACCGCAAGCAGCACGCCCTCTACGGCAAGACCATGCGTTTCAACTCTAAGGTGAAGGCGCACGATGAGAACGAGATCGCCGGCATCGGTGACCGCGTCCGCATCGAGGAGACTCGTCCGCTTTCCAAGGACAAGCACTTCCGTCTTGTGGAGATCGTGGAGAAGGCTAAGTAATTAGCTTTCCCACTCACCCCGTCACTTCGGTGGCGGGGTTTTCTCGTCCCTCGCCCTTTCCGGGCCCTCCGTTTCCGGCTTCTCGACGTTCATTTGCACCCGGGCCGCACAAAGAAACCGCCAAAAGACCAATGTGACGCATTTCATCAGATTGATAAGCCCAAGGTGAGAAAGCTAAACGTAGCGAAAGCTGTGGGGAAGCTGGAAAAGCGCTTGACAAACCCTCGGGGAGGGGACTTTACCTATGTCAAAGATTGGGAACAGGGCAGGCCGCGCCCTCATTGCGGCCGCTACCACGCTGGCCATCGCCGCCGCAGGTGTCCCCGCCGCAAACGCTGCGTCGGGAATGACGTCTTCGGAACGCCAAGAATGCATCGACTACCTTCTGCCGAAATTCCAGCAAGCAGGAAAGTCAACATTCTGGGACCCGGAGGTTGATAAGGAGCTGGCTTTGACCGCAAAGAGTGGAGAGGGTTCTTTGTGTTCACGAACTGTTGCGGATAGGTTTGCCGCCAGTAACCCGACAGACGGTGAGTGGATTTCGGCCAACCGTGATGGGTGGAACGCTGTTCTAGCTGCCTACCGCGCGCCACTGGTGGCGACGATCGTCGTGCCGATCCTCGCCCTTCTCGGCGTCGGCGCATGGGCTGTGCAGCAGGGGCTCATCCCCGGGCTGTAAAAACACTTCTCTTTAGGCGAGAGCGAGGCCGTAAGGCCCCTCTCGTCCTTTTCATTTTCCAGGGTCTTTTCATGGGTCCACCTTGCTGGGGTAGCAGGCGCGCAGAACCTACAGGGCCGGGTTGCGTCCTTACCCGCACCGTTTCCTGGGAAGAACGGTGGCACGGTGTGCGACCGTGTGCGGTGCTAAAACCCGGCCCGGCCGTTCTCCTAGCTGCATGTGCGTTCATACCCGGGCCACATTCGTGCCACCACGGCCGCCGAAACGGCTGCCTTACGCGCGTGGGGGAACTACATTGGAACGTACGTGAATGTGCTAACCGCCGTCGACTCGCCACAGCCTTGAAAGGATTCGCCATGCATCACCCATCAACCCGCCTCATCCCCCTGTGCGTGGCAGCACTTGTCCTCGCGGGGTGCTCCGTTCCTGAGTCAGGCCCGGGAGCAGAGGATCCCGTGACGCTCACCACGACGGTGACAAGCGGGGCGGAAGCGTCGAAAGAAGCTTCGTCGGATTCGTCATCTACCCAGACCAGTGCTGAGCCTGAGGTTACCCAGGTCAGCGACGAGGAATTCAAGCTCCCGGTGGACGAATTTGGCAACGAGATCTGGCGCTTCAATATGCGAGGAGGGGAGCTCACATGCCGCGCGATGATGGGCAACAATTGGTACATCGGCTGCGATATTGTCGGCTGGAAGGATGCGCCGAGGACGCTCCGTCCTGATCTCGTCTTCTTCGGGGCGGAGCAAAACCGCGTCAGCGCTGATGAGCGAGGTTATTTCGAGCCCGGGTTTTCCGACCCGATGCTGGACCATGCAACCGGCGGGAAAGAGCTCAAGCCGGGCCAATCCACAACGATCGCGGGCTACACGTTCGCGGTGGACGATGACGGCGTCGCCACTGCGAAGGGGTCTATGGGCTGGTTTAGGTTCGACGGCTCCCTCTCCACACAGGATTGGGTGCAAGGGGTGCAAAGCAACGGGTGGGCCGACCCGGGCAACGTGTGCAAGCGTGACAAGGGGCCTGCAGGGGATAACCGCGTGTTTTTCGCCGGGCACAAGGGCGCCAATTGCGACAAGGCGATGGCCGTGTTCGCGGAATACGGGAAAGCCCTGCAAGATGGGCAGGATCACGGGTCCGCTGGGGCCGCGTCGGGTGACGGGTGGAAGTGCATCGGCGATTCCTCGTACTCTGTCGATGCGGCGGGAAGTGACAGAAAAGAACACTGCGAGATCGACGGCAACGGGGAAATCTGGGTGACAAACCCGGACAAGTACCCCCATCCCTAAGAAACGGAGTACGCGAGGCTTGAGTGATCTGGAGGAACCACGCGTGTGAATGGCTCGGTAAAACAGGACCACCGGACAAGCACTAGTGCTACCTTGGGTTGTAAGCAAAGTAGGTGTCGCAGCGGATCGAGGCGATACCTGGAAAAGGAAAAATTATGCTCCACCGTGGTTTACGTTTCATCCCGTTGGTTCTCGCATGCTTTGTAGTAGCGGGGTGCTCAGTACCCGATTCGCGCCCGGGCGCGGAAGAGCCCGTCACGCTTACCACCACGGTGATAAGTGGCGAGGGGCAATCGGTTGAGAATTCGCCGGAATGGCCCACGAGCACGAGTAAGGAACCCACCTCGCACGAGGTTGATGCAGCAGAGTTCAAGGAGCCTAACGATTATTACGGCAACGAGTTGTGGGGAGTTGTCATGCGTGGGGGAGACCTGCGGTGCGAGGTTGTGAAATCGGCGCGGGTATGGATGCAGTGCGCTGTGAAGAACTGGAAGAACGCGCCACGCACGCTTATGGCGGACAGTTACTTCTTCGGAGCTGCAGACAACCGGATCGGATTGGATTCCAGCGGCGGGTTTGAACCGCAGTACATTGCCCCGGGGCTCGGCGGCTTGTCTGGCGATGTGGAGCTTAAACCGGGCGAGACCACAACGATTGAGGGCTACACCTTCTCCGTGGATAACAACGATGTGGTGACTGTGAAGAGCACGGGTGGCTGGTTTACTTTCGATGGTTCTCTTACCACTCAGGACTGGACGCAGGGCGTGCAGGCCAACGGGTGGGCCGACCCCGGCAACGTGTGCAAGCGCGACAAGGGGCCAGCAGGGGATGATCGCGTGTTCTTCGCCGGTGAGAAGGGTGCCAATTGTGAGGCGAACCTGGAGGCGTTTGCCAAATACGGCGAGGCGCTGAAGAATCCCGTTCCCGGAGGCTACGGCTCGGGGCAAATTGTGCAGAAAAACGGGTGGGGGTGCTCTGCCAGCGAGTTCTACGCGAAGGGCACCTCGGGTGCGGACCGGAAAGAGACTTGCGCTGTTGACGGGCAAGGCGGAATCTGGGTCACCGACCCCACCAGCTACCCGGCGGATCTTTAGCTCCCTTAAGTGGGGCTGCGCCCGTTGGGATAGGACCTGCAATTATGCAGCCGTATGACCAATTTGCATGCGTGCGGGCAGCGTAGTTCGCCCGTTAAATTTTGCGGGTGTGTGGGAGAACAGGCCGAAGCGTGGCCCTTAACGGGGGTAGGGGTAGGAAATGTGCATATCTTCGCGGGTGGTGCCTGGCACTTTCTACCCTCTTTATGGGTGGAGGGGAAAAGACGGGTAGAATTCGATTGTTCAATAATATTCGTCTAGTTTCCGTGGCAAGGACCGCGGGACAAGGAGTTTGTGTACACGACGTTCGCTTGAGAGCATGGGGGGCATAAGTAAACAAGGAGGCCAGGAATGTCTACGGAAGAATTTACCCCGTTTACGCTGTTGTGGGATGTGGGGTGGATATCCCTCCTCATGGTGATTGGCAACACGCTGCGTCGGCGCGTGGGGATTTTCCAACGCCTCCTTATGCCGGCCTCCATCACCGGTGGCATCCTGGCCCTCATTCTCGGGCCGGAAGTCCTCGGCTGGATCCCGTTCTCTAATTCCATGGGAACCTATACCACGTTGCTCATCGCGTTCGTGTTCGCGTCCATGGCGTACTCCATGGACCTCGGCGGGGAGGTAGCGAAGAACTCCCGCAACATGTGGGCCTATTCCACGTCCATGTTCCTCGGGCAGTGGGGCCTGTTCATCGTCTTGGGCATGTACGTCCTAGACCCGATCTTCCACACGGGCCAGTGGTTCGGCATGATGCTCCCTGTCGGCTTCGTCGGCGGATTCGGTACCGCAGCCGCCGTGGGCTCGGCTCTGCAGGACGTGGGGGCTTCCGACGCGGCATCGCTCGGGTTTACCTCGGCAACGGTGGGCACGGTGGCCGCCATCGTCGGCGGCATGATCTTCTCCGCGTGGGGCATCCGCACCGGCAGGACGAATGCGATTCCGCAGCGCCTGCCGTGGGATCTGCGCTCCGGCTACATCGAGAACTTGGAAGATCGTCCGGTGGTGGGGCACGCCACCACCAACCCGTCTGCCATCGAACCCATCACCCTTCACCTCGCCGTTGTCACCGTCACAGTGTTGGCTGCCGACCTCGTGGTGAACTTCCTCAAAGACATCTTCCCAACGGTGACGGTGCCACTGTTCGCCATGTCCTTTGTCATGGGGCTTGCGGGCCGGATCTTCCTCAAGCTGGTGCGCCACCCCTACTTCCTGGATAAGGACCTCATCACTGCGAACTCCGGCGCGGCCACCGATTACCTCATCGCCTTCGGTGTGGCCTCCATCGCCCCGAGCGTTGTCGCCGCCTACTGGCAGCCGCTGCTCATCATGTTCGTGGTGGGCATCCTCTACTGCTTCCTGGTGTTCCGCGTGCAGGCCCCGCAGTACTTTGGCAAGCACTGGTTCGAGCGCGGCCTGTTCACGTGGGGCTGGGCAACAGCCGCCGTGGCCACCGGCATTGCGCTGCTCAAGATCGTCGACCCGAAGCTTAAGTCCGGCACCCTCAACGAGTACGGCGTGGCCTACGTTGGCTTCGCGCCGTTCGAGATTGGCATGACGCTGCTCGCCCCCATGTCCTTCGCCTTCGGGTGGATGGCAGGTCTCGGTTGGGCATCGGTGATCATCGGCATCGTCGTCGCGTTGCTCCCCAAGGTCTTGCACTGGGAGTACGTCCCGCCGACGATTGCGCGGGAATAGTGTGTACACTCGCGCGCACAACTGCGCATGAGGGGGAGAAGGAGGAGACGGTATGCTGAGGTGGATCTGGATCGGCGGGTGGGGCCTACTCGTCATTGGTGGTAGCATCCAAGCGCTGGTGGATCCCGAGGTTGACGGGCTTCCGCAGTTGTTTCTCCTCCTCGGGATAGCCATTTACTCTGTCACCTTTTACCGTTGGTACAACAGGGAAGTTGGCCTCGTTGAGCTGTGGAAGGGGAGCTACACAGGATTTTCCGTGTCCTATATCGTGTGCGCCCTCGCCCCATGGAGCTGGCAAATCATCTCCGCGGTTGGTCTTGTTGTGATGGTGTACTTCATGTTTCTGGAAAACGACCGTTTCCTTACGTGGTTAGCAGCCCACGATCAGCCGTCGCATTCTTAGGACAGATCTGGAGCGAGTGCTCCGATGGGGCTGCGGTAGGGCTTTTCGCGCGCAATCCACGGCCCACCACTAAAGCTCAGCTGGGCGACGGTATCGGGCGGGCCATGCAGGCGCAAGCGTTCGTTCCCGAGTGTGCTTGCGGGGACAGCTGCGGAGGGGGGCGGATAGCAACAAGCGTGGTCTGCACGAGGTGAGCCGTGGGAAAAAATGGGCAATGAAAAACCGGGCCACCTGTAAGGGGTAGCCCGGTTGGTGCAGCTTTTACGCCGCTGCCTTCTTCATCGCGTCAAGGAACGTGATGTAGCGCTCCCGGATCGCAAGGAGCGGGTTGACTACGGTGTCGGCGGAGATCTCGGCCACTTGGTCGCGGATCGCGCGCCGGGTGCGGTTCTTGATCGCCGTGCCGATCGCCCACCCGAACGCGCCGGTGAACAGGCCCAACACGAGGCCCACTAGGAGTCCGGCGAGGATCAGGAGGGTAGGCACGGGCCAGCCCTCCACCTCGGGGATGCGGGGCTCCATGAACGGGGCGATCACCCCGGGCAGGAACGCGATCACCAGGTACCACAGCACGCCCACAAGCGCTGCCAGGAGGCCAATCCACTGGAGGAACGTGAAGATACCCCAGCCCTTGCCCGGCTGGGCGGGAAGCTCCGTGCGGGCGACGGCCCGGTCGAGCTGATCGGGCAGTTCGTCCACGATGTGCTCCGTCTCGTCAAAGAGGGCCGAGGACCAGCTATCCGGCAGCCCGTCGGCGGCAGTGCCGGCGAAGGCGCGCACGCCCTGGTTCGCCACGGCGCGCGAGGACGCGTCGAGGGCCGGCATGGAGGAGCGGTGGACACCCAGCTCGTCGGCCTCCTCGCGGAGGCCGAGCCGCTTGAGCGGGTCGGCGCGGAAGCGGGGGATCCAGCTTGTCACGAGCCAGCCGGTCTTTTGCCCCAGGCGCTTGCGGTAGGCGGCGGCGGTGACATCGGCGATGGGGTCAGCACCGGCGGCCTTGGCCAGGTACGTATCGAGCTCTTTCTTGGCACCGCGGGGAACGTCGCCGGGGGTCTTGTTCTCGGCCCAGGTGGCGGCGATGGTGTCCACGTCGGCGGCGATGCGCGCCTCCTGGGCGGCGTGTGATTGGGCCACGCGGGCGATCTCCTTGCGCAGCTCGTCCACGCCGGCGCCGGTCTTAGCGCTGGTGGGGATCACGCGGACCTTCTTCAGGCCATCGTCGAGAAGCAACTGGTGGAAGGAGCGGGCGACATCGCGGGCGTCGTCCTTGGACAGCTTGTCCGATTTGTTGAGAACCGCGAGCGTGACGGCGCTGTGGGAGGCGTGGGGGCGGATGAACTCGTCGTGGATGATGCTGTCGGCGTACTTTTCCGGGTCGGTCACCCACACGAGGACATCAACCTGGCCCGCCAGGCGCTCAGCCACGGCGCGGTGCTTGGGCTCCACCGAGTCAAAATCGGGCAGGTCGAGCAGGATGAGTGGGCTGCCCTCGAACGTTCCGATGCGCATCCTGCGATCCTCCACCTGGAGCCAGTCCAAGAGCTCCTCGGAGCCATCGGGCTCCCACACGGCCGCGAGCGGCGAGGAGGTGGTAGGGCGGCGTGCTGCGGCCTTGCCTAGGTCCTCGCCTACGACGGCGTTGAACAGGCTCGTCTTGCCCGAACCAGTCGCACCGAAAAATCCCACCACGGTGTGCGCGCCGGAGAGCGTGCGGCGCTCGGCGGCTTGCGCGGTGACGGAGTTGATGCGCTCGAGTTCGTGCGGAGTGAGGTACCCCTCGCCCAGCTGGGCAGCCGTGGTGAGCGCCTCGATGCGCTCGGTGAGGGTGGTCTTTTTTCCAAACATCTAGTTCACGCCCTTTGCCTGGTTGGTGACATCGCGCACGGCAGCGGAGACGAGCTCGTCGAGCGTGTCGGCCGGAGTGCCGTCGCCGAGGTGATCGGTGAGGAGGTAGTAGCGTTCCGCCTCGTTGTTGAACAGCTCATTGACGCGCTTGTTGAGGGATTTCCGCGCGCTGTTGGCCATGCGGCGCACCGCATCCTCGCCGAAGATGGTCTCGAGCAGTTTCTGGCCCACCACGGCGGAGCCGCCGGCGATGGCGACCTCGCCGCCGGTGAGCCCCGCGGTGCCGGCGAACACGATGAGCATGAGGACCACGGTGGCGGCGTTGATGCCCAGGCTCATGATGCGAGCCTTCATCCGCTTGTCGCCCGCGCTGTCCTCAATGTCGCGCATGAGCTCGGCCTGCCACTCGCGCACGAGGGAGGAGGCGCGGTCGCCGATGTCGCGGCTGGCGTGGGCCAGCTCGGGGTCGGCACTTTCCCTAAGGATCGGTGCGTTGGAACCGATGTAGCCCCACGAGCGGGTGGCGGCCGTCTCCGCGGCGTCGACGATGACGGCGTGGAGACCGGTTTCAATCTCCGTCTCCACCTCGCGCACGGGCTCCGGCCGGCCGCTGAAGAACCGCCCGATCCGGTCGATGGTCTGCGCGTACAGCCTCTCCACGGTGCGGAACACGTCGGAGGTTCCCACGAAGTCCTGCCAACGGTTCAGCACCTCCTTGCGCAGCAGCTGCCCGTCGCTCGTGGCGTCGAGCACCGCGCGCGTGGCGGCCTCGTAGTTGTCCGCGATCCCCTCGTTGAGCTGGTAGGCGAACTCTTCCTGCTGTTTCTTTGTCTTGCTCACCGCCCCCACTCGCTCTTCTAGCTTGCCGACGGCTCCGAGCAGTGTTTTCGCCGCCATCTCACGGCGGGCGACGGCATCGGCGGCGAGGGTGGACAATCGGTGGCCGAGCTCCGATACGAGCTCGGTGGGGAGGAGGTCCTCAACGTGGCCCGCATCGGGGATGACAAAGAGCTCTGCGTCGTGCAGCTGCGCCTCGTCCATCATGCGGCGGAGATCATTCGGTACGGAATCACCGGAATCGTCCTCCACCTTATTTAAGACGACAATTACCTGGAGGTTGCGCCCGGCGGCGTCGTGGAGGAAGTTCCACACGAGCTGGTCGGCGTAGCGGGCAGGCGTTGTGACAAATACCCACAGGTCCGCCGCAGCGAGCAGCTGGGACGCGAGCGCCCGGTTGCGATCGTCGATGGAGTCGAAGTCGGGGGCGTCGAGAAGCGCGAGCCCCGGGGTGAGGGTGTCGGCGACGACGGTGCGCAGGCTCGTCGCCTCGGGGTTCTGGTCGGGGTCCCCGTGCTCACGGGCGAGACCGGGAAGCACGTGTGGGGAGTCGAACCACTCGGCATCAGCGGGGTTGGACACAAGCACAGGCTGCCTCGTCGTCGGGCGGATCACTCCAGACCGCGAGACCCGACGCCCCACGAGCGCATTGACGAGCGTGGACTTGCCGCTGCCGGTGGAGCCACCGATCACAGCGAGCAGCGGCGCGTCGAGGTGCTTGAGGCGGGGCAGGATGTAATCGTTGATCTGGTCGATGATCGCCTGCGTCTCGCGCCGCGAGTCCGGGTCGGTGGAAAACACCACGCCCGCAAGCCCGTCGCGGAGGCGGACAATGGAATCCAGTGCGTTGTCATTCACGCTTTCTATTGTTCCACGAACCCCCTTTACGTGGTCCCACCAGGGGCGGAGTTGTTACACACGGGAAAGTGGGAGATTGCGCGCACGACGAACACCCCACGAGTCGAGCCTATAGTCGGTACACTGGCGAAGGTAAAAGAAATTACAAAGAGACCTTATAAAGAAAGGGTGACACACATGTCGCTACTCACCTCCGCCGCATTCCGCGTCATTCCGGGTGCCTTCATCCTCAACTCCGGCATCGGTAAGTTGGGCATGGATGAGAGCGCCTCCGCCGGCCTGCAGAACATGGCCGCCACGGGCATCCCGCTCATGAAGGAAATCCCCACCGAGAAGTTCGGCGATTTCATTGCCTACTCCGAGATCGGCATTGGTGCCACGCTGCTCGCACCGTTCATTCCGGATCGTCTCGTCGGCATGATTCTCACTCCGTTCGCCGCGGGTCTGCTCTCCATGTACTTTGGTAACCCGGAGAACACCGAGGATGACGGCATCCGCCCGTCGCAGAAGGGTCTGCCGCTGGCCAAGGATTCCTTCCTCCTCGCCATCGGCCTGGGGCTTGCCTTCAAGGGCAAGGATGATAAGAAGTCCAAGAAGGACAAGGCCCTGGAAAAGGTCGAGGACAAGGCGCAGGGCTTTGTCAAGGATGCTGAGAAGGGTGCCAAGAAGCTGTGCAAGAACGTTGATGCGGACAAGCTACTGGAGAAGCTTCCGTTCTTTAACTAGTCCGCTCCTCCCCGAACCCCGCGCCACCACGCGCGGGGTTTGGTTTTTGTGCGGGTGGGTGGTAGATTGTCTCGCGTTGCCTTTTGGTGCGCTGTTGCGTGGCTAGAGGGTAGCAGGCCAGGTACGTTCCGGTCGGCAATCGGGCGTACGTAAATTTCCAGGTCAAGGAGACTTTAACGTGATTCAGCAGGAATCGCGCCTCAAGGTCGCCGATAACACGGGTGCGCGTGAAATTCTCTGCATCCGCGTCCTCGGTGGTTCCACTAGGCGCTTTGCTGGCATCGGCGACGTCATCGTCGCTTCTGTCAAGGATGCCAACCCCGGCGGCAACGTCAAGGCTGGCGAGGTTGTCAAGGCCGTCATCGTCCGCACCAAGAAGGAAACCCGTCGTCCCGACGGCTCCTACATCAAGTTCGACGAGAACGCAGCCGTCCTCATCAAGAATGATAACGAGCCGCGCGGTACCCGTATCTTCGGACCCGTTGCTCGCGAGCTTCGTGATAAGAAATTCATGAAGATCGTTTCTCTCGCTCCGGAGGTGATCTAACCTATGAAGATTCATAAGGGAGATACCGTTATCGTTATCGCTGGTAAGGATAAGGGTGCTAAGGGCAAGGTCATCCAGGCTTTCCCCAAGACAAACAAGGTGCTCGTCGAGGGCGTTAACCGCGTGAAGAAGCACGTGGTCAACTCCGCTCCTGAGCGTGGCGCCGAGTCCGGCGGAATCGTGACCCAGGAGGCTCCGATTCACGTTTCTAACGTCATGATCGTCGACGCTGACGGCAACCCCACCCGCATCGGTTACCGTTTCGACGAGAACGGCAAGAAGGTTCGTGTTTCCAAGAAGAGCGGGAAGGATCTGTAAAAATGACTGACAATTACACCCCCCGCCTCAAGGCCGTGTACAAGGATCAAATCCGTGAGCAGATGAACAACAAGTTCAGCTACGACAACGTGATGCAGATCCCGGGCCTCACCAAGATCGTTGTGAACATGGGCGTGGGCGAGGCAGCTCGCGATTCCAAGGCCATCAACGGCGCTCTTCATGATCTCGCCCTCATCACCGGCCAGAAGCCCGAGCTTCGTCGTGCTCGCAAGTCCATCGCTAACTTCAAGCTCCGTGAGGGCATGCCGATTGGCGCTCGCGTGACGCTGCGTGGCGACCGGATGTGGGAATTCCTCGACCGCCTTCTCACGGTTGCTCTTCCCCGTATTCGTGACTTCCGCGGTCTCTCTGACCAGCAGTTCGACGGCCACGGCAACTACACCTTCGGTCTCACCGAGCAGACGATGTTCTACGAGATCGACGTGGACAAGATCGACCGTCAGCGTGGTATGGACATCACTGTTGTGACCACCGCCACCAACAACGAGGAAGGCCGCGATCTTCTGCTTCGCCTGGGCTTCCCGTTCAAGGACAAGGACGGCGTCAAGCAGCAGCCGAGCGACTAGTTCCAAACCAGGAAAGCGCCCTTCAAGGGCGCTTTTTTGCTTTTCTCAAGGGGTAGTAGAGGGCAGACTCACGGGACACGAGAAGGGTGCGGAAAAGCCCGCGCGGGCTAGTGAAAGCTGCGCGGGCTTACCAGGAGGAAAGAAGGGGAGTGTTACTTCTTCCAGCCGATGTTTTGGGGCTTGACAATGGCGAATCCGTAGGCGCCGACGTTAGCCAGCCCCTCCTTTTGCGCAAACATGTCAGGTCCTGCGTACATCGGGACAATGCCGAAGCGCTTCAAGAAATCCGGTTCGATCTCATTGGAGCGTGCGGTCTGCTCATCGCGGGTGGGCAGATCTTGGAGCTCCTTGATCTTGGCGTCGCCTGCAGCGTCGCCAGTGGAGGAGACGTTGAGGTCAGAATCCGAGCCATAGGTCTGGTCAAAGAAGGCCACACCGAACGGGTCGGAGGATGTGAAGCCCATGGGGAACAGATCGAAATCGCGGGCGGTGTAGATGTTGGAAAACTCGCTGGAGGGGCGCTCCTCAATCTTGATGTCCACGCCGATCTCTTTCATCATCTTTTGGAAGGCAGAGGCGGTATTCTTGGTAATCTCCTCGGCGCCGGTGAGGACGTAGCGCAAGGAGAGTTTCTGGCCGTCCTTTTCACGGATTCCATCGGAACCCTTGACCCAGCCGGCTTCATCCAAAATCTTGTTGGCCTTCTCCGGATCGTAGCTTACTACCTTGGAGAAGTTATCCTGGTACGTGGGCTGGAAGGAGTGGATGATGAAGGATCCGGGCGGGGTCTCCTGGTAAGGCAGACCCTGGAACCAGATCTTGGAGAGCGTCTCGCGGTCGATACCGGTGACGATGCCCTCGCGGACCTTGACATCAGAAAGTTGCGGGGACTTGGCGTTGAGGGTGAGAAGCGAAATCTTCGGCTTGTGGCCAATCTTCTTCTCAATGCCGTTCATGCCCTCGACGGCAGCCCAGCGGTCGCGGGCACTGACTGAGGTTACGTCCACCTCACCGTTCTTGAAAGCGTTGATGGAGGCATCTGCTTCCATCTGGCGGAAGATGCGGCGGTCCAGCTTGCCCTTATCACCCCACCAGTTATCGTTGCGCTTGAACACGGCCTCACCCTTGTTAAAGTCAACGTAGTCAACGGTGTATGGGCCTGCGCCCCACTCGGGGTGAACCTTGTTTACATAGTCGTTGTAGTTGGCCGGATCCTCGAGCGCCGGGTGGGCCGGCTCATTGAACAGGGACTGCCACCAGGGGTAGGTGCCCCTGAAGGTGATAACTGCCTGCTT
Source organism: Corynebacterium pyruviciproducens ATCC BAA-1742 (assembly GCF_000411375.1). Taxonomy (GTDB): domain Bacteria; phylum Actinomycetota; class Actinomycetes; order Mycobacteriales; family Mycobacteriaceae; genus Corynebacterium; species Corynebacterium pyruviciproducens. Next base: position 270,233 of record NZ_KE150448.1, on the reverse strand, counting down.
GGGGGTCTCACCCTGCTCGACGGAGGTGATGCGATCATAGCCGTCGGTAGCGTTGGGCTTGAATTCATCGCTCTCGCCGTTGTTGATCTTCCACGTTGCGTGGAAGGTCCTCCAGTCCATGTCGGTACCATCGTTGTACTTGGCTTCGTCGCGGATGGTGAAGGTGACTACGGTATTGCCGTCCTTGATTTCTTCCTTCACGTCGGTGAGGTAGTCATCGTTGATGGAGTAGTTGCCTTCTCCATCAAAGAGTACAAACTGCGGGTTGTACCAGCGCCACAGGTTGAGGGTGTACAAAGGAGCGTCCGCGTGGTTGCGGTTTTGCTGTGGGGAGATCTCGGTGATCGGTGTGACTAGCTCGCCTCCGTCTTTCACCTGATCGTAGGGCGTTTCATTGTAGTCTGCTGCCTTGACTTCTACCGCCTGGTTGTCTGAGCTATTTGAGGCCTTGGAGGAGCTGTTGGCTTCCGAGGAACCGGAGTTGTTACTCGCGCAACCGGTGAATGCGAGGGCCGAAGCGGCCAGAATCGCCGCGAGTTTGGTGGGCAAGGGGCGCACTTTCATTGCGTATGACTCTCCTTTCAGGAACAGCGACTCTGACAGTGAGGGTGCAGGCCACTTAATGTGTTCCACGAATTTTTGATAACGGTGAATTAGCTGGAGCACAGCATCTGGCAGGCATATCTGACAGGTGTATTACAACTCACTGTGCATAACTAATAGTGACTACGTTATCTAGTTTCTAGGGCAATTTCAGGACTTTGCCACGAAAAACGTCCAAAGGGTGTAAAAAACAGCCGACGGATACTTGTCCGTCGGCTGCAAATTATTAAATTGTTGAACGAAACTTACTTCTTCCAGCCAATGTTCTGCGGCTTGACCACGGCGTAACCGTAGGCGCCGACGTTAGCAAGTCCCTCCTTCTGAGCCTGGATAGCCGGACCACCGAATTCGGGGATGAGGCCGAACTTGGCCAGGAATTCCTTCTCCAGCTCGTTGGAGCGCGCAATCTGCTCTTCACGGGTGGGCAGGGACTGCAGCTCCTTGATTTTGGCATCGCCTTCCTTATCACCGGTGGAGGACAGGTTCAGCTCGGAATCAGAGTTGTAGTACTGGCCGAAGTAGGCAACGGCGTAGGCATCGCCAGCCGTGATACCCATGGGGAGGATATCGAAATCGCGGTTGGTGGAAATCTCGGACCACTTGTTGGAGGGGAGCTCCACAATCTCGATCTTGATACCCACGTCGCTCAGCATCTTCTGCGTGGCGGCGGCGGTGTTGCGGGTGATCTCATCCACGCCAACGAGGACGTAGCGGAAATCTAGCTTTTTGCCGTCCTTCTCGCGGACACCATCGGCGCCTTCCTTCCAGCCTGCGTCTTCCAGGAGTTGCTTGGACTTCTCTGGGTCAAACTGAACTACCTCGGAGTAGAGGTCCTTGTAGTCCGGCTGGAACGTCATGAACATCAGTGATCCTGGGGGGTTGTCACTGAAGGGCAGACCCTGGAACCAGATCTTGGCTAGGGTTTGCCTATCAAGCGCGGTGGCAAACGCCTCGCGTACTGGGAGCTCATCCAGGCCCGGAGACTTGGCGTTGAGGGTCAGAAGTGAGATGAAGGGACGGTGACCGTATTTCATCTCGGTGCCCGGCTGGTCCTTGACGGATGCAAAGCGGTCACGCGCGCCGGCGGGGGTGTAATCAATTTCGCCGTTCTTGAACGCGTTGATGGAGGCATCCGGGTTCATCTGGCGGAAGATGCGTTGATCCAGTTTGCCGGGGTTACCCCACCACTCGGGATTGCGCTCGAAAATTACTTCGCCCTTGTTGAAGTCGGCCGAGGCAACGGTGTACGGGCCTGCGCCCCACTCGGGGTGAAGCTTCTTCACGTAATCGTTGTAATTGGCCGGATCTTTGAGAGCGGGGTGTGCAAAGTAGTTGAACAAAGACATCCACCACGGGTACGGGCCATCGAAGGTGACCACGGCCTGCTTGTCGGTCTCACCCTTGGTTACGGATTTGATCTTCTCGTAGCCGTCGGTGGCGGAGGGGGAGTAGGCCTCGTTTTCGCCGTTGTTGATCTTCCACACCGTTTCAAATGTGGTCCAATCAATCGGGGTGCCATCGTTGAAGTGCGCCTTGTCATTGATGGTGTAGGTGAGGACGGTGTTGCCGTCCACCATCTCCTCTTTGACATCGGTCACGTAATCGTCGTTAGGCGAGAACTCGCCGTCTGCGGTGAACAGCGAGACAACGGGGTTGTACCAGGTCCACAGGTACCTGGTGTAGGTGGGAGCATCGGCGTGCCACACGTTTTGCTGCGTGGAAATCTCGGCGATGGCGGTGATGATCTGCCCGCCGTCCTTGACGTTCTCGTAGGCGGTTTCGTTGAAATCGCCGGCGGGAATTTCTTCTTTGTTTTGTTCCTTGGAATTGGTCTTCCCGGAGGCAGAACTGTCACTGCCCTCTGAGCCCTGTTGTGAGGCACAGCCGGTGAGAATCAGTGCGCTTGATGCGACGATGGCCACTACAGCGCGCGCTGTTTTCCGTAATTTCATATTTTCCTCATCCTCCTGGGTGTGAGAAATATTGGGTGGGTCTTTTAAATGGCGCTATTCCGCACGGTGCCAGTGGCAGGCGTAGAAGTGATCCTTACCTGCGTCCTGTTCCATGGCGGGGGTCGTACCATCGCAAAGAGACTGTTGGTCTTTAGAAAGCTCGCGATACAGGGGGCAGCGGGTTCTAAAAGCGCAGCCCTCTGCCTTCTCGGTGGGGGAAGGCAGGGTATCTGGGAGAAGAATCCTCTTGCGCTGGCGCTCTAGGTCCGGGTCCGGGATGGGGATGGCCGATAAAAGCGCCTGGGTATAGGGGTGCTGGGGGTTATCAAACAGCGAGTTGGTCTCGCCCTGCTCAACAAAGCGTCCCAAGTACATGACGGCCACACGGTCAGAGATGTGCCGGATCACGGAGAGATCGTGCGCCACAAAGAGGTAACTCACGCCGAGGCGGGCCTTGAGCTCATCGAGGAGGTTCAGCATGCCTGCCTGAATGGAAACATCGAGGGCGGAGACCGGCTCATCCAAAACAATGAGCTTGGGTTCTGCAGCAAGCGCGCGGGCAAGTGATATGCGCTGGCGCTGGCCACCAGAGAAGTGGCCGGGGAAGCGGTCGATGTGGGCCGGGTTCAGCCCCACCAGATCCATGAGCTCTGCTACACGGGCATCGTGGTCGCCTTCCCAGCCGAGGGCGTCGAGGGGCTCCTTGATAATTTCCGAGACCGTGAGGCGTGGGTCGAGGGCTCCCATTGGGTCTTGGAAGACGATCTGAATTTCTTTGCGCAGGAGCCTTCGCTCGCGCCGGGGGATGCCTCCCACGTCCTTACCGCCGATGACGATGCGGGTGGGATCCTCTGGCTTCATGTCCATGATCTCCAGCAGCGTGGTTGTCTTACCACAGCCGGATTCGCCCACGATGGCGAAGCATTCTCCCTGCTTGATGTTGAAGGTCAGGCCACTGACTGCGTAGACGCTGCCCACCCTGCGCTTGAACATCGCGCCCTTGATGAGCGGGAAGGTCTTGGTCAGATCGGTGACATCGAGTACGGTCTTGCGCTCCTCGCGGGGGATATCTGCGAACGCGCTGACGGGGGCATCCTTGGTCGGGAAGATTTCCTTGCCGTTGAGGCGGCCGTCGTGGATCTCGTCGCTGCGGACGCAGGCGACGCTGTGTCCTGGGGCAATTTCCGCGATTTCCGGTTCCTTCTTGAGGCACGCCTCGGTGGCGATGGGGCAGCGCGGCGCAAAGGTACACTCATCGGGCAGGTTGACCACGATAGGCGGTGCACCGTCGATGGTGGTCAAGGCCTTCTTTTCTCGCTTTGCCACGCTTGGAATGGCGCCCAAGAGGCCCACGGTGTAGGGCATATGTGGGTTCTTGAATACGGTGTGGACGTCCGACATTTCTACGGGGCGCCCACCGTACATCACCAGCACATCATCTGCGGTCCCGGCGACCACGCCGAGATCGTGGGTAATCATGATGGTGGCGGCGTTAGTTTCGCGTTGTGCCTTCTTGATGAGCTCGAGGATCTGAGCCTGGATGGTGACGTCGAGTGCCGTGGTGGGCTCGTCGGCGATGAGCACGCGTGGGTTATTGGCAATCGCGATGGCGATAACCACGCGCTGGCGCATGCCGCCGGAGAACTCGTGCGGGAAGCTTTTTGCACGGACCTTGGGGTTGGGGATGCCCACTTCGTCGAGAAGCTCAACGGCCTGTGCCCACGCCTTGTCCCTGGAGATGGACTGGTGGGTTTGGAGTGCCTCAACAATCTGATCACCGACGGTGAACACAGGAGTGAGGGCCGACAGCGGGTCTTGGAAGATCATGCCGATTTCCTTGCCGCGGTACGTGCTCATCTCCTTGTCCGTTTTGCCCAGGAGCTCTTCGCCGCCGAGCTTAACGGAGCCCGTTACACCCGCGTACTCGGGGAGAAGACCCATGACGGCCAGTGAGGTGACGGATTTGCCGGAGCCTGATTCGCCCACGATACCCAGGGTTCGCCCGGGGTAGAGATCGAAATTCACGCCACGGACTGCGTCCACCTGGCCTGCTTCGGAGGGGAAGGAGACGTGCAGATCTCGGACTTGCAAGATGGGTGAGTTCATTACGCCTTACCTCCGGCAGCAGAGTTGGGATCGAGGGCGTCGCGGAGGCCGTCGGCGAGGAAGGCCACCGAGACGGTGAGCATGGTGAGGATGGCTGCGGGGAAGAAGAATTCCCACGGAGAGGCCTCCACGTTCTTGGCGCCGTTGGCCAAGAGTGTACCGAGGGAAACGTCGGGGATTTTCACGCCCAGTCCGAGGAAGGACAAGCCTGTCTCACTCATGACGGCGGAAACAACGCCGAGGGTTAGGTAGATGGCCAGGAGCGAGGCGATATTGGGGATCATGTGCCTAGTGACGATCTTCCACGTGGGCACGCCCATGTAGCGGGAGGCGGCGATGAATTCGCGCTCACGAACCGAGATGGACATGGACCAAATAACACGCGCACTGAACATCCAGCCGAAGGCGATGAGGACGATGGTGAGGATCTTCCAGTCACCGCCGGAACCACTCACCATGAGGCCGATGAGGAGGAAGGACGGGATGACGAGGAGGAAGTGGATGAACGTGAGGATGACCTTCTCGGCTGTTCCGCCGAGTAGTGCCGCAGTGGTGCCGACGACGGCGGCGATGACGATGGTGGCAATCGACACCGAGGAGGCGATGATCATGGAGCGGCCGAGGCCGTGGACGGCCATGGCGTACAGGTCATTGCCCGCAGAGGTGGTGCCAAAGAAGTGTTCACCACCTGGCGGTACGGCCAGCGACATGAAGTCCGGGTCATCGTAGGACCACGGGGTGAGGAATCTGCCAAATACCGCGAATAGAAGAAGAATGAGCAGAACAATAAGGCCGACCACGGCTGGCTTGTTGCGCATAAAACGCCTGTAGTACAGCGTGGATTTCTTCATCGGGCGCGCCACGGAATGATCCGCGACGGGTGCGTTGGGGTTCTGCTGGGCCTCTACGCGCCTGATGTCATCCATCTCATCTTCCACGATGGCCGTGACGCCGGCCTGGTTGGTGGGGTCAGAGTGTGGGCTGAAATCACCGGTTGGGTTGTTGAGCGCCGAGGCCGGCGGCAGCGGGGGCTGAGGGCCCTTGTGAATGTATTCGGGCTTTCTTTCAGACATTTAGCTCACCCTCACTCGCGGATCAAGGAAGACAACGAACAGGTCGGACAGGACCGCGCCGATGGCGGTCATGAGCGCGCCGAACGCGGCCACGCCGACGGCGCCGTGGATGTCATTTTTTTGGATGGTTTCCAGGAAGTAGCTGCCCATGCCATTCCAGCCGAAGATCGTCTCCGTCATGATGGCACCGGTGAAGATGCCCGGGATGGAGAACGCGACGGAGGTGGCCACGGGGATGATGGACGTGCGCAGTGCGTGGCGCCTCACGGCCTGTGCCTTGGTGAGTCCCTTGGCGCGCGCGGTGCGGACGTAGTCTGCGTCAATGTTGTCCAGCAACATGTTGCGTTGCATGAGGTGGTAACTGGCGTAGGAAATGATGAGCAGACAGATGGTGGGCAGGATGAGGTGCTGGAAGCCGTCGACGAGCTGATTGAAAAAGCCTTCCACCCCGATGGATGAAGCGCCGGTGACGTAGAACACAGGTTGTCCCGCAGCGCGGTTGATGGAGATGGCGATCCAGACAACCAGCACCGAGGCAACAACCACGTGGGTGTTGAGGGTGATGAGTGAGACGACCATCCAACCACGGTCTGCAAGCTTATCCTTGCGGGAGGCGGTGAAGACGCCGAGCGCGATACCGATGACAACAGAAAGGAACGTGGCCAGGAGGAGTAGCCGGGCGGAGACCCAGATGCGGTAGGAGATCTGCTCGTTGATGGAGTCTCCCAGCGGGCTTGAGCCCCAGTTCCAGTGGAGGAGAATCCCTGAAAGCCAATTCCACCACCTCTCGGTGATAGGGACCTTATCGTTCAAGTTGAGTGGCTCAAGGATGGCATCAATGCGCTCCTCCGGCACCGGGGGGCGGCGACCCGCGTAGTTGGAGCGTGGGTTAAGGAAGCTTGATGCCAAGAAATACGTAATGTTCACGGCTACGAAGATCATGGCTAACCAACCGGCCGCCTTCTTCAGCATGTATTTCAGCATGTTTTTGCCTTGCTAGTCTCGGTTGCGCCACCCGTTATCCGGGCGACCACACTGTCTTCACTGTCTGGTTTTAGATACCAACCATTCAGTTGTGGGTGCTGTCACAATCGTAAGTCACAGTGACTTTTGAGGGGAATTGTTGAACAAGTGAATAGAATGAGAATTAAGGCATACTATACAAAAACGACTTTGGTTAAGTAAGCTTTAGCTGGTGATATCCTGAACGCTGCCCCGGCCACCCCTGTCACGCTCATCAAAAAAAACCACCCGTGGGGGTAGTTAGTCTCTCATGCAAGACGCGGTGATGTCCGGCTCGGGGGACTCTCTCCATACGCCAAAACGCGAAGAATTGTCAGCCCGTAATCGACAAAGCAACGACGACACCACCGGGCATGCACGCATAGGCGCACATAGGGTGGACACCATAAAGCTCGCGTCAGCGCCCGTTAACTTAGGTGAAGAAAAACAGACGGGACAAAGGGGCAGGCGCGAACCCTCAAGGCGGCGTGAGGCTTTGGTGGGGTAAAAGGCAGTGGTGGGATGGGCGGTGGAGGCGTGAAGGCCAGGTGGCGCGAAGCTGTGCGGTGAAATGCGGTGGTGTCAGGTTCGCGTCGGCCGACGTGGACGCGGTAGCGGGAGCCTAGTGGTAGCAAAAACGGCGACCCGTTGCGTGCATTGGAATCGCCGTTTGAGGTCACATTGTGCGAGCATAGGCACCCGCATGGCCTTACCTAGGGGAGCATGGCCTGGATGTTGGCGGGGAGCATGGGCTTGATCTGAGGCAGTGCTGCAACCAGACCTGCGAGCACCACGACCACGGCGCTTGCGGCAACGATGCCGATGCCTGCGTCGGAAAGTTCCTTGCCGTCGAGCGAGCTCATAAAAGCTTCGATTTCAGCTGAGCTGGCGGACATGTCCCTGCCGGCAGCGCAAGCGCGCAGAGCGGGAAGTGTTAGCCTAAAATACGCGTACTCCTTATTGTATTCGGCTTCTGAGATCGACTTGTTTGCGTAATCGTCCTCCAGCTGCTTGATCCTCTCGAATGCAAACTTGATTTCGTCTTGGGCGTACTCGCGTTCAAGGGCATCCCATGGCAAATAACCAGCCTTCTGCTCGGCTTCTGTGCGCGCAAGTACACATAAACCCCCGTTGACCTTGACTCCATCCGCGTTGGCGGCCGGGGCGCAGATGCCGGTGGCGAGGGCTGCTGCGGTGATGGTGGCGATGGCGCTCTTCCTTAGAGTTAGCATAGGAAGTCCCTTTCTCGGAGAAAACTCGCAGTGGGATGTGTAAAGCCTGTTATTAGAGTAGGGGCACGAGGTAAGCCTGTCAAGAGTCTGAAAGCTCGTGTAAAGCGAGAGGGGAAGAATGCGGCTGTTGTGGGTGGGGCAGTGAGACTTGGTTGCGGGGCTCAGAGTGGGGCTCGTGGGGAGATAGAGGACGATGGCTCCACCCATTCCCTCGTGCTCGCCGAATCTTTGAGCACGGGGTGTGTTTGGGGCAGGGGCGCTGGTCAGGGGGCCTGCGGCCGGACCGGAAGGTTGTGGGAGCGGACGCTTAGGCCGTCGAGGAGAGCTCCCCGGAGTAGACGTTGAGGCGGTCGGGCTTGGTGAAGCCTGCGAGGAAGAAGCCTTCCGAACGGGCGAGCTCGACGGCGAGGGAGGTGGGGGCGCCGACGGCGACGAGGCCGGGGATGCCCGCCATGAGGGCCTTTTGGACGAGCTCAAACGAGGCGCGCGAAGACATGACGATGAGCGCGTCGCGGGCCGGGAGCGCGTCCTCTAAAAGCAGGGAGCCGATGACCTTGTCCAAGGCGTTATGTCGTCCGACGTCCTCGCGGAGGAGGTGGAGATCAAAGCCACCGTTATCGGTTGGAAGGAAGAGCGATGCTGCGTGCGAGCCACCCGTCTTCCGGAACGCCACCTGCTGCTTCCTTGCCACGGCCGGAAGCTTGACGAGTGCCGCAGGGTTAAATGCCTGCGGCGTGAAAGCGAAGGGTAACCGCTTGGTGAGCTGCTCAATCGAGGCAGTGCCGCACACGCCGCACGCGGAGGTGGTGAGAGTGCATCTTTTGAGCGCGTCGATAGTAGGGATGTCCGCGCCCAGGGCGATCGGTTGCGCAGCGCCTGCTGTGTCTGCTGTTTCCTCCGGCAGGCCGTGCGGCATGTCGATGTCGAGCACGTTGTACGTGTTCACGCCGTCGGGGGTAGTGCCCGCGCAATAGCGGGCTGTGGAAATGTCCTCCTTGCTCGCGATGAGGCCCTCGGAGAACAAGAACCCGTGCGCCAACTCGATATCGTGGCCGGGCGTGCGCATCGTCGTTGTCAGCGACGTCCCGTTGACACGGATCTCCAGGGGCTCCTCCACGATGACGGTATCGGCACGAGTATCCGTGCCGTAGGTTCCGTCGTCGTGGATCTCTACCTGGGTGACAGGAAAACCGGTGGTGATTCGACCCATGAAGGCTTAATCAGCGTCCTGGTCAAAATCGTGAGCGGACACGCCGAGCGGCTCAAGCCGGACGAGGGTGGACTTGGAAATCGGCGTGTGCGACTTCTCCACAAAGCTATCCAGCGGAATCAGAACGTTCGCCTCCGGCATGTACGCTGCCACGCAGCCCATGGCCGTGTCGTACTCCACCACGCGGAAGTTCGGGGCGCGGCGCTCACCGTCGGGCGCGACGGAAACGATATCGACGAGGTCGCCACCCTTGAGGCCCTGCTTGTAGCAGTCCTGCGGGTTGACGAACACGACGCGCCGGCCGTTCTTAATGCCACGGTAGCGATCGTTGAGACCGTAAATGGTGGAGTTGTACTGGTCGTGAGAGCGAATCGTGTTAAGCGTGAAGTAGCCCTCCGGGACATGCAGAACCTCCAGCTTGTTCACCGTGAGGTGCGCCTTGCCGTCTGGCGTGGTGAAGTTGCGCTCACGGGGGCCGTTAGGCAGAAGGAACCCGCCGGGGTGCTTGATGCGCTCGTTGTAATCGTCAAAGCCAGGGATCGTCGCCTCAATGTGATTGCGCACCACCGAGTAATCGTCGATCATTGGTCGCCAGTACTTGTCCTCAGGGAAGAGACGGTCGCCGATCTCGCCGATCATCTCCACCTCGGAGCGCAGGTCGAGGTCCTCGTTGTGGCGGGACTTGCCACCAGAAGCGTGAACCGCACCCTGGGAATCCTCCACAGTCACCACCTGGCGGCCGGAGAGCTGCTCATCAAGATCGGTGCGCGCCTTTGCCGGCAGGATGAGGGATACCTTGCCCGGGTGCGCGTGCGTGTTGTTCAACTTGGTGGAAACGGACACTGTCATGTCCATGGAGTCCATGGCGTGCTCAGAGGCGTTGGTGTCGCTCGTGACGCGGACAAAGTTGCCACCGAGCTGCCAGAAGAACGAAGCTTTACCGTCGCGCATGCCACGGAGGGCATCCACCGTCGACCAGCCAGGCTCACGCGGGCAGGTGAAGCCGAACTCCTTCTCCAGCGCGGCGTAGAAGGACTCGGGCATCTCCTCGGCGATGCCCACCGTGCGGTCGCCCTGCACGTTGGAGTGGCCACGCAACGGGGCGGTGCCCGCGCCGGGCTTGCCAATGTTGCCGGTGAGCAGCAGGAAGTTGGCGATTTCCTGGATAGTCTCGATGGAGTTCTTGTGCTGGGTGACGCCCAGCGTCCAGCTGACGATGACGGACTTGGCCTGCTCCACCATGTCGGCCACCTCCTGCACGTCGTGCATGGTAAGCCCTGTGGCCTCGAGGTAGTCCTTATCGTCAAGGCTCATGATGTTGGCGATCGCCTCGTCGGCACCCACGCAGTACTTATCCAAGAACTCGTGGTCGATGGCATCGCGACGGATGAGCTCGCGGTTGAGGGCGAGGAAGAAGGCGTGGTCGCCCGCGGACTTGATCTGCAGGAAGCGGTCCGAGATGTCGGTGCGCCCGCCGAGAACGTGCTCGGGGTTCTGTGGTTCCTGGAAGCTGTTGGTGTACGTCTCGTTGAGCGGGTTGATCGTGACGATCTTGCCGCCCTTGTCCTTCACCTCTTTGAGCGCCGTCATCATGCGTGGGTGGTTGGTGCCTGGGTTTTGCCCAACGGAGATCACCATGTCGGTGACCTTGAAGTCCGCGTACGTCACGCTGCCCTTGCCCAAGCCGACTGTGGGGGCGAGTGCTTTGCCTGTGGAATCGTGGCACATATTGGCGCAGTCGGGCAGGTTATTGGTGCCGAAGCGGCGGGCCAGTAGCTGGAACATGTAGGCCGGCTCGTTGGCGGTGCGCCCCGAGGTGTAGAAGATGGCCTTGTTCGGATCGTCGAGCTGAGACAGGTAATCGACGATGGTGTTGTAGGCCTTATCCCAGCTGACCGGGTGGTAGTAATCGTCGGAGCCGTCGTACATCATCGGCTGCGTAATGCGACCCTGGCGGCCGAGCCAGTAGTCAGTCCGTTGACGAAGGTCCGTGACAGAGTGCTTCTCAAAAAACTCCGGGCCGACCCTACGACGGGTCGTCTCTTCGGCGACGGCTTTGGCGCCGTTCTCGCAGAACTCGACGATATTACGATCGCCCATCGGGGGCTCCGGCCAGGCGCAACCGGGGCAGTCGATGCCGCCGGGCTGGTTCATTGTAATGAGCGGCAGGAGGGCGTGCTCGGGGATGGCGAACTTCATCGCCGTCATGACGCCCGGGATGCCTGCTGCTAGACGGTGTGGGCGTTCAATCTTGGGGTTATCGAAGCGATTTTGTTTGCGCGGTTGCGTGCGCTTGTTGTCCACAGTCTTAGTCATGGCACCATTGTATAGGCAACATCTAAAATTGCAGATTGGTAGCCTCAATTTGGTGATAAAACCGTGGACAACGGGAAATCAGGGGGGTCAACCCCGCAGGGCTCAAGGCCTACTCTTCTGCGGCGGGGTACTTCTCCTCGATGATGGACACGAGCGACTTGATGGACTCGAGGGCTTTGGCGCTCATTTCTTCGTTGGAGCCGCTTGCCTTGCCGGCTGACACGCCGACGAGGAATGCAGTCAGGGGTGCTGCGGGGCGGGAGGGGCCGTGTGCCACGTGCTTGGTCAGATCGAGCAGGTCATTAATACGGGGTTCGAGCACCTCGTAGTCCACTCCGACTGCCTCTGAAGCCTCGCGCAGCCACTTTTCAAAATCACCCATGGTGTTCTCCTCTCAAGTTCGTTGAATACGCAGTTCTACCGTACGCACACCCATTGACAGGTGCATGTAAACCGGAAGCATCCGACAACGTATACCTCCGTTTCCGTGCGAATGTGTGCGTCGACACCTATATAGATGTATATATCGTCTATACAGGGATGCTTCCGAATTCTTACGCCTGGGTGCGTCTACGTAAAAGTCTAGCTATTCACGCGTAGAGCTGGGAGGGGTTGCACATCACCGTGGAAGCGGGTGGGAAGTCCCCGTGTTCGATGCACTGGGTGGCATGTTGCGCGAGTGTTCTCGCGCCAATGGTGGAACCCTTCATTTCTTTCGCCCCGCGCGTGCCCTGCTCGCGTATTTTTGGCGACGGCGTGAGTGTGGGGGAGGGAGTCGGTGATGGGGCGGGGGTGGCGACTAAGGTTTGACGCACAGCGCGGAGGGGATTTGGGATTGTCGCCGGTTACGTGTACCCTTGGCACGCAGGGTTCACCCGCTGGTTTTGTGCGCCATTTTTGCGCGCGCAAGCGTGTGGGTAAATCCGAAGGTAAAATGAAGAACTCTACTTTGTTGTAGGCCCTCCGCCTATGCGTGGTATATCCCCGCAGACGCGTCCACAGTTTTTTATACGGCAGCGAGCTTTCTGGTTATTGAATTAGTCAAGCGGCTAGTGGCCGTCGAGGCGCTGTGATAACGCTGGGTGGTGGCGAGCGATCGTCGAGAAGCCTGTGCAAGCAGGTGTACAGGGAACCGCAACGAGAAAGGTATGTCGATCACTCATGACTATGACTGATCCTATTGCAGACATGCTTTCGCGCGTACGCAACGCAAACCACGCGTACCACGAGACTGTGTCTATGCCGTCTTCCAAGATCAAGGTGAACATTGCGAACATCTTGAAGCAGGAAGGCTACATCTCTGACTTCAAGGTCGAGGACGCTCGCGTTGGCAAGACGCTCACGCTGGACCTCAAGTACGGCCAGAATCGTCAGCGTTCCATCGAAGGTGTCAAGCGCGTGTCCAAGCCCGGTCTGCGCGTTTACGCTAAGTCCACCAACCTGCCACAGGTCCTCGGCGGCCTGGGCGTGGCGATCATTTCCACGTCCCAGGGTCTGCTCACCGACCGTCAGGCTCACGAGAAGGGCGTAGGCGGGGAAGTCCTCGCTTACGTCTGGTAGAAGGAGGCTGAGACTTCAATGTCACGTGTAGGTAAGAACCCAGTCGCCCTCCCCAAGGGCGTTGAGACCACCATCGATGGTCAGCACATTTCCGTCAAGGGCCCCAAGGGTACCCTGGAATTCGACGTTCCGGAGCCCATCGAGGTCAAGGTTGAGGACGAGCAGATCGTCGTTACCCGTCCCGATGACAACCGCAAGAACCGCGCCCTCCACGGCCTGTCCCGCTCCCTCATCAACAACATGGTTGTTGGTGTGACCGAGGGCTACAAGGTCAACATGGAGATCTACGGCGTGGGCTACCGTGTCCTGCAGAAGGGCTCCAACCTGGAGTTCTCGCTGGGCTACTCCCACCCGGTCCTCATCGAGGCTCCGGAAGGCATCACGTTCGCCACCGATGGCCAGACCAAGTTCTCCATCGAAGGCATCGACAAGCAGAAGGTAGGCCAGATCGCGGCTAACGTTCGTCGTCTGCGCAAGGACGATCCTTACAAGGGTAAGGGCATCCGTTACGCAGGTGAGCAGATTCGCCGCAAGGTCGGAAAGACGGGTAAGTAATGAGCAACGAGAACAATCAGAAGCGTCTGCCTGTGGGCAAGGACGTGTCCACCCGTCGCCGGGTGGCTCGCGCTCAGAGGCACAACCGCGTCCGCAAGAATCTCCGTGGTACCGCCGAGGTTCCGCGGCTTGTCGTCCACCGCTCCTCTCGCCACATGCACGTTCAGGTCATCGACGATATCGCTGGCCACACGCTCGCAGCTGCGTCCTCCATCGAACCGGAGGTGCGCGCACTCGAGGGTGACAAGAAGGCTCGTGGCGCCAAGGTAGGCCAGCTCATCGCTGAGCGTGCCAAGAAGGCCGGTATCACCAAGGTCGTTTTCGACCGCGGTGGTTACAAGTACCACGGCCGCGTCGCCGCTCTGGCTGACGCCGCTCGCGAAGGTGGTCTGGAATTCTAATGACTATTAAGACCGAAGGAAAGGAAGCGTAATGCCGGGACGTGAACGTCGCGATGACGACAACCGCAAGAACGACCGCAACCAGCGTCGCGGTAATCGCCGCGACAACCGCAAGGACAACAAGGCTCAGGACGAGCGCAACCAGTACATTGAGCGCGTAGTTACCATCAACCGCGTGTCCAAGGTGGTCAAGGGTGGCCGCCGCTTCAGCTTCACCGCACTCGTTGTGGTGGGCGATGGCAAGGGCATGGTTGGCGTTGGCTACGGCAAGGCGAAGGAAGTTCCCGCCGCAATCCAGAAGGGTGCAGAAGAGGCTCGCAAGAACTTCTTCCGCGTCCCGCTGGTCGGTGGCACCATTCCTCACCGCGTTGAGGGCCACGCAGCAGCCGGCAAGGTTATGCTTCGCCCGGCTTCCGCTGGTACCGGTGTGATCGCCGGTGGCGCTGCCCGTCCGGTTCTCGAGTGCGCTGGTGTTCAGGACATCCTCTCCAAGTCTCTCGGCTCCGACAATGCCATCAACGTTGTTCACGCAACGGTTGCTGGCCTCAAGTCGCTGGCTCGCCCCGAGGAAGTTGCCGCTCGCCGCGGCAAGTCCCTCGACGAGGTCGCTCCGGCGCACATTCTTCGTGCACGTTCTGGGCAGGAGGTCAAGTAACCCATGGCTCTGAAGATCACAATGAAGAAGGGCGTCGTCGGCGCCAAGCAGAAGCAAAAAGACACGCTGCAAGCTCTCGGCCTGCGTAAGATCCACCAGTCCGTCGTCCGTCCGGATGACGCCTCTGTGCGCGGTATGATCCGCGTTGTGGACCACATGGTTGAGGTCGAAGAAGTAGCGGGGGAGTAGGTAGAAAATGAGCGAAGACGTAATCAAGCTCCACGACCTTCGCCCTGCACCGGGCTCCAACAAGGCTAAAACCCGCGTTGGCCGCGGTGAAGGTTCGAAGGGTAAGACCGCTGGTCGCGGCACTAAGGGCACTGGCGCACGTAAGAACGTGCGTGCAGGGTTCGAGGGTGGCCAGATGCCGATTCACATGCGCCTGCCCAAGCTCAAGGGCTTCAAGAAGTACAACCAGGTTGTCTACGAAGTTATTAACGTCGCAGACCTGGAGAAGTACTTCCCGCAGGGCGGCACCATCACCATCAAGGATCTGCAGGACCGTCGCATTGTGAAGAAGCGTCGCCCCGTCAAGATCCTCGGCAACGGTGACCTGTCCGTGAAGTTCGACATCACGGCTAATAAGTTCTCCAAGTCTGCCAAGGAAAAGATCGAGGCCGCCGGTGGCTCCACCACCGAGGTCTACTTCTCCAAGGCTGACAAGACTGGCCGTAGCCTCAAGGCTGAGGAAGAGGCCTAAGCCTTTTCCGATCCTCTAGATTCACGTAGATGAATCTGGGTCGAATCTGGTTCCGCATGCGGAACTTTGCCCCCGGTTTTTCCGGGGGCTCTTTTTATTTGCTTGTCGACGTCCCCCTCGCCTTCCCACACCTGGTACGGTTCCCTCTGTTTCGCGGCGCACGGGTGGAAATGAGGGCTGTCTACGAAAGAAGCGGCCGCGCTAGGCGCCCGCTGCCGTTGCGTGCCCGGTGTGTGCTGGGCGAGCACCGGTGCGGCACGTGAAGGGCGCTGAGAAGGCCAGTGCCGTGGCTCTCATGCCTCGCACCCGCTGTGGGCGATAAGCTTTCTACTGGTGTGGCACGAACCGTTATCGGCCCGGTGTGGTACCGATCAGTGTGAGGGTTCGCGGGCCACGCACAGATGGTCAATGGGCCTGGGAAACGTGCAGGTAACGTGCTAGCTTTCAGTGACGGGGCAAAGCGGGGGGCGCTCGAGTTTCGGCGCTTAAGGAGGGGTGCGCTTCGACAACCACAGGTGGGGCTGGTAAAGTTTGGGCGTTAACTGACTTACATCCGACCGAAGGAAATAGCTTGTCCGCAATTCTTCAGGCGTTTAAGGACCCGGATCTTCGCCGGAAGCTCCTTTTTACGCTAGCGATGATTATCTTGTACCGCGTGGGTGCGCAAATCCCGTCCCCGGGCGTGGATTACGTGTCCATCTCCGGAAAGCTTAACGAGCTGACCGATGGGCAGTCCAACGTCTACTCGATGATCAACCTGTTCTCAGGTGGAGCACTTCTACAGCTGTCCGTCTTCGCCATCGGCATCATGCCGTACATTACGGCGTCAATTATCGTCCAGCTGCTTACAGTGGTCATTCCTAAATTCGAGGAACTGAAGAAGGAGGGGCAGTCCGGCCAAACCAAGATGACGCAGTACACGCGCTATCTCACCGTGGCGTTGGCGCTGTTGCAGTCCTCCGGCATCGTGGCGCTTGCCGCCCGCGGCCAGCTGCTCGGGCCCCAGGTGCGCGTGCTTCGTGAAGGCCACAACATCTGGGATCTCGTCATCCTCGTTATTTGTATGACCGGTGGTGCCGTCCTCGTCATGTGGATGGGTGAGCTCATCACTGAAAAGGGCATCGGCAACGGCATGTCGCTCCTCATTTTCGCCGGCATCGCCACCCGCCTGCCGCGCGATGGCGCGAACATTTTCCAGAGCTCCGGTCCGGTTGTGTTCTCCACCGTCATGGTCGCTGTCATCATCCTCGTTATCGGTGTTGTGTTCATTGAGCAAGGCCAGCGACGCATCCCCGTCCAGTACGCAAAGCGCATGATCGGCCGTCGCCAGTACGGTGGCACCTCCACCTATCTGCCGTTGAAGGTTAACCAGGGTGGCGTGATCCCGGTCATCTTCGCGTCTTCGCTCATTTACGTGCCGGTGCTCATCACGCAGATCGTCAACTCCGCTTCGCCCACACCGCCGGATAACTGGTGGATGCGAAACGTCATCGCGTACCTGCACGCGCCGAGTTCCTGGCAGTACATCACCCTGTACTTCGTGCTCATCATCTTCTTCAGCTACTTCTACGTGTCTGTTCAGTACGATCCGTACGATCAGGCAGAGAACATGAAGAAGTACGGTGGCTTCATCCCCGGCATCCGTCCAGGTCGCCCCACCGCTGAGTACCTTGGCTTTGTGATGAACCGCCTGTTGGTTGTGGGTTCGCTGTACCTCGGCATCATCGCCATTTTGCCGAACATTATGCTTGATCTAGGCGTTGGCAACCTGAATGCGGGCTCCACCCCGTTCGGCGGCACCGCCCTCCTCATTCTTGTTTCCGTGGCCCTGACCACCGTGAAGCAGATTGAGTCCCAGCTCCTGCAAAGCAACTACGAAGGAATTCTGAAATGAAAATAGTTCTCCTCGGACCTCCCGGTGCCGGCAAAGGTACGCAAGCTGCCCTCCTGAAGGAGAAGCTGGGAATCCCGCACATCTCCACCGGCGACCTGTTCCGTGCCAACATTGGCGAGGGCACTGCGCTGGGCAAGGAGGCCAAGAGTTACATGGATGCCGGTAACCTGGTGCCCACCGATGTTACCGCCCGGATGCTGTGGGATCGCCTGTCCAAGGACGATGCCAAGGATGGCTACCTTCTCGACGGCTTCCCCCGTACGGTGGAGCAGGCCGAGCTGCTGCGAGACCACCTCGCGGAGAACGGCGAGGAGATCGATGGCGTGCTGAGCTTCGAGGTGTCCGACGATATCGTGGTGGAGCGCATGCTCGCCCGCGGCCGCGACGATGACAACGAGGCCACCATCCGCAATCGTCTTAAGGTGTACCACGAGGAGACCCAGCCGGTTGCCGATTTCTACGGCGACAAACTCCTCCCCGTTAACGCCGAGGGCAGCGTTGAGGAGATCAACGAGCGTGCTCTCAAGGCTTTGGGCAAGTAAATAAGTCAGTTTTTAGCGGCGTCTTTTCCGGTTGCGGAAGGGGCGCCGTTACTTATTGCCTGGGGTAATGAGGGTGAGCTGCGTCCCGGAGGTCTCCACTCGGAATCCACCCATCCGGGAGATGGAGGCAATTTCCTCAAGCGTGGTGGCCTGCTGCGCGTTCATAGCCAGGTAGCGGGCCAGCTCGCCCTTGTAATGCTTGTTAAAGTGGCTCACCACCTTGCGTGAGCCGTCAGCCTGCTCCGTTTCCACGCGCACGGTGCAGAACCCCACCGCGGGGTTTGTGATCGGCCCGAGGTTGAGGTACGCCCCGGAGCGCATGTCGACGATGAATTCGGGGAGGCCCTCCAGGGTGGGGGTAAGCGCGTCCTTCCACAGTGAGCGCAGGGTGAGCTTGCCGGGCAACGTCGTGTTGCCGGAGAGCCTGTAGGCGGGGATGGCATCGGTTGCGCGCGTCACGCCGAAGAGAGCGGAGCCGATGAGGATGTGCGCCAGCGCGTCGTCGGGAAGGGTGGCCGCGTCGAGGGCGTCGAAAAGCACCCCAGTGTAGCGGTAGATGGAGGACATCGTCGGGGCGGTGCGCAGGACGGTGTTGGCCTCCGCTTGCTCGATGAGACGCGGGCTGATTTTAAGAAAAGCAAGCTGCTCCTCCGCGGGGATCGCAGCGAGCACGTCCATGATGTGGTTGCGGACGGGGTTGAGTTCCGGGAACGAGAGCTCCATTGGGTCGTTTTCGCCGCCCGGTTCCTTCGTTTCGCTGGGTGGGAGGATGACGAGCATACGTTCATCGTACGGTGTGCGCGGATGCTGCGGTTGCACCACCTGGTGGCATGCAGCATCGCCGGGGCGGCGGCTCGTGGCCCGGAAGGGATGCCCACGTGAGCGGGAAGCAGGGGCGGGCTACGGTCGGTTCCTGGCCCGGAGGAGGAGACAACGTGAGCGGGAAGCAGGGGCGGGCCGGGAATTGTGCTTGCGTGCGGGCGGGGGAGACGTGGCCGGGTAGTACGATTGGGTGCCAGAAACAACGAAGGAGAGAGCAGTGAGCTTTAGGCGAAATAAGAAGATCGTGGCGCGCACGCCGAAGGAACTCGACGCGATGCAGGCCGCCGGCGAGATTGTAGGCGAGGCACTCGTCGCGTGCCGTGAGGCAGCCAAGCCGGGTGTGACCACGCTCGAGCTGGACGCGATTGCGGAAAAGACGATCCGCAAGGCAGGTGCCTCGCCCACGTTCAAGGGGTACGAGGGGTTCCCCGGTTCGATCTGCGCCTCGGTGAACGACATCATCGTTCACGGGATTCCCTCCGATGAGATCGTGCTCAAAGAAGGCGATCTCATTTCTATCGACTGTGGCGCGACGTACAAGGGCTGGGTGGGAGATTCCGCCCTCACCGTTGAGGTAGGCACCGTTGCAGCCGATGCTAAGGCACTTAACGAGGCCACCGAGTGGGTGCTCATGGAAGGCCTGCAGGCGATGGTTCCCGGCAACCGGCTCACCGACGTGTCCCACGCCCTGGAAATGGCCACGCGTGCCGCGGAAAAGAAGTGGGGGTACAACTTCGGCATCGTCGACGGCTACGGCGGACACGGCATCGGGCACGAAATGCACGAGGACCCGTACCTTGCCAACGAGGGGCGCGGTGGTCGTGGCCCTATCATCCAGGAAGGATCGGTGCTCGCCATCGAGCCGATGCTAACCCTTGGGTCGGTGGACTCCGTCGTCTTTGATGATGACTGGACTGTGGCATCCATCGACGGGTCGTGGGCCGCCCACTGGGAACACACCGTGGCGGCTACAGCCGATGGGCCGCGAATCCTCACCCCGCGGAAAAAATGAAAAATTCAGGAACCCGGGAATAAGTCGATGACCAGCTGTGGCCCGAAAGGAAATGGGCGAGTAGCGAGTCACCCGGCCAGTT
The DNA here is from genome assembly GCF_000411375.1 of Corynebacterium pyruviciproducens ATCC BAA-1742. GTDB lineage: Bacteria > Actinomycetota > Actinomycetes > Mycobacteriales > Mycobacteriaceae > Corynebacterium > Corynebacterium pyruviciproducens. The sequence continues at coordinate 250,516 of NZ_KE150448.1, read as the reverse complement.
CTGGTTAGGGTTAGGTGGCATCTCAACCTATAATGCCCTCTATGACTGGGAAGCACCGTTTGAAGAACACGACACCGCGCTGCGGGGCGGTAAGCGTAGCCGCTGTTGCGACTGCAGGGGCCCTGCTCGCACAGCCCGCCGCCGCCTCCGCGCAGGATTTGGGTTCCTCCAATCTCACCGCCGGTATCGAGCAATTCAACAACGACATTCGCAATAACGCATGGCAGACCCGCAACACCCTGTTCGCGCAGGCCGATGCTGTTCTCCCCGCACCGCACAACCAGAACGTGAAAAACATTGTGGATGGTGGCATGAACCTGCTGTTCCCAGGTTTGGTTGAGCAGAAGCTCGCCGAGCAGCGGGCAGCCGAAGAAGCCGCGGCCCGTGCTGAGGCGGAGCGTGTAGCGGCGGAGCAGGCGCGGCTGGAGGCTGAGCGCGCGGAGGCCGCGCGTCGAGACGCCCTCAACATCCCTGCGGGCGTGTGCCCACCGCAGGCCAAGGCATGCATCGATATCGAGGGCAACCGCGCCTGGTTGCAGGAGAACGGCCACATTACTTACGGCCCGGTGCCGGCCTCCACAGGCGCGGACGGGCACGATACCCCGGCGGGCATGATGACCGTCAACCGCAAGATCAAGGACGAAGTATCCCGAGAGTTTGGCAACGCCTCCATGCCCTACGCGGTGTATTTCACCTACAACGGCATCGCCTTCCACGCGGGTTCTCCGTACATCCTCTCCCACGGCTGCGTGCACCTCAACTATGGAGATGCCAAGGTGTTCTTCGAGCGCCTCAACGTGGGCGACCGTGTGTTCGCCTACGGTGACAAGACGTACGGGTACCCCAACGGCCCGATCTAAACACACGGCTTCCTGTTCGTCCCGTGTGCCCGCCTGAGCGGGCACGTGCCTCGCCCTGGTGGCGGGGCATTTTTTTGTGCGGTCATTGTGCCCGGGCCCACACATTGGCTCACTGGTGGTGGGTGAAAAGCAGGGCACTGGGCCGGCTAACCAAGGTCGGCGGGGGCAAACAGCTGCTGATCAATGAGTGGGCCGTAGTAGGCGGCGAGCTGCGTGGCCGGGATGGTTGCGAGGGGATCGAAGCGGTAGATGAAGCGGAGGATGCAAATTCCCATGACCTGCCCGGTTACCAGCTGGATACGCACCTTGGAGTCGGACCCGCCGAGGCGGTTGGCCAGCGTGGTAAAGAGGTTGCGGTCGAACCAGGCACGGAAGATGAACAGCGTGTTCTCGTTTTCGAGCAGGGAGCGGGCGAGCACCTGGAAGTTGGTGGAGGCAGACACACCTTCCCACACGTCCATGACAACGGTGAGGAGGCGTTCCCCAGTGCCGGGACCGCCCTCGCCAAAGGCGGTGAGGATAGACTCGATGGGGTCGGTGGGAAGCGACATGGACTCGCGGAAGAGGCCCACCTTGGAACCGAAGTAGTAGGAGATCATGCCCGGGTCGCAGCCGGCCCGCGCCGCGATCGAGCGAACGGTGACTTTGGGGTATTCCTCCGCGGAAAATAGCTCCCTGGCGGCGGTGAGAATGGTCTCCTTCATCTCCCCGCGGGAGGCCTTGGGTCCTGTGGGCATGGTGTTATCTCCTGTTCTTGGTCCGTGGCGGAGCGGCGCTTCGCAGGTCCCAGCTGGTTGAGACACATCGGCACGAGCCGGGCGAATAGGTAGCTCCTATTTTCAACGGTTACCCCCGCAAGTTGGGGTTCCTGGGCGGTTGTCACCTGCAATTCCCAACCTAATTTCAACAAGCATGAAATTTAAATGAGAACCCCTTACAGTGGTGCATGTTACGGGTTTGCCCGCAGTGTGGGACGTATTAAGCGCGTGAGGAGTGAAAGCACCATGGCCCGAAACGACGGACTCATGAGGCTCGGCATCGACGTGGGATCCACCACAGTGAAGGCGGTGTTGCTGCGGCCGGATGGCAGTCACGCCTTTGAGGATTACCGCCGCCACAACGCGGACGTGCGACGCGAGCTACTTAAACTCGTGCGCGATATCGAGACTGAATTCCCGGAGGTGCGCACCGCCGTCGCCGTCACCGGTTCCGGCGGGCTGTCCATCGCCGAACACATCGGCGCCACCTTCGTCCAGGAAGTCATCGCCGAGACGGAGGCCACCGAGCGCACCTACCCCGAGGCCGATGTCATCATCGAGCTCGGCGGCGAGGATGCCAAACTCACCTACCTCAAGCCCACGCCCGAGCAACGCATGAACGGTTCGTGCGCCGGTGGCACGGGGGCCTTTATCGATCAGATGGCTACGCTGCTCAAAACGGATGCCGCCGGGCTCAACGCGCTGGCGGAAAAATCCACTCAGCTGTACCCCATCGCCAGCCGCTGTGGCGTGTTTGCCAAGTCGGACATCCAGCCCCTCATCAACCAGGGCGTGCCCCACGAGGACCTCGCGGCTTCCGTGTTCCAGTCCGTTGCCACGCAGACCGTGGCGGGACTGGCCAACGGCCGCCCCATCCGCGGCACCGTCCTCTTCCTCGGCGGGCCGCTGCACTTCCTCTCGGAACTGCGCGAGGCGTACCGCCGCATCCTCGAGCGCGTGGATAACTTCATCACCCCGGACAGTGGCCAGCTGTATGTGGCCTACGGCGCGGCCCTGCTGGCGGAGCACGGCACCGAACAGCCACTTGGGCAGATCGCGGACAAGCTCGCTAACGCGGGAAACATCGGCGAGACCACCCGCCGCCTCGAGCCGTTGTTCAAGGACAAGGCCGATTACGAGGCTTTCCTTGCCCGCCACGAGAAGGCCCACGTGGACCAGGTGGAGCTCGATCCTCTCACCGCCGCCGGCAAGACGTACTACCTCGGCATCGATGCGGGCTCCACCACTATCAAGGCGGTGCTCATCGACGAGGACAACACCATCGTCTTCAGCCACTACGCCTCCAACGAGGGCGACCCCATCGCGGCCGCCACCGCGATCGTCACCCACCTACGGGATGTGCTTCCACCCACCGCCACCATCGCGCGCAGCTGCTCCACCGGCTACGGCGAATCGCTTGTGCAGACAGCGCTTGGCGTGGACGAGGGGGAGATCGAGACCATGGCCCACTACCGGGCGGCAGAGTACCTCGCGCCGGGCGTGACCAGCGTCATCGATATCGGTGGCCAGGACATGAAGTTCCTCAAGATCAAGAACGGCACTGTCGATTCCATCTCCGTCAACGAGGCATGCTCTTCGGGGTGCGGCTCCTTCCTGCAAACCTTCGCCCATTCCATGGGGACGGATGTGGAGCAGTTCGCCGAGGCCGCCGTCACTGCGGCAAGCCCTGTCGATCTCGGCACCCGCTGCACTGTGTTCATGAACTCCTCGGTGAAGCAGGCGCAAAAGGACGGGGCGGACGTGGGGGACATCTCCGCCGGGCTCAGCTACTCGGTGGTGCGCAACGCGTTGTACAAGGTGATGAAGCTGCGCAGCGCCGACGAGCTCGGCGATACTGTCGTGGTGCAAGGCGGCACCTTCCTCAACGATGCCGTGCTCAGGGCGTTTGAGAAGCTTTCCGGCCGCGAAGTTGTGCGGCCCAACATTGCCGGCCTCATGGGTGCGTACGGCGCGGCGCTCACCGCCAAGAAGCACGCGGAGGCGGGTGCGGAGTCCGGGCTGCTCGGAACCGAGGAGATCAGCGCACTCACGGTGGAGACCAGCCGCAAGACGTGCCGACTGTGCCAGAACCACTGCACCATGACCATCTCCACGTTCTCCACCGGTGAGCGCCATGTCTCCGGCAACCGCTGCGAGCGGGGTGCGTCGCTGGAACGGGTGCCCAAGAAGTCGCCCATTCCCAATATGTATGATTGGAAGTACAAGCGCACCTTTGGTTACCGGCGACTGACGGAAAAGAAGGCTACACGTGGGGATATCGGCATCCCGCGCGTGCTCAACATGTACGAGGATTATCCTTTCTGGTTCACGGTGCTCTCGGCGCTGAAGTTCCGCGTCATGGTTTCCACCCGTAGTAACCACGAGCTGTTTGAACAGGGCATGGACACCATCCCCAGTGAGAACGTGTGCTACCCAGCCAAGCTTGTCCACGGGCACATCGATAACCTCCTGGATAAGGGGGTGAAAACGATCTTTTACCCGTGCGTCACGTTCAACGATGATTCCGTCAAGGGACAGGACAACACGTTCAACTGCCCGATTGTGGCCACCTACCCGGAGGTCATCCGCAACAACATGGCCCGGCTGACCGAGGACAAGGCGCGGTTCATCTCCCCGTTCCTGTCGCTGCACAACAAGGAGAAGCTGCCCGCCCGGCTGGCGGAGGTGTTTGCCGATTGGGGTGTGACGGTTGAGGAGGCTCGCGCCGCCTGCGAGGCGGGCTGGGAAGAAGAGGCCGCCTACCACGAGGATATCCGTGCGAAGGGGCGCGAGGCTCTGGAGTACGTGCGCGAGCACGGCATCCGCGGCATCGTTCTCGCCGGCCGTCCGTACCACCTCGATCCGGAGATCAACCACGGCATCCCCAAGGTGATTCAGGGGCTGGGCCACGCTGTGCTCACCGAGGATTGCCTCCCGCAGGGTCACCTCGATCGGCCGCTGCGCGTGCGTGACCAGTGGGCCTTCCACTCGCGTCTGTACGAGGCGGCGGGCACGGTGTCCGGCACCCCGGAGCTCGAGCTCGTCCAGCTCATCTCCTTCGGGTGTGGCCTCGATGCGGTGACCGCCGACCAGGTGCAGGAGATCCTCGAGGGCGAGGGTGAGGTGTACACCTCGCTCAAGATCGACGAGGTGAGCAACCTCGGTGCCGCGAAGATCCGCCTGCGCTCGCTTGTCGCCGCGGTGGAGGAACGCTCCACGGCGTCGGCCAGCGTCGATACCGCCAAGGTCCTGGGTGAGGTGGGGGAAGAGACCTACCGCGCCTACGGGCACGTGCAGGCCAAGGTGCCCTACACCGAGGAGATGCAGAAGCAGGGTTACGAGATCCTCATGCCTCAGCTCGCACCCATCCACATGCGGTTGTTTGCCCCGGTGCTCCGCGCCGCCGGTTACAACGTGCGGCTGCTGGAGAAAGCCTCGGACGATGATATTGAGGTGGGCCTCAAGTACGTCAACAACGATGCGTGCTACCCGGCGATCGTTGTCATCGGTCAGCTCATCAGCCAGTTCCTGGCGGGTACCGCGGACCCGGACCGCACCGCCGTGGGGATCACGCAAACCGGTGGTCAATGTCGTGCCACCAACTACGCTGGTCTGCTGCGCAAGGGGCTTATCGACGCCGGCTACCCCCAGGTCCCAGTCATCGCACTGTCGGTGCAGGGGTTCGAATCCAACCCCGGATTCAAGGTCACTCCCACTATGCTGCACCGCGTGTTCCAGGCCGTCACCGTGGGCGATGTGCTGCAAAAGGTGCTGCTGCGTACGCGTCCGTACCAGATCGACGGCAACGTCAACCGTCTGTACGAAAAGTGGAACACCATCTCGCGCGAGTGGTTTGGAAACGATCGCTACTCGGCCACCCTGGGCAGAAGGGTCGGCTTCGGCGCTCTTATCCGCGCGATTGTCGCCGATTTCGACACGGTAGAGCTGCAAGATATTCCCCGCAAGCCGCGCGTCGGCCTCGTGGGGGAGATCCTCGTGCAGTTCCACCCCGATGCCAATAACCACGCGGTGGCCACCATTGAGAAGGAGGGCTGCGAGGCGGAGCTGCCGTCGCTGGCCCAGTTCTTCCACATGGGCCTTGTCAGCTCCGATTTCAAGACCGAGGTCTTGGGTTCCATGACACCCAACCAGCACCGCCTGACCAAGTTTGCCCTGTGGGGCATGCAGCAGTACGAGAAGGTCGCTTGCAAGGCCATCGCACGGTCCACGCGGTTCGAAAACGGCCCGCTGATCCAGGAGTTGGCGGAGAAGGTACAAGACGTGGCCTCGCTGGGCAACATCGCGGGCGAGGGCTGGTATCTCACCGCCGACATGATGGACATGATCGAAAACGGCTGCCCCAACATCATTTGCGCCCAGCCGTTTGCTTGCCTGCCTAACCACGTCATCGGTAAGGGTATGTTCCGTGCACTGCGCCTGAAGTACCCGCAGGCGAACATTGTTGGGATTGATTACGATGCGGGTGCCAGTGAGGTAAACCAGCTCAACCGAATCAAGCTCATGATCGCCACGGCGAAAAAGCAGCACGAGTTCGCGCTGCGGCAGCCCACCAAGGCGGGGGAGTCCTCCTCCTCGCCGCGGTCCGGCTGCGGGTGTGGCCCGGTGGCCGCGCAGGCCACCGGCACGAGGGTCCCGGTGACGCTTGGCATGCCGGCGGTGCGCTAGTCCCGCGGGAACGAAACGTTCCCGCGCTTTAGTGGTCCCGCGCTGATCGGTCCTGCGGGCGGGCCAACACGCCCACACTTGCCTTGGTGGGGTTGGCCGTGTATCGTGCTAACCTGGTGTCTCTTTACGGGGGCACCTATGCAGTGATAAACAAGTCAGGCGACGGGTTGAGTGGCGTTTGCCCAGCTTACAGCGAGGCGGAACCGCACGCCCAGTCACCGGAAAACGTGGAGGATATGGCTAAAAAGGAAGGCGCAATTGAAGTTGAGGGTCGCATTGTCGAGCCTCTGCCAAACGCAATGTTCCGTGTCGAGCTCGACAACGGGCACAAGGTGCTTGCCCACATTTCTGGCAAGATGCGCCAGCACTACATCCGTATTCTCCCCGAGGATCGCGTGGTAGTAGAGCTTTCGCCCTACGATCTCACCCGCGGTCGCATCGTCTATCGCTACAAGTAAAACGTAAGCCTCCTTACTCCAGGCTGGGGTAAGCGGTTGCTGAAAAAGTTCCGCGTTCAAGAAACGGGACGCGGATCGTGGTGAAGCAGCACGCACCCTGGTTTTCTTTACCTCCGGCTACGGTGGCCGGAGCCACCCGTATCCTAAGCCCACTTCCCGGCGTTCCGCCCGGGTAAAGCGTTTTGTTAGGGGTGGATGAGTAGGGAGAAAACCACCGCAACAACCGGAAAGGTACGTTCCACTTATGGCACGTCTAGCTGGTGTGGACCTTCCGCGCAACAAGCGCATGGAGGTTGCACTTACTTACATTTACGGCATCGGCCCCGCCCGAGCCAAGAAACTGCTGGAAGAGACCGGCATTTCTCCCGACCTGCGCACCGATAACCTCACCGACGAGCAGATTGCCTCGCTGCGTGACGTGATCGAGGCGAGCTGGAAGGTCGAGGGTGATCTGCGTCGTCAGGTTGCCGCCGACATCCGCCGCAAGATTGAGATTGGCTGCTACCAGGGCCTGCGCCACCGTCGTGGCCTGCCCGTTCACGGTCAGCGCACCAAGACCAACGCTCGTACCCGCAAGGGCCCGAAGAAGACGATCGCAGGAAAGAAGAAGTAATACATGCCTCCGAAGACTCGTGGCGGCCGTCGTACCGGCCGTCGTATCCAGAAGAAGAATGTGGCTCAGGGCCACGCATACATCAAGTCCACGTTCAACAACACCATCGTGTCCATCACGGACCCGTCCGGCGCTGTGATTTCCTGGGCATCCTCCGGCCACGTCGGCTTCAAGGGTTCCCGTAAGTCCACCCCGTTCGCGGCCCAGATGGCTGCCGAGAACGCTGCCCGCAAGGCAATGGAACACGGCATGAAGAAGGTTGACGTGTTTGTCAAGGGCCCGGGCTCAGGTCGCGAGACCGCTATCCGCTCCCTCCAGGCAGCTGGCCTCGAGGTCACCTCGATGTCGGACGTTACCCCGCAGCCGCACAACGGTTGCCGTCCCCCCAAGCGTCGCCGGGTTTAAGTAAAGGAGAAAGGATAAGAAATGGCACGTTATACTGGCCCCGCCACACGTAAATCTCGCCGTCTCCGCACCGACCTCGTTGGTGGAGACATGGCGTTCGAGCGTCGCCCCTACCCACCGGGACAGGCTGGCCGCGCACGCATCAAGGAATCTGAGTACCTGATTCAGCTGCAGGAGAAGCAGAAGGCTCGCTTCACCTACGGCGTCATGGAAAAGCAGTTCCACCGTTACTACGAAGAGGCTGCCCGTCGCAAGGGCAAGACCGGCGATAACCTGGTCATCCTCCTCGAGTCGCGTCTTGACAACGTGATCTACCGCGCAGGTCTGGCACGCACCCGCCGCCAGGCTCGCCAGCTGGTCACCCATGGCCACTTCCTCGTGAACGGTGTGAAGACCAACATTCCGTCCTACCAGGTTTCCCAGTACGACATCATTGATGTCAAGGAGAAGTCCCGGAAGATGCTGTGGTTCGAAGAGGCGCAGGACGGCCTCGTCGACGCTGTTGTTCCTGCTTGGCTGCAGGTTGTTCCGTCCACTCTGCGTATCCTCGTGCACCAGCTGCCCGAGCGTGCTCAGATCGACATTCCGCTGCAGGAGCAGCTGATCGTCGAGTTCTACTCCAAGTAATCCTTGGAGCTAACAAGAACCCCATAATCCTTTTTATGCCACGAGGGCGCAATATAGCGGGCGCCCACCAAAGGAGAAAATTAGTTTCATGCTCATCTCACAGCGTCCAGAATTAACTGAGGAGCCGATCGATTCCGCGCGCAGCCGGTTCACCATTGAGCCGCTCGAGCCGGGCTTCGGCTACACACTGGGTAACTCGCTTCGTCGTACGCTGCTGTCATCCATCCCGGGTGCGGCCGTCACGTCGATCAAGATCGATGGTGTGCTCCACGAGTTCACCACGATCACGGGCGTGAAGGAGGATGTTTCTGACATCGTCCTCAACGTCAAAGGCATCGTCTTGTCTTCGGATTCCGACGAGCCTGTTGTCATGTACCTCAACAAGGAGGGCGCTGGCGAGGTCAAGGCGGGGGATATCCACCCGCCGGCGGGCGTGGAAATCCACAACCCGGATCTCCACATTGCCACGCTGAACAGCGAGGGCAGCCTGAACATGGAGCTCGTCGTCGAGCGTGGCCGTGGGTATGTTCCCGCCACCATGCACAACGATTCCGCTGAGATCGGCCGCATCCCGGTCGACCAGATTTACTCCCCGGTGCTCAAGGTTAGCTACAAGGTCGAGGCCACTCGTGTTGAGCAGCGCACCGACTTTGACAAGCTGGTCATTGATGTGGAGACCAAGAACTCCATTACCGCCCGCGATGCCATGGCAAGCGCCGGTAAGACTCTCGTGGAACTGTTCGGTCTCGCCCGCGAGCTGAACACTGAGGCAGAGGGTATCGAGATCGGTGCTCACCCCATGGAGGGTGACAACACCGCCGCGTACTCCATGCCGATTGAGGATTTGGACTTTTCCGTTCGCTCGTACAACTGCCTGAAGCGCCAGGAGATCCACACCGTCGGTGAGCTCGCCGAGAACACCGAATCGGATCTGTTGGATATCCGCAACTTCGGCCAGAAGTCCATCAATGAGGTGAAGGTAAAGCTCGCTAGCCTCGGCCTGACCCTCAAGGACGCTCCGGAAGACTTCGACGTCACCACCGTTGAGGGGTATGACGCCGAGTCTGGTGATTACCACGATCCGGATCCGGAAACCGACGTAGACGAATAAGAAGGAAAAGGGCGGTCGAATGTGTCGGCGCGCGCTTTGACAATCTGAATTTAAACCATAACGAGGAGTACATCCCATGCCAACCCCTAAGAAGGGACGTCGTCTCGGCGGCTCTGCACAGAACCAGAAGCACATTCTGGCTAACCTGGCAGCGCAGCTCATTGAGCACGGCGCAATTAAGACGACGGACGCGAAGGCCAAGCTGCTGCGCCCGTACGTAGAGAAGATCATCACCAAGGCCAAGGGCGGCTCGGTTGCTGATCGTCGCAACGTTCTCAAGAAGATCAACGACAAAGAGGTCGTCACCTACCTGTTCAACGAGCTTGCACCCCAGTTCGAGGGTCGCGAGGGCGGTTACACCCGCATCGTGAAGCTCGGTCAGCGTAAGGGTGACGGTGCTTCGCTGTCCCAGATCTCCCTGGTTCTCGAGCCCACCGTTTCCAAGGAAGCCGAGCGCGCCACCCGCGCCGCTGCCTCCAAGGAAGCAGAGAAGGCCGAGGAGACCAAGGCTGAAGAGACCAAGGCTGAGGAGAAGGAAGAGGAGGCCCCTGAGGTAGAGGCCGACGCTTCCACCGATGCCGAGGCTGAGGCTGAGGCCAAGGAAGAGGAGAAGGAAGAGGACGAGAAGTAGTTCTCCCTCCCCTTTAAGCTTCGAACCCGCACCCTTGTGGTGCGGGTTTTTGCTTGTCGACGTCTCCCTGTCGCCCTTTGATCCCACCTCACCGTGGGCACCAAAAAGCCCAGCCGCAGAAGCGGCTGGGCTTGGATGCTCAAAAGAGCTGTGTTACTGCTGGGTGGCGAACCAGGCTGCTGCGCCCAGGCCGAGCACGCCAGCGATGACGGACACGACGACGACGGCGATGCCGGTGTCGGTGAGTTCGCCGTTGGCATCGGTCATTTCGGTATCCTCCGTGCTGAGAGCTGCAAGGCTAAGGAGTCCGGCCTCGGCACCGTTGTAACTTAGCTGAGATGCGCACCGGTTGTACTCGTTCTTCATTCCCTGTGCCTAGGTGCGCGTATTTCCTCCGGAACGGGAGGCGATGGTGTTGAAGACCTCAACCATTCCCTAGGCGCCGAGCTTTGTCAGTGACTTTGGGAGCTCGGCGTTGCTATCAGTCAGGTCCTGGACCCTTCTCCACATAGAGTCATCGTTCCAGGAGTAGGAGAAGTTGCACTGGCCATTGGACACGGTAAAGCTTGCTGCCGATGCAGCCGGGACGCATACGCCGGCGGCGACTGCGGTGGCGGTGAGGCAAGCAACGGTCTTCTTTGCGATGCTCATTAGATGGTCCTTTTCAGGGCCAGGGCGTTAGAGTACGCCGGTATTTCGTATGGTGGGCACCGATAGTCTGCTTTCCTCACGATCGCGAGGGCGAGGTCTCCCAGCCGTCAGCCGGATCAAATTCTCGAGTCTTGTCGACGGTTTTAGAGGCCTACAGTCAATAGCCTGTGTAAACGCTGGCAATGGTGCGCTGTGAATGTGCTACCTAACTAAAAAGTAGATGGCAATTTTATGGGGGAAATGTTATAAATCTGTGACCTGGCCTAGTGCAGGGCGACTGTGTGCGTCTGGATTCGGCGCTGATATTGGAGGCAGTTGAGCGAGGCGCGGTATCACTGGTGCAAAAAGCTCCCTCGGCAAAGGAGCTGAGGGAGCTATAGGGGGAACTTAACCAAGCATCCCTTGCATCATGGCGAACGCCGCGCCGCCAAGTGCGAGAACGAGGGCGAGGACACCGCCGACGACAACGCCTATGCCCATCTCGCTCAGCTCACCCTCGTCGGTGCTGAGAGGGGTAGGAGACGGTACGTATTGATCTGCGCAGGACTGAACGGCTGGTATCAATGCCTCGCGAAGTTTGATTGCATGTTCGATCTCGTTACGCTCTTCCTGGTAACGCTTGTGCTGAGCTTCTTTCCACTTCTCGGCATCCTCTTTCTTTGTTTTCTCGTCACGCGGGTCGTTCGGATTATCCAAATTCGGGTCCGGCATGTCATATTTACCGTCCTTGTAATCCTGCTCGATCTTTGCAAGCCCCTTAGTGTCCCGTTCGATTTCACTCTTGTACGTTGCAACTAGGTTGCCAGCTTCCCTTGCTTTGAGGGTTGTAAAAGTGGGTGTTACCCAAAGCTGTTTTTCCGTTTCAGTGAGCGTAAAAGAGCATACGTTCTTATCCACGGTGACAGATGCGGCATTAGCCACAGGTGCAACTGCGCCTAGTGAAACGGCGGTGATCACGGTGGCGGAAATGATGCGAGAAGCGGTACGGCTCATGATTATTTCTCCAAATTTGTGTACGAAGACGGGTGTGAGTTAGTTGTTAGCGTACACGGTGACGGGGCGTTTTCTAGCGCGAACGTGGGCTTTAGCCACTATCGGGTGGTGCGTTGTCTGAAGATAAGTGTTCTCCGGTGTTTTAATTGAATCGAGAAACAAAATCTGCACAAGGAGGCTCTCATGAAGAAGAACGAATCGACTGCTGACCGCCTTATCCGGGCCGGTATCGCTGTGGGGGCTGGGGCGCTGGCCGCGAACGTGGGCAAGGCGAAGTCGCCGGGCCGGATGGCGCTGTGCGTCCTGTCCGCCGTCATGGGACTCACCGCAGTCGTGGGCGTGTGCCCCATCTACAGTGCGCTCGGGATTTCCACCTGTGACAAGTGCGAAGACAAGTAGCGAGTAGCTCACAACGTGCCGGGCGAGGGACGCAGCCGTCGCCCGGTTGTGCGGGCGCGGTTGAGGGGTGAGTGAGGGGGCCGGAAAACGTGCGGGAGGGGGCGTCGACAAGCGAAAAATGGGGTAGAAGAGGGGTTGTAGGTGCGCTACCATTCGCTATGGAAAGGAAAATTTCATGAATAAAAACGTATCAAACACCGACCGTATCGTTCGCCTCGTCATCGCCGTGGTAGCCGCGGTACTCGCGTTTACCGTCACCTCGCCTGGGACCGTGTGGGGGATCATCCTCATCATCGTTGCCATCGCCATGGTCGTCACCGCCGCCATCGGCTGGTGCCCCATCTACCGCGTTTTCGGTCTGTCCACCTGCCCGCGGAAATAGGTGGGCCGGGCACCGCTACAATGGTGCCCCATGACCGTAAACCTGCGCTTTGACATCGCCTACGACGGGACGGATTTCCACGGCTGGGCGAGCCAAAGAGATGGGCTGCGAACTGTGCAGGCCACCATTGAGGAGGCCGTGCGCCTTGTGCTGCGGCTCGACGAGTCCTACACACTCACCGTGGCGGGGCGCACCGACGCGGGGGTGCACGCCACGGGCCAGGTTGCGAACATGGTGGTGCCCGCCTCGAGCCTCGAGCAACGCTCCATCGACGGGAACCCAGGCAGGCTGACAAGCAGGCTCAACAAGCTGCTGCCTGCGGACGTGACATTGCTGCGCGTCAGCGCCGTGCCGGCGGAATTTGATGCGCGGTTTGGGGCCCTGCGCCGTCACTACGAATACCGCGTGACCACCCGCCCCGGGGGACCGCTACCCCTGCGCCGTCTTGATACTGCGGCGTGGAGAAAACCCATCGACATCGACGTCGTATCTGCGTGCGCCGAAACATTTGTGGGGCTGCACGATTTTGTGGCCCTGTGCAAATACAAACCACACGCCACAACCATCCGCACCGTGGAATCGTTTACCTGGGAGGACATTTCCACGGCCCGGGAACCACAGACCTACCTCGCACGGATCAGTGCCGACGCATTCTGTTGGTCCATGGTGCGCTCCCTCGTCGGTGCGTGCCTGGCAGTGGGGGAGGGACGCAGAGGCCTCGACTTTGCGCCACGCCTGCTCACCCTTTCTAAGCGCTGCGACGAGGTGCCCGTGGCCCCTGCCTGCGGGCTGACTCTTACCGGCGTGGACTACCCGGCGAACGATCAGTTGGCGGCCCGGGCCGAAGCGACCCGGAAGAGACGCACCGCCGACGAGGTTGAACAGGCCGATAGATAGCTTCTGAACTGCGGAAAATTCCCTGACGGGCACGCCTCGATTACTTCTCCGAGCCGACCGACTACGATAACCGAAGAATAATAATAATCGCCTGCGACAACAATGTGAAGGATGTGGGACTACGTGGTGGAAACAGCGCTCATAGCAATCGCTGTCTGTGTCATTCCCGGCCTTTTCATCGGATGGATCTCCGGCCTGCGAACACCCACCTCCGCCATGTGCTCCGTGCCGGTGAGCGTGGGCATGTACGGCATCGCCTCTGCTATCTTCTACCCACTGGGAATTTCCTTCACCGCAACTTCTGTTGCGTGGTTCTGCGTCATCATCGGCGTGCTCGCAGCTTTGTGGCGGGGCGCGTTCTACTTTGGGCGCCGACACCGGGCCGCAAAATATTCTCTCGTCCCGTCTGCCGAACACGTGGGCCAGCCCCCGGCGATTCCCTCGTCAAGCACCGCCAGGCGCGCCTCGGACTACGTGCGTCTCAACCCGGCGTGGAGGCCGGGCTCCATCTCTGATCAACGGTGGCTTTTGCCCGCGGCGGGTGTCGTCGCCGGGGCGTATTTCCTCATCTCTCGTACACTCACCACCATCGAGCGTACGTGGGGTGGGATAGAAAACATCTACCAAGGGTGGGACGTACACTGGCACGCCTCCGTCATCCGCTTCATCGGGGAGACAGGGATCGCCTCACCTACGCAAATGGGGCTCCTGCAAAACACGGAGACCGGCGCACCGATGTACTACCCCTCGGCATGGCACGCCACCGGCTTCCTCATCGGGCACTTTGCGGAGCTCAGCCCCATCGCGGCGCTCAACGTCACCTCCGCAGTGCTCCCGGGCTTGTTGTTCCCCATGTCCGCGGCCGCCCTTGCGTGGCGGCTCGTAGGTACCCGCGGTGTCACCGCCCAGCTCGCCGCCGGGCTGTCCGCCGTCATCGTTGGTGCCGTTCCCGTCCTCTTCTGGATTGGCTACTACGTGGGGGCCTGGCCGTACCTTTCCGCGCTCGCGATGATCGGCGTGGTGGTCAGCGCCTTCATGTCTGTGCCCGCCGTGCCCAAGCGGGCGTTCGCCACGGCACTGGCGTTTGCGGGACTGGTACAAACACATCCGGCACCGGCGACGCACGTGGTCATCTTCCTTCTTCTGTGGTGGGCCACGAAGCTCGTGTGGAAACCGTCGCACACGCCCCGCTCCTGGAAACAGGGCGTGGGCTTCCGCCTGCGGGACGTGGGTATGCTCGCCGCCACCGGCATCGCCGGTGCCCTCATCCTCCTGCCGCAGATCGTCGCCGGCTCCTCGCAGACCGAGTCCGTGGTGACGTTTGATGATTCTGACAAGTTTGCCGAGTCGCACGCGTGGGACATCGCGTTTAACCTTGCAACCCGCCACACCGACGAGATCGGCTTCAACGCGGAACCCCTCGTGTGGGTGGGAGTGGCCGGAATGGTCATTCTGCTCATCTGGCGACTCAACATCTGGGGAATCGTCTCCTACCTGTTCAGTCTCACCGTCACGGTGAGCGCCATGCATCCCTTCACAGGCGCGTGGGGTGATTTCTTCACGTTCGTCGGTGGCCTCCACTACAACGGCGCGCACCGCCTCATCATGCCCGTTGCCCTGCTCCTGGTTGCTTACGCGGGTTCGGCTGTGGCCGTGGTGATCAGGCTCGTGTGCCTCGGACCCGTGCGCAGGCTGTCCGTCCTGTCCGTGGTGCTGAGCACCATCGTTGGGCTCGTCGCCGGCGCCGCACTGTGGGTGGGCGTGGATAACCGCACCGACGGGAAAGTGGCCTGGCCCATCGCGGCCTCCCGCGATCAGCGGATGGTGAACAAGTTCGACCTCAAGGCGTGGCGCTGGCTGGCCCAGCAACCCGGAGCCTACGAGCATCACATCATGTCTGACCCGGCGGACGGGTCGGGCTGGATGTACGCCTACAACAACCTTCCCGCTGTGTTTAAGCACTACACGTGGCCGTACGCCATGGCCACCTCCGACACGGCGATGCTGTACTTCCATCCGAATCTTTTGGGCGTGGGCAACTTCGGTGACCCGGCCCTGCGTAACACGGTGGATGAGGCCGCGAAGAACTTGGACGTGAACTACCTCATCACCAGCCCGTTCAACTTCTGGGATTTCCAGAAGACTTTGCCCGAGTGGATCCCCGGGTTGGATAATGCCCCCGGCGTGACGCAGGTGTACAAGGACCACAACGTGGCGATCTACGCTGTAAACGAGCAGTTCACCGACGAGGAGCTCACCCGGATGCGCGAATCCGGCGATTCTCCCGAGCCGCTGCTGCCCGTGCTCACTAAGGCGCAGGCCGGCGTTGCCACCTCGTTAAAGGACGCGCAGGACCCGTTCTATCACCGCCCGGAGCCGACACTGCCGGATACCTCTCAGATTGAGAACACCGCCAAGAACGTCGACCCCGCCCCATCGCCGGTGCCGGGTGATTTCACCCCGGATGGTATCCCCGATAACGATCCACCGCCGGAGCCCGCAAGCTAAAAGGCCGGCTCGGAGGTGGGGGCCTCGCGCTACGTCGGCCGAGTGGCACTCGTGGTGGTGCTGAACTCGGCCCGGCATGTGTGTGGTGTTCGCGTTGCAGGGGAGTGGGGGCCGGGTTATTCTGAAGCCACACAAACTACACATCGGGGTTCAAGGGGGAACACATGGCGAAACTTCTCGCGCCAACCACAAAACCGCAGGTATCGGGCTACAAGTTTCTTGTCCGCCGGGCTGAGCACGGCCTCATTTTTGGCGATGCACGGATGATTCACGATCCGTTAGCGAGGATGCGCCGCAGCGTCGCGTTGGGGGCCATCGCGTGCGTCATTTTTGGCGTGGGCGCCGGGGCTCTCGCCATGGTGAAACCGCGCGCGGACCCGGGCGATGCCCCGATCGTGCGTGCGGCCTCGGGTGGCTTGTATGTCCGCGTGGATGATGTGTACCACCCGGCCCTCAACCTCACGTCCGCGCGCGTCATTGCGGGCCAGCCCGCCGATCCTGCCAATGCCGCGGACGAGGTGATGGCGTACAAATCTTTCGGTGCCCCGGTGGGGATTCCCGGCGCGCCGGGCACCATCGTTGATGACAAGAACACCTCGGGAGTGTGGTCTGCCTGTGCTGCAGGTACCAGCGACACTCATGTAGTAGAAGGCCTGGAGTCCCCTCCGCAGCTTGGGCCTGGGGAGTTCATCGTTGCGCGTGACGTTCACGGCGACAGCTCCTCGGCGACGAAGGATTACGTTGTTACCTCCAAGGGGCGCAGGCTGCTGCCACCGGAGGGGTCGGCCCGGGGCACGTCGGTGCGGCGCAGGATGGGGATTTCAACCGATGTGGAGCTGTGGGAGCCACCGTCGCAGGTGCTGGAGATTATCCCGGAACTCGCGCCTATGGACTCGCTCGAAATAGCAGGTGACCTCACGCTGGTGACCGCGGGGGAAGAGACGTGGCTCGACGATGGCGAGGGCCTCGCCCCCGTCACCGATTTCCAGGCCGGAATCTTAGAGGAGCTCGGTGTTCATCGTCGGACGGCCCACAAGGAGGAGCTCGCCGGACGACCGTTGAGCACCGAGGAGATTCCGCTACCGCAGGAGAAAGGAACGCTCGTCTTGCTTGGCGGGGCAACCGTGTGCGTGACTCAACAGGCACGGATTGCGGATTCCGGGCCCGCGTCCTTGCCCGCGCCGGCAGGTGAGCAGAACGTTGTGACGGATCCGCCGGTTGTTGGTGTTCTGCCCAAAGAGCGGCAGCTTCCCGCCGGGCTGGCGCTATCTGGTGATTCGGTGGCCACGCAGTTTTCCGCTACCCGGCTGGGTGGCATGCCCGTCAATGTGGGTGACGGTGTTGTTCTCGTGGGTGAGACGGGAACATATTTCCCTGTGCCTGCGGAATCCGTTGCAGCGCTCGGGGTGGAGAAGGCATCTCCCGCCCCATGGCCGGTGGTGCGTCTCCTGCCTCGCGGGGTTGCTCTCACCGCGGCTGAGGCCGGTGCGACCCAGCGCGCACAATAATCCCCGTTAGCGTTGCGATAAGAAGCCCGCATAGTGGCCACCACGAGCGGTCTCCGGTTTCAGTATGCGCCGGTGAAACGTGTGGTGCTTCTCGGCCGGGGAGTGGGGTGGGCCGTAGCATGTCAATACCCGCCCGTACGTCGAGTGTTCCCGTCACCGGTTGCGCAGCCGTGTACACCATTTCGCGCAGCTCCTGCGGGCTTGCTTCGGGGTGTCGCTGTTTGAGCAGTGCAACAAAGCCGGTGATCACGGGCGCAGCGAAGCTAGTCCCCCGAAACTCGGTGATGTTGGTGGAGGTGGAGTAGCCCGCACCTGATACGGAGGCAGAAATCGGTGCGTCACCGGGTGCCCCGAGCGCTCTCTTGCCAGCAAGTGGCAGCGAGTATGGGGCAATGTGGTGCGCATCATCTAACGCGCTCACGGCGATAACGGTGGGCAGGTGGGCTGGGTAACTTACTGATTCGGCAGGACATTGTGCTGAGATATTCCCGGCTGCCGCGACGATCACCGCCCCTTCGCGTTCTGCACGAGCGACTGCTTCCTGAAGAACACCTGGTGCGAGTGTCGTGGTGGCGGGAAGGCACGAGGAGACCGACAGATTGATGACATCCGCGCCGAGGTCGAGGGCGTGGTTGATGGCATCGCCTAGGCTGTCGAGCGTTCCGCCCTGTGAGGTATGGGACTGCTTGATGGCGATGATGTGGGCATCGGGTGCGACTCCGACGGGGCTGCGACGCGGGCTTGCCCCTGGTGCTGGGCGGAGACCGATGACGCTGGCCACGGCGGTTCCGTGGCCCTCGCAATCGACGAGCGCGCCGGTGGCGGAGTAAGGCTCCTCAAGATATGTCCCCGCATCTGTCAGCGGAGGCAGCAGGGGGTGTGGTGTGATCCCAGTATCGATGATGGCGATGGTGACACCGGCTCCGGTGGCGAAGCGGTGAACCTCGTGCAGCGAGGCGGTGCGCTCGCGGGCGCGCGCCAGGTCAGCGGGTCCCGCCGGTGCCGGCACCGGCAGACCGTCTGGCGACTCCGGCGTTTCGGGGCAGACCGACGTGCCTTCGCCGGGGCTTTCCGACGGTTCGTCGGTGGGCGCGTCGCGGTCAGGCGTGGCCATCAATTCCTGGGTCGGATCTGGCTCCTCTGCGCGCACGGTGAATGGCGTGGGGCCAAGGCCACACGTTGCTACGACGGTGCCGATGGCGACGGCACGGGCGATGCCGCGTCTCATCCGAGCCCCCGGATCGCGGCGAAAACGCCCGCAAGGTGGAGCGACACGGGGAGGAGGATGATGACACAGGCGCTTTCGATTTTCTCCACGCTGGCGATCGTGGTGGGAGGAAGGTTCGGCACTGCCTGCGACCACAGCCCCGATGTGAGAAACAAGGTCGCCACGGTGGCCGCAAGGCCCACGACAGCCATCGACGAGGCACCCCCGGCCCACCAGGCGACGGCTGTGGTGGACACGGCGGCGACGATTCCCCACACCCATACGGCCCACGCGCACACGGCGGAGGCGTGGCGGACGGAATGGATGACGCACACCGCGGCGATGACCGAGGCACACAGCACCCGGAACGCGGGTGCGCCGGCACCACCCATGGCAACGAGCGTGGCCACCGCGCCACTTATGGAGGTGCCGGTAACGATGCCGTCGAAAAGCGTCGTCGCCTGGCGTGCCCGGCCCCGCGCGCCCGCGTAGTCAGCGGCGGAAAAATCCGTGCTCGCGAGGTTAGCGCCCGCAGAGGGGACCGGAGGAATTTTGATCCCCGCCACGCGGATCGCCAGAAGCGGTCCGTAGATAAGCACGATAAGCGAGACCATCGCCGTGAGTGCCGCACCCGAAACGAGGACCGGCTCAACCACATTACGGCCCGCCGGTGGAGCAATTCCCGCGGCGCGGAGGACGAGGGCGATGAGGGACCAGACGCCTACCACGGCCCACGCCGTCACCTGGCACACCGTCACTCCGAGGGGCGGCGCGGTGGAGATTCTAGCGACAGCGGTAGCGACAAGTGCCGCCACCGCCGCTGTCGCCACGGAGACAGCACTGATGGTGGGGAATCCCTCCACTGGCGCGAAAGACGAGGTGACGCTTATTCCCGCCACCGCCGCGGTGAGGCTCCCGCACGCACTCATCGCTGCTGCCGCATGGGGATTGAGGTCGTCCTTCCACACCAGGCGCATGCCTGCGCCGACGGCGAGGCTCACGAGTGCGCCGACGGACAGTGCCACCCACGAACGAGCAATGAGCACCATCATCATCACGTGCCCGGCGACAATCGCCCAGGTAGTGAACCCCGACCTGGTGCCAGCACGGTGAACCTGGGTGAGGGCCTCCGTGTCGCCGCACAGGAGCGGTTCGGTGTCACCCGAGACGTCCTGGATGGTGAGGATATCGCCGTGGCGAAGTGCCGACCACGCAAGTGGCAGCGCGGGATCGACGATGGTTCCGGCTGCGGTCCGCGCCTCCCAGGGGGAAACCGGAGGATTCACGCCAGCGATGCGACAGACCTCCGGGAGAGCGTCGGCAAGCCGGGCCCCGGCGGGGAGCGCAACGTCCACGTCGATGGCCTCCGCACCCCGAATGCCTGTAGTAAAACGCACGGTGACCCGCAGCGAATGAGAAAGCGTTTTCTTGCTCATACAAGTTCCCCGATTTCTACCCCGGCACCTTTCGTGCCAACCCGAAGCGGGGAGATACCCCGCGTGTGTGTCTACTGTGCGCGACCGACGGCCCAGTTGTCCACAGATAGGAATGATGCTTCCGTAACCGGGGGTGACACGGGACACGGCCCGAGAGAACTCGGTGGGACGAAAGGAGAGGGCTTTGACGCAGGGTAGGAACGGTGTGCCCGGTTGCGCCACGGAGGCTGCGTGCCGAGGCCGCGGGGGAGAATTACTTCCCGGTTGCCCGGACGGCAAGACCTAGCAGGACTACATTGACGGGCAACGGCCGCTAAAACGGGTGGGGCCGACAAACGGACGGGACCGACAAAGGGGAGGTCCCGGGCCCACGGGGACGAAAACAGGAGGGGACATGGGATCAATCGCCGCGACGATGAAGCCACTACCTGCACGCGAAGAAGACCGGTGGAGAGTGGAACCACCGCCACAACCCACGGGCGAACTGCGGCCCGACCCCGTGCCACCGGCGGACACGCCCGCGCCACAACCACTCATGCGGATCCTCATGCCCATCATCATGGTCGCAGCCATGCTCGGCATGGTGGGTCTCATGCTCATCGGCGGGACCAACCCCAACCCCATGATGCTTATGTTCCCCATCTTCATGGTCATGTCCATGCTCATGATGTTCGCGCCCACCTCCTCCGAAGACCCCGACGAGGTGCGCCGGGCCTACCTGCGTCACCTGGGGATACTCAGTGAGGAGGCACGGAAATCGGCGGTGGCCCACAAAACGCACGAAGAATTCTGCCACCCCGCCCCCCACACACTGTGGGCCATGGCAGAGTCGCCACGGCTGTGGGAACGGCTCCGCGGGGACGACGATGTCCTCATCACCCGCATCGGGTGCGGGGCCGTTCCGCTCAGCACACCAATCATCATCCCCGACATGGGGGCCACCGAGGACCTCGACCCCGTGTGCCTCGTCGCGTTTCGTCACACGGTGCAGTCCAGTCGCGCCGTCCACGGCGTGCCGCTGACCGTGGATTTCACCGCATTCCCGTTTGTCGGCATCGCGGGGCCTGGGGCGCGCGACCTAGCCCGGGCGATGGTCGCCTCCATCGCGTTCTTTCACGGCCCGGAGCTCGTCGGCATCGAC
The DNA here is from genome assembly GCF_000411375.1 of Corynebacterium pyruviciproducens ATCC BAA-1742. Taxonomy (GTDB): domain Bacteria; phylum Actinomycetota; class Actinomycetes; order Mycobacteriales; family Mycobacteriaceae; genus Corynebacterium; species Corynebacterium pyruviciproducens. The sequence continues at coordinate 229,245 of NZ_KE150448.1, read as the reverse complement.
GTGTTCGGTGATTCAGCGGGCCGCTGGGATGCGGTGAAATGGCTGCCCCACAACCGTGACCCCCTCGATGCCACGTGGACCATCGTCGTGGTAGACGAATCAGAGGCCGGTGCCACGAGCGACGGGGCAGTGACCGGCGATGTCCGCGACGCCCTCGACCAGGCCGGCGATCACTCGGTATGCCTCGTCGTCGGTGCCGACGAATCAACACCTCTGGGCCATGCATGCTGGGAGGACGGGCTCATCCTCTATTCCCACGCGCAGCCCACGGACACGGCCGGGCTCACGCGCGTAGACGTGCTAAAGGACTCGCTCGGCACAAGTGGCATGACGTTGGGGGTAGCAACCGAGGAGGGCGAGCAGCACATCGGCACGGCCGACCAGCTCACGGCGGCGGAGTTCGACGAGCTTGCCCGCAGCATCGGCGCCTTCGACCGGCCGGATAGTGGGTACGAGTCAGCGGCCGGATCGGGCGAGCTCCTCCCCCTGCTCGGGGTGTACACGCCGGAGAAAATCCCGCTGGCCACGTTGTGGAACCGGGGCAAGAAAGACCTCCTCGCCGTGCCCATCGGCACCGATGAGGCTGGTAGACCCGTCATCATCGACATGAAGGAATCGGCGCTCGGCGGTGTGGGGCCCCACGGGCTGTGCATCGGGGCGACCGGATCCGGGAAATCCGAACTCCTCAAAACGCTCGTCGTATCGCTCGCGCTCACACACTCGCCGGAGGATCTCAACCTCATCCTCGTGGACTTCAAAGGCGGGGCAACATTCTTGGAACTGGGCAATCTGCCCCATACCTCCGCCGTCATCACCAACCTGGCGGAGGAAGAAACCCTGGTGGGAAGGATGGAGGAGGCCATCAACGGGGAGATGAACCGCCGCCAAGAGGTACTCCGCGCAGCCGGCGTGCCCAACATCGGTGCCTACGCCGATAAACGGCTGCACTCCTCGGAGCTTGCGCCGCTGCCACACCTCGTCATCATCCTCGACGAGTTTTCCGAACTCCTCGGCCAACACCCTGACTTTGCGGACCTGTTTGTCGCAGTCGGCAGGCTCGGCAGGTCGCTCGGTGTGCACCTGCTGCTGGCCTCCCAACGCCTGGAGGAAGGCCGGCTGCGCGGACTCGATTCCCACCTCAGCTACCGGATCGGGTTGAGGACCTTCTCTGCGGGCGAATCGCGGCAGGTCATTGGCACCGCCGATGCCTACCACCTGCCGGCCAAGCCGGGTGTGGGATTTCTCAAAACCGATGCCGATGAGCTCGTGCAGTTCACCGCCTCGTACGTTTCCGGGCCCGTGCGCCACGCGGTAGCCCGCAGCGACGACGAGGCACTCATTCAGCTGTTCACCGGTTGGAGAGATGACACCGGGCGCGCCGGGGATCCGGGAGATTCCAGCGCGACAGGCAGCTCGGCGAGCGCAGAACGGGAAACGGTGGCCGGGTCGCCCACCCCGAGTGACGCCGCAGGTGCCGAGGACGCTCCGGCGGAGACGCTGGTCGAGCGCGTGGTGAAGGTCTGCGGGGAGGAGGCTGCGGCCCGGGCCGTGAAGGCGCACACCGTGTGGCTTCCCCCACTTCCGGCGGAGGTAACCCTCGGCGAGATCATGAGCACGCATTCCGCCACTGACGTGCCACCACTGACTGTCCCGGTGGGCATCATCGACCGCCCGTACCTGCAACGGCAGGACCCGTTCCTGCTCACGCTGTCCGGGGCGACGGGCCACCTGGCCATCTGTGGTGGGCCGCAATCGGGCAAGACCACCGCCGTGCGCACCCTCGTCCTCTCCTTTGTTGCCACCCACACCACCGCCGATGTGGCGTTTTACATCCTCGATCTAGGCGGAGGCGACCTGGCGGAGCTCGCACCCCTGCCGCATGTGGCAGGCGTTGCCGGGCGGGCCAACGTGGAGGCGGTCCATCGCGTGTTCACCGAGGTGCTGCAGATCATCGAGGACGCGACGGCAGCCCACAGCCCCGCCACCGAGGCCACCGGCCAGGGGGATTCCGGCGGGGAGGCACCGCGCCCCACACGCCGGGAGACCTTCCTCATCATCGACGGTTTCCACGTCATCGGCAGCGACTTTGAAGAGCACCTCGATTCGGTGGCGCGTATCGCCGCCGACGGTTTGAGCGCCGGGGTTCACCTCGTTGTCACCGCTCAACGCTGGTCTGTCATCCGCCCGGCCATCAGGGACCTCATCGGTGGCCGGATGGAACTCCACCTCACGGATCCGCTCGACTCGCTCATCGCCCGCAAGGCCCAGGAACAGGTTCCGCCCCTCCCCGGTCGGGGGCTTACGCCCCAGGGAGAACAGATGCTCGTGGCGCTGAGCTCCGGGGAAGACATCGGCTTTCTGCGGCGCCGAACGGAGTCACAGCCCGCCGTCCCGCGGCTCCGGCTGCTGCCGACCCACATCGCCCGCGGGGAGCTTCCCGTCCCCCGTGGCGGGGCAGCGCCCATCGGCGTTGGGGGCGCGCGTCTCACACCGGTATCCTGGCACCCCGACACGTCCCAGCACCTCCTTGGGGTGGGGGCGCGCGGATGCGGGAAAACGTCGCTCCTCCTCCTCGTTGCGCAGGCCCTCACGCAGGTGGGGCGCGACTCGGCCCGCCTGCTGGTCCTCGACCCGCGGCGGGGCCTCCTGGGGCGCATTGCTGAACCCATGCTTGCGGGGTACGCCGCCACCACCGACGCCATGGCCACGCTCGTGGGCCAGCTTGTGGTCACCCTCGCCTCGCGCATGCCGTCGGCCGACGTGACACCCCAGGAGTTGCGTGAAAGGTCCTGGTGGGAGGGACCCGAGCTGTTCTTGCTTATCGACGATCTCCACCTCCTGCCCGACACCCTTTTCGGCCCGCTGGCGCCGTACCTTCCGCACGCGCGGGATATCGGCCTCCACGTGGTGGCCACGCGGAAGTCGGGTGCCTTCGGGCGGGCGCTGTACTCGCCACTGCTCGCCGGGGTGATGGACGCGCAGCCGGACATCCTCGTCTTTTCCGCCGACCCCGCCGACGGCCCGATTGCCGGGGTGAGGACGGCGCTTGCCATTGCCGGTCGCGCGCAGCTCGTGCGTGAATCGGCCCGCTTTGGGGCGGTGCACATTGCCCAGCCTGATCCGGATGATCCTCGCGATCCGCCTCCGGCTGGCGCGGCCGAGGCAGACCCCACTCAACACAACTAACGACAAGGAAAACCATGACTACAACATTTGATCAAGACCACATCGTCACCGTCACCGTGGATGACATCGCCACCGTGGTGGAGGGGCCGGACACCGTGTACCGCTATGACCTACCGGGCACCGGCATCATCGAGGGGTGGGCCGTGCCCGCCGTCGTCGACCAAATCAAAGACCTGTGTTCCGACTACTGGCCGGACATCGAGGTGGTCATCGACGCCGAGGAGCGGACGACGGAAATGCTCGCCCGCACGCTCCTCAACAAGGGGATCGCCGCGTACTCCAGCGACGTTCTCTCCGAGGATGACCCCGTCGAGCTTGATGTGGGCGAGCCAACGCAGGAGGACCCGCCGGGTACCCGTGCGGTATTTCGGCCAAAGGAAAAATCTCGCCGGCCCGCGTGGGCGACCATCACCAACGCCGCCATCGGCGGGGTGATCCTCCTCGTGGCGGGCCTGAGCTGGTGGGCGATGAGTGCTTCTCTTCCCTCCGCCGACGCCGGGGTGACCGCAGCGGCCGAACACGCGAGCGCGGGCAGCGATCCAGGCGCAACCGGGAGCGGGACCCCGGTGTCGGATGACGCGGATGACACCAGCGCGTCAGCGATCCCGACGGAGGTGGACAACGAGCCGATCACCGTGGAGGCCGAGGGGATGAAGATGAAAACGCCACCGAATTTCACGCTCACCCCGCGCCCCGACGGCGCGATGACGGCCCAGGGCCCAGACCCGGATCTGCGGATCGTTGTCGCCGCGGACCCGGTGTACGGGGTCAAGCCGGAGGCAGTCATGGCCGAGGTGCTGCGCATGGTGGAGGAGGATCCCACGCTCACCGTTGTGGAGGGCAAAGACTCGGCCGACGCGAATGACAAGGTGGAATACATCGAGTTGCCTGGCGATGGCTCCCAGGTTACGTGGGTGACGTGGGTGACCGGCGACCGTCAGCTTTCCGTCGGGTGCCACTCGCGTGGGGAACCCACCCACGCTCACAAGGCTGCGTGCCGTCTAGCTGCGGATACGTTCACATTTGAGGGGAATTAAAAAATTTTCCGTCAGGAGGGAACCGATGGCGGTAGATGAACAGTCTAAGTAAGTGAAGGCGCTCAGCCTTTTCAACCACAACAATCACACACACCGTGCCGCACCGCGTGATAGCCGCGTGGGGGCGGTCGGGGAACAAGGGGGACACACGATGTCTGGAATGTTTGCAACCGAATCAGAAGTGATGGTCGCTACCGCCAAGAAGGTGGATGCGACCAACGACAAAGTACAGGCGGAACTCAACCGCGTGAAAGGCATCGTGCAGGATGTCGCGGGAAGCTGGAAGGGCGCGGCAAGCACGTCGTTTGCGGGCCTCATGGCCCGTTGGGATGATTCTGCTTCCCGCCTTCGCGCAGCGCTCATGGATATTTCCACCAATATTCGCTCTAACGCCTCCCAGTTCGACTCCTCGGAGGCGGACAACTCGCAGGCGTTGCGCACCATTGAGGCCCAGGGGTTGGCGCTGTAGCGGCGGCACGTCCACACACAAAAAAATCACCACACTTATATACAAGGGGAGAACAATCATGGATTCACTGATCAGGTACGACTTTGGAGCGATCTCGGCAGCCGCCGCGGATATGCGAAGCTCCTCGGGGCGCATCAACGGGCTGTTGGGGGAGCTGAAATCCCAGATCGCCCCCATGGTGAGCACGTGGGAGGGCGACTCTGCGGTCGCCTACCAGGACGCGCAGAACCGTTGGGACCGTGCAGCCGCTGAGCTGAACCAGATTTTGGAGACCATTGCACGCACGGTGGAGGACGGCAACCAGCGCATGAGTGATATGAACTCACGCGCGGCCGCCAGCTGGTCCTAGCACTTAGCCACGCGCGGGGGCGGCGCTTACTGCCCCGCCGATAAAGCCATACGAGTAGCCGAAAAGAAAGGAGCTGGATGGAATAAACTTCACCCCCGTATCATGCACCAGGCCCCGGATCGCCCTCCGGGGCCTGGATTGCGTCTGCGGTGAGATGCCTGAACACGCGTGGGGAAGCTGCGGGCGCGTGGTGGGGGACATTTGGTTTGGGGGCTGGGGTTTGGTAAGGTTATGCGCTTGTGTACGCGAGCATTGCTCTGCGCACCGCACGTGCCAAGGGTGCGGGTGGTGAGCTGGGATGATGCTTGACGTGTTGGAACCTCGGGTCTCCACCGGCCGCCGTGTGTTCCGCCCTCTGGCCAGCTTGCTAGCTGGAGGGAAAGCGTTGCGTGCACCATGGCTGGCAAAGTTTTAGACAGTTTAGACAAGGAGTCAGTGTGTCTACATACCACCCGAAGAGCGGTGACATTACCCGCAAGTGGTACGTCATCGACGCTACCGACGTGGTTCTGGGTCGCCTGTCTACCCACGCAGCTGATTTGCTTCGTGGCAAGGGCAAGCCTCAGTACGCACCCAACGTCGATTGTGGCGACTACGTCATCATCATCAACGCCGACAAGGTTGCAGTTTCCTCTAACAAGCGCGACCGCGAATACCGCTACCGTCACTCCGGTTACCCGGGTGGCCTGAAGAAGCTGACCCTGGGTCGCTCCCTCGAGCTTCACCCTGAGCGCGTCATCTTCGAGGCGATTGAGGGCATGATGCCGCATACTCGCCTCTCCCGCGCTTCCATCAAGAAGCTGCGTGTGTACGCCGGTGCTGAGCACCCGTACGCCGACAAGAATCCCGAGCCCTACGAGATTAAGCAGGTGGCACAGTGAGCGAAGCAACCGAGAACGTAGAAAAGGTCGAGGCACAGGTTCAGGACGAGCCGAACGTCGCCTCCGCCGAGGACATTGCTGCCGCCCAGGCCGCAACCGAGGAGTTCACCTCCACCATCGGTGATTCCATCGCTCCCGAGGCTACCGAGGGCGACGCCGAGGAGAACACCGTGTTCACCCCGGCTGAGCTGGATCGTCCGATCCAGACCGTCGGCCGCCGCAAGCGCGCCATCGTCCGCGTGACCATGGTCGCCGGCTCCGGCAAGATTTCCTGCAACGGCCGCACCCTGGAGGAGTACTTCCCCAACAAGCTTCACCAGCAGGACATCCTTTCCCCGCTCGTCCTTCTTGGGCGCGAGGGCCAGTTCGACATCAAGGCCAACCTCAACGGTGGCGGCCCCACCGGCCAGGCTGGTGCTTTCCGCCTCGCGATCGCCCGTGCTCTTAACGAGTTCAACATCAACGATCGCCCGGCTCTGAAGAAGGCTGGCTTCCTCACCCGCGATGCTCGCGCGGTGGAGCGCAAGAAGGCCGGTCTGCACAAGGCACGTCGTGCCCCGCAGTACTCCAAGCGTTAAACACACGCCTTTTCAAAATTCCGTCTGCTTTTGGCAGACGGTTTTTTGTTTCTTACGGTCTTTTTTGCTTGTCGACGCCCACCCGCCCCCGAAGTGAACGCGAGGGAACTCTCACCGTCTCATGTACACAAGCGGGAAGGGACGGCCCTCCTCGTCGCACTCGGTGCGCTTGTAGGCGGTAAAACCGTGGTGCTGATAGAACCCCACCGCCTGCGGGTTTTGCTCATTGACGGTGAGCTCCCGCACGCCGAGCTCGCGGATCCCCACCTCCATCAGCGCCGAGCCGATCCCGTGGCCGCGTGCCGAGGCGCGGACAAAGAGCATCTCCAAGCGACCGTTGTCAACCCCCATGAAGCCCACAGGCTGCCGCCTGCCGTTGGTGGGGCTAGGACCCCACGCCACCACAAGCGTCTCCACCCCGCGAACCGCCTGGGGCACGAAACCCTTAATTTCCTCGATGTCCGATTCCCCGAGGAACTCGTGCGTTGGCCGCACGGAGCTTTCCCACACGGCGAGGAGGCTGCCGACGAGTTCGTCGGTCCGGCTGGCAACAGGGACCGTGGCTACACCGGTGTGCTCGTCCGTCATCGTTAGACCTTTCTTACATCGTCGTGCTGCGAAAAGTACAGGAGACCCTTACCGCTTAGTCTCCCATACCCCGGATAGTGCAACTGTGCTGGGAACGCCGTGCTGGGCTCCGCGGCAGCTCGAGCGACGGATTCAGCGAGGGAGAGGCCGTCGACAAGCGAAAACCTCACCAGTACCGACCGTAACGGAGGAACAACCGGAGGTCCAACCTTTCGGCTGGCCTGCGCACTGAGAGACCGGAAAGCACACGTTGTACACTGTGGTTTTATGGCTCGACTTTTTGGAACTGACGGTGTTCGCGGACTGGCGAACAAAACCTTGACGGCACCGCTGGCGCTGCGCCTGGGGGCGGCAGCAGCCCACGTGCTCACCCGCGACGCGGACACGACGAAGAGGCGCCCGGTCGCTGTCGTCGGGCGTGACCCGCGCGTCTCCGGTGAGATGCTCGCCGCCGCACTTTCGGCAGGCATGGCCAGCCAGGGTGTCGACGTTCTCCGCGTGGGCATCATCCCCACTCCCGCCGTCGCGTTCCTTACCGACGACTACGACGCTGACATGGGTGTTGTCATCTCCGCCTCCCACAATCCGATGCCCGACAACGGCATCAAGTTCTTCTCCCGCGGTGGTCACAAGCTTCCCGACGCTGTGGAGGACGAGATCGAAGAGGTTATGCAAACTCTGCCCGAGTCCGGCCCCACCGGTCACTCCATTGGCAAGGTGATTGAGGAGGCCCCGGACGCCAAGGATCGCTACTTGAACCACCTGGCGGCCTGCGTGGAAGAAGATCTCTCCGGCATCACCGTCGTGGTGGACTGCGCCAACGGCGCATCGAGCAAGGTGGCGCCCGAGGCCTACAAGGCCGCCGGGGCCACCGTCATCCCCATGTACAACACGCCGGATTCCTACAACATCAACGAAAACTGCGGGTCCACCCACATCGACAAGCTGCAGGCAGCTGTGATGGAGCACGGTGCTGACCTGGGGCTCGCCCACGATGGCGACGCTGACCGTTGCCTGGCCGTGGATAAGAACGGCAATGTTGTTGACGGCGACCAGATCATGGCGATCATCGCCACCGCAATGAAGGACCGCGGCGACCTCAAGGAGGACACGCTCGTGGCCACCGTCATGAGCAACCTGGGCCTCAAGCTGGCCATGAAGGAGCACGGCATTGACCTCAAGACAACGAAGGTGGGCGACCGCTACGTGCTCGAGGAGCTGCGCGCCAGCGACCTGAGTCTCGGGGGCGAGCAGTCCGGCCATATCGTTTTCCCCGATTGGGGTACCACCGGCGACGGCCTGCTCACCGGCTTGTCTCTTATAGCGCGGATGGCGGAGACCGGCAAGCCCCTGCACGAGCTCGCCTCCATTATGCGAGTCCTGCCGCAGGTGCTGGTCAACGTGCCCGTTTCTGATAAGTCCGCGATTTCCGATGCACCCCAGGTTGTGGAGGCCATCGCCGAGGCGGAGAAGGAGCTCGGTGAGGCGGGACGCGTGCTGCTGCGCCCGTCCGGCACGGAGGAACTCTTCCGCGTCATGGTGGAGGCCCCCGATGAGGCGACGGCCCGCAAGATCGCCGGCAGGCTCGCAGCCGTTGTTGCCGACGTGTAACTAACACGGTTTTTGCCACGGGAGAAAATTTTCTTTGCGGGGAGGGAACCGAAAGCCGCCCTGGAACCGTCTAAGTAAGTAGACGGTGACCGGGCGGCTTTGTGTTTGCTGCTCCGCCTCATCGTTTGCACTTTGAACACACCACGTACGCGGTCGGCGCAGGTTCTGCGGTGGCCGAACCACACACAACAAGGGGGAAAAGGGATGCGAATTGAAACGGGAGGGGCACACAGGTCGTTGAAACGCCTGCGCGCGGAGTTAGAAGCATTGATAGAGGAGCTCCACGGCAGCGCGCCGACGGTGACATCGGACATGCTGGGGGAGGGCTTCGCCAGCCAGGCGGGCATCATCGTCCAGCAGCTGCACGCGATCCACGAGGAAAATATCCGCCGCGCGGAGGCCTTCCTTGAGGCGGTGACCCGCGCGGACGAGCAGGTCACTCAGTTTGAGCGACAGGATGAGGAGCACAGTGAGGTGCTCGCCGGAGTTGATGGGGGAGGTGAGGCGTAGTGGCTACAGCGGGCGCGTATGCCGAGGCCGCCGACACGATGACACAGGCGGCGGGTGGCTTGTGGGTGCCCAAACACTCGGCAGCCGAGGTGGAAAAACACACGAGCCGCACCCGTGGCGCGAGTTATTCTCTCTTGCGCCGTGGTGCCTCTTTCCTCCGGCCACGTAATCGGCGCAGCAAGGAGGGGCTCGGATCGTATCTGTTTGAGATGATCTTTGAGTCAGTGTTCTTTTCCATCTTCAACTTTGCAGGTAATGCGGTTGTCGGTTGGCTGGAAAAGGTGTTTCATCGCTCGAAGAAGGGAGAGAAGGACTCTGACGATGCCGGTAAGGAAGCGGAGGAGGTAGCCGATACCGCCCGCGATATTGACGAGGACACCGCCAAGGAGATCCTCCGCGTCACCACCGAAACCAACGATGCGGTGAAGAAGCTCGCCTCCACACTGTCCGGGGCGAACAGGGACGACGATCCGGAGGCCTACGACGCCTGTGTTCGTGCCGGTGGTCAGCTTATCGATGCCACCGGGGACTGCGTCATCGACCTGTGTCGCGCCCGTGATGAGTCCCTTGGCAAGTGCTACGACACCTACATTGAGAGCAATAAGAACCGCGCGGGTGCCGACGGTGTCTCCGGCGCGTGCGAGGCGCCGCAGGTCATCTGCCACACCGAGACCACCCCGGCGGCGTGTCCACCCGCGACGACCCCTCCGACTGTGGTTTCCGACGGTTGTGCGACGGCCCCAACGGCCCCGACGGCCACGACGGTTACGACCGTCCCGACGGCCCCGACGGTGACATCGGCTCCAGCGGTGACACCCGCCTCGGCGCCTACGCCGGTCCCGACGGCGACGCCGGTCCCGACGGTGACGGTGCCCCCGGCCGTCGACAAACAAGAAACCGTGACCACCCGGCCTGTTGCGGTGGAGGAACCGCGACGCGAAGAAAAGCTGGAAAAGCAATCTGTCCGTGAGGGGACGGGGACCACGGTGAAACTGACGGTCAACTGTGGCTGCGAGGGAGAGATGGACTCTCCCGATGCGGAGACGCATGAGAAGCACGGCGCTGACACCTCCCCCGAGCCAGCCGCGGATACGCACACGCACACCGAAGCTGATTCCTCCGAACCCAAGGACACCACGCCGGACTCCGGCAAGGACACTGGCACGGGTTTCGGCGCCCAGGGGATCCTCGCTGGTCTGGTGGGGCTGGGTGCAGGCATTCTGTTAGCCCAGTTCTTGCACGATAACCTCGGCGATCTACTCAATAACCTCACCCCCGACGCGGCGGAGACCCCACCCGCCTCTGAGGCAGCGCCTGCGCCTGAGCCCGTGAAGCCCGCGCCGGTAGCAGCGCCTGAACCAGCGCCTGCGCCAGAACCGGTGAAACCCGCGGCGGCGCCGAGTGTTACATCGGCCCCGCCCGTCACATCTGCCCCTGCACCTGCACCGGCCCCGAGTGTTACGTCGGCCCCGGCACCGGCGGGCCCGGCGGTGGCGACGGGAGCGCCGACGACGAGTGGGGTTGCTAGCTCGGCGCCGGCACCAACGCGGTTGGCTGGAGGGGCACGAAAGGCGGGTGCGTGGTGATGACATCGCCGTACGCGGAGATCAAGGAAAACTACCACCAACAAGTCACGGCCAGCTTGGCCACGTTTGACCAGGCCGTGCAACGCGCCAGCCGGGAACTCCAGGCCGCCAGCGAACGCCGACGGGCCAACAGTAAGCGGGTGGTGGGCCGACAACCAGCACGCCCGGCGGCCACGTCACCGCGCAGGCGCGGGCCGGTGCGCTCCGTACTGACATAAAAAAGTGGCCACGGGATGCCCCGTGGCCACAGCGGCTGCGTTCTACTTACGTCCAAACAGAGAGTTGGTGTCCACCTTCTCCACATCGGCACGGTCAGCCAACTCCTCACGCGTGAGGGCGGTGACGTTCTTTGCCTCCGCCTCAAAAGCGGAGAATGCGGAGTACTTCTTCTGCCCATCGAGCTGGTGCAGCAAGAAGCCCGTCACCAGGCCACGGACCGTCTCCTGCGCGGAGTGCTGCGGCAGGCCCAGGCCGATGAGCAGCTGGAGAAAGAACCCCTCGGCAAACCCGAGCTGGTTACCGTTATCAATCTGGCGATAGGCAACCTCGCCGCCCCAGTTATGGGCAACACGGGCGGGGTTGCCGGCGTCGATAAGCGAATTCTTACCGGAACCAATGATGAGCCCCGGAACAGTCATCCTGCGGGCAGCCTCGTAGTTCGACGGGCTCGTCACAGCCGGGTACAGGCTCGCCACGGCCTTCACCTGCGGGTTATCAAGTGCGGCGAGGATCGCGGCACCGCCACCCATGCCGTGGCCGATAAGCCCCAGCTTCTTCGGGGAGACCGTCACCTTGCCCTGCCCAAGCTTGACACCGGCGAGGATCTGGAGGGAAGTCTGCAGGTCGGCGGCCAGGCCACGGTGGTTCGGCCGGAAACCCGTCTCCGTATCGGGCGCGGCAACGGCGATACCCCAACTGGCCAGGTGGCGCAGGGTCGCGTGGTACTGCTTGAGCCCCAGCATCCAATCATGCCCAAAGGCCACGCCGGGGATACCAGAGCCCTCCGCGGGCGTGTACACCTTGCCGGGCAGGCCAGCAAAGCTCAGGTCCCCCTCGAGAACACGGTGGGGGCCACGCTTAGACAACACGGACAATTGCTTCTTCAGATTTTCAGCCACGTATTTAGGATAGTGGATAAGCCACGTGGGCGAGTGGGACCGGTGCACCCCGCGGGCCTCACCGCGCCCCGGGGACGAAGGCCTGCGCCGAAAGCGGCCCGGGGAATGTGCAGGTGACCACGGGCGTGCAATTGTTAACTCCGCTGGTCTCCGGTACATTGGCGGTTACACGGTGGTTAAACACTGTCCGGCGCAAGGCATGAAAGGTGGGCACACAAGTGGCAGGTGAGGCACGTAAAACACGTGAACGGCACACAACGGGCACGTGCGCGCTGCTCACCGCGCTCGCCGTGGGGGTAACCAGCGTCACCGTGCCGGTGTCACCCGCGTTCGCGGAGGAGACCCCCGCCGCAGCGGAGCACACCACCGCCGGCTCGTCCCAATCACAAGACCCGCTGCTTGGCTGGATGATCGACACCGCCAACCAGCTCACCGAGATGCTCACCGGCATGGCGGTGCGGCTCGGGCTGCCACAGGACGTACAGGACACGATCCGCCGGGTGATCATCGACGTGGTCGCTGTGGCGACGGGGTGGCGCGCCGTGGACAGCATCCTCAACACGCTTAATCGCCAGCAGAGCCTCGATTCACCAGCCGACGTGGTGCTCCAGCACGAGCGCGTGCTGGTGAACAAGGTGAGCGCGGAACGCGTGCGGCAGGGACTCGCCCCCGTGGAGTGGGACGATACCGTCGCCACAAGCGCACTGAGCTGGGCGAACCACCTGTCCGATTCCACCAAGGACGCCCCCGACGTGCAGCTCACCCACGACACCGGCTCCTACTACTACAACCACGCAGGTGAACTGCTCTTTGGTGGGCGTGGCTCGTGGGTAGACGCGGACCGCGCGTTCACCGATTGGATGATCAGCCCAGGCCACCGCGTGGCCCTCATGCACCCCCAGCACCGGTACGTGGGTGCAGCCATCGTGCAGCGGTACGGAAAGACTTACATCGTCCTTCGCCTCTCGCCCATCCCCGGCACGCAGGTCGGTGGCGCATAACGCAGCGCCGACACGGGGGAGAAAAAGGGGGCCCAAAAATTAACCCCACGCGGTAAATCGTGGCATAGTTTTTTAACTATGGAACTGACAACGCTCACCATTGATCTAGAGGCGATTGCGTCCAACGCGAAAGCGGTCATCGCCGCTGCTGATGGCGCGGATGTGATGGCAGTGGTGAAGGCCAACGCCTACAACCACGGCGCGCGCCGGGTGGTCCCCGTTTTGGAGCGTGCCGGCATTGCCGCGTTCGGCGTTGCGACGATCCCCGAGGCCCTCGCCGTCCGTGAGGTCACTGAGCTTCCCGTTCTCGCCTGGATCTGGCATCCGGAGCAGGATCTGCCCACCGCCGATGAGCATATTGACCTCGGTGTGGCCTCCATGGGCCAGGCGCGGGCGCTCGCGGCGGATCCCACCCCGCGTAACGTCTCTCTCGTTATCGATACCGGCCTCAACCGTTCCGGCGTGGACGAGGAGGATTGGCGGGAACTGTTCACCTTCATCGCGGGCGTGCCTCAGCTCACCGTGACGGGCGTGTTCACGCATCTGGCGTGCGCGGATGACGTGTCCAGCGAGATGACGGCAGACCAGGTGGAGACTCTCGAACGTGCCATCACGGTGGCCAAGGAATGTGGGCTCAACCCCACCCGCAACCACGCCTCCAACTCGCCGGGCGTGATGAGCAAGGCAAACCTCGGGTTCCCCATCGTCCGTCCCGGCCTCGTGCTATACGGTTACAACCCGTTCCCGGCCGACGGTACGCCCACCGCGCAGGGGCCCGTGGAGGAGCTCCGCCCGGCCATGACGTGGAGCGCCACGGTGACGGTGGTGAAGAAGATCCGGGCCGGGGAGGGAACCTCGTACGGCATGACGTGGCACGCCCCCACGGATCGCTATACCGCCATTGTTCCGGCAGGCTACGCCGATGGGCTGCCCCGGAGGATGCAGGGCAAGCTCGAGGTGGCCATCAACGGGAAACGGTACCCGCAGGTTGGTCGCGTGTGCATGGACCAGATCGTCGTCGATCTCGGCCCGGGTGAGCCGGAGGTTTCCCCCGGTGACGTGGCGTACCTTTTCGGGCCCGGTGACCACGGCGAGATGACCGTGGACGAGTGGGCCGCGGCGCTTGACACTATTAACTACGAGGTTCTGTGCAGCCCGCGTGGTCGCGTGGTGCGCACGTATAGTGGGCACGCGGACGAGAATTAGTTTTTTAAGGAAGGCTGGTAAACCACCTTCCCCGGCTGCCAAGAGAAAGAAGAGGGCGATGGGTGAACCGACAAATGACGCGGTTGTGACCGTGGATGAGCTTGCTAGCGGCGCGGATCTTCTCGGTGCCACGGTGCTGTGTGACTCGGTCGCGGAAACCCAGCAGCTGGGGGAGCTCCTCGGCGAGCTGCTCGTCGCCGGCGATGTGGTGCTGCTTCACGGCCCGCTTGGTGCCGGCAAGACTACGCTCACCGGTGGCCTCGCCCGCGGCATGGGAGTCACGGGCCGGGTGACGTCTCCCACGTTCACCATCGCCCGAGTCCATAAGCCAAAACCAACAGCTAATGGGGACCACAATCGCCCCGCACTCATTCACGTGGATGCCTACCGTCTGCAAGAGACGGGCGAGGACCCGATGGATGTGTTGGAGTCCCTCGATTTGGACTGGCAACTGCCCGATTCCGTAGTCGTTGCCGAGTGGGGTGACGGCATGATGGAGCAGCTTTCGCCCGAGTACTACTACGTGGATATTGACCGCGAGCGGGCCGTGAAAGATAACCCCGAGTCTGAGGCCCGCTACATCCGTGTGGAAAAGCGCCGCGCGACGGAGTCGGACATCCCGCGCGATTGATCGCAAGCACTAAGGTAGCGGTGCGTTACGATGTTCTGCTGGCAGAAAAGGAAAAGGTAAGAGAGGCCGTACGATGAACGTTTTGGCAATTGACACCTCCACAACGAAGCTGGTGGTCGGTGTCTGTGCGGTGGAGACCGGTGCGCCGGTTGCAACCCTGGCGGATCTCTCGGTGGAGGATTCCCGCCACCACAACGAGCTCCTCACCCCGCTGGTCATCGATGCCCTCGCCGCCGCCGGCCTGTCTTTTTCTGCTCTCGACGCGGTTGTCGTGGGCGAGGGTCCCGGCCCGTTCACCGGCTTGCGCGTGGGCATGGCCTCCGCCCAAGCTTTTGCCGACGCCCTGTCGGTTCCGGTTGTCGGTGTCATGAGCTTGGATGCGCTTGCGTGCGCACAAGTAAGTGCGCACAGTGATGGCAGCCACAGCCACGTGGTGGTAGCAACCGATGCGCGCCGCCACGAGGTGTACGTCGCCGCCTACGAAGACGGCGTGCGCGTGGCGGGCCCGGATGTGGTCAAGCCAGAAGCACTCACCGGGCCGTATGCGGAGGCGGACATCGTGTGCGCCCCACCGCAGCTCGCGGAGAACATGGCGACGGTGGGGGAGCGGACCACAGCCCAGATCACGCCCGCCAGCCTGTGCGCGGTGGCGGATTTCGAGGCGGCACCGCGCCCGCTTCGCCCGCACTACCTGCGCCGTCCCGATGCCGTCCCGCCCAAGGACAAGCCCCGGTCAAAGGCCATTCCCGATGTTGAAATTTAGCCCCGTGGTGAAGCTGCGGGGGCTCACCAACGCCGATGTCGGCAGGCTGGCGGAGCTGGAATCCCAGCTCTTTGCGGGGGAATCTCCCTGGTCGGCGTATGCGTTCCTGGAGGAGCTTGCCAGCCGTTGGACGTACTACGTGGGGGCTACGGTTGACAGCGAGCTTGTGGGCTACGCGGGGCTCGGCTACGGGCTCGGCGAGGCGGAGGTGCACACCATCGGTGTCGACCCGAAATTCCAGGGCCTTGGCATTGGAAAACTGCTGTTGGAAGACATTCTCGCCGAGGCCGATCGCCGCGGGGCGACGGTGTTCCTTGAGGTGCGGTTCGATAACGGCCCGGCGATCTCGCTGTACGAATCGCATGGTTTTGAGCGGATGGGCGTGCGGAAGAATTACTATCAACCCTCGGGCGCGGACGCGATCACGATGCGCCGGGAAGCGAAGGAAAGGTAACCAGTGCTAGTTCTAGGTGTGGAAAGTTCCTGCGACGAGACGGGCGTGGGCATCGTCGAGCTGTCCGAGGACGGTGAGCTCGCCATCCGGGCCGATGCGGTGGCTAGTTCCATGAACGAGCACGCCCGTTTCGGTGGTGTCGTGCCGGAGATCGCCTCCCGCGCGCACCTCGAATCCATGAGCCCGGTCATGCACCAGGCGCTGGAGGAGGCGGGCATTTCCCGGCCCGATGCCGTCGCCGCCACGGTGGGCCCGGGGCTTGCCGGGCCGCTGCTCATTGGTGCCTCCGCCGCCAAGGCCTACGCTGCCGCCTGGGGCGTCCCGTTCTATGGGGTCAACCACCTCGCCGGTCACGTCGCCGTCGCGAACCTCGAGGGTGCGCCCCTCCCGCACGCCGTTGCCCTTCTGGTGTCCGGTGGTCACACCCAGCTCCTTGAGGTGGAGAAGGTTGGTCTGCCCATGAAGGAGCTCGGTTCCACGCTTGACGACGCCGCCGGCGAGGCTTACGACAAGGTCGCACGGCTCCTCGGCCTCGGCTATCCCGGTGGGCCGGTGATCGACACGTTGGCCCACCGTGGCAACCCCGAGGCGATCCGCTTCCCGCGTGGGCTTATGAAGCCGAAGGATTCCCGCCACGATTTCTCCTTCTCCGGGCTGAAAACGTCGGTGGCCCGCTACGTGGAGGCTGCCGAGCGAGAGGACCGCGTCATCTCCGTGGAGGATGTGTGCGCCTCGTTCCAAGAGGCAGTGGCCGATGTGCTCACTTTTAAGGCGGTGCGTGCGTGTGAGGATGTGGACGCCAGCGTGCTGCTCCTCGGCGGGGGAGTGGCCGCCAACTCGCGCCTGCGGGAGCTCGCCGCCGAGCGCTGCGCCGAGGCCGGTATCGAGTTGCGTGTCCCGCGGTTCAAGCTGTGCACTGACAACGGTGTGATGATCGCGGCGGTTGCCGCGCAGCGTATTTATGAGGGAGCTCAGCCGTCTCCTCTCAGTATTGGGACGGATTCGAGTCTCGATGTAGAAATTCCTCAGGTTATGGAATAGCCCCCGTGTGGGGGTGATGGGGAATTTTATTTTCGAATCCCCGTTGTCGCATTTCGGGCCGTGGTGGTGTCGTTTTCCTGGTAAAACGCACCACTTTTTCCTTAGATTGTTGAGCAATGTAGCCCAGATGCAACTTAAGTATGAGGGTAAGGCAACCTGAGTGGTACTTAAGGGTGACTAGACAAAACCTTGGAAAAGGGTAAGAATAGCTCCATTGAGACTTAGTCTCCTCGATTGCTGGCATCGCTAGCCGCCACTGATCGTGGGAACTTTCTCGACAGGAATTTTCAGGACCAAATTTTCCGGAGGAAAAATGAACAACACCCGTTTTGCTTCGGGTCGGATGCCAGGGCGCATCTCCCGAGCAATGAGCGGCATCGGAGCAACCGACTTCGTACGTCGTTTCTCCCGCTCCGCAACAGCGATCGTCGTTTCCACCGCTATGGCCGCAACGGGTGTCGTTGCGGTTCAGGCTTCAGCGCCGGTGGCAGCAGTTGCGCAGGCACAGGACCGTGGCAATGTCCCGGTCGATACCCCCATTAAGAACGCCATTCACTCTCCGGGGCACGCCTGGGGCGATAAGTACACCGTCAACGGCGATATTTACGTCGATAAAGATGGAATTCTCCGCCGTTACAATGACGACGACGAGAAGCTCAACGGCATCAAGGTGTACGCCTACTGGATCGACGAGGACGGCACCGTCTCGCCCACCTACTACGATGTCTCCCGTGAGCTGACCAATTCCAATACCCAGAAGGGTCGCTACTCCATCTACCTCAAGCCGTTCACGGACGCGCAGGGCATTTCTCACACCTTCGATGCCAACGCGCGTGAGAAGCTTGTCGTCTTCACCTCCCGCGATGAGCTGGACGTTGACGGCAAGCATTACACGGTGGCCTACCAAGAGTCTTACCCGGTGGGAACTTCCACGTTCCGCAACCTGGCCTCGTGGAACTCCGCCGAGAAGCACGTGATCAACTGGATGATCGCCCTGCACGAGTACCCCAACCAGGATGATCTGTCCTGGCTGCAAAAGCCGAAGGACCAATGGCAGGAAGCCCCCAAGCCTGAGGGCAGCGGCTACGTTGAGGGCCTTATCTGGTGGAACACGTGGGACGCTGCAGGCGGCACAGACTCACAAGGTATGTCCGACGGGCCTGCTGGCGATATGCGTGCCAAGAACGTCACCGTCGTGGGCTCCTACGTCAACGATGAGGTCACGCTCCTCTTTGACGCGTGGAAGGAGAAACACAAGAACGCGCCGGTTGAGGAATTCCGCGCCGCACAGAAGCAGATCGTTGCAGATTACGAGAAAATCCACGGCGCGGGTTCTGCCATTGCCGAGACCGTGGTGACCAAGACGGACAAAGACGGCAACTACAAGCTGCAGTTCCGTGGCATCTACGGTGATCGCGCCAGCTATAAGGGCATTGTCACCGGTGACCGGCACCATCAGCTCGCCGAGTACGGCGCAGGTTCTTGGGCTCTTGGCGGTGTGAACTCCAAGCACATCAACCAGCAGTACATGTACGTTTACCCGGTCATCGGTGACCTGGAGACGGGCGTATTGTCTGCCAACGTGAACATGGGTTCGTGGCAGACCCCGATGTTTGATGGTGTTGGCACTGGCCGTGGCACCGACGTGGTTAACCGTTCCGATGGCGCCCACTTCATTTTGCAGGCCCGTTCCAACACGTTCGATGTCACCCCGTACAACGTGACAACCAACCCCGCCACGGTGGGCGATACTGCCACGGTGCGGGCGACGGACCTCATCCCGGATTACCAGTACAAGGTCGTGTGGACCGACTCCGCCGGTAACGAGGTGGCTAAGTGCGATGTGGCCTCCGATAACCTGGGCAACATTCCGGCCAATACTTGCCCGCTGACGGTTCCGGATACCATCGGTTCCGCTGAGACCTACACCGCCAGCCTCTACGCCGGTCGCACGCTGGTACAGGCCGACTCGTTCCTCGCCACCCGCAACGACCAGGCCAACCCTTATGGCTCCGTGGGTGATCCCTACACCGGCCACTACAAGCAGGAAGCTGCCGATGGCCGCACGATGGAGTACGAGGCCGAGGGCCTCCCCGAGGGCCTGAGCATCGACCCGAAGACGGGCGAGATCACCGGTACCCCGACCAAGGTTGGCACCACTGTTGCCACGATCAAGGCCAAGCAGATGAAGGGCAGCAAGGTCGAGCAGACCTTCCCCAAGGAGATCCCCTTCACTATCACCGATACGCCACTGCCGAATGGCAAGTCGCGCGTGCCGTATACCCACAAGCTCGAAACCGATGGCCTTCCCGAGGGCGCTGAGATCTCCAACTACATCGTCAACGGGGCCGAAGGTCTGACCGTCAACGAGAAGGGCGAGCTCACCGGTCTCCCGGCGGCCGCCGGCGAGTACGACGTGGTCGTCCGCTACACCGTCAAGGATGGCGAAAAGACGTTCACCCACCAGGACCGCGTCACGTTCGTCGTCGATCCGTCCCAGGCTACTGAGACGAACGCCGAGTACCCCAAGGTTGTTGTTCAGCAGGGCACCACCGAGACCGCTAAGGCGAATAAGAACTTCCCGGCTGGAACGACCTTCAAGCTCGCCGAGGGCACCCCGGATTGGGTCTCCGTCGACGAGAACGGCGTTGTCACCTACAAGCCGGGCCCGGATGAGAAGGTAGGCGAGCGACTCTTCAACGTCACCGCTTCCTTCCCGGATGGTTCCACCCGCGATTACCGCCTGCCGGTCGAGGTCACCCCGTCCGACGTTCGCACCTACGAGCCGGAATACGGCACTGTCGAGGTGCAGCAGGGCAAGACCGGCACCATCGACGCTCCTGTCGACGCCGCCACCAAGGAAGCACTGCCCAAGGGCACAACCTTCAAGAAGGTGTCCGGTGAGGATTGGATCACCGTTGATCCTGCCACCGGTGTCATCACCGCCACAGTTCCCGCTGACCAGAAGGTGAAGGATTACCCGGTGAAGGTCGAGGTCACCTACCCCGACAAGTCCACCGAGGAAGCCAAGGCAACCGTCACGGTCCTCGATTCCTTTGTCAACCAGTTCGACCCGACCTACAAGGATATGAAGGTCAAGGCTGGTGAGACGGCGTACGGCGAGCTCCCCAAGGATTCCTCCACCGACGCTACCTACGAGCTTGTCGATGCCCTCCCGTGGGCCACCGTTGACAAGGATTCCGGTCAGGTTGTGGCTAAGCCCGGAACCGATGTCGAGGCCAAGGACTACGACCAGAAGGTGAAGGTCACCTACCCGGATGGGTCCTCCGAGATCACCACTCAGAAGATCACCGTGACCGCCAATGACGCGAACTCCATCGATCTCGCCTACGGCGATGAGGTTTCCGTACGCCAGACCAAGTCCGCTACGGTCCCAGCCCCGAAGGTCACCAAGGGCAAGCTTCCTCAGGGCAGCGTGTTCACCCTGGACAAATCGGCTGACTGGATCTCTATCAACTCTTCTACCGGTGAGATCACCGTGAAGCCCGGTACGGATGTTGCGGCTCAGTCCTACGACATTCCGGTTACGGTCACCTACCCGGATCAGACCACCGATGCCCTGACCGCAAAGGTCAAGGTCACTGAGGCTGATTCCACCACGTACGCCAACCCCGTGTACGAGCCGATCCAGGTCAATCCTGGCGAGGAGAAGACGGTTCCGGCACCCACGAGTGACGGCAAGCCGCTGCCGAAGGGCTCCACGTTCGTTAAGGAAGGCACCTTCCCAGAGTGGGCCACGGTGAACAAGGACGGCTCCATCACCGTCAAGCCTGGCAAGGATGTTGCTAAGGGCTCCTACCCGGTCAAGGTGAACATCACGTACCCGGATGGCACCACCGGCACTGCTACCGCCACCATCCAGGTTGGCGATACCCGCGCAGCCGCCCTCAACCCGGAGTACACGCCGGTCACGGTCGCTCAGGGGGACAAGGCGAAGATTGCAAAGCCGATCGACGAGCCGGCCGCCTACGCTGCAGCTGAAACCCTGCCGGAGTGGGTCACCCTCAACGCCGATGGCTCCATCGACGTTGCCCCGACCTACGAGACGGCAGCAACCGACTACACGTTCCCCATCAAGGTGACCTACACCGCCGATGGGTCCAACGAGATCGTCAACGCAAAGGTGACGGTCACCTCCGCTGATAGGTCCACCTACCAGCCGGTGTACCAAAACCAGTCCGTGCCGCAGGGCAAGATGGCGACCTTCCCGGCCCCGAAGGATGCTTCCGGCAAGGAGCTTCCTGCAGGCACCAAGTTCGCAGAGAAGTTTGACTCTGACGCGGTAACCGTTGACCCGGATACCGGCGAGCTGACCTACAAGTCCGGCAAGGACGAGGCCCTAGGCGAGAAGACCATCACCGTGACGGTCACTTACCCGGACGGCACCAGTGAGGACATCACCGCAACCGTGACAGTCACCGAGGGCGACAATGACGGCGACGGTATCCCCGACAAGTACGATCCTGATGCTGATGGCGACGGTGTGAACAACGCCGATGAGATCGCAGCTGGCCTTGATCCACTCGATCCTTACTCCGGTGGCTACACCGATAAGGACGGCAACAAGATCAAGGACGGCGAAGGCGACAAGGACGGCGATGGCAAGACCAACGCCCAGGAATCCGATGTTCCTGCTGGCCGCGTGCCGGATGCCAATAACGACGGACTCGGCGACACCGTCATCACCGACCACAACAACAACAAGATCGCCGACCTCATCGAGAGCGATCTCGATGGTGACGGCATCCCGGATTCTGAGGATCCCGATGTCGATGGCGATGGCGTGAACAACGACGACGAAAAGGCCGCGGGCCTCGACCCGCGCAACCCGAAGTCGGATGGCGTCCACAACGATGGTGAGCGTGACGAAGACGGCGACGGCAAGACCAACGCCGAAGAGTCTGATGTTCCGGACGGACCGGTCAAGCCCGGCAAGGACGGCATGGGCAACCCTGGCATCACCGACCATAACAACAACAACAAGGCCGACCTTATCGATAACGATCTCGATGGCGACGGCATTGAGGATAGTGTCGACCCCGACGTTGATGGCGATGGTGTCAACAACGACGACGAAATCGCCGCGGGCCTCAACCCGCGCGACCCGTACTCCGGTGGCTACACCGATAAGAACGGCAACAAGATCAAGGACGGCGAAGGCGACAAGGACGGCGACAGCAAGACCAACGCCGAAGAGTCTGACGTTCCGGACGGCCCGGTCGAAGCCGGTAAGGACGGAATGGGTCACCCTGGTATCACCGACCGTAACAACAACAAGGTCGCTGACCTCATCGAGAGCGATCTCGACGGTGATGGAATTCCGGACAATGTCGATCCCGATATCGATGGCGATGGCGTGAACAACGACGACGAAATCGCCGCAGGTCTCGACCCGCGCAACCCGATTTCCGACGGCATCACCAACGATGGCCACCGCGACAACGATGGCGACGGTCTCCTCAACAAGGACGAATCTGAGGTCCCGGAGGGTCCGGTTGCACCTGGCGAAGACGGCATGGGCCACCCCGGCATTACCGATAAGAACGGTAACGGTAAGGCTGACCTCATCGACGCCAACATTGCGGCGACCAGCCAGGTAACCTACCCCGGTCTCGCTCCTAACCAGGGTGCGTCGCTCACGTCGAAGCCGTACCTGGATCTCAAGGCCACGGACGCAATCGAGCGCAACGCCATTCCGGCTGGCTCTACCTTCGAGGTTGACCAGGCTGGTGTTCCGCAGGGCTGGACCGCCGAGCTCGTCGATCCTGCAACCGGTGCCGTGAAGGTCACCGTACCGGAGGACGCCGTGACTGGTATTGCTCGGGAAATCCCGGTGAACGTCACGTTCCCGGATGGCTCCAAGCAGGTGGCCAAGGTAGCAGTCACGCCGACGGTTGCCTCCATCTCTAAGGAGACCACGTTCTCCATCCAGCGTTGCTTCGAGGACAACGATGACTGGTACACCAACCCGCTGCTCTACCTCATCCCGCTGGGTATCATCGGTCTGCTCACCCAGATCGAGCTGCCCCTCCCGGAGAGTGTCAAGCAGCAGCTGGATGCGCTGCGCCCGGCTAACCCCGGTGAGCAGCCGCAGTTCATCAAGGACCTCAACGCCCAGTTCGCTAACTCGGGCATCAAGGTCAACGCCGGCGGTATCCTCACCATCCTCGGCCTGACCGCTGCGGCCGGCTTGGTTGGTGCTTACTACCTGTCCAAGTGCACCTCCGGCAAGGGCTGGGACTTCAGCGCCATCAAGACCGACGAGACCGGCAACATCTTCTCCTCCGACGGCAACAAGACCCCGACGGGTGAGAAGACCACCGAGCTCGACCAGAATGGCAAGCCGAAGACCGACGGCACCGCTAACCGTGCTGCCAGCGATGCCGAGACTGAGGCTCAGGAGGACACGGAGTACGCGGAGGAATCCGAATACACCGAGGAAACCGACACAACTGAATCCGAGTAATAAATAGGGAGGCGCGCCACACGGCGTGCCTCCCTCACCTCACGGTGGTGAACTGGTCCCACCACCGCATGGCGCCACCTCCGGGTGGCGCTTTTTATTTCACTAGAGCCTTGTATAAGGCCTCAAAATTCGTCCGCAGCTCCCGGTAGTACTCGGCGTTCGCCTCAGTGGGACAGATGCGCTCCCCAAACGGCGGCTCGGCGCGATCGACACCCGGGGCGATGATGTCTAGAGCGATGAGTGCAGTGCCACGCAGCGTCGCCCGCTTCATGGCTAGGGGCACCACGTCGCAGCGCAGCG
This sequence comes from Corynebacterium pyruviciproducens ATCC BAA-1742, assembly GCF_000411375.1. Taxonomy (GTDB): domain Bacteria; phylum Actinomycetota; class Actinomycetes; order Mycobacteriales; family Mycobacteriaceae; genus Corynebacterium; species Corynebacterium pyruviciproducens. The sequence goes on along the minus strand of NZ_KE150448.1, from coordinate 205,449 downwards.
TGTCCGCGAGAATGTGGAGCCACGCCGGGTGGTCGGTGGTCACCCGCCCCGAGGCGATCACCCGTTCGGGCTGGGCGCCGGCTTCATCCAGCTCATCGTAGATGCGCCCGTAGGACACCGCGATGCCTTCGATGATGCCCCGCCACAGCCCCAGGGGTGTGGTGTCGTCGGTGATTCCCACCAGCGATGCCTTCGCTCCCGATGCCCACCCGGTCGCCCGTTCCCCGGAGAAGAACGGCAGCACCTCGGGCGCGTGCTCCGAGGGGGCACCCGCCAGGGCTTCCTCAATCTCCTCGTGGGGGAGCGCTACAACGGTGCGTTCCAGCCAGCTGATCGCGCGACCCACATCGTTGAGCGCCCCGCCGAGGATGACCTGGTCGCTCGAGACGCGATAACACCACAGCCCCTCGGGGATGTGCTCGGGTGCCTGGGGCAGCAAGACGCGCATGGCTCCCGACGTCGCCGCCGCCACCGCGATGGTGGAGGCATCGGTGGCTCCCGGGCCGACGTTGGATGGCCAGCCGTCGGGAATCCCATGGAACCATGGGATGGATTCGAGGGCGGGCCATGGTAGGCCGGTGGGGAAGGCTGGTTCGGTGGGCAGGCGCAGCGGCGCGATCATGGATTCCGGTACGCCACAGGCAGTCAGAACCTCGGTATCGAGGGCACCCGTGTGCGCGTTGACGATGCCGCTCCACGCACCCGTGGACGTGGCGAGCCCCTCCACGCCCGCGAGCTTGAGGTACACGTATTCGCCGATCGTCATCACCTTGTCGGTCTGTGACCACAGTTCAGGGTACTGGTCCTTGGCCCACAGGAACCGGGCAGGATGATAGGAGGTGTGGGCACGCACGCCGGTGCGCTGGTGGTAGGCGGAGGCGTCGATAAGCCCCTCGAGCTGGGCCACGTAGGGCGCGCACCGGGAATCGGCGTACGTCGCGCATGGGGTGAGGGCATTGCCCTCGGCGTCGACGAGGAGGAAGCTCGAGGCGAACGAGTCAAAGCACACGGCACTGATCCGCAGGTCCTTGTCCGCCGCGAAGTCCACGATCCCGTCCACAATCTGCCGGCACTCCTCGGCCATCTGGTCTGCATCGATGGTGCTTTCGCCGTCGTGGCCGGTGGTGAACTCGTGGGCGATGCGCTGTTTGGAGCCTTTCACCGGGCACCCGGTTGCGTCGTACAGCCCGCCGCGGGAGGCCGTCGAGCCCACATCCATGGCGAGAACAAACGGTGCGGTGGCATCCTTCAGCTTGATCGACATTGTGGGGATCATAGGGGAGAGCCTTCCTACTAGGCGATCGGACTTAAACACCAGTTTATGTAAGGAGGGGTACGCACGGGGGAGAAAAACGGCCCCTGGGGTTAACCCAGGGTTAAATGATGGTGACGGTTTGCTGTCATGTACTGCGCTTTCCTCGGCGCGCTAATACTGTAGATGCGTGGCACTGTCACGTTGTGCCATTCGGGATCAAACCAACTGAGCAGGAGCACACCATGACACGTGGATACCTTGTAAAACCGGACCTTTCAGCCAGGGCAATCGAATTCGATATCGATGAGGCCGCATCGTATATCGGCGGCAACGTGGATGACCGCGTGGCGGTGGCGTTCCAGCAGCGCGACAACGCCACGCTCGCCGCGCTGCACCTGAGCCACGAGGAGGGCGACGGGGTGGAGCCCAACCCCGTCGCCTCCATGGCCAAGAATGAGGCCGCAACCGGTAACTCCGCGTTCCTCACCGACCCCACCAACGCCGTTGTCGGCCCGGTCATCTTCGTCGGGCAGGAGGGGGAGGATATTTCCTTCGACCAGATCGCGCTCGTTGATGACGGTATCCGCGCCGTGAAGAACTACATGGAGGACGAGCCGGAGGATTACGCCCTGTGGCGCGCCGCCGCGCTGAACCTTCCCGCGGCCGAGTAGCTGCCCGTTTGCGGGCAAAGTGTTCGCTGGCGGGGCAGTGTGGGGAATATCATAGCGGTCTGTGACTAATAAATTCCGCCAACTTCCACCACCCGGTCCAGCGTGGGGCGGAAGCCTGATGGGCACGTCCATTGTTGCCCGCCTGCTCGTTGAAGAGCACCTTCATTTCCTTGCCAGCATTTTCGCCGTCATTGCGTGCGCTATCCTCGTCGAGCTCACTGTAGGCTTTGCGCGCTACCGTGAGCCGAGCTTCAGGCGCACCACTATGGCGGAATGGTCCATGTACTTTATTGGCATCCTCGCACTCGGTGCTGCACTGTCTGGGCTTACCGGCAACAGTCTTTTCCGGCTCATCGGATTTTGGATCGGTGGGCCCGTAACCGTGATCACGTGGGGGATTCAGCTCACGCGTTTCCATGGCGATCCCAAGTTCACGTGGGGTTTGCCGCTTGTGGGGCCGATGATCTCCGCGTCGGTCGCCGGTTGGCTCGCTCGCGACTACGGCAGCACGTACCACGTCATGGGCACGGTGTTGTTCTGTATGTCCCTGTTTACTGCTGTTCCCACGTTTGCCGGTGTGTATTGGGCTGCGTGGCACGGCAAGGTGGATTTCATGGGTGCCAAGTCTGCCACGGCGTGGGTGCCGCTTGGCGTCGTTGGCCAGTCGACCACCGCAATGCAGATTCTTTACCCCGGTCCTTTTTCCATCCTGTATGGGCGGGTTGCCCTCGTCATCGCCATCCCCCTGGCGATCTACGCTATGACAATCTTCTACCCCAATGCGGCCCGGTGGGTTGCCTACTCACCTGCGTGGTGGTCATGCACGTTCCCGCCGGGAACCGTCAGCATGGGTGGCCACCAGGTCGCGCTCGTCAGCGGTTCGCATTGGCTCGACGTGGTGGCGCTCAGCATCCCCGTGGTGCTCATCGCCCACTGGGGATTATGTGCCAGCCGGTTTATTAGCTGGGTTACAGACCGAGGGCGGCCTGAATCGCGGGTGTTAGACCCATCGCGCTGACGAGTGCTGCGATGCCGCCGAGGAGCGCACCGACGGCGGCAATCGAGAAGCCAGCGGTGACGCCGGGGTTCTCGGAGAGCTTTGAGGAACCGAGGACGTCTGCGACGACGACCCGCAGTGCACCGTCGTTAACGTTCACCATGCCGGGTGCACCAACGAGGGCGTTGACCCCATCCTTTTCGATGCCCTTGAAGGCACCCTCGTGAATGTTGGCGTTTTCGATGCCGTTGGCCTTGATGCCGTCTTTTTCGATGCCCTTAATGGCGCCTTCTGCGACGGTTGCGTTCTCGATTCCATTGACCTTGACGGCGTCCTTTTCTACGCCGACAACCTTGTTGTTAGATACAGCATCTTTCTGTACGCCCGTGATCGGATTGTCGTGGATATCTGCAATGGCGGCGGAGGCGGGCAGTGCCTGGAGTGCCAGACCAAGAGCGAGAACGGGGGCGAGGGTGCAGGTGATCTTCTTCATTGTGGAAACCTTTCTTTACTTGCCGAGTTTTGCGAGCTGCTTCTCCAGCTCCCTGGCATATTCCATGTAGTACTTTGTGTTTTCAGAGACAGTCGAGGGGTCGGGGTTGCCGGGTGTCAGGCTGATTCCAGACGACAGCAGTGAGCTTGTCGACGCATCCGGCTCCGGCTCCGGCGGCGGTGCCTGCTGCACGCGGGTGCTGGCTTGTGCTGTGCCGAGGACGGTGCCATCGTCGGCGGTCGCCGTGAACTCGAGTGTGTGCGCCTCGGTAGATGGCGTGTCCCACGTGATGTTCTTGAAGATGGCAAATCCGTGGTTGAAACGGGCGGTGTAGGCGGTCTTCGCCCCGTCAATAGTGACGGTTACGTTGCCGTGGATCCTGTCTGCTCGCTCCCCATCGGCGCCGACGTACTGCAGTGAATACCCGGCTTTCTGCCCGGTGAGGACATCGGTATCGGCGTACAAGAGGTGGAGTCCCTGCGGCTGGACCTGGTTCGCGGTTGCGGGGGCCGGCTCGGCGAGGGCGACTGGCTGAGTGAAAGTTAAAGGCACAAGAGTGGAGACGCATACGAGGAGTAAAGCGGATCTCTGGTGCATGGGCGATTCTCCCATCAAATTTGAGTTGACCTGTAGTGTAGCAATAACTCTATCCAGGTTCACTCCCTAGTTTATGGACCCAAAGTACCGGCGTGTCGCTTTTGTGAAAAACTCACATCCCCAGGTTTAGGGTATTTTAAACTCACCTAGTAAGGTGAGACTTGCCTAGCAAATACTTAGTCCAGTGATAACTATCACTGGAGCCAGCTTTTGAAAGGAAGTTGACCATGACGGCGATCACTTCGATGCCTACCCGCCCCGAGGTTTCACGGCGCCTTGCTGAACTCGGTCTGCGTCGCAACGTTGACGTTCAGCTTGGTGGCAAGACCTCCGGCGGTGGTCGTGTGGTCAGCGTCGGCAAGAGCCGTTACGCGCTGGATAAAGCGACCCTTCGCTCGCTCGGTCTCATCTAATTTTCTTTCCTGTGGCGGCGTGCGGGGTGGGGTCCGGTGCCGTCTTTCCGTTTTTACACTAGGGGATTATTTACCATGTCTGAAACCCAATCTGCGTCCACGGTAGCGCAGGCACCTAGCTGTGCGCACTGTGCGGCAGAGACATCTCCTGCTCCCAAGGGGTCACCGTCGGTGGCTCTTGTTGGAGCCCAGAACTCCGGCAAGTCTACGCTCTTTAACGCGTTGACTGGGTCCAAGGTGCGTACAGGTAACTGGCCGGGAACCTCTATTGAGGTGTCCCGTGGCGCCTGGGCCTTGTCCGACGGCGTTTGCGACCTCATCGATTTTCCTGGCACCTACTCATTGGATCCGATGAGCCCGGATGAGGCGCTCACTCGCGATCTCCTCCTTAATGTTCCGTTTGAGGAGCGTCCCGACGTGGTTGTTGCCACAGTGGACGCGACGGCGCTCGGCCGCAGTCTCTACATGGTTACGCAGCTTGTCGAGCACGGTTTCCACCTGCTTGTCGCCCTGACCAAGTGCGATTTGGCGGAGAAGCACGGCACGGAGATCAATGCGGCGCAGCTGGAGAAGGAGCTCGGGTTCCCCGTTATTCCCGTTGATGGTCGCCACCGCACGGGGCTCGCTGAGATCGAGGTCGCCGTCCGCGCCGCACTCATTGGTCCGACAACGAGCTGGCCGGAAAAGGACATCGAGGAACGATTCGAGATCATTGATCGCCTCGTCTCTGCGGCGGCTAGCGAGCATGAGACCGAACCAGGTTTGACGGAGAAGATCGACGCCGTCGCCCTGCACCCGGTTGGTGGTCCGATCGTGTTCCTCGCCGCGATGTTCGCGGTATTCCACATCACCATTACTCTTGCCGCACCCCTCCAGGATTGGGCCGAGGGCGTTATCACCGGCCCCGTTGCCGACGGCGCACGTTGGCTCCTGGAACAGGTCGGCTTGGATCATCCGCTCGTCACTGGCTTGCTTGTCGACGGCATCATCGGCGGTGTTGGCATGGTTGTCAGCTTCCTTCCGCTCATGGGCCTCATGTTCCTCTGCCTCGCCATCCTTGAGGATTCCGGCTATATGGCTCGCGCCGCAGTGGTGACGGACCGCACGATGCGGGCGATCGGGCTGCCCGGCAAGGCGTTTATCCCCATTGTCGTGGGGTTCGGCTGCAACGTGCCGGCGATTTCCGCCACGCGCGTTCTCGGTTCCCCGCGCCAACGGATCTTGACCTCCCTGCTCATTCCGTTTGCCTCGTGTTCGGCCCGGCTTGTCGTATTCCTCATGTTGGCCACCATCTTCTTCCCGGCCCACGCAAGCCTCGCGGTGTTCACCATGTACGTGGTCTCCATCCTGCTCATCGCGCTGACGGGTCTTATCCTCCGCCACACGCTGTGGAGGTCGATGCCCGACGAGCCGCTCATCATCGATCTCCCGGAGTACCAGCTGCCCACGGCGCGCCTGGCCGCCACGGTGACGTGGACACGCCTCAAGGGGTTCCTCCACGACGCGGCGACGGTCATCGTCGCCACTGTGACCGTTGTGTGGCTGCTCATGGCTATCCCTGTGAACGGCACGACGGAGCTCAACCCGCCGCCGGAGGAGTCCGCCTACGGGGCGGTGGCCCAGGCCGTAGCGCCCGTGTTCGAGCCCGCTGGCTTCGGTTCCTGGACCTTGTCCGGCCCGCTCATTACCGGGTTCGTGGCTAAGGAGGCTGTGATCTCCACCTGGGCCCAGATGTACGCCGTGGAGGATGTTACGGATGAAGCTCCGGACCAGCAGGCGGAGAGTTCCCTTGCCACCAACGTCCGGGCCGACTTCGAGCAATCCTCTGGCGGGCACCCACTCGCCGCGGTGTGGGCGTTCATGCTCTTCATGCTCGCGTACACGCCGTGCGTGGCAACGCTTGCAGCCCAGCGGCGCGAGATCGGGTGGAAGTGGACCATGTTCGGGTTCGGCGTGCAGCTCGTGTTCGCCTGGCTGCTCGCCGTCGGTGCCTTTAACCTGTTGAAGGTGTTCGGGCTATGAGTCCGGTGCAGTCTGTCCTGGCCTCGCTGAAGGAGGGGGCGACCTCCCGTGCCGAGGTGGCCCGCAGGTGTTCGCTGCAGCCGGCGACGGTGGATGCCGTCATTGAGTTTCTGGAGCGGTCGGGGAGGCTCACCCGTGAGGAGATGCGGTCGTGCGCCGGCAACTGTTCTTCCTGCGCCATTTCGAGCCGATGTGGCCGGGGCAGGGGTCCGGTACTCCTCAAACTTGAGTGCTAGCACTCTCAGGGGTAGAGTGCCAGAAGAGGTTGTTTTTGGATCTGGTTGTCCACCCGCGACGGCGGCCACCCGGAAACTAACCCGCTCAAATTCAACCACAAAAGCATGGAGGATTACCGTGGCACAGATTAAGCCGCTTGAGGATCGTATTCTCGTTCAGATCAACGAAGCCGAGACCACTACTGCATCGGGTCTGGTTATCCCGGATTCCGCGAAGGAGAAGCCGCAGCAGGCCACCGTTAAGGCTGTTGGCCCCGGCCGCTTCGAGGATGGCAAGCGCATTCCGCTGGACATCTCCGAGGGTGACGTTGTCGTGTTCTCCAAGTACGGCGGAACCGAGATTAAGTTCGACGGCGAAGAGTACCTCATCCTCTCCGCACGCGACATTCTGGCAGTCATCGAGGGTTAATCTGTATGTCGAAACTCATTGCATTTGATCAGGAAGCCCGCGAGGGGCTCCTGGCGGGAGTCGATGAGCTTGCCGACGCCGTCAAGGTGACCCTCGGCCCTCGCGGACGCAACGTCGTGTTGGACAAATCCTACGGTGCCCCCACCGTCACCAATGATGGCGTGACCATCGCCCGCGAGATTGATCTTTCCGCCCCGTTTGAAAACCTCGGCGCCCAGCTGGTCAAGTCGGTCGCCGTGAAGACGAACGACATAGCCGGCGACGGCACCACCACCGCCACCCTGCTCGCCCAGGCGCTCATCCGCCAGGGGCTGCGCAACGTGGCCGCGGGCGCGAACCCCATCGAGCTGAACAAGGGCATCGCCACCGCCACCGAGAAGACCGTTGAGCTGCTGCGCCAGCGCGCCACCGACGTGAGCTCCGCCAAAGAGATCGCGAACGTCGCCACGGTGAGCTCCCGCGACCCGGAGGTCGGCGAGCTGGTCGCCGGCGCGATGGAGAAGGTGGGCAAGGACGGTGTCGTCACCGTCGAGGAGTCACAGTCCATCGACACCACACTCGACATCACCGAGGGTGTGTCCTTTGACAAGGGCTTCCTTTCCCCGTACTTCATTACCGACGTGGACTCGCAGGAGGCAGTGCTGGAGAACCCGGCCATCCTGCTCGTTCGCAACAAGGTGAGCTCCCTGCCGGACTTCCTGCCCGTTCTGGAGAAGGTCGCCGGCGCGAACCGTCCGCTGTTCATCATTGCCGAGGATGTCGACGGCGAGCCGCTGCAGATGCTCGTGGTCAACGCCATCCGCAAGTCCCTCAAGGTGGCCGCCGTGAAGTCGCCGTACTTTGGCGAGCGCCGCAAGGCCTTCATGGATGATCTCGCCGTGGTCACCGGTGCTACCGTCATTGACCCCGAGGTCAGCATTACGCTTCGCGACGCCGGTGAGGAGCACTTCGGTACCGCTCGCCGTGTCACCATCACGAAGGACGAGACCGTCATTGTCGACGGTGCCGGCAGCGCCGAGGCCGTGGAGAAGCGCCGTGGACAGATCCGTCACCTCATCGAGACGACGGACTCCTCCTGGGATAAGGAGAAGGCAGAGGAGCGCCTGGCCAAGCTGTCCGGTGGCGTCGCCGTCATCCGCGTGGGTGCAGCCACCGAGACCGAGCAATCCGAACGCAAGCTCCGCGTGGAGGATGCCATCAACGCCGCGCGCGCCGCGGCCCAGGAAGGCATCGTCGCCGGCGGTGGCTCCGTCCTCGTCCAGATCGCCGAAGAGCTGCGCAGCTTTGCCGACGATTTTGAGGGCGACCAGAAGACGGGCGTTCTCGCCCTGGCCACCGCCCTGGATAAGCCCGCGTTCTGGATTGCGGAAAACGCTGGCCTCGACGGCTCCGTCGTAGTGAGCAAGATCCGCGAGCAAGACAACGGCGTTGGCTTCAACGCCGCCACCCTCGAGTACGACAACCTTATTGAGCAGGGGATTATTGACCCTGTCAAGGTCACGCACTCGGCAGTAGTCAACGCCACCTCTGTGGCCCGGATGGTTCTCACCACCGAGGCTTCCGTGGTGGATAAGCCCGCAGAATAATAAGCACAAGAAAGGGAGCCCACCGGGCTCCCTTTTTTTATACCTTCGCCATGGCTGCCACCGAGCGGTGCCGCTTGCGTGGGTGCAGTATGAGGTCCCGCTCCGATTCGCTCAGCCCGCCCCAGATGCCGTAGGGCTCGGCCACCTTGAGAGCGTGTTGCCTGCACTGCTCGAGGACGGGGCAGGAGCTGCAGATTGCTTTTGCGCGGTTCTCACGCCGGGTGCGGGCGCGTCCGCGCTCGCCTTCCGGGTGGAAGAAAAAGGATGAATCTTTGCCGCGGCACGAGCCGTGCGTTTGCCAATCCCACAAGGATAAACTAGGTCCAGGTAACTTTCGCGGTTGTGGCATCGGGTCACACTCCTCAACTGACTTATGACGAATAACAACTTAGAAGTTTTATGTACCTTTATGAACATGGGGTAGCACAACGGTTACAAGCGCATGACTAGCTGTAAACACCCCGGTAACAAACCCGGCGTGACCACGCATAATGCCGAAAGGTTAAGCCTGGGTGAATTTTTGACACCGTACGGTACGATAGGGGAATAATGAGTGAGATTGACGAGGAGTTAGCCCCGCTCGTCCCCCGGGCAGTGGAGGGCGACGCGCGTGCTTTGCGTGCCATCATCCGGATCATCCACCCCGCCGTCGTCCGCTACACGCGCGCCCGCATTTCCGGTGGCAAGATCCCAGGCGCCGACGACGTTGCCCAGGAGATCACGCTCGCCGTGGCGAACTCGATTACTCGCTACAAAGATCAGGGGCGGCCGTTCATGGCCTTTGTCTACGGCATCGCCTCCAACAAGGTTGCCGATGCCTACCGCGCCATGGGCCGCGACAAGACAACCCCCACCGACACCGTTCCAGAGTCCACAGATTCTGGCCTTACTCCCGAGGCATACGCCCTGGTAGAAGATGGTAGTAACAGAGTCAGGGAGATTCTCGATTGTTTAAGTGACAGGGCCCGCGAAATCATTATTTTGCGAGTGTTTGTTGGCTTAACCGCCGAGGAAACGGCGGAGATTGTAGGTTCTACTCCCGGCGCCGTGCGCGTCGCCCAGCACAGGGCGCTCGCCACGATGCGCAGGATGTACGAGAGTGAAGGTGTGAACGCACATGAGTGATGGTTCGCGATTCAGCGACGAAGCCGCCACCGATGCATTCCTGACGGCATTGTCCAGGGGCGAGGACCCCTCCGACGGCAACGACCCGTTCGCCGCAGATTTCGCAGCACTGGTGGGCGAGGTCTCTCGCGACATCCCCGCCGCCCCGCGCCCCGTCACGTCTCTCGACGATCGTCGCCGCGGCTGGAAGGGTTTCCTCGGCGCCGGCCTCGTGGGCGCCGCCGCCTCCGCGCTCGTCATCGCCGGCGTGGGCGGCGCGATCTTCAACTCCCAGCCTGGCGACGCCCTGTGGGCCGCCAACAAGTCACTGTTTGGCAACCACGCCGCCGTGGTGGAGCTCGCCTCCACCCTCCAGCAGGCCGACGACGCCCGCACCCGTGGCGACACAGACGGCGCCCTCGCGCTGCTCGAGCAGGCCCACGTTCTCGCCGCCGCGCTGGAGAATACGGCAACCCACGATGGGGACGTCGACAAGCCAGAAACCACGGAAACCGTTACTGTGACGGCCACCCCCAGCGAGCAACCACCTGCCGAGCCTACGACCACGGAGGCACAGCCCACCGTCACCGTCACGGAGACCACCACCGTCACCGTCGCGCCCGAGCCCACGCCTACCCCCCACCACCGTCGTCGCGCCGACGATGGCAACCGGGACCGTCGCTCCGGCCCCCACAACCACCCCCACGCACGCGCCGGAAATCGGCACGCCCCCGATCATCAATTAGCGGGCGTGGATGCCGTCCACAAACCCCAGGCAGTAATCCCACGGCAGGTAATCCTCCGGGTGCGCAAACGCGCTCGGCTCATGCACCGGCGTCAGCTCCCCGTCGAGCATCGCGCGATAGTGATCCGCCAGAATATCCCAATCATAAAAATGGTTCTCCTGGCAATCCTCGCAGAAGAAGAAAATGCCCCGGTACCCGCGCGGCGCAATGTGCTTCTTAAACTCACCCAACCAGCGCAAATCCTCCATCAGTGACGTGCGCTGCTCCGCCGACAGGGGGCGCTGCCCATCAGCGTCATCGTCCTCGATAAACGAGGCAGGATCGTTCGGATCACCGGCGAAAGGATCAATTGGCATAGACACAGCAACAAGCCTAGGGGTTCGGACCAAAGGTATCAATACGGGAACTATAGTGTGAGTATCTGCACAACCAACTGAATTTTAAGGAACCTCACGTGACTTCTACGCCCGTTCACACCGGTGGTGACAATCCCAACAAGGTAGCATTCACCGGACTCACCTTCGATGACGTCCTCCTCCTCCCCGCTGAATCCAACGTCATCCCCTCCGGAGTTCACACCAAGACGCGCCTGTCCCGCGGCATCGAACTCAACATCCCGATTCTCTCTGCCGCCATGGACACCGTCACCGAGGCCCGCATGGCCATCGCCATGGCCCGCCACGGCGGCATCGGCGTGCTCCACCGCAACCTCTCCGTGGAGGACCAGGTGCACGAGGTGGAGCGCGTCAAGCGCAGCGAATCCGGCATGATTACCGACCCTGTTGTTGCCACCCCCGACATGACCATCGCCCAGGTGGACGAGGTGTGCGGCAAGTACCACATCTCCGGCCTGCCCGTGGTGGACGAGAAGGGCAAGCTGCTTGGCATCTGCACCAACCGTGACATGCGCTTCGAGCCGGACATGAACCGCCTGGTTAAGGACGTCATGACGCCGATGCCGCTCGTGGTGGCCAAGGAGGGTGTGACCAAGGACGAGGCGCTCAAGCTGTTGTCCGAGCACCGCGTGGAGAAGCTGCCGATTGTGAAGGACGACAACACGCTCGTCGGCCTCATCACAGTGAAGGACTTTGTTAAGTCCGAGGCCTTCCCGCTGGCCACCAAGGACGAGGCCGGCCGACTGCGCGTAGCCGCCGGCGTGGGCACCAACAAGGATGCCTACGACCGCGGCGCCCAACTCATCGAGGCGGGCTGCGATGCCCTCGTGGTGGACACCGCCCACGCCCACAACAACTTCGCCCTGGAAATGGTCGCCCGCCTGAAGAAGGACTTTGGTGACCGCGCCCAGATCATCGGCGGCAACCTCGCCACCCGCTCCGCCGCGCAGGCCATGATCGACGCCGGTGCCGACGCCATCAAGGTGGGCATCGGCCCCGGCTCCATCTGCACCACCCGCGTCGTGGCAGGTGTGGGCGCCCCGCAGATCACCGCCATCCTCGAGGCCTCCGCCGCCGCCCACAAGGCCGGCGTGCCTGTCATCGCCGACGGCGGCATGCAGTACTCCGGCGACGTAGCCAAGGCGCTCGCCGCTGGTGCCTCCACCGTCATGCTCGGCTCCATGCTCGCCGGCACCACCGAGGCGCCCGGCGACGTTATCACCGTCGGCGGCAAGCAGTACAAGCGCTACCGTGGCATGGGCTCCATGGGTGCCATGCAGGGCCGCGGCCTCCACGGCGAGAAGCGCTCCTACTCCAAGGACCGCTACTTCCAGGCTAACGTCACCAGCGACGACAAGCTCGTGCCCGAGGGTATCGAGGGCCGCACCCCGTTCAAGGGCGACATCGATTCCGTCCTGCACCAGATCGTCGGCGGCCTGCGGGCCGCTATGGGCTACACCGGCTCCCACGAGATCGAGGACCTGTGGAAGGCCCAGTTTGTGCAGATCACCGCCGCCGGCCTGCGCGAGAGCCACCCGCACGATATCCAGATGACCGTCGCCGCCCCCAACTACGAACTGCGCTAGGAGAAGCAAGGACATGCGCGAACACAAAGAAATCGGCATCGGGCGCGAGGCCCGCACCACCTACCACCTCGACGACGTTGCCGTCGTCCCGTCGCGGCGCACCCGCAGCTCCAAGGACGTGGACACGCGCTGGAAGATCGACGCCTACGAGTTCGAGACCCCGTTCCTGTCCCACGCCACCGATGCGCTGGCCACCCCCGAGTTCATCATTGAGATGGACAAGCAGGGCGGGCTGGGCGTCATCAACGCCGAGGGCCTGTGGGGCCGGGAAACGGACCTCAACGCCGCCATCGAGCAGATCCGCGAGGCGCTCGAGGACGAGGACGACGAGTGGGCCGCCACCCGCGTGCTCCAGCAGATGCACCAGAAGGAGCTCGATCTCGATCTCCTCGGCGAGCGCATCGCCGCCGTCCGTTCCGCCGGCGCCATCGTCGCCGTGCGCGTCTCCCCGCAGCACGCCCGCGAGCTCGCCCCGGTCCTCCAGCAGGCGGGCCTCCACCTACTCGTGGTGCAGGGCACCGTGGTGTCCGCCGAGCACGTGACCAAGGAGGGCGAGCCACTCAACCTCAAGGAGTTCATCGGCTCCCTGGACACGCCCGTCATCGCCGGGTCCGTGTCGGATTACCACACGGCGCTGCACCTCATGCGCACGGGTGCCGCAGGTGTCATCATCGGCGCGGGTGACACCACCAACTGGGCCACCAGCGGCATCAACACCCCGATGGCCACCGCCATCGCCGATGCCGCCGCCGCCCGCCGCGATTACCTCGACGAGACCGGTGGCCGCTACGTGCACATCATCGCCGACGGCGAGATCGAGCTCACCGGCGACGCCGTCAAGGCGATCGCCTGCGGCGCGGATGCCGTCACCCTCGGCGCGCCCCTGGCCAAGGCCAAGGAGGCCGCGGGCGAGGGCCTGTACTGGCAGGCGTCGGCCGCGCACCCGAAGTTCCCGCGCTCGCTCGTGGAGCAGGTGCAGGAGCGTGACGAGCTGGTCAGCCTGGAGCAGGTGCTCCATGGGCCGAGTTCCAGCCCGCTCGGTGAGTACAACTTCAATGGTGCGTTGCGCCGCAGCTTGGGTAAGTGCGGCTACACGGACCTGAAGAGTTTCCAGAAGGTCCAGCTGGACCTGGTGTAAGTTACACCCACGCCATCGCGCCGAGCATCGCTACCGGGTGCTCGTTGCGGTGCTTGGGTCCGCCGCCGGGTGGCGGGATCCGGTAGGTCACGCCCCGGATTTTCACGAGCCGCCCGTGCCGGGGGTTGTTGGCCCACCCGTTGTGGAACGCGCACAGCGGGGAGAGGTTGGCGATGTTTGTTGGCCCGCCCGCTTTCCACGGTATGTTGTGGTTGATTTCGCACTCGTCGGCGGGTTTTGTGCAGCCGGGCCACGCGCACATGGGGGATTCGGCCTTGGCCATGATCCGCTGCTTGACGGTGGCGGTGCGTTTGAATCTGTAGACGTCGACGGCGCCTTCGACGGGGTGGACGAGGACCACGTGGCCCGCGTCGAGGAAGGCGCGCTCGGCGAGCTGGGCACCGGTGAGGCGGGAGCCGTCGGTAAGCCCGACGATGATGTCGTCTCCCTCGCCCCGCTCAATTTTCGTGCCCGCTTCCAGGCCCACAATGATGGTGGTGCGCGCCGGTGCCACGGGTCCTCCCTCCACAAGTAGCTTGACGACGGCTTCCCCCAACGTAATCCCGCACTTTTGCGCTAGCTTCCGGGCCTCAAGCTCCTTCTGTCTGAGGGTGTGCTCGTCAGCCTCAAGGACGAGCTTGCGGCGCAGCGTGTTCTTCACATCGCAGAAGTGGGCCTTGGGCGTGGCGTCTGTGTCCTCGTCCACGTGGGGGTTCCACGCTTCAATGAGACGCTTGGCCTCCCTCCTGATGTCGCCGGCGTGGCCCCGCACGGCGGTGAGTACCTTGCGCATGGGCCACGCGTTCTTTTTATTCTTAAGCTTCTTTACCTGTTTTTCTATGAGCAGCAACTTATCCAGGGACTTGGCCGTGGCATGCGCAGCTGCCACTGAGGCGGCCTGCACGCGCGAGTAATTCGTCCTGCGGTAGTACACCTGCGCCAGTTTTTCCAGGTCTTTTGCCTGGTCGCGGCTGTACCCGTAGCGCATTATGTCGGTGTACGACATACCTGCGCCGCCCTCCACAATCGCCATTCCTTGCGCTTGCAGAGCCCCCAATTGCTCAAAAGGATTGTCCCCCATAGCTCGAAATCATAAAACCACCCGTGTGGGCCCGCAACCGGAACGGGAATAATGGCAGGTGGGTTAGAATGTTAGGCGTGACTCAAGGCCCAGTATTAGTTGTAGATTTCGGCGCCCAGTACGCGCAGCTCATTGCTCGCCGCGTGCGTGAGGCGCGCATGTACTCCGAGGTTATTCCTCACACGATGCCGGTGGAAGAGGTGAAAGCCAAGAACCCAGCCGCGCTTATCCTTTCCGGTGGCCCCTCGTCGGTGTACGAGGACGGTGCCCCCGCCCTCCAAGAGGGCCTGTTGGAGCTCGGCGTTCCCGTGTTCGGCATTTGTTACGGTTTCCAGGCGATGACCAACGCCCTGGGTGGCACGGTGGCCGCCACGGGTGACCGCGAGTACGGCCGCACGAAGCTGGAGCCCACCGACGGCGTGCTGCACGAGGGCTTGGATGAGCACAACGTGTGGATGAGCCACGGCGATTCCGTGAGCAAGGCCCCGGAGGGCTTCACGGTGACGGCGACATCGGCGGGTGCGCCGGTGGCGGCGTTCGAGTGCCCGGCGAAGAAGATGGCGGGCGTGCAGTACCACCCCGAGGTGCTCCATTCCGAGCACGGCCAGGAGGTGCTCACGCGGTTCCTCACGGAGATCGCCGGCTTGAAGCAGGAGTGGACGGCGGAGAATATCGCCGACGAGCTCGTGGAGAAGGTCAAAAAGCAGATCGGTGACGGGCGGGCGATCTGTGGCCTGTCTGGTGGCGTCGATTCGGCGGTGGCGGCGGCGATTGTCCAGCGCGCTATCGGCGACCGTCTCACCTGCGTGTTCGTGGATCATGGCTTGTTGCGCGCGGGGGAGCGTCAGCAGGTGGAGGAGGACTTTGTCAAGGCGACGGGCGCGAAGCTCGTCACGGTGGACGAGTCCGAGGCGTTCCTGTCCAAGCTTGCCGGCGTGACGGACCCGGAGGCGAAGCGCAAGGCGATCGGTGCGGAGTTCATCCGTTCCTTCGAGCGCGCGGTCGCCGGCGTCCTCGACGGCCAGGACGTGGGCTTTTTGGTCCAGGGCACCCTGTACCCGGACGTTGTTGAGTCGGGTGGTGGGTCCGGCACCGCCAACATCAAGAGCCACCACAACGTCGGTGGGCTTCCCGACGACGTGGAGTTCGAGCTTGTTGAACCGTTGCGGTTGCTCTTCAAGGATGAAGTGCGCGCCGTGGGCCGCGAGCTCGGGTTGCCCGAGGTGATCGTCGGCAGGCAGCCGTTCCCCGGCCCGGGGCTTGGCATCCGCATCATCGGTGAGGTGACCCGCGCGCGCCTCGATATCTTGCGCGCCGCCGATCTCATCGTCCGCACCGAGCTCACCGACGCCGGCCTCGATTCCGAGATCTGGCAGTGCCCCGTTGTGTTGCTTGCCGACGTCCACTCCGTCGGCGTCCAGGGCGATGGCCGCACCTACGGCCACCCCATCGTCCTGCGCCCCGTGAGCTCCGAGGACGCCATGACGGCCGACTGGACCCGCGTCCCCTACGACGTTTTGGAGAAGATCTCCACCCGCATCACCAACGAGGTGCCGGAGATCAACCGCGTGGTCCTCGACGTCACCTCGAAGCCCCCGGCGACGATTGAGTGGGAGTAGTTTTCGCGCGGTAGTGCACCGTCACGGCGGCTATAACTGAATTTTCTTCAGCGCCTTTTCAATGTCCTTCACCAGTGCCTCCATATCCTCCTCGGTTTCATCGGGAGAGATGGTGCACAGGCGGAGGACATTCTTGCCGTTGAGGGTGGTGGTCCAGATGCCGGCGATGTTGTGGCGACGGAGGTATTCCGCAAGCGCCACATTCTTTGCCTCGTCGCCGGTGGTGAACGTGACGATGGCATGGCATGCCGGGGTGACGATGCTGATGCCCTCGACGGACTGGATCTCCTTTTCAAACAGCTCGGCCACGGAGATGGAACTGTCGATCATTTGCGACAGCCGCTCGGTGCCGACGGTCTGCAGCGTGAGCCACAGGCGCGGGGCGCGGGCGGGCCGGGTTAGTTCCGGGCCCATGTCCCACCAGTCCGGGTTGTGCGAGCCGCCCTCCACGTCCTGCAGGTATTCGCCGCCGGCGCTAAACGAGCGCACGAGGTCCGCGCGGTTCTTCACCAGCACCATGGCGAGCCCGTAGGTTTGGAACAGCCACTTGTGGCCGTCCCACGCCATGGAGTCGCAGCGCTCCACGCCACGGGCGTCCGCCTTGCGGGAGCTGAGCACCACCGAGCCGCCGTAGGCCCCGTCGACGTGGAACCACAGGTCAAACTCGTCGCACAGGTCAGCGATGGCATCGAGCGGGTCGATGGCGCCGGTGTTGGTCGTGCCACACGTGCCCACCACGGCGAACGGAAGGAGGCCCTCTTTCTTGTCCGCCTCGATGGCCTGGCGCAGCACAGTGGGCTGCATCCGGAACGCGTCATCCACCGGCAGCGTGCGGATGTGGGAGATGCCGAGGATACGCAGGGCCTTGTTCACGGAGGAGTGGGTTTGCTCGGTGGTGTAGACCACCGCGCGCGGGATCTGGTCCAGTGGCACGCGGGACTCGCGGGCCGCCATGAGCCCGGTGAGGTTTGCCATGGAGCCGCCGGAAACGAGGATCCCACCGCGGTTGGGGGCGCTGATGCCTGCGGCCTCGCAGGCCCAGTCGATGACCTGTTTTTCTAAGGCGCTCGCGCCGGGGGACTGGGCCCAGTTGGAGGCGTGCGGGTTGTAGGCGGTGGCGATGACGTCGCCAAGCCAGGAGACGGACTGGGCCGGGCCGGGAATAAAACCAAAGAAGCGAGGGTGACGGAGGTTGGAGTCGTGCTCCAGGACGTCGACAAGCTCCTTCGTAGCTTCCGCAAGGGGGCGACCAACCGCGGGAATCGCCGTGGGGGAGACCTGCTGGCGATCCTCCTGACGGGTGAGGAAATCCGCACCGGGGGCGTAGGAGCGGGGATCGTAATCGTTGAAAATAGTCCCGATGAACTGGGTGGCCAGCTCCGGGACGCGCGGGTTAAAAGTTACAGGATTACTAGTCACATTCTTCTAGATTACCCCCTCGCTCTTACAGGTACGCCGCCAGCCGTGTCCCATCTATGTGGGGGAATACAACCCACGTGCCGGCAAACCCGGCGAGGAAGACGACGCCCGTCAAAACGGGGTGCGCGGGCGCCATGAGTGGGCTCACCATGAGCAGCGCCCACAGGGGAAACAGGGGAAGAAAGAACTGCACCTTGCTGCGGCCCGTGGAGGCGAACCCGCCGTGGGCCGCATAGTACCCGCGAAGCTCGCGCCGGTACGGGTGGGTGAGCGTGACGGCGACGGCCGCGATAACCGCCACCAGCGCCAGCGGCGCCGACCACGACATAGGCAGGCTCGTGGTCATGACGGCGGTGGCCACGCCCGCCAGTGCGCTGGCGCCGATGCGCACGAGCGGCGGGGCGTCGATGGGGGTGTGGTGGGAGCGCATGGTGCCGTAATACATGGCCATCATGGTACTTGACGGTGCCCGGGGCGGGGCAGTAAGTTAGGGAACATGGTGGGAACGAGCGTTCTAAAAGGGGAGGTGTTCGAAAACCGTGAAGCACGGATCGCGCACCTTCGCGCGCGCATGGCAAAAATGGGTGTGCCCGACTCGTTCCACGCCCCTGGCGTTACAAAAGACGATGTTGTGGCGGTTTCCGGCCCGCTTTCCGCGCTCCTTTCCGGCGGTGGCCTGCCCCGCCGGGCGGTGACGCACATGAACGAGTGCGCGGCGCTCGCCGTCGAGATTATCGCACACGCGTCCAGCGCGGGCGATAGCGTGGCGGTGGTGGGCTGGCCGGAGCTTATCGTCACGGGGGACACGGTGCTTGTTGTGCCGGATGCCGGTGTCGACCCGCTGCACGTGGTGGGGGTGCTGGCTCAGAACGTGGACCTCGTCGTATTCCATACCGCCCGCGCCTGGTCTGTGCCGCCGACGGTGGCCCGGCCACTCGGCGCGAAGCTGCGCGAGGGCACGGCGGCGCTCGTCACCGTGGGTGCGCACCTGCCGTCGTCGGCGCTGACGCTCACCGGCGAGGTGACGGGCTTTGCGGGGATCTCGCGCGGCACGGGGCGGATCCGCTCCATTGAGGTGAGCGTGCGGGCGGAGACGAAAGCGCGGCAGGCGCGCACGGGGTCGCTGTACATCGGCCAGCAGCCGCCGGAAAAGCCAACGCTGCGGGTGGTGTAGCCGATGCGCGTCATGGCGCTGTGGTTTCCGGATTGGCCGATCCACGCCGCCGACCTGGCTGGCGCTCCCGCTGCGGTGACGGACAACGGTGCGGTGTGGGTGGCCAACGCCGCGGCCCGGGCGCGGGGTGTGCGCCGGGGGATGCGGTTGCGCGCCGCGCAGGCGCTCGTCCCCGGGTTGCGCTCTGCGCCGCGGGATGTGGACCGGGATGCGCGCGTGTTCGAGCCGATCGTCGCCGGCCTGGACGATGTGGCCTCCACCGTCGAGGTGTATCGCCCGGGGCTCGTGGTGGTGGACATGCGCGCCGCCGCGAAGTTCCACGGCAGTGAGGAGGCCGCCGCCGAGAAGCTTCTCGACGCCGCGGCTTGCCGTGGTGTGGACTGTTACGGTGGCATCGCTGACGAGGTCACCACCGCCTTCATCGCCGCCCGCGCCGAGGCCATCGTCCCGTCCGGTGGCTCACAGGCGTTCCTTGCTACCCAGCCCGTCTCCGTGCTGGCCTCCGAGGAGGCTCTCCACTGCGACCCAGAGGTGGTGCGGAAGTTCGTGGACCTCGGCGTGCGCACCCTGGGGGAGCTTGCGGCCCTGCCCTCCACCGCCATCACCACCAGGTTTGGCACCGCGGGCGCGCGCTGCCACGCCATCGCCCGCGCCGACCCCGGCCGGAAGGTCTCCTCCGCGGTGCCCGTGCCCGAGCTTGCGGTGACGATGGTCCCCGAGGATCCCATCTCGCGTGTCGACGCCGCGGCGTTCGCCGCCCGCCACCTCGCCGCGCGGCTCCACGCCAGGCTCGCCGGCGCGGGGCTAACATGCGTGCGCCTCAAGGTCACCGCCGTCATGACGGGCGGGGAGACCGTCGAGCGCGTGTGGCACACCCGCGAGGAACTCAACGAGGATACCACCGCCGACCGCGTGCGCTGGCAGCTCGACGGCTGGCTCACCGCCCGCACCACCCAGGCGGAGGCCGGCGGGATCATCGAGTTCACCCTCACGCCGCTGGAATGTCACCCGCCGGACTCCACGGGCCTGTGGAACAGCGGAAACGCGAAGAAACAGCAGGCGCGCCGGGCCGCGATGCGGCTGCAGTCCACCCTCGGCACCGACAAGGTTCTTGTGCCCGTCGCCAGCGGCGGTCGCAGCCCCGTGGAGCGCGTCGAGCTCGTCCCCTTCGGTGAGCAGCGCGCCCCCGCGCGCCCGGTGGAGGGGCCGTGGTTGGGACAGATCCCGGCCCCGTACCCAGCCAGGCGCGGTGGGGGAGAAAACCACCCGGCGTCGCACCTCCAGATCGTCGACAAGCAAGGGACAGGGGTGGAGATCGACGGGGAGGCGCAGCTGACGGGGGAGCCCTTCGCGCTGGCGTGGGGGGAGAAGCGGTACGAGGTGACGGCGTGGGCCGGGCCGTGGCCCGTGGACGGGCGCTGGTGGGAGGGCGACGGCGCCGGACGCGCCAGGATGCAGGTGGTGGGCCGGGAAGTGCGCACGAATCGCCAGCACGCGTGGCTCATCGTGTGGAGCCACGGGCGCTGGAGTATCGAGGCGGTATACGGCTAGTCGGTGATGACATCCACCACGAGCCGCGTCGGGTTGGTCAGCACACCGACGGCGAACGGCTTCTTGGGGCCGTTGATGCCCACAATGTACTGGCTTTGTGCCTCGAACATGCCCCCGTCGAGGATGTCCTTCACCACCTGCTCGTTCGGGGTGGTGGACAGTGTGCGCGCTTCCTGGCCCACCTCGAACGGGTACGCTGTGCCATCAATCATCACCTGCAGGTACGAATCACCGGCGGGGACGAGGGGGAAACCGCTGGCCTGCTGCGCGGGCTCGTCGGTATAGGAAACAAAGTAACCGGGCGTGCCGGTGCCCTCAAGGTCGAAGACGATGCGGTCGAAGCCCTGGTGGTGGCCGACGCGGATATTAGTGGCCAGCAGCTGCGCGCCGCCCTCGGGGTAGCCGGTCTTGTTGTCCAGGCTGGCCTCGCCGATGGGTGACGTGTTATCGGTAGCGGTATCGGCGGTGGCGGGGGCTTCCACCGCGGACTTCACCGTCTCGGCGGGGCTTGTCACCGTTGTGGTGGATGCCGTCGGGGCAGCCTCGTCCTCCGGTGAGCAGCTCACGAGGGCGAGCGCGGTTGCAAGGCATGTTACGCAAGTGACGATTGGTTTCATAACTCCACCGTAGCGGGCCGGGTACGGTTACCGCCACGGACGTGACCAAATCGTTGTAAAAGTACAATGTAGGGCATGCTAACTACGGATGCGCCGGTGCGGTGCTCGGATGTCCTGGCCGAAAGCCTCCCCGGAACGGCGAAGACGGGCCAGGGGCTCGTGCTGTTTGAACGCCTCGGTGGCTGGGGCCACGACGTGCTCGATGGGACGGCACTGGGCCCGGTTGCGGCGTCGCTGAAAAAGCATGTGGAGGAAGTGGGATATGGGTTCCAGTTCATCCGCAAGCCGGAAATCCACGAGTATTTGCGCGGGGAGCCGTCGGTGTATGTGGTGCGGTTCGGGCCGCGTCCGGAAATTGTGCGGACCGTGGTGGAGCGCGCGGAGGACATCCTGGACATTGACCTGCTGGCGCCACAGGGCGAGCACGTTGCCGGCCCACTGGGGCTCGTGTGCACGCACGGCAAGCGAGACCTGTGCTGCGCGGTGAAGGGGCGGCCGCTGGCGAAGGCGCTGGATGAGCGACTCGGCGGGGAGACGATCTGGGAAACGTCGCACAACAAGGGGCACCGTTTTGCGCCGGTGTTTCAGTTGCTGCCGTGGGGGTATTCGTACGGCCGGCTGAACGTGGAGGCGGCGGTGGCTGCGCTCACCTCTGTCTCGCTGTTCGTCCCGCAGTTGCGCGGGCGGTCGCTGTTTCCCCCGGCTGTGCAGGCCGCCGAGGTGGCTGTTGCGGCCCGGTATCCCGTCGCTCGCGGCGAGCTGGAGCTTGTCAGCGTCTCGCCCGACCGCGTGGTCCTTCAGGGGCGGGCCGGGAAGTTTTCCGTGCAGGTGGACAAGGTGACGCGCGAGGGCGCAGTGGCGTCGTGTGGGAAACCACCGAAGACGGTGGAACAGTGGGTGGCGCTAGGGGATAGCGTCGAAAAGCTTGAGAGCGGAGCGGACGGAGGTGACGGGGTCGGCGCGCTGCACTAGGGCAGCCTGCAGGCCGACCTCGCGGGCGGCGGCGACGTTTGCCGGGGTGTCATCGAAGAAGAGGGTGTCCTCGGCGGTGGCATCGAGGTCCGCGAGGGCGTGGGCGTAGGCGCGCGGGTCGGGCTTGTTCACGTGGATCTCGCAGGAGAACGTGAGGGAGTCCAGCTGGGCGAACCAGGGGTGGACGGCGAGCAGCTTGTCGACCAGGATGTGGGGCAGGTTGCTTAAGACCCCGATGCGGAAGCCGGCCTCGTGGAGGTCCGCCAGAAGATCCACCATCCCCGGATGGGCGTGGCTCAGCGTGTCGGCTTCCACGGCGGCGGCTGTGGCTACGTCGATATCAGGGGAGAGGTTCGCCCACCAGTCGCTGTCAGAAATAAGACCCGCGTCGTAAGGAGCGCGGGTCTTTTCATAGGTGGCCCAGAAGCTGTCCGTATCTGTGACACCGAGCCGCTCAACCACGCGGGCGCGGTCGGCGGGGGTGCGGTGCTTGATGACGACCCCGTAGAGGTCAAACAGTAGTGAAGTCACGCCGGTAGCTTAGCGGCGCATGACCTTCTTGGACAACCAGTTGCCAAACAGCTGGGCGATCTGGACGATGATAATGATGATGAACGTGGCCACGTAGGTGACCTCGAGGTCGAAGGCGCGGTAGCCGTACACGATGGCGAAATCGCCCAAGCCGCCGCCACCGATGTAGCCCGCCATGGCGGACATATCGACGATGGCGATGAAGATGAACGTGAAGCCGAGGATCAGCGGGCCGAGCGCCTCCGGCAGAATAACGGTGCGGACGATCGTCCACGGGGCTGCGCCCATGGAGCGGGCCGCCTCGATGACACCGGGGTCAATGGCTACGAGGTTTTGCTCCACGATGCGGGCGACGGCGAACGTGGCCGCCACGCTCATGACAAAAATGGCGGGAACCGTGCCGATGGTGGACCCCACCGCCGCCTTGGTCACCGGGGCCAAGAAGCTCACCAAGATGATGAACGGGATCGGCCGGATGAAGTTGACCAGGAAGTTGAGGACGAAGTAGGCGGGGCGCGACTCCATGATGCCGCCCTTGCGGGTGGTGTACAAGAGGATGCCGATGATGAGCCCCGCGATGCCGCCGATGATGATCGTGGTGATCACCATGAAGAGCGTCTGCTGGATGGATTCGAGGAAGGTATCGCCGAGGCGGTTCCAGTCGGCTGCGAGATACGTTGTGGTCATAGTTAGCGGTTACCTCCGAGTGCCTGGCGGGCGACCTCGTCGCGGTCGATCTCAGAAATTTCTGTGGTGTGGGAGAGGCGCTCGGCGAAGGAGTTGATCGCATCGTCCGGGCCGGTGAGCCGGACGGTGATCTTGCCAAAGGAGTGCTCCTTGAGGGTGGTGACGCCACCGTGGACAATGCCGATGCCCACGCCGGCGGCACGGGCGTCGCCGACCGCGTCGAAGAAGCCGGAGTGCTCGGTGAGCTCGATGGTGAACAGGCGCCCGTCCTCGGCGAGGAGGGATTCGGATTCTACCTGGTCGGGCTCGTTGCGCAGGGTCGTCTGCACGAAGCGCTGGGCGACGGCGGTCTGCGGGTCGGAAAACACGTGGTACACGTCGTTGTATTCCACAACACGGCCCGACTCCATGACGGCGACCTTGTCGGCGATGGCCCGCACCACGCCCATCTCGTGGGTGATGACCACGATGGTGATGCCGAGTTCCTTGTTTACCCGGCGGAGTAGCTCGAGCACGTCGAGGGTGGTTTCAGGGTCGAGGGCGGAGGTGGCTTCGTCGGCAAGCAAAAGGGAGGGGTTGGTGGCGAGCGCCCGGGCGATGCCCACGCGCTGCTTTTGGCCACCGGAAAGCTGCTCCGGGTAGTTCTTGCCCTTGTCACCCAGGCCGACGAAATCGAGCAGCTCGGCCACGCGCTTCTTGCGCTCCGCCTTGGGCACGCCGGCGAGCTTCAGCGGGTACTCCACGTTTGCCGCGGCGGAGCGGGAGGTGAACAGGTTGAACTGTTGGAAGATCATGCCGATGGAGCTGCGCAGGGTGCGCAGCTTGCGTTCGGGGAGGGGGACGATGTCCGTGCCGTCGATGAGCACCTCACCGGAGGTGGGGGTGTCCAGCCCGTTGATCATGCGGACGAGGGTGGACTTGCCCGCGCCTGAGTAGCCGATGACGCCGAGGATCTCGCCGGGTTCGACGGTCAGGTTGATATCGTCAAGGGCCTTCGTCTCTTTTTGGCCGTTGGAAAAGATTTTGGTTACGTGCCGGAACTCTACGCGTGTGCCGGCTGTGTGAGGTGTTGCCACGTGTTCTCCGAAACTCGAAAAACCGCCCCGAAAGGCGATTAGCGGGGTATTGCTACTTAGCGGCCTTCTGATCGGCCTCGAGGCGGTCGAGGATCTCCTGCAGCTCGGCGGCCGGGCGGTCGACCGGCACGGAGGTGCCGTTGGAATCGTCGGCAACAGCTGCGGTGACCTCGGGGTCGTGCCAGATCTTGACGAGCTTCTGGATGGTCGGGTCGTCCTTCTTCTCAGCCTTGGTTACGAACACGTTGATGTACGGCCCGGCCTCGGTGGAGTTCGGGTCATCCTGGAAGACGCTCGTGGTCGGGTCGATGCCGGCGCGGTCGAGGAAGGAGTTGTTGATCACGGCGGGCTTGCCCTCGCCGTAGGCGGCGGTGGTCTGGGCCGCGTCCACGGGCTGGACCTTCACCTTGGAGGCCGCCTGGTCGATGTCGGCGGGCGTGGGGGTGATAAGACCGTCGGTCTTGAGCTTCACCAGGCCGGCCTGGACGAGGACGTTAATGGCGCGACCCTGGTTGGAGGGGTCGTTAGGAATGGCGATGCCTTCGCCGTCGATGCCGTCAAGCGAGGTGTGATCCTTCCAGAAGATGGCCAGCGGCACAATCTCCGAGGAGCCCACCGGGGTGAGGTCATCGCCCGCGCCCACGTTGTACTCGGCGAGGAACTTGATGTGCTGGAAGAGGTTGACATCGAGCTGATCCTCGGAGAGCGCCGTGTTCGGGGTGGAGTAATCGCCAAAGTTCTGGATATCGAGCTTGATGCCCTCTTCCTTGGCCTTGTCCTCAAAGACTTTCCACGCCTTCTTCGAGCCGTCGGTGGTGCCGATGCGGACGGTCTCCGTTGCGCTATCGGCGGATTCCTGGTTACCGCAGGCGGTAAGGCCGGTGCCGGCGACGACGGCGGCCACTGCGAGGGCGGTGAGCTTCTTCAACATATGTATTTCTCCTTTATCGGTGTTGTTGGAACGTAACGCTAGCAGTAACACGGCTAATGTACAACTTGGTCTATTTTTACGCCAGGAAAAACCGGTCAGACCACCGTATTTGCAGTAAAACGCATGAACCGCTTGGTTCAAACTTGCGCCATGAGAACATTAGTGCGAAAATAGGCCACGTGTTCGAAGGGATGGGGATTAATGCCGCGCCGCTGAGCTGGCGGACCCTCGAGGCGGTCATGAGCGGCCGGGACGTGCCGGAGCTTGTCCCCGCCTCTGAGCGCCCGCGCACCCAGCGTCCCCCGGCCCCGTCTGCGCGCCCGTTCGCCGAGCTCCACTGCACCAGCTCCTACTCCTTCCTCGGTGGTGCGAGCGACCCGGAGGACCTCGTTGAGCGCGCTTTGGAGCTGGGGCTGCGCGGCCTCGCGCTGACGGACCGGGACGGCTTCTATGGGGCGGTGAAGTTTGCCGAGGCTGCTAAGGGCACAGGCCTCGCCACTGTGTTCGGTGCCGAGCTCTCCCTTGAGCCCGGTCGCCGGCTCACCGTGCTTGCCCGCGGCTATGAGGGCTACAAGGAACTCTCCTACCTCCTCACGCAGGCGCACATGGAGAGTGGGGAGAAGGATGTCCTGTGCTACCCGCCGCTCGCCCAGCTCCACGGCAACTGGCACGTGCTTGTCAGCCACGAGTGGCTGCCGGAGCTTGACACCATCATCGAAATCTTCGGTGCCGAGAACATCAGCCTGGAATACCAGGTACGGGGCCTGCCGGAGGATGCCGACCAGTTCGCCGACCTCGACGCCCAGGACCCGGCGCTCAGCCGCATCCTCTCCGGGGCTCCCCGCGCCGCCACCATCGCCGATGCCCGCCTCGCCGCCGCCAAGGCGGCGCTCGCCCGCCGGGAATCCGTCGCCCAGGCCGAGCCCCACCTGCATCCCATGGGGGCGCCGTGGCTGCGCGGCGCCGAGCGGCTCCTGCGCGCCGCGCCGGGCAGGGAGGAGCTGGTCAGCGAGGCCGTCCGCGTTGCCGAAGAGTGCGCCTTCTCGTTTGACCTCGTGGCACCGGGACTGCCGAAACTCCCGCACGAGATGGAAACGTTGCGATCACTCGTCGATAAGCGAGCGCCGGAGCGGTACCGGAGCCGACCGCAAGAGATCAAGGACCAGGCGCGGGAGCAGATTGCCAAAGAGCTCGCCGTCATCGAGGAACTCGATTTCCCCGGATACTTCCTCATCGTCAACGACATCGTCGATTTCTGCCACCGCGAAAACATCTACTGCCAGGGGCGCGGGTCCGCCGCCAACTCCGCCGTGTGCTTCGCCCTCGGCATCACCGCCGTGGAACCCGTCCACGCCAAACTCCTGTTCGAGCGGTTCCTCTCGCCCGACCGCGACGGCCCGCCCGACATCGACCTCGACATCGAGGCCGGCCGGCGCGAGGAGGTGATTCAGTACGTCTACCGCACCTACGGGCGCGACAACGCCGCGCAGGTGGCCAACGTCATCACCTACCGCACCAAGGGGGCGCTGCGCGACGCCGCCCGCGCCCTCGGCTACCCCCAGGGCGCCATCGACGGCTGGTCACGCGGGGTGGACGAGCCTCCCCGCGACGTGCTCGCCCTCGCCGCCCAGTTCAAGGGCCAGCCCCGCCACCTCGGCATTCACTCCGGAGGCATGGTCATCTGCGACCGCCCCATCGCCGACGTCGTCCCCACCGAGTGGGCGAGGATGGCAGGCCGCAGCGTCATCCAGTGGGACAAGGACGACGCCGCCTACGGTGGCCTGGTGAAATTCGACCTCTTGGGGCTGGGCATGCTCGGCGCGCTGCACCACATGGTGGACCAGGTGAAAACCCACCGCGGCATCGACGTCCACCTGTGGGAAATCCCCCTCACGGACCCGCACATCTACGCGATGCTGCGGGCAGCCGACACCGTTGGCGTGTTCCAGGTGGAATCCCGCGCGCAAATGTCCACCCTGCCTAGGCTCAAACCATGCCGCTTCTTCGACATCGTGGTGGAGGTCGCGCTCGTGCGCCCCGGGCCCATCCAGGGCGGCTCCGTCCACCCCTACATCCGCCGCCGCAACGGCGAGGAGCCTGTCACCTACGACCACCCGTGTCTCAAAAACGCGCTGGAAAAAACCCTCGGCATCCCGCTCTTCCAGGAGCAACTCATGCAGATGGCCAAGGATGCCGCGGGGTTCACCGGCGCCGAGGCCGATCAGCTGCGCCGCGCCATGGGGTCCAAGCGCTCCCCGGAGCGGATGGCCAAGCTCAAGGAGCGGTTCTTTGCCGGGCTCGAACAGACGCACGGCATCACCGGCGACGTGGCGCAGAAGCTGTGGACCAAAATGGTGGCGTTTTCCTCCTACGGCTTCCCCGAGTCGCACTCCCAGTCCTTCGCGGGCCTCGTCTACTTCTCCGCCTGGTTCAAGTACTACTACCAGGCGGAATTCACCGTCGGCTTGTTGCGCGCGCAACCCATGGGGTTCTACTCCCCGCAGTCGCTCATTTCCGACGCCCGCCGCCACGGCATCACCATCCTGCCCATCGACGTGCAGGTTTCCGGCGTGGAGGCCGACACTGCTGACGGTGGGCGCGCGATCCGCCTGGGGCTCAACCTCGTCCGTGGCCTGGGGGAGGAGGTCGCCACGCGGGTGGAGGCCGCCCGCCCGTTCGCCTCCATTCCGGACCTCGCGCGCCGGGCCGATCTCACGGTGTCGCAGGTGGAGGCGCTGGCGTGCGCCGGTGCGCTCGACGGTTTTGGAATGGATCGTCGGCAGGCGCTGTGGGCCGCCGGTGTCGCCGCGACGGAGAAGCAGGGGATGCTTGAGGGGATGAGTGCGCTCACCGCCCCCGCGCTGCCCGGCATGTCCGCGTTTGAGCTGCTCGCCGCCGACGTCGCCGCCACCGGGGTGACCCCCCACGCCCAGCCGATGGCGTTCCTGCGCGCCCAGCTTTCCGCCCACGGCATCGTCCCCGCGTCCCAGCTTTTATCGCTTGTCGACGCCACTCGCATCACCGTCGCCGGCATCGTCACCCACCGCCAACGCCCCGCCACCGCCGGTGGGGTCACGTTCCTCGGGGTGGAGGACGAGACGGGGCTCATGAACGTGGTGGTCTCCGTCGGCCTGTGGAAGCGCTACAAGAAGGTGGCGCTCACCGCCAAGGCCCTCCTCATCCGCGGCATCATCCGCAACGCCAACGGCGCCGCCACCCTCGAGGCTGACAAGCTGGAGCCCCTGGCGATAGGCGAGTACATGTCCCGGGGGTCGCGGGACTTTAGGTAAGGAAAACGCCCCCAGCCGGGCAGGCCGAGGGCGCCGAAACGCTTAACGCTTACAGGTTAGGGGAGCATTGCAGCGATCTCTGCGGGGAGCAGGGACTTGAGCTGCGGGAGCAGGGCTGCGATGAGGCCGAGTGCGGTAAGCACGGAGCCACAGATGATGAGCCCGAGGCTCGTCTCGTTCGGCTCGCCGGCGGGAGAGCTGAAGATGCCGGCGAGATCGTAATCGACCTCGCTCTGTTCCTTGCCTGCAGCGCAGCTGCGGTAGGCGGAAGCCACGCTGGCGTAGGTGGTGGACTTTGCCTTCCAGTCGGTCTTGGGGGTGTCGGTCTTGCCGTCGGCTGCCCTTGCAGCGCCCTCCTTCTTGTCAGCCTTCTTGTCCTTGTCGGCCGGGGTCTGCTTTTCTGCGTCTGCCTTGTATGCCGCGAGAAGTTCGTCGAGCTTGCTCTGGGCGTCAGAGACCTTCACGGTTAGCGGGGTAGTGGTGATGCCCAGAAGGTCGGCTTCTGCTTTAGGGATAGTAATGGTGCAGACGTTGTCGGTGATCTTGACACCAGACTCTGCCTTAGCTTCCTCGGCGAATGCCGGGGTGCACATGCCGGCGGCAACGGCGATCGCGGTGACGGAAGCGATAGATGCCTTCTTGAATCCCTTCATGGGAGTCCCTTTCTTAGGTGGATTATTCGGAAGCAGAAAAACGAACTGCTTTGCCTTGATAGTAATCTCCATACCACCTGAAAATCAGCTTCAAAAATGTGTAAATGCTGAGAAACTACTGCACGTGCGCTGACCATGAGTTTTATCGATGGGCGTTACCCCCTTTTGTGTAGAAAAGGACATGTCAACATTCCGGTGTCGGTGCTGTGGAGGGGAATTCGCCGCTAGTACCCTGGTGCACATGAGCGAATCGATGAACGCTGTTTCGAGCAAGCTGGCGGTGTCGCGGGTACTTTCGGCCGCCGTGTGGTGCCTCGTGCCGGCCGTCGCCTGCGCTGTTGCGGGATACCTGTGGTGGACATGGTTGTACGTGGGGGCGGTGGCGTTCGTCGTGTTGTTTGCGTACCTGTGTTGGTTGTTGCCGGCCCAGGTGCGCTACCTGGGGTGGCGGGAGGCCCCGGATGAGCTCATGATCACCCGCGGGAAGTTCTTCCACACGTTCACAGTGGTGCCCTACGGCCGCATCCAGTACGTCGATGTGACGCAGGGGCCGTTCCAGCGCCTCTTTGGCCTCAAGGTGGTGGCGGTGAAGACGGCGAGTGCGTCGACGGACGCGTCGATCCCGGGTTTGCCCGCGGCGGAGGCGGACGCGTTGCGTGACCGGTTGGCGGAGCGGGCCCGGGAGAGGATGAGTGGGCTGTGAGCGGGTCGATTGAGTGGCGCCGCGTCCACCGGCTTACCCCGTTCTTGCACTTCTGGACGGCTATTTTCGCCATCCTCGCCGTCACCCTTGTCAACGTGAGCGATGAGCTGGTGGGGGCGGCGGGCGACATCGTCCATGAATCTGGCCCGTACCTGCGCTACATCGGCATCGGCGCGGGCGTGACTGTGGTGTCGTGCCTTGTCCTGTGGGCGCTGTCCATGCTGTGGTGGCGCGCGCTGGGTTTCCGGTTCACGCCCGACGAGGTGCAGACCAAGCACGGCATCATCCACACGCAGGTGCGCAGCGCCCGCTACGACCGGATCCAGGCCGTCGACATTAAGGAGTCGGTGGTCGCCCGCGTGTTTGGGCTCGCCGCCGTCAACGTCGAGGTCGCCGGTGGCGTCGGTTCGTCCCTGAGGATCGAGTTCCTGAAAAGGTCGGAGGCGGAGGCTGTGCGTGCGGAGGTCCTCCGGCTCCGGGATTCCTCTAGTCTCCCCTCGCTTGTCGACGATCGGGGGGACGTGATTATTCCCACGATCCCCGTGTCCACCACATTCGGGGCGGCGGCGCTGCGCGTGGGCAACCTGTTCGCCGCCGGCTTTATGGGGCTCTCCCTGTGGGCCACGGGGCTTGCGGGCGCGCTGCCCATCCTGCTCGGCATCGTCGTGGCGCTGTGGGGCGTGATCGACCGCGCCTTCCACTACACGGCGTGGTTCGACGGCACTAACCTGTCCATTTCCTATGGCCTGGCCGATCTGCGCCGCCAGACGATTCCAGTCCACCGAGTCCACGGCGTGCGTGTCATCCAGCCGTGGGCGTGGCGCCTGACCGGCTGGTGGCGGGTGGAGTGCTCCGTCGCGGGCTACGGCCAGGGGGACAAGGAAAAGCCCACGCAGATCCTGCCGGTCGGCTCGTACGAGCAGGCGTGCCACGTGGCGCGCATCCTTGCCAAGTTCGGCCCGGATGAAGATTTCTCCGTCGCCGATCCGCGCGGTGCCACCGCCCCCACCTACGTCAGCCCCAAGCGGGCCATCTGGGCGAGCCCGCTCGACCGCGACCAGCAGGCCGTCACCCTTACCGGTGGCCGCGCCATCACCCACGAGGGGCGCTTCCACCGCGAGGTGAAGATCGTGGAGCTCTCGCACATTCAGGAGCTCACCGTCAAGCGTGGCCCGTTGAACCAGGCGTGGGATCTCGCCACCGTCCGCTTCGATCTTGTTCCTGGCCCGGTTTCTATGGCGGGCCACAATCTTTCTACCGAGGATGCCTTCGAGCTCACCGATCTGCTAAGAAAACGGGAGCTGCCTGCGTTATAGCCGTATCTGTTGCGGGGGTGGGGGAGCCGTTTTATGATGGCGACAAGGCGCATAAGAAAGCGCACAATCTAACTACATTTTGGGGGGATTTATGGCTCAATCGGCCACCACAAAACAAGGTGATTTTTTCGTCTCACTGGTAAAGGAGACGGAAATTCTGGACGGTCCTGTGGATCTCGGAAGTTTTGGTGAGACGACCATCCAATTGCACTCGTTCGAGGATCTGTGTCTCGCAATGATGCCACTGGTGTGTGATCCGGATGCCCGTCTGGAGGAATTCAATGCGGTCTTTTCGGCCACCGCAGACTGGGACAGCGTAGAAGATCTCCTGGGGGGAGTCGCCGATGATCTCGAGATTCTGGAACCAGAAGAAGAGATGCTGCTGCGCACCATCGTGCTGGGAAACATGGGCGAGATGATGCTGAAGAACTCCCAGCCGGAACCCAAGTACCAGCAGCGGATGAGTGTCGATGCGGACGGTGCCGGCGTGTATACCACGGCCGTGGAGGTGCTCAACGAGCCGGAGAAGTTCGGCTGGGAAAAATCCTGGCCCACCCGCTTCGGGCCGATGCTCTTCACCCTTATCGGGCTGTGCAATTTCACGCAGGAGCACCACACGTTCTTCGACGGCGACGCAGAAGAAATCGGGGAATTCCTGGCCAAGCGTTTCGACCCTTTCCTACGGATGGTGCAGCTCGAAGCGCCACACTTGAAACTCCACTCGAAGCACCCGTTCCCACAGCAGGTACGCCAGTGGGTGAAAGACAACGTCCGGGGAGTTGCCCGCTTCGACGATGAGGAGGTTATGAGCATCGTCCTCGATGTCTTCCACAACATGGGGCTCATCAATATTGACCCCGGCTGTGGCGGGATTTGCTGCAACAGTTACGCCTGGGAGGTTCTCGTCGAGCCACAGATGTACGCCACCCTCATGTGGCAAACGCTCCCCAGCTTCGTGAGCGACAGCGATCGCCCCATTGCGCTACTCGATGCCCTCGTCTCCTACCTCGGGGGCCCCGCCGTCGCCGAGCAGCTCGAGGTAAAACCCATTGAGCTGTACTCCAGGCTGCGCACCCTCGCCGCGGAGATGGGGGACAAAGATGCCCGCGAGGCCCTCAAGTACAACTACATCGTCCGCTGCATTTTCGGCATCCAGAAAGCCAACTTTAAGCGATTGGGGGACAAGGCTCAGCTCACCGAGATGGGCCAGAAAGTGATGCGATACGCGCTGGCCAAGAACGTGGACACCGAGGCGGAATCGTGGGTGACCATGAGGCAGGACCGTCGCGCCAGCTAGATGCCCTCCGGACAGCCAAGCTGCCGCCACGCCTCGTAGGTGGCCACAGCTGCGGCGTTGGAGAGGTTCATGGACCTTCTGCCTTCCAGCATGGGGATGCGCACCTTGCTGGTGATGCGCGGGTGGGTCATCGCCTCGTCGGTAAGCCCCGTGGGCTCGGTGCCGAACAGGAGGACGTCACCGAAGCGAAAGGAGACGTCGTACAACATCGAGGTAGTGTGACCTGTAAAAGCGAAGACACGCGAGCCGGGGAGCGTCGACAAGCAATCCTCCAGTGAATCGTGGACGGTGACGCGCGCGAGATCGCGGTAGTCCAGCCCAGCCCGGCGCAGGTGCCGGTCGTCTAACTCGAACCCGAGGGGGCGGATGAGGTGGAGGTGGGCGCCGGTACCCGCACACATTCGGATCGCATTTCCCGTATTCGGGGGGATAACGGGGTGCTCGAAAACAACGTGGGCGAATGGAGTGGGGATTTTTGGCATACTTAAATTATGACTGCTCTCAAGCTAGATGGAAAAATGTACCGCGACGAAATCTTCGTCGACCTAGAAAAGCGCGTCAAGGCGCTCAAAGACAAGGGCATCACCCCCGGTCTTGCCACCGTGCTCGTCGGCGAGAACCCCGCCAGCCAGTCCTACGTCAAGATGAAGCACAAGGACTGCGAGAAGATCGGCATCAACTCCATCCGCAAGGACCTCCCCGAAGACATCACCCAGGACGAGCTCTTTGCGGTCATCGACGAGCTCAACGAGGACCCCGCCTGCACCGGCTACATCGTCCAGCTGCCGATCCCGCGCCACCTCGATGAGAACGCCGTCCTCGGCCGCATCGACCCAGCCAAGGATGTCGACGGCCTCCACCCGGTCAACCTGGGCAAACTCGTGCTCAACGAGCCCGCACCGCTGCCGTGTACGCCCAACGGCTGCATCCACCTGCTGCGCCGCTTCGACATCCCGCTCGAGGGCGCCAAGGTCACCGTCATCGGCCGTGGCGTGACCGTCGGCCGCCCGATCGGCCTCATGCTCACCCGCCGCAGCGAAAACTGCACGGTGACGCTCTGCCACACCGGCACCAAGGACCTCGCCGCCGAAACCCGCCAGGCGGACATCATCATTGCGGCCTCCGGCCAGCCGCACATGCTCACCCCCGACATGATCAAGGAGGGCGCCGCGATCCTCGACGTGGGAGTCTCCCGCAAGGACGGCAAGCTGCTTGGCGACGTCCACCCCGACTGCTGGGAAAAGGCCGGCGCCATCTCCCCGAACCCCGGTGGCGTGGGCCCGCTCACCCGCGCCTTCCTCGTGCGCAACGTGGTGGAAAACGCCGAGCGCCAGGCGGGGATCACCCCAGGTGAGTAACCAGCCAGTCATTGGCCTAGACAACCCCCATGACGTAAACCTCCCGCCCTCCCGGCTGCCCGCGCTGTGGCAGAAGGTGGGCGTGGGGGTGTTCTGTGTGGGGCTTGTCGCCGTGCTCGCGTTCCTCTTCACCGAGCACTGGCGTCGCGCCACCTTTGTGTTGGGCCTGGATTTCCTCGTCCTGTCCGTCCTGCGCGCCGTGTGCGATTCCCACATCCTCGGGGTGCTTTCCGTGCGCTCCCGGCGCTTCGACATCATGTTCACCACCGCCGTGGGGCTCGTCATGATGGTCCTCGCCGCATCGGTGGATTCGCTGGGGAGCTAGCCGACACACTACACGTGGAAGAAGTTCCGGAATATACGGTCTAGCTGGCGGGTCTCGGCGAGGAAGGCATCGTGGCCGATGGGGGAGACGATCTTGTGCATGCCGATGACGTTGCCCAGGTTGCGGGCCAGGTGCTCCTGCTGGTGATAGGGGTACAAAATGTCGGTATCCACGCCCGCGACCATCGTCGGCACCTTGGTTGAATCGAGGGCCTTGATGAGCCCGCCGCGCCCACGGCCCACGTCGTGGCGGTTGAGGGCCTCCGTGAGTGCCACGTAGGATCCCGGGTCGAAGCGCGCGACGAGCTTCTCCGCTTGGTGGTCGAGGTAGCTTTGCACCTGGAAACGCTGCTTGGGGTCGCGGTAGGGGCCAAGCGGGTTCTCTTTGTCCTGCGGGTCCACGCCAAAGCGCTCGTCAATTTCTTGTTCTCCACGGTAGGTGAGGTGGGCGATGCGACGGGCAGCAGCCATGCCATCATGGGGTGCGACGCCGCGGGAGTAGAAATCGCCGCCGCACCAGTTCGGGTCCTGCTCGATGAACTGGATCTGCGCGGTTTGGATACCGATCTGCCAGGCGCTGGCACGGGCCGAGACCGCGAGGACGAAGGCGCGCTCGATGTATTCGGGGTGGGAGACCTCCCACTCCAGCGCCCGGGCCCCACCCATAGAGCCACCCATGACGGCGGACAGCCGATCGACGCCGATCGCGTGGAGAAATGCGTACTCCGCTTCCACCTGGTCACGGATGGAGATGGCGGGAAAGCGGGAACCAAACGCCTTGCCGTCGTCCGGGTGGGGGCTGGACGGGCCTGTGGTGCCTTTGCAACCACCAAGCACATTGGCGCAGATGACGTAGTATTGCCGCGTGTCGATGGCCAGACCTGGTCCGATGAGCCCGGGCCACCACTCGTCGGCGTTGTGGTCGCCGGTGAGCGTGTGTTCCACGAGCACGGCGTTGTCGCCCCGGAATGTCCCCCACGTGCGGTAGACAAAATCCACCTGCGGGATGACAGCGCCTGCCTCCGTGCGGAAATCGCCGATGGTCACGTGGTGGTTTGTCATGGGGCTCCGGGTTCCTTTCTGTTGCGGTGTTACGCGAGCGCGAACACCTTGCGGTGCGCGGCCCGCGGCGGGGTGTTGGCGATGAGGGTGCTCACCGCGTCGTTGATCCTCCGGGCGATGTATGGGTTGTTCATGGTGTACAGGTGGATTCCGTCCACGCCCTGGGTGATGAGGTCGATGATCTGGTCGATGGCGTAGGCGATACCGGCATCGCGCATGGCGCGCGGGTTATCGCCAAACCGGTCCATCATGACGCGGAACTTGTGGGGGATCTCCGCACCGCACAGGGACGTAATGCGCTCGATCTGGGTCTTGTTTACCACCGGCATGATGCCCGCCTCGATGGGGACATCGATGCCCGCGAGGTCGCAGCGCTCGAGGAAACCGTAGAACCGTGAGTTGTCAAAGAACAGCTGCGAGATGAGGTGGCTTGCGCCGGCGTCCACTTTCCGCTTGAGGTTGCGGATGTCGTCCACGCGACTGGGGCACTCGGGGTGCGTCTCCGGGTAGCACGCGGCGATGATGTTGAGGTCCGAGTACTCGCGGATGAACGCGATGAGGTCACTGGCGTGCGGGAAGTGGCCCGTTGGCTGCTCGCCGCCCGCGGGCAGGTCGCCACGCAGGGCGAGGACGTTGTCAATTCCCCGCGCCTTCATCTCGTCCAAACGCTCGCGCACCTGGTCCCGGGTGAGCCCGATGGCAGGCAGGTGGGCCACGCCCTCGATCTGGTAGTACTTCTTCACCGTGCTGGCGATGGGGAACGTGTGCGTGTTGTCGCCCGCTCCCACGGCGCCGAAGGTGACCGAGATGAAGTCGGGGTGGATCCCCTCGAGCCCATCGAGCGTGTCATACACCGTGGCGATGGACGCCGTCTTCTTTGGGGGAAAAATTTCCAGGGAGAAGACCGTCTTACGCTTAAACAGTTCTGTCGTTTTCATGGCCCATCACCTGCGTAGGGTATCCCGTGCTTCGCGCGCGGCGGCGACGAGGTTGGTGAGGCTCTTCTTGGTTTCCTCCTCACCACGGGTCTTGAGCCCGCAGTCGGGGTTGACCCACAGCTTCTTCACGTCGATCGTGGTGGCGATGCGCTTAATTTGGGTGACGATTTCCTCCACCGACGGCACGCGCGGGGAGTGGATATCGTACACGCCCGGGCCGATGTTGGTACGGAAGTCGCACTCGACCAAAGCGTCGAGGATCTCCAGGTCGGAGCGGGATGCCTCGAAGGTGATGACATCCGCGTCCAGCGCGTCGATGGCTGGCAGGATGTCGGTGAACTGGCTGTAACACATGTGGGTGTGGATCTGTGTGGTCGCGTCCACGCCACTGTGTACGAGCCGGAACGCCGGGATGGCGAAGTCGAGGTATTCGCTGAACCAGTCGGACCTGCGCAGCGGCAGCTTTTCGCGCAGCGCCGCCTCATCCACCTGGATGATGCGGATCCCGGCCCGCTCGAGGTCGAGTACTTCGTCCCGGATGGCGAGGGCGATCTGCAGGATGGATTCCTTGATGGAGATGTCCTCGCGGGGGAAAGACCAGTTGAGGATGGTGACGGGTCCGGTGAGCATACCCTTGACGGGTTTCTCGGTGAGCGACTGCGCGTAGGAGGACCATTCGACGGTGATGGGGGCGGGCCGGGATACGTCGCCCCACACCAGCGGCGGTTTGACGCAGCGGGTGCCGTAGGACTGCACCCAGCCGTTGCGGGTGAAGAGGAATCCGTCGAGGTGCTGGCCGAAGTATTCGACCATGTCGTTGCGCTCGTACTCGCCGTGGACGATGACGTCGAGCCCGGTCTGGTCCTGCCAGGCGACGCATTCGGCGATCTTTTTCTTGTTAAAGTCCGCGTACTCCGCCGCCGTGATCTCGCCGGTGCGGTAGGCCTTGCGGGTAGCCTTCACGTCCGTGGTTTGGGGGAAGGAGCCGATGGTGGTGGTGGGCAAGAGCGGGAGCTGGAACTCCTCGCGTTGCACGCGGTCGCGCTTGTCTCGTTCGGGGGAGCGGTGGTAGTCGCTCTCGGTGATTCCTGCTACCCGTTTCTGCACCTTGCGGTCGGTGACATCGTCGCGCTCGCCGAGTCCCGCGTCGGTTGCCCCGCGGTCCAGCGCTGTGAGCTCTCCTAGCTTTTCGACGGCAAATGCTAGGTGCTTGACGTACTTGGGGGCGAGATCCGTCTCGTACTCCACGGAGTAAGGGACGTGTTGCAGGGAGCAGCTGGTGGTGAGCACCACGGTGGCGGCGGCGTCACGAACCCGGCCCAGGAGTTCCTGGGTGGCCGCGAAGTTGTTGCGCCAGATGTTCTTGCCGTTGACCACGCCGGCGAAGAGGGTCTTCTCGGCGGGGAAGCCGGAGCCGGTGACGAGCTTGAGCGTTTGCCGGCCCTCAACAAAGTCGAGGCCAATGCCGTCGATGGGGAGCGAGGTGAGCGTATCGTAGCTGTCGCGAACGTCGCCGAAGTAGGTCTGCACGAGCACCTTGA
The DNA here is from genome assembly GCF_000411375.1 of Corynebacterium pyruviciproducens ATCC BAA-1742. Taxonomy (GTDB): domain Bacteria; phylum Actinomycetota; class Actinomycetes; order Mycobacteriales; family Mycobacteriaceae; genus Corynebacterium; species Corynebacterium pyruviciproducens. The sequence goes on along the minus strand of NZ_KE150448.1, from coordinate 167,661 downwards.
GGGTGCCCTTGTTGGCCAGGAGAGACTCGTAGAGGCGGGTGAACCGGGCGAGATCCTCTTCAGAAAGGTCGACCACGAGCGACGGTTCGTCGAGCTGGATCCAGTGGGCACCGGCGTCGGCAAGCTTGGTGAGGAGCTCACCGTAAGCGGAACCGAGGGCCTCAATGGCGGCGTCCTCGTCCAGGCCCTCCTCCTTCTTAGCCAGCTGGAAGAGGGTGAACGGGCCGACAACCACCGGCCGGGTGATGATCCCCTGCTCCTTCGCCTCGAGGAACTGGTCCACCGGCTGGGTGCCGGTGAGGGCGATGGTCTGCGATGCCTCGAGCTCGGGCTCGATGTAGTGGTAGTTCGTGTTGAACCACTTCTTCATAGGCAGAGCTTTGACGTCGCCCTTCTCGCCTTGGTAACCGCGGGCCTGGGCAAAATATGTTTCGAGCGGGGTGAGCCCCAAGTCGCGGTAGCGCTTGGGGACGATGCCGAAGAGGACAGCGGCGTCGAGGGTTTGATCGTAGAGGGAAAAGTCGCCGGAGGGAATCTCATCGATCCCTGCGTTACGGATCAGCTTCCACTGTCCTTGACGCAGTTCCTTAGCTGTTTCCTGGAGCTCAGTGGCGGAGATCTCGCCGCGGAAGAATTTTTCGGTGGCGAACTTGAGCTCGCGGTGGGCGCCCACGCGGGGGAAGCCGACGATTGTCGTGGTCATGGCTGAAGAGGTGTCCTTTTTTATTGGTTCTTGACTGCTGCGAAGCCGAGCTCGAGATCGGCGATGATGTCCTCGACATCTTCGATGCCGACGGAGAGGCGGATGGTGGATTCGCTGATGCCGGCCCGGGCGAGTCCGTGCTCGTCGGACTGGGAGTGCGTGGTGGTGGCCGGGTGGACCACGAGCGAGCGGACGTCACCGATGTTGGCCACGTCGGAGTGGAGCTTGAGCGCATCGATGAAGGTCCACGCCTCGTCCTTACCGCCTGCGATGTCGAAGGACAGGACGGAGCCGGTGTACTTGAGGCCGAGCTTCTCCTTCACGGGGTACCACGGGGAATCCTTGAGGCCCGCGTAGTTCACCTTGGTCACAAGTTCGTGGCCCGCCAGGTATTCGGCCACCTTCTTGGCGTTCTCGTTGTGGCGCTCGACGCGCAGGGAGAGGGTGTCCAGGCCCTGTGCGAGGACCCACGCGTTGAACGGGGACGGGGCCGCGCCGGTGTCGCGCAGGAACCCGGCTCGGGCCTTGAGACCGTAGGCGGCGGCACCGAGGTCGGCGTACTTGAGGCCGTGGTACGCAGGGTCCGGGGTGATGAACTCTGGGAAGACGGGCTTGCCGTCGCGCTCGACAGTCCAGTCGAACTTTCCGCCGTCGACAAGCACACCACCGAGGGCGGAACCGTTACCGGTGTAGAACTTCGTGGTGGACGCGATGACCACGTCGGCGCCCAGCTCGAGCGGGCGGACGAGGGCAGCCGTGGCGATGGTGTTGTCCACGATGAGCGGCACCTTGTTATCGTGCGCGATCTGGGCCACGGTGGGGATATCGAGGACATCGGCCTGTGGGTTGCCAAAGGTCTCGGCGTAGAAGGCAACGGTGTTGTCCTGAACCGCGGCCTGCCACGAGGCCGGGTCGTCCGGATCCTCCACGAAGGTGGTCTCGATACCGAGGCGGGCGAGCTGTGTTTGGAAGAGGGTCTCGGTGCCGCCGTAGAGGCGCGGAGAGGTCACGATGTGGGAGCCCTGGTGGGCGATGGTGAGGATGGCCGCGGTCTCGGCGGCGAGGCCGGAGCCGAAGAGCACGGCGTAGACGCCGCCCTCGAGGCTTGCGAGGCGCTCCTCCACGGCCGCCACCGTCGGGTTGGTGAGGCGGGAGTAGATGGGGCCTTCGTCTTCGAGCGCGAAGCGCTGCTTGGCGTGCTCCGCGTTGTCGAACACGTAGGAGGTGGTGAGGTAGATGGGAAGATTTCGTGCACCCGTCTGCGAATCGACCGGCTGGCCGGCGTGGATTGCGCGGGTGTTGAAGTTCCAGTTTGCTGCGTTGCTGTTATCGTATTTCGTCGTCATGTTCTGCAACCGTACAGACCGCTTAGTCTGTAGGCAAGAGGGCGATTTAGACAGCTTGGTACGAAGTATAGACAGCTCAGTTCATATTTTCGGGGTGTGAACGGGGGTAAAGTGCGGGGGTAGTTTGTCTCATAGGGTGAGATGTTTGCCGCGTCGTGGCAGCTGGTGTAGTTTGTGAAAGTTGCTCAACACAAGGAGGAAAACCCATGCTCACGTCGCGTAAACCGGTGCCGCGCCAGACGGAAATCACTGCTGTGCGCAGGCGCATCATCCTGTTCGTCGTTGCCCTCGGCGGGTTTGGCATCGGCATCACCGAGTTTGTGTCCATGGGTTTGCTGCCACTCATCGCCGCCGATTTCGGCGTCTCCGAGAACACGGCAGGCCACGTCATCACCGCCTATGCCATGGGTGTGACCGTGGGCGCGCCACTCATCACCGTGTTTACGGGCAAGCTCCCGCGCCGCCGTCTCATCATCCTCCTCATGGCGGCATTCACCGTGGGCAACGCGCTCACTCTTGTGGCGTGGGACATGCCCTCCCTGCTTGTGGCGCGGTTTATCGCCGGGTTTCCTCACGGCGCTTACTTCTCCGTCTCCACCCTGTGTGTGGTGGCCATGACCCCCAAAGGGCAGCGCGGACGCGTGGTGGCGCTCACCAGCCTGGGCTTTTCCGCAGCGACCCTCGGCGGCGTGCCGGCCGTGCAGTGGCTGGGGCAGGCCACCCACTGGTCCATGGCCTACGCCGTGGTCGCAGCCGTGGGCCTGGTAACGCTCGTGGCGTTCTTCCTCTTCATGCCACACATGACGGAGATGCCCCAGACGAGCCCACTGACGGAGCTCTCCGCCCTAAAGAACGTGCAGGTGCTGCTCACGGTGCTCATCGGTATGGTGGGTTTTGGCGGAATGTTCGCCGTGTACACCTACATTGGTTGGACGATGACCGACCCTGCCCGCGCGGCCATGTCCCCGCACTTCCTCCCGTTTGTGCTCATGGCCTACGGTTTCGGCGGCGTGGCCGGCAACATGCTCGGTGGCTGGATTGCGGACCGCAACATCGACTGGGGCATCATCACCGTCCTTATCTGCATCGCGTTGGCGCTTGTCGGGTTCTTCTTCGCTTCCGCCGACCCGTGGGCAGGCACTGCGGTGTTTTTTGTTGTCGGGACCTTTGGCACCTCGCTCGTCCCGCTCCTGCAAATCCGGCTCATGGACGTGGCCGGCGACGCTCAAACTCTCGCCGCGGCACTTAACCAATCGGCCCTTAACATCGCCAACGCCGCCGGCGCCACCATCGGAGGTGCCGTCATCGCCGCCGGCTTCCAGTACCACTTCACGGCCCTCGCCGGCGCAAGCCTTGCGTTCATGGGCATGGTGGTGTGGGTGTCGATGATGCTCACCAGGCAGCACACCAGACGCCGCGTAGTGGTAAAAAGCCAGGGCTAATCCTGGTGCGCAGCGATCGTGTCGTACTCCGCCCCGCGCTCCTGCAATAAAACGAAAGTGTCGTAGTGCGCCTGCAGGCTCAGCCACTTGTGGGGCGTCGTGTCAAAGTAGCGCGCGAGCCGCACAGCGGTGTCCGGCGTGATCGCCCGATCGCCGTGGACGATTTCGTTCACGCGCCGCGGCGGCACGTGGATGGCGCGCGCCAGCCCGTTTTGGGAGACCCCGAGCGGGATCATGTAGTCTTCCATCAGAACCGCGCCGGGCAGCCGGGGCGGTTCGTCGCCGCGGCGCCCAATGTGGTGCAGTTTTGGCGGAACGTAGCTGGTCCCGGCGCCGGTCATAACGCCCCGCGTTATAGCGCGTCGATGATGGCGTTAAACGTGGCGGAGGGCCGCATGACTGCGGCGGTCTTCTCCTCGTCGGGGAAGTAGTACCCGCCGAGGTCGACGGGGGAGCCCTGTGCCTCAAGGAGCTCCTTCTCAATCTGGTCGCTGGCGGCGGCGAGCTTCTCGGCGACGGGGACGAAGATGTCCTTCAGCTCGCCCTCGGCGAGTGCCTCGGCCCAGTAGCGGGCGAGCCAGAAGTGGGAACCGCGGTTGTCGATCTCGCCAGCGTTGCGCTTAGGGGATTTACCCTCGGCGAGGACCTTTTCTGTGGCATCTTCCAGCGCAGTGGCGAGCGTTTCGCTGCCGGCCTTGCGCAGGGATTCGGCGAGCGCCATGAATTCGCCGAGGGAGTCCCAGCGGAGGTGGTTCTCCTCGAAGAGCTGCGCAACGAGCTTGGGGGCGGAGCCGCCGGCACCGGTCTCGAACAATCCGCCGCCTGCCATGAGTGGCACGATGGAGAGCATCTTGGCGGAGGTGCCCACCTCGAGGATGGGGAACAGGTCGGTGTTGTAGTCGCGCAGCACGTTGCCGGTGACGGAGATGGTATCTTCGCCGCGGCGGATGCGCTCGACGGACTTCTTGGTGGCCTCCACGGGGGAGAGGATGGAGATGTCAAGGCCGTCGGTGTCCTCTTCGGCGAGGTACCTTTCCACCAGGGTTTTCATGTTGCGGTCGTGGGCGCGCTCGGGGTCGAGCCAGAAGATGGCGGGCATCCCGGATTCGCGGGAGCGGCGCACGGCGAGTTTGACCCAATCGCGGATGGGGGCATCCTTGGCCTGGCAGGCGCGCCAGATGTCGCCCTCGCGCACCTCGTGGCTCATGAGCACCTCGCCGGCGGAATTGCGCACCTCGACGGTGCCGTCGGCGGGCACCTTGAAGGTCTTGTCGTGGGAGCCGTATTCTTCGGCCTTTTGTGCCATGAGCCCCACGTTGGGGACGGTGCCCATGGTGGTGGGGTCGAAGGCGCCGTTGGCCTTGCAGTCATCGATGACTGCCTGGTACACGCCGGCGTAGCAAGAGTCCGGCAGCACGGCGAGGGTGTCCTGCTCTTCGCCCTGGGCGTTCCACATGTGGCCGGAGGTGCGGATCATGGCGGGCATGGAAGCGTCGACGATGACGTCGGAGGGGACGTGGAGGTTGGTGATGCCCTTGTCGGAGTTGACCATGGCAAGCGCTGGCCCGGCGGCGAGCTTCTCCTCGATGGCCACGCGGATCTCCTCGCCGTGCTCAAGATTTGCGAGGCCCTCGAGCACGCTGCCCAGGCCGTTTTCGCCGTCGAGTCCGGCGGCGAGGAGCTCGGAGCCGGACTTCTCGTACACGTCGGCAAAGTAGGCGCGGACGACGTGGCCGAACATGATCGGGTCGGACACCTTCATCATGGTGGCCTTGAGGTGGACGGAGAACAGCACGCCCTCCTTCTCGGCGCGGGCGAGCTGCTCGGCGAGGAACTCGTCGAGGGCGGCGGCGGACATGAACGTGGAGTCCACCACCTCGCCGGCGAGTACCGGCACCTCCTTGAACACGTCCTCGCCGGAGGCCGTCTTCACCACAATGGACAGCGTGTCATCGTGATCCATGATGACGGACTGCTCGTTGTGGCGGAAATCGTGATCGGCCATGGTGGCCACGGCCGTCTTGGAGTCGCTCGACCACTCGCCCATGGAGTGCGGGTGCTGGCGCACGAAGTTCTTCACAGCCTTAGGGGCGCGGCGGTCGGAGTTGCCCTCGCGCAGCACGGGGTTGACGGCGGAGCCCTTGACGTTGGAGTACTTGTCCTCGGCATCCTCAAAGTTGGGGATATCAAAGCCTGCGGCCTGCAGCTCCGCGATGGCCTTTTTCAGCTGCGGCACGGAGGCGGAGATGTTGGGGAGTTTGACGATGTTGGCTTCAGGCTTCTTCGCCAGCGCGCCGAGTTCTGCGAGGTCATCGGACGCGAGCCCAAATTCTGCAAGGATGCGGTGCGCCAGCGAAATATCGCGGGTCTCCACGTCGATGCCACCCGCCTTGGCGTAGGCCTCCACGATGGGCTTGAGTGAGTAGGTTGCCATCAGCGGCGACTCATCGGTGCGGGTGTAGATAATTGTGCTCACGATTTCACCTTTTCTGCGATTGCGGACTAATGAGTAAGGTCACCTTCACGGTACCCGTAATGTTAAAGGTATGTCTCAAAAAATAGCCTCCGTCAACGTCAACGGGATCCGCGCCGCGGCCTCCAAGGATCCCGGTTTTCACGATTGGCTGCGCACTGCCGATGTGGACATTGTGCTCCTGCAAGAGGTGCGTGCCACCCCCGCGCAGGCCGCAAAAGCCCTCGCACCGGCGCTGGAGGAGGGGTGGCGCCTGACGCTCGCCGATTCCGCCGCCAAGGGTCGCGCGGGTGTCGCCCTCCTCACAAAGCGGGAGGTGAGTGATGTTCGCACGGGGGTACCCGGTTTTGAGGATTCCGGTCGGTTTGTTTCTGCGCTTGTCGACGACCTGTTCATCGGTTCCCTCTACCTTCCGACCGGCTCTGCCGGCACGCCGAAGCAGGACGAGAAGTACCGCTTCCTCGATTCGCTCGAGGATGTCCTGGCGGAGATCGCCGCCACGCACCAAAAGGCCGTGGTGGCCGGCGACTGGAACATCTGCCACGCCCCCAATGACCTGAAGAACTTTAACGCCAACAAGAAGAAGGCCGGCTGCCTGCCCGACGAGCGCGCCTTCATGGATGCCATCTTCGGAACCTTCCCGTACGAGGAAAGCCAGGTCGAACGCCACGGGGAGTTCGAGGGGGCAGTGGAGTACCGAGGAAACCGCAAGCGGGAGGCGTCGACAAGCCCCCACTGGTTCGACGTAGCGCGACGGTTGCACCCCGAGGATGCCCCGTACACGTGGTGGACTTACCGTGGCAAGGCCTTCGACACCAACGCCGGTTGGCGCATCGATGTCCAAGCCGCCACCAAGGCGATGATGGAACGGGCCGTGTCTACCCGCGTCGACCGCGCCGACGCGTGGGGCACTCGCTGGTCCGACCACGCACCGCTGGTGGTGGAATACCGTGACTAGGCGGCACCCGATCTTCCAAAACTCCCTCATGAGCGCGCTGCTCGACGGCATCTACGACGGCGAGATGACCATCGGTGAGCTCCTCGGCCATGGCAACTTTGGGCTCGGCACCTTCGACGGGCTCGACGGCGAGATGGTCATCCTCGACGGCGTGTGCTGGAAACTCACCGCCGATGGGCGGGCGCGCCGGGCCGCCCTTGATGCCAGCACCCCGTTCGCGGTTGTTACCAACTTTGTCCCGCACATCACGGCCGAGGCACCGGACAACCTCACCCGTGCGGAGCTGTCCGCGTTCATCGATTCCCTCATCCACTCCCACAACTACATGTACGCCCTGCGCATCACCGGCGAATTCACCGACGTCACCACCCGCACCGTGGTGAAACAGGAGAAGCCGTACCCGAAGATGGTGGAGGCGACCCAGGCAGATGCCGTGGTCCACTTCGACCACGTCGCGGGCACCATCGCGGGCTTTCGCACGTCCGTGTACGAGCAGGGCATTTCCGTCCCCGGCTGCCATGTTCACTTCATCGACTCTGCGCATTCTGGCGGTGGGCACGTGCTGGATTTTTCCCTCCTTCGCGGCACCGTCGAGCTGTGCGTGGGCACGGATCTGCAGCTGCGGTTGCCGCTCACGGAGGAGTTTTCCCGCGCGGAGCTCGCCCCCGAGGATCTACACGAGCAAATCGCCACTACCGAGTAAGGTAATTTTCTATGACTGACAAAAAGACCCGTGTACTGTCCGGAATTCAACCCACCGCTGACTCCTACCACCTGGGAAATTACCTGGGAGCGCTGAAGCAGTGGATTACCCTCCAGGATGAATTCGACGCGTTCTACTTCATCCCCAACCTCCACGCCATCACCGTGGACCAAGACCCCGAGGAGCTGCGCGAGCGCACCTACAAGGGGGCGGCCCAGCTGCTGGCTCTTGGGATCGACCCGGACAAGTCCACGCTGTTTGTTCAGTCCCACGTGCACGAGCACGCCGAGCTCGGCTGGGTGATGACGTGCCTCACCGGCTTCGGCGAGGCCAGCCGCATGACGCAGTTCAAAGACAAGTCTAAAAAGCGCGGGGCCGACCGCACGAGCGCCGGCCTGTTTACCTACCCCATGCTCATGGCCGCAGACATCTTGCTGTACAGGCCCAAGTACGTGCCCGTGGGCGAGGATCAGCGCCAGCACCTCGAGCTCGCCCGCACGCTCGCGGACCGCTTTAACAAGCGCTTTGGCGAGACCTTCCCGCTTCCCGAAGGGTTCATCCCCAAGGGCGCCGCGAAGATTTATGACCTGCAGGAGCCCACGGCCAAGATGAGCAAGTCCGGCTCCAACCCCAAGGGCATTGTCAACCTTCTCGACGATCCCAAGGTCTCTGCCAAGCGCATCAAGTCCGCCGTCACCGACAACGAGAACGAGATCCGCTACGACCCAGACACCAAGCCCGGCGTATCCAACCTCCTCGTCATCCAGTCCGCGCTCACCGGGAAGCCCATCGATGACATCGTCGCCGGCTACTCCGGTGCGGGCTACGGTGCCTTAAAGACGGATACCGCCGACGCGCTGGAGGCGTTCACTACGCCGTTGCGTGAGCGGTTCAACGAGCTCATGGAGGACCGTGGCCAGCTGGAAGCCATCCTCGCCAAGGGGGCCGAGCGCGCCTCCGAGTACGCCGCCCCCGTGCTAGCCGAGGTCTACGAAAAGATTGGTTTTACGGCAGCCACGGACTAGCCGTGGTTAAATGGGTCTGTTTACCAATGAGGCTAAGGAGGCCCGGATGACGGCACGCACAGCGCCGAACGAGACGGATATCGACCAGTACGGTATCGAGCGCGCGACCGACGATGAGCAAGGGATGGTGGACAAGCTCCGCGCCAAGTGGGGCTGGTTCGACCATGTCATGCGCATGAACGAGCGTTACAGTGAGATGGGAGGCAACCACTACGCCGCCGGTATTACGTACTTCTCCGTGTTGTCCCTCTTCCCGCTGCTCATGCTTGCCTTCGGTATCGCCGGCTTCGTGCTCAAGAGCCGCCCGGAGTTACTCCAGCAGATCCAGGATCAGATCGCGAGCTCTTTGTCTGGGCAGCTGGGGGAGACCATCAACGAGGTGGTCACCACGGCCATCGACCAGGCGAGTGCCGTGTTCTCCATCGGTGCCCTCACCGCCCTGTGGTCCGGGCTGGGGTGGATGAATAACCTCCGCTTCGGCGTTAGCCAGCAGTGGAAGATCGACCCCACGGGCGGCAACTTTGTTATGAACAAGCTGCGCGACCTGCTCGGTCTCCTCGGCCTCATGCTCGCCCTGGCGCTCGCCTTCGGCGTCACCGCCGTGGGCAGTTCGGGGCTGACCACAAAGATTCTCGCCTGGCTGCAGCTCGATCACGTGCCGGGCATCGGCGCAATCACCACCATCGTGGCGATCGTACTGGGCATCGGGGCCAACTTCCTCGTCTTCTTCTGGCTCATTAAATACATGCCGCGCGGCAAGACGCCCGTAAAGTCCGCCGCCCAGGGAGCGCTCATCGGGGCGCTCATCTTTGAGGTGTTCAAGCAGCTGGGGTCCATGTTCTTCTCCAACGCGTTGAGCAACCCCGCCGGCGCCACGTTCGGCCCGATCATCGGCATCATGGTGCTCTTGTACTTCATCTGGCGGATCCTCCTGTACTGCTCGGCGTGGGCAGCCACTACGGAGGAATCCCTCGAGCACATCAAACTCCCTGCTCCCACGCCCGCGGTGATTCGCGTGCGCCAGGATGTCACGCCGCAGGTCTCGGGCCCCGATACGGGCACGGTGTTGGGTATTGGTGCCGCACTGGGGGCCGTCGGCTCGTGGGCTGTGGGACGCCTGTTTAAGCGCTAAAATATCTGCTCGGAGGTAACAGCAAAATGGTATTAGACTTGTATCAGCTCTACGGCCTGGATAGAGAAGCTAACGAGCACGATTTGGGGTGGAAACTCTCCCGCCTCGATAGCGAGATGCGGATTGAGAACAAGCCGCAAAATGACCCGCAGCGCAAGGCCTGCGAGGTGGCGTACGGCATCCTGTCCGATCCCAACAACCGCAGGGTGTACGACGAATCGCTGGCCCGCGGCGAGGAGCGATCCTGGCACGAGCTGGAATTCCTGTCCGATTTCGGGCGCTTCCCGCGCGCCGAGGAGAACGTCCCCCGGGCGGTGGCATCGTCTTGTCAGCCGCCACGTCCCACTGCGACGGCACCAACCCCCACCTACTTCATGCCTCCCACCAGCTCCGCGGAGGTCGCGCCAACCCGCGACTTCACCTCCACCGTGGGCATTAACCGCGAGCTCCCCTCGGTGAGCAAGCGGCAGAACGTGAAGATTTTGGACTTCGTCATTTACGCGGTGATCTCCGGCTCCATCGGGGTGGGCGCGGACGATGACATGGGCATCGGCCTGGTGCTCGCAGCCCTGGTGCTGTTCATCTACTTTGTTGGCTGCGAATCCTGGTTCGGTGGCACGCCCGCCAAGCTGTTCAATGACATGGAGGTGAAGAACGCCACCACCGGCAAGAATCTCACCCTCGCCGAGGCGGCGCGTCGCAACTTGTGGACCCTGTGCAGCATCGTCCCGGGCGCAGGCTACCTCATCACTCTTATTTGGGGTCTCAAGCTTAACGATTCCATGAAGAAGGATCCGCAGCACCGTGGCAACCACGATAAGGAAGTGGATGCCATCGTCATGATGAAGGACAAGTCCTAGGACACAAGCTTTGCCCTGGTCTTTTCGTCGACGATAAACAGCGAGTCGATCGCGTTAAGATCCGTCGCTTTCGATCCCGCGTAGAGCTCGGGCGGCAGCTCCCACGGTCCCACGTGGATGGTGGGATCGTTGATGTTGAAAAAGGTAACGTACTGCCCGGAGGCCACGCCCTCGTCACGGTAGAACACAAAGCTAGCGATCTCGCCGTCGACGGTATGCGTCACCTCGTACCCGGGTGCGATGTGCTCTAGGGGAGTGTACTGCGGTTGCAAGTCACTCGTCTGCGGACCCGGGAACGGGAAGGACAACCATCCCGGGGTGGTGGTCAAAATATAGACCTGATCCCCATAGGCAAACCAGTCTGCTGCCCGGCCGTATTTCTCCGTGTCATAGCCCGCTGCGGGGCCTTCGGCGGTTTCAACCCATGCATTACCCGACCACTCGTAAGTCACCCACATGTCGGCAGAATCGCTGGCTTGCAAGGTAAAAATGCGTGGCACGCTTCCGCTTGCGTCCATCACCCCAAGGCCAAATGAGCGGGATATTTCGGGGAGGACACAGCTGATGGATTCCTTCTCATCGAGGGCGAAGGTGCGGACACACAGTGGCTTGCCGTAACCAGTGCTATCCATCTCGAGGATGTAGACGCGTCCTTCGTCAGAAACACCGATATCCTCGGGAAAACTAGCGATTGTCTTTGTACTGGTTCGCTCCCCATCAGACAAGGTGACAGATTTGCCGCCCGAGTGTGACACCAGCGCGATGAACCTGCCATTTGGCGACGTGTAGCCACGGTCCATGCCTGATGAGTCCGTACCTGCCGGGATGTTCGAGGTGGTGTCTGTATCAAGGTCGGTGACCACAATGGAGTCTCCCCGCATAATGGCAAACTGGTTGCCCTCCCACCTAGTCAACACTGGGTGGTAGGAGGTGGGGAAGGATTCTGTCTTGAATGTGCCGTCTGATCGCGTCCGGAACCACACGTAATCTGCTGAGTAATCCGTTGGCGAGGATGCCGTTCCCACTACCTCCACTTCATTAGGTAGCAGAGGGATTAGCTTACTCTCCGGTGACCTCGCATCTCTGGCGGAAAGGGGAGGAAGGAGTGCATTCATGAGGAGAACGAATGCCACGATGATGATGGGGACATAAAGAAAGGTTCTTTTCATAGTGGGTAGACCCCGCTATGTCGGATGCTCATGTGAAACACGGTTTCAGCGTACCGGTTGTCTGCCCCCACGTGCTCGGCCCAAGTAGAAGAGGGAAGAGTGGCCCTACCGTTTTCCAACCAGCGAGGTGATACTAGCTGCGATAACGGCGAGGAGAAGGACACCAATGGGGATGACAATGCCCCAGGCCGCCAGGCGTGCCGGGGAAGTGTGGGATCCGTCGCCTTGGTGCTCCGCAGGGGCCTGCGTCTGCGCTGGTGTGGAGGGGGTGGGTGTGGACGTGGGCTGGGTGCGCAGCGTGCCCACGGGTTCCATCGTCTCCGGGTCTGTCGCCTCGATGAGGGATTCGGCCTGCTGCCAGGCGCGCTGAGGGGTTGCCTCGGTATCCAGGATGACGGCAGCCAGCCGGTGGCCCTTGTGGTTCATAGCACCCACATACGTGTGGCGGGCATCGTCGGTGAAGCCGGTTTTGCCGCCGAGGGCGTTCTCGTTGGTGAAGAGCATGCGGTTGTCATTCCACATCTCAAAGCCGGGGTTATCGTCGAAGCCGGGGAAATCATATTTCTCAGTGGCGAGGATGGTGCGAAACGCCGGCTTCTTCCACGCGTCGGAAAAGAAGAGCGCCATGTCGAAAGCACTGGTCTGCATGCCGGGGGCGTCGAGCCCCGAGTAGGTGGCCACGCGGGTGTCGGTGGCGCCGAGGTCGTGGGCGCGCTCGTTGACAAGCGCCAGGGTCTTTTCATCCCCGCCGAGTTTCTGCGCCAGCGCGTGGGCGGTGTCGTTGCCGCTGGCCATGAGCAGCCCGTGGAGCAGGTCGTCCACGGTGTAGCGGCCGCCGGGCCCGATCCCCGCAGAGGAGCCCTCCTGGTTGGCGGAATCAGCGGTGACCTCCACCGTGTCACGCGGGTCAAGCGAATCGATGGCCACGCCCGCGAGCAGCACCTTGATAATGGAGGCCGGGCGGTAGCGGCCGTGCGGATCCTTCGCCGCGTAGATGTCGCCGGTGTCCAGGTCGAAGACAAGGAAAGCGTGCGCCAACAGGCCGTCGGCAAGCTCGAAACCAGGGGGAACGGTGACTCCACAGCCACCGAAAGTAGAGTCCGACGGGGGCAGGGGAGCGGGTGACTCCATGCCCGGCGCGGGCTCCTCCGAGTGGTCCACCGCCGGCGGGGGAGTAACCGAAAACGGGCAGCTATCGGTGTTCGGAGTCGTCGGCGCGACGGTGGTGGTGGGCGTGGCAGCGAGCGCCAGGGTGGGAGCCCCCGCAAGGGTCAGCCCTACCCCCACGGCGATGAGGCGGTGCACGCTACTTAGAACTTGCTGAAGCGGTCGGTCAGCGTGGTCTCCAGCTGCTTCCAGCCGTTGACCTCCTCGGTGAACGGCGCGGAGGCGACGTAGCCGCTCTCGTTGCCGAGCATGTACTTCATGAACCGATCGAACGTGGGGTTGGCCAGGAGGGTGGCGTTCATGGAATCGTCGCGGGCCCAGTCGGCGGTGTCGGCGAAGAGCTCCGCTGCGCGACCCATCTGCTTCACGTCGATGGCGTCCGGCCCCTTGGCGATGTCCTCCTTGATGCCGGTGAGCACGTAGGTGTTGTCGTCGTGGACGAGCACGTCGAGGTTGCCCACGGAGGCCTCGTCCTTGAGCTCCTGCCACGTGGAGAGCCGAGCAATATCGTGATCGTCGTGGTCGAGGATCCACCGGGCCAGCGCCTTGCGGTTGTTAAAGGTGAAGATCTTGCCAAAGCTGCCGAGGAATACCGGCTGGTTATCCACGAAGCTGCGGAGGGTGTACACCGTGTGGCCGTCGACGGTGATCTGGACCGGGTCGATGCCCGCGTGCGCCCACACCGACTCGTCGTAGGGGTCAACGTTGGAGGGCTGCTCCTTGGCCTGCGCCTCGTCCTTTTCGGCGGCCTGTGCGGCGGCGGTGGCGGCTGCTGCTGCGGCGACGGCCGCCTCGATGCGCGTGCCCGCGGCGGTCACTGCCGCCTCGTCTACCTCGGGGACAACAACGGCCTCATCGATGGCGTCGAGCACCTTGGGCCAATTGTCCAGGATGACGGTGCCCACGCCGGTCCACTCACCTGAGGTCTCGTCGGAGGCGTAGTGCTCGTGGCCGCGGTGCAGGTTACCGAGGATGGAGTGCGAGGCGAAGAACGTGGTCACCGGGGTGAGGGAGCCGACGTTGCCCAGTGACTTGGCCACATCCAGGCAGCGACGCGTCGCGGTGACATTCTCGTAGGACGGGCGATCGGCGAGGTAAGCCGGAACCTCGATGAGGCTGTACATGTGGCGCTCGTCGGGCACCACGCGCTCGTCGCCACGGTGGGCAAATGCTGGCCAGGCCGGGTGCTCGGTGAGCTCGTTGTCCGGGTTCGCCTCGAGCCACGCCAGCACCTCGGCCGGGCTGTGGAAAACGAAGACGTGGGAATCATCGCCTGCGAAGGCTTCCCACTGCGCGCCGTGCTCCTTCCAGGCGGGGGCGTAGAGGGTGTAAAAGTCGCCCTCGGAAAGCCGAAGCTTAATGGGGACAATAACTGCGTTCTTTTTAGCTGCCATGCCTACAGATGATAACGCACCATGCCTACCCGGTCGGCCTAAAGAACCCCTTAAACTGCATCCCCAAGTTCGAGGTGCGCACCGGGTTGATCTGGACGGGATTACCGGCCTCGATCATTTTGCCGTCACCCACGTACATGGCGACGTGGCCGGACCACACGGCAAGATCGCCTGGGCGGAGGTCCGATTGTGGAACGCTCGCCCCCACCGCCATGGCTGCGGCCGTGCGCGGCAGCTCCACGCCCGCCTGCCGGTACGCCCACTGGACGAGCCCGGAGCAATCAAAGCCGCGCCCCGGCGCCTGACCGCCCCACGCGTACGGTGTGCCCAGCTGGCTCTTTGCCCGCTCCACCGCCTGCAGGGCCTTGTCAGAGGCGGTGGAGGAGGACATGTCCATGGTTGCCTGGACCGTGGCGCCCGAGGCGGGCGCCACAGCCGACGCGGAATCGTGGCCGGCTGCGCCCGGAAACGAGATGGGGGTGGTACCCACCGTGTGCAGCATCTGCGTGGCGGGCTCCAGCTCCTTCTCCAGCTGCGCCGCGCGCGCCAGCGCCAGCGAAACGTACTTGCTGGGCAGAGCGGCAAGCTGCGCGAGGGCCGTGGCGGACGTGGCGGGGTTGGGAATAACCGCCTGCACGATGAGCCGGGCGGCCTCCGCCAGGAAGTCCCGCGCCAGCTTGACAAAGTCCCCCACTGCCCGGGCGAGGATGGGGGCGGCGAGCTTCACCGCCGCACCGATCGTGCTCACATCCTTGGCCACTACGGCACTGATGCGCAGTAGCGGGCCGGGATCCGCGCCAAAGATGGATGCCAGCGCCGGCGCGGCGGCAAGATTCGGGGCAGCGCCCGCCCCTGCCAGCATGTTCTGTGGCGGGGCGAGGCTCAACACTTTCTGCGCGGTTTCCGCGATCATAGCGTCACCTCCAGCGCGTGCCCGAGGTCCTCATCGTGGTGCTGCATATCTTCGAGGCTGCGGCGGGACGCGGTGGCCACGCCGACGGCGATGTCACACACGGTGGCCATGTTCTTGCCGGTGCGTTCCGCGGCGGCGAGGAGGGAGGCGCCGAAGCGCCCGATACCGGGGGTGGCGGCGATCTGTTGTGGGATGTTGACTGTTGGGGGTGTGAACGATTGGGCACCGGCGATGAGCTTATTTACCAGTTCACCGGCGACTTGTGGGTCAAATTGCAAAGGCTTCATACTCATTAGACGTGTCCACACCACGCTTTGGTTCCCACGTGTTTTACCATGGGGCTATGCAGATCACCATCATCGACCACCCACTCGCGCAGTCGCGCCTGTCCATTATGCGTGACAAGCGGACGGACAATTCCGGGTTCCGTGCAGCTCTGGCGGATCTCGGCGCAATGCTTGTTTACGAGGCAGCTCGCGACCTCACCACCGAGGAATTCCCGCTGGAGACCCCGGTGGCCTCCACGGAGGGGAAGCGGTTGCGCAAGCCCCCGTTTATTGTTCCTATTATTCGCGCCGGGTTGGGCATGGTCGACCCGGCGTTGTCTATGATCCCGGATGCGCAGGTGGGGTTCATCGGCCTCGCCCGCGACGAGGAAACGCACCAGCCGGTGCCGTACCTGGAGGCGCTTCCCCACGACATGAGCGAGGAGACCGTGTTCCTCGTCGATCCGATGCTCGCCACGGGCGGCTCGCTGCTGCACGCCATCAAGCTGCTGGTGGAGCGCGGCGCCAAGGATATCACCGCCGTGTGCATGGTGAGTGCCGAGGAAGGTGTCAACGCCCTCAAGGAGTCTGGCTACCCGGTGCGGCTTGTCACCGCGGTGATTGACCCGTCCCTCAACGAGGATGCCTACATCGTGCCCGGCCTCGGCGATGCTGGGGACCGCCTGTATGGGCCCCGCAACATCGACCTGTAGCTGAGGTTCTTCACGCCCGCCTGCCCCGCCGTCCGGGGGAGGCGGGTTTTTGCGTACCTGGCCCGCACGTATAAATTTCACATCATGTTTGTCCGCGTGCACAACGGGTTTGGCAGACAACGCACAACTGGGCGTGCAGTCTAGTTACGTGGAACCCAATTCGGAAGCGCTGTACTGGCCGAGCTATGGCCTCGAGTTGGGCAGGCGTCTCCGGATTTTGCGCATCATGCGTGGTTTGACGCAGGAGCGGTTGGCGGAGTTGTCGGGGTATTCCCGCAACCAAATTTCAAACCTGGAACGCAACCAGAACCGCACCCAGCATTCCTCCAACCCGAGCATGAAGATGATTTATTCGCTGGCGCGGGCGCTCCACGTCCCGCCTCTCGTGTTGCTGCCCCGGGCGGAGAGGCTCGTGTTGGCGCGCTGCGATTCCGGGGCGTCCACGGAGCTTGCGGTCAAGGCGACGTGGCCCGAGACGGCGCAGGATGTCTCTCGGTTTTCCATGTCCTACCTGGTGGGTGACGCCCCCAGTACCGAGGTCCGGGAGTCACCCCCGTTTGATCTCCATCTGGTTCGCCCCGATGGGCTTGCCGACGACGAATGGGGCAGCCTCATCGATGTCGCGGCGACGCTCAGCGCCTCCGAGCAGAAGATCCTTGAGGTGCTGGACAAGCTGGAAAAGCGGGAGATTAAGGACCAGGAAGAACCCGGGGACCGCTAGCTCACAGGGTGCGCATCCACTCCCGGGTCTCGTCTGCCACGGCGGTGAGAATCTCATCGGTTGTGGCGGGCGTGTCGGTGTCAGACACCTCGATATACACCTTCGTTTTATTTTCCGTCCCGGAGGAGCGGGCAACCACCCGGATGGTGGCCACATCGGATTCCCCGGTCATGAGCACGCCCGCCGCCTGAGGCAGCGCGGTGGTGGTGAAGGGGATCCCGGCGACGCTGTGCGGGGCGTGGGCGGCGATCATGGACACAATCTCGGCGGGGTCAGAGGAGCGCAGGGAGACCTGCGTCCCGGCCATGTACCCGTAGGCGCGGTGCAGCGCGTGGAGCTCGTCGAGGAGCGTCGTGCCGGCGCTTTTCAGTTCGGCTGCCCAGCAGCAGGCGATAAGAGCGGTGGCAATGCCGTCCTTGTCCGCCACCAGACCGGGGTAGGGGCACGTGCCAATCGCCTCCTCGTAGGCAAACGCCAGGTCAGACGGTGACCCCGCGGCGCGAGCCAGGTTCTTAAACCCCGTCGGCGTCTCCCGGTAGTCCCACCCGCGGTCCTGGGCGATGCGCTGAAGCAGCCGGGACGAGACGATGGAGGTGGCCACGATGGGGCGTGCGGTTGCGCCCTCTGCCTTAGTCCCACAGGCGGGGACGAGGCGCGTGGCCAGCAGTGGCCCCAGCTCGTCGCCGCGCAACATGCGGTACGTGCCGTCCACATCCTTGCAGCCCACGGCGCAGCGGTCGGCATCCGGATCGAGGGCGACGATGATATCGGCATCGACGGATTGTGCGGTGGCGAGGACAAGCTCCACGGCGTCGGGCTCCTCCGGGTTGGGGAAGCGGACCGTGGGGAACGTGGGGTCAGGGTGCTGCTGCTCCGGCACGGGCCACGTCTGCGCGAAGCCTGCGGCCTGGAGCGCCTGGGTCAGCGCCCGCCCGCCCACGCCGTGCATGGCGGTGTAGCACACGCGCAGCGCGGCGCGGTCGTTGTTCACCCGCAGCCTGTCGCCCTCCTCCGGGTCGACGCGCTCCACCACCTGGTCCACGTAGCGTCGCTGCTGGTCGGTGGTGCAGCGGACGGTGACGCGGGGGACGTCGAAGGGGGAGCCCACAGCGGCGATCTCCTCCAATACGGAGGCCTCGAGCTCCACGGGCAGTTGGGCGCCGTCCTCCAAGTACACCTTGTAGCCGTTGTCGCTGGCGGGGTTCTGGGAGGCGGTGATCTGGATGCCGCCGTCCAGGTTGCGCTCCCTGATCAGCCAGCTCACCACGGGGGTGGGGGTGGGGCCGGGGAGGAGGATGACATCGTAGCCGGCGCCGGCGAGCACCTCGGCGGCGGTGCGGGCGAAGATGGAGGAGCCGTAGCGCGCGTCGTAGCCGACGACGAACTGCATGGGGCCTTCGTCGCCGTAGAGCGCGTGGCCGATGCCCGATTCCAGCGAGCTGGGGGCCTCGTGGTGGCGGTTGAGCCCCGCCGAGCGTTCCGCGAACCAGCTGGCCAGGCCTGCCGTCACGCGGGTCACCTGCTTCACGTTCATCTGGCCGTCGCCAGGCCCGACGGGTGCGCGTAATCCAGCTGTGCCGAAGGTCAGTGTCATAAGCCCCATGTTAGGTGGCAACGCCTGGTAGCGGTAGGCTTTTGCAGAAGTAACGTTGTGGCGCCCCGTACCGTGAGCCCTAGGTTCCCGCGTGCGTGGGCCCGAGAGAGGGGAGTTGTTCGATGACCAGCTCGGAAGCGATCACCGCTCATGTGGAGGAGTGGCTCAGCGCCCATGGCGAGGAGGCGATCGGGTGGCGCCACTACCTGCACGAGCACCCTGAGCTTTCCCATGAAGAACACGCCACCACGCAATTCATCGTCGACAAGCTAGAAAAAGCGGGCCTGAAACCTAAGCGGCTCACCCCGACCGGAGCCTACGTGGATATCGGGGAGCCGGGCAGTGACGGGCGCAGGCTCGCCATCCGCGCGGACATGGACGCCCTCCCCATCGACGAGGAGACGGGGCTTACCTATTCCTCCACGGTGCCCGGGGTGTCGCACGCCTGTGGGCACGATCTCCACGTGACCGTCGCGCTGTCCACGGCGTGCGCGCTGGCGACCTGCGCCGAGAGCCTCAACCCGGGGGTGCGGTTCATTTTCCAGCCCGCCGAGGAAGTGATGGACGGGGGCGCCCCGGAGGTCATTGAGCAGGGCGTTCTGGACGGCGTGGCGGCGATCTACGCGGTGCACGCGGAGCCGAAGCTCAAGGTGGGGTCCATAGGCATCCGCACCGGTGCGATCACCTCCGCGGGGGACGTGCTGGAGATCACGGTGACGGGCCCCGGCGGGCACACCTCCCGCCCCCAGCAGACTACCGATGTGGTGTACGCCCTGTCCAGCGTGGTCACCCAGCTGCCGGCGCTGCTCAGCAGGCGCGTCGATCCGCGCACCGGGACCGTTCTCGTGTTCGGGGCCATCCACGCCGGTCACGCCGCCAACGCGATCCCCAAGGAGGGCACCATCATGGGGACCATACGCACGGCTGACATCGCCGTGTGGCGGCGCATCCAACCGCTCATGGAGGAGCTCATCGGGCAGATCATCGCCCCCACTGGCTGCACGTATTCCATCAACTACATCCGTGGCGTGCCGCCTGTGGTCAACGACGAGGTGGCCACGGCCGTCATCGCTGAGGCCGTGGGGGCCGCCGCCGTGCAGGCCCCGCAGAGCTCCGGCGGTGAGGATTTCTCCTGGTACCTCGAGCACGTCCCCGGTTCGATGGCGCGCCTGGGCTGCTGGTCCGGGGAAGGGGAGAAGAAGGACCTCCACTGCTCCGATATGCTTGTCGACGATCGCGCCGTCGCCGTCGGTGTCCGTCTCTTCGTGGCGATCGCCCGCAAGTTTGGTGAAAAGTACCCTGGTTTGGGGTAGAAAAGCACGGTGCGGTACCCCTCGCCCGTGAGAGCCGGGGGTAGGGGAGGGGACCGCGTGACGCGGATTAGGGGCTCACATTCACTAAGCTAAACCAGTGACGAAAGTTGTAAAATTCTCTAACCTCAAGGAATTGTGACTCTTCATGGCTAAGCGCATTGTCATCATTGGCGGAGGCCCGGCGGGCTACGAGGCCGCCTTCGCAGGTAAGAAGTACGGGGCGGAAGTCACCCTTGTGGAGGACCGCGGCGCGGGCGGCTCGGCCGTGCTGTACGATTGCGTCCCCTCCAAGTCGCTCATCGCCGCCACCGGCATCCGTACGGACCTGCGCCGCGCCGACGACATGGGGTTTGATTACGAAAAACGGGGCCACTTCCTGGAGATTGGCCCCGTCATGGCCCGCGTCCGCGAGCTGGCGCGAGCACAGTCCAACGACGTGCGCGCTCAGCTGGAGAAGGAAGGCACCCGCATCATCAATGGCCGCGGGTACTTCAAGGAGGCCCCCACCAGCAAGAACGTTCACGCCGTTCACGTTGATCTTGCCGACGGCACCGAGGAAGTCATCGAGTGCGACCTCGTCCTCATCGCCACCGGCGCGCACCCGCGCGTTCTCCCCGGTGCCGAACCCGACGACGAGCGCATCCTCTCGTGGCGGCAGGTGTACGACCTCACCGAGCTGCCCGAGCACCTCATCGTGGTGGGCTCTGGCGTCACCGGTGCGGAGTTCGTGTCGGCCTTTGCCGAGCTCGGCGTCAAGGTCACCATGTGCGCCTCCCGCGACCGCATCCTTCCGCACGACGACGCCGACGCCGCCGACACCCTGGAAACCGTGCTCTCCGAGCGCGGCGTGCACCTGGAAAAGAACTGCCGTGTCTCCTCCATCACCCGCACCGAGGACGGCGGGGTGAAGGTGTGTACTCAGGATGGGCGAGAAATCCTCGGCTCCCACGCTCTGCTCACTGTGGGCTCCATCCCCAACACCAAAGACTTGGGGCTGGAGTCCGTCGGGGTCGAGGTGACCAAGTCCGGCCACATCCACGTCGACCGCGTCTCCCGCACGAATATCTCCGGTATCTACGCCGCCGGCGACTGCACCGATCTGTTCCCGCTCGCCTCCGTGGCCGCCATGCAGGGACGCATTGCCGTGTACCACGCGCTCGGCGAGGGTGTGGAGCCGATCCGCCTGAAAACGGTGGCAACGGCCGTGTTCACCCGCCCGGAGATCGCCGCCGTGGGCGTGACGCAGAAGCAGATTGAGGAGCAGAAGGTGACCGCCCGCATCGTCATGCTGCCCCTCAACACCAATGCGCGCGCGAAGATGCGCTCCATCCGCTACGGCTTTGTCAAGCTGTTCTGCCGCCGCAACTCCGGGCAGATCATCGGTGGCGTCATCGTCGCGCCCAACGCCTCGGAGCTCATCACCACCGTGGCGGTCGCGGTGTCCAACCGCCTCACCGTGGCCGACCTGGCCGATTCGTTCGCCGTCTACCCCACGCTCTCCGGCTCCATCACCGAGGCCGCACGGCAGCTGGTCAAACACGACGACCTGGATTAAGAGCCCCACCTTCGGGTGAGAAAGGGCGAAGCCCCCGCATACACCGTGCTTCCTATTAAGTGCGTGCGGGGGCTTTGCAGTGGGGAACATTTCTCCTCAAAAGTCTGACCAATTGGGCAGTGATGTGGGTATCGTGGGTAAGGAAAGTGTGTCTTGCCGCATAGTTTTTTGAAAGGTCGCTTTATGCTGCTTAACCCGCAGGAGGTGGAGGGCGCCATGGAATCGGCGCACCTCCTTCCCTCATTTTCGAAGATTCTCGTAGCCAACCGAGGCGAAATCGCCGTTCGTGCGTTCCGCGCAGCGTACGAAACCGGTGCAGAAACTGTGGCGATCTTCCCCATCGAGGACCGCAACTCCTACCACCGCTCGCTAGCCACCGAGGCCTACCGCATCGGCACCGAGGGCCAGCCGGTTCGCGCCTACCTCGATATCGACGAGATCATGCGCGTGGCCAAGGAATCCGGTGCGGACGCCGTCTACCCCGGCTACGGTTTTCTCTCCGAGAACCCGCAGCTGGCACGCGAGTGCGAAGAGAACGGGCTCACCTTCATCGGGCCGACTCCCGAGGTGCTTGACCTCACCGGCGACAAGGCCGCCGCGGTGCGCGCGGCGGAGGAAGCCGGGCTGCCAATCCTCCACGATTCTCCGGCCACTGACGATCTCGATGAGCTCGTCTCGCTCGCCGAGGGCCGCGAGTATCCGTTGTTTGTTAAGGCCGTAGCCGGTGGCGGCGGACGCGGCATGCGGTTTATTCCCAACCCCGAAAGCCTGCGAGAGCTCGCCGCCGAGGCCTCCCGCGAGGCCAACTCCGCCTTCGGCGATCCGTCGATGTACCTCGAGCAGGCGGTGATCAACCCGCAGCATATCGAGGTGCAGATCCTTGCCGATGCGACGGGCGACGTCATCCACCTCTTCGAGCGCGACTGCTCTGTTCAGCGTCGCCACCAGAAGGTAGTGGAGATCGCCCCGAGCCCCAACCTCGACCCCGAGCTGCGCGACAAGATCTGCGCCGACGCGGTCGCGTTCTGTAAACACATCGGCTACCAGGGCGCCGGCACCGTGGAGTTCCTCGTGGACGAAAACGGCAACCACGTGTTCATCGAGATGAACCCCCGCATCCAGGTGGAGCACACGGTGACCGAGGAGGTCACCCAGCGCGACATTGTCAAGGCGCAGATGCGCATCGCCGCTGGCGCCACCCTCAAGCAGCTGGGGCTTACCCAGGATGCCATCGAGCTGCACGGCTTCGCCCTGCAAACCCGCATCACCACGGAGGACCCGTCCAACGGCTTCCGCCCCGATACCGGCATCATCACCTCCTACCACTCGCCGGGCGGCAGTGGCGTGCGCCTCGACGGTTCCGCCTCGCTCGGCGGCGAGATCACGGCCCACTTTGATTCCCTCCTGGTCAAGCTCACCTGTAGGGGTAACTCCTTCGGCGGTGCCGTTGCCCGCGCGCAACGTGCCCTCGCCGAGTTTGAGGTCAGTGGGGTGGCCACCAACATCGGCTTCTTGCGTGCCATGCTGCGCGAACCGGATTTCACAGGCAAGCGCATCGCCACCTCCTTCATTTCCGATCACCCGCACCTGCTCCAGGCTCCCCCGGCGGACGACGAGCCCGGCTGCCTGCTGAGCTACCTCGGCACGGTCACGGTCAACCAGCCCAACGGCCCGCTGCCCCAGGGTGCCATCGATGCCTCCGCCAAGCTTCCCGACGTCAAGGGCCGCGAGGTGCTCCCCGGTTCCCGCGACGAGCTGCGTGAGCTCGGACCCGAGAAGTTCGCCCGCAAGCTGCGTGAACGCGCCGGGCTGGCGGTGACGGACACCTCGTTCCGCGATGCCCACCAGTCCCTGTTTGCCACCCGCTTCCGCACCAACCCGCTGGAGGATGCGGCGCGCGCGACGGCCGTCCTCACCCCGCAGCTGTGGTCGGCCGAGGCGTGGGGCGGCGCCACCTACGACGTGGCGCTGCGCTTCCTCCACGAGGACCCGTGGTGCCGCCTTGACCGGCTGCGCGAGGCGATGCCCAACATCAACATCCAGATGCTGCTGCGCGGGCGCAACACCGTGGGCTACACCCCGTACCCGGATTCGGTGTGCCAGGCGTTTGTCAAGGAGGCGGAACGCTCCGGCGTGAGCGTGTTCCGCATCTTTGACGCGCTCAACGATGTCTCTCAGATGCGTCCCGCCATCGATGCGGTGCTGGATACGGGCACGGCCGTGGCGGAGGTCGCGATGGCCTACTCGGGGAACCTCGCCGATCCCGCCGAGAAGTTGTACACCCTGGACTACTACCTCCACCTCGCCGAGGAGATCGTCAACACCGGCGCCCACGTGCTCGCCATCAAGGACATGGCTGGCCTGCTTCGCCCGTCGGCCGCCAAAACCCTTGTCACGGCGCTGCGTGAGCGTTTCGACGTCCCCATCCACCTCCACACACACGACACCGCCGGTGGCGGCTTGGCCACGTACCTCGCCGCCGCGGCTGCGGGTGCCGATTGCGTCGACGTGGCCTCCGCGCCGCTGTCGGGCACAACGAGCCAGCCGTCGCTGTCCGCCCTCGTTGCTGCGGTAGCGAACACGGAACGGGACACGGGCCTCAGTCTCGACGCGATCATGGAGATGGAGCCGTACTGGGAGGCTGTGCGCAGCATGTACACGCCGTTCCAGTCCGGTGTCAACGCCCCCACCGGGCGCGTCTACCACCACGAGATTCCCGGTGGTCAGCTCACCAACCTGCGCGCGCAGGCCACGGCGCTGGGGTTGGCGGATCGCTTCGAGATCATTGAAGACACCTACGCTGCGGTCTCCGACATGCTCGGCCGCCCGACGAAGGTGACCCCCTCGTCCAAGGTTGTTGGTGACCTGGCGCTCCACCTCGTGGGAGCAGGCGTGGATCCGGCGGACTTCGCCGCTGATCCGCAGAAGTACGACATTCCGGATTCCGTCATTTCGTTCCTCCGCGGCGAGCTGGGCACACCGCCCGGAGGCTGGCCGGAGCCGCTGCGCTCCCGCATTCTCGAGGGCCGCGGCGAGGGTCACACGCCGTTCGTCGAGGTAGCCGCCGAGGATCAGGAGCTCCTCACGTCTGCGGATGAGGAGGTACGGAGGGATACGCTCAATCGCCTGCTGTTCCCCGGTCCGACGAAGGACTACAAGGAGGCTCGTCGCCTGTATGGGCACACCGCCAACCTCACTGATCGCCAGTTCTTCTACGGCCTGCGCGAGGGTGAGGAAGCGACGATTCCGCTGGAGGAATCGCGCACCCCGATGCTCGTGCGTCTCGACGCCATCGGTGAGCCAGACCAAAAGGGCATGCGCAAGGTCGTGTTCAACGTTAACGGGCAGATTCGCCCGACGGAGGTGCGCGATGCGTCCGCCGAGAACGTCACCCCGGTGGCGGAGAAGGCCGACCCGTCGATTGAGGGCCACGTTGCTGCGCCGTTCGCCGGTGCCGTGACGGCATCCGTCAAGGTTGGCGACGAGGTGAAGGCGGGTGATCCGGTCGCCATCATCGAGGCGATGAAGATGGAGGCCTCCATCACAGCCACCATCGACGGTGTCATTGACCGCGTTGTTGTCGCCGGTCCGACGAAGGTCGAGGGTGGCGACCTCCTCGTTGTGATTAAGTAACCAAAAGACAAGGCCCGCCAGCTTTCGCTGGCGGGCTTTTTCCCGTGCCCTCGTCTTTGTCGGGGGCACCTCGTCTTTGTCGTGCGCACCCCGACGATGTCGGGGGCCCCGGAACCAGCCGGGGCGCGGGATGGGACAGGTTACTCGGCGTCCTTGATTTCCAGGAGCACCTCGCCCTTCTTCACGGTCGAGCCTTCCTCGGCCTTGAGGCCTGTGACCTTGCCGGCCTTGTGGGCCTTGACGGGGTTCTCCATCTTCATGGCCTCGAGCACGAGAACCGTCTCGCCTTCGGCAACCTCCTGGCCCTCTTCAACAGGAACCTTGATGATGGTGCCCTGCATCGGCGCGGTCACGGCATCGCCGGAGACAGCAGCCTTGCCGCCGCCGCCACGACGCTTCTTGGCGCGCTTCTTGGGGGCACCAGCACCGCCGCTGAACGCCAAGCTGGCAGGCAGCGCGACCTCGACGCGACGGCCGTTGACCTCCACCACGATCTTCTTCGACGGGGTCTCGTCCTCGTCCACCTCGGTCTCATCCTTGAACGGCTCGAGCGGGTTCTCCCACTCCTCCTCGATCCACTTGGTGTACACATCGAAGCCGTCATCGGTGCCGATGAACGCCGGGTTCTCCACGATGTGGCGGTGGAACGGCAGAACCGTCGGCAGGCCGTCGATGACGTACTCGGACAGTGCGCGGCGGGCACGCTCGAGCGCCTCGACGCGGGTCTCGCCGTAGACGATGAGCTTGGCCAGCATGGAGTCGAACTGGCCACCGATGACCGTACCCTCCTTGATGCCCGAATCGACGCGCACGCCGGGGCCCGTGGGCTCCTGGTAGGCGGTGACGGTGCCGGGGGAGGGGATGAAGCCCGCGCCCGGGTCCTCGCCGTTGATGCGGAACTCGAAAGCGTGGCCGCGGGGGATCGGATCCTCCTTGATGTGCAGTTCCTTGCCCTCGGCGATGCGGAACTGCTCGCGCACGAGGTCGAAGCCCGTGGTCAGCTCGGTGACGGGGTGCTCCACCTGAAGACGCGTGTTCACCTCAAGGAAGGAGATGAGGCCGTCCGAGCCCACGAGGTACTCTACGGTGCCGGCACCGTAGTAGCCGGCCTCCTTGCAGATGGACTTGGCCGATTCATGCAGGCGGGCACGCTGCTCGTCCGTGAGGTATGGGGCCGGGGCCTCCTCCACCACCTTTTGGAAGCGGCGCTGGAGCGAGCAGTCACGGGTGCCCACGACGATCACGTTGCCGTGCTGATCGCCGAGCACCTGGCACTCCACGTGGCGGGCGCGGTCGAGGTAGCGCTCCACAAAGCACTCGCCACGGCCGAAGGCACTGGTGGCCTCGCGGGTGGCGGACTCGAACTTATCCTTCACCTCGTCCATGGTGTAGGCCACCTTCATGCCACGTCCGCCGCCGCCGAAGGCGGCCTTGATGGCGATGGGCAGTCCGTTCTTCTTGGCAAACTCCACCACCTCGTCGGCGTTCTTGACCGGGTCCTTGGTGCCGGGGGCCATCGGCGCGTTGGCGCGTTCCGCGATGTGGCGGGCCGTCACCTTATCGCCCAGATCCCTAATCGATTGCGGTGAGGGGCCGATCCAGATCAGCCCGGCGTTGATGACCGCCTCGGCGAAGTCGCCGTTTTCTGAAAGGAAGCCGTAACCGGGGTGAATAGCGTTGGCGCCCGATTTCTTTGCCGCATCGAGGATCTTCTCAATGTTGAGGTAGGACTCAGCGGACGTCTGCCCTCCCAAGGCAAATGCCTCGTCAGCGAGGGACACAAACGGTGCGTTCGCGTCTGGTTCCGCGTAAATCGCAACGCT
The DNA here is from genome assembly GCF_000411375.1 of Corynebacterium pyruviciproducens ATCC BAA-1742. Lineage (GTDB taxonomy): Bacteria > Actinomycetota > Actinomycetes > Mycobacteriales > Mycobacteriaceae > Corynebacterium > Corynebacterium pyruviciproducens. The sequence goes on along the minus strand of NZ_KE150448.1, from coordinate 140,758 downwards.
GGGGATACCTGCATCTTTTGCAGCCCTAATAATTCGCACCGCGATCTCTCCGCGGTTTGCCACGAGGACCTTCTTAATCTCGCGTTGCTCTACAGTCATGTCGCTCCTTCTTGCAGCTAATCCGTTCCCATCGCGAAGGTGTGCTGCCCACGCAAAAAGGATGTGATGTACCTTTCATTGTGGCACAGCCTTCACACTTGGCGGTGGAAAATGGGCACACGAAGGAGATAAAGGTTGTGGACCCTACCCCCTTATTTAGGCACACATGAGACGTCATAAGTCCTTGTTGTGGCGGGTGCTTACGACGCGTCTGACCTCTCAATAGGCAGCCCGATCATGTTTCCCCACTCCGTCCACGAGCCGTCGTACACGCGGACATCGGAAAAACCGAGGAGGCTCTCGAGGATGAACGCGGTGTGGGACGCCTGTGCGCCGGAATTGCAGTAGACCACCGTGGGGGCGGCCGGGTCGAGGTCGGTGTAGGCGACACGCGTGGTGGCAACGTCGGAGAAACGGCCCGAGGGCTGGAGAGAGGATTTCCACGGCACGTTGATGGCCCCGGGAATGTGTCCGTCACGTGCGGCGCCGGAGGCCTCCGCACCGCTGAACAACCCGGGCGATCGGACGTCGACAAGCTGGAAGGTGCCCAAACCGTCGCGCAGCTGGGTGACCCCGATGCGCTTGGAGAGGGAGGAGGAGTGCGGTACCGGGTAGGAGACCTGCTTGGCGATGGGGAAGGAGAACACCAGCTCGCGCTCCTCGCCCGCCCACGCGTCGCGCCCGCCGTCCAAGATCCGCACATCCCGGTGCCCGTATTGGCGCATCACCCACGCGGTGTAGCAGGCCCACACGTTGGCGTTATCCCCGTAGAGCACCACGGTGTCCTCCGGCGCGATGCCCTTATCCTTCATGAGCTGGGCGAAGTCCTCGGGGCTGAGGATTTCGCGGCGCAGTGGATCGGCGAGCTCTGACTGTGGGTGGATGCGGATGGCGGTGGGGATGTGGCCGAGGTCGTACTGGTAGTCGTCGGCATCGGACTCCACGATCGCGAGCCCCCGCGTGCCGGCGTGCGCCGCCAGCCACGATGCGCTCACCAGGTGCTCTGGGTGGGCAAAGTCCGCGTGTCGCGTGTCCGGGTCGATTTCTAAAGCCACCGTTGTCCTCTTCTCTGTTGCGAATCTACTGGCCTCTTATTTTAGAGGCATAGTCCATACACTGCCTGTATCAGTGAATTAAATCACACCTTATCATCTCGGGCTGCGGGACAATCCTATCCCCCAGGGGTACTTGCACTGCAAAAGTGGTCGCCCCGGGTTACAAATAAGACAGGCACGCCTACCCCTAGGAGGCCACGACGTGAATCACACAACTGCTAAGGAGAACCACCATGGTCAACGCCAAGCGCGTTATCGCATGTCTGACCACTGCCTTCGTGAGTGCGACCGCCCTCACCAGCCCCGCTTTCGCGCAGGACACAATCACCAAAATTAACGTCGCCACCATCACCGATTTCCACGGCCACCTCGAGGCCGTGACCAACAAGGACGGCTCGCTCAAGGAGCCGGGTGCCGCAGTTCTCGCCTGCCACCTGCCCAAGCTCGCCGAGGACGGCGCCACGCAGATCCGCGTGAGCTCCGGTGACAACATCGGCGGCTCCACGTTCATGTCATCGGTTGACCAGGACAACCCCACCATCGCAGCGCTCAACGCCATGGGGTTTGTCACCTCCGCCGTGGGCAACCACGAGTTCGACCAGGGCTGGAAGGACCTCTCCGAGCGCGTCGGCATCAACGGCGACAAGCTGGCTAAATACACCCACATCGGTGCCAACGTCGACGGCGAGTCCCCCGAGCTTGCTCCCTCCTACGTCAAGGACGTCGACGGCGTCAAGGTAGCCTTTGTTGGCGGCATCACCGAGTCCCTGCCCACGCTCGTCAGCCCCGCGGGCATCGCCGGGATCACCGTGTCCGACCCCATCGACGCGATGAACAAGGAGGCCGATCGGTTGGTCGCCGCGGGTGAGGCCGACGTGGTCATCGGGCTCCTCCACGAGGACGTCGCCACCCAGCCCGACACTCAACTCTCTCGCTTTTCCAGAAACATTGCCGCCGTAGCGGGCGGCCACTCGCACCTCTACGCGCAGAAGACCGTCGCCCGCGACGGGGCCCTCCCGCTCGTCGTCATCCAAGCCGAAAACTACGGCACCGCCGTGGGCGACATCGACATCTCCTACGACAAGGCGGCGAAAAAGCTCGTCTCCATCACCGGTGCCGTGCAGGACATGAAGGAGATCAACAAGGACACCGACTGCATCGAGGGCCCCGACCCGGAGCTGAAGCAGATAGTTTCTGATGCCAAGGCCAAGGCCGAGGTTCTGGGCAAGGAAGTTGTCGCCTCCGGAGCTCCGGAGATGCGCCGCGCTGCCAACGAGCTGACCGCCGAGGCCGCCGGCTCCTCGCGCGGCACCGAGTCCGTGCTGGGCAACTTCATCGGCGAGGCCTCCAAGAACTTCCTCGCCGCTAACTCCAACGTCAAACCCGACCTCGGCGTCATCAACGCCGGCGGCATCCGCGCCGACATCGAGGGCGGCGACGTCACCTACGCCGATGCCTTCCTCGTTCAGCCGTTTGGTAACGAGATCGGCTACGTCACCATCACCGGTGCGGACATCAAGCAGGTGCTGGAAGAACAGTGGCAAAAGGACGGCTCCTCCCGCCCGGTGCTGATGCTCGGGTGGTCGAAGAACTTCTCCTACACCTACGATCCCGCGCAGCCGCGTGGTGAGAAAGTCACCTCGATGACGATCAACGGTGAGCCCGTCGATCTGGCGCAGAAGTACACCATCGCCGGCAACACGTTCCTGCTCGACGGTGGCGACGGCTTCTCCGGCTTCACCGCCGACACGGTCCACACTCTGGGCCTGATGGACCTCGACGCGTTCATCTACGGGCTCAAGGATGAGACCACCAAGGCCAACCCCGCGCAGATCGGCGTGGGGGCAACAGTATCCGGCGACGTGAAGCCCGGCTCCACCATCACGCTGGACCTGAGCTCACTGGACTACACCGTCGGCGGCACCGCCACCACCGTCAAGGCCACGCTGGGAAGCGCCACCGCAGAGGCGCAGATTGACAAGACTACCGCCCCCGAAACCGGCCAGGATACCTTCGGCACCGCGAAGCTCACGCTCACGGTGCCCGAGGACCTGACGGGCAAGCAGGCGATCACCATCACCACCGATGCCGGCACCACCGCCACTATTCCCGTGACGGTCGAATCGGCCACCACCCCCGATAAGCCGGAGCCACCGGCGGACAACACGGCCACCGGCTCGGCCGACATCGCCGATATCCTCATCGGCGTGTGGAGCTCCGTCCTCGGCATCATCGCGGCGATTGCAGCGGCCATCGGCCTCAACACCGCGTTCAACGGGTAGTAAAAAACGGTGACGGAGCAGCTACCGTAACAGTTCTTCGGCGACGGAGGGGTCGGCGTCGACAAGCATCGTCGTGAGGCGCTCGTACTCGTCCTCCTCGCCGATGAGGTGGGCGGCCTTCGCCAGCGCCGCGATGGCGCGCAACACGCCACGGTTGGGCTCGTGCGAGAACGGCACCGGGCCCCACCCCTTCCAACCGTTCTTACGCAGCATATCGAGGCCGCGGTGGTAGCCCGTGCGCGCGTACGCGTAGGCCACGGTGGGGGCGTCGTGGCGCTCGAGGGCGAGCTCGGCGAGCTCAGCCCACACGGTGGGGGAGGCCGGGTGCGCGATGGCGGCATCCTCCGGGGTTGCTGCCGTGAGGTCGGGCTCCTCGGGGAGCTTCACGGGCGGGGGTGCAAGCAAATCTTTCTTCTCCATGGCGCCAAGCCTAGCGATTCCACAGGCGCGAGGCGTCTATCCCCATGGAGTACAGGGCTTTCCGCAGGGTGGACATAGACAGGCCGATAACTCCGCTGGGGTCGCCCTCGATCCGATCGATGAACCAGCTACCAAGCGCCTCCAGCGTGAACGCGCCGGCGCACGGCAGCGGCTCGCCACTGGCGGCGTACGCCTCGATGTCGCGCTTGGTAGGCGTGCCAAAGTGCACGGCGGTCTGCGAGACCTCCTCGTAGCGCGCGCCACCCGGGCCCGCCACGCAGTGGGCGGTGAGCAGTGTGCCCACCTTGCCCGCCTGGGCGGTCCAGCGTCGGATAGCCTCCTCAATTGTGTGCGGTTTGCCGGTGAGCCGTCCCTGGATGAACAGCATGGAATCGCAGCCCACGGTGATGTCCTCGGGATAGCGCGGCGCGACAGCGCCGCACTTTGCCCGCGCCAGTGCCGCCACGCGGTCGCGCGGGGGCGCGCTTACAAGCTCGCGCAGGATGGACTCCTCGTCCACGGTGGCCGGGTGGACGATGGGCTCCACCCCCGCGTTGCGCAAAAGCATGAGACGGGAGGGGGAACCGGAAGCTAAAACCACACGCATGGGTGCCATTATCGCACAAAAAACCGCCCCCTCGCGGAGGCGGTTTCGTGCGGTACTGGCGGTTTACTCAGGCTTGTCCGCGATCGCCTGCTTGGCGTTCTTGGACAGGTTGAAGACCCACTTGTACGAGCCGTACAGGAGGCCGATGAACACCACGAGTCCGATCCAGTTGGCGGCGGTCTCGAAGGAATCCGGGACCACCTGCAGCGGGCTGGCAACGCCGGAGCCCGCGATGATGCCGGCGTTGAGCACGCCGAACAGGGATTCGCCCACGATGAGGCCGGTAGCCATGAGGACGCCGAGGCGCTTCATCTGGGCGGCGGCATCGCCGTGCTTCTCGGCGAACTTATCGTAGAAGTACCCGATGAACGCGCCGATCGGGACGGTGCAGGTCACGGTGATGGGCAGGTACATGCCCATGCCGACGGCGAGCGGCGGCAGGTGGTACTTGTTCTTGGTCGAGCGACCCAAGAGCTCATCGAAGGCAACAATCGCGCAACCGATGAGCGCGCCCGTGCCGATCAGGCCCCAGTCGAGGGAGCCGCCGAAAATGCCGGTGGCCAGCGACGTCATGAGGGCCGCCTGCGGCGCGGCGAGGGCATCCGGGCCCGCGCCCTCCATGCCGGCGAAACCGAAACCGGTGAGCATGAGCTGCAGCACCGGGGGAATGACCGCGGCGCCGAAGATCACGCCGATGATGAGGGCGACCTGCTGGCGCCACGGGGTAGCGCCCACGAGCTGGCCGGTCTTGAGATCCTGCAGGTTATCGTTGGAAATCGTGGCGATACCGAACACGATGGAGGCTGTGAACAGGGTGTAGGCGACAAGGTCGTCGGTCTGGCTGGCGTCTCCCGTGGCGACAACCTTGATGAGCAGGGCTGCCGTGATGACGATGATGACGCCGACGCCGGAGATCGGGGAGTTACTGGCGCCGATGAGACCTGCCATGTAACCGCAGATGCCGGCCACAACGAGGCCGATGAGCAGCGTGAAGATGATGGACACCGCGATGAGCGAGCCCACGTGGTGCGAAATGTCCGTGTCCTTCACAAACAGCCACAGCAGCGCACCGATGGGGAGCATGGAGGCGAGAGTGACAGTAACCACAACGCTCATCGGCATGTCGCGCTCGGTGAGGGGCAGCACGTCGCCGGCCTTGCGGTGGCGGGACGATGCCAGGGACTCCTTGATTCCGCGGACGATGGGGCCGATGATTTTGAGCAGCGTCCACAGGGCCGCCACCGTCATCGCGCCGGCACCGGCCATGCGCACGTCGCCGTTAAACGTGGACTGCACGAACTTGGCGAAGGTGTCGCCTTCTTCCGGCTCCAGTCCGGAAGAAATGACGGGCAGTAGCACGCCGTGGGAGATCGCCACGCCGACGAGCATGGCCACAGACACGCCCACGCCCACGAGGTGGCCGACGCCGACCAGCGCCATGGAGATGGAGAAGCCGAACATGGATCCGCCGGAGCCCACGTGGAACGCGCTCTTCAGGCTGCCCGCCGCGAGCTTCATCGCGGTGAGCAAGGACATGCCGGCCGAGACGAGGCCGCCGACGATGATCACCTTGAGGCCGCGCTTGTTTTCCTCAACGGAGCCGTGGGTATCGCCCACTTTGAGCACCTCGGCCGCGGCCACGCCCTCCGGGTAGGGGAGGTCGGAGCCGGTGACGAGGGCGCGGCGCAGTGGAATGGAGTATGTGACACCGAGGATGCCGCCGACAGCGACAACGCAGGCGGTCTCCCAGTAGGAGAAGCCAGTCCACCAGCCGATCATGACGAGGCCGGGGAGTACGAAAATAATGGCGGACAGTGTGCCCGCCGCCGATGCAATGGTCTGGACGATGTTGTTTTCCTGCACGGTGTGGTCCGCAAATCGGCGCAGAATCGCCATGGAGATCACGGCTGCGGGAATGGACGTTGCGAAGGTCAGGCCCACTTTCAGGCCGAGGTAAACGTTCGCCGCAGTAAATACCAGTGTGATGAGGCCACCGATGATGACAGCGCGGATAGTCAGTTCCTTAATGGGACTGTCCGCGCTCCGCTCACCGGTGGTAGGAGTCTTGGTAGTCATGGGGTGGTAAGCACTCTTTCAAATTTAGTTTTTTGAAGGTGTACGCACGAGTGCACCCATAGGTGAGACGCACGCGACATTTTTCCTACGCAACATATTGTGTCACCGCAGTGGATATTCGCACAACAGAAACCACAAAGTCAGACATCTGAACAAGTGTCTGTTCAGGACGTATAAACCCACATTTGCGTGGTAACTAGCCCCTTTAGTGGGGGGGGACGAAACACCCCCGGTCCGCCCGAAAGTGGGCAGAACCGGGGGTGAAAATAGGAAGATCCTAGAAGAACCTGCAGTTGCGGAACGCGTTGGGGTTGAAGGTCTGCGGGCGGTCGAGCCGCTCAGAGAAGGAGCCCCAGTTGTTTATCGGCTGGTGGCGGTCCTTGGCGGCCTCCTCCTCGGCCTCCGCGTGCAGCGTTGACAGCACCGCTGTGAGAGCGCCGAGCTCTTCCTCCGTGGGATTTCCCTTTACCACGCGGAAGAGGGGCTTGTTCGCGCTTTCGTGGCCTGCATCCGTCCCCTCACCGTCGATGACGGTGAGCTCAGGAGCGTTGGTTTTCTTTTCACTCATATGTACCCCTATCGGATCGCAGACAGTTTTGTTACAGTGGAATGTTGCCGTGCTTCTTCGCCGGCACGTTGACCACCTTGCGGTCGAGGAGCCGCAGGCCCTCGATGAGGTGGCCGCGCGTCTCGCTCGGCGGGATGACCGCGTCCACAAAGCCGCGCTCGGCGGCCACGTACGGGTTCACCAGGGTGCGATCGTATTCCGCCTCGTACTCCTTGAGCAACTTCTGCATGTCCTGGTTCGGGTCCTCGGCGGCCTTCTTTAGCTCCTTGCGGTAGATGAAGCCCACGGCGCCGGAGGCACCCATGACGGCGATCTCCGCCGTCGGCCAGGCGTAGACCAGGTCGGCACCCATCTCCTTGCCGCCCATGACGCAGTACGCGCCGCCGTACGCCTTGCGGGTGATGACGGTGATCTTGCCCACGGTGGCCTCGCAGTACGCGTAGAGCAGCTTGGCGCCGCGGCGGATGATGCCCTCGTACTCCTGGTTCGTGCCTGGTAGGAAGCCGGGCACGTCGACGAACTCCACAATCGGCACGTTGAAGGCATCACACGTGCGGACGAAGCGGGCGCCCTTCTCGGCGGACTTGATGTCCAGGCAGCCGGCGAACTGCATCGGTTGGTTGGCCACAATGCCCACGGCCCGGCCCTCGATGCGGGCGAAGCCGACGATGAGGTTCTCCGCGTAGGCCTCCTGGATTTCCAGGAACTCGCCGTCGTCGACGATGGAGGCGATGACCTCTTTCATGTCGTACGGGGAGTTGGTGGAATCGGGGATGATCGTGTCCAGCGCGAGGTCGCTCTCGGTGAGGTTGTCCGTGATGGCACCCTCCATGGGGGCGATCTGCGTGCGCGGCGCCTCGGCGCGGTTGTTGGACGGCAGGTAGCTGAGCAGGTCGCGGACGAAATCGAGGGCATCGGCTTCGTCGGCGGCCGTGTAGTGCGAGGTGCCGGACATAGTCATGTGCGTCTCGGCACCGCCGAGCTCTTCCTGTGTGACCTCCTCGCCGGTGACCGTCTTAATCACGGCGGGGCCGGTGATGAACATCTTTGAGGTCTTATCCACCATGACGATGAAGTCTGTCAGGGCGGGGGAGTACACGTGGCCGCCCGCGCAGGCGCCCATGATGAGCGAGATCTGCGGGATCACGCCGCTGGCCTGCGTGTTGCGGAGGAAGATCTGGGAGTACAGGCCGAGCGAGACCACGCCCTCCTGGATGCGGGCACCGGCGCCCTCGTTGATGCCGATCATGGGGCAACCGGTCTTGATGGCCATGTCCATGATCTTGACGATCTTCTCGCCGTACACCTCGCCCAGCGCGCCGCCGAAGATGGTGGCGTCCTGGGAGAACACGCACACCTTGCGGCCGTCGATGGTGCCGTAACCGGTGATTACACCGTCGGTGACGGGGCGCTTGGCGTCGAGCCCAAAGTTGGTGGAACGGTGACGGGCGAGGGCATCGATCTCCACGAACGACCCCTCGTCGAGAAGATATTCAACGCGCTCACGCGCCGTTTTCTTCCCCTTCGCGTGCACTTTCTCCACTCGCGCCTCACCCATGGGGAAGCGGGCTTCCGCGATGCGATTCCTCAGGTCTGCGAGCTTGCCGGCCGTGGTAGTGAGGTCGGGCTTGTCCTCGGTGGTTTTAATTGATGCTGTCATAGGGTCAGTCTAGCGTGAACCACTGGTGTGAATGTGACGTTTCCCACGTTCGATTTTTCGGGCCCCCGCTCGTATCCCCAGGTTAACGTATGACCTATGGGGGTGAGCTGGGCTAAAACTGCTGGGCTCGGGGGTAGACGGCGCTGTCGGCTCAGGACATCGGATGTCTGACTCTTGTCCGGTTCTTACACCCATTGGGGTGGGGTGGGCGTGTCGGGCTACACTTTTGAACTATGACCACGCGCGCTCCCCTCGACCGCGACGAGCTTCGCCGTCGCCTGGTAGACACAGGCCTCTACGAACGTCTCACCGTCGTCGATTCCACAGGTTCCACCAACGCTGATCTCCTCCAGGCCGCCGCCGACGGTGCACCCACCTTCACCGCCGAGCTCGCCGAGTTCCAAGACTCCGGTCGCGGCCGCCGCGGTCGCGCCTGGGTCACCCCCCGGTCCTCCCAGGTCACCTTCTCTATCCTCGTGCGTCCGCGCACCCTCGACCACTTTGGGTCACTGTCTCTCATGGCTGGGCTCGCGCTTGTCGACGCTCTAAAGCCGCTTCTCCACGAACGTGTTGCACTCAAATGGCCAAACGATGTCCTCGTTTCCGGCAACAAGATCTGCGGCATCCTCGGCGAAGCGCAGGCCCTTGCCACCAATCACCCCGAGGTGGTCCTCGGCTGCGGCCTCAACCACTCGCTCACCCGTGAGGAACTACCAGTGGACAACGCCACCTCCCTTGCTCTCGAGGGCATCGACGTCGACCGCACCGAACTGTCCATCGCCGTTCTCACCGCGATGCGCACCCGGCTTGGCGCCTGGTCCCGCGGCGACATCCACATGGACGACTACCGCGCCGTGTGCTCCACCATCGGCCTCGACGTCCGCGTCATGCGCCCCGGCACCGACGACCTGCTTGGTAGGGCAATCGACGTCACCGACGAGGGCTTCCTCGTCGTCCGCGACGAGCGCGGCGAACGCCACGAGCTCTCCGCCGGCGAGGTCCACCACGTCCGCCCACTGGAGTAACGCGTGAAGCTCGAGCCCGGCGAAGTCATCCTTGCCGATGTCACCACCCCGTTTCGCCACCTCACCATGCCCGTCGTGCAGCTCATCCTTGCCACCGGCGTGTGCTCTATGGCGCTCGGGGTGTTTGACCGGCCGGGCGGACCCGAGCTCCTCGGCGTGGCGCTGCCACCCGCCTGGCGGCCCATCGTCCTCGCTGTGTGGGCGGTGTGGGTGGTGGTCGGGTTCCTGTGGCCGGTGCTCATGAGCCGCACCGCCCGCACCACCATCACTACCAAACGGATCGTGACCCGCAAGCCGGGACTATTCACCCGCAGCCGCAGCGTGTTCCTCGAGGAAATCGACACCGTGCACCGGCGCTCCGGCGACCTCGTCGTCTCCCTTTATGACGAACCCCGCCCCCTCGTCATCCGCCACATGCCCAAAACCAAGCAGCTCGTTCGCCTCATTGAGTCGGGCTACTAGGCTTTATTAGCGTGAGCACTAATGATCCCCACGCACCGGGCATGCCCATCGTCACCGTCATCGGCGACGGGCAGCTCGCCCGCATGATGCAAACAGAAGCAACAGAACTAGGACTGACCATCCGCCTCCTGGCAGGCGCCACCGACTCCTCGGCGGCCCAGGTCACCCCCGACATCACCGTCGGCGACTACACCCAGCTTGCCGACGTCCAAGCCGTCGCCTCAGGTGCCAGCGCCGTCACCTTCGACCACGAGCACGTCCCCAACGACATCCTCCACACGCTCATCGATTCCGGCATCAACGTCCAGCCTGTCCCCGACGCTCTCATCTACGCCCAGGACAAGCTCAAAATGCGCGAGAAGATGCAGGAACTGGGCCTGCCGGTGCCGTGGTTCACCAACGTCACCGACCCCGCAGCCCTACCAAGCGGAAAACCGATCTGCCTCAAGGCCATCCGCGGCGGCTACGACGGCCACGGCGTGTGGTTTACCGACGACGCCCCCACCCTCGCCGCCGAGCTCATGGATAAGGGTGTGGACCTCATGGCCGAGGACAAGGTGGAGCTCAAGCGTGAGCTGTCCATCCTCTCGGCCCGCCGCCCCTCCGGTGACATCGCCCAGTGGGCCATCACCGAGACCATCCAAACCGACGGCATTTGCGTGGAGGCCCTGACCCCCGCGCCGGGGCTTACCGACGAGCAGGAGGAGACGATCCGCCACATCGGCCGCACCGTCGCCGAGAAGCTCGGGGTCACCGGCGTCCTCGCCGTCGAACTGTTCGAGACGACCGACGGGGAGATCCTCATCAACGAGCTCGCCATGCGCCCCCACAACACCGGCCACTGGACCCAGGACGGCTCCGTGACAAGCCAGTTCGAGCAGCACCTGCGCGCCGTCCTCGACCTCCCGCTCGGCTCCACCGCGCTCACCGCGCCGGCCACGTGCATGGTCAATACCCTCGGCGGCGACAAGGAACAGGACATCCCCGCCGCCATGCGCACGGTGTGGGAAACCTACCCGGAGGCCAAGATCCACTGGTACGGCAAGTCCTACCGCGCCGGCCGCAAACTCGGCCACGTCAACGTCTCCGGCGCCGATGCCACAACCGTCCGCGCCCGGGCCCGCGCCGCCGCCGCGATTATAGTGGGTAAACATGAGTAACGAACTGGTAGGAATCATCATGGGGTCCGACTCGGATTGGGACACCGTCAAGCCCGCCGCCGAGATCCTCGACCACTTCGGCGTCAGCTACGAGGTCGCCGTCGTCTCCGCCCACCGCACCCCCGACCGGATGCTCGACTACGCCCGCACGGCCCACACCCGCGGCCTCAAAGTCATCATCGCCTGCGCCGGCGGTGCCGCCCACCTGCCTGGTATGACGGCCGCGGCGACCCCGCTGCCGGTCATCGGCATCCCCCGCGCGCTCAAGGACCTCGACGGCCTCGATTCGCTCCTGTCCATCGTGCAGATGCCCTCCGGCGTGCCCACAGCCACCGTCTCCATCGGCGGGGCGAAGAACGCTGGTCTCCTCGCCGTGCGGATCCTTGGTGTTGGCGATCCGGCTCTCACCGACGCGATGGCCGCCTACCAAGCGGACATGGCCGCCGAGGTGGAGGAGAAGGACCGACGTCTCCGCGAGCGCTTGTCCTAACGTGCCCCCGCTCGTCATCCTCGGCTCCCGGCTTGTCGACGGCCTACCAGGCGCCACCCTCACCCGTCGCCTGGTAGTCGCCCGTCGCCACATCACCCCCGCCACCACCGTCGTGGTCACCGGCCACAACGGCGAAGCTGAGGCGATGCACGCCTGGTTGACCGACCACGGGGTCGATCCCGCCCAGATCATCGTCGAGCCCCGCGCCCGCTCCACCAACGAGAACCTGGAAAACGCCTCCCGGGCGCTTGGTAGCGCCACGCTTTTCGACGTCGTCACGAGCGACTTCCACGCCCCCCGCGTCCGCCTGTGGGCCTGGCACCACGGCTTCGACATTCGGGTGATTACGGCGCCGACACCGCGCAATCGGCGAGCATTCATCTATACCCGCGAATTGCTGGCGATTCCGCACTCTTTTGCTCGCATCCTGTGGCGCAAATTCCACAGCCGGTAGCACCTGCGAAGCAGAGTTATCCACAGATTTTCGCCTACCAAGCGCGCCCGCTGCGCTTGGTAGCTATTGTTCGGGGCATGACGCAATCTCTCGACACCATCGCCCTCGGCCTCACGGGCACCGGTGCCTTCCGCGACGCCCTCGCCCTCGGGTCGTCCGTCGCGATGCGTGTGGAGAAGCTTGTCGACGACTACATGTTCGATCCATCCTTCGCCCGCTGGCTCGTCAACGGCGCTACCAACTGGGTCGACTACGACGTCGTCGCCGACCCCCGCCCCGCTACCCTCCCCACCGCCTTCCTGGTATACATCTCCAAGGGGATGAACAACCTGGAACCGGAAGAGCGGGAAAACTACCGGGACAAAATGCTCACCTTCGCCGTCGACAAGCGACCAAGCGTGCCCGAGATGAAGAAAGCGTGCACGGAACAGGGGCGCGACTTGATGCCCCGCACTACCAAGCCATCCGTCACCGTCTCCAAGCAAGCCGATGCCACCGGTCTCAAGCACGCGCGCATCGCCCTCAAGGCGCAGCAAATGGACGAATTCATCTCCGCCTGCAATGCGCTCGGCCCCGACGACTCCCACCAGGCCACCTCGCAACGGTGGGCCGAGGGGCTGCTCACGCTCGTCGCCAAGTGGAAAGAAAAATCCTTCGACGACGTCACCCTCGACCACATCTGGGACCGCACGCTCGCACCCTGCTTCATCATCGATGCCAACGACATGAAATACACCGGCGACGGCAAGTTCGCCACCACCGACGGCAACCTCATCGACGCCACCGACCTCGCCAACTCCCGCCTCGCCCCCTTCGGCTTCGTCACCATCTACGACGCCGACGGTAACATTGGCGCCCACTACCAGCTGGAAAACCAACGTTTCGCTACCAAGCAGCTGCGCTCCGCCATCGCCTGCGACCAGATCTTCTGCTCGCACCCCGGCTGCTACCGCCTCGCCGTCTACAGCCAGATGCACCACTCACACGCCTGGTCCCGTGGCGGACCCACCAACGCCGAGGTCATCATCGCCGCCTGCAAATACCACAACGGACGCAACGACGACGACCCTGGTAAACCCAAAAACGGCCGCCACGAACGCGACCCCATCACCGGCGAAGCCGGATTCATACCACCCGGCTCCGACGAACACCTCGTCAACCGCAGCGAGCTCCGCGGCCGCAGCGGACGCGGGATCAACATGAAACAACGGGGAGTCTACCGAGAACGGTGAGCCCCAGACGTCGAAAAGCCCACCAGGAACAATCCTGATGGGCCATTCGCCGTGCCTCTAGCCCTTCACACCACCCGCGGTCAGGCCGGCGACGATGCGACGCTGGAAAACGAGCACCATCACTACCAGGGGAACCGTTACCAGGGTGCCCGCAGCCATAACAGCCGCATACGGGTACTCGAAAGCGCTCGGACCGCTGAAGCGGGCAATCGCCACCGTCACCGGCTCCGTCGCAGTGGTAGACAACTGCTTAGCCAACATGAACTCATTCCACGTCGCAATAAACGCCAAAATCGCCGTGGTAAACAACGCCGGCGCCGCCAGCGGCAACAACACCTTCCTAAACGCAGTGAACCGGCTCGCGCCATCCACACGCGCGGCCTCCTCCAACTCCCACGGCAGCTGCCGGAAGAAGCTAATGAGCGTATACACCGTCAGCGGCAACGCAAACGAAATATTCGGGATAATGAGCGCCTGGTAAGTACCAATCCAGCCAATGTTGCTGAACAGCTGAAACAGGGGCGTTACCAAGGCGATACCAGGGAACATCGAGGCCGCCAAGATGATCGCGGTGACGATGCCCTTGCCGCGGAAATTGAGGCGGGCGAGGGCGTAACCAGCCAGTACCCCTACCAGGACCGCGAGTGCCGTGGTAGCGATGGAGATAATGAGCGAGTTGCCAATTGCCTGGAGGAAATTGTTGCCTTTGTCGGTGGCGAGCGCGTCCTGGAAGTTTTCCAGGGTGACGTGGGTGAAAAATGGCGTCGTGTCGAAGGTGTGGTCGGAATCGCGGAAGGCGGTGACGACCATCCAGTAGAACGGTGCCAAAGTCCACAGGATGATGACGGCGAAACCGAAGTAGGTGCGTGCGTGTTTCATCGTTGAATCTCCTTGGTAGAGATGGCGTTTCCGGCGATGCGAATCGGTACCACGGGCTTCGGTTCGCTTGGTAGGGGAGCGACCTTTTTCGGCGGCTTTTTCGGCCCCACATCCGCCCCGAGGAACCGGATCATGATGAATGCGACGGCGAAGATGAGGAGGAAGATGAGTGTGGATAGGGCGCTGGCGGAGTTGAAGTTTCCTTGCCGGAGGTCTTCGACGACGAGTTGTGAGATGGTGGCGGTGGGGGAGTTGGAGCTCGGCGAGATCATGATGACTGGTAGGTCGTACATGCGTAGTGCGTCGAGTGTGCGGAAGAGGACGGCGACCATGAGTGCGGGTTTGACCAGCGGCAGGGTGATGTTGGTGAAGATTTGGAAGCGGCCTGCGCCGTCGACGCGTGCGGCTTCGTAGATTTCCTTGTCGATCATTTGGAGGCCGGCGAGGATGAGGAGTGCCATGAAGGGTGCGGTTTTCCAGACGTCGGCGATGATGACGGCGGTGCGGGCGGCCCAGGGGTCGGTGGTCCAGGATGTTTCCCTACCAAGCAGAGAGTTGATGAGGCCGTTGTCGGAGAACAGGAATTGCCAGAGTTTGGCGGTGACGGCGGTGGGGATGGCCCAGGGGACGAGGACGGCGGCGCGGAGGAGTCCGCGGCCGGGGAATTCCTTGTTCATGACGGTGGCCATCCAGAGGCCGAGGAGGGTTTCGAGGGCGACGGTGACGACGGTGAAGAACAGCGTGATGCGGACGGCGGGCCAGAAGTCGGTGGCGATGGTGCCGGGCGGGCAGGTGGCGACCACGCCGCTGGGTGTCATGCAGCGTTGTTGGAGCCAGTAGAGGTAGTGGTCGGCGCCGGCGAAGCCGCCTTGGACGAAGAGTCCGGTTTCGGGGTCGAGGTGTTTGTCCTGTTGGAAGGAGAGGCAGATGGCCCGGATGATGGGGTACCCGATGACTACTCCGAGGACCGCGAGGGTGGGGGCGATGAGCGCCCACGCTGTGCGGGCTTGTTTTGCTTTGTGCACGCTGTCCCTTTCCTTGGTAGGGGTTTGGTTTCAGTTTAGGAGACTACGGTTGTGAATATGTGTAAAGATGTGGCGCTTGTCGTCGAGGGTGGCGGCATGCGGGCGAGTTACACGGCCCGCTTTTTCGAACGGTTGATTTCCTCTCACGTTACGGTCGGCTGGGCTGGTGGTATTTCCGCCGGTGCCTCCCACGTTCTCAACTATCTTTCGGGTGACGAGTACCGCGCTCGTGTCAGCTTTTCGACGCTCCTCTCCTCCCCCCGCGTCGGTGGTCTCTCCCCGCTCCTGCGTGGTAGGGGGCTTATCGACGGTCAGTACATCTACCAGGACATCGCCCGCCCCGACGGCGCCCTCCCCTTTGACTTCGACGCTTTCTTCGCCCACCCCGCCGAGGTGTGCATTCAGGCTGTGCGAGCTGATACGGGGGAGACGGTGACCTGGACCAGAAAGGATCTGCCTACCAAGCGGTCGGTGATGCTGGCGGCGCGGGCATCCGCCACGATGCCGGGTGTGATGAAGACACCGATCATCGATGGCCACCCGTTTGTCGACGGCGCCGTCGGCACCACCGGTGGCATCCCCATCGTCCCGGCGCTTGGTAGGGCTGAGAAATACGCCATCGTGCTCAGCCGCCCCCGCGGCTTCCGTCGCGTAGCGCCGTCCCACCCCGAGCTTGTGCGGCGCGCGTTGCGGAAGTACCCGAAGGTGGCCGAGCTCATGCTGACGCGACACGAGAGGTACAACGCGTCGCTGGAGGTCGTCGAGAAGCTGGAGAGGGAGGGGCGAGCGAAGGTGTTTTATCCCGAGGGGCCGTTGGTGAGTAACCGGGAGCGGGATGGGAAGAAGATTCTGGCCTCCTACCAAGCGGGGCGGGCGCAGGTCGACCGCGAGTGGGATGGGTGGCTCGATTTTTTTAATTCATAAAAATTACCGCTGCTTGGTAGGCAGCGGTAATTGGTGCGGGGTTAGTTACTTGGACGCCTGCGTGATCGCAGCGGCCATGTCCTTGGTGGCGTCATCGACAGACTTGCCTGCCGTGATGGCGGCGTAGGTGTTGTCTTGGATGGCCTTGGAGATGGCGGGGTAGAAGGGGCTGACGGGGCGCGGTTTGGCGTTTTCCAGCGATTCCTTCAGTGCGGGGAGGTAGGGGTACTTCTCCACGAGGGTGGCGTCGTCGTAGATGGATGCGAGGACGGGCGGGAAGGAGGCGTCGGCGAAGGAGGCCTGGTTGTCTTCGTTGATGATGAATTCGATGAAGTCGCGGGCGGTCGCCTTGTGCTTGGAGTTGATATTGATGCCGTTGTTGTAGCCGCCGAGGGTGGAGACGCCGGTTCCGTCCTTGCCTACCAGGGGCGTGACTTCGAAGTTGATGCCGGCTTTTTCGGCGTTGGTGTACATGTAGGGCCAGTTGATGGCGTAGGCGGTGTTGCCTTCGGTGAAGGCGAGGTTAGTTTCTTCTTCGGTGGCGGAGGTGGAGGCCTTGGCGATGGTGCCGTCGGCGTAGCCGTCGACTAGCGCTTGGATGCCTTCCTTGGCCTGGTCGGTTTCGACGGCGGGCTGTTCGGAGTCGTCGAGGACGCTGCCGCCCCAGCCGTTGATGAAGCCGGTGGTGTTGACGGTCAGGCCTTCGTATTGCTTGAGTTGCAGGGTGAGGCAGTCTTTGTCCAGGCCCTTGCAGCTTTCGGCGAGTTCAGCCCAGTTCGCCGGCGCGTCGGTGACGAGGTCGGTGTTGCGGAACAGGAGTTGGCCGTTGGTGTTTTGCGGCAGTGCGTAGAGCTTGCCCTGGTAGGTGGCGGACTCGACGGTGGCGGGCAGCAGCCCGGAGGTGTCTACCTTGAGGTCGCCTTCGAGGGGTGCGAGGTATTGGTTGGCTGCGAAGTCGGCGGTCCAGATGACGTCGAGTGCCATGACGTCGTAGTCGCTGGAGCCGGCTTGGAGGGATTGGACGAGGGTTTCGCGTTGCGCGTCGGCCTCGCCGGCGAGTTCTTTGAGCTCGACTTGCTCGTCGGGGTGGTCGGCGTTCCACTTTTCGATGACGGGCTGGAGCTTGTCGGTGTCGTTCTTGCCCATCGCGAAGGTGATGGGCCCGCGGTCGGCGGTCCCCGTCGCTTCGCTTGTCGACGACTGGTTCTCACCCTCCGGTGCAGAACTTTCGGAAGAGCAGCCGGTCAAGGCCAGGGCTGCGGCGGTGCAGACGGCACCGATGACGGTCAAACGCTTGGTAAACACGTGAACCTTCCTTTGTTATGAACAACTGGTTAGAACCAGATTAACTACCAAGCGGTGCAAATTCGTGAAATTAACCCTATTTTTGGGGAGGGGAGAGGCGTGTGCCCGTGGATCGGTCAAAATAGTGGGCCTTGTCCATGTCGGCTACCAGGCGGACGTGGTCCCCCCTGAAGGGGGAGGGGTGGCCGTCGGAGAGCCGGGAGATGAGTGTGCTGGAGGGGTCGTCGAGACGGTGTGCGTAGACGTAGGCGACGCTACCAAGCTCCTCGACGATGTCGACCACTGCGGGGATTCCACTCACGTCGTCCGCGCTGCAGACGAGGTCCTCCGGGCGAATCCCAAAGGTCACCGCGCCGAGCCCGGCGACGTCGGCGGGGATCAAGTTCATGGAGGGCGAGCCGATGAAACCGGCGACAAACGCATTGGCCGGGGCGTCGTAAAGCTCCCGCGGGGGAGCAACTTGTTGGAGCTCACCGTCTTTGAGCACGGCGACGCGGTCGCCCATCGTCATGGCTTCCACCTGGTCGTGGGTGACGTAGATCATTGTGGTGCCGAGCCGCCGCTGCAGGTGGGAGAGTTGGGTGCGGGTTTGGACACGCAGTTTCGCGTCGAGATTGCTGAGGGGCTCGTCCATGAGGAACACCTGCGGCTCACGGACGATGGCGCGCCCCATGGCCACGCGTTGACGCTGGCCGCCGGAGAGGTCCTTCGGTTTGCGGTCGAGGAATTCGGTGAGGTCGAGCATGTCGGCGGCGCGGGCGACGCGCTCGTCGATCTCTTTTTGTGGCATCTTGGCCAGGCTGAGCGCGAATCCCATGTTCTTGGCCACGGTCATGTGCGGGTAAAGGGCGTAGTTTTGGAACACCATAGCCACGTCGCGGTCGGCGGGTTCGAGGTCGGTGACGTCGCGGCCGCCGATGGTGATGGTGCCGGAGGAGACTTTTTCCAGCCCCGCAAGCGCCCTCAGCGAGGTGGATTTGCCGCAGCCGGAGGGGCCCACGAGCACGAGGAATTCGCCGTCAGCTATGTCGAGGTTGAGGTTTTTGACGGTGGGTTCTTTGGCACCGGGGTAACGGATATCTACGTTGGTAAAACTTACGTCAGCCACGTTTTCAGCCTACCAAGCGGTCGCCCTTTCCACGTCGGCGATGTGGGCCATGCGCTCGTCGGTTGCCGCGCCGCGCACGATGACGATCGCGCCACCCGTGGCCAGCTGTTCAAGGGTCTGGGTCACAGTGCTTGCCGACGCGCGAACGATGCGCTTGGTAGGCGAGCCGGGCGCGGCCAGGCTCGCCGTCGGTTCCGGGAAATCGTCGGCGTACATGCGCACGGTGGTGGAAAAGTCGAGGGCTGCCGCCGGAAGGTCGGCGACGGGGGCGCCGAGCGGGTCGTCGCCGACGACGATGACGGTGGGGGCATCGGACTGCGTGCCCTCGCCCACGAAGGCGACCTCCTCGTCGCCGGTGGTATCGTCACCCACCTGGTAGGTGACGCCGGCGGCGAGGGCGCCGAGGACGATGACGATCTCCTGCCAATCGTGGGGCACGTCGAGGGCGATGGCGTCGCCGGGGGTGAGGTCGCACTCCTCCCGCAACATGTTGGCCACCTTGGCGGCCCAGTTGGTGAGGGTGAGGGCGGAAAACTCCACGCGACTACCAAGCGCCTCGTTGTACACGGTCACGCGGGGTTCGGTGGGGGAAAGGTGTGCGAGTAGCTCCATTCGAGCTAGTTTACGCACTGTGGCCTATTGCCCTCCGCCGTGATGGTGGGGGAGAGGGGATCCTCGAGCTCCGCGCCGGGCTGGCCGACGACGGTGCCGCCGGTGTCTTCCTCTTCCTCGAACGCGTTGTCCGACTTGGGGCCCTGGTAGTCACCGGCGGTGACGACGACGACGGAGCCCGGGTCCACCGTGGTGGAGGTGGTGATGGGCAGGCCGCCGAGTTTTTGGGCGAGCTCCTTCGCCGCCGGGTCGTCCTCGGTGGCGGCGACCACCTGGGAGTTGGTGTAGAGGCCGGCCTGGGCGTTGGAGACGGAGGTGACGCGGTAGCCGTCGTCGCGAAGCCAGCCGGCAACCGAGCCTGCGAGCCCGGAGATCTGGGAGGCGTTGAGGACGGTCACCGTGACGGGGGTCTGTTGCTCGCCGGCCGCCGGGTTGGGGTTCTCCTTGGTGCCGAGCAGGGAAGTGAAGAACGCCTTAACCTCCTCGGGGTCGACGGTGATGATTGATTCGCCGTAGTCGCCCACCCCGTCGACGGAGGTGACGGGGATGGTGTCGAAGCGGACGTTACCGCCGGCGAGGTTTTGCAGCTGCGTGGCGAAGCTGACGATGTCCCAATCCTTGTCGATGATGACGGAGCGACGGGCGGCCTCGGCAAGCTCGGTGAGCTTCGACGGGTTGGTGAGGGTGTCCGAGGACAGGACCTTCTGCACGAGCGAGGCCATGAACGCCTGCTGGCGGACGATGCGGTCGAGGTCGCCGCGCGGGAGGCCGTGGCGCTGGCGGACGAAGGCGAGGGCCTGCGGGCCGCCAAGTGTTTGGTAGCCGGCCTGGAAATCGGCGCCCGAGTACTCGTCGTAGGTGGCGTCGTTGAGGCACACGTCCACCCCGCCGACGGCATCGGTGAACAGTACGAACCCGAGGAGCCCGATTTCCGCGTAGTGGTCGACGGTGATGCCCGTGAGGTTGGACACGGCCTGAATGAGTCCGCGTCGGCCGGCGTCCTTGGCCTCGTTTTCGATGAAGCTCTCGTCCGTGCGCCCCTCCTCACGCAGCTCGATCTCGCGGTCGTCCTTGTACGATTTGTACACGCCGTTGATCTTCATGTTGCCGTGCTCGGGGTCATGAATGTAGGTGTCGCGCGGCAGCGAGATGGCGGTGGCGGAGGACCCGTCGTTGGGCACACGGATGAGCATGATCGTGTCCGTGTTGTCGTTCTCCTCGTCGCCGGCGTGGAGGAGGTCGATCTCCTCGGGGGTGAGCCGGTTGCCCTGGGCGTCCGAACGGGAGTCGGAGCCCACAAGCAGAATGTCGGTGGCGCCGTCCTTGGCATCGCCGTGCTTGATGCCACCCCCGCCGCCGAGTTGGAGGTTGCCGGTGCCCGCGACCTCGCTGCCGAGCCGCCCCACCGAGGCGTATCCGAGCCCGGAAAAGAGCAGTGCCAGAGCGCTCACCCCAGCTACCACGCCACGCAGGAGGCGCGAACCTTTCTGCTGGGTGCGGGGCGTTGACCGTGGTGCGGGCTGGATATCTCGAACCAGGCGGGAGCGATTGGACACGGCCTGTGCGTACCTCCAATAGTGTGGGTAATAATGGTAGAACCTTGATTTTACAACGGGAAGGGTGTCATGGAAATCGCAGTCCTCGGCAAATCGGGTCAATTGGGCACAGCACTTCGGCTCACCAACCCCGGATTCCGGGTCCGCTGGCTGGGGCGCGAGGACATCGACCTTGCGGCCCTGGCCCACGGCGAGGGGCACAATCCCGCCCGCGAGGCACTGGCGGGGGTCGGGTGCCTGGTCAACTGCGCGGCGCGGACGGACGTCGACAAGCAAGAAAGTGACCGGGAGGCAGCAGAGGACGTCAACCACCGCGGTGTCGAGCGGTTGGGGGAGCTCACGGACGCCCGCATCGTCCACGTGTCCACCGACTATGTGTTCGGCTCGGGGGCCCCGCGCGTGCCACTGATGCCGCAGGACGAAACGGAGCCGGACACCGTGTACGGCACCACCAAGCTGGGCGGCGAGCGGGCGCTGGTACAGCGGGGGAACGCTCTCATCGTGCGGACGGCGTGGCTGTTCAGTGGCGACTGCCTACCAAGCGTGAAAGACTTCGTGTCCACCATGGTGGCCCGGGCGCGCCGGGGGCAGGCCTCGCGCGTGGTTGCCGACCAAACGGGCAGCCCCACCTTCGCCTTCGACCTCGCGCGCGGGCTGTGGGAGGCGGTGGATTCGGAGGCGACGGGGGTGGTCCACGGAGTGGGAAGCGGGCAGGCGACGTGGTTCGACATGGCACGCGCCGCCTACCAAGCGGCGGGGGCAGACCCGGGGCTAGTGACGGCGTGCACGAGTGAGGAATACCCGCAGGTTGCCAAGCGTCCGCCGTGGAGTGTGCTGTCCACCCGTTCCTGGGAACTTGCTGGGTTTACGCCGTTTCCGGAGTGGCGAAGCGGTGTCGAGCGTGCCGTTGCAGGTAGGATTCAGTGACCGTGAAGCCGATTGCAGTCATTACCGTTACATACTCCCCGGGCGGGTACCTGGGGCGGTTTGTCGATTCCCTGGCTCGCGCGACCGCGCGGGGGACGTACACAGTCCTCGCGGACAACGGCTCGACCGACGGCGTGCCCGAGCAGCAGGCGGCGGCGGACCCGGCGGTGGAGTTCCTGCCCACCGGGGGCAACGTGGGGTACGGCACGGCCATCAACATCGCCGCCCGGCGCTTGGTAGATAAACGGCGTTCAGGCGACATCGACGAGGAGTTCTTCATCATCTCCAACCCGGACGTGGAGTTCGGCGAGAATTCCATCGATACGCTGGTGGAGTGCGCGAAGCGGTGGCCGAACGCCGCGAGCGTGGGGCCTGTGATTGTGGAGGCGGATGGCAGCGCCTATCCGTCGGCGCGGGCTGTTCCCACGATTACCAACGGCATCGGCCACGCCCTGTTCAGCGGGATTTGGCCGTCGAATCCGTGGACGGCGGCGTACCGCAACGCGAGCGACATGTCCACCGAGCGTACGGCTGGCTGGCTGTCCGGTTCGTGCCTGTTGGTGCGCTGGGACGCGTTTGAGGCCGTCGGCGGGTTTGATGAGCGCTACTTTATGTACATGGAAGATGTCGATCTGGGCGATCGATTTTCCCGCCACGGCTACGTGAACGTGTTGTGTCCCGCGGCGACGATCCAGCATGCGGTGGGGCATGCGGCGGGCAAGCACCCGGAGAAGATGCTGCCGGCCCACCACGATTCGGCGTACCGGTTCCAGGCTGACCGTCACCCGGGGTTGATTCAGGCACCGCTGCGTGCGGCGCTGTGGATGGGGCTTAAAGTGCGTGCACTCATCGCTGTTTCGTGTGCGCGACTGAGGAAGAAGTAAAGGACGAAATATGACCGAGAATAATCCTTTGTCCAGCGTTGATGCGGTGATCCTCGTGGGTGGTAAGGGCACGCGCCTGCGCCCGCTCACGGTGAACACGCCGAAGCCGATGCTGCCCACGGCGGGGGTGCCGTTCCTCAGCCATCTGTTGGCGCGGATCAAGGCGGCGGGCATTGAGCACGTGGTGCTGGGCACTTCGTTTAAGGCGGAGGTGTTTGAGGAGTACTTCGGCTCGGGCGAGGAGTTCGGGCTGGAGATCGATTACGTGGTGGAGGAGGAGCCGCTGGGCACCGGCGGTGGCATCCGCAACGTGCTGCCCAAGCTGCGTCAGGACACGGTCATGGTGTTCAACGGCGACGTGTTGGCCGGCTCGGACCTTGCGGGGATTGTGGAGACGCACCGGGTGCATGATGCCGATGTGACGTTGCACCTGGTGCGGGTGGCTGACCCCAGCGCGTTCGGTTGCGTTCCGACTGATTCGGAGGGGCGCGTGTTGGCGTTCCTGGAGAAGACGGAGGATCCGCCGACGAACCAGATCAACGCGGGCTGTTACGTGTTCAAGCGCAGCATCATCGAGTCCATTCCCGCGGGCCGGAGCGTGTCGGTGGAGCGGGAGACGTTCCCCACTCTGCTCAAGGATGGGCACCGGGTGTTTGGGCATGTTGACCACGCGTATTGGCGCGACATGGGGACTCCTCAGGACTTCGTCCGCGGTTCGTCCGACTTGGTCCGTGGTATCGCTCCTTCTCCGCTTCTCGACGGAAAACACGGCGAAGCCATTGTCGACCCGACGGCCGGGGTGAAAGACGGTGTCCTCCTTCTCGGAGGCACCGTCGTTGGCCGTGGCGTGGAGATCGCCGCTGGGTGCCGGCTGGATTCCACCGCGGTATTCGACGGTGCACAGATCGAGGCGGGGGCCACGATCGCGGATTCCATCATCGGCGAGGGGTGCCACATTGGTGCCAACGCGAGGATCAGCGGGTGCATCATCGGTGACGGTGTGCGCATCGGCGCGCGGTGCGAGCTGCGGCAGGGGATGCGCGTGTGGCCGGGCGTGGAGATCCCGGACAACGGCGTGCGATTCTCCTCGGATGCGTAGCGGCTTCTAGCACGCGGTGTGGGTTTTTCTCAGCGGACACGCCGGGCGTGTGGAAATCTGGGGTGCAGGAAAGGGGGAGGCGCTATATGTGCTACCCCCGACAATTACCCCCGGCTCACCTGTTGTGTTACCAGTGTGACGATTGTTGTCTTATTCCTGGGAATTTGGAAAAAGTATTCACAAATTGACTGTTGTGGGTTGACTACATTTTGTGATTCGCGGAATAATTGCACCTGTGCAACTCTTTAGGGAGTTGGCAGCGGTGACCGGCAGGGTGCTTCCTGCGACGGCGAAACAGCCTGTGTGCTCCGGCTCGACGCATAAAAATGTGCGTGCGGGTATGGTGGCGCACGTAACCAGGTGCCGTCCCCCACAAGGTGCACCAGCGGTAGCCCATCGAGACCAGAAAGGTAGAGCCCGTGGAAGATTCCTCAGTACTTCGCGGAGCCGACGCATCGCCCAGCGATGATCGTCAGCGGGATGCCTTTATAGAGGGGCTCAGTTTCGACGACCTGTTCACCGCGGTGGAACAGCAATGGCAGGATCAGGCGCTGTGTGCGCAAACGGATCCGGATGCGTTCTTCCCGGAGAAGGGTGGATCCACGCGTGAGGCAAAGCGCATTTGCAAGGCCTGCTCCGTGCGGGACGAGTGCCTTGAGTTCGCCCTCGAGCACGATGAGAGGTTCGGGATTTGGGGCGGTCTCTCCGAGCGTGAGCGCCGCCGTCTGAAGAAAAAGCTGGGCTAGCTAGCCCTTCCCGCCTACCACCGGCCTTTCGGTCCGGTGGTTTTTATCTTCGCGCTCCGAGTGCGCCCACGCCGGGGCGCAGCCCCCTATTCGTCGGTCTCCAGGTCCTCGGGGTCAATGCCCAGGTAGCCGGAGATGAGCTCGGTGAGGATGGAGGTCAACAGGTCGAGCTCCTCCAGCGTGTCGCGGGCGCGCTCCTGGACGGGGCCGCGGAAGATGACGATGCGCGGCTTGGTAGGGCGGCCGGAGGCATCGAGGCCGGCGGGTACGATCCTGCCCAGGGGGACTGGGCCGTCGGCAACAATGTCAGAATCAACGGCGGCGGCGTCGGGGTTGAGCTGCATCCGCGGGACGGTGTCGACGGCGACGTCGATGAGCGACAGCTCCTCGTAGTAGCGGTGGAGGAACGGGGCGTACGCCTCCAGCACGTTGGCGTCGAACTGCTGGCTGCGGGTCCGCGCGCGCGGAACGTCGTGGGGGAGAAGCGGGCCGCGCGGGCCGCGTTTTGATCGTCCGTGTCGTGATGTAGCCACCATGGGTCCCAATTCTAGTTGCGCCGTAGTCTAGACTGGTACACCGTGAATACTTTTCGACGCTGCTGTCGCCCCGGATGCGGAAGACCTGCTGTCGCCACGCTGTCCTACGCGTACTCGGAATCCACCGCGTACCTCGGACCGCTGGCGCCCACGTCTAACCCGCACATGTGGGACCTGTGCGAAAAGCATGCCGAATCGATCCGGCCCCCGGTCGGCTGGACGCTCCTCAAGTACGAGGACCTGGGATTCGATTACGAGGAGGATGACGACCTCACCGCGCTGGCCGAGGCCGTACGCGAGGCCGGGCGCACCCAGACGGGGCTCGTCAAGCACTCGGAGGGGCGCCACCGCAAGCCGGAGCCCGACGGCGAGGATATTTTCCACCACCCCTCCAAGCACAACCTCACGCTGCGGGCGCCGGAGAACACCCCTCCCACCGTCGTGCGGGAGAAAACAGGCAACCAGGCACCCCCGGCACCGAAGCGTCGACAAGCAACAAAGGGGCCGACGAGAAGGGGACACCTGCGCGTCGTACCCGACGTCGAGGAATAGCCCACCACCCATGCGCGCCAACCCCGGGGGAAGAGAGGGGCACTTTTCGCGCGCGTTAACCGTTAGGCAAACGTACCAACGCTCAAAGGAGATACCGGAGATGACAACGCGGAGTCCAGAATTCATTGACACCGTAATCAAGGCCTATGACGTGCGAGGAGTAGTCGGCGAGACGCTGGATGCTGACCTCGTGCGCGACATCGGCGCAGCATTTTCCGTGCTCATCAAACGTGACGGGGAGACCTCCATCGCAGTCGCCCACGACATGCGCGAAAGCTCACCCGAGCTGGCGCAGGCCTTCAGCGACGGCGCGCGGGCACAGGGCGTAGACGTCATCTTCGTCGGCCTGAGCTCCACCGACGAGCTGTACTACACGGCCGGGGCCCTCAACACCTCCGGCGCGATGTTCACGGCGAGCCACAACCCGGCAAAGTACAACGGCATCAAGCTGTGCCGGCCGGGCGCAAAGCCCGTCAGCCGCGACACCGGACTGGCGGAAATCGCCCTCATGGTGTGCTCCGATCTCCCCGAATACGACGGTGAAAAGGGCAGCTACGAGGAGCGCGATATGCTCCAGGGCTACGTTGACCACCTGCGCGGACTGGTCGATCTCTCCGGAATGCGCCCCATGACGGTAGCCGTGGACGCGGGTAACGGCATGGCGGGCCACACCGTCCCGGCGGCCTTCGAGGGGCTACCCATCACGCTCAAGCCCCTCTACTTCGAGCTCGACGGCACCTTCCCCAACCACGAGGCCAACCCGCTGGACCCCAAGAACCTCGTGGACCTGCAAAAATTCACCCCCGCGCAGAAGGCCGACATCGGGCTCGCGTTCGACGGGGATGCGGACCGCCTGTTCGTGGTGGACGAGAATGGCGAGCCGGTGAGCCCCTCGGCGATCTGTGCCCTCGTTGCCACGCGCTACCTCAAGAAATTCCCGGGTGCGACGATCATCCACAACCTCATCACCTCCAAGACGGTGCCGGAGCTCATCACGGAAAACGGTGGGCGCCCCGTGCGCAGCCGGGTGGGGCACAGCTTTATCAAGGCGCTCATGGCCAAGGAGAACGCCGTGTTCGGCGGCGAGCACTCGGCCCACTACTACTTCCAGGAGTTCTTCAACGCCGATTCCGGGCTCCTCACCGCGCTCCACGTGCTGGCGGCGCTGGGCGAATCGGATCAGCCTCTGAGCGAGCTCATGGCGGATTACTCCCGTTACGAGGCCTCCGGCGAGATCAACACGCGGCTTGCCGGCCGGCAGGAGCTGGAGGACAAGACGCAGGCCGTGTGCGATGCGTTTGCGGATCGCACCGCCTCCATCGACCGCCTCGACGGCGTGACGGTGCAGCTTGCGGGCACCCCGGCGTGGTTCAACCTGCGCGCGTCCAACACGGAGCCGCTGTTGCGCCTCAACGTGGAGGCTCCTACAAAGACCGAGGTGGACGAGATCGTCGAGGAGGTCCTCGCTATTGTCCGCAACGACGAGTGAACTAGCCGCCTATTTCCCGCTCGCAAACGAGGGTGCTGAGGTGCGCGCCGTGGCGAACTGGGTGCGCGACGGTGGCACCCGTCAGCTGGAGGGCTTCACGCCCCGCGCGCATGTGGTGGTGACCTGGGATGAGCTGTCCCGCGCCACTGTGGAGGCCGTGACCCGCGACGTGGTCATCACCGATTCGCTGCCGCACTACGTGGGCGCGCTGGACCAGGTGACCATCGTGGGTGAGCACCCGACGGCCCCCGCGATCCTCGCCGCCGCCGAGGCGCGTGGCTGCGCCGTCACCGTCATCGCCGGCCCGGAGTCCTCGCTGGTAAACGGCAGGTCCTCCCAGACGATGGTGCCCCCGCACATCCCCTTTGCTGAGGACTTTTCCGTGGCCCGTGTCGCCGTGACGGTCGCCGCTGTGACCGGCTCGACACGGGACGTGGGTGCGGTGGCTGAGGAGCTCACGGTTACTTCTGAGCTTGTCGACGAAGAAATCGCGGTTTGCCACCCCGATCGTGATGCGGTGACCAACCCGGCCCGGATACTTGCGCGGCAGGTGCGCGACGGCGTGAGCGTGCACGTGGGTCCACCCCGGTTGACAAGGCTTCTTTCCGAGATTCTGATTAGCCGGAGCGTCCCTGCCGTTTCTGCAACGAGCGGGCAAGCGGAGGCGATGCGGGCCGGTGATGTAGCCTTGAACATCGTTGAATGGTGGGGAGACGATCCCGGTTCGCAGTCCAGGCAGCCATCGCGGCCCTGGGCCACCGACCGCGATCCCGAGAGTCATCACGGTCCCGAGGGTTACCACGGGCCCGTTTCGTCCACCACCGATCTAGCCACCACGCTGCGGTACGCGACACGCGTAGCGGCAGCAACAGTTATGGGAGTGTCCTAAGACGTGAAGAAACTAACCGGTGCGCTGCGCACGTACCCGTGGGGTTCGCATACCCTGCTGGCCGATCTGCGCGGAACCACATCCCCCTCGCCAGCGCCCGAGGCCGAGCTGTGGTTCGGTGCACACCCCGCCAGCCCCTCGCTCATCGGCTCCACCGAGCTGACCGACATCATCGCGGACGACCCAGTGGGACAGGTGGGTAAGTCGCAGGGAGGGCTTCCGTTCTTGGTGAAGATCCTCGCAGCGGGCGAACCCCTCAGCCTCCAGGCGCACCCCACCAAGGAGCAAGCCGAAAAGGGCTTCGAACGGGAAAACGAAGAGGGGATCGATCTCTCCGCACCCGAGCGCAACTATCGCGATCGCAACCACAAGCCGGAGCTGCTCATCGCGTTGACGGAGTTCACCGCACTGGCCGGGTTCCGTCCCCTGGAAAAGACAGCCGAGCTGTTCGGCGCATTCTCCTGCCCCACCCTCGACCGCTACCGCCTCATGGTGGACAGTGAGGATGAGGGTGAGGGGCTGCGCGCACTCCTTACCACCTGGGTGTCTATTCCCCGCCAGGCCCGCGAGACGCTTATCGACGAGCTCGTCGCCACGATCGCTGCCTACCAGGGGCGCTCGGAGGAAACCGAGCCCTGGATTTTTGAGGTAGGCACGCAGATCCTCGCTCTTCAAGAGCGGTACCCCTACGACGTCGGCGTGCTCGTCGCGCTGCTTCTCAATTTCGTCCGCCTCACCCCGGGTGAGGCGCTGTACCTCGATGCAGGCCAGCTGCACTCCTACCTCGGTGGCCTGGCCATCGAGGTGCAGGCGAATTCCGATAACGTCCTCCGCGGCGGCCTGACCTCCAAGCATGTCGACGTGCCGGAGCTCGTCCGGGTGCTGTCGTTCACCTCGCTGGAGGATCCCCGCGTGCACGCGGATGCACACGGGTTGTACCGCGTCCCAGTCAGCGAGTTTGCGGTGCGCCGAGTAGCGGGGCCTACCCTTTCCATCGGTGGCGGAAAGCCGCAGATCGTCGTGTGCACCAAGGGAACCATCACAGCGCCGGACGGCGTGACTCTTAGCGCCGGCGAAGCGGGGTGGATCGCCGCAAGCGACGCCGAGCAGGAGGTTTCCATCGACGGCGAGGCAATATTCGTCGAATAGCTCACAGCGGCGTATAAGCCGTATAAGCGATGCCCGCCACAGCGCGTCACCAAGCTGTGGCGGGGCATCGCTAGTGTGACGGGCATTGCTAGTGTGGCGGGCGGAAAAGGTTGTCCGCTGACACGGTCGGGCGGGCCGCGGTTAGTTATGCCTCGGGGCCCGGCTACGCCTCGGCTGCCTCCGAGTCTGAGGCTGTAGCAGACGCTCCCGTGTCATCCTGCGCAGTTGGGTGCTCATCCTCTGCGGACGTGGCCTCCTGACGTCCGCCAGGGGTCAGGCTTGCGTGCCCGGATCCCTGTTTATCCTCCGCAGCGCTATCGCTCTTCGGCTTGTCGGGATTGGAGGGCGCGGTGCCGGCGTCATCCGCATCGTCGGGGACCTGCACGCCTGGCACCGGGTCATCGTTGCCAGACTCTCCGTGGTTTGGATCCGGCGTAGGTACTTTTTCGCCTGGCGAGGTGGGATCCACCAGCGGCGGATCCGCGGGTTGCAAGGTAGGAACCTGCGGCGTTGCCGGCGACGGGTTCGGTGAGGAGTCAGTCGGGTTCGTTTCCGTATCGGTCGACGGATCCGACGTGGAAGAACGCCACGAATTTGGCCTATCGCGGTGCTCGTCGCGCGACTCAGAAGGCGTCTTAGACGCCGATTCCTGGCGGTTTACGCCACCATCAGGGGAACTGGTGGTGGGGTCGCTGGCGGTGCTCGGAGCGTCGTCCTGCGGCGTGGCAGTCTGGCTCTGCGTCGGGCGGGGTTCGGCGCCTCCTTGGGGCGCTGCACCACCGTTACGCGAGGGGCGCGCGTTGGGGGCGAGGAACGGATCCTGCGGTGAAACCTCCACAGTGGTGCCCGAATGGGGGCGGTGGTTGCGCGTGGTCTGATCGCCAAAATAGCGCTCCGACGTGCTTGTTTCCTGAGGGACGTAGTCCTCAGTGGAAACTAGGCCACTGCTAATGGCAGTATCAGTAGTTGTGGTCGATGATGGCATCGACAAACGCCAGACGCCAACGCCGAGACCTGAAGCGACCACAAGGCCAGTAGCCACGAAGAGGCCAAGGCTGCGCGTTGAGTTTCTCATTGCCTTTTGACCTCCGATTCGGTACACCTGGTTTATAACAATTTCATAACCTCGCGCCCACCTTAACATAGTTCCAGGGGCGCGGGAAGTGCTTGAAGTTTGTTTCCCCATTTGAAAGAGAAGGACAAGACCAATGGGTGCATGGGATATTGAGGTTCTCAATGCCGATATCAACGAGGATTTTCTTGATGAGCTCAGCTCGCTCGAAGGAGAGGACCTGGTTGAAGGTGTTGTTGATGCCATCATGCTCGTGGCCAAGGGCAACGCCACATCTGATGAGGAAGAGTCGAACGGCGAGTGCGCCGCCACCATCGCGTCCATTTGGGCAGGTGCGCCGTACTCCGCGTCCGATGCGATTGACAACTACCCGTTCATCGTCGATCCGGGATATGACATCCCCGAAGAAGAGTTTGAGAAGATGGCCGAGCCCGCGGCCGACATTCTGGAAAACGCGGACACCGAGCTTGACCTTGAGGGGTACATCGAAGTCCTCAGCTAGTTTGCTTTGTAGGCGGTTTCCCGTGGGGTGATGCTCGGGTGAAGGGAATGTCCTCGTGGCTACCGTCTCCTCGCAGGCACAGAGGGTTCGTACGCGGGAAAATCACACAACTTATGTGGACGGAAGCCCAAGGAGCGCATTCGCGCTACCATGGGACCGTGCGCTGGCGAAGAAATCCACAGCATTTCAGCGTTGTGGTCTTCTCGCTGGCGCTTCCGGCAGGAACTGGGGCAACCCGGCGCCGGCCAGGATAGTAGATTGCATTTTCGAGACCGGAAAACGGTGACGCATGATTTTGGCTGTAGAGGGCATTGATGGGGCGGGCAAAAACACCCTCGTCAACGCCCTGTTAAACCACATTGACGCGGAAACGCTGTCCTTTCCGCGGTACTCCACATCGGATGCCGCGAAGCTCGCCCGCAAGGCGCTGTACGGCAGAATGGGGGACCTGACGGAGTCGCCGTACGCCATGGCAACGCTGTTTGCTCTCGATCGTGCAGGAGCCAAGGACTACCTCCGGGAAATGGCCCTTTCCTCGTCCATCCTGATTCTGGATCGCTACGTGGCCTCCAACGCGGCCTACACAGCAGCGCGGCTAGAGGATATGGATGCTGCGCAATGGGTGTACGACCTGGAGTACGGCGAACTTGCGCTGCCCAAACCTGGGCTGCAGATTTTGCTGGAAACCCCCACCTCCGTGGCGCAGGAGCGCGCGGAGCGGCGCGCAGAACACGACGCGGACCGGGCGAAAGACAACTATGAGCGAGACGATAGCCTCCAGTCCCGAACCGCCACCGCCTACCGCAGGCTCGCTCGTGGCCAGTGGGCATCGCCGTGGCTCATCGTCCCGCATACCACCACTCCCCAGGAGGCTACTGAGGAGATCCTCAACCGGATCATGTAGGCCCGGTGCCATCCGCCCGGCTCGTCGGCGTTTCCTTTCCGTGCCGCGGTGCATGGAGGCAAGCGTCACGGGGCACGGGAGACGAGGAGCGCAGTAACCTGTCTCCATTTGATTGCGTGTTTGTCCTTCCTACGGGCGTGCGCTTGTACTCCCGTTCAGCTCTCCCTTCTAGCGTGTGCTTGTTCACCCCTCCAGCGTGTGCATGTTCTCCCATTGAGCGTGTGCTTGTTCTCCCCTTGAGCGGGTGATCGGTGGCTGAGAAGCCAGGGATGGCCCGGTGGTGCGGGGGAGGCGGGGGTGAAGAATTCATAATGGTGAGAAAGCGGTTGCGCGAGCGAAAAGGCGTGATGTATTATCTGGTTATAACCAAACATCCCCGGCGGAGTGACCCACAGTAATTCCAGCCCCACGTCCTACGGACGGGGCACAATGATCACTTAATCGCAGGGATGTTTTGGTTTGTCCGGGGGAAAACGAGTCCTTTCGCGCCGTCTAGCGTTCCAGCGGTGAACCGTGGCCCTTTTCCTCGCCTGCGGTTTGGCGGTCGCGCCAAAAGTTGTGGAAGTATGGAGAGGTATGAAGGCAAAAATCTTAGTGGTAGACGATGACCCCGCAATCTCAGAGATGCTCTCCATCGTCCTGGAAGCAGAAGGATTCGACACCGTCGCAGTGACGGACGGGGCGGAGGCCGTTGGCACCTTCGAAAGGGAACAGCCGGACCTCATCCTGCTCGACCTCATGCTCCCCGGCATGAACGGGATCGATATCTGCAAGACGATCCGCAGGTCCTCGCAGGTTCCCATCGTCATGCTCACCGCTAAGACCGATACCATCGATATCGTCCTCGGTCTCGAATCCGGTGCTGATGATTACATCACCAAGCCTTTCAAGCCCAAGGAACTCGTCGCCCGCGTGCGCGCCAGGCTGCGCCGCACCTCGTCGGAGGACAGTGAGATTCTGCAGATTGCCAACCTCACCATCGATGTCCCGTCGCACACCGTGCGTCGTGGCAACGAGGAACTTCAGCTCACCCCGCTGGAATTCGACCTGCTCGTGGAGCTGGGAAGGAAACCCGGGCAAGTGTTCACCCGCGAGGAGCTGCTGGAAAAGGTGTGGGGGTACAAGCATGCCTCCGATACGCGGCTCGTCAACGTTCACGTGCAGCGACTTCGCTCAAAGATCGAGACGGACCCCGAAAACCCCAAGATCGTCCTCACTGTCCGCGGAGTCGGGTACAAGGTTTCCACGGAGCTGTAGAACCCCGTGCTCACCAAGCTCATCGCGCTGAGAGACCGGCTCGCAAAGCAGTGGCGCACCTCGCTACAGGTGCGCGTTGTGGGATCGATCCTGCTACTGTCGCTCGTGGTTGTCGCCCTCCTTGCCTTCGGGATGACCACGGTGGTGGCAGACAGGCTGCTCTCCGCCAAAGTTTCCGCCGCGTCCAACGAGATCACCCAGGCTGCCGCCACGGTGGAGACGCAAATCTCCGCCACCGATGCGTCCAGCTCCATCCAGACACGGCTCAACTCCGCCCGCGCGTCCGTCAATTCTTCGCGGTCATCGGGCTCCAACGGGGGAGATCTCACCGCCGCAGAGAAGTCCAGTGTGTACGATGTCGTGCTGCTGGCGCCCAACCCGGACGGCTCCATGGTGAGCGCGCCGGAAGCCAACGGCCCAACCATCTCCGATTCGCTGCAGGCGATGGTGCGAGACGGGCAAGGAAACGTCGCCTACGAATTTGACACGTTCCGCAAAAGCGACGGGAGCTCATACAAGGCCCTGGTCATCGGCACCCCCACCGATACGGATATCCGAGGGGTGGAGCTTTACCTCATCATGCCGCTGACGGCGGAGGAATCCACACTGGCGCTCATGCGGGGTATTGCCGCATTTGGTGGCGTGGTGCTCGTTGTTCTGCTCGTGGGTATCATGTGGCTCCTCACCCAGCAGGTGACCATGCCCGTGCGTTCGGCCAGCCGCATCGCCGAGCGGTTTGCCTCCGGCCACCTGAGGGAACGGATGGTTGTCGATGGCGAAGACGAGATGGCGCGCCTTGCCATCAGCTTCAACTCGATGGCTGAATCGCTCTCCAAACAGATCCACCAGCTGCAGGAATACGGTAGCTTGCAACGCCAGTTCACCTCCGATGTGTCGCACGAGCTGCGCACGCCGCTGACCACGGTGCGCATGGCGGCGGACATGATCTACGACCACTCCGATTCGCTGGATACGTACACCAAGCGTGCCGCCGAACTCATGGTGCGCGAGCTGGATCGGTTTGAAGCACTGCTCAATGACCTCCTGGAAATCTCCCGCCACGATGCGGGGGTTGCCGAGCTCTCCGAAGAGCGCATCGACGTGCGCTCCATCATCAAATCCGCGTGGAGCCAAGTGGAACACCTCTCCGAGGAAGTGGGGGCGCCCGTCACCTTCGATGTGCCCGACGAGCCCGTCTTCGCGCACGTCGACGCCCGCCGCATCGAGCGGATCCTGCGCAACATCTTGGCCAACGCCTTCGACCACTCGGAATCCAACCCCATCAACGTCAAACTGGTAGAGTCCTCCGATCACTTCTCCATTTCCGTGACAGACCACGGCGTGGGCCTCAAACCGGGGCAGGAAGCGCTCGTGTTCAACCGCTTCTGGCGCGCCGATCCCTCCCGCAAGCGGCACTCCGGGGGAACCGGGTTGGGACTCGCCATCAGCCGCGAAGATGCCCTCCTGCACGGCGGTTCGATCACCGCAGAAGGGGAATGGGGAGTCGGCTCCACGTTTACCGTCACCATTCCCAAACACCCGCCGAAGCGTGAGGAACCGGAATCGGATCTTGTGCTGCGCGGCGTGCTGCACGAGGAAGAGGGTTTCGCGGTCGTGGAAAACGATTCGGCGGATGACAACGAGGTGGCAGGCGAGGGACACCAGGCGCTGCCCGCCACCGAGCCTGGGGTAGCAGCCGACGCGTCCGACGAACCCGAGCCGTCCTCGGCGTCCTCCACCGATTCTGATGGCGCGCTGCCGCCCGGCACGCTGGTCACCCCGTCGATGCTCCACGCCCACGAGGTTCGTCTCCAACAGGAAGCGGCAGGCGGCGGTGAGGGAGACGGGCCAGGAGGAATGGACGAGAACCACGAAGGTGAGCCCGCCGGTCAATCGGACGAGACGAGAAGCGAGGAGAACCGATGAGACGCTACGCACAGGTATGCGGGGTGGTTAGCGTTGTAGTGCTCGCGCTTTCCGGGTGCGCAACGCTGCCCGGTGATTCCGAGCCGCAGGTGCTCCACCAGTACGAACGCTCCCGTGTGGCCGAGGAGCCCGTGGGGCCGGAGAAGGGGCAGGAGCCGGACCTCCTGCTCAAGAGTTTCTTCTCGCAATCGGCCAACCCCACCCAGATGCACCAGGCGGCGCGTCTCTACCTCACCGATGAGGCCGCGGCGGCGTGGGACGATTCGAAGGGCACAACCATCCTGCGCTCCATCGAGGACATCTCCTCCACGGTGTCCAACGACCCAAACCGCATCGTGTTTACCGTGCGGGGCGAGGAAGTAGGGCGACTCACCACAGGTGGCGTGTATGAGCTGGAAGACGGCCGCTTTGAGGAGGAATACAAGCTCGTCCGCGTGAACGGGGAGTGGCGGATTGAGAGCCTCCCCGCCGGAGTTGTGGTGGAGCGCTCGACGTTCCGCAACAACTACCAGCCCTACGATCTGTACTTCTTTGAACCTACGGGGCGGATGCTCCAGGGCGACCGGCGCTGGGTGTACAACCAGCAGACCGCCGTTGACACTACCCTCATCCGGATGCTCACCAACGGGCCACGGGATTCCCTCAAACCCGGAGTCATCACCGACCTCAAGCCGGAGGCCGTGTACTCAGGTACCCGCGACGGCGTGCACGTGTTCACCGGGGTCGATGCGGTGGACGATAAGCAGCTCAACAGGATCGCCGCGCAGGTGGTGTGGACCCTCGAGGCGGCCAAGGTGCAGGGGCCGTACAAGCTCGAGGTGGACGGAGTGCTCCTCGACGGCGACGGCGCGGGGCTCACCACAGAGGATTTCGCCGAGTACAACCCGCAGGGGTCCCTCGGCTCCGTCAACAGCCTCTACGCCCTCACCGACGGCCGGCTGCACCTTGTCACCGCAGACTCCGCCAGCCCCGTAAATAACGGGCTCACCGGCATCGAATCTGCCTCCATCGCCTCATCGTCCGGGTTCCTCGGCGTGGTGACAAAGGAACAGGAGGATAAGTCCGTGCTCCGCATGGGGCCCCTCGATGGGCCGTTCACCAAGGTGCTGGAAGCGCAGACACTGTCACGCCCGAGCTTCGAATACGGTGGCTCCGCAATGTGGACTGTGGTGGACGGCAAGCAGATTGTCCGCGTCACCCGCTCCTCGGAATCCGGCGAACTATCCCAATCCATCGTCCAGGCGGTGCCCTTTGATGAGCTTGATAAACCCATTTCGGTGCTGAGGGTATCTACCTCTGGCGTGCGCGTGGCCGCGATCGTGGATAACCACGTGTACGTGGGCACCGTCGCCAGGCCCACCCCCGCCGAGCGCAGGATCGCAAACATGCGCGAAATCGCACCAGGCATCTCCGGCACCGCCTTGAGCCTCGACTGGCAAAACGACGGCAGCCTCCTGGTGGGGACTAATTCCCCGGATAGTCCCGTCGTACGGGTTGAGCCGGACGGTGCCGCCGTGAAGATCGAGCCATCGGTGAACCTCACCGCCCCCGTTGTGGCTGTGGCCTCTACGAGCTCAACCATGTTCGTCACCGACGCGCGCTCGATGCGGCAGCTGCCCAATAACAGCGGGAGCACGTCGTTCTGGCGCGAGGTGCCGGGCCTCCAGTCGCGCCGCGCCGCCCCCATCGTCCCTGAGTAAACTGGCTCCGGCACGTTCTGGGCAGGGTGGTGCCTGCCCGGCCCGGCCCAACCGCCGCGTGGTCGCTCTACCGGTGGCGAGGCACGGGGAGGTGTGCCATTGTCAGACTATGGTTTTCGAACTGTTGCTGCCCCGGCGCTGCGCCGGCTGTGGCGCGCCGGGGGAGACGCTGTGCACTACGTGCAGGCGCGAGTGGTCGCGGGTTCCCCACCAGGTGTCCCCACGGTTCGGCGAGCTCACCGTGTGGAGCCTCGGGCCCTACGCGGGGGTGCGCAGGCACACGCTCATTCACTCGAAGGAGCGCGGTCGGCGCGATGTGTGGCCCTACCTCGGGGCCGTCGTGGGGGCTGCGGTCACCTACTTGGTTGAGCTGGGGGAGCTTCCGGAACATGTGACGCTCGTTCCCGCACCCACGAGACGGAGCTCCGCCCGCAGGCGTGGTGGCGACCCCGTGGAGAACGTGTGCCGTCACTCGGGTCACCCGTGCGTGCCCTGCGTGCATCACGCACGAACGGTGCGGGATTCGGTGGGGTTGGATCCGGCGGAGCGGCACCGCAACCTCATGGGGAAGATTGTTGTGGGTGAGGTACCGTCGGGACCTCTCCTGCTTGTCGACGACATCGTGACCACAGGTTCGACCCTCGACGCGACGGCGCTAGCGCTGGGGGCTCGCGGCGGGCGAGTGGTGGGTGCGCTCACGCTCGCCCACGCGTAGGGGTGGCTGTTAACCCGCCATTAACCTGTGAGTTCCTACACGGTGGGAGAAATGTTCGCTGAGAGCGTAGCCAAAATAAGAAAATCTCTACCCAATGGTTATGACCGGATGTAAACTAAAGGTGTACGTTTTGTTAGTCACCGATCCACTCGCAAGTGGCGGTGCCCAATTTGGCCGGGAGGTTTCTCATGACACAGCCAGAACACAACGAAACCCAGCGCGAGGAGTTGCGCCCCGACATCCAAGTGGTCATCACTGGTAGAAACGTGGAGGTTCCCGAACACTTCAAAGAGCGCGTCAACTCTAAACTTGCCAAGATCTCGGTTCTTGATCCCACCCTCAACTACTTCCATGTTGAGCTGAAGCACGAGCCGAATCCGCGCCGGGCTGACCGCGCCGACAAGATCCAAATCACCGCCACCGGCAAGGGCCACATTGCCCGTGCTGAGGCCAAGGAGGACTCCTTCTACGCAGCCCTCGAGGTTGCCCTCGCAAAGATGGAGCGCTCCCTACGCAAGGTGAAGGTCCGCCGGTCCATCAGCCACCAGGGTCACCGTGCCCCGCTCGGCACCGGCCAGCAGGCCGCCAAGCTCGCCCACGAGGCTGAGGAGGCCCGCGCCAAGGCCGTCGATTACGATACGGATCCCTACGAGGGGCTTGTCGACGACGTCCTGCCGGGCCAGATTGTGCGCCGCAAGGAGCACCCCGCCAAGCCGATGAGCGTGGACGATGCCCTCAGTGAGATGGAGCTCGTGGGCCACGATTTCTACCTCTTCATCAACGAGGAGACTGGTCGCCCGTCCGTTGTCTACCGCCGTCGCGCTTTTGATTACGGTCTCATCGCGCT
The DNA here is from genome assembly GCF_000411375.1 of Corynebacterium pyruviciproducens ATCC BAA-1742. Classification (GTDB taxonomy): domain Bacteria; phylum Actinomycetota; class Actinomycetes; order Mycobacteriales; family Mycobacteriaceae; genus Corynebacterium; species Corynebacterium pyruviciproducens. The sequence goes on along the minus strand of NZ_KE150448.1, from coordinate 102,565 downwards.
TGTCGACGAAGACTAGCCCAACGCCTTATCCAGGCGCTCGCGCTAATGCGTGACACCGTCTCATATCTACCGGGTCCCCACACGGGGCCCGGTTTCGTATTTGTCCTGCGCTCTACGGACTGTATTGTGTGGATAGTGGCTCAATAGCCGTTCCAGTGATAGGTGTAGGTCATCGTGTGCGTACAATACACAACGAGTACTAACTTTGAACTGACCATTTTTAGCGAAAAGGATACTAAGAGCACGTGTTCGGACTGTCCAAAATCTTGCGTGCCGGCGAAGGTCGGGTTGTTAAACGACTCTCCAAGCTGGCCGATCAGGTAGTTGCCCTCGGGCCGGAATATGAAAAACTCACCGACGATGAACTGAAGGCCAAGACCGGTGAGTTCAAGCAGCGTATCGAGAACGGGGAGACCGTCGATGATCTCCTCCTCGAGGCGTTCGCCACAGCCAGAGAGGCGGCGTGGCGCGTGCTTGGGCAGAAGCACTACCACGTACAGATCATGGGTGGTCTGGCGCTGCACTACGGCAACGTCGCCGAGATGAAAACCGGTGAGGGCAAGACCCTGACCTGTGTTCTCCCCGCGTACCTCAACGCCCTCGAGGGCAAGGGTGTCCACGTGGTTACCGTGAACGATTACCTGGCCAAGCGCGACTCCGAGTGGATGGGCCGTGTGCACCGGTACCTGGGGCTCACCACGGACGTGATCCTCTCGCAGATGAAGCCGCCGGAGCGTAAGCGCGCCTACAACGCGGACATTACCTACGGCACCAACAACGAGCTGGGCTTCGATTACCTGCGCGATAACATGGCCCGCAGCCTGGATGATCTCGTCCAGCGCGGTCACCACTACGCCATCGTGGATGAGGTTGACTCCATCCTCATCGACGAGGCCCGTACCCCGCTTATTATTTCCGGCCCCGTCGATGCCACCAGCGAGTGGTACACGGCGTTTGCCAACATCGTGCCCAAGCTCAAGCGCGATATCCACTACGAAGTGGACGAGCGCAAGCGCACCGTCGGCGTGAAGGAAGAGGGCATCGCGGTTGTTGAGGACGAACTCGGCATCGACAACCTCTACGCACCCGAGCACTCCCAGCTCGTGGGCTACCTCAACAACGCAATCAAGGCCAAAGAGCTGTTCACCCGCGATAAGGACTACATCGTCCGTGACGGGGAGGTGCTCATCGTTGACGAGTTCACCGGCCGTGTGCTCAAGGGGCGTCGCTACAACGAGGGCATGCACCAGGCCATCGAGGCGAAGGAGGGCGTGGAGATCAAGAAGGAGAACCAGACCCTCGCCACGATTACGCTGCAGAACTACTTCCGTCTCTACGACAAGCTGTCCGGCATGACCGGTACCGCTGAGACCGAGGCCGCCGAGCTGCACCAGATTTACAAGCTCAACGTGGTGCCGATCCCCACCAACCGCCCGAACCAGCGCGAGGACCTTCAGGATCTCGTGTACAAGACGCAGGAGGCCAAGTTCGCGGCCGTCGCCGACGATATCGCCGAGTGCGTCGACCGCGGCCAGCCCGTGCTTGTTGGTACCACATCGGTGGAGCGCTCCGAGTACCTGTCCCACCTGCTGCAGTCGCGTGGCATCCGCCACAACGTGCTCAACGCCAAGTACCACGAGAAAGAAGCCGAGATCGTCGCCCAGGCAGGCCTACCCGGCAACGTCACGGTGGCTACCAACATGGCCGGCCGTGGTACCGATATCGTGCTGGGTGGTAACCCGGATATCCTCGCCGATATCAACCTGCGCAACCGTGGCTTTGACCCGGTGGCCAACCCGGAGGAGTACCAGGCCGCGTGGGAGCCGGAGATCGAGCGCATGAAGAAGCGCACGGAAAAGTACGCGGAGAAGGTGCGCGCGGCCGGTGGCCTGTACGTGCTCGGCACGGAGCGCCACGATTCCCGTCGTATTGATAACCAGCTGCGTGGTCGTTCCGCTCGTCAGGGTGACCCCGGCAAGACCCGGTTCTACCTCTCGCTGCGCGATGACCTCATGACGCGCTTTGTGGGGCCGACCCTGGAGAACCTGCTCAACCGGCTCAACGTCCCGGATGACGTGCCGATTGAGGACAAGATGGTCACCCGTTCCATCAAGAACGCGCAGACCCAGGTCGAGTCGCAGAACTTCGAGATGCGCAAGAACGTGCTGAAGTACGACGAGGTGATGAACGAGCAGCGCAAGGTGATCTACCGCGAGCGCCGCGAGATCCTCGAGGGTGCCGATCTGGAGAAGCAGATCCGCAACTTCATGGACGAGACCATCTCCGCCTACGTCCACGGCGCCACCCGAGAGGGCTACCTGGAGGATTGGGACCTGGACGAGCTGTGGACCGCGCTGTCCCGCCTGTACGGCCCCACCTTCAGCTGGAAGTCCCTGGTGGAGGGCTCGGAGTACGGTGCGCCCGGCGAGCTCGAGGCCAAGGACCTGGAGAAGGCACTCCTGGCCGATGCCAACGAGCAGTACGACCACCTGGAGGAGGCCGTCGGCTCCATCGGTGGCGACGAGCAGATGCGCAGCATTGAGCGTATGGTGATCCTCGGCGTTATCGATCAGAAGTGGCGCGAGCACCTCTACGAGATGGACTACCTCAAGGAGGGCATTGGCCTGCGCGCCATGGCGCAGCGCGATCCGCTGGTGGAATACCAGAAGGAGGGCGGCGACATGTTCCGCGCGATGAAGGACGCCATCAAGGAAGAGACCGTACGTCAGCTGTTCCTCCTGCGTGCACAGATCATGCCGCAGGTGAAGGCCGCACGGGAAGCCGCCGCGGCGGCGGCCCAGCAGCAGGCTGAGGCGAACGGCCAAGTTTCTGACTAGTCGCTTTCCGCACAGGCCCCATCCCAGCTTTGCTCGGGATGGGGCTTTGTCGTGCGCACCCGCGTCGGCTGCGTGACTTTAGCTAAAACATGCGGAAAGTGTGCAGCTGGCAGGGGCCGCCGGGGACAATTTCCCGCACGGCTGTGATGAAGCTGTAGAAGGTACCCGAGGCACGGATGCTCCCGTGGGCGAACCCCGTCTGGCACAGCCCGGTCTGTTCCTGGCCCTGTGGCTGTGGGGGAGTTGCCAGGAGGAGAGTGGCCTCCTGCGCCGCAGCGTTGAGGCTGTCCGGGCCGGTCATGCCGCCGCCCGCCAAACTGGGTGCCCCAGGAGCCGCCGCGCACCGCGTGGCGGGAGGCCACCCGGTGCCGGAGGGGGACGAGTCCGCCTGCTCCGTTGCCACGGGGACGGACACTTGCGGCCCGGTGGTGAAGTAAAAGCTCTCCACGGTCACCTGGTAGGCCCGGGGAAGCGACTTTCTCAGCGAGGACAATGAGCGCCGAGCCGCCGCCGATACCCTGCTGACGGGCGCGGCGGGAAGCGAATACTTTTCCACCGCGATTTGGATGCCCCGTGTGGTGAAGTACCGGGCGGCATTTTCGCAGTTTCCGTGGTATTTTTGCAGGCGTGGCTGGGGTGCCGGTGCGGGCGTCTTAGTGTAGGTCTGGAGTAGCCGGTAGCCAGCTAAAGGTGTTAAAGTCATGAGTTCCCTCCCGAAGACTGTGTAAACTACTATCGCACGAACTCACCGGTCCCGCAGCGCAACTACCCCCGCTGGGTACCCGCGGTGGGTGGAGGTGGCAAAACGTGAAACTAAAAAATCGTGAAAGAGAGATGATCGCACCGTGCGTGGAATGATCGTGGACTACGTCGGCGTCCTGGACGAGGATGTCGAGACCCAGCGTCGCTGGCGGCAGCTTTTTGAGGCAGCGCGCAAGGAGGGGGTGGCCCTGGCCATCTTGTCCAACGATCCGGGTGGCCCTGGTGCCGAGGAGATTCGCGAGTGGGAGTATCGCGGCATCGTGGATGCGGTTGTCCTCTCCGGCGAGGTCGGTGCGGAGAAGCCGACCGAGGAGGCGTTCCAAGCGGCCGCCGATGCGATCAACCTCCCGCTCAGCGATTGTGTGCTTGTCGACGATTCCATCCTCAACATCCGTGGTGCCGTCGAGGCAGGCATGGTGGGTGTGTTTTACCAGCAGTTCGACCGCGCCGTGGTGGAGATCACCGGGCTGTTTGATATCGACGGAGAGTTTTAATGCGCGTCTACATTCCGGCGACGTTCTCGATGGTGGAGAACCTGGCTGAGACGGGTGTTATCTCCGCGCGCTCGGGGTGGGCGTTCGCTGTCACTCCGGCGTTGACGGAGTTCTTTACCTCTGGAGACGAGGAAGAGATTGCCGATGTCGCGTTCACGGAGGCTTCCCGTGCCTCGATCCGCTTGCTCACCATCGGCGATCAGGAACGGTTCCCGCATCGCCGGGTAGTTATTTCCGCCGACGTTCCGGACGACCAGGTCACCTTCACCCCGGACAACGGGGAAGCGGTGGTCAGGCTTTCCCCCGCGCAGGTGAGCCTGGACCAGGTGGCGGCAATTCACGTGGACACGGAAGCGAACGAGGAGGCGACGGCGAAAGCCGTGGAGCTCATCGACGCCGCAGATTTTGGCGACGAGGACGCGGAGCTCGCCGTGGGCGATGCCGAGGATAACTTCCTGGCCTGGTATGACCCCTCGGAGATCAACGCTTTAACGCAGCTGTTGTAGCGAACACGGCGACAAACGTCAGACCGCTCGTCACCGCGAGGGTAGGAGCGGTGGCAAGGTCGAACGTGTACGAGAAGGCGAAGCCGAGCGTTGAATTGACCGTCGCTATGGCGACGGTCAGCGCGAGCGCTCCACGTAGGGTGGTGGCGCACAGCGTCGCCGTGGCAGCCGGGCAAATCATGAACGCCACCACGAGGATGGAGCCGGCGACGGAGAAGCTTGTAACCACCGTGAGGGCGATGAGCACCATGAACACCATTTCCACGGCGCGAACGGGGAACCCGATTGCCACTGCGTGTGCCCGATCAAAGGTGGCAGTGGTGAGAACTCGGCCGGTGAGGGCGAGAAACGCCACCATGAGGGCGAGAGTGGCCAGCTGAATCCACATGTCCGCGGGGCCAATATCGAGCGCGCCGACGATGACGTGATTGGAGCTGAGCGCCAGCAGGTTGAGGTCGCCTGCGAGCACCGTGTCCGAGGAGACTCCGATGCCAGCGAATACCGTGGACAGGAGCAGAACGCCGATGGCGAAGATGGCGGGGAATACGATCCCCTGGTCCGCGTCCCCGATGAGGAGCCCGCGGGAGCGCATTTCGTGCGATCCCCACACAACGAGGAGTCCCATGCACATGGCGGTGAGAGTCATGACCGGGCTGTGGAGGGAGCCGGTGAATGCGACCCCGATGACGATGCCGGGAAGAACGGCGTGTGACAGGGCGTCGATCAGCATGGACTGCCCGCGCAAGACGATGAACAGACCCGGAACCGCGCACGTCAGGGCGGTGACGAAGGTGAGCAGGAACAGTGCGACGGCGAAACTCATACCGTCACCCCTTTCTTTTGCAGTACCACCCGCGAGGCCAGCGAGGCGAGGAAGCACACGAAGAGGATGAGAACAACGACCGGCCCGGTGGGGATTTTTCCCAGGCAGATGGACACGTATGCCCCCAGAGCCCCGGACAGTGCGCCGACGGTGGCCGACCGTATCACCATGGAGGTAAACGTCCGGGAGAACCACCCGACGGTGGCCGCCGGGAGGATCGTGAACGCGACCATGAGGATCATTCCCACCGCCTTGATGCCGGAGACGATAGCCACCGCGGGAACGGCGAAGAGGAGCGGTTCCAGGAGAGCAGGCGAAAAGCCCATCGACCGGGCGGCGGCCGGGTCGAAGATGAGGAGGGAGAACTCCTTCCACAGAGCGACGACGATGACGAGGAGCACCGCCGCGATGACGGCGATGACTTTGATATCGGACATCCGCGCAGTGGCGGCGTTGCCGAGGATGTACTGGCCGAGCGAGGCGCGCCCCTGCAGCTGAGTAGTGTTGAGGAGGTTCATGATGACCATCGCCCCGCCGTAAAACAGCGATAGCGTGACGGCCATCGCGGAATCCCCGCCGAGGCGGGTGTAGCGGATAATGAGGTTGGTGAATCCCACCGCAATCACCCCAGAAACTGCGGCACCCACGATGAGGAGCGGGGTTGAGGGAGCACCGACGAAGACGGCGGCGACGATGAACGTCACCGAAATTCCCAGCAGGCAGGAGTGCCCGACCACGTCGGAAATGAGGGACTGCCCGCGCAAGTAGAGGAAGGATCCAAAGCCTCCCGTCACACCGCCGACGAGGACACACACCAAGAACGTGGTGAGGAACCCGTAGGTGGTGAGGAAATCTGACGGCGAAAGTAGGCTCACAGTGCCAGCTCCTCATAAACGCCGCCGGTTAGTGCTCCTTGTCCCAGCGCGTAGGCGTGGGTGATGTTGTCCACCGTCACCACATCGCCCACCGGCCCCGAGGCAACCACATGTCCGCGGGACAGGAGGGTTGCCGTGTGGCAGAACTTGGACACCGAAGTGAGATCGTGGTGGACGAGGAGGACCGTTGTACCGCTGGCAGTGAGCGTGGTGAGTGCGTCGCGGATAATCCTCTCGCTGTGTACGTCGACACCCGCGAACGGTTCGTCCATGAGTGCGATTGTGGGCTGAGCCGCCAGCAAGCGCGCGACAAATACGCGCTGTTTTTGCCCGCCGGAGAGGGCGGAGATGTGGCGCTGGGCGAGGTCCGTGAGTCCTACGGCAGCGAGACTGTCGCGGGCGATGGTCTTCTCTTTCACGCCGGGGCGACGCAACCAGCCGAGCCTGCCGTAGGTGCCCATGAGTACCACGTCTGTGACGCGTGCCGGGAAGTTCCAGTCCACGCCCGCTACTTGTGGCATGTAGGCGATGTCCTGGCGCATCTTGGCCAGAGGACGGCCGCGGAACACGACGGTTCCTTCGGTCACGGTTACTTGCCCCATGAGGGCCTTGAGGAGGGTGGACTTGCCGGACCCGTTGGGGCCCACAATGGCATGAATAACGCCGGGGTCCACGGTCATGGATGCGTGGTCGAGGGCCGTGACTGGGCCGTATGTAGCGGTGACGGTGAGTGCTTCTACAGCGGGGAGGGTGTGGTTCATGGAAGATCCTTGTAACGCGTCGAGGTGCACACCCCGGTGGGCAGGACTAGCTCGGGGTGTACACCGAGTGGGGATGCGCCTAGGCCAGTGCCTCGGCGATGGCATCGATGTTGTGGCGGAAGGCACCAATGTACGTGTCGACCGGTGCGGTTTCCCCCAACGTGTCGGCGTAGAGGACCTGGTCAGAGATGGTCACCTCGCCACCCTTAGCGCGGACGGAATCCTGCAAGTGCTTGATTACCTCAGGGTTTTTGAGGTTGTCCTGAAACACGACCTTCACCTTGTGGTCCACGATGGTTTGGGCGAGCTCGTCCATCGCCTGGGCGGACAGCTCCGACTCGGACGAGACGAAGTCGGTGGCGAGCACCTCGAGGCCGAAGGTCTTGCCCAAGTAGTTGAATGCATCGTGGCCGGTGATGAGGAACCGTTTATCGGCGGGCACGTTCCCCAGCTTCTCGTTTCCGTACGCCTTGAGCTCGGCGATCCGATCGGTGTAGGCCTTGGCGTTGTCCTTGTACTGCTGGGCGTGAGCAGCATCGATGGTGGCAAGCTTAGCGGCGATGGCGTCGACCGTGTAGATCCAATTGTCGGGGGAGTTCCACACGTGCGGATCGTGGCCCTCGATCTTTCCGTCTTCTTCCCACGGCAGGAGGTTACTCTCCGGGATGGCCTCGGCTGCCGGCAGCGACTTATCGCCGAGCTTGTCAAACTGGTCCATCATCTTGTGCTCCATGTCATGGCTGGTCCACACCATGAGGTCCGCTTTTTCAATCTGCTGAACGTCGGTGCTGGTCAGGGCCTGGGTATGCGGGTCGCCACCGGGCTTGACCAGCGTGGTGATCTGGGCATCGGGGGCGATGTTGTGCACGGCATCGGCGAGGTAGCCGGTGGAGGCTACCACGGTGAGTGAGCCAGTAGGGGACTCGGCGGTCTCGTTGCTTTCGGTGCTGCATGCGGTGAGTCCGACGGCTGTTGCGGCTGCGACTCCAGTAGCTACGAGTTTCTTGAGCAGGTTCATTGATCCACCTTGTTTGTTGGGGACGTGACGATCACGCGTGGCACATTCAGGATGGCGGGCGCGTGGTTGACAATGGCGAAGAAAAAAGTTCAACGCACCGAATAGTGTAGGGTGTCCTAAGTTAGTTAGTCGAGTACATTTTCATTAAGCATCCCCCTCGATGGGGGTAAGAGGGAAAACGGCCTGCTTAGTGGTACTGAATTTCACTAGTGGTGGGTGGGGAGAAGCCCGGCCGTGGGGCCTTAATGAAAACGGAGCGCGATGGGGCGGAGAGTGGTGATTAAAAAGAATCGCCCAATTGTGGTGGTGAGAATCTCGGAAAAAGGCATGCAGAAGCCACCTTTCTGGCGTGGCGGGCGGGGTGGAGTGAGCAGTAGGCCGCGGTGAAAGGGCAAGCGTCGCCTACAGCCCAGCCGGGCTGGCGTAACCGAAGAGTGTGGCCTCCAGCCGCGAGCACGGGGAGGCTACATCTCCCAATCGACGTTGCTGCGCAGCGCCTCGAGCAGCGTGCGCACGGCGGCAACGCGCCTGCCCGAAGCCCCCTCGAGGGTGTCCAGGGCGCACTCCGGATCGGCGGGCGGGCCCATGTGGGTGCAACCACGCGGGCAGTTCTCGGCCGCCTGCGCAAGATCCGGAAAGACGTGCACCACGGTGTCTGCATCGACATGAGCGAGGCCGAAAGAACGGATGCCGGGCGTATCGATGATCCACCCGCCCTCAGGCAGGGGGAGCGCCACCGACTGCGTCGAGGTGTGGCGGCCCTTGCCCACGGCGCTCACCTCGCCGGTGACCCGGTCTGCCTCGGGCACCAGGCGATTAACCAGCGTCGATTTACCCACTCCACTGTGGCCGATGAGCGCCGTCGTGTGGCCGGTCACTACGTCGCGCACGGCATCGAGACTGTCATCTACTCCGGCGAGAATGACACGCACGTGGAGATCTGCGAACTCCTCGGCAAACGGGGTCGGATCCGCGAGGTCCGATTTGGTCAGGCACAGGATCGGGGTGATGTTGCCCACGAAGGCGGCGATGAGCGCGCGGGCTACAAAGCCCGCACGCGGTGGCGGATCGGCAACGGCGGTAACGATGAGCAGCTGGTCTGCGTTGGCCACCACGATGCGTTCATACGGGTCCGTGTCATCGGCGGTGCGTCGCAGTACAGAGGTGCGCTCCTCAAGCTTGACGATGCGCGCCAGCGTGTCCTTCTTCCCGCTTGTATCCCCCACGAGTCCCACTCGGTCGCCCACGACGATGGCGGTGCGCCCGAGTTCCCGTGCGCGCATCGCGGTGACGGGGCAGTCCTGCCCCTCGAGTACCACGCCCCAGCGGCCCCTGTCTTTGGAAATGACGGTGCCGAACTTGGCATCTTTGTGGCTCGGCCGATTTTTTGTTCGCGGCCTCGAACCCTTGCCTGGGCGGATCTTCACATCCGATTCGTCATAGCTGGAATAGCTTCTACGCGCCAAGGAGCGCCTCCCACATGCGTGCGAAGCCGGGAAGCGTCTTCGCAGTTGTTTCAATATTCTCCACGTACACTCCCGGCACCCGCAGCCCGATGATCGCACCGGCGGTGGCCATGCGATGATCCTCGTAGGAACGCCACACTCCACCGGTCATGGGGGCGGGGGTGATGGCGAGCCCATCGGCGAGCTCCTCGCACCCGCAGCCCACGTTGGTGAGCTCCGTGGTGAGTGCCTGGAGACGATCCGTTTCATGCCCCCTCAGGTGGGCAACGCCCGTCAGCCGCGACGGCGAACCCGCCAGTGCGCACACAGCGGCGACGGTGGGGGTGAGTTCACCCACGGCGGACATGTCGATGTCAATGCCGTGGAGGGCACCGCCTTCGGGCCCCGTCACCGTCAACGTGCCGTGGGCAAGCTCGTGGGTGCAGCCCATGGCGTCAAAAATGTGGCGAATCTCGTCTCCGGGTTGGGTGGTGGCGCTCGGCCAATGGGGCACGCTCACCCTCCCGCCGGTGACGGCAGCCGCCGCGAGGAACGCCGCCGCGTTGGACAGATCGGGTTCGATGGCGACCTCCGTACCGGGGTAGTCCTGGTGCCCCACCGCCCACGAGAAGTTTCCGGCTTCCTCGTCACGCGTGGAGCTCGACTCCACCCCCCACTGCTTGAGCATCGCCAGCGTCATCTCGATGTGGGGGAGCGAGGGGACGCGCTCGCCCACGTGTGTGACGGTGACACCCTCGGGGAAACGGGCACCAGTGAGAAGCAGCCCGGAGACGAACTGGGAGGAGGCGGACGCGTCGATGCGGGCTTCGCCCCCAAGGATGGGGCCCGTGATGGTCATGGGGAGCGTGTCGCCCTCCACGCGCGCCCCTAACTGTGTGAGGGCCTCGGCCATGGTGGCCATGGGGCGGCGACGGGCAGCGACGTCGCCGTCGACAAGCGTGGGGGAAGCCCCAAGAGCGGCGACGGGCGGGACGAACCGCATGACGGTGCCTGCCAGGCCACAGTCGATGATGCCGGCGGTGACGGGTCCGGGGGTGACAGTGATGGTCGACCCGTCGACATCCACCCGTGTGCCGAGGACGCGCAGTGCCCCTTCCATGAGTTCGCTGTCGCGGGAGGCAAGCGCGCCGTGGATGACCGAGGGGCTTGTTGCACCGGCGGCGATCACGAGGGCGCGGTTTGTCATGGATTTAGACCCCGGGACGGTGACGGTGCCGTCGACGGGGCCTGGATGATACGGGGCAGACCAAGAAGTGCTCACAGCCACTAATCTTAGACGTATGTGTGGACGATTCGTGCTTTTCACTACCTCCGACCCACTGCTGCACGCCGCGGCAGACATCGCGCCGTACGGTGAGCTCCTCGCCCCGCACGGCACCCCGAGCGAGCGCTACAACATCGCCCCAACCCAAAAGATCGCCATCGTGCGGCCCGGTCAGACGACCGGGACCGGGGTGAAGGAAGGGGCCGGTCAGACGACCGGGATCGGGGTAGGGATCCTCGAGCCCGCACGGTGGGGGCTGTTTCCGCACTGGAAGAAGGACGAGAAAGGGCCGACGCTTTTTAACGCGCGCGCGGAGACCGTGGCCGAAAAGGCGAGTTTTAGGGATGCGTTTAAGAAAACGCGGTGCATCATCCCCATGGATGGCTACTACGAGTGGCACACGCAGGGCAAAACCAAGACCCCCTACTTTGTGCACCTGCCCGCCGAGGGTGATGCAAACGGCGAGGATTCAGCCGGCGGAGTGGTTGCAGGAAACTCGCCGCTTATGTGGGCGGCCGGCCTGTACTCGTTCGGCCTGGACCAACTCTCCGCCACGATTATTACGACTGATTCACTTGCCCCCATCGACTGGCTCCACGATCGGATGCCACGCTTCCTCACCCGCGACGAGGTGGAGCAGTGGCTTGTGGGTGACGCCGACGACGCTAAGGAACTGCTTCATCCCACCCCGGACGAGCTGCGCGGACGCTTTGTCACCACGGAGGTCGACTCGCGTGTGGGTAACGTCCGTAATGATTCGGCGGACCTGCTCCGGCCCGTCGATAAGCTCCTCTAACAGCGAGGGAAAAACCGCAGGCGAGCGGGGCTACTCGGCCAGGACATCGACGACGGTGGCACCGGTGACTATGACGTAATCGTCGGGGGAGAGCTCCACGTCGAGCCCACGGCGACCACCGGACACAGCGATGGTGGGCCACAGGGTGGCGGACTCGTCGAGGAACACAGTCAGCGGCTTCTTGGTCCCCAGAGCGGTGATGCCACCGGGGATATAGCCCGTGGCCAGCTGCGCCTTGTGCGGGTCGGCCATCTCCGCCGACTTCACGCCCCACGCCTTGGCCACTTTCTTGAGGCTCAGGTGGTATGAGACTGGCAACACGGCGATGGCGAGGTCCTTGCCGGAGGCGACCACGAGAGTCTTCATAATCTGGTCCGGCTCCAAGTGAGTGAGGTGGGCCGCCGCGTTATCCCCAAAGTGGTCCTGGCCCGAAGGAAAAGAGTGCTGAGCGAACTCTACCTTTGCTTGTTCAAGTACTTCCAAAGCTTTTGTCGCTGGTTTATGGCCTGCCATGGACCCCCATTTTTCCACATCTCTACAATTGGTAAAAGACGGCCCCGCGCCAACTAACGGCAAGAAAGGCAGAAACACGTAACGTGGCAACGACGAGAACAGACCCAACGGACAAGAAGGCGCTGGAAGAGCGCTTTGAGCAGGAGGCGGTCCCGTTGCTTGACCAGTTATACGGCGGTGCGCTGCGGCTCACCCGAAATCCCACAGACGCTGAGGATCTGGTGCAAGAAACCTACATGAAAGCGTTTAAGAACTTCCACTCCTTCAAACCGGGCACCAACCTCAAGGCGTGGCTGTACCGGATCATGACCAACAGCTACATCAACTCGTACCGCAAGCAGCAGCGGCGCCCCCTGGAAACCAGCGCCGACGACGTGACGGATTACCAGCTGCTGTCCACCTCGCAGCACGATGCCACCGGCCTCCAGTCGGCGGAGGTGGAGGCCCTCAAGCGGATGCCAAACACCAAGATCACGGATGCTCTCAACGAGCTGAGCGAGGATAACCGCATGGTGGTGTACTACGCCGACGTGGAGGGACTGGCCTACAAGGAGATCGCCGAGATTATGGGAACGCCCATCGGCACGGTGATGTCTCGGCTGCACCGTGGAAGAAAACAGCTCCGCGAGGCGTTAAAGGAAGTAGCAAAGGAACAGGGAATCTCGACAGGGAAGGCGAAGAAGTAATGGCGTCGGAGAACATCCACGGCAACGAACTCCCGTGCGGCTGTGTTGATCACTCTCATCAGGCGGGCACCTCTCACTGTTCTTGTGAGGACTCCTACGCGCTCCTGGCTGAGGTGCTGGACCAGCAGTGTTCAGAGGAAAAACGCCTCCTCCTCGAGCACCAGCTGGAAGCGTGCCCCGAGTGCTTCAGAATCCTCGGCATTGAAAAAGAGGTGCGACACCTCCTGCGGTCCTGCTGCCACGAGTCCGCTCCCACTGCGCTACGCCAGCGCATCGTCACATCCATCCATGTGAGCTGGACGATCTCGGAGTAGAAGCACCCGTGCCGGCGTTGAGCAGGGGGGAAACTCCTTCATGCCACCTCCCGTGTGCCACGCACCCATGGGAGGGGTAGGTGCGCACCGCGTTGGGGGACACTGGGTTCGAGGGCTGAGGAGCAAGCGTACGTAGGGTTTACCACCTAGGCTCGCGTGTTGTACACAGCGCTACCAGCCTAAACTCCCCAAATCCAGGCGCACTTAGTTGCTCCTCTATCTGCCTTACTCTCTAAACCGTCACCGTCTTTGTTGTTTAACCCCCCGTTTCTGTCCGCTCGGAGCGGATAAAAAAGAGGGCACCAGCGTCAATGCTGGTGCCCCACTTTTACGGTTGTTAGGCGTTTGGCCGCTTTCCGTGGTTTGCGCCCTTCTTGCGGCGATCGCGACGCTTGCGTCCACGCTTGCTCATGGTGGTCTCCTTTGTAGAGTAGGTGAATTATTTACTATGCCCGTGTTGGGAGCCAGTGCTCGTCACTACGGGGTCAAACTCTTGCCTACTCTAGTGGACGGCTTGAGTTACCCCAAAATGAGCTACCTGTTAGACGGTGGCAACGCGACGACGGCCGCGGTTCTTGCGGCGCCGGAGAGCACGACGCTCCTCCTCGCTCATGCCGCCCCACACGCCGGCATCCTGGCCGGTCTCCAGGGCCCACTTGAGGCACTGGGAGGTCACGGGGCAGCGGTTGCACACAACCTTTGCCTTAGCAATCTGAGCAAGAGCCGGGCCGGAGTTACCTACCGGGAAGAAGAGCTCCGGGTCCTCGTCGCGGCACACTGCCTGGTGGCGCCAATCCATAATCATTTCTCCTTTGTGGTTTTACGTAAGTCTCTGTTCACCAGATACCTGTTTTGTCAGCTATATCCAGTTGTTTCCAGGCACACTGAAAGCTCCCTATGAAGGGAGGAAAACATCAACCGTGTTCTCAGCGTCGAGCGGTTCATCTGGCGTTCCACCACCCCACATGGAGGGAGATGCCGTCCGCTCGTGCACAATCTGGTGTCCAGATCTCGCAACGAATTGACATCCGCTGCTTTGCGTTACTCGGCTATCTTGTCACGAGTTGGGGAAGAAAGCTAGGGTTATTTGCAAAATGTGACGCAATTCACATAAAATCCCCACTACGGCAATCTTAACTCGACGTTAAAATCCCAGCATAGCGCGGGTAAGGGTGCTTTACGGTTGCTTAACTAACAAACCTACTCAATCGAAGGTTGCCACGATTTTTGCCAGGTAAAAGCCCAGGTGGTCGAATCCCGGTTGAAGTAGTTAGGGCACCCTTATTCAATGCCTGCCGGAGGTGTTCTCACCCCCGAAACGGGGCGAAATATTCTCGAACAGTGGCAATTTTCACCAGGAAACAAAAAATTTAGCCAATTCTCAGGAGTTTCTTGGTTTCGGGGTTGCGGAGCGTCGTTTAACGCGCCGCCTACCGGATGTTGAGCGCGTCGCCGATGATGTCCTCGTACGTATCGTCCGGGTGTGCCACAACCTCAATACAGCGTGGGATGCTCGTGATTGTCATGTGTCGCGTCTCTTCGACGGATTCGCCGTCCACCTGCGCGGGCAACGCGTCGTCGCTGGCGAAATGGATCCGGGTGACATCGTCGAGGTGGACCTGGCGGGCGGTGAAGTCGAAGGAGTTGAGCAGGCGCCGCCCGGCACCCACCGCGTGCATGACGGCACCGAGGCCACGCAGGCCGGAAATATCCTGGAGGGCGAATAAGGACAGCGCCTTTTCCAGGGTCTGCTCCGGGTTGGTCACCAGCGGTATCGCGCCCGCGTATGTCCACGGGGTGGTGTTGGTCACTACCACGAAGGGGATATTGCTCAGGGATACCTCCCGCGGCCGGTCACCCTCGACGGTCGCGGTGATGCGGATGGTGGGCGGGAACTTCCGCAGGCGATGCCACGCGTTGGCGGCGATCACCCCGTACATCCCCGCGGTTGCGGAGATGCCCTTGCCGCGCAGTTTTTCCATCGCCTTGATCACGGCGGCATCCATCCCAAATCCCACGTTGACAAGGAAGAATCTGTTGGCGGCGAAGCCGGCGGACACGGTGCGTGTGATGCCACGCTGTAGGAATCCCGCGAGCTTCTTCGCGGCCTCTCCAGGAGAGTTGGGGTAGCCGAGGGCTCTGGCGAACACGTTGGCGGAGCCGGAGGGGATGACGGCGAGCGCGGGGATGTCCGCCGGGCTAGGTCGCGCCTCCAGATCCGTCCCAAGAAGCCCGTTGAGCACCTCGTTTACGGAGCCATCCCCGCCCATGATGATGACGGCATCGTAGTCATCGCGCGTGAGCCCTCGCACCATGTCCTCGGCGTGCCCGGCGTACTGGGTGAAGCACGAGACGAGGTCGGTTGCCTTGAGTAGCTCCGGAACCACTGCGCGGCTGACGGAATCGTTAAGCGATGTCGATTGCGGGTTGGAGATGAATAGTGACCTCATACTTCACAGCGTATCGGAAAAATAGCATTTTGCAGGGTAAATCATGTGCAATAGTGCTACTGCCGTGCTGCCGCCAGGTGGGGCGAGACACGGGGCACCCTCGGCTCACCAGTAGGCGAGGGGTGTTCGCGCACGGTACACGGCCCGGTATGATTTCGGGATGTGAGCAGTGAGCAGAAAGACACAGTGAGCACAGCGAAGACGGCAAACGGACACCCCGAGGAGCAGGACGGTGGGACACTTTCCAAGCTTGGCCTGCCCTCCACGCTGGTGGCGGCCTGCGTAATCGCGCTGGTAGAGGGCGTCGCCGGGGTTGGCTACGGTATCTTCCTCATCGTCCGGGAGCTGATGGGGGCCGAAGACTTCTCCATCGTCTCCGATAACGCCACCCGCGCGGGGTTGGTGGGGGTGGGAACAGCCATCATGTTCCTCATTTTCTTTGGCAGCCTGCTGGCCGCCGGGATTAACCTTCTCCGCGGTGGCCGGTGGGGGCGCGGGCTCATCGTCTTTATTAACTTCCTGCTGCTGGGCTGCGCCTACTACGCGTTCACCGCGGGCATGGTCGCCTGGATCATCATCCTTGCCGGTGCCTCCATCGCCACACTCATCCTCAGCTTTCACCCCCGCACCCTCCGGTGGGCCCAGGAGCGTTACTGACCCACGAGCCCGACGGTTACGTCTCCTCGCTTTTCGACGATCGCTCCTCCCGCAATGCGCAGGTGGACAGGTCCGCTGTAGTCACCCCTGTCGACGGGAATAATTGATTCCGGTTGCGTAGACGGAAGGGTGTAGACGGCAATCCCGCCGGCGACCGGGACAAGAATCTTCTCGCCGATGGCCGCGCCCGTTCCGAGCACTCCCGTGAGCGTGTACTCCTCCTGCAGGGAGGTGGGGTGGAATAGGTGGAGGTTCTCCCCGTCAAACCAGGTCATGTTGTGGGGCAAGTCTCCCACCGCGGGGGTGAAGACCTCGCCGTGATCAGGCACGGTAGCGTCCGTGGCAGAAAAGCCACTTGTCTTTCCGTCCTTCCCAAATGCCATGAAATAGTTCGGCTTGCCCGGCACCGTTGAGGGCGCCAAGACGGTTGCCTGCTCCTCACCTATAGCCACCACCACACTGCCCGGGTTAAGCTGGGCTTCTCCACTGAGCTCCGGCTTCCGGGAATCCTCGGGTTTCGACCCCTGGATGCGAAGCCATGTCCTGCCGTCAGGGCACGTCTCCGTTAAAGCGAGAAGTGAGGTCCGCGTCAACGCTGAGGTGATGGAACACTCAGGATGTGGTTGGTAGTTCGGCTCCTGGGGGTTGGGGACGTCGCCGTAAATCACGGTGCGAACGAGGTCGTTTCGCCACAGCTCCACGGATGCGGGGGCGACGGTGCCCACGTAGGAGTTGGAGGCCACCGGCGCGACCGCGTCGGGGGCGGGTGCCGAGCGGGTGTCCTTATACTTGCCGTCGGCCAGTGTAATGGACGTAACATCGCCGCAGCCCGCGTTGTTCTTGAACGTGGCAACCGCGGCACCATCGATCTTGGTGACCATGCACAGGGGCAGCTCACGGTGGTAACTCCACAGCTCATCCCCGGTGGTTGCGTCGTAGCCGGTCACCGTCGCTTCGCTGTCGTTTCCACGGGTGCCGAGCACCACACCGTTGGCCTCAATGGGCTGGTAGCGGGCGGGTTCGGCGGAGTCCTCAATCCTGTACGCCTCAGTGAGCGCGGGGGGGACCGCTTTCAGGCTGTCTGTTTGGCTGACCGTGACCCCGGTGGTTTCCAGGTGCGATTGGCGCGCCGGCGATGTTGCGTACACCGTGCCCACGCCGATGGCACCAGCGGCGAGGAGCGCGACCACGGCGAGCTTGTTCTTCTCCACTTTGTAACGCCCTTCTAGGTCTGGTCGCTGGTAGTTGCTTAGTGGCCGCGCCTGCGGTTGCCGCCTCGGCTGCCCTGACGTGACCGTCCTCCCCGGCCACTGCCCCTGCCACCGCGACCGCGACGGCCACCGTGGCCACGTCGGCCCCCAGCACGGTCCATGCCAAAGACCGGCCGTGAATCGCCAACGCTGTCCGAGGCTCCCTCGGGGATGTCCAGTGCCTCGTACAGCTCGGGCGAGGTGGAGAACCACTCGGGCAATTCGTCTTTGCCCAGCCCCAGTTCGTCGTTAATGAGCTTCCACTTGGGCAGCTCGTCGTATCCGACGAGGGTGACGGCGGTGCCGGTGTGGCCGGCTCGGCCCGTACGCCCGATGCGGTGCACGTAGGTGAGCTCGTCATCTGGTGTCTGGTAGTTGATGACGTGGGTGACATCGTCGATGTCGATGCCACGGGCGGCCACATCAGTTGCCACGAGGATGTCCACAACCCCGTCGCGGAACCCCTGCAGGGACCTCTCGCGGGCGGACTGGCTCATGTCGCCGTGGACGCTTGCCACCTTGAACCCGGCACCCGCCAGGTCGCGGGCGACTTCCGCAGCGGATCGCTTGGTGCGCACGAAGATGATGGTGCGCCCGCGCCCACGGGCCTGAAGGATGCGCACGATGACGGCAACCTTGTCCATTCGGTGCGACTTGAACACCACCTGCCTCGTGGTGGCGTTGGTTTCGGCCTCGCCGGTCATCTCGGCGCGGATGTGGACGGGCTTGTTCATGAACCCACGCGACAGTCCGAGGATGGCATCGGGCATGGTTGCGGAGAAGAGCATCGTCTGGTGCGGTGAGGTCACGCCGGTGAGGATCTTCTCAATCGCCGGCAGGAACCCGAGGTCGAGCATCTCGTCGGCTTCGTCCAGGACGAGGATGCGTACGGTGTCCAGGCGCAGCTCTCCCCGGTTGAACAAGTCGATGAGGCGACCCGGGGTGCCGACAACAAGGTCGCTTCCCTCCCGCAGGGCTTTCTCCTGGTCCTCGTACGGCGTCCCGCCGTAGATGGTGGTCACGCGGATGGGGAGGTGCCGTGCGGCCTGCTCTAAATCCTCTCCCACCTGCACGCACAGCTCGCGGGTTGGGACCACGACGAGTGCGCGGGGTGTCCCGTCGAGTTCCTCGATATCGGCATCGTCAAAAATGCGGTCGAGGACGGGGACACCGAATCCGAGGGTTTTGCCCATCCCCGTGCGGGCCTGGCCGATGAGGTCCCGCCCTTCGAGGGCGATGGGCAGAGTCAGCGCCTGGATTGCGAAGGCTTCTACGATGGACTGTTCGGCGAGTGCGGAGACGATCTCCTGCGCTACGCCGAGCTCTAAAAACGTCGGATTCTGGTTTGAAGTGGACACAAAACAATATTCTAACGTTTTCTACTGGTATGAACTATCTCGCCTGTGGCCGTGACGGCGTGCGGGTGCGTATTGCACCCGCACCATCTCGCCCGCGTCCACCATCTCACCCGCACTCCATTTCGCCCGCGCACCATTTGACCCGCGCCCGCAAGGGCGCGGGTAAGCCGTAAGCGAACAGGGCCCGGTGGTGTGGCGCGTTTCCACTAAGGTGGTGATGAACGCATCTTCGAGGTGTAGCCCAGTGGCCCACGCTGCCACGGGACCATGCCGGGAGAGCATAAAAACTTCTAAGAAGAGCGGGAACGAGAGTTCCAGTAGGAAAGGACGATGCACGACGATGAACATCAAGATTGGGTTTACGGAATCGGCCCGCGAGCTGAGCTTTGTTACCAACGAGGACAAGTCTTCCGTGGAGCAGCGCCTCCGCGATGCGATGGCGAACGGCGATGCAACCATCGAGTTCACCGATGAGAAGGGCCGTCAGTTCATTATCCGCCAGGCTGCCATCTCCTATGTCGAGGTGGGTGCCAGCAACAACCGCCCCGTGGGATTCGCTAGCTAGGTCGTTCTTCTCGCGGCGGTGCCTTCCCATGGTTTGGTTGCCCCGTTTGTAGTATGTAACCAATGGGAATCGGGCAATCGTGATGCCCGCCCTCAAGCAGACGAAACGTGGCGGAGGAGTGTGGCGAGTCAATGGCAGAAAGGCATAGCCAGAACGAGTCGATACTCGTTCGGTTCGCGAGGCAGTTCGGGTGGCGTGCCTACGCCATTCCCGTCCTCATCGTGTTAACCATCTGGGTGATTGTCGATATTGTCGTATCTGACCCGAAGGCCGACACCGCCGCTACGAATTCCGGCGTGATCACGGTAGGGGAGGGGCCCACCATGGCCGCCCCCGATCCCGCCGCGGATGCCATCGCGGCGCTACCCGGTGGCACACTTCCCGCCGGTGGCGCCTACACCATGCAAGGCGAAAAAACCTTCCGCACCGTGGGCTCACCACAGCCACGCGTAGGCCAAGGCGAGGAAAAAACATTCACCTACATTGTGCAGGTGGAAAACGGTGTGAACACCGCCGGGTACGGCGGTGACGAGGCATTCGCCGCGATGGTGGATGCCACTCTGAAGAACCCGAAGAGCTGGATCAACGATCCTAAGTTTGCCTTCGAGCACGTGGGCGAGGATGTGGAGCCGGACTTTACCGTGCAGCTCACCAGCGTCAACACCACCCACGAGGGCTGTGGGGCGGAAATCGGCATGGAAACGAGCTGCTTCACCAGCATTGGCAACAGGGTGCTCATCAACGAATCGCGGTGGGTGCGCGGCACAGGCGTGTTCGCCGGCGACATCGGCTCCTACCGGCAGTACGTTCTCAACCACGAAATCGGCCACGCGATCGGATTTGCCGAGCACACCCCGTGTGGTGCCGACGGGGAACTGGCACCCATCATGATGCAGCAGACCTTGAGCCTCAATAACTCGGAGCTGTTTTCCATCACGCCGGAGGGGCCGTACCCAGATGATCACAAGACATGCCGTTATAACCCGTGGCCATTCCCACACGCCTAACGGGAGAAAGTGTGAAGAACCCACCGATGACACGTCATTCACTCCATTCGCACCGTGTACCCGTCGCACCACGAGACCTACCCGTTGGCGCCGGTGAACGGTACGCGCGACACTACGCGCTGCCAGGATTTGGGTTGGAGGGCCAAAGGCAGCTCTACGGCGCCCGCGTGCTGAGCATCGGTGCCGGCGGGCTCGGGGCCCCCGTGATTCAGTACCTGGCGGCTGCGGGTGTTGGCACCCTCGGAGTGATTGATTTTGATGTCGTTGAAACCACGAACCTGCAACGCCAGGTGATCCACAACGGTGAGAACAGGGGACAGAAGAAGACCGCATCGGCACGGGAGTTCGTCGGCAAGCTCAACCCCCTCGTCAGCGTGGAAACCTACCCCTTCCCACTCACCGAGGACAACGTCGACGGCCTCATCGCCGGCTATGACATCGTGGTAGACGGCTGCGACAACTTCGACACCCGGTACACTGTCGCCGACGCGTGTGCACGGGCAGACATCCCCCTCGTGTGGGGTTCCATCAACAGATACTCGGGCCAACTGTCCGTGTTCGACGGCGGAATCACCCTGCGCGACATCTTCCCCGAGCCGCCGGCACCGGGAACCGTGCAAAACTGCGCGGAGGGCGGAGTGTTGGGCGTCCTGCCAGGCGTTGTCGGCACCATGATGGCCAATGAAGCGATCAAGCTGATCACCGGAATCGGCAACCCGCTGTACGGAAAACTTGCAGTGTGGGACGGGAAAACCGCGACTTTGCAGCACCTTAACATCGCGCCGCGGCCCGAGACCCGCGCGCGAGTGTTCGACCGGCAGGCCTCCACGGCGGGCGATGGACGAGGCGAACCGGGGATCACGACGTGCGCCACTACCGCCTGTAGCGCCGAGAAGAAGGAAGACGAAGGAAACACCATGGTCCACGAACGTGACATCCTGGAATATCAGGACCTCACAAGTAAGGGAGCCCTCCTCGTCGACGTACGCGAGCCGGTGGAATGGGCGGGAGGACAGCTTCCCAAGGCGCTCGAGACACCGCTCAGTGCGCTGAGACGGGGAGAGATCGACTCTCTACCGGCGCTGGCAGACCTGCCACGCGATACGCCCCTCGCCGTCTACTGCGCCGGTGGCGTGCGCTCGAAAGAAGCCATCGGAATCCTGCAGCAGGCCGGGTTCACCAACCTGGTCAACCTGACAGGCGGAATTAACAGGTGGTGGGCGTATGCCCGGTAACAAGCCGGCGATTTCCTACGTGCCCACCGTGGTCCAACGCGCTTTCTCGGCCCACATGGGCGACCGTGCGCAACAAGAAGCGGCCGTCCGCGTCGGCCCGGCCTGGGATTACGGAATCAAGGTGGGCAACATCGTCGTCGCGCCCGTCGCCCAGGTGGAGCGCGCCAACTGGTCAGCCGCGGTACGAGAAAACCTCCACGTCGAGCACGTCAACATTGCCAAATCGGTACGAGCCTCCGACGGGCGGCTCGTGGTGGCTGCGTGGAAGGCCACCGAGTTCGCGCCGGGAACCTTAACCGACCGCGCCGACCAGGTCATTCTTGCCGCCTTGCGGCTCGATGATGCTCTGGCGGAGATTCCGGTGCCTGACTTCTTCCCCACTCACGTGAGCCAGTGTCGTGTGGAATCGGACTTTTTTGACCTCGCCGATCTCGCCGCCTGGGCCGAAGAACCGGGAACGATCCTCGATGCCGGGCTCAACGTGCGGGCACAGGCGGATGAAAGCCAACGTGTAGCCCTTAGCCTGGCGGCCCAGGCCATCGACAGGTTGACACCCATCGATGCCCCCGACCAGGTAACTCACGCGGACATGTTCGCCACGACGATCCTGAGCTGGGGTGCCGATCCCACGGTGACGGACATCGTTCCTGCTAAACACCCACGTGGCTATACGGCGGCTCTGGCGATCGTCGATTCTCTCATCGCGGGCGCGACGACCGTACACGTAGTGGATCGTTTCGCCGGAGTGGAGAACATCACCCAGCTCGTGTACCGGGCACTGCTGTACCGGCTGTACGTTCATGCGCTGCACCCCCTGTCGCGGTCGAACAGTCGTTCGAGTATCGTGCGGGTGGCGAGGGAGCTGCTGTGAAATAATTGGTGCCATGCGAGCACCAGAGTTGCGGCTAGTCCCACCAAAGAGAAAACCCCTCATCCACAGGCAGTGGCCCCAGTCCGCCGAGCCACTGCTGGCCGGCGAGCCGGGAAGCTACCTCATCACAGGTGAAGAATCCGGTGCCGGGGTCACCAGCCTCATGCGAGAAGCCGTGGTCAATCGCCTCCGCGCCGGGGCGGACCCGGATTCTTTACTCGTCATCACCTACTCCAAGCGCAGTGCCCTCGCCTTTGAGGAGGCGCTGTGGAGCGAGCTCGTGACGGGGGGAAAGCAGAACTCAGACATCAGCGATGATGCAGACGAGGAGGCCGAATCACCCTACGTGGCGGAATCGAAGCTCGCCCAAAGCGTGCACTCCCTGGCCTTTTCCATCGTGCGCTACGCCGCCATGGCCACAGACTCGCCCATGCCACGGCTCATGACGGGCGCGGAGCAGGACGCGGTGTTCCGCGAACTACTCAAAGGCAACCAGCAGGCCGGCGGTGACTACTGGCCGCCGGAGCGTGTTGAAGCGCTGGATTACGTCGGTTTCGCCCGCGGACTGCGTGACTTCCTGCTGCGTGCGGGGGAGCGCGGGTTAACCTCCGCCGACCTCAAGGAGCTCGGGCAGCGGGAAGGAAAACCGCTGTGGAGTGCGGCGGGAGAATTCCTGGATGAATACACAGCGGTAATGAACCTGCAGCAGATGCATCACCTCAACGCTTCAGAGCTGCTCATCACCGCCGTACGAACCTTGGAAGCGGACCCCTCGCTGGTGGACAAAATTACGTCCACCATGCAGTTCCTCGCCGTGGATAACGCCCAACACCTCGATCCACTCTCCCAGCGGCTCGTCACCATCCTCGGGGAACGCATCCCCACCTTTGTTGTCGGTGGCAATCCACACGCGCTGGTGTATTCGTTCCGCGGTGCTAACCCGGACTTGCTGGAAGAAACCGCTGGTAAGGCGCAGATCTTTCTACACTCGAGTTTCCGTAAACCCGAGGAAAAACGCATCTTTTACACCCGAACAGAGGCCGATAACCTGTCCGTGGTGGCCAAGGAACTGCGGGAAGCACATCTCGTAGACGGAGTGCCGTGGGAAGACATGGTTGTTATCACCCGGTCCCTCGGCCACATACCTGCACTCCAACGCGCGCTGGCCACAGCAGACGTTCCCGTGCACATCGACGCAACCGATGTTGTGCTGGTGGACCAGCCCATTGTGCAGGCGATGCTTAAGGCCGTTGACATTGTTCTGGGTAATGGTTCCGAGGAGGATATCCTTGA
The DNA here is from genome assembly GCF_000411375.1 of Corynebacterium pyruviciproducens ATCC BAA-1742. GTDB lineage: Bacteria > Actinomycetota > Actinomycetes > Mycobacteriales > Mycobacteriaceae > Corynebacterium > Corynebacterium pyruviciproducens. The sequence goes on along the minus strand of NZ_KE150448.1, from coordinate 78,764 downwards.
GCTCGCGATTGGCCCCGTGGGCGGCGCGGATCCGATCATCGTGCGCAGGCTACAGCGCAGGCTAGGGGAACTCGGACCGATCGTTCGCGGAACAGTGGACGTTCCTCCGGAAGCCCACATCGGAGAGCAAGGCGACGAGGTGCTACAGCGCCTGCGCGGGGTGATCGCGGCAGGCCAAGACGCCGTGAATAGGGGAGAAGGGCTGGAGCTTGTGCTGTGGGCGGTCTGGGATGCCACCGGCCTGTCCAACTCCAAGCTGTACTCGGCCCTGCGAGGAGGCACCGCGGGAGCACAGGCCGACCGTGACCTCAACTCCATGATGGAGCTCTTTGACCTCGCCGGTGACTTTGTCGAGCGTGTTGAGCAGCCGTCCCTCGAGGGTTTTATCGAGCACCTTGCTTCCCAAGACCTCCCCTCTGCTGTCCGCGAGCGGCAGGTGGTGAAGCCTAAGGCGGTGTCTCTGCTCACAGCCCACGGCGCGATAGACGGTGAGTGGGACACGGCGATTATCGCGGGCGCTGACGATGACTCGTGGCCCTCCCTCGGGCTCACGGGAACCATTTTTGACCAGGAGCAATTTGTCGATCTGGTGGACGACAACGTGGATCCCGCTGCGTACATCGACCGGCTGCGCGAGCGCCTTCATGAGGAGCAACGACTCTTCACGCTCATGCTCACCCGCGCCACCAGGCGCCTGGTCATCGCGGCCGTCAAGCCCTTAGAGGAAGATTCGCCACTACCCAAGCCCTCACGGTTTGTGGAACAGCTGGAGGACGATCCCACCTTCACAATCTCCACGATCAGTGAGACGGATGAGCTCCCGGTCATGTCCATGCGGCCGTTCATCGCTGAGCTAAGGCGTGCCGTGACGGGCGAGGCCCGCGACGAGGAAGAGCGCAACGAGGCGGCACGTTTGTTAGCGGTGCTCGCCGAGGCCGGTTTTGTGGAGGCGGACCCCGCGCATTGGTGGGGGCTTAATGCTCCGACCGATCTCACGCCGCTGCGCACGCCCGGGGAAGCCGCCGTGCTCAGCCCCAGCCAGGTGGAGGCAGGCCTGAAGTGTCCGCTCAAGATGGTGCTGAACTCGTGCACCCCAACGGAGCAGACGAGCTACCTTCGCAACGGCACCCTCCTTCACGCGCTCGCCGAGGCGGCTGCCCTCCTCCACGGCGACGCGGATGCCATTGAAAAGGCCAAGGACATCGTGCTGGAGGCCTACCTCGAATCACGCACCGTCGCCCCGTGGCAAGAGGAAGCGGACGAGGCGGAATTCGTCGAACTCATGGAGAAGACGATCACCAAGATGAGTGCTGCCGCAGGCACCCTCGTCGGTGTGGAGATACCGATGCGCGTGACCGTAGGCACGATGCCCGACGGCGGACCGATCCAGGTGAAGGGACGACTCGACCGCGTGCAACAGGATTCCGAGGGCCGATACAAGGTGTACGACCTCAAAACCGGGACCACCACGCCCACCAAAGAAGCGGCGAAATCTCATCCCCAACTCGCCGTATACCAGCTCGGGATTAACAACGCGACGTTGGTGGAAGACCCACTCAGCTTTGTCACCTCCGAATCCCCCGAATCTACGCTCACCGCCGGAGGGGCGGAACTTGTCTACCCGCGTAGATCATCTCCTCTCAAACAGGACCCCCTCACTGCGGACAACGCCGAGATCCTTCTCGCCCATCTGCGGGAATTGGTGGAACACACCTCAGATTCCACCGTGCCCGGTTTCCCCACCAAGAACTGCAGTTCCTGCGATTTTAGGAAGATCTGCCCCACCACTGACGAAGGACGCTCCATCAATGAAGTACACAGCTAAACAGCTTGCAGAAGAACTCGGCGCGTTTGCACCGACTCCCCAGCAGGAGGCGGTCATCGAATATCCGCTCCACAACCTGCTCGTAGTCGCCGGCGCAGGAGCTGGGAAAACCAAAACCATGGCCGACCGCGTGGTGTGGCTCGTTGCAAACGGACTTGTCAGGCCCGAGCAGGTGCTGGGGCTCACCTTTACCCGCAAGGCCGCTCAGAACCTGAAGCAGAAGATTCGCGGCTCCCTGTTTGATCTGCACCAGAAAGTCTCTGGGCAAGAGGTTCGCGCGGAGGATAATCTCGACGCGTCGGTGTACACCTACGATGCGTACGCGCAAAACCTCGTCCGGGAGTACGGGCTGCTGCTTCCCACGGAACCGGGTGCCCGCATCATCTCCTACGCGGAGATGATGCAAATAGCCACGAAGATTGCGGAAAACTACCACGGCTCGTTCCCGGATGACACGGCCACCAAATCAACCGCGACGGTGGCCAAGCACATCGTGACCCTGGTGTCCAACATCGAATCCAACATGCTGACGGTGGATGATGTCATCGAGGCCAGCGAAGAGAACATCCGGCTCGTTGACGGGCTAGCAAAGCAAACCAACGATACGAAAAAGTTTGTGAATACGCAGCACACCAGGGAGACCTTGCTCAAGCTGGTGCAGCGCTTCAACGACTACCTCAAAGAGAACCGCCTCACAACTTTTTCGCACACCATGTCGGCGGCCGCGCGACTTGCCGTGAACGAGCCCGCCGTAGGAGCGGGCGAACGAAGCAGGTTCCGGGTCATCATGCTCGACGAGTACCAAGACACGTCGCACTCCCAGAGGATCTTGCTGCGGGCCTTGTTTGGCACGGGTGAGCCTGGCCTGGCAGTGACCGCAGTGGGGGACCCGATGCAGGCCATTTACGGCTGGCGCGGGGCAAGTCCCTCGAACCTCGCGAACTTTGTCACCGACTTCCCCCACACCCCCGGGGATGAAGCCACCAGTCAACTCCCTCAGGAGGCAAAGAAACTCGAGCTGACAACAAGTTTTAGGAATCCGGCAGATGTACTCACCGTGGCGAACTCGATTTCCGGCGCCATCCTTGACGCTGGGGGCGAGTATTCGTCTGGCGAGCGCGCCGTGGCCGAGCTGCAGCCACGCGAAGGAGCCTCCTGCGGGGAGGTGAGCTTTGCCAACTTTGAGCTGGAAGAAAACGAGGCCGACTATGTCGCGCGTCAACTTGCCATGGAGTACTACGGGGTGAGCGACGAGGCGCTTGATGCCTACGTGGAAACTCTGGCTAAGCAAGACTCCGGGGAAAGCGGTCTACCAGGGGCGACGCGGCGCAAAGACACGGAACCTTTTGGCGCTGCGATCCTCGTGCGCCAGCACAGCCAGGTGAAAGAGGCCGCCAAGGCGCTCGAGCGCTACAAGGTTCCCTACCATGTGCACTCTCTCACCGGCTTGCTGGAAATGCCAGAGATTGTGGACTTGGTTTCCATCGCGCGTGCCCTCGCCCGCCCCGATGACACGACGGCGCTGCTGAGAATCCTCACCGGACCGCTGGTTAAACTCGGGTTTGCTGATCTCAAGGCCCTATCCTCCAGAGCACGTCGGCTCAACTCGCTGCAGAGGGAAACAACAGCAGACGACGGCGACAGCCATGACGAAGATTCCCCGGTTCTTACGCACCTGCGGGAAGAAGTGGCATCCGCGCTGGAAGAAGACAGCGTGGCGCTAGGTGACGCGTTGGCCGACCTCGGTGATAAGGAGCAGTACACACCTGCAGGGTATGAGCGGCTGCTGAAACTTTCAGCACAATTCCGGTGGCTTCGTGGAAACAGCCTCACCAACGGGCTGCAAGACATTTTCCAAGACATCGAGAATGTCTTTGGTATCCGCACGGAGGTGCTCGCCCGGGAGAACCCGCGGGTTCTCGGAGTGCCCGGGACCTCCCATCTGGACACGTTCCACAGCTATGTGGCGAATTTCTCCGCGATCGACGGTGCCACGCTGAACGGCTTCCTCGATTACCTGGAGGCGGAAGAACAAGACAGGAGCATGGATCAAGGGGAGCAGACCGTTTCCCCCAACAGCGTGGACATCATGACGGTGCACGCCGCCAAGGGCTTGGAATTTCCTACCGTCGCGGTGATCGGTGCAAACCAGAAGATGTACGGGGATGGCAGCACTGTGGAATCCGTCAGCACAGCGGCCACGGCTCCAGCAGTGTTGCCATCGGTCCTCGCTGGCGACGGAGTTGATATCCCGGAGCCACTCCTAGCCACCCCGTCGAAAGACTGGAAGAACGATCTGTCCTTCGCCTATGGGTACGAATTCCTGGATTCCACCCCCCGTTTTTCCGTGGACCCCGATTTGGAGATTGTCAACGGAACAAAGTTTAAAGAAGCAGTGGAGCGGTACAAGTGCTTCCTGCGCATGAAGGAAGTGCGTGAGGCGACGCGCCTCCTGTACGTGGCGGTGACGCGCTCGTCCAACCGGTTGATTGTGACCTCTCATTCCAGGAAGCGCGATGCCTATGAGGAGATGACTTTCGCACCGCCGGCAGGAGATAACGAGCAACAGAAGGCGAAGCCGACGCGGAATATCAGCGTCGTCCAGCCCACCAGGCTGTTTGCCGAGCTCGCGCAGTCCGAAGATTTCGCCTCCGATGTGGTCACCTGGTGGGAGCCCACCGACGATCTCGAAGAGTTGTACGTGGAGCGCGATGCTACCTTAGGGCGATTCCCACAGGATTTTCTCGGCGATCGCAGGGAAGAAATTGAGCATGCAGCCGAGCTGGTGGAAAAGATGAAAGGGACACAGCTCGCAGCACCAGACTCCGGCGAACAATCCATGAGTGATAACGCTAAGGTGCGTCGGTGGCAGACCACCGCGCGTAAGCTGCTCGAGGAAAAGAAGCTCCTTGATCGCCCCGTCATCGACGTTGAGCTTGGCGATAGGCTCACCGCGACCGAGATCGTGGCGCTTAAGAAGAATCCGCAGGAGCTGGCTCGTCGCCGTGTCCGCCCGGTGCCATTTAAGCCCAACTCCCAAGCTAAGCGAGGGACCAAGTTCCACCAATGGATCGAGGATCGCTTCACCATCCCAACTCTCCTTGACGAGGATCAGCTTCCCGGAATGGGCGAAGAGGATGCCTCCGGTGAGGAACTCGAGATGCTGAAGGAAAACTTCCTCGCCAGCGAGTGGGCCGATCGCACGCCCGTGGCGGTGGAGCAGGCTATCGAGTACAGAATCGGCAGCAAGCGGGTTACCGGCAAAATCGATGCCGTCTTTGAAAACCCAGATGGCACGTGGACCGTGGTGGACTGGAAGACAGGCAAGGTGCCCACAAAGGCCGAACTGCCGGCACTGGCCCTGCAGCTTGCGGAATACCGACTGGCGTGGGCTGAGATTCAAACCAAAAAGACGGGAAGCCACGTGGATCCCTCTCAGGTGCAGGCCGTGTTCTTCTACGTGCGGGAAGGATTCACGCTCGCGCCGGACAAGCTGCTAGACAAGGAGGAACTGCGCTCACTCATAGAGTTGGAAGGGCAGTAGCCTGCTATGCCCGCTATCACCGTGCAGAATCCCGTCCGGGTGGTGATAGTGGCTAGACTCATGTAGATGCGTGCGGAAAATGGATGTGCACGCGCCAGTTGCAGTGGTAATTAAGCATTGAGGAGAGTGGAGATGCCTTTAGGTAGACGGCTTCGGCCGAACCTCAATTTCCGCATTGGGGCGCAGGCAGACCTCGACGAGCTCCCCGAGCACGCTCTGCTCAAGATCATCAATATCCCGGGCGAGGCAAAATCCAGCCCGTGGGTGCTCATCGCCAGGCGCGTCGCCTACGCCACGGTCATCATGATCACTACGGCGCTCGTGGTGTACTTCGACCGGGACGGCTACTCGGAGCCACTGACATTCGTTGACTCCCTGTACTATTCGGCCGTTTCGTTGTCTACCACCGGTTACGGCGATATCGCCCCGGTGGCGCAACACTCGCGGCTTGTCAACATCCTCATCATCACTCCGCTGCGAGTCCTCTTCCTCATTCTCTTGGTCGGTACGACGCTGAGCGTGCTGACGGAGGAGTCGCGGAAGACTCTGCAAATTCAACGATGGAGAAGAAACATGCGTAACCACACGGTGGTCGTCGGCTATGGCACGAAAGGCAGGTCGGCTGTGGCAGCGCTGCTTGCCGACGGCACTCCCCCCGGCGAGATCGTCATCGTCGATACGGACCGGCAGGCGCTGGAGATGGCATCCTCGCAGGGGCTGGTCACGGTGCACGGCAGTGCCACGAAGGCGGACGTGCTCAAGCTGGCTGGTGTGCAACGCGCACGCGCAGTGGTTGTGGCCCCCAGCGTTGATGACACCGCCGTCCTGGTGACACTGTCCGTGCGAGAGCTTGCACCAAGTGCGATGATCGTCGCCGCGGTGCGAGAGGCGGAAAACCAGCATTTGGTGGAGCAATCCGGCGCGGACTCGGTAGTTATTTCCTCCGAAACGGCCGGCCGGATGCTCGGCCTGGCCACAGTGACACCCTCCGTGGTGGAGATGATGGAGGACCTCCTCAGCCCGGATGAAGGGTTCTCCATTGCAGAGCGCCAGATCGGCGAGGACGAGGTGGGTGCCAACCCGCGTCACCTGGCAGATATTGTGCTGGGCGTGGTGCGCTCCGGCGAGCTGTACCGCATCGACTCGCCCGAGGCCGAGATGTGCGAGCCAGGAGATCGTTTGCTGTACGTGCGTCGTATCGCGGATTAACAACTAAGACATTCGGAAGGGGAGAGAAACGGTGGTAGAAGGCCGCGGCACACAGGGTGGGGAACGGATTCTCTACCTCTTCACTGCCAAGGGAACATTTGCAACCGAGGGCGGCTCCGGCACGGAACAACCCGTCTACGGGTGGCCGCTGGCTGAGGTGGACGAGATCCCAACGGTCACTATCGACGTGGAGGGTGGAAACCGCGCCGGTCTCGTTTCACCCGGCGAGCTCGAGGGCCTCATCGGTGCGTCACCCCGCAGCCTGAAAATTGCAAGGATTCAGGACCAACCGACAAGCGAACCCCTGGCGCGTACTTTCATGCGACTTCGCAACCAGGTGACCTTCAAGTACAGCCCCGTGAACGGGGAGAAGGTCAGCTACGAAGCAGATGGAAGGTTCGGCTACGACCAATCCGGAAACGAGGTGTTCCCGCGCCTCGACCCCGCAGTCATCGGTCTGGTGACGATCGGGGAGAAGCTGCTTCTCACCCGCAAACCGGGTCGGGACTACTACTCGCTTGTAGCGGGCTACGTGGAGCCGGGGGAGACAATCGAGGATGCCTTCACCCGTGAGGTGCTTGAGGAGACGGGGCGTCGGGTGAAGAATTCCCGCTACGTCATGTCCGCGCCCTGGGCGGCGACGGGCAGCCTCATGCTGGGAATGCACGCGGAAACCATCGACAGTGAAGCGGTCAGCCCCACCGACGACGAGCTGGAAGAAACCAGGTGGGTCACCCGCAGTGAGGTGCTCTCGGGTAGGGTTCCGCTCACCGGACGTGGCTCGCTTGCACGCACCCTCATCGATAGGTGGAGTGACGTTGGATAACTTCAGTCTCGACGATCTTGATCCTGACCAGCGCGTCGCGGCAACCGCGCCACGCGGTCCGGTATGCATTCTGGCCGGTGCAGGCACCGGTAAAACCCGCACCATCACCTACCGCATCGCCCACCTCATCAACACGGGCGCAGTCAGCCCGCAGCGGGTGCTGGCGGTGACATTCACCAAACGTGCGGCGGGCGAAATGCGTGACAGGCTCGCCCACATGGGGATTCCCCGCGTTCAAGCCCGTACATTCCACTCGGCGGCCATGCGCCAGCTGGCGTATTTTTGGCCGCGCTTCGCAGGTGACCTGCAGTATCAACTACTGGATAAACGTCTCCCGCTGGTCGCGCAGGCCGCACGCGCCGTGGGCGTGAGTACCGCCAAGGAAACACTCGTCGATCTCACAGGGGAAATCGAGTGGGCGAAGGCCACGCTCATCAGCCCGGATAACTACGCAGAGCAGATGGAGAATTTCCATCGCACCCCTCCCGTTTCCGCCAAAGAGGTGGGGCAGGTGTACGCGAAGTATGAGGAACTGAAGTTCCGCCCGGGGGTGGCGCTTCTTGATTTTGACGATGTCATCAATCACTTGGCCACCGGCATAGTCAAGGTACCCGGCGTTGCCGACGAGTTCCGGCAGCAATACCGGACTTTTGTCATTGATGAGTATCAAGACGTTACCCCCGCCCAGCAGCGCCTCGTTCGCGCGTGGTTGGGGGAGCGGGACGACCTCACCGTCGTGGGGGATGCGAATCAGACGATCTACTCCTTCACAGGAGCCTCGCCGAGCTTCCTCCTCGATTTCACCCGCGATTACCCCAACGCGGTCACCGTGCGCCTGCAGCGGGATTACCGTTCCACACCGCAGATCACCGATCTGGCGAACGCGGTTATCGGCCAGGCGAAAGGCCGAATCGCCGGGACTAAGTTGAAGCTGCAGGGTATGAAGCCCGCCGGTCAGCCTCCTCAGTTTGCCACCTACGAGTGCGAGCCGGACGAAGCGCACGACGTTGCCCGTCGTATTAAGCGGTTGATTGAGACGGGAACTGCGCCCTCGGAAATCGCCGTGTTGTACCGCATCAATGCTCAGTCCGCGGTGTTCGAGGAAGCGTTGTCGGAGGCCGGCATTGTCTACCAGGTGCGCGGTGGCGAGGGATTCTTCCTCCGCCCGGAAATCAGGCAGGCCATGAGCGGATTGACTCGGCTAGCCTCCACCGGCCGCGCCGAGGAGTTGGATCCGGTGGATGCCGTGACCGAAGTTCTCCGCAGACAGGGGATGACGCAGAACGAACCAGAAGGGCAGGGTGCCCGCGAGCGCTGGCAAATGCAAAACGCTTTCCTCTCGCTGGTCAAGGACCTCGTTCGGACGGACTCCACGCTCACGCTCAACGGAATTGTGCAGGAGATGGCTCGCCGCAAGGATGCCAAGCAACCGCCCAATGTTAATGGCGTAACACTCGCTTCGTTGCACTCTGCAAAGGGCTTGGAATGGGATGCCGTGTTCTTGACCGGGCTGCAGGAAGGTTCGCTTCCTATCAAGCAGGCGTTGAAAGAGGGCGAGCGGCAGATCGAGGAGGAACGGCGACTGTTCTATGTGGGTATTACCCGTGCCCGCAGATTCCTCCATATGTCTTGGTCCAAGGCACGCTCAGAGGGCGGGCGTGCCACGCGCAAGCGGACACGCTTCCTCGATGGCATTGTCCCAGAAGAAAAGGCCGATAAGCCGACGCAACACAAGATGGAGCGGCGCTCTCGGTGTCGTGTGTGCGGAAGGCCGCTCACCACGCCGGAGGAGAAGGTGTTGGGCCACTGCACCACCTGCCCTGAAGACACAGATCAGGCGTTGTTTGCAGCTCTTCGTGCCTGGCGTGCAGCCGAGGCTAAAGATAGGGGTAAGCCTGCGTACATGATCTTTACGGATGCAACGCTCATGGCAATTGCGGAGGCGATGCCGTCGACGGATGCGGAATTTCTCGCCATCCCCGGAGTGGGGCCCGTTAAGCTGGATAAATTTGCGGATGACCTGCGGGATGTTCTAGAGGAGTACCGCTGATTCTGGCGAAGCACTCCGGGCAGTGAGGGTGTGGCTCCATGTGGCGTACGTCGATGGTCATGCCATAGGGATCAACCACCTCGAACTGGCCAGGAGTGAGAAGCGTGTGTGGTGAGTGGAAGAAATTCCCCACCCCCGGTGGGCTGACCATCACGCCTGCGGCTTTCAGCGTCATCGAGATGATGCGGGCGGCGGTTTCGGCGACGATCAGCGGGTCGCGGGAGCCCCGTCTCACGGGGTTCTGCGTGAGGAGCATCCGCCAGCGCGGGTCGAGATCGAGGTGGTAAAGCTCTGCACACAGGGGGCACGGCCCATCACCGTCGATCATGGCTGGGCCCACGTACCCACGGCCGTCGAGAATGCACCCCTGCACGATGGTGCGTGCAGAATCACGGATTGCTGCGGAGTACACCGGAGCCTCGATGAGCGTGTCCACGAGGACAAGGATTGCTTTTTCCGGCACCCGCGCGAGGAAGTGCTCCTCAGACTCCGTTTGCAGCGAGGTGAGCAGCTGGAAGTGATCAAAAGGCAGGAGGTGGCGCACCTCTTTTGCTAGCGGGCTGGTGCCCACCACGGCGACCTCGATCTTCGTACGCTGCGGAACGATAACGCGGTACGCCACCAAGTCCTCAATGAAAGCGCGGGCCCACTCAACACTGTTTCCACATGCTGCAAGTCCGGTGATGAGTTCGTTGTAGGTGCGCGTGGAGTGGAACCTTTTGAGGTAGCTTACGGTGCTGCTGGCAAGCTGATGGCTTGGAAAGGTCACCACTGCCGTGTGGGCTGTGTCGATCCCAAATTGAACGGACTCTTTCGAGCGAAATATGAGCGTGGCCAACGGATTGAACCCAAACGGTGGCAGCTGCAGTTTAGGTGCCACCTCCGTTGGCGGTGCCGGCTTGTCCACGGCGTGCGGAGTGCTCACCGCGACGAGTGTCGGTTTGTTGTCAGTTGTGGTGCGGATGAACTGTTTCACCAATTGTCCCCCTTGAAAAGATTCCCCTCATTTAGGCATGAGGATACTACGAGGGGCGCGGGCGCGCAGTGCGAGAAAACAAAAACATTCGCGGCACTGGGCCCCCCATCTGTGGGGCCACGTACACTGTCACACTGTGAACAGCACGCATCCCGATGATTCCGCGGCAGCATCCGCAAAAGAAGCCGGCTCAGTTGTGGATTCAGCATCCAGCCCCGTTGAGCCCACGATTCGGATCATCCGTTCGGCGCGCCGACGCAAGAGCGTCCAGGGCCGTCTTAAAGGGGATGTTTTTGAGGTGCGGGTTCCCGCCTCCATGTCGCAACAGCGCGCGAACATGATGGCGCGTGAATTGCTGGGAAAAGTGCAGGCTAAGACGGTTCCCGCTGTGGATCTTGAGGCAACCGCTACGCGCCTGAACAAGAAGGTGTTAGGGGGACGGGCTTCGTGGACTTCCATCCGCTGGGTGACAAATCAGAATTCTCGCTGGGGGTCGTGCACTCCCGCTGAGGGAACGATCCGTATCTCTCACCGGTTGCAGAAGGTCCCACAGTATGTCCTTGACGCGGTGGTCGTACACGAGTTGGTGCACACTTTTGTCCCCAACCATGGCCCGGAGTTTCAGCGCTGGGTGGCTAAAACCCCGTTAGTTGAAAGGGCCCAAGGCTACCTGGAGGCCTACGGAAGATGGGGCGAGAACTAGCGTTCTCGCCCCGGCATATCGTTTCTCGCCCTGGTCTAAGGCTTCTCGCCCCGGCATATCGTTTCTCGCCCTGGTCCAAGGCTTCTCGCCCCGGTCACGATATTCCCGTCCCGGGGCTAGAGCAGCCTACTTATCCTCGGGCGAATCGTCGCCGCTGCCACTACCGTCGCCGCCGTCGCCGGCATCGTGATCATCGTGGCCCTTGCCAAAGTTGCCGGATTCCTCCAGCTTGGTGATCTCGGCGATGGGGTCGAAATCGTCGGTAAGCAACTCGTCGATGAAGGCGGCGGAATTGTCCAGGTGCTCAGCGCGGGGGAGGAAGTCCTGGTGATTCCACAAACTATCGCGACGTTCCTGGCCCACCGCATCGCCCACACGGCGCCACAGGTCCACGGCGGCGGCCACCTTGGGGGTCTTGATGGTCACGCCGATAACCTCGTCGAGGACGGTGTCGGCGGAGCCGCCGGAGGCAAACCGCCTGTCCCAGGCCTCCTCCATCTTGGCGGCGGAGGGGATCCGGTTGATGAGCGCGTCGTGAGTGACCAGTTCCACCCACCCTTCCACGAGGGCGAGCTGAGTTTCGAGGAGCTCGGCGGATTTCTCGTTGCGCGAGTAGATCCGTGGCTCGAAATTGGAGTTGGAGATCTGCTCGAGGAGCTGCTGCGGGTCGAATTCGCCGGCCTGCATGTCGCGGATGGCCTCATCCATCTCACTGGTGTCCATCTCCAGGCCGAGGGCGTATTCTTCCACGGCGCCGATGATGGAGTCTTGCAGCCAGGAGGCGTGCTTGAACAGGCGCTGGCGGGCCGCCTCGCGCGCGGTGATGTAGAGCAGGGCCTCTTCCTGGGGGATGTCGAGGCTGCGCACGGCGGCGTTGACGTTGGAGGGGAGCACGGCGATGGTGCCCACGGGGGCTACAGGCATGCCAAAATCGCTGCCGGTGAGCACCTGTGTGGCGAGTTCCCCGAGGTCGCCGCCGAGTTGGTTGGAGATCTGAAGCATCTGGAAGTGGCTCATAGCGCCCATGATGGGGGTGAGGAGCTGCTTCGCCTCGTCGGGGACGCCGGTGCTGTGGAGGTTGTCCCTGTTTTCCACGATCGGGTTGAGGAAGCGCACCCAGGTTTCGGCGGTGTTCTTCAGCCAGGTGGAGGCGTTCCATGCCTGCACGGGCCCGCCGGCTGCGGGGATGTCGGTCACTCCGTCGAGCCAGAGGTCGCTGAGGCGGGCGGCTTCGCGCACGGCCGTTTGCTCGGCATCGGAGGGGCGGCGCTCGGAGCCGATCTCCTCCACGCCTACCTTGATCACCATGGATGGGTCGATCCGTTTGTCGTCACCTGTGGCGTCGCCCGAGTCGCTGGGTTGGTTAAACATGCCAAACCCGGTGGGTGGATTGTCGCCACCGCCTGCTGGGTTAAACATGGCCCCAAATTGTTGTAAGAAGTCTCCGAGGTTGCCGGATTGGAACCCGCCGTCGGAGGACCAGCTCATAAAACCAGGCATGCCGCCAAAGGGGTTAGATCCTTGGTTATCGCTGGAGCCGTCGCCGGAGTTGTTATCGTCGCGAGAATCGCCGTTGTTGTCGCGGTTGTCGTCCTGATCGTCGTCGCCAGAGGTAAATCCGAATCTATTGCTCATAGTTCTAACCTACCGTGGCCTGCCTACCGCACGCTAGATAGTTTCGGCGTGCTGTAAGCGAACATGTAGGGTTATGGTCGTGAAAAATTCGTCCTCTACGTTTCGGTGGGGAGCCGTCACGGTTCTCGTTTTGCTTGGGCTGGTTGTTGCTACAAGCCTGCCCGGTGTTGTGGGGGTGACGGGTCTGCGCCTGGGTGTGCCGTTCGCCGCTATGGGCCCCGGCCCGAGCTTTGACGTTCTGGGTACTACGGAGGACGGCCAGGACGTGGTGGAGATCGATGGCGCGCCCGTGGATCAGACGGACGGCCAGCTGCGGATGCTCACGGTGAGCGTGTACACGGACCTCGGTTTGGGCGATGCGGTGTCCATGTGGCTGCGTGGTGACCGCGAGCTTGTGCCCCTGAACTCTGTCATCCCCGCGAATACGAGCCAGGAGGATGTCGCGGAGGCGAACAAGCAGGCCTTTATCAACAGCGAGTCATCGGCTACCCTCGCCGCCCTTAACTTCCTCGGCATCCCGTTGGAGACGGTCATCGCCGAGGTCATGGAGGGTGCTCCCGCTGAGGGTCACTTTGAGGTCGACGATGTCATCACGCTTGTCGACGGCCACCCGGTCACCGTTCCCTCCAATGTTTCGGAGTATGTTGCCTCCCGTGCGGCGGGAGATGAGGTCACCTTTACCGTTCGCCGGCACAGCGAGGAGGTGACCATCCCCGTCACCCTCGGTGAGAAGGATGGGAAGCCGTACGTGGGCATCCTCATGAAGGCCGATCCGTCCGGCGATATGACAGTGCAGTATCGGCTCTCGGATATCGGCGGCTCGTCCGCCGGGATGATGTTCGCGCTGGGTGTTATAGACAAGCTGGATCCCGGCGATACCACCAAGGGCGTGAACATCGCTGGTACGGGCACTATTGATCCGGACGGCACGGTGGGCCCGATCGGTGGGATTAAGCACAAGATGACGGCGGCGGAGGAGGTCGGTGCGCAGCTCTTTTTAGCGCCCGCCGATAACTGCGACGAGGTGGTCACCAAGGATCCCGGCTCCATGACCGTGGCAAAGGTGTCGAGCCTGCAGGATGCCGTCGATGCCATCGACGCGTACGCCGCAGGCCAGCCGGTGACAAGCTGTACCGCCACCGACGAGTAACCAGCTGCATGGCGCTTGTTGACGGTGCTTTGCAGCGCCGGAGCGGAGTTGCGGCGCACCTCGTTACCGGTTCGCAGCGAGTAAGCGCAGGGGTGCGATCGGTTTTGCAAAGTTGTAGTAATTGACTACAACTTTGCGGGGAAAAGGCCGAAAAAGGGGTTAAACGGAGACAGAGTTGTAGTAAATTACTACAACTCTGTGGGGGAGGTGGAAATTACTACAACTCTGTGGGGGAGGTGGAAATTACTACAACTCTGTGGGGGAGGTGGAAATTACTACAACTCTGCGGTAGGCGGTGTGGGTACCGAAATCCGCCATCTGGCCGGCTACTGATCTGCTAGGCCGAGCTCCTTGATGCGCGCCGAGGGGTCGACTTTGTCGGAGGAGATCATCTGCTGCATGGTCAGCCCCTGCTTTTCATCTACCACGGTGATGATCGCCGTGGAGCCGAGCACGGACCAGCCGACGATCCTGTTGCCACTTTCCTCCACCACGCGGGAACTAGACAGCTCTCGCAACACCTGGGCGGTGGATGTCGCCTTGACATCGGAATCGAAGAACTGGAATTGCCCCACCTTGGGTCCATCGCAGGAATAGGAATCCGGGATGCCGTTGGGGTGGCAGTTTTCCAGCCCGGCGAAGAACTCTTCCGGTGCAAGGGAGGAAAATGTGCATGCAACCGTGTCTACTAAATCGTCCGCTTCCTTCTCCGAGGTGGGGGAGGAGCTGCGCTGCGTTGTCGACGACGCGGTAGAAGAAGATGTCGGCTCGTTCGTGGATGTAGTGTCCGCGGACTCCGTAACCTGCGTGGACACGTTAGTGTCCACATCCGCCCCGCACCCTACGAGGGCGGTGGCGCATCCTGCTACGGCCATTGCTGCTAGCACGCGTTTCATGGTGTCCAGTCTAACGTAGACCGCTACTCGTCCTCGTCGCGCTCGTAGATGTCGTCGTCCTCGTCTAGTCCGAGGGTGAAGCTGTACTGCAGGGCCGAGATAAGCTCCGGCGCGATGCCGGGGCCGCCACGCAGCTCGTAATCATCGTCGGAGAACAGGCCCTCCTCGGTGCTGCGCAGCTGCAGGATGGTTTGGGTGAGGTCCTCGTCGCGAAGCACGGCGGAGAACAGGCGCGCCGGGCGGGGGGACGGGTCATCGGACGAGGTATCGCGGAAGGTTATCTCTTGCGCAAGCACTGCTCCCACCACCTGGTCGGGCCAGATGATGCGGGTGAGGTACTCGCCGAGCTCGGGGGAGCCGGCCGGGAGGTTATCCGGAAGTTCCTGGACCACCAGCGACAGTGCCTCTTCGAGATCGGGGTCCGGGAGGGCGTCGATAAGCAACCGACTGGGAACCAACGCGAAGAGGGTGGGGGGAGCGTCCCAGCCCTCGGCGTGGACAAAATCGATAGCCTCCAAGACGGCCCTGTTCAGGTGTTGTTGAGAAAATTCCATGCTCGAATCGAACCTCCATCGTAGGCACTACGAAACATTTATTAGACTAGCGGTAACTTGACCTATCAATGAAAAGGAGTAGCACGTGGCTACCGGATTGAGACCACCTGCTCGGAAACCGAACCGGGGGCTCCTCACCGCGATCACCGTCGTGGTTGCCCTCGCCGTTTTTGTGCCGTGGCTGGTGGGGTACTACACAGACTGGCTGTGGTTTAGACACATCGAATATGACTCCGTCTTTGTCAAGACGCTGGTGACCAGGCTCATCCTGTTCCTCGTCTTCGGCCTCGTGGCCGCAGGAGTGACGTGGCTGGCGGGCTACATGGCCTTCAAATACCGCCCCGACGAACTCGACGGCGGGGATATGTCACCCACCATCCACGAGTACCGCAAGGTCATCGAGAAATCCCTGAAGCGCCTGCTCCTCGGCCTGCCGCTGATCGTGGGAATCCTCGGCGGCCTCATGGGGCAGGCCGCGTGGCGGACCGTGTTGTTCTTCTTCAACCGGCAGCCCTTCGGCGTGCAAGACCCCCAGTTCCACAAGGACCTCGGGTTCTACGCCTTCACTTTGCCCGTCATCCAGCTCATTGTGGGCTCCCTGCTTGTGCTCCTCGCGGTGGCATTCTTCATCGCGCTGGTGGGGCACTACCTGCTCGGCGGGCTGCGCCCCGGCAACCGTGCCGCGGGGCAGACGGCTTTTGTGTCCCGCCCCGCCCGGATTCAGCTCGCCGTCACCGCGGGCCTGTGGATGCTGCTCATGGTGGCCAACTACTGGCTGCAGCGCTACACGCTGCTGGACAACCAGCACGCCACCTTCACCGGCGGTAACTACACGGATATCAACGCGCAGCTGCCGGCCAAGATCATCCTCATGGTCATCGGCATCGTCGTCGCCGTCGCGTTCTTCTCCGCCGTGGTGCTCAAGGACCTCCGCATTCCCGCGGTGGCAACGGTGCTCATGGTGCTGTCCTCCCTCGTGGTGGGCACCGCGTGGCCGGCCGTGGTCCAGCAGTTCAAGGTGAAGCCGAACGGGCAGGAGGCGGAATCGCCCTACATTGCCCGCAACATCGAGTCCACCCGCTACGCGTACGGCATCGACGATGACCACGTCACCTACCTTGATAACTGGGGCGCCGACGCCACCAGCGACGAGGCGGTTGCATCCGACAGCTCGACCGTGTCCAACATCCGCATCCTCGATCCTGAGGTGTTGCCGGACACGTTCACCCAGATGCAGCAGCTGAAGAACTTCTACGGGTTCCAAAACCCGCTGTCCATCGACCGTTACGAGCAGGACGGCGAGGTGCGCGACTACGTGGTTGCCGCCCGCGAGATGAACCCGAACTCCCTGGCCGATAACCAGAAGGACTGGCTCAACCGCCACACCGTGTACACGCACGGCAACGGATTTGTGGCCGCCCCCGCCAACCGCGTGGATGAGGTCGCCCGCGACGCGTCCTCCACCCGTGGCGGCTACCCCGTCTTCACTGTCGCCGACCTGTCCACGGTGGAGAAGGACACGGCAGACGGCCACCCGGACAAGCTCAACCTGAATCTCACGCAGCCGCGCATCTACTACGGCACGGTGATTTCCAAGGTGCCGGACATCGTTGACTACGCCATCGTGGGCAGTGATAACGATCAGTCGTGGGAGTACGACACGGATACCACCATGTACACCTACGACGGCAAGGGTGGCGTGCCGATTGGCAACTACTTCAACCGCATCGCCTACGCCCTCCAGTTCCAGGAGCTCAGTTTCCTGCTGTCCGACCGCGTCGGCGGCGAATCGAAGATCCTGTACAACCGCGATCCCCGCGAGCGCGTGGAGAAGGTCGCACCCTGGCTGACCACGGACTCCAAGGCCTACCCGGCGGTCATCGACGGCCACATCAAGTGGATCGTCGACGGCTACACCACGCTGACGAACCTCCCGTACTCGCAGCGCATGTCCCTGACAGAGACCACCCAGGATGCCCTCAACCCGACGGGTACCGATCAGCGCCTGCTCTACGATCAGGTGTCCTACATCCGCAGCTCCGTCAAGGCCGCGGTGGATGCCTACGATGGCTCCGTCACCCTTTACGAGTTCGATGATCGGGACCCGGTGCTCAAGGCGTGGCAGAAGGCCTTCCCCGGCACGGTGAAGCCCAAGAACGAGATCCCCGAGGAGCTCAACACGCACCTGCGTTACCCCGAGGACCTGTTCAAGGTGCAGCGTGAGCTCATCGCCCGCTACCACGTGGACGATCCCGGCACCTTCTTCAAGAACGAGGCTTTCTGGTCCGTCCCGAACGACCCGTCCGCCACCGAGGAGCGCAAGAACCTGCGCCAGCCCCCGTACTACGTGGTGGCCGCCGACCCGGAGACCAACGATCCCACCTTCCAGCTCATCACCCCGTTCCGTGGCCTCGAGCGCGAGTTCCTCTCCGCGCACATGACGGTGACCTCGGATCCGGAGAACTACGGCAAGATCACCGTCCGCGTGCTGCCCACCAACTCCCAAACATTGGGACCGAAGCAGGCGCAGGACACGATGGACTCCTCCGACCAGGTGGCCCGTGACCGCTCGCTGTGGCAGAACACCAACGAGGTGATGAACGGTAACCTGCTCACCCTGCCCGTCGGCGGTGGCAAGATCCTCTACGTGGAGCCCATGTACACCAAGAGGAAGGGGCAGCAATCGGCGTTCCCCAAGCTCCTGCGTGTGCTGGTGAGCTACGACGGCAAGATCGGTTACGCGCCGACGGTGGCCGAGGCCCTGTCCCAGGTGGGCATCAACCCGCGTGAGGCCAGCGACCTCAAAGAGGCCGGCGTCAGCGTGGATGAGACCGAAGGCAATGCGAATAAGCCGGCGGACGATCAGTCTGGCAACGCGCCCGCCAGCGCCGCGCCGGGTGACGCGCAGGCCGCGATCGAGCGGATCAACAAGGCTCTCAACGGGGTCCGTGCCGCCCGCGACGGCTCCCACGAGGAGTACGGGCGCGCACTGGATGAGCTGGACCGCGCGGTAGCGGAATACCAGAAAAACTTCCAGTAACCCCCGGCCGATAACCGAATAACTGCAGATCCCTGATCGGGTACCGCGCACACGTTGTGCGCGGTGCCCGGTTTTTTTAAGGCGTTGCAGGGTGCTGCGGAAAAACCCCAGTTCGTGCCGGTGCTGGCGGTGGCAGAGGTAGTCGCATCGGCATGCGTTTTGTGGCTGCAAAGGGCGGTGTGCGGCCCAACCTGAGGAAGGTGCGAAAGGAAACCACATGTACGGGGTTGACATGCTGTGTCCTTGTGGGCAACAACGGTCTGTGGCGGGCCACAAGCTCCGTTTCCGGGCAGTATCCGGAAGCATTCGGACTATCTGTTCGGTTGATTTTGCGCGCCATAGAGTATCTCACTGGCTGAGAATGTGCGGTTTCAGAGTGAGATGACCAGGCAATTTGTAGATTGCTGCCAGCTGGCTATCAGTGAACCGGTGTTCGCGTGTGAGTAAATCTCATAATATGAAATTGCGCTACCAGCTAGTGAGACTTACCATCGTTTTCAACTTCAAACTATCCGCTTTGAAGTCCACCACTTAATAAGAAATGAAATGAGGTGCCATGTGAGTACTGCCATCCAAGTCAAAGAACAACAGGAAGCTGAAAAACACGCGAAACAGAATAGACGTCGCGTGATTATTGGTTCCACCATCGGGACGACAATCGAGTTTTACGATTTCTACGCCTACGCCACCGCAGCAGTGGCAGTGTTTCCGCACCTCTTCTTCGCAGAAACGGAAAACCCCACGGTTGCGCTCCTGCAGTCGTTTGCCACCTTCGGCCTGGCGTTCATCGCTCGCCCTTTGGGCTCAGTGGTTTTCGGTCACTTCGGTGACCGCATCGGCCGCAAGGCCACCCTCGTCGGGGCGCTGCTGACCATGGGGATCGCAACGTTTTGCATCGGGCTTCTGCCCACCTACGCGCAGGTCGGCCTCCTCGCTCCGGCGCTTCTGGCGCTCATGCGCTTCTGCCAGGGCTTGGGCCTCGGTGGCGAATGGTCGGGCGCTGCCCTTCTCGCCACTGAGAGTGCTGAGGAAGGCAAACGCGCCCGCGCTGCTATGAGGCCCCAGCTCGGGGCACCGTTCGGGTTTTTCCTTGCAAATGGCCTCTTCCTGGTCATTGTTAAAACGCTGGGGCACGATACCGCACACCTGGATTCCCCGTTCATGGTGTGGGGCTGGCGGATCCCCTTCATCCTCAGCGCCGTCATGGTCGCTGTGGGCCTGTGGGTGAGGATCCGGCTCGATGAGATGCCGGTGTTTACACAGGCTGTGAAGGAAGGCAAGAAGGCTAAAGCACCGCTTACTGAGGTGTTCAAGGTGGCTCCTGGCCCGCTCGTCGCCGGCACGTTCATCATGGTTGGTTGCTACACGCTGTTCTACCTGGTCACCACCTGGATCTTGTCCTACGGCATCGCCGATCGCGAAAAGGGGCTGGGCCTCGGGTTTGATTACCAGCAGTTCCTCGTCATCCAGCTGATCTCCATCTTCGCGTTCATGGTGGCCATCCCGCTGTCCGGGTACTGGGCGGACCGCTTCGGTCGCAAGCCCACCCTATTTTGGACCACCGTTGTCATCATCGCGTTTGGTCTCACATTCAAGCTGTTCCTGGCTCCTGAAACGTCCACGTTGTTTACTGCACTGGTGTTCATCACCCTGGGAATGTTGCTCATGGGGCTCATCTTCGGGCCGATGTCAGCCGTTTTGCCGGAGCTTTTCCCCACCAACGTTCGCTACACCGGGTCCGGGTTGAGCTACAACATCTCGTCCATCCTGGGTGCCGCGATTGCGCCGTTCATCGCCACGTGGCTCAACGCCACGTACAGCGTATCCTCGGTTGGCTACTACCTCGTGGTGGTGTCTGCCGTCTCGCTCACCGCTATCGCTTTGATGCGCGAGTCTCGAGATATGGATATGACCGAGATCTAACCTGTTTTTGCTTGTCGACGCCCCTCCTCACGGTTCTCCTTTCACTCACCGTGGGGTGGGGCGCCGGCGTCATTTCTAGCCTCGGCGTTAGGCGTTAAGCCGCCGGGCTGTCTCCTCCAACACGTCCCACTTCTTGCAAAAGGCAAAGCGGACAAGGTTCTTCCACGGATCCTTGTGGTCTGTGAAAACCTCGACGGGGATGCACGCCACCCCTGCGGTCTCAATGAGCTCATGTGCAAATTCCACGCCGGGTTTGTCCACCCCAGCAACGATGTAATAGGTGCCTAGCGTGTCATGAACTGTATACCCCGCGCGATCAAGCGCATTGGCCAGGTAGTCGCGTTTGCGCTCCAGTTCCTTCACCATCGTGTGCACCCATTCCTGCTCGTTGGTTAGGGCGTGTGCCACGGCGGGCTGGAAAGGGGAGGCTCCCACGAACGTCATAAACTGCTTGGCTCGCGTGACAGCCTGAATGAGCGGGGCCGGGCCCACCGCCCACCCCGTCTTCCACCCGGTGACGTTGAAAGTCTTGGCCGCGCTGGAGGCGGTGATGGTCCGCTCCTGCATCCCAGGAAGCGAAGCAATGGGCTGATGGCTACCACCATCGAAGATGAGGTGCTCGTACACCTCGTCGGAAAGCACCAAGAGGTTGTGCCGGGTGGCCACACGAGCGACCTTAGTAACGTCGAGCACAGCTCCGGTTGGATTGTGTGGACTGTTGACAATGATCATCCTCGTCCGAGGAGTAACGGCCTTGTCCAGAGCCTCTTCATCAATGTCCCAGGAATTGCCTGAGGGGATCAGTGGCACGGCAACCCTTGTTGCGCCGACCAAAGCGATGGACGCCGCGTAAGAATCGTAATACGGCTCGAAAACGATCACCTCGGAGCCGGGCTCCACCAGGCCGAGCACGCTGGCTGCAATGGCCTCGGTAGCCCCGACGGTGACCACTATTTCTGAATCTGGATCAGTCGCAAGCCCGTAACGTGCCTTTCGCTCGGCGGCGATCGCCTCGCGCAACACGGGGAATCCTGTTCCCGGTGCATACTGATTGTTCCCGGAGCGAATCTCCTTCACGGCACGGTCAAGCATTGACTGCGGACCGTCCTCATCCGGGAAGCCCTGCCCAAGGTTAATAGCTTTGGCGGCCGCAGCCTTCGCAGACATCGTGGCAAAAATGGTCTCACCAAACGGTTGGAGTCTAGATACTACTTCGCTCATGTGTAGCCAGTTTAGCCCTCCAGCGCTGGGGATTTGGATGTGTAGGCGTGCGTCGTTATAGTAGTAACACGTTGCCGCAAGGCACGGTATCCGCTTGAGGATACGCGTCGCGGGGTGGAGCAGCTCGGTAGCTCGCTGGGCTCATAACCCAGAGGTCGTAGGTTCGAATCCTGCCCCCGCTACCAACTTCCAGCCCCCTACCAGTGGAAACGCTGGTGGGGGGCTTTAGTTATTTCTCTTAAGGAGCACGTCCTGGGACTCAAATCGGGACTTTAGCGATGGCATTTTGTCACTTAAGCCGGTTTGGAAGTGATGCTGCCCGACACGCGGCACAGGGTCTTCGGTGTGGGTGAAAAGCCACCAGTCCATGGTGATGCGCTGATGCTCATCGAACATGCTGCGATGATTGCCCGCTAAGTCTTTGAGTTGTTTGTTGATGCCGCCTTCCAGCAGGTTCGTGGTGGCTTTTAAGTCCTGGGTGACACCTTCAGGCGGGGTAAGAAAGGCAAATAGTTGTTCTGCGTGGATGAGTTTTTCTAACCGTTTTAGAGCCCTGCGGGCGTTGCGGTGGGTGTACCACCATTTCTGGTTGGGGCTGACCCATTGTGGCACTTGGCCTGCCGGTATAGCACTGCGATAGGTTCGCTCTTTAAGCCAATCACCAAACGTGATGCAGGCGTGGTGGACTGCAGCAGTAAACCGTGCAGCATCTTCACGGTTGTGTACCTGGATAAGCATGTAGCCTAGCTTTCGAATTGCTTTATGCGCTGGGTGAATCGGGTTGCGACTGATGTCGGAGAAGGTGTTGCGTTGGACGTGGACTAGGCAGCGTTGAATGGCAACGTCGGGCCATTTAGTGCGCAGCGCTTTTAACGCTCCGCCTGCCCCGTCGGTGGTGACGATGAGTGGTTGCGCGATTTTGTCGAGCAGCTTTAGGTATTCGTATGAGCTTTCACGCAAGCACCAGTGTCAGGCGATGACGTGTGTGTCGGTGCAGGCTACCAGCAGGCATTTCTTGTGAAAGTAGGTGCCGTCGATAAAGACCTGGTCGTAAACACGATAGGGGTCAGTAGACGTGGGCACCTCATCACCAAAGATATAAATCCAGTAATCACCGAGAATAGCCTTGAAAGTCGAACCTTTTACGACGTTGTGTACTGGATTGTTCAGCATATTGAGCCCCAACACGATCCTAAAACATTTGCCAACGGAGGCCGAGAAGGACAAACACTAACCTTCCCAGAACTCATAGGGAACTCATTCACAGTTCCTGGTCAGAAATACGAACTCGGCTACACGCTCGCATCCTTAATCATGTGGTGGGATCGTCGAGTCAAAGAAGGAGTTCTCAAAGAAACCGACAACAGTTTCATCCTTGACGAGGATTACGCCGGTAGCGTCTTCGATCAGCTCCGCCGAGGAAAGATCCAAAACTAGCTTTTCCAGAATTGTTGTCCCTGCGCCCAGTACTTAAAAGCAATCGCCCAAAGTAGAGGACACCATTACTACTAAACGATGGGGTACACCTCAAAAAACAGTTTTAGAATTACTGTCAGAGTCAGAAGGCGTTGGCACAGATAGCCCCGGTGACCAGGGTTGTGACGACGGCTTCGGAACACCATCCGGTCAGTACTCGTGTGCACTAGGCTGAAAATGTCAGAGCTCCCGGGCGCAAGGAGACAGGGATGGACAGCAGCCACACGGACATTGCTGCGACATCACACCTGACTATGCCTGAAGCTGAGTGGGAACAGGTCTGAGCACAGGGACGGGTAATCGCTAGGTTGGCTGAGTACGAGAAAGCCGGAGTAAGCACTGCTGATGCGGTCGCCGAAGAGCTGGGATGTCCCGGCGATAGATATACCGACTTCTTACACGCCACAGCGAGGGTTCAGGGGTAGTAACTGATCTTCTCGCGGATTTTCCCGCGCGGTGCGCAGTTTGTCCCCGCTGAGCAGTGGTGGCTGGCTTTCCGTGCGGCCACGAACCCAGGCAGGCTCCAGACCGGCCTGTCTCCGCTCCCGGATCAGATCACATTCAAACTCCGCCGGGCGGGAAGATGTGGAACACTTTTCGGCCCCCGGAGGATGAGGTGCCGGTGTTTCCTGCAGCGATCGAAACTCCACTCCTCTCGTTGTGCTGACGACAGAATGCCCCTCGGGGTTGCCAGCCAGGCGGGGATTACTTGACGGTCATGCCGAATGAGTCCGCGATGGTCCGCGCGGTCTGCTTGGCGTAGGGGCCTACCCCGGTGAGCGTGGCGGATCCGGGGCCGGTCCAGTCGCCGTAACCGACCAGGTGCAGGCCCGGGTATTTTGGGGTCGTGCCGTCTAGGAGCCGGCGCACCGGCCCGAGGGACGGCCGAAACCCGGTACACCAGATCAGATGATCGGCCCGTACTTCGTTGAGGGAGTTAAACATCGGCGTCGCCGCCAACCATCCGGCGTCGCGGGCAGCGCGCACCTGAGGCAGCACGACAATGTCGCCGAGCTCCGAGTCGGCCCCTGGATCGGTCTCGCCGCGCTGGACGGCCAGGGCGCGTTGCCGGTTCCGGCGAAACAGCACCCGTCCGTCGACCTCATCGGGCATCCACCGTGGTGGATGGCGGGTATACCAGGTGACTTCGGCAACACCGGTGAGCTCGGCGGCGATCTGCGCGGCGGAGTTCGCCGCCCCCACCACAGCCACGGACGACCCCCGGAAAGGGCCCACCCCCGGATAGTTCGCCGAATGCCACTGCGTGCCGGTAAACAATCCCGGGTAGGCCGGAACGAAGGGAGTAGACCAGGTACCGGTGGCGGCTACGACATAGGGAGCCGTCCACGACCGATCGCCGGCGTGGAGGCGGTAGCCTCCAGCCACCCGCTCGACGCGGTCCACGTGCACGGGGCGCTCGACGGGGATCCGGTAGCGCTGCTCATAGTCGGCAAGGTAGTCGATGACATGGTCCGACGGTGGAAACCCCTCGTAGGCTGGCATAGGCTTGCCCGGCAGGCTGGAAAACTCCGCGGTGGAAAACAACGTCATTGATGGCCACACATGTCGCCACGCCCCACCCGCATCCTCCTGATCGTCGAGGACCAGGATGTCCACGCCTGCTCGCAGCAGGTAGTAGGCGGTGGCCAGCCCCGCCTGGCCACCGCCAATAATGATCGCCTCGAAGTCTTTGCTGGTCACGTGTATGGTCATCTCCTTCTCGTCGGGGGTGATTCAGTCCATTTGCAACACGGTGCGCAGCTCCGCGAACAGCTCCGGGCGCACCTGATGGGTCACCGTCCGACCGACCCGGACCTTGTCCAATAACCCGGCCTCGGTCAACCGCTTCAGGTGGTGCGACACGGTCGGCTGACTCAACCCCGACGTCTCTGTTAGCTCCCCGACGCTGACCGGGCCGCAGCCTTCGACCGACAACTGCGATAACAAGCGCAGGCGGGCGGGATCGGCCAGACCGGAGAAGGCGATGACGTAGTCGATGCACGGGGCCAGCAGCACGCCTAGCAGCAGGGCCTGGTCATCGGCCACGAACCGGGACAGCAGGTAGACCACGACCGGGACGATGAGGAAATTCAGCACGGTCAAACCGGCCAGGAACCGGCCATCGCGCAGTGCCTGCCCGACCTTGGTCAGCGGCACGCTCAAAAACGTGGCGTAGAGCAGTGCCATCAATACCGGGTTGATCGCCACCTCAAACGCCGGAGCGGTGGCAGGAGCAGCCAGGCCGATGAGCGCTCCGAGGACGAGGGCGGCGAGATACAGCGGGATCTGCCACCGTTCCCACCAATCGAGCACGAGCATCCTCCCTGAAAAGCAATGATAGGCACGTCAACAACATAAGCCTGGTGCACAGACTAGCGTCCCCCGGGCCACCCCCTTCCCGTGCGGCCAGACCCGACGGTGGGCACGGGGATAATCATTTTAGAGGTACTGACAGATGGCGGTGGGGTCACAACTGTCCGGGCTGATCCCCTCCGCCCGGTAGCGCAGTTCACTCACGGTATCGCGCAGGTTGTGCAGATCGGCGAGTTGTTGGTCCAGGCCCGCCAAGCGCTCATCAAGCAGGTCGACCACATGCCGACAGGGCGGGGTACCGTGGTCGCGGATCTCCAGGACCTGGCGGATCTGGGCCAAGGTCAGGCCGGCGGTCTGGCCGCGGCGGATGAAGTCGATCCGGGCGAACGTGTCGGTGGGGTTGTCGTAATACCGGTAGCCGTTGGCGCTGCGGTGGGGTGTCGGGAGTAGGCCGACGTCCTCGTAGAAGCGCAGAGTTTTGGTCGTGGTGCCGCTGGTCTGTGCCAGTTCCCCGATGAGCATGAACTACTCCCCTCTAATAATGCCTGGACCTGTGGGCTTGACCTTACCGTGCACTGGAAGGTGTATGTTGGTCCCAGACACAGTTGCTAGGGGAAAGGTGAGGGTTCATGAGGCAGGACTATGAGGTTGAGCTGGCGGTAATCGGCTCGGGCAGTGCGGCGATGTCCGCCGCGATTACTGCCCGGCAGGCGGGTCATACGGTGGTCCTCATCGAACGCGGCACGCTCGGGGGGACGTGTGTGAATATCGGGTGTGTGCCCTCCAAGGCCCTGCTGGCCGCGGCCGCCGCCCGCCACGACGCGCTCAACAATCCGTTTGCCGGGGTTTCGACCACGGCCGGGCCAGTTGACCTGGCGGCGATGGTGGGTCAGAAAGACGACCTTGTTCACCAGTTGCGGGAGATGAAGTACGCGGATGTGGCCGCCGCCCATGGTTTCGAGATCCGGGAAGGCCACGCCAGGTTCCTGGACCCCGAGACCCTGCTGGTGGATGGTCAACCACTTCGGGCCCGGGCATATCTGGTAGCCACCGGGGCCCAGCCAGCTGCCCCGGCCCTGCCGGGACTGTCGGAGGTGGACTGGTTGACCTCGACCACGGCCATGGAGCTGACCGAGGTCCCGGACTCCCTGGTGATCATCGGGGCCGGTTATGTCGGCCTGGAGCAGGCCCAGTTGTTCGCCCAGCTCGGTGCCCAGGTATCCCTGGTGGGGCACCTGGCCCCGCGGGCGGAACCGGAGCTGGCTGACAGGCTGCGCGAGATCCTCCTCGACGACGGTCTGGCGATGGTTGAGGAGCACGCGGTGCACGTCGGCACCGATGCTGGACAGGCGGTGGTGACCACTACCTCCGGTAGGCAGGTCCGGGGTGAGCGGCTGCTGGTGGCCACGGGACGGGCGGCGACCACCGACGGGTTGGACCTGGCTGCAGCCGGCGTCGAGGTCGATGAGCGGGGCTTTATTAGCGTCGACGACCATCAGCGCACCTCCACTCCACGGATCTGGGCGGCCGGGGATGTCTCCGGGGCCCCGCAGTTCGTCTATGTCGCCGCGGCCACGGGCAAAGTGGCCGCACTCAATGCCCTGGGCACGCAGCCGGCGGCGCGGGTGGAGTACACCGGGTTGCCCGCGGTGGTGTTCACCCGTCCCCAGCTGGCTTCCGCCGGGTGGAGCGAGGCTCAGGCCCGTGCCCACGGACTGGCGTATGACACCCGCGTGCTGGACCTGTCGGAAATTCCCCGGGCACTGGTCAACCGGGATACCCGCGGGGCGGTCAAGATCGTGGCCGACGCGGTCACCGGAACCGTTGTGGGAGTGCATGCCCTGGCCGAGGGGGCTGGGGAGATCATGCTGGCTGCCACCTACGCCATCACGGCGGGTATGACCGTCGATGACCTGGCCGATACCTGGGCGCCCTACCTCACGATGGCCGAGAGTCTGCGCCTGACCGCCGGGTTGTTTCGCACCCAGATGCCCACCTCCTGCTGCGCCTGACCACCCCCTTTTCCCTCGGTCGTGAACACTAGCTCCATGACAAGAACCCCCTCGTAGGGGCCACCGTCATCCGTCGGTGTCAAAGGGAAAACTCAGCTGTCGGGCATGGAAATCAAAGTGCAACGTCGGATAGGCGTACACATCCGCCACAGTCATCACGGCGTCGAAAAACGGATCCCAGCGGGTGGGAAACGCCATCCGCAGTGCCAGGAACTCCTCGGATTCCTTCTCCAGGCGGGCGGCCAGGGTGGTGGTGAGGCGGCGAAGTTTCCGGGCCATCCGGTGGCGGTTGTAGACCCGGGCCGCAGCACGCGATCCCCAGTAATTGACCCAGTCGAAAGGTCGGATACCGGCATTGAACAGACGGGCGAACGCGTTGTTGAACAAGGGCGGCAGATGACCGAAAAGCTTGACCAGAGGTAACAATGTGCGAACCACCATATAACCGAAGGCCATATGAAACAGCAGTTCTTCATTGGTCCAGCGGGTACCCGCACTACGCTCGCGCAGTTCCGCGTCCCTGGCCCGGGAGAGAACGCCTTCCAACTCGGCACAGGCCCGCCCGTAGCCGGCTGTGATGTCAGTACGACCCGTCATCGTTGTCTTCTTCCCGGGGGCAGGCTTCCACCGATTCTTCGATCTCATCATCGCACCACACACTTGCCCCAGACCAGGGGTCTCCGTGTTGGGAAATGGGACGCCTGTGGTTGACCGTCCCCAGCCAGCTAAGTACGAGACTTCGCGGCACGAAAGAGCACTGATGAACCAGCACACGTGTCCAGGTGCGGGTGCCGGTTCACCAGAATTTTAGCACCGTCAGACCTCTGCCCTGCAGCCGATCGACGGCACAAAGTGTCGGAAAACTGCAGCACGAAGCGGCGGCCGTAGGTACCCAAGAGCGCAAGCCTGATTCGTCAGCATGGACCTTATATCGGCCGGGGTAATCGACACTGATCCTCCAGCGAGGCGTACGTTTCCCACTTCGATTTTTCTACAGCGATTCCTCATATATACAAGGCATTCTCGAGATGATCCCGGAAATACGGCAATACACCCGAACTGCAGGTAAGACCTCAACTCCCGGACAGTAGTTTCCGTCCGTCCTCCCGTAACTCCCCCGTCGGCGAGACATGCCGGTAGAGGGTCTGACGGGTGATCTCGAGCTCCTGGCACAGGGCCGCCACGCTGGTCTCCGGCTGACCCATCGAGGCCATCGCCAGGCGCATCTTGGCCGGGGTCATTTTGAACGGCCGCCCCCCTTTGCGTCCGCGGGCCCGGGCTGATTCCAGGCCGGCCTTGGTGCGCTCGGAGATGAGCTCGCGTTCGAACTCGGCCAGGGCGGCGAAGATCCCGAAGACCAACTTGCCCTGAGCCGAGGTGGTGTCAATCGCCGCACCCTGACCGGTGAGCACCTTCAGGCCGACGCCGCGGGCGGTGAGATCGTGGACGATGTTGACCAGGTGACGCAGATTCCTGCCCAACCGGTCGAGCTTCCACACCAACAAGGTGTCACCGGAGCGCAGCGCCTTGAGACACGCGTCGAGATGTGGTCGGTCTTCACTCTTGCCGGAGGCCTTGTCCTCATACAGGTGCCCCGGATCCACGCCGGCGGCAAGGAGCGCGTCGCGTTGCAGATCCGTGGTCTGCGATCCGTCTGACTTCGAGACCCGCATATAACCAATCAGTGCCATAGTGTTCTCTCATCACTTATACGATCGTTTACGTGACACCCGTCGGAAAAATATCGCCCAAGGTCAAAAAATCCAATTTTGTCACTTAACCCGTTATTTATCCTACGTCACGTGAACGTCATGAAAAAACCATTAAAGGGACACGATTTTCTGTTTGACGCAGATTTTACACTGCCCCATCCGCATTCCGACCGGAAAGGTTTCCCCTTCAAGTATGTGCGTCTGTCTTTCGATGCAGAGGACTTCGGAACTTTTGACGCCGAGTGCAGACGAGTACTGAAACCAAAATTTGCGAGGCCAGCAACATTGCCCTCGGATAAACAGTGTGGTGCTGCTGCAAATAGGAATTCCCGTTTGCTCGCTACTCGGACAGAGCGCAGCGCACCACGGCTGGCAGATCAGCTGTTTTCGTCAAAACGCGAGTTTGCAACAGCATCAAGTGAACTACGTACCTGCGTGGAGACAGTTAATGATCTGGTGGAGTTTCTCGCTGATCAAGTCTTTACAGCCAGGACAACACGGCCTATTACTGCGCTTGCTCTTCTCGGACAAATAGGTCTTGAGGCTCGAGGTGGCTGGGACGAACAGTTCTCTAGCTACGAAACTAGCCTGACCGATGTGAACTTTCGACTCAGAATTTTTCGGAGGTGGGGGAGCGCGCTGTCATACTTCCGGACTAGCAACCGAAAGAGGACGGTGCCGGGAGCAGAGCAGTCCACCTGCTACTTGGTCATTTACCCACAGGGCAAGGATGAGTTTTTCCTTGTGGACCAAAACGGAGTCATGGCGCAGCCGATCACCCGCGAAGAGGTCATTCTGCCCGATAAAGCCGAGGAGAAGATCTGGAATATTAAAAGCCTGAATACTCCGCTTCCTGCAGTGATTAAACTCCCATACGAGAAGCTTGACCTCTTACAGGAGCCAAAGTGGGAGCACTATGTCTACGATGTGCTCCCCGGCCACGAGGTCACCTTCTCTACTTTAATGGATTAGTAAATTAAAACTATCTGAGGTTTATAAGAGTGCTACTGCTACCGGGCGAGGCCCACTTGATGAAGTGCTACTAGGCCAGCTGACTATACAGCCCCAACGGCTGCGCGCTTGCATGTAGGCAATACGCCAGTTTCGCGACGCAATGCACTGTAGGCCGTCGTACAGTCACCTCACCATTGCTACCCAGCTATCTCCTCCGGGGAATCGGGGAGGAACAGGCCACCAGGGTCACGGCGGTGAGCACCGCGGCAACCGCGATGGCGGCTCTGCGGGGTGTGCTCGGCATGGATTAGATCTCCTTATTCCGAGGCGGTGGGGAAGAAGACGGTGTTCTGGTTGTTCCGGAGGACCACAACACCGAGGAAGGCCATCGTGCTGCCCGGTGGGTGGTCTGCAGCGACTCTGCCCACCTCGGCACTCAACCCTGCTGTGGGGGTTACTTGTAGTGAAGCGAGCTGAACATCCCGGTTGCCATGTGATAGGCGTTATGGCAGTGAAATGCCCACTCACCGGGGTTGTCAGCGATCAGGTCGGCGATCATGGTTTCACCGTGGCGGAGAAGGACGGTGTCCTTGCGTAGTCCGCCGCTGTCGGGCAGTGCCCACGTATGGCCATGGATGTGCATGGGATGGGGCATCATGGTCCTGTTGCGCATGACCATCCGCAGGCGCTGGCCCTCCTGCACGGTCGCGGAGGAGGATTGGCCGTCGGTGAGAATGCTCCATTCATACGGCATCATCTGCCCGCCCAGGTCGATGCTGACTTCTCGGTCTGGTGTGCCCTCGGGCAGGAGTGCACGGTCTGCTGGCTTCAGGGAGGACAGAAGCAGTCCGGTGGACGACAACTCGGGGAAGTTGACATCGGGGTGGGGGGCCTGGCCGCTGGCGGTGCGGATGACGGCGAAGGCGCGGTCGTTCTTACCCACCGCCAAAGCCGTGAGCGGGAAGATGCCGTCGCCGAGTATGACCTCGACGTCGACACGTTCGCCCATCGACAGGTAGATCGATTCGGTCTCCCAGGGCTGGACAGGGAAGCCGTCGGTGTGGGTGACGGTCATGCGGTGACCACCGAGGGCCACCTTGAAGATGGTGTCACCGCCGGAGTTGATAAACCGCAGGCGGGCCTTGTCGCCCGGGCGAGCCTCGAAGGTCCGGTGAGCACGGGGGATACGTCCGTTGATGAGGTAGTGCGGATACATCACATCGCCGGCATCCCCGCCCAGTACCCGGTCCGGGGTGCCGTGCATCATATGGCCGTGACCTCCCATCCCCTTCTTCCCGTTATGGTCGCCTGAACCCATTCCGGTGAGCTTGTCGAGCTCATCGTCGGGAGTGCCCTGAATGCCATCGACCCAGTCGTCGAGCACGATGGTCCACTCGACGTCCTGGTCCTCAGCGTCTTGCGGGTCACGGATGATCAGTGGGGCGTGGAGGCCACGATCAAGCTGCAGGCCGGAGTGGGAATGGTAGAAGTAGGTGCCACCGTGGGGGACTTCAAAAACGTAGGAGAAAGACTCGCCAGGTTCAATGGGGTCCTGGGTCATGCCGGGCACACCGTCGGCTGCGTTGTGGAGTGCGATGCCATGCCAGTGGATGGAGGTGCTCTCAGGCAGTTCATTGGTGATATCGACCTGGAGGACGTCGCCGGCGGTGGCCTCAATGGCCGCATCCCCGGTGTCAGAGACGTATCCCCACGTCTTGGCTTCGATGCCGCCGATATCCAGGGAGAGGGGCCGGGCGGTCAGTGTCCGGCGCACCGTCGGCTCACCGAGCGCAGTGGGGGTGGGAGTGGGGCGAAGGGAGGGACCTGGTGCCGAGGCAGCGGGTCCAAGGTCGCTGGTGCAGGCGGCCACGGCCCCGGTACCGGCGAGGACGAGCCCGCCGAGCAGAAACTGTCGTCGGGAAAACGCGTTGGTCATGATTTAACCTTTCTGGTGTAAGAATTCAGTGACACGGGAGACAGGCGCAGGTGAGGACCCTGCTGAGTCATCACGTCAGGCGCAGGTCTGTGACACAGGTGGCACCGTCGTCGGCGGTGGAAAACTCTGCGGTGCCGGTACGCCCCTGGTAGCTGACCTCAATCAGGCCGGTGACATCATCGGGAAGCCAGAAGCCAATAAACCCGTTGTCGAAGGTGGTTGTCGCTTCGTCCACCAGCACCTCACCGGTCGCCTCATCGGTGATCTTGACCTGGATATCCTCATTGCGGAGTTCCCCCCGGCAGGTCGTGAGGCTGTGGTAGAAGCAGTCGTGGGTGGATGTGAGATAGGGTGCGATCGAGACATACGTCTGATTGTCGGGAAGATCGACCACGACTTCCTGGTCACCGCTCGAGAGCAGCAGTTCATCGGCACGCACTGAGGCGATCAGATCTGTGGGACGCTCAGTGACCTTCTGCCGGTCGAGGTGATCAATGATCTCCACCGCGTCCATGTCGGCCAGGCCATGGGTAGTCAGGAATGTATCTTGGGACACCGTCCCGTCGGCCGTGGGTTCCGGGTCGGCGGCCGAACACCCCGTGAGGGCGAGGGCAAGGGCGGCGACTGCAATCGCTGCTCGTTTCACGTCAATCTCCTTAGCTCGTGGTAAGACTGTGAGAAGACACCGCCTCAAGGTCGGTGCCATTTCTTTATCTTGCACGGGTGCCTGACGGACTAGAAATGAAAAACCGGCTCACAGCCTTATAACAGGGCGAAAAGGGGGGTGAGTTATGTGAGCTGGGTCACCACCGGGACACCACTCCACAGCCGTGGGCGATGTCCTTCTACCCGCCCCGGGTATGCGGTACAGGCAGTGAAATCCCTGGTGACGCCTGCTGAACCGACTAGGTGAGGCGATGCCGCCGGCCCGGGGTGGGGCACAGGTGTGACGGCGGTCGAAGGGTGATGTTTGAAGATTTGATGAAGATTTCCCGCTGGGCACTGAGCGAGGGTGGTATTCCCCCATGGCCGGAGCGATACTGGGGTCTATGGCTGAACACACACCGACCACCGCTACGCCCCCGGGGCGGGTGCTGGTCGTCGATGATGAACAACCCCTGGCTCAGATGGTGGCCTCCTACCTCATCCGGGCAGGCTTCGATACCCGTCAGGCGCACACCGGCATCCAGGCCGTGGACGAGGCCCGTCGCTTTTCCCCCGATGTTGTGGTGCTGGATCTGGGGCTGCCCGAACTCGACGGCCTGGAGGTGTGCCGACGGATCCGCACCTTCTCGGACTGCTACATCCTCATGCTCACCGCGCGTGGCAGCGAGGACGACAAGATCAGCGGTTTGACCCTGGGGGCGGATGACTACATCACCAAACCTTTTAGCATCCGGGAACTGGTGACCCGGGTGCATGCGGTGCTGCGCCGCCCGCGCACCAGCACCACCCCACCGCAGGTGACCGCCCCCTTGATCGTTGGTGACCTCATCCTTGACCCCGTCGCCCATCAGGTGCGGGTGGGGGAGACGACCGTGGAGCTCACCCGCACGGAGTTCGAGCTGCTGGTTGCCCTGGCCCTGCGCCGCGGCCAGGCGCTGACCCGCCACGACCTGGTCACCGAGGTCTGGGACACCACCTGGGTCGGTGATGAACGCATCGTCGATGTCCACATCGGCAACTTGCGTCGCAAGCTCGGCACCGACACCCGAGGCCGGGGGTTTATCGACACCGTGCGTGGCGTGGGCTACCGGGTGGGGCAGCCATGAATCGCGGACCCGGCCTGACCTTCCGCTTCCTGGCCGCCCAGGTGTTGGTCGTGGTGATTAGCCTGCTGGTGGCTGCGGCCGTGGCCACGATGGTGGGCCCGACCCTGTTCCATGATCATATGTTGATGGCCGGCCGGGAGGACCCCTCGCTGGAGCTGTTCCATGCCGAGCAGGCCTACCGGGACGCCAACCTGATCACCCTGGCCGTCGCGCTGCCCACTGCCTTGATCAGCGCCCTACTGGCCAGCCTGTGGTTATCGCGTCGTCTGCGCACCCCTCTGCAGAATCTCACCCGCGCCGCTACCAGCCTGGCGGCCGGTAACTCCCGTATCCGCGTGCCCGCCGGAGAAGCAGGCCCCGAGGTCGCCACCCTGGCGCATGCCTTCAACACCATGGCCGACCGGCTGGAACACACCGAACAGGTCCGCCGCCAGATGCTCTCTGATCTGGCCCACGAAATGGGCACCCCCTTATCGGTGCTCACGGTCTACCTCGATGGTCTCCAGGACGGGGTCGTGGACTGGAATAATGCCAACCACACGATCATGGCTGACCAACTCACCCGCCTGACCCGGTTGATGGAAGACATTGACGATGTCTCCCGGGCCCAGGAACACCGGATCGATTTGGACCTGGCAGAGGAAGGGCTCGGGGATCTGCTCCATACCGCCGCTGCTGCCGCGGGGGAAGCTTATGCTGACAAAGGCGTCGATTTACAGGTCGAGACCATTACGGACACCGCCCGGGTGGTCGTGGACCGGCAACGCTTCGGCCAGGTGATGAGCAATCTCCTGTCGAACGCGCTACGGCACACCCCGGCCGGCGGGCAGGTCCGGATCAGCGTCCACCGACAGGGGGCGTCCACCGCGCTCATCCACGTCGCCGATGACGGCGAGGGCATCCCACCTGACCAGCTCGGACACATCTTCGAACGCTTCTACCGGGGGGATGCCGCCCGCAGCCGGGACAACGGCGGGTCCGGTATCGGTCTGACCATCTCCAAGGCATTGATCGAGGCCCACGGCGGCACTCTCACCGCCACCTCCCCCGGACCCGGTCGCGGAGCGGTGTTTGCCCTCCGCCTCCCGCTGTCCCCTTCCGACAGTGAGGAGGCTGCTCGGTGACCACACCCTGCCCCGCGTGAGTGCCGTGCCCTCCACCCCTTGAAAATATACCCCGGGGGGTATACGCTAGAGAATTATACCCCCGGGGGGTATACGCTAGAGAGCGGCATCGCCGCACCCCACCGAACCGAAGGAGCTTTCCCATGATCATCTCCCCGCCCCGCCCCGCCTCTTGCCGATGGCCTCCCACGGCTGCAGCTGTTGCGGACCTGCCTCACGTGTCGACACCGCCTCCATCCCTGCCACCAGCGACTCGTCAGCAGGGGGGTCTACCCCTAGCTACCAGGTCACCGGCCTGACCTGCGGGCACTGCGCGAAAAGCGTGACCCAGGCCCTTCAGGCCCTCCCCCAGGTCGACGACGTCCAGATTGATCTCGCTGCTGGTGGTGTCTCCACCGTCACGGTCACCGGTGTCGTACCTCCGGAGATGGTTCGCCGGGCCATCGAGGACGCCGGCTACACCGTCTTATCCTGATAAGTTTTACCCATTATCTCGACCCCGACCGGGTTGAGTGGAAAGGAACGTCATGAGCACTCCCCACCATTCCGGCGATCACCATGGTGATCACCCCGCTCCGGAAACAGACCACACCTACCACCCGGATCATGCCAGCCACGAACACCGCGCAGATGCCGACACCCACGGCCAGGCGATGCCCCACGATCATCCGCATTCCGCCCTGGACGAAGATCACCACGTTCATGGTCACGGCGAACACGCCGGACACAGCACCGCAATGTTTCGGGACCGCTTCTGGTGGTCGCTGATTTTGTCCATTCCCGTCGTTATTTTCAGCCCCATGGTCGCCCACCTGCTCGGCTACCACCTCCCGGCATTCCCCGGATCCACCTGGATCCCCCCGGTGGTGGGCACGATCATCTTCGCCTACGGCGGAACGCCTTTCCTCAAGGGCGGATGGAAAGAACTGAAATCCCGCCAACCCGGGATGATGCTCCTGATCGCCATGGCCATCACCGTGGCGTTTGTCGCCTCCTGGGCCACCACTCTGGGGCTGGGCGGTTTTGACCTGGACTTCTGGTGGGAGCTGGCCCTGCTGGTAGCCATCATGCTGCTGGGCCACTGGCTGGAGATGCGCGCTCTCGGGGCCGCGTCCTCCGCGCTTGACGCGCTGGCTGCCCTGCTGCCGGATGAGGCCGAGAAAGTCATCGACGGGACCACCCGCACCGTGGCCATCTCCGAGCTGGTCGTCGACGACGTCGTGCTGGTGAGGGCCGGTGCCCGGGTGCCGGCCGACGGAACCATCCTCGACGGAGCCGCCGAATTCGATGAGGCGATGATCACCGGCGAATCCCGTCCCGTCTTCCGCGACACCGGTGACAAGGTGGTCGCCGGTACCGTGGCCACCGACAACACCGTCCGCATCCGGGTGGAGGCTACCGGCGGGGACACCGCCCTGGCCGGGATCCAACGCATGGTTGCCGACGCCCAGGAGTCCTCCTCCCGGGCCCAGGCCCTGGCGGATCGGGCGGCGGCGTTGTTGTTCTGGTTCGCGCTGATCTCCGCTCTGATCACCGCGGTGGTGTGGACCATTATCGGCAGCCCGGACGATGCCGTGGTGCGCACGGTCACGGTGCTGGTCATCGCCTGCCCGCATGCCCTGGGCCTGGCGATTCCGCTGGTCATTGCGATCTCCAGCGAGCGGGCCGCGAAATCCGGGGTGCTCATCAAGGACCGAATGGCGCTCGAGCGGATGCGCACCATCGACGTGGTGCTCTTCGACAAAACCGGCACCCTGACCGAGGGTGCGCACGCGGTCACCGGTGTCGCGGCAGCTGTCGGCGTCACCGAGGGCGAGCTGCTGGCCCTGGCCGCCGCCGCGGAGGCCGACAGCGAGCACCCCGTGGCCCGCGCCATCGTGGCGGCCGCGGCCGCCCATCCCGAGGCCTCCCGTCGGCAAATCCGTGCAACTGGTTTCAGCGCCGCCTCCGGCCGGGGGTCCGGGCCACTGTCGATGGCGCTGAGATCCTCGTGGGCGGGCCGAACATGCTGCGCGAGTTCAACCTCACCACCCCGGCCGAGCTCACCGACACCACCAGCGCCTGGACCGGGCGTGGGGCTGGTGTGCTCCATATTGTCCGCGACGGTCAGATCATCGGTGCGGTGGCCGTCGAGGACAAGATCCGCCCCGAATCCCGCGCCGCCGTGAAAGCCCTGCAGGACCGCGGGGTGAAAGTCGCGATGATCACCGGCGACGCCCAGCAGGTGGCCCACGCTGTCGGTCAGGACTTAGGCATTGATGAGGTCTTCGCCGAGGTACTGCCCCAGGACAAAGACACCAAGGTCACGCAGCTGCAGGACCGAGGTCTGAGCGTGGCCATGGTCGGTGACGGTGTCAATGACGCCCCCGCTCTGACCCGTGCGGAGGTCGGTATCGCCATCGGTGCTGGCACGGATGTGGCCATGGAATCTGCCGGGGTGATCCTAGCCAGTGATGACCCGCGGGCAGTGCTGTCGATGATTGAGCTGTCCCAGGCCAGCTACCGCAAGATGATCCAGAACCTGATCTGGGCCTCTGGCTACAACATCCTCGCCGTGCCGCTGGCCGCCGGAGTGCTCGCCTCGATCGGGTTCGTGCTGTCCCCGGCCGTGGGCGCGATCTTGATGTCTGCCTCGACCATCGTGGTGGCCCTGAACGCCCAGCTGTTGCGCCGTATTGATCTGGATCCGGCCCACCTGGCTCCGACCGAGTCGAAGGAGGAACACACCAGGCCTACTCCGGCATCCACCGCCGTCCACTGATCCACCACTTCTCTCCACTGCCCCCATATGCCCCTGAAAGGCTCCACCATGAGGCGCACCCTTGTTCTTTCCGCTCTCGCCGTGGCCTCCACCCTGGCGCTAGCCGCCTGCGGTGAGGCCACCGAGTCAGGCAACACCGACACCACCACCTCGGCCACCAGCACAGCGACGACTACCGCTGAGACGACCGAGACCACCACGGCGACGACTGAGGCGGACGGGGAGATCTCCGCCGATCACAATGACGCGGACATCATGTTTGCCCAGATGATGATCCCCCATCACCAGCAGGCCGTGGAGATGAGTGAGATGCTCCTGGCCAAGGAGGGTATCCCCGCCCAGGTTGTGGAGTTTGCCCAGGGGGTTATTGACGCCCAGGGACCGTAGATTGACCGGATGAACGCTATGCTCAAGGCCTGGGGCCAGCAGCCGGTCACCGACTCTGCGGGCATGGGGACCATGGACGAGATGGGTGGAATGGATCACGGCGAGATGGGTGGCATGAGCGGGATGATGAGCCAGGAGGACATGACAGCCCTTGAGGAAGCCCAGGGCACCCAGGCTGCCTGCCTCTACCTGGAGCAGATGACCGCCCACCACGAAGGTGCGGTCGACATGGCCTGTGACGAGGTTGCTGACGGCCAGAATCGCCATGCGATCACCCTGGCCGAACAAATTATCAACGACCAGGAGGCCGAGATCGCCCAGATGCTCACTGACCTATGACAGGTCCCCGTCTTTTTCTGATCTCGAGGACACGAATCTGAAAAAGAGGGATAACCGTGACGATTGCCACCTGCTGCGGGCGATGGGTCGTTGTCGCCGCAGCGGGTGCACCGGGGTGGATGTTTCTTCTCCCTCTGGTCGCACCACTGAGGAAAGGGGAAAGCTCCTGTGTCCAGACCCTTGGAGGACTACGCATTATTGTCCGATACTCACACGGCCGGCCTGGTCTGTCGGCAGGGCAGCATTGATTGGGTTGGGGGTGTCCCCCCGAGTAGTGGACACGGCGTTGGTGTCAGTTAGGCAACGAGGCCTACGGTAGCAGCCGTCGTCGCGGTCTCGAAGGCAAGGGGCGAGCGGCAGTCCAGGGCTGAGTTGCGTCGGCGAGTGTTGTAGCGGGTGACCCACCGGAAGACCTCGCGACGGCACACCTCGGCAGAGTCCCACCCACGAGCACTTTGGAGAGTTTCTCGCTTGAGGGAGGCGTTGAACGACTCGGCTATCGCATTATCCGCACTCGAGCCGATCCGGCCTATCGACTGGCGTACTCCCAGCCGCCGACAGGTGGTCTGGAAGGCTGAGGAGGTGTATTGCCGTCCGTGGTCGGAGTGGAATACGGCCCCGGCCAACGAGCCCCGCGCCCGGGCCGCGTTTTCCAGGGCGTCTTCGACGAGACTGGTGCGCATGTGGTCGGCGATCGACCAGCCGACCAGACGACCAGACGCCGGGAGCACACGTCGATGACGGTGGCCAGATAGAGGAATTGCCCCTGGCCACAGGGCGGGTAGGTGATGTCGCCGACGTAGACTTGATTCGGTGCCTCAGCCCGGAACTTGCGTTTGAGGAAGTCATCGACAACGCGTGCGCCCTGGTCCTTGACCGTGGTCTTGTTCGGTTTACGTAGGTTCACACCGATGATGTTGTGGGTGCGCATCAGCCGTTCCACGCGTTTGTGGTTGATCGGCTGAACTGTTTTCTTATTGAGTTCGATGGTCATTCTCCTGACTCCGATGGTGCCGTCGAATTCCTGGTGGTACTCGCGCATGCGCTTAACCAGCGCTTTGTCGACGTCTCGGCGGGCGGCGCGGGCGTCGCGTCCGGCCCACCATCTGTAGAAGCTCGACCGGTTCAGGTCGAGTACCTGGCACAACCGCTTCACCCCGTGGGTGGTGTGGTGGTCGTCAACGAACTGGAAGCGGCTCACCAGGTCGTCTCTCCCGCGAAATATTTGGCCGCCTTGCGCAGGGCGTCGCGCTCGGTCGTCAGCTTCGCTGTTTCAGCTTTCAGGCGTTGGACCTCTGACCGCAGGCGGACCAGCTCATCCTCGAGGTCCAGTCCCTGGTCGGCACCAGCGGGGGACGTCGAGGGAATCTGTCCTCGGTCCCGACAGGCCTTGTGGATCCAGGTCTTCAGCGTGCCGCGCGCGATCCCGAGGTCTTCCGAGATCGAGGAATACGAGGCCCCCTCGGTGGTCTCATAGAGCTGGACCGCGTCGGCTTTGAATTCATCGGAGTAAGTGTTTTTCGGCAAAGTGTCTCTGCTTTCTCCGGTCCAGTCTGGACCAGTTCCAGCGTGTCCACTAAACGGGGGTCAGGCTCGTGGTTTCATGGTTTTCAACCTAGCGCTTAAAGGGGCACGTTGCCGATCCTCAAACACCCCTTGAGCTGAATCTAGTCTGTGCGGAATTCCCCGAAAAACCGGCAACCAGCTGGAGTGACAAAAGGAATTCTTCCTGTGACACACTCTGAAGTGAAAAGCTGGGGATTTGGCACACAACAGGTCTGAAAGACTATGACGTGCAACATGGGTTGCACTTGGATTGGACCGGGTGATTGTGTCGCTGTGGAGGATGTCCTGCATGGCGTCACACGCAGGTGGATCATGAACCAGCCTTGGATGATCCGCTGAAAGCCAAGCTAAGGACGAACTCGTGGGCAATCTTGAAAAATCGAGAATTTTCTGGAATCGAATGGTAGCCAGGTTGTGTCAATCGTGGTATAAGTCAAGGAATGTTGTACACAGGTGCGGTTCAATGACACACCTGGGATCCCTCATAGGCCTCATCGGCTTGGTATATCTAGTCAGGTTTCACCGATTTTCGTCGGGGCGCGGGTACCACGAAAGTGACCAATATCAGGGAGTCAGAGACTCCGCGTGGGGCTGGGCGTATGCCCCGGGCCCCACATTCCAACTCGTCCACATCAGTGCCGTATGAGACGGAGTGGGAACATCGTCCCGCACGCTGGAGCCTTCGTGGTTAACGGCGGATGCGAGACCACGCTGTGGCTAGAACAATTCCTGTTAGTGCAATTCCCAGGTAGACCCACGTGTGGTCGCTTGCTGCTTGCACAGTCTTGGGTGGGGCGGGAGTTGTATCAGCAGTGAGGACGCTGGCGGTGTCTTTGCCGCTGATCACGCCTTCTATCCAGTCTGCGGTACCTGCTAGTGTGGTGATGGCTGCGCTAGGCGAGGGGAGATTCGGGTCCCCATCGGCGGTACCGGCTGTAGCTAGACCGGCGAGTTCACCATCGACAAAGAATGGTCCGCCGGAATCGCCACCTTGCATTCCTGCCCCTGACGTAGAGAAGGCGTTCAAAATGGGGCTGGTTAATACTGGCGATACTGCGCCGTTTGCGGGCATAGAGTCGCCCGTACCGGCTGTAGTAGGAACCTGGTTTGCAGGCACAGCGAGGTCGCCGGGGATAGAGTCGGTGGAATCGACTTGAGGGGTGGCATCGGGTGTTGTCATATCGGGGGTTTCCGGTGTGCCACCGAGGAGCTCCTTGACCTCCATGCGTGTCATGGGGAGTTGACCTTTGCGTGCCATGGAGGAGCTGCTGCTCCAGCCGTACAGAGTTCCCACCTTGCCTTTCGCAGGAACCTGTGAGGATACGGTAGCTGGAGTGGCGGTGGTTACTTTCCGTGTGAGGTGGAGGAGCCCCGCATCAGAGGTGGGTGAAAGCGCCCATGAGTCGGCATCATATATTTGGTCGCCGAGGCGTGCCTGGGTGCCCTCGTTATTTACTGACTCCAGACAGTGACGGGCGGTAAGGATCCACTGGTCCGCCACAAGTGTTCCGGTGCAATCACCGAAATTGCCCACTTTGCCAATCTTCAATGAGGCTACCGATCCACTTTCTGAGTTGGCCGGGGCTGGTTCGCCATGTTCTAGCGCGTGTGCTGGGGCGGTAAAGAAAATGAGTGATCCGGCAGCAATGGCTGCGGCTGTACGACGTAAATTTCCCACTGTTATTTCCCTTTCTTAGCTGGAACGAGTGCTCTTACGGCTGTTGCCACGAGCTTTTCTGCTGGTCCTTGACCGATGATTTTTTTCCACGCTGTGGCAAAAATAAGGAAGAAGATGATGAATCCGGCGGCGGATGCGGTGGAGTGCAACGCGATATGGTGCTGCCAGTAGTTCGCCGTGAGCACGTGCAGAATGTAGATGGTCAAAGACATTGATCCCATCGCAGCGAAGGGGTAAGAAAGCTGGGGGATACGCTCTCCAATGATGAGGCACGCGTGCAAAGCCACTGCAGCACAGGCCACCGATAGAAGGATTTCTCCGGCGACGCCGGTGTGGCCAGTGAAGCGGAGCCAACCAGGAATATTCGGAGTAAAACGGTAATACATGCCAACGGCAGTGATGACAGCACTGAGGGCAGTTACGCTCCAGCGCGTTTTGGCTCCATATAGCCCTGGGGCTTCCGCTGCGCCATCAAAGTACCGGCGGAGGTAGACCTCAAAGAGCAGCATCCCGCCCAGGAAGAAGGCGATCCAGGCCAATAGGGGGTAGATCTGGATCAGTGCTAGCGGAGCGTATCGTATGGTGGCTGCGATTGTCGCTAAACCAAACAGGGCCAGTTTCCACCATATTCCCAGTGGCGGCACCCAGGAAACAAGCATCATGGTGAGCCCCATGGCTACGAGCACAATGTGGATCTCGCCGCCGACAGGCAGGAGCGCCAAGCCAATGAGCATGACGAGTCCGCCACGGGTAAGCAACCGCAAGAAGGTTGTAGTGGTGAAATTTTTTCCGATGATCATCATCGTGACGCCGGCAATGATGGCGAACAGGGACGAAGGAATCCCCGAGAGTAGAACTTTGGTACTCCAAAGAAGGGAGGCCATGTGGACCACGATCATGCCGATAATGGCAAGTGAACGGGCTATGTCGAGCCCCACGATTCGTGAAGGTGTGGACACCCAGAAATCTCCTTTACTCTTACTCCATAGAAGTCACTTCCAATAAGAAGTGGCTGTTCAAGTGGAGTGGTGACAATGACTTTCAATTTGTAGCACGCCTAACTGGGAATTCAGTGAGGGAACAATAGGTAAATCTCGTTTTTTCATCTGTGTATTTTCTGGGGGAAAGTATTGTGAAATTCGGCCATTTAAGTGTCACCTGTGTGCCACAGAAAAAGGAAGGAGGTGTAAGCACGCCTTGGCGCCAGTGTGTCCTTAGCTACGGAATTAAGTTAGGAGGAGAGACAATTTTCCCCTTTTTGGCGCGACCCTCTGCGTGGTTTGTGGAGAAGCGATGCAGTGCGAGCTAGGCCATGTGAGACAAAAGTGTGGAAGATGGCGGTGCTTACATGTCCTGGTTCGCTTGTGGTGCAAAGTCAAAAGGTGCAAGCGAATTTGTTGTCGCCACGCGGGCGGGTATACAGGGGTGCATCCACCAACGGTGGTTCTGCGGTGGCGCCGGGGTGGATCCGGGGTAGCTTTAGCTTGGTTTTGTGAATCTAGCTCACGGTGTTACCTACAATCGTCCCTATATGACTACTGCAGCTGATGATGGAATGATTCGGGTTCGGGACGCACGCCTACATAACCTGCGGCATGTGGATGTGGACGTGCCGCGCGGGAAGCTTGTGGCGTTTACGGGGGTGAGCGGCTCGGGGAAATCCTCGCTTGCTTTTGGCACGATCCATGGGCAGGCGCAGAGTAGGTACCTGGAGTCTGTGGCGCCCTTTGCGCGGCGGCTCATCGCCTCCGCTGTCGACCCGCAGGTGGGCTCGATCGCGGGGCTGCCGCCGTCGGTGGCGCTGGAGCAGTCCACATCGGGTGGTTCGGCCAGGTCCACTGTGGGCACCGTGTCCACCATGAGCAACA
Organism: Corynebacterium pyruviciproducens ATCC BAA-1742; assembly: GCF_000411375.1. Taxonomy (GTDB): domain Bacteria; phylum Actinomycetota; class Actinomycetes; order Mycobacteriales; family Mycobacteriaceae; genus Corynebacterium; species Corynebacterium pyruviciproducens. Next base: position 35,314 of record NZ_KE150448.1, on the reverse strand, counting down.
CCGTACGGCTGCTGTTCTCCCGCGTGGGCACCTACCCCAAAGGCATGGGGATTTTGTACTCCGATTCGTTTTCGCCCAACACGCCGGAGGGCATGTGTCCGGATTGCCAGGGGACAGGGATTGTCCACGTCGCCACCGAAGAATCCATGGTGAAGGACCCGAGTCTCACCATCAACGAGGGTGCGATTACCGCCTGGCCGGGCGCGTGGGCGGGGAAGAACTTCCATGACATCCTGGAATCGTTGGGGTACCCCATGGACACACCGTGGCGGGACATTCCCCAAAAGGACCGAGACTGGATCCTCTTCACCGACGAGGAGCCGGTGGTCACCATCTACCCGATTCGTGGCGCCGACCAGGTGCAGCGCACCTACGAGGGGACGTGGCGGTCAGTATCCTCGTACCTCTACAAAACTCTCGCACAGACGCAGTCGGACACGCTGCGCGCACGCACCCTCTCCTTCATGGAATCGCACCCGTGTGAGACGTGTGGGGGCAAAAGGCTTCGCCCCGAGGCACTTCAAGTGACGTACGCGGGGCTCCACATCGACGAGTTCAACGCGCTTCCGCTGTCGGAGCTCACGCCCCTCGTGCAGGGGCAACCCGAGGGAAACGAGGCCGAGCGCATCCTCCTCGGTTCGCTGGTACCCATCCTCACTTCGTGCCTGGAACTGGGACTCGGACACCTCACGCTGGACCGCCAGACTACCACTTTGTCTGCCGGGGAGCTCCAGCGTCTGAGGCTGGCCGCGCAACTTCGGTCGGGGCTGTTCGGGGTGCTCTACGTCCTCGACGAGCCGTCGGCGGGCCTCCACGCCACTGAACGGCAGGCACTGGTTCCACTCTTGCGCAGGCTTATCCGCGCCGGGAACTCCGTCATCGTCGTCGAGCACGACATGGACATCGTCTCCCAATCGGACTGGATCGTCGACGTCGGCCCGCTCGCCGGCGAGGGTGGCGGGCGCGTCCTCTACTCCGGCCCCACACAGAACTACCGGGTGGAAAGCCCCACCTACGAGGCCCTGTCGCACCGGGGGCTTGCACCCGTGGGTAAGGTGTCGGAGGCCTCCGGGGTGCTGCCACTGAAAAGGCTGGTGAGCCACAACCTCAAGGGGATCGACTTCGACCTGGGGCTCGGGCAATTCACCGCGATCGCCGGGGTGAGCGGCTCCGGCAAGTCCACCCTCCTCGCCGAGATTGCCCACGCCGCGAGCGAGGATGAAGACGTCGACAAGCTAGTAGAAATCACCCAGAAACCGATCGGCCGGACGCCACGGTCGTGCCTGGCCACCTACACCGGCCTCTTCGACCGCGTGCGCAAGCTGTTCGCGGGGACCGAGGGGGCGAAGAACCGGAAGTGGAACGTCTCCCACTTCTCGTTCAACGTGCACAAGGGACAGTGCCCCACGTGCAAGGGGGAGGGGAAAATCGAGGTGGAGCTCGTGTTCCTGCCCGGCTCGTACACCACGTGCCCCGATTGCCACGGCGGGCGTTTCAACGAGGAGACCCTCGAGGTGACGTGGAACGGATACTCCGTGGCTGACGTGCTGGCACTGACGGTGAACGAGGCGACTGAGGTGTTTGCCGAGGACAAGACCGTGATGAAGGCGCTGACCGCGCTGCAGGCGGTGGGGCTCGGCTACCTCCGCCTGGGGCAGGGCGCGCCCGAGCTCTCCGGCGGCGAGGCGCAGCGCATCAAACTGGCCACCCACCTGCAGAAGACCCCGCGCGGCACGACGATTTATCTTCTCGACGAGCCGACGACCGGCCTCCACCCCGCGGACACCACGCTCCTCATCCGGGAGCTTCGGCGGATCGTGTCACGTGGCGATACCGTCGTCATGGCAGAGCACGACCTGGCCGCCATCGCCGCGACAGACCGGGTGGTGGAGATGGGCCCCGGTGCCGGCAGCGACGGCGGAACCATCATCGCCGACGCGACCCCCGCGGAGCTCGCGCGGATGGACACCGCGACGGGGCGGTGCCTTAGCAGGCGGTGCGATGTGGGGCGCTCGGGGCGCTAGCCCACCAGCCGAAAGTGGTGGGCGAGCCCGACGAGAACACCGATGAGGGCGATCACGCCCAGCGCGATGCCCCAGATCTCGGCAGGGCACAGTGGTGCTGAAGCAGTCTCTACCGGCGCTGGAAGGGCGAAGTTCACTGCCTCGTCATTGTCATAGAGCTTGAGCTCACCCTGCGTGCTCGCATCGGGCGACGAGGCGCTGCCGGAATGGGCACTCGGCACGGTGGGGACGCTGGGCAGCTCATCTTTCATGCCAGCCCAGGCTGTAATTAGTGCGGCGCGCTCATCGTAGCTGCCCGGTCGACCGTCGAACCCGGGGACCGAAGCGCGCGTGTACACGCCGCCGATGGACCCACCGCCCTCGGCTGCGGGAACGCGGATCTCGTGTGCGCCGCTAAGCACCCCGATGAGGCCTGTGCCTTCAACCCACACCGGGCCACCGGAATCACCGCGGGTAGCCTCGAGGCCCTCGGCAAAAGACACGAGATCCACGTTCCCCACGAACCGTCCGCAGTTCGCGCGGCGCGTGCTGCTTCCGTACACGCACACCTGCGCGCCGGGTGTCAGCGCGCTGGGGTTAAGTACCGTGTTACCGGAGTAGCCGTTTGGCCCCAGCTGGACGGAAGGGTTCCAGGTGATGACGGCCCAGTCATTGGCTCCGTCGCCCGCGTCCACGTGCGAATTTCGGCTGCGGGTGAGGGTGCCTAACGGCGGCGATATGGCGCCGCCAGCATTGTCGAGGTAGACGTAGTCGCCCGTGTTGCCGCAGTGCGCTGCGGTGAAGCTCACGCTACGGGCGTTGTAGCCGACGGTGCAGGCTTCGCCCGGCTGGTGCCCAGGCGCGCCGACGAGGATGCGCGTGCCCTGGCTCACCGTGTACACGTCACCCGCGGACGCGGAAGACGCCATTGCTGTTGCGGATCCCGCCACCGTGATTGCAGTAACGGCGGCGGCCAAGAACGTGCGGGGCACTGTCATGCCGAAAACAGTAGCACCGCTGGAGGCGCTCCAGCATCCGGGTTCACGCTGCGCTTGATTGCGCGGTCACGCGCAGCTAACGAAAGCTCCCGTGAGTTCCATAGAACTCCCGAAAGCTCCCGAAACTGCCGTGGACGTGGGTGTGCGGGGATTTAACCGCTGTTTGGGTCCTAACGGATGACGCCGAATTGCCTGGCAAGGCCTACAAGGACACTGATGAGCGAGATTGCCCCACCCACGATGCCCCAAATCTCCTCGGGGGAGAGGTCACTCGAACCGCCATCGCTGGGCTGATGCGGGGTGGTATCAGGATTTGAATCAGGTGCAGGGGGCTCTGGAGCATCGCTGGACCGGGGAGGAGCTGGTCTCGTTGGGGCAGAAGACACGCGCGGGTACCCGTCTCTTACTCCTGCCCACTTTTCAATCACGCGCTGATCTGCAAACGGCGCATAATCTTGCCCATTGGCTCCGGGGAAAGACGCTGAGGAGTAGACAAGGAAATTGTCGTGGCCGCTATATACCGTGCGTCCTTCCTTCCCCGTCAGTACTCCTACCAGGCCACGGTCTTCCACCCACAATGGGCCACCAGAGTCCCCGCTATTGATTTCGAGGCCGTCCATAAAGATCTGGAAGTTCATATTTCCCATGAAGCGTCCACAATTTTCGCGACGTGTCGTTTGACCATAAATACACACTTTTTCCCCAGCCGAAGCTCTGAGGGCGCAACTAGCGCATCGCCGGAAAATCTATTTGGTCCCAACCGCACGGAGTTGTTCCAATCGATCCGTGCCCAGTCGTTATACCCCGGAAATGACTCCGTTTGTGCCCGGTCTGACCTGGTAAGTGTGCCCACTGGGCTAGTTGGTCGCCCATGGGAATCTTCCAAGTAAACAAGGTCACCGTTGTGTCCACAGTGCGCCGCGGTGTAGGAGTAGCCGTCAGCGTTGTATCCCAAAGTGCAGGAACTACTGGGCCAGGAACCGGGGGCACCAATGAGAATTTTGTCACCCTGTACAGCCGTGTACGAGGGTGCTGCCGTTGCCGTGGCTGATCCTGCCGCTACGGCAACGGCGGTGGACATTGCTAATAAGATTCGCGCGAGCTGCATAGAACCTATGATAACAATGTTTTCAAGCTGTGAACAACCTGGAAGTAAGAAAAAGCGCACCGCGGTACGGTGCGCTTCACTTGGTAGCTGGTGGCTCGGACGAGGTTAGCGGGAGAAAATCCTCTGCAAGAATGCCCAGATGGCACCAAAGAGTCCGCCAGTGCCGAGGTTGATGCCGATGATCGCCGGCGTGGTCAGCCCGCGCCCATTAGTTGGGGGAACGTAGGTGTGGGTGGGAGCTAGCTGCGCGGCGGGCTGCTCTGTAGCAGGCTGCTCGGCAGCCGGTGCGGCAGGGCTTACCGTCGGGGTAGCAGGTTCCACCTCGGTTACGGCCTTGGCTTTCTTCTTCTTCAGGATCGATCCGGATTTGTACTCATCCATCACGGGGTCGAGGCGAGGAGCGGGCTCGTTGGAGGGAGCTTCCGGCTCGAGCGTGATTCGAATGTGGTTGTCACCACCGGGGCGGAACGTCATTAGCGGAGTCGGCTCCCACGCGGGGGTGGGCGTTTCGGTCGCCGTCTCCGTGGTGGATTGGGGCGTGGCGAGCTCCGTTTCGCGCGGGAACGTCGACGGCTCCACGGGGCGCGCCGGGGTGGGCGAGGTGAGCGAAGTCTCGGTCACAACCGGGGTGGGGGTGTCCGCGGGCAGCGGCTCGGTCGACGGAACAACGCTGGTGGTCTCGGGCTGCGGTTGCGGGGTAGTGGTCTTGGGAACGAAGCCCTGGTGGACCCACGTAGAGAACAGGGAGACGCGCTGGTCCGCGTTGTGGCCACGGTCATTGACACCCGGGTACGCGCCGCGGGTGACATCGACGGACCACGAATCGTTCCAGGACTGCATGCTTGCCATGTCCGGGCCGGAGATGAGGCCCACGAGGCCGCGGCCAGGGACCCACATGGGGCCGCCGGAATCGCCGGGGTTGGTCTGGGTGTGGTCAACAAAGAACGTCTTGCCCAAGTTTCCCACGAACGGACCGCAGTTGATCCTGCGGGTCGTGTCGCCGTAGACGCATACGGTTTCGCCGGACTGGACGGTGTCGGGATCGATGAGTGAGTCGCCGGAGTAGCGGTTAGGCCCCACGTAGACGGAGTCATCCCACTCGATGACACCCCAATCGTTGAAGTTAGCTGCCCCGTTTTCAATAACGGCGGCGGGGGAACGGTGGAACGTGCCCACTCGGCCCGTGGTGTAGCCGTTGGGGAGCTGCAGGTACACACCGTATCCGTCCTTGCCGCAGTGTGCGGACACGTAGCTTCTGCCTTGGGTACTGAAACCAACGGTGCACTTGCTGCCACTGGGGGATCCGGGCGGGAGGAGGATGGCCTTGTCGCCCTGGGCGACGGAGTAGACGGGGGCGGCAATGGCAGGAGCTGTGTTCAACGCCAACGTAACGGTGCACAGCGCGGAGAAAACGGATTTCTTAAAATTCACTTAACTGACATTAGCATGAAGGGGCCGTGGAAACTTGTGAAAACCGACAGTTAGGGGCGTACTTTTTTACTATCTTTAGTCACGTGTATTAAACAGTGTTTATGGAGTAAGTTAATAAAATCTTAGAACCGTGTGCGGCGTAGCATGGCCTGCTGGTTTGGCGGGAGAAGAAGGAAAAACACACAGCGAGGCACCCCGTTGTGCCGCCGGGCGGATGCGCTAGAGGTTCTGGGTGGCTTTCTTCGCGGCAGCTTTGGCGTAGGGGGCAACACCGGTGATCGTGGCGGCGCCGGGCCCGACAATGTCGCCGTAGCCCACCAGGTGCAGGTGCGGGTTGTGAAGGTGGCCGCGCAAAGGCCCCAACGCGGGGCGAAACCCCGTGCACCAGATGAGGTGGTCTGCTGTGACATCGTCGAGCGAATCAAACATCGGGTGCGCAACCAGCCGGCCACTATTACGGGCAGCCCTAATCGCAGGCAGCACCACAATATCGCCCAGTTCACGGTCGGGGCCGGGATCTTTCTCGCCACGCAGGATCGCAAGCATCCGCTTCCTGTTGTTGCGAAAGAGTCCAAGGCCGTCCACGTCGTCGGGCATAAAACGAGGGGGCCGCCTGGTGTACCACGTCACCTCGGTGCATGAGGAGAGCTCCGCGGCGATCTGGGCGGCGGAGTTGCCGCCCCCGACCACGGCGACGCTCGTGCCCGCGAACGGCTCCGGGCCGGGGTAGGTGCCAGAATGCCACTGGGTGCCGCGGAATGCCCCCGGGTAGTGGGGGACAAAGGGCGAAGACCACGTCCCCGTCGCCCCGATGAGCTCCCGCGCGGACCACCGGTTGTTCACGGTGAAGCGAGCGTGAGAGTAGGCGATATGCGTCACCTCGACGGGGCGCACGACGGGGAGTGCGTAGCGACGCTCGTACTCGGTGAGGTAATCGATGACATGGTCACGGGACGGGTACCCAGGCGTTGAAGGCATGGGGTAGCCGGGAAGGTTGGAAAAACTCGAGGCAGAAAATAGCGTCATGGAATCCCACGCGTGGAGCCACGCCCCGCCGGGGCGTTCCTGGTTGTCCAGCAGCAGGTAGTTGTCGGTCGCTTTGCGCACGTAGTAGGCGGTGGCAAGCCCAGACTGCCCGCCGCCGATGATGAGAACGTCGAGCTCCTGGGTGCCCGTGGCACCCTTACCGTGGACACGCCTTGTGCTTTCGGTCAAACTTCCAGGCCCTCGCTTTCTCCCCGCCATTGTAAAAGAGATAAGGGCACGATGCTGTCGCCGCGACACACTGGTGAATCCCCACCCATGCGCTTATGCGTGAGGGCAGGGCGCGCGTAGTTCGACGTGTGTAGTTCGACGCGCTTGGTCCGACGTGCGTGGCCCGACGTGCGTGGTCCGACGCGCGAAGTTCTTTCGCTCGTGAGATTCAGGTTGGCCTTGTCGCTTGTTGCCTGTTCCACGAGCGGCGTCGCCAGCGAGACGGGCCAGCACAATCGGCCTGTGCGCCTGTGTGGTTAAGTATCTGTATGGATGTCATCTTGATCTCTGCTGCTGAACACGAGGGTCTGCCACTGGGTATTGGCCTCAACTTCACCAACGCGCACACCACGTCCGCCGACTTCGCGGAGAGCAGGCTCGCGCTCCTCACCGGGCAATACCAGCAGCGTGGCCCGAAAACCAGGATCGAGGACATCATTCCCCTCAACGCCACGGAGTACCTGGGGGAGGGCGGCCTGCAACTCATCGAGTGCCGGCGGTGGGACGGCAACGCAGAGGACCTCAACCCCGAGGCCGTCATAGTGGCGACAAGCCCCAACCCGGTTGGCGACGATTACTCCACGCCACTGGTTATCCGGTGGCCGGGCGTGACCACTCCCGGCAGCGAGTGCACTGAGCTGGTCTCCACGCTCGACATCGTGCCCACCATCGCGGCGATCACTGGGGTGGATACGCGTCCCAATGCGCCACTGTCCGTGGACGGCATGAACCTCACGCCTGTCATCCGCTATGGGGCTGCCGCGCACCGCGCGTTGTTTTACGACGATGGCGAGGTCATCACCATCGATGCACACCTCAAAAACGGCGCACTGAGGGCGGGGGCAGAGTCCCCCGACACCGCCGCCGCGCTCACAGACCAGTGGAACCTGTGGCACAACATCATGACGATGGGGCCGCTGCAGTAGAGAGGCTTCTCATTTGGAGAGAAGTACCAGTTAAACTGCGAGATCCAAAGGTAGGTCGGTGATATCGCGCAGGCGATCCCCCTCCACCAGAGTTTTGAGTAGGGTTTGAGATTCATCGTTTCCGACTTTTTCAACGGCCCGCTCAAGTTCAGGCAGAGCGAAATGGTACGTCATGTCGATATCACCTGTACCGAGCGCAATAGACGCTATACGCGAAAGGGAAGGCTCAGCGGTGACAGCGACGATGTGAGGGGTCCTCCCTTTCCGATTCCGAATGAGGTTCAGCGCTTCCGCGCGGGTGTTTTGTGAACGATCAGATCGCATCGTCCATTTGCAAGAAATAACCGCGTGAATAAAAGCCGGTGTAGGTAGTGATTCTGAAGCGGTGTTCACTGCGCGTACTGGCGTGAGCAACGCGCTTTGTCCGTCTACCACTGTCTCGAACTCATTGATCGCCGAATCTGATAGTGCTTCGCGAATGACCAAAACATCAGGACTGACTGCGTACAAATTACCTAGAACAGACAGCAATTCTGGGTGGTTTGAGATCTCGTGGGCTAAGTCGCCCAAATGGCGGTATGGAAAGTAGTCTGCGAGTTGATCTGATCGCCTGCTTCCGCCGACGTTGAGAAATTTCCAAGGACCCGGTCGAATTACATCCAGATGTGGTAGACACTCTGCGAGGAAACCATGAACTGCATTCTCGAAGTTGCTCCCCATGGTCTGTCCCGAAGGCTTCTGTTTTCTTTCAACGGCACCGAGCTCCTCCGCGATTGCAAGAGAAATCGCCCTGGAAGTTGCCTGCGACCGGTCAGCGTTACTGGCCATGCATAGCTCCCCATTTTCGCTGAGTAAGCATAATGGTCCAGATTCTGATACCAGAGTCGCGTGGAAATTAGCGCGCGCTTGTGTGATGATGCTATCTGGCATTTTGTTCCTTGCTTATTAAATAGGAATTTAGAAACCGATCAATTCCTGGTAAGGGAATGTCTCAACTTGTTCCAAAGCACACTTGATTGAACGCCCAATGGATTCTGCAACTGGTGGAGGGAACGCATTGCCTACCTGTCGCCACTGTGCAGTCTTTCCGCCCGACCACTTCCAGTCTCGTGGAAATCCTTGGATTACTGCACCCATCTGGACGGTCAGACGTGGCATTGCTTCTTCAGCGTTTGTAGTGAAGTCACTCGACGGTGCCTCTTCCGCAATCGAGCTGCCACGAATGCCTAGCTTCGCCCAGGCCTGCCGAGCACGAGTAGGCCCAACGTCTGGACCACCATGCTTTTTGGATCCTCCTACGAGAGTTGGAGCAACTGAATTTGCACGTTTCGCCCACAAATCGGCGCCTGGCCATCCATTTTCGGCCATAAGGTCGTGCAATGCTTCACCCACAGTAACCCGATGGGAAAGGGGTTCAGGGAACTCAAAATATGGCGCGTAATCGGGTTGTAAAGCAACGAGAATGAATCTTGGTCGTAATTGGGGGACACCAAAGTCAGCGGACTGGATAAGCTCCCAAAAAACTTCGTATCCCAACTCGTTCAGCCGATGAATAATGCTCGCGCGGTAACTATCAAACCTTTTCTGACCGAGCCCCTTCACATTCTCGAGCATCACTGCGCGGGGCTTAATCTGTTGAATCAACTCCAATGCACGAGGAAATAGGTCTCGTTCGTCCTCTGGACCACGTTGTTTTCCGGCGATGGAAAACGGCGGGCAAGGAACTCCTCCTGCAAATAGATCCACGTCCTCATAGGCGGATCCATCGAACTCATGAACATCTTGCTCAAGAATGTTCCAGGATCCTTCCCGGTTTAGGCGAAGTGTGTTACAAGCATCGGGGTCAATTTCAACCACAGCTTGGTGAGAAAAACCGGCATTTTCTAATCCCAGGGCTTGGCCACCGCCACCAGCACAAATCTCCACTGATGTGAAGCTCTTTCCGGAGCCCACCATGGTATCACCCCCATTGGTCGAAATTCTTTGTTCCTACCGTAACACAGCCCAGTTACGTGCAAAGTCGGACGAAATCTTAGGTGCCATCCGCAGTCGAAAATGTGTTCGTACAATTTCCGCTGTATTGCTGCTACTTCGCGATCCTGAGCCCGCGATGCCGGTTGACAGCGCACGCGATTTCCAGGGCGCGGGGCTGAACCACCGCGCCGGGGTGTCGCGTGCCGCGCAGAACCGCAGCAGCGGCTGCGCGGGAAAGCTCGGCGAGTGGAGTGCGACCGTCGGCATGCTCCTCCACCCAGCCGATGGCGCGGGCGATACCCGCAGCCTGCGAGGCGGACACCACCTGCTCTACAGTGGAGATATCCACGTCGCCGCGGCCATGGCGGATCGTTGCTCGCCCCTTGGCCTGCGGGGACTTGCGCCGTTTGCCGTAATCCACGGCGAGGCGTTCGACGCGCCTGGGTGCGGGCGGGGTGAATGGTGGCTGCTCGGGGGCGGGCTCTGCAAGCTCCTTTGCCTCCCGGGTCACGTCGCGGGGAAGGTAGTCCTCCATCGCGATGACGGTGTCCGCAACGTCGAGGAAAGCACTCGAACCGCCGGCCACAATGACGGTAGATACACCGAGGTCACGCCACAGGGCGCGAACCCGATCCACCAGCGGGGTGATGGGCTCTGCGGTGATGAGCTGACGCATCCGTGAGTCACGGATCATGAAGTTGGTGGCCGAGGTGTCTTCGTCGATAAGCAAAACCTTCGCGCCGGCTTCCACAGCCTCCATGAGCGAGGCTGCCTGGGAGGTGGAACCGGACGCGTTAGCGGTACTGAAACGGGCGGTATCGGCGCCGGTGGGAAGGTCCGAGATAAACTCCGAAATGTCCACGTCAGTGACAGCCCTGCCGTCCTCGGCGCGGATGTGCAGGGCCGAGGGGTTAGTGATAGCGAACTCGCGGCCGTCGCCCGCACGGTGGTTGTACACCCCCAGCGATAGGGCGTTGAGCAGCGTCGATTTGCCGTGGAACCCGCCACCGACGATGACGGTCACCCCGGCGGGGATACCCATCCCCGTCACCCCACAGATGTCAGCCTGGAGAGTTTCCGGCGCAGCAAACGGGGTGGCACCCTTCAACGGCAGCGGGGACGTGCCGGAAAGCCTGGGCAGGATCGCGCCGTCGGCCACAAAAGCGACGTAATCACCCAGGTGGCGGCGGATCTCCTCTTGGTGGTCGAAGAGCTCAGCGGCGGCGGTGGGATCGAACCCAGCCAGGGCCTCCTCCAAGGCAGCGGGAAGATCGTCGCAGATGAGGTGAGCCGCACGCCGCCCCATGATGCGCCTGCCGCGGGCGGGCAGGTGAACCGCGAAGCGCAGGTGCAGTGTGCCCTCCCTTTCCACACACGCGGCGGTGGGAAGAACCTCCTGGTCAGGGGCATCGATGACGAGGTCCCGGTTGCCGGAAAACGCCTCGGCCACGCGCCGGGCCAGCTGATCGCAGACAGGAATGGTACTGAGCTGGGGGAACGGGTTGGGGAGCTCCACGTGCATCTTCGAGGGTGGCGCGTACGGGTCTGCCTGAACGTGGTCGATGACGAGGGAAAGTGGGCCGTTGCCGTGCTTCCCTGCGCGTTCACCACCTGCGGCGCCGCGGTCCATGTGAAGCTCGTGGCATCCGGACAGTGACTTGTAGGCCCCGTACCCTTTGCCGTCGAGGCGCGAGAGGCGCTCGAACAGGTCCGCCATTTAGTTCTTCCTTCTTCCCACGGTGAGTAGTACTGCGAGAAGGACGAGCACGCCGACGAGTGCCACGGCGGCGATGCCGATGATCCAGCCGAGTCCCCCGTGTTCCTCGCCACTTGCGGTTTCCTCGTCGCCGGTTGTTGTTGTGTCTCCGGCCTCGCCACCCGACTCGCTGGCCGGCGCGGTGAGCGTGACGATGCTGATCGCCTCCGTGCCGTCGCGCACCACCTGGATGATGAAGGGGTTGTCGGGGGTTTCGCCCTCCGGGTACGTCAAGGTGAGTTTCAGGTTTTCCTTGTCGACGTTCCTCTTCACGCCCTCGATGATCCGGCCTTCGCTGTCCATGTAGCGCAGCGTGAGGCCTTCCCGGTCGACGGAGGAAAATTGGCTGTACAACTTCGCTGCCTCGAGGACCCCGAGCTGCGCCGTCATGGTGTTGCCGGAAATGTGCGCGGTGAGGTCGATCCTGCGCGCGTCAGTCTCCGTGACAGGCGAGGCGGGCGTGTGCTCCGGGTGGGCATCGCTCGTCCCCGAGGCGGGGGCATCCCCGCTCGAAGGGGCCCCATCTGCGGACTCTGCCTCGTCGCCCGTGGCCGGGACTTCGGCCTGCGTGGGTGCCGCAGCTTGCGGGCTGGAGACGAGTGTGATCGTTGCGGACATCCCCGCCGCCTGGGCGGGAACCGCGATGGTGGAGCCTCCCTCGGCCGGCGCGGTGACGGTCACCTGCGTGCCGGAGGTTGAAACCTGCCAGCCGTCGCCAGAATAGCCAGCCTGGACTGGGATTCCTAGGTCCACGGTGATCGTCTGCCCGGCGGGGACAGAAATCGGTTGGGAGATCGCGTTTTGCACGTCCTGGACGCTCACCCCTGAGGGAAGCTGCTGCGCCATCGCCGGAGTGACCGGCAGGGTGAGGGCAGTAAGGACGGCCACTGTAGCGAGACGTCGTCGCACAGTTCACGCACCTTTCATAGGAGACAAAAATTCGGTGGTGCCCATTGTTGCACACCGGTCCCACCCCGGGTGAGGTGGGCGGAGAGTGGGTGAAAAACGCGCGTGAGGGTCGGGGGAGTGGGCCGAACCGTGAAATGACGCGAGATAAGAGGAGGCAGCAGGGCCCCCACGGCACCGCGCCGGTGACTAGTGTTGAGTGCAAAACCTTGAACGCGTGAAAGAAGGAGCTACAACGATGTCTTTTCCCCATACCGGCCAGGCCCCAGCAGGTGAATCCACGGCACTCATCATTGTCGATGTGCAGAAGGACTTTTGCCCCGGTGGCTCCCTCGCCACGGCGCGTGGGGCCGAGGTCGCCCAGGCTATTGCCAAGTTCGTTGAAGGCCACCACGGTTACTACGGCCAGATCGTTGCCACCAAGGATTGGCACATCGATCCGGGCGACCACTTCTCAGAGCACCCAGATTTTGTGGATTCCTGGCCTGTCCACTGCGTGAAGGACTCGGAGGGAGCCCAGTTCCACCCGGAGGTGGAGCCCGTGACGCAGTACCTGGATGCCACCTTCACCAAGGGGGAGTACGCGGCGGCGTACTCCGGTTTTGAGGGAGTCTGTGAGGGCGAGGGCCTCGCCAGCTGGCTGCGGGAGAAGGGGATCACCACCATCCACGTGTGCGGGATTGCCACTGATTTCTGCGTGCGCGCGACGGCTTCCGACGGCCTCACCGAGGGGTTCTCGGTGACCGTGCTGAAGCAGCTCGTCGCGGCCGTGGATGAGGCTAACGGCGAGATGGCTCTCGCCGAGCTGGAACAGCAAGGCGCGAGAATCGCTTAGACAGCACCGCTTGTGGCGCGCTCCTCTGTATGGAGGAGCACCTCCTCAAAAACGAGCGCCCCTCCGTGTGGAGCAGTGCTCCCGAAAGGGAGGAGCGCCCTCAGCACGGTGTGCCGGAGCACAGAAGAAGCAGTAGGCCCCCAGGACCTACTGCTTCCGTATTATTCCTGCTGCTGTGCTGCCGAGCACGTGTGCGCTGGGTGCGGGGATTGGGGTTACGGGCAGGTCACCGTGAAGTCGAAGGCCTTGTTTCCGCCGCCTTCGCCGGCGAGGAATGATTTGCCAACGAACCGGTAGGTGGACCCGTCCTTGGTTACCGTGACATCACCGTTGCCCACCGAAGCGTTGTAGGCAACGGCGCCACCCTTGGTGGTGGCCCCCAGGTTTTCCACCCTCGGGGAATCGCCGGTGGTCACCTGTGCGGACATCCCGTTCGCGCCGGTGGTCTTAGAAATAAAGACGTAGCCGTTTTCCTCGTAGCACGAGGCTCCGCTATCCGTGGCCTTCTCTGGTTCCTCCCCGGAGGCGGACTCCTCAGAATCGAGGTCCTCATCGGTGAAGGTCTCCTCCGGTTCCTCGTTGGCGGCTTCGGATTCCTCATCGCCCTCAACCTGTCCGGCTGCAGCACGTGAAGACGTGGGGGTGAGGGTCGAAGGTTCGGTCATTGCTTCCGAGGTCGTCGCGGACTCAGTAGAGGCGGAGGATTCCGTGACGCGGGCGGTGCGTGTGGTGATGTTTGTTTCGGTGACATCCTCCGCAGTCTTGCTGCTCGGCGAGGAGCACCCAGTGAGGGTGAGCGCTATCGCCACACACGCTGCTCCCAAAGCTTTCTTCACTTCAATCACCACTCCTTTATTGGTGCTGTTTCTATCGGCGCTGCAACAACGGTGGACGTATGTGCCGGTACCTTGGGGCTTCTTCCGGGGCGAAGGTGTTGCTCCCGTAAGAAGAGCCTCGTGTGGTGGTCACGTCCTCCATTGTCCTGCTTAGCTGTACTTTGATGTGCAGTTAAATACTGGTAGGCCACGTCTTTCCATTACTGTAGCCGGTCGCACTTTCATTCGAGGGATAAGCGGGGAAATTCGAGGGGATTGCGGGGATTGCAAAGGGATTGTGGGGATTGCGGGGTGATGGCGAATGAGAAGCAGTGGAGTTGCTCGGGGTTGTCATCGCACCGCCGCGGGGTGGGGGTTGGCTTGTGTTATAGGAGTTTCGTTTTCCCCGTGCAGCGTCACCTTCGCGGGAGTCGCGCGAACGGGAACCGACTGGGGCGGTCACTTTTTAGTGCTTGTGTGACCAAACTCATACTTCCCTTACAGTGTTTAATTATGTGCTATTCACCTGCGCTTTTAAGGCAAACGGACATTGTTGAGCAACGGATTGTGGGAACCGTGCGCAAAAGCGTCATACGTCACACCATTGCGATATGCAGTTCCCACGTCACTCGCCTAATTTGGTAGGTATGAGTTCTAACGCCACAAGGAAAATCGGTGTCACAGAATTGGCAATGCGCGATGCGCACCAGTCGCTCATGGCAACTCGTATGGCCATGGAAGATATGGTGGGCATCTGTGAGGAAATGGACCAGGCGGGATTCTGGTCCGTGGAGTGCTGGGGCGGGGCAACCTACGACTCCTGCATTCGGTTCCTCAATGAAGATCCCTGGGAGAGGCTGCGGACGTTCCGCAAACTGATGCCTAACTCCCGTCTCCAAATGCTGCTCCGCGGTCAGAACCTGCTCGGCTACCGCCACTACGAAGACATGGTGGTGGACAAGTTCGTGGAGAAGTCCCGCGAGAACGGCATGGACGTATTCCGAGTCTTTGATGCCCTCAACGATCCCCGCAACCTCGAGCACGCGATGAACGCCGTGAAGAAGGTCGGCGGTCACGCACAGGGCACCATCTGCTACACGGTATCGCCGCTGCACGATGTTCAGGGCTACATCGATCTGGCTGGCCGCCTCCTCGATATGGGCGCAGATTCCATCGCCCTCAAGGACATGGCCGCCCTCTTAAAGCCGCAGCCCGCCTACGACATCGTCAAGGGCATCAAAGAGAAGTACGGCGAGGACACGCAAATCAATGTCCACTGCCACTCCACCACGGGTGTTACCATGGTCACCCTCATGAAGGCCATTGAGGCCGGTGCCGATGTCGTTGACACGGCCATCTCCTCCATGTCTCTTGGTCCTGGTCACAACCCGACCGAGTCCCTCGTTGAGATGCTCGAGGGCACCGGCTACGAAACTGGCCTGGACATGGACAAGCTGCTCAAGATCCGCGATCACTTCAAGGAAGTTCGCCCGAAGTACGCGGAGTTCGAGTCCAAGACCCTCGTCAACACCAATATTTTCCAGTCGCAGATCCCCGGCGGCATGCTCTCCAACATGGAAAGCCAGCTCAAGGCCCAGGGTGCCGGCGACCGGATCGACGAAGTGATGAAGGAAGTTCCGCTCGTCCGTAAGGATGCCGGCTACCCGCCACTGGTCACTCCGTCGTCCCAGATCGTGGGCACGCAGGCTGTGTTCAACGTCCTCATGGGCCGCTACAAGGTGCTCACCGCAGAGTTCGCCGACCTCATGCTCGGCTACTACGGTGAGTGCCCCGGCGAGCGCAACCCCGAGCTTGTCAAGCAGGCTCAGGAGCAGACCAAGAAGGAGCCGATCACCTGCCGCCCGGCGGATCTGCTCGAGCCCGAGTGGGATCAGCTCGTGGAGGACACCAAGAAGCTCGAGGGCTTCAATGGGACCGACGAGGACGTGCTCACCAACGCCATGTTCCCGGGTGTTGCTCCCAAGTTCTTCCAGGAGCGCCCGGAGGGTCCGAAGAATGTGGGCAAGACCCCTGAGCAGCTGAAGAGGGAAGCCGAAGCCGCTTCCGGTGCTGCCAACGCGGTCCGCGAGCCCATTACCTACCTCGTCTCGGTCGGTGGCCGCGAAGAAACCGTCAAGGTCGAGCCCGCGTAAAGGAGGGGAAGATTCACAATGGCTGAAGAACGCTCGATGCAAGAGCGAATCGAACAACTAGAAAAGGAAAAGGAGCGCGTCCGCCTGGGTGGCGGAGAAAAGCGCATCCAGAAGCAGCACGACCGCGGCAAGATGACCGCTCGTGAGCGCATTGAAAAGTTCGTGGATGAGGGCACCTTCGCCGAGGTTGGCATGTTTGCCAAGCACCGCACCACGCACTTCGGCATGGACAAGGCTGATGCCCCCGCCGATGGCGTGGTCACGGGCTCGGCGGCCGTTCTTGGTCGTCCCGTGCACATCGCCTCACAGGACTTCACCGTCATGGGTGGTTCCGCCGGCGAGATGCAGTCCAACAAGGTGGCAAACACCATGAAGAGCTCGGCTACCACGGGTACGCCGTTCATCTTCTTCAACGATTCGGGCGGAGCCCGCGTGCAGGAGGGTATCGATTCCCTCTCCGGCTACGGCAAGGTGTTCTATCAGAATGTCATGCTTTCCGGTCTCGTTCCGCAGATTTCTATCATCGCCGGCCCCTGCGCCGGTGGCGCGGCGTACTCGCCGGCCCTGACGGACTTCATCATCCAGACGCGCAAGGCCCACATGTTCATCACAGGTCCGGGCGTGATCAAGCAGGTCACCGGCGAAGAGGTGACCCAGGATGAGCTCGGTGGCGCCGATGCGCACATGGCTAAGTCGGGCAACATTCACTTCGTTGCCGACGACGACGAGCAGGCCATCCTCATCGCCCAGAAGCTCCTCAGCTTCCTCCCGCAGAACAACACGGAGGAGCCACCGATCGTTGATCCGGACTTCAACGTCGAACCCGACGAGGAGCTCCGAGAGATCGTCCCGGTGGAAGGCAAGAAGGGCTACGATGTCCGCGATATCATCCGCAAGATTGCGGACTGGGGAGACTTCCTCGAGGTAAAGGCCGGGTTCGCCCGCAACCTCGTGGTCGGCTTCGGTCGCGTCACCGGTCGCACCGTGGGCTTTGTGGCTAACAACCCCTCGGTCATGTCCGGCGTGCTTGACATCGATTCCTCCGATAAGGGCGCTGAGTTCGTCCGGTTCTGCAACGCCTTCAACATTCCTATCGTTACGCTTGTCGACGTTCCGGGGTTCCTGCCCGGCGTCGCCCAGGAGCACGGCGGCATCATTCGCCACGGCGCGAAGATGCTGTACGCCTACTCCCACGCCACGGTCCCGCTCATTACCATCGAGCTCCGCAAGTCCTACGGCGGTGCGCACCTGGCAATGTGCTCGAAGGATCTCGGAGCTGACCGCGTGTTCGCGTGGCCAACAGCTGAGGTCGCCGTGATGGGCGCCGAGGGCGCTGTCAACGTTGTGTTCAGGAAGGAAATTGCCAATGCTGAGGATCCCGCGGCTCGCCGCGAGGAGCTGACGCAGATGTACAAGGACACCTTCTCCACCCCGTTCATGGCTGCTTCCCGTGGCTTGGTGGACGACATCATCGATCCTGCCGATACCCGCGCAAATGTCGCCATGGCCCTCGAGGTCCTGGCCAACAAGCGCGAAACGAGGCCGTTCAAGAAGCACGGCCTCACCCCGATGTAAGAAGGCTGTAAAGATACATGAATGAGCCCACAAAAGCTGAACTCTTTGACATGGTGCGTGACCTCCAGCACCGTCTCGGCCAGGCAGAAAAGCGCCTCGAGCAGGCGGAAAAGCGCCTCAATGCCGATATCCCGGAGGACACGCTCATGGCGATTTCTGCCGCAGTGTCTGCCTACCTGGGCAACAAGGGCACCGTGAAGGCAGTTCGTTTTTCCCGCGACGATACCTGGGCTTCCCAGGGGCGTCGTTTCCAACAGCGCCACGCACTCAACGTCTAAACATCGTAGAAGGTAGAGAAGATAACCATGAAACTGAAAGTGACAGTCAACGGCATCGCCTACGATGTCGACGTCGAGGTAGAGGAGGAGCGCCGCACTCTGGGATCCATCAACATTGGTGGTTCCGCTCCGGCCGCATCTGCCGCTGCCAGCTCCGCGGCCACCCAGGGTGGCTCCGGGAATGCGATTACCGCGCCTCTGGCGGGTTCCGTGTTCAAGATCTTGGTCGCTGAGGGCGACGAGATCAAGGCCGGCCAGGTCGTCATCGTCCTTGAGGCGATGAAGATGGAAACCGAGATCACCGCTCCCGCCGACGGCAAGGTGGGCAAGATCCACGTTGCCCAGGGCGATGCGGTTCAGGGTGGCCAGGTCCTGCTCGACGTAGAGTAGTCCTTCCGCCCACCAGACCATTCCCCCGCAGCACACGCTGTGGGGGAATTTTTTGCCTTGGATGCGGCCCTTAGGCTCAGAGGGCCGTTGCAATAGTAACTGTTTGGGAGTGTGTTGTTGTGGGTGGGAGAGAGTAACCGATGCCCCTGTCGTGTGGTGGGATCTGCCTCCGGGCTGAGTAGCGGTTTTCCGCGGACGGGGGCTACGGAAGGAAGGCACATGCGTTACGGAACTACAACAGGTTGATAACAATTGGGCATTGCCGGAGAAAGCCCAGGTGTTATCTTATGAGGTGGATGTGAAAGCTGTTATGTTAGAAGAATGCGCCTCGTATCCACCTTGAAGCGAGCTAGCCTCGCCTTTGTCTCTTTGTTTGCAGCTTCCATGATCCTCGCGCCCCAGGCCGCAGCCGAGCCGTTGCCCGATGATCAGCTCCTCAACTACAAGTGGAATTACGATATTGGTTCCCAGATCATGGCGTTGAAGCAGGGGCCGGTGCTGCACCGCTCTACGGTGTCCTTCTTTAACGCGCCCGAGATCCCGCAGGAGGCGCGCGACGCAGAGGCGCGTGGAAAGGTCCTGTACGGGCCGGGCACGCCCATCTTCGTGCACGATTTCAACGGTGTACCTAAGTCGCTGTGCACGCTGGGTATTGTTGGTATCGATAAGGCGGGGCGCTACGTCGGCATCACCGCGGCGCACTGTGGCGGGTTCGGGCAGAAGGTCTCCTCGGCTGACGAGCAGTCCATCCCCCCGTCGGGCACCATCGTTGGCGGGAACAAGGCCCGTGACTACTCGGTCATCGTGTTTGATAAGAAGGTGGCCGAGGTCTCCCGCACCTACGACGGAGTGACCGTCAACAGCCTGTCCGGCAGTGCCAACGACGGCGAGCAGATCTGCAAGAAGGGCGTGGGAACGGGGATGACCTGTGGGCTCAACCTCGTGACCTCTGAATCGGTGAGCTTCTCCCAGGTCTGCGCCACGCAGGGCGACTCTGGCGCGCCCATCCTCCGTGGTGACCAACTCGTTGGGTTCCTCTCCGGAGGCATGGATATTGTGCCGGGTATGGACACTTCCTGCCGCACCCCGCTCCAGGGTTTCCTGCACTCACCCGCCGTTGTCAATACCAGCGAGCAAGTGATGGCAGATTTGAACGAACACCCAGACTACCCGGGTTACGGGCTGTGGCTACCGTAACAGCGTAAAACAGTGGCGCAGGAGAAATCCTGCGCCACTGTGGTATCCGGGTGGAATGAATACACCAGATTCGGTCGATGTGCGCTGCTAGGACAGCGCGGCGAGGACATCCTCATGGAGTAGTCCGTTGGTGGCCACGGCGCTGCCGCCGTAGGGGCCGGGCGTGCCGTCAAGAGAAGTGAACGTGCCACCGGCCTCGCGCACAAGAATGTCAAGGGCGGCGAGATCCCACAGGTTCACCTCCGGCTCGGCGGCGATGTCGATGGCCCCCTCGGCGACGAGGCAGTAAGACCAGAAATCACCGTAGCCGCGAAGCCGCCACGTGGCATCCGTCAGCGCGATGAACTTCTCGCGCAGCCCACGGTCAGCCCACCCGGAGAGGGAGGAAAAGCCGAGGGAGGCGTCGGCAAGCGAGGAGACCCCAGACACGTGGAGCGGGAGAGAATCCGCGAACGCCCCGCCACCGGCCGTCGCCCACCAGCGACGCTGAAGGGCCGGCGCCGAGACCACACCGAGGACAGGGGTGTGGCCGTCGCACAGGGCGATGAGCGTGGCCCAGATCGGCACGCCACGCACGTAACTCTTCGTGCCGTCGATGGGGTCGATCACCCACTGGCGGCCGGTCTCAGCGGGCAGGCCGCCGAATTCCTCGCCCAGGATGTCATCGTCGGGGCGGTGCTTAGCCAACAGCGCGCGGAGGGTTTTCTCCACGGTCAGGTCGGCGTCCGAAACAGGGGTGAGGTCCGGTTTGGAGTCAACATGGAGGTCGGCCGCCTGGAAGCGGTCCATGGTGATCGCGTCGGCGGCGTCGGCCAGCGACAAAGCTAGGTCAAGATCGGAATTCATCGGTTGAGGGCCTCCTTCATCTGCTCCACGGCGGTGGGCGCGCCGGCGATCTTCCACACGACTCCGCCCGCGGGAACCTCGGCGGTCACGCCACCGGCGGCCTCCACCAGGGCCTTGCCAGGCAGCCAGTCCCAATCCTTCACCGAGTGCTGCATCCAGCAGCCGAGCGTGCCGTCGGCAACACTGGCGAGGTCGACGGAACCGGCGCCGAGCATGCGGACCGTGGCGAAGAGCTCGGTGACGCGGCGCCAGTGCCCCATGAGCTCGTCGTTAGCCACCCACGTGGGGTGAATGTAGGAGGCGAGGCAAATCTGGCCTGCCTCCGCGTCCGTAATCCCCGCGACCTTCTTGCCATCGCGGGTGGTGGGGAACTGCGGCCCCCCAAACCACGTGTATCCCATGGCGGGGCGGTGGACTGCGCCGAGGATGACCTCGTCAGGCTGGGAGGGGTCGCCGGTGCACAGCGCCAGGGCGGAGCACCAGTAGTCCGAGCCCGAGGCGAAGTTGTATGTCCCGTCGACGGGGTCGATCACCCACGTCTTGCCGGACGCCGAGGCGTGCGAGGAACCTTCCTCGCCGAGGATCCCGTCATCGGGACGCAGGGTTTCTAACACGTGGGAAACGAGGAACTCGGCGGCCTCGTCGGCCTCCGTCACCACGTCGGACACGGACGTTTTCTGTTTGGTGGAAATGCCGGCCTCGCGCATCCGCCACGCGAGCCGCCCGGCGTTGTACACCAGCGCCTGCGCCAGTCGCGCGTCATCATCGCCCTGGTGGGCAACGCAGAACGTTTTGGCGATGCTCTCCAGCATTTCCTTCGTAATCTTTTGGTTAGAGGTGCTCATAACACCCTATTGTGCCCTAGATATGTAGGCTTATCCATTGTGCAACCCGATGTAGCTTCTGATATTGAGTCCCTGTCCGATACGTTGACCACCATTGAAAAGGTGCTCGACCTCGACGCGCTCGCCGAGCGGGAGCGCGAGCTGGAGCTCACCGCCGCGGACCCCACGCTGTGGGACGACCCGGCCAACGCCCAGAAGGTCACATCCGACTTGAGCCACACGCAGTCGACGCTGAAGAAGGTGCGGGGTCTGCGGCAGCGGGTGGATGACCTGCCTGTGATGTACGAGCTCGCCGAGGAAGAGGGGGAGGGCACTGACCTTGCCGACGCCGAGCGTGATGAGTTGCGCCAGGCCATCGAGTCGATGGAGGTGCAGACGATGCTCTCCGGTGAGTACGACGAGCGCGATGCCGTTGTCACCATCCGCTCCGGTGCCGGTGGCGTGGATGCCGCGGATTGGGCGGAGATGCTCATGCGCATGTACATCAGGTGGGCGGAAAAGGACGGCCACAAGGTGCAGGTGTTTGACACGTCCTACGCGGAGGAGGCGGGCATCAAGTCCGCCACCTTCCAGGTGTCTGACCCGTACATGTACGGCACCCTCTCGGTGGAGCAGGGCACGCACCGCCTGGTGCGCATCAGCCCGTTTGATAACCAGGCCCGCCGTCAGACTTCCTTCGCCGAGGTGGAGGTCCTGCCGGTGGTGGAGAAGACGGACCACATCGACATTCCGGATTCCGATGTGCGTGTGGACGTGTACCGCTCCTCCGGGCCTGGCGGGCAGTCGGTGAACACGACCGACTCCGCGGTGCGCATCACGCACATCCCCACGGGCATCGTGGTGACGTGCCAAAACGAGAAGTCACAGATCCAAAACCGTGCCTCGGCGATGGCCGTGTTGCAGTCCCGCCTTCTGGAGCGCAAGCGCCAGGAGGAGCAGGCGGCGATGGATGCCCTCGGTGCCGGCGGCGAGGCGAGCTGGGGTAACCAGATGCGCTCGTATGTGCTGCACCCGTACCAGATGGTGAAGGACCTGCGCACGAACTACGAGGTGGGGGACCCCTCCAAGGTTCTCGACGGCGATATTGATGGTTTCCTTGAGGCCGGCATCCGCTGGCGGATGGCACAGCAGAAGGAGAGCGATGACTAGCAACGCTCCCCACGAGCCCTGGGACGCGGAGACCAACGCCGCCGAGTGGGATCGCCGTTACAGCGAGTCGGATTCCATGTGGAGCGGCAACCCCAACGAAGCCCTCATCTACGCGGTGACATCCCTCGAACCCGGCACGGTCCCGACGTTTACGACGGGCCCGACGCCCACGACGGTCCCGACGGCACTGGACGTGGGGACGGGGGAGGGCGCCGATGCCCTGTGGCTCGCCGAACACGGCTTCTCGGTGACGGCGTTCGATCCGTCGGCCGTGGCGCTCGGGCGTGCGCGGGCACGCGATACGCAGGGGCGCGTCACGTGGGTTCAAGGTGGGATTGAGGATGCGCCCATTGACTCCACCTTCAACCTCGTCATCGCGATGTACCCAGTCATCACCCACACCGAAGCGAACCTCACCCGGCTGCTGAGCTTCGTTGCCCCGCACGGCCGGCTCGTCTTCGTCCACCACGTGGTGGATCCGGACACCATTCACGATGGTCACTTCCGCTTCGTTGTCACCCCGGAACAGTTCCGCGCGTTCATCGACACCACCCCCGGCTGGTCGGTCGCCCTTGATGAAACCCGCGCCCGCCACGTCACCACCGGCGCCGGCAGCGGCCACTCCACCGATCGGATTGTGGTCACCACCCACCGCGCTTAGGCTTGTCGACGCCCCCGTCCCGCCGTTTTTCCCGCCTTACGGTGGGGGACACGTAAAAAGCGGCCCACGGAGTTCGTAGGCCGCTCTTCACGGATTACCTAAAACCGGATGACACCCGCTTGTTGTGCGAGGTTTGCCAGCAAGCCAAGGAGGCCGAGGATTCCCACGGCGAGCGCGATACCCGCTGCGGCCTTCTCGCCATCGGTTGCCGTCTCCGAGGAGAGGATGTCCGAGTTCGAGCTGATGTTGTTAAAGTCGATGCTCGCCGCAGCACCCTGCTGCCCAGGAGTCTTCTGTTCGGGCTTGGTGGGCTCAGAAGGCTGCGGCTTGCTGGTGCTCGGGTCCGCGGGCTTCGGCTTGTTGGTGGTGGGGTCGGCGGGCTTCGGCTTGTCCGTGGAGGGCTTCGTGTTGGTCACAATTCCAGTAGGCCTTTCGCCCGGCGTAGCCGCACGGTACAAGGTGACCGTCTGCCGTCCTGCCGGCAGGTTGTCCGCCTCGATGGAGCTGGCGCTCGCCGCTCCTGCGCTCGTGTATTTATTGTCCGTACCTTTGACATAACCGAAGCCGTAATAGCGATACCCGGGATTCATGAGAGTACGCAGGTGCCCGTTTCCGTCTCCAGCGTATCCCCTTAGGCGCTGGTTAGCCGACTCTTCGCCCTTCCCCCACAAGTCGATGATGGCGTTGGAAATCCCAGCGTCATAAGGGTTGTAAGCTAGAACTTCGGCAAAAGCCTGATTTCCTTTATAAGTGGCGCTCCAAATACTTGCGCAACGATCGATTGCTCCCAGCTCGCACCCCGGCCCCGCAGGACGGCGGTGAACTATGTCCCGCGTGTAGGAATTCTCAGCAGCACGTTGGATTGCGATACGAGCAAGACCACCGTCGGCCTGCACTGCGTTGATGTAGGCGCTCCTGGAGTTTAGGCCTTGTTTGGCAGCGGCAACCCGAATGGACTGGCCATTGAAAAGGAAGTTGTTGTCCCAGGCGCGGGCGCGGTACTCCTTGAGTGCCTTGAGTCCT
Source organism: Corynebacterium pyruviciproducens ATCC BAA-1742 (assembly GCF_000411375.1). Lineage (GTDB taxonomy): Bacteria > Actinomycetota > Actinomycetes > Mycobacteriales > Mycobacteriaceae > Corynebacterium > Corynebacterium pyruviciproducens. The sequence continues at coordinate 11,191 of NZ_KE150448.1, read as the reverse complement.
TCGGTTCGTGAGTCGGAGAAATCGACCAGAACGGGAGTGGCGACGAACTGCGAGGTCGGGTGGTTAAGTTCCACGCCGGTGGTGGGATCCGGGGCGGCGAGGGCCACGGGGGCGGTGACCAGCCCGGTGGTCAACGCTGCGATGGACGCGGTCGAGATAAGTGCCGCGGTGATACGAGAAGTCATAGTGCCTCCAAAAGAGTCGTTTCCTTAAAAGGAATAGTACACAACCTGGAAGCAACCTGGTAGCTAGCTCGATACCCACTGATATGGTACGGGCGGGGGAGTGGGCTGTGTGCAGTGTCTTTGGCGGCCGTGTGCGCATTGTGGTGCTCTTTCAAGGTGTGCCTTCTGTTTGTTTCTGGGGTGGTCGGGCAGGGTAAATCTTCCCCCGTGCAGTGCAATTTTGCAGGTAAATGGTGCCTATTGGTGTCCTTTGGGGCTAGGGACGTGAACCTATGTGCACCCTTTATGGCCTTAGGTTGCCCTATGTTAGGGTTGACTTACTTTATCGAGGGTGTGTGAGGTAATCCTAAATTCGCAACAAAAATGTTGTGAAAATAGTGACAGGAATCGGGCGCGTGCCAATCGGCTCTTCACCGGGCACGCGGCGGTTTTTCGAGATGCTGCGACGAGCGGCTATGAAAGGTGTCTTGGTGACTCGTAACAAACTCGCCGGAGTAATTGCTGGCCTCCTAGCGGCCGGACTCACCATTACCGGGTGCTCGCAAACCGAAACAACGTCCTCGTCTAGCGCCACCTCCACCCAGGCGGCGGAGGCTGCCACGGTGACGGTGGACACGGACAACGGCCCTGTGGAAGCGCCGGTCAACCCGGAGTCTGTGGTGGCCCTGGACAACCGCACGTTCGAGACGCTGTACGACTGGGGTGTCAAGCTCAAGGCCGCCCCGCGCGAGCTTATGCCGGAGACCATTGGTTACAAGCACGACGAGTCCATCGTGGACATCGGAAACCACCGCGAGCCGAACCTCGAGGCGATCGTCGCAGCCGAGCCCGATGTCATCATCCAGGGGCAGCGCTTTGCCAAGTACGCCGACGACATCAAGGACCTCGCCGGTGACACCCCGTTCATCGACCTCAACGTCCGCGACGGCCAGCCACTCGACCAGGAGCTCAAGCGACAGAGAACCCAGCTGGGCAAGATCTTTAACAAGAACAAGGAAGCCGAAGAGCTGAACAACAAGCTCGATGATGCCGTGGCCAAGGCAAAGGAAGCCTACAACCCGGAGGAGAAGGTCCTCGCCGTCAACGTCTCCGGCGGCAAGATCGGCTTCATCGCCCCGGAGAAGGGACGCGCCATTGGCCCGCTGTACCCGATCCTCGGCCTCACCCCTGCCATGGAGATCGAAAACTCCTCCACTAACCACAAGGGCGACGAGGTGTCAGTAGAGGCCATCGCACAGTCCAACCCCCAGTGGATTCTCGTCCTTGACCGCGATGCCGCCACCAACGACGCAGCTGCCTCGACCCCGGCCAAGGAGGTTATCGAGAACTCCGAGGCGCTGAAGAATGTCGACGCGGTGAAGAACGGCAAGGTCATCTACATGCCCGCCGATACCTACACCAACGAGTCCATCCAGACCTACATCGAGTTCCTCAACGAGCTCGCCGCAAAGTTCTAACCAGTAGGCATCTCGGGACAGTGTCCTGGGCGCCGCTGACAATGAAACCCGCCAGCGTTTCCGGGCCGTAAGGCCTGGAAACGCTACGTCGACAAGCTAACCGGTGTCACCAATGTCAGATGAAGTGAAGATGAAACGACCACCTACCCATTCCTCTCGGGCGGTCCTTGCCCAGGGGGGAACGCGATCGGTTGTGGTGGCAGCTACAGCGACCGAACCGGAGGCCGTGTCCCCGAAGTCGGGTGCTCGTGACGAACGTACGTGGCCTTTACTGGTAGCGGCTCTCGTCGTTGGTGCGCTGCTCATCGCGTCACTTCTCACCGGTGCCTACGACATGACCAGCGAGGGTGGCCGGGATATGTCCTTCACCACCCGCGTACCCCGCACCATCGCCCTCGTCCTCTCCGGCGCGGTCATGGCGATGAGTGGGCTCGTCATGCAGCTCATCACCCAAAACAGGTTTGTTGAGCCGACAACCACGGGTACCACCGAGTGGGCGGGGCTCGGGCTCATCGCCATCATGGCCGTGTGGCCCGAGGCCCCCATCCTCATCCGCATGGTCGCGGCCGTCATCGCGGCGACCATCGGCACCAGCATCTTCTTCCTCTTTCTCAGGCGCGTGTCACTGCGCAGCTCCCTCGTGGTGCCCATCGTGGGCATCATGCTCGGCGCGGTGGTCGGCGCGTTTTCCACGTTCATGGCGTTGCAGTTCAACATGCTGCAATCGCTGGGAGTGTGGTTCGCCGGCTCGTTCACAGCGGTGATCAAGGGGCAGTACGAGGTGCTGTGGATCGTCGTCATCGTGCTTGGCGTGGTGTGGTTCATCGCCGACAGGCTCACCGTCGCCGGGCTGGGCGAGGAAGTGGCGACCAATTTGGGCGTGGATTACCACAAGGTGATGCTCGTGGGTACCGCGCTCATCGCGGTGGCGACGGGCGTGGTCACCGTTGTTGTGGGGAACCTCCCGTTCATCGGACTCATCGTCCCTAACATCGTGTCCATCATGCGCGGGGATAACCTGCGCCGGAACCTGCCGTGGGTGGTCCTCTTTGGCATCGGCATTGTCACCGCCTGCGACCTCGTAGGCCGCGTCATCATCATGCCGTTTGAGATTCCCGTGTCCGTGGTACTCGGCGTCGTCGGCGCCACGGTGTTCATCGTTTTGCTCGTTCGCACGACAAAGAAGGTGGGGTAGGAGATGTTGCAACAGGAAAACAAGGCAGTTCGCACGGTAAATATCCCCGCCCGGCAGCGCCCCGGTGGAGACCCCGCCGGCATGCCCATCCATCAGGGACGCGTGGGCGAGGGGGAGGCAGCCTCCTCTACGCAGCGTGTGCGTCCGCCACTCGGGCCGTTCGGCACCGCGCGCGGACGCGCCGTCTACCGGGTGACATTTATTGCAATCACCGCTGCCAGCATCCTTTTCACCGTGGGGCTCCTCGCCTACAACAACCCGATGGAGTTTGGAACACGGGGCTTCTGGCTCATCGCCGAGCGGCGCGCCAACGCGGTCATTGCGATGGCTATCGTTGCGGTGTGTCAGGCCTTGTCCACGGTGTGTTTTCACACCGTCACGGCAAACCGGATTCTCACGCCCTCCATCATGGGGTTCGAATCCCTCTACCGCCTCATCGCCACCGCCACCTTGTTTTTCTTCGGCGCAGCCACCTTGGCCAACTTCGAGGGCGTGGCTCTGTTCCTTGTCCAGATCGCCCTCATGATCGGGCTGTCGCTTGCCCTCTACGGGTGGTTGTTCGTGGGAGGGGTGAAAAACCTCCACCTCATGCTGCTCGTGGGAATCGTCATCGGCGGCGGGTTGGGTTCTGTGTCCACCTTCATGCAGCGCATGCTGTACCCCTCGGAATTCGACGTGCTGGCCGCCCGGCTGTTCGGCTCGGTGAATAATGCCGACGCCGATCTGTTTCCCATCGCCATCCCGCTCGTGGTTGCTGCCGCTCTCGGGCTGCTTGCGATGGCTGGGCCTCTTAACCTTGTCAGCCTCGGCGAGAGTATCGCCACCAACCTCGGCGTGAACTACAAGCGGGTGGTCATCCAGGTGCTGGCGCTCGTGTCCGTGCTCATGGCGGTGTCCACCTCACTGGTGGGGCCGATGACGTTCCTTGGCTTCCTCGTTGCAACCCTTACCTACCAGGCGTGCGACACCTACGATCACCGGCGTCTGCTGCCCATGTCCATTGTCATGTGCTACGCCGTGCTTACCGGGGCGTACTTCATCATGAACAACTTCTTCCACGCCCAGGGGGTTGTTTCCGTCGTTATTGAGCTCGTGGGTGGTGCCGCGTTCTTGTGGGTCATCATGAAGAAAGGTCGACTATGATCACGCTGGAAAAAGTCAAGAAGGTTTACGGCTCGGAAACGGAGATTGGCCCCGTCTCCCTGGACATCCCCACCGGGGGAATCACCGCGCTCGTGGGCCCCAACGGCGCTGGGAAGTCTACCCTTCTCACTATGATCGGCCGCCTTCTGGGGATGGACGAGGGCACGATCACCGTGGGTAACCTCGACGTGTCCACGGCGAAGTCCGCGGACCTGGCTAGGGTGTTCAGCGTGTTGCGGCAGGAGAACCACTTCATCACGCGCCTCACAGTGCGCCAGTTGGTGGGGTTTGGCCGGTTCCCCTACAACAAGGGGCGGCTGACCAAGAAGGATGATGAGATCATCTCCAATTACATCAGCTTCTTTGAGCTCGAGGACCTGCAGAACCGTTACCTTGACGAGCTTTCCGGCGGGCAGCGCCAGCGTGCCTACGTGGCCATGGTGCTCGCGCAGGAGACCGATCACGTGCTCCTTGATGAGCCACTCAACAACCTCGATATCGCCCACTCGGTGCAGATGATGAGCCTGTTGCGCCGGGCTGCCGACGAGTTCGGGCGGACCATCGTAGTTGTGCTCCATGACTTGAACTTCGCCGCCCAGTACGCCGATGCGATCTGCGCGGTTAAAGACGGACGGATTTTCGCCCACGGGGAGGTGGAGGATGTCATGCGCAATGATATTCTTACCGAGTTGTTTAATACTCCCATCACCGTCATCGATCGGCCGAAGTGCAAACTCGCGTGCTTCTAAATTAAGGGTGACATTCCTACGTAATCCCCAGTAACCATTGGGGAAGATGTGAAGAACATGGGCTAGAGTTGCATGTGTGATCACATTCGACGCTGTTACAAAAACGTACAAGACGTCGACGCGTCCTGCGCTGGATAACATCAACGTGGAGATTGATAAGGGAGAATTCGTCTTCCTCATCGGCCCATCCGGCTCGGGTAAGTCGACCTTTTTGGAACTCATGCTCAAAGAAGTAGACCCCACCTCGGGTGACGTGTACGTGGGGGATTACCACGTCAACACGCTCCGCGGGAAGGCCGTCAACCAGCTGCGCCAGCACTTGGGCTACGTGTTCCAGGATTTCCGTCTGCTGCCCGGCAAGACTGTGTACGAAAATGTTGCCTTCGCCCTTGAGGTGATTGGTAAGCGCAAGTCCACCATCCCCCAGCGCGTGGCGGACACCCTCGAGCTCGTCGGGCTCGCCGGCAAGGATAACCGGTACCCCAACGAGCTGTCCGGTGGTGAGCAGCAGCGCGTGGCGGTCGCCCGTGCCTTTGTCAACCGTCCCCTCGTTTTGCTTGCCGACGAACCGACTGGCAACCTCGATCCCGACACCGCCAACGACATCATGGTGGTACTCAACCGGATCAACCAGCTGGGTACGACGGTTGTCATGAGCACCCACAATGCGCAGGCAGTGGACTCCATGCGCCGCCGAGTGATTGAGCTTAACAACGGCGTACTCGTCCGCGACGATGCCCACGGCGTGTACGGGCAGGGGAGGTAGTAACGATGGGCTACGTATTTAAGGAAGGCTTCAAGGGATTGGGGCGAAACGTCACTATGACGCTTGCCCTCGTCATCACCACCGCCATTTCGCTGGCGCTTCTTGCCACCGGCTTCCTCGTCACCAACATGACGAGCGCCACCAAGGACATCTACCTCGACCGCGTTGAGGTGATGGTGCAACTGGACGAGAACATCTCCGCGGGCGATAAAGATTGCTCCACCCCCGAGTGCCGCGAGGTGCTCACCACCCTGGAAAAGCAAGATGGGGTGGAGTCCGTCACGTTCCGCAGTCGTGCCCAAAGCTATGAACGCTTCAAGGAATTGTTCCAGGATACGGATCCAATCCTTGTGCAGGAGACATCTCCCGATGCCCTTCCCGCGGCCGTGCACGTCCGCCTCACCGACCCACTGAACACCACGCCCCTTGATGCGGTGCGGAACATGAAGCAGGTGTCCGACGTATTGGACCAGGCCCAGGACCTTGAGGCGGCAACAAAGAACCTCGACGCGGTGCGCAACGCCACCTTCGTGGTTGCCGCGGTACAGGCACTCGCCGCCCTCTTCCTCATTGGCAACATGGTGCAGATCGCTGCCTTCCACCGGAGGGAAGAGGTATCCATCATGCGTATGGTGGGTGCCTCCCGCTGGTACACCCAGGCCCCGTTCGTGCTGGAGGCGGTCCTTTCCACGTTCATCGGTGCGCTCGTCGCCGCAGCTGGACTCTTCCTGGGCAAGCAGCTCGTGGTAGATCCGGCGCTGCAGCCCCTGTACGATTCGCGCCTTGTGGCCCCCATCACCTCTGGTGATCTGTGGACGGTGTGGCCGATTGTGACCCTCCTGGGGCTCATCGCCAGTGGCGTGACCGCGTATGTGGCGCTTCGCCTCTACGTGCGCCGCTAGCCCCTCCACGCGTATGATGTAATGCCATCATGGGCAAGAAGAAGAAAAAGAACGCCGGCAGTAACGTCGTTGCCACTAACCGACGCGCCCGCCACGACTACACCATCCTGGAATCTTTCGAATGTGGGATTCAGCTCGTGGGAACGGAGATTAAGGCGATCCGTGAGGGGCACGTGAGCCTCACGGATGCCTTCGCCATCATTGAGCATGGCGAGGTGTGGCTTAGAAACCTCAACATCCCCGAGTACAGCCTGGGCACGTGGACGAATCACCGCCCGCTGCGCCACCGCAAGCTACTCCTACATCGCAATGAGATCGACTCGCTGGAGGGCAAGGTGCGCGACGGCAACAAGACCCTCGTGCCGCTCAAGCTGTATTTCATGGATGGGCTGCTCAAAGTGGAGCTCGCGCTCGCACAGGGCAAGCAGGATTATGACAAGCGCGAGGACATCAAGCGTCGCACTGAGGAGCGCGAGGTCGTCCGTGAGCTCGGCCGCCGAGTGAAAGGCATCAAGGCGTAAATGATCACGTGCGTGAAGATCCATGATTTGCGCAAGGACCCCTCGCTTGCGACGGGAACCACGGTGCTCGTGGATAGGCTGTGGCCGCGTGGCGTGGCAAAGGCCGATGTCCACCTGGACTACTGGCTGAAGAACGTTGCGCCGAGCCCTGAGCTGCGGAAGTGGTTTAACCACGACGCGGACAAGTTCGCCGAGTTCTCCTCCCGCTACTGTGAGGAGCTCAACGCACGCCAGGACGAGGACGTGGACACGCTGCAAGACCTTGCTGAAAAGGACGATGTGTCTCTCGTATTTGCTGCGAAGGATCGCGATATAAACCACGCTCAGGTGCTAAAGAAGTGGCTTGAGGAATATTTGAAAACGCGGTAGTGTTGTACTTCTTGCAGAAGATGCACAATCCCGCTGCAAGGATAACGGGGCAGACTTTTGGTTTCGACTTCGTTTGTTAAGCCAGGGGAAGCGTGCCGGTGCAGGCAACGACCACCGTGAGCGTCGTAGCACTTTATTAAGCGCCGAGAATACTCAGCGCGACTACGCACTCGCTGCTTAAGGCGACTGCCTAGTCTGTCGGCCCGGGTTTGCCTCTGACCCGGTTGCCGGCATCGACTAAGGGGCTTGGGGTTCTCCCGCGTCGGCGGGGGAGAGTCCGACATTTTACCGCTGACTGGGCTCATCATCCGGACGTGTTTGCCCGAGCCGGAGAGCCGAGTAGAGATGCGCGTGCGAACTGCGCACGGAGAAGCCCTGGCTAAATGGCGAAGGACCCGGGTTCGATTCCCGGCTGCTCCACCGATAGGATTCCCCCGGTAGTTTTTCTACCGGGGGTTTCGTTTGTCTACCAGCGTTTTTATAACAGATTCGACATGCTACAAGGTGTGCCAGAGGTCGCCGGTGATTTCCTTATTAGCCACGGATTGATCACGCCTGGTCTGCAAAAGTACCAGTAATTTCACTTCTTTCCCGGTAGTTCTGCCTTGGGGTTGGCAGCGCCCTCATTCGCGTTTCCTGCCTTTGGGCTAAATGGTAAGTGGTGCTTCGTACAGCAATCCATGAGGCGGAGAGGGAATGGCAGGAATGATGGCTGAATACACGCAGACGCCACATCTGTGCAACCACACCCGGTTCGAGGCTCAGGAGCCCCCGGATCCCGACCGCCCCTGGTGGTTTGGGGTTATCTCTGCCTCTTCCGTTGAGGAGTACCGGTACGGCAAAAGGCCGGACCTAACCAGCTGACCGTGTGCCCATCGTTGGAGGGAGGTCTGGCTATCGCTGGTCTGGTTCCGGCCTTTGCGTGGCCGGCGGAAAAGCCCGGGACGTGGCTCTTCATGCCGAGGGGAGGTTACCTCGACGGGGGCGCTGCCTGGGGAGGCGGGAGATGAGAGCGAAGCTCTCATGCTCGGTCTCACTCAACCTCGGTGAACTTGCGGTCCCAGGCGGAGCGTACGGGGTTGGCGTCGGCAAGCAGCAGATCGAAACGATCGTTCGCAATCTCGACGATCTCCGAGAGGACCGCTCGGTGCTCCTGCTCCGGTGAGTTGGCCAGCCTGCGCACACCGGCGTCGATGACCCGTTCGACGGTATCGTTAGTGTCCAGGTAGGAGACGAACGGCATCCCGAACTTCTCCCAATAGGCGGTGGAAATGTCATCCAGCTTCGCCGCCTGCACGCTATCGAGATCGGTGAGCCCCAGGGAGCCACGGTCGGCGGAAATCGTCGCGGCATCGTCGTCCGAGACTTGGAGCAGCTCCGCCATCGATGGGTAATCGTTGATGAGCGCCTCACGCTTGTCCTTCGGGGCCGTGAGAACGGCGACCTGGATCGCCGCGCGGAGCTCGTTGACATCGGCAAACGGGCGGGCCTCCCACGCGGTCTGCAGCGGGAACAGCTCGTTGTTAAACAGCGGGCGAAGCGTGGCGACGAACTCATCGCGGTCCATCTCATTGAGGTCCGCGAGGGTGATGCCCTTGCCCGTCGCCCGCGAGACATGTGCCCCGGATTGCTTGCCGACGTGGAAGAACAGGAGATTGAGCGCGATCGCCGTGATGGCGCCGAGAGACATACCGGAGGACACGAACGTCTGCGCCCAGGCGGGGAAGACCTCCGCGATCTCGGGCTTGAACGTGACAAGCATGGCGAGCCCGAGGGCGGTGGTGACGATCGCGGCGTTGCGGCCGTCGGAAAGATCGGCCTTGGCGATGGTCTGGAGACCCACCCAGGCGACGTTGGCGAAGAGAGCGAGAGATGCGCCCCCGAGAACCGGGGAGGGGATGGCGGCGACAACCGCGCCCGCCTTGGGCAAAAGCCCCAGGATGATCATGAAACCCGCGGCCGTGGTGGCCACCCAACGCGACTTCACACCGGTCAGGCGCACAAGGCCGACGTTTTGCGCGAAGCAGGTGTACGGGAACGAATTCATGATGCCACCGATAAGGGTGGACACGCCGTCGGCGCGAATCGCGCGGACGACATCGTCACGGCGGATGCGCTTCTTCACAATCTCACCCGTGGCGAACACGTCGCCGGTGGTCTCCACCATGGTGATGATCATGACGATGATCATGGAGAAAATAGCCACGAGATCGAAACGCGGAATACCAAAGTAGAACGGTGTAGTAATACCGAAAGCGTTGGCTGTTGCCACATCCGCGAAGGACGTATCGCCAAGGACGAGTGCTACCGCGGTGCCTAACACCAAGCCGATGAGAACGGACAGTGTTCCGAGGAAACCGTGGAAGAAGCGCTGCACCAGGACGATGACTGCGAGGGTGCCAAAGCCGTAGAGGAGATCGCGGGTGGCGGGGATGCCCTCGGCGTAATTGACAAAGTCATTGGTGGACACTGCGAGCAGCGAGGTACCCATGACCAGCAGGACCGTACCTGTCACAATGTGCGGGAAGTATTTGAGCACCTTGCCAAAAATCGGTGCCGCAAAGAACGTGAACAGGCCGGAGACGATGATCGCGCCGTAAATCGTAGGAAGCGAAGCGACACCGCCCTCACCATTGGTCGCGCCCAGCCCGATGGCGATGATGGGGGACACAGCTGTGGTGGTCACGCCCTGAATAATCGGTAGCCGCACACCGATGTGCTTGCCGATACCCACCGACTGGATAATCGTGGCGATGCCACAGGTGAGCAGGTCCGCGTTGATGAGGTGGATCGTTGTAGCCGCGTCGAGCTTGAGGGAACTCGCGATGAGCAGCGGAACGATGACGGCACCCGCGTAGAACGCGAGCACGTGCTGAAGCCCAAGCGCAGCGAGCTTGGGGGCTGGGGGAACAACATCGACAGGATGTTTGAGAGTAGCTGTGGACTGCGACGCCACGGGGAAGTCCTTCCTGATTACGGGGAAAGCAAGAATTTGATCAGGTATTAGCGTAATCAGTTTGCATGCAAAAAAACTACTGGGGCCAGCTAATAGGGTGTGGTTTCAGACTCGGGTAGGTAAACTCAACGTAACGTGGCACCACGTAGAAATTGCGTGGATACAGTGGATAGGCTCTGCCTTTCCAACGCACGTGCCCCTGCGGGAGAGGACTTGTTCTCTCCAATTTGCGTGGGGCGCCAGAGAGGCCACCGAAGCACAAGACGAGGGAGAAAAGACATGGTCAGACGAGCGATCTTCTTTATCGGCGGGATAGTAAACCTCGCGCTAGCCTTCGTGGGTATCGCTCTACCGATCCTTCCCACCACGCCCTTTGCATTAGCCGCCGTATTCTTCTTCGCGCGAAGCTCACCGCGTTTTGAGCACTACGTGCGCAGCCACCGCGTCATGGGGCCGTACATCAGCAACTATGAAAAAGGAGAGATGACGCGCAAGGCAAAGAAGAACACGCTCATGTCCCTGTGGGTGACGATGCTTGTCTCCATGGCGATCACCGGCATCGTCGTTGGCATCTGGTGGGTGCCAGTTGTTCTGTTTTTGGTTGCCAGTCTTGTGTCACTGCACATCTGGAGCATGGACGAACCGGAGGAAGCAGTGGTCGGGGACCGACTACCTCAACGGCAAGCCTCCAATTAAGGGCACTGACCTGCGAATTTGGGGTTTTGTTGGGGGTTGGTTTAATGTTGTGTTCACCGCACAGGGGGTTGGTTGCTTTCTTTAGTTAGTTTCTAACTTTGTGTGTGGGTGTTTACCTCGAGTTTGACTTTTGTTGAGGTCGGGGTAAAGTAAAGAAAAGCGCTTCACGGAGATCCGATTGTTTGTTTCGTGATAATCGTGAGGTGTGCATGTTGTGTGAGAACTCGATAGTGTGTTGATGTACTACTTTTT
>NZ_KE150447.1:614253-705290 GCF_000411375.1 Corynebacterium pyruviciproducens ATCC BAA-1742 | reverse complement strand
CTAAGCAGGGACCGGAACAAACATAACCCACCCCAAAAGGGGAGAAACCATGAATCCTCGGGTCCCCAGCAGGGAACTGCCTAAACCGTAATGGGACGTGTCGAAAGGTAAGTCAAAGTTCGTAAACTAGGTGGACAGCTATTTAGCCCTTTCAATCCTCTTTCATGAACGTTCCCCCACCTGATATGACCATCCCCGTCGGGTAGTTTTCGAGAAATGTTCGGAAAAGCCCAAATTCGCGTAACTGCGATGCTTTACTATTTTGAAGTATGAGCCCACACCCTAAGAACGCTGATAACCGCACCTCAGTGGATGCTTTGGACGAGTTCTGCAACGCAGCGGAGAGGCTTGCAAGCTCATTTTCGGTCGAGTCCAGAGCGCTGTGGGCCAAAACACCGGAAAACCGTGAAGATAAATCGGGCGCGTATCTTTCGCTACCTCAGCATTTGATTGACTCGGCCTGTGTTGCTCTTGCGCTTACGCAGAGTTGGCTGAGCAATCAAACTTTAAGATTTTTGGAAGACGAGTCCGGTCTAGACAGCACGGCGATCCAATCCCTCATTACATTCGTCGCTGGAAGCCACGATATCGGCAAAGCAACATGTACATTCCAAACACAGCTAGAACCTCGTGGGGACATGAGCACGTACGCCGATCGTGTTCGTGCGGCGGGACTCGACCTCACAATGAGCCGTAGCGAATCCCGATTAATTAAGTTTCCTCACTCGGGTGCTTCACAAGCGATTCTCTTGGAATGGCTCGAAAATCATTCAACGCGCCCCATCGCGATGAGAAAGATGTGGCAAAGACGTGCGCGCTGCACTTCATCGACGCCTTCATCAAATCCATGCCCACCGGCAAGATCAACACCTTTGCCAACCAGACACTGCCAGAGCTTGTCTACATCGCGCTCCGCGATACACGCCCTGTGAGCCTCGTCAACGCCTTCGAGGAACCGGTAGCAGCAACCGCAACCACGGGACGTCGAGAAGCAGCAGCCGAGGCCATGGCGAAAGAAGAGAAGGAACTCGAGGAACAGTACGGATTCACACCCCGTGCGGCGTTTGTCCTGGGCCTCGGTGAGCTCCGAGACGCATTTGCCGACATCGCAAAAGAGACCACTCTGCCCGAGCTGGATGCCGTCCTCGAAGCAGCCTTGAACGAGGCGAACTAATCCATGACGCATTCGCTACTCCTACTGCTGAAAGGTCCCATGCAATCATGGGGTGACAGCAGCCGATATAAATCGCGAGAGACAGCGGCGGTGCCAACCAAATCGGGAATTCTCGGACTCATCGCAGCTGCTCAAGGCAGACGACGGAGCGATCCTCTTGAGGACCTCGCCCAGCTACGACTCGCCGTGCGGGTGGACCAACCGGGGACTCTTCTCCGCGACTATCAGACGGCACAGCACTGGCAGGTCAAAGAGGGCCCTGCGGAGCTCGTTACCCGCTATTATCTTGCCGATGCCGCCTTCGTCGCCGCAGTAGAATCCGACGACAGAACGCTACTCGAATCGATGGAAGAAGCACTGAGACACCCCAGGTTCCCGCTTTTCCTCGGCCGACGCTCATGCCCCGCACCAGCACGTCTGGTACTAGGTATCCGTGATACTGACGCTGTTCAGGCGCTTATCGACGAGCCGTGGCACGCCTCGCAGCACCACCGCAAAGCCCGCTCATTGCGGGTTTCGCTACCGATCCACCGTGACGCTCTCCCCGAGGAAACAAACGGAATCGCAGCGCGAGATGTTCCGATCAGCTTCTCACAAGAGCACCGCCAGTACGGATGGCGACGCGTGGTGATTGACAAGCGGACCGCAGACTTCGACAACGATGCTGCGCAGGAATCCGACAGGTTTTTTGAAACGGTGATCGAAGCATGACCACATTTACGAGAATCTACGTCAACCCGCAAAAACGCCAAGGGCGAAAAGTACTGATGAACCCGGAGGCTATGCACGCCGAGGTACGAGGGCTGTTCCCTCCCGATATTTCGACGGCAGACGCACGTGTTCTGTGGCGCCTCGACCAGCACGATCACGAGTACCAACTGTACATAGTCGGACCAGAGCGTCCGGAGACAGCTGAGCTCGCAGAGCGCATCGGATGGGCCACGCGCCCCGCACAAACCGCCGACTACGACAAGTTCCTACGAGCACTAACCAAGGGCCAAAAATGGAACTTCGCGTTAACAGCCAACCCGACCATCAGTGTCAAGGGCGACGGCAAACGCGGGAAATCAATCCCGCTGGTCAAACTTGATCAACAGATCAAGTGGCTCCAGGATCGCTCCGCAAAAAACGGGTTTTCCTTGTTCTCCGTCGAGGGCAGCGAGGCTCCCGACCTGCGAATCACTCGCCAGGAGGTTCTGCGGTTTTCTAAGGACCCCCGTTCCAGAAAAGCCACCGTGGCGTTAACCACGGCGCGCTTTGAGGGTTCCCTGGAAGTAACAAATTCGGATGCCCTCCGCACACTTCTCACCCAGGGCATAGGCAAAGGCCGAGCCTACGGCTTGGGCCTTATGACCCTGGCAAGGAGGTAACGAGTGCCCACCCCACGCCAGCTCCCGTTGGACAGGCAAGCACTCACCCGCATGGAGGAGCGCATCAGCTTCCTCTACGTGGAGCGCGCAATTGTCAATCGGGACGCAAACGCAATCACCATTTCGGATGAGCGTGGGGTGATCCATATCCCCGCCACGGCTCTGGCCGTACTTCTCCTCGGCCCGGGTACAAAAATCACGTACGCCGCCATGGCAATTCTTGGCGACTCCGGGGTCTCCACGTGCTGGGTCGGCGAAAAGGGTGTTCGCTATTACGCAAGCGGGCGTCCGCCCGCCAAAACATCCCGCTTTGCTGAGATCCAGGCGACGATAGTTTCAAACCAGCGTGCACGCCTCGCCTGCGCGCGGCGTATGTACGCGCAGCGGTTCCCCGATGACAACGTCGATACTGCCACGATGCAGCAACTTCGCGGGCGCGAAGGCGCCCGCATGAAGAAGATCTATCTCAGGGAATCGGCACGTACTGGGGTGCCGTGGGAACGACGCACGTACGATCCCGAAAATTTTGAACTTGGCGACCCCATAAACAAAACCCTCACTGCTGCCAACGCGGCGCTCTACGGAATAACCCACGCAGTTATTTGTGGGCTTGGGTTTGTTCCTGCTCTTGGTGTGGTCCACATGGGAACTGATCGCGCATTTGTGTACGACATTGCCGATTTATACAAGGCAGACATCACCATTCCGTGTGCCTTTGATGCCGTAGCCGCTGACCCGATGAATGCTCCACAGAATATTCGCGGGATAATCAGGGACAAGATAGTGGAAACGAAGCTTCTTCCACGGATGGTCAACGATCTGTACAGCCTCATGAATCTCTCCGATGACGAGGATCCGATCAACGCCGAACTATTCCTGTGGAATGAGATTTCCGCAATTCGTGCTGGCCAAAACTGGGCCGACGATGAGGCAACAAAATGATGGTCCTCGTTGTTTCTGCCTGCCCCGCAGGATTACGTGGTGACCTCACGAAGTGGCTCTTCCAGATTTCACCTACCGTATTTGTCGGGCGCCCCAGTGCACGCGTCCGGGAGGCGATCTGGGGCCGCACCGTTGAGCTTTGCAAGGATGGAACCGCGATCCTCGTGTGGAGTTCCGATAACGAGCAAGGCCTGGAATTTCGCACCCACCGAACCGAATGGCAACCCGCCGATTTCGACGGGCTCACCCTCATCCGTCGTCCGACGCACCGCACCCCGCCCCAGAGACGCACAGGCTGGAGCAAAGCGCGCATCATGAACCGAGCCCGCAGGAGGTGATAGCCAAGTTAACTCGCAGTCTCCCCCCAACCCACATTTTCCCCCTGGTTATCAAGGCTTTGCTCTGCACCTGCGGGGATGAGCCCGAAATCCCTCCACGTGATCGGAGGAGAGCCGGGAATGCCCTGCATGTGCGGGGATCCTGTACCGGAGTGTCGTGTAACCACACTTTGGCCAGCCGCAAGCAATTCCCTCACTAAAATCAATAGCTCATTCGTCCTGAGGAGTCCTCATGCCCAAAACGCTCATCAACCTCAGCAGTCCCTTCGATGAAGTTGGCAATTTCGATGCCGGAAAGCTATTCGAGCAAATCAGGGCATCTATTGAGGCGAGTGAGAAAGCTGAGGAGCCCAAGCCTGAGGGGCCCTCCCAGCCCGAGGACGAGTAGATCCCACCGCCCTCGACTACCCTGGGACCCATGACTACTGCCCCGAAAACGCTGACTTCCACCGAATCCGGCCGCACCGCCCTCACCATCGCCGATGGCCGGGCGCACCTGCTCTCCGCGGACTCGCGCCTGGGTGAGCTCCTGTACCTCTCGCCGGAGGCTGATTTCGCCGAGGGCGGCTCGATCCGGGGCGGCGTGCCGATCATCGCGCCGTGGTTCAACGATCTGACCGGCCAGGAGCCGGCGCATGGCTGGGCGCGTCGTCGCGCCTGGGAGTGCCAGGAGGTGCCGGGCGGCTTCGATTGTCGCATCCACCACGACGAGTGGGATTTTCGCCTGGGAATTCAGACCACGCCGAAGGGCTTCGCGATGATGCTCAAGGCGCGCAACGCGTCGAGCAAACGCCGCAACGTCCAGCTCGCATTCCACCCCTACTTCCGCGTCGCCGACATCACCTCCCCCACCGTCGAGGGCTACAGCTTCGATGGTTCGCTTGTCGACGACCGCACCACCGTCACCTCGCCCGTCACCGTCACTGATGGTCACCGTCGCATCATCGTCACGGGTCACGAGCATGACCACACCGTCGTGTGGAACCCGGGCACAAAGGTGCCAGGCGACATGCCTGCCGAGGATTGGCGCCACTTCGTGTGCGTGGAGCCGGCGCTGCTCGGTGAAGATCCGAGCACGGGCGTATCGCTGGCACCGTGGGAGTGGACGGAGATCGGGATGACGGTGAAGGTAGAGGAAATCTAGCCTTTACGGGCCGTAAATCCACTGGTTGTTAAGGCACATCATCATGCGTCCTTGATCGTCCTGTCCACCGTCGGCATCACAGTAGCCACCCTGGTGGGCAGTCCCTACGCCACGTGGCTTGGGACCGTAAACCCAGCGAAAATCACGCCCGCCGTAAACGCACACCAAGTTGAAGCCGTCGGCACCCACTGTCGGTTGTAGTACCTGGTTTTCAGTGCAGAGGTCGTTGTACATCGGCGCCTGCGGTGCAGGCGCAGGTGCAGGCGGAGCGGGAGCCGGGGCAAACGGGTTGGGCGGCATCCCTTGGGACACGGCCCACGCGCCACCGGCGGCGAGGAGGCCGAGGATGGCGGCGATGGAGCTCACCGCGATGACGGCGGTGCCACCGGGGGTGAGGGTCTCGCCGTCGGACTCGTAAAAGAATTCGTCGGCGGAACTGGACTGGGTGGGAGCGGGTGATTCGGCGGAGGCCGGGGCGACCACGCCTCCCGCGAGTGTTGCGGCGACGGCGAGGGTCCCAAGAATTTTCTTAGTCATAATCACATTATTTCCACACCGATTACGCGTCATGACGTCTTTTCGAACACCCTTTTCACCTGCCGATTTGCGTGAAAAATAGCAAAAATTGTTATACTGGAGTCCCGTGGTTGTTGACTAACAAGCCGCGGTTTTTTTGTTGTCATCCACAACGCAACTGTCCCTTCACATCCCCTTTTGGAGACTGCTATGACAACTTCCCGTCCCACCAAATTCATCTTCGTCACCGGCGGTGTGGTGAGCTCCCTAGGCAAAGGCCTCACCGCCGCGAGCCTCGGCCGGCTGCTCATCTCCCGGGGACTACGGGTCACCATGCAGAAGCTCGACCCGTACCTCAACGTTGATCCGGGAACGATGAACCCATTTGAGCACGGCGAAGTGTTCGTCACCGACGACGGTGCGGAGACCGACCTCGATCTCGGGCACTACGAGCGGTTCTTGGGCCGCAGCCTGACCAAGAAGTCGAACGTCACCACGGGCAAGGTGTACTCCACCGTCATCGCCAAGGAACGCCGCGGCGAGTTCCTGGGAAAGACCGTGCAGGTCATCCCCCACATCACCGACGAGATCAAGTCCCGCATCCGGTCCATGGCGGACGACGACGTGGACGTAGTGATGTGCGAGATCGGCGGCACCGTGGGGGACATCGAATCGCAGCCGTTCCTCGAGGCGGTGCGCCAGCTCCGACACGAGCTGGGGCGGGACAACACGCTGTTCATCCACTGCTCCCTCGTACCGTACCTGGCACCCTCCGGGGAGCTGAAGACCAAGCCCACGCAGCATTCGGTGGCGGAGCTTAGAGGCATTGGCATCGTGCCCGACGCGCTCGTGCTGCGCTGCGACCGCGAGGTACCCGAGGAGCAGAAGAACAAGATCGCGCTCATGTGCGACGTGGAGCGCGAGGGTGTGGTCGATTGTCCCGACGCGCCGAGCATCTACGACATTCCGGACGTTTTGTACAAGCGGCATTTGGACACATTCGTCGTCGACAAGCTAGGACTACCCTTCCGTGACATTGACTGGACGGTGTGGGGTGACCTGCTGAAACGTGTCCACGAGCCCAAGGGTGAGGTGACCGTGGGCGTCGTGGGGAAGTACATGGACCTGCCGGACGCGTACCTTTCGGTGGCGGAGGCGCTGCGGGCCGCGTGCTTCGCGCAACACAAGAAAGCCAATATTCGGTGGATGCGCTCCGATTCAGAGACGTTGAAGGACGAACTGGCCGAGCTGGACGCGATGGTCATTCCCGGCGGGTTTGGCGCCCGCGGAGTGGAGGGCAAGATCAACGCGATCACGTGGGCCCGCACACACAACCTGCCCACTCTGGGCATCTGCCTGGGCCTGCAGGCGATGGTCATCGAGGCGGCCCGGGCCAACGGCATCGAGGGCGCCACCTCCACCGAGATCGACCCCGAGGCCACCGAGCCCGTCATCTCCACCATGGCTGAGCAGGAGGAGGCCGTGCGCGGCAAGGCGGACCTGGGCGGCACCATGCGGCTCGGCGCGTACCCCGCGGCGCTCGCGGAGGGATCGATTGTGGCCCAGTTGTACGGCACCCGCGCGGTGTCCGAGCGCCACCGCCACCGCTACGAGGTGAATAACGCCTACCGAGATCGGCTCGGCGAGCTTGTGATTTCGGGCACGTCCCCGGACGGGCAGCTGGTGGAATATGTGGAATACCCGCGGGAGATTCACCCGTTCATGGTGGCCACGCAGGCTCACCCCGAGTACACTTCCCG
The DNA here is from genome assembly GCF_000411375.1 of Corynebacterium pyruviciproducens ATCC BAA-1742. Lineage (GTDB taxonomy): Bacteria > Actinomycetota > Actinomycetes > Mycobacteriales > Mycobacteriaceae > Corynebacterium > Corynebacterium pyruviciproducens. Next base: position 698,046 of record NZ_KE150447.1, on the reverse strand, counting down.
GCCCACCGCGCCGAACCCGCTGTTTGCTGGTCTCATCGATGCTGCGGTACAACGTAGGGGTTAACAGTACCTATGTAGGGAGGCGGTTTGTGACTGGAAGCGATCAGCACCGGATGGGCGTGGAGGCCGACGCGGTGCTGCGCCTGGGCATGCTGTACATGGGGGCGGGCACCGGCGGCTACCGCGTCATCCGCGGGATGAAGCGGGCCGGTCGCGCGCTCGGCTTCGATCGGCTCGACGCGAACATCGCCGTCACCACCATCACCTGCACGTTTCACAAGGGGGCCGAGTTCCGCACGGTGGTCGCCTCGCAGGACAGCCCCGGCGTGGACGCCTCCCGCATCGAGGCACTGGAGACGCTGACGCACACGATCCGCCACCGGATCACCGCCGAGTGGCTGAACGCCCGCCTCGACGAGATCGAAACCGGGGTGGTCAAGCGCTGGTCGCTGCCGCTCCTCGTGGTCGCCGCAGGCCTCGCGTGCGCGAGCTTTGCGGTGCTCAACCACTTTTCGCTTGTCGACGCCCTCGTGGTCGCCGTTTCCGCGGCGGCCGGGCAGTTCGTCCGTGGCAGCTTGGCCCGCAAGAAGGCCCGGCAGCTGGCCTCCGTCTCCGCCGGCGCGGTCACCGCGTGCCTCACGTTCTGGGTGGTCATCCAGCTGCTGGGGCTCGCGGGTGTGGTTAGCGCCCAGGCGGCGGCGCCAGGGTTTGTCGCCTCCGTGCTTTTTGTTGTCCCGGGGTTTCCGCTGTTCTCGGCCATGATCGACCTGTCCCGCTTCGACTTCGCCGCCGGCATTTCCCGGCTGTTTTACGCGGTGACGCTCATCGCCGCGGCGACGCTGTCGGTGGCTCTGGTGAGCTGGGTGACGGGCCTGGAACCGCCCACCCACGTGCCGCAGGTGGGCGACCCGCGGTTTTTCATCCGGGCCGGGTTCGCGAGCTTCATCGGCATCTCCGGGTTCGCGCTGTTGTTCAACTCCTCCCGCCGGATGGTGCTCATCGCCGCGACGACGGGGACGGTGGGCAACTTGGCCCGCCTCGCGCTCATCTACGCCGGAGCGACGGCCTACGCCGGGGCGTTCGTTGGCGGGCTGACCATCGGGCTGCTCGGCTGGGTGGCGGCGAAGAAGGCGCGGATCCCGCGCACGACAACGACGATCCCCGCGGCCGTCATCATGATTCCGGGCCCGAGTATGTTCGCCTCCATTTACGCGCTCAACGTGGGCGACATGCAGCTCGGCGTCACCGCCGCGGCGACGGCCGTGCTCACGGTGCTGTCCATCGGCACGGGGATGGTGGTGGCCCGGATGCTCACGGATCGGGCGTGGCTGTACGGTCAGCACATTGATTTGGATGCACCCTTGCCACCGCCGGCAAGTTAGGGTAGCCTTAGTTGCGTTCGGACGTGACACACGACCGCACACCGATTACCCCGTCACGGGTAGTAGTCACCCTCGATCGCGGTCGGCACCTCCAGTAACGGCAGCGTTCACCCCGCATTTGGTTGCTTCGCGTAAGCAACGCCTTTGACTCAAAAAGGCCAGTGCACAATTTTCGTACGAATGGCGTGCGGTGCCTGGGAAGCTTGTTGCTAGTCTCTTCCCGGGTGTCGCGCGCCATTCGTATAAGTAGGGACATTCACCGCCATATAGGTGACGTATACACACTTGTACGGCTAAAGCGAACTTGCTCACAGGTTACTTTTAGGGTAGCCTTACCTACTGCCAAATGAATTTTTGGCATGTGAATAGTGTCTCACGTGGAAAAGACTACCTCGATGTTCCTAGCTAACTTTCTCATCGCCCTGCGCGAAGGCGTAGAGGCCTCACTCGTAGTGGGAATCCTTGTAGCCACGTTGGTGAAAACCGGACGCCGCGATATCCTCCCCAAGCTCTGGCTGGGAGTGATCCTCGCCGCCGTCATTCCGCTCGGTGCCGGCGCTTTCATGACATGGGGCCCGTACACGCTCACCTTCCAGGCACAAGAGGTCCTCGGCGGAACGCTGTCCATCGTCGCCATGCTCATGCTCACATGGATGATCTTCTGGATGGCGATGCACGCCCGGAATATGTCCTCCAACCTGCGCGCGCAGGCGACGGAGGCGTTGAAGTCCGGCAGCGGCTGGTCGCTCGTGTGGATCGCCATTATCAGCGTGGGCCGCGAAGGCGTGGAAACGGCCATCTTCGTGTGGGCCACCGTCAAGGCCACCTCGCAGGGCGGCTTCTGGCAGCCCACCGCCGGCGTAGTCACCGGGCTCATCGTGGCCATCGTCATCGGCTGGCTCGTATACAAGGGCACCGCGAAGATTAACCTCTCCACGTTCTTCTTCGCCACCGGCATCCTGCTCATCATCGTGGCCGCGGGAATCGTCTCCTACGGCATTGGTGACCTGCAGGAAGCAGGCGCCATCCCAGGCTGGGGTGTCACCATCTACGACGTTTCCGGCTACTTCGACGGCCACATCCCGTTCCTGGACGCTACCAGCTGGTGGTTTGTCCTCCTCGAGGCCATGTTCAACGTCAACCTTGCACCCACCCACCTTCAGTTCTTCGGGTGGCTGGTGTACCTGGTGATCGTTATCCCATTGTTTATTGTCAAAACCCGGAGCCCTAAGAAGACCCCGGCTACAACCCCTGCACCCGAAAGGTCTACAGCACAATGAAAAACAATCGCATGCTCGCCCTGCTCAGCGTCGGCGCAGTCGTCCTTCCGCTGACGCTCAGCGGCTGTGTTGCGAACAACCCCGAGGGTGGCGACAGCACCGCCGCCGACGGCAACGCTCCCATCGAGGTGACCATCACCGACGACACCTGCGAGGTCTCCACCAACGAGGTGCCCTCCGGGCGAATCAACTTCAAGCTGGTGAACAAGGGCACCGTGCGCAACGAGTTCGAGATCCTCGCCCCCGATAAGCTCCGCATCGTGGGCGAGCGCGAGAACCTCGGCCCCGGCACCACCACCGATTACACCGTGCTGCTTGAGCCGGGCGACTACGTCACCGCCTGCAAGAAGAACATGATCGGCTCGCTCGTGGGCGACAAGCCGTTCACCGTCACCCAGGGTGAGGCCGTCGAGATCGCCGCCGATGAACAGCAGGTCATTGACGACGCGGTGACCAACTACACCGCCTACGTTAAGGATCAGTCCGGCCAGCTCCTCGAGGCCACCAAGGCGTTCGCCGCCGCGTACGTTGCCGGCGACACCGAGAAGGCCAAGGAGCTCTACCCCACCGCCCGCATGTACTACGAACGCATCGAGCCCACCGCCGAGGCTTTCGGCGACATCGACCCGGCGCTGGACGAGCGCGAAGCCGATTACCAGGAAGCCGACGACACCGAGGGTCGCGAGTGGACCGGCTGGCACAAGGCCGAGAAGGACCTGTGGGATACCCCGCTGAGCCAGGACGAGCGTCAGAAGACCGCCGACCAGCTCGTCGCGGATACCCAGAAGCTCTACGACCTCGTCTACTCCGATGACTTCTCCATCAACATCGACGACATCTCCAACGGCGCCATCTCGCTTCTGGAGGAGGTTGCCACCACGAAGATCACCGGCGAGGAAGAGGCCTTCAGCCACACCGACCTGTACGATTTCCAGGCCAACCTCGAGGGCGCCAAGGTTGCCTACGGCAACGTGGAAGCCCTGGCCAAGAAGAAGGATCCGGAGCTGGCTGACACCATCTCGGCCCGCATGGATGCCCTGCAGCAGGAGCTGGACAAGTACAAGTCCGGCAACGGCTACGTTTCCTACACCGATCTCAACGATGCCCAGCGTCGCGAGCTGTCCGACCTTGTCGACGCCCTGCGTGTCCCGCTGGCCAAGCTCACGGAGGCTATTGTCTAAATGTCTAACGAACTGTCACGCCGCTCAGTACTCCTAGGAATGGGCGGCGGAGTCGCAGCGCTAGGACTGAGCGGGTGCAGTTCCGACGGCACCGCCAAGGCTGGCGGCTCCGCTGGTGCCTGCGACATGTCACAGACCGTGGAGTTCCGCGGCGATCACCAGTCCGGTATCCTCACCCCGGCCCAGCAGCAGATGATCATGGTCGCCTTCGACATGGTGGCCACCCGCAAGGAAGACCTCATCAAGCTGCTCACGGACTGGACGCTTGCCGCCGAGCGGATGCAGGCCGGCGACCCCGTCAACGACCCCAAGGTCCGCGACGACGTGCCGCCTGACGACACCGGCGAGGCAATGGGCCTGGAACCGGCCTCCCTCTCCATTACTTTCGGCTTTGGCGCCTCCCTGTTTGACAAGTTCAAGCTGGAGCACCGTCGCCCGAAGACGCTGACCAAGGGAATACCCCGGATGGCCGCGGAGAAGCTCGATCCCACCAAGGGCTCGACCGACCTCGTGGTGCAGATCTGCGCCGAGGACCCGATGGTGGTGCTGCACGCCATGCACCAGTTCAAGCGCCTCGCCTTTGGCCTGGCCTCGGTGCGGTGGATGCAGCTGGGCTACGGGCGCACCTCGTCTACTTCGAAAGACCAGGAGACGCCCCGAAACTTCTTCGGGTTCAAGGACGGCACGAGCAACATCAAGGCTGAGGATTCGGACGAGGAGCTCAACAAGCACCTGTGGATCCAGCCGGAAGATGATGGTGGCGACTGGGCCGCCGGCGGTTCGTACCTGTGCATCCGCAAGATCCACATGATGATGGAGGTGTGGGACGAGCTTATCCTCTCCGAGCAGGAGAAGACCATCGGGCGCAATAAGCTCGAGGGCGCGCCACTGTCCGGCGGCGAGGAGTTCACCGACCCCAACTTCACTGCCACTGACGATGATGGTGCCCCGCTCATCGACGTGGACTCGCACATCGCGATCGTCCACCCCGATCACAACGGCGGGCACCGGTTGCTGCGACGTGGCTACAACTACACCGAGGGCCTGACGGACCTCGGCAGGTTGGACGCGGGCCTGTTCTTCATCGCCTACGTCCGTGACCCCGCAGAAAGCTTCATCCCGATCCTGCAGCGCATGGCTACCGATCAGATGACCGAGTACCTGCAACACACCGCCTCGGCGATGTACATCATGCCGCCGGGTATTGGAAAGAACGACTCGTACGTGGGGCAAAAGCTCCTCGAGAGTTAGCTGGGTGAAGGGGCGCGGGCAACCGCGCCCCTTTTCTTATGCGATCGCCACGGCTGCGATGAAACCTCCGGCCCACGTGCCTACGGCGTAGCCCGCCACCGCTGCCGGGACGGCGAGGAGGAGAAGCTCGAGGGCCATGACGCCGGCGCTGCCCGCGGGGGTGAGCCCCAGCGTGTTGATGAGCGCGCGGTCCTTGGCCCGCTCCCGCCAGGAGAGAAGAATCGTGCTCGCGATGCCCACGGCGGCGACTGCGAGCGCCACGAGACTCATGAGGCGGCTGATGGTGAGGATTCGCTCCACCATGGCGACGGTGTCGTTCCTCCACCCGAACGCATCCCACATGGTCACAGGGGTGGGGCTGTCAGCCGCGATGTCACGCACCGCGTTGGTCACTGCGGGTTCCTGCACCGCGTCCCCTTCCATCCGGACGAAGATGGTGGTCGCCCTCCCTTCTCGCTTGTCGACGAGTGATTCGTCCACAAGCGTTACCGCGTTATTCGTACGCACCGTGGGCAGCTGGGTCTCCAGGCTCGCACCGCGTGCGAGACTCACCTTCCCCTCGGCGATCGGGGTGCGCAGCACGGGCGAGTGCGGGTCGATGGCGAACCCCTCCTTCACGTGCGACGGGGTGTCCACGGCCGCCACCCCGGGCGCAGCACGCAACTGGGCGACGAGGTCCGCGTCGACAAGCCCGGAAAGCGACGTGACGGTGACGTCGACGGCCCCCTGCCGGGATGCCACATCGGTGAAATGGTTCCGAAGCAAAGTGGAACCGGTGTGGACCGCCGCGACGAGCGCGACGGCGACCGTGACGATCCCGATGATCGCCGCCGAGCGGGCCCACTGCCGTGACGCGTAGCCCAACGCCAGGCCAAGGCGCGCCGACGGCACGCGCACACGCAAGACGGCGGGAATGATAAGGGCGGCCAGCGCGGCGACAGCGAGGGTGATAAACCCGCCGTGGGCGACCGCGTACAGCACGCCTCCACGCCCCCGCACCGCCGCGGCTGCCATCACGAAACCGACGGCGGCCACGCCACACGCCACCGTTAAACCACGCGACTGCACCCCAGCGATGCTGTCCAGGGCCGACCGGCGTGTGGAGCTCGCCGCCGCCGGCAGCGCGGACACCACCGTCACCAGGGTGCCCGCAATCCCGATCGCCACAAGCCACGGCGTGGGCAACCCCACCGATGTCAACGGAACACGGATACCGAGAGTCCCCGCGAGCTGCGCCGCGTACCGGGCCACGACGATCCCGAGCGGCACGCCAACCACCGAGCCGAGAACCCCGAGCACGAACGCTTCCAGACCCAACGATGCTACCACACCCGGTGTGGACGCACCGATCGCCCGCACCAGGCCCAGCTCCCGCACCCGCGCACCGGTGATGACGGACATCGCCGAGTAAATGGTCAGCGCTGCGACGATCGCTACCACGACGGTGAACGCCGTGAGTAGCAGGAAGTACTTACTGCGGGCCGAGAAGTACCGGTCTGTCAGGCTAGCGACGTGCTCGGCCACGGTCTCCCCGCCCTCGAGCGGCACCGTGGAACGGGTCTCGCCGGTCGGGCGGTCGGTGGGCGACCAGGTGGCCAGGGCCGCGTTGTCAGCGATGAGCCCGGCGCCGCCGCTCACGAGCTCCGCTGCCCCCGGCGCGACCCGGCCCACGACGGTGGCGTGCACGTCGGTGCCCCCGAACCGAAGCGTCACGTCTGCACCGATCGGCGGGGTATCACCGGTGGTGGCGACCTCCGCCTCGCCGTGCGGAAGTCGGCCCGCTGTCACCTCACGCCACTGCAGCGGCCCCTCGGTGACGCCCGTGACTGTGACGGAGGAGTACAGGTTTCCTTTCTCCAGCAGCGCCACCTGGGTGACGCGGTCGAAGACGGCACCGGGCGGCAGCTCCGCGGGTGGCTGCCCGGTGCGCACGTACTCAACGTGTGAGTACGGGGCCGCAAACGTGGAGTTGACGGCGGATTGGACGGTGAGCCCCACTGCCGCGGCGGCGACGGTGAGGGCGACGGAGGCGACGACGGCCGCAAGCAGCCCCACGTAGCGCAGCGGGTGGCGCAGCAGCTGGGCGAGGGCAAGGCGGATCACTGCAGCCGCCCGTCTTTCATGCACAGCACCCGGTCGCCGCGGGAGGCCGCGGCCTCGTCGTGGGTGATGAGGAGAAGCGTTTGCCCGAGGTCTGTGACCAGCCCTCGGAACAGGGTGAGGACATCGTTGCCCGTGGCGGAGTCGAGGTTGCCGGTGGGCTCGTCGGCAAAGATGATGCGTGGGCGGGCGAGCACGGCCCGGCCCACAGCGACGCGCTGGCGCTGTCCACCGGAGAGTTCCCGGGGCAGGTGGGTGAGCCGCCCACCGAGGCCCAACGTGTCCACGACGCGCTCGAACCATTCCTTTTCTACGCGCGTGTGAGCGAGGCGCAGCGGCAACAGGAGATTATCTTTCACAGTGAGGACGGGCACGAGGTTGAACTCCTGGAACACGATGCCCACATCGGTACGGCGCATCCGGGCCCGGGCGGACTCGCTAAGGCCCGTGATCTCTTTCTCCCCGATCCACACCCGGCCGCTGGTGGGCACGGTGAGCCCCGACAGCACGTTCAGCAGCGTCGACTTCCCGCTTCCCGACGCCCCCATCACCGTGGTCCACTGCCCCTCGGCGATCTCCACATTCACGTTGTTGAGCGCCGTGACAGCATGCTCCCCGGAGCCATAACGCATGGTCACGCCCTCCGCACGCACGGCGGTGTTACGCGTGTGACGATTGTTGTCTATACTCTGCTCCATGAATAAGAAAGTACGCGTTGGAATCGTTACGTGCACCTTAGCTGCTACGTTGGCCGCGCCGGTGGCTAACGCCGATGTCATCGACAAGGCCCTGGCGGCCGTGCCCGCTGGGCAGATTTCGTGCGCCCAGGCATCCAAGTACTGGACCACGACCGCCGACTACAACGCAAAGGTGGCGCAGGCGCGCGCCGTGGCCGCCTTCGATCCCCGCGGCGGGCAGATCCTCGCCGCACTGGGTCGCATCGACGAAGCGGCGAACCGCTGCGGGCTGAAGAACGGTACGGCGAATACCCCGGCTGCGCCAGCAGCTCCCGCCACCACCGAGGTCACGGGCCTGCAGCCCTCCCCCGCACCGGAAGGCACCGCGGTGACGAGCTCCGGGCAGCCCGCCAACCAGGTGTTCATTCCCGTCATCAACCAGTGGATGACCATTCCGGACCTCATCCAGATTGTGAAGAAGTTCCTCGCCGGCTTTGGCATCACGCTGTAAATAAGGAATTTCTTTTCCTCACCGGCCACCCGCTCCTGCGCGTTTGCGACCCCGTGTTCAACGGGGGCAAGCGCGTTTATTATTTTCTCGTTATCCAAAAGCGCCGGGGAGCCGATTAAAATTTGTGCCATGGACACTGTGCTCATTGTAGGAACCGGACTCATTGCGATATCGTTCGCGGAGCGTTTCCTGGCCCACGGCTGGGACGTGCGCATGACCAACGTCAACCCGAAGCGGAAGCAACTGGTGGAAGAACACTTTCACGGGAAGGTGAGCTTTTCCACGTCGCTCACGGAGGCGGCCCGGGGCGTGGACTTTGTGCAGGAGGCGGCGCCGGAGCGGTTGGAGCTCAAGCGGGAGCTGTTCGCGGAACTCGCGGGGGCGACGGGGGATGGAACCGTGCTCGCGTCGTCGACAAGCGCGATACTGCCGTCACAAATCGCGGAGGGCAACCCGGCGGCCGGGCGGATCCTCATCGGGCACCCGTTCACACCGCCGGCGCTCATGCCCGTGCTCGAGATCGTTCCCGGCCCGCAGACCTCCAGCGAAGTAGTGGAGCGGGCCCGGAACGTATACCGCGGGATCGGGCTCGACCCCTCCGTGCTGAAGAAGGAGATTCCCGGGTTCGTGGGCAACCGCATCCAAAAGGTCATCATGTGGGAGCTCATCGGGCTCGTGCAGTCCGGCGTGGTGGATGTCACCGAGGCGGACCGGATCGTGCGCAACTCGCTCGGGCTGCGCTACGCGGCGGTGGGCCCGTTTGAGGCCAACCAGCTCGGCGGCGGCGAGCGCGGGATCCGCGGACTGTTTGCCAACATCGCCGGAAACTGGGACGAAACGCTCACGGCGCTCCAGCCAGACCTCACGGACATGGACGGGATCTTCGACGCGGCGGAACGGGCCTACGGCGGCCCGGGGCGCGCGGAGCGGCGCGACCGGATGCTGCGCGGCTTCCTTGAGGTGCGGGAGCAGGAAAAATAAAAATCCCGGAGCCGTGAAGACTCCGGGATTGTGAAAACGTGGGCGAAGGGGGACTTGAACCCCCACGTCCTTATCGGACACTGGCACCTGAAGCCAGCGCGTCTGCCAATTCCGCCACTCGCCCGAGTGACAGCGTCTAACGCTGTGGACTTGTCAAAGATAGCACGCTACCAGGGTATTACCCAAACTGCCAGGTGGACGCGATAAAATCAGTTTTTGACCGTGGCTTCTATACTGGTAGTTTCACAATAGTTACATGCCGGACGGTTCAAGAAAGGTTGGAAAAGAGCATGTCGTTTCTGGGACGAATTGCCAAGCTGGACTCCGCCATGCAGCGTGGCTTGGACAACGGCATGGCGCTGGTCTTTGGCGGCCGTGTTGTGCCTGCGGAAATAGAGGAACTGCTCAAGCAGGAGGCCTCCGACAACGCGGTGCGCACATACGAGGGCGAACTGGAGTGCCCGAACCTGTTCACCCTGTCCGTCTCCGACAAGGACTTTGCCAACCTCACGGAAAACTACGGCGACCTGCCCTCCACCCTGGCGGGGCAGCTGCAGCGGTTCTTCCGCAACTCCGGGTGGGCCACACAGGGCCCGGTGTGCGTGCAAGTGAAGGCCGACAAGGACCTCCACACCGGCCAGCTCAAGGCCACGAGCGCCTCCACCAACCAGGAGTACCGCAGCGGCTTCGCGGGCCAGAAACCGCGCGTCAACCTGTTGCTGCAGGACGGTTCCTCGCGGACGTACACGGTGCACGAGGGCTCGAACATCATCGGCCGGTCGGCGGACGCGGACCTGCAGCTGCCGGACACGGGTGTGTCCCGCAGCCACGCGGAGATCACATGGGACGGGTACGACGCAGTGCTTGTGGATATGGAGTCCACGAACGGTACGGTGGTAAATAATCAGCCAATTGAGAATTGGATGTTGGCCGATGGAGATGTGATCCAGGTGGGTCATAGCCTCATAGAAGTGCGGATCACGGGAGCGTAGTTGTGGAAGAGAACATCCTACTAGCGGTGCGGATCGGGGTGACTGTTCTCCTGTGGCTGTTTGTGTTGCTGGCGCTGCGTGCCCTGAAGAACGACACGCGGATGCAGCAGGTCACCTCCGGCGCCCGCCCGCGTCTGGGCCGCAAAGGTGCCCCACAGTGGGTGCGCGCAGGTAACGAGCAGGTCAACCTGGCAGGGCTAACGGAGGTCACCCTGGGTCGGTCGCCGTCGAACACGTTCCCGCTTATCGACGACTTTGCCTCCGGCACCCACGCCCGTCTCACCCGCCGCGGCAACGACTGGATCATCGAGGACCTGGACAGCCGCAACGGCACCTTTGTCAACGGGTATAAAATTGACCAACCTGAGGCCGTGGATACCTCCAGCGAAATTAAGATTGGCCAGACGATAGTGAGGTTGGTGCCCTAGATGTACACATTCAATTACGCGGCCCGCTCCGATGTCGGCCTCGTGCGCGGCAACAACGAGGATTCCGCCTACGCCGGCACGCACCTCATCGCGCTGGCGGACGGCATGGGCGGGCATGCCGCCGGCGAGGTCGCCTCCCAGCTCATGATCAAGCACATCATGGTGCTGGACAAGAACCCCGGCGATAACGACCTGCTGGCGCTGCTCGGGGCGGTGGCCGCCGACGGCAACGAGTCCATTCACCGCCACATCGCGGGCCACCCGGAGACCGACGGCATGGGCACCACGCTCACCGCGCTGCTCGCCGGGCCCGAGGGCGTCGGAATGGTGCACCTCGGCGATTCGCGTGGGTTCATGCTGCGCGACGGCAAGCTCTCCCAGATCACCCACGACGACACGTACGTCCAATCGCTTGTCGACGCGGGTCAGCTCGCCCCCGAAGAGGTCTCCACCCACCCCGACCGTTCCAAATTGTTAAAGGCGTACTGCGGCATCCCCGTCGAACCGCTGTTGAAGGACCTCGACCTGCGCGAAGGCGACCGGGTGCTGCTGTGCTCCGATGGGCTCACGGACCCGGTGACCGCTTCCACCATTGAGACGACGCTGTCGCAGGGCACCCCGCAGGAGGCCGCCGACACGCTCGTCGAGTTGGCGCTGCGCTCCGGCGGGCCGGATAACGTCACGGTGGTGGTGGCCGACATCGCCATCACCGATGACGAGCCCGAGCGCTCGCCACTCGTGGTGGGCGCTCTCGACACGGAAGCCACGTATAACCCGAACCCCAACACGGCAGCGGGGCGGGCGGCGCTGGCCGGCCGCGCCCAGCCGGAGGTCATCCCGCCGGCGGCCGAGGCCCAGCCAGAGCCCAAGAAGAGGCACGCGACCGGCTGGATCATCGCGCTTGTCGCGGTGCTTGTGGTGGCGCTCGGCGGCTTTGTCGGCTGGCGCGCGGTGACGAACAACTACTACGTGGCCGCCGACGGCGAGGCGATCACCATTTACAACGGCGTCAACATCGCCGGGCTGTCGCACGTCCACCAGCGGCCCTGCCTGGACGAAAGCGGCAACATCTCGCTCGATGACACCGGCTCCTGCCACCAGTTCACCCTCTCCGACCTGCCCGAGGATGCCCGCACCTCCATCGCCGGGCTGCCCGACGGCTCCTACGACGACGCGCTGGGCCAGGTCCGTCGCCTCGCCGATAGCGCCCTGCCCGTGTGCGTGACACGCACCAATCAGGACAAGGCCGGCGACGGAGACCTTGCCACCCCGGGTGTCAACTGCCGGGAGGTGAAATAGCAGGTGAGGTTCCGCGCCAAAGAATTTGGCCTGCTCATTCTCGCCGCCGTCGTTTTGACGGCGGCCGTCATCAACTTAGAGCTCGCCCTCGGTAACCCGCTGACGTGGGAGGTGGCCTGGATCATCGGCGGCTTCGTCGCCATCTTTGCCGGTGCCCACGTCGCGCTCAGCATCCTCGCGCCCAACTCCGACCAGATCATGTTGCCCGTGGCCGCCCTGCTCAACGCTTTCGGCCTCATCATGATTTACCGGCTTGACGACGCCCTCGACACCGACCTCGCCTCCAAGCAGGTGCTGTGGTCCGTGGTGGGGGTGGGCCTGTTTGTGGCCACCCTCATCATTGTGCGCAGCCACCGCGTGCTGTCCAAATACTCCTACATCCTGGGGCTTGTGGGCCTCATTTTGTTGGCCCTGCCCATCGTGTGGCTGTGGGCACCTGCCAACGCCGACGCGCGGATTTGGATCTCCATCGGGCCGTTTTCCGTCCAGCCCGGCGAGTTTTCCAAGATCCTTCTCATCCTCTTCATCGCGCAGCTGCTCACCACCAAGCGGGCCCTGTTCAACGTCGCCGGCTACCGGGTGGCGGGGATGCAGTTCCCCCGCCTGCGCGACATGGCCCCCATCGTCATCGTGTGGGGAATCGCCCTCATCATCATGGCGCTGGAGAATGACTTCGGCCCGGCGCTGCTCCTGTTCACCACCGTGCTCGGCATGATCTACCTGGCCACGGGGCGTGAATCGTGGCTCATCATCGGCGGCGTCCTCGTCGCCATCGGCGGGGTGGGAATCTACACCATCAGTGACAAGATCCAGTCCCGCGTGAACAACTTCTTGGACCCCATCGCCCACTACGACACCACCGGCTACCAGCTTTCCCAGGCTTTGTTCGGGCTGAGCTGGGGCGGACCCGGCGGCACGGGGCTGGGCCAGGGCTTCCCGCAGGAAGTCCCCGTGGCGCACTCCGACTTCATCCTCGCCGCTGTGGGCGAGGAACTGGGCCTGGCGGGGCTCGCGGCGATCCTCATCCTCTTCGCCATCCTTGCCACCCGCGGCTTCAAGGCCGCCATGGGAACCACCGATTCGTACGGCAAGCTCCTCGCCGGGGGCCTGTCCATCACCGTCATCGTGCAGGTGTTCGTTGTGGTCGCCGGCATCTCGGCCCTCATGCCGATGACGGGGCTGACCACTCCGTTCATGTCCCAGGGTGGCTCCAGTCTCATGGCCAACTACATCCTGCTGGCCCTGCTCATCCGCGTCTCGGAGGAGGCCCGCTCGTGAATCGCACCATCCGCATCGTCAGCGTCTTCTCGCTCCTGCTCGTCCTCATCCTGCTGGTGAACCTCACGTGGGTGCAGGTGTTCCGCACCGACGAGCTCGCCGATAACCCCCTCAACCGCCGCCAGTTTTACAAGGCCCAGATGATCGCCCGCGGCCCCATCACCGCCGGCGGCGAGGTGCTCGCGAGCTCCACCAAGCAGGACGACGGCACGTACGTCCGCCAGTACGGGCAGCAGGCGCTGCTGTACGGCCCGACGGTAGGCTACCTCGATCCGCAGCTCGGCGCGGCCGGCCTGGAGGCCAGCCAAAACGACGTGCTCAACGGGGAGAACACCGTCAAACTCACCGTCAACCCGGCGATCCAAAAGGCCGCCTACGAGGGGCTTGCCTCCCGTGGGTACGAGGGCGCGGCCGTGGCCGTCAAGGCCTCCACAGGCGAGATCCTTGCCATCGCTTCCACCCCGAGCTACAACCCGGCGACCGTCACCGAGAACTGGGAGGAGCTCTCCTCCAATGAGATGAGCCCCCTGCTCAACCACGCCACGCAGGACAGCCTGCCCCCGGGATCAACGTTTAAGGTGATCACCACGACGGCGGCACTCATGAACGGCTACGCGCCCGGCTCCCCGCTCACCGGTGCCCCGCAGATCACGCTGCCCGGCACGACGGCAACCCTGGAGAACTACGGCGGCGCTGCCTGCGCCGGTGGCGGCACCGTGTCTCTCACCACCGCATTTGCCAACAGCTGCAACACCGCCTTCGCGCAGCTCGGCTCCGAACTAACCGACGAGCAACTCACCAAGGTGGCCACCGCCTTCGGCGTGGGCGAAACCTCCGACCTCGGGCTCCCCGAGGCACCCGGCGCGCTCGGCGATCTCACAGACGCGGCGGCGCGCGCCCAGTCCGCCATCGGCCAGCGCGACGTCTCCATGACGGTGCTACAAAACGCCATGGTGGCAGCGACGGTAGCCAACGGTGGACTGCGGATGAAGCCGTATATCGTGAGCGAGGTTCTGGGACGCGATCTCAAGGTGAAGCACAAGACCACCCCGAAGGAGGCCGCCGAGGTCATGCCCAAGGAAGTCGCCGACCAGGTGACCACCCTCATGCGCGCCTCCGAGCGGGCCACGCTCGGCTACCAGGGCGGCACGATTGCCTCCAAGACCGGAACCGCGGAGCACGGCGAGGATTCGAGGAACTCGGACCCCCACGGCTGGTACATTGCCTTTGACGGCGACGTGGCCGTGGCAGTCGTCGTCAAGAATGGCGGAGACCAGGGTGCCCGAGCGGTAGGCGCAACCACCGCGGCGCCCATCGGGCGAGCAATGTTGGGAGCAGCACGTGGATAATTACGAACTCATCGACGTCATCGGCCACGGCGGCATGTCCACCGTGTGGCTCGCCCGCGACCGGGCGGGCCGAGAAGTGGCCGTGAAGAAGCTCAAGCCGGAGCTCACCGGCAACGCCGAATTCGTGCAGCGGTTCCAAAACGAGGCCCGGGCCGCCATGCGTGTGACCAACCCCAACGTGGTGCGCACCTACGACTTCACCGACGACTCCATCGTCATGGAATACGTCCGCGGCGAATCGCTTGCCGACCTCCTCGCCCGCGAGCACACGCTCCCCGAGGACGTCGCCCTCGATGTTATGGAACAGACCGCCCACGGGCTCGCCTCCATCCACCGGGCCGGGATGATCCACCGCGACATCAAGCCCGGCAACCTGCTCATCACCGAACAGGGCCAGGTAAAGATCACCGACTTCGGCATCGCCAAGGCCGCCAGCGCCGTGCCGCTCACGCAAACCGGCATGGTGGTGGGCACGGCCCAATACGTCTCCCCCGAACAGGCGCAGGGACGGCCACTGGGGCCCGCCTCCGACGTGTACTCCCTCGGCGTGGTCGGCTACGAAATGCTCACCGGGCACCGGCCATTCACTGGCGACAACTCCGTGTCCGTCGCCATCGCCCACATCAACCAAGCCCCGCCGGCCATGCCACAAACGATCAGCCCGCAGGTGCGGGAACTGGTGGGCATCTGCCTACGCAAGGACCCCGGCTCGCGGTTCCGCGACGGCTCCACACTCGCCGGTGCCGTCTCCCAGGCGCGGGCCGGGAAACGCCCCGCCGGCGCCCCGCCCACGACGGTGGCCCCCGCGGTGACGGGGACGACGCGGGCACTCGGCCGCGAGGTGCGGCCCACCACCGTGCCCAAGGATTCAACACGTACCTACGCGCCCGCGCCCACGCAGAAGAAGTCCGGCGGGGGCGGGACGGGGTGGCTCGTGTTCATCGCGCTGCTGCTCGTCGTGGGCATCGGGGCGTTCATGTACTACTTCCTTGGGGTGCAGGACTCCACGCCCGACACGACGCAGGTGACGACCACGAGCGAGGTCATCGTCACGCAGACGGTGGCGCCACGGCCCGTGGAGCCGGCGCAACCCACCACCACCAGTGCGCAACCGTCGAGCACGTCCCCTACAACAAGGACGACGGTGGCACCCTCCGAGCCGACAACAAGTGCAGGTCGGCCCAGCTCGGTTACGCAAACCAGCGCCCCGACGAGTAAGATTCCCATACCAGAAGTACCGCTGCCCACTGACTTTCTAGAATTGGGGGAACCGTAAAACGATGATGATTGCATCACGCTACGAGCTAGGCGACTCCATCGGCACCGGTGGCATGAGCGACGTCTACCAGGCGACCGACACAATCCTCGGCCGCGACGTAGCCATTAAGATTCTGCGCAACGACCTCGCCCGCGACGAGGGGTTCCGCGACAGGTTTAAGAAAGAGGCGCAAAACAGCGCCCAGCTCAACCACCCGGCCATCGTCAGTGTGTTTGACACGGGCACCATTGAGCGCGACGGCATGGAGGTGCCGTACATCGTCATGGAGCTCGTGCACGGCAAAACCCTGCGCGAAGTGGGCCCACTGCCCGTACGTGAGGCAGCCAAGATCATGGTGCCCGTGGCGCAAGCGCTCGCCGCCTCGCATGCGGCGGGCATCGTCCACCGGGACATCAAACCGGCGAACATCATGATCACCAACACCGGCGACGTGAAGGTCATGGACTTTGGCATCGCCCACGCCACGACGGACACGACCTCCGCCATGACGCAGACCTCCGCCGTCATCGGCACCGCCCAGTACCTCTCCCCCGAGCAGGCGCGCGGCAAGGTGGCCGACGGGCGCAGCGACATCTACGCCACCGGCTGCGTGTTCTACGAACTGGTTACCGGGCATCCGCCGTTCGCCGGCGACACCCCGTTCTCCGTCGCCTACCAGCACGTCACCGAAGACCCCGAGCCGCCGTCGACGCTCGTCGAGGGGCTCTCCCCCGCCGAGGCACTGGCACTCGATGCCGTGACGCTTACGGCCATGGCGAAAAACCCCAACGACCGCTACCAGAACGCCGAGGAACTCGCCGAGGAACTCGGGACGCTCGCCCGTGGCGGCACGCCACTGGCGGCGCGCTCCTATGCGGAGCTACCGGAAGAAGTCGAGGAAACCGTCGAGGAGGACGTCGACAAGCAAGAGGAGGAGGAACCCACAAGGAACCCCTGGCGCTGGGTAGTAGCCGTCCTCGCCGTCATCTTCCTCTCCATAGCCGGCGTGTTCGCCTACAACTATCTCGACCTCGGCGGCGGCGAACGGCAAACGAGCCAATCCATTGCCATCCCCCAGATCGCAAACCTGAGCAAGGAAGAAGCGCTCACCAAACTCGAAAGCGCGGGGCTAAAAACCACCGTCATCGAGGAAACCTCCCCCACCGTGGAGAAAAACCACGTCATCCGCACCTCACCCGCCGAAAACTCGCGCGTACCCGGCGGCACCACCGTCGAAGTGTACGTCTCCACCGGCAAGGAAATCACCGAGGTACCCGACCTGAAAAACCTCAACACCGCCGACGCGCAGAAGAAACTCGACGAAGAGGGCCTCAAACTGTCCACCACCGTCAAGGAAGACAACTCCGACACCGTTAAGGAAGGGCTCGTCATCGAGCAATCCCCCTCCGCCGGCAGCCAAGTATCCAAAGGCACCGAGGTCACCATCACCGTATCCATCGGCCAAAAGCTCGTGCGCGTGCCAGCCCAAAAAGGCACCACCTTCGACACCGCCCAAGCCAACCTCAAAGCCATGGGCTTCGGCGTGCAGATGCAAATGGTCGACGGCGTCGAACCCGAAGGAACCGTCATCGCCACGGCCGGGGAAGGAACAGAGGTCGCCGAAGGGACCGTCGTCACCGTCCAGGTGAGCAACGGCCAACTCATCCGCACACCCAACGTCGTGGGAATGCACGTCACACAGGTAGGAAAGGCGCTCGAAGCCGCAGGCCACAGCGGTGCCACCAACCAGCAAACCGCACCCACCACGAACCTCACAGAGATCGACAAGGTGGCCACACAACAGCCGCCAGCGGGCACGCCCATCAAAAAGGACCAGCCCGTCACCATCCAGGTATTCGGTCTCGCGATCCCTAATGTAAACTAACTGCCATGCCTAAAGCCAAAATCACGAAACAATCCACGCCGTCGTCCGGCAGCGTCAGCCGCACGCCCGTGAAAATCAACTCCACCGGCACGCCCCGGTGGTACATGGCCATCATGTTCGGCCTCATGCTCGTGGGACTCGCCTGGCTCGTAGTCAACTACCTCGCCGGCACCGACATCGCACTCATGCGCGACCTCGGCCCCTGGAACTACGGCATCGGATTCGGGCTATTCATCATCGGACTGCTCATGACCATGGGGTGGCGCTAAAAAGCAATCCGGCGATCCGGGTTGTTCGCGTTCCACATGCGTTTGGCAACCCGCACGGCCCCACCTTGTGCACACGGGTGCATGTTGAGCAGCTTCTCGCCGCCAAACGCGGGGACCCAATAATCGAGGCCGTCGATTTTCTCCATGTGACCGTGCTTGGGTTTGGTGCGGTCATCGTCGTTGCGCCCGTTATCGAACTTGCACAACACGGAGAAATTCTCCTCCGTGGACCGGCCGCCGTCCTTATACGAATGCACGTGGTGGACCTGGGAATATTCGGCGCCCGTCCCGCAATCCGGCCACGCGCACACGGGGTTTTTCACCTTCTGGATGAAACGATCGAGGGGATCGGCGAAACGGGCGTGGGGGTTCGGGGTATCGAACTGGTAAAGGCCGAGGGTGGCGCCGTCGAAAGGATCGAGGAGGATGGCGTAACCCTTGTCCGTAAGATCCGCCTGCGCGAGCTCCAGGCCGGTGATGGTGGAGCCGTTGGTGAGCGAAAACGTGTACTGGTTACGGGCCTCCTTCGTCTTGCCGATGACGTTCTTGTCCAGGGTGAGGACCACCATCGGGGTGATCTGGGAGGAGCCGCCCACATCGGCGCCGAGGATCAGGTCCTGGATGGCGTCGGCAGGGTGAACGTTGTTATCGGCTGAGTACTGGCGGACGCGCTCCATGACCATCTCCATCTTGTAGCCGGTGCCGCGGACGTGGAGATCCATGAGGGTGGAATTCTTCACGTCGCGGGCCGAGACGATCTTGTCCGGGGCGTCCACGCGCTTGCCGTTGAGGCGCGCGACGAGCTTCTTGGCCTCCGCGGTCAGGAGCCGGTCGTCGGCAGGCAGGCGGGTGAGGGTCTCGCGGACCTCCCACATGCGGCGCTTGTTCACGAGCTTTTTGGCGTAGCGCTCGACGATCTCCAGGGTATCGAACGTGTGGCCCTGGGCCGTGATGTTTTCACGGGCTGCAGCCTGCTTCTTGGGGTTGTTTGTGCGGCCCGTGTAGATCTTCGCAAGCTTGTGCAGGCTCGTGGCAAGCTTGGGCGATTTTACGCGGGCAAGGATCGCTCGTTTGGGGAGCCCGCTGGCTTCGTCGAGAAGGTCCACCGTGCCAGCGACGGCGGCCCCCAGTGCTTCTAGGCAACTCATGGCCCACAGGTTAGGCGCGTACCCACGTGTCCAACGGTTGGAGACGTAGGGGGTGTGGATAACTAGGGGTGTGGGAGGGGGCTATGCACAGGAAGCAGAGGTTCTAGTAGACAGCGAGGGCGACCGCCGCTAGGGCGGCAACGCCCAAGGTCAGCCAGCGACCGCGGGGGCCGAGTACGGCCAACGGGTAGGCGAGGACGGCGCCGATGATGAGCCCGCCGAGGTGGCCCCAGATGGAGATGCCCTCGCCGATGAAAGTGTACGCCACGTTGATGACGAGAAAAACGCCGATGGCACGGACGTTGCCCCTGTGTTTGGCCGCCACTCCCAGGCAGATGGCGAGGATGGCGAAGATGGCACCGGAGGCTCCGACGGTGGCGGAATAAGCGTCGACAAGCGAAATGGAAAGGCCGGCCCAAAAAGCGGTGACCAGGAAGGTGACGACGAGTTGAAGCGGGCCGAGAAAGCGCTCGAGGGACCAGGAGAAGACGAGGATGGAGGCGCAGTTGACCGTGAGGTGGTAGAGACCCGAGTGGACGAACGCGTACGTGAGCAGGCGGTACGGTTGGTCCGGGAGAAGCGGGCCGTAAAGCACCCAGGACTGGGCGAGCGGGGCCGACAGGTTGTGCGTGAGCGAGCCCGACTGGATGGCCGTGACCAGGTGGATGGCGACGAGGAAAAAGATAATGCCCCAGGTGGCTGGGGCATTTCTGATGAAGCTACGCGATGGAGACACTGTTGATGACAACGGGCTCCAGCGGGCGATCCATGCGGTCGGTGGGGACGTTAGCGATCTCGTCGACAACCTTCTGGGAAGCCGGGTCCGTCACCTCGCCGAAGATGGTGTGGTGGTTGTTGAGGTGCGGGGTCTTGGCGACGGTGATGAAGAACTGGGAACCGTTCGTACCTGGGCCCGCGTTGGCCATCGCGAGGAGGTACGGCTTGTTGAAGGAGAGCTCAGGGTGGAACTCGTCCTCGAACTGGTAGCCCGGGCCGCCCATGCCGGTGCCCGTCGGGTCGCCGCCCTGGATCATGAAGCCGGCGATGATGCGGTGGAAGATGACGCCGTCGTAAAACGGCTCGCCCGTCTTCTCGCCGTTGGCCAACGTGACGAAGTTGTCGACGGTCTTGGGGGCGTGGTTACCGAAAAGCTCGATCGCGATGTCCCCGTGATTAGTGTGGAGAGTCGCGGTTGCGGTCGAAATACTCATGGCCACTATCGTATACCCTATTAGCAGGAACCGTTTTGCAAAGGAGTTCGTATGTTCTCATTCTCGTGGCGGAAGCTCATCGCCACCATCGGCTTTTTCCTCGCCGGCGGCGCGCTGACGTATTACTTCTACCATCGCGAATCCACCTCGCCGAACACGAAGCCGCCGAAGCTCGCCGACCTCACCAACGTGCTGTCCGGGCCGCAGGGCGACGACGGGGCGAAGGGCAGCGAGGAGGCGCAGGCGCACCACGAGTCCGCCTCCCCGCACTAAACAGTTGGGTACGGGGGGTAATGGTGTGACTAGTGGCGCAGCCAGGCGGAGTCGAGCTCGCCGTGCTTGGCGCAGTGGGCGACCCAGCCGTGCGGGGTGACCTGCACGGCCATTTTTCTGCCGCAGAGCTGGCAGAAGCGGGGCGGCTCGTAACCTGTGCGGGGGCGACCACCGTAGGGGTCGAAGGTGGGGGGCTCGCCGGAGAGGACAGCGTCGGCAAGCGCAGTAGAGCTAGACCGTCGCATTGAGGGCCTTGATGGGGAGGTGCATCCGGTCGAGCATGTCGAGGTCATTCTCGGCGTCGCGGCCGAGCGTGGTGAGGTAGTTGCCGGCGATGACCGCGTTGATGCCGCCGAGCAGGCCCTTCTCCGTGCCGATATCGCCGAGAGTGAGCTCGCGGCCGCCGGCGAAGCGGAGGATGGTGCGCGGCAGGGCCAGACGGAAGGCGCCGATGGCGCGCAGGGCATCCTTGATGGGGACGAGCGGGAGGTCTTGGAACGGGGTGCCGGGGCGGGGGTCAAGGAAGTTCATGGGAACCTCGGTGGGGTTGAGGGCGGAGAGCTCGGACGCGAACTCGGCCCGCTGCTCGAGGGTCTCGCCGAGGCCGAGGATGCCGCCGACGCACGTCTCCATGCCGGCGTCGCGGATCATCTCGACGGTGTGGACGCGCTCCTCCCACGTGTGCGTGGTGACCACGTTGGGGAAGTGGGAGCGGGCCGTCTCGAGGTTATGGTTGTAGCGGTGGACGCCGGCCTTTTTCAGGCGGTCGACCTGGGCCTGGTTGAGAATGCCGAGGGAGGCGGACACGTTGACGTCCACCTCGGACCGAATGCGGCCCACCGCATCTTCGACCTGCTCCATGAGGGCCTCGTTGGGGCTGCGGACGGCGGCGACGATGCAGAACTCGGTGGCGCCGGTCTTTTGGACTTCCTTGGCGGACTCGATGAGACCCTCGATATCGAGGCGGACGGCCTTGACGGGGGAATCGTAGAGGGCGGACTGGGAGCAGAAGCGGCAGTCCTCGGGGCAGCCGCCGGTTTTCAGGCTGACGATGCCCTCGACGTCGACCTCTTCGCCGCACCACTTGACGCGGACTTCGTGGGCGAGGGAGAGGAGGTCGTCGATGCGGTCGTCGGGAAGCTGGAGGACCTCGAGGAGTTCATCCTGGTTGAGTGGGGTGCCTTCGTCCAGCACCTTTGCGCGGGCGCGCGCGAGAATATCGGTCATGGCGAAAAATCTCCTTAGCAAAACGTCGTTCAACTTATCTTAAACCCTGTTCGACGGTCGCGTGCACCCGAGCGGGGGTAATTTTTCTGTAACGGGCGGCACTTTTGACAATCTATCCATTGACACGTGTGCATGGCGTGCCCATAATCGGGCATAGAAGGAAAATCACCAGGAAGGACACTATGAAACGTTCAGAATTGGCCCACATGATTGACCACACGCTGCTCAAGCCAGAGTCTACGCGCGCCGATGTCGACGCGCTTGCCAAGGAGGCAGGCGAGCTCGGCACGTACTCCATCTGCGTCTCCCCCTCCATGCTGCCCGTCGACACGCCCGCGGGCGTGCACGTCGCCACCGTCATCGGCTTCCCGTCCGGGGCCGTGAAAACGTCCGTCAAGGTGGCCGAGGCGCGTCAGGCCGTGGCCGACGGTGCCGACGAGGTGGATATGGTGCAAAACATCGGCTGGGCGAAGGAGCACAAGTTCGCCGAGATCGAGGAAGAAATCCGGGCCGTGAAGGGTGCGTGCGGTAGTGCGCTCCTCAAGGTCATCCTCGAGACCGCGACGCTTTCCGACGAAGAGATCGTGGCGTGCTGCACGGCCGCCGAAAAGGCCGGGGCCGACTTTGTCAAGACCTCGACGGGGTTCCACCCGGCGGGCGGTGCCTCCGTGCACGCTGTTTCGCTCATGAGCGAAACGGTAGGCGGACGGCTCGGCGTGAAGGCCTCCGGCGGCATCCGCGATGCCGAAACCGCGCTGGCAATGGTCGACGCAGGCGCCACGCGACTGGGGCTCAGCTCCTCGAAGAAGGTGCTCGATGGACTCGCATAAGCCATTCGGACTGCACTTTGGCACCGCCGGGCTGCGCGGCACCGTAGGTGACGGCGACGACCAGATGAACGTGACCAACGTCAAGCGGGCCACGGCGGGGCTTGCCGCCTACCTCGGCCCGGATTCCCGCGTGGTAGTCGGCTGCGACGCCCGCCACGGCTCGGCGGAATTCTACGACGCCGCGCTTAAGGTACTCTCCGGCGCCGGCGTCCACGCCATCGGGTTGACCCCCAAGCGGCCCACCCCTGTTACCGCGTTCGCCGTGAAATTCTTGCAGGCCGACGCCGGCATCATGATCACCGCCTCCCACAACCCGCCGGAATACAACGGTTATAAGGTGTACCTCTCCGACGGCATCCAGATCGTGCCGCCGGCCGACGCCGACATCGCCGCCGCCATCGAGACAGCCCCCGTCGATCCGCCGCTGTCCACCGATCTCATCGAACGGTGCGATGTCACCGATGAGTTCATCGCCGCGGCAGTGGGGATGTGCCAAACCGCCGACGCCAACGCCAAGGCCGGGCTGAAGATCGTGGTCACGCCGATGCACGGCGTGGGCGGTGCAACTCTCGTAAGCGCACTGAAGAGGGCGGGGTTCGGCGACGTGGTGTGCGTCGACAAGCAAATGGAACCCGACCCAGACTTCCCCACCGTGCGGTTCCCCAACCCAGAGGAACCAGGGGCGCTCGATTTGGCGCTTGAGCTTGCCGAAGAGGCCGGCGCGGACCTCGTCATCGCGGCCGACCCGGACGCCGACAGGCTCGCCGTGGCGGCCGACGGCGAGCAGCTCACCGGCGACGAGACCGGACTGCTGCTCGGGCACTACCTGGCCCAGAAGGGGCTCACCGGGTCGCTGGCGAACTCCATCGTCTCCGGGCGGGCGCTGGGCAAGGTGGCCGAGAAATTCGGGCTCGACCACTACGAAACCCTCACCGGGTTCAAGTGGATCGCCCGCGCATCAAAGCTCGGGTTCGGCTACGAGGAAGCGATTGGATTCTGCTGCGACCCGGCCCACGTGAGCGACAAGGACGGCATCTCCGCCGCGATCGTGTTCGCCTCGCTCACCGCGGAACTCAAGGCCCGCGGGGTAACCGTGCACGACCACCTTCGGTCCGTGCGCACCGAATTCGGCGGGTACACCACCGCCCCACTCACGTTCAGGGTGACCGACACCTCGCTCATCGCGCAGGCCATGGACCACATCCGGGCCACCCCACCCACATCCTTGGCGGGCTCCCCCGTGGTGCGGGTGGTGGACCTCACCGACCACGAACCACCCACCGACGGCGTCATGTTCTTCACCGAGGCCGACGACCGAGTCGTCATTCGGCCCTCCGGCACCGAACCGAAACTCAAATGCTACCTCGAGGTCGCAGGCGACCCGACACGAATCGACCAGCTCAAAAACGACGTGGCACGGGCCACGGGAATGGAGAAATAACCATGCGAGAATCAACACCCCACATCAACCCACAGGGCGCACCGATTGCGGAGACCATCCTCCTGCCCGGCGACCCGCTGCGGGCCAAGTTCATCGCCGAGACGTACCTCGAGGATGCCGTGCAGTTCAACTCCGTGCGCAACATGCTCGGCTTCACCGGTACCTACCAGGGCCACGAAGTGTCCGTCATGGGCTCCGGCATGGGCATCCCCTCGATTTCCCTGTACGCGTGGGAACTCATCCACGACTTCGGCTGCAAAAAGCTCATCCGCGTGGGCTCCTGTGGCACCATCCAGAAGGACATCGACCTCTACGATGTCATCATCGGTCAAGCAGCGTGCACCGATTCCAACTTCGCCTCCCAGTACAACCTGCCCGGTACGTTCGCACCGATCGGATCGTTCCGCCTCATTGAGGACACGTACCGTCGCGCCCGCGAGCAGAACATCCCCGTTCACGTAGGCAACATCCTCTCCGCCGACGTGTTCTACAACTACGATTCGTCTGTCAATGACAAGTGGGCCGCGATGGGCGTGCTCGGCGTGGAAATGGAATCCGCGGGCCTCTACTCCGTGGCCGCCGAGGCCGGCGTGGAAGCCATGGGCATTTTCACCGTCTCCGACAACATCATCACCGGTGCGGCCACCACCCCTCAGGAGAGGCAGACCGCCTTCACTACCATGATGGAGCTCGCCCTCCCGCTGGCGGCGATCTAAATGTTTGAGGTTTCCACCAAGGCGAGACGCAACCCCAAGGTTGCCATCCCCATCCTCATCTTCGTGTTCCTGTTCTGCCTGGTGGTGGACAACGGGTTCAAGTTCATCACCAAGGCGATCGGCGACGACCTCTCGCTGACGCCCTCGCAGGTATCGCTGCAGGCGACCATCGCCGGCATCATCATCGGCATCGGCGCCGTAGTGTACGCGGCGCTGGCGGACTCCATCGCCATCCGCAAGCTGCTCACCATCGGCATCGCGTTCATCGTCGTGGGATCCCTCATCGGGTTCTTCGGCCAATCCATCTGGGCGCTCGTGCTCATCGGCCGCCTCGTGCAGACCATCGGCCTCTCCGCCGCCGAGACACTGTACGTGATCTACGTGACCAAACACATCGCAAAGGAAGAGCAGAAAACCTACCTCGGGTTCTCCACCGCATGCTTCCGGGGATCCATGCTCATCGGCGTGCTCACCGGCGGTTACGTCTCCGCCAACATCCACTGGACCGTCATGTTCCTGTTGCCGCTCGTGCTCATCCTCGCGGTGCCGTTCGTGCTGCGGCAGGTGCCTGAAGAGGAAAACGTGTCCGTCAGCCACCTCGACTCCACCGGGCTGGGGATCGTCAGCTTCATGGCGCTCGCCATCACGCTCACCTTCACCCCCGTCTTCATCCCAGGGTGGGCCTGGTTCGTGCTCGCACTCGTGGCCGCCGGCGCCTTCTGGTGGCACATCGGCCGCGACCCGCAGGCGCTCGTGCAGCGAGAGTTCTTCTTCAACGGCCGCTACGTGTGGGCACTCGTCACCGTGCTGCTCGTGTACTCCACGCAGCTCGGCTGGATCATCATGTTCTCCTACATGGCAAGCGACCTGCATGGGCTCGACATCGACACCGCCAGCGCCCTCATCGCGCCCGGCTACGCGTGCGCCGTGGTGGTGGGCGTATTGTCCGGGTGGATTGGCAAGTTTTTGCCCAACCGGCAGGCGATCATCCTCGCGCTCGTGCTCATCTCGGCGGCGCTGGCCCTGCCTGCAGTGCTGTCCACCGTGGGCGTGTGGGTGCTCGTGGTGTCCATCGTCATGTTCGCCACCGGCTTCGCGCTCATGTACGCGCCGCTGGTCGCCTCGGCGGTGTATTCCATCCCGCCGGAGAAATCCGGCATCGCCATCGGGTTTTACAACCTCACCATCAACATCGCCATCCCCGCCGGGATCGCCTACGCCTCCGGGCTCATGGACTCGAACCTGAGCTACTCGGGGATCCTGTGGATCCTCTTCGCCGTCGCCGTCGCGGGCCTCGTGGTGTACGTGGTCTCCGATGCCATCATGAGGCGGAAGGAAGCCGCATAGGAGGGTTTTTCGGTGGGGTTTTCCTGGGTTTTCCTGGGTTTTCCTGGACTTTCCTGCGAAACCTGGAAAAAGTTGACACAACCGGTTGTAGCATATCTGACCACCTGCTCTTTTGCAGGTGGTCAGACCATATCGGTGTGCAGTTTTGCCTACGCGCTACCAGGCGGGGCCACCACCCCGGAGTTGAGACTGTGGGAAGGGCACCCCACGATTCCACATGGCTTTCAGCTCGTCCAGCCACACCCCCGACGCGTAGGTGTCTTTTGTTATACGAATGAGGTTGATCCCCTCGCTGACAAGCCGGCGTTCGCGGGCGCGCTCCAGGTTGATGGCCCTATCTGCGGTGTTGCCGTAATAGCCGTGGGTTTTGTTCCACCCGTCGTACTCGAGAGCCAACGAGCGTTCCGGGTAGAGGAAGTCGGGGCGACCGATGAATACCATGCGCACGTCATAGATCTCCGTCTGCTGCTGTGGCGGCGGGAAGCCGCCGCGGGACAAGGCTACTTTGACATCGCTTTCCCGCGGACTCTCGGATAGACCGTTGATGAGGCGAAGGGCCTGACGCATCTTAGGCGATCCGTGCTTCCTGTGACGGCGTTTTTCTT
This sequence comes from Corynebacterium pyruviciproducens ATCC BAA-1742, assembly GCF_000411375.1. Lineage (GTDB taxonomy): Bacteria > Actinomycetota > Actinomycetes > Mycobacteriales > Mycobacteriaceae > Corynebacterium > Corynebacterium pyruviciproducens. The sequence goes on along the minus strand of NZ_KE150447.1, from coordinate 671,127 downwards.
CCTCATGAAGCTGCTCAACCGTTGCCAACCCCCGCTTGACCGCGGAGTCGCCAACCCGTACGGCCTCCAGCATCTGGTACCACCTGGCAATATCAGCAACGGTAGCGGCTGGCGATGTGAGCTCCACCTCATAGCCCCTGATAACCCTGTTAATCATGCAGCCTGGTGGCACCGCTCGCCTCAGAAAGTGCGGCGGAACCTGTGGTCTGCCACGCACATCTACGCAGGAGTAGTTGTAACGCAGCGGAAGCTCATACAGCGCCGCAGCGGACACTCCCACCAGCTCGTACCCCGCAATTCCAGCCGCCAGGCAGCGCAGACGGTACTGCTCCGATGGCGGGAGGAGACGAAACTCCGCCGCGTCGTAGTACACGCCGCGGTTCAGCATAACAAGCGTGCCCTGGTTTTTCAGGCGAGTGATCCGCGCGCGCTGCGCGGACGAGAACCCCCGTGTGTGAATTAATCCCCCATGTTCCACGGCTTGATTGTGACACGCGGGGTGTGCCTGCGCAACACCTGGATGGAAAAAGTTGCCTCATCACTTTGTAGCGGGTTTGACCACCTGGGAATATTCAGGTGGTCTGACCATATAAGTGTGGAGTTGTTCCTACGCGCCCTGCCACACGGTGTCGAAGGGGGTCTCGGCGGAGACGCGGGCGACGATGCCGCGGTAGACGAGGTCCTTGGCGGTGGCTACGGCGTCGTAAATTGAGTCGCCCTTGGCCAGCTCGGCGGCGACGGCGGCGGCGAGGGTGCAGCCGGCACCGGATACGCGCTGCTCGCCTACCTTGGGCTTTTCGTAGCGGGTGATCTTCTCGCCGTCCCACAAGACGTCGACGGCGTTCGGGCCGGGAAGCTCGACGCCACCCTTGGCCAGCACGTACTTGACACCCTGGGAACCGATCCTGCGGGCGGCCTCCTCGAGGTCCTCCACGGTTTCGATGGAGTCCATGCCGGAGAGGGTCTTGGACTCGAACACGTTGGGGGTGACGACGGTGGCCAGCGGGAGGATCTTCTCGCACAGGGCGTTGTCGGTGTCGAGGGCGGCGCCCGGTTCTTGGCCCTTGCAGATGAGCACCGGATCAACAAGCACGTTGTCCCACTCGCGCTCGCGCAGGCCGCGGGAGACCACGTCGATGGTGTCGGGGGTGCCAAGCATGCCCACCTTGACCGTCTTCATGGACGGGTGGGCGGCAAGGGCCGCCTCCATCTGCTCTGCGATGATGTCCGCCGACACCGGGTGGAAGCGGTGGCCCCAGTTGTTCTTGGGGTCGAAGCAGACGATGCAGCTGAGCGTGCCGACGCCGTACACGCCGAGCTGCTGGAAGGTTTTCAGGTCTACTTGGAAGCCGGCGCCACCGGTTGCTTCACTACCGGCGACGACGTAGGCGAGTTGTGGTGAAGTCATATATGCAACACTAGATGGGTGAAACTTTTCCGTAAGCAACCCCACCCCGTCTGGCTCGTCGTCGGGCTGGGCAATCCCGGGCCCAGGTACGAGGCCACCCGCCACAACGTGGGCTACATGGTGATCGACGCGCTCGTGGGCGATGCTGCCTGGGAGCCGATCCGCGGGATCCCGGCCCGCTACATTCTTTCAGGCGACGTGGCGTACGTGCGGTCGAACACGTACATGAACGAGTCCGGTGACGCGGTGGGCCCGGTTGCGAAAAAGTGGGGGGTGGATCCGGGCCATGTTGTGGTGATCCACGATGAGCTGGACCTACCCGTCGGAAAGCTCAAACTGAAGGTGGGGGGAAACGAGAACGGTCACAACGGCCTCAAATCCGTGAGTGAGTGGCTCGGGCGAGAGTACGTGCGGGTCAAGGTGGGCGTGGGGCGACCGCAGGGGGTGAGCGTGGTGGAGCACGTTCTCGGCCCGGTGGATGAGGGGACCGACATTGCCGGTGCCGCGGAGGCGGTGCGGGAGATTTGCGCGGAGGGCGTGGTGAAGGCGCAGAATTCCGTCAACGCGAGGAAATGACACGCCCGCGCAGGTACGCGTTTACACTTGAATAAAAACCCCGAGGAAAGGACACCCCCATGGCAGGCTTCTCCGAGGCAGAGCTGGAGGCAATGAAACAGCGGGCCGCAGAGCTCAGGGCGGACGCGGACAGCGGTGTCAAGGGCGCCAAGAAGTACGCGCGGGACGAGCAAGCCCTGGTAGAGGCCATCGACGAGCTGGAGGGGATGGATAAGACCATCGCCGAGCGGATCCACAGCATCGTCATCTCCGAGGCCCCCGAGCTGCACGCGCGCACGTGGTACGGGTTCCCTGCCTACGCCGACGACGAGGGCAACGTCATCCTCTTCTTGCAGCCAACCGCCAAGTTTGGGGCCCGGTACTGCACGCTCGGCTTCAACGACCACGCGCAGCTCGACCAGACCCATATGTGGCCCACCTCGTACGCCATCATCGACGTGAACGACAAGGTGGAGGCCACCGTCCGCGGACTCGTCCGGCGCGCCGTAGGCAAGTAGCCATGGTCGCCGCGCCCGTCGCCCTCGCAGCCCTGGTGGTTGTGCTTTCTTTCGCTTTCCGACGCTCCTTTGGTCGCCGTAGCTCGGCCATCCTCGGTGGGCTCACCGGCGGTGGGTGCATGGCGTGGATCGGCAATACCGGGCCCACTGTGGAACAGACCCGGGACATGCTCATCGCCGCCGTCGCCGTCACCGCGGTATTCCTCGTGGTGGCGGCGGTGACGCACAGGCGCGGCTAGCTCAGCTTGAGCAGCACCTTGGACGACCCGGTGGAGCGGTCGGCGGCCGTGGCGAAGGCGGCGGGCGCCTCGCCAATGGGGAACTCGTGGGTGAGCAGGGGCTCCACGTCGAGCCCGGAGGCCATCGCCTCGAGGGCGTCGGTGACCTCGTCAATGAAGCGGTAGGAGCCGATGTAGGTGATCTCGCGGGTCACAAGTTGGCCCAGTCCGATCGGTGCCGGCTGACCGGGGAGGTTACCCACCTGCACGAGCGTGCCGCCGCGGCGGGTGGCGCGCAGCAGGCCATCGATGGCGGCCGGGGCACCGGAGCAATCGAACACGAGGGGGACATCGTGGGGCAGCTCATCGCGGGTGGGGTTGATGAGGTGATCGGCACCCATGTCGCGGGCGTGGCCGAGGGAGAGATCGGCCAGGTCGCAGGCGTACACCTCGGCGGCCCCGAAGTGCTTGGCGGCACCGATGAGGAACGCGCCGATGGGCCCGCACCCGTTGACAAGAATCGTCTGGCCGGCGATGGGCCCGGTGACGCTCTCCGCGCGGCGGATGCCATGGATGGCAACGCCCAGGGGCTCGGCGGCGGCGGCCGTGCGGGTGGTCACGCCCGCGGCACCGATGACGCCCGCCTGGCCGGTGACGAACTGGAAGAACATAATGAGGACGATGTAACTGGGCCAACCATGGCCCGCAATTGTGGGCTTCACCTCGTCGTAGCCGAAGATCGCCGGCTTGCCCGTGGAGATCGACCAGCGCGCGAGCTCTACCTGGATGAACACCTTGACAAAGGTGGACACGAAGATGAGCCACAACAGCATCATTCCCACCCTTGAGCCGAGCGTGGTGGCGGTGATGAGCTCCCCGGAGCCGACGACCGCGGCCGAGGTGATCATGCCCGGGCCGAGAAACTTGAGCGACTGCTTGAGGCCCGTCGGCGGCTCCTGGATTTTCTCCTTGGTGAGGACGTACGGGTCGTGGCGTACGTCGTCGATGGTGGTCTGCGCGTGCTGCGTGTCCTGCGTATCGGATGCCACAATCGATCCTTTCTGTCTTTCCGCTTCGCGGCGAAGTTGGTATCCCCTCGAAACTAAAAATGATGCTATCAATAGAAATGAGCGGCACGGCCCGTTTTTACTTTGCAAGTTGTGGCAACCGCGGGATGTGTGGCTCGACCGCGGCTTTTATTGTTTGTTCAATACCCGGCTCACCCCCTTCCTACACCCCCGAAACGTAGCTTGGGACGGTTCCCGGCCCGGCCCGTGCCAGGCAAGCAGCCAGCGGCAAGCCGGCGGGAATGCGAGAGCTCACGCGAAGCCCTCAACCGCCACAAAAGCTGCGGTATTTTCTCGCCTTTTGTACACTTGGGGTGACCACGTTGGACTACCCAAGGAGGAGGAAGCAATGCTCCTCGATCTCACCGTTTCCAATTTTCGCTCCATTAACCAGCCGGTTTCTTTCAACCTCGTGCCGGGACGCGAACAGAAAGGCTCGGCGCAACTGCCCTACCTAAAGAAATATCGCCGTAAGGTAAACCCGGTCGCTGCACTTTTTGGCGCGAACGGATCGGGAAAATCAAACATTCTCGCGGCGCTGACTGCTTTTAGAGAGCTCCTCCACCCCTCCTCGCTTCCGGGTACACCACTGAACTACCAACCGTTTCTGCTCGACGACGATTCACGCACCAAGCCGACGGTTTTCGAGGTGTTGTTCTGCTGGAACGAGACGCTGTACGAATACATCATCTCCTACACCAGGGAAGCGATTCACAGTGAACATCTCACGCGGTTAACAAGCCGCAGCGAAGTAACCATTTTCAGCCGCGACGAGTCCCATCTCTTCTTCCATGGGCACCGTATCGACCCCGCTCACCCCTCGGGAATCATCGAGACTCTTCTCGCAACTGCCCCGGCAGCAACGCCGATCCCCACCTACTTTGCCGCCTCATCACCTCGGCTGACCGACGAGGAATCCCGCCGCAAAATCAAGGATCTCACCGCAGTTTTCACGTGGGCCGGCAAAGTGCTCGTGGTGGATACTCGCGCGTCGCGTCGCCTGGACTTCTACCCTTACCGCGAGAACTGGAAGCACATTATTCCGGACATCGATGCCGGCATCGTGGGTGTCATTGAGACGGAGGTCGCCCCCTCGTCGCTACGCCTTTCCCCCGGGCTCTTGACGAAAATCGAGGACGAGCTGCACTCCCGCGACGCTCGGCACGATCTGCCGACCATGGAGATCGAAAATGCCGGTGAACGCTACAAGTTCAGTCTCCACGATGGGCGTATTTCGATACACAGGATCGCCATGGTGCATGAAGGGCACGATGACTTCAACGCACCCCTTAGCTGGGAGAATGAATCCGATGGCACGAAGTCGGCAGCTCGGCTCATCAGCCAAGTCTCGGCACTCGTGCATTCCCGCGAGCCCTTTGTCCTCGCCATTGACGAGTTGGACAAGAGCTTCCATACCGAGCTTTCGCGGGCGCTTCTCGACGGATTCCTCGAAGCGTGCAACCCTGGGCTTCGGTCGCAACTTATTTTCACCACTCACGATCTCATGCTCATGGACCCGCAGCGCCTCCGCAAGGACCAAATCTGGCTGGTGGAAAAGCGCGCGGGTGCCACAACGCTGACGGTCCTCTCCGAATTCGACGGTTTGCGCAGTGACAAGGACATCCGCAAGGCGTACCTCCAAGGTCGGCTCGGCGCGGTTCCCGCGATCTCACCGCTGCCGTTCCAAGCAAAGGGGTGACGAAGTGAACGCACGCCAAAAACTCAACCGGAATCGGAAGCGAGCCAATACCCGCGCCTTGAAGGCACTCTTTGGGATAATCGTCGAGGGCGACACCGAAAAGCGTTATTTCGACCGCTTTCGAGGCGCCAATGTAAAGGTAAAGGTGGTTCCCGGGCGCAGCGCCCCCGATCCTGAGTCGCTCACGGAGCTTGCGGATGACGTGCTGGACGAGTTTAAGCGCAAGGGCGAGATCCGCTCGGGCGACCAAATGTGGATAGTGTCCGACAAGGACACGTACACCGCCGAACAGATCGAGGTGCTATTTTCCTGGGCGGCGAAGCGCAAGGATCGCGGGCTGGGGCTCTCGCTTCCCCAGTTTGAGTACTGGTTGCTTCTTCACTACGAGGACGGCGTAGGCGTACTCACCCAACGAGAATGCTTAAGCCGCCTCCACCACCACAACCCCCATTACCGCAAGAACGACCTCTCTTCTGTGAGCTTCAGTGAGGCCGACATCAACCGGGCCGTACAGCGCGCGCGGCGTTTTCCACCGCTGCCACCCACGTTTAGAGAATTCCTGAATAGTGGGCTAGACAGAAGCGCCTACACGTCGGTTCACGTTCTCGTCGAACGCCTCCTCAAGGAGACTGCTGTAGCCAGCTAAATTTATACTTAGTTTGGTCAGACTTTGCCGATGAAGGGAAGGGCACATGCGCACGGATCTGGTTACGCAAGGCGTCAACCGCCTACTGGATGCCATCATTGCTGGCGAATTCGCGCCCGGCGAAGCCCTTCCCAACGAATCAAACCTGGCCCAGTACCTCGAGGTCTCTCGCCCGACGATGCGCGAGGTAGTACGCACGCTTGCCGAGCGCGGGGTGGTACAGGTTGTCCACGGGCGCGGGACCTTCGTGTGCCCGCAATCCGAGTGGATCGACGTGCAAACCCTCATCTACGCGATTTCGCAGCAGCTGGATAAGCGACAGGTGGGCGCGTACCTCACCCAGCTGCGACGGATGCTCGAGGTGGGCTCGGCGGGAATCGCGGCGGAAAAGATCACCTACGCTGAGCTCGCCGAGGTACAAGAGACGGTGGACACGTACCGCCAGGCCACGGACCCCGAAGAGGTGACGCGGTCCGACGTCGCCTTCCACACGAAGATCCTCGAGGCGACGGGCAACCCCTTCATCAAGGCCGTCATCTTGCCGCTGCAGGACGCGCTGAGCAACTCGCGGCTCATCACCAACTCCTACCCGGACATTCGGGCCCGCGCACTGCACCACCACGAGACCATCCTCCAGGCGCTCTACGATCACGATCCGCAGGCGGCAAAGGACGCGATGCGGGCCCACATGACGCAAACCCTGGAAGACATCAATTCGCACATCCCGGGCTCCCCTACCCCCGTTTCCCCCAACGAGGACTAATTATCTCTCACTAACCCCGGATTTCACCCCCGGGGAAGTGAATTAACCCACTTTTCTTTACTGCAGGTTTATCCATCGCTACGCTCAGACATAAGTCCTCTGAGGTCTGTGGTCTTAGGAATTTTAGGAGGAAAACACATGCCTTACACTCTCGACCAACTCACGGCCGGGTTCCACGAGCCGGTCGCGTTCCCAGCGGCCAAGGTGCCAGCACGCAGCGACGTCCTCATCGTCTTGGATGACGACCCAACCGGCACCCAGTCCGTCGCCGATCTGCCCGTCCTCACCCGGTGGACACCCGATGATCTGGCCTGGGCCTTCGACCAGAACGCGCCTGCGATCTACGTCATGACCAACTCGCGGTCCCTCGCGCCCGCCGATGCCAAGGCGATCAACGAGGAGGTCGCCCACGCTGCGCTCGCCGCCGCCGGGGACAGGAAGCTCACCTTCGTTTCCCGCTCCGATTCAACCCTGCGCGGTCACTTCCCGCTCGAGCCCGACACGCTTGCCGACGTCAGCGGCGCGGCCATCGACGGGTACCTCATCGTCCCAGCATTCGGCGATGCGGGCCGGATCACCGTCGGCGGGATCCACTACGCGGGCAACGCCACCGACGGGTTCGTCCCCACCGCCGAAACCGAGTTCGCTCAGGATGCCACGTTTGGGTACGCCCACTCCAAGCTCTCCGAATGGGTGGAGGAAAAGACCGGCGGCGCCAAGAAGGCTTCCGACGTCATCGTCATCGATTTGAACGACCTGCGCGGCGGCACCGCGCACGAGAAGCTGGAGCAGGCCCACGATAGGCAGGCCATCGCCGTGGACATCGTCACCGAGGATGACCTCCGCCTCCTCGCCGTCGCTTTGAAGAAGGCTGAAGACGCCGGGAAGAAGTTCATCTACCGCGTCGGGCCGCCGTTTGTGCGCGCCGTCATCGGGCAGGACATCCCTGCCGTCGTCACAGCGGACACGCTCGCCGAGGCCGGAGTCACCGACGATCACGTCCAAGGCGGCCTCATCGTTGTCGGTTCGCACGTTCCAACCACCACCCGTCAGCTCAACGCACTCATCCGAGCCGATCAAGCGGTGGTGAAAGAACTCAACGTGCGAACCGTGTTGGACAACCCGGAGGGGTACACGAACCAGCTCGCCGCCGAGATTTCCGAGGCGCTGAAATCCGGCAACGTCATCCTCCACACCTCGCGCGAACTCGTCACAGGCAAGGACAAGGACGATTCGCTGCGGATCGCCCGCACCGTTTCGGAGGCGCTGGTGGGAACCGTGAACAAGGTGGTGCACACCGTCACACCCAAGTTCGTCATCGCCAAGGGTGGCATCACCTCCTCCGACACCGCGTCCAAGGGCCTGGAGATGACCCGCGCCACCGTCGTCGGTCCCATGCAACCCGGCATCATCAGCCTGTGGAAGGCCGAAGACGGCCCGGCCGCAGGCATCCCATACATCGTCTTTGCAGGAAACGTAGGAAACGACGAGTCGCTCGTCGATGTCGTCACCCGCCTGAGCAACAAGTAGCAACAACAAAGGAGAAACATCCATCATGACTAGCACCATTACCGTCATCGGCCTCGGCGCCATGGGGCTACCCATGGCCGAAAACCTCGCCGAGGATTTCACCGTCAACGGCGTGGACATCAACCCCGCACGCCTCGACCTGGCAACGAAGGCGGGCATCACCACCTTCACTGATTCCCGCGCGGCGGTGGCGCAGGCCGACGTGGTCCTCCTCGCCGTGCGCAACCAGGCCCAGCTGGAAGAGGCCCTGTTCGGGCTCAACGGGATCGTCGAAGCGATGAAGGAGGGCGCCACCATCCTGCTCACCTCCACCGTGGGCATCGCCGGCGTGGAAAAGGCCGCCGGCGACCTCGCCGAGCACGGCATCGACATCATCGACGCACCCGTGTCCGGTGGCCCGGTTCGGGCGGGCGAAGGCGACTTGCTCGTTGTCGTGGGCGCGCACCCCGAGGTTGTGGACAAGCGCCGCGACGTGTTGGAGAAGATGGCCGGCAACCTCGTCATCGTGGGCAATAAGCCCGGCGCGGGGCAGGCCATGAAGACCGTCAACCAGCTGCTGTGTGGCGTGCACATCGCCGCCGCCGGTGAGGCCATGGCCCTGGCAGGAAAGCTCGGCCTGGATCAGAAGGCCGCCCTCGATGCGCTCATGAGTGGCGCGGCGGCGAGCTTCATGCTCGGCGATCGTGGGCCGAGAATGCTCCAGGCGTACACCGAGGAGGGGGCCGAGGTGAAGTCGCGTGAGGACATCTTTGTTAAGGACATGGGGATCGTCACCGCGGCGGCCAAGTCTGTCGGTATCGCCGTTCCGGTTGCCGCAGCCGCTGAGCAGCAGTACCTGCAGGGGCTCGCCCGTGGGCTGGCTGCCAAGGATGACTCCACCATCATCACCGTCGTCTCCCCCGACGACCCTAGCGGGGCATAACCATGACAGGTATGGCACTCCTCGGGCTGGGCGTGGCGGCCGTCGCCGTCCTCCTCGTCCTCGTCATCTGGGTGCGGATGCCCGCGTTTGTAGCCCTCCTACTCGTCGCGGTGCTCACCGCGGCGGCCTCCGGGATCCCGCTGACGGACGCGGTGCAGTCCGTGACCAAGGGCGTGGGCGGAACGCTCGGCAACGTGGCCATCGTCGTGGGCCTCGGCGCGATGTTGGGCAAGATCATCGAGGAATCGGGCGGTGCCGAATCCATCGCCCGGTACTTCACCGGCAAGCTCGGGCCGAAGAAGGTCGCGGCTGCTGTGACGATCGCCGCGTTCATCCTCGGCATTCCCGTGTTCTTCGACGTGGGGTTCATTATCCTGGCCCCCATCATCTTCGGTTTCGCCTCGGCGGCGAGGCTCAACCCGCTCAAGATCGGTCTGCCTGTGGCGGCGACCATGCTGACCGTGCACGTCGTGGTCCCGCCACATCCCGGCCCGGTGGCCGTGGCGGAACTGCTCAACGAGGACGTGGGGCTGCTCCTCACCATCTCGCTGCCCATCGCCGCTGTGACCGCCTTGATCGGGTTCCTCATTGCCAAGCGGTTCAACCTCGATCACGTGGTGCGGGGCGAGTCTCCAGCCGAAACCGACGAGGCACGCGTGTTCCCCAACCCGCCCTCGCCGTGGCTGGTCATGGGCCTCATCTTGCTGCCCATCCTCATCATCATGGTGGGCACCACCGGCACGATGGTCACCGCTGAGGGCACCGCGCTGCACACCTTTGTGAAGTTCTTCGGTGCCGCCCCCATCGCCCTGCTCATCGCCGTCATCGTGGCGTGGATCGCCGTGGGACACCAGCAATCGTGGGACAGGGACCACTCTGCCGGGATCCTCGATTCGGCCTTGCCGGCCGTTGCCGTCATCATCTTTGTCACCGGCGCCGGCGGCGGCTTTGCCAACGTGCTTGTGGAGTCCGGGATTGGCACGGTGCTCTCGGACCTGCTCATCTCGTCCGGACTGCCGCTCATCCTCATGGGATTCCTCATGTCGGCCGCGTTGCGCGCCTCGCAGGGATCCGCCACCGTTGCCCTCCTCACCACGGCGGGCCTACTTGCACAACCGATCGCCGATGCTGGCTTAAGCCCCATCGAGGCCACGCTCATCATGGTGGCCATTGGCTTCGGCGGGCTGGGGCTTTCCCACATCAACGATTCAGGGTTCTGGATCGTCACCAAGTACATGGGCCTCACCGTCAAGCAGGGCCTCAAGTACTGGACGACGCTGTCCACCATCTTCGGCGTGGTGGGATTCCTCCTCACGTGGGGCATCTACGCCCTCGTCTGATTCTCCCTTTTCTCGTCCCCCTGCGCACTCGCAGGGGGACATTTTTATTCATGAGCACACCTGTTCTGACCTGCCACGATGTGACGAAGGAGTTCGGCTCAAAGGTGGCGATTGACGGGGTCACTCTCGCTATCGAGCCCGGCGAGGTGGTGGGCTTTGTGGGCCCCAACGGGGCCGGGAAATCGACGACGATCCGGCTCATCATGGGACTCACGCGGCCGACGAGCGGGACGGTGAGCCTCGGGGTGGACCGGTCCGAGATCGGGTACTGCCCCGGCGAGCTGCGTCTCGACGATCAACTCACCGTGGGGCACACCCTGCGCACGTGGGAAGTGCTGCGCGGTGGGGTGGATCCGACGTGGGTGGAGGCCCTGACCTCACGCTTTGGGCTGGACACAAAGCGTCGCGTGCGGGCGCTGTCCACCGGCAACCGCAGAAAGCTCGGGCTTGTGGGCGCGTTTATGGCCCGGCCCTCGTTCCTCGTGTTGGACGAGCCGACCAACGGGCTTGACCCGCTCATGCAGGAGGTGTTCGCCACCACGCTGCGGGAGGCCCTCGATAACGGAGCCACAGTCCTGCTGAGCTCGCATATCCTCGCCGAGGTGCAGCACATCGCCACGCGGGTGGTGGCGCTGCGCGACGGGCGGGTGGTCGCCGACGCCCCGCTTACCTCCTTCACCGCTGTGCGCACCGTTGATGTGCTTGTCGACGCCTCGTCGTCACCCCCGGACTTCACCTCGCTCGAGGGCGCGGACAAGGTTCGCGTGCGGGGCAACAGGGTGACTTTTGAGTGGACGGGTGACCCCAACCTGCTCGTCGACAAGCTAAGAAAGTACCAGCTCACGGCGCTGACGGTGGGGGAACCGGACCTCGAGGCGACGCTGAGGAGTTATTACCGTGCGGTTTAGTCATCTGTTTTTCAGCTCGCTGCAGGTCCAGGCGCGGGCGATCGCCGTGTGGACCGTCTCGGTCATGGTGCTCGCGGCGACGGTGATCGTTTTTTGGCCCATGCTCGACACCGCCGACGCGCTCACGAGCCTCGCCGATTCCCTCCCGCCGGAGGTGGCGGAACCCCTGGGGCTCACCAATTTTGGCACCGCCGCGGGGTATTTGAACGGCGAACTCTTCGCCATGCTGCTGCCGTTCATCGCCGGAATCATGGGCCTGACCAGGGTTTCTAACCAGCTGGCGGACGCGGAAAATGCGGGCCGGGTTGAGATCCTCTACACGCTTCCGGTGCCCCGCTGTGAGATCGCGCTCGCGCGGTGGGCGGCGTGCGTGGCGGGGTGTGCCATGATGTGCGCGACGACGTGGGCCACGGTGGGAATCAGGGTGGCGCTTACGGACATGGACGTGGCCCAGTCCCGCGTGGCGACGGCGTGCGTGGGCCTGTTTCTGCTCGGCCTGTGTCACGCCGGGATCGCCTACCTTGTCTACGGCGCGACGGCCACGCGGGGCCTGGTCACGGGCGTGCCGCTGGTGGTGCTCGTGGTGGGCTACATTGTGTACGCGGTGCTGCCGATGGTGGACGAGCTGTCCGGCTCCCAGCGCTTCTCCCCCCTGGTATTGGACGCTCGGTGAGAGCCCACTAACCGGGGCCTTTAACGCCGGTGGCTGCGTCGCTGTCCTCGCAGTCACCGCCGTGGCGCTGGCCACGGGTTCGGCGTTATTGGCCCGGCGCGATTGCGTGCAGGCGTGACGGCCTGACGGTCCGGTGGCCCGGTGCCACTAGGACGCGGCGACGAAGCTGCTGACGTAGGAGGTGAATGGCTGCTCGTCGGTTTCCCGGCTCGGTGCCGTACGGGGTGTGGCACCTGTGGCCGTGGCGGGGACGCGGGCAAAGGGAAGCAGGTCGCGGGCCGTGACGATGGCCTCGCCGGCGACAACGACCTCGATGGTGGGGTCGAGGTCAAGGATGTGTTGGCGGCACGCACCGCACGGGGCGACCACCTCGCCGTCCTCCATGACGAGGAGCCCCGTCACCCGCCCGTAGGGATCCGCCTCGCGGGCCTGGGCAAGGACGATCGTCTCCGCGCACAGCGGGCCGACGGCGCTGGCTGCAATGATGCGCCCGCTGGACGTGCGCACGCCGGCTGCCGAACCCCCGGCCCGGCAGCGGCGGTTGACCTCGCGCAATAGTTCATTCTTCTCCCAGATTTTCACCCGGATTAGGTTACCGCACCGGCGCGCGAAAATCTATTATTTTCTTACCTTTTATTAAGGTTGCTATTACTTTTGGGCGGAAATGTGCCGTTACGGCCTGCGGTCGCCCGGCGTATTGCGGCGGTTGGCCGGCCCGTGGGGAAGATTCCACCGCCCGCGGGGGAAATCCCACCAGGGCTTGTCCGATTTGGCGAGCCTCCGCCTCTTGCGGGGAAACGGCAGCGCAATGGAGATGTACATTACTTGGCCCACGATGCCCCCCAACCCCAGCGCTCGGTTACCGGCCCGGTTTCAAAGGCGGACCGATCGTACGTGCTCGTGGACCACGTCGTGGTGGGGGCGCTGGCGATGTCCGCCTCAGGCGCAGCACCGGTGCCGGCGCTGCCGTACGAGCGCAGGCTGTGGCGGTGCTCCCCCTCTCCCAACGCGGCCGCGCTGTAACCAGGGGTAGCGTCCTCCGTGCTAGAACCGCTAAACAGGCTAGTGCTGCCGAAGAGCTCCTCCCGGGCCGCATTGAACTCATCCCAAATGGAGCGCGTGCGCTCGGAAAGCTCGGGCAGAGACGGCATGGCGAGTGGCTCCTCGCGCTCGGCGACCGTGGCATCCGCATAGGGCAGCAAATCCCTGGCGGTAACCACCTTCTCCGCGGCGACGATGACACTGAGAGCCAGGTTGTGATCATAGAGCGCCTGGCGGCACGATCCGCACGGGGCGACAATCCGCCCTCCGTCCATCGCGACGATAGCCTCCACCTCGCCGTTCGGTTCTTGGCCCAGAAGCTGCGCGAGGGCCAGGACCTCCGCACACACCCCTCCCACGCTCGTCGCGATGACTACTGTTCCTGCGCTGGAGCGGGCGCCGGCCACCCGCCCGGCACCGCGGCTTTTCTCACGAACCCTGCGCACAAGTTCATGCTTATCCCACGTATTCATACGGATTACCCTAGCTGGAGCGGCGCTAAAAAAAGTGGCGACTCGTTCACTAATTTCTTACTTTTTTCTAAGTTTTTATTTCACCACAGCATTTGCAGGCCAACAGCGTTTTTTCACACCCGGCACGACGACCTTCACCACCCCCGTTACGGGGTACGCTACGCCGCGTTTATGAGACGCACGTGAGAATTGTTCAGTTTCCCCCTGTCATTTCGCCCTGTATTAGAGTGCCTCGGTACCGCTTGGCTAGTCAATTCACCACCCCCAGTGGGGCAACCTGTACACCCGCAGCGGTGCTGCGTGCCATGACCAGGTACCACGAACCAACACGAGGAGCTGCTGTTACCGTGCATCCTGGTCCCCAGGAAACAGACGAAGAAGCCTATAAACCCCAACCCATCGTGGGCCACTACAGCGTGGACGATCCGTCCACCTACGGCCACCACACCTCGAGCCCACCGCGCGTCAACCGCCCCGTGTTGTTCCTCTCCGTGGCCGGCATCGTGGCGCTGACGGCCTGGGCGCTCTTCGCCCGCACCTCCGCCGCCACGGTGCTGCGCACGGTGACCACGTGGATCTCCACCAACCTCGGCTGGTTCTACATCCTCACCGCCACCGCCGCCGTGGTGTTCGTGCTCTTCATCGCCTTTTCCCACACCGGCACGATCAGACTAGGCCCGGATCATTCACGCCCGCAGTTTGGCATTTTCAGTTGGTCGGCGATGCTCTTCGCCGCCGGTATCGGTGTGGATCTCATGTTTTTCTCCGTCGCGGAGCCAGTGACGATGTACTTCAACCCACCGCAAGGGGGCGGGGAAACCAGACAGGCAGCAGAGGATGCCGTCGTGTTCGCCATGTTCCACTACGGCATCACGGGGTGGGCCCTGTACGCGCTCATGGGGATGGCGTTTGGGTACTTCGCTTACCGGCTCAACATGCCGCTGGCGATCAGGAGCGCCCTCTACCCGCTCATAGGCAAGCGGATCCACGGGCCGATCGGGGATTCGGTGGACATCGCCGCCACCCTGGGCACCACCTTCGGCATCGCCGCCTCGCTCGGTATCGGCGTGGTGCAGCTCAATTACGGGCTGAAACTCATGTTTGGCCTGGAGGAAGGCCCCGGCGCGCAGGCGATTCTGGTGATTTTGGCCGTGGGAATCGCCACCCTGTCCGCTGTCAGCGGCGTGGACAAGGGCATCAAGCGGCTGAGCGAAATCAACGTGCTGCTCGCCATCGGGCTCATGGTGTACGTGGTAGTCGCCGGCAAGACGGCGTTCCTTTTTGACGCCATCATCATGAACATCGGCGATTACGTGTCCACGTTCCCCAGCTGGACGATGGACACGTACGCGTTCTCCGATACACCCGAGGCCACCAACCAATGGCTGCAATCGTGGACCCTGTTCTTCTGGGCCTGGTGGGTGGCCTGGGCGCCGTTTGTGGGACTGTTCCTGGCCCGCATTTCCCGCGGCCGCACCCTGCGCCAGTTCGTAGTGGGGACGCTCACCATCCCGTTCCTGTTCATCCTGTTGTGGATGAGCTTCTTTGGTAACTCCGCGCTTGAGCGCATCCGTGGCGGCGACGCCGAATTCGGTGCGATCGCTATGAACGAGCCGCAGCGTGGCTTTTACGAGCTCATCGCGAGCTACCCCGGCGGGACCGTGCTCGTGTTCCTCACCACCATCATCGGCCTTTTGCTCTACATCACCTCCGCCGACTCCGGGGCGCTTGTGCTCAGCAACTTCACGGCCAAGATCACCGACTCACAGCAGGACGGCGCCACGTGGTCGCGCATCCTGTGGAGCGCCATCATCGGCATCCTCACCCTGGTCATGCTGCAAATCGACGGCGTGAGCACCGTGCAATCGGCCACCATCGTCATGGGCCTGCCGTTCACCATCGTCATCTATATGATCATGGCGAGCCTCATGAAGTCGCTGCAACTGGAATCCTTCCAGGACAAGTCTCGCATCATCGCCCTCCACGGCGCGATGAGCGGGCGAACCGGGACGCAATCGTGGCGCACGAGGCTGCGCCGCGCCGTCACCTACCCCGCCACGGACAAGGTGGCCGCCTACGTGGAGAACACGGTGCAGCCCGCCCTGGAGAAGGTCGCCCACGAGCTAGAAAAAGCGGGCCAAACTGTGACCCTCCTGCGCTCCCCCGTCCCCGACTGCCCCATCCCGCAGCTCGACCTCGGCATCGCGCTCGGGGAGGAGAAGGACTTCCGCTTCCAGGTGTACCCCGTGAAGTCGGACGTGCCGTCCTTCGGCGGAAAGAACGCGCCGAGTGACACGTACTACCGCCTCGAGGTATTCGACCTGTCCGGCTCGCTTGGCTACGACGTCTTCGGCTACCCCGAGGAGGCCCTCATCGATAACGTCCTCGACCTGGTCGAGCGGCACTTCGAGTTCATCCACATCCAGTCCGACCTCTCCGGCACCTCCGACCTTTCCGACGGCGCCGAGCCCTACCGGACGTGGACGGACGAGGACTAGGTTTCCCCGCTTGTCGACGGCCCGTCCCCGGCCTGGTTGCGCACGTCACCGTCATGCACGGCGGCTAGCCTAGACCTGAATCCACCGCGTCCCGCGGCCACGCTGCGGACCGTTCGGATCGATACGTGCGGTACCCCTGTTTCGCAGGTGGCGAAGAATCTCGGTGACGTGTTCCCGCGACACACCAAATTGTGCCGCGACGGAACTGGCTTCAAGGCTTTCACCCGATTCCAGTGCGGAGACGATCCATTCCTCCAAACTCACAGCGGTTTTATCGGCATCGATGCCGTTGTATGGGGAGTAGATGCGGGCGACTTTCTCCGACAACACCCACTCTGTTGCGGAGTTTGGAACTTTTTGGATGATCCCGATACGTTCCAGCCACTCGCATGTCTCCTTTACCGAGTACGAGTTCGCCTGCATGACAGTTTCCGCGACGTGCTCTGTCACCAGCGGGTGATCAAAGAGGTACCGCAACACGAGCATGGCGTTGACACTCGCGGTTACATTCACCTGGAAAGCCGTCCGCACCTCGTCCACCGCCTTGATGAATCCGACATCTGGTTTCCCTGCGGCCATGGCAACAGTGAAATCGATCTGGTCTGATTGGGTACGAGGCGGACGTCGGCCCGAATTAAGAAGGGACAGCCAGATGCGATCGAATCCACGAGATTGCTGTTCAACAAGTCCCAACGCCCTCATTCCCGCCATCAGCAGGGGGTTTCTCGGTACAGATCGGGTGGTCAGCAGACGATCCTCTCGTACGCCCTCTGGAAGGGGGCCCGGCGAAACAACGCTCAAATACGACGTCGATTGCTCAATAATGATTGGCCCGTGTATCTCCCAATCACGGTGAACAAAGGCGTTGGTGACAATTTCGTCTACCGCGGTTGCAGGAAACTCTGGGATAGCCACCTCTTGCCCGGAAGGGTAGGTGATTCGGGCAATTTCTGAAGACGAGCGCTCGGAGATGAGCCTCTTCACCTTTCCCATGGCCAAGATGAGAGGATCGTTAAACGTATGAACGATCGGCTCCGCACCAGGCATTTCTCTGTAATAGTGCTCCACCCGGGATTCAGTTTGTGGGCCCGGGCAAAACAGGAGAAACGCAGCGAAGGTTGGCTGCCCGTCGGCAGTAAGAAGGCCCAGGCCTTCAAGGAGAGCAAGGGATGTCTGTGGCGGTTCATAATCGGGCCTTTTTCGCGCGAGCAAAATACGGGCACTCTCGATGGCTAATGGGTCGAGATCCCCCAACGAAATATTCGCCGGAGCCGACGTGCGGTCCGGGTTTCGTCTCCTCCACGAGAGCTCCCGTCGCTGCTCCTCGTTAAGCACCTCACAACTCGAGCCCACTCGACGCTTTGCAGCTCCGTCCGTGCGAGTGTACAAAGCGAGCGCTTCCGGAACCCTAATCCACACCAATGGCACATCGTGAAAGTAGAAGGTGCTGGCATCCACCGTGAGATTGGGCCTGGTACGGTCGAAAATCCTCTTTCTCAACCACTGAATATCGCGACTCGAACCAGTGAATGCCTCTGGACCATGCTTCTTGTCAGCAACCCCGATGATGAGATGCTTTTCTCCACCATCACCATTTGCAAGGCACACAGTCTCGTCGACCAGGATCTCAACGAGTTTGGCATCAGCCGCCCGATGATCCATGTGTACCGCCGGATCTTCTTTCAGTTCCAGGAACTGCCCCTCCACGGAGTCCCCTGTCTGGCCCTCCCATACGGACTCCAGGGCAGCCCGGACAAGCCACGGTAGTTCTTTAAAATCCCTGGTGTCACTTCGAAGAGGCTGGTTCATATCCACAGTGACCACTATACAGAGAATTGTGGGGGAATTGTTTACAACAATTCTCCAACAATTAATCCCCACAATTCCTCACACCCGCAGGTAGAAATTGTTTTGGAATTGTTTTTATCCCCACTTATGCCCCGATTCCCCGTTTTCTAATATAATTTCTTCTGCATACACCCAGGTCGGTATTTTCCGGCCTCCTGGAGAATTGTGGGGGAATTGTTTACAACAATTCACCAACAATTAATCCCCACAATTCCTCACACCCGCAGGTAGAAATTGTTTTGGAATTGTTTAACCCCAGCTACCGCAAGCGGTAACCGGGGCCAGGAAACAAAAAGTTAGTACAGTCCCTCAGCGGCGGAGAGCTCCGTCGCGGGCTGCAGCGGGTTGGCCTCCTCCTCGCCTTCCGGGATGAGACCCTCGCGGGCGTGGTCCTCGATGGAATCGAGGAAGTCCTGCGGCGGGGCGAAGTAGTTGCCGCCGGTGAGGGCCGTGGAGAAATCAAGGATGCGGTCATAGTTGCCGCGAGGCTCACCGATGAACATGCGGCGCAGCATGAGCTCGGTGACGCGCACGTCGGCGGCGTAACTCATGAAGAAGGTGCCCTGCTCACCCGCGGCCGAACCGAAAGCGAGGTTATCGCGGACGATCTCCAGGGAGTTACCCTCAGCGTCCTTGACGCTGTTGAGCGCCACGTGGGAGTTGTGGGGCTTGACGTCCTCGTCGAACTCGATATCGTCAAACTTCGTGCGGCCGATGGCCTTCTCTTGCTCCTCCACGGGCAGCGCATCCCACTTCTTCAGGTCGTGGGTGTACTTCTGCTCGACGATGTAGGAACCGCCAGCCCAGGGGCCCTCGGTAATGAGAGCGGCCTCGGCGGCGTCGTGATCGACGGGCGACTCCGTGCCGTCGACAAAGCCGAGCGGATCGCGGTTATCCATGTACCGGAACGCCTGCACCTCGTCGGCGGCGGCGACAGCGTCGCCGAAAGCATCCATGATGCGACGAGTGAGCTCAAAGCAGCGATCGAACTCGTGGGAGCGAATGTGGAAGAACACGTCACCTGGGGTGGACGGGGCCGTGTACTTATCGCCCACGACCTCGCGGAACGGGTGCAAACCTGCGGGCTTCTCCGTACCGAGGGCGCGATCCCAGAACTCCGCGCCAATGCCCGTCACGCACGTCAGGTTCGCCTCCGGCGCGCGGTAGCCCACTGCGTTGACCAGCCCCGACACGCCGGCCAGCGCGCCGAGGGCGTCTGCTTCCTGGCCCTCCTTAATACAAATGGACAGGAAGATGGCGCTCTTCATCGGTGGCTGCACAATCGCCTGAGCGAGGCGGTTGGCGGCAATAATGGGGTCTACTTGAGCTTGCTCGATCGGATTCATGATACCTATCCTACTCAGCCGCCACCACGGGCTTAGGCTCCACGGCGAGCACCTCGGTGCCGGCAGTAATCTCCCGGCCAGAGACGAATTCCGGCAGCGGGATGATATCGCCCAGCTTCTTGTAGTTGGACACGACGACCGGCGTGGTGACCTCGTAACCCGCAGCCTTGATGGCGTCAATATCAAACTCGCACAACAGGTCTCCCACCTGCACCTCGTCGCCCTTCTTCGCGTGGGCCGTGAAATGTTCCCCGTCGAGGTTGACGGTATCGAAACCGATGTGCATGAGGATTTCCACGTTCTTGCCGTCGGACCCCTGAGTCTTAATGGCGTACGCGTGGCCCGAGGGGAACGTCACCGTCACCTTGCCGGACACCGGCGCACGCAGCTCCCCGACGGTCGGGATAACGGCCACGCCCTTACCGAGCTTGCCCTGGGCAAACATCGGGTCGGAGACCTCCGTCAGATTGATCGCCTCCCCGGTGAGCGGGGAGACCAGGCGAAGCGCGTCCGCTGACGCGGCCGTCGCCGCCGCACCGGCCGTGGCGGAGGAAGCGACTCCAGCGGCGGCCGGATCCGGGGCATCCGGGTCGATCGTACCGTGCTTGGACACGAGGTAGCGGCCGTAAATGAAGGCGGCAACAAAGGCGATGATGAAGGTGATGACGGCGCACACGAGGAACATCGGGATGTCTGTGGCCCGGATGGACACGGCACCGATGAAGCCGGCCGCGCCGAGGGCCACGGCTTTGATCTTGAAAATGGCGATGAGCATACCGCCGATGGAGGCGGCACCCATGCCGATGTAGAACGGCCAGCGCAGGCGCAGGTTCACACCGAAGATGGCCGGCTCGGTGATGCCGAAGACGGCGGAAATACCAGAGGAACCGGCGAGACCCTTGAGCTTCTCGCTCTTGGCGTGGAAGTACACCGCCAGGGCCACCGCACCTTGCGCAATGTTGGCCATGGAGGCCGTCGCAAAGATAAAGGAACCACCTTGCTTGAACAACTCAAGCTCGACCGGCGGGAACGACTGGTGAAGACCAGTGATGACGATGGGCGAGTACACCAAGCCGAAGAGGAAACCACCCACCGGGCCACCGAAATCATAGACGGTCTGGAGACCGGAGATGAGGGCGTCGCCAAGCAGGCGCATGAACGGACCGACGGCGATGAAAGTGATGAAACCAGTGATGAGGAGGGTGAGGACCGGGGTGATAAGGAAGTCAGCGGTGCCCTTGAGCTTAGAGTGGAGGAACTTCTCGATCATCGCGAGAATCCAGGCGACCGCAAGCACAGGCAGGACCGAGCCCTGGTAGCCGGCCTGCGCGACAGAGAGGCCGAAGAGGTCCCAGTACTGCATCGAGCCGTCGTTCATCGCGTTGGCCACCTCGTAGCCGTTGATGAGCGCGGGCGACACCATCGCCATGCCCATGCCGGCACCGAGGTACTCGTTACCACCGAAGCGTTTGGTGGCCGTGAAACCAACAAGGACCGGCAGGAACGCGAACGGCGCCGACGCCAACAGGTTGACCATACCCGACGCGCCCTCGATGGCCGGGAACATCTCTACCAGCGACTTCGGGCCGAAGAGGCCCTCGGCGGTGAGGACGTTGTTGAGGGCCATGAGGAGGCCGCCGCCGACGAGGATCGGGATGAGCGGGACGAAAATATCCGAGAGCACCTTAATGGCCCGGGTAAACCAGTTGCCCTGCTTCGCCGCCACGCCCTTGAGCTCCTCGGTGGAGACGGCGATGTTCTTGCTGGTCATCTTGTCCAGCTCGTCGAAAACAATGTCCACATCGCCCGGGCCGACGATGACCTGGAACATACCGCCCGTCTCGAACGTGCCCTTGAGGTCCGGGTCATTGTCCAGGGCGGGCACGTCCACCTTGTCCATGTCTTTGAGCACCATGCGGACGCGCGTGGCGCAGTGAGCAGCGCCGACGATGTTATCCTCGCCGCCAATGGCAGTGAGCATGCGGCGCGCTACGTCCTTGTGTTCCATCAAACAATCCTTATTTAGTGTGATGTAAATTCCTTTTTTTATTTTCGCCGTTGGAACGGGCTAAAGCAACCCTTAATCCGCGTGGGAAACCGGGTTTAGCTGTGGGGTAGCGGGCATCAGAAGGGCTACCGGGAGAGGGGGTTGGCCGGGCTGGAATGGCCGTGCAAGAAAAAGTTGGCACAACCGGATGAAGCAGACCTGACCAGCTGGGGTTATAGAAGTGGTCGGACCATATCGGTGTGCGGTTTTGCCGGGCGGACCTGGATCCGGCCACGGAAAGGCGGGGCGGTTGCCAAAAGTGGGCACGGAACCAAGTAGCAGATCTGACCAGCTGGGGTTTTAAAACCAGCCGCGGCGTTCAGTGCCCAGTTTTGGCACCGCGCGCGGGCACACACCCGCCCGTTCAAGAAAAAGTTGGCACAACCCGATGTAGCAGAACTAACCATCAGGGATTTTAGAAGTGGTCAGACCATATTGGTGTGCAGTTTTGCCGGGCGGGGCTAGTAGAGCATGGAGGAAAAGGCGACGAGGCCGCCGCCGGCGATGACTTCGAGGGCGCAGGAATCGGCAAGGATGCGGAGGTCGGGGTCGATGCCGTCGGGGAGGTGGGCGGAGCGGGGGGCGTGGCCGTCGTTAACAGTGACGGTGCGGGTGGCGGGGTCCCAGGTAACGGCGGGGTGGCTAGATGTAAGGGGGGCCGAGGTGAGGAATTCCTGGTAGAGCGCGCCTGCGCGAAGCGTGACCCGGCGCGGCACGGTGAGGCAGTGGAGCCAGCCCTCGGCCTCGAAGGTGGAGGCGTCGTCCTTGCCGGGCAGGCCCATCCAGCCGAGCATGAGGGCAGTGCCGTCGGAAAGCTCGATGAGCTGGGGGGCGTAGAACTGGTGGCCGTGGTCGACAGGGGCGGCGTTGCGAATAACGTTGAAAGTTAGACCTTCCAAGGTGCCGAGGACCCACACGCACTCGTCGGAGCCCTCGAACTGGGGGCAGAAAACGGCGAGGTCGTACCACTGGCCGTCGGCGGAATCGCGGAGCCGGATGAGGTTGGGGCACTCCCACATGTAGCTTTCGGCCAGGCGGGGCGAAAGCCCCTCAAAGACGAGGGGCCCGGCGTAGTCCCAGGTGGCGAGGTCGCGGGAGTAGTAGATGACGATGTGGCCGTGGCCGTCGGTGCTTTGGGCGCCGAGCGCCATGCGGTAGCGGCCGTCAGCAAGCTGGATAATTTGAGGGTCGCGGAAGTGGTTGGTGAAACCGGGGGCGGGGGCGTCGATAAGCGGGTTGGAGGGGTCACGACGGAAGGAACCACCAGTGGGGGCGGAAAGATCGGTGACGAAGACGCGGTTCTGGGTGGCGTGGCGGAGGCCGTCGACCTTGAGGTTGCCGGTGTAAAAGAGCTGGATGGAGCCGTCGGGGAGGGTGACGGAGCCACCGGAGTAGACGCCGTTTTTGTCGTAGGGGGCGTCGGGGTAGAGGGCATCGGGCAGGTGGCGCCAGGCGTCGGAGCAGGCTCCTCCGCCCGTAGATAAGGACGTGACCGCGTGGCCCCAGCCCGTGCGCTTGGGCCCGATTCCGTACGCGGGGTCGTGCTGGTAGAACACGTGCAGCTGGTCGCCGAGGAGGGTGACACCGTTCGGGTCATTGAGCCGACCGGTGGGCGCGGTGAGGTGGAAAAGGGGGCGGTAGGTCATGGTTTCAGTGTACGGTGAACCTATGATCACCGTGTACGGCGAAGGCCTCATTGACCTGGTCCCCCAGTCCCCTGCACCGCTCGCCCCGCTGGTCCCAGCCCTCGGCGGTGGCCCCTTCAACGTCGCCCGCGCCTGCGGCCGGCTGGGCTGCACCACCCGGTTTGTCTCCCGTTTATCCTCCGATGGCTTTGGTCAAAAGCTTGTCGACGCCCTGGAGGAGGCCGGCGTAGATACCTCACAGGTTCTGCGCGGCCACCAGCCCACCACACTTGCGGTGACTTCCATCGCCGAGGACGGCTCCGCCTCCTACCAGTTCTACGTGGACGGCACCGCCGACCGTTGTGCCGAACCAGAACCGGCCACCGAAGGTTTTGCGAGCTTTGGCACCGTCTCGCTGGCGCTGGAACCCGCCGCCAGCCGCTACGCCGAGGCCTGCGCCGCCTCTGACAAAAACGGCGTGGTGTGCTGCCTGGACCCCAACATCAGGACCATCTACAACACCCCTGAGCACCGCGAATTCTTGGGCATCATGCTGCCGCACATCACCGTGCTCAAGATGAGCGACGCCGAGGTGGACTTCATGGGCGATGTGAGCGAGGTGCCCGTTGTCATCACCACGTGCGGCGGCGAGGGGATCAGCATCCGGGCCCCGTTTGGTGAACTCACCGTGGCCGCCCCGAAGGTGGAGGTGGCCGACACCATCGGCGCCGGCGACACCGTCATGGCGGCGCTCCTCGCGGAGTTTGAGCGCCTCGACTTAGACCGCGAGAAGTTGTTGGCCCTGGGCGAAGCCGAGTGGTGCGAGATCCTCACCTTTGCGGCCCGCGCCGCTGCCATCACCGTCACGCGCGTCGGTGCGGATACACCGACGCGCGACGAGGTGAAGTAGGCCCTTTATTAGATTTTTTGTGTTACTAAAATCACGTTTCCCCCGGGTGCGGATAGATAGGGCCAGCCTTACAATCAGGGCGCAAGCATCAATCATCCAGCTTTCACCCAGGAGATCATCGTGAGTTCTTTCGCGAAAACCCTCGTCGCCACCACCGTGTCCGCAGTGCTCACCTGCGGACTCTGCGCCCCCGCCGCCAATGCCTCCACTGTGGAGGTCCGCGGCAACGTGTGCACCTTCCACTTCACCGATCGAGAGGTGAAGACCATCAACGCATACGACAGCACCGTGACCGTGAAGGACGGCGCTACCCTCACCCGCGAGCAAGCCCAAACATGGATGGAAAAATACCGGGAGCTCGAAACCGAGTTTTCCGAATCCGTGAACAAGGCTAAGGCCGCTTACCAGGCGGGCGCATTGACGAAGGCCGAGTACGACGAGTTGATGGCCGATGCGCAGAAGGTGCACGATTACGCCCTCGTCAGCAGCCCGGCCGTGGAGGCGTGCGCCACCAACGGTGACGGCACCTACTCCCAGAGCCAAGCCGAGCTTTCCACCGTGGACGGTCACCTCACCGAAGCCGGCATTGGCGTGGTGGCAACCGCCTCCGTCCTCGCCGTGATAGGCATCATCGTCGCAGCCCTCCCCGCCATCAAGCCGATGCTGCCGCCCCAGATCCAGGCAATGCTGCCCTAGGCTAACGCGTCCCAGCACCGCCCGGTAGAAGCGCTCTTAGCTCGCCACACGCGGGTGCTGGGCGCCCCTCGCCCCGAACGTTTCCCGGCCCGCCCGTATTTTCACGGTGCGGGCCGCTGGAGGCCTGGGACAAGTTTTTTACCAAATCCGCCCACCCGTGGCGCACGCCGAACTGCGTGACGTGAGGCCGAATCGGCTTGTCTATGTGAGCAAGGGTGACGGTTCTTGATTGCCCGCCTAACTAATACCAGTGGCCGGTTGACCCGGTGAGGAACACCTCGCCGTCGACGATGCTGCCCGGGTGCGGGGCCGGGGTGGTATCGGCGGGCAAGGCGAGAGTGAGCGGGAAGCCGCAGCTGATTTCCACGCGGTACCACTTCTTGCCGGTGAGCTCGTTGGTGACAAGCTCCACCGTCTCGCACTCGGCATTGAGAATGGCGATGGGGTTGGCGCGGTCGAGCTGGTCGGGGTCTTGGGCGAGCGCAAACAACCAGGGGCTGGTGACAAAACCCGGGCCGAGGTACAGTTCCTGGCCCACGCCCTCGGGCAGGCCCTCCCCCACCTTGACGGGCTCCTGGGTCTTCTTCCACTCCTCGGCAGAATCGAAAACATTCATCTCCACGGCGATGGCGCCGATGAAGTATTCCTCGAGAATAATCTCGGTGGGCGGGTAAAGGGCCGGGTCATCGACGGCGACGAGGAGGCGCGTGAGGGGTTCGTCGTCCTCGGACACAGGCTGCACCTCGGCGAGGCCGGGGGTGAGCCGGGTGACCGTGGCGCGCTGGCCACGGGTGCCGCGCACGGAGTAAAAGTCCGTCTGAACCTCGTCACTGGTGACGAAGAAGCCGAAGTTCGCGCCACTGGGATCGGGGTAGACGCCCCACACGGAAATATCGTTGACGGGGCTCTCCCGCATATCCATGCCCAGGACCTGCGCGGAGTTCATGAGCTCAAAGTTCGTATCCGGATCGGGATCAAGCCCGAGAGATTCTAGGAAAGACGTGGCCATGGGTCCATTGTGGCATAGTCGGCCCGCGCCACCACTGCTCACCACACGTGATGCCGATCATGCCCGTCATCCCCACACGGGTGGAGGCACACGTGAGAAAGGAACCGCCACTATGCGAGCACCGTTAACCTCCTCTACCAAAACGCCGACAACGAGACCCAGCTCACAATCTGGAGCGAGGATGCCACCATCGAGGCGTGGCTCGCCACCGAGCGCGCGCTGGCGCTCAGCCAGGGCGAACTCGGAGTCATCGACCCCGCCGACACCGAGACGATTGCCGCGGCCGCCGTCCTTGACAACATCGACCACGCCGAGCTGTGGAAGGTGGGCAAGAACGTGGGCTACCTCATCCTCGGCCTCGTCTGCCAGATCTCGGCCCACCTCCCCGAGGGCCCCGACGGCCGCGTCCACTACGGCACCACCACCCAGGGCATCATGGACACCAGGCTGGTCCTCCAGATGACCTCCTCCCTGCGGGCCCTCGGTGCGCAGCTCGAGCGCTTTGGAGCCGGGCTTGCCACCAAGGCGGCCCAGTACAAGTTCACCGTCATGGCAGGTCACACCCACGCCCAGCAGGCGGTGCCCACCACGTACGGCGCCACGCTCGCTGCACTTCTCGACGAAGTCCGCCGCCAGCGCGCCCGCCTGCAAGAAACCTACGAACGCATCGGTCTGGTATCACTGTGGGGCGCCGGCGGCACGAACGCGGCCCAGGGCCCCAAGTCCGCCGAGACCCGGAAGCTCGTGGCCGAGAAGCTCGGCCTCAAGGACCCGGTGGTGCCGTGGCACACCAAAAGTTTTGAAGGAATTTTTCATGGATGGTGTAACACTTTTTCATTCACTCGGGATGTAATAAGTGTGAGCCGTTGATTCCTCCAACTCCTTACGCCCCCTTGAAAAAACCAGCAGACCAGGTGACTTTACATACGCCCGATCATCTGGCCATACCCCGAATAGGAGGTCCACAATGAAAAAGCTATCCACGCGCACCGTTGCCGCCGTGCTATCCACCTCGCTCGCCGTTGGAATGTGCGTTCCGGCCGCGAATGCCGCCACCGTGAAGATCACCGACAACAAGTGCTCCATCTCGTTCACCGCCGAAGAATCCAACCGCATCCCCGAAGCCGCTTACGTGGCCAGCGACCCGATCACCTTCAACAAGGCATCGCTTCGGGCGAAGGCCACCGGCGCGGACATCGCTGCACAGCAGGTCGCCCTCAAGAACTTGGACAATAGGCTTGCCGCTCACCGCATCTCCCAGGACAGGTACAACCATTTGGCCAACCCGATCAAGGAGCGCATCGCCGAACTTACCGTGCTGAACCAGGCCTACAACAAGTGCGCACAAGGCAAAGAAGGCGACACCGAGCCCATCCCACAGGACCAATCCCCGGACTCCGCGTTGAGCACCGCCGATGGACACCTCAATGACGCGGGCAAGGCCGTCGTTGCCGTCAGCTCCATTGTGGTAATTCTTGGCCTCATCATCGCGATCCTCCCGCAGCTGAAGCCCCTGCTACCCCCGCAGATCCAGGCCATGCTGCCGTAGGTCCACCCCCTACGCTGTGCCCCGGCGCGCACGGATTTCGCCGTAAATCCCCGGTGGCGTTGGTGAGCATGACGGAAAAAGGAAGAACAACAGGTTACGGGCTCTCAGAAACCGAGGGCCCGTTTTCTGGGTTGACATCGC
The DNA here is from genome assembly GCF_000411375.1 of Corynebacterium pyruviciproducens ATCC BAA-1742. Classification (GTDB taxonomy): domain Bacteria; phylum Actinomycetota; class Actinomycetes; order Mycobacteriales; family Mycobacteriaceae; genus Corynebacterium; species Corynebacterium pyruviciproducens. The sequence continues at coordinate 643,697 of NZ_KE150447.1, read as the reverse complement.
CTCCAAACCCCGAACCATTTCCGCCACCTAAGACAAGGATGAAAACCGAGTACCTTAGGCATTGCGCACGCACTCCCCCGACCCTAGCTATGTAACCCCCTTTCGCCTTGCTCGAACAGCTTGGATAAATTCACTAGCCTACACTTTTCCCACTTGCCAAAGCCCTAAGGCTCTCCGCTTTTTCTTCGCTCATATATTCGCACCTCCTCGCCGTGCAACTCACTAATTACTATTCTCTTTAGACACATCTAATCCCCACACTGGAGAAGCCCGTGAACACCATCCTGGGTAGAGACCTCGCCGAGTGGACGGCCACATACCCCACGCTGAAAACCCTGCTGAGGTGCGAGGAAACCGCGTGGTTCAACCCGCATGCCACAGCCGCTGCGGAAGGGCTTTCACGCGTGGGGCTTACTCGCGCGGACATCGAGGACGCCCGCGATCGCCTCAAGCGCTGGGCGCCGTACCTGGCGCAGGTGTTCCCCGCCGCGCGGCCCACCGGCGGCATCCTCGAATCGCCGCTTACCTGCGTGCCCAGCTTCAAGGCACAGCTTGAAACCCACTACGGCATCACCATCCCTGGTCAGCTGTGGGCCAAGCTCGATTCTCACCTGCCCATCTCCGGCTCCATCAAGGCCCGTGGCGGCGTGTACGAGGTGCTCAAGCACGCCGAAGACATCGCGCTTGCCGAGGGACTCATCACCATCGAGGACGATTACCGCGCGCTTGACTCGGACGAAGCCCGCGCGCTTTTTAGTAGGTACAAAATCGCCGTGGGATCCACCGGCAACCTGGGACTATCCATCGGCATCATGAGCGCTCAGCTGGGCTTCCAGGCATTTGTCCACATGTCCGCCGACGCCCGCCAGTGGAAGAAGGACAAGCTCCGCGCCCACGGTGTCACCGTTAAAGAGTATGAGTCCGATTACTCCGTCGCCGTTGCAAAGGGCCGCACGCAGGCGGAGTCCGACCCGACGATGTATTTTGTCGACGATGAGAACTCCACCTCCCTGTTCCTCGGCTACGCCGTCGCCGGCGCCCGCCTTGCCGGGCAGTTCACGGCCCTCGACGTCTGCGTCGACGCGGATCACCCGCTCATCGCCTACCTACCGTGCGGTGTTGGCGGTGGCCCCGGTGGCGTGACCTTCGGACTCAAGTCCGTCTTCGGTGATCACGTCCGCTGCGTTTTTGCTGAGCCCACCCACTGCCCCTCGATGTTGCTCGGCGTCATGACCGGTGCGCACGACTCCGTCTGCGTCCAGGACTTCGGCATCGATAACGTCACCGCCGCTGACGGCCTGGCCTGCGGTCGCCCGTCGGCGTTTGTGGGCCGTCGCATGCAACAGCTTATCGACGCCTTCTACACGGTCACCGATGCCGACATGTACCGCTTGGTCGCTTTGCTTGCCCGCATTGAAGACTTGCGCATCGAACCGTCCTCCGCCACCGCCTTTGCCGGCATTAAGCATCTCACCAGCAACAAAGCCCGCGACTACCGGCAGCGCACCGGGCTCACCCGCACCATGCTCGCCCACGCCACCCACCTCGCCTGGGTCACCGGCGGTTCCATGGTGCCAGCCGAGGAAATGGATGGCTACATTGAAAAGGGTAGGTCGCTCCTGTAACAGCCAGGACACGGCGGGATTCAGATAATAGATATGGTTTCAGGGCACGCTTTATCGATCGCCGATAAGGGCACCGTACAGAACATGAACTGCTCCCTCCAGGTCAAAGGAGATAGAACCAGCCTTTCCGTGTCCCCTCAGGTTGAAAACACAACACCCGTAAAAAGAAGGATGCAGCCAGATCTTCCGATCTGACTGCTCTATTTCTGGGGCTATCAGATCATCGCTGCTTGTCGTGCAGCCCCCAGCGCAACGTACTCGCTGGCTTCCGGAACTTCCACCTCAACTCCCAAAATATCAGGAGCCAGCACTCGTACCGCCTCAAGCTTCGCACCACCACCGACCATTTGCACCTTGGTTACCTCAGCACCAGCGGAGCGCATCGCGTCCATCGCCCCACGCATGAGGGAAAGAAGCCCTTCGACCGACGCCCTCGCAACATATGCTGGTCTGCAGTTATCTAGGGTCATTCCGGTGAGGGAGGCCGTAGCATTAGGAAGGTTAGGCGTACGCTCCCCCTCAAAGTACGGGGTAAGCTCGAGGCCCCTCGCAGAATCGACGGACAAGGCAAGTTCACTGAACTGCTGGTAATCCACACCGAGTACCGCTGCCATTGCGTCGATAATGCGAGACGCGTTGAGCGTACAAGCTAGCGGTAACCACTGACCGGTGGCATCAGCAAAACCGGTGATAATTCCTTCCGGATCCACGATCGGCTTGTCCGAGCGAAGCGCCACCACACCGGATGTTCCAAGCGAAAGCATTGCTTCACCCGGTGAAAGCTTTAGTCCGAGGGCCGCACCAGCGTTATCGCCACAGCCTGGTCCAATGGCAATGTGATTCCACCCATGGTCTGCATCTCCATGCCCAATGACCTCCCTTGGTCCAGCCACGCGTGGCAGCTGGATCTTGTGAGCTTCAGCTTCAGATATCCGCAGTGCGCGTGCGAGAAGCGAATAGTCATAGGACTGGTCTGCCGACGGGGTTTTGAAATAGCCAGTTCCGGAGGCATCCGACCGATCCGTTGCCAGGTCTTCCAAACGAGTACTCCCCGAAAACTTCCAGGAGAGCCAGTCGTGTGGAAGGCACACAGCCGCAATCTTGGCAGCGTTGTCCGGTTCATGATCGGCGAGCCACCTTAGCTTTGTGATGGTGATCGACGCCACGGGAACCGAACCCGTACGATACACCCACTCCTTGACACCGAGCCCCTCATCACCGCTACCAAGTTCCTTGACTAGATCTTTACCCGCTTGTGCGGAACGAGTGTCATTCCACAACAGTGCGGGGCGGATGACTTCACCGTTCTTATCTAGGCAGACCATACCGTGTTGTTGTCCACCGAAGGAGATTGCCCGAACATCATCGAGCCCGCTGGCTTCTTCTACGGCCGTCAAAAATGCTTCCCACCAATACGTCGGGTCAACTTCTGTTCCCTGCGGATGACAAGCGCGCCCCTCCCGAACAACCTGTCCGGTAATCGGATCCATGATGACAATCTTGACGGACTGTGTAGAAGAATCCACACCGGCCACGTACGGTTTCATTGTCGGCTCACCTTTCTTCGAATGACAAGAGCTATACGGTTGCTGTGGACTTGCTGGCGCGGTGACGCAGGTACTCCTCGATCTCCTCGAGGGTTCGATTACGCGTTTCAAAGACGTAGAGCTTCACAAACAACACACCAAGTACGCACGCAGCAGCGTAACCGAGGAACAACGTACCGGTACCAAATCCGGTCAGTAGCACTGGGAATGTCAGCGAAACGATAGCATTCGCGGTCCAGTTGATGGTGCTGCCAAGAGAGTTACCCAAGCCGCGGATGTTAAGGGGGAACATCTCGCCGATCATGATCCACATGACCGGACCCCACGTGCCCGAGAAGAACGCGATGTAGATGGTCAACGCGATGGCGCAGATGATGGCTGCCGTGTGAGATTCGCCGGAGGCCTTCATAGCGAAGCTCATGATGGTGAGAGAAACCGCCATGCCAACACCACCGAGAATTAGCATTTCACGTCGACCGATGCGATCCATGTATTTCAATGCAATGGCGGTGACAATGACGTTGAAGATTCCGATTCCGATATGCGCCAAGAGCGCTGCAGAAACTCCGAATCCCACGTCGGTAAAGATGGTCGGTGCGTAGTAAAGCACCGTATTGCACCCCATGACCTGTTGGAAAACTGCCAACCCGAGCGCAGCCACCAATGCGGGACGAACATCACGGCTAAACAGATCCGCCCACCGTCCATGCGCCTTGTGGGCCAGCTCTTGAATTTCTTTGAGTTGAGTATCTGCTTCTGCACTGTCACCCTTGTAAATCTGCACCAGTACGTCTCGTGCATCCGCATCTTGGCCCTTCCTTACGAGGAACCTTGGGCTTTCAGGGAGTACCATCGCACCGAAGAACAAGATTGCAGCGGGTAGCGCTGCCAATCCCAGCATCCAGCGCCAGCCGTGGATGATATCTGCCAGAGCGTAGTTTGAGATGTAGGCGAGCAGGATACCCGTCATCACCATGAGCTGGAAGAGCCCGGAGAGTGCTCCTCGCTTGTGGGCGGGTGCTAATTCAGAAAGATAGGTTGGAATCAGTGACGATGCTATGCCCACTCCGATTCCGAGGATGACACGAGAGACGAGCAACGTGACAAGCCCCATCGCTAACCCAGATCCCAGCGCACCGATGAAGAAGACGATCGATGCTGCAAGGAGCAGCCTTTTTCGACCTACGCGGTCGGACAGTGGCCCGATGACGATCGAGCCGAGCACGGCACCGAGGAGCACCGAGCTGACCACCCATCCTTGTCCCCATTCGGCGAGATTGAGCTCGTCTTGGATAAAAAGGATAGCGCCGGAAATGACGCCGGTATCGTAGCCAAAGAGGAGGCCACCGAGGGAGCCGAATAGGTAGATCAGCCCCATCGACATCTTCTTGTTCATCGTTACACTCCCTACGTGTTACTTGCTCGCCAGAGCGTTGACAATGTAGTTGTTGATGGTGACCTTGACGGTCTCCATGTGATCAGAGCGGGTAGCGGCGATGAGCTCGGACTGCGGGATATCCAGCGAGTGCTCCTCGAAGGTAGCGAGTGTCGCCTTCTCGTTTCCGACTTCCTTGCCGATTCCCTCGCCGAACGAGCTGTAGCGATCGGCGACGAGATTCTCGATGTACTTGTCCTCGTGCATCTTGGCTGCCACGATGAGGCCTGCGGCGAAGGCATCCATGCCGGCGATGTGCGCGCGGAAGAGGTCTTCCTCGGTGAAGGACGTACGACGCGGCTTGGAATCGAAGTTGAGGCCGCCGCGCGGGCCGATGCTGCCCTCGGCGAGAACCTCCCACATGACAGAGGTGGTCTCGTAAAGGTCGACCGGGAACTGATCGACGTCCCAGCCGATGAGCTTGTCGCCCTGGTTGGCGTCGATGGAGCCGAGCATGCCGGCGTCGCGGGCGACGCGGATCTCGTGCTGGAAGGTGTGGCCTGCGAGGTTGGCGTGGTTGCCCTCAAGGTTGAGCTTGAAGTCCTTGTCCAGGCCGTACGTCTGGAGGAACGCGATCGTGGTGGCCGCGTCGAAATCGTACTGGTGGGTGGTGGGCTCCTTCGGCTTCGGCTCGATGAGGAACTGGGCATCGAAACCGATCTCGTTGGCGTAATCCTTGCCCATGCGGAAGAAGCGAGCCAGGTGCTCCTGCTCCTTCTTCATGTCCGTGTTCCACAGGTTCTCGTAGCCCTCGCGGCCGCCCCAGAACACGTAGTTCTCAGCACCGAGGCGCTTGCCCACCTCGAGGCTGTGCTTGAGCTGTGCTGCGGAGTAGGAGAAGATCTCCGCGAACGGGGAGCTTGCGGCACCGGCGAGGAAGCGCGGGTTGTTGAAGAGATTGCACGTGTTCCACAGCAGCTTGATGCCGGTGTCCTTCTGGTACTCCTCGATGCGATCGACAACCTTGTCGAGGTTGGCGTTGGACTCGCGGAGCGTATCGCCCTCGGGGGCGACGTCACGATCGTGGAAGCAGAAGTACTCGACGCCGAGCTTCTGATAGAACTCGAACGCGTACTCCACCTTGGCCAGCGCGAGGTCCATCGGATCGGTGATGTGGTCGTAGGGGCGGATCGCGGTGCCGGAGCCGAACGGGTCGACGAGGCGGGCGTCGAAGGAGTGCCAGTACGCCACCGCGAAGCGGAGCCACTCGCTCATTTTCTTTCCGGCCACGACCTTGTCCGGCTGGTAGTAGTGGAAGCCGAGATCCTGCGTGACATCCTCGTTGCCGACGAACGGGATCTTTTCTACGTTCCAAAGGTCACCCATGACTGTTCCTTTCGGGAGGGCCGTCGCACTCTCTTCCGGGCGACAGCGTTTAGTTTGTTTACTTTCCTTACTAAGTATGGCTATAGGTGACCTCGAAAGTAAATACCATTAACTAAGTACCCCCTAGTTCGGGGGTAATTTGGACACATTCCCCACATTCTTCGTGTCACTAGACACGCACTGATGTGACTAGAGCCACTCTCCCGGGTCATCGAAGACCGGACGCAGTGTGAGCCTCCCCGCCCCCAGCACGCTCGCCTCCGACGGCGCCTGCGAGGATTCTATGGCCACCTCATCCACCTCGTGGATGAGCGCCCGCCCCCGCAACGTCTCATACAGTGACTCCTCAATGTGTGGCAGCAGATCGACGAGGTATCCCGCCAGGACCACCTTGTTCACGTCGATGACGTTGAGCGCGTTGGACAGCGCGATCCCCAAAAGTTCGCCGAGTTCAGCCGCAATATCATCCGCATCGGACCGCTTGAACAGCACCGAAATTGCCTCCGTGATATGCGTGGACTTAGACACCCCGGCGCGCTCCTGCAGAGCCCGCCTACTGAGGTACGCCTCGATGCAGCCATTCCTCCCACAGCGACACAGTGGCCCGTGGCGATCCACAACAGTATGCCCGATCTCGCCGGCCCAGCCGTTTATTCCGCCATAGACCTCGCCATCAAGGACTACTGCTCCGCCAATACCAGTGGCGGCGCTAACAAAGAGGAACGATTCGCCCGGATGCTGTTCCACCTCGTACAACACCGCCAGCTGGTTATCGTTAGACGCCGGGATCGGCTCGCTCGCGCCGAGCTCCAACCGCAGGTCACGCAGGAATGGCACGTCGAACCACTGGAGGATCGGGGCAGAGAGGATGGATTCCGGGTCCATCGACCGGCGTCCAGGGATGGACACGCACATCCCCAGGAACCGTGTGGGCCCCGCGCCGTGCGCACTGCATTCCGCTTCCGCTGCCACACGCAGGCGCTTCACCAGCTGCGCCGATTCCCGTACGACCTCGCGGTAGTCCGAGTTGGGCACGTCGAGACCAAACTCGTCTCGTGCGATGACGTTGCCGTTCAGCCCGACAGCCACGGCGCGGACGCGTTTCCACATGATCTCCAAACCGATGCCGAAGCAGGCGTAATTGTCCAGCGCCAGCGGAATCTTCGGGCGCCCCGTCGCCCCGGACACCGCCTCCCCCTCCACTGCGAGACCACCTTTAACCAGTTCGTCGACTAGCTTGGACACCGTCGGCTTGGTTAGCCCACTCGCTGCGGCCAAGTCCGCGCGCGAGACCGGTTCCGTCGCCGAGCCAATGAGGGCAAAAATCCTCGCCAGGTTGCGTCGTCGCAGGTTTCCAGGTTGCACAGCTTCCTCAGCTCTCCTTACACATCAAACATCACTTATCACGCTACCGAAAACACGACCCAAAAGGTAAACAAACTAAACTAAGTGTGTTGACGTGGGGTAATACATAGATAGGAAAACGACGACTTGCTAATGGGAAGCGAGCAATCGGTATTAATACCTCATCCCCCGCCCATCCCCCGCGTGTTATCAAGCCAAGTAACGACCGCCGAGAAACCCCAACCCTGCTACCCAACGCGGAATCCGCGCACAACAAGGCCCTGCACGCTACACATACGTGCAGGACCAAGTACCCCAGCCCTAGGGTAGAAGCGCAGCGAGCTGCGCCGGCAGAATGTTCTTCAACTGCGGCACGATCGCAGCGATGAGACCGACAATCGCCAGCGTCGCCCCAGAGGCGATGAGCCCAACCCCCACGTTGTTCGGCTCACCGTCCGCGGTGCTGAGAGCTGCAGTCTCGGTCTTCCCACCGCCCGCTTCCCTTACACACTTATCCAGCTGGGGCAGAGCTTCTTCGCTATACACTTTTATCAAGGCCGAGATCGGCTCGATCTCCCAGAAATACGCCTCGTCAGTGATATCGCCGTTGCGCCGCATTCTGCCGAAGGTGCCAAGCTGCTGCTTCCAGCCATGAACCGATGTTGTATAGGCAACCACAGCAGCCGGCAAATCTGCCTTGCGCACTGTCCGCTTTTTTCGTTCATAGATTTCCGCAGGTTCTTCTCTGAAACGGAAATATTCTCATTTTCTCCTGAGCGGATCTGGATGGTGCACACGGAGTCGTCCGCAGCGGTAGTCTCCGCGCTAGCCACTGGGGTGAAAAGAGTGCCAACAACGTCGAGACTTGCAGTGAAAGAAACCGCCACCTTCCTTTTACTCATTGTTATTCCTTTATTGTTTGAGTGCTATGAGGAACTTGCCCCTCACTTTTTTCGTCGCATGGACCTCTGCCACTGGAAATGGCCCTGCGGATTGTGCAGCCACCTTATGGTCACCCCCTTCTCCCCTGCCACGAGGCAATAAACAAAAAGCGCGCACCACCTTTTGTGATGCGCGCTTTTTAGCAAGGAGAGCTAGTTCGATCCGAGCTCCCACCAGTAGACATCGGTTAGCTCCGCGTCGGCACCGATGGCGTGGGCGGTGGCTACCGTGTCCGCGTTTTCTTCCGGGGAGAACACGAAGGAGGAAATGGTGGAGGAGCAATCGTTGATGAAAACCTCGATGGAGCTGACGTCGCGAACAATCCGCAGGTGGACGGTGTCGCCCTCGACTGGGGGCGGCGCGGTAGCCGGGTGCCGCGGCGCAGGAAGACCGTGCCGGCCAGCGAATCGTAGCCGACGGTGGCAAAAGGCGTTCCGGTGAACGTCGAGAAGCACAGTTCAACAGCCTGCGCAACGGAGGTGAGGAGGGTGACCTCCAGCTTGAAGGGGGACCGTACCCAACTCGTGGGACGCGCCCCGCAGCTGCGCGAGCTCGAGGATCGGGGTGGTGGTGAGCTCCAACTCGGCGTTGAGCCCAAGGTCGCGTGGCAGCGCCAGTTGCCCGGACCAACCCCATTCCTGGCTCTCGATGGGGTGGGAGAAATCGCCCATCCAGGCGAAAGGCGTCACCCGCCCATCAAGCACGAGCGTCTGACCGGCGTAGAAGTTGTGGCCAAAATCGGACTGGCGGTAGGGCTTTTCCACCTCAAATTCGGTGCCGGTGCTCCAATTTCCCACAACGTAGCCCATGTTGTGGCCGTTGCGACCGGAGTAGCCGCGCCGGTGGGGCTTGTGAGTCTACGGCGGCACCGCGCGATACGAGCCCGTGCTCCCCTATTTGGTGGAGCCCGTCATGAACACCTCGCCGTGGACGATGGTGCCCGGCCGGGGGCGCGGGAATGTGGACGCCGGAAGCGCGAGCGTCACCGGGAGCCCGCAATCGACGCTCACCTTGTACCACGGCTTACCCGTGAGTTCATTGCGCGCCACCTCCGCCGCCTCCACCCTCCCGGTAAGGGTGGCTTCGGAGGTCAGTTCTTTCTGCGTCACCTCTCCCCGCAAAAGCGGCCTGAGCCAGCGGCTCTCCAGTGCGCGCACGTCCACCCCCGCACCGACACTGCCAGCTGGTGCGTGCTCCTTCGCCCAGCTCTCCACCGAGGGATACACGGTGACATCCGCGGCAAACGCCCCCAGGAAGTAGCGCAGACACCACCGCGGCTTGGCGGCCATCCCCACGATGAACTGCGGGTACAGTTGCGGATCGGTGACGTTAGCAAGCACCCGCTTAATGATGGCACCGTGGAGATCGACGACGCGCACGCACACGAGCCCCGGCGCGAGCTGCCACACATGCGCCGACACCGATTTCGTGTTCCCTGCCAGGGCGAAGCTCTTGGCCTTGAGGCCCGTCCCCGTTTCGATATAGCTTATCGACGCGCCGGAAGCATCCTCATACTCCTCCACGCGGTTGAACCCTAGTTCCAGCTCCACAACACGAACCCCGGCCACATCTGACAGCCGGTCGCTGGGGTCCGCCGGTTCCTCGAACCCTGCGGAAGCTAAAAATTTTAGGTCCATAGGTGCCATTCTCGCACAATGTTCATCAAAGTATGACATCGCCTACCTACCCCCGCGATACACCCTCGCACCCATGTAGTCTCGCCCCAGAAACTGTGGCCTCACCGTTACGGCGCGAGCGCTACGAGCGGCACCACCCACACACCGTCGGCGCGCCGAAACGCGGGACCCGTGGGCACGATGACGAGGAGTGCCGCCGCCTCCGGCACGACTTTGGCGGCCGCCGCCTTGAGATGAGCTGCGGCACCATCAATCGCATGATGGGAGAGCTTAACTTCAAAGCCCAACCACCGGCCGTCGCAAAGCTCAACAACCGCATCGATTTCCTCGCGCCCCTTTGTGTCCCACCGTAACCAGGACTTTTCTAGCCCCGAATGGAGAAATCCACTACTCAGGTCTGGAGAAATCCACTGCTGAGGTGTGGATAAATCCACACCCGAGGTGTAAAAAAACTCCACTACTATGCCATGCACACTAGCGAATGCAACCCACAGTATCTCCCCGCGCGAGGCCATCCCGGCCCTACCTCAGCCACGTGCCGGAGGTGCCCGTCATGAACACCTCGCCGTCGATGACACCCCCGATCTTCGGCTTGGGGTCCGCAGTGGCGGGCATCGCCACCATGACCGGCACGCCGCAATCGGCCGCCACCTTGTACCACGGCCTGCCGGTAAGCGCGTTCTGCACCACCTCGACGCTTTCCACCACCCCCTTGAACAGGGCATTCGACCCCGCATCCGCCGGTGCCAGGTGACCCTCGAGAAGCGGAACGAGAAGAGGGGAAGCGATGAACTTTGGTCCGATGAGGAGCTCGTCGGGAATGGAGGGATCGTCAACATCTTTAAGGTAGGTGTCCTCCTTGCGCACGGGTGTCTGGTCGGCAGCCCACTGCCCTACCGTGTCGTACGCGCGGACCTCGGAGGCGATCGCCCCCAGCTGGAACGAGGTGGAACGCACCGGCCGCCCCACCGCACGCAGGGGGTACTGCGGGTAGAGATGCGGATCGTCGACACTGAGGAGGAGCCGGACACGGGCGTTGGCTCCTTTGCCCGCGTGGGTGGCTCCTTTGCCCGCGTGGGTGGCTCCTTTGCCCGCGTGGGTGGCGTTTACGCCACCCACGTCCGCGCAGGCCAGCCCCGGCGCGACCTGCCACACGTGCGCCTGCACCGGGGTCGCCCCGTACACCGCGAAGCTTTCGGTTGTGAGCCCCGCCAGCGTCTGCATGAAGCTTATCGACGCCCCCGAGGCGTCCACATACGCCGATACCCAGGCGAAATCGCCTGCCTGCTCCACCGTCCTTACCTCCGCGTCCGCAGCCAACCGGTAAGTCTGCTCCGCCGAGGCGTAGAACCCCATGGATTCCAAGAATTCAAGCTCCATACCGCTCATTGTGGCACATGCGGGGGCGTGGGAACAGGTTTTATAGACACCACCGGCAGATACCTCTCCCTTCCCTGCGCCCTCAACGGACCCTCGGAACTAGCGCTTCGCGGTGAATCCGGCGCGCACGGCGTCACCCTCCTGCCCTACTTCGAAGAGGAGCGCACCCCCAACCGACCCGACGCCACCGGCGTTTTCCGGCGGCTGACCACCGACACCACCCGCGAAGACATTGCCCGCGCCACAGTCGAGGGAATTCTCTGCTCCATGCAGGATGCCGTGGTGCCCCTTGAAAACACAACCTTGCAGTAAACGGAACGCGTCCTCCTCATCGGCGGCGACACCAAGAGCAAAACCATCCGCCACATCGCCCCCGCCATCTTCGGCGTCGACGTCCTCGTGCCCGAACCCGGCGAATACGTCGCCATGGGCGCCGCCCGCCAGGCCGCCTGCGTGCTCTCCGGCCAGGCCCTCCCGCCCGCCTGGGCCACCGCCGGCACCCCGCGCCACTACACCGCCGAACCCGACCACGACACCGTCGCCCACTACGAGGAGCTGCGGGATCTGACCGAGGGGTGGTAGGGGGCGATGCTCGCAAGGCGATGCCTGGGGAAATGAAAAGCCACGAAGGCAGCCAACACGACTCAGCCCGCTTAAGGCAACTAAACCCGGCAACCAAAGCTCATAAAAAGTCCCGCCACCACCCTACGTGATGACGAGACCAATAACGATGCTGACTAGCTAGCGTGGACGGCGCTCACAACCAACACCATCGCCGTCCCGATCCAGGTGAGAACCGTATCCCGGATCGCTCCTATGGATCGGGCGACCCAAATCATTCCACACCGCGCGGCAATTCGGATAAGTCGAATGCTGAACCGCTGAGGCCGGCGCCGGGGGCGCGGGGGCAGGTGCAGGTGGAGCAGGCGCGGGCGCAGGTGCCGGTGGGGCCGGTTCCGGCGCGGGTGCGGGCTCTGGGGCCGGTGGAGCAGGTGCAGGTGGCTCAGGCAGCGGTGGCGGACCAGGGATGATCCCCGGAAGCGGGTTCGGAATCAGATGCTGCTGGATTGCCCAAAAAGCGCCACCAAGAATCGCGGCGATCCCCACGATTGAGCTCACCACTGAAATCGCGATGATCGCATCTTCGCTTAGTTCTTCCGGTTGTTCGGAATCCGTCGCCTCCCGATCAACGTACTGGGACACGGACGGGGTTTCAGCATCGTCCCCCGCATGAGAATCGGCCACTTCCGCAGCCGTCGCCGGGTTTATCGCTCCTGCAACCATGGCTGCGGAGACTGCTATCGGTAGAATACGCATACGTCTATTCTATTTTTTGCGTTGCTAATAAAAGCCGATTTACTCTCCTCCCATTGTGATTCGCACCATAGCCGGAATTTCCCCACGGCAGAATCCTTACTCGTTACTCCGTCGCAGGATCTATGGCAACATTCTTCCAGCAGTAAGAACACACCCCGTGGGGCTAAGACCTTTTTGGCATCCACAAGACGTTTTCAACCTCAAAGTTAATGTTGCCAGGTGATCTCTACCCTTTCTCCTCCAAGCCACAAGACGAGATGCTAGCTCCCTTTCGTGGAAAATCTTCTCACTACCTTTAATCTCGGCATAGAGGTCATACAAATGGGTTGACTGTCTATAAGAAATCGTCACGGGCAACGTCACCAAGCGACCGTCAATTATTTCGTTTTAGATTTGTGTTGCCGCCGATAGTATTCTTCCCGACTTTCTAGCGACAGATCGGAGAACGTCACGAGCGAGTGTGCCACTAAGAAAAACTAAAAGAACTCCGCCAGGAAAGGCCGCAACCATATGTCCCCCGATGCCAGGCTGGGTAATAATTTTCCTTTACCATTGTTGCAACACACCTAAAATACCGATAATTGGCGACGACACCGGTGCGGTCAATTCCCCCCAAGATTCAGGAAGCAATCATTTATAAGTCTGTCTTCGAAGAACTTGCAAGCCCCTCAAGGGTGTGACAATCAGTCTGGCTACTATACCCACGACACCAGTAGTTGCCAATACGTTTCAGCAAAGAAGAATCCCCCGCCTTCAAATCTGCCACTTGATAAGGAGACTATATCTAAATTTGGAAATCCTTCCAAAAATCGCTAAAGCATTTGTTTCGCTCATCGATGCAACCTCGACACAATATCTCTTAATCAGCCCCTCCCCTTCGGAATACCGCTACGCAAGCATGGCTTTAGAAAAGGCAAAGGACTTCGACATCTAGTAGACCACCAAAACGCGCATTTTGAGAGCAGTTGCAGTGCAGCTATCCCGAAGAAGAGCAAAGAACTGAACACGAATTGAATTTCCTCTGAGCATAACTTTGGAGAATTCGCTTCTCCAAGCAGTAGAAATAGAGCATTTCACTCGAACGAGTAGTGCCACTACACGCAATACACGGCTATAAAACGAGATTGTCACAGTGAGACACAATTCACATTGAGAATGGCGCCTTTTCTATTGACAATTTTTTCTCACGGTAATAAATTTTTTACTTGTAATACTCGGTTCAAACCTTTTATGGATAAACATCCGACCAAGGTTTTAGGCTTGGACCGAAGTTTGTCTACATAACAAGGAGGTCACATGATCACCTCGACAGCAGGACTCGTGACCGTGCTTATCCTCGCGATTCTTCTCATCGTATTTCTCATTGTTACGTTGAAAATGCACGGCTCGTTAGCCCTCACCATCGCAGCCGTAGCAGTTGCACTCGTCACAGGAGTAAGCCTCGGGGACGTGGGCGATCTTTTGGAAAAAGGCGTCGGCGGAACCCTTGGTTTTCTGGTTCTCGTCATTGGTCTAGGAGCCGTACTTGGAAAGATGCTTGAAGTTTCCGGCGGTGCGGAACGACTCGCAACGTCGATGCTTAACACTTTCGGCACAAAACGAGCCCCCATCGTCATGTCCTTGCTAGGACTAATCGCCGGTATTCCGGTGTTCGTCGAGGTCGGATTCGTCCTTCTCGTCCCGCTAGTCTTCGTAGTCGCTCGCAAGGCTGGAATGAGCAGGCTTCGCATCGGTGTCCCGCTCATCGTTTCACTTATGTGTGTGCACTGCCTTATCCCTCCACACCCCGCCGCGACCGCTATTTCAAAGACCTTAGGTGCAGACATCGGCCAGGTCATTATGCTTGGTTTGATTGTCGCGATTCCAACCTCTCTCATCGGCGGTCCGCTGTTCATGCGATTCGCAGATGCTCGGCTGGCTATGGAAGAAGTCGGTGCTCTCGGTAGCGCCACAACGGTGAAAGAGGGGGTTTCGAACCGAACGGGTGGTGGCGATGCTTCCGTCGCATATGCTGCCGTGACGGGCACTGAAATCGATGATGATTCCAGTGCGATCGAAAATCAAGCAAGTAAACTTCCCGGATTTGGTATTACTCTGTTCACCATTTTGCTGCCCCTCTTGCTTATGGTTGGAAAGACGATTGCGGCAGGAGCCTTTGATGAAGAGAACGGAGTCCGCAGAATCTTCGAGCTCATCGGCCACCCCATCATTGCCCTCTTGATCTCCGTATTCTTCGCATATTGGTCTCTCGGTCTTCGCTATGGCGCCAACCTCAACCGCCTTTCTGAGATTACCGATTCCAGTTTCGCTCCCATCGGCGGCGTGCTTCTTATCATCGGCGCTGGCGGAGCCTTCAACGCTGTACTTATGGAATCCGGCGTTGCTCCGGCACTCGCTGACGCACTCGGCGGGCTTCCTGTCAGCCCAATCATCATCGCCTGGCTTATCGCGTTGGTCCTCCACTTCGCTGTGGGATCCGCAACAGTCGCAATGATCTCTGCTGCTGGGATCGTTCTACCCATGCTTGCAGCCAATCCCGACCTCAACCCCGCCGTGCTCGTTCTGGCTGTCGGCGCTGGTGCCATGGGTCTCACACACGTCACCGACTCGTTGTTCTGGCTCTACAAGGAATACATGGATATCTCAGTAGGAACAGCACTGAAGACACTGACGGTTGGGACCACAATCGCTTCAGTTGTTGCACTCATCTGCGTACTTCTCGTACACACCGTCGTGTAGATCTCCCGTCCAACTCATTTCAAGAAAGAAGGAATAACCATGAATCAGGTACTAGGCAAGGACATTTCCACGTGGGTTGAGGAATTCCCTAAAATCGCCACATTACTCAAGCAGGAGGAGACGGATTGGTTTAATCCCGGCATCAAGACTGCCAAAGAGGGGCTAGAAGCCGTCGGACTCACCGATGCCGACATCGAGGACGCCCGTGACCGCTTAAAGAGGTGGGCACCTTACCTCGCTCAAGTCTTTCCCGCAGCCCAACGAACCGGTGGGATCTTGGAATCCCCTGTAGCATGCGTTCCGAATTTCCAAGAAAAACTCGAAGAGCATTACGGAAAGAAGCTCCCGGGACAGCTGTGGGCGAAACTTGATTCACACCTTCCTATTTCCGGGTCCATCAAGGCACGCGGCGGGGTCTATGAGGTCCTTAAACACGCCGAGGAAATCGCACTCGAAGCAGGCCTCATCACTCTCGAAAGCGACTATCGCGATCTCGATACAGAGGAGGCTCGGAGCCTCTTCAGCAAGTACAAAGTCGCCGTCGGTTCCACGGGCAACCTCGGGCTGTCGATCGGAATTATGAGCGCCCAACTGGGATTCCAGGCATTCGTACACATGTCGTCTGATGCCCGCCAATGGAAGAAGGACAAGCTCCGCTCCCACGGGGTGACTGTGGTTGAATACGAATCCGACTACTCTGTTGCCGTTGCTGAGGGGCGGAAGCAATCGGAGTCTGATCCGACGATGTACTTCGTTGATGATGAAAACTCCACATCTCTTTTCCTCGGTTACGCTGTATCTGGTGCTCGTCTAGCAGGACAATTCAAGGCATACGATGTGAGGATCGACGCTGACCACCCGCTTATTGCTTACCTGCCCTGTGGTGTAGGAGGTGGCCCCGGTGGTGTGGCCTTTGGTTTGAAGTCCGTCTTTGGCGATAACGTCCATTGCATCTTCGCTGAGCCGACCCACTGCCCATCCATGATGCTTGGTGTCATGACAAACGAACACGACAACGTGTCGGTTCAAGACTTTGGGATCGATAACATCACTGCTGCTGACGGCTTGGCCTGTGGGAGACCATCCGCATTCGTCGGAAAGCACATGCAATACCTCATCGACGGCTACTACACCGTCGATGACGATGAGATGTACCGTCTTGTTGCGATGCTTGCAGATAGCGAGGACCTCCGAATCGAGCCTTCCTCAGCGACTGCCTTCGCGGGTATGGCTCACATCTTCAGTGAAAGTTCGAAGGACTACAGGAAGCGTCTCGGGCTTTCCGACGAGATCTTGGCTCATGCTACGCATCTCGGTTGGGTAACTGGTGGCAGCATGGTCCCCAAGGAAGAAATGGATAGCTACATCGCTAAGGGACACTCCCTCCTGTAGGTTTACTTAATCAAAACCTTCTGCCGAAATAGGAAAAGTACCTGTGTAGGCGATAGGATTACTTCTATCGCCTACACAACTGGTGTTTACAGGGAAAACTTGCAAAGCTGATAAAAAATCAGCCCCTTGTCCCACACATGCGATAAAGAAGGCGATGGCTCGCGCTGAAAGGATCTCACATGAACGGTAACAACGAGGAGCCGATTCCGCCGATCTCCGATTCGGACTACGTTGCCTCCCTCAAACCAATCGTTGATTTCCTTGGCGTGGCTTTGGGACCAACCGTCGAGATTGTGCTGCACGACGTGACAACTTTGGATGCGTCCGTCATCGCTATCGCAAACGGCCACGTATCCGGCCGCGAAATTGGATCACCGGCAACAGATCTGTTGCTGAGAATCCTTCGCTCGGGCGAAGCTGAACAGCGTGACTACATCACCGGATACACTGCACTCAGCTCCACCGGAACTTCAAATTTACGGTCTTCAACCTATTTCATTCGTCGCGAAAAAAGAATCGTGGGCGCACTGTGTATTAACGCCGATCAGACCCTCCTCAGGTCCCTCGAATCCCTGACCAACAGAATCAGCGCTTCCTACTTCACAACCGATGCCAGTCAGCCCAAAGACGAGGAAGATAAACCCGAGGTTCTTTCCACATCAATTGCCGATATAACAAGCTCTGCAATCCATTCCGCACTTGCTACACGCAGTGTTGATGTAGTCCACTATTCCACTGAAGACCGGCTTGCCGTAGTAAAGCTCCTCGACGACGACGGTTATTTCCAGCTCAAAGGCTCCGTCGCTGACCTTGCCAACGCCCTTGAAATATCCGAACCATCTATTTACAGGTATCTGCGGCAGGTTCGGGGGCAAAACTAGAGGTTAGACTATCGTCTTGCCCTCTGGTCTTGCCTATCCCTTTCGCTTGCTCTCCTGCGAGTAGTCCCCGGTTTACAACAAGACCAAGAGCGAAACACTTTTGACCATCTGATCACCACTGTTTAAGTCATCTCGCGAGTAGTTTCTTTCTAATAATTAGTTACGGTACCCGCTAATAAATTAACGCTGGCCATCAGCACAGATCGTTACTCACAGATACACCACACTAGCGGACACAACCCAAGACCTTCAACAATCGGCCATTACCGATAGGCAGATCTTTCTTCCGAACATAGTTAGAATCGGTTTTGAGTCGGCAGTTCTAGACGGCTCGCTTAAGTCTCTGCTGCGTCAACTGGTTTGAAAGGTTCAACCATGGGATTCTTCGATTTCTTTCGAAAACTCTGGAGTAGCGAGCCAGAGAATGACACCTCGAATCCTGTCACAAGCCTCAAAAGGCCGGAAATATCTGCACCGAGTAAGCCGCCGGTTCGAATTGATCAAGTCAGTCAATATTTTCTCCGCTTGCTGCAGCGCAACGAGCTTGTAGAGGTAACTTTCACCGACCCCAGCTTTGTTAAAATCCCGAAGTCGGAACTGAAGACTGCCACGTTAGACGATGAGACCACTAGGCAACTTTTCCGGTTAGGGAATAAACCTCTGAGTGAACAGCCCAAGGACCAGCCCCCTCAACCGCTTAACCTCATAATTTCCGCAGTTACATTGTTGAATGGCTCTGGCAAGGGGAAAGGTCTTGTACTTCTAGCAGGCGAGCTTACCCACGAAGGAAAACTAAGTTTTGAACTCGATCCCGGAGTCAATCCTTGGATTCCGTCCGAGCGTTTGAGCACCCCCAATGGGATCGATCATCCTGTTATGGTGGGCGACCTGTCTCGGTTTGGATCTTTCACCGTCGGAGATTATTTCCCGCGGTTAGCGCAGCTAGTTAACCCATTGAAGGAGCTCACGCTGGCAGAGGAAATGTTCACGTGCGTGTCAGAGTCGGACCTCAATTCCTTCAAGACAAGAGTCGAAAGTGATAATCCGGGTTACGCCGTGGACGTGGACCACTATTATGTACTCCCCGCCACGAGGATTGTTGCCAGTCGCGCCATCCAGGATCTCTATTCACACCTAACCAGCGCGGACAAGTCAGCACTTTATACTCGCATGATCCGCGGATGGGAACATTCCAGAATTCACGCCGTAGAGCTTTCTTCACCTGCTGTTTTCTTAAAATCTGCCCAACGATCCTGTGGCAATATGAGCGATGGATTTCCGCTGACACGGTCGCAGCGCACTGCACTTCATGCCACGATCCAAAGTGGCGATGGAGAGGTCACCGCTGTCAGTGGTCCACCTGGGACGGGGAAAACGACGCTTCTCCAAGCGGTGGTAGCGAATCTCATCACTCGACATGCATTAGAGGGAATTGCTCCACCTGTAATCGTAGGGACCTCCACCAATAACCAGGCTGTAACAAATATCATTGAATCTTTCGCTTCAGTAACTAAGACGGATTTTGGGCCCCTTGACCATCGGTGGTTACCTACTGACGGTTCAGATGACGCTCCGCTCCAAGGACTCGCTGTGTTTTGTCCTTCTCAGGCACGGCTCAAGAGTGCACGAAGGAAATATTTGGTGGAGACGACGGCCAAAGCTCACACCTACACCACGTATTCAGATCCCGCATATATCGCTACGGCTACGGATTACTACCTAACACGCGCCAGGATATTCTTCCCAACTGCAGCGACGGTGACAGATTCCCGATCGCAGCTGCGCGCGTCGCTCATTCAAGTCGATCGCATTCGCGTCGCCCTCCTCAACGCTATGGCCGAAAGCCCCCACAACGACGTGAATCGGATGCTCCAATTAAATGCTGCGCGGCTGAAGAAGTTTCCATTCTTTAAGGACGACCAGCGAATAGATGAAATTGCGTCATGCAGCACCCTCGCAGAACTCGATGAGCTACTCGACGTTACCGTCCGCTACGTGGAATTTTGGCTTGCGGTCCACTATTTCGAGGCGGAATGGCTAGAACTCGGTGAGAGTAAGTGGTTTATTCATGAAGAAGACCGCTGGAAGAACGACCGTTTGGTGATGAACCAATACTGGGAGCAAGCGCCGTTAATTACACCGTGTTTTGTGATGACGTGCTACCAAGTCCCCAGGTATTTCCGTCTGTTCACTCCTGGTGACTCGCCGAATGATTATGATTTCCGCCGGATAGATCTGCTCATTGTTGACGAGGCTGGCCAAGTTGATAGCCCAGTCGGGTTGGCAAACTTCAGCCTTGCCAAGCGTGCTTTGGTTGTTGGCGATGAAAAGCAGCTCTCGCCTGTGTGGTCCCTCGACGAGGAAAACGATCGTGCTGAAGCTAATGGGTTTGGTATCTCAGAAGAGGCTTGGCGTACTCAGCTCAAACCACGAGGTCTTACTGGCTCACACCCTTCGAGTCTCATGAGAGTGGCATCGGCGGCTTCCAAGTACGCTTACGGTAACCCGGGGAAAGAACACAATGGGCTTTTTCTCTCGGAGCACTTTCGCTGCCACCCACAAATCATCGGTTACTGCAACGAATTGCTTTACGACGGTCTGCTAGAGCCCAAGCGTTCCCCGGAAAATTCTAAGCTCGCAGGCATTTCTGAGCCTGTTGTCTTTCAGGACGTTCCAGGTTCTGCGGATTCGCGATCGGGTTCGAGCCGAAAAAACGAAACAGAGGCCGTGTCCATTTCCCGCTGGATCTTAGACAATTTCAACAAGTATTTTGAGATTTACAACGAGCAAGAAGACGATCCCAACAAGAAGGTGCCTGCGGACAAAATCATTGCAGTCGTTACGCCGTTTTCCGCGCAGGCAAGGCTCATCAAGAAAGTCCTCAAAAGAGAGGCACTCTTACGAAACGACGGCGACCTACCTGATCAGATCTGGAAGAAGATTACCGTCGGCACCGCACATGTCTTGCAAGGTGCGGAACGGCCCATTGTCTTGTTTTCCCCCACTTATGGCGAGAACAGCCCCAGATCAAGCTTCATTGATTCCAACCTCGAACTCATCAACGTCGCGGTCTCTCGAGCTAAAGACATGTTTATGGTTTTCGGTGCGATTAATCGGTGGGATACCGGCGCTGCGTTCGAAGTCATGTCGAAGTACGCCACAAGACAATCCGAATTACCTGATGTGCAAGAGCCGTCGCTCGTGCCCGAAGTTGAGGAAGATTCAGTCGACGTTGAGCCTCCCACAGAGCTGCAAGCTCCTGATCAGCCTGTCCCACCAATCTCAGTATCCACATTGATCAAACGTTGGCGGGAAGAGGGCGTTCTTACAGCCAGAGATAGTTCGCTCACCGCCAAGGACTTAAACAAACGTCTCCATGTCGCAGGCATACTCGCTGGAAACCCCGGGGCCTGGGTCCCAACTGCAGTAGGCAAGTCCGTGGGAGTAGTTGAGGATCCCGGAGTGGACAAATACGGGCGCCACTACGTTGCAATCAAATACACGGAAGGAGCTCAGGAACTCCTGAAAAACCTCTACTTGCGAGGAGAACTCTAGCCACCGCGCGCACGTGCCTCCGAAGATCCTGCCTCACATCAAACAACATAATTACCCCTCCGCTACTCTTAAATCATGATTACGGGCTCCTTGAAAAACCAGGTGGACAGGATTTGGGACACCTTCTGGGCTGGCGGCATCGCCAACCCGATTACGGTGGTAGAACAGTTCACCTACCTGCTGTTTCTCAAACATCTGGATAAGCAGCAGGATGAGATTGAGAAGTGGCACCTTCTTGGCCAGGACGGCGAGGATATCTTCCCTGCCGACGCGACCGAAGCCGGTGTGCCGCTCCGCTGGCGCGACCTGTTAGCCCTCAAGGATAAGAAGCGCGTGGAGGCATTCGAGGAGCATGTTTTCCCCTTCCTCACCGCTCAGGAGGATTACCCGTACAAGAGTCCCTTTGGCAATTTCCTCAAGCGCGCCCAGTTCCAGATCGATAATCCTGCCACCCTGGCAAGCGTCATGCAGCGTATCGACGATCTTGAGTTCACCAACAAGGACATGCTCGGTGACCTGTACGAGTACGTGCTGTCCAAGCTGGCAACTCAGGGCACGAACGGCCAGTTCCGCACGCCCACGCACATCATCGATCTCATGGTAAAGCTCATTCAGCCAAAGCCAACGGAGAAAATCATCGATCCTGCCGCCGGTACCGCAGGCTTCCTCGTGGGTGCCAACGAGTGGATCAAGGATCACCACAAGTCCGATCTCCGCGATGAGCGCATCCGTAACAAGTTCAAAAAAGAGGGCCTCACCGGCCACGATTCCGATGCCACCATGGTGCGTCTCGCGGCGATGAACCTCTTCCTGCACGGCTTTGATAACCCAAACATTTCTTACCAGGATTCCCTACAGCCCCTGGAGAACACCCCTACCGGCGTTTTCGACGTTGTCCTTGCCAACCCACCGTTCTCCGGCAGCGTGGACGCGAACTCCATTGATCAGGAGCTCACCACCCTTTTCACCACCAAGAAGACGGAACTCCTCTTTGTCGTTCGCTTCCTTACGCTGCTTCGTCTCGGCGGCCGCGCTGCGGTCATCGTCCCGGAGGGTGTCCTGTTTTCCAGCACCAAGGCCCACAAGGCGTTGCGGAAGGAGCTCGTTGATCACCAAAGCCTCGATGCCGTGATCAAGCTTCCTTCCGGCACGTTCAAGCCCTACTCCGGTGTGTCCACCGCCATCCTGTGTTTCACCCGCGCCGACGATGCCGCGACGGATTCTGTCTGGTTCTACGAGGTGCGCGCCGATGGGTACTCCCTCGACGATAAACGCACCCCTCTCCTGGACGAGAACCTCCTCGGTCCCTCCCCCACGGTCCGTCCCAAGGACCCCACTGTGGTCAATGACTCCCCCGATCCTGCCCAGCTTTCCGACGATCAGTTGTTAAAGAACAATCTTCCCGACGTTACGGCTCGCTTCCCGCACCGCCACGACACGGAGAAGGATCGCACCCGCACCGATCAGTCATTCACCGTCCCCGCCGACGAGATTCGCGACAACGATTACGACCTCTCCATGAACCGTTACAAGGAGATCGTCCTCGACCAGGAAGACACCCGCGACCCCCTCGACATTTTCGAAGAAATCAAACAACTCGACGAAGAAATCACGAAAGGACTAGCGAAGCTTGAAGAAATGCTCACTGACGAGGAACAAGGAGGTGATAAGAAATGACAAAAAAACAATGGCCGAAAGTGAAACTTGGCGAAGTATGCGAGATTAACCCGAGGCTTCGCAGGACATTACCAGATTATTCCATCGTATCGTTTGTCCCCATGAGTAGCATCAGCGAACAAGGAGGTCTATTGCAGACCGAAGCTCGTCCATTTGTGGATGTCAAAAAGGGGTATAGCCTCTTTGAAAGAGACTCCGTGTTAGTTGCGAAAATCACTCCCTGCTTTGAGAATATGAAAACCGCGATCGCAGCGATTGACACGGCAATCGGAGCAGGGTCTACCGAGTTCCATGTATTTGAGCCTCAAACGAAATTGCTTCCGAGCTACCTGCACAGCTTTCTCCGTCAACCGTATATATTTCACGAAGGCACAAAATGCATGACAGGTAGCTCGGGTCACCGGCGTGTGCCAGAATGGTTCTTTCGAAACTTAGAGATCCCCCTCCCTCCGCTCGAGGAGCAGCGGAGGATAGCCGAAATGCTCGATGCCACGTCACGGATGATCGAAACTACGAAGACGGTGGAAGACAATTTAGAAAACTTCGCTAAAGCAGCATATTCTGAGTTTTTTTCTGGATTTGAATCGCCCGAAGTCTTGCTGACGGAGGTAGGAAAGTCTAAAGATGCAATTAAATGCGGGCCTTTCGGCACCCAGTTAAAACAAGCTGACTTTCAAACACAAGGGGTTCCCCTAATAGGAATCAAGAGCGTAAATTCTCGGTTCGAACTGTCTCCGTGGGAGTTTCTCGCACGAGAGAAAGCTGAACAGCTAGCATCCTACGATGTACGGCATGGGGATATTCTAATGACACGCAAAGGGACAATTGGAAATTGCTCTCTCTACCCGCGTTCCTTACCACATGGGATAATGCATTCAGACCTTCTGAGAATCCGAGTTGATAACCCTCACATTAACCCGGTGTTTTTGCTACATCAATTGCACTACGATCACTGCATCCAAAGTCAGATTCGGAAACTTAGTCCTGGAGCTGTAATGCCTGGAATCAATGTTGGTAAGCTCAAAAAACTCAAGATACGAGTTCCACCTATTGAGTTCCAAGAGAGGTTTGCGAAAGTTATCCAAGCCTCCGACCAAACCCGAGCGATTGTCAGAGCAAAGCTTAAGGCACTCATCGAGCTCCAGTCCTCCCTCTCCTCCCGCGCTTTTAGTGCAGAACTCTAATCACCGACTCGCTTAGAAAACGCAATCAAGATTGACACCCACCGCAACATTCCCGAAAACCGAAAGGGGGAACGTCGACAAGCGAAGGCGTGCGAAAACGCGTTCGCAAGTGAGCCCGCGAGGGGGTTTACCCCGGGTAATGTACGTAGAAGATCCGTCAATGTTGAAATCACCGCATGGAGAACCGCATGAGTGCCACAATCGCCCACACGAACTTCGCCTTCGCCGTGGATGCGTTCGGGGAGCTCGGCGTGGACGCGATCCGGGTGGAGCGCAACGCGCTGGGCAATCCAGCGATGGCAACAATGTTCGCGCGCCCCATCCTCGAACGACTGGTCAGGCACATCTGGCGGCTCCGCAAAATCGGTGACTTCCACGGCAGGAAACTCATCGATCTGCTTACCGACCCCCGGTTTGAGGCGTATACCACCGAGCAGATACGCGCCAAACTGCACGCCATCCGCCTTGCCGGAAATGATGCCTCCCACGGGGCGAGGCGCATCACCCCGGAGCAGGCGGTGCGCGTTACCCAACAGCTTTTCGACGTCCTAGTCTGGGCCGTCGCCACCCACTCCCCGCACCCCGAACTCCAACCAACCACACCATTCAACAACGACTACCTGCGCCCACCGGCGGGCACACCCGCGCCCAAGCGCGCCTCCGACGCGGAGGTGAAAAAGCTTGCGGAGGAACTTGCCGGCAAGGACCGAGAGCTGGAGGGGAAAGACAAGGAGCTCGCCGAGCAGGCGCTGCTGCTGAGCAAGGCAGAGCAGGAAAAGCAGGACCAGGCGGAGGCGCACGCCCGCGAGCGCGCACGGTTTGAGGCCAAGCAAACCAGGTCCGCCGAGGAACAGGCGGCGCTGACCAAGAAGCTGGAGGAGGAGATCGCCAAGCTCCGCGAGGAGCTGGTTGCCCAGCAGGCGAGGCTCGCCGTGCCACAGAAGCAGGTGCTGCCGCCCACCGTCAGCGAGGCGCAGACCCGCAAGGACCTCATCGATCCGCAGCTGGAGCGCGCGGGGTTCGCGTTCGGTTCCAGCATCCTCGTGGAATACCCCGTCACGGGGATGCCACTGTCCGCAGAAAACCACACCGGCCAGGGGTACGTGGACTACGTTCTCGTGGGGCCGGACGGACGCAAGCTCGCTCTGGTGGAGGCGAAGAAATCCGCGCAGAGCATGAACGCCGGGGCGGAGCAGGCGCGGCTGTATGCCGATTGCCTCGAGCGCGAAACCGGGCTTCGTCCCGTCATTTTCCTCACCAACGGCTACCACATCCAGCTCATCGACGATGCCGCGAGCCTCCCGGGCACGGGACGCGGCTACGGTGCCCGCGAGGTGGAGGGCTTCCCCACCGCCGATCAGCTGCGCACCATGATTGCCCGGCGCGCTGGCCGTTTGCCACTAGCTAGCGAGCCCGTCGACGCGGCCATAGCTGGACGCGATTACCAGCTGGAGATGATCAGGAACGTCACCGAGGCCTTCGACTCCGAGGGCCGCAGGCGGGCTCTGTTGGTGATGGCCACCGGAACGGGTAAGACCCGTGTGGCGATGGCGCTGGCCAAGCTGCTGCGTGGTGCCCAGTGGGTAGGCCGGGTGCTGTTCCTCGCCGACCGGAAGGCACTGGTTGCCCAGGCGTGCGACGCGTTCAAGATCAGTTACCCCGAGTGCGCGCCGGTCAACCTGCTGGAAGACGCAGACGAGGTGGGCGAGGTGTACTTCTCTACCTACCAGACGATGATGGGCCTCATCAGCGACGACGGGACATCGGAGGCGAAGTTCCGCCCCTTCGACTTTGACCTCATCATCATCGACGAGGCCCACCGCTCCATCTACTACCGGTTCCGACGCATCCTCGAGTACTTCGATTCCTACGTGGTAGGACTCACCGCCACGCCGAAGGCCGATATCCACCACGACACATTCGCCCTGTTCCACATCGATGGCAGGGAGCCCACCGGCAACTACTCCCTCGAAGCGGCCATCAAGGACGGGTACCTCGTCCCGCCGGTCCCGTTCAAGCAAGACTCCCTCTTCCTGCGAGCCGGAGTGAGCTACGACGACCTCTCCCCTGAACAAAAGGTGGCCTGGGACAACCAGGATTGGGGCACCGACGAAGACGGTGACGCGCTGCCGCCGCCCGATGGGGTCTCCCCCACTGAGATCAACCGGATCCTCTACAACCGCGACACTATCCGTAAGGTGGTGGGCAACCTCATCGAATGTGGCCACAAGGTTGACGGTGACAGGTTGGGTAAGACGATCATCTTCGCTCGCACCCAGCACCACGCCGATCTCATACTCGAAGAGATCAACAAACACTTTCCGGCCTTTGGCGGCGACGGCGCCGCAGTGATCACGCACTCCACACGGTATGCGGAAGCGGCCATCAAACGATTCAAGAAGATCGACGGCGATCTCCGCATCGCGATCAGCGTGGACATGCTCGACACCGGCATCGACGTGCCCGAGGTGGTCAACCTCGTGTTTTTCAAACCCGTGTACTCCCCCACCAAGTTCTGGCAGATGGTAGGCCGCGGCACACGGCTTAGCCCGAACCTCTTCGGCCCGGGGCGCGACAAGGAAAACTTCTACATCTTTGACTACTGCGGCAACGTGGAGATGTTCAGCGACAAGCCCGTTACCGACCCCGCAGGCACCCGCCAGGCGACGCTCTCGGAACGGTTGTTTGTTGCTCGCGCGCAGCTCATCAGGCTTCTCGACGAATCGGAAACCAGTCCTGCGCATTCTCAGTTGCGCGACGGCCTTGCCACTAAGCTCCACGAGCTGGTGTGCAGCGTCCCCGAGGGCCACGTACTGGTGCGTCCGAGCGACAGGCCCGTCATCCACTCCTATTACTCGGATTCAGCGTGGGAGTACCTTTCCGCCGACGACGTCACCCAACTCGCCGAGCACGTCGCCCATCTGCCGTTTACCGCCACCGTGAAGGAAAAACCCTCCGCCAAGCAGATCGACCTCCTCGTGTTGCAGCTACAGCTCGCACTCCTTGAAGAGGATGCCTCCTTTGCGGGGAACAAGCAGAAGCTCTCCACCACCGCCGGCGACTTGCTCGCCGTGGACCTCGCCCCCGTGCAAAAGCACGCCGCTGTACTTGAACAGGTGGCGGACCCCGCGTGGTGGGACGGCATCACCCTCGAAGACCTCGACATCGCCCGCGTAGTCATCCGCGAGCTCGCGGAATTCATACCCAAGGGCGAACGCAACTTTGTGGACATCGATTTTGAAGACACCTTCGGTGAGCTCGAGCAAACCGAGCTCAGCCCCGTCCACGCCTCCACCTTCATCGGCGAATCCCGCGCCGAGGCCCGGCTCAAGGAATTCCTCGCCAGCCACGCCCAATCCACCGCCATGCAGAAACTACGCACCGCCAGGCCACTGACCGCGGAAGACATGAAAGCACTGGAAATGCTGCTCGCCGAAGCAGGCGAAGAAACCGTAGAGCAGGTGCGCAGGAGCATCCCCGGCAGCGACAACCTGGGGCTCTTCATCCGCCGCCTGGTGGGACTTGACGCCGAAGCAGTTCGCGCAGAATTCGCGGGCTTCCTCGATGGAACTAACCTCACCGCCAACCAAATCGGCTTCATGCGCGAACTCGTCAGCCACATCGTTGAACAGGGTAGCGTGCACATTGGGGACTTGAGCGCCCCACCACTGGACGCCTACTCCGTCCTCGATCTCTTCGAGCCCGCCCAGATCATCGAGATCCACACGCACATTGATCGGATAAACGCGACGGCGGAGGTGAGCTAGCTTTCTTAGAGTAGTCCAGGTTTGTAGGCCTTGTAAGGTACACCGGCTCACTCTGAGTCCTTGGTTTCTGCCCAAAACGGAACATACCGCAGAGAGCGAACCCCAACCTTAGAATCAAATTCCATAATCATTCCGGCTTCTTTGGCATCCCTCAAGAGCCTGCTGGCCTTAGATTTTGCAGATTCCGAGAGCTGGAAACGTCGCCTAACACTTTGGTTATTGGTATCCACATGCATCACGTAATTGAGGCAAGCGTGTTGGTACACAGCAGCAACTCTTTCCTCCAAGTTCATGTGAGAGAGATCGCGGTGGCCGAACACGGTCACCTTCGTGTAACCGGAATCAGTCTCGGTTTTTGATGGTGGAAGGGCATACTCTTCCAGAGCACTAGTGATTTTGTCCCATCCGCTTCCTTTCTCTTCAACGATACTGCCTCGCCTCAAGGCATCTGCTAACTTGGGATTTCGAGTCTTAGACGGAGTATCTATGAACCGCAACGGATCCACAAGTGGCTTCCCCGGATTCAAGAATTCCACTCGGTCACTAAAAATTTCCACCATCAGTGCTGTGGACCTCTCTAGAAGATCTTGATGCATGATGGCGTTTGCAAGTAATTCTCGGATTACGATTGTTGGCACTAATTGATGATTGGTTCTTAGACCGGTATCTTCGATAACCTCTCGAGCAGGCAAGGCATCGACAATATACCGAACTAGCTGTTCAAACTCGGGGACGTACCCGCCCTGTTGGGTGCGCTCCCTGATCGTATTCAGTCGCCCAGTGCCCTCGTAAACGATCACGCGGCAAGCCCTCCGCTTTAAGTCGGGGAAATGACTCAGATCGTTGGCATATACGAGCGCTCCCAGGTTTGTGATCGACCATTTCTTCTCTACGCTCTTTGTCACAAGCCGTGCTGCTTCAAGATGCTTTAGAATCCCATCTCGACCGTCTGGTAAGGAAATCTCGGTCTTCCTAAAATACTCCGGGTAATTTAGCAGACTCAAAACTTCATTTTCGTCCAAAAAGCTCTTTGCTAGTTCTTCCTCAAAACTGTAAGAATCGAGGACCCTGAATAATTGCTTCTCCAATTCAGGCTGGTCACTCAAGGCCTTCAGCTGACTCCCTACACGCACGAAGCCTTGCTTTTTGAACTTCACAGGTAACCGAGATGCTGCAGCAACCCGTAGAAGCACTACTCGATGACCATCGACTATTTCTCGCTGAAACCTGAAATCTACTCCAGGTGAAATCATTCGCTTTAACCAAGGAATAAGGTCCTCATTCCCCTTTTTTTCCGTCCAAGGATCGAAGGACGTACCAACTAGGCTATGATCCGTATCCCGAATGCCCCAGACCATAAACGCAGTTGGTTCTCCGCTTAGAACGGCAGAATTGCTAAGTCCAGAAATATATTCGGCAAGTCGGACTGGTTCAAACCAGCTCTCTTTAAACTCAATCCACTCTTTTTCAGCAGGGAGTTTTCGCAGTCGCCCTATTAGTTCTACAAATTCCTTCGGCTCAAGTTTCTCAGTCATCTAATACCACCCATTTTTGCGCTTTCCGCTATCACCGATCAATCCTAACCGAATTGTAAGGAAGCAAAGTCTATTCCCTCCGCTACTGCAACAAACTTTGCCCAGTTCAAAGCACAAATCCACACAAATACCGCCGAAAATCCACCACCTACTGCAACAAA
>NZ_KE150447.1:174719-614243 GCF_000411375.1 Corynebacterium pyruviciproducens ATCC BAA-1742 | reverse complement strand
CTTTACCCAGCTCAAAGCACAAATCCACACAAATACCGCCGAAAATCCACCACCTACTGCAACAAAACCAAAGCCATCCACGTGAAAAAACACACCCCAAAATCCCCACCTACTGCAACAATAAAGGCCACGACGGAAGCTGGACTCATCAAACCCTAGGACCCTACAGCCGGGCCAAAGCGTTTGCGTTACATTCCCTTTTGGGCACACTAGATCTTTCTTGCTTCGGATTCCTGGAAACCCCGGTTTTTCAGGCATGCGGGGGCGATGAGCTGGCGTTTTCTTTCTTGACGCTTTCTTGCTTCTGGAGGGCTTTTCGAACAGCGGTCCCGTTCGTGAGGCTGCGGGGTGGAAGGCGGTTTATACCTTGTGAGTAGAAATACTCGATGAAAGGTAATTGACTATATTTATCCCCGTTGTTATTGACTACGCGCTGCTCAAGGACGTGGCTGTTGTGGCGCTGTCGGCTCGCGGTGAGTGCCGGGCTGAGGTGTGCAGGCTTGTCGACGTCGGAAAGCTAGCGACGTCGTGGTTCTTAGAGGTGGCGGTGGGGAATACCGACCATAAGGTGGGCTTATTTAGCGCGGTGGTGCGGGAGTACCCGGCGCTGTTTAGGAATGTCCGCAGGTTTAGCACTGTGGTGCCTGCGCTGCAGGCGGATTTCGCGCTCGCGCGGAACGAGAAGAATTCAATCATCCACCCCATCGAGGAGAGCATGGTGGTGGCGACCGACGCGTTGCTCGGCACCGGACACCGGGCCGGGATCGCCGCGGGGTCCACACGCGGGCGGGTGCGGGCGCGGTCGTTGCTGGTAGAAAGCGTGGCAGACGCGGAGTTCTGGGCAGTGGAGATGGCGCTTGCCACCTGGGCTAAAAAAACGCCGGTTCTGCACATTCTCACCGACCCGCAGATCGTGTACAAGGCGCTCAACGGCATCGAGAAGCCCGCTGGGTGCAGGAACTCCCTGCGAATGTGGCCAGCACCGAGGTGTTCGTACACTGGGTGCGTGGGCACCGGGGCAACGTGCTCAATGAGCTGGCGAACGATGTGGCTATGTATACGCGTCGAAAAGCGTGCTGGTCGGGCGAGAGCTGGGCAACATCGTGCCGGCGGCGGGGTACGCGGCGTAAATTCATAGTAGGTACGAACCACCGAAGAAAGGCTCGCCATGGCATCCTCCAAACAATCCCCTGCCGTCTGCGGGCTCATCGGAGCTATCGTGGTGCTCGTCGTCGCGGTTGCGGTGCTGATGTTTTTCCTGCTGCGCTCCCCCGACACGACAACGACAGCAACCGTCACGGAGACGACGACCAGCGTCCCGGAAGAAACAACCGCAGTGGCCACCACCGCTGTTGCTGCTGCGACACCGACGACGGAAGAAAAATGCGGCACGCTGGCCAGGAACGCGACCAGCGGGATGACCGACCCGGTTCAGAAGTACTGCGACGGCGAATGGATGTACGCGGTACAGGGCCAATCCGATCGCTACAGCGCCTACCGCTGGGACAATGGCCACTGGGCGCAGTACCTGACGCACCGGGATGCCGGGAACAGCTTCTGGTGCTACGACCGCTCTCAGCTCGTCGCCGACGGCGTGCCTGCGGACATGATCAAAGTGATGGCACTGTGCGAATACGGCGATCCGACGCGGGATCCGGCCAGAGGCGAGTTCGCGTGGATGGGGCCGGGCGTGACGTGTGACGGCCGCTGGATCCTCATCGTCGAGTCGGTGCTCGTGGGCCCAGGTGAGGCGGCTCCGCTTGTCATCGGCGATGCGATCGACAGGTGGCCGGGCGCCTACTCCACGCCGGGTAGTGCCTGCTCCTCGATGCGCCCGAAGTACGAGGGCAAAGAGGTGTGGGCGATTTACTACGACGCGGGGCACAGCGTAGACGAGGTGTGCGCGCTGAAGGCGAAGTATGGGGGGAACGCTCGGTCGATGAACAACGTCGGGGACTTCTCGGATCCCTGCTAAAGATAGGGAAAACGCCCGACCGGGTGCGGCCGGGCGTCGAAAAGCGAAAAACTAGTCGAGACCGAGAGCCTCAGCGATGGTGAAGTGGAGGTCGGTCTGGTCCGTGAGCGGTCTGGACAGCGGGGGTCGCGTCCTCGATCTCGGCGGTGGAGACGTTGCCCGTGGCCTTGCCAGCTTGCCTGATCGATGTCCGGACTCCGATGGTCGCGCTGCGGGGAGTAGCTATGTCGGGTGCCCGGGCGGTGGACAGACAAAAGGCACCAAAAAGATGCTGGACAGAAGAAAAGGTGCACCGTCTATCGGGTGACGGGTTTGGTCGGCGGGCCTTTCCGCAGGCCCGCTACTAAATCTTCCTCGGCTTTTTCTGGCAGCTGTTCGAGGCACGGGAGGGAATGGCTGGTGCATGGTTTTTAGTGGGGCTGTCTTTACACTCCTCCCCTCACCCTTCCTGTATCCCATATGTGCACTTTTTCACGTATCTTCGACATATTAATTTAATAGGTTTACGAGGTGTACATATGGAGTTCTAATCCGGCAGCTGCGCCGGAAGCTCTCTAGCGAACAACAACTGTATATATGACGCATTGACGTAGAGGTTTACCCGTCCCACCTTGCGCTTTTCTAACAGATCCAGATCTGCCAGCTGGTTGAGCCACTTGGCCCCCGTCTGGCGCTGGGCAAGCTGCGCCGTGACGATGTCGTCTACACGAATGTAGGGCTGAGTGAAAAGAAGGTTTGCCAGTTCATAGGCGGGAATGGTGGAAAACTGAGACCGGATCTTGTCTTCCACGACGCTACGTGCGTGGTCGATATCGTCGACAAGCTGATACGTCCACCGCGAGGTTTCCTCGACAGCCGTAAGCATGAAGACGATCCATTCTTGCCACCGACCGCGCCGAGTCACATCATTCAAGCGGCGGTAGTAGAGATTCTTGTTGCGCACGATGAAACCAGAAAGGTAGAGAACCGGGCTGCGCAGGATGCCCAAATCTCGCAGCATGAGGAGGTTGAGAATCCTGCCGGTGCGGCCATTGCCGTCCGAGAAGGGGTGGATTGCCTCGAACTGATAGTGCGCCATCGCCATCGCAATGAGAGGCGGAACCTCACCGGGATCATTGATGAAGCGTTCCCACCTGGATAGATGGCGTTCAATGACGTCCTTGCCCTGTGGCGGCGTGTAGATAACTTCCCTTGTGCGAGGATGTGCGATGACTGTGCCCGGCTTATCTCTGACTTCAACCTCAAAGCCGCGCAGGCTAGCGCACACTCGCTGCGCGAGCTTGGCGGTCAAAGGATGCCCATGGTCAAGGAGCTCATCACCAATGCGCAACGCCGCCCGATAGCGCAGCGCTTCTTTGGTTGCCGGTGTCGCAGGGGCGTTCTCCTTTAGCGCATCCGCGCGGAAAAGCTCGTCATTCGTGGTAACAATGTTCTCGATCTCCGAGGATGCTTGGGCCTCGAGGAGCGGGACGGTTTTGATGAGAACAGTAGGATCCGGAAGCCTTTTCACAGCCTCATCGAGCCTGGCAATCGCAGTGGACGCACCCACCAAATGGCGCAGGACTTCCGGCGTATCAAAGTCAGAAGGCGGAAGTGGCGGAAGGTCTTGGAATGGCTCCTTCGGGTTGTAATCCATAGCCAAATCCTAGCCCACACGGAGTCCTATATGTACACTTTTTCGCGTTTCTTCGACATATTAATGTAATAGGTTTACGAGGTGTACATATGGGGCAGGGTGGGAAGAACGATGCCGAACTGCGGGGCGATGAATGCACCGAGAGCAGCGAACACACCGAGGACGATGCCGGCGATGGCGCCGTCAGAAAGCTCAGGAGCCCGAGAATCGCAGAGAATGATCCATTCATAGGCGCCGGAGGGGAAGTCGACCGTACCGCCCTGGTTCTGTTTGCAGAGCTTGACCGCTTCATCTTGGACTGTGTAGTACGCCAGCAAGCCCTTTCTAACGTGGGCGATTTCCTTGGCGTACGTCTCTTGTAAACCGGCAGGTTGGCCGCGATCGAAGTCCGCATAATCTATTGATGGCTTGTCAGAAGGCTTGACGGTTATTGGCTCTTCCGGTTTTAGAGTGCGTTGATTTTGTTGGTGAGGCCTCCGGAGTGGATGAGGCATCGCAAGATGTAGTGGTTGAGGTTTTTAAAATCCTAGGGCGATGCAGCGGAGGTGTTCGAGACATCCGTTGATCGCTTCGACTGGCCCGTTGGAGACCCCTCAGCCGAAAAACGCGAGTATGTCACGACGCCGCTTATGAAGGCTGCGTCCTAGTTGGGCTATCTCCTTATGTGCCTTGCCTTTCATGACATTCACCTGTAAAGATCAACAGCCCTATCTACGTCCTGTGCAGAGCCCAGCATCGCTTCTAATCTATGCTTGTCTGCCATCGACTCAACTGTTATCCCCTACTACTGAGCGCTGGTGTAGACCAGCGCACTTTACTCCACGACCCCGGATCGCGTCCGGGGTCGTTGTATATCCAAAAGACTACGGCAATAATCCAGCACCGGCATTTTTTGCTTGAACCGGGCTTTCCCGAAGCAGCGGGCGTTGCCAGTCGCGATGACGGTGAGAGGGGCGCTCAGGCGCGTGCTCAACGGGTGCGGATGAGGCCGGTGAGGACGAGGAGCTGGCCGGGGCCGAGGGCGAGGGGGAGGAAAAGGAGTTCCCAACCGGTCGCCGGGAAGCAAATAAGGACGGTTTGGATGAGGAAACCGACGAGGCAGAGAGCGTGACCGGCGGAGATGAGGCTCAGCAACGCGAGGCCGCCGCCGAAAGGGATGACCGAACTAGTGAGGAGGGCGGCGAGGACGAGGAACGTCCAGGCGATCGCCGGGAGCGACACGATGACCGAGGCGATGCTGATGCGAGTGAGGAGCGTCATGGTGGCAAGCCTGCCGTGGGCAGGCCGAATGGCCCGCGGGGTGCGGGCTGTGTTGGCGCGGGGGGGCTTTAGCCGGAGGGACAGGGGTCGATGGGGAGGCGGAGCTGTTTGCGGACGAGACGGACGGCGCCGCCCTGGGCGCAGGGATGCATGTTGAGTTGGAGGGGGCCGCCGAACGCGGGCTTCCAATACTCGAGGCCGTCGGTACGCACCATACGGCCGTACATGGGTTTGTCGGGGTCGTCGTCGTTGCGGCCGTTGAAGAAACTGCACAGGAGCATCAAGTTTTCGGAGACCGTCTTGCCGCCGTTTTTGAAAGCCTCGATGTGGTGGACTTCGCACTCCGTGGCGGGGGTCGAACAGCCCGGGTGGGGGCAGACCGGATTGCGAAGTGCCTGGTTGAACCACTCGAGGAAGTCGGCGTGGCGGGAGTCGGGCGTCATCGTCACCGTGTAGACGCCGAAGTTCTGCGGGGCGTACGGGTGGACGAGGGCGGCGAGGAGGAAATTCGACAGTTTTGTGTGCACGATCTCCTCACCCGAAATCGTTGCGCCGTTGGTGAGGGAAAACCGGAACTTGCCGCGCTCCTCTTCGGTGAAACCCGTAAACGACATGTCCAGCGGGACGAGGAGACACGGGGTCGCTGCGGCGGGGAGCGTGCCGTCGTTTGCGGCCAGCGCCAGCCTGATGAGACCGTTGGCGGGGCAGGACTTATCCGTCGCGCGGGCGCGGTCGTAGATCTGCTTCACGCGGGAGGACTCTGCGGTCAGGGTGAGGGTGGCGTAGGTGGAGTTTTTGATGCTCCTATACGTCAGTTTCTTGTCTGGGTTGTCCGCGTGGTGCGTGTTCAGCTCCTGGAGGAGACGGGCGCCCTCAGCGTTGATGCGGGTGATGTCCGGGCCGAGCGGGGCGAGTTCCTCGCGGAGCCGCCACGCGTAGGCCTTCTTCTCCAGCTTCGCCACCTGGGATTCGATGGCCTGGAGGGAACGGAAGGTGTGGCCGGCTTCGCGGGCGGCGTCGCGGGCGCGCTGCTGCATGCGGGGGGCGTTCGTCGAACCGAAGTAGATGTTGCCGATCTTCACGACGGCGGCGGCGGTGGTCGCGTCGAGACCCCGGCAGACGAGAACCGCCTTCGGCGTGCCGAAGGCATCGCCGGCGATGTCAATCGCCTGGGCCAGGATGCGGATGAAGTCCCCCGTAATGCTCACAGGACAGATACTAGGGGACGTCGAAAAGCTTTGCAGTGCAAGCGGAAACAGTGCAGGTCAGGGCGGGCGGTGTGGATCTAAGAAAAGTCAAAAGGTTTCCTGCACACTTGTTATCTATTTCCGCAAAAGCGTTGAGCGCGAAACCGCATCCATGTTACTTTCTTGTTCGGACAGTTAAAACGTATTCCAATAGCTTTTCCCGTTGTCCCTACTGTTACGACACAGTCTCATGGTGTAGCTGTACGTATCAGCCGGGGCAAGAAACCCCGACTGCCCTCTATCGGAAAAGGAGCGAAAATGAAGAAATCCATAAAGCATGGATTGGTAAGTGCATTAACAGCAATGACTGTTCTTGTATCTGCAGGCGCTGTAACTCAGGCCGCCCCACAAGGAGTAGACCCAACTGAACCATGCACTGATTGCGTTCAGGAAAACGCACCAGATCGCGCCCGTCCTGTCACTGATCAAAACGAATACGATCGTGCAGTATCAGCGGTAAACGACTCTCTACGTTCCGGCCAACTGAAGAGCCCCACCGACATCAATCAGTTCGATTTCGACAAGGCGACAGTACTCGAGATCGAAAAAGAGGGCGACCAGTTTCAAACTGTAACTATCCCCCTCAAGGGAAACAGCCCACTCAGTAACTTCACGGTCGTCTACAACCACGACGGTTCTGTTTCGAACTATGCCGAATCACAGTTCTATGAGGGTCAAGACGGTAAATTTGCGATAGACCAATGGTCGAACGGGGAATACCAGCAAACCAAGAATCTCGACATCGATTACATGTCCGATGATGAAGTTGAGTCTGAATTCGCGAAAGTCCGCGAGCAATCTGAGCCGATGGCACAAGCAATACGTGAAGAGCGCGGTGTCGGTAAGGTAGCAGCGTGTCTCGCAACTGTCGCAGGCATCGGTGGACCCCTCGGCTATGTGATCGCCGGCGCTTGTGCGGGATCCTGTGTTTCCCCAGATCCTGCTACGAAGACAGTGTGTGCAGCGTGTATCGGTGCCTACGCCGCGCTCGGGGCGGGAGGAATGGGTGCTGCCGCTGCCTGCTTCCAGCTTTGGTGATGAATCGTGAAAAATGAAAGTAAATCTAAAGCAATAGCAATTCTTCGTATTGCGATTGTGGCTGCGATCCTCATGGTTGCGCTCGCGCTGGCGATGAACAGGATTTTTGTCGGCTTCGTTGTCGCGGCGATCGCGGGTGTGTTTCTCGTGTACTTCCTGGCCAAAGATCGTCGCTACCTGAGGTAGGGCGAGGCGGCGTCGATGCCTTCATCCCTGGCTTTTCGGAGCGACTCCGACATGCCGGGGATGGACTGGAGGTACAGCGTTTCCTGAATTGCTCGCCACGCATCCTCACCGACGAGGACGGCGTTTCCGCGTGGCTCTGTGATGGTGACGGGTTCCGAATCCGCGTTCACCTGGTCGATGAGCCGGTCCAGGTTGGCACGGGCTTCGGCTGCACTGAGTGATGTTATGGATGAGACCTCCGGGATAAGCGTACGCCAGGTCTGAGGTGACGGCCACGAGACCGCCTTCTTCGGTGTATTTGGCGACCGGGGACTTTTTGGACAGGATGTCTAATGGCTTTTTGGACGCCTACGGCGGTGGAATAGCCATCCGGCTATTCCATTGCACAAGCGCAGAAAAGTCGCAGATTTCGATCCCGTTCGTGACGGCAAAACGATCACACAGTTTTGCAAAGAACTGGGCATCTCGCGGCAGACGTATCACAACATCAAAAACCGGATAGCGCAGAAGGGACGATCTGGCATCATGCCGGATTCGACTGCCCCGAGGCACCCGGCAGGAAAATTCGAGGACTCCGCCAAGATCGCAGTCGTCTACGCCAGACAAACGTTGATGGAGCAGGGCTTGGATTATGGGCCTTGGTCGATCTACTACTTCTTGTTCGACTCCGTCGGTGCCGATCGCACCCCAGCACGCTCCACAATCGCTTTGTGGCTAAATGAACTGGGGTTTGTCGACGCTACTGCCCGCAAACGACCGCGAAGCTCCTATAAGCGCTTCGCCCGTGATCTCGTTGGCGAACTCTGGCAGATCGATGGTCTGGTCTATCGCCTCTTCGACCATGCGCACACACTCGTGACGATCTACCAGGTCATCGACGATGCCAGCAGATTCGATGTCGGAATCAAAGCCTTCGCTTCACTGGAAAACGGCACTGACGCCCGCTCCGTGCTGGCCGAAGCGTTCGCCACCTACGGCAAACCCCAAGAAGTCCTTTCTGACAACGGCGATGCATTTGCCGCCTACCACCGTGGATACCTCTCGGCGACTGAAACCTGGCTCGCCAGCGAAGGCGTCCTCGCCATTGCCGGGTTCGCTCCGACAACCCAGGGAAAAGACGAGCGCTCCCACCGCACGCTGACCCAGTTCCTCGACGCACGCCACCCCGCAAGCCTTGCCGAGGTCAACACCTATCTCGCTGAGTACCGGCAGGTATACAACGAGCGACGACGGCACCAATCACTGCTGGTCGGCAAGATGCACATCACCCCACGCCAGGCCTTCGAGACCTTCCCCAAAGCACCCTCGCCCACGCAACCACTTGGCCCTGACGAGGTCTGGGCCCGCGTGCTTGCCTACAACCAGGCACACAACCCGCAGGCAGCATCCGAAGTGAAAAACGGTCCCGGGGAAGCGGCAACTTCACCCGAGACCAGCACCGATGACATGGCAGCTCAACACGGCATACCTCCCACCGATACCCCCACACTAACGGTGCCGACGACACAACCAACAAACGATTGGGGCATCCCAGACCAGCTCAGTGTGAGCAAAAACGGCGTCGTCCGCGTGTGTAGCTACGGACTCTACATCGGCTTGAGATTCAAAAACCGCAAGCTCTACGCCACGGTCACAGACGACGAAGTCGCAGAGTTCTTCACAGCCCACGACGGTGAGTTCCTCTTCAGCGTGCCACTGCCGGTCACACTTCATCACAGGCCACCAGGCGGGCAAATCAACATCAACCTCGTCGAAGAGATGAAGCACTGCCAACCACCCCGGATGAACCCGAAACTGGCCAAGCCCCGACCGAAGCGCAGGCCGCAAAAATGATCCGCTAGAAAGTGTCCAAGAACTCCATGGACTCCGGGTCCAATAAGTCATTAGACTCCGTGTCCAAAAACTCTATAGACATAACACGATTGGCCTAAATTACCGCC
This sequence comes from Corynebacterium pyruviciproducens ATCC BAA-1742, assembly GCF_000411375.1. Lineage (GTDB taxonomy): Bacteria > Actinomycetota > Actinomycetes > Mycobacteriales > Mycobacteriaceae > Corynebacterium > Corynebacterium pyruviciproducens. Next base: position 604,961 of record NZ_KE150447.1, on the reverse strand, counting down.
CCTAATACTGAATAATGGATGTCTGGGTGGGGGCATTGAAAGAACTCACGACTTGCGAAATGGACTGGCTACGTAGGCTCCCAAGGCTGGTTGACTGTGGGGATTGGCTAAGCTTTGTGCTTTTCCTCACAACCGTGTTTCGAACGAAATACCTCATGCTTAGCAGCGCAGATATTTGTATAGAGCCATTGGCTCGCTCACTTCGTTGGCATTCCTCAGGACCCTAAGAAGACATGAAAAACGGGACACCGTGAAGGTGTCCCGTCGTAGGCACGCCATTTAGGCGTAAACCACAACCTGAATGATGAGGAGGACTGCGCCAAGCACGAGTTGGAATCCAACGATCGGGATCGCGTACTTCAACCAGTGGGAGAACTTTACATGGAGCATTTGGAGAGTTGCCATTATCAGGCCTGTCGGTGCAATGAACAGCATTGCGTACTGGCCCCAGTTGAATGCGGAAACCGCAACAAAGCGGGGGATTCCGACGGTGTCCGCCAGCGGCGCCATGATCGGCATGGAAAGCACTGCGAGGCCGGAGGAAGAAGGAACCACGAAGCCGAGCAAGAAGAATACGAGCATGAGCATCACGATGAACACCGGGCCGTGCATTCCGGACACAAGTCGAGTTGCGCCATCGAGCATGGTATCGGAGATCAAACCGTCATTGAGAATTTTGTTGATGCCACGAGCAAGGCCGATGATGAGCGCTACGCCAACCATTGAGGAGGAACCTTCAGTGAAAGCGTCAACAATCTCCGCCTCAGACATGCCCTTCTTGCCCAAGCAAGCAATGACCATGATGACGATCGTGATGGTGAGGAAGGACGCAGCCATGGTCGGAAACCACCAGCCTTGGCTCATAACGCCCCAAACCATGAGGGGGAATGCAAAAGCGAAAAGCACCAAAGTGAATTTCTTCTGCAACGTGAAATTCTTAACCTCGTCGCTTTGGGACTCAACACCCCATTCCTTTTGGAAATTTTCGCGATCCTCGAAGCTGTAGGAAAACTCCGGGTGTTCCTTAACCTTCTTGCTGTACCAGTGAATGTAGAACAGCAGAACAATAGTGCCGATGACCAAACCAGCAATGCGCCAGCCCATACCTTCGGTGAACTGAATACCTGCAGCATTCGAAGCAATGATTACGGAGAATGGGTTAATCGTCGAGAACGCAGACCCCATCGAACCAGCGAGGAAGATCGCGGCAATGACCGTAATGGCATCATATCCAAATGATATGAAGATCGGTGCGAGAATCGGGTAAAAGGCAACTGCCTCTTCTTCGAGACCACAGAAAGAACCGCCCATAGCCATGAGCAAAGAAACTGCCACAATGAGGAGGAATTCGCGGCCCTTGGTCTTCTTGGTGAGAGCAAAAAGGCCAGCTTCGAAGGCGCCCGTGGCGCGAACGGCACCAATAAGTCCGCCGAGGACGAGAATGAAGACGATGATGTCGACAGCTTCAATTGTGCCCTCGACCATGCTTACTGGAATATCAGCGAACGACGCAGCGTGCTGCGCGACGTATTCGAAGGTTCCCGGTACAGAAACAGGTTTGCTCAGAGAGCCAGAGAGAAAGCTTTGAATATCGATTGAAACACCGAGGTTATCCAATGTTTCCTGTGTTGCTGGAAGAACATCCACCGAGCCGTTCGGATGAGTGAGGTTGAGCATTCCTCCCTCAGAATCGTACGAAATCTTTGAATACAAACCGGCAGGAACAAACCGCGTAGCGATGGCGGCGATGACAGTCAGCACAAAGAGGATGCTGAACGCGCTGGGGAAGTTAAAACCACCCCTCTTCTTGGTCTTTCCCTCCTCCGTGATTTCTTCGGGGGGCGCGGCCGACTTGTCGTCTGCGGAAATTTTTGTAGAGGACACGTGTTTCCTTTCTTCCGATGTCCTACTGAAAAGCGTTTGCGCACAAATGTTTCCCCCATCCAGAATCTGGTGGGGGAAACGGAAGGTCAGGACGCTACTCGTTTCCCCTTTACAGGGTGATGGTAGTGCCGGCACCCTCGCTGAAGACCTTGTCGGCCTTGTCCAGGGAGGTAATGATGGCCTTGCCCCCATTGCTGTTCTTCACGAATTCGATGCAGGCTTCGACCTTGGGGAGCATCGATCCGGGGGCGAACTGTCCCTGTTCGATGTACTCCTCAGCTTCCTTGACCGTCATGTGATCCAGATCCGTCTGATCTGGCTTATTGAAGTTGATTGCGACCTTTTCCACGGCGGTGAGAATCAGGAGGGTGTCAGCATCGATCTGGCGTGCCAATAGGGCAGCAGAGCGGTCCTTATCGATCACAGCGGACACGCCGTGCAGACCATTTTCGTCGCGAACAACTGGAATTCCGCCACCGCCGGATGCAATGACGACCGAGCCTGCTGACAGACTCTGGGAGATGACCTTCGACTCGAGGATCTCAATCGGCTTCGGTGAAGCGACTACACGACGCCAACCGCGGCCAGAGTCCTCTACGTAAATGTCACCTGTCTCATCGTGCTTCGCATCGGCCTGCTCCTTGGTGAGCATCGCGCCGACAGGTTTCGTCGGATTTTCGAATGCCGGATCATTCGCGTCCACAACCGTCTGAGTTACCAAGGAGAAGGAGTTCTTATCCATACCACGGGCGGTGAACTCATTGTCGAGAGCCTGGGCAAGGTGGTAACCAATGTAGCCCTGCGACATTGCACCACACTCAGCGAAGGGGAACTCAGGGGAGGAACCGGTTTGAGCGGCAACGTCAGTTGCAACCTTGATGGAACCTACCTGTGGTCCGTTGCCGTGAGTGATGAGCACCTCAATTCCCTGCTCGACGAGGTCAGCAAGCGGTTTAGCGGTGTGGCGGATCAGTCGGAGCTGCTCCTGTGGATCATTGCCGAGGGCATTTCCACCGAGTGCTACAACCATCCTGCGCTTAGATTCAGTCATCTTAAACTCCAAAAAGTAATTGCTTCCTCGTCGCTTGCCGCTGCACAATCGACAAGAAGGGACGAGGTGAAATAGATAAATCCCCCGATAAAAGACCTTTCGGATCAAGCCCTTTTGAGCTTGATCCGATTACAACGGACTACTTCAGCGTTGCGTACATAACGGCCTTGATGGTGTGCATACGGTTCTCAGCCTCATCAAAGACGCGGGAACGCGGACCCTCGAAGACCTCGTCGGTAACTTCCATTTCGTTGATGTTGAACTTTTCAGCGATCTGAGCGCCAACAGTGGTCTTAGTGTCGTGGAAGGACGGCAGGCAGTGCATGAAGATTGCATCATCAGCAGCCATATCCATGAGCTCCTGATTAACCTGGTAGGGCTTGAGCAGCTCAATGCGCTTCTTCCACAGCTCGTCGGACTCTTCGCCCATGGACACCCAGATGTCGGTGTAGATGACGTGTGCGCCGGTAGCTGCTTCCTTGACATCGTCGGTGAGAGTGACGGAACCGCCGGTCTCTGCGGCGATCTTCTCGCACTCGGAAACGAGCTCTGCCTTCGGCATCTGGTCCTTCGGGCCACATGCAACGAAGTTGAGTCCGAGCTTTGCGCAGACAACCATGAGGGAGTTCGCGACGTTGTTCTGGGCATCACCCATGAAGACGAACTTCTTGCCCTTGAGGCCATCAGTGAAGTTCTCCTCTACGGTGAGCATATCGGCAATCATCTGGGTCGGGTGGAATTCGGTGGTCAGACCGTTCCAAACCGGCACGCCAGCGTTGGCTGCGAGGTCCTCGACGTTGGACTGTGCGAAGCCACGGTACTCAATGCCGTCGTAGAAGCGACCAAGAACGCGAGCGGTATCCTCGATGGACTCCTTCTTGCCCATCTGGGATGAACCCGGATCCAGGTAGGTGACACCCATGCCCAGGTCGTAGCCCGCGACCTCGAAGGAACAACGGGTACGAGTTGATGTCTTCTCGAAGAGAAGGACGATGTTCTTGCCCTCGAGGTAACGGTGCGGAGTGTTGGTGAGCTTGAGCTGCTTGAACTGCTTGGAAAGGTTGATCAGGTAGCGAATCTCCTCCGGCGTGTAGTCGAGGAGCTTCAAGAATGAACGACCACTAAGGCTTACTGGCATGTTGTCAATCCCTTCTGTTAGGCCACGGCATCGTTTGGGTGATGTCGTGTGCGGCTGGAGCACTTCGCTCCCGGAAGGCCGCTGATTCCCACTTTCGTTTCACTCGAGGGTTGTTTACAAGGACAAGAAATAGTAGGCGAGTGTGTAAATTTGGTTCATGCAAAAAGCAGGGAAAGTCAAGCTAGGTAAACCCGCTCTAAACGAGTTTATATACCAAGGTCAGAGGTCAATTAAAGCGGACGGGAAACTTTAGAATTTCAGATTTCGCACTCGCCCAATTCACGGGGGGTTTCATCCTGTTTAGGAATCTAAGCTCATTTCAATACCAGGTCAGAACCCCCGGAATGGGGTGATGAATGGTTACAAAGGTGAAACGGTGTCTCACGCTACTCAAAAGAAGAGAATTCGTGGCATACCTAACACAAATCGAGGTGTTTAACGGGGTGAATCAGTGGCCCCGGATTCAGGATCATCGTCTGCGTTGCTAAGGCAACTGCACAGAGTTCGGACATCTACCGGTTTATTCAGGATGAGTTGATCTGTGTTGGAGGGGATCCCGGGAGATGAGCGAAGCGTGATGGGGAAGCAGCGGATGGGGCTAAAGCTCGCTAAAGAAGGATTTCACAATTTCCTCGCGGCCGTTTTTCTCCGTCTTTTTCGAAATATTGTGGATGTGCACCTTGACTGTCCCGATGGCGATGCCCAATTCGTCTGCGATTTGGCGGTTCGAATGACCGCTAATTAGAGCCCTAAAGACGTCCTGTTCCCGCTGCGAGAGCTTGTATTTTGTGTAATAATCTTCAAACAACTGATCGGCGAACCGCTGGCGCTCGCTGTCAATCTCAGCACGGGGTGCTTCCTGGTGGAGCAAGAAAAGTCTTCGACAATGAAGTAGGACATAAAGCCCTACGCCGAGCATAACAAAGTTCTCCGCGAAGTTGCGCTCGGAAAGAAATGGTGACATTTCGTAATCTGGACGAATGATCGGCATGACCAGTTGGAAAATGATATTTTCGCCGATGATTCCCAGAATCCCAATCGTGATGAAAAGGCCGGGAATTCGGAAACGTCCCATCCTCGTTCGGTCAAATTGGTCGCTGGTGCGTAGGTAAATGAGGAGCATGGCTATTAGCAAACCGAGCGAAAAAACGTTTCGCACAGAGAAGAATGCAAATTGCCGCCAATGTGGATCTGGGATGGCAAAGTAGGCGACTGCGCTCAAGACGGCAAAACTACCACCAACTATGTACCTCCAAAATTTAGCTTTCTGGGAATAGTTGAGCATTACTGTGGAAAAGCAAACCAAAATTCCTGCGCCATAGAGGACAGACTCGAAGGGGTCGGTGATGTGACTTGCTTCTAGATGGGAGCTGACGGGAGTGAATGAAGGGCGAAAGACCAGTGTGACATCTAAGCAGTAGATGACATAGGCCAAGGCAAACCACAGGTAAATTTTATTTCTGCTTAGCATCAGTGCACTAAACGAGACTCCGGAAATGAAAGCGGAAATAACTAGTAACAAGATTGTGTAATAGAACAAAATCACTGTTTCTGGCCACAGCCTTTCTATTTTTTCAACCAAGCCAACGAGTCCGATAAGACAAAGAATACCGCAACTTAGTTGAGGCATAATTTGGAGGGTTGCTGGGAAAATTTGGGTTTATCCGGTCTGAACTGCTGATAAACCGCAGGTGGAAAAAGTATATTTTTATAAGCAACTAAAATGTGATGAACATCTCGCCGACAGATCTTGTGCTAGTGAATCCTGTCGCTAAAATTAGTACTCGGCAATATCCTTTAACGGACCGCACAGAGAGGCGGGGAAGGAGGCGCTCGATGACTCAGGATCAGAGTAGTGATTCTGCTATCGTAGATAGCGGTGAAATCTCTCAGTTGATTTCTAAAATCGCGCACCAGATAGTTGAAAATAATACGCCAGAAGCTTTTGGCAATGATGACGTAGTTCTTTTGGGAATTCCGTCAGGGGGAGTTCCGCTGGCACAGCGGATTAAGAAAGAAATTTCAGAAATTACGGGGGCCAACACACCGATCGGTTCTCTCGATATCACCCTGTACAGAGACGATCTGAAATGTCGTCCACACCGAGCACTTCGCCAGACAATGTATCCTCTAGGCGGAATCGAAGGAAAAACTGTAGTCCTCATCGACGATGTTTTGTACTCCGGCCGTACAATTCGGGCGGCGCTCGATGCACTGCGTGATCTTGGTCGAGCGAAGCGCGTCCAGCTTGCGGTGCTCGTTGACCGTGAGCAGCAGGAGTTCCCAATTCGAGCCGACTTCGTCGGCACCAAGATCCCTAACATCGAAGGTCAGAATCTGGTGTGCGAATTGCAACCTCTCGACGATTGTGACCGAATCACAGTTCAAGACGAGGAGAAGTAATGAAGCACCTAATTTCGATCGAGGACATCACCGCTGAGGAAATTACTCAGTTGCTGGATCAAGCTGACGAGTTCCGTAATGCGTTGCAGGGTCGGGAAATCCAGAAAGTACCGACGCTGCGGGGTCGTAAGGTCGCATCACTGTTCTACGAAAATTCCACTAGAACTAAATCTTCCTTTGATTCGGCCGCTAAGGCTCTTAGCGCGGACGTTCTCAGCATCTCCGCTTCAAGTTCAAGTGTGAAGAAGGGCGAATCCCTCCGGGACACCGGCCTCACTCTCAAAGCGATCGGTGTTGAAGCCTTCATCATGCGCCACCCGAGTTCTGGAGCCCCGAAGCTTCTTGCAGATTGGGTTGCTCCTAACGGTGAGGGCCCCAGCGTAATTAATGCGGGTGACGGTTCTCACCAACACCCGACTCAGGCTCTGCTCGATGCTGTCACTTTCCGCCAGCATCTCGGGGGATTCAAAGATAAGTCAATCGCAATCGTGGGTGATCTACTTCACTCGCGCGTTGTACGCTCGAACGTTGATCTCCTGAGCAAGATGGGTGCAAAGGTGTATCTTGTTGCACCTCCCACTTTGATGCCGGCTGGAGTTGAAACATGGCCCGCCGAAATCAGCTACGATCTTGACCCGATTATCAAGGACCTCGATGCTGTGATGTTGCTTCGAGTTCAGCAAGAGCGCATGTTGGGTGGATTCTTCCCCAGTGATCGTGAATACACAGCTCGATATGGACTGACATCGGAGCGTTTGGCCAAGATGCAAAAGCATGCTCTAGTAATGCACCCCGGGCCCATGATTCGCGGAAATGAAATTGAATACGCTGTCGCGGACAGCTCTCACTCCGTAGTTCTAAAACAGGTTTCAAACGGCGTCTACCTCCGTATGGCCGTACTTTTCACGCTACTGTCCGGGAAGGATGAACTGTAAGAATGAAGACCCTCATCAAGAATGTCCGCCCTTATGGCGAGGGTGAAGCTGTCAATGTCCTCCTTTCAGACGGTGTAATCGAATACATTGGCGCTGAAGAAAAGAAGGCCGACGAAGTTTACGATGGCTCCAACAATGTACTTCTGCCAGGTATGGTTGACCTCAGCGCAAACCTAGGTGAGCCCGGAGAAGAAGAGAACGAAGATCTCCGTTCAGGCTCTCAGGCTGCCGCGAAAGGTGGTATCACCGCCGTGTTTGCTCAGCCCAACACCAATCCGGTCATCGACGAACCGGTAATCGCCGAGGCGATCACTTTAAAGTCCTCAGAGCTCGGACTTTGCGATGTTATCCCGGTTCCGTCCATTACCAAGGGGCGTAAGGGAGAAAAACTCAGTGAGTTCGGTCTGCTGCGTGATAGCTTTGCTCACACCCGCTTCTTCTCTGAAGGCAAAAAGTCCGTAGCTAACTCGGTTATCATGCGCCGGGCAATGGAATATGCGCACGGGACTGACGTGGTAATTAGCGAATTCTGTCAGGAAGAGAAGCTTTCTGAGAATGCTTACGCTCACGAGGGTGTTTACTCGGGCAAGGCCGGTATTCGTGGAATTCCTCGCAGCGCCGAAGAATCAATTGCAGCCAGGGATGTTCTTCTGGCCCGCGAGTTCGATGCTGAGCTTCACTTGGCTACCATTTCTTCTAAGGGAACGGTGGAAATCGTTCAGCACGCCAAGGAGGACAAGACCAAGGTGACAGCATCTGTAGCTGCTCACAACCTTGTCCTAGATGATTCAACAATCGCAGGGTACGACGCAATCTATAAAGTTCTGCCTCCGCTGCGTGCTGAAGAAGACAAAAAAGCGCTCGTCGAAGCTCTGCTCGATGGAACCATCGACTGTGTTGTCTCTGACCACACGCCGGTTTCCCGCGAGCACAAGGCCGTGGAGTTTGATCGTGCCACCCCTGGCATGATCGGCTTGGAAACCACGCTGCCACTACTCGCGGAGACCTTTGTTGAGTCTGGCAAGGCCGATTGGCACTTTATTGCCAAGATCTTCTCTGAAAAGCCTGCAGAAATTGCTGGCCTTGAGGATCAGGGCAAGAAGATTGAGGTCGGAGCACCTGCAAACCTCACGGTTGTGAACGAAGATGGCAACTGGACTGTCGAAGAGGACGCCCTGGCATCGAAGAGCAGCAACACCCCGTTCCTTGGCAAGAAGTTCAAGGCACAGGTTCAGCTGACATTCCTGCGAGGTAATGTAACCTACCAGGCGTAATTCAACAACCAAAACCTCCGGAGGGTACCCACGGTAAGCTGTGGGTGCCCTTTGCTATTTGATTTGATGGTTCATTACGCTGAGTCCATTGTTGCAAATCATAAGAGACTCTGAGACACAGAATCCAGGCTATCCTTCCGGGCTGACATGTCGGAGAAGTTGCAGGGTGTACTCAACGGCCAAATATTCGATTGTGTGTACCACGTCAGTTTTCTCGATAACCATAACTCCGATCTGGTGTAACCCAAAATATGGCATTGGCACGAGTAAGGAGAGTTTTTCGGCCAAGCCCACAAACAATTATGAAGTCACCGAAAGTTGAGAGCTGAGTCACGAGCGTAGCTGTTGCGCGGGGGCATCTAGTAACACCGTGGTGACTATCCAGTAACGCAATGGTGAGTATCGAGTAACACTTTGGGGGAAGATTCTTCTGACCGCGTGACAACAGGGCACGTGGCATAATCAGAGGAGTCCGATCATGACTGATTACCGGGCCGTGATGGATCTTGTCTTACAAGGCTGGTCCGTCCGTCAAATCTGCTCGACTGTGCGATGCTCACACACCACAGTGCAAAAAGCCCGCCACACAATGGCGGCACACCAGATCACAACCGATGAACAACTCGCCGGTATCACCTGTCTTTTCGGGGTAGTTGGTACCGTGTGTCTGGGGTTGCCTACAAGTTGTGGACAGTGGTTTAGGCGGCTTCGGGGGTAACCGCCGGTTTCTTGGTGGGTGGGTCGGTGATCTGGGTTTCGAATTCGACGGGGCTTATCATCCGATACTGGAGTGGCGACGCCGCCGGTTGTAGACTATTTCAATCCACCGGGCGACCGCCTTTTTGGCTTCGCTTCTGGTGGCCCATGTCCTCCGGTCGTAGAATTCCGTTTTCAGGGTGGACCAAAACGACTCACTCATCGCATTATCGAAGCACGCGCCGGTGCGTCCCACCGATTGGGCGACACGAGAGTGTCTAATGGTTTGTGTGTGAGGGATTCACACTCATTGAAGGAGTTAGGCCATTATGTCTACTGTGGCACGTAGAGACCCGGCTGATCAGGCCAAGATTGATGCTTCGGTGTCGATTCGGGGTAGTTGGTACCGTGTGTCCGCGTAGTTGGCGTTACTGGAACACCGGTACCAACAAACCGCATCTGACAGACGCTCGACAGAAATGGCTTTTCACACTCCCAAAATCACGTATTCCCAAGCTTGGAGTAGTTTTATATTAACTAAAACTCATGTAAAAACAAGAGGTAGGAGACTGATCCAAGTTGTTCCGTCATTTTTTCGACGCGCTATTGTCAAAGAAGGATGACAAGCCATTAGATGAAGGCGACGGATTTTTCCGACCCCAACTTAGCAGCGATCGAGATTGGATTTTACCGCCGCGCATAGCGAAGAAGTACGATCGAAACACTTTTAACTATAAGAAGCCATACTTCCCCTCAGGGATCACCGGGCAAGCATACTTTCCTTACCGATGGAGAAAGCTCTCAGATTTCCCCAGAGCTGTCAAAATTGTACCTCAACCAGATAATACAGTAGATTGTCACGCTTTGAAAGTCGTTCACGAGACGAAACAAATTGGTTGGATAAAGGCCGAAATCGCAGCATGGCTGGCGCCTTACGTGTATTTGTTATTGCAGGCGGATAGCGAATGTTTAGTTTATTTGACGGAGCCCAATACAGAGGAATGGGAAATGTCCGGGGGCCATGCCATCCGAGATGTGCAGATCGGCGTGATGATTCTTCCAACGCTAGAGTTTATTTGGAAAGTGTTTCCGCCTCAGCGCATTTGGCGAGAATTAGATATTATTTGGAATAGCTTACCGAGCGATGTCGCAGAGAGAATTCACAAGCTCCACTGGAATCTTGACGAAGAAACAGCAACCGTTTTCAAACAAATAGGCCAAGAAAAAACTAGCTACCCTTTCGCCTTGCCTGCAACTGAGGATTGGATAATTTCAAATTACCTCTGCTGGTACCGGCGGATTGTTTATTCGCTCCAGGATAAACGCAGAAGAGCGGATCGTAATATCAAAATTTGCCAATTGGATAAGGCCGGGCTTCCAAGAAAGGAAATCGCTACTCAAACAGGACTTGCGCGGAGCACTGTTGCCAGCTTCGTGAGAAAGGGACGAGATCCCAAAATTGTGAAGTCATGGATGCAAATAAGAGACTCTATTCCTGCTGAGGAGGATGAGCTCAGAGAATACATTGCAAAAAATCACCAACCCCGCGATCCGCGGTAGACGGGTTGCAAAAAGACGCAGCAACTCGCCGATTGACGCTCAAGTACCGACATTTGGCGGGTAATTGCACGATTCGGTAGTTAAAACTCAGAACCACTAATTACGGCAACAACATAGGAAAAATGTTGTCAACCTCCCCCGTTCACAGAGGAACAGGGGCGAGATTGGCTGGCGGGAGGTGCTACACGAGAGCACCGATGATGTAATCCCACACGGCGGAGGTGACCAGCATGATGATGAATGCTGGAATCATTACTGGGACCGTGCGCTTGACCAGGTCGACAGGCGAGACACCGCCGAGACCCGCGACGGCGATCACGACGCCGGCGATGGGAGACATGGACCGGCCGATGCCGGAGGCGAGCTCCATCGGCTGCGCCAGGAACACGGTGTGAACGCCGAGGGGCTGCGCAATGCCCGGGGTGAGCTCAGAGAACGCGAACCAAGGTGCGTTGCCCGAGCCAGTAAGCACCGCAGCGAGGAAGATGATAAGGGCCATGATGATCATGATCGGCAGGGCACCCATGTTGAGCTTCTGCGCACCACCGACGATGTAATCGATGAACCCGAGCTGTGTAAGACCAGCGGCGAACATTTGACCGCCGACGATGAGGGTCACGATGTTGACGAACTGTCGCCCCATACCGTCGAAGAACACCGACATGGCCTGCGAACCACGCTCAAAGGAGCGGTAGCGGATCATCTCACACACCACGGCCAGCAGGCCGGAGATGATCATGGCCGTGGCCACGTTCATTTTGATGGTGGTGATAACGAACGGCGAGAACACGATGAGCAGCACCAGCGGGGTGAACGGCAACAGTGCGTAGAACTTGGGCACCGGCTTCACCTCGACTGCCTCGGTTGCTACAGCACCCTCAGCCTGGGCTGCGCTCGCGCCACCCTTGGCATCCGCGCGGTTCTTATCCATGCCGGCAAGTTCCTGGCGAATATCGTCCCAATCGGCGTTGTCAGGAGTCGTGCCCGCTTTGCGGTCCATGTGGCGCTGGACGAAGTAGTGCAGGACGCAGACCGAGGCGACAACGACGACGGCGACGGGGAGCTGGTAGTGGATGAAGTATTCCTGCACCGACATCTCCGAGATCCGGGCGGCCATGTTGGCGTTGGACGAAGCCGGGCCCAAGTCCAGGCACGACCCCGTCGCGATGACGCCAGTGGCGGACAGCCGGGAAATGCCCAGGGAGCGCAGCAGCGGGTAGACGGTCACCATGAGCAGCATGGCCAGGCCGGCCGCCGAGGGAATGATGAGGCAGAGGCACTGCGCCAGAATGTACGTGCAGGCGAGGACCAAATAGGGCTTGTTAATCTTGGCCAGGGGTTTGGTGGCGATGTTGACCAACGCCTCAGACGCACCGACCTTCTCCATGACCAGCGAGAAGCCGCCGACAGCCATGATGATGAGGCCGAGCTCGGCACCGAGGTGGCCGAAAGTGGCCCGGATCTGATCGAAGACATCGAGGAGGGCGCTGCCTGTAGACTTGTCCTCGGCCATGAGGGGTTTCATGGACAGGGGGATGGCGCACAGGAGCATGAACAGCCCGGAGAAGATGAGCACCGTTTGCGGGTGGTACCGGTGGAAAATGAGGTAGGCAACTACCGCGATTGTTGCTAGTGACAGCAGAAAACCGAACATTAGAATTCCATTCAGTGTTGTGGCGGTCGCCTCAGCGGGGAGGCGACCGCGAGGGACTTACTTGCTCGGCATGTACGCCATAGCAGTTGCGGTGAACACCTTGACGCCCTTGACGAGCACCGACTCATCGACGGAGAAGTCGACTGAGTGCAGGCCCACCTTCGAGGGGGTGAAGAACAGCATGAGGGAGGCCTTGCCGCCGTTTTCCTGGACTCGCTTCATCATGTAGGAGTAGTCCTCGGAGGCGGTCATTTCTTCCCACTGCGGGTTCTTCGGACGAATTCCTACAGCCTCGCCGGCCTTGGCGATCTCGTCCATGAGCTCCGGATCGGACTCGAGGGAAATTGCCTCGCCCATCTTTTCCATGGTGAAGTCGCACTCGTACATCTCCGCGGCCGCCTTCACGACGGTGCGGGCGCGATCGGCCATGTACTGGTTGATCTCGGTGTTTTCGCCGCGCACCTCCATCTCAAAGTGGGCGTGCTCGGCCACAATGTTGCGGGTATCGCCGGCCTGAAGCTTGCCGACGGAGACGCGTGTGGAGCCGCCGGAGTGGCGGGAAATGGCGTACAAGTTGAGCACCGCCGTGCAGGCCGCGAGCAGCGCGTTCTTGCCCTTCTCCGGCGCGCCCGAGGCGTGGGCGGCGAGCCCCTTGAAATCAACGTCAAACTTGGAGGTAGCGAGCGCTCCGCCGGAGCCCGGCGCGAAATCGAATTCCTCGAAAGCATGGGGCCACACGTGCTGGCCAAGCATGATATCCACGTCGTCGACGTGTCCTGCTTCGACCATGGCCTGCGCGCCCCGGACGCCCTCTTCTGCCGGCTGGAACAGGATCTTTAGGGTGCCGGACCACTGGTCCTTGAGCGCGGCCATGGCCTTGGCCACGCCGAGCCCCATGGTGATGTGGGCATCGTGGCCGCAGGCGTGCATCGACGCGGGGTGCTTGGAGGTGAAGCCGTGGTCGGCGGGGAAATGCCCCTCCGCCGTGGTCTCGTTGAGAGGGAGGCAATCAATATCGAAGCGCATGCCGATGACGGGACCCTCGCCGTTCCTCATGATCGCGACGGCGCCGGTATGGCCGCCTGCGATCGACTTGACGAACTCCGCATCGGCGCCTTCCTCGATCGCTCGGGCGATAGCCGCCTTGTCATCCTCCTCGGAGGGCAAACCCATGCGCGCATCTTCCTTGCACGCATCCTTGCCGGTAAGCACTTCATAGCCCGCCTCACGAAGTTCGGATACGATAAGGGAAGTAGTGCGGTACTCGAGGAAGCCGAGCTCCGGGTGCATGTGAAAATCGCGACGGGATTTCACAAGCTGCTCCTTCAGACCATCGACGTAATTCACGACGTTCTGTGCAGTTTCTTCTTTCAATTCAGGCATGTAATCCATTCCTTATTTGAATCCAATGAAAACGCAGACTGCCAAAGGGCTTGTGATGTGAGCACTGAAAACACCCGAAAAAAATTCGAAAGATGTATAACACACAATTCGCCAAACGCGGTCTTGCGTTGCGGAACTTACGAAAAGCAATCGCACACTCAGCATTGTTGGAGCGGAAAGACAGGTTCGCCCGCAAAGACGGCCGCTAATCGGCGCTGGGCTAAGCACTATCATCTCTGGTCCCGTGTGAATGCTTCCGTGTTGAAGTTTAGGAACACCAAAAACTGACATTCCTCTATGCCTCCTAGACATCGCCTCGTACTTAGCGACTCCGCGTTGCCGGCTCGCTTTGAGACTTCGACTAGTTATTTCGATTGCAAAATTTATACTACTCGTCTGAAGTCTTAAATCCAGTCGAAAGCAAATACCAAATTATTTTTATTATCAATAATATACGGCTCTGACCATTCGGGTACAAATTGCCTCCACCTATCATTAACCCGCCACTCAAAACTCTCATAAATCCTCAACAAGGGGCGATAAAAGGCGTGTTCCCATCCAAACTCACCCCGAAACTACGTCTCTGGCCTAAAATGGTGAACATAGGTCTGACGTTCACAATCAGGCCCCGCCAAAACAGGAAGGCAAAACGTATGAGCAAGACTCTCGAAAACGCATCCGATATTGAACTCCAGGCCATCATTGAGCAGGAGAAGGCTTCAAGTCGCCCAGGTAGTGAATTCACGGGGCTAAGCCTTCCCCATGTCATTCATGAGCTTGCCAAGAGGCTCGTAGGCAAACTGACCGATACCAACATCTCATGCGTCATTTCTTGCGAATCAGAAAGTGACGTACTGAGTTACGAAATTGCACGTCAGCTCGACGCACGTGGCGTTCGCATGTGGGAAGACCTTGGCCGTTTCTACTGTGACCACGAATTCAAAGCAGATGACAGGGCTCTCCTTGTCATCGTTGATTCCGATCGCGATGTTCTCGTCGATGCTGCTAAGACAATCACTTCTAACACCGGCGCCAACCTCGTAGCCTTAATTACTCTCGACTCATCAATCTCACGTGACGACATTCCACAGGTGAGTTTCCCCTTCGCTTCATAGGCCACACCACCACACATACCCCGCGACTCAGATGTACACGCAACCGCCAGTACATCTGAGTTCTAGTCATGTCTGTCAAGACCCGGTTCAGTGAATAGCGTAGGACCCCTTTCCTCCCCATGGGGGCAAAGGCCAACTAAAGCGGTAAAGCAAATTAACCCGTTACTATCTATTTTCTTCTGTCCTTATTCGCATACTCCTATATTTCAACCAATCGGGCAGAACCGGCTAAGCAAAACAGTTCACATAGTCATCGGACAACGATGCATAGTAATAGCTACGGACCGTTGCACTTAATTCATCTCGAAATGCTCCATGCTCTGAAGCGTTCTTGCCCTGACCTTGACCAATTGGGATCTGGCCCCAACCCTAGTTTCATCTTTTGTTAAACACCTCTTGTCGGATGCGGTTTGTTGGTACCGGTGTTCCAGTAACGCGGTGTTATGTGTCATTACCTTTTGCACGCTTGATGTCATGACATTGTGCACAGTTTCATGAACTATTTTTGCTGTGTGTCGGACACAATCGGATAATGAGTAAGGCAATTCCTCCGGCGATTCGCCGGAAAATTATTGAGTTCGACCCTTTCGACGGTCACGGTCTGTCTATCACCGCGTTTTGCGAGCAGTTGAAGATCTCCCGCCGCACGTTCTACAACATTCGTGCCCGATACGATGAGGAAGCAGGTTGGAGTATATCGGCAAGCTACCGGCTGTGATCGTGCCGGATAACGCGTCAACCGCAACATATAAACCGAGGAGGGATTCCTCGTACAGGATGGTTACCGACCGGTATGCCGATTTTGGTTCCTACTATGACATCACAATTGTGCCGACCAGGCCAGGAAGACCGAGGGATAAAGCAGCAGTAGAACGCGCTGTGTCCATCGCCTATAAAAGGATTCTGGGGTACTTCGACGGGGAGGTTTTCCACAGTTTGGAAGACCTTAATGAGCGATCACTACCCGGGTGGAAGACATCAACACCGTGATGACACGGGCTGATGGCACTACCATAAGGCAGAGGTTTGATCTGGAGGAAAACCAGTGATGCGTAATCTTCCAGCGACGCCTTTTACCCAAGTGGTGTGGAAACGGTTGAAGGTGGACCGCAACTGGCATGTCACCTGCGACTACCAGTACTACTCAGTGCCGTACACCCTGATCGGGAAAACACTTGTTGCTCGTGTCACCCCACAGGTTGTCTCCCTTTTTGATGGGGATCTACTGGTGGCAGAACACACACGTCTAACGGGGTTTAAATACCGGTATTCCACCGATCCGCAACACAGTCCTCATGGCCAAGACACCACCCACAAGGCCTTAACCCGTGATGAGCTTATTCGTTGGGCATCATCGTTTGGACCTGCAACTCAACAGGTGGTGGAGATGATTCTTGCCCGTAACAGTGCGGCGATTCCACGCGGGTTGATCCAGGCCCGTAATGTGCTTGCCAACCTGGGCAAAAAACACCACAAGGCCACCCTGGAACCAGCATGCCAGCAAGTCCTGGATAAAAAGCTTGTCCCCACCTTCAGTGTGATCAAAAGGATCCAAACAGATATCGCCCACACAACCATCCCAGAGGGTGCGTCCGCACGAAACAAGGATACTGGCCGAGCCACAGACCACATGCGCACGAAAGCGGTGGCAATCACCCCTGACCTTCACGATGCGGTGTTCATCCGCCCCGTAGACCACTACAAGGAGAAGTAAAAACCATGACAACCCTCAACGTCGACAACGCTTTTGCTGTTGATGAAAACAAGAGAAAAAGAATGAGAAGCCTTAGGGTATCCACCTTCGGTGACATCTTCTTCAAACTGGCAACAGAGGACACCTACGCCGATGCTCTCCCCGAGGACGTGTTCCTCGCAGCAGTCGATGAAGCCTTCGAACAACTCCGCCAACCCAACATTGGCAAAGCCATAGACCGTGCAGGCTTTCGCTACCCGGATGCCACCCTTGCCGAGATCATCCGACCGCAAGAGCGAGGCATCAACATGCGCCAACTGAAACGCCTCGCTGCCACCAACTGGCGGGAAACCCCCACCAACCTGCACATCTTCGCACCCACAGGCACAGGAAAAACCTACCTCGCCTGCGCAATCGGTGTAGCTGCCTGCCACAACGAATACACCGTGGCCTACTACCGATTGGATCAACTCGTCGATACGCTTGCGGTCTTCTCACCCACCGACGAGAAATACCTGGACACGATGAAAAAATTGAAAAACGTCGACGTGCTCATCATCGACGATTTCCTCACCATAGGTATCAACCAGCGCGGACAAGAAGACCTAACCAAGATCATATTCGACCGCGACGGCAGACTACCGACCATCGTCTCCTCCCAATCCACAGCCGCCTACTGGCTACAAGCCCTCCCAGACCGTGTCGGCGCCGACTCACTAGTCAGCCGCCTCAACAACGGCCACCGCATCCAACTAGGTGACTACGACATCCGCCAAGCACTGACACCACCCGAACCCCAATAACAAAAACCAAGGGGGCAGCCCAAAAACTGCCCCTACCAACAACCCGGAAACCACCCCTACCAACTCTCCAGAAAGTCCCTACCAACTAACCGCATCTGACAGCCTCTACGATATCGACGATGATTTCTTTGAGGATGATCTAGCGTAAGGGATATCAGCCATCTCGAAATCCCAGCTAATACAAAAGGCTGCCCCACCTTCTAGAGGTGGGGCAGCCTCAGTGACCTCGAGCAGAGAAGCATTCTGCAGGTGCTAACAAGCACGGAACCAATCTGTTGCTGTTAAGACACGATCCAATTTTTGAAAGGAAAATTTACAGCTGTCTTTCTTGTCAAGGTCATCACCAGGAAAGACCAATTTTTCAACGGTTGATTCCAATGTTAGACAGGAAAATCCAAATCTTCAGCTAGAGAGTACGAGTACTGCGTACCACGCCGCGTTACTGAATCCGAAGCGTAGAAGGTGGCTCGCTTCAGAGAATCTCGAAGGGTAAATCCTGCATCCAGGGACTGTGCGAAGCAACCAATAAAGGCATCGCCTGCTCCAGTCGTATCCAGGGCCTCAACTTCGTGGGCAGGTAGATCGAATACTCCGTCTTTGTTCAGGCAAATTACGCCGCGGCAGCCGAGCGTTACGATAACGTTCCTCATGCCTTTTTCAACCAACGATTGCGCTGCGATGCGGATTTGGTCGATGGAGTCCACGGGCATTCCGGTGATTAAGCCGAGCTCGCTCTCGTTGGGTAGGAAGTACTCGCATTTGAGAATCTTCTCAATGTCGAGATTGGGGCTAGCTGGTGCAGGATTCAGGATTACAGGAATCCCGAGCTCTTCTGCCAACTCGATGGTGAAGTACACCGTCTCCAGCGGGATCTCCAACTGCATCACGATCAAACTGCATTTTGCCAAATCGTCCTTGGCAGCTTCTACATCTTTAGGAGAGAGGTGAGCATTTGCGCCCTGGACGATGAGGATCGAGTTTTGCGAACTCTTTTCCACGAAAATTGGTGCAACACCGCTCGTGGCTTCAGTATCCAATACATACTTCGTGGAAATCCCGTTGGCAGCGAAGTTTTCCTTCGTGTGCGTAGCGAAATTATCGTTACCTACGCGTGTCACCATGAGGACATCGGCCCCCATACGTGCTGCTGCAACGGCCTGGTTAGCACCCTTTCCACCGCAACCCATCTGGAAATCAGGAGCCTCAACGGTTTCGCCCGGCTTAGGCATGCGGTCGACGTAGGTTATTAGATCGACCATATTGGATCCGACAACTGCAATCATTTCTTAGCTCCTTTTGCCTGTACGAACATGGAAGTTACGTGTCTCTCCGGCCTTCAACTCGATCATCGTTCCAGCCTTACGAGCTGCCGCAGCTCCTTCTGGACGGGAAGTGCCGGGGATCAGGAACGCGCAAACCTTTTGATCCGCGTTATGTAGAATCCAGCGTGTACCGACATTGAAATCTTTAGACGGGAATTCAATGAAGTAATCCCCCATTGTGACGGAGACTTCCTCACCGTATTGAGGCAAATTATCCGCGAACCAAACGATCTCTGGATCATAGTGGGTAGCTTTCGAAAGCTCTTCGACCTTCGGATTTGTAATCAAACCATCGAGCATCTCGCGCCACTCATCTGTTGGATGCACGTGATCAGGAATCGAGCTCCTTACAGTGAAAGCACTATCAGGCAAGCTACCACCGAATTTTGCGCCATCTTCGTACAAGTAGTTCATGTGGCACATGTACTGCAGAGGCATCGGCTGATATTTGCTGAGGTTAGTAACCTCCATATCGATATCGAAGAAACTCTCCCCAGCGTGCAGACGTACAACAGGCTTGGCCTCGTAGTGATCGCCAAATCCCTTGGTGTACTCGTACCTTCCACTGATCGCGATAGTGTCTTCAGAGACCTCGATCCACGCTTCCCCGAACGGTGCGCAGGAGAATTCCCCGTGGAGAGGATGGGTATCTTCAGGTCCCGGGCATCCAGCGGATAGGAGCCCCGAGTGGAAAGCAAAGCACCCGTACGTGTCGGTGATTTCAGTGGCAGGCTGAGGATACGTGAACATATTCTCCATCCGGAGCGATTTTCCATCGACCTCCACATTCCAGAGAATTTGCCCCATAAATGGAAGAACCTCTACTGTGACTCTGTCAGAACTCAGTTTTACGGATTCAATCCCGGTTGGATATGTCCAGCCTCGGACCTCAAACTTATCCGACTCGAGGAGGACGGTCTCGCTCCGTGGAAAATTTTCGCGGGCCAGATTAATTTTGGTTACCATGTCGATTCTCCTTTAAACCAACACCCTGTACCGCTTGGACTTCTGGTACAGAGAGACAAAGTGAATTAGAACTGCGGCGAAGCAAACGAGGCTGACAGAGAAAGCGATCTGCATGGATCCTGTCATATCCGAGACCAAACCTTGAAGTAGTGGAATTACCGCTCCACCGATGATTGACATCACAATGACAGCTCCACCTGTTTCCGTGTGACGCTTATCTTCAATTGCGTCCAAGGTGCGGGAGTAAATTGTTGCCCAGCAAGGCCCAAACAGCCCAGAGGTGACAACTGCGGCCCAGACGGCGGTCATGTTCGGAACAAACATGACGTACAGCAGGCTAATACAACCTAGTACTGAGTACCCTACGATCACGAGGTTCGGATCAAACTTAGACATCAAGATGTTTGCAATAAATTTGCCGATGAAGAACGCGATGAAAGAGAAGATCATAAATGTACTCGCGCTACGCTCGTTCAAGTTGTGGTCAAGTTCCAGTGCAAGGCGGATAGTGAAGGACCACACTGCAGTTTGCATACCGACGTAAAGGAACTGTACGAGAATTCCTTGCAGGAAACGACGGTTGTTGAGGAGATACCTAAGAGTTTCGCCAATAGTAGCATTGGCCTGTTCGCTGAGATTTTGAAGAGGTTTGCACGCCGGCATTTCGGTCAGTGCCACAACAGTGAGCAGCACCACCAGAATCAAAATGAGGTACTGATACGGTTGCAGAGTCCGCTGCAACATTTGCTCTCCAAAGGTGACTCGCTCTTCTGGAGCCATTGCAGCCATCTGCTGCTTTAGTGCACCTCCCTCGGTGAATACGAGGTATTTCCCAAGGAGAATGCCCGTGATCGAGCCGATTGGGTAGAACGTTTGGGAAATGTTGAGACGAAGCGTTGAACTCTTTTTGGGCCCAAGCATCGTTGAGTAGGTGTTACATGAGGTTTCCAGGAAACTCAGGCCAATAGCGAGAGCGAACAGTGCCACGAGGAATACACTGTAGGTTGCCATGTGGGAGGCCGGGAAAAACAAGGTACATCCGAGGATGTAGACTGCGAGGCCGATCATGACACCGACTTTGTATGAGGTCTTCTTGATTACTCTCGAGGCGGGAATGGCGATGAGAAAATACCCACCATAGAAAGCTGATTGAACAAACGCGGAAGCAAAATCCGAAAGAGTAAAGATCGACTTAAACTGCGTGATGAGGATATCGTTCAAGCTGGCCGCTGCTCCCCACATCGGGAAGCAAACTGAAATCAATATGAATTGAAACCATGGAATCCGATCGAGATATCCATCTTCCTCTTGTTTAGCAGGGTTTACAATCGGTGCTTTCATAGCAGTTTAGCTCCATTTGACGTCCCGATTCGGGTGGCTCCCGCATCAACCATGTCCTGGAACTGTTCCGGTGTACGAATGCCGCCGGCGGCTTTGACTCCCATTTCTTGCCCAACAGTCTCACGCATGAGTCGGACGTCTTCTGCCTTAGCTCCGCTCGCTCCAAAACCAGTGGAGGTTTTTACAAAGTCAGCTCCGGCTTCCTTCGCGGCTAAGCACGCGTGCTTGATCTGCTCATTGTCGAGGTAGCAATTTTCGAGGATTACTTTGACGATCGTGGATTCCGAAACGGCCTCCACAACTTCGCGGACATCATTTTCAACGAAGTTCCAGTCGCCATCCAAAGCCGCTCCGATGTTAATCACCATATCGACTTCATCTGCACCATCTTTCACAGCCGTCTTCGCCTCAAAGGCTTTCACCTCTGACGTGTTGGCTCCCAGTGGGAACCCGACAACGGTACAAACTTTTACGTCGGATTCTTTGAGCAGTTCCGCTGCATGGGCAACCCATGTTGGGTTAATACAAACAGAGGCAAAGTTGTGCTCGATTGCCTGGTTTACAAGGGTGTCAATTTCCTTCTCGGTCGCGGTGGCTGCGAGCAACGTGTGATCGATGTACTTGGATTTCTCCATCACATACCTTTCCATTTGTGAATTCGTCTGATTACAAATGTTATGGATCGGCGACACGAAAGGCAAGAGCTTTTTTTACATTTGTTATGTGAGGTTCAACACAGCCTGGGCGGTAACTTGATCAACGACGAGATGAGTTGCCATTCCGCAGCTCAGAGCTGTTTCTAAAATCTCAACTTTCGCCAAACCAGTTGCAACGAGAAGCCGAACAGGGAACGTACGAACCGCATCCAGGGGCACCCCAACGGTGCGTTCGTCAACTTCTGGACAACAGATTTTCCCCTCTCTGTCGACCCAATGAGAGCAAATATGCCCGACGCTTTCCCGTAAAATCTTTTCCTGCTCATCTTTAGAATAGTTACCGGAGCTAAATAGATTCGACCCCTTTCGAGCTGCGCCGACCGTGAACACACCAATGTCTACGTTTGCACCCTGTTCGCAGATCGACGAAATGAAAGGCTCTTCCAAAACGAGACGTTTCACCTGCGCACTCTTAAACACCGCCGGTAAAGGAAGTACAATCGCTTCCGCGTTAAATGCAGTTCGGTAAAAATTGATTGTCCCCCAATCACTTTCCCCCGAATTAGATAAACTAATTCCGCCTTTAAGCTGAATAACTTTCACACCGACTCGGTCGAGAATGGCCAGATTCTTTCCAACGCTTCCAATCGTTCGACCACCCGTGATACCAATTGAATCACCATCTTTGACTAGCTCTGAAAGGACTTCTGCTGCTGTTTTACAAACGCTTTCTAATACGTTTCCACCGTTTTCCCATACGACCATGGCCTCCTTAAGGCCGTATCTGAGCTCAAGTTCCCTACTTAACGCTTTACCCATCTTTCGCGGATCTTTTATTTCGATCCTGGCGAACCCTTCCGTGCGGGATAGCGATAGTAGTTTTGAAACCGTAGGGCGTGAAATTCCAAACGCCTTGGCTATTCGGGCTTGTGACCAACCCTCTAAGTAGTAAAGTTTGGCAGCGTCGATCGCCAATATTTCACGCTTATTCATCTTGGTGACACTCCTCACGGTAGTTTTCAAGAACTAGCAAACTGTAACCGACAGTTGTTAAACACCTGAAATAAGAACAACCGAATACTTTCGCTGGATTTAGGCATGCGCTACATTTTGAGAACTTCGACAGTTCTTACCACTAGTGCTCTATCTTTATTTGTCGTACTTTTACCGTTTCACAGTATCGCTAACTCAGGAAGCACTAGCTACAGCATTGAGCACATAATCTATTAATCACACACCTGATAGTTGTGGTTTAGCATTTCATATCATTCAACTAGTGAGGTCTTTTCCGGTAGAAAACAATTCAAAATTTTATTTTGACCATTAGATGAGAAAATCGAGAGAACCGACCACGATCGAGGCTCCAGAAAAGCACCTTCACAATGGTTGAATCTTATAATAATTCGGTTTCAACACCTGCCATGAACATCATGTCCACTCCTAAAAGGGACGACTTCCGTTCAGCAGCTTTTCCGCTTACCCTCTTAATATTTCAATCTTCCTAATTATACGGATCTACCCCTCTTTTAATTAGCATTACACGGGTATTCAACCCCAACGAATAGGGGTCTCCCCATGGAACGAGCCCTGATTTGGGCCGCCATCATTGCCCTGGTGCTGAACCTGATTTTCACGCGTGATCCAGTGTGGCTTACGTGGATTCCTCTGGTCGCAATACTCGCCTTTGAGGCCATCCGCCTATACAAGGACAGCAAATCCCCCGCAAGCACCGAAAAGTGGAACGGCAAGCCTGTCTCAAGGGAGCAGCTCGAGGAGGCCAAGGCACCACGGGAAGAGAACCCCGGGATGACGATTCCCGAGGCCCTCAACAAAACGTCTGGTCAGTGACCGCAGCGCACTACCCCAGCCGCTTCACCGCATCAACCACCAAGTCCCAGAACCTCGGCGCGTCGAGCTTCGTGGCCACCTGGGTGTGGCAATCGGCAGGGGCCGGGGCGCGGAAATCCGCGACCGTCATGCCGGTGGTCAGTGCCCCGGTGAGCTCCACATCAACAGGCACCTTCTGGGTCTGCACGATGGACGGATCGATGAGGTAGGCGATGGTGCAGGGATCGTGGACCGGCGGGTCGTCGAAGCCCTGGGCGTCCTGGTAGTTCTTGCGGAAGGCGGCGAAGAGGGCGACGACGAAATCCGCAAGATCCGTGCCCAGGGCGGTGAACTTCTCCTCCACCTCGGGGGTAGCAAGCGCCTGGTGGGTAAGGTCCAAACCCACCATCGTAACGGGCCACGCCTCGTTGAACACGATGTGGGCGGCCTCCGGGTCGATCTTGATGTTGAACTCGGCAACAGCAGACCAGTTGCCCACGTGGTAGCCGCCACCCATGAGGACGACCTCTTTCACGCGCTCAACGATGCGCGGCTCAAGGCGGGCTGCCAAAGCAATGTTGGTCAGCGGCCCGGTGGGAACGAGCGTCACCGTGCCGGGCTCCTCGCACATGACAGTATCGATGATGAACTGCACGGCGTGGTCGGGCTGCACATCCACCCGGGGTTCGGGCAGCTCATAGCCGTGGATTTCCATGCCGGTATCGCCGTGGATGTCCTCGGCCACCTCCACCGGACGCACGAGTGGGCGGGTCGCACCGGCGTAGAGGGGGACGTCGAGAAGCTTGGAGATGGTGAGGACCTGCCGGGCGTTGAGGGTGACCTTGTCCAGGGTCTGGTTGCCACCGACCGTCGTGACACCGAGCAGTTCGATGTCGGGGTTGCCGGCGGCCAGGAGGATGGCGACGGCGTCATCGTGGCCGGGGTCGCAGTCGAGAATGATCTTGTGCATGGGGGAACCTTTCTACGCAACCTGCGCTGCGAGCGTATCGGAGATTGTTTCTGGACGGGGGATGAGGAATGAGGTGGCCAGGGCGCACACCAGGAGGATCGCGCCGGTGACCATGCCGGCGATGTATCCACCGCCGTTATCGGCGAAGATGGTGGCGACGGCGAAGAGGATGGCGAACGACACGCCCGCGCCGAGGTTGAACGCGCCGGCGTTCATGCCCGGCAGGTAGCCCTGGTTATCTGCGGGCGAGAGAACGATGCCGAGGCCGTTGAGCATGATGTTGGCGATGCCCGCGTAGGTGATGCCGACGAAGAGCGAGATGACGAGCAACCCCGCGCGCGTGGGGTGACCGGCGATGACGATGGCGCCGATGACACCGATGAGCGTGCCGGCGATGCCCACCTGGAGGACGTTCTTGTAGCCAAACTTGGCGGCGAGCATCCCGGCGATCGGCCCGAAGGCGAGGCCTGCCAGGGCGTACGGGGTGAGCGTCCACCAGGAAACGGTGCTCGCGGAGATCCCCGGGCCGTTGGTGGCATCCTGGGCCAGGTTGGGGACGAGCCCGTTCATGATGGCGAACACGCCCGTCATGGTGAGCAGTGTGGTGAGGAGGAGCGCCCACGTGCGACGCTGCTTCATATACTCCACCGTCACCAACGGGTGCTTCACCTTCTGCTCAATCTTCCAGAACACAATCACACCGATCGCACCGATGACGATGAGGGCGACGACGAGGAGCCAGTTGGCGGCCTCGATCTTGCCGGCCTCGTTAAACGCGGTGAGGAGCGCGCCGATGGCGATGGCCAGTGGCGCCACGCCCTTCCAGTCCATGGGGAACGTCTCCTCCGCGGTGGACTCCAAGGTGGCGAGCCGCACGGTGACGACAGCAATGACGCACAGGACCGCCATGACCCAGAAGATCGAACGGAACCCGAAGTGGCCCGCCAGCCACCCGCCGGCGAGCGCATCCACGCCGCCGATGCCGCCGTTAACCGAGGTAATGATGCCAAGCAGGAGGGCGTACTGCTTCTCGTTGGCCACCTGCTGGCGCAGCATGATAAGGCACAGCGGCACCGTGGGGCCCGCCACGCCCTGGATCACGCGCCCTAAGAACAACACGGTGACGTTGGGGGCGAACGCCGCCACCAGGCAGCCAAGGCCCGTCACCGCCATCATGCCGATGAGCACCTTCCGCCTGCCGATGAGGTCGCCCCAGCGGGGCAGGAACAGGGAAAACAGGGCCGCCGCGGTGAAGAACGCCGTCTGCGTGAGCCCGATCTGCGCGGAGGTGGCGTCAAGTTCCTTCTCCATCGTGGCAAGCGCCGGCGACAGCATGGACGCGTTCAGCTGGAACGCGAACACTGCCGTGAGAAGCGCCGCCATGAGGGGGACGACGTTTTTCGTCCCGGGGATGTTTGTGGGTGGTGTGGGGGTCTGTGATGACATGGGGCACCACTCCTTTCTTGATATTTATTGGTCTTGTGGTGGGTTGCTAGCAAGCAGTACGTCGAAATCCTGCCGGCGCTGCGTGTAGCCCTGCGCGCCCGGCGCGGAGCACGCGGCGGTGGCGGCGGCGATGCCGTACGAGGCGGCGCGGGTGAGATCGGCGCCCTCGGCAAGCAGGGCCACGGTCGCCCCCACGAAGGCATCGCCGGCGCCGGTGGTATCGGCGACGTCGCAGTTCATGGCGGGTATGTGAGTCGTCTCGCCTCCGGCCGCGATGTAGGCTCCGGCGGGGCCGGCGGTGAGTATCGTCGACAAGCCAAAACGGCGGTGGATGGCGCCGGCGAGCGCCGTCTCAGGCTCCGGCGCTGTGGGTGTGGAACCGAGGAGTGTGGCGGCCTCCGTCTCGTTGACGATGAGGAGGTCGACGTGCGCGAGGAGGGAGGTGTCGGCGGTGGCGGGCGCGAGGTTGAGGACCGTGGTCGCGCCCTTCTCCTTGGCGAGCGCGAGGGCGTGCCCCGTCACGGGATCGGGGATCTCGCGCTGGCAGACGACGACGTCGGCGCTGGTGAGGCTCTCGAGCGCTTCGGTCACGTGCTCGGTTGTGATGGTGGCATTGGCGCCGGCAATGAGGACGATGGCGTTGTCGCCGTCCTTGCTGATCTGGATCATGGCCTGACCGGTGGGCGTTCCGGGCTCATCGCCCGGACCCGTTTGGCTGGTAAGGAAGTCACGGTGGAGGTTCTCCTCCCCCGCGATCGCCTCGGTGATGGTCATGGCGGCGCCGTCGCTACCGAGGTTGCCCACCATCCATGTGCTCGCGCCCGCGCGCGCTGCGGCCACCGCCTGGTTGAGCCCCTTGCCGCCGACGGCCTCCTTCGAGCTTGTGGAGGAGATGGTCTCGCCCGCTCTCACGAACGCGTCGACGTAGAGGAACCTGTCCAGGTTCGCGCTGCCGACGACGAACACCCTGCCCTTACTCATTGTTTGTGCTCCTTATTGTTGTTTTTTGTTGTGTCCCCCACCCGGAGCCTCCCAGGCAGGTAGATCTGTTGCTTGTTACGTTTCCTGTTCGTCCCGGTTTCCTCGATCTCCTGTATCAGCTTGTCGACGGCCATCCGTGCGAGCTTCTCCTGCGGCTGCACGAGCGTGGTGATCCGGGGGTACAGGGTGGTGGCCGAGGTAATGCCGTCGAAGCCGGCGACCATCGTGTTCAGGTTGTGTTCCTGCAGGCGGCTGACGATGCCCGCAGCCATGAGATCGTTGCACGCGAAGATGGCATCCGGAAGATGGGCCTGGTCGAGCGCATCGACGAAATCGATGCCAGCCTGGGAGGTGAAATCGCCTTCCTGCTCGGTGACGGTCGCGCCGTGGACAGCCTGGTAAAAGCCAGCTCTCCGCTCCTGGGCGGCGGGGATCGATAGCGGGCCCGTGAGCAGGCCAAACGTGGTCGCTCCCCGCGTGAGGAGGTGTTCGGCGACGGTTCTCGCGCCCTGGACGTTGTCGACGCTGACGAACGTGGCGTGGGCACCCGGCAGCGGCCGGTCGATGCACACCATGGGGATTGTTGTTTTCGGCGGGGTGGCCTTCGGCCACGACGAGCTGGCCAGGATGATCCCATCGACCGCGCCGCCACTTTGCAGGTTGTGGAGGCACTCGGGGAGGCTGTGATCCCCCGCGATGAGCACACCGAAGCCACGCTCACGGGCGGCTCGCTCGATGTGGAGGAGCAGCTCGAAGAAGAACTGGTTTTCAAACCCCGGAAGCACCACGCCGATCTGCTTGGTTTGTTGCGTCCGCAGGGCTCGCGCCATCCGGTTGGGGTGGTAGTTGAGCTCGTCCATGGCCTGCTGCACCTTGGCTTTGGTGGCGGGCGCGACGGCGCTTGTGCCCGAGAGGAAGCGGGAAACGGTGGCGGTGGAGACGCCTGCCTTGAGGGCGACGTCGGCTAGCGTGGCCGTTGTTACCATGGTGCGCCTCCTTAGCTGACCTCAATGTAAACGATTACATGGCTGAGCGTAGCGCGAATTGTTCGTTCTCCTAAGCAATTGCCAAATGTTGCATTTTTCACTAGCCCCGCCTGGTACCCCCTCCGGGAGAGGTGCGTGGTGAGAAACTTTGTGCCGAAAATTTCGGCACCAAGTTGGGGGCGTTTTTGCGTTTGCCCAGTTGGTCAGGTTTGCTACCAGAATTTTGGTGTCGCTTTTTTCGGTTTAGGGTGGAAACTAGTGCGCGGTGGCGCGCGTCTTTATGGCGGCGGATTGCGTCGATACCTAAAGTTTAGGGCGCGATGCAGCCGCGGAAAGGCGTTTTGCCTGGTGGTCAGGTTTGCTACATGTGCATCGCGGCCGAAACTTTAGGGCCGCGGGTGAATTGCCGGGTGGTTGGTGGGATGAGGCGTGAGGAGGGCGTCGAAAAGCGAAGAAAGGGGTGAGATACAGCACAACCGTTGAGTTAGAGGCGAGGGGGGCATAGCGTTGAATGCAGGACCTCAAGTTAGAAAGAAAGCAATGGCCAACAAACTCCTCGCCCTCGCAGTAACCGCAACGCTCGCCATGGGGGTGAGCGCGTGCAGCCCTAGCCCCGATCCCGAGCAGGAGGCCAGCGACCGTACGGTGACGCTTGCTCTGTCCACAGAAAAGAACCCGTTCTTCCTGCAGGTGCGCTACGGCGCGCAGGCCAAGGCCAACGAACTGGGACTGGACCTCAACGTGGTGGATGCCGGAGATGACCCGGCGGTGCAGGAAAGGCAGCTGGCGGAGGCTGAGGCTCAGTCGAAGGTGGTCATCGTCAACCCGACGGATTCGGATGAGGTGAGGGGGAGCGTCGAAAAGCTCAATGAAAAGGGGGTACCCGTCATCACGCTCGACCGAGCGGTGAACGGCGGCGAGGTTGCCGCGCACATCAGCTCCGACAACGTGGAGGGCGGGCGGGAAGCCGCGGGTGAGCTCGCCAAATCGATCCGCGAGCAGGGCGAAGTAATCGTACTGACGGGGCTTGAGGGGTCCAGCTCGTCCGAGGACAGGCTCGCCGGGTTCCAGGAGAAGATCGCGAGCTACCCCAAGATCCGCGTGGTGGCCGTGGAGGCGGCGGACTTTGAGCGCTCGACCGCGCGGGAGGTTGTGCAACAGCTCTTGGCGGCGCACCCTGACGTGGCCGGGATTTTTGCGGAAAACGACGAGATGGCGCTGGGGGCCGTGGAAGCGCTTGGCGAGCGCGCGGGGAAGGACGTCAAGGTCATCGGCTTCGACGGCACCGAGGAAGGCGTCCGCGCGGTGAAGAACCGCCAGCTCATCGCCACCGTCGCGCAGCTTTCCTCCGAGCTCGGGGCGCGGGCTGTGGAGGAGGCCGGGACCATCCTGGACGGCGGCACGCCTGACAAGGAGATTGCCACCAACGTGGTGGTGGTCACCCGCGACAACATTGAGAAGTACCGGCCGCTGTAGAGGCTTGGTCTTGGACAGGAAAATTCATTCCGCCGCCAGCTGGAGTTCACCTGAACGTCACTTTGCGGATCTAACGTAACCTCCCGGGTGAGCTATGTAGCTAACCCCTCTTAGTTAGCTTCACGCCCTGTGTGGGGTGAATACGGAAGGAAACGCAATGTCCAACCAAACTCAGACGTTGCCGGACGTGGATATCACGACGGGGACGACGAAGACGGATTGGCGCTGGCACCTCTGTTTCGGCGGGCTCACCGCCGTGGCCCTGGTGTGGACGATCATGTGGGGCTTTGACTACGTCAGCGCCGACGCCAACAAGGTGATTCTCATCACCGCCATCATTTTCGCGCTCTTCATGGCGTTCAACATCGGTGGTAACGACGTAGCAAACTCGTTTGGCACCTCGGTGGGTGCTGGCACACTCTCACTCAAACAAGCACTGCTGGTGGCCTCTATTTTCGAGGTTTCCGGCGCGCTGCTTGCCGGCGGGGAGGTGACCGCTACCGTCCGCTCCGGGATTGTGGACCTCAGCGCCATCAACGGCCTGGACGCGATGGAATTTGTGTACATCATGATGTCTGCGCTGCTGGGCGCCGCCATCTGGCTTTTGGTAGCCACCCGCATGGGCTGGCCCGTATCTACCACCCACTCCATCGTCGGCGGCATCGTCGGCGCTGCCCTGACCGTTGGTTTTAGCACCCACAAGGGTGGATGGAGCATGGTGCAGTGGGACGAGATTGGCAAGATCGCCATCTCCTGGGTGCTCTCCCCCGTCCTCGGCGGTATCTGCGCATACCTCCTGTTCAAGTGGGTGAAAACCTCCATCCTGGTGTACAACGAGCACGCCGATCAGGAGCTGCGCGAGATTAAGACGCGTCGCGCCGAACTCCGCCAGGCACACAAGACCAGGTTCGCCCGCCTCGATGAGCTCCAGCAGATTTCCTACACCAACGCCATGGCGCGCGACGCGGCACTTGTGGCCGAGGAGGACTACGACCCCGAGCTGCTGGAATCCGAATACTACAAAGAGCTGTACAAGATCAACGCCAAGCGCGATCAACTTGAGGCGCACAAGGCCCTGGAAAACTGGGTGCCGCTGCTGGCCGCCTTTGGTGCCATCATCATCACCGCGATGATGCTGTTCAAGGGCCTGAAGCACACCCCGATTGACTTCTCCAGCCTGCAGAAGATCCTCATCATGGGCATGGTGGGCGCTGTGGTGTGGATGGCCGTGTTTATCTTTGCCAAGTCACTGAAGAAGAAGTCCCTGTCTACCGCCACATTCCTTCTGTTCAGCTGGATGCAGGTGTTTACCGCCTCTGCGTTCGCCTTCTCTCACGGCTCCAACGACATTGCTAACGCCATCGGACCGTTTGTTGCCGTCCTCGATGTGCTCAAGACCGGCGAAATCAACGACGAGGCCGAGGTCCCCATCGCCGTCATGATGGCCATGGGCATCGGCCTCATCTCCGGCCTGTGGTTTATCGGCCGCTACGTGATTAAGACCGTCGGCTCCGGACTCACCCAGATGCACCCCTCCTCCGGGTTCACCGCTGAGCTCTCCGCCGCCGCCGTGGTCATGGGGTCCTCGCTTCTGGGCCTGCCCGTGAGCTCCACACACATCCTCATCGGCGCCGTGCTCGGCGTGGGCATGGTGAACAAGGCTGCCAACTGGAACCTCATGAAGCCCATCGCCACCGCGTGGGTTGTCACGCTTCCCGCAGCCGCCGTCATCGGCGCGGTGACCGTGTCCATCCTGCGGGTGCTGTTCTAAGACGCGGGGCGCCCCGCTTTTGGTGGAGACAAGAGCCGATACAGGGGGCTGTAGCAAACCTGACATGTACACGGCGTGTACATGTCGAGGAAACGTGTCGAAATTAGGGGGTCGATTTCGACATGTCACATTTGCTACGTGGCGTGAGCTGGGTGTGGCGTGGCGAGCGGGAGGGAGGAGCAGAGGGCGAGAGGGGCCGTCGACAAGCTAAAATTACCGGAAAGCGAAAGGAAAGCGATGACAAAAGCCCGCACACTCTCCGCCATCATGATGTGAGCATCGATGCTCACCGCCTGCTCGGGCGAGGGCGACCAAGCGAACATGGACCCGGTCACGCTGTACACCACGGTCACCCAAGAAGCGCCTGAGGCCCACACCCCCGATCCGACACCCCAGCCAGACAGCAACCCCACAAACAACGAGTACGGAACAGACGACGCCGGCACAGCCTATGCCAACGCCATCGCCCAGGTTCCGGACTGGAACGGGTACGGATGGGAGCCACTCGACATCGACGGATACGACCCGTGCGCGGCACTCTCGTGGCAATTCGTAATGCTTGAACGAGGCTTCGCCTCTTCGCCGCACCACATCCTACTTTTCCACTACGGCGAATACCTGGGCACTGCGACCCTGGTGCCGTACGGCTTCGCCGCCGACATCACGCGCGTCAGCGACGACGAGATCGCCGTCACCTACCACTACATGAAGGAAGGGGAATCCCTCGCGTTCAACTCAGGTACAACCGAAGCGAGTTTCCGCTGGGACGAAGCACAACAAAAGGTTCTCATGAGCGGAGAGGTGCCGCCCCAGAGGTAGGGGCCGGGCTCCGCGCGTTGCGGCGCCGGTTTTGCGGGGTTTTTGTGACAGGTTTGCCATTGGGTGGGGGATCGCTGACAGGCATATTAGAACATCTGTTCTTATGGTGGGCAGGCAACGGGAGGTGAGGTTAATACCTTTGCGTGTGTAAGACAGGTTGACGAAAGGTAGACGGCCATGATGGTTCCAATGGTGCTGGATTACGCGGCGAAAGCCGAGGCAAAATCCGTGTTCATCGCGATATCCGTGGACGGGATGTGCACGGTGACGGAGTGTTCGCCACAGCGATTTAGACGCTTGGCGGTTGAGAGTTTCATCGAGCTCGTGGGCGAGCACGCGGGCGACGAACTGGTGGTGTACAGCTCGATTTGCGAAATTGGTGCCCTGGTGAAGGCGTACCCGGCGTTGTTTGGGACGGTTCACATGTGCTCGACGGTAGGCGGAGTGTTGGCCGCCGACTTTGAGGCGGCGCGGGCGGCCTGCCGGAAGGCCATCGAACCCCCGGAGCGGGCCTGCGTGGTAGTAGCCACCGATGCCTCCATGCGGGATCGTTCGCACCGGGCGGGGATCTCGTTAGTCTCCAGCAACGGGCTGGTCAAGGCGCGTGCCACGAGCGTGAAGAACATTCACGACGCCGAGCTGTGGGCCATCGACTACGCGCTCGACGCCTGGGTGGGCGAGACTAAGCAGCTGCACATCCTCACCGATTCACGGTACGCGTACCAGGACTTGAGCTCGCCCACGCTGGCCGGGCACCTCAGCGACACGACGCGGCTTCCGCTGCGCCGCTGCGCCTGGAACCTGTACCGCGCCTACGGGCACACCGACGTGCACATCCACTGGGTGCGCGGCCACAACGGGCACCCGCTCAACGAGCTTGCCGACGAGGTGGCCATGTTCACACGCAGGAACGACAGCTGGGGCCTGGGCGAGACCCAGGCGGCGATGCTGGAACGCGCCAGGGCGGCGTGCGCTCAGCTGGTGGACGGGTCAGCCGCTGAGGACTTCGTCCCCGCCGTGAGCGGGCCCGATGCGTGGGTGAGTGTCACATGCGCGGCGTAACGGCTGTGGCGCTGCGGCTGCGGGCGAATGGCCGTAGAATATCCGGTACAAGGAGCGGCACTCATGAATAACTACACCTACGTGGACGAATCCGGCAGGCACATGGGAGGCCGCTGGCGCACTGTGGCGATCGCACTGGGCGTGATCATCGCGCTCACACTCGCCGGAATCCTCGCCTGGCTCATGACGCATCGCTCACACGACGTGGTGGCCGAGCCGACGACTGTGACCTCTTCTAACACGGCCTCTTCCGTGGCGACGAGTTCTGAGGCGACTACGAGCACCGAGGCGCAGGACGCTCCCGCCGAGTACACCATGGACGAGAAGTGTGGCAACCAGGCACAAGCAGTGCTGAGCAATTACACCAGCCCCGCCCAGCTGTACTGCGACGGAAACTGGATGTACGCGGGCGACTACCCCTCCGACCACCAAAGCCTCTACTACTGGACGGAGGCCGGCTGGAAAAGTTACGACACAGACGGCACAACCGGCATCGCCGATTACCCCTGCTACAAACCCACAAGCCTGAAAGCCCATGGTATTCCCGACCGGCTCACGTCGATGCTGACTGTGTGCGAGCCCGAAAGCTCCGGCACCGCGGACGACGAGTTCGCCTGGTTGGGACCCGGCATCCAGTGCGACGGACGCTACATCCTCATCGTGGAATCAGTGCTCGTCGAGCCGGGAGAAAATCTCTTTGATAAGGCGGCGGCCGGGCAACAGAAATGGCCCGGTTCCTCCGTCACCTCCGGTAGCGCCTGCTCCTCGATGCGCAGCACGGTGGACGGCAAAGACGTGTACGCCATCTACTACGACGCAGGCCACAGCGTGGACAAGGTGTGCGCCCTCAAGGCCAAGTACGGTGGCAACGCGCGCTCGATGAACAACGCCGGGGACTTCTCTGATCCCTGTTAGAGGCTCACTTCACGATATTGAGTATCCGCAAGAACGCGGGCATGGAGGTTGACGGATTGGGCCCCACAGCTGACAACCGCGTAGCGTGCGCCCCCAAAGCTCGGTTACTTGCCACCGTGAAATTTTCGATGGGAAAGCTGGCGGTAATGTTCTTACCGCTCAACAACTTGAGACGGCGACAGGCATCATCCAACTGCTTGGACGTGCGGTAACTCTTGTCCTCCGCGTGCCACACCAACCATGTTTCGAACTTGAGATTAGAAACAACCACCTTAATTCCGTGTTCCTTGGCTGCCCTTAGCGCCCGCTCAAGTTTGCTACGGCCACCGGGGGTGGCCTCATCCCACCGATCCACATCCACCACGGCGAAACACTGCTCGTAAGGCACCTCATCCCCGTGAGAATTCGTAGCTGTGCGCTCTTGCTCGGCTTTCAGCTCGACACACTTCTTCACCACAGCTTCCGGGTTCGATGTCCACTGCCCTGTACCTTTCTTGCGAGGTCTCGGACGAATATCAAGGTTAAAATCCCGGTCTTTGATGTATTGATGTAGTCGCTCTAAGTACTGAGGCTCCGTCAATTCCCCCTCGGTGACAACCAGGATCTTGCGTCTTCTTTCCGGCCGCATGCGGTTGGTAGGGCTAGAACGCGGTCCCGCTTTCTTCTTCCGTCCACTTGGCTTCGGCCTTCTACTCATCGTGATCCGCTCCAGCGCGAATGAGACCCTTGAGAGTGGAAGGGGAAATTTCGGGTATCGCACCGTAGCGGCCGCTAAGGTAACGCCGTTCATAGTTGGCATCATCACGCCTATCGAAGTTGTCCAGACTGAAGTACGAAGAACTCCCGGCAGGTGACTTCTCTGCAAACCAGAAGTTGGCGGGCGTGAGGTGCAACTTCTTCCTGTTCTCTAGCAAGTTCGTGTTGTGAGTGGTGAGGAGCAACTGAGCATTGTTGATGTTGACTTCCGGATCGGCGAAGGCCGACACAATCATGAACAACAGCGCGACGTGCAAGCTCGCATCAAGCTCATCCGCTACCAAGAAATCGCCGTTACGGAGCACGCTGAGAAGGGTCGGTGCGATAGACAGCCAACTCTTTGTGCCATCGGATTGATCGGCCAGGCTCAGCTTCGCCTCTCCGCCTTCGGCGTGGTGGATAAACCTCAGGCTATATACAATGTCCTCAAGCTCCTCATCGCTAAACTTGATCGCAAGCTGGCGTGACTCCTCGCCCGATTCCTCACCAGTGTCATTCAAAGCGGCGAGGAGACGCTTCACATCCTGCATGATCTTCGCGGGAATCTTCGTCTCATCCAGCACCACGCTGGTGATGCCAGTATCTGCAGCGACGAGAAGCGAGGAGACATCATTCAAATTCAGGTCTCCATTTCTAATCTGCCGCACCAAGCTATTGATACGCATGTTCTCATAATCGGACCCAGTGGGGAGGAACTTGATCCTCGTCACCAGCTCGCGCGCGACGTGTCCCAGAACGGGGAGCTCATCCCGAAATGCCACGGAAAACAGCAGCTCCTTATCGGAGGCACGCTCGTAGGCCTTTTGGTTCTTCTTTGAAATCGCAGATTCCGTCCAGTCCACGTCCTCAGGCGTCCGCGAGAAGACTGACGACCACCTGGCAGATGGCACTCTGCTCAACCATTCGCTGTGGATCCTCTGGGCATCCAGCTCGAACCCGTACACGTACCTGACACCATCAACGACAAAGTCCCACTCGAAGAAGCTCGGCTCAGTGCGTGATGTTTCGTCGAGAAGAAAAGGACGATAGGGCAAAGGCTGATTCTCGTCAGCCGCACGCCAGATCGTTGCCGATCCTTGAATCGCCTGCAGGCCAAACCGCATTGCCGCCAGGAAATTGCTCTTACCCGAGGCATTAGCTCCATGGATAATGCTCACGCTCCTGGTAGCACTGTCCCAGCCACCGCTGGGGGCACGGGGCGAATCCAGCCCCTGAGCGAAAGTCATCGTTTGTTGCTCACGGATGCTGAAACAGTTCCCAACTGTAAAAGAAAGGA
Source organism: Corynebacterium pyruviciproducens ATCC BAA-1742 (assembly GCF_000411375.1). GTDB lineage: Bacteria > Actinomycetota > Actinomycetes > Mycobacteriales > Mycobacteriaceae > Corynebacterium > Corynebacterium pyruviciproducens. The sequence goes on along the minus strand of NZ_KE150447.1, from coordinate 568,802 downwards.
GTCTCATGCCCAAATTGTACAATTAATTGCCACTTTTCACCGGATTCCGCTTAATTTAGCACTTTAATTTGCCCTTTTACTTGATCTTGTTCGCGGGGATTGAACGTCGACAAGCGTAAAAAAGCCCGCCTCAAGGGGCGGGCACAGGGTGACCGGGAGCCTACTTCAGACCCATCGCATCGGAGATGGTGAAGAAGAGGTCGGTCTGGTCGGTGAGACCGGCGACGTTGACGGCGCCCGGGCCGAAAGCGGCGACACGGAGCTGCGTGCCCGTGTGGCCCTGGTCCTGGAGATCGAGGTTCTCGCTGGTAGCGTAGCCAACCGTGAGGGTCGAACCGTCCTTGGTGGTGAGGTTGCGGGACAGGCCCGGGTAGACGGCCTCGCGGGCCTCCTCGACGGACACGTTGTTCTTCTCGGCGATCTTGTCGATATCCTTCTGGCTCATGTTGCCGACGATCTGCGAGGTGTGGGCGTGATCGGCGGTGACGATGACGAGGGTCTCGCCGTCCTGCTTGGCGAATTCGAGGGCCTTTTGGACAGCCTCGTCAAGGTCGACGGTCTCGCCGATCTGGCCACAGGGGTTGGCGGCATGGTCCTGCTTATCGATGGACGCGCCCTCCACCTGGAGGAAGAAGCCCTCGTCACTGTCCTTGAGAACGTCGATGGCCTTCTGCGTCATCGCGGCGAGCGTGGGGATGTCCGCCGTGCGCTTCGGGTTATCCGTGCAGGTAGCGGACTCCTGAAGGTAGCCATACTTCTCCGCCTTGGGACCCTCCCAACGAACGGGCATGTTGCCCTCGGCAAACAGGCCGAGAACCGGCTTATCCTGCGTAGCCTCGGTGATCTTGTCCAACTCGGCGGCGTTGGTAGGAACGACGTAGCCCTTCTCCTTGGCGTAATCGACAACCGTCTTGCCCTCGCCCTCACCAGCGCGAATGGTCTGGCCGAACGCCTTCGACCCACCGCCCAGCGTGATATCTGCGCGGGTCTCGACAATCTGCTCGGAGATGGAACCCTTGCCGCCCTTCTCCTTCAGATCGTCGCCACACTTTTCTTCATCCTCTGGGCCGTAGCACTTACGGGCCTTGACGTGGGCCGCCTGGACGGCCGGAGTGGCGTCCTCGATCTCCGCGGTAGAGACGTTGCCCGTCTTCTTACCCGCCTTCTTCGCCTTTTCCAACAGCGTCTCCTGCGGGGCGCCGTGGATATCGACGGAAATCGCGCCGTTATACGTCTTGGTGCCCGTAGACCAGGCGGAACCGGAGGCGGCGGAATCCGTGACGTAGTTTGGCTTGCCCTCCTTATCCAAGGAATAGTGCGTGTACTGGCCGGTGACCGGCAGGGCATCGATGCCCTTAAAGAAACCGCCCGCGCCCTCGGCGTAGTTGCGCGCCACCGTAATCTCCGAATCGCCCATACCATCGCCGATGAGGAGGATGACGTTCTTGGCGCCCGTCTGGCTAATCGCGCTCTTCATGAATTCCGTCTGGTCGCCGGTGAGGCGGCGGGCGCCACCGTGGGTGGTGATGTCACCGTGGGCGGCGCGGTTGGCGATCTCCGAATTGAGATCCGCCTGGGTGCCGGCGGCGTTGTGAATGGATGGGCTGTTACTGCTGGTAATGGAGTTATCCGAGGCGCTATTCGGGGTTGAGCAGCCGGCCGCGAGGACAGCCGCGAAGCTAAGGCCGAGGCCCATTTTTAGCATGCGATTCATTCTGTTTTTCTCCTTTAACTGAACTTTCAGCAAACGCGCAATTCGCGCTCCGGTCGAAATACTAAATCTTTCAGTTTTCCTGAATCTTTCAACAGAATGAATAATGGCTTAATAACTGTGCGGGGGTGACGGGCTGAGGAACCGTTCACGGGGGCGTCGACAAGCGATGAAGGAGCGATACTTTAAGCTAAGGGTACCCTAAGTTTAGAGATTGGAGAGTGAGTGAAGACTACCCATTCCATCATCGCGTTTGCCCTGGCCATCTGCCTCGGGCTGACGCCACAGGTCGCGGCGACACCGGCTGTGCCGACCGAGGCGACGACAAAGGATTCGGACGCGCGGCAGTGGTCCGGCATCGACGGCACGCGCTACGGCGACAGTATCCGCAGGACTTCCCGCGTCACGTACACCGACGCCGGGGTGCCACTACAGGCATCGTGCAATCTGACCGGCGATATACGCAATGACCTAGTATTTATCGATGCCGCCCGCGGGAAAATGCACATCGTTGATCACATCCCCTACGGCTCCGACAGCGACGACGTGACCCTGCCGATCGGGGCGCAGGACGGGGTTGTGTCTGTTGACCTGCCCGCGGGGACAACCGGGGTGGCCAGCTGCATCAAGGTTGAACGCGGCGCACCCGCGAAAATCGCCGTGGCCAGCGGAAAGAACGTGTTCATCGGCGATTCAACCGGGTTCCCCAGCACACCGACGTACACGTTTGACGACGATGTGACCGCCATCGCGCCGGTGACAGCCGGTGTGGACGTTCCGGGAATGGTGGTGGCCGCAGGCGGATCCGTCCACTACTTTGCGCAGGTAGACGGGACCGCGGCGACCACGGTGTGGACGGGCGCAGGTGCCGTAGGAACGCTCGCACCGATCGGCTACGCTGCGGGGGACTCGCCGACGATCGGTGTTGGCGCACCGAGTTCGGCAACGGCCTACGCACTGCCCCTCGACGCTCCAGCGGGCCCCATCGGCTCTGGCGCAACGACTATCACCGGCGGCCCGTCCTTCGGCACATCACTCGTGGGCATCGGCGACGTCAACGGCGACGACCTCGACGATTACGCCGTGGGCGCACCACTAGCCAACGACCACACGGGCGCGGTAGCGATCGTGTACGGCACTAGCTCGGCGGGCGGAAAAATCGCCGTTGACACCGCATCGGTGGGTCCCACACCCGTTGTGCGCGACGGCACACCCGCGGGCACCCTCATCAGGCAGGTGGGACGCGGACGCATCGGGACGACGCTCGCCTACATCCCGCAATACGATCCCGACAACCGTGGCGCACTCGTCATCGGCCGCCCCGACCACGAAGAACACCCCGGCGCGGTGATCGTGAGCGAAACCGAACTCAACCGGAGCTGGAACACCGGTGGCGGCCTCGATAGCGTCCCTAGCTCCTCCTCCGTCTTCCTCGCCAGCGAAGAAGGCGGCGACGGCGACGGCGGATACAACGTCGGTGTAGTCGCACCGTTCGACTCCGACACCGACCTCACCGCCGTCTACACCGCGGACACCAAGGGCAAGATCGACGTGTGGACCGTGGACATGCGCAGGCAACACGAAACCACGCCCCCGGCATCACCCCTCTACCCCGCGCCACCCGCACCTTCTGCTTCAGCTGCGTACACGCCGGTGGACGAGGTCGCGGCAAAATCCTGGCTCGGAACCTTCACCGGTGGCCTCGGCGGCGCGCTGGCCAAGGGCAGCTGCGACGTGACTGGCGACGGCATCGCCGACATCATCTCCGGCAACGCCATCCGCTCCGAGTACAAGTTCGACCCCTTCTACGAGGATTCGACCCCCACGCACGGCTGGGTGTTCAACGTGACGGGCGCGGTGCAGATTATCCCGGGTGGCACGCCGGGCGGTGTCATCGGCGAGGGGGCCGCGGATTCTGGTCGGGAGGATCCTTCCCGGGACGGCAAGGGCGTTATTACCCTCGTAGGGCCGCGCACCACCGCCGACCCCAGCACCGATTCCGCCGTCGGCTTCTCCGTCGCCTGTCTCGGCGACGTCAACGGCGACGGCGTATCCGATATTGCCGCCAGCTCCGTCACCACAGGCAAAGTGTGGGTAATCTACGGCGGTGCCACGCTCGCCTCCACGTCGCTGGAGGACCTCTCCCCCACACGCGGATACGTCATCACCCTGCCACCCGACGGGGCAGGCGGTTACCAGGTCACCCGCGTGGGCGATGTCGACGGCGACGGACTCGCCGACGTTGGATTCGTAGTTTCTAACGCCGCGCTGGCAATGCAGGACCTGTCCAAGACATACGGCTCGGCCTTCATCGTCCGCGGCAACGCCACGGGCCAGGCCGTCACGATGACCTCGCTGGAATCCCCCGCTGTGCTCCTGCGCATCAACTCACCACTGGGGCACACGTTCAACGCCTTCACACCCGTCGGCGACGTCAACGGCGACGGGCACGGGGACTACGTGGTCACCGACTTCAACAGCTTCACCCCGAAGGGCACCGTGCCCGGCGCGGCGTGGGTAATCTACGGGGGCTCCGGCGGACTCGTCGACCTCGGTGGCGCATACCCCGGGTACGCGCTGACCGTGGACGACTCCGCGTCTTTCCGGCTCGGCGCCGGCAACTCGATCGCCCGCGGTGGCGACGTCAATGGCGACGGGATTGGCGATTTCGTCATCGGCTTCGACGGTGGCGCCATCATGAACCAGACCGAGGGTGGCGTGGCGCTCGTGCTGGGGACCCCTGATGCCTCGGTGACCGAGCGACACATCGATCCGACGGGTGCCACCACCGATGATCATGTGCGGATCGTGACCGGTGCACAAAAGGAAAGCGGCTTCGGCTGGGCGGTGGACACCACCCCCACCGGCTTGCTTGCCATCGGTGCCAGTGGCGAAGGCGCTAACGGCGCGGTCCACGTGCTCCGCTTGGCCGATATCCCCGCCGGTGCGACACCCATCAGCGCACTCGGTGACCGCGTCACCACCATCGACTCCAAGGGGGAGCGCTCCCGCTTCGGGCGCACCGTGGCCTTTGTTGGCAATGTCCTGGGCGAGCCAACGCTGGCGTTTGGTGGCGACGGTGTCATCGACAACCCCGCCACGGAGGAAGAAGGATATGCCCACTCCGCACATATCCTCGCCGTCACGGCACAGTCGGTGACACCGGCTGCACCCGCAACCGGCAGCGGGGACTCCGCCGGAAGCAGCTCACCTGCGGAAATCGGCGGAATCGTCGGCGGGATCGCAGGTGCCATCGCGCTCGCTCTTGGAATTGCCGGGCTTATTCAGCAATTCTTCCCCGAGCAGCTGAAACAATTCCTCGCGGGGCTCCGGTAGCCCGTTGCCATCCCCGGGACGACGTGTGGTGATCACCGCCGTTTCCCCCGGGGATTTCTGCATTCTGGTGGCTTCAGGGGCTTAGCGACGAGCCCAGGCCCCGATGGTGCCAGGAACCATGGGAGGAGCCTCACCAACGATGGCCCTGATGTTGGCATCCTGCTCCAGCTCCGGGGTCACGGTCTTGATATTGCGCGACCGCTTGTTCCGGCCCTGCGGTGCCATTCCCATGGGCATCACACCTCTTGTTGCCCCTGCGCCACGGGCAGCTGTGTTAGTGGCACCGGCTGAGCCCATCCCCGCACCAGACGCGACCTTTGCGGTCACTCCGCGCTGCGTAAATTCTGAGCCGGTCGCCGCGCCTCCACCCGGCGCGAGAAGAGAACCCGCTGCTGCAAGACCTGCTCCCGCTCCGACGCCGAGACCAGCACTATGTCGATCGCGGTTGCCCATGGCGCGTAACGTGTTACGAGTTCCTGTTCCCCCACGCGTGGCGCTTAGCCGCTTGCGCGTCGCATCAGCATTTGCTGCAGAGGTGCGCAGCGACGACCCGCTACTTGCTTTGCTACGAGCTGCCCTCACACCGGTTGAGGAGCCGAAGCGGGATTTCTTCCCACCGGTATTTCCACGCCCGCCACGTGGCGCACCCATAGGTGCCGCCGGCACCATGCCGGAACGACCGGGGGCACCGATCGCGGGTGCTCCCACCTTGCCCTCGGGCACCAGCCCCGCCGCATTCGTACCGGAATTGCCGATCCCTGACACCTGCGGGGACGCAATGGCTGAGGCGGTGCTCTGTGGCGTTGTCCCAACCTCGCAGGCATCCAGCCCACTCACACTTGTTCCATCACCTGACGCGTTTGCCGCTGTGAGTTCGTGTAATTCCCTGACCAGTGCCTTGTCCGGATTACCCGTCCGGATCCCTTCAATGTGGCGTTCCAAGTCCTTCTTGGCCGTAGTCGCAATGTCCTCCAATTCGGCCTCGAGTGTGCCTCCCTCCGACGGCGGCACCGACACATCCAAAAGAGAATGCACGCGGGGCTCCGCCAGAGTGAGAAGCGGTGGCATGGCGTACTTTGCATAAGCCAGGAGTGCGAGCTTTTCCTCCAGCTGCCTCACCCCGGGCACCGGATTTGTCATGATCTGGCCATTAATGAACGCCGCCTCCGCCGTCCCTAACTTGTGCGTGAGGTTCATTCTCCCCGTCCACCGCGACATCGCCTGCGCATTATGCGAAAAGGATTCCGTCGCTTCACTGGTCCTGCGGATTCTGTCCACTATCGCGTCAATCGCATCCCCCTTATTTGCTGCCTGGATATCGTTAGCCACCTGGCGCAACCGGGCCGTCGCGTCGTCCATCGATTGCGCAGTTTTCTTCCACGCGTCCACTGCTTCCCCTATCGCGGATGTTTCAGTAGTGAAGTAGCTGCGCAGCAAATCAATGACGCTCGTGGGTGGCACCACGGTCTTTGGGGAGACCACCAGCGGCACGGGCGACACAGTTTCCGCCAAGGTCACCGTCCCTGTCTCCTCCCCCACACCAGCGCATCCACCGCCTTCAACCGCATCCAAGGCCTGGGAAAAACACCGCTCCTGCGCCTCGAAGCCTTGCGCAGTCTCTTTCACGCCAAGGGCCAGACCCTCAATAATCTTCGCTAACCCCTTAGTTGTCCCAGTTGCCGATGCGGGACCCGAATTCAGAACTCGCGCATGCTCGACACCTAACTGATCTAAACCCGAGACGCGAGTGAAACCGTTAAGACGATCAGATACCCATCGATGTGCTGGAGAAATATGAATTGGAATTATTATTTTCTGGAGGTCACGAACTGCATCTAGTAGTTGTCCAGCATTAATTTGTACGATACTCATTGAGTTTCTCCCCGATTAACAAATCAAAATACGTTTCAGCGATCGGGCAAGCATCCGCAGGATCGATCCGATCGCCAAATGTGGGAATATAAAGAACTTCAACAGTGCCCCTCGGAGTTTCCGCGGCAATTGAGCAGCCCGTTTCTCCATCTTGCGAGTACGCCAATGATGGGGTCTTCTCCGGAGATGGTTGATAATTCAGCGGAACGCCATCTTCCTCAAGTCGAGCTAGCTTAAACGCGGCACCATTGACCAAAATCGACCCTTCATTAGCATCGAAACTACAGGAATCCAGGCCATCTTTTTCGACCAAATACTTGTCCGCATCCGACCTCCTCAGCCCCGCTTCCTGTACCTGCGCATCCGTGATATCTTCGCACGGCTTCGCCAGATGAAAGTCCGGATCTGACCGGTCAAAAAGGTACGGCTCATCCTCCGGCGCAAGCCCCTGCGGCACGCCGAGCAGCCTCGCGCAACCCGTCAGACACAGAGCAGGCACGACGACAAACACAAAAAGGCGTGCAAAGATCCCTACCTCTTTCACTCCAGGTTCCTTTCTGTCGGTTATGCCTACACTTCTTAGACTGAGTGACACCGACCAACGGTTCCATTCACAGCAAAATTTTTTCGCATGACGTAGTTACATCTTTTTGTAACTGGTAGCGCGCAACCTTGCATGACGAAATGGGACCACGCACCCCCATCGGAGGGACTAACGGTGAGGGAGGCAGGGACGGTGACAGGGGGACGTCGACAAGCAAGAACAGGGTCGACGGGGTGGCCGGCTTAGGCCTCGATGGCCAGGGGCTGGTTGGGCAGCGGGGCGTTGCGACCGGCGGAGGTGAAGCACTCACCGGAGGCGAATTCGAAGCGGATGAGGCGGGGATCGTTCGGATCAACATAGACCTTGACCAGGCCTTTAGTGATCAAATCGTGGCAGCCGGCGCAGACGACCAGCAGGTTATCCAGGTCAGTTTCGCCGCCGGAAGCCCAATCGATGAGGTGGTGGAACTCAAGGAAACGGGTGTGGGTACAGCCGGGCATAGCACACCTGTAATTCCAGCGCGTGAGCAGGGCAATCTCCTGCTCTCGACTGACCAGACGCCGACTCCGGCCAAGGGCCAGGTGGTTGCCCTGGTGGTCAATCCAGTGGTTACGCACCGCCGAACCGTAGATAAGCCTAATCACCTGGCGCGGATCCGCACCCAGCTGACCAGGGAGGATCAGGCGGCCATCTTCTTTGAGGATGACGTTGACCTCGGCACCGGGGGCGCGCACCGAGGAACGCGGCTGACTGCGGACGATATCGACGACGCCAAACAGCGCCACGAGCTGCAGGTTCTTGCGGGGATACCCGAACCGAGTGATGGAGTCCCGCGCGGACTTTCCCGTGCCGGCATCCTTTGCCGTGGGATCCTTAGACAACGGACGAGGCGGATCGAGGATATCGCCTAGCGTTATTTTTGGCCGCTGCTTAGGCCTCTTCGTAGCGGGTGCGGGCTCATAACTGTACGACCTCCGATCTTCCTCGAGGCACTTATCAAGTGTGGGATCCGGCAACGTCGCGTTGGCCCCCGGGTGGGCAATCTGGTCCTGGAAGATCTTCTCCGACTCCTCCTTGGACACCTCCCTCAGGTGAGCCAACTCCCCGACCTTCAAAGCCGCGAGGAACTCCGCGCCATGGACCGGGTTGAGGAGCCCGGAGACGCGGACGTTGCCGTTCTTCTCCACCACGCTGACCCGGAAGTACTCCTCCTCATCCGGCTTCTCGTTGTGGTTTCGCCCGGCAAGCTCATCCTCGAGATTCTTAAAGGGCAGGGAGATGGCGAGATCGACAAGCTCGCGCTCGTTGTCCTGTGTGATGTAGGCGAGAAGCTTTCTCACCTTGGAATAGGACAGGCGAGCCGCGCAAAACGCCTGGGAAAGGTAGTCAAACTCGAGAAGCTTCACCCCCACCCTGCAGTACTCGTAGGCAGTCCGCTCCGAAATCCCGAGCTTGGATATCAAAAGATTATGCACCGCCGAGGCACCGGCCCAGTGGGCTAACCCCATCGCGCAGTAAATACCAATTGTGAGCAGCAGGCGCGCCCGCTGCATCGTCGCCAGGTAGAACGCTCCAGTCATACATTCCATCAGCTCGGGCGGGGTGGGAAACTCCTCGTCCACCACATCAACTCTTCCACTCGCTCTACACCATGCTCTACTTATCCTGATCCGAGTTAGCTCTTTCATAACCCCGAAAACCCTCCGAAAATTAGTACGTGTGTTCGTTTATAGAACCGAGCGTACACGCCCCACCGCAGCTTGCAAAGGGCATTTCGGTAACGTTTTCATAACGATTCGAACAGTTCGAACATGGCCTCTGACCTTCGGGCTATTCTTGCGTCACTTCGGGCGCTATCGGGCATGGACGTGGGAACGGACACGGAACGAAATGTTTGAAAATTGCAGGCGGCCAGGTCACGACGTTGACGGAGTGCGCCACGGCGCAATTTCGGACACAACCAGAAGGGTGTCTTAGAAACGGAAGCGTTCGGGCACGACGGTGGAAACGGACACGGAACGCAATGTCGGATAATTACAGGGCACCAGGTCACGGTGATTGCGCGTTGCGCCGTTGCGCACAAACAGACAAAAACGGACGTGCGTGGATAGGGCTGAAAAGTTTTTCCAGCGAAGAGGGAAACCGACCTTTAAAGTAGAAAGGGTGTAGTACTCCTGCGGATCAGAGAGGCGGTTGAGGTGATGTTCATTCCCGTTGTCATCGATTACTGCCAGGTCAGCAGGAGTGATAATCAGGATGTGGTGGTGTCATGCGGGGGTCACTGCGAAGTGTTGCAGGCGTGCAAGGGCGAGTACGCGCGAGTGGCGGTGGAGCGGTTCATCGGGCTGGTGGGCGACCACGTGGGCGAGCAGCTGGTGGTGTACACATCCATTAGGGATATCGCGGCGCTGGTGGACGCGCACGCGGAGCTGTTTGGGAACGTGACCGTCAGTTCGACGGTGACGCCGGGGCTGGCTGACGACTTCCGCAAGGTGAGAGAAGAGGTGAGAGAGAGGCGTCGACAAGCGAAAATAGCGGAGACGTGCGACACGGGGGCGGCGGGGGTGGTCGCGGCGACGGACGCGTCGATGGGATGCGCGGCGGGGAGGGCCGGGATCGCGATGGTCTCGACGACGGGGCTCGTGGAGGCGCGGGTGGTGAGGGCGGCGACGATCCTCGACGCGGAGTTCGAGGCGGTGCTCATGGCGCTGATGAAATGGGTGGGAAAGGCCCATGAACTGCACGTTCTCACCGACTCGCTGTACGTGTTCCGGGCGCTCAACAGGCCGTCGGTGCGCAGGAGACGCTCCGAGGTGGGTCGGAATGCGCAGCGCAAATGTTGTCAGCTGCTCTTCGGCGCGGTGGGGTTAACGGACGTCCACGTGCACTGGGTGCGCGGGCACACGGGCCACCCGCTCAACGAGATCGCCGACGAGGTGGCCATGTTTACCAGGAGAAACGGCGAATGGGGGCTTGGCGAGGCGCAGGATGCCATGGTGAGCCGGGCGCGCGAGGCGCTGGAGAGGACGGTGGCGGGGCGGGCGATGATCGACTTTGTGCCGGCCGCCGGCGACAGGAACGTGCGGCGCGGACGGCTCTAGCGCTTTGTTGCTCCAGATCCCGCAAAACACGGGTTTTTCGCGCATAAGCGGTCCGTGACCTGCGGTATTTTTATTTGACGCTTTGTTGCTTACGGCCGTGGCAGCCAGGAACCGAACGGATCGCGCTGCTGGCGCTCACACGTGGGGCACAGGGGGCCGGTACCGATGAACCGGGTGTGGCACTTGGCGCAGGTGGTGAGGGTGCCGGAGGCAAGTGCTACGACGGGGGCGGGGTCCTGGCTAGCGGCGCGGGACAGGGCGTTGTAGGGGCACACGTCGATGCACACGCCGTCGGCGCGGCAGCGGGTACGGTCGTGGTACAACGTGGCGACCGACGTATCCGTCGTCGCCACCCACAGGGCCTGCTCGGGGCAGACCTTGGTGCACACGCCGCAGGCGATGCAGCCAGTGGCGGTGAGCGCGGGAAGTGCGGGGCGCAGGGCGGAGACGTCGACGCCACGGGCCGCGAGGACATCGAGGGCCTGGGTGAGGCGGGTGGTGTCCGGGGCGGCGGGGTCGACGGGGAGCTCGGTGGCAAGACCGAGGAGGCTGCGTCGGGAAACGGGCGGGGCCGTCAGCGGCTCGACGTAGCGGAAGCGGGGCTCCGGCCCGTCCCAGGGTTCGGTCAGTGGCTGCGGGGCGCCGTCGACGTAGACCTGTGCAGCGCCGCAGGCGAGGAGTTCGGCCGGGCGCACGTCCATGGCCAGGGGCGTGACGGAGCGCGGGTACCGCTTAGTATGGTGCGTGGTGAGGACGATGACCGGGCGATCTGCCGCCACCCATACGTACAGGCGGCGGCGGGTGGCGCTATCCATGGAGGAACTGGTTCACCTCGTGGAGAAGCCCCTCGGTGAGATCCGGCAGCGCCTGGTAGACGGCGGTGGTGGCGTTGTTGCGGACCGCGGAAAGAACCTGCGGGGCGAACCGGGTGAGGTGCTCATCGAACATCTCGATGGTGGGCGCTTTCGCCTCGGCGTTGCCGGAACCGATCTCGTAGCAGCCGGTGGAGACGAAGGCGATCTCGTAGCCGATGTGATCATCGGGGTACGTGCCCTGGTTCGGAACGGCCAAACCGAATGCCGCGTACAGCTCACGGACGCGCATCGTCACCTCGTCCTCGAACACGAGGCCATCCTCGGTGACGTACGGGGACTCGTACGGCTGCGCGAGCGATGCGCTCACCCCGGTGAACAGGTAGAGGTGATCGTGGTCGAGGGCCTCCTTGGAATCGCGGGGGCCCTGCTTGAGGCGGGCGATGCCACGGGCCGAACGCTCGTCCTCAAGAGGCCAATTGTCGAGCATCGAAACGTCGAAAAGCGAATCGACGAACGTATCGACGGGTGAGGAGAGGAACAACCTGGAGAGGACGGAACCTGCGGCGTGAATGCGACGAAAATCGGTCATCAGATACCGATCCTGTCCATCGACCCGTAGAACATGAACCGGCCGATCACCTCCGAGACGATGACCAGCAGGTAACTGGCCGTGACCAGGGCGAGGACCGTATTGGAACGGGTGAGAATGCGCTCCTTGTTGTGCTCCTGCGCGCGCGTCATCTTGATGAGGAACATCCCCATAAGTCCCGCGCCGACGACGAGGAGAACGAGGCGAACAACGAGGCCAGCCATGGTGAACTCCTCCACCGGCGGGTTGACGCCCGCGGGGCGACCGTAGTTGAACAGCGCGATGATGATCTCCAGCGGCAACAGCAACACCGTGACGAAGCCGAAGCCGTTGAGGCACTCGCGGATCAGCGAGGCGGCCTTGATATCGTCCGTATCTTCGCTCTCACCACGGGGAACGATCCGCTCAGCGAGCCGAAGGATGGGCGAATTGCGCATGTAGGGGTGGGCGGCGAACGCCGTTGCGATGGCGAGGGTGCCAAGAAGCGCCGCGGTGGTATAGAACTGCGCCGGCGTGGTCCAGTGGTTCCAGCTCGGGACGGTTCGGAGCAAATACACCGACGACATGATCCACAGGAAGCCGATTCCCCACAGGGCCGTGATGCCGGCGAGGAGTTGCCGCACCTTGGGCGTGAACCAGCGCTTCCACTGCACGAACGAGTACGCAAACCCGAGGGCAGCAAAGCCGACGCCGAACCAAATCTCGCGCGACAACGGGCTGGTGAACGGGTTACGCAGGGCGTTGGGAGAATGGAACGGATCGCCCAGGTGGAAAATGGACGCCATGAGCGCCAGCACCATGATCGGGCCGAGCGCGTAGAGGGCCGGGTCACTCACCCGGTCGATGGTCTTGGAATCGTACTTAGACCGGGCCAGGACCTGGACGAATCCCAGGACGATGAACCCGCCGACCGCCATCTGGGCGAGGACGGTAAAGGCCGTCAATGGCCATTCACTCATATGCATGTTAGATCTCCTCGACGTTCAGGATCTCACCCGTGCGGTTATCCCACGGCTGGGCATCCTTGTGGGGGGTAATGACAAGATTCGGCTTGGTGATCGTGGGATCCGGCAGCGGCGCGATGCCATTTTCGGTGCCGTGCTTTTGACGCAACTGATCAATCGAGCCGAACTCCAGGGCCCGCGACGGGCAGGCAGCCACGCACGCCGGGGTCTTGCCCTCGGCGCGGTAATCCGAGCACAGGTCACACTTGGTCATGTGGCCCTCCTCGGCGTTGAACTGCGGTGCCGAATACGGGCACGCCCACTCGCAGAACCGGCAGCCCACGCACTTGGTGGGATCCACCTTGACGATGCCGTCCTCCTCCTTGTGCATCGCCGTGGTGGGGCACACCTGCACGCAGATGGGGTTCTCGCAGTGGTTGCACGAGATGGACGTGTAATAGGTGAACACGTCCTGGTTAAACGTGCCGTCCGGGTTGACGTTCCACGTGCCGCCCGAATACTCCACCACGCGGCGCCAGTTCACGCCGATCGGCGTATCGTGCTTATCCTTGCAGGCGATCTGGCAGGCCTTGCAGCCGTTGCACAGCGTCTGATCGAAGTAGAAACCTAGCTGAGTCATTTACTTATCTCCCTTGATCTTCTCCACCTGCACAAGCGCGGTGTGCTGGGCATTGCCCTTGGCCAGGGGCGACGGGTGCCAGCTGGTGAGCGTGTTCATGGATGCGCCCTGGTCAATGCCCTTGGTATCCGGGTTGTACCACGACCCCTGTGGCACGGCGACGACACCGGGCGCGATGCGCGGGGTGACGCGAGCCGTGGTGTGAATGCGGCCGCGATCGTTGAACACAGCGATCTTGTCGTTATTTTTGATGCCACGCTGCTTGGCGTCGATGGGGTTGATCCACGCGGTCTGCGGGTGGGCATCGTCGCGAAGCCAATCGACGTTGCCGTACGACGAGTGCGTGCGGCCCTTCATGTGGTGGCCGAAGCACTGCAGCGGGTACTTCTCGTTCTTCTTCGCCTCCTCGGCGCCCTCCCACGTGGCCACGTACTCCGGCAACGGGGTGAGCACATCGCCGGGAAGGTGCTCCGGGAACTCCCATTGCGTCGCAAGCTCGGCAATCTTGGACGAGTAAATCTCGATCTTGCCCGACGGGGTCTCCAGCTTGTTCTTCACCGGGTCCTCGCGGAACTCCTTGAGCGGGATGACCGACTCGCCCGCCTTCTTCCACACGCCCATCTCCTTGAGCTCGGCGTACGACGGCAGGCCCTCGACCTCCTTCTGCGACTCCGTGATCGTGCGCTCCACCCACTGCTGCTGGGTGAGGCCCTCGGTGAACTTGTCCTTCACGCCGAATCGGTCCGCCAGATCCGACATCACATCGTAGATCGGGCGGCACTCGTACAGCGGCTTGATCGCCTGCGAGGCGAGGATGGAATAACCCATGCTGCCCGACGACCCCTCCTGGATCACGTCCTCCTGCTCCGAGGTGGAGCAATCCGGCAGCACGTAATCCGCGTACCGCGCCGACACCGTCATCTGGATATCCGACACGACGATGAGCTCCGCCTTGGCATCGTCCCGCAGGAGCTCCACCGTGCGGTTAATGTCCGCGTGCTGGTTGGTCAGCGCGTTGCCGGCGTACTGCCAGATCATCTTGATCGGCACGTCCAGCTTGTCCTTGCCGCGCACGCCGTCCTTGGTCTTGGTCATCTCCGGCCCGTGATCGACGGCATCCGTCCAGCCGAACACGGAAATGGAGGTCTCCACCGGGTTTTCGGTATTGGTATTGAACGGGTACTGCATGTCCAGCGAGTACGACCCCTCGCGGCCACCGGTGCCGCCACCGGGGATGCCGATGCACCCGCACATGGCCGCCAGGGTGAAGATGGCGCGGGCCTGGTTCTCGCCGTTGGCGTGGCGTTGCGGGCCCCAGCCCTGGTTGATCGCCACCGGCTTGGCGGTACCGATCTCGCGCGCCAGCTGCTTGATCTTGGTGGCCGGCACGCCGGTGATGTGCGCCGCCCACTCGGGGGTCTTTTCGACTCCGTCCGGGCCCTTGCCCTCGATATAGGAACGGTAGGAGGCGTTCTTGGGAGCCCCCTCCGGCATGTGGTCCTCGTCGAAGCCGACGCAGTACTTATCCAGGAAGGCCTGGTCCTGGAGGTTTTCGGCGATCATCACGTGGGCGATACCGGCAATGAGTGCGGCATCGGTCCCCGGCCTCAGGGCAACCCAATCGTCGCCAAGCGCAACGGAGGTCTCAGAATACCGGGGGTCGACAACGATGGTCTTCACGCCGTGCTCGCGCTTAGACCTCTGGGTGACGAAGGTCTCGCCGCCGCCGGACATGCGCGTCTCCAGCGGGTTGTTCCCGAACAGCACCTGGAGCTTCGAGTTCTTGATGTCATCGAAGCTATTCGACGCCACCCACTCACCGTAGTGATACGGGTACGCCGCCGTAATCTGGCACGTGGAATAGTCCGAGTAATGGTTGAGGTACCCGCCGATGAGGTTCATGAGCCGCGCAAACGGCGTCTCCGCCGGCGGCCACGAACGCGCCACCGTCCCCCCGAGGGTGCCCGTGCCATAGTTCAGATAAATTGACTCATTGCCATAATCTTTGATGAGCTGCTTCATCTTATCGGCGATCTCGTCGAGCGCCTGATCCCAGGAAATCTCGATCCACTCGCCATCGCCGCGCTTGGTGCCGGGCTTGCGCTTGAGCGGCTTCTTCAGGCGATCCGGGTTATAAATGCGGTGCCTGATCGAGCGACCACGCACGCACGCGCGAATCTGCTGCGTGCCGATCTCGTTATTGCCGGTGTTATCCGGCAGCACACGCACGATCTGGCCATCCTTGACCACCAGGCGCAGCGGGCAGCGGGAACCACAGTTCACCGTGCACGCCGACCAGACGATCTTCTCCTCCTCATTCTTAATCGGCTCGTAGGCCTGCGCTTGCGGCTCGGTGGCCCCAGGGAAGGTGTTAAACACAAGGGCAGCGCTGCCGGCTGCCGCCGTCCACCCGAGGAAACTCCGCCTCGTGATGTCAGGTGCGGTCATACCTGGTCCTTTCTCCACTTTCGTGATACTTTTCTCCCCTAATCCTATCGTTCATATGTTTAAATTGCGATTTGTGCCACTTTTTGGTACTTAGGGTGACCTATGTCATGGTTTTGAACGTTGTTGAAAACCGCTGGCACCTGCCGATTTTGCGGTTGACGAGCATAAATAGGAAACATTTTGGTTGCTATTTTTGCGCCACGGGCGGTGGGGCCTTCGTGGGCCGCAAGGCTGCATCGGTTTTCGGCCGGCACGTCTTTCTATGTGTCGATCCGGGCGGGACTGTGGAGATTTGCTGCGCACGCACGTACCGGGGTGTGCGCAGTGCGTAGCTGCTGCTGACGGACACGGTGGCTGCGCGGTAGCGGTCTAGTTGGCTCTGGCCAAACATTGGCGTGGGATTAGGTGCCGAAAATTTCGGCACCAAGTTTGGGGGTGCTTCCGCGTTTGCCCTGTTGGTCAGGTTTGCTACACAATCTTGGTGACGCATTTTTTCGGTTTGGGGTAGAAACTAGTGCGCGGTGGCGCAGCGGTTTCCTGCTGCCGCGCATATCCGGACATCTTCGGGCATGGCTGTGGGAACGGGCACGGAGCGTTTTGTCGGAATGTTCCGCGCACGCAGGTCACGGCCTTTGTGGAGTGCGCCGTTGCGCAAAAACGATCAAAGTCGGACACGATGACTGCGAAGTCGCACACTAGTTCGTTGGTGGAAACTAGTGCGCGGCGGCGCACTGGTCCCCCGCTGCGCAGGTTCAGACATGCTCGGACATGACGGTGGGTTCGGACACGGAACGATTCTTCCGGGTTGGCCGCGCACGCAGGTCACAGGCTTTCTGGAGTGCGCAGCTGCGCAAAACCAGAAACACTCGGACACGATGACTGCGCGTCCGCGCACTAGTTCAGTGGACAAAAAGAGTGCGCGGTGGCGCAGCGGTTTCCTGCTGCCGCGTAAATCCGGACATCTTCGGACATGACCGTGGGAACGGGCACGGCGCGTTTTGTCGGAATATTCCGCGCACGCAGGTCACGGGGTCTGCGCCGTGCGCAGCTGCGCAAAAACGATCACAGTCGGGCGCCTGTGGGTGCGCGGCCGCGCACTAGTCGGTGGACAAAAGGAGTGCGCGGTGGCGCACTGATCCCCCGCTGCGCAGGTTCGGACATGCTCGGGCATGATGGTGGGAACGGGCACGGAATGCTACGTCCGGATTTCCCGCGCACGCAGGTCACAGGCTTTGTGGAGTGCGCAGCTGCGCAAAAACGATCACAGTCGGACACGATGACTACGCGTCCGCGCACTAGTTCGGTGGTGGAAAGTAGTGCGCGGAGGTGTTCCCCAGTTTCGGACGCGGTCGGGCATATCTGTGGGAACGGACACGGAACGATTCTTCCGGGTTGGCCGCGCACGCAGGTCACAGCCTTTGCACCGTGCGCAGCTGCGCAAAACCAGAAGCACGCGGACACGATGACTGCGCGACCGCGCACTAGTTCGGTGGACAAAAAGAGTGCGCGGCGGCGCACTGGTCCCCCACTGCGCAGGTTCAGACATGCTCGGACATGATGGTGGGATCGGGCACGGAACGCTTTGCCAGATGGTCCCGCGCACGCAGGTCACAGGCTTTCTGGAGTGCGCCGTTGCGCAAAAACAATCACAGTCGGGCGTGGTGGTGGCGTGTTTTGATCCGTGATTTTTGTCCGGGTGCCGGGGCGTATCGGGTTTGTTTGGGTGTGGGTATGTAAAACGGGCTTCGATGTCCTGGTCCTGACGTCGAAGCCCGTTTTGGGTTGCTCCCGTTTGGGGTGTCTGTGAAAGGCTTGTGTGACACCCTTGGGGGGGCAAGTTTTTAGGAGGATAGTTGTGCGCTGAGGCTGGTGAGGGGGCCTCCGTCTGCGGGGAGGTCTTGGACTGCCTCGTAGAGCTGTTGGGTGTTGGTGTTGATGGTTTTGAGGTCCTCGAGGATTTGGATGGAGGCGGGTACTTCCTCAGGTGGTGCGATGGTGCTGAAGACCATGGCGTCGTAGAGGGGGGCTTGGGTGCCTGCGGGGGTGGGGGTGGCAATGCCGGTGTGTTGGGTGATCCAGTCGTAGTGGTTGGCCACAGGTACCCACCAGCCCAGCGCCCCGGTGAGCCGGTTGTCGGCGGGGCCGGAGTTGGCCAGGGAGGCTACGCCTGCTAGTTGGCCGTTGATGAATAGGGGGCCGCCGGAGTCGCCTTGGCCGAGGTGGCCGTTGTAGACGTTGCCTTCGAGGAAGGTGTCTGCAGGGTTGATGGCACCGGGGACGTTGGTGACTTGGCGTTGGACTTCGACTTCTGCTTGTTGGATTGTGGTTTTGTTTTGTTCGCGGTAGGAGCCCCAGCCCATGGAGTAGCCGGCTTGGCCTTCGGTGGTGTAGCTGGTGGCTAGTGGGGCGACGGGGGACTGCATGGTTTTGGTGGTGTGTACCAGAAGCAGGTCGGAGTCGGGATGGGCGATGTAGTCTTTGACGCGGGCGGTTTCGCCGTGTTCGGGGGCACCGACGGAGACGAAGGAGTAATCGCCGCGGCCGATGCAGTGCTTGGCGGTGATGATCCACGTGGGGGCGATGAGCGTGCCGGTGCAACTCTTGTTGCCGATTTGGACACGGGCGGTGGAGTCGGCGATGGTGCCAACTTTAGCGTCGGTGCCGCCGGTGATTGCCCAGGCGGTGGTGGGTGCTACCAGGGGGGCGATGGCGACGATGATGGTTGCCAGTGCCGTGGTGACCTTTCGTGTGACGGTGCTCATTTTCTTGTGCCTTTCACTGTGGTGCAGGTCGATTTCCAGGACCAGTGGGAATCATTTCCTCCCTGCACCTTCAACTGTAAAAGACCTGGTAGGGGTCGTAAACCGTGCTGGTTAAGGGGTGCTTTTAAGCGAACTCTAAGCCCCTAAAACCACTTAACAGTGCAGGTCAGAGGTGGTTTCTGAAAATTCGTGAGGTTTGGGTATTTTTCCTTAAAAAACAGTGAAAGCCAGGCACCGTTTCCCTCAGTTTCATCCCGTGAAAATGTGAGAATTGACCGCCCTATGAGATGGTTTTAGCTGTTAAGAAAAAACTTTATAATGTGAACTAGCCCACACCTAGTGTGTGGGGGTTAGATAGGAAACAGCGGGAATCTTTATGGTAGCGGTGGTGGTGTGCAGGCTTTTTAAGAAACTTTCATTAAGGTCTCTCACCTGGGGTACGCGCCGGATACGTAAATGTATCTAAGACTTTATCCCGGACTGTTTTGCCTGGTAGTGGTGCATGAAGGCAGGTTCTCACAGGAAGAATACGGACCACCGGAGGCAAGGCTCAAAAACCCTTACTTAAGATAGGAGCACACCCCATGAAAGGAACCCCATGAACGCCCCCCAAAGCCACTACGACAGCATGACACAGCACGCGACAACGCAGGTCATCGCCTCTTATTCGACGTCGTTTGGGCTCAGCACGGCGCTGTTATCCCGCACCATTAGAAACGATATCCGCAACCTGTACGCCGTGGTGCGCATCGCCGACGAGATAGTGGACGGGGCGGCGGGGCCGGACGAGGCGCCGGCACTGCTGGACGAATACGAAGATGAGGTTAGAACGGCGGCGAAGAAACGGTTCCACACGGACCCCGTCCTCCACGCGTTTGGCATGACGGCCAGGCACTGCCACTTGGAGGACGAGCATCTGCAGGCGTTCTTTAATTCCATGCGCGCCGACCTCGCCCCGAGGCAGTTCACCGCCGACGAACTCGCACAGTATATATATGGGTCCGCAGAAGTCATCGGACTCATGTGCGTGGCAATCTTCTTTGCCGATCACAAACCACCGGTGGCCAGGGACGTGGTGGAGGAAGGGGCAAGACACCTGGGGGCGGGGTTTCAAAAGGTGAATTTCCTGCGTGACCTGGGCGACGACTCGGCTCGGCTGCAACGCAGCTACTACCCACGGCACCTCACGGTGGCGCAGAAGGCCACCATCATCGCCGACATCAGGCACGACTTTGCCGTGGCGGAGCCGACCATCGCCTACCTGCCGCGCGGCGCGCGGGTGGGTGTGCGGGCAGCCTACGGGATATACCAGCGGCTCACCGATGAGCTCGAGGCGATGACACCGGAGGAGCTGCTCACGAAGCGGGCCTCGGTGTCGGCACGGGAGAAGGCGCTAATCGCCGGCCGGGCGCTGGTGTTCCCAGCAAAATAGGAGCCGCTCGACGAGGCGATCGCGGACGCCCGGGTCGAGCTGCTTAAGCGCCAGGTTGGTGGGGCGGCACACGACGACGAGCTCGGCGGCGAGCTTGTCGGAGCCGAGGCCAGGGGGAACGAGGCCGGCGTCGGCGGCCTGGGTGAGGAAACCGTTCATGAGCTCAATGAGCTCCTTGCGCTTCTCCATGACGCCGGCGGGGATGGCATCCGGGTCCTCGGGAACGAGGACGGTGATGAGGGT
Source organism: Corynebacterium pyruviciproducens ATCC BAA-1742 (assembly GCF_000411375.1). Taxonomy (GTDB): domain Bacteria; phylum Actinomycetota; class Actinomycetes; order Mycobacteriales; family Mycobacteriaceae; genus Corynebacterium; species Corynebacterium pyruviciproducens. The sequence continues at coordinate 548,365 of NZ_KE150447.1, read as the reverse complement.
GCCGATGCCATCGTGGACGAGGCCCCACACGAAATCGGACCACTTGGCCCGCGGATCCTGATGAAACTCCCGAGAGAGTCGAAGAATGCGTTTGCGGAGGCCGTCGAGAAGATAGTAACCGCAGGCAATGTCAAGATCGCGGCGGGTGGGGAAGTTGCGGTAGAGGGTGGCGATGCCCACGCCCGCGCGGCGCGCGATGTCATCGAGGGTGATTTCACCTGCGGGGACATGACGGAAGACGTCGCAGGCTGCGTCGATGATGGCCTGGCGCCGTCTCGCAGCGTCTGCTCGCATGAACTATCCTTTCTACTTGACAAGTCTGTGTGACGGGCGTAACTATAGTACAACCGTAAGTGATAGTGAAACCTCCGGTTAGAGGAGTAAGAATGGACGAAGCTGTAATTTCAGCACGTGATTTGCAGGTGGCCGACGACCGCCCGCCCATCACCATGGATGTCATCGAGGGCCTCACCCTCCTCATCCATGGGCGAGAGTCCCATGCCACCGAGTTGAGTCTCGTCCTCGGCGGCCGCGTCCGGCCCCGCGCGGGAAGCGTGGCGTTAGGCGGAGAAACCCTCGGGCCCAGGAAACTGTTCAAGCGTGTGGCGCTCGCCGGCGCCCCGGAGATTGACACCCTGGAGCGCGCAACCAGCGCGAAGGAAACCATCAGGGAACAAATAGCGTGGGCGCAACCGTGGTACAAGCCGGCGCCCAAGGACCCCATGAGCCACGCGCTCGCCGAGCCGTGGCTTGAGCCACTGGCGCTTGACATCGACCCGAAAACCGCGATTGGCAACCTGCGCGTTATCGACCGGATCCGCGTGCGCGTGCTGTGCGCACTAATTGCCAGACCCGACGCCGACCTTCTCATCGTGGACGATATCGACCAGCTCCGCGCCGTCGACCTGCGCGACGAGCTGTTGAGAAACCTCAAGGCTGTGGCTGAGAAACTCCCCGTCATCGCCTCGTCGGTCAACCCCGACGCTTATCACATTGCAGATACCATCATCGACCTGAGGGAGCGATAAAAAATGGGTGCATTTCATCTTGGAACAAACGCCAGGCGCTTTGGGCACGGCGTTATCCCGCCGCTCGCCTTCCTCGCGGTCTCCATCCTGCCACTGCTGTTCGGCGGCCTGTTTGTGTGGAGCTACGCCGACCCGCTAGGCAACCTGCACAAGGTGCCCGTGGCCATTGTCAACTCCGACGCGGGCGACAAGGGGCAAACAGTTGCCGACAAGCTCGTGGAATCCAACGAGATGGACTTCCACGTGGTGAGCCCCGAGGACGCCGAGAAGGGCATCGCCGACGGAACCTATTACCTGGGGATGGAGATCCCCACCGACTTCACCGACTCGGTCACCAGCATCAAATCCGACAACCCGCACCAGGCGACGCTCGCCGTGACGCTCAACAACGCCAACGGGTTTATCACCAGCATGCTGGGGAACCAGGCCACCACGCTCATGGCCGACACCATCTCCACCACCGTCTCGCACGAGGTGGTGGACCAGCTGCTCGTGGGGTTCAACACCGTGGGCGAGGGGATGGACAAGGCCGTCGACGGCGCAGGTCAGCTCGCCGACGGTGCGGGTCAGCTCCACGCCGGCGCCGACAAGGCGAAATCCGGTGCGGGGACGCTCAACGAGAAACTCGGCGAAGCAGCACACGGCGCAGCTTCGCTCGCCAGCGGTGCCGATGAACTAAGCGCCGGCGCGGGGAAGCTTCACGACGGCGCGGCGCAACTCGACGGCGGGCTCGGCACCGCGCTCGACGGCGCCACGACGCTGTCCGGCGGGCTCACCAAACTGCAAAGCGCCACCGCCCAGCTCGGCGACGGCGCAGGTAAAATCTCCGGCGGCGTGGACACCCTTACCGGGTTCGCCGCCGGGGTGGACGGCATCGTCGCCCAGCTTAACCAGGCTGCGGGTCAGCTCGACGCCCTCCCCTACCCCGAGGCGCACGGCCTGGCCGCCCAGGTTCGCGCCACCCGCGACTCCATCACCGCCAACGGCTCGCTCGGCCAGATCGCCGCCCTGCGCGACGGCGCCCACCAGCTCGCCTACCAGCTCGGCAATCCCACCGCCGACTACCGCTTAGGCATTGACCAGGCCACCCAGGGCGCACGATCGCTTGTCGACGGGCTCACCAGGCTCAAAGACGGCTCCGGCACGCTGCTCGCCGGCACCACGACTCTCACCGACGGCACCCAACGGCTCGTGGTGGGCACCCACCAGCTTGCCGACGGGACCTCCCAGCTCGCCGCCGGATCCGACCAGCTCGTCGTGGGACTGGGTGACCTGAGCGACGGCGCCGTCCGACTCGACGACGGCGCGGGAACACTCGCGCTCTCCCTGTCTGAGGGAGCCAAGAAACTCCCCCGCTTTGACGACGACGCCACGCGCGACGACGCCGCTACGGCCGGCAGCCACCCCGTAGGCAAGAACCTCGTGGCCGACACGCTCACCACCTTTGGCGTGGGGCTCTCCCCCTTCTTCCTTTCACTGTCCCTGTGGCTCGGCTCCCTCATCCTGTACATGGTGCTCAAACCCATCAACAGGCGCGCCATCGACTCCGGCACCTCGCCCCTGCGCGCGGCGCTGACGATCATGGTCCCCGGGCTCATCGTGGGCACCATCCAGGCACTGCTCCTCGCACTCGTGCAGACTGAACTCATCGGCATCGAACCCGTCCACCCACTGGGATACGTAGGGGCACTGGTATTCATCGGCGCCAGCTTCAACATGGTGGTCCTATCCATCTACTCCTTCTTCGGCGCCACCGTGGGCAGAGTAATCGTCATGGCGCTCATGTCCCTGCAGCTGGTCTCCTCCAACGGCCTCTACCCGCCGGAGGTGCAACCAGGGTTTATCCAATGGGTCCACTCCTGGGACCCGATGCGGTACTCCACCGACCTGCTCCGCCACGTCCTCGTAGGCAACTTCCCCGGCGACCCGCGGCCGGAGACGGCCATGTGGGTACTCCTCGGCCTCCTCATCGGCGGCATCCTCATCACCGTGTTCTCCAACTACCGCGAGCGCGTCATGATGCGCAAGGACCTCCACCCCGAGCTCACACTCTAGACCCCGGTTGTATTTAAGGCCCTGGACCCGGTTTTGCCGGGTCTGGGGCTTTTTGGGACTTTTGGGGATTCTGGGGGCTTGGCCGGCAGTTTTTTAGAGGGGGTTCGGGTGGGGCTTTCGGGGGTACGGAAGCGCGGTGTTTTTCTTACTCCTCTGAGTTGTAGCACGTTTGCCGCCTAGGTTCTTGCGATATCGGGGATTCCAGAGACGCAAGAAAACTACCGTTGTTCACAGCACCGCTGCCATAGCGCGACACGTGGAGCGGGAGTGCGCCGTTGCGCAATCAATGCGGGCAGGTAGTGCGCAAGCTACCTCCATCGCCACGGTTCTTGCCATGACGGGGTTAGCATGTGTGCAGTGCGCCGTTGCGCAATGGATTAGTGCGCCGTTGCGCACTAACAAACACACTCGGGCATATACGGGGTTCAGTTAATGCGCACGCCAACATGCCCGGGCATGATCGGGCAAACCGTGCGCCGTTGCGCAATCGAACAATGCGCCGTTGCGCAATGCACGAGTGCGCCGTTGCGCACTAACAAACCTGCTCGGGCATATACAGGGTTCAGTTAGTGCGCACGCCAACATGAACAGGCACGGTCGGACAAACAGTGCGCCGTTGCGCAATGGAGGATTGCGCCGTTGCGCACTCCGCTCGTTGGGTCGCCAACGCTCGTGTGGCCTTGAGGGAGTAGAGGATGTCATGACCCGGTGGAAACAAAGGCCTATTTTATTGGCTTAAAGCAGCATGAAACTGCTGGTGTAAGTAGACCTAGAAAATGCAGTGCGGAACGGTTCAACGTGGAGTTTAAAGAACAACATGGGGAATACGAAAAGGCGTGGCCACCAAGTTGATGGTGACCACGCCTGTGGGTCTATGCAGCTGGTGAACTAGTTCTTCTTATCGGAGGAACCGTTCATGATCGCGTCATAGATCTTGCCCTTGTCGGAGGAGGAACCGTTGTTATCCTTGCCCTGCTCCGAGGAGCCATTCTGGGATTCTTCGGAAGAGCCGAGGATGGTCATTCCGTGGTCGAATCCTTCGGGCTGGCAGGCCTGGGCGATGAGGGTGGAGGCAAGGGCCACGATGCCGAGGGCGCCGAGGGCGTAGCCAAGCGGCCTGAGCTGCTCGCCAAGCGGGGCGAACTGCTGGTTGATGGCCTGGATCTGGGCGTCGATCTGGGCCTGAGCCTCGCGCATCCACTCCGGGCGATCATCGCGGCGGCCGTGGCGACCGTGGTCGCCCCAGTTATCGTGGTGCCTGTCAAACTGCTCCTGGTACTGGCGGATCAGGGCGTTGAACTGGGCGTTGGCGGCGTTGATCTGCGGCTGGAGGGCCTGGGAGATCGGGCCGCCAATGGCTGCCAGGATGGCAACCGGCAGGAGCCAGAGGATCGGGCTGTTGGTGGCAAAGGCGTTGGCAAAGCAACGCTGCACCTGCTCCTCGGACGAGCCGGAAGCATCCGGGTTCGGCTTCGGGGTGCTGCCGTTTCGCTGGTCCGTGACCACCACGGAGGTGATGAGCTCGTGACCATTGGGGGTGGTTACCTTGACAGGGATCTCCACCACAGAATCCTTGGCGGTCTCCGGAGGCGTGACCTGGATCTCGCCGGTGTCCTTGTTGATGGTCGCCGTCCAACCCTCGGGCATCTTACCCAGCTCGTAGGTGTTGCCGTCCTTGTGGCCAGAGAACACCGGGATGGTGACCGTCTTGCCACTATCGGTGGTGATCACCTGCGACGGATAGGTGGGAGTGCGCTCAACAATCGGCTTGTTCGGAACGGTCGGATTGTCCGGCGTACTCGGGGTGCCGCCACCGAGGACGGTGAACACGGCGTAGGAGGTGTAGGAAGCGCTACCGTCCTTCGGCGTGACGGTGACCGGGACCTTGACGTAATCGCCAGGCTGAGCGTCCTTCGGCGCGGTGGCGGTGACGTTGCCGTTAGCATCAACGGATACCGTCCAGCCCTTGACCGTGGCGGGAACCTCGAAGGTGTTCTCGGTGCCCTGCGGGTCAGCCTTGTTGGTGACCTGCTCGCCGGGGTTCACGCTCTCCACCTCGTACTGGACGCGGGTGGACTCATCGTTGGGGTTGGCGGGGATGCCGGCCACCGCCGGTACAAGGGTGGTGGTGCCATCCTTGAAGGTCACCTTCACGGGGATGACAACGCTATCGCCCGGCTTGGCGGTCTTGGGCGCGTTGGAGGTCACCGTGCCGTTCTCATCGACGCTGGCGGTCCAGCCTTCAATGCCGGGCTTCCAGGACGGATCGATCTCATAGGACGCGCCCTCGGGGAAGACGGACTTCTCAAAGACCGGAACCTCGGCGGAGGTGCCAGGCTGCTGGTCCACCTTGGCGTAGGTGGGCGGGATGTTCACCGACTTTGTCCCTACGCGGAGGACGCGGTCGACCGGATCGGCGGTCTTCACGGTGGTGGTGGTGGGGTCGCCCTGTTTCTCGCCATTGACAAGCTTCCACACCTTGGTGGTGACCTCCTCGCCGTTGGCGCCCTCGGCATCGGTGATCACGGTGCCGGCTGCCAGCGTGTCATCGAAGATCACCTTGGTTTTAAACGGAACAGGTGAGGTGACAGCCTCGGTTATCTCGGTCTGCTTGTCTCCGGTGCCGATGGTGATGACCTCGTCCTTGGGCTCGGTCACCACGGTCTTTGTTACCTCGCCGTCGTCTCCGAGGGTGAACTTGGTCTCACCGGGCACACCCGGCTTCACGCGGTGCTCGCCTGCGGGCAGGCTCGGATCCTCCACTACCTTGACGCCGTAGGCCGTGGACCTAGTCCAGGTGGGGGTTGCGCCCTTGGTGCCAACGCGGATGATCTCCGGGGTAGGCTCGGTCACCCGCTCCTGGGTGGACTGAGTGTCGGTGACCACGGAGTTTTCGATGGTCTTGGTGGTGGTGATGCGGAGAACGCCCGGTTTGCCGACTTGGGCTACCTCCTGGGTTCCCGCATCCATCGTCGGATCGAAGACTATCTGGGTCTCATAGGCGATATCGACATCGGTGACGGTGACATCCTTATTCTCAGTCAGCGCACCGACGCGAATCTTCTCGTTGACGGGCTCTTTTGTCCGCTCGGTTGTCACTTGCGGGTCGCCGCTTGGTTTGCCGTCGACAAGCTTCTGAGTGGACGTCTCCGTATCCTCACCGAGGGCACCAGCCTGGTCAACAACCTTTTGACCGGGGGCAAGCTTCGGGTCGACGGTGACCTCAGTGGTGAAGGGAACCGGCTTAGTGGTGGTGGTGACGAGCTCGGTGGCGCCGGCCTTGGGGCCGTACTCAATGATCTCCTGGACGGCGTCCTTGGTGGTCTCCTCGCTTGTCGACGTCGCCTTCCCGCCGGTGGCCTCGAACTTCACTGTCTTTTTCAGCTCGCCATTCTGGCCCTTCTGGACCACCTTGGTCTCGCCGGGCTTGAGGTTCTTGTTCTCGCGCAGGACCGTCTGGTAGGGCACGGGCACCGTCCAGGAGACAGAATCTTGAGCTGGCTTGGTGCCCACGACGACAACCTCGTTGACTGCCTTATCGGTTGTCACCCACTCGCCGTTTTGAAGCTCAGCGCGACCGGGCTTGCCCACGGTTTCGGTCTTGTACGTCCCCGACTCAACCGTGGGATCGTACTTGTACTCCACCGTGAACGGGATCGGACGAGTGGGCTGAGCAGCGACGTTGATCTCCGCGGAGCTCACGTCCGTGGTGCCATCGGCGTAGGTGACCTTCACAGGCACCGACACCATATCGCCGGGCTGGGCCTCCTTGGGGGCGGTGGCAACAACGTTGCCGTTATTATCAAGGCTCACCGTCCACGTGCCGTGGTCGGTGGTCACCGCGTACTCGGGGTTGCCAAACTCGTTTTTATTGCCGGTGGGCTTGACCTTATCCGATGCCTCAATAGCGTACGGATCATTGGCCGACACGTTGACATCATCGGGCTTGTCCATGTTGAGCGGACTCGTCACCGTCTCGCCCGGGACCACCGTCTTGGGCGGGTAGATGGGCGTGGCCTCGTAGTTATTGGTGAGGTTCACCACGAACGGGGCGTACACAACATCCGAGCTGCCATCCTGGTAGTGCACCGTGACCGGCACATCGATGTGGTTGCCCGGGCGGGCATTCGCCGGCGGGGTGGCCGTGACGTTGCCGTCCTTATCCACCGAGACTTTCCAGCCGTTGACGTCGCTTGGCACCTCGTACGGGGTGGTGGGCTGGAGATCGCGGGCAGGCGGCTGAGAGCCTTGCGTGATATTGCTGGTCACAGCGTTGCCGGGGGTGGTAGTGGACTGTTTGTAATCCGGGCTATACACGCGGGACTGATCGCCCACCACAACCACGGTGGCGAAGGTGGTATCGGTGGAACCATCCTTGTAGGTCACCTTCACCGGGATATCCGCGGAACTGCCGGGAACGGCCTTTTCACTAATCGGGGTGGTGATAACGCCCGTTTCCGGGTCGATTTCCACCATATCCCACGTGATGTTGCGAGGCGGTGCGATATAACCGGGCTCGTTTGGATCCGTGATGATGGAGTACTTGGGCTCGGACAGTGCATGCATGCGGGTTGTATCCACCTTGCTGGTGGTCTTGGTGCCCGGCTTGCCACTGACCGTGGCGTAGGACGGATCGTTGGCGTCCTTATCCGCGCCGACGACGGTGAACTCCGCCGGCACCAATGCCTTGGAGCCATCCGGGTAGGTGACGCTGACGTTAATGGTCGCGATATCGCCCGGCTGCGCGTCCTTGGGCGGGGTGGCCGTAACGGTACCCGACTCATCGACGGTCACCGTCCACCCCTGGGGGAGCTTCTTAGGAAGCTCGTACTTGGCCAGCTTTGGATCGCTGAGCTGCGTCCTAATCGTGCTCTCCACCGGATTGCCGGCCGTGGTAACACGCTCCAGGTACTCGGCGGCATCCTTGCCGTCGCCCTTGCCGTTCACGCGGAACGTGCCCGTGACGGTCTGATCGGCAACGCCGCCGGCGTAGTGCGCCACCACCGGCACGGTGAGAAACGCCCCCGGCAGCGCCGTATCCGGCACCGTAGTGCTGATCACGCCGGTGGTGGGATCGATTGTCACCTTCCAATCGCCGATGGTTGTCTCGGTGGCACCATCCTGGAACGAGTACGAGGTGGGCATAGCATCATCGGGCTTGCCGCTCAGGCCGTTTTTCGGCTCGACCGGCTTGAGCGAGAGCCCATCTTTCACCACACCCGCGGTGGAACCGTAATCCGGCACCTTAATGTTGGAGACCACCTGGAATGGCGCCTCAACAACATCGGTGGTGCCATCGGGGTAGGTGGCCTTCACCTTGGGGGTAATGGAGGAGTTATTGGGGGCATCCTTAGGCGATGTGGCATGCACCGTGCCGTCTGCATCAACGGTCACCGTCCAGCCCTCCGGGTAGCTACCCGGCACGACCTCGTAACTTGCGGGTGTAATCGGGGTGCCCTTGCCCAGGATCCGCTTGAGTGCGACAGGCTGAGTAAGGTCCGCGCCCTGCAGGCCCATGGCCGGCTCCGTGGGGTAGGCCACGTCCGTGACCTGCGTATTATTGGGCTTCACGATAGCAAGAAGCGGAATGGAATCCACCGACCCGTTGGTGTATGTCACCTTCACCACCGGCTGGGAGAAGGTGCCCGGCCGCGGCTCGCCGCCACCAAACGGGGCTGTGACCTTCACCGTGTAATCGCCCTTGTCGGGATCGACGAACTCGGCCTTCCAGCCCGGCTGCACGAGCTCGGTATCAAGCTCCACCGTGGCCAGCTGGTTTTTAACCAAGTCCGCGATCTTATCCTTGATCCCGGTGAAGGTCACCGACTGCGCGCTCGTTGCCGGCTTGCCGTCTGCAATGCCGGAAATGATCTGCACCTGCGTCGGGTCATACTGCGGATCGTGGTACTTTTCATCGTCCGTGGTGATGGTGTGGGTGGAAATCTCATTGGCCACCTTGTACCTGTCCAGCGAATCGATCGATGCCTGGTAGACGTAGGTATCATCGGCGAACTCGTTATTCTTCGGATCCGTAGCCGCTGCCTTGAGCTGAGCGAGGTCGCGGGGAAGGGCGACGGCGGTGAAGTTCACGGTGTCATCGTCTGCCCACTTTTCACCGATAAACTTAGGCCACGTGTAGTACAGGTCCTTCCCGTCCCGTTGCACCTCGCCCGCATAGCTGCCCCTTTGGGTCTTGGCCGAGACCCTGATGCGTGGCAGCGAGGCATCGTCGGCGTTAATCGTGCCGATCTTCACCTGCTCGCCGGGCTTAATCACCGCCTTATCCACATCTAACCAGTCAATAGTGATGGGCGAGCAATCGAATTGCTCGCTCGGCCAAGGGTTGACCTGGGCCGTGACACGAGTGTTACCACCCGAAAAGTATTTTTTGCCCGGGTTATCCGCTGTGTATTGGCTCTTCCACGCCGAGACGATGCCATCGGACGTGGCCATTTTTTTCACGTCGTCCTCGGAAAAATTCTCGTTAAGATTGAGATTTCTCTGCGATCTACTAGATGTGATAGTCAGGCGTTCGGTGCTCTCGCGGTTGACCTTGGGGATATCTTTATAAAGCTCGGAGCCTACGGCCATAGCCGGGATATCCCCGGGGTTAACCGGAATCAGGCCCGAGTCGGTCAAGGAGAGTCTGGCAAAAGTACGATCCTGAGAATTGGTGATGCGGTACTGAAAGCCGTAGGCCCGCTTATCCGGCGATTCAGTGCCGGGGTTGAGGGTAAATGTCTCCAGGCCGGCCCTTTGCTGATCACCTAGCGGGGCCGAGAATTCAACCACGCAGCTGCCATTACCGCTGATGTCAGAGACCTTCTGGTTATTCTTTTCAATGAAGGTGTCACTCTGCTTCGCGGTGACATCTTCCCCCACGGGCTCCGCCGCGAACGCCGGTGACACAGCCGTCAGCGTTCCTAGAGCCAGGGAGATGGATGAAATGACTGAAATGACGCGCCTGCGCGGCTTCGGGGCGCTCGAACCACCTTTGGTCTCCACGGTGGATCACTCTCCTACTCGTTTATTTTTTATGGATAGGGTTGACGGTTTTGAGTCCAGACTCTTTAATATTTTACCAGGCTTTTCACAGCGCTTCTAAAATCGGCGGTGAGCTACCACTCATCTTTTCTCAGCGAAACACGCTTGGAACGAGAGGTTGACCCGGTTTGCAGGCCCTGAACTGGGCGCATAGGCGCTGTTCATAGGCTAATAACGCTCCGACTGGGGTTCACATTATGCTGCGCTTATATAACCGCTCACGTTAGTGATAGAAAACACATAAATTACGGCGAATGAGTCCCCCGAGCGATGCATTTTATGCCACATTACTTGCCGTAATTCCACGGCGGAACCACGGCAGCTACGGTGAAGGGAGGAAAGGAGATCCCACACGATGACCAAACGGGCGAGCCTTGTGGCGCTTGTGATTGTGGCCATCGTCATCTACGGGGTGTGGTCGCAGCACCGCAGCGTCGGCAACATAGGCGGCACTGGCGGGACCGCAGTTACTGAGGTAACTGCTGCAATTGCGGTGACTGCGGTAAGCACCGCCCGCGATGAGCTGCTCTCCCTTGAGGTCAAGGGGAAGGCACCGAAGAAGGACAACCCCGGCGGGATGTACCAGTACTCCCGGGACAGGTTTGGTCAGCGGTGGTCCGACGACGTCACCGTGGACGGCGGGCACAACGGCTGCGATACCCGCAACGATATCTTGCGCGCCCAACTCGATGACGTCACCATCAAGCCGGGAACCCACGAGTGCGTGGTGTTATCGGGCAGGTTGGTGGACCCGTACAGCGAAGAAAGCGTGGAGTTTGTTCGCGGCCACAGCGATGTGGAGATTGACCACGTGGTGGCACTGGCAAACGCCTGGCAGACGGGTGCGTTTGCGTGGGACGACGAGAAGCGACGAAACTTTGCCAACGATCCGGCCAACCTGCTCGCCGTGCGCGGCGACCTCAACAGGCACAAGCGCGACGGCGATGCCGCGACGTGGCTGCCGCCCCGCGGGCGGTGCGAGTACGTAATAAGGCAGGTGAACGTCAAGCACACCTACGGCCTGTGGGTGACAAAGGCGGAAAAGGACGCGCTGGAGCGGGTGCTGGACGAGTGTGGCGAAGCCTAAGATACTGTCAGCCCGCTTACCGATTCGTGCGGTAGTACCAAATGTCGGCGATAAGCGCCACGAGGTGCCCCGGGGCAAAGGCGATGGGGAAATCGAGCCCATCGACGGCGGAGTTGCCCCTGGATGCCCAGATGCGGTACGCAATGAGGCCTAGACCGACACCACGTACGATGCCGCCATGAGGATGAGGGGACCTGTTGTGAGCTGGCCTTTTATGAGGGTGACGACGCTTGAGATGAAACCGACGACGGCCGTGGGGAAGCTCAAAGAAGAAGAGGCCTGCGCTGGAATCGAGGTTGTTATTTTGAAAACCTTAGCTAACCCATTTACGCATAAGAAAGCGAGCATGGGCAGCCCGATGATGGCTAGACGTGACGTATTTGAGAAAAACCATGCGCCCCAGAATACGGAAAAAACACCAGACAAATAATTACCCGGTGCTTCATAAGCGTGGAGCATAGGAGAATCGAACTCCTGACATCCTGCTTGCAAAGCAGGTGCTCTACCAACTGAGCTAATGCCCCTTTGTTCCTGGTGGGCCTAGCAAGAGTCGAACTTGCGACCTCTTCATTATCAGTGAAGCGCTCTAACCAACTGAGCTATAGGCCCCTTCGCGGAACGTGTATGTACTTTACGTGCCGCTTGGAACGTTATGCAAATCAGCTGGTGAGAGCGCTAAAAGGGGGCTATCGTCGGTTAGACATGGTGATGGAGATGCCGCCGGTGAAGCCCGCGAAGGCGTTATACAGCGCCGCGGTAATGGGTGCCATAACCACGATGAGGAGGGCGACGATGGCCCCGAGGAGGGTGGCGGCGCCGAGGACGATCTGGAACGTGATGGTTCCCTCGCCGCCGGCACCGCCAATGACGGCGTTGACCGCATCCCACACGCCGGCCGCATCGAGGCCGACGTAAAGGAGGCACACGCAGATTACCCAGGCTACAAGCCCCGCCAGCGCGAGGAACAACGCCGTGCGGAGGACACTCAAGGCGTTGATTCTGGTGATCGCTACTCGGCGTGAAGCCATCCGGTTACTCCTCTTCGTCAGTGGGGACGCCGTTGGCATCGACGTCGGCGTCGTCGGTGTCATCGACGGTCAGCTGGTTATCGTCGAGAGGCAACGGCTCCTTCGGATTCTTCTCCGCGGGACCGGTCACCTCGCCGCGAGCGATAGCCTCGGCCTGTTCTTCACCAGATTCTTCCACGTTCCGGTCGATGGCGTACAGCGAAACGCCCTTGGGCAGGTTGACCAGGCGCACACCCATGGTCGACCGCGAGGACGGGCGAATCTGCGACACCTCGGTGCGGATGACGCCGCCCACGGAGGTGATGGCCATGATCTCGTCTCCCTCGTTGACCGCCAGCGCGCCAATAAGCTTGCCCCGCTTGGGCTGGTACTTGAGGGTGGTGACGCCCAGGCCGCCGCGGCCCTTGGCCGGGTACTCCTCCATGGCGGTGCGCTTGCCGTAGCCGCCCTCGGTGGCCACGAGCAGGTAGTCTCCGTCGGAGGTGACGCACATGGATAGCAGCTCGTCGTCCTCCTTGAAGCGCATGCCCTTGACGCCAGCGGTGGCGCGGCCCATGGGGCGCAGGACGTCGTCGGCGGCGGAGAAGCGCATGGCCTGGCCGCGCTGGCTGACAAGGAGGAGGTCATCCTTACCGGAGGAGAGCACCGCGCCGATGAGCGAATCGCCCTCGTTCAAGTTGATGGCGATGAGGCCCGCCGAACGGGAGGACTCGTAATCCGTCAGGCGCGACTTCTTCACCCGGCCCTTGCGGGTGGCGAGCACGAGGTACGGCTCGTCCTCGTAGGACTGGATCTGGATCACCTGGGCGATCGTCTCGCCCGGCTGGAACTCCAGCAGGTTGGCCACGTGCTGGCCGCGGGCCGTGCGGGACGCCTCGGGGATCTCATACGCCTTGAGGCGGTAGACGCGGCCGAAGTTAGTGAAGAAGAGGATCCAATCGTGGGTGGAGCACACGAAGAAGTGGCGCACGACGTCATCCATCTTGAGCTCCGCGCCACGCACGCCCTTGCCGCCGCGCTTCTGGCTGCGGTAGGCATCCACCTTGGTGCGCTTGGCGTAGCCGCCCGAGGTGATGGTGACGACGACGTTCTCCTGGGCAATGAGGTCCTCGTCGGTGACGTCACCGGTGGCCGCGACGATGTGGGTCCGTCGCTCGTCACCATGCTTTTCGACGATCTCCTTCAGCTCGTCTGCCACGATCTGGCGCTGGCGTTCGGGCTTATCGAGGATATCCTTGAGGTCCGCGATGGTCTCCTCGAGCTCAGCCAACTCGTCGATGATCTTCTGGCGCTCGAGGGCCGCCAACTTCCTCAGCTGCATGTCGAGGATGTGCTGGGCTTGCTCCTCATCGACGTCGAGAAGCTCCATCAACCCACGGCGAGCGTCGTCGACCGTAGCGGACGCGCGAATGAGCGCGATGACCTCGTCCAACGCATCGAGGGCCTTGACCAAACCGCGCAAGATGTGGGCGCGCTTCTCGGCGGCGTTGAGGCGGAAACGGGTGCGCCGGACGATGACATCGACCTGGTGGTCGGTGTACAGCGTGAGCATTTGATCCAGACGCAGGGTGCGCGGGACACCGTCGACAATAGACAGCATGTTGACACCGAAGTTGGACTCCAGCGCCGAATGCTTGAACAGGTTATTGAGCACCACGCGCGGGACGGCATCGCGCTTGAGCGTGACGACGATGCGCATGCCCACGCGATCGGAGGACTCATCATCGATCTTGGAGGCGCCGGGGAGCTTGCCGTTATTGATCTGATCAGCGATGTTGCTCACCAGGTTATCCGGGTTCACCATGTACGGCAGCTCGGTGATGACGATGTACGTGCGGCCCTTTTCCTCCTCGATGGAGGTGACGCCGCGCATCTTCACCGACCCGCGGCCCGTGGTGTAGGCATCCTTAATCCCCTGGTCGCCGACGATGAGCGCGGCGGTGGGGAAATCCGGGCCCTTGACGCGCTCCATGCACGCCTCCAGGGTCTCCTTATGGGAGGCATCCGGGTGATCGAGGATCCAGTAAATGGCCTCTGCCAGCTCGTTCAAGTTGTGCGGCGGGATGTTGGTGGCCATGCCCACGGCGATGCCGTTCGAGCCGTTCATAAGGAGGTTGGGCACGCGCGACGGCAGCACCGTGGGCTCGGCGGTCTTGCCATCGTAGTTCGGCTGGAAATCGACCGTGTCCTCGCGGATATCGCGCACCATCTCCATAGCGAGAGGCGTGAGCTTGCACTCCGTGTAACGCATGGCGGCCGGGCCATCGTTGCCGCGGGAACCGAAGTTGCCCTGGCCCTGCACCATGGGATAACGCATCGACCACGGCTGCGCCAGGCGCACCAACGTGTCATAAATGGCCGAATCGCCGTGCGGGTGGAACTGGCCCATCGTATCCGCCACCGGGCGCGACGACTTCACAAACCCGCGCTCCGGGCGGTAACCCGAATCGAACATGGCGTACAAAATGCGACGGTGCACCGGCTTGAGGCCGTCGCGCACCTCCGGGAGCGCGCGCCCCACAATGACGGACATGGCGTAATCGATGTAACTCGACTGCATCTCATCATTGAGATCGATCGGCGTCACCCGATCAAAAAGAGTATCGTCAGACACTTAACTGCCTTTCTTGTAAAGCTTGTATACCATCTTACAGGCTCCTACGGGTGTAGATGGGTGTGGTGGCGGTATCAGTGCGGTATCATGGGGGGCTATGGAAAACATTCTCTTGGGATCACAGCGACCCGCCGTTGTTTCAGCACTGACTAATGTGGCACACTCCGTTATCGAATCCACCGGCGGCATCACCGGCATGGCGCTCAAGGGCGGGCTCAAGACCGCCACCGCCGTCCGCGACGACATCGTCCCCCACGCCATCGACACCCTCCTGCCCGACCTCGCCGCCGCGCTCGAACCCTACTGGAACACATACTCCGCCGGAGGTTTTGCGGGCAGCTTCGGCGCCTACCTGGCAGAAAACTCCTCCTCCGTCACCGCCGACCTCGCCGCCATCGCCGACGGGTACGTGGAGGGCCACGACATCGGCGCACTGAAGAAGCTCTACACCTCCGCCCGCAACAAGGGGCTCGAGGTACTGGGCAAGCACCTGGGCGAACTGGGCGACACGCTAGAAAAGTTCGCCTAACAGTGGCCATGACACTGCGCCTCACCCCCACCGAGGAACGCGCGCTCACCCTCCTCGCAGATTCCTGGAATCTCACCAAAGCCGACGCCGCCCGGCGCGCCATCATGACCGCCGCCACCCGGATGCTGCGCGACGAGGAGGCGCGGCAAGCCGCGCGTGAGGAATTGACCAGGTACGGGCTGTGAGGCTCGACACCGACACCGTGGCGGCGATCGCGGCTGAGGTGTGTGACACCACGGGGGCACGCGTGGTGCGGCCATGGGCGCTGGCGGCGGTGGCCGGGGCGTGCGAGGGAGTCATCGGGGTGGAGCGGGTCGGCAGCAGCGCTTCTGCTGCGGACGCCGTGCTTTTGCTGCAGCCGCTGGACCGCGCCAACGGGGTGCTGGCGCGGGTGGTGCGGGGGGTGGCGGAGAAGTAGGTTTTTCGGGGCTGCTTCTGGTGCGCTGCGCCAGGCTCGGCTGATGTAGCGGAGCTGCAAAGAAAAACGTCACCGTTTGCGATGTAGCAGATGTGACCGCCTGGGAAAGAATGGGGTTTGCTACAGGATCCGTTGACATTTTTCTTAGCGGTTGCGCTACTATCCCCAGGCCATCCATCCCCCCAGCCACTTGTTGGATGCGAGGGGAACCCCCACGGCCCACGACTCCTCCAGTTCTTTCAACCATAGGTTCTTTGCCCAGTTTGCATTCGCGTCGATCCGGATGACATCGAGATGCTCAGCGCGAAGGAGGCGTTGCCGGGAGTGCTCGCCTTGGATTGATCTTTTGGGGGGCTGGCCGTAATTCCCTCGGGTTTTGCCGCGCCCGTCGTACTCGAGGACGATGGAGGTCTGGGGGAAGAGGAAATCCACACGCCCGATGCGGCGGCGGAAAGCGTCCAGGATGATGGGCTGTTGAATAGGTGAAGGGTAGCCGGCCTCAAAAAGACGCGACTTTACGTCGCTCTCGCGGGGACTTTCGGAGTGGCCGTTGATGAGGCGAACGGCGGTGCGGGCCACCTCGGCACCGGTGAAGCCACTGCGCCTTTTCAATGAGTAGCGCAGCTTGCTGAGCGTCGTAAGCCGCACCCGGACGGCCCAATCGCCACAGCGGACGGCGTCTTCAATGCCGTACCAGCGCGCGATGTCGACGATGGTATCCGCCGGCGACGTGAAGTAAATCTCCTGGCCGCGGACGGTTAAAGAGTAAAGGTACTCCTTGGGCAGGCGCCTCTTGTTGATACCGGGGCGCTTCCTGCCCTCACCGACAATGTCTACATCATTCGACATCCAGGTTTTGGTGGGCATCCCGTGCATGACCGCCGCCGCCCGCCCGGCCAGAACCCGGCCCTCGAGCCCAAGGGCACACGCCCGCAGCACGTACTGATCCCACGAGTTCTGCTCCCGGAAAAAGTACTTAGGAACGTAGACCCCGCGCGCCAGCTGAAGAACGGATCCGCTCTTCAGCTGGCGCTGGATTTCTTCACGTAGTGGCGCGCTCAGCCCCCGGGTAAGGATTACATGCTCCCCCATTTTCATACAAGGGATCCTGCCACGGCACGGGGGCGCCCGCCACTCGAGCGGAGGTTAGGCCATTGTCACTGTGGCGACGGTGTCGCCCTGGGAGACTGCGCCGGTGATGGCGTGGACCTCGGCAACCTGGGACTTCTCACTGAGGACAACAGGGGTAATGAGGTTTTTGCCCTTTTGCTTGAGTCGGGCAAGGTCGACCTCAATGATGGGTTGGCCAGCGGTGACCTGCTCGCCCTGCTGGGTAAGGACAGTGAAGCCCTCGCCCTTGAGCTCGACGGTGTCGAGGCCGATGTGGACGAGGACATCGAGGCCCTCGGTGGTTTTGACGGAGAAGGCATGGCCCGTCTTGAAGACCATCTGGAGGGTTCCCGCGGCTGGGGCGCAGACCAGGAGGGAACCGGAGGTGGACTGGGGTGCGACAGCGAAGCCGTCGCCAAGCATTTTGCCAGAGAAAGTCGGGTCAGGGACGTCGGCGATCGTGGCGGCCTGGCCGGCGAACGGTGCCTGGAGCTCGACGGTAACCTCCTTCTCACCTTCGAGGGACGCATCGGTGTGGCTCATTTGGCGGGCCACCTCGTCGTACACAAACTGTACCTTAGGTCCGACGACAACCTGAACATTCTTCTGCGAGGGTCGGATGACGCCGGCGATGCCGGACTTCTTGATCGCCGACTCGCTGACCTTGACGTTATCCTTCACCTGGACGCGCAGGCGCGTGGTGCAGTAATCGATGGAATCGATGTTGTCCTCGCCGCCGAGACCCACGATGATCTGGCGGGCGACGTCGGAGGTTTCGGCGTCGGCAGCAAGAGTGGCACCATCGTCGGCCTCGTCCTCACCGCGGCCCGGGGTGTGGAGATCCATAAGCCCGATGAGGAAGTAGAAGATGACAAAGTAGAGGACGAAGAAGATCACGCCCATGACCAGGAGCATCCACCAGTTATTTGCCAGCGGGTTGCGGGCAGAAAGGAGCATGTCCACGAAACCGGCGGAGAAGCCGAAGCCCGCCGTCCAGTGGAAGGCCGCGGCGATAGCGACGGAGATACCCGTGAGGACTGCGTGGACGACGTAGAGCAGCGGGGCCAAGAACATGAAGGAGAACTCCAGGGGCTCCGTCACACCCGTGAAGAAGGAGGCCAGAGCGGCGGCGAGCATGAGGGAGCCGACGACCTTGCGGCGCTTCGTGTCCGCGCGGAGGTACATGGCCAGTGCTGCGCCTGGGAGGCCGAACATCATGATGGGGAAGAAACCGGCCTGGTAACGGCCCACGAAACCGACGACCTGGCAGGCGCCGTCCGCCCAGATACCCGGGCAGGTGGCGGCCGTCGTCGCGGCGGCGGCGGCCTCGATCGTCTTGCCGCCGGCGAGGAAGTTACCAATGTCGTTGATGCCGATGATGTCGAACCAGAAGATCGAGTTCAGGGCGTGGTGAAGACCCGTCGGAATGAGGAGGCGGTTAGCGAACGCGTAGAGGCCGGCACCGACCGCGCCCATGCCCTGGATCCACGTACCGAAATCGAAAAGCACACCGTAGATGAGCGGCCAGAGGAAGTAGAAGATGCCGGCCAGGACGATGGAGAAGAGCGATGTGAGAATCGGGACAAGACGACGGCCGGCGAAGAAGGCCAGCGCATCCGGAAGCTTCGTGGCGTGGAAGCGGTTGTAGACCCAAGCGGCGAGGATGCCGACGGCGATGCCGAAGAGGACGTTCTTCGGGCCGACGGCGGCCCAGCCCTGGGAGGCCCAGTCGAGGGCCGCCTCATCAGACATGGACTCGAGGTCGACGCCACGGTAACCGGCGACCGCCTCTTCGTCGAGAAGCGAAATCAGGGTGGTGAAGCCGAGCCAGCCGGACAGGGCCGCAGCGCCGTTGTGGTCTTTGGCCAGACCGAACGCGATCGCGATGGCGAAGATGACGCCGAGGTTGTTGAGGACCGCGGAGCCGGCGGTGATGAGGACGGCGGCGAGGAGGTTGCCTTCGCCCCAGCCTTCTGGATCGATCCAGTAGCCGATGCCCATGAGGAGGGCGGCGACCGGCATGATGGCGACGGCACCCATGAGGGCGCGGCCGAGCTTCTGGAACGCCGTCATGATGACATTGCCAGTTTGTGATTTTTCTTTTGTGGGAGATGTCGCGGTGGACATGATTCCTTCTTTCTCCTGGGTGGGGAGTTACGTGCTTGGGCGAACCGATTGCCGCCAGCCGTGGAGGAAAACCGCAAGGTAGGCGGCCTCCCCCGCCGCGTGCGACGGCAGCGTCGGGACGTCGATCATGCGACACAGAACCTGCTGCGCCACATCGAATTCGGAGGGCAGATCGCGTTCAATCGACCGCCTCGCCAGATTGGAACGGAACTGCTTCGACCCCACGCGATTGCTCATCCTCGTGAGCTCCAACGCGAGGGAATGATCCACAGTCCCGTCAAGGTTGGTGGTTGTCGCCCCAAGCCGCGCGCACACAAACCGCAGCAACCCCGCCAACTCGTTCGCCACGGCCAGAGGCTGCTTCACCGTCACGCCCTGGCGGGCCGCGTTGAGGTGAAGGGCGATGAAGGCCGCTTCGTCGACAGGAAGGGTTGCGTTGGTGGTATGCGAGTTGATGTAACTCACCATGAGCTGCGCCGCCTGAAATTCCAGGGGGAAGGCCGCCCGGATCTCATCCACCAAAGAGTTCCGGATCTGCTCGCCCGAGCCCGCACGCTGCACCGCAAACGAAATATGCTCAGCAAGTACCACGTACACCGAGGGGTGCAGACCACCAAGCAGGTCAACCGCCAAATCCACCGCCGCCGAGATCGTCTCCATCACCGCCGGGTCAAGCGACAGCACGCCTTTGAGGAACTGCGCCCGCTCCGGGCTCAGCTCCAGGTACTGCCGATCCGCCGTCGCCGGCGAAATCTCGTCGCCCGGCTTGCGCTGGAAGCCAATGCCGCGGCCGACGAGGACCTGGGTGTCGGTGGTTTGGGTTTCGGTTTGGGTGGTTTGTTGTTGGGTGTTTTTGGTTTGGGCTGTGTTTTGGGCTGTGTCCTCCCCTGGTACCCCGCTGGGGACGCGGACAAGCACGGCATTGTTGCTGAGAACCCGGATAATCCTGGGATTTCTTGCACCTTCAGTCATGACTTTCTCCTGCGTATCGCTGCGGGAGGGCACCAAACGACACCGCGCGGGCATGCGTCCGTGGGTATGCGGGGCTGTGATCCTGTGGGTTTGGCACCCGAATTTCCAGTCATGCCTGATCGAATCAGTAACACCCGGAGGGCTAGAACGCCTTTAGTATAAGCCCTCCTACTGCCCCCACCTCAAAAATATTTCTTCTTTTTTTCCTGATCGTTATTTGAATCACCCGCACATGGGGTGATTTTGCTGTGAAACAATTAAAAATTAGGGATATACGTCACAAGGGGGCGGGATGGATAACGAAAAGGCGGTCGTCGCTCAGCGGCTCGGAGGCCGTGTCGACGATCGCCTTAATCGCTTGTGAGTCTTCCACCGCAGTGTCCGCCTTTTCACTTGCGTCACTGCAATCACAACAGAATCAACTGTCCCATGCGTCACATACTTGCGTCAAGTCTTATTCCCCTTAGGGGGTAAACATTGTGTGGCTTGGGGCGGGGTTGTGCGGGGTTTCGGGCAGGCCATCTTCATGCGATGAGGTGCACGCTGACAAGCTACCATATAGAATTAGCGAATCTAGTGGGAAGAAAGAACATGAATTTTTTGCAAATAAAGAAAAGCATTGCTCGCCTGTTTGATACCCAGTCGCCTAGCTTGATGAGCGGGCTTCGTGAAGCAATGAGCCTCATGGATGGAATCCATCTCACTGATGATGAGTTCAGGGATTATCTCGTCAACGGTTCGGAATCTGATGTTCAACCACTAGTTTCGTTCATTACTGCTGCGATGAAGTCAGAAGGCGATAAATTACGTCCCGAAACAGAAACTGTTCCAGATACACCCGAACGACGTGATTGGGTACTGAGCAAACTTGGCTTGACCAATTTTACCGATGAAGTTGCAAAACTGATGGTCTACGCAGAGCCAACTGTGATTGTGGATCAGGTGTTTGAGGACTGGTACACACCTGACCGGGCTGCCGAAAATGCCAATTACTGGAACGATTACCAACGAGTGCTTTCTCGCAACGGGTGGGACGCATCTTCCATTTCTGCTGTCGACGATCAAGCGACCCAGGTTTTACGCCGTCTTGAGGATCCTACGGCGGAGCATTATCTCTCAGCTCGTGGTCTTGTTGTCGGCTACGTCCAGTCTGGTAAAACCGCCAACTTCACTGCTCTAGCAGCGAAGGCAATTGATGCCGGATACCGCTTTATCATTATTCTCGCCGGCACCATGAATAACCTGCGGGAACAAACTCAGCGCCGAATGGATAAAGAACTGTGCGGTAAAGAGGCTGTGCTCGACGGCTTGGTTTATGAAGAATTAGACAAGAACGAGGTGAAATATGAAACGTATTTCACCGATGATGAGGAGTGGGAGCGGGATTGGTCTGAGCGCGGCGGTGCTTTCCTAAGCCACGGGGAACCATATGGAACCTTGGGCTTCCCACGTATCCGTCGTGTGACGACTTCGAAGAGGGATTACCAGCGATCGGGCACGAACGTCATCGAAATTGAACGTCCAGACAAGTCAAAGCCAGTGCATGATCCAGCCAACCTCGAGAACATGAAGTGCCTTGTCGCGGTGGTTAAGAAGAACGCCACTGTCCTGCGAAACTTCAATTCCGATCTTCGTCGCGCTGCGAAAGCAAACTCAGATTTCAAAGACCTGCCCGTCCTGGTCATCGACGACGAATCGGACCAGGCCTCAATCAACACGAAGAATCAGAAAAACCGTTCCAAGAAGGAAGAGTTCGAACGCACTGCAGTTAACGACGAGATTACCCAAATCTTGCAGAACTGCCCGCGTGCCCAGTATGTCGGATATACCGCTACACCATTTGCCAATGTCTTCATTGACCCAAACGATCCTGTCGACCTCTACCCTCGTCACTTCGTATTGATGCTCAATGAGCCACCCGCCTACCGAGGTGCCAGATGGTTCCACGATCGCTCTGAATTTGTCGATGGTAGCGAAATCCCAACTATCGAAAACTCTCAAAGCAAGGCTTTTATCCGAGATCTACTAGACGCAAGCTCAGCTAGCGATGATTTTTATGATGAAACCCGTCGCGACGAGTTGCAAACTGCACTCGACATGTTCGTGCTAACGGGAGCGCTCAAGAAATACCGTGAAACCAAAGATCCCAACTTTTCATTCCGGCACCACACCATGCTCGTTCATGAAGGCGTAGGAACGGAGATCCACCAAGATGCCACGCAGATTCTTCGAGAACTGTGGAGGAAACGCGGATACAATCTCGGCCGTCCGATCCCAGAGATGAAACGCCTGTTTGAGGAGGATCTCCTTCCTGTCATGCAGGAGGGACGATACAACCCTGGGTACCCAGTACCGGAGAACTATGCAGAGCTGATTCCTTTTATCAACGAGGCATACGCCGAGATGATGGTGGGTACAACACCACTATCCGGCCCGATCCTGCAGGTTGATACCGATGGCAACGACTCCCCGAACTTCGAGGCTGGAAAAGTGTGGAAGGTCCTGGTTGGCGGGGCGAAACTTTCCCGTGGTTACACGGTGGAGGGCTTGACCATTTCCTACTTCCGTCGTCGCGCCGGCAGCGCCGATACTCTCATGCAGACTGGACGGTGGTTCGGTTTCCGGAAGGGTTACCAGGATCTCGTCCGTCTGTACGCTCCGGCCGACCTTGTGGATATGTTCGAAGCGGCAATGCACGACGAGGAGATTTTCCGGATCAACATCCGAGGATATGCGGAATTGGATAACAACAATGCTCCACGCTTAACCCCCATGATGCTCGCCCCGCTTGTGAATCAGTCATTGCCATTCTTGAAGCCAACCAACAGCAGCAAGATGTTCAATGCCTACATCACTAAGCAGGCCGCAGCACCGAATGCAGTGGAGCTAAATGCCATCCCTGCAAAGGAACAACCCACCGAACTGGCGGAAAACTTCCGGAACGTTGCACTTCCCATGTTGAAAACCATGAAGGAAACGCCTTTCAAGGCTGTATATGCCCGTGAGGAAGGTATCCGTTCCGGGAACATTAAGCGCTACTCCGGTACAAAGTATTACTACTGTGGCACCATGCCTGCACTACAGTTCCTCGAGATCCTCGAATCAATGAAGTGGAACGATGCTGGTGCCTTCAAGGCAGACATGGTGATGCCACGAATTGAATACCTTCGTGGATTACTTGGTACGGGTCAGCACTCCAATGTGGCGATCTCGGACTTCACCGAGGTAGGCATCATCCTGCCGAAGAACAAGGGCAGCCACGACACCATTTCGATCCCGGGTATTCCCTTCGAGATTCCTCTTGTTGGGCGTTCTCGCCGTGAAGGTCGTCACGACATCACTGGTACCGACCGAAAAGACACCTATGTAGTTGACAGCATCGCCGCGGGCCATCCCATAACCATCCCTCGTCTAGGTGAGCTAGAGGACCATGCAGAGGAATTCGGGATCGACGTTAACTCGTATGATCCCGCGGACGAGCCTTTCAACCTTCACCTGGATACAGCTCATAAGCGTGGTGCCGTACTATTGACGCTTTTTGATGATCGTGGCAGCGACGTTATCGATCAGGCGAAGAAAGATGGGACGTACACACCACCGAACTGGGAAAAGGGTGAAGTTGGCGTTGCCCTCGCCATCGGTTCTCCTCACGCTGCGCTTGTAGGCAGCGAAGGAAGCCTAGAGTGGAGTGTCCGCCGCGAAGCACCGACTGGTGAAGAAGCCGCTCCAATCGTTGATGAAAGCGAGATGAACCAAGAGCAGGATATTCAGCTAGCCAACTAGTTTTTCCCTCGCTGCTCCAATTCTGCCTTTGCGGCTGCAGTCAACAAAGCGCTCCAGACCTCCACATTCGCGTTGGATTTCTTGGTCCTCTTTTGGATTGCAGTATCATTAAAGAGAAGATAAAGCAGGGTCTTCACAATGGGTGCGTCATTCCCCGCACCCCTTCCCGGGTTCAACAACTTACGGTACTTGGAATTGATGAAGATGCAGTGGTTCGGCTGGTCGATTTCAACAAATTCGTCGCCTCTGAGCCGCTTGTATTTGATATCAACCGGGTCAGTAAAGCGCAGGTTTGCCTGTTCTTCGATAACACGCTTGATCTGTGGTGCAATGCCTGTCCCTGCTTCAGAGATCGGATCTGCGTTGCCGGACTTCTGGTTCGATCTACGGAGTACGTCGCGCGCATCAGCGCACACACCCTCGAATGTGAGATCCGGATCATCAATCGCGACCAGCGAATCAATAAACCGGTGAAAGCCCTCATTCAATAAAACACTGCGTTTCTGCGGGCTAACCGTGACAAAGTCGTCAATCACCCGTGGATCATCGACAACAATGCGCAACAACTTGGTGTTTTTGCTTGTCCGCCTAAATCCGCTCCAGCCACCACTTGTGAGAAGGCGGTCCGCATCGTAGAAGTAAAACCCTTGATGCCCCATTGGATCCTTCCCCTCGAGGATGAACTCATCGAGGGTAGACCTGTTATTCCAGATATGTGCAGTGATACCCGGCGCGTCGGGCTGACCTTCGACAGTTAGCACCCGCGGATAATCTTTCCGTGGCGACTTCCTATACCCAACCGGGTTAATTGGCTTGACCTCAGGATTTTGTACCCAATCCGTGTCATCCCAGCGGGTGAACATGGGCAGCTGCAATTCGCCTCTTTCGATAAACCGGTGGTAGCGAATCCCGATATGCCTGCGAACCTTTTCAACAGTATCGGAGATGAAGAGAATCCCTTGTTCTTCATCATCTCCGCAGTACACACTGGTGAGGCGGTTCCAAATAATGCTTGTCCCATGTTTCGGTGTGAGCATGCCTGCCCGAAGGTTCCATACATCCATCGCTGAACGCTCATTCAGCACACCCGCGTTGAACGTGTGTTTTTTCAATTGGTAACCGGACGAATGCTGCCCGCGCTGGCGGGACACGATAGTCATCACGTTAGCGTTACTGAATGAGCCTTCCTTCATGCCCATTCCGTAGCGACCAATATTTTGCTCGTTTCGCGATTGATGTCCGCCCAAACGCAGAATATCCTGCATCTGTTCCTTGGACATGCCGACCCCATCGTCGTGGATGCCGATCTGCACCAAACGAAACCCATCCACGTGGAAATGCAGAACAACCTTAGTGGCGCCGGCATCGATGGCGTTATCAATCAGTTCATCCAGACCGGTGACCAGGTCATGGTTTGCACCAATAGAGTGATGGATCGCCTCCGTTGGGGGAAGTGCAATAACTTGGTCAATTTCGCTGGATATCTCAAGCGAACTCATTCGCTGACTACCTCAACCCTTCAACGATTCGCACGGTCTCCATAGCTACGCGCACAACCTTTCCGATAAGGTCCACGATGTAGCGCGGGTTGCCAACCTCTTCTGCCCAATCGTTCGGGTCGTTGACGATTCCGGAAGCCTTGTCCTTTTTGACCTGGTAACGATCGATAAGCCAGGCCACAGCAGAGCGTGCACCCAGCATGTACTCGTCGGCCTCCGCAGGAATACCACAGATTGTCACGCGCTTGTTGTAAATCAGCTTCGTCACATCGTTTACGTTCTTACCCGTCTCCGGATCCTTCTTCTTCGCCCACTTCATCTTGACGACGCGCCACGTCTCCCGATCGGACTCGTCACCCTTGACCTGGATATTCAGCGGGAACGGATCCACGTCCTCATAGCCGACGTGCAGATCCATCAGTTTCTTACCCGCACGCGCAAACTTGTCGAACTCTTTGCGAGAACCAGGTGTTTCAATGTGTGGCAGCATCTTCTTCAGATCCGCCTTGTACATCTCCCGGTACGCCGGATCGTGCAGCTTGCCGTACACAAAGTGGAAGATGTCATCGCCCGTGATATCCGCACCAAGCGCATCCCAGTACAGCTTTTTGATATCTGGCGTAATGTTGTCCTCACGGACATACCCGTCAACAACCTCACCAACCTGGCCGTAGATGGAGGTCTCCCCCTCCCCTACCGTCGCGCCTTCGGCGAAGAGGCCACCATCGGTGGACTCGACAAGCTTCCATGTGAAGCGGGTGAAGAATTGTGTGCCCTCCGATCCATAAAAATTCAGGTCTGGCAGAATCCTTGTCGCGAAAACACAATAAGGCTTAACTGCCCCTACAGTTGGTTGCATGAAACCAATGTTGGGATGCTGTCGAGTTGGAAACATCGACGGCAGCTGATATCTCCTATCGTTGAATTCTTTTGCGAAATAACCACGTTGCTTGAAGAACGGGCGATAAAGCGAAGTGTAGACACGCTCTGGTCTTTTAGTGACTTCGGTACCACGAGCCAATTCTTGTTTCAGATTCACACTCCACGACCCCTTTTTAGAATCGACCAGCTCCGGGTGAGACGTAAAGAGTTCATCCACACCTGTTCCGGAATTTTTCAGTAATACCTGCGCCTCGTTGTAGTTTGTGATGTGGATATCGATATTAGAGAGGAGTTTTTCCTTTGAAGAGTTGTAAGCCCAAGCATCGCGAGCGGTAGATAAACCACGAGAATGCGTTGCAAAGAACCTGGTTACCTTATCCTTCTTCTCCCCTATGACTGGCCACGTGGCGAACTCGTCACTGCGCTTATTTAACCAATCACCGTGTTTATTCGGGGTGATCGTCTGCCACTCGATTTGCTCGATGCTGGTTTTCTCAGCAGCTTCGAGTTTCTCCTCTCGCTTTTGATAGTCCGGTGTTTGGGCGTAGTGCAACGTGAACCCGGATTGGTTCGGATCCTTCACACCGATGAATACGGCAACTCCGACGCGAATATCGAAAATGTTTCCGCCTTCCCGCTTCGCCTGCTCCCCTGCCATGCGGGAATTGCCTCGGAAATTGTAGACGTAAACGTCAGTAAAATCCTCAGCTAGTGAAAGACGCACACCGTCACTCGTATTGCCGTCCAACCAACCATTATTTGAGACAAAAGCCACCACGCCCTGGTCCTTGATGCGGTCCGTGGCCCACCGGAAGGCGCGAAGATACGAATCATAGAGTGAATTCTTGTTCGTACCTGTAGATTTCGCAGCGTAGGTTGCAGCAATGCGGGAATCCAACGTCTTGTACTTCATGTTCGCATTGTTGTCATTCGCACTGGTCTGTCCCACCGAGTAAGGCGGGTTGCCGACAATGACGTTGATCCTGGCTTTCTTTTGCCGTTCTATGCGATCATTATTGTCGACGAAGAAGCCGAGATCAGGCGTGTCGCCTTTTTCGTGGATCTGGAAAGTATCGGCAAGGGCGATGCCATCAAAGGGGACGTAGTCCGGTTCGGGGTCGCCGTTGCGCTGGGCTTCGGCGGCGCGGAGGGCGTTGTAGGTGGTCTCGATGTTGACGGCGGAGACGTAGTACGCGAGGAGCATGATTTCCGTGGCGAAGAGCTCGCCGGCGTACTTGCGGGCCATGTCGTCCGGTTTGATGAGGCCAGACTGGAGCAAACGAACCATGAACGTGGAGGTGCCGGCGAACGGGTCAAGGATGCAGACCCCTTCGTCGGTTAGCCCCTTACCGAAGTGGGTGACCGAGACGTCGTTGGCGGCGCGGAGGATGAAATCAACGATTTCTACCGGGGTGTAGACGATACCGAGCTTATCCGCATCGCGTTTGAAGGCCTTTTGGAAGAAGCGCTCGTATAGCTCCTTGATGACCTGCTGTTTACCGGAGGCGCTCGAGACTTCGGCGGCGCGGACGCGGACCGACTCGTAGAACTTCTCGAGGGAATCGGTCTCGGACTCGAGGTTCGCATCCGAGAGGGCGTCGGCCATGCGCTGCATGACCTGAGCAACCGGGTTGTGCGCGGCGAAATCGTACTCCGTGAACAGAGCATTAAAGACCGGGGCGGTGATGAGGTGCTGAGAGAGCATCTCCACTGCCTGCTGCTCCGTGATCGAATCATTGAGGTTGCCACGCAGGCCCTCGACAAAGGCGTCGAACTCGCGACGGAGTGTTGGGTTTGCGGTTTCCAGGAGGGCGTTGATACGGGTGATCTGCGCCTGCGCGATCGAGGCGACATCGCCTGCCCAATCCTCCCAATACGTGCGGGTACCGACCTTGTCGACGAGCTTGACGTAGAGGGCCTCCTCCCACTTTTCCAGGGAGAAGAGGGCGATCTGCTGGGCGGTGTTATCAGTGTCCAGGTACGCCTCCGGACTCTTCGTATCCGTCTTGTCAAGCTCCTTGCGCGGGTCACCGACGTGGCCGGTCTCGATCGGGAGCTTCTCAACGTTGCCGCCGTTAAGGGCGATGGAGTTGACCTTCGCGTTGAAACGATCGTCGTGGGCGCGCAGCGCGTTGAGGATCTGCCAGACAACCTTGAAACGCGTGTTATCGTTCAAGGCTGCCGACGGGGACATATTCGGCGGAACCGCCACCGGGAGGATGATGTAGCCGTAATCCTTGCCCTCCGCCTTACGCATCACACGGCCGACGGATTGGACCACGTCAACCATGGAGTTACGCGGATGGAAGAAAATCACCGAATCCAGGGCGGGAACGTCGACGCCCTCGGAAAGGCAGCGGGCGTTAGTGAGGACGCGGGTGACCTCCGTATCCTGTGCATCCTGGGCGGACTGGAGCCAGGTGAGCTTCTCGGCGCGCTCCATGGCGTTCATTGTGCCGTCGACGTGGTCGACCTCGATGTCCAGATCGACGTTGAGAAGGTCGACATCGTTAAGAGCTGCTGCCTCGCGGAGGGTGTCCTGGTAATGGTGGATGAGCGCCGGATACTGCTCCGCAATCGCCTTCGACGTCTTAATGTCCTTGGCGAAAGCCACGGCGCGGTGCATCGGCTCTGCTGCTTCGTCGAAACCGTATTTCTTGCCCTGCTCCCTGCCCGAGCGCTTGGCGAGACCATTCCACGCACCGATCATGGACGAGGCAAGAGTGAGATTAATGCCCTCCGTGCCACCACGGCCCATGACCTCAGCGGCAACATCCTCATCCACCGTCATGACGAGGACCTTGTAATCGGTGAGCAGACCCTTTTCCACCGCCTCGCCGAAGCCCAGGCGGTGGAACTCTGGGCCGTAGATGGCCTCGTCATCCATGGAGGCGAGCTCTGCCGAGTGTTCTGCAGCTTTGCCCTTCACGTGGTCGTCGAAAAGCCGAGGAGTAGCCGTCATGTACAGGCGCTTGTTGGCCTTGATATAGCTAGCATCGTGGATACGGACGAAGTTGGACGCATCCTCCCCCGCCAGCGTGACACCCGTGGTACGGTGCGCCTCATCACAAATAACCAGATCAAAGGGGTCGAGACCGTGCTCCTGGGCGCTGTGGACCGCGGGCAGCGACTGGTAGGTGGAAAAGACAACGTGCAGGCCAGAGGCGCGCTTGCCGCCAGCGTTCAGGCACGCGGCGATCTCCTCACCATTAGTGGAAACAGGAATCTCCACATCATAGGCAGCGATATCCTCCGCCTTCTTGCCGACCTTCGCATCCGAACACACCGCATAGGAACGAAGCTCAACAGTGGACTGCGCCGTCCACTCCTTCAGTGTTTGCGAAAGGAGAGAAATGGACGGGACGAGGAATAGCACACGAGCGCGGCCCCCCCCCGCCGATTTGCGTAGGCTTCTGCAAGACGCAGGGACGTAAACGTCTTACCCGTGCCACACGCCATGATCAGCTTGCCGCGATCATGGGATTCGAAGCCCTGCAGCGTCTTATCGATCGCCTCCTGTTGATGCTTGCGCGGAGTGAACGGCTCCTTGCGGGTGAGGTTCACACGCATCTGTGACCCAGGGAAGACAACATCCCAATCCAGCGGCGACTGCGCAATATCATTCAGGCCAATGCGCTGGCACGGGATGAGCTGATCTTTTAAGGCATCCTCGGCGTTGTGGGACCAGCGATCCGTCGTGGCGATGATCAGGCGATTTTTGAAATGCTCCTTGCCGTTTTCGGTTTCGAAGCTGCGGCCCGAATCCTCGAAGAAAGAATCGATCGCGCTCTTTTGGAGGTAGGTTTTCTCCTCGTAGAACTTGCACTGGATCGCCGTCCACGAGTGGTCCTCGCGGCGGCGAGCAACCAGGTCAATGCCGGTGTCCGGGCCGTTCGCGTAACGCCAATCGGTCCAACGGAAGACCTCGTCATACTCCGACGACAGCAACGGATCCGTCTTGAGGAAGTTCACCATCAACTTCTCAAAACCGATGCCATACTTGGCCTTCGGCTGATTCTCGCGGAGTTGGGCAAGGGCTTCTCTAAACGTGGACATGATGGTAATTATGCCTTGCTTTACATGAAAACACGTCAACATTAAACGCGAAGTTCGTGCGGTTCAGCGGTCTGTTCATCGAGTCTCCCGGAGTGTAGGCATCAACCGGATGTACCTTTCTACATTACCGTTTGGTGCTACACCCTGCAGTTATTGCCAAGAACAGGTTTTCGGATTCCACCTTTTCTGAGCAGTTATCTGTTCCGGTGACACCGTGCTTTCCTCCGGCAATCTGGCAAGCACTGGGTTTAGACACTGACCAGCGAATTGAAGGGCATCATCCAAGGTAGTGGTGCCTCTTGCGAAAATTTTGTTATCTCTGGCAGTTTTGGCGTATCCACTATCCCATTTTTGGCCAGGAGAAATCATCTCTTTCGGTAGCGTCATTCTCCGTCTTTGATGCTCGTGGCTGAGAGTTCTGACCAGCTTCTCGAAATCGAATTCTTGGGTCTGAAGAATCGTCAATATATCAAGCAAGTCATGGTACCTAGTACTAGCCTCTCGCCCCTCCCGGTGGCGCTCATACATCGCACAAACCTTATCTGCGAGATGGCTCTCGATCGGTGTAGCAGTAATCGCGAATTCGGGAATGTCATAGCTAGTGAAAGAAGACAAGACCGGCTTCACCATGATCTCTTCGGTTGGCTCCTGTGTATGTCTGTGAACTGTGACATCAACTTTGAAAATTTGAAACTGTTTTCCCCCGTAATTCACTTGAATGTGTACTGCCATAGTAGGTGTTGCATACCCGGTGTCATCGCCGACCGAATGGGTACCAACCTTGGTGACAAAATAGGTAAACGGATCACCGCACTTTCGTGAGCAGATATCCGCGAATTCTTGTTTCACCTCTTGAGAGTCGGACCAAGCCTGATCTCGTGAAAAGTCCATATCTGAGGTATAACGGCCGCTTCCATTGCGCATGAGGAGCGAGGTTGCCCCCTTTAATGTCCACCCCGGGTCTGGCACGCTATACAGACGACCAAGGAGCCCTTCAAAGGCGATCTGATGTCTCAAATGTTCAATAGAAACTCCTCTAGCCACTGCCTCTTTCTTGATCCTCTCATTCAGTGCCCGCTGAAGATTCTTATTCCTCGCTTGACTCATCATTAGCCTCCGTTTCAGCTATCGAGTCATCCTGGCCTTGGTCTTCATCCGCACTAGTCTTGTCGGATTCATCGGCTGCTTCGACTTTGTATTTGTGATTTCCAAAAGCTCCGGGAAGAAGTTGATTCCAGTTTATCTTTTGGGATTGCACTAAAGCCTCGCTGAGTTTCGCGGCTCCCAAATTATCAATCCAATGGCCACCTTTAAGCGCCTTCTCGATCTCTTCAGACCCGACGATTAGATTTACTTGCGGAGACCAATTCTTCATCAATGCTTCGACTTCTCGCATGACCATCGGCTGCAGCATTTTTCCAAATTTTTCTCCCTGCTGAGCGAGCTGCGTTGCTGCAACATCAGCAATGTGGGGTTTGGCCAATTCCATTTCTGGTCTTTCCAGACTTTCCATCGCCATCTTAAATGCAGGGGATACTTGTTCCATCAGCTTGTTGCTGATCGTGTTAGCACGCTCAACGAGATTCTTCTGGCTCTCCAATGGAGCATTTTCAAGATAAAACTTGTCCACTAATTCACGGCCAGATGTTGCACCATAATGAGTACAGTATTCGTCCAGCTGTGATGCCAAAGAAAGATACCCAACGTTTTCCTTCTCTAAAGCATCAGCGACAATCATCGAAAGGTACTCACGCTCGATTTTTTGTGCTGCCAGGTCAACCACTGTCCTCTTGACGGACGTAACTGGTAAACCATCGACATTGACGATGTCTTCCCTATCTATTTTCTGGTTGCTCAGGATTTTGATCCCAGATCTCGACGTTTGCTTCCGGAACGTCGCTGAAAATGTATCCACCTGAGGGATAAGGTTCCCGATGCGGTGGATAGCAGCTGCAGATTCATGCGATACGACAATCCTCGGCCCCTCTTCCCAACGCTCCGATAGAAAGTGCTTGGGATCCAGAGAAATCCACGACGCTTGAATGTCCGAAAGAGCACCCATAGGTGCGGAAGGCAAATAGTAGACACCGTGGCTGGACTTATACAGGACACCTTTCTGGGCAAGCCGATTGATCTGCACCCGGGTAATCCCCTCCCTTTGCGCTTGCGCGGTTGTAACAATGCCCCACTGATCGGAAGCAATTGTTTCTAGAGTCTCCAAGATATTACCGGATCCCATGACTCACCTACTTCAAAAGTAACCTTGAATACTTTGAATGTATCACCCAAGAGCGAAACATTTCAAGTAATTGCTGATACAAATAAAGTTCTCGCCGACCGAGGATCAAGCTACCCAGGTATCGACTGAAGTACTTATCACTACAGGGGGAGCCCACCGGTGTAGGCGTCTCCGTGTTCACCAGCAAAATGCAGCGCAAACCACTGTCTACGATGGCTTTCTCATTCGAGGCAGAAAACATGCCTGCACCACCAACCACAGTGATTTCAATAAGCCGCTAGGCTTCCTGCATGCGACGGATCCTAGGAAACATGTGTATGCCCCAGTAGTTGTTGGACACGGAGTCTCGGGGCTTTTTGGACTGGGAAAAATGGTGCGCATTCGAAGCCTTGTTTCCTGCAAGAATACCCACCAACAACAGGACAAACCTTGAAAACCGAGTCACTGCTGAGCACCCTTTTTGACCACAAACTGTAGTCCACTCGCTGACACCGATGCAGAAACCAACGTTTACTGCAGCTGGACCACCTTGGCAGGCATGGTGAAACTTTCGGGAGACTACGGGGTTAAGCGCACACGCTACGTTAGTGAACTAGTCCGCTCTATCCTATTGCCTATACCTTTGGGTAGATGAACCACTGCATTAAGTAGACAGCAATCATAGGCACTCCGCAGAATCCAGCTAATACGTAAATGATTCTGACGGTATCGGCGGAGATTCCATATGTTTCAGCCACTCCGGCACAGACCCCTGCTATACGCTTATCTTTTTCGACCCGGTGCCATTTATTTTCTTGAAACATTATGAATATCCGTACTCAAATGTCGAGATGCCGCCACTGCTGCTTAGCACGTTTGTACTTACAACGATTCCGAGACACTGTTCGTGACGGTGTGCTCGAATTGCATCGTAGCCTAGTTTTCCTGCCACCGTTAAGATGGCGATTGCCACAGGGCCTGTAGCCCCGAGTGCAACCATCCAAGGGAGAGCTGCAATCGCTCCGGCTTCTCCTGCCGCGCCGGTCGCTTTCATTTCCTGCTCGCTCAACTTAATAGTAGCTTTCTCCCAACCCCAATCGATCTGCGGATCTGCAGTAACAGGGAAAGCTGTTTTTGAGTCATGCTCAACGATTTGTACAAGAGTTCCATTCTCAACTACGAGTGAGGTTTGGAGGGCAATGCCATTAGCATCGTAAGCCCAGGAGTTACCGATCGTTGCCAGTAGGTTTCCGTCTAGGAAAATTCCCATAGAGTCTGCGCTCCCTTCGCTAAATGGGATGACTTCAGCTCCTTGTGAAATACTGAGAGGAAAGCGATATTCGGTAGGTGCCTCTGAGTTCCCGATATGGATAAGCGTCTGCATACTGCTTTCAAATTTATTCGTTTCGAAAGAGTAAGCTTTCGTTGAACGCTTAGAGCGACATTCCTTGCCCTAATACTCATCACTGCATTTGACCAACGACGGCAGTTCGAATCCTTAGGTTAACGTCCTCCAGAGAGGCCTCAATCTGAGAAAAATCCTCATTCCAACCTCCCCCTCTTTCAAAACCCTGCTGTCCCGAGAGTGCCAGTGCAGTGAACTCGAGGTTCTTGATGAGTCCCAACCACCTGATCACCAAGGAAGGTAACAAGGTGATCGACTGCTTCCACACATGCGTTCATTTCTTCCCGGGTAGGTTCGTAGACTTCGCGAACCGCTCTATTTCTCAATTGCTCGACCTGCTCCGACCATGCAGCAATAGGTTCTGGGGCCTCTCGACCCAACCGATCATTTCTGGATAAAAGGAAACAGGCCATTACTCTCGCATTGGAGTTTTTATGAATCACTAAGTCTCTTCCGGGGTAAGAACGTAAACTTCATAGTCGTAGTGTGGCGCTTAGCCACGACATAGACCCATCTCCAACCCTGACCCCTTGAAAGTAACCACAACAACTATGCCACCGAAGCCCTCCAACCCTCACCGGATCATTCCCGTCACGGTCGTATCCAACGAGCAGCTCGCCCCGCGTCTCCACCGCGTAACCTTCACAGCTTCCGACTTCGCTGACTACCCGTTGGACGGCCCCGATGAATTCTTCGGCTTACTCATGCCGCGACAGGGCGAACAGTTCCATCCCTTTGACCTTGGCGACAGTAACATCCGCGCAACGGTGGCTAACCTCCCGGAAGAAACCCGCCCCGAACTGCGCTGGTACACCATCCGAGGGTTAGATCCGGCCACGAGCACCATGTGGACTGACGTGGTCACCCACGGAGATTCCGGCCCCGGCTCTCGCTGGGTTCGGCGCGCCCTCCCCGGCGATACCGCCGGCATGTATACGTGTGGGGCAATCTGGGTTCCGGCCTCCTCACCGCAACTCATGATTGCCGACGCCTCCTCTATCCCCGCCCTCCGCCACGTCCTCGCCCACCTGCAAAGAACCAACCCGGAAGCGCTGGCGCTCACCGACATCATTGCTGTAATCACCGACCTTGACGAGGTCGAACCTGACTTCTCCACCGAGTGGTCGCCCCAAGTGCGCAGCCTCACTGTTGTCACTACTTCTAAGACTTTGGAGTCGGACGCTACGCTGGCTTCCCTCCGCGACCATTACTCACCCGAACACGGGAGTCTGCCTAGGTCTCTGTGGGCGTGTGGTGAAGGCAGTCTGGCAAAAACAGTACGCAAATTCGCGGTCGATGAGTTGCAGCTGTCCCCCGACGTCATCGAATGGAGCCCATTTTGGTTCCACGGGAAGGCCCGCCCCTAGCGTCCAGGCTTTTCCCAATCCTAGCCGGGCTGGCTGGACCTGAGCGCCTGCGTATTCGTTCTCCGTTCAGCCAATGCCTTTCGCGATAACGGACGTTCGAATGGAGGAAAGATGAAATAATTTTTCTCCAACGCGCATCTGCGTCTGTCAGATCTACAGGGTTCCCCGCGGAACTATCACCGGGCTTTCACCATGCGGATCCTCCCAGACTTCCGCCCTCAGCCCATATGCTTCCGCCAGCACGTCCGGGATCAGAGCCTCAGCCGGAGTCCCCTGGGCAAGGATCTGCCCGTCCTTCATCACGATTAGAGTGTCCGAGAACATCCCGGCCAGCATCAAATCGTGCAGCACCATGACTACAGCCTTCCCCTTCTGCGCCTGATTGCGCGCCAGCTCCAGCATTTCCATTGCATGGGCTGGGTCTAGAAACGTGGTCGGCTCATCGAGTAATAGCACCGGAGTATCTTGCGCCAACGTCATCGCCAACCATACGCGCTGGCGCTGCCCACCGGACAACGAAGAAACCTCGCGATCCACCAAGTCAACAATCCCGGTTGTTTCGCAGGCATGGGCAATCACCTCCCGGTCACGGGCCGATTCTCCACGCAACCAACCTTGGTGAGGATGTCGACCGCGGGCTACCAGCTCCCCCACCAAGATCCCCTCTGGCGCCATGGGGTGTTGCGGCAGCATCGCGATCCGCCGGGCCGCATCCTTGGTGTGTAGCTCATGGACGATCTCACCCTGAACGTATACTTCACCGGCCCGCGGAGTGACCAATTTAGACATCGTCTTCAGCAGCGTTGACTTCCCGCACCCGTTTGGACCAATCAGAGTAGTGACCTGTCCTGGGTATGCGCGCACGCTAACCCCTTTGAGTACGTCCCGGGCTTCGGAGTACCCGGCGTACACCTCAGTTGCGTTCAGAATCGCCTCGTTCTCAACCATTGTTGCCTCGCTTGTTCATTTTCTTGATGACCAATCCCACCAGTGCAATTCCACCGATCACGGAAGATACCGCCCCGACCGGAGCACTCGTTGGTATGAACCCCGCAATCACCGCGCACACCCCCAGCAGTGCCGCACCGGCGGCGGCCGACACCATCGGTGATGGCGTTCCGGTATTAGCCACGATCCTTCCCAGGTGTGGCGCGATCAGCGCAATGAAACCGATCGGCCCCACCACAGAGACCACCACAGCCGCCACGCCTGTTGCCGCTATCAACAGGGCTGCCCGCCGTGCCTTTATATTCACACCTAGCGATGATGCCGAACTGTCATCGTGCGCAAGGACGGGTAGATCCCTCGCGCACCACAAGCCGATGGCGATGAATGGTGCCAGACCGACCAACAACGGAATCAACGCATTCATACGTACGAACCCTGTGGAGCCCGCTAGCCAAGTCTGAGTCTCGGCCGCCCGCAGGATTTCGGCTTTGAGCAGCAGGTAGCTCACGACTGCTTGGAGCATGAGAGACAGGGCGAAACCGATGAGCACAATCTTGTCGCTGGTACCCACGCCACCCAGCAGGGTGAGCATGACGAGTACCGCCACGGCCCCGACCATCGCTAGCCCGGCGCGCCACCAGAACATGGGCAAATCTTCCAGCCACGTCGGCCGGACAGTGACAGTGCCCAGTACCACGAGCACGGCCGCCCCGGAGGTCACACCCAGGATGTCTGGGGAGGCGAGGGGGTTTCTGGCCATTGTTTGCGTCCATGCGCCGGCGGTACCTAAGGCCGCACCGACAATCATCGTGGCTAGCGCCACGGGCAAGCGCAGGTCCCACACCACGGCAATTTGGCGAGCGGTACCGCCACCACGGAGCACGTCGAGTACCTCCGCCGGGGACATTTTCACTGTGCCTTGTCCCAGGAGCACGAGGTAACAGGCAAAAGCCACGACCGCGAAGAACCCAGTGCTGCCCACGATGCGTGCGATGCGGTTGCGCCGCTGGCAGGTGAGCTGCTGGGTGAGATCCTCGGTGATGGTTTGCAGGGAATTGTTCTGCGGTGAATGTGTCACTGCATGCTCCCCGCTTTCTGACAACTCGAACGCCTGCGCACCACAGCAATCATCAGTGGCGCACCCAGGATGGCGATAACGATAGACATCTCTAACTCCCCCGGACGCAGTACCAACCGACCCACAATATCCGCAGCGAGCACCATGATTCCCCCGGTCAGCGCCGCCGGAAGTATCAGCCGGGTTACCTGCGGACCCAGCACCACGCGCATCACGTGCGGGGCGGCGAAGCCGACGAAAACGACCGGGCCTGCTGCCGCCGTCGCGCTGCCCGCGAGCAGGACCACCCCGAGCGCTGAGAGCAGTCGCGCAAGGCGGGGTGAGCCACCGAGAGCTTGGGAGGCGTCATCACCAAAGGCCAATAGATCCAATGGTCGGGCGGCAATCAAAGCAAGCACAAAGCCGACTACCAGGCCCGTCCAAGCCAGCACTATTTCACTGAAGCCACGGCCGAAGGTGGAGCCCACGACCCAGTGGCGCATGCTATCGAGGACGTCGGTGTCGAACAGGCCGATGAGGACGGTGCCAGAGCGCAAGGTAGCATCCACGCCCACGCCCACCAAGAGGAGCGTTATGGGATCAGGGGCACGGCGCGCAATGAACATAACCAGTCCGGCTGCGAGTGCGGCGCCGACCAGCGCGCACGATGCGGCACTGCCCACGTTGGTAACCACCCCGACAACAGATCCAAAGGCCACGGCGAACGAGGCCCCTGAGGTGATGCCGATGAAGCCCGGATCGGCCAGCGGGTTGCGCGTCCACGCCTGGGCGAGAACCCCAGCAACGGCCAGGGACGACCCGACTGCGAAGGCTAGAAGCGTGCGAGGGACGCGCAGGTCCCAAATGATGCTGCCAAGCTCTTGCTTGCTGGCGCCGCGGAGAGCCTCGAGCACCTCGGCGGCCGGAATGGAGCGCGAGCCTACGAAGAGGGATGCGATTGCCACGACGACGCTGGCCGCGATGAGGGTGGCAATGGTGCGCTTCATACGGTCTTCACGGGAGCTGACGGGGAAGGTACGAAGTGGTTTTGTACCGCCAGCAAGGTCGGATGTTCCGGTAGCCGTGCCAGCCGTACAGCTAGGTCGGCGAGAGCGCAAACGAGTGGCGAGGAAATCAGATGACATTAGGTTATGGAGTTTCTGTGGGATGTGTTGAAGTCGGCGCTAGTACGAGCCGCGCAGGCAGGTGTCAGCTACTTCAGTTGCTCTGCGAACTTGTCAATTACCCACGGAATGGTTACCGGGTTAGGCATGCTCATCGCATTTCCCACATCGGTTTCTAAGTACCGCACACGGCCGTCCTTAACTACATCCAGTTTCTGGAAAGTCGCATCCTTCTTGAGTGCATTCAGGGCACCGTTGTAGTCCAGTACAAATAAGTAGTCCACGTTGTTGAGCTTGGCGTAGTTTTCTGGAGCATAGTCCACGAAGAACGACGAGCCATCGCCCTGCAGCTCCTTCGGGTTGGTGAAGCCCAAATCCCTAATGAATTGGCCACGGCCGTCGCCGTCGGTGTACAGACCAATCTTGCCCTCGTAGGGCATCACGATGGCCGCACGCTTGCCCTGCAGTTCTGGGTGGTCCTTCTTGAATTGGGCGAACTTTTCCTCGGTCTCCTTGATGAGCCTGTCGCCCTCCTCCTCTTTGCCGACGGCCTGGGAGATCGTTTCAACCTGCTTGTCCCACGGAATCTGCCAATCCTGATAGCCCTCGGGTTTGACTGTGGTGCTGGCGATCTTGTCCAGGGAGGCCTTCGCCTGGGCGTCCACCGCTTGGTTCACCGCGATGATTTGGGTGGGGTTGGTAGCGGTGACTTTTTCTAGGATGTCGACGGTGAAGCCACTGGCCGTGTTAAAGATTTTCTCCGGTTTCGCATCCCCAAGCAGATCCTCCGACCACGGACCCACGCCAGATTCTGAGCCGTCACCTTCGGCACCCCATGGGGCAATCGCAACGGGCGTGATACCGAGCGCCAAAAGGGTATCGGCATCCCCCAAGCCAAGGCTGGCCACGCGCGAAACCGGGCTGCTCTCGGTGGAATCGTTCTCGCCATCGCCTCGAGCGCATCCCGTCAGGGCAAGGGACGCCACAGTAAGGAACACCGTTATGGCCTTGGCATGTTTGGAAAAGAAGTGCATGGTACTCCTTGGTTAGTTGTGGCCGGGTGTGGAGCTTCCGACCTGCGGAGTCACGTGGACTTGAACTGCCCCGGCGTAGCACACCCCACCATTTTTGGTAACACTTATGTAGCGTTATTCCGTGACTGCTGACACATTACCCGCCGTTCATACACTAGGCAAGCCTTACCTTACGCTTCTCCGTCCGTGCGTGACATACGTCAAGTTTTCTTCCACATGATTGGGATGCCACGCGCTGCTCATCTTTCACGCGGTCGTGCGACGTATTTTTGCGGTTGTCCCACCTCCGCGCCCATACCGCACGACGACAACGTTCCCAGGTAACTTGGCTCAAACCTGGTGGATCAACCCACGGTGAGCATCCGGGAAAGCGGTAGAGGGGGGCGTCGAGAAGCTAGAGGGAGAGCTTGAGCAGGCGCGCGGCGTTGGACCACAAGATCTCCTTCTTCTCCTCGTCGGCGAAGCGGGAGGTCCGCACATAGTCGAAGGCGCGGACGTACTTCTCCTCCTGGAAATACGGGAAATCGGAACCACCCATCAGCTGCGAGACGCCGAAGGTCTCCGCGGCCAGGGCCAACGACGGCTCGTGGAAGTTGGCGGCGTCGAAAAAGAACTTCCGCAGGGACTCGTTCGGCGAGGCCGGGAAGGCGTCCCAGTCCTCGTAGTTATCCTCGATGCGCTGCGCCAGCATGGGGAGATCGCCGCCCAGGTGCGCGACGTGGAACGTGATGTGTGGGAAACGGCGCGGTATATCGGCCTTCAGGAGCTCCAACGTAGCCGTCGCATCCTCGACAGGCGCACCGTTGACCCACTCCAGCTTGTGGCGGAGCAACCACGGCGAATTAACACCGCAGCCAGTCGGGTGAATATTGACCACCATGGCGTGTTCATCGAGGAAGCTCCAGACCGGGTCGAGGGAGGAATCCGACAGATAGGGCTGCTGCGCCAGCAACGTGGGCAAGCCGATGCCACAGAACTGACCGGAATTTTCGATCCACTCCAACTCCTTCAACGCCGCGTCGACGTGTTCGCGTATTTCATGCCGTACCGGAAACTGTGGCCTGAATCATCAGGGAGGGAATCAGTCAAGCTCTTGTGGATGTAGATTTTCTTCTTGTAGGACTTGCAGTGGACAACTGTCCAAAACTGATCCTTACTGCGGCGAACCAGCAGGTCAATGCCGGTGTCCGGGCGCTTCGCGTATGGTAGGTCTGACCCTATCAGGGGATCCGTCTTGATCAACTACTCAAAACCAATGCCATACTCGGCTCTGGGCCGATTCCCGCGGAGGTGGGCAAGGGGCTTCTTTAAACGTCAACATGGTGATGATAATTGCGCCTTGCTCTACCTTTTCCGTGGCCGCAGGCACTGTAACGCGCCTACCAGGACGTAGGATAGATATAACAGTTAGCCGAAAAACTAGGGAGAGGTAGGACAAAGATGAAGACGAAGCGGATGGTGGCGGCGACGGTGGCGTCGGCAATTGCGTTGACGGGGGTGACCAGCGTGGCTGGTGCCGAGGAAACGCAGAAGGGGTACCAATGCGTAGCTAACGGCACCACGTACACGAACCCGCTCGTGTGGTCTGCACCCGTTGTGGGCATCATCAGCATCTACGCCGCCATCCCCGAGAACATCCGCGCCCAATACGGGCTGCCCACCTCGCAGAACGTGCGGGACATTATTGGGCAGGCGCTGCCGCAGGTGGACAAGCAGCAAGTGGAGAAGTTCGTCACCAACGGGACGATCGCCGCGTTTTCCATCTTCAGCTTTGTGATCGGTGCGCTGGCCAGCGCACCCGGGTACTACCAAAACTGCGTCACCGACATCAAGACGCCGGAGACCGGGGATAACTCCGAGACGGAGTGGGATAGCTCCAAATGGCGGGGATCCTCTAAGGAGTAGTGATGTGGGGGCTCGTCATTCGCTGTCCCAGGCGAGCCCCGGGGCGAACCACTGATCGGAGGGGAACCGGCCGCGTAGTGGCCAGAGGCGGTCAAGCTGGCGGAGAAAAAGCTTGGACTTCCAGGAAGCGTTATCGATGCGAATCGGCGTTAGCGCCTCGCTTTCGAGTTGGCGGTGGCGGGTGAGCTCGTCGTTTACGGATTCGGCAATGGGTTCATCGAACTCGCCGTGGGTTTTGCCGACGCCGTCGTACTCGAGGGCGATGGATCTATCGGGGTAGAAGAAATCGACGCGGCCGATGAAGGCGCCGTCGGTATCCAAGATGCTGGCTTGCTGGAAGGGGGCGGGGAAACCGGCCTGGAAAAGGGCGACCTTGACGTCGGATTCGCGGGGGCTTTCCGAGAAAGCGTTGATGAGGTGGACGGCGGTGCGGGCGGTATCGATGCCGGTGGTTCTGGCTCTTTGCGCGAGAGCGTAGAGGAGCTCGTCTTCGGTGGTGAGGTTGGTGGCGACGGCGAAGTCGCCGCAGCGGACGGCTTGGGCAAGACCCTCCCAGCGGGCGATATCGATGACCGTCAGGGCTGGGGAGGTAAGCGAAATTTCAAAACCGCAGACGGTGGTGGTGCGCAGATCGTCCCTTGTGAGGCGGGTCTGGCACACGCCTGCGCGGGGTCTTCCGGTGCCGATGATGTGCACCTGCTCGCGCTTGTGGACGATCGCGGGCATGCCCCACAGGGCCGCCGCTGACGCACCGATTAGTGGTCGTCCCTCAATGCCCAGGGCGGCGCAGCGGAGGAGGTACTTATCCTCGCGGCTGAGTTTTTGGTATTCCTCCTGAACTACGTAGACGCCGCGGGCGAGCTGCATGTGCGCATACACCGCATTGCGCTGAAAAGAGTTAAGACCCCGAGTGAAAAGAAGATATTCCCCCACATTCATGGCTCACATTTTCACACAGGGCGGGGGTCTATGCCACGTGAGCAGAAAAAGGTAGACGTTTGACGCGTAGCAAAGCTGACGAACTTGGGCGATGGGAGCAACCCACGGATAGGTGTCTACCTTTTGTCAGGTGGGCGCGAAAAATGCCCCGACACACGGGCGTGTGCCGGGGCGTCGTCACCGCTCGGGTTTACACGTCGAGGAAGCGGACGTCCTTGGCGTTGCGGGTGATGAAGGTGCGGCGAGCGACGACATCGTCACCCATGAGGATGGAGAAGAGCTCGTCGGCACGCTCGGCGTCGTGCAGGTCGACGCGGCGCAGCGTGCGGTAATC
The DNA here is from genome assembly GCF_000411375.1 of Corynebacterium pyruviciproducens ATCC BAA-1742. Classification (GTDB taxonomy): domain Bacteria; phylum Actinomycetota; class Actinomycetes; order Mycobacteriales; family Mycobacteriaceae; genus Corynebacterium; species Corynebacterium pyruviciproducens. Next base: position 505,802 of record NZ_KE150447.1, on the reverse strand, counting down.
CGGGTCGAGGGTGGTTTCCCACAGCTCGGAAGCGTTCATCTCGCCCAGACCCTTGTAGCGCTGGATGCCGTCGTCGGTGTTGATCTTGCGGCCGGCCTCGAGGCCCTCGGCAAGAAGCTGGTCGCGCTCGGCGTCGGAGTAGGCGAAGCCGGGCTCACCTTTCTGCCACTTGAGCTTGTACAGCGGCGGGTTGGCGAGGTAGACGTGGCCTTCCTCGATGAGCGTCGGCATGAAGCGGAACAGCAGGGTGAGCAGGAGAGTGGCGATGTGCTGGCCGTCGACATCGGCATCGGCCATGAGGACGATCTTGTGATACCGCAGCTTGGAAATATCGAACTCGTCGTGAATGCCAGTGCCCAGGGCGGTGATGATTGCCTGGATCTCGGCGTTTTTAAAAGCACGATCGAGGCGCGCCTTCTCCACGTTCAAAATCTTGCCGCGCAGCGGGAGGATCGCCTGGAACATGGAGTCACGGCCGGCCTTGGCGGAACCGCCAGCGGAGTCGCCCTCCACGATGTAGAGCTCGGACTTTTCCGGGTCCTTGGAGCGGCAATCGGCAAGCTTGCCGGGCAGGCCGCCCATATCGGTGGGAGACTTCCGGCGCACCATCTCGCGGGCCTTGCGGGCGGCCAGGCGCGCCTGAGCCGACGAGGAGGCCTTCTGGATGATGATCTTCGCCTCGGCGGGGTTCGCCTCAAACCAGTGCGTGAGGTGCGTGTTCACCACGCGCTGTACGAAGGACTTGACGTTGGTGTTGCCGAGCTTGGTCTTGGTCTGGCCCTCGAACTGCGGATCGCCGACCTTGACGGAGACGACGGCAGACAGGCCCTCGCGGCAATCGTCGCCGGTGAGCTTGGGATCCTTCTCCTTCACCAGCTTGTGATCGCGCGCGTACTTGTTCATGATGCTCGTCAACGCCGCACGGAAGCCCTCCTCGTGCGTGCCGCCCTCGATCGTGGCGATGGTGTTGGCGAAGGTGTAGACGTTTTCCTTGTACGAGGTGTTCCACTGGAGGGCCACCTCGAGCTCGAGATCCTCCTCCTCGTCCTCAAAATCGACGATGGAGGGGTGGAGCGCCGTCTTCTTCTTATTGAGGTATTCGACGTAATCCTTGAGACCATTGGGGTAATGGAACTCAACTGACCGGGGGGTGACCTCCTCCTTCTCGGCCTTCGACGGAGCGTCGGCAAGCTTCTCATCTACCTCATCGAGGGACAGTGAGTCAGCCTGGAGCAGCGACTCATCGGCCTCGAGGGACTGCTCCTCCGCCTGGTTCTTGCGCTTATCCGTGAGCCGGATGAACACGCCCTTGTTGAGGAACGCCATCTGCTGGAGACGGTTGGCGATGGTCTTGTAATCGAACTCGACCGTCTCAAAAATGTCCGCGTCCGGCCAAAAACGGATCTTCGTGCCCGTGCCGCGGGCCTTGCCGCCCTTCTCCAGATCGTCCGGAACCTGGTTATTAAAACGCTGATACCAGTGGAAACCGTCGCGCTTGATGTCCGCCTCCACGCGCGTGGACAAGGCGTTGACCACGGAAATACCCACGCCGTGCAAGCCGCCGGACACCTTGTACGAATCATTATCGAACTTGCCGCCCGCGTGCAGCTGCGTCATGACGACCTCGACCGTCGGGCGCCCCGTCTGGTGCATCTCCACCGGGATACCGCGGCCGTTATCCGTGACCTCCACACTGCCATCCTCGTGCAGCACAACGTCTACCTTGTCGGCGTACCCCGCCAAAGCCTCATCGATCGAGTTATCCACGACCTCCCACACCAGGTGATGCAGGCCGCGGGACCCTGTCGAGCCGATATACATACCCGGGCGCTTGCGAACCGCTTCCAGCCCCTCGAGTACAGTAATCGACGTCGCATCATAATCGTGATGCTCCGGGTGCATTTGGTCAACCAAGTTTTCCTGAGATTCAGCCACGATAAATTCGAAACTTCCTCGCTATTTTTAGACGTGTAACATACGTTATTCTACACTGTCGAGGGGGACCACACACAAATAGGTTCATCCGCCTGACGGGCACGTGACGGGGGAATACGCGTATTTTGCCTCGTCGGTTGTTACGGTCGCGGGGCTCTTGTTGTTTTCGCTTGCCGACGGCTGGGGCTGGGGTGGATTTTGTGGTTCGAGCTGGTCTCGGGGTTGGCGCGGCTATGCGGGCTGGGCGCTGCGAGCTGGGGTTGGGGCTGGGGGCTGCGCGGCTTTGCGAGCTGCGAGCTGCGAGGGTCCGAAACTTTCGGCCCCAATCTTGGGGCAATTTTGTGTTTGCGCAGGTGGTCAGGTTTGCTACAAAAAATCGGGGACGGTTTTTTCGGTTTGGGTTGGAAAGCAGTGCTCGGCAGCGCGGGTGCGGGGGGTTTGTAAATTAGATACCGAAAATTTCGGCAGTAAGTTTCGGCCGGTTTTGTGTTTGCGCAGGTGGTCAAGTTTGCTGCAAAATTTTGGTGTCGCTTTTTTCGGTTTGGAGTGAAAAGCAGTGCTCGGCAGCGCGGGTGCGGACACGTTCGGGCCTCACTGTGGGAACGGGCACGGAACGGCTTGTCGGATATTTATGATTGTACTGGTCAAAGGTTTTGCGCAGTGCGCAACGGCGCAAAAACGGAAGCATACGGGAATCGGGAGGGTTTGGCGTCGACTCAGGGTAGGCTCGGAGAAACGCTGACGGTGGCGCTCAGCGTTTCGGGCACGGGTGTGGGGTCGGGCACGGAGCGGTTTGTCGGAATTTTGTGCGCACGCAGGTCACAGGGTTTGCGCAGTGCGCCGTTGCGCAAAAACAGAAGCATACGGGCATAGGTGACGCTCCCCTAGTCTTGCGCGGGTCGTGTGGGCACGGCTGCCGCTGACTCGGCACGCAGAGAGGGAAAAGAATAGGGTCCGAAAGTTTCGGACCCAATCTTGGGGCGAATTTGCGTTTACGCAGGTGGTCAGGTTTGCTACAAAAAATCGGGGCCGGTTTTTTCGGTTTGGGGTGGAAACTAGGGCGGGGTGGGCTATCCGTAGGTGTCGCGGGGGCCGCGGCCCTTGACGTGGAGTCGGCCCTTGCGCCAGCTGGGGGGCTTGGGGCCGAAGATTTTGAGCTGGGTGATGATGTTGGGGCCGATCATCTCGGCGATCGTCTGCAAGATGCGGCGCTGCATGAGGCGGAGGTTGGTGGCCCAGGCAGTGGAGTCGCAGGTGATGAAGAGGGTGGAGCCCTTGACCATCTCGATTTTGGTGTGGGCGGCGATGTCGTGGCCAACGACGCTCGGCCATTGGCCCATGATCCAGCCTGCGGCCAGGGGCTTTTGCCAGCCCTGCTTTTTGATCTCGCGGCCCAAGATGGAATTGAAATTCTCCACCTTGCGGGGCTTGAAGAGGCGGCGACCGTCCTTGCCGGTGGGGAAACGGGTGGTGCGGGGTCGCAAGCGGCCGCCCGTGGCGGGGTTGGGATTGGCGCCGACGTGGCCCATGCGCTGGAGTTTTTCGAAGGAGGCGACGAAGAAATCGTCACTCGGCATCGGGCGTCGCCTCCTCTACGTCGAGGCGGGAGGTGCCGTTCTCCAGGAGGACGGTGTGGAGGGTGTGGTCGAGGTCGGCGGGGATGTCGGTGGGGACGGCGGTGGTGATGAGGACCTGCTCGGCGCGGTCGATCATGGAGGTCACGGCCTGGCGGCGGGGGTTGTCGAGCTCGGCGAAGACGTCGTCAAGAATGAGAACCGGGATGCGGCCCGAGGCGGCCATGAAGCGGAAGACGGCGATCTTCAAGGCGATGGCAAAGGACCAGGTCTCGCCGTGGGAGGCAAAGCCCTTGGCGGGCGAATTACCGAGCATGAGCTGGAGATCATCGCGGTGGGGGCCGATGAGGGTGCGGCCGGCCTCGATCTCGCGGGGGCGGATCGCGGCCAGCGAGGTGAGGAGGAGGGCCTCCGTCTCCTCGGTGGATTCTCCCTGGTCACGGGTGAGATAGGAGATCGCCGGGGGGCGGGAATGCGGCGCGATCTCGAGGTAAGCGGACTGCACAAGCGGCTGGAGGCGGGCCACGAGTGCGGCCCGGGAAGAGACGAGGGAGGCCCCAAGGTGAGCAAGCTGACCATCCCACACGTCGAGAAGCCCAAAGTCGGGGGACCCCTGTTTGAGCAGGGCGTTTCGTTGGCGCAGGACCCGATCGTACTCGGCCTTGGTGGCCGAGAACAGGGGCGTCTCCTGGGCGATGACCGAGTCCACGAGCCGACGGCGACCCTCCGGCTCGCCGGTGACCAGCGACAGATCCTCCGGGGAGAAGAGGACGCAGCGCACGCCGCCGAGGATCTCGCGCGGATTGCGCAGGCGCGTGCGGTTGAGCTGCGCGAGGTTGGCGGCGTGGGGCTTGACCGTCATGCGGACGGTGAGCTCGCGAGTACCGGACACCACCGTGGCCGCCAGCTGCGCGGCCGCCGCACCCTCCCTGACCAGCGGCGCATCCCGGCTGACGCGGTGGGACGAGAGGTTGGCGAGGTAATAGACCGACTCAACGATGTTGGTTTTGCCGAATCCGTTCGAGCCCGTGAAAACCGTGACGCCCGGGGATAGCTCCAGGTCAAGGCTCGGCCAGCTGCGGAAATCCTTCAGTGCCAGGTGGCGGACGAACATGTTAGCCCGGCAGGCGCACCGGCATGAGCAGGTACGTCATGTGGCTTTCCGGTGAGGGGAACTGGCCCTCGGCGTTCTTCTCGGGGATCTCCTCCGGCTCCGGGATGAGGATGGCCGAGCGGTTGGAATCCGTGAACCCGAACATGACCCGCTTGGACCGCATGACGCCGAGCCCATCGCGCAGGTAAGCCGGGTTGAACGCGATGACGAGGTGATCCTCGGCGCCGGCAAACGACGCGGGCAGGACCTCCTCGGCAGCACCCGACTCGGCGTTGGCCGCGGTGAGCGAGACCTGGCCGGCGGAGAACGTCATGCGGATCTGGCCCGACTTATCGGCGACGAGCGACACGCGCTTAATGGCCTTGAGAAGATCCTCAACGTCGCAGGTGGCGACGTAATTGTGGGCCTTGGGCAGAAGCGGGTTGTAGTTGGGGAACTCGGCGTCCAGAAGGCGGGTGGTGGTCTGGCGGTTTTCCGTCACCATGCCGATGAGGCCCTCGCCAAGGGCGATTTCCAGTGGCGTGTTGAGGCCCGTGTCCATGGATTTTGCCGTGTCTTGCAAGGTGCGGGCGGGGATGAGGAGGGTCTCGCCCTCGATCTCGCGGGACGGCTGCCACTGCAGGTGGCGAACCGCCAGGCGGAACCGGTCTGTGGCGGCCATGACCAGGTCGGATCCCGAAATCTGGACGTGAATTCCCGTGAGCATAGGAAGCGCGTCATCCTTGCCGGCGGCCGTGGCGACCTGGGAGACGGCCTCGGTGAACTGGTGCGGATCGACGGTGCCCGCGACGGTGGGCATCTCCGGCAGAGAGGGATATTCATCAAGCGGGATGATGGGCAGCTCGAACTTCGCCGTGCCACAGGAAAGTTGCAACTTCGAGTGAGCCTCGTCCGTTTCCACCTCGACGGTGCCGGCGGCAAGCGAGGCGGTGATGTCACTAATGAGCTTGCCGGCCACCGCTAACCTGCCGTTTTGGATCACCTGGGCGTTGAGGCGGACCTTGGTGGAGACCTCGTAATCGAAGCCCGCGAGCTCCAGGCCCTCGTCGGTGGCGGTAATGACAAGACCGCGAAGCACAGGCTGCACCGGCCGTGCCGGCAAGTTGTGGGCAACCCAACTTACCGCGTCGGCGAAGTCGTCCTGAGCTACACGGAAGGCGACAGCCTGAAATTCCACTTTTTCTCCTTTGCTTGGCGTACGTCCAAACCTACCCCGTAGGCCGCGGGCTACGAAAAGTTATCCACGAGCCCTCTTTCTTCTTGTAATTCTAGGTAACCAATGTGGTAAAGGCAGTAGGTCCTGTGGAAGGTGTGGAAAATGACAAAAATTCGCCGGTCGGCTCGCGTGTCGCGGGTGTGTATGGGGGTGTGAAATGCTTGTGGATAACTCCCCCCGGTCTGTGGATAACTTTGTGGTGGGTCGGGTTATCCACACTTTATCCACAGGTTCGAGGTTGTCATTCCACAACGGCCACCTGCGGTTTGTGAATGTTGTGAACTGGGCTTTTGGGAGTGTTGTGATGAATTTCACCAAATTACAAAGCCGTAATTTCACAATTGTGAATAAGGTTGTGGATAACTTTCGAAAGTGCTACTGGGCTGGGGAATACTTGTGGAGGAGGGGTGCGCTCGGGTGAGTTGTGCACAGGGGGTGAGAGGTGAACGCGGACAAGCAAAAAAAAGTCCCCCGAGGGGGACTGTGATCTTATTGCTGGGGGTGCTGGGCGGCCGCCTGTTTGATCTTCTGGGCGAGCTGCTGAACCTCGTTGTACGTGTCGCGGTTCTTGGACATCTCCTTGCGGATTTTGCGATCCGCGTACATCACCGTCGTGTGATCCTTGCCGAACTCCGCGCCGATCTTGGGCAGCGACAACGACGTGAACTCACGGCACAAAAACATGGCCAGCTGCCGCGCATGCGACACGGGACGCGTCTTGGTGCTGCCCTTGAGCTGCGAGATCGGAATATTGAAGAAGCGGGCCGTCTCCTGGAGGATATCCGCCGGCGTGATGTCGACGTTCTGCTCGGCGCCGATCAAGTCGCTCAACGCCTCGCGCACCAGGTCAGGGGTGATGAGCCGGTGCGTGAGCGACGCAAACGCCGTGACGCGGATGAGCGCGCCCTCCAAAGAACGGATCGAACCCGGAAACGGCGTGGCGATCTCCGTGAGCGACGCCCGATCGATGGTGACGTGCTCGGCGATCGCCTTCTTCTCCAGGATCGCGATGCGCGTTTCCAAATCCGGCGGCTGAATATCCGTGATGAGCCCCGCCTGGAACCGCGTGCGCAGGCGATCCTCCAAGGTCACAAGCTTGTTCGGCGGCCGATCCGACGACAGCAAAATCTGCTTATTTGCCTGGTGAAGGGCGTTAAACGTGTGGAAGAACTCCTCCTGCGTGCCCTCCTTGCCCTCGAGGAACTGGATATCGTCCACCATGAGAATGTCGAGGTTACGGTAGCGGCGCTTGAACGACTCCTGGCGATCATCGCGCACCGAATTGATGTAATCGTTGGTGAACTCCTCGCTGGACACGTACATGACGCGGATCGACGGGTTGAGCTGCAGAGCATAATTGCCCGTCGCGTGGAGGAGGTGGGTCTTGCCGAGGCCCGAGCCGCCCCAGATATACAGCGGGTTGTACGCCTCCGCCGGGGACTCCGCCACCGCAAACGCCGCCGCGCGCGAAAACGCGTTAGACTTGCCCGTCACAAACGAATCAAACGTGTGCTTGGGGTTAAGGGACCGCGCCTGGGGTTGGGTTTTTGCTGTGCTTTGGGCTGTTGTGGTTGGCGGTTGGCTCGGGGTTGGGGTTTGGGTGGTTGGGGCTTGGGTGGTTGCCGGGTAGCTCGGGGTTGCCGGGTTGAAGGTGGTGGGCTGCGCGGCTGGTTTACTTGCTGGGGCGTACGGGTTTTGTTCCGGGGTGTCCGGCTCCGGGATCGACGTGGGCGGTAGGGAGTCCTCGACAAGCGACGTATCGACGCTGACGGCCAGGTGGATCGGGGCGCCGGTGAGCTCCTCCCACACGAGCGAAATCGCCTCGCCGAGATCGTTTTCGATGACCCGCTTGGCGATCTGGTTCGGGGTGGCGAGGACCGCATGGCCCTGAACAATCGCAATCGGCTTGGTGATGCGCAGGTAGCTGCGCTGGGAGGCGGTGAGGCCGTCGAGAGGAAAGTCCGGGTCGCTGGCGCGCGATACGAGCGCCTCGGTAACCTGCCGCCAGGTATCGACCGGGGAAGATGAACTGTAATTCACGGCGGCGGACGGTCTTTCTACATCGGCGGACAGTAAGCACACAGCGCTGACTGATGGCCCTTGTTGCTCGTGTTTGGGCAGCCTGGGGCCGGTGACGGACTGTGTTATTCACAATCTATCAACAGGGCTGTGGATAACTTTTAACACCCCTCCTTTGCTGCCTGACTTGCTGGTTTGTGTGAAAGCTTCAACCTGAAGTTGGAAGTTATTCACAAGCCGGGCGCACACAGGGGTGTGAAAAGTTGTGTACTTCTAGATTTACATGCAGGTAGGGGGTTATGTCTAAAAGGCTCAACTTCGGCTCAACCCCCCGACATCTCAAGAGGCTGCGGAGCCCGCTCTCCGGTGGGGTGCGACAGGCCTCAAAAGTGCGACGCGCACCCTGGGGCGATGGCGCTGAGGTAGGAGTGCCACAGATGTAATTACCCTTTTGTAATTAGGGGGTAATCTTTTTTCCGCCGTTAAGGTGGTGATTTGTGATTTGGTGTTTGGGGGGTATTCGCGTAGGCTATAACGGTCTGTCATACGCACCGGTCGCGTTTTTCGCGTCTACGCTGCGTGTGCGTGTGGATTCTCCGGCATCTCATCCCGCCAGGTAAGGGCCATCCTCTTGGCACTGACGAGAGCCAGAACCACGTGAAATTGAACGTATGTAAAAACTTGTAAAGGAGTGTTCACCGTGGCAAAAGGAAAGCGGACGTTCCAGCCGAACAACCGTCGTCGTGCCCGTGTTCATGGCTTCCGTACCCGTATGCGTACCCGCGCTGGTCGCGCAATCGTGTCCGCACGCCGGAAAAAGGGCCGTGCTCGCCTGAGTGCTTAAGTGTTACCTCGGCCTAACAAGCTCACCCGGAGCGACGACTTCCGGAAAGCGGTAAAAAATGGGGTGCGCGCGGGGAGTCACGTCCTCGTAGTGCACGCCTACGACCGCTCCACGGACATCGCCCGTGAGGGTGGGCCACGAACAGGCCTGGTTGTTTCGAAAGCCGTCGGGAATGCTGTGGTACGCCACCGCACCTCCCGGCGGCTTCGTCATCTGGCCTACACGGCGATGCAGGGCGGGACGATGAGGCGTACCTGCGACTACGTCATCCGGGCGCTCCCCGCCATCGCCACCGCCGAACCCAAGGAGGTGGCCCGTGAGTTCGACAGAGCACTCGCCAAAGCGCACAAACGACTCGACGAACACCAGGCCTAACCTCGCCCAACGGGCAATCCTCTTCTATCAGGATCACCTCTCCGGCCTCAAGCCGTACTCCACCTGCCGGTTTGACCCAGTGTGCAGCCAATACGCACTCGAGGCGATTGGCAAAAAGGGTACTGTGGTGGGCATAATCATGGCGATAGTGAGGATTGCCAAGTGTGGCCCCTGGCACCCAGGTGGCTACGATCCTGTTAAATGAAGCTACCTAAGACCCTCGAAGGAATAGATAGTGCTTAACTTTATTTACTGGCCAATTTCCGCCGTGCTGTGGTTTTGGCACAAGGCGTTCGGGCTCATCATGAACCCGGACTGGGGCATCACGTGGGCCCTGTCCATCGTGATGCTCACCTTCACGGTGCGCGCACTCCTGCTCAAGCCCACCATCAACTCCATGCGCTCCATGCGGAAAATGCAGATCCTGCAGCCGCAGATGCAGGCCATTCAGGAAAAGTACAAGAACAACCCTGAGAAGATGATGGAGGAAACCCGCCGCGTGCAAAAAGAGGTGGGCGCCTCCCCAATAAAGGGCTGCCTGCCCATGCTCGTGCAGATGCCGGTGTTCATCGGCCTGTTCCACGTGCTGCGCTCCTTCAACCGCACCGGCACCGGGCGTGGCCAGCTGGGCATGTCCATTGAGCAGAACTACAACACGTCGAACTACATCTTCGGCGTAGACGACGTTCGCTCCTTCCTCGAGGCCCGCCTCTTCGGCGTGCCGCTGTCCGCCTACATCTCCATGCCGGAGGACATGTACCACGCGTTTGGCGAAGGGGACTTCACCCGCACCAACGTCATCATGGTGGCCGCCCCGTTCATTCTGCTCATCGCCGTGGCAACGCACCTCAACGGCCGGTTCTCCGTCAACCGCCAAAAGGAGCGCCAGGCCTCCGGCAAGCAGAAGGCACCCGAAAACGACCAGGCGCAGATGTCCATGAACATGATGAACAACATGATGCTCTACTTCATGCCGCTCACCATCCTGTTCACCGGCGCCGTCTGGCACATCGGCCTCCTGTGCTACATGGCGGGCAACAATATCTGGACCTTCTTCCAGCAGCGTTACGTGTTTAACAAGATGGACGCCGAAGAAGAAGCCGAGGAGCAAGAGCGCCAGGCGAAGGCCCAGGCCACCGCTCCAAAGGTGGGCGTCAAGCCGAACAACCCGAAGAAGCAGAAGAAGCGCAAGAGCAACTAGGTTCACGCTCCCACAACCGGTCACCAACGCGTGGCCGGTTTTTTGCCGCCGGCGTTCATGGCGGTCTGACGGTACAGCGGATTGAGGCGCCGAAAATTTCGGCACCAAGTTTGGGTTGATTTTGTTTTTTCCGTGTTGATCAGGTTTGCTACAAAATCTTGGTGTCGCTTTTTTCGGTTTGGGGTGGAAACTAGTGCGCGGTGGCGCAGTCCTCCACCAGGGCTGACATTGCTGTGGGTTCGGGCACGGTGCGCCGTTGCGCAAAAACGATCACAGTCGAACACGATGACTGCGCGGCCGCGCACTAGTTCGGTGGGGGAAAGCAGTGCGCGGTGGCGCACTGCTCCCCCGCTGCGCAGGTTCGGACACGTCCGGGCACGGGTGTGGGATTGGGCACGGAACGCTTTGCCAGATGGTCCCGCGCACACAGGTCACAGGCTTTCTGGAGTGCGCCGTTGCGCAAAAACAGAAGCACTCGGGCGCTGGTGAGTGTGCGGTGGCGCACTGGTTGCCCGCTGCGCCGGTTCGGACATGACCGTGGGTTCGGACACGGAGTGGTCGGTCGGATTTTTCCGCGCACGCAGGTCACAGACTTTGTGCGGTGCGCCGTTGCGCAAAAACGATCACAGTCGGACACGATGACTGCGCGGCCGCGCACTAGTTAGGTGGTGTGAACTAACCGTGTGAACTAACCGGGGGTGAAGGCTAGGGTCCGAAAGTTTCGGACCCAAGTTTGGTTCCGTTTTGAGTTTCCCTCTGGGAAGTAGGTGTGCTACAAAAATTTGGGGACGGTTTTCGGTTTGGGTTGAAAACTAGTGCGCGGCGGCGGAGCCGGGCTTCCGATTTGCGGAAGGGGCCGGCGTGGGTGGGGTGTAGTAGAATTTGTTGCGCTATGACAAGTATTGAGGAGCTTATCGACAAGCTGTTTGGGGAACGAGCCGATCTCGCGCGGGCGTACCACGATTCCCTCGCCACTGACGGGCTGACCAGGGGATTTATGGGGCCGCGGGAGAAGGACCGGCTGTGGGACCGGCACATCCTGCCGTGCGCGCTGACGCAATCTCTGTACAGGGAGGGGGCCAGCGTGGTCGATGTGGGGTCGGGAGCTGGCCTTCCGGGTATTCCCCTGGCGATCGCGCGGCCGGACCTCGAGGTAACCTTGCTCGAGCCTTTGCTGAAGAGGAGCAACTACCTCCGGGAGGTCGTCGACAAGCTAGGGCTAGACAACGTGTGGGTGGCGCGGGGGCGAGCCGAGGACAAACCGGTGGGGAAACAGGACTACGCGATGTCGCGGGCGGTGGCGCCACTGGCGAAGCTGGCGAAGTGGTCGCTGCCGCTCGTGCGGAAAGACGGCGGCGAGGTGCTGGCCATGAAGGGCGATAGCGCGGCCGAGGAAATCGTGCGTGACCGGGGGAAAATCAAGGGCACGCAGAAGCCGGAGATTGTCACCTTGGAAAACGAGGCGCTCAGCCACCCGACCATCATCGTTCGACTCGTCCGGGTAGCATAGGAACCTATGGAGGATAATGTGTTTGGCGACACGCCGATAGCCGAAGCCGCCCGGAGGGCAGCGCAAATCCGCAGCCTAAACGCCGATAAACTGCCGGCGCCCGAGGAGACGCGGATCATCGCCGTCGCCAACCAAAAGGGGGGCGTGGGCAAAACCACGACCGCCGTCAACCTCGCCGCAGCGCTTTCGCTCGCCGGGCTCAAGGTCCTCGTCATCGACCTCGACCCGCAGGGCAACGCCTCCACCGCGCTCGGCGTGGAACACTACTCCGGGACGCTGTCCAGCTACGAAATGCTCATTGGCCAGTGCGAACCCAGCGAGGCCACGTACCCCTCGAGCTTCACAGACAACCTCTACTGCATCCCCGCCACGCTCGACCTCGCCGGGGCGGAAATCGAACTCGTCTCCATCGTGCGGCGCGAATACCGGCTGGCAGACGCGCTGGCGAAAATCGACGGCTACGACTACATCTTCATCGACTGCCCGCCGTCGCTCGGGCTGCTCACCATCAACGCGATGACCGCCGCCACCGAGGTACTGCTACCCATCCAGTGCGAATACTACGCGCTCGAGGGCGTGGGGCAGCTGCTCAACAACATCACGATGATCCGCGACAACCTCAACTACCGGCTCCACATTTCCGCCATCGTGCTGACAATGTTCGACGGGCGCACCAAGCTTTCGGCACAGGTGGAAAACGAGGTTCGCGGCCACTTTGGGGAACTCGTACTCCACAACATCATCCCCCGCTCCGTGAAGGTGAGCGAGGCCCCCGGCTACGCGCAGACCGTCCTCGAATACGACCCCGGCTCCCCTGGCGCCGGTGCCTACATGGAGGCCGCCACCGAGCTGGCGACCCGCGGCACGATGGACGGCTACGAACCAAACCCGAAGGACGAGGGGTAATGACAGGAAAGAACTCGAAGAAAGGCGGGCTGGGCAAGGGCCTGGCCGCACTCATCCCCGAGCGGCGTGAGGAGAACCCGCACCTCGGGGACTCGGCCGCGGATATCCTGCTCGGTGGCGGCGGCTCTTCCGGCCGGCAGCGCGGGTTTGCCGACGGACGGGCCAAGCAAGAGGCGCGGCAGGCGGCGCGGAAGGCCGCTGCTGGTGTGGTCTCGGCTGCGGATTCGGGCTCGGCTGCGGATTCGGGCTCGGCTTCGGCGGAGCAGCTGGGCGCCAGCTACCAGGAGATCTCCGTTAAGGACATCGTTCCCAACGCCAAGCAGCCACGCAGCGACTTTGACGAGGATGCACTCAACGAGCTCGCGCACTCCATCAAGGAATTCGGGCTGTTGCAGCCCATCGTGGTGCGGCCCATTGCCGAGCCGGCGAAGCGGCTGGGCGCGCACTTTGAGATCATCATGGGTGAGCGGCGCTGGCGGGCGGCTAGGAAGGCCGGGCTCGACACCATCCCGGCGATCGTCCGCGAGACTGAAGACTCGTCCATGCTGCGCGACGCGCTGCTGGAAAACATCCACCGCGTGGAGCTCAACCCGCTCGAAGAAGCGGCCGCCTACCAGCAGCTGTTGGAAGAATTCGACGTAACACAGGCGGAGCTCGCCGAAAAACTCGGCCGCTCCCGGCCCGTCATCACCAACACCATCCGGCTGCTGCAGCTGCCCGTCGGCGTGCAACGCAAGGTGGCCGCACGGGTCATCAGCTCCGGGCACGCGAGGGCCCTGCTGGGGCTCAAGGATCGCTCGCTCGCGGAAGCGCTGTGCACCCGGATCATCGCCGAGGGGCTCTCCGTGCGCGCCACCGAAGAGGCCGTCACCTTGGCCAACCGCGGTGGTGCCGACGAGGGTCCCGCGAAGAGGAAACGGGAACCCGTGCCGCTTCCCGCCTACGCCGAGCAGGCCGCGCACCGGCTTGCCGACGGCCTGGACACCAAGGTCACCGTCAACGTGGGCAAGAAGAAGGGCAAGATCGTGGTGGAATTCTCCGGCCGCGAGGACTTCGAACGCATCGTGGGGCTATTGGAAGGACACTAAATGAGGCTCGCGCCCATCGACTCGGAAAACTTCCGCACCCTGCCGGTGTACGCGCGGCTCTCGACGTACTGGGAGCTCGACCCGGCGACCGCCAAGGACCTGACCTCCGGGGAGCGCGAATTTGAGAAGGAAGCCTGGGTGGCGACGGTGGGCAACTGCGGGTTCACCTTTGGGCCCTCGGCCATCTTCTACTGCCACCCCGACATGGCGCCCGGGGCGGTGCGCCTGGACACGGCCCCCGTCTCCGGCGACGCGCAGCTGGTGACGAGCATGTTTGTGGACCCCGGGTTCACCGACATCGGCATCGAGGCAGTGCTCATGGACTCCGTCATCATGGAGGTCACCCTCGGCGGCTCCCCCGCCCTCGAGGCGTTCGGCTGCATGGCCGAACCCACCGAGGTGGAGGCCGTCTCCGGGTTCTTTAGCGCGCAGTTCCTCGAATCGTGCGGCTTCAAGCTCATCAAACGCGGCGAGAACGTGTCCCGCTACCGCATCGACCTGCCCCCACGTGACCGCGTGCTCTCCATCGGGGCGCTGGCGGATATGGTGGCATCCATCTAGGGTCGCTGCGCCAGCGCTAGCGAATACCCTCCTGCTCCAGGAGCTTGGAGAAAGTGAACGTGCCCGTCGGCTGATCGTCGTTATCGAGAAGGTACAGGCGCTTGACGGCGACGACGACGGCCTCAGCGATCTTGTTGCGCTGCACCGGATCCGTGAGGATCTGCATGTCCGTGGAGTTGGTGACATACCCCGCCATGACCTGGACGGTGGGCATCTTAGTCAGGCGCAGGAGCTCCCACGTGCGGGCATGGTTGCGGCAATTGCCGAGGTCCGTGCGGGCCACGATCTCGCGCTGAATGTAGCCCGACAACATCTCGCCCGTCAGCGAGCTCGCGCCGTGGGGGGAACCGAAGTAGAACGTGGCGCAGCCGTGCGCCTTGTCGTTGTGGTACCGGTCGAGCCGCAGGCTGATCATGACGTCCGCGTTGAAGGCGTTGGCCACGTCGGCGCGGCCGGACTCCGTGGGGTCATCGACACGCGGGCGGGACAGGATCGTCTCCATGCCGGCGGAAATCATCCGGCCCTCGATGCGGGTGGCGAGATCCCACAGGATCTCCTCCTCCGTGATGCGGCCGAACTTGCCCTCCGTGGATAGGCCCTTGTTCTCGCCGCCAAGGCCCGGATCGATGACGACGCGCTTGCCGGACAGCAGCGGGCCGGCGTTGCGCACCACCTCGCGCTCGCGGATCGCCAGCGGGTTGCCGCCGGTGATGTGGCGGCCGAGGAGACTCAAGGCGCGGACCGTCTCCGGGCCGCAGATGCCATCCTCGGTGATGCCCGAGTTGAGCTGGTAGCTCTTCACGGCCTCGTAGGTGAGATCGTCGTAGTGGCCATCGACCTTGTCGGCGTAAAAACCGAGCTCCTGCAGCTGCGTCTGGAGCTGGACCACGTCATCGCCGACCATCTCGCGACCGGGGATGAAATTGAGCACGCGGGTGCCGAGCGTGTACGACGCCTCCCGCAGCGCACGCAGGGTGGGCTCGTCGATCATGCCGGTGGCAAGGATCCCTCGCGACTGCTGGAATGCACGCAGCAGGTCCGACAACTGATCGTCGAAAAGCGTCTCCTCGACGCGGAAGTTGTCGCCCAACGGTGCCTCAAAGGCGTCGTTACGCCCGAGGCGAGCGAGAGTCGCGCGAACCTCAGCCACCCGAGGACTGCGGTCCCCGACCGAGAGCTTCTTAAGCACCTACACGTCCCTTCTTTCTCAGTACCCGCACCATTGTAGTGGGCCGGCCGGCGCGCGCCTAGTTGGCGTAATTTTCCACCAACGCCAAAATCTGCGGCGCCGGGCGCACGCCCGAAAACTCCTCCACCTTGCGGCCGCCCGCGAACAACATGACCGTGGGAACAGCCATGATCTGGTGCTGCATCGCAAGCCCGCGCTCCTCGTCCACGTTCACCGACGCGACAATCGCGGAATCGCCGAGCTCCTCCGCGATGTCCTCGAGGATGGGGGTCAACTTCTTGCACGGGCCACACCAGCTCGCCCAAAAATCCACCAACACCGGCACGTCGGAGGTGAGGGTCACCTCATCAAAAGTGGCTTCCGTCAGTTCCTTCATAGCCACAATCCTACTGGAGGGCCTGCAGGTAGTGCTCAGCATCAAGCGCCGCGCGGCAACCCGACCCCGCCGCCGTCACGGCCTGCTGGTAATGGTCATCCACCAGGTCACCGGCGGCAAACACGCCCTCGACGTTGGTCTTGGTGGAGGGGTGGGCGACCTGGACGTAGCCCTTGGCGTTGAGCTCCACCTGGCCATCCAAGAAGCCGGAATTGGGCTGGTGGCCGATGGCGAGGAACATGGCGTCCATCGGGATTTCCCTGGTTTCCCCGTTGACGTTGAGCACGAGGCTTTCCACCTTCTCCTCGCCCTTGACCTCCGTCACCTGGGCATTAGTGATGAACGTGATCTTCTCGTTGCTCTTCGCGCGCTCCAACATAATCGCCGACGCCCTAAACTCATCGCGCCGGTGAATAATCGTCACCTCGCGCCCAAACCGCGTGAGGAACGTCGCCTCCTCCATCGCCGAATCACCGCCGCCGACCACGGCAATCTTCTTGTCCTTAAAGAAGAAGCCATCGCAGGTGGCACACGCCGACACGCCATGGCCCTTGAGGCGCTCCTCGCCGGGAACTCCCAGGTAACGCGGGGCGGCACCCGTTGCGAGAATGATCGCCTTGGCCTGGTACACATCGTTACCCACATGGACGCGCTTAATCTTATGGTTAAGCTCCACGCTGTCCACATACTCCATCCTGAGATCCGCGCCAAACTTCTCCGCCTGATCCCGCATCTTATCCATGAGATCCGGGCCATCCACGCCCTCGGGGAACCCCGGGAAATTCTCCACCTCTGTGGTGGTTGTCAAAAGGCCGCCGGCATCGATACCCTCAAACACCAGCGGCTTCAGCTCCGCCCTCGCGGTATACAGCGCCGCCGTGTACCCCGCCGGGCCCGAGCCGATAATGATCACATCATGGATCTCTTCGTGCACGGTTTCCTCCTGTGGCTCCTGCGGTTGCACGAGGTTGACATTTCCGCCGAGGCCCGAGACGGTGAGGCCGAAATCGGGGGCTGCGGTGGAGTTCTGGGTGTTTTCTTTCTCGGCCACGGTGGCTGTGTGCTCCTTTAGCGATCGGTTCAGTCCTATTCCTAACTTCCAACAGTCTAACCTGTCCATTTATGCCACCGCGTAGACCAGGGCATTCGGTCCTGGCTCGGGTTTTGGCTTGTCGACGCCGTCCATCCCGCGTTTTGCTCCCGTGTCCCCCGCCGCTGTGGCTGGGGCTGGTTGTGGGATCGGGTACCAAGTGGTCCGTCGGAATTTCGGCTGCGTGTTGGTCACGGGATTTACGCGGTGCGCGGCCGCGCACTAGTTAGTAGTGCAAAAGGGTGTGCTTTCGGAGCGTGGGGATTTAGGTGCCGAAAATGTCGGCACGAAGTTTGGGGCGCTTCGGCGTTTTCCCTGATGGGCAAGTGTGCTAAAAAATCTTGGTGTCGCTTTTTTCGGTTTGGGGTGCAAACTAGTGCGCGGTGGCGCACTTTCAAGCGCAATCGGGCGTAGCAGTGGGATCGGGCACGGAACGCTTTGTCGGATGATTCCGCGCGCTCAGGTCACAAGATGTGCGTGGTGTGCCGTTGCGCAAAAACGATCACAGTCGGACACGATGACTGCGCGGCCGCGCACTAGTTCGGTGGGCAAAAGGAGTGCGCGGCGGCGCACTGCTCTCCCGCTGCGCCTGTTCGGACACGTCCGGGCACGGGTGTGGATTCGGGCACGGAACGCTACGTCCGGAATTCCCGCGCACGCAGGTCACAGCCTTTCTGGAGTGTGCCGTTGCGCAAAAGCGGAAACTTTCGGGCACCTCTGGGTGCGCAGCCGCGCACTAGTTAGTAGTGCAAAAGGGTGTGCTTTCGGAGCGTGGGGATTTAGGTGCCGAAAATTTCGGCACCAAGTTTGGGGCGCTTCGGCGTTTTCCCTGATGGGCAAGTGTGCTAAAAAATCTTGGTGTCGCTTTTTTCGGTTTGGGGTGCAAACTAGTGCGCGGTGGCGCACTTTCAAGCGCAATCGGGCGTAGCAGTGGGATCGGGCACGGAACGCTTTGTCGGATGATTCCGCGCGCTCAGGTCACAAGATGTGCGTGGTGTGCCGTTGCGCAAAAACGATCACAGTCGGACACGATGACTGCGCGGCCGCGCACTAGTTCGGTGGGCAAAAGGAGTGCGCGGCGGCGCACTGCTCTCCCGCTGCGCCTGTTCGGACACGTCCGGGCACGGGTGTGGATTCGGGCACGGAACGCTACGTCCGGAATTCCCGCGCACGCAGGTCACAGCCTTTCTGGAGTGTGCCGTTGCGCAAAAGCGGAAACTTTCGGGCACCTCTGGGTGCGCAGCCGCGCACTAGTTAGTAGTGCAAAAGGGTGTGCTTTCGGAGCGTGGGGATTTAGGTGCCGAAAATTTCGGCACCAAGTTTGGGGCGCTTCGGCGTTTTCCCTGATGGGCAAGTGTGCTAAAAAATCTTGGTGTCGCTTTTTTCGGTTTGGGGTGGAAACTAGTGCGCGGTGGCGCACTTTGAAGCGCAATCGGGCGTAGCAGTGGGATCGGGCACGGAACGCTTTGTCGGATGATTCCGCGCACGCAGGTCACGGGCTTGATGGAGTGTGCCGTTGCGCAAAAACAGAAGCACTCGGGCACCGTGAGTGCGCGGCCGCGCACTAGTTTGGTGGTGGAAAGTAGTGTGCGGTGGGTGGTGGCTATGCGGCGGCGTCGACTGAGAGGAGGCCTTTGAGCTGGTCGCGGGCGCGGGCGCGGCGGGATTTGATGGTGCCGGGGGCGCAGTGGAGCTGGGAGGCGGCCTCGGCAACTGAGAAGCCCATGACGTCGGTGAGGAGGACGGCGTCGCGCTGCTCGGGAGGGAGCTGGGAGAGGGCGTCGGCAATCCACAGGATGCCCTCGAAGCGGTCGACGTGGAAATAGGAAAGGGTGTCGGCGATGCCGAGGTCGGCGTCGACAAGCGGGAGCTCGGCGTTGACCTTGGGGCGGTAGTAATCGTAGCTGGCGTTGACGACGAGGCGGAACAGCCAGGTGCCAAAGGAGCACTCGAAACGGAAGGCGTGCAGGCGCTGGCTGGCGCGCAGGAGCGCGTCCTGGGCGATATCCCACGCGTCCGCGACGTTGCGGGCGCGGCTGCGCGCAATGGTGAGAAGCCGCGGCAAGTGGCGCTGCGCCAGGTGCGTGAAGGCCCGCGAATCGCCGGCCAAGTACAGACGAATGAGCTCGTCATCCCCCATAATGATCCCCCTTGAATACACGGGGGCGTCTCCCCCGTGCCCCTCATTATGGCAGCGGGTGAGCGGACGCGCAGCGCCCCCGTGCACAACGCGTTGTGCGCTTAAGTCATGACGGAGACCAGGAACATCGTCAGCGTGGCGATGAGCACGAGGATGCCGATGATGGCCGCCACCATGACGACCTTGCCGGTGGTGGTGTAATCGCGGGCACCAAAGCCGGTGTGCGGGGTGGGGTGCGGGATGAACTCGTCGGTGACGTCGTAGTTCTCGCTGGCGGCGGCGAGGTCCGCGGCGATCTCTTCGAGTGGTCGCCCGTCGGGGGCGTCCAACTCCGCGCGCAGAGCCGTAAGCCAGGAGGGAACCGAGGGCGAATGGACGTCGATAAGCCTGTCGAGGGTGGCGGCGACGAGGCGACGGGGGTCGGAGGAAAAACCGGCGACCGGGAAGGCGTTGTGGACCGCGCCGTCCGTGCCGATGCGGAGCTGATCCGGGGAGTGGACACCCGTGAGCGTGGCGACCTCGGCAGCCGCGCGGGCCGCCTGAGCTGGGTCGAAGGAGACCGCATCGAGGGACTTGCCCTCCACCCAATTGTTGATGACGAGCGAGCCCGAGCGGTAGTCGACCACCTTGCCCGGGGCCGATGTCGGACGATCCGTGAAGGTGAGGGCGACGGGCGCGTTGTGCTCCGTATCCATCGCCATCCACAGCGTCACACCAGGCCAGCCGCCGTGCGAGCGCAGCAGGCGGAAGCGGCCGGAGAGGATCGGGGCGCCGGGAACGAGGCGTGGACGGCGCACCTCGCCCGCGCTCATCGGCGGCAGCGTGGCCAAGGTGGAGACGATATCCTCGTTCGAGCCACGGCGCACGAGGCGCTTGATGAACGACGGATCCGCCCTGTACATGATTACGCCCGTGACCGCGAGAAAGACGACGCCGCCGATGCCCGTGCGGACGAGGTACCACAGCGACGCGCGGGTGGCGATCGTGTGCGCCAGGCCGAAATCGAGCGCCAGGGCCACCGCGACGCCGACGAGGGAGGCGAGGAGGGCGATGACCGACGCCTTGATGATCTTCTTGTTGCCCAGGTGGCCGAGCTTGCGGCGCAGAAGCACCGTGCCGATCACCGCGCCGGCCACGAATCCGAAGCCGTTGGCCGCGCCCAGGAGGACCACGACGTTGCGGGTGGAGGTGGCCACCAGCGGCGCCAGCATCGACAGCAGGACCTTAGTCAGCGTGATGCCCGCGATGATCCACGTGGGCGTCCACGCCTCCTCGCGGGCGTAGAAAACACGCAGGTGAAGGAGGACCGCCGCGTACGGCAACAGGGTAAACGCCGATGCCGCCAGCGTCACGCCGATGAGGTTCGCCGTGCCGGGATCCATATTGAGGTAGCCGAACAGGCCGCGGCCCATGTGCGGGCCGAAGCACGTCATGAACACGACGACCGGGATGAGCGCCATGAACGTGAGCCGCATCGCCAGCGTCAGATCGCTGACGACGGCCTCGTCGTCGCCGTCGGCCGCGTTGCGCGACAGGCGCGGCATGATGGCAGTGAGGAGCGTCACGCCGATGATGCCGTAGGGCATTTGGAGGAGGAGCCACGCCTGCATATAAATGTTCGGTGCCGCCGCATCGGCCGAGGCCGCAATATTAATAGTGACGAAGTAGCCGGCTTGGGAAATGGCCACGTAGACGATGATCGCCATGGCCATGCCGCCGAACTGCTTGAGGCGATCGTCGATCCCCCACAGGGGGCGCAGATCCACGCCCAACTTTTTTAGGGCTGGCAGCATGACCACCGTTTGCACGACGACACCGAGGGTGGTGCCAAGGCCCAAAAGGGCAATCCGCGGGTTGAAGATCCCCACCTCCTCCGGGGCGAGGTGGCCGGGGATAATCCAGTACAGCGCAAACGTGGCAAGGCACACGACGTTGTTGATGACCGGCGCCCACGCCCCCGGTTTGAACACGCCCCGCGTGTTACAAATGGCCATGAACAGGGCGAACACGCCGTAGAAGAAGATCTGCGGGAGGAGCAGGTAGGCAAACGATGTGGCCTGGCCGGTGTTCACCTCGCCGTCGCCAAGCAAGAGGTACGTGAGCACGGGGGCGCCCGCCACCGCGATCACCGTCACCACGCCGAGCAGCGTAAACGTCAAGGTGGCCAGGCGCCGGATGAACGCCGCGCCGTGATCCTCGTCCTCCTGCTGCGCGCGCACGAGCACCGGCACGACCAGCGCCGTGAGCACCGCGCCGAGGACGATCTCCGTGATGAGGTTGGGCAGCACGTTGGCCGCGTTGAACGTGGACGCGATCGCCGCGCCCAGCGTGGCCGAGATGGCGAGGTTGCGCAGGAACCCCGTGATGCGGCTGACGAGCGTGGCAATCGCCATCGACCCCGTGGAGCGCACCACGTCCGCGTCGGAGGCCTGCTGGCCCGCGTCCGCGGTAGTCGCCTGGGCGGCCGCGGGGGTGGTAGCCGCGCTCGGAACCGGGGCCGGGGGTGCCGGCTCGACGATCCGTCTTCTTGCTCCTTGGGTATCAGACACGGTGCCCATTCTAAAAGGTGGGACTTAAAAGTCCTAGTGGCGCCTCCGCCGCAGCGCCAGGCGAACGACGAAGAACAACGCCGTGACGATCGCCACGAGCCACACCCACCAGTTAGAACCCTTCGTCTGCACAGTGATGGTCACCGGCTCGCTGATCGCCGCGCCCGCGTCGTTGGCCAGCCACAACTTAATGCTCGCCTGCTCTTTCTGCTTCGGCACATCCGCCGTCAGCTGCGTGGTGATCGACCCCTGCGCGGGAATCCACAGCGTCCCCGGCAGCGCCACCGTCGCATCCTCCGACTCCGCGTGGATGGTCGCTTCCACCGGTAGCGGCAGGCCGTTTTGCGCCACGATGACCACCGGTGAGCTATTCGACGTTCGGGTGTACACGTTTCCGGGTGGCAGCAACGTCACCGACCTGCGCAGTTGTTGCAGCACGTCCCGGCCTGCGTCGAGCTTCACCCGGGTGGCGGACGTCGCCTGCTCATGCAGGTCGATGGAGCGCCGCCGATAGAGACTCAGCGACTCCACGATGGAGCGCCGCAGCGGGGCGGTGAACCCCTCCGGGGTGACCGCGATGTTCGGGTCCTTCACCATGAGGTTTTTAAGATCCGCCGCGTAGCGCAGCTGCTGGGCCGCGGTGGTGATCTCGACGTCGGTCAGCCCCGTGGGATCTACCTGCGGCGTGGCGGGCTCGTACGGCGGCACCGTGAGCTGCGCGGGGTCCGGCACCTCCTGGGCGAGCATCGCCGCGTCGGCGGCCTCCACCAGGCGCGGGGGCACGATCACCGGCGGAGGCGTGGTTGTGGGATCAGCGGTCTGCCGGGCGAACTGGATCGCCGCCGCCGCCGACTGGCGACGCGCCGCCGGCGAATCCACCGCGTACCTAAACCGCGTCAGCGGATCCGTGTAGCCCACCGTCTCCGGGTGCTCGCCGAGGGTGGCGAGCTGCGCCGTGAGTCCGTCGCCGGTGATGGCGCCCGTGCCCTGCGGCAGCGCCGCCGCCGTCTCCGGGGTGATGTAGCCCGACGACGGCACGACGAGGTTCTTCGCCACCGGTGTCTCCAGCTCCTCCTCGAGCACCGATGCATCGAGCGCCTCGCCGAGCACGCCGGCGCGGGTCGCCGCCGTGAGATCCGCGCCGCCCCACGGCAGGGCGACGACGCAGCGGTTCTTCGCCACCTCACGCAACCGGGCCAGGAACTCGCCCGCCAGTGCCGCACCCTGGCCGGGGGTGGACGAGGTGTCCTTCTTGGCGGTCCAGCGTTCACGCAGCCGCACCGTCGGCTCTACTGGGGAGGGGCGGGTGGACGCGACCTGGTAGCCGTCGGACATGCGGGAGAGGACGTCGACAAGCTGGGGGTCGATGGCGAGACACGCGTGACCGCCCGGGTACAGGTCCAACAGGCGCGCCAGACGACCGCCCGGGCGCAGCTCCGCCATGAGGCTCTCGTCGCGCAGGAGGAGCGGCGGGCGCTCCGGCGCGGTCCCCGTCTCGCCCGGGACCAGCGGAATGTCCGCCGCCAGGGGCCACAGAAGAGCCACAGCTCCCGCTGTGACCGTCGAAATGGTTTCGCTCGGCGAATCGGTTTCGCTGGGCGAAACCGTTATAAGGAAATGGGTGGTCTCCTCCCCCACCCGCAGAAGAACTGCGTGGATGCCCGGCTCGGTGATGCCCAGCTCGGCAAAGGTGAAGTGGAACTGGCCCACCGGGAACGTGGGGCCCGGGATGGGATAGGCCTCCGGGTTGAGGCCCAGCAGGTTAAACGCGCTGGGGAGATCGCCGACCGGGGGCGCCAGGAAAATCTGCGCCTGCGTGCCGAGGGACTCCGGGGCCTCCACCGTGCCCGTGACATCGTTATCGGTGATCGTGAGCTCCGTGAGCTTGACCGCGCCGGTATCCCCCACCCTGAGCATGGGGTTCACCCACTGCTCGGCGACCGCCTCCGACGTGGGAGACGCAGGGGCGGGCAGGGCGCCGGCTGTGACCGGTTCAAAGCCGCCCACCGGAGCGAGCGCTCCAGAGACGAGGAATGACGCCGCCGTCGCCGCGGCTGCCAGCTTGACACACCACTGCCTCACCGGGGAGTGCTCCTCCCCTGCTTCTTCTCCTGGCGCGCAAGCTCCGGCAACGTGTCGTGGGCGATGCGGGCCAGCTTGCGCTCGTCGGAGTAAGCAAGGCGCTCCACTAGATGAGCAGCCGGAACCCAGGCAACTTCGGTGACCTCCGGATCTTCGTCGTTAAGCTCCCCATCGACGTACCGGAGGAGATGATGATGGACCGTCTTGTGGACCCTCTTGCCCTCCGACACGAACCAATAATCAATGGTCCCGAGGTCGGCGAAGACCTCACCGACGATGCCGGTCTCCTCCCACACCTCGCGCTCGGCGGTGTGGCGGTGGTCCTCACCAGGCTCGACGTGGCCCTTTGGCATCGACCACAACAGGCGGCCGCGGCGATCGAGGCGGCCGATGAGCGCCACGTATACCGCCGACAGATCCACCTCGCCACGATCGTTGACGGCCTCCGGCAGGCCCGAGATGACAAGGCCGCCCGCCGAGGTCTCCACCGACACCGGCCCGCGCGGCGCCGGACGGGAATGGCGGCGCTGCGTGGAACGCTTGCGGGCGGCGGCTGAGGTGCGCTTTCGCTTGGTGCGAGAGCTCCGGTTGTTGTGGGAGGTCCCGGAGCTGTGGTTCTTGCCGGAACCGTTGGATTTCTGGGAGCTCCGGGAGGATCTGGTGCTCCGGGAGGATCCGGAGCCGTGGTTATTGGCCGCCGCGCCCGAACGGCCACGCCGAGGACGCCGACGACGACGCCTCCGTGCGGGTTCGTTCTCGGTCATGGACTTGATGTTACCCACCTCCGGTAACATTAGCGAAGTGATTGAGCTGGAACCGTACAAAGAAATTCTCACCTCGCTCGCAGGCGAGTTTAGCCGCCGCGGCGAAGAACTCTACCTCGTCGGCGGCTCCGTGAGGGACAGCTTCCTGGGCAGGCTCGCGGGCGACCTCGACTTCACCACCTCCGCCCGGCCCGACGTCACCCACGCCATCCTCGAGGAATGGGGCGATGCCGTGTGGGACACCGGCATCGAGTACGGCACCATCTCCGCAGCTAAAGACGGCCAACAGGTGGAAATCACCACCTTCCGCGCCGACACCTACGACGGCGACTCCCGCAACCCCGTGGTGACATTCGGCGACACGCTGGAAGGCGACCTCATCCGCCGCGACTTCACCATCAACGCCATGGCCATCGAGCTGCACCCCGACGGCAACCACGTGTTCCGCGACCCGCTGAACGGGCTCACCGCCCTGCAAAACCGGGTCATCGACACGCCCGACGCGCCGTCCATCTCCTTTAACGACGACCCCCTGCGGATGCTCCGCGCGGCACGATTCGCCTCCCAACTGGAATTTAACGTCGAAAAGCGGGTACAGGAAGCGATGGCGACGATGAGCGGGGAGATCAACCGAATCACCCGCGAACGTATCCAAGCAGAGCTCAACAAACTACTGTGCGGTGCCGCCCCCGAGCGCGGGATCGACCTGCTCGTGGAGACCGGGCTCATGGAGCACATCTACCCCGAAATTTCCGCGCTCAAGGCCGAGGGCGACGAGCACCACCAGCACAAAGACATCTACCAACACTCGCTCACCGTCCTGCGGCAGGCCATCGACCAGGAAGAAGACGGGCCCGATCTGGTGCTTCGGTGGGCCGCGCTCACCCACGACATCGGCAAACCCGCCACCAAGAAAATCCTGCCCGACGGGCAGGTCACCTTCCACCAACACGACGTGGTGGGCGCCAAACTCGCGCGCAAACGGCTGCGGGCCCTCAAATACCCCAAGCAGGAAATTCGCGACATTTCCCAGCTAATCTACCTGCACATGCGGTTCTACGGATTCCCCGACGGCGACTGGACCGACTCCGCCGTCCGCCGCTACGTGTCCGACGCCGGCCCTCTCCTGCCACGGCTGCACAAACTCGTCCGCGCCGACACCACCACGAGAAATAAGAAGAAAGCCCGGTGGATTTCCGGCGCCTACGATAGGCTGGAACAACGAATTGAAGAACTGGCAGCCGAGGAAGACCTCGCCAAAATCCGGCCCGACCTCGACGGCAACGAGATCATGGCCATCTTGGGCATCGCGCCCGGGCCCTCGGTTGGAAAGGCGTGGAGCTACATGAAGAACCTGCGGCTCGACCGCGGGCCGCTAGACCACGACGAGGCCGTCGCCGCTTTGAAGGAATGGTGGGCCGGGCAGTAGGTCTCTTTGGGGCTGGTTGTGGGCTGGTTGTGGGCTCTTTGGGTGGTTGTGTTTTTGGATAGTGTCTTTGGATAGGAGGAACAAATGAATGATGGACGATTTATAGACCCGTCCCCGTCGACGGAGATCGACACCGGCAGGCTCATCGTCGCCGCGCCGGGCAACGCCTACGGCTTCCTCCAACGATCCGTGCAGCTCATCGTGCTCGTGGAAGAGTCAGCGGCGATCACGGTCACGCTCAGCCGGATGACAGACGTGCCGCTAGCAGGCATGATCGATCCCTGGGTGCCACTGTCCGGGAAACCGCACGCCTTCTTCGCTGGCGGCATGGCAAACCGCCGCAGCGTCATCGGCATTGCCACCGGACACGGCGTCGACCTGGAATTTACGCGCTGCCCCGGGGTGGGCATCATCCGCGTGGAGGGCGACCCCGCCAGGTACATTGACACCATCGGGCAGGCACGCTTCTACCTCGGCTGCAACGCCATGGGGTTGGACGATCTGCGCGCCGGCATCGATGCCGGCCAATTCAGGCTCCTCGACGGCACGTCGGACCTGGTTTTCGCGCCACGAGCCGTGGATATTTGGCGGGAATGCATGCGCATGCTTCCCGGGGCCGCGCCGCTGTGGTCCACCTTCACGCCATACGACGAAAATTAGTTTCTCCTCTTCCTCTTTGGCTCCCGATCCTTCGGGTGGGCAGCCACTAGAAATGCAGTCACCATGGGAAATCCCCCTACTGCTCCCGGCCCGCCGGGCTCGTCCGATTCCTTTGGCAAGGTGTTTGCCGAAAGCCTCCGCACCATGTGGCCCGTCGGCCTCGGCCTCATCCCCCTCGGCCTCGCCTTCGGCGTGCTCATGGTCCAAACAGGGTTCGCCTGGTGGTGGACGCCCATCTTCTCCCTCGTGATCTACGCCGGCAGCGTGGAATACCTCGCCATCTCCATGGTCACCTCCGGCATGGGGCCGCTAACCGCAGCATTCACCGGCGGCATGATCAACTTCCGCCACATCTTCTACGGCATCACGTTCCCCCGCCACCGCGTCCGCTCCTGTCTGGCACGCGCCTACATCACCTACGCGCTCACCGACGAGGTGTACGCCATCGTCTCCGCCAAACGGATCCGCAACGGCACCTCCATCGTGCTCATCACCGCACTGTGCCAAACCATGTGGGTGCTCCCCGGGATCTGTGGGGCACTCTTCGGGCAGGCGCTTCCCGACGGCCTCCAGGGCATGGAGTTCGCACTCGTCGCCCTCTTCGTCGTGCTCGCCTTCGAGTCCTTCAACGCCACGAGGTTGTGGGAGTTAGTCGGTGTGGCGGTATTCTTGGGGCTGGCAAGCTACCTGCTGTTCCCCTCCAACCTGCTGGTCTTCGCCCTCTCGGCATACTTTGTGTTCCTGCTTGGACGCTGGAGGCTCTGCAATGCTGAGTAACTCCTTGCCCGACGGTGTGACCCCCGCCGACGTGTGGGCCGTCCTCATCCCCATCTGCATCATCACCGTCTTCCTGCGGTGGGTGCCGTTTGCCGCCACCAAGCGGCTCCGCAACTCGCGGATCATCGACTACCTCGGCGCATCCATGCCCATCGGCGTCATGGTCATCCTCGTGGTCTACACGTACTTCGGCCAACGCTCGGCGCAGGGCGGGCTCGTGGCGGCAGGGCTCGCTCTCGTAGTCACCATCGCCATCCACTGGTGGCGGCGCTCCCCCGGGCTCTCGATCCTCGGAGGAACTCTGTTCTACATGCTGCTCGTCAACATCGTATGGTGACGGCTCGGCGGGGAAATATCGTCGACAAGCCGAAAAAACCGACTACAGGGAGCGACCAGTGGCGCGCAACCACAGGACCTCGAACTCCTCCTCCGACAGGCGGGTCGCCGTCACGTCCGGGAAATCATCATACGAATCCGGGTGCGGGACCGTATCCAGGGGCAACGCCGGGTCGCCGTGGACCTCCCCATGATCGATGAAACCGGGGAAATCGTCGCCCTGCTGCTCGATGAGGCGCAGCACGCGACAACTCTGGGAATCGAGTTCCTCCAGCTCAGCGATGCTAACCGGGGCGATAACGTCCGGATCCTTCAACTCAATCTTGATAAAATGCTTAGCCACGACTCCGAGCATACTTGGATGCCAACCACGAACACATCATGAGCTGCACCTGGTGGAAGATCATCAACGGCAAAATCAACAACACAGTCGGCTGACCAGCGAAGATAACCGCCGCCATGGGAAGGCCGGTGGCGAGCGACTTCTTCGTGCCACAGAACTCAATCGCGATCGTATCCGCCTCGTTAAAGCCCAGCTTAAGGGCGACAAACCGCGTCAGCCACAACATAAACGCGACGAGGACTATCGAAAGCACGACGAGAAACACGATGTGGCCAACGGCAACCGAGGACCAAATCCCCTCGACCATACCCTCCGAAAACGCCACGTACACCACCAACGCGATCGAGCCGCGGTCCACCACCTTCGTGGCACCACGCTCCGCAATCGTATGCACCCAACGGTGCGTGAGCTGCCCCAATACAAACGGCAGCAGCAGCTGGATCGCGATATCTGTGAACACGGACGCATCAATGTGGAACTCCCCCGACTGGCCCATGAGCAGCATGACCAGAATCGGAGTGGCGAAAACGCCCACCAAGTTCGACGCGGAAGCCGACACAATCGCGCCCGCCACGTTGCCCTTAGCGACCGACGTAAACGCCACGCTCGACTGCACCGTCGACGGCACAAGAGTGAGGTAAAGGATTCCCATATAAATCCCGTGAGGAATGAAGAGCTCCAGCGGCTTCAACGACATGCCGATAATCGGGAAAACCACAAACGTAAATGAAAGGATGAGGAGGTGCAAGCGCCAATGCTTCAAACCCGCCAGCGCTTCCGAAGTGGATAGGCGCGCGCCGTAGAGGTAGAAGAGGAGTGCGATGCCCAAGGATGATGCAAGTTTAAAGGCATCGGCGACCCCGCCACGTGCTGGGAAGAATATCGCCAACACCACCGCAGCGAGGATGAGGACGATCAGTACATCGACTTTCAGGCGCTTGAACATGGTGTACATGTTACTTGCGGGGCGGTCGCGGTCGCATATCTGTTGCTCGGTAGTTTAGGGCTTGGCGTGGCTTTGTAGCTTTTGTAGCCTATCGGTGGCGGGGTAAGGAAATCCCTTTAACTAGTTACGGAAAGAGAATTGCCGTCCTGCGAAACCTGCGCCTGCGTCAGCGGTTTAGTCGCGGGACTATTGAGAACCGAGCCATCGACGATGGAGAATTCCGACCCGTGCTTTGTGCACTTCACGCGGTCCCCCTCCACCTTCGTAATGGGCGTGCCCTGGTGGGGACAGGTCTGCGAGTAGGCAACGTAATTTCCAGCAGTGGGCTGCGCAATGATGAAGCCATCGACGATCACAGCCGAGCCGACCGGAACGTCATCAACTGACACGTTGGCGGACTTGCTTCCACAAGCGACGAGGAGAGCGCCAGCAAAGGTGGTGGCTGTGCCGAGCATGAACATTCGGCGAGAACATTTGGGAGAAGTATTTTCGCTCATGCACTTAGTATAGGCCAGACCACGTTGCTCCATGTTGTATCTCCTGGTGGAGGCCATTTTCCGCGCGGCGACGAGGTTTTCGCGGAAGTCTTAGTGATGTACCGTGCGCTCCATTCGTGGTGGTTCATGTGCCTTACCGTTGTTTAAAGTATTGGCTTTGAAGTGGTGGTTTCACGTGAAACATACTGGGTGTTTGGGTTGGCGAAATCACTTGGGTAGGTAGATGTCATTTTTCGGGTACGAATGAATGGAACGGGTGTGTGAATTAGATGCACCTTTCCGTTAGCCATTCTAATGCGGTGTTTTTGGCTTGGTGTTTTTTGGGAGATTCCAATTCTACGCCTTCTTGGTATTGTGGTCTCAAGTCTGAGCTGGTGAAATTGCGGAAGTTGGCAGAGTACTGACCAGCCGGGTGGCTTCCACCGCCCCGAAAGTATGGACAAGGTTCAGTGGGCAGCGAGCAATTTCGCGGCCGTGCTAAGGAATAGAACAGGCGTCTTTTTTTGGGGGTGTCGGTTCGTTGGTTGAGGCTACCTAGGCGCCTGCAATTTGATTTGGGACCGGGGGCGGCCATCGTTGATTTCCCGTTGGATTGGGGGTGTCCCCTGGTAGCCACTTGGGAGCAACTTGATGTGCCTGCGAACCTTCTTTGGGCGGATTCCCTTCAGACTTGCGGGTCGCATCTCGGGGCGCAGTGGTAGTGAAACGCGTCCGGGTAGCTTGATGTCAAATTTAGCTCGGTGGGAGGGTTCGATTTATTTGTGGCCGAACAGCTGTGTCGCTCTACTCCCCCGACTTGTGATTGGCCTCACCTCGTCAGAACGGAGGCGCATTAGAAAGAACCCACCTCAACTGGATCCTGGATGGGGGCCAAGTGAGGTGGGTTTACTTTGAGTTTGTACTTTTTTCAACGTTACTAGGTATAGGGTTAAAACGTCACTGTGACGATTTAATTTGGTCCATTTACACCGCGCGGGTCGCAGCTTTCATTTCCCTAGTGAAGTTGGCAAGCTCGTCGAGCATAGCTCCCTCATCGTTAACGGTGCGGGGAGTGGGGTGACTCCCCTTTACGTGTTGTTCGATAATCTTCGTTATCGCGGATCCTGAAATCGCCGCGGAAGCGCCCGCTGCGATGGCATCGGTTACATGCTGTGGCGTGGAAATCCCGAAGCCGAGTACTACCGGGGCACCTCCGTAGGCCTGCAAGTTGGATACAACCTCGTGTAGGCCAGTAGTCTCGGAGGCCCACTCGGTTCCGGTGACGCCGTCCCTGGAGATCGCGTAAATGTAGCCCTCGGAGCTGTGAGCAACACCCTCGAGTGTCTCTGAACTTGCGTGCGGCGGTGCGATATAGATGGGCGATACTCCTGCAGCTTTGGCGGCTGCGGTAAATGGTTCGGACTCGCGCACCGGAACGTCGGGTAGCAATACCGAGTCGGCCCCGGTCGCGCGAACCTCGTCGTAGAACCTCTCCAACCCGTGTACTACAGCGACGTTGGAGTAGATCAACAGCCCGATGGGAAGATCAGGGTGGCGGTCACGTACCTTCCGAATTATTCCGAAGGCATCGGCGACCGATACCCTGGCATCGAGCGCTCTCACGTGAGCGGCCTGGATGGTGGGCCCGTCGGCGATCGGGTCGGAGAACGGAACGCCCAATTCGAGCGCGTCGGCGCCCGACTCGATAAGAGTCTCAATTATGTGTTCTGAGACTTCAGGATTGGGGTCTCCCAACAGGACGAAGGGGATGAATCCTCCCTCTGACTTCTCTTTGAGCGAGTTGAAGAGTGTGTCGTAGCGCTTCATGATCTATACCTCCAGCTTGTATTCGGGGTGCTCTTCCAGCGTGTGGCGAATGTGGTCAATGTCCTTATCGCCGCGGCCAGATAGTGAAACGAGAATGTTGATATGCTCCTTGTTCTCCTCGGCTTCCCGGGCCCGCTTGAGCGCGTACGCGAGGGCGTGCGATGACTCCAAAGCGGGGATAATCCCTTCCTTCAGCGAGAGGATCTGGAATGCCTTCAGGGCTTCCTCATCGGTTACACCGACGTACTGCGCGCGACCGCTGTCGTGGAGGTAGACGTGCTGAGGTCCAACAGCGGGGTAATCCAATCCTGCGGAAATGGAGTAACTTTCCTCCACCTGACCGTCATCGGTTCGCATGAGGTACGTTTTCGCACCGTGGAGAACGCCGGTCTTTCCCGCGTAAATGGCCGCACCGTGTTTGCCTGAATCAAGACCCATGCCCGCTGGCTCCGTGCCAACTAGGTCTACACCTTCCTCATCGATGAAGTCGGCGAACATACCGATGGCGTTTGACCCGCCGCCGACGCATGCGACAACCACATCGGGAAGCTTCCCGGTGATTTCCTTCATCTGCTGCTTGGCTTCACGCGAAATCACCCTGTGAAATTCACGGACGATTGTGGGGAACGGATGTGGTCCGGCGGCCGTTCCCAGCAGGTAGTGAGTAGTTGCGTAATTGGCTGTCCAGTCACGAAGAGCCTCGTTAACGGCGTCTTTCAAGGTCCCGGATCCGTTATTCACTGACACGACCCTGGCACCCATTAGCTCCATGCGGTACACGTTGGGTTGCTGACGTTCAACGTCGACCTTGCCCATGTAGATGACGCATTCGAGGCCCATGAGAGCGCAAGCCAGAGCGGTAGCGGTGCCGTGCTGCCCAGCGCCAGTCTCGGCGATAATCCTCGTCTTGCCCATTCTCTTAGCAAGCAGTACCTGCCCCATGACTTGGTTCGTCTTGTGGGCACCACCATGGACAAGATCCTCCCGCTTAAGGAAGATGCGGGCGTAACCCCTCCCCTGCCCTTCGAGAGGAAGGTTGCGACATTCGGTTACCGGAGTCGGTCGGCCCAAAAAGTCCTTGAGAAGGTGGTGAAGTTCATCGAGGAACTCTGGGTCATCCATGGCATCAACAAAAGCTTTTTCCAGCTGGTCGAGGGCTGGAAGAAGCGTCTCGGGGACAAACTGTCCACCGTATTCACCGAAGTAGGCCGGAAGGATTGTCTTTCTATCGGTCATAGTTAAATCTCCTGATTTCGTTGAAGGTTGCAAAAAGCTTGTGTGCGTCTTTGTACCCGAGGGCATTTTCGGTCTGTGAATTGAAGTCTAGCCCTCGAGCTCCCACGGTGAGAGCTGCTGTGACATTTTCTGGGCCGATGCCGCCGGCGAGGAGGGAGTCCTCCAGAACCTCCGGTGGGATCCTCTCCCAGTCGAAGGCCGAGCCGGATCCTCCACTGCCGTTGTCGAGCACGAGGGTAAACTTCTCATCCGCGCAAAGATCGGCGGCGATGGCGGCCGCGTTGGGCGACGACATCGAGATGGCCCGCCAGACTGAAGTCTCGGGCCCAACAGAGGCCTGAACTGACGCTAGGTACTCGAGTTCCTCCTCGGCTGTAGGCAAGAGTGGGGAATGAACTTGTACAGCGTAGAGCCCGAGGCCGGCGAATTCGTCCCAATCTTCGGTTCGCCGGGAGACGCCAACG
The DNA here is from genome assembly GCF_000411375.1 of Corynebacterium pyruviciproducens ATCC BAA-1742. GTDB lineage: Bacteria > Actinomycetota > Actinomycetes > Mycobacteriales > Mycobacteriaceae > Corynebacterium > Corynebacterium pyruviciproducens. The sequence goes on along the minus strand of NZ_KE150447.1, from coordinate 472,775 downwards.
TACTTCAAACCCGGCTCGGCATCAAAAATATATGAGGCAGTTTCACGTGAAACATGGCGAGGTGACGATTCGTCGATGATGAGGCCACCATACAACGCACCAGCCGCACGCGCAGCTTGGGCCTCATGAGGAGTCTGCAAGCCACACACCTTGTTCTCTCCAAATAGCAACTTGCGCGCGTTGAAGTCGACGTCTCCCTCCCTCACGAGGTTCGTGCCAACGAGGAAGCCGTCGACAACCCCACTGAGCCGTTCGATATCTCGCTTGGTGCGGATGCCCGATTCTGAAATGAGCCGCACGCCTGAGGGAGCCAAGCCGGCGAGCTCCTCGGTCCGGGAGATATCGACCGAAAGGTCATTGAGGTTTCTGTTGTTGATGCCAATGATTTTGGCACCGAGCGCAGTCGCTCGACGCATCTCTTCGGGAGAGATGACCTCGGTGAGGACGTCCAAATTCCATGAGTTGGCTAGGGAGGATAGAGATCCATAGTCGTCGTTGCTTAGGACGGAGAGCATAAGAAGGATGGCATCGGCCCCAAAGTAGCGAGCTGCGTAGATTTGTACCGGGTCGATGATGAAGTCCTTACATAGAACCGGAAGGTGCGTCGAACGAGTCACCGTAGCCAGGTGGTCGTAATCACCGTTGAAGTAATCCGGTTCGCACAGAACAGAAATCCCGGCCGCGTAACGGGAGTAGACCGCTGCGAGTTGATCGGGGTGGTAATCGGGCCGGATCGATCCGAGCGAAGGGGATGCGGACTTGCACTCCATGATGACGCTCGGTTCATCAGCGCCCAGGGATTCGTATAGTGACCGGGTTGACGGCGAAACAACGGGGTTCTCCCCTATGCGTCGTCGGATTCCGGCAAGATGTGTTCTGTGGTTGGCAACGATTTTGTCCAAGACTGTCGGCATTATGCTGTCTCCTTCGTGGTGAGCAGGTCGAGGATTCTGTCGAGTATGACCGGCCCTTGGGGGGTGAGAATGGACTCGGGGTGGAACTGGACTCCGTATGCGGGTGCGTCGCCGCCCCTGGACGAGCACGCCATAGCCACGGGCCCAAGAGAGGAACTGCACGTCCCGTCGCACCGCACGGTCGCGGGGAGCTCGTTGGCCGGTATGCCCAGGCTGTGGTATCGAGCCACGGGAACCCGTCCGTTTGGATCAGTCAGGCCTTCGAATATGGCCGAAGTTTCACGTGAAACATCCATGCCGTCAGTCTTTCCGTGCACCGGGCCACAGGGCCGCACGCTCACGCCTTCGTGCAGCAGCAGCGCCTGGAACCCCAAGCACACGCCGAGAATCGGAACGTGACCAAAGGCCGAGGAAACCACGTCCATGAGGCACCCGGCATCGCGCGGGTGGCCGGGCCCGGGACTCAGCACGAGCGCGTCGGGCGCGGAAGACAATACTGTAGAGGCCGGAACCGTGTTACGGAAAACGGCACATTCGTGGCCGAGCCCGACCAGGGTATCGACCAGGTTGTACACGAAAGAATCCTGGTTATCCAGCAGAGTAATCTTCATTATCGCACCACCTCGAGCTTGCTGCCCTGCGCCTCGGCGATAGCGCTGAGTGTTGCGAGGGCCTTGTGATAAGTTTCGTTGGCTTCGGATTGGGGGTCGGAATCTCGGACGACCCCGGCACCGGCCTGAACCAGCGCCGAGCCTTGTTGAACAAAAGCTGACCGAATAACGATGCAATTATCCATGTTCCCCTGCCCATCGAAGTACCCCACCGAGCCCCCGTACGAGCCGCGACGCGCGTTTTCGACCGAGCGCAGCAGCTCCGTGGCGCGAATCTTTGGGGCTCCGGTGAGCGTCCCCATGTTCATGCACGCGCGGTAGGCGTCGAACGCATCGTACCCGTCTGCGAGCGTCGCTGTGATGCGGGAAACGAGGTGCATGACGCGGGAATATCGATCGATGTGCATGAGGTCGACCACCGTGCGCGTCGTGGGCGCCGCCACTCGCGCGACGTCATTGCGGGCGAGATCAACGAGCATGGTGTGCTCGGCCAGTTCCTTGCTATTGGTTCTCAGCTCGAGCTCGGTGCGGATGTCCAGCTCCTCCGTCGCTCCCCGAGGTCGGGTTCCAGCGATCGGACAGAGCTGTAGGAATCGGTGCTCGGCGTCGTATTTAAGGTTGGATTCCGGCGAAGCTCCGAAGAGCTCGTAGGGCTTACCCTCCGCGTCTAGCCCACGAATGTAGAACATGTACGGTGAGGGGTTGGCATCGCGGAGGCACCGGTAGGCTGCGAAGGCATCCGGACACGGAATCTCGAATCCTCGCCCAGGTACGACCTGGTAGATGTCACCGTTGTAAATATTCTTCTTTAGCTTTTCGACGTCCTCCCGGAACGTTTCATCGTCAGGAACCGCCGTGGCTCGTACGGTAGTCGGTGCAGCAGCACCGATTTCGGGGGCCTCGGCATCTGCACCCGTATAGGCTTCGATACGCGCGGCGTAGGACTCCACCAGATCCGCGTCGTAGCCGTACAGAATGGCAGTGCGGGAGGTGTGGTCCTCAACGAGGAGAACGTCGGCGAGGAGGAACTGGTAGTCGGGGAATCGGTTTAAAGATTCCGGTACCGGTGGGAGTTCCTCAAACGTGGCGAGGTAATCAAACGCGATGCCGCCGGCGAGATAGGGCAGCCGCGATGCGTGCCCCTCCCCCGCGCTACCTGCCGATTGCTGTGGCGTGGCGGCGGCGAGGATCGCCCGGAGCACGTCCATCGTGGAGGGCTCCTTCAATCGGGCGGACTCCTCAAAGGCGCGTGCGCGTGTATAGGTGAGCGGAACGTTAAGGCGGGAAACGATTTCGCGGCCGCGCTCGTTGAGCGACTCGGCGGAAACTGTAAATTGGTTGCACGTGAGCCGGACGGAAGCCACGAGGACAGCCACGGATTGCAGCCCGTCTTTTGATTCGATGTCGGCGGACTCGAGCAGCACGGAGGATTCCGCCTCTCGGCCGCCGAGCGCATCGAAGAGCGCGGAGGCGTCCGCGTGGTAGCGCACGTGGCGGGCGTGCTCGTACAGTGTCATTGTTGTCCTTTCCGTGGGGGCTGGTCGGCGCCGGAGGATTGCTATAAGGGGTGCCATGAGGGATGAGGGCCTGCCCTGCGACGAGCCCGGGCTGTGGACCGGGCAGCTGCGAGTAGCGTCCGCGGAAAGGAGAGTAAAAAAATTCCCGCGAAGACTAGGTTCCTCGCGGGTTGCAGAGCAGAAACATCGGACCCGCGAGCTATTTCGCGAGCCACCACCAGTTGTAGCAATGTTTCTCTAAACGCATGGTTGGGATGCTACCAGGTGAGTCGGTGGCCAGCTCACCAGCACCCTAAGTAGGGGGTATGTAACCAGAACACACGTTCGATAATAGCTAAGCTGTGGTGTCGGATCCATCCTGGCGCGAGCGCTGGGCCGCCTTGCGCACAGCATCCACGTCGACCCTGACCGGCGCCGGTTGTGAGTCGCCGCCCTCCCCTGCCGAGCCGTCGGTGCCACTGTCCGCAGCGGCCGAGGAGGAGGCGTCGTAAAGCGCGGAGAACCGTGCCCCGCTGCCGACGCCGAGCGCGAGCAGGACCAGCCCCAACAGAGTCGCGATGACGGCGAGGATCCACGAGCCGCGGTAGCTGAACAGCGCGGCGAAGACAAAGGCGAGCGCGCCGATGAGCCAGAACGGCCCGGCGACGAAGTGGGCGCGCTCCCAGGCCTCGCGGGATTTCCGGGTGCCGGCGGTGATGATGCCGATGTGGGAGTTGCCGGGGAAGTGCCGCGTCCAGCCGAGGACGCCGGCGATGCCCATGATGATGGCTAGGATGGCGCAGATGACTGCGCAGACGACGGTCGCATTCATACGGTTTACTGTACCGCCTGCCGCCAACGGGATTGCCCGCACAGGTGGGGCAGAAAAAACTACACCCAACCTATTTGAATATTATTCACAGCGGGCTATAATCCTCGTATGGATTTTAAGAAGTTGAGCGGAAGTCTCCTGTTCCGCATCGTTGTCGCGATTATTCTGGGAATTATTGCGTCGTTTATTTTTCATGGCTCTGGCTGGGGTGTTGCCATTTCCAGGATCTTCGTTACCTTTAACGGCCTGTTCGGCAACTTCCTCGGCTTCTTCATTCCGGTTTTGATCTTCGCCCTCATCGCGCCGGCGATCGCCTCCCTCGGCCGCGGCGCCGGCAAGTGGCTGGGTATCACCACTGCCATTGCTTATGTGTCCACGATTATTTCTGGCTTCATCGCCTACGGCATCGCTTTGAGCCTGTACGGCTGGCTTCTTGCTGGTAACAGCACCGCCAAGGTGGATGATATCGATGCGGGCGCGTTGCAGCCCTACTTCGAAATCAAGATGCCTGCGCCGATGGACGTGATGACGGCGTTGTTGCTGGCGTTCACGGTGGGCGTGGCGATGACGGCCGTGAAATCGGATACCTTGTTCCGTGGCACGCAGGATCTCCAGCGTGTCATTATGCACGTGATCAGCGGTTTTATCATTCCGCTGCTGCCGCTTTACATCTTCGGCATGTTCCTGTCGCTGGGCATGAATGGCAACCTTATTAATACCCTGTCCGCCTTTGGTAAGGTGCTCCTCCTCGCGGTGATCATGACGTGGATTATCCTCGTTGGCCAGTACATTATCGCAGGTCTCATCGCCGGCAAGAACCCGTTCACGTCGCTGAAGAATATGCTTCCGGCGTACGCGACGGCGCTCGGCACGTCCTCGTCAGCTGCGACGATTCCGATTACCTATGGGTGCGCGAAGAAGAACGGCGTGACGGACGCGGTCGCCGGCTTCGTCATTCCGCTGTGCGCGACGATCCACCTGTCCGGCTCGATCCAAAAGATTGCCCTGTTCGCGTTCGCGATTGTGTGGATGGACGGCATGGATTTGCCGCCGACGATGGCTATCGGTTTCATCCTTATGCTGGGCATTTTCATGATTGCGGCGCCGGGCGTTCCGGGCGGCGCGATCATGGCCGCGGTCGGTTTGCTGCAGTCGATGCTGGGCTTCGACGATGATCAGGTTGCGCTTATGATTGCGGCCTACATTGCCATCGATTCCTTCGGCACCGCCTGCAACGTCACTGGTGACGGCGCTATCGCGATGGTTGTGAACAAATTCGCTCGCGGTGATATCAAGCGCACGGCCGAGCTCGCCGAGTCCTCCCCCCTCGATTACCAGGCCGAGGCCGCGGCGTCGGTGTCCAAGGATTCCTAGCTTGTCGACGTCCCTTTCTTACTCACTTCGGTAGACCTCACGGTCTCCTGCGGGCGCCCCTGACGGGGCGCCCGTTTTTCATTTCTCTTCACGCGTGCACCCCCACGCCCGTGTGCGCGCACGCGCCCGAGCCAAAACGCGCGGGTGTACGTCTATCTACTACACTCTTGTTGCATGACGAACGACTCTTTTACGTACCGGTACGATGCGCGCTTGGCGCATGACATTGAGAAGAAATGGCAGGGCTATTGGGCGGATAATAATGTGTTCGCGGCCCCGAACCCGGTGGGTGATCTCAAAGAGCCGAATGCCGAGCTGCTGAACAAGCCGAAGCGCTTTGTGCAGGACATGTTCCCCTACCCGTCGGGCGCGGGCCTCCACGTGGGCCACCCGCTGGGCTACATCTCCACGGACGTGTTTGCCCGCTACAGCCGCCACAATGGCTTTAACGTGTTGCATACGCTGGGTTACGATGCGTTTGGCCTGCCGGCGGAACAGTACGCGATCCAGACGGGCACGCATCCGCGGGAGACCACGGAGAAGAATACTCACAACATGGAGCGCCAGCTGGGCCAGCTGGGCCTCGGCCATGATAAGCGGCGCGCGATTCGTACGATCGATACAGATTATTACCGCTGGACGCAGTGGATTTTCCTCACTATTTACAATTCCTACTTCGACGAGGATGAGGAGAAGGCGAAGCCGATCAGCGAGCTGGAGAAGAAGCTCGCGTCCCGCACGGACATGACCCCCGAGCAAAAGGCTGATTACGTCGATTCGAAGCGCCTCGTCTACCGCACGAAGTCGCTGGTCAACTGGTGCCCGGGCCTGGGCACGGTGCTCGCCAACGAGGAGGTCACTGCCGACGGCCGCTCGGAGCGCGGCAACTTCCCGGTGTTCCGCAAGGAGCTCTCCCAGTGGATGATGCGCATCACTGCTTACGGTGACAGGCTTATCGACGACCTCGCTCTGCTCGACTGGCCCGAGAAGGTTAAGTCCATGCAGCGTAACTGGATCGGCCGTTCGACGGGCGCGGAGGTCGATTTCACCATTCGCTGCGACGCTGGCGCAGGCGAAGCCGGCGATCTAAGCGGAAACGACGAGGTCGTTTCCGTCTACACCACCCGCCCCGATACCCTCTTCGGCGCGACGTACATGGTGCTCTCCCCCGAGCACCCCCTCGTCGATAAGCTCATGGATGCCGAGGGTGACACCCCCTACGAGGCCAGCACCAACCCGCAGTGGACGCTCGGCAAGCAGACCCCGGCCGAGGCCGTCGATGCCTACCGCCTCTCCATCGCCGCGAAGTCGGACCTGGAGCGGCAGGAGAACAAGGAGAAGACGGGCGTCTACCTGGGCGTGAAGGCCGTCAATCCGCTCAGCGGCGCGGAGGTCCCGGTGTTCATCTCGGATTACGTGCTCATGGGCTACGGCACGGGCGCGATCATGGCCGTGCCGGCCCACGATACGCGTGACTACGAGTTTGCCACGGTCTTTGGCCTGCCCATCGTGCCGGTTCTCGATGGCGGCAACATCGAGGAGGAGGCGTTTACCGAGGACGGCCCGCATATCAATTCGGATTTCTTGAACGGCCTTAACAAGGAGGACGGCATCGCTGCCGCCATTGAGCGGCTCGAGGAGAACGGCACGGGCCGCGCCAAGAAGCAGTTTAAGCTGCGTGATTGGCTGTTTGCGCGGCAGCGTTACTGGGGCGAGCCGTTCCCCATCGTCTATGACGATGAGGGTCGCGCCCACGCCCTGCCGGAGGACATGCTCCCGGTGGAGCTGCCGGATGTGGAGGACTACAAGCCGGTGACGGCGGATCCCAATGATCGCAATTCGGAGCCGCACCCGCCGCTGGCCAAGGCCACGGACTGGGTGAATGTGACCATTGACCTGGGCGATGGCCCGAAGCACTACACGCGTGATACCAACGTCATGCCGCAGTGGGCGGGGTCGTCGTGGTATCAGCTGCGCTATATCGATCCCACCAACAGCGAGAGGTTCGTTGACATTGAAAACGAGCGCTACTGGACGGGCCCGCAGCCGGATCTCTACGGCCCGCAGGACCCGGGTGGCGTGGATCTGTACGTCGGCGGCGTCGAGCACGCTGTGCTGCACCTCTTGTACGCGCGTTTTTGGCACAAGGTGCTCTTTGACCTGGGCTTTGTCTCCTCCAAGGAGCCGTACCGCAAGCTCTTCAACCAGGGGTACATCCAGGCCTACGCGTACACGGACAAGCGTGGCGTGTACGTCCCGGCGGCCGAGGTAGAAGAGAAGGACGGAAAGTTCTTTTACCAGGGCGAAGAGGTCAATCAGGAGTACGGCAAGATGGGTAAGTCCCTGAAGAACGCAGTCTCCCCCGACCAGGTGTGCGAGGACTTTGGCGCGGATACGCTGCGTCTATATGAGATGGCAATGGGTCCGCTGGACATGTCGCGCCCGTGGGCGACGAAGGATGTCATCGGTTCGCATCGTTTCTTGCAGCGCCTGTGGCGCCTTGCCGTTAATGAAGAGACAGGTGAGCCGGTGTTCACAGATGATGAGCTCACGGCTGATGATGAGAAGCTCCTGCACCGCACGATCGCGGGTGTGCGCGATGATTATGAGCATCTGCGTATCAATACCGTTGTCGCCAAGCTCATCGAGTTGACCAACCACCTCACCAAGCACTACCCCGGTGGCGCCCCCCGCGCGGCCCTCGAGCCGCTGACCATCATGGTGTCCCCCATCGCCCCGCACATCGCCGAGGAGCTGTGGTCGCGCCTCGGTCACTCCGGCGGCATCACGTACGCCCCGTTCCCCACGTTCGACGAGTCTTTGCTTGTCGACGCCTCGGTGGAGCTTCCCGTCCAGGTCAACGGTAAGGTGCGCGCTCACATCACCGTTGCGGTTGAGGCGTCTCGGACGGACGTCCTCGCCGCTGCGAAGGAGGCGGCCGCCTCGCAGCTCACGGGTAAGACGGTGGTGAAGGAGATCGTCGTCCCCGGACGCTTGGTTAACCTCGTGGTGAAGTAGTTAAGCGAAGAATTTCTTAAGGTACCGGGCTCGCCGTTGTGGCGGGCCCGGGTTTTGTTTGTTATCCACCAGGTTGAGGCGGCTTTTTCCCCGGTAAGGACTTTAATAAAACCTTATGGTGATAGCCAGACAAGTAAATATTCATTTATCTGCAGATTTAAGAGTATACTGTGTGTGACCTGTAAATATACGTGGCAGCTGGCATCGGAGTCAGTGCGCTACCAGCTAAATCAAAGGATCTATAACTGTGAGTTCACATGCTTTGCGGAGGAGCCGTCCGCGCGGCTTCTCCATCGCCGCTGCAGCGGTGTCCCTGACTATGGTGTTGCCGGGCCTCGTCCCGGCACAGCCGCCCCAGGCGGTGGCGCAGGAGGCCCCGGCTGCTGATGCGGGTGCGTCGCAGGACGCCAAGCCTCAGCCGGATATGTCCGATGCTCCCACCGACCCGCAGGCCGTGGAGAACGGCTTCTACGATGGCGCCATCGTCTCCCCCGGCGTGAAAGATGCCAAGGGCACGGTCAACGGCAGCGTCGTGGAGATGGGCATGACCCCCACGGAGTGGATCGCCGATGCCGTTACTAACGGCACGCCACTGGGGGGCATTGAGGTCTACGCGCAGTGGACGGAGAAAAACAAGAACGGCCAGATTTCCTCGCCGGTGTACAAGACCACCACAGCGGAGGACGGCTCGTACTCCATCGCGTTGAAGCCGTACAAGGACGCCAACGGCAAGGAGCACACGTTCGAGGCCGATCCCACGGCGGCGTTCAAGGAGAAGGTGCAGCTGTGGTTCCGCGCTCCCAACGATAACGAGGAGCTGTTTTGGGCGTATGGTTACCGCCCGGTGCCTGACGGCATTGTGGTGGATACCACGGGTGGCGCGAGCTGGACTGGTGGCCGCGTGCGCGGTGCCAACGCGATCTTTAAGGCGAAAGAGGATCCGTCGCTGCCGAACCACAAGCCGAAGGATCAGTGGGTGACGCAGTCGCCGGAGAATCTGAAGGGTGGCAACGGCGATATCAACGGCCGTATCTACTGGAACTGGGTGCAGGGCGTGGGTTCGCTGCGCTGGCAGGACGTGAACAACCCGAACCACGATCGCGGTATCCCGGATGTCCAGGTGGTGGCTTCGTACCTGTCGGATGACGCGGTCAACCAGATCGAGGCCTACTACAACGAGCATAAGGCCGACTTCAATAACCACCCCCTGCGCGGCAAGGGGTGGACGCCGCAGGACCAGAAGAAGCTCAACGATTGGATCATGGAGCAGGTCAAGGCGCACCCGGAGTGGATCGCCGAGACGGTGCAGACCGTGACGGATGCCAAGGGCAATTACAAGATCCGCTTCAACGGCACGTACGGAATGGATAACCGCAAGCCCGGTAAGGTGCCCGCCGACAAGGTGGGCAAGGTCGCCGGCAGCCCGCTCGAGGGCTCGTGGGGCGATAGCGGCCTCGCCAAAGACACCAAGCACGTCAACTGGAACTGGATGTACGTGTCCACGCCGAATATGCCGCGTGTGGCGGGCGTGACCACCCCGTGGCGCAACGAGAATTGGGGCGGTTCTAAGTACGCGAACTGGGATCCGGTGGGTACCGAGATCCCCAATGGCGTGACCGCCACCCAGACCATCGCGGCGGATTACTTCTCGCCCGTCAATATCGGTGCGCTTACTCCGCATGCCGTGTTTGACGTGCTCAAGTACGATACGCGGAAGAATTTCGCCACCCCGGGCGTGACGGTGCACACGGGCGCCACCGGCTGGCCGTCGCAGGCCGACCAGAAGTACAAGATCGTGTGGACCGATCCGAACGGCAACGAGATCGAAAGCTGCGAGGCCACCGCCGACGCGAACGGCATGATTCCCACGTGCCCCATGGTGGTGCCGAAGGATCTGAAGGAGGTCTCCACCTACAACGCGACGCTGTACGCGCTCCCTGATGGTGACGATCCGCTCATCATGGGCATCGATAGCTTCACGGCTATCCCCGCCCGTCTGCACACGCCGTACGGCACGGTGGGCCAGGCATACCCGCTGCAGGATCCGGGTAACCCGGCGAACAAGGACGGCAAGGTTGCCGCGTTTGTTGAGGTCCCGGAGAAGATCGGCGATTCCCCGGTGACCTGGACCTACGAACTCGATCCCACCACACCGCTGCCGGCGGGGCTGACGTTTGACCCGAAGACGGGCACGATCACGGGCACGCCGACGGAGTTCGGCACGTGGCCGGTGAAGGTGACGGCGGTTGGTTCCGTCCCTGGCGCGAACAATGAGACCAAGGAAGTTCGGGTCGGCACCACCAATAATCTCACGGTGACCAAGGCGACGATGGTGGATTACACCTTCAAGGAGGGCGAGAAGGGCTCCAAGCCGATCACTGTCCTGGGGCTTCCCGAGGGCGTCAAGGCGACCAACTTCAAGCCTGTCGGCGACCTTCCGGCTGGCTTCTCGCTCGCCCCGGACGGCACGTTGACCGTCGATGAGACGGCCAAGACGGGCCTGTACGAGGATGTCACCATCCAGTACGACGTCGTCGATAAGGACGGTGTCACCCACACCATCCAGGGCAAGGGCAAGGTTGTTGTCACCCCGAACCCGGCGTTGGTGAAGCAGGATAAGGATCTCTACGAGCCGCAGGCCCCGGCCGAGACCGCCACCACCGAGCAGGGCGGCACGGTGACCACCAAGCCGTTGTCGTTCGATGATCCGGCGACGGATGCCACGGAGACGGCCCCCGCCGGCACGCAGTTTGCCCCCGGCAAGGACGCGGACGGCAAGGATGCTCCGTCCTGGGTCACCGTAGATCCCAAGACCGGCGCCGTCACCGCCACCCCGGGCACCGACGTTGCGCCTGGCGTGTACCAGGTCCCGGTCACGGTGACGTACCCGGATGGCACGTCGGATACGGTCAACGTTCCGGTCGAGGTCACCAAGCGCACGCCGGACGCGGAGCGTTACAAGGCCGCCTACCCGTCCACCCCGACGAGCGTGGCGCAGGATTCCACGGGCACGGTCACCGAGCCGAGCTTCGACGATCCCTCCACCGCCGACGTGAAGGAGACCGTGCCCAACGGCACGAAGTTCGGCCCCGGCAAGGGCACCGACGGTAAGGAAACTCCGAATTGGGTGACGGTCGATCCGGATACCGGTCGGCTCACGGTCAAGCCGGGCACCGATGTTGCCCCCGGCACCTACCACGTGCCGGTGCTGGTCACCTACCCCGATGGCTCCACCGCGACAATCTATGCCGATGTCGAGGTGACGGAGAAAAAGCTCACCCAGGCTGAGGCGAGCGTTCCCGCGTACCCGCAGGCCACGGAGGTGTCGCAGCGCGGCGAGGCGAAGGTCCCGGTGACCTTCGACCGCCCGCGCACCTCGGAGACCGAGACGATGCCGGAGGGCACCACCTTCAAAACCGGAACGGCAGCTCCGTCCTGGGCCACCGTTGATTCCAAGACCGGCGAGCTCACCGTCAAGCCCGGTGCGGACGTTCCGGCCGGCGATTACAAGATCCCGGTCGAGGTCACCTACCCCGACGGCTCGAAGGAGACGGTCGAGGTCCCGGTCAAGGTGACGCCGTACGTCTCGGACGCGGAGAAGAACAAGGCCACCTACCCTGCACAGCCGACGGTGGTGGGCAAGGACGCCGAGAAGACGGTGCCGGCCCCCACGGGCGTCAACGGTGCTCCTCTTCCGAATGGCACCACCTTCGCGCCCGGAGCAGACGCACCGACGTGGGCCACCGTCAACCCCGACGGCTCCGTTACCCTGAAGCCCGGCGCTGACATCAAGCCCGGCGAGTACAAGGTCCCCGTCGTCGTCACCTACCCGGATGGTTCGACGCAGACGGTCGAGGTCCCGGTCACGGTTTTGCCCACGGCCGCCGCCGTCGAGCCCACCGCGCCGGCCACCACGCCGGTCAACGCCGGCGAGAAGGCCACCACTGCCCCGTTGCTTTTCGACGATCCGTCGACCCCCGCCACCGAATCGGCCCCGGCTGGCACGACCTTCGCCAAGGGCGAGGGCGCACCGGACTGGGCGACGGTCAACCCGGACGGCTCCGTCACGGTCGAGCCTGGCAAGGATGTCCCCACCGGCGTGACCGAGATCCCCGTCGTTGTCACCTACCCGGACGGCTCCACCGATACGGTGAAGGTCCCCGTCAAGGTGAACCCGTACGTGACCCAGGCCGAGAAGACGCAGCCGAGCTACCCCAAGTCCAACACGATGGTGCAGGCCGGCCAGGAAACCACGGTTCCGGCGCCCACGTTCGATACCCCGGCTCCGGCGGGCACCACGTACGCACCCGGCGAGGGCGTTCCGTCCTGGGCCACGGTCAACCCTGATGGCTCCATTTCCATCAAGCCCGGCAAGGACGTGAAGCCCGGCGACTACACCGTTCCGGTGAAGGTCACCTACCCGGATGGCTCCACGGACATCGTCAACGTCCCGGTGACGGTGACGGAGGCGCCGAAGGACGCCGCCGTCAATAAGCCGCGTTACTCGTCCGAGGATCTCACGGCGGAGGCCGGCAAGGGCCCGGTGACGGGCACGGCCCCGAGCTTCGACGATCCGACCACCGCCGACAAGGTGGAGAAGGCTCCCGCGGGCACGACGTTCAAGGCCGGAACGGACGCACCGACCTGGGCGACCGTCGATCCCGCGACCGGCGCCGTGACGGCCAACCCGCCAGCCGGCACCAAACCCGGCACGTACAAGATCCCCGTCGTGGTCACCTACCCGGATGGCTCCACCGACGAGGGCACGGTCGCCGTCGTGGTGACGGCCCAGAAGAACGCCGCCGCCTACCAGCCGGCGTACGAGACCACCGAGGTGACGCAGGGCACTCCGGCTACGGTTGCCGCGCCCAAGGATGAGAACGGTAAGGATCTTCCGGCTGGCACGACGTACAAGGCCGGAACGGACGCACCGGCGTGGGCCAAGGTCAATTCCGATGGCACCATCACTGTGAACCCGGATGCCACCGTCCCGGCCGGCCGCTACAACATCCCCGTCGAGGTCACCTACCCGGATGGCTCGAAGGAGACCGTCATGGTGCCGGTGAACGTCACCGAGGCGGCCCCGACCAAGGTTGAGAATAAGGATTCCTACGATCCGATCGCCCCGGCCGCCACCACGGTGGAGCCCGGTAAGTCCACCACGACCCCTGCTCCGACGTGGGCAAACGGCAAGACCGCTCCGGCAGGTACGACGTACAAGGCCGGAACGGGCGCACCGTCCTGGGCCACGGTCAACCCCGATGGCACCCTCACCCTCAAGCCGGATTCCACCGTTGAACCCGGCACGTACAACGTCCCGGTTGTCGTCACCTACCCCGATGGCACCACGGACACGTTCTACGTCCCGGTGACTGTTGCCGCCCCGACGGCGCAGAAGACGCAGGCCCAGCAGTCCGAGCCGCGGTACAAGGCGAACGACACCGCCGTTCAGGCCGGGACCACGGTGACGTCGACGGCCCCGTCCTTCGATGATCCCACGACCCCCGCCACGGAAACCGCCCCGGAGGGCACGAAGTTCTCCTTCGATGGCCCGTCGTGGATCACCGTCGATCCTGCCACCGGCCAGGCCACCATCGCCCCCGGTGCCGATGTCAAGCCCGACACGTACCCGGGCACGGTGAAGGCCACGTACGCTGATGGTTCCACCGACGAGATCCCGGTCAAGGTCACGGTGCTGCCGGCCAACGATAACCACCGCTACGAGCCGTCCCCGGCCTCCCCTGGCGCCTCCGTCGCCGCCGGTGAGACCAAGCCGAACGTCACGGCGGTGAGCTTCGACGATCCAGCGACCCCCGCCAAGGAGACCGCCCCCGACGGCACCACGTACAAGGCCGGTGCGGACGCACCGAAGTGGGTCACCGTCAACCCCGACGGCACCTTCACCCTCGCCCCCGGCAAGGACGTCAAGCCCGGCACGTACAACGTCCCGGTCGTCGTCACCTACCCAGATAACACAACGGATACGGTGACGATCCCGGTCACGGTCACCCCGCGCACCACGGACGCCGAGGCACTCCAGCCCCGCTACGCCTCCACACCGGTCACCGCTGGTGAGAAGGCCACCGTTCCTGCTCCGCTTGTCGACGCCTCGGCCGCGCCCTCCGGAACCTCATACAAGGCCGGCGACGGTGTGCCCTCGTGGGCCACGGTCAACCCCGATGGCAGCGTGTCGCTGGCACCCGGCAAGGACGTGGAGCCCGGCACCTATAAGATCCCGGTCGTTGTCACGTACCCGGATGGCTCCACGGAAACGGTCGAGGTCCCGGTGACGGTGGGCGCCCCTGTTAAGCAGGCCGATAAGCTCGCCCCGCGCCTGGATACGGCCTCCGTCCCCGGCGGCACGCTGTCCGAGGCACCGGTCATCGCCGGCGAGGTGATCTCCATGCCCACAGTGTTCCCGGGTGCCGAGGCCCCGGCCGGAACCACGTACACCGGCGATCGCGCGAACCCGTCCTGGGTGACGGTCTCCCCGAGCGGCGGCGTCACCGCAGTCCCGCCGGCCGATGCCAAGCCCGGCCGCTACCCGGTCAAGGTGCTCGTCACCTACCCGGATGGCTCCACCGACGTGATCGAGACCACCATCGTGGTCAAGGCTCGCCCGCAGCTCACGCCGAACTACGGCCCGGCTCACCCGGTGAAGGCCGGCGAGCAGCTGGTCATCGACCCGCCGACGGTGGACAACCCGTTCACCGAACAGGTCGAGCGCCTGCCGGAGAACACCTCGTTCGCCCTCGGTAAGGATGCCCCGTCCTGGGTCACCATCAATCCCGCGACCGGCGCCGTGACGGTCGCCCCGGGCGAGGATGTCGCCCCCGGCACGTACGAGATCCCGGTCGAGGTCACCATCGGTGGCCAGACAAAGACCGTGATGACGCAGGTGACCGTCGTGGTGACCAAGAAGGCCGAGGAGGCCACGCTGCCCGATGCTCGCAAGCACCAGCCGCAGTACCCGGCCAAGACGCCACGCGTCACCGCCGGGAAGGACGGCTCCGTCGCGGCCCCGAGCTTCGACGATCCGACCACTGACGCAGTGGAAGAGACCCCGGAGAAGGTCTCCTTCGCCCCCACGGATGAGACTCCCTCGTGGGTGAAAGTCGACCCGAAGACCGGCGCGCTCACTCTCGCCCCTGGCGCGGATGTCGCCCCCGGCGGCTACCTCGTCCCGGTCAAGGTAACCTACGCCGACGGTTCGAGCGAGGTCGTAAGCGTCCCGGTGATCGTCGAGAAGCCGAAGGCTGAGCGCCTCAGCGATGCCAACCAGCCCGCCTACCCGGCCTCCACCCCAATGGTGTTCGCCGGAAAGCAGGCCACGGTCCCGGCCCCGAGCTTCGACAACCCTGCCACGGAGGGCACCGAAACTGCCCCCGCCGGCACCACCTTCGCGCTTGGTAAGAACGCTCCGACCTGGGTGACCATCGATGCCACCACCGGCGCGCTCACCCTCGCCCCCGGTGCCGACGTTCCCGCCGGCACGTATCAGATCCCGATCGTCGTCACCTACCCCGACGGCTCCACCGACACGGTGTACCAGGACGTCGCGGTCGTCGTCTCCGGCCTCAGCTACGCGCCCACCAAGGTGGGCGACAAGCCGGTGACCCTGCCCCTCGTCTCCGACAAGGAGCTCCCCGCGGGTGCCACCTTCAAGGTGACCGAGGTTCCCCAGGGGTGGGACAACGCCGTCACGGTTGACCCGAAGACCGGCGCCCTCACCGTCACGGCCCCCAAGGACGCCAAGCCCGGCACGTACAGCATCATGGTGACCGAGTTCATAGGCGGTGCCCCCGTGAGCGCCGCCGTCGCCACCGTGACGGTCCCCGAGGAGCTGAACATCCCGGCCATCGTCGGCGGTGTCCTCGGTGGCCTGGCGGTTCTCGGTGGCGGTGCCTGGGCCCTCAGCCAGCTGGGGATCATCCCCTCCGGCTCTGACAACCCCGGTTCCCACGCCAAGCCCGAGGCTCCCGAGGCTCCCGCTCAGCCCGAGACGACCAAGCCCGACACCACCAAGCCTGGCGACCAGCCCGGCCAGCAGGGCAAGGGCGACGGCAAGGCCTCCGAGCCGATTCGCTCCGGCGACAAGGCGCCGAGCAACGCCAAGCCTGGCAAGCACGCCAAGAAGGACCTCGCGTCCACCGGCGTGCAGTACGTGCAGATCGCTGCCCTCCTGGGCGCGCTCTCACTGCTCATCGGTGCCGCGTTCATCGCGCTGCGCCGCCGCCGCGAAGACTAATTATTAGTCACGCATAGGGCCCCACCTCCCCGGTGGGGCCCTTTGTGCTGCTCGAGCCTTGCCCCAAGCTCCACATAGTTCACACCACCGAATTAGTGCGCAACTGCGCCGCCGCGCACTACTTTCCCCCACTGAACTAGTGCGCGGTCGCGCATGACGATGAGCTTCGGCAAGCTCGTGCCACCGGGCGGAGTGCCCGCCCGCGCCCGAGTCTGCGCCGCCGCGCACTAGTTTCCCTCCAAACCGAAAAAAGTGGGCACGATCTTTTGTAGCAAACTTGCCCAACGGGGCAAACGGGAAACCGCCCCACGATCGGGGCCGAAAGTGTCGGACCCAAGTTTGCGTGGGAATATTTTCAGGTGCAGAACTAGTGCGCGGTCGCGCACAGAAGCTCGGCACCTGCAGTCCCCTCGCGTGTCATACTCGATGGCTTTGCCACCGCGCACTACTTTCCCCCACTGAACTAGTGCGCGGTCGCGCGCAAAGCGATATTTCGGGCCTGGCCGAGAAACCTGGCGGAGAATCCGATCGTGCCCGCCCGCGCCCGAGTCTGCGCCGCCGCGCACTAGTTTCCCCCCAAACCGAAAAAAGTGGGCACGATCTTTTGTAGCAAACTTGCCCAACAGGGCAAACGGGAAACCGCCCCACGATCGGGGCCGAAGTTTTCGGACCCAAGTTTGCGTGGGAATATTTTCAGGTGCAGAACTAGTGCGCGGTCGCACACAGAAGCTCGGCACCTGCAGTCCCCTCGCGCGTCATACTCGATGACTGCGCTGCCGCGCACTACTTTCCCTAACCGAACTAGTGCGCGGTCGCGAATAAAGCCAGATCTTTGACCTGGCCCAGCGGTCTGGCGGAGAATCCGATCATGCCCGACCGCGTCCCACACTGCGCGGCCGCGCACTAGTGTCTACCCCAAACAGAAAAACGCAGCACCACCCACCTAGTAGCGAACCTGATTAGCCGCGCAAAGGCAGAAGCACCCCAAACCCCCAGCTGCTAACTACCCGGAACCATAAATGCTGTCGCGCAAACCGCCCGCGCCACGGGCCGGCTCCACTACGGAAGAACATATGAGAACATATACCGCCTTCGCGCTCACCGGGCTCGTCGCGGCCGGCCTGCTCGCTGGTTGCTCAACCAGCACCGCGTCTGAGGATCCGCTTACCGTCACCACCACGTCCACGGAGCCCGCTTCCACGGAGTCCACGCCCACCGAGGCGCCCAAAGAAGCCTGCACCGACCCCACCATGGACCTGGCGGAAACGCAATTCGGCCTGTACCTCAGCGACGAGGCTCTCCCCTCCGACCCGTCCCCGTGGACTTTCGAAGTTGAGGAGAACCAATTCGATCCGTGTGCCCAGTTGTCCTGGGTGGTCCTGGAGGGCAAGAATGACCCTGGTAAGGCCCTGGTGTTCTTCCATGGCGAGGATATGATCCGCGATCAGGAGCCCGTCGTCTTGCCGGTGGCGGATGTGATCCGCGTGTCGGATACGCAGGTGAAGGTCGGCGATACTACCTATACCCTCGAGGGCGAGAGTCTTACGGTGGACAATCCGTCGCAGGGCCAGACCCTCAGCATTGCCACTCCTCCGCCGGCCCGGGAGGCTATCACCAGGTATTACGGCAACGTCAACGGCAAGCCGTGGGACCAGGAGCTCAAACCATCCGGCATGTACACCTACCCCATCGGCGAGCACAACCTGTTGTGCAGTAACCCGTATGAGGGCAGGATCATGTGCCAACGCGGCAACTTCCCGCACGTCAACACGATGGAGCAGGATGGCCTCATCGATGACCAGTCAGCCGATGTCGCGATGATGTCGTTTAGCCTACCCTTTTACTTGGAGACGCAGTACCTCCCCGGCGGCAACATGGAGGGCGACGGCACGCTCGCGCCGGGCACGTACCGGCAGGGCGATCTCCTCATCAAGTACACCGGCGACACCCTCACCTTCACCAATGGCACGGTGGCCTACGAGCTTGGCGACGGCATCGCCCGCTTCAACGACGATTCCCCGCTCCTCCTCGATTCCATCAAGGCCTCCGAGTACCTCCGCAGCATCGGCGGCTAGAAAAACCGCACACAGATATGGTCTGACCACTGCTAAAACCGCAGTTGGTCAGATCTGCTACAACCGGTTGTGCCAACTTTTTCTTAAATCAGCCCCAAACCCAGCCCAAAACCCCCAAACCTACCCCTGGCACCGCGGGCACCAGTACAGCTTGCGGCCCCCGTCCACCTCCATCGAAATGGGCGTGCCGCACACGAGGCACGGCTCGCCCGCGCGCCGGTACACGTACACCTCGCCGCCGTGCGCGTCCACCCGCGGTGGCCTGCCCTGCGCCTCGGGCGAATGCTGCGCCCTAACCGTGTCGATGCGTCCGTGCTCCTCCCCGTAGCGCATCAAATCGACCAGATCGGCCCAGATCGCCGCCTGCTGTTCCTCCGGCACGGAACTAGCCACCTCAAACGGCGAGATCCCCTGCCTGAACAGCACCTCGCACCGGTAGATGTTGCCCACGCCCGCGTACAGCCGCTGGTCCATGAGCGCCGCCCCGATGCTCCGTCGCACCCGCGCCAGGTTCGGTGCCTCCGTTCCGGTCACCAGTGGATCTGCTCCTAGCTTGTCGACGGCCCCCTCAACGTCCGCACCACCCACCAGCCGGCACCACTGTGGTCCGTGCAGGTCGGCGGCGACCAGGGAATCGGAGATCCGCATCCGCACCACCCCCTGCGGCGGGGCGAGCGGCGCCACCCGGAACTTCCCTATGAGGCCCAGGTGGATATGAACAAAACGAGACCCCGCGAACTCGATGAACAAGTGCTTGCCGTACGCCCGCGCGGCGACCAGCGACGAGCCGTCGAGAAGCCGGGCCTCGGCAGCGAAGCGCCCCTGCGGCGAGGTGACGTGGACACGGTGACCACCGAAGGCGTCGGTAAGCGTGCGAGCGAGTCGGTGGATGACGTGTCCTTCAGGCATACTCCATTACTTTACTGGGCGCAGTGTGCTGCAGCCGAGGAGCACCAGGCCCACCACGCCAAAGGCGAGGAGCGCCGAGGAGAGTCCCAAGGACCAGTTGCAGCGATATACGAAACTAATTTCCGAATTGTCAAGAAGGCTAGGGAAGCTGACTTGAACGTATTCGTGGATAAGGATGCGGAACAAGGCATCGCCATTGTTAAGGATGTGCGAGATAGCTCAAGCTACTATCCGTTTACGGCCAAGGGTTGCATCAATGAGGTCAGGAAGAGGCTCAAACGGGCGAGAATCACAATCAAGTGGAAAGGCGAGGATGTAACCTTCAACAAATTTCATTTCGACTTGTTCGTCAGAGTATTTTCCATGAAGTCCAACGCCAAGTTTGCCTACGATCGCAAAGCAAAGAATGAGAAAGCTTCTTCTTGGATTTATTCTCAGCAGGCTATTGATTTCATTGTTCGCTATCTAACGAAGGACCCAATGAACTGTCTCGACCAGCTGAGGCTGAAGACCACCGAAAAGATATAACAACAAAACGCCGACCCCGGGAGCAAAGGAGTTCTCGGGCCGATCAAGCCTTACTCCCATGTGGGAACCCAGCTTTATCCTTCTCGGGTCGACGTCTTTGGCCCCGAGCTTACAATCCTCCTTCCTCCCCCGCAAGAGCAACCGCGCTCGCAAGCCACAGTAACCGTCTGTACTACTATGGGGGGACGTGGAAATAGGATTTGATCGCGATAAGTACATTGAGATGCAGTCGAAGCACATCGCCGAGCGCCGCGACGCCATCGGTGGCAAGCTCTACCTGGAGATGGGTGGCAAGCTCTTCGACGATTACCACGCCTCGCGCGTGCTTCCCGGGTTCACGCCCGACAACAAGATCGCGATGCTCGAGACCCTGAAGGACGAGCTCGAGATCCTCGTGTGCATGAACGCGAAGGACCTCCAGCGTCAGAAGGTCCGCGCCGACCTCGGCATCACCTACGAGGATGATGTTTTGAGGCTTATCGACGTCTTCCGGGGCCGGGGTTTCCTCGTCCAAACGGTGGTCATCACCCAGTTCGAAGACGATAACACCCTCGCCTTCGATTTCCGCGACCGCCTCGAGCGCCTCGGCCTCACCGTCCGTCGCCACCGCGTTATCCCTGGTTACCCCAACAATCCCAACACCATCGTCAGTGACGAGGGCTTCGGCCGCAACGAGTACGTGGAGACGTCCCGCGACCTCATCATTGTCACCGCGCCGGGCCCGGGTTCCGGCAAGCTCGCCACGTGCCTGTCGCAGGTCTACCACGATAACAAGCGCGGCATTCCCGCAGGGTACGCCAAGTTTGAGACGTTCCCCATCTGGAACCTCCCGCTCGAGCACCCGGTCAACCTCGCGTACGAGTCGGCCACCGTCGATCTCGCGGACCTCAACGTCATCGACCCGTTCCACCTGGCGGTCTACGGCGAGCAGGTGTCTAGCTACAACCGCGATGTCGAGTCGTTCCCGCTGCTCAAGACCCTCCTGGAGAAGTCCACCGGCAGTTGCCCCTACCAGTCCCCCACGGACATGGGCGTCAACATGGCCGGTTATTGCATCGTCGACGATGACGCCTGCCGCGCCGCCGCCGGCCAGGAGATCATCCGCCGCTACTACAAGGCGCTTGTGGAGGAGAAGCAGAACGCCCTGGACGATACTCTTTCTTCCCGCGCCGCGATGGTGATGAACAAGGCGGGGCTGTCCACCTCGGATCGCGCCGTCGTTGCCCCGGCCGTCGAGCTTGCCCAGTCCACCGGTGCCCCCGCCTCGGCCCTCCAGCTCGCCACCGGCGACATCATCACCGGCAAGACCTCTCCGCTTCTTGGCTGCTGCTCAGCCATGCTCCTCAACGCCCTCAAGCACCTGGCGGGCATCGGTCGCCATATCGATCTGCTCTCCCCCGAGTCGATCGAGCCGATCCAGACTCTCAAAACCAAGCACCTCGGCTCCCGCAACCCGCGCCTCCACACCGACGAGGTGCTCATCGCCCTGTCGGTGTCGGCCTCCACGGATGACAACGCCCGCCGCGCCCTCGATAAGCTCGGTGAGCTCTACGGTTGCGACGTCCACACCACCACCATCCTCGGCCCCGTCGACGAGGGTATCTTCCGCAACCTCGGCGTCCTCGTCACCTCCGAGCCCGTCTACCAGCGCAAATCGCTGTACAAAAAGAAGTAAATGCGCGTTTCCCGCCGACTCCTCGTCGCGAGCCTCGTCGCCGCCCTTACGGTCATCGTCCTTCTGACGGTGGGAAAATCCGCGGTCACCATCCCCGGCCTGTGGCAGGCGAGCGTCCAGCACACCCGCACGTTCCGCTGGGTCCCGTTCGGCGATTTCTTCCGCTATTCTCACCCCCTCATCCCCCTGTATTACCTGCTCGGCAACGTCGCCCTCTTCGTCCCCCTCGGCTACGTCCTCCGCCACCGCCTCACCCTCCGCACCACCGTCGCCGCCGGCGCCCTGACCTCCGCCCTCGTCGAAGCCTCCCAGTTCATCTTCGCCCTCGGCTACACCGACCTCAACGACATCCTCAACAACACCCTCGGCACCGCCCTCGGGGCCGCCGCCTTCCACCTCTTTGGCCCGCGTCGTTGGGCCCACGCCATGATCCTCGCCTCCCCCCTCGCTGTCCTCTCCCTCTACGCTCTTTTTTCGCTTGTCGACGTTTAGTAGCTGCCCCCGAGCCACGTCCCGGACCCCTTTACTTCCCACCCCGGACTATCAAGCCCCCCTCGGACCTCATTCCTCGTAATCATCGTATGGACAGTTGTGAGGGGCTAACTAGTGCGCGGCCGCGCAGTGTCCTTAGAACTGCTTTCGTACTGCTAACTAGTGCGCGGTCGCGCAGTCCGCGCAGCGGCCCGCCCTGGATCGCGATATGTTTGTAGTACGAATAAGTGCGCGGTCGCGCACCGTGAAGTGTCATGAACTGCTCCTTTATTCCCTTGGGCTACGGATTAATGAGCGGCGGCGCGGGGAAATTCAACGAGTCTTGGTGTTGTGCTGGTTGATAACTTGCCGCATCATACTTCACCCCGGAAGGTATGTCCGGTGTGGCTGAAGCACTGCGCGGCGGCGCACTAATTAGCACCGCAAAAACAGTGCGCGGAGCTGGTTGGGGTTGGGATGTGCCGTGCCCTATTCCTCTCGTAGTTGCCTGCGGTGAAGCGCACAAGTGACGTATACGACTGAAGCACTGCGCGGTCGCGCACTAGTTTTTGCCGCAAAATAAACCGTATGGACAATCGCATATCACTGCCTAAACGTGGGAACACGCCGGTCATGAGCCTGCGAAAGTATAAGAGTTCGAATGCATCGAACTGTTACCAAACTGTTACAAAAAACCCTAGGCAGGGGAGGTATG
Source organism: Corynebacterium pyruviciproducens ATCC BAA-1742 (assembly GCF_000411375.1). Taxonomy (GTDB): domain Bacteria; phylum Actinomycetota; class Actinomycetes; order Mycobacteriales; family Mycobacteriaceae; genus Corynebacterium; species Corynebacterium pyruviciproducens. The sequence goes on along the minus strand of NZ_KE150447.1, from coordinate 449,909 downwards.
ACGGTGTAGGCTCAAACTTGTAATAGAACACACATACTAATTTGCGGGAGGATTTTCGGGGGATATGGACGAGATAGCTAGAAGCCGTACATCCCGGGCATGGTGCCGAGCACAAGGTAAAGAGGTCTCTGCAGAAGTGAAGTTGCCCGGTCCTCAGGACCTGATACGCTGCCTCAGCGCGAACTTTGTTTCCACTACGATCTATAGAGCCCGCTTGTTGTTGGCTATCGGGATCTACTGTGAGATGGGTCTATCAAAGTGCGTGGGAGCATCCACGGACCATAATTACTTGGTTGCCAAGTTGGGGATATCTCACCGCACGGCATTTGAATATTGCCAGGTAGGCAGGCGGCTTCTGGAGTTTGACTACCTGTCGGAAGTGTTTTGTTCAGGCAAGCTTTCGTATTACAAGGTGCGTAAGTTGATCCACTATCTCTCGCAGGAAAATGAGCATGAGTTGGTGGATTTGGCGGTCTCGTTGACGTATGACGGCCTGGAGGAGCAGCTGGCGGGCAAAGAGAAGAATGAGGAGCCAGGTGAAGAGGAGTATTTCCGGGTCTCGGTCGACGATGATACTGGTAAGGTGCACTTCTCAGGTACATTAAATCCAGATCACGGGGCTCAATTTTTGGCGGCCCTGAAGATCGGGGAACTTGCCCAGTTGCGCGACGTTGGGTGCGACGAAGCCGAAGAGATCTTCCAAGGTCGGGATGCTAAAGCTAGCGGGAGAGGCGAACAAGGTACTGCCACTGAACCTGCACCTAAACTTATGCCTGTGCTCGAGGGCGAGTTAGTGGATTCGGACGAGAGCATCGAGGAGGACCTGAAGTTCTACGATTTCGAACCAGCCAAACATCCGCAACAAAGTCGCCCGAGTTTTTCGTTGCAGGATGTTTTGGCACCGCCTGAAAGCCAGCCATCGGACCAGCCAGACGTTCCCGCTGCTGAAAAGAAAAAGGATGCCGCTCGTGAGTCCGTTACCAGGTTTGGAAAGACGCGCCGCTCTCTCTATCTCGACGCGCTTTTCGGTGTCATCGATGTAGTCCGCAGTCAGCCACGTTCCACGGTGCGAGCACCGGGGGCCCAGGTCAACGTGATAGTCAAAGAAAATGGCCAGATGTATCTCCCGGACCAGCTTGGTGCTGATCCACGCCACGTCATGCGCCTTATTTTGGATGGGGCGTTCCGCTATCACTGGGTCGATCACAACGGTAATCACCTGGCGCTCGGCCGCGAGCACAGGCTGGTGACAAAGGACCAGGAGTTTGCGCTGCTTGCACGCTGGAATTACCGTTGCGCGATGCCCGGCTGCGACCACTCGCGGTTCCTGGAATTCCACCACATCTTCGATTGGGCTTCCGGTGGCGAGACGGACATGGATAATCTCCTTCCCCTGTGCGCCGGCTGTCACGCGCTGGTCACTCGTGGGCTGGTCAAGATTTACGTCGATGAGCATGATCCGCGTCTCCTGCGCTTCGAGTTCCCCTCCGGCGACTGCTTCACCTCCATCGGTCGCACGCCCCCGCGCCTCAACGATCAGCTCCCCTTCGATGCCCAGCCCCGCCCCCACGTTCCGGAGCGCGTGTTTAACCTCGAGGCCGGTGAGGTGCCGAACTTCGATGATGTCCCTGTTTCGGTTTAGTTCTCTCTTGCTTGTCGACGTCCTCTTCTCACCGTTCCTGCATCAGTCACCGAAGCCCCGGCGTGAATCACATGCTGGGAAAAGAGATTCGCGCCGGGGCAGGGCTAGGCATGAAATGAACGAACTTTCTTACTTCATCACCTCGCTTTCGTTAGTATCACTGAGGTTTGCTTACTGTCTGCTGAAGGCCTGGAGAGCCTGCTTGAAAAACAGCTCTCCAAAAAACTTCACCAGGGCGGCCACCACGGCCACCACTCCTACGCCACCGATGATGGCGGAGAGCCACTCGATTCCGGCCTCAAGGTCGGAGCCTTTCTCGGTGTCGACACCGGTGGACCCGGAGGCCTGCACGGCAGTTCCCGTGGTGGTCGGAGTCGCGGCTTCTGCTATAGGCAGTGCACCTACGGTGAGGCTTGCTGCGAGACATAGTGTGAGCGGAGTTCGTGTGCGCATGGTGGCTGGTCCTAGAAGTGCGGCAGTTGGTCTACGAGTGCCTGCAGTTGCTCCCCGAGGCCGGGAACCGCCCCGTTCACCGCGGCGGCGATACCGGCGATGATGAAGCCAAGTGCGGCGAGGATGCCGATGACAACGCCGGCGAACTTCCCTGAGTCTTGCCCCATCTCCACGGAGAATTGTGCGGAGCTGGTCAGCTCGTTGGGGGTGGTTGCTGCGGGGTCTTTGCCGTCGTCGTAGTCAAGGACGAGATCCACGGCGGAGTTAGCGAGCTCCTCGCCTACTTCGTAGTGCTGCAGGGATTTCACCATGCCGGTGGCCGCGTAGCTGGTGGCATCCTGGAAGTTGGAATCGTGACCGGGTGCAATGGCGCTGGGCAGCGAGAACGTGATCAGCGGCTCTTGGGTTCCGGTCTTATCGATCTTGTTTTCTTCCTTGCCGCCAACAACCCCGGAGACCACGTAATCGCCCACCAGCGTCGCCTTCGTGTCGTCTACCGTGATCTTGAGGTTGGAGTAGGTGAGATCGAGGCCGTGTTTGCCGGGTCCACCGAAGTTCTTGTGGCCGATGATGTGGACGGAGCCGCGCAGCGCGACGCTGCCATTTCCGGTCGCATCGAGGTGAGTGGCGCCTGGATCAACGGGAAACAGGAATTGGTTTTGCTCCTCGGAGAAGCTGGCACCATCGGTGAAGCTGAAGGAACCTTTGGCCAGTGGCCCGCGGACGTAGCTAATAAAGGAGGATTTGATTGGCCACGCGAACGTGCCACCGAGGAGTGCGTTGCTGTGTGAGGCAGTGGTGCCACTGTCAGCCGTCGATACGGTCGGCGTTTCCGCTGCGCCAGCTGGAGCAACGACCCCCATAGCAAGTGCGCAGGTAACACCTGCCGCCAGGAGAGATTGTGAAAGGAAACGCGTGGTCATAAATGTGAGATCCTTCTAACTACTGTGCGTCTTACGTGGGGTTACAGGCCAAATGCGTGCAGGTCGAGCCCGGGGATGAGCCCGTTGGCAATGGCGGCCGCTGCGGCGCCGAGGATGGCGAGCACGCCGCCAATAACGCCGCCGATGATGGCGCCGATCTTTTGCTGTTCTGTCATCGTGGAGCTGCCGGAGGCGGTGTTGTCGCCCTGGTTGCCGGAGGCCTTGTCCCCCACGGTGAATGTGGTGTTGATGCGACCGTCTTCCACGGGCCCGGCCTGGTAGGCAAGCAGTGCCTTTTCCACGATGGGCTCGAAAGAGTAGGACTGGTCCTTGATGGATAGCTGCGCGCCAGCGCTGGGCGAGAGTGCCTTGTCCAGGGTGAAGGAGGCAAAAGTAGCGTCGTTCTCGTCCACGCTGGTGGAACCCGCGCCGGGCATTGCACCCTTGGCCTTGATGTCCATGGTGAGCGTGGCCTTGGTGCCGTCGGCGATGGTGATTTTGATGTCACTCATCTCAACGTCGAGCATGTACTTGGTGATCTTCCCGTCTGTGCGTTCGGGGTGGGAGAGGAAGTGGAGGTCGCCCTTGTAAGCGAGGGTGCCGTTACCGTCGGCGCCGATCGTGGAGGCGGCGGGGTTGAGTTCGAATTTGAAGGTCCCAGGGTAGTTCTTGGCCCGGTCGCGGGGCACGTAGGTGGCGCCGTCGGTGGCGGAGATCGTGGGCTCGAACACCTTCATGTTCATGTAGTTGATCCACGATTCCTTGATCGGCCAGTCGAGCTCGCCCGAGGTCACCGTGTAGGTGTCGGCCGCGGCAGGGGCCGCGCCAGCCAGCGGAGCCGAAATCCCGCCTACCATAGTTGCCAGTGCAACGGCGCTTGCAGCAGCGCTGCGTGTGAGTACGTGCATGAGAGAACCTCCAAGTACAAAGCCTACAAACACAGGTAAGGCTAACCTTACGTCGAATGACAAAATTAGGAAAGAGGGGGTACACCCGCCCGCTCCGGCTGCACCACGACTGAACCGCCGACACCCCCATCCCGCGACACCCGAATCGGCCAGTCGTACACCTCGCTCAGCACGGATGATTGAAACACCTGGTCCACCCCGCCACATGCGGCCACGGCCCCGTCGCGCAGGCAGTAGAACCGGTCGCAGTAGGCCGCTGCCGCGTTCAAATCGTGGAGCACCACCACCGCGGTTCCACCGGCGGCGGCGAGCCCGCGAATGATCCCCAGTGTGCGCTCCTGGTAACCGATATCCATCGCCGCGGTCGGTTCGTCGAAAAGCGTTACCGGCGTCTCCTGTGCCAGCACCCGCGCCAGCGCCACCCGAGCGCGTTCGCCGCCGCTCAGCGTCATGATGTCCCGGTCCGCGAGCTTAGCCGTCCCGGTGAGTTCTAGTGCCGCCAACACACGCTCCGCATCGTCCGCCGACCTTTCCGTCCCGGCCCACGGTCTCCTTCCCATGGATACAACGTCGCGCACGAGGAACGAGAATGCCACGTTGACATCCTGCAGCATAACGGCCCGCACCTGCGCAAGCGCCCGCGCGGACGAAGAATTCGGTGCAAGCCCACCGATTGTGACGCTCCCCGCAGCCAGCGGCAGATCCCCTGCCAGGGCGGCGAGGAGCGTCGATTTGCCGGCTCCGTTCGGTCCGATAATTCCGGTGACGGTGCCCGGTAGCGCGGTAAACGTCACGTCCCGCAGTAGCGTTGCCCCGCCCACCCGCACAACAACATCGCGTGCCTCAATCACCTGGCCACCCCCTTCTTCATCATTCGCCGCAACAGGTAGAAGAATGTTGGCCCGCCCACGAGTGCGGTGAAGATCCCGATGGGCAGGTCGGCAAAGGGGATGACGGTGCGCGAGAAGACGTCGGCGGCGCCGATGAGTGCGGCCCCACCGAGCGCGGAGGCGGGCACGAGGATGACGTTGGATGGCCCGGCGACGGTGCGCACGATGTGCGGAATGACGAGCCCGACGAACCCGATGAGCCCGGCGTAGGATACGGCGCCCGCGGTAAGCAACGTCGCCAGCACGATCGCCACCGCCCGCAGCCGTGGCACGTTGATGCCCACGTGGGTGGCGGCCCGCTCGCCCAGGGCCAAGAGGTCAAGTTGCTTCATAATCAAAAGCGCCCCGCACACGCCAAGCACGACGATTGTCCCCACCACGCCCACGTGCGCCCACCTGGCGCCGGAGAGCGTTCCCATCTGCCAGAAGATGATTTGCTCCCGGGAGGTGGTGGGCGCGAAGAAGATCATGAACGAGATCATGGCCCCGGCGACGGCGTTGACGGCGATGCCCACGAGGATGAGGTTGACCACCCTGATCTGCCCGTTCCAGCGCGCGAGCGTGTACACGAGCACGGTGGTTGCCATGCCAAAGAGGAACGCGGCCACCGGCACGGTGGAGGTGCCGAGCGCCGTCACCCCGCTGACGATCACCAGTGCCGCCCCCACCCCGGCGCCGCTGGTGACACCGATGACGGACGGTTCCGCCAGAGGATTGGCAAATACCGCCTGCATGAGCGCCCCGCCGACCCCGAGGGCAGCGCCCACAAAGAGCCCGAGCACGAGCCTGGGCAGCCGAATCCGCCACACGACGGAGGCATCCATGTCGGTGGCGTGCAGCGGGCCTACGGCCACCAGCCTGGGAAGCGAGCGCACGGGGATCTCGTACTGCCCCACGCATGTCGAGGCCACGGCGATTCCCACCAGGGCCACCGCCAAGGTCACCACGAGGATCGCCCGCGCCCGCCGCCGCCTCACAAACGCCGACCCAGCCGACCCAGCCGCTCCAGCCGACCCAGCATCAGTATCAGCCCCAGCCCCAGCAGCGCCCCTACCCCACATACAGCGCCTTCGCCGCGCGGAGCAGGAGTTCGCCGGTCTGCGGCCCGAAGGCGAGCGAGTCCCCGTCGGGTAGCACGAGCACGCGGGAGTGCTGCCCGGCATCCGTTTGGGCGACCCCGGGCCTACTCACAAGCCCAGAGATGGAGCCGGTTGATTCGAGCCCCTTGGTCATCATGACGAACACCTCGGGGTTGAGTCCGGCGAGCGCCTCGGGACTGGCCGGTGAGGGCGCACCGATTCCGGATTCTGCGGCCACGTCTTCCCCACCGAGCGCACCGATTAGGTCCTCCGTGCTGTTCTCCTTGCCCAGGATGTAGAACACCCCGCCGGTGCCGCGCGCGTACAAGAACGCCATCCGCATGGGTGTCTCAGGCGCGAGCCCGGCAATCACCGAGCGAGCCTCCTCAACTTGGTCCACCGACCGTTTGGCCAGCGTGGCCCCCTCGGAGGGGAGTCCCACCACGCCGGCGACGTTTTCGATATCGGTGCCCAAAGTCGCAAGCGACCGGGTGGGGTTCATGATGACGGTGGGGACCCCGGCGGCGCGGATCTGCTCGATGGCCTCGGGCGGGCCGATGGAGTGGTCGACGATGACGAGCGTCGGCTTGAGGTTCAGCACGGCCTCCACGTTGATGTCGTGCCCGCCGACGGTGACCACGGGAACGTCGGCAAGCGAGTCCTCGGTGGAGCTCACGGTGCGCCCCACGATGTTCGGCCCGAGCCCCAGCCCACGCAGGGTTTTCGTGTACGTCCCGTAGAGGTCGAGCGCGAGGATCCGTGACGTGTCGGTCACCGTCACATCGTTGCCGTCCGCGTCGGTGAGCTCGACGGGCAGCGCCGGCTTCGGGTTGTCGGTGACCGGTTCCACCTCGTCTAGCTTGTCGACGCTCACCACCCCGTCTCTCGCCCGAGGGTCGACAGTGCTCGCCCCGGACAGCTCGTCACTGAGCTTTCCTGCCTGCGGTGAGTCCCAGCTCGCGCACCCGCTGACGAGCGCCACCACGCACGCGAGGCTCGCAAGCCATGTGGCTACCATTCTCATCACTTTCCTCCTACCCGACGCGCGGTTCCGCTGAGCGCCGACCCGCCAACCACGAACGCCGCGACGATGAGCAGCACCACCGTCGAGTCGAGGTTCGTCGCCTGCCCGCCGGCGGTCGACGTCTTGATCTTAAACTGGTCGCCCTTCGGCGCCCCGTCGCGCGAGTCGGAGGTGGTGGCCTGCGTATCCAGCAATCCGCCCCCCGCCTTGAGCGCCGCGGCCTTCGCCTTGCCGTCCGCAGGCCCCGCACCCGCAGAGCCGCCCGCGCCCGCAGTCGCCCCCTGCCCCGCCGCGCAGTTCGCTGCCCCGCCGAGCGATGCGGTGAAGCTCACGGGGTCGAGCGGCGCGCCGGGCTCGTAGAAGTCCGCAAACGCGGCTGCCCCGGCACTGGTCAGCGTGGCGTTCGCGGTTCCGGAGGCGGCCCCGTCAGACACGTCCAGCGTGGAAAACGCCAGGTCTGCGATCGCCACCCGCCCGTAGTCGTGCGCCGTGCCCTCCACGTCGTTCGACGTCACGGTGGCCACGAGCTGCCCGGACTGCCCGGAGAACTGGATCTCAATGTTGGAGATGGTCATGTCAAGGATCCCGCCGTGCCCATAAAAGTTGAGGGTGCCAGGAAACGCGATGGTGCCCTCGGACTGGTTCACGGCCCCCTGGTCGCCGTTGAACACGAACGCGCCACTGCCCTCGTCCCAGCTCACGCCACCGAGTTTCCACCCGCCCTTGGCAATCGAGCCGCGGATGTAGTTCCTAAACGAGCTCCTCACGCCCCACTGCGCGGTCGCGCTCGTCACCCCCGTCCCCGCGCTGCACACATCCTTGCTTGTCTGCGTCCCCCCGCCCGTTCCCTCGGACCTGCCGCTGCGCTGTGTCTCCCCTGCGGCGGGCGCCCCCACCGTGCCCACGTAGTGCTCGGCCTTCGTCGTGGCCGCCGAATTCGCTGTCGAATTCCCCGCAGTGCCCGCAGTTCCCCCAGCACCCGTCGGGGCCGCCGGGATCCCGTTGACACGCCCGAGCAGCTTCGTCGAGTTGTCCATCACGTTGCCGGAGTTGACGATGAGCCCGTTGACCTCCACGAGCGTGTCGTTGAGGTTGCCCACAAGCCCGGCCACGCCGGTCGTGGCACCGGAGTCGGTTTTTCCTACAAATCCGCTTCCGCCACCGGTGGAACCGCTACCTGCGGAACCGCCGCACATTCCCAGCGACCCGCCGAGGTCGTCGAGCTGCAGGCCGGGCTCGTAGAAGCCGCCGAAGATGGTGGCGCCGCGCTCGGTGAGGTTCGTGGACCCGGCGAGGCTCACGCTTCCCTTGGTGAAGCTGATCGGGTTGCTAAACCGCACGGTTGCCAGCACCTCGCCGCTGCCGTGTGCCATCGGCCCGATGTGGTTGTAATCCATCCCCTCAAAGGCGCGGGAATCGTAGTCCACGAGGAGTTCCCCCTGGTCGCCGTCGACCCGCAGTGTGAAGTTGTACAGCTTCATGTCCAGCAGGTTGACGTCGTGGGCGTGGTGCCCGGTGAAGTGCACGCCGCCCTTGAAGCGGATGGTGCCGGCGCTGTCGGAGGTGATGTCGGCGGAGGCGAGTGGGAAGGAGAAGTCGCTCGCGCCGTCGGAAAAGTCGATGGCGCCGTGGGCTGCCCCGGTGGCGATGTATTTCCTGTAGGACTCTTTCACGCCCCAGTGGAGCGCCCCGGAGGTCACCTCCTTGCAGGTGTTGGCTGCCGCGACCGGTGTGCCCCCACCCGCGACTGTACTCAAAAGAACCAGGAATGTGGCTGCTACGAGGGCTAGCAGCCGTCTCGTCAACGTTACTGGCATGTGTCTTTCCTCTGGGAGTTCGCTGTCTTATACTTAGCGGTTAGATGGTAAGGGTAGGCTAACATGGCCCACGTTGACCAGTGAGGAGGTACCCCCGTGGATGAGCTGCGCGCCTTCACCCGCCTTTACCCCGATGTTGATCCCGCCACCCCCCTCCCCCTCACCCGCGGCGAGCGCCTCTCCATCACCGTCGCCACCGCCGTCCTCGCCTACGGGGGCTCCCGCGGCGATCTCCTCGTCACCGGCGCGGGCCTCGCCCTCCTCCTCTTCGCCCTGGGCGTGGTCGCTTTCTCCATCCCGCGCCGGGTGCGTCACGAGGCTCGCATCCGCTTTCCCGGCGTCGGCTGGGTCGAGGGCTCCTTCACTAAAACCCTCCTCACATGGGCCGTCATCGCCGTCCTCGTCCTCGCCACTCTCCTTGTGGCGCCCGGCCTCGCGCCCGTCACGGCGCTCGTGTCCGCCGCTCTCCTCTGGTTCGCCCTGGCAAAATGTGCACCGATATGGTCAGACCACTCCTAAACCTCCAGGTGGTCACATCTGCTACTTTCTTTTCTGTCAACTTTTTCCACGCGCCGGCGCTACACTGGTGGTTATGACATCTCTCCTTGCAGGCAAAACGGCCCTGGTCACCGGCGGCTCCATGGGCATCGGCTTCGGCATCGCGCAGGTCCTCGCGTCCCACGGTGCCCGCGTCGCCGTCACCGGTCTCACCGATTCCGAGCTTGTCGACGCCTCCTCTCAAGGTTTCTTGACCCTCACCCTCGACGTCCGCGACAGGTCCCAATGCGCCGCCGCCGTGGACGCAGTTGTCGCCGAGTTCGGCGAGCTCACCATCCTGTGCTCCAACGCGGGCATCTACCCGCAGGCCACTATCGCGGAGATGACGGAGAAGGATGTGCATGACATCTTCTCCATCAACGTGGCGGGCACCATCAACATGGTCCAGGCGGCGCAGCAGGCGCTCGCGGATACTGGCCGCGGCCGCGTCGTCGTCACCTCATCTATCACCGGCAACTACACGGGTTTCCCAGCGTGGAGTCACTACGGAGCCACCAAGGCGGCCCAGATGGGCTTCGTCCGTTCTGCGGCGTTGGAGCTCGCCAAGGATAAGACCACCATCAACGCGGTCATGCCCGGTAACGTCCTCACCCCCGGCCTCGAGGCGATGGGCGAGGCATACCTCAAGCAGATGGCCGCCGCCGTGCCGCTGGGGTACCTGGGCGAGCCGAAGGACATCGGCGAGGCGGTGGCGTTCCTCGCCTCCGACGGCGCGCGTTACATCACCGGCCAGTCGATTGTTGTTGATGGTGGCCAGATTCTCCCGGAGTCTCCCGACGCTTTAAAATAACCTCGTGACCGTAAACAAGATTCTCCTGTACTACAAGTTCGCGCCCCTTGCTGATCCGGAGGCCATCAAGCTGTGGCAGAAGGAGCTGTGCACCCGCCTCGGGCTTACCGGCCGGATCCTCGTGAGCAAGCACGGCATTAACGGCACGGTGGGTGGCCCCATCGATGCCTGCAAGGCCTACATCAAGGGCATGAAGCAGTACCCCGGCTTCAAGGACACGGAGTTCAAGTGGTCGGAGGGCACGGGCCATGATTTCCCGCGCCTCACGGTCAAAGCCCGCGACGAGATCGTCTCCTTCGGCGTTCCCGAGGAAGTCAAGGTGGACGAGCACGGTGTCGTCGGCGGCGGCGTCCACCTCAAGCCTGAGGAGGTCAATAAGCTCGTGGAGGAGAATCCCGACGTTGTCTTTTTCGACGGCCGCAACGCCATGGAGGCCCAGATCGGCAAGTTCAAGGACGCCGTCGTCCCCGATACCCACACCACCCACGATTTCATCGGCGAGCTCGAGTCCGGCAAGTATGACTGGATGAAGGACAAGCCAGTGGTCACATATTGCACCGGCGGCATCCGCTGCGAGATCCTCTCCGCCCTCATGAAGAACCGCGGTTTCGACGAGGTCTACCAGATCGACGGCGGCATCGTCCGTTACGGCGAGAAGTTCGGCAACGACGGCCTGTGGGAGGGCTCCCTCTACGTCTTCGACGACCGCATGCACATGGAATTCGGCGAGGGTTCCAAGCAGCTCGGCCACTGCGCCGACTGCGGTGCCCCCACCAACACCTTCTTCAACCGCGACACCCCCGACGGCACCCGCGTCCAGGTCCTCCTCTGCGAGGACTGCGCTGCCAAGACCCACGCCGAGTAGCCCCACACAGCCCCCACCCCGGCAAAACCCCACACCGATATGGTCAGACCTCTTGCATTTACCCAGGTGGTCAAACCTGCTACAAAGTTTTCGGCCAACTTTTTCCATCCGGCCCGCCAATCCAGACTCGATGGCTAGGCGTCCAGACCAAGTAGCGCTCTCCCTTGCTCTGTTAGTCCGACTACTAGGGGCTTCTGGCTCAGTTTTGTGGCAAGTCCTCGCTGCTCCAATGAGTTGAGCGGAGATCGCACGGTTTGCTTCGTGCGGTCGAGGAATTGGGCGATTTCATCCCATGTAGCACCGCTTCGTGGCCCAAAGAGATCCACTTGACCGAGGAGGAAAAGGATCTTTTGTTCGTAGTCGGTGAGTTCTTCTGAGTTACTACTTTCCCAGTCGGTCACTACGTGACTTAGCCTTGCGAGTGCAGTCAGCTTTTCTGTCAAGTTTTCCGTGCGACTTTCTTGCGCGTGTTGCAGAATTCTCATCATGCTGTCCACAAAGAAAGTCGCTTCGCCGTGGTTAAGTGGGTGTTCCGTCTCTTTAAATGCTTTGTAATAAGCCTTCTTCTCACGCATTATTTCTGCAGAAAGTGAAAGAGCTGTAGGGGCAGAAAGCAAAGGTTTGAGGCGCAATCCGAGAAGGAAGCGGCCAAACCTGCCGTTTCCGTCGTAGAAGGGGTGGGTGTGTTCGAGGATGAAATGCTCAACCAGCGCTCGCATGAGTGCCGAGCCCCCTTCCATCTCCTGCATGTCGAGCATCGCTTGGAGACGTGTGTGGATCTCCGCTTCAGTTGACGCACCACGGTGAACCGGATCCGGATTGACTCCGTCAATGATCGATACAGGTCCGCGTCGGAACAGCTCCCCATCTGGGCGGTCATCCGGACTGATCTCGTCTTTCAACAAGGTGTCATAAAGTTCACGGAGGCCCGATAGTGACGTGGGGAGTTGTGCGGACGTGTCTGTTTCAAAGAACAGGTGGAATGCCCTCGCCATTTCTTGGAATCGCTTGCGTGTCTGTCCGTTCGGTTGGTTTCTAGCGGCAACCAGTGCCTCTTGGATCTCGTGCCTGGTTGAGTGTACGTTTTCGATTTCGTTTGTCGACTGAATTTCCTCGACAAGGAGGCTATACAGGTAATGAAGCTGTGCCGCTTGCGGAAGCTGGCCCCATAGGCGCGTTAGCTGAACCTCATTGCTCCACACCCGTTCGAGTTGGGCGAGAATTTCGTTCGTGACTACAACGAAGAGCTCATCGTCTCCTATTTTATAGTCAAGTAGAAGGGCTCCGGGTGCGGAGAGCCTGCGCTGCAACTCACCGTTAACGTTGAATTTATCCTGGTTAGAGTGCTGATGGAACAGTGTCTTGAGGCTCTTGTATCCCGTCATAATCCGGCTCCTTGGGTCGAAACTGACTATAAGATAGGGGGTTTATTTTCTATCCTATCTTACAAAAAACGCCATTTTTAAAAGATAGCCTCTGTGATACTTAGCCCCATTGCGAGGTCTGCGCCGCCAAAAAACATGCGGAGTAGCCCCGTCTATCACGATTGGGCGTAACCCTCGGTAGCACTTGTTACCACCGGGCGGTCCATAATCAGCTACCAGTACTTACGCCCACTTTTTCTCACGCCCTTGCCCTCACCCCGGCAAAACCCCACACCGATATGGTCAGACCTCTAGCATTTACCCAGGTGGTCAAACCTGCTACAAAGTTTTCGGTCAACTTTTTCCACCCGGCCCGCGAAATGCAGACCCGGCCTGCCGCATGGCGGGCGCTATCTTCCAAAATCCCCCAATTTTAAAAGATAGTGAGCCAAATCGTGGCCCTATCTTATAAAAATCGCCATTCTTAAAAGATAGCAAACAGGCTACCCTTAGCTGCCAAGCCAACCCAAATAACCTACTTCCCCGCCGCCTCATACTCAGCCGAGCTCACCGGCTCGAGCCATTCGTTGGAGGCCTCGGTCCCGGGGATTTCGATGGCGAGGTGCGAGAACCGCGAGTCGGCCGCGGCACCGTGCCAGTGCTTCACGCCTGCGGGGATCGAAATAGCGTTCCCGGGTTCCATCAAAACTGCAGGTGAGCTCCATTCCTGGTACCACCCTCGCCCGCCGACGCACAGGAGCAGCTGCCCGCCGCCAGTTGTCGCGTGGTGGATGTGCCAGTTGTTGCGGCAGCCGGGCTCAAAAGTCACGTTGTTCACCGGCAGCGCCCCGCCGACCACGGGCGCGAGGTAGCTCTGCCCCCGGAAGTACTGCGCGTACGCGTCGTTGGGCTCGCCCACCTCGAACATCAGCGAGCTCGCGTACTCCTCCAAACCGGAACCCAAACTCCCGGAACCCCCAGACTCAGTCCCTGCGTCCGCCTCGCGGACCCCCACACCTCTTTGGCCAGGTTGAACACGGCCCACTCCTTGGGCCGCCCCACGTACATCGTCGCATGCGTGATAATGGCCGCGATCTCTGTCCGCCTCACTGACGTTCTCCAGGTGGCACTTGAGGGAGCTGTCGGTGATTCCCGAGCTCATGAGCGCCACGACGGTGACGATGCACCTGGTCTTGGTGTCGATTCCGCCCGCGTTCCACACTCGCCGAATGGCACGCCGTCGTTGAGTTCCGCAAACAGCGGCGCGAACGCTCCGAGTTGTTCTCAACCTGCGGTTTGTGTGTTTCTCGTCTCTGTCCCCCATCGTAGCCCGTCGCTCGCCTGTCCATGTTTCCTCCTTTTTCGCTTCTCGACGCTCATTCTCACCCCTCCTCCCCCACCCGCAACTCGTACGCCTGCTTCTTCCCACCCCAAAACATGTGCGCGACCGCGCACCCCTCCCCTCCCTGACTTTTAACCCCCGAACTAGTGCGCGAGTGCGCGACCGCGCACCACGCCGCATCGCCCAACGTAGGCCACCCCGCCATCCTTGTATAGTACTTTCTATCGGAAAACTAGTGCGCGGTCGCGCACGAAACCTCCTGAGGTTAATGTGCTCCGCCCATCCCCTTACTAGTCCCGCGCACTGCTTAGCACCTGCAAACTAGTGCGCGGTTGCGCACAAACCTCCTGAGGTTTCCGTGCTCTGCCCATCCGCTTATCAATTTCGCGCACAACCTTTCATAGCAAAACCAGTGTGTAACTGAACAGCCCGACTATCCCCGTGCGACTTCCTCGACTCATCCTTTGTACACTGCTTAGTACCTGCGAACTAGTGCGCGGTCGCGCACACTGACCCTTCCATGTCGAGGGCATCTACCGGTTTCGCGCACTATGTCGCCCCAGCCTCCGACGCACTACGTCGCCCCAGATCCCGCGAATTTCCCCAGCCCGACTCCACTCCAACCCGCCTATAATCGTGAGAGTCGGCCCGCAGAGCGACCCCCAAAATGCCAAGTCGCCCCACAAGGCCAAGCCGCGCGCACAGCGCACAGCGCCCACCCCACAGAAGGAGCACGCGCATGATCTACACCATGCAATACGAGTCGCCCCTAGGACCGATCGTGGTTTCTTGCGATGACCACGCGGTCACGGGCCTGTGGTTCGAGGGCCAGAAATATTTCGGCAGCACCCTCCCCGCGGAGTCCCTCCCCAAGGAGTCCCCATCCCCCGGTTCAACAACCCCCACCCCATCCCCCGAAGCAACTCCCACCCAAGCCCCCGCAACACCCCAATCCCTCCACCCCCTCCTTGCCGAGGCCACGCGTTGGCTGGACATCTACTTCAGCGGCCGCCGCCCGGATTTCACGCTTTCCCTGCGCCTCCCCGCCACGCCGTTTCGCGCCCTGGTCAGCGAAATCATGCTCGAAATCCCGTTCGGCACCACCACCACGTACGCCGCCATCGCCGCCGAGGTCGCCCGCCGCCAGGGTCGCTCATCCAGTTCCGCCCAGGCTGTCGGCGGCGCCGTCGCCCACAACCCCATCTCGCTCATCATCCCGTGCCACCGCGTCGTCGGCTCGAACGGCAGCCTGACAGGGTACGCCGGCGGCCTGCGCCGCAAAATCGCACTCCTCACCCTCGAAGGCACCGACACCACCGGCCTGTTCGCGCCCCGCCACCCCACCGCCTGACCTTCGCTCCCGACGCCCCCTCCCCCATCCTCCCCTCCCCGGGCCTCCTCTCGCTGCATCCTCCCAGCGCAATCCCGCCGGACCAGCCGATCCCGCCAGCTCCACCCACTCCGCTCTCGCCTCGGCAAAACCCTATACAGATATGGTCAGACCTCTCCGAAAGTCCCAGCTGGTCACATCTGCTACATCCGGTTGTGTCAACTTTTTCCACCAGCCCCTCCCAATCACCACCATGATCCCAACCGCCACCTAGACCGCCACCAACCCCCGAGCCCAAGACCCGCCCCACCCCATTCGAACACCAGTCCAAAATCGGCATAACCCGCGAAACCTCAGCCGTTAGCATAAATCCGCTCACTATTTAGAAAGGTTTTGTGGTGGGCTGAGCCCCCACTTTTAAGCTATGGCGAAAATTACAATTGAAGAAATTTTTCTCCTCCAAGGTCAGGGCCTCACCCAGGCGGAGATTGCCCGCAGAGCAGGCGTGACGCGGCAGTATATTTACAAACTCCTGCGTGAAAGCGGCTACCGCAGCGAGTTCGCACTGCAGACGAGGTTAATCCGCAACAATTTCCCCTGGGAACTGGAGAATAACGAGGTCATGGATAACACCGTGTACATCCAGCTGTGGCTGGCGGCGC
Organism: Corynebacterium pyruviciproducens ATCC BAA-1742; assembly: GCF_000411375.1. GTDB lineage: Bacteria > Actinomycetota > Actinomycetes > Mycobacteriales > Mycobacteriaceae > Corynebacterium > Corynebacterium pyruviciproducens. The sequence goes on along the minus strand of NZ_KE150447.1, from coordinate 434,262 downwards.
GGTTCAACCACAATCCCGCCTCGATTAGTAAGACTTCCACCGAGCGGGTCCGTGCCCTCATCCGGAAGCTGGTCCGTTTCCACCAGGTCATCGATTATGACCCGCATTATCCGTGGGTGAAAGGCCTGTTTAACACCCGCGGCCTCGCGTTCCTCCCCCGGTCACTGACTGATGAGAACTACATGATCAAAATCCGCCCCGGCGTCACGCTCACCGAGGTCGGAAAGACCCTGTGGCAGATGCCCGACCTGAAAAAGTTACGGTTGTAGTCCCTCCCCTTTTCGCTTCCCGACGCCTCCCTCCCCGCAGGCCCACGACAGCTCAGCTTTGCTGGTTTAAGAGCGCCTAGGTGTGAGGATTCCTTCCGTATACATTTGGGATTCGCCGATGAGAGCGGAACACTGGTCTAGGAATCCATCGCGTAAATCTGCGCACGTGAGAAACTCGTTCATGGCTACGATGACAGCGAAGACGGAGTTAGAAGCGTAGTTGCCAAAGAGATCCCTTGCTTGGCGTTTTGCCTCGGGCTGAATTCTAGGTGGCTTTAGGACGACCGAATTCCACAACCGGGAGTAGTGCGCGCAACGGTTTCTTAGGAAGGTAAACGAGTGAAGCTGTGAGGCCAAGAAGGGTTTCTTTGTTCCAAGCATGGAGCACACGGCCTCGTAAACTTGGTTGTGATCGTTTCGGTACTGGATTGCCTTGGAAAGAGTCCCGAAGGACATTACCTCCACGGCTGCCCATACCGGAACGCCATTAAACCGGCGATCGTTAATCCCGTGGCTTTCGAACTTGGCGATGAACGGTTCTTTCGATCGTTTCAATTCACTGATAATGAGTTCGTTCGTTGGAACAATTCTCCGATTCGATGGGGGCAGAGTATACGCATCCTCGCGCAGATACTTTTCGTAGGGACTGTGTATATCAGCCTCGCAGTGCGCGAACGCCGTCCGGGTGGTTACTGCAATTTGTTGTAATGCTTCAGTGAGAAGTGAACGGAGCTTACTGTCCTGGGCGTAAATTTGATGAACGTCCTGCCACGTGGTACCGGCGCGAAAACTCTCGTCGCCGTGAGCTGGTGCATTTTGAAAGTATCTGAAGTATCCAGAAATCCGGTAGTAGCTGTTACGTTTCAAGAAGCTCTCAACGCTGCCGTCTTTAGGGCACAACAACCCCGTGCCTTCATTAACTCCACTTGGCGGGGAATCGAGAGGAACTCCTTGCGCCTATTAGCATCCACCGTGTCAGAATAGCAGTGGGAACAACATAAAGCCCCCCTCTCGCGTGACGCTGATCTTACGAGAAGCTTGGAGGGGGGATCTGTCCTTATTAGTTTAACTTACCTAGTGCTGATCAGCAAGCGGCATAGCTTGGTAGGGATCCGCTCACGACGGGTCAGGACCAGAAAGTGGTATATCGGTAACTTCTGATTCGGAGACGGTGTGTGTAGTGGAGCAGGTCCGCGGCCTCGCGTTCCTCCCCCGCACACTTTCCGACGAAAACTACATGATCAAAATCCGCCCCGGTGTCACGATCACCGAGGTCGGTAAAACCCTGTGGCAGATGCCCGACCTAAAGAAGTTACGGTTGTAGCCCCTCCCCTTCCCGCTTCTCGACACCCACCTCTCGTCCATCCTCCCCTCCCCAGGGCTCCCCCACAGCGCATCCTGTGTGGCAGGCGGGCCGACAGGCACGAAGTTGATAACCAACCCGCAGAATCGCCCTCCGCGGAAGATTGCTGTGATGAGGAAGATAATAGCCGCGGCAAATGCCACGACTCAACCTGTGCAGCCATTCTTATCTAACTGGTTAAGGATTACAGGTTTGATTGCTACCCGGATCCCCCACGTGTCAGTTCCCAATTCGCGCACATTCCGCTTAAGTCAACCATGCGGAGCTAGAGATTAGCCGGCTGAAAGGATTCCGCCTCCTTGGGTCTGTTTGTGACTTACTTTGGATTGGATACACCAATATATGCAGCTTAATCCACTGCTCTTATTCTTGAAGCAATGAACCTTGGTGAGGAGCATCAAAGACTTTGCAAATATAGTCGAGGTCATCGAGCAAATAGAGTTGTCAGCAAAAGAAATGGAGGGGTCCTAGTACGAATTCAATATTCGCGGTGTGATCATGTTCCAGTTGGATGACTAAGTCTTTATTACCCTAACTTGGTTGAGTTGACATGGAACGGTTGCATCGACCATGCGTGTCAACTTACGCTGCTCTAGTGGATTACGGTTTCGATAAGCATTGATCCGATGTTCTGTTTTCGCTATTGAATTTCGACCACGAAATCTTCCGGTGCGAGGAGCAAGAGGAGGGGAACTTACTTAGGGAAAAGTTGCTATGTCGCCTTTTGATAGCCTGAAATTTGGTACTGATAGATAACCACCCGTCGAGTATTGTTAAGTTCACGGTCTCAATGGGCCACAATTCACTAGATTATAAAAAGTTGGTATCTATATGCAGTGTTCATGCGGTAGGCAAGTGCGATCTGGGGATCAGTTTTGTCCAGGATGTGGTAGGCCCTTGACTGGGCAGTCGTACACAATCAATAACAGTAGGAACAAGGTCGCCGGCAACCAATACCAAGCTGGCAGGGATATTTATCTTTCTTCCGACGGATCTTCATCGAAACCTCAAGCGTCTTATGAAGCAGTTCCAGTATGGCGCAGCCCTTTTACTCAAGCTGTTCTGTCCTGGATAGGGGTAATAACAGGTATATTAGGACTAATCCCGTCAGCTAGGATCATTGGTAATGTTTTCAATCTGCCTCAATTGGTGTCGAGCAATGCTTTGGATTCTTCAAACTTGTTAGCCCCACTGGTGAGTCTTGTTGTTCTATTTTTTATTTGTATAGGCGCTATTAAACTTAGAGAAATAGCTCAAAAGCAGATCCGTGTTCCAATTCCATTCGTGCAAGACTTGGCAATGAGCGGCCGGGGCCATCGAATTAACGTCGAGCGCATTGCAGCTGAAATGTGTCCGATTTGCAATGGCCGGTTGAAGTATTACAGCAAACCTGTCGAGTCGGGAGGAAAAAAATACCCGTTTTGGAATGCACACGTAATCCGGAACACTCCTGGTCAGTGGATCCCACTGATGCAATTATATAGAACTAACCTATATTCGTCTCCCCATTTATAAAATTGAGTACTTCTTTCTGTAACGGATTCTGTAGAGATCAGACGCTTTCTTAATGGGATTCCGCTAAACATTCGGGGGCTATCTGCAAAAATCCGTCTTGGCAATGTTTGTCGAGACGGTTCGAAGAATGAGTCGTCTTCTGCGTCGAAAAAGTCTATTGACCGTTCCTATTGCACCTCTTTATGCTCGAGGGCGGAAAGGTGACTGCGGGGCACACGGGCTAGCTGAAAGTACTTCCGAAAGCTCTAGGTTGTCTCTTCGATTTTTTCAAATTTCTTGCTGAGTTGTCGTTCTTGAAAAAGATGGCACTTGAGATGACTCTAAAGCCGAAAGAGGTACTGAGAGCGGTTGGAAGTGCTGGTGATTTTATCTGTTTCTCACTCTGATGGTAAACAACCAAAAAATAAAAAAAGTTAGAAACTCCTTAGCAAGACGCGAGAAATAAGCTAAAATTGCATTAGAAGATTCTGACTTTGAAAAGGAAGTCCAACATGGCAAGAGTCGATACAAAATCGCGCACGATTCAGTCTCTCTATTCTTTGTATGCGGCAGATAAATTGCGAGTCAATCGTCGGTACCAGAGAAAATTGGTCTGGACACTTGAAGAAAAGCAACGGCTAATTGAATCTGTATTGAACGAGTACCCAATTCCCGCGATACTCGTCGCGGAGCACGAAGACGGTGTGTTGGAAATTATCGATGGTCTTCAGCGTCTCCACACGTTGATGTCATTTATCGAACAAGAATTTCAAGACTGCAACAACAATGTGTTTGATCTAGAAAAATTCCCAACAGCCAAAGATAGAGTTGCTGAACGCGAATCAATGGAGCAAACGAGCCATATTGATAATGAAGGTGACTCGTCTGAAAAGAGCTACATTGCGGATTCTACAAAGTTCTTGGACTATGAAATAGCGATGCTGGTGATGAGAAATGCGTCACTGAGTGAAATTGAGGATGTCTTTCAGCGGATTAACGCATACGGTCATCAATTGAGCGATCAGGAAAGACGGCAATCGGGTATCGATAGCGCCTTTTCGGCATTTGTCAGGAACATTGCTGCTGACATTCGAGGTGATCAAACTTTTGAGACGCTCCCTCTCTCCAAGATGCCATCCATCTCCATCGATATGCCAAAGACGAAATTCGGATACGAGATTCAGGCCGGGGACGTATTTTGGAATCGACATGGGATACTCCTAGGCAAACAACTAAGGGATAGCTTGGATGAGCAGTGTTTGGCAGACTTGGCCGCTTGTATCGTAGGAAAGAAGCTAATACCAAGGACAAAGGATGCTCTCGACAAGATCTATACACGAGGGAGTTCGGAAAGTAAGCGTATTCAGAGTTCGTTAGATATTTTTGGCGAGGATAATTTAAGAGACCGCATACGGGAAGTCTTTAACGTAATCGATAGAGTTGTCAGCGCATCGGATGATTCAAAGTTGCTCAACCTGTTGTACACCAAGACTAATAATAACGGTTTTCCTGCAGTGTTCACGGTGCTGGCCATAGCATTTTATCAAACAATGTTCCCCTCAATAGATGGGGACAAAATGAGGGTTCTGCCAAAAAAGAATGAAAGATTGGTAGCTGAAGCTATTAAAGGAACCGCAAATGATGGCAAAATCGAAAGCGGTAAACAGGCTACGAGCGTAGATCGAAGAGAACATAACGTTAACGCCATCAAAGGTTTGATCGGTGACTACTTTGAAGAAACAGAGATTGGTCCCTTTCTCGGTGTTGGGGAAGGTCTCATTGACACGATAATTAGGCGATCGAAGATTGAAAGTCCGAGTTTTGAACTGAAGCAAGGAGGTTTAAGTCTTGGGTCAAAGCGTTCTTGGAATAAGAACGCTGTTGAAAAGATTATGCATACATTTGTTGCAATGGCCAATAATGGGGTTTCGGGCGACCAATACCTTCTAATTGGTGTGGCCGACAAGGACGCAGACGCGGACCAAATAGCGAGAATCGATGCGATTAGTCCTATTCGGGTTGCAGGTGTTTCCGTCGTGGGTGTGGATCGTGAGGCTAAGGCGTTAGGGATCTCACTCGAGAGTTACCAGCAGAAATGGAGAGATGCAGTTGAGAACTCGAAGATTAGTGAACCCTTGAAGGGGCAGTTGCTCTCTAATATGAATTACAGTCCATACCGTGGGCTGGGCGTTATCATTTTCAAAGTTCCTGCTCAAGACAAGCTTTCGTTTTACGATGGCGAGGTGTACATACGCAAAGGCGATTCCACACGGAAGTTAATAAATGCCGCTGCAGTTATCGATGTAAATACTCGATTTGAAAAGCGATAAACGTAGTTGGCCTCCTAGGGATCAGGGCTGCTAGATTGCGAATCATGAAAACTGGCCGTCAGTACAACTTTCGGCAGTTGGGCGAGTAAGTTGAAAGATTATGCGGTTTGTGGGGAGTTGTTCGCTCCAAATGCTAGATATCCCAAATCAAAATTCGACTGTTCCTTGATTCGCAATCTGTGTTATACCACTGATCGTCTGCATTGATAGAGGTGGTATTCGCTAGAAATTGCTCAACGAAGAAGCCCATAGGGTGAGATCTAAGTGGTGCAGTCAACAATCGTCACTTAACGCCTCGGCGCAAATGGGAATATGTGGTGCCCCTTAGTCGGCCAGGCTCGAAAGAATCTGGATGCGGTGGAGTATCAAGCCTTTCCGGTCGCGCCTTCGGCAAGGGCTAATAGAACTGAGATTGGGTTGCCTCCTGCGATATGAAGAACTTGCACTTCTGAAATAGAAGTATCCATGACTAATCGGAGTATTTTATTGATTTGGATCTAACCCGCTTTTGCCATCGAACTTGATTCAGCAGCTAAATTATCTAAGGAGTTGGGCTGAAATTAATGCGACAGTTACAGTAAAAGAGCGATGTTTGTAGCTGGCCTAAGAAAAGCTGGATAATGTATGCATTTTGCCTTCAAAATCTTTAGGATCATTTGCAGGGGATTGGCTTTCAGGGTGGGGAGTGAAATGCCTACAGGGGTCTAGATATGGCGCCGGTCTTGTTTTAAAAACGACCCCTATGTTAATTTGAATTCATGAAAATGGCGCGCGCATTCGATCCTACTGTCAAACCAGATGCGGCTACGGGATTGTATGATAAGAAAACCCTGGCTAAGGGGCTGGGGGTGAAACCCTCTACAATAAAAACACTCAAAGCTCGTGGCCAAGTTCCAGACCCTACGACCATAATTGGTGGTGTCTCCGTTTGGTCGGCGGACGAAGTGTTTTCATTCTATGGGTTGTCCGATGCTAAGGAGGGTTGGCGGCTGAGCGGGTTGCCTGAAGTGAATGCGGACTTGCCAAAGGTAGTAGATCTGTTTTCTGGGTGTGGAGGGCTTTCGCTCGGATTTCAGATGGCTGGATTTGATGTGCTGGCTGGCTATGATAACTGGCCTTGCGCTGTTGATACTTATAGAGCTAATATGTCCCATAAAGCACAACTATTGGATCTGAGCGACATTAAGCTAACGATTTCCACGTTAGAAGCCCTTAACCAAGAGTTATCTTCTCAACCGGCCTTTATAGGGGGGCCGCCTTGTCAGGACTTTTCTTCGGCTGGGAAACGGAAAGAAGGTGCTCGGGCTGATCTGACAGAAAAGTATGCTACCTATGTAGCTCATTTCCAGCCCCCATTTTTCGTAATGGAAAACGTTGCACGGGCCCAGCATGCGGATGCATTTAAATCTGCAGTGTCAACAATGCAGCACGCAGATTACAATGTGCGGTACCTTGTAATTGACGCAAGTAGAGTAGGTGTCCCGCAAATTCGAAAACGTTTAATTACTTTCGGTACCAAGAGCCAAGAGCTCACTGATCGCATTTTCGAGATGCTCATTAGAGAACAATCGGATCATCAGACAACGATCCGAGAATATTTCACTGAGCAACTTGGAAAGCCACTTGACATCGACTTTTACTACCGCCATCCGCGTAGTTACGCGCGTCGTGGAATCTTCTCCGTTGATGAGCCGTCACCGACAATTCGTGGTATGAATCGGCCTATACCGAAAGGCTATCCAGGTCACAAAGGTGACGCTGGGCCAATCGAGAAAGCTCGTCCGCTCACTACTATGGAGAGGGCTCTGATACAGACTTTCCCAGACAACTTTCATTGGATTGGATCCCGCACGAATGTAGAGCAGATGGTGGGGAACGCAGTTCCTGTTCTCTTGGGACGCTACATTGGTCAGTCAATTTCTAGAGGGCTTCGAGAATCGAACCTTGCAGACTAGTTGAATTTTTCCCCTTTATCTGACTGCTTTCTTTCATAGTCGATGTTAAGTGATAGCTTCTGAGCGGGGTAAGAGAAGTCAGGACTTCCGTGGTGAGCAGATTCTTGCGCATCTCTAAAACCGGCAGCGTATCCTCGGGATTCTGCCTTACGTGTCAAATACTGCAAGGCAATTGCCTGGTCGAGCCGACGCTCAGGAAGAAGTTCGTCAAAGGCCTCTTCCGCAATGATATCTTCGATGGAATAGCGAGAGAGCCTTGGGTGAAAAAACTCCTGCGATGCCAGATACTTAAGTGGCGCATTTCCGGCAAATGCCCCGGCTTTGTCAGTCTGGAAACCGAAGCTCATACTATCCTTTGTGCGAGCGAAGTTGAAAGTACCCTGGGAAGCAAATTCGTAGAGGCATGATATTAGCCACATTAATGCTCGTGATGGGCGAGACACTGATCCTTCTTTCCGTGAAGGTTTGGCGGCATCTATAAATAGCTGGAGAAAAGCCATATCTGTCCATACAAAAGCATCAAACGCATCGTCATCCAATTCAGGAGACTGTCCTTTTGTTCTCCAAACTGCCGTAATAACAAGAGGTGTTTGTACCTGAATTCCAGCTCGAATTAGGTTTACCGCAGCCTCCCTAAAGGCATTCACACGTGTACTCATGAAGCTGGCATCGCTCCAACGATAGTCATGAGGGTGCCCCAGCGCGTCGTTAATAATGTCAAGCATTTTGAGACGGTTTTCTACTCCGAACGAATTGGCTATTGAGAACGCGATTTGCTCTACAGTAGAAGGCCTTGTAACGATTTCGCACGATTGTTTTTCTCGTGACTTCTTTGCTGTTGAACTTGTAGGAACCACAACGAGCTTTATCTCAAAAGGACGAGTGTGTTTCGCTTCGTTGGCAACTACGACATCAGATTTATTCGCTCCATTGTGAGTGTATCGGTTGTATCCGTCATAAACCGTCTCGAAGTTAAATCTTGCAAGTGAAGGCTCCACACCGATGATTTTCCTCCATGGAGTCATCATGTGAGTAGTTGAGACATCACCGTTGACGGTTTGATAGGCGCGAATCACCGGGATGTCCAGTTGCAAATTAATTGAGAGATACTGAATCATAGCGAGAGGAAAAGCATTTGTGAAAATATTCTTGCCCATAGATCCCGGTGAAGTGAAATCGTGATTGGATCTGTCCATCCCGAAAAGAAATGACAAGGGTTTGCCTTCCTCTTTCAACTCATGGCCGGCTTTCTCTCTTGAGCTTTTCGACCTTTTCTCAACCAAACTGCCAAACAGCAAGCTTACTGCAGGCAAACTAATTTCGAGTCAAATCTTGGGATTTGGGTGTAAGAATTGAGAGAAATGTTCGTGAAGTAGCTTGCTGAATATGATTTGGAACGGAGACTGAACCCCTCAGAGGAAAATGCCTTGGCTATTGACAGTGACAATTGCGAAACCAAGGAAGAGACGAGATACAGCTGCTAATCGGAGAATTGGAACTGAATTTTCATGGGAAAAGGCGAAATAGATACCCGACAATGTGGGTTCTGGGCTATCAACTAGCAGAAGTTTAAGCCCCTATCCCCGCCCAATTATCGCAATCGTCCCGAATGATGTCATCCACCCGAGGGTGAAGGGGATGAGGACCCACATGACGGCGAGCCAGGGCCACCAGCGGTTGTAGGTCTTGAACTTGATGTAGCACTGGATGCCGGCGCCGACGAGGCCGCCGAAGGAGACGATGAGCGGGGCGACACAGATGGCGATCTCCGCCCAGCGGGTGCACAGCCAACTGGCTAGTCCCGCGTCGCACAGCGGGCCGCCGCCCGCGCGGGCGATGACGGCGACGAGGAAGCCGGTGATGATCGTGAGGATGGGGACGGCGAATCCCCAGACGACGGCCTGAACGGAGCTTGTGTGGCGGCGTTCGAGGCGCAGGAGCGGGTCGAACTCGTAGTCGAGCTCCGTGTAGCGGGGCTTCTTCTTCATCGGGGCCTCACTTCCGCCGATCCGATTCAAGGGCCACGCCCGTGGCCCCATCGTGACCGTTGGGACCATCGTTACTGTGACGGGCCACGTTGGTGGCCCGCGGCCGGATCATGATCTCCGTCGGCGTGGCGTCGGGGGTGGTCGCCAATGCTCCCATGATGACGGTGGCCACGGTTGCGGGCTGGATGAACTTCGCGCCGTCGTAGGTGCCGCCCTCTGTGGCGACGATCTTTTGCTGCATGGGCGTGTTGATGCGCCCGGGGTGGATGCTCGTGACGCGGAGGGCGGGCTCCTCCTGGCGCAGTGTGTCGCACCAGGCCTTGGCGGCGAACTTGGAGGCGCAGTACGTGCCCCAGCCCGCCTTGGCGGTAAGCCCGGAGCCGGAGTTGACGTAGATCACGTGGCCGCCCGCGGCGCGGAGGGCGGGCAGGAGCGCGTTGGTCATGAGCGCGGGTTGGGTGACGTTGACATTGAAGGCGCGGTCCCATTCGTCGCGGGTGGTGTCCTCGAGGTTGTTGAGCTCACAAACGCCGGCGAGGTAGATGGCGGCATCCAGGGGTTCGTCAAAGCCTCCGAACCCGTCCGCATCGTGGAACCACGTCACGCCCGGCACGTCCGCAGGCTCCTGCCTGTGCCACTGGGCGTAGACCTCGTAGCCTTTCTCAACGAGCAGCGGGAGGAGCGCCCGGCCCACTCCCCCGGTTGCGCCTGTGACGAGTGCTTTCATGCGGTACCCCTTTCTGTTCTCCCCTTATCGTATCCTCCCGGTCGCGGCTGCGAGGCGCGCCCATCGCCTATTCGGGCTTCCCCGCCGGGATGACGATCGCGGGGGTTTTGATGTTGCGGAGGATCTCGCCGGCGGTGGAGCCCACGAACACGCGCTCGAGGGTGCCTACGGGAGTTGAGCCGAGGAGGAGGAGGTCGCCCTTCTTCCACCGTGGGGTCTCCATGGCGTCGGCGACGCTCGGCCCGTAGGCGAGCTCAGCTTCCACTGTCTGCTCGGGGTGCTTGTCCGCAATGCTGTCGTGGAGCGAATCGAGGAATGCGAGCGCGTCCTCCCGTGAGGAGTGGTGGAGCTCGGACTGCAGGGAGGTGGGCGTGTCCACGTCCTCCCGCAGGATGGCGAGCACCCGGACGGGCACGTCGAGGCGCCCGGCGAGCCCCAGGGCGGTGTCGAGGGTGTCGGAGTCGAACTCGAGGGAGGTGAAGGCCACCGTCAGCCGCTTGACGCCGTGCTTGGCCAGCTTTGGGGCGCGCGGGGTGAGCCCCAGCGCGTAGGGCGAGGAGTGCAGGAGCGCATCGACGGTCGAGTTGGCCCGGAAGGAGCCCTTGCGGGCCGCGCCCTGGGAGCCGAAGAGGATGATGGAGGCGTCGAAGTCGGTGGCGATGTCGTTGAGGAGGGCGGCCTGCGACGAGCCGTCGACAAGCACATTGACGGGGTCGTCCCAGGAGTCCTCGGGAACACCGGCGGCCGTGAGCGCCTTCTTGGCCTGCTGGCAGGCGCGGTGAGCCTCCTTGGCCAGCTGTTTTTCGTACTTGGACGTAAGTTTGGACAGCGCGAGCCAGGGGCGCACGACGATGGTGGCCGTGCGGACGATGGTGGGGGTGGTGCGGCTGAGCCAGGCGGCAAACTCGAGGGCTTCGTTGCCAGAGGCGTTGGGGTGCCAGGCAACGAGTAGCCTCAGGGGGGTTTCGCCATCCACGGATACCTCTTTATTGTTGATTACGTTAGTAACACCAATTGTGCCTCACCCGGGCGTGCAGGCCTAATCCACCCTCCAGTCTATCCGTGCTACCCGCCCCGCGGGCTACTTTTCGTCGCTGTCGCGGCGGGCGTTATACGTGGTGGCGAGCTTGTGGATGACGGGTACCATCTTGTTGCACAGCTCGAGCTCGTCCTCGTTGAGCACGGAGAACACGTCGGCGAGGTGCTCGGTGCGCTGCTTGCCCACCTGCACCACGGTGTCGTGGCCGAACTCGGTAATGGAGACGAGGATGCCGCGGCGATCGTACGGGTCGCGCTCCCTCTTCACCATGTTGCGTTTTTCCAGGTTGTGGATGGCGTTGGAGGCGGTGGGCATCTGGATGCCTTCCCGCTGCGCGATGTCCGAGACCCGCGAGGGGCCATGCTTGTCCAGCATGGAGAGGATGGTCAGCTGCGGGCCGGTGAGATCGGCGCTGTCGGCGAGCCGGAAGTAAGTGACGTACAAGGCGGTCATGTCGGCGCGCATTTTCTCCGCGACCTCGTAAGGTGTCACGCTCATGAGATTTACAGGTCCTTTCCTCGCATGGCATCGGCTCGGTAATGCGAGGCATTATCGAGCACGAATCAATATGGACTTCAGTTTAGCGTGAAAACCATTTATCTACTCAATCGTTTAAGGCATTGTTTACCGGGCATATCCCACAAATAATCTCATGCTTTGGAATAATCTTCCCTCTGTGCGGGTGGGGTCCGGCGGCGCGCCTATCGGTGACTGACCACTCACCAGCGGGGATAGAGGTGTATCGTTCGTTCTAACTAGGTTTATCCTATCGGTTCGGGAATTTGCTAGAATGGTCGAACTGTCTAGTATCCGAGACAATTCGTTTGTCTCAGTGAGGAGAAACACACCATGCCCGCCATCCTTCCCTGGGTCAGCCACGGCCTCGAGCGCGCCCGCCTGCTCCGCGATTACCGCGCCGACCGCATCGACGAATCCGCCGTGCACGACGCCGATTTCCTCCTCATCGCCGCCGCCAACTTCCACGGCTACCCCACCGACAAGGCCTGCCCTATCTGCGACGAGCCAGGCCTGCGCACCGTCTACTGGGTCCACGGCAACGAGCTCGGCCGCCACACCAACACAGCCCGGTCGCTGGAAGAAATAGACGAGTTCTCCCGCGCCGGCCTCACCTTCGACCTCCACGAGGTCGAGGTGTGCCCGGCCTGCAAGTGGAATTTCCTCCTGCGTACCACGATGGTCCTCCCTCAGGAGCCGTCTCAGCGTGAGCCGAGGGAATAACCGTCCGCCTTCCGGGAGATGTGCGGCACTGCCGGGGCTTTCCGCAAAGTTGCAGTAAGTTAATGTCACGGTTTTTCCCCGCCTGTGTGTCGCGCGCGGCGGGGTGCGCATTGCGCGGTTGTGCCCATGTGCATTCGGGATTGCGGCGGGGGTCGGTTTTTTGCGGGATTCACGGGGGTTTTCGTGCCCGCCGCAAAGTTCCAGTAATTTACTGGAACTTTGTAAAACGCGACCTGGGGTTTTGTTTTCGAGGTGCCGCAGAGTTCCAGTAATTTACTGTAATTCTGTATTTCTGGCTGTTCCGCCGGTGTGCGGCGGGGTGCGCATTGCACGGTTGTGCCCATGCGCGTTCGGGCTCGCGGCGGGGATCGGCCTCCCTCGGGCCGGTTTTCTGCGGAATTCACGGGGTTTTCGTGCCCGCCGCAGAGTTGTAGTAATTTCCTACAACTTTGTAAAACGCGACCTGGGGTTTTGTCTTCGAGGTGCCGCAGAGTTGTAGTAAATTATTACAAGTTTGCATTTTGCCAGTTCGGCGGTTCGTCGCGCGGGGCGGGATGCAACCGACGCACGATCCGCTGCCGGTTCGGGAACGGCACGGGCGGAGCCAAGCGGCGGAACGGTGAGCCGCAGATGCGGAGCGGAACCGCACCGGTGTCCAGTGTGGATTACGCATTGCACGGCGTAAAGGGGAAGAATGATAATAAAGGCCTGTCAGCTGGGTGCGCGCATTGTGTCAGGTGCTGTGGCCTGGAGGTATGGGCGGCCGTGTGGCAAGGCACGCGGTGGCCTGTATCGTGCCTGTTAAGCTAGCAGAATCAGCAAGATCCTCCGAGAGAATTGGGATACCTGAGTTAATGTCGAACGATAATTCTGGGTCGCATAGGAAAAACGAGCCGGGTGCCGGCGGGAACGCCAAAACCGGCAAGGCCGCAACAACTGGCAAGGCCGGCCGCACACGCGGCGGCAAGTCCGGTGCGAAGCGCGCCGGGACGGCTACCCGCGTGTCCGCACACGGCGACGGTGGCGGGCGCGGCCCCTTGCCGGTGTGGGGCAAGATCCTCGTCACGCTGCTCGTTGTTGTTGTGGCGGTGCCGCTCATGCTGTTTGGCGTCGCGTATGTCAGGGCGGATATCCCGGAGCCGGGCGAGCTGACCAACCCGCAGATCGCCACGATTTATGCGGCGGACGGTGAGACGCAGCTGGCCCGTCTCGTGCCGCCGGAGGGTAACCGCCGGCAGGTGAGCCTGGATAAGGTGCCGCAGCATCTGCGGGAGGCGGTGCTGGCCGCGGAGGATCGCGAGTTCTACACCAACCCGGGTTTTTCTCTTAGTGGCTATGCGCGTGCGGCGTGGGGCATGCTCACCGGCAATGAGTCGGCGGGCGGCGGTTCCACTATTACGCAGCAGTATGTGAAGAATGCGCTGGTGGGCAACGAGCGCACCATCTCGAGGAAGCTGCGGGAGCTCGTGGCCAGCGCGAAGATGACCAACCAGTGGTCCAAGGATGAGATCCTCGAGGCGTACCTCAATACGATTTATTTTGGGCGTAATGCCTATGGCGTGGCGGCGGCGGCCGACGCGTACTTTGGCAAGGATTTGTCGCAGCTCACCCCGGAGGAGTCGGCGGTCATCGCGGCGGCGATTCAGCGCCCGAGCCAGCTCGATCCGTGGGTGAACCGCGAGGAGGCGGAGCAGCGCTGGAACTACGTGCTTGACGGCATGGTGCAAACCGGCGCGATCACGCAGGCGCAGCGCGTTTCGGCGCGTTACCCGGAGACCATCGATCCGGCGAATAACCGGGCGTTTACGGAGGCCACGGGCGCCAACGGGTTGCTGAAGAACCGCGTGGTGGAGGAGCTTGCCACGGTGGGGATCTCGGAGGAGGACGTGGAAACGTTGGGCCTCAAGGTCACTACCACCATTGATGCGCAGGCGCAGCAGGAGACGGAGGAGATCGTCAAGGAGAATCTCGCCCCGCAGGTGGACAAGATGCGCAGCGCGGTGGTGTCCATCGATCCGCGCAACGGTGAGATCAAGGCGTACTACGGCGGCGAGGATCCCAACGGTTGGGATTACGCGAACGCGCCGGTGCAGACGGGCTCCACGTTCAAGATCTTCGGCCTGGCGGCGGCGCTCCAGCAGGGCATCCCGCTCAACCGGATGTACTCGTCGGATCCGGTGCAAACCGGTGATGCGACGGTGACGAACTCGGATGGGATGACGTGTGGCACGTGCACCATCCAGCAGGCCACCAAGATGAGTCTCAACACGAGCTTCATTCGCCTGCAGAAGGACCTGAAGAACGGCCCGGTGGACACGCAGCACATGGCGTGGGCGCTGGGTGTGCGCAAGAACAACCCGGACGGGTCGCAGACGCTGTCGGAGGCCAACGGCGAGCCGTACGAGGGCATCATTTTGGGCCAGTACCCGTCGCGCCCGCTGGATATGGCGGTCGGCCTGTCCACGCTCACCAACAACGGTGTGTGGCACCAGCCGCACTTCGTCCGCAAGGTGACCACGGGTTCCGGCGAGGTGCTCTACGAGTACAAGCCTAACGAGGGCGAGCGCCGCGTGGATAAGAACACGGCCAACGGTGTGACGGCGGCCATGCTGCCCATCGCCGCCTGGTCCAACGGCAACGTGCTGGGTGGCGGCAATCGCCCGAGCGCGTCCAAGACGGGCACCACACAGTACGGCGAGTGGGGCACCAAGGATGCGTGGATGATCGGGTCCACGCCGCAACTCGCCACGGCCGTGTGGGTGGGCAACTCGGATAACTCCCTGCTGGTCAACTCGTGGGGCGGCTCGGTGTACGGCGCGGGCATCCCGGCGACGATCTGGCGCCAGGTGATGGATGCGCAGCTGGCTAACGAGCCGGTGGAGGAGTTCGATCTGCCCATCGGCCTGGGCTACAACGCCGCTGGTTACGGCGTGGGTTATGGCACGAGTTACCCCACGGCGACGGGGAGTACGGCCACGTCGTCCGCACCGTCGGCAAGCCAGGCCCCGGGTGAGGGTGCAGGAACGGGTGCCCCGGCGCAGTCCCCGGCCGGTGAGGCCCCAGCCCCCGCACCGCAGGCCCCGGCGCCGGCGCCGTTGCCCGTCCCCGAGGTCCCGCAGCTTCCTGATCTCGGAAATCTCATCCCCCCGGCGGCGTAGCGTGACGCGCCCGGCCCGCGATACCCACCGCGTCCTGCCCTCCTTCACGGAGCCGCTGGCGCGCGGGTTTGTCGAGTTTCTCGGCGGCCCGGTCGGCCGTTACGCGCTCATCGGCCGCCAGCGCGTGTGGTCGCCCGTCACGGTTCTCACGCTTGTGGCCATGGTGTTTCTCGCCCTGGCCTACATGTTCCGCGTTCCCTGCATCACCGGTTCGCTTGTCGACGCCCAGTGGTCGCTCAACTGGTCCGGTCACCGTCAGTACGTGGCTGCCTGCTACAACGATATCGTCCCGCTCTACGCCGTCGAGGGCCTCGAGGATGGGCACCTCCCCTACGCGTACTCGTGGGACGATGATGGCCAGACCCGCTACATGGAGTACCCGGTGTTAAGTGGCTACTTCATGTACCTCATGGCTGCGGTCGCCCGCTTCCTACGGGCGACCGGCTTGGTGGGCATCCTGCCCATGCCGGAGGTAACCGTCTACTTCACCGTCACCGCGTTCGTCCTCGGTCTGTGCTGGGTGTTCACGGTGCGGGCGTGCTGCAGGCTCGCCGGCAACCGGATCTGGGACGTGTGGCTCATCGCCGCCTCCCCGCTCGTTATCGTCCACGCGTTTACCAACTATGACGCGCTGCCCATCCTGTGCGCCGTGCTCGCCGTCGAGGCGCTGGGGCGCCGGCGGTTCGTGTGGGCCGGCGTGCTCGTGGGGCTTGGCACGGCCTTCAAGCTGTGGCCGTTGTTCCTCCTCGGCGCGGTGCTCACGCTCGCGGTGCGGCGAAAGGACTTTCGTCCCTTCGCGCTGACAACTGCCACGGCGGCGGTGACGTGGCTGGTCGTCAACGTCCCCGTGGCGCTTGCGTACCCCACGGGCTGGCGCGAGTTCTTCCGCCTCAACTCCACCCGCGGTGCCGAGTGGACCACCGTCTACGAGCTGGTCCGGCGCCTCACGGGGGTTGGACTCGAGCCAGAAACGCTCAACACCGTCAGCCTCGTCCTCTTCGGCGCGGCCTGCCTGGCCATCTTCGTGTTCGGGCTGCGCTGCCCCAAAGAGCCGCGGCTCGTCCAGCTCTTTACCCTCATCGTGGCGGCGTTCCTCCTGTTTAATAAGGTGTGGAGCCCGCAGTACTCGCTGTGGCTTGTGCCCCTTGTGGTGCTGGCACTCCCCCACTGGCGCCTCGTGTTCACGTGGGCGTGGGCGGAGGCGCTCGTGTGGCCGATCCTCATGTGGCACCTGCTCGGCACGGAGAACAAGGGCCTCGGCCCGGAGCTTCTCAACGTCGCCGTCATTGTCCGGGACGGTCTCCTCATCGCCGTGTGCGTGGGTATCATCTATGTGTTGATGGATAAGAGCGTCGATGTGGTGCGCACGGCGCACGGCGGCTTCGATCCGGTCATGACAAAGTTAAGGAACTGAATTCTATGTCGATGTGGGTGATCCTGACCATCGTGTCGGTGGCGCTCGGGTTTGTGGCGTTCACCATCGCCTTTGCCATGTTTTATTACAAGAAGAGCAAGTGGGCTATTCTTGCGCTCATGGGGGCGGCATTCCTCCTCGTCACCGTCATCCCGCTGTACGTGGCGATCTGGCAGGCGGCGTACGTCTAATGTTTGGACCGTTTACTATCACCCAGGTTGTGGTCGTCGGCATCATCGTCGTCGCCATCGGCTTCGTCGGCCTCGGCGTGGCCTACTACTCGTTCATGGTGACAAAGAACATGAAGCGGGTGAAGATCGGCGTCGGCGTTGCCATTGTCTGCATCCTCGTCTTGCCGTTCGGCTTTACCGTGGCCTCTACTTTCATGCCTAACGCTCCGATTGGGTAATGAGCCTTCCGTGGTGTACCCTGGGGTGGTTGCTGACGCAACGACCCTCCTGCCACGCTCATCGTACGAGTGTGGCCGAAATTTGTAACTACTAGACCATAGGAGGTGATGAGGTCCCGTGCGTCACTACGAAGTAATGGTCATTCTTGACCCTTCCCAGGACGAGCGCACTGTCGCCCCGTCCCTAGACAAGTACCTTGACGTTGTCCGCAAGGAAGGCGGATCCGTAGATAAGGTTGACGTTTGGCCGAAGCGCCGTTTGGCATACCCCATTAACAAGAAGGATGAGGGCATCTACGTTGTCCTCGATCTGACCTGCGAGTCGGATACCGTTCTTGAGCTGGACCGTCTGCTGGGCATCAGCGAGCTGGTGCTGCGCACGAAGGTTCTGCGGGCAGACCGCTAAACACCTGCCGTTCTACATAACACCGGCGCGTGTGACCGTCCGCGTTTAGGATGGGAAGCACACGCCACGTAGAGCACAAGTGAGACGTCCACCAGCATCGGAAAGGTAAGAAATCATGGCCGGAGAAACCCCCATTACCGTTATCGGCAACCTCGTTGCCGACCCTGAACTGCGCTACATTCCGTCGGGAGCAGCAGTGGCGAACTTCCGTATCGCCTCCACGCCCCGCACGTACAATCGCCAGACCGGGCAGTGGGAGGATCAAGAGGCCCTGTTCCTTACCTGCAACATCTGGCGCGAAGCAGCCGAAAACGTGGCCAACTCCCTCACCAAGGGGATGCGCGTCATCGTTAACGGTCGCCTGCGCCAGCGCTCGTACCAGACCCGCGAGGGCGAAAACCGCACCATCTTCGAAGTCGAAGTGGATGAGGTCGGCCCGTCGCTGAGGTACGCCACAGCCCAGGTCACCCGCAACGAACGCGGAGGCGCTAACGGCGGCTCCGGCAATTTTGGCGGTGGCCGCGGCGGTAACTACGGATCCGGCAACGGCGGATCCGCCACCGGTGGTTCCAACTACGGAGCTACCAACGGCTACGGATCCGGCAACGGTGGATCCGCCGGAACTGGCGGTTTCGGCGGAGGTCAGATGCAGCAGTCGCAGCAACAGCAGCGGCCGCAGCAGCAGAGTGACCCGTGGAATAGTTCGAGCCCTGCCGATGGTTTTGGTGGAGAGGCCGCCGGAGATCCTCCGTTCTAAGCGCCTCATTACCTACATTGTGAAACAGCCAAACTTTTAACGAAACTTATAGGAGCGATCATGAAGCTGATCCTCAACGCTGCGGTTGACAACCTCGGTGTCGCTGGCGACATCGTCGACATCAAGCCCGGCTACGGACGTAACTACCTGCTTCCCCGCGGGCTCGCCATCGTGGCTACCCCCGGTGCAGAGAAGCAGATCGAGGAAATTAAGAAGGCTCGCGAGATCCGCGCGATCAACGACCGCGAGCACGCCATCGAGCTCAAGCAGCAGCTCCAGGAGCTGAAGGGCGTGACCATTAGCGTCCGCACCTCCAACAAGGGCAAACTGTTCGGCTCGGTCAAGGCCGATGACATCGCCAAGGCCGTCAAGGCTGCCGGCGGTCCGGTTCTTGAAAAGCGCGCAATTGAGGTTCCGAAGGGACTTGTCACGGGTACCGGGAAGTACAACGTTCTGGTTAACCTGCATGACGACGTCTCTGCACGCGTGAACTTTGAGGTCGTGTCTGCCTAACTAAGGCACGCACACGGCGGTCCTTCGATGGGCCACATGACAACAGCAAACCAGGTGGCGGTTACCCCGTGTGGGTAACCGCCACCTGCGTCTATATGGCCTGTGGATAACTCCCCGAAAAATGTGGATAACTTTTGTGAGATTCTTTATTCAGCTGCCCGTTTCTGTGAATTCCCTGCGTATGGCCGGTAACTGAAGGTTTCGAGGACAAATTTAAACCCGTTACCACCTAAAACGCTCTGACCTGCACGTTTGCTCCTGTTCGAGTGACGGGAATCACAAATAGAAAAGGTACAGGTTACGGCTATATGAACAAAATCACTTCCTGAGAGCCGTATAAGAATTCCACCGCGCCTGTGGATAACCCTGTGGATAGCCTTGTGTACTAGTTGTGGATAGATTGTGTATAACTCGCCGTTTTTAGGGGTCAGGTGTTCTATTCTCGGCTACTAGAACAGGTGTGTGAACGCTCGGACGGTCACGGGCTTCGGGTGTGTGCGCGAGGCGCTATGGTTAAGGAACGTCTAGATGAGGTAAGGATGTGAGCGGTGACTACCCCCAGTTTTGATGATGACTACGTGCCCCCGAGTGAGCCCCCGGCACTGGAGCCGGAGCCGGCGGAGCCGTTGGGCCGGGGCGGCCGCGGTGCGGGCGGTGGCAGTGGCTCGGTACCCTACGAGCCCGGGCGCCTGCCCCCGCACGATATCGAGGCGGAGCAGGGCGTGTTGGGCGCGATTCTCGCGTCCCCGTACGTCCTCACGGACGTGCTCGAGGTGCTCAAGCCGGACGATTTCTACCGGCCGATGCACCGCATCATCTACTCCACCATCATTGACCTGTTTAGTGAGAACCAGGAGATCGATTCCCTCATCCTCGCCAGCCGCCTGGAGCGGGATAACAACCTGGAGCGCGCTGGTGGCGCCCCGTACCTGCACACGCTCGTGCACTCCGTGCCCACGGCTGCCAACGCCCGCTACTACGCCAACATCG
Organism: Corynebacterium pyruviciproducens ATCC BAA-1742; assembly: GCF_000411375.1. Lineage (GTDB taxonomy): Bacteria > Actinomycetota > Actinomycetes > Mycobacteriales > Mycobacteriaceae > Corynebacterium > Corynebacterium pyruviciproducens. Next base: position 414,211 of record NZ_KE150447.1, on the reverse strand, counting down.
TGGCGGAGAAGGCCACGTTCCGCCAGCTTGTGGATGCGGGCACCCGCGTCGTCCAGCTCGGCCACCAAAGCGAGTCCGGGATCGACGCGGACCAGGCCGTCGACCTCGCCCAGCAGGTCGTGTTCGATGTTCAGCGAGAGGGCAAGCAGGACGATTACCAGGTCCTGGCGGACATCCTCGGCCCCACGATGGAGGAGCTCGATGAGATCGCCGCCCACGGCGGCCTCGCCGCCGGCGTGCCCACGGGTTTCGTCGATCTCGACGCCGTCACCAACGGCCTTCACGGCGGGCAGATGATCATCATCGCCGCCCGCCCTGGCGTGGGCAAGTCCACCCTGGCGCTCGACTTTGTGCGCTCGGCCTCCATCGCCAACGGCAAGACGTCGGTCATCTTCAGCCTGGAGATGTCCAAGAACGAGATCGTCATGCGCATCCTCTCGGCGGAGGCGGACATCAAGCTCACAGACATGCGCTCCGGCAAGATGGAGGATAACCAGTGGAACAAGCTGGCCAACACGATGGGCCGCATCGAAAACGCCCAGCTGTATATCGATGATTCCTCCAACCTCACCATGATGGAGATCCGTTCCAAGGCCCGCCAGATCGCCACCAACCACGGGCTCGACCTCGTGGTGGTGGACTACCTGCAGCTCATGAGCTCCAACAAGCGCGTCGAGTCCCGCCAGCAGGAGGTGTCGGAGTTCTCTCGCCAGCTCAAGCTTCTGGCCAAGGAGCTGAACGTCCCCGTTATCGCCATCTCCCAGCTGAACCGTGGCCCGGAAAGCCGTACGGATAAGCGCCCCCAGCTTGCCGATCTTCGTGAGTCCGGCTCCCTCGAGCAGGATGCCGATATCGTTATGCTCCTCTACCGCCCGGACTCCGCCGCCGGCGAGCAGGATAACGAGCGTGCCGGCGAGGCGGACATCATCATCGCCAAGCACCGTGGCGGCCCGCTGGACACCATCTCCGTGGCCCACCAGCTCCACTACTCCCGCTTCCGTGATCTCGCCCGCCCGGGCATGCGCGAGGCTCCGCCGGAGGTCGAGCCACCGGCCCCGGTATAGGGGAATGAAATCGTGCGCTGTATCGTTGCACATGGACGAAAGCGGTTACCAGGTGTTGGTAGCGTAACAACAACGAACGTTTAAGGAGTTAAACACATGGCAACCATCGAAGTTAATGAGTCAAACTTTCAGGACACGATTTCTAGGGACGGCATCGTCCTTATCGATTGCTGGGCCAGCTGGTGCGGCCCCTGCCGTGCCTTCGGCCCCGTCTTCGAGGAGGCCTCCGAGAAGCACACGGATGCCGTCTTCGGCAAGCTAGACACCGAGGCCAACCAGGGCATCGCAGCCGCCCTGCAGATTCAGTCCATCCCTACCCTCATGATCTTCCGCGATAACATTCTCGTCTACCGCGAGGCAGGTGCGCTCCCCGCAGCCGCCCTGGAGAACCTTATCCAGCAGGTCAAGGGCCTCGATATGGACGACGTTCGCCGCCAGGTTGCAGCCCAGCAGGAAAACAACTAGTCGTCCTTTCTACTCCTCAGTCCCCGCCATGGAGCGGGGACTGTTGTGTGTAGGGGGTGCAGTGTATGCCGGTCGTGCGTGTGCATCGGATAGTGCGAGGGGCAACGGTCGGAGTGTTGCAAGCTCACCTGCGGATATTCTTAACCGCGCAGATCAGAGAGTGTGGTGCACGATGCCGTTAAATGCCGTCTCGTGTGAAGGCACTTTACCTGCGAAAACGAGGTTTTCGCGAGAATTTTCACTCCCCCGATCGTCCCAAAAGTGGTCTCGTGTGAATTCTTCTCCGGAAACGCAGGTCAAAGGCTGCGTTTTGGTGGTAGGGTTGACGACATGTCTCGCGAATGAGCGAATTGATGGCGCCGGCGCTGGTGCTATGGGGAGCCCGGGTTTTCGCTGGGGTGGGGGAGACCTCGGGGCGGGAGTCTTTTCCCGCTTGCCCGCCATGAAGGGGAAAAAGAGAATAGAATGTGATACGTCGAGGCCATGCGTTTTGGCCAAGCGCTACTCATTCACCTATTAGATAAGGAGCCGATGGACCGTGGCTAACCCGTTTAAAAAGGGGTGGAAGTACCTGACCTCCTCCCTGGACAAGAAGATCGAGGACAACGCGGACCCGGAGGTCCAAATCAACCAGGCCGCGGAGGAATCCAGAAGGCAGACCGCGGAGATTCAGGAGCAGGCGGCCAAGATCATCGGCAACAAGAAGGCCCTGGAGCTGAAGCTCAACAGGCTGCTGAAAGACCAAGCAGACCTGCAGGATAGGACGAAGACGGCGCTGCAGGCGGCGGAGAAGGCGCAGGCCGAGGGCAACGCGGAACGGGCGAACCAGTTCACGTCCTCGGCGGAGATCTGCGCGTCGCAGCTTGTCGCGGTGGAAAACCAGATCGCGGAAACCAAGGTCATGTACGAGCAGGCGGCAGCAGCCGCCGACCAGGCGACGGCCCAGGCCAAGCGGTCACAGGCGGAGTACGAGCAGCAAAAGGGGTCGCTTGACCAGCTGCGCAGCCAGGCCCGGCAGGCGAAGATGCAGGAGGCCACCGCCCGTGCGAACGATCAGATCGGCGCCATCGAGCGCGATTCCTCCGTTCCCACGCTTGACGAGGTGCGCGACAAGATCGAGCGCCGCTACGCCGACGCGATGGGCGCCCAGGAGCTCACCCAAAACGCGGTGACCAACCAGATGTCGGAGATCACGGCCTCGGGCACGGACGTCAAGGCCAACGCGCGGCTGGAGGAGATCCGCGCCTCCCTGCACGCGGAGGAGAAGCCGCAGCTGGCTAAGGCCGCTGAACCTGAAGAGGAGACAGCACCGTCGGAGGAGACGGTGGAGGAGGGCGTCGACAAGCCTTAAGGAGCCGGAAGAAAAGTAAAAACCTAAGCAAAACCCCCGGTCACCGCGTGGTGCCGGGGGTTTGGTGTGCGTCGGAAGCGCACGTGAACATTTATTTCCGGGTGCTGATGTTGACTAGAACGCCACGGATCCCGGAGTGGAACCCGTCGCGGAGGTTGACGCGCTGCGTCTCGCTGAGGGTGTATTCGTGCAGCGTTTCGCAGGCGAACTGGAGGAGCGGGCGGTCGATCTCCGGGGGGAGTCCGCCGCCGCTGAGGAGGTGCGCGGAGTCGCGCTGCTCCGGGGTTGCGGCGTGGTCGTACCACCAGGAGGCGTACTGTTGCCCCACGTCAAACGGGGTCTGGAAGCCGGCGGAGGCCCACACCTCGTTGGGTAGCGGCACGTAACGGGAACGCAGCTTGCGCCGCGGCGCCATCATGGAGGGGTTGGGCACCGTCTTCTTCGGCTGCTGCTGCGCCTCGTCGTTGCCCTTGTCCTGCTTGTTCTCGTCGGGGGCGCTGTCGTCCGACTGTGCGTTGTCGTGTTGACCGTAGGGGTCGGCTTCCTTGTCCTTATCAACAGCTTCGTTAGAAGCTCCATCGCCGCTGGTGGGGGAGTCCTGGGCGGATTCGCCCGTGCACTCCTCGCCACCGGTGACGATGTCGTGCTCCATCTGCTCGTCCACGGTGTCGGTGTCGTGCGAGACGGAGTACCGCGGGTCGCTGAGCGAGAACACGCCCTCGTCCCGGTCTGCGGGTTCGCCCGGCCGCGGGGATGTCATCGGCTCCTCGTGCTGGTCGGAGGGGGGCGGTTCCTTGTGGGCAGTGGGTGGAAGCCCCACCTCGGCGGCGGCCTGGGGGATGAGGGTGGATTCTGCAACCTCGAGCGGCTCGGCATCGCCGATAGGTTTGACCTGCGGCACAACGGGCGGGATGGGCCCCTCGAGGATATGCAGCTGCATACAGTCGGCGAAATCCTCGCGCGGGTCGAGGATCGTCGTCGTGTCGCACGCATGCCGCAGCGCCGAGGACATGGAATCCCAGCCAAATCCGTAAAGGTGCACGCGCACGCCGGCGTTGGTCGCCTCGTTGACGCCAGGGATCATGTCGGCGTCGCCGGAGACTAGCACCGCGTCGGAGCAGGTCTGGTGCACGCCGGCGAGAACAAGGTCGGCTACCAGGCGCGTATCCACGGCCTTTTGTGTGCGTCGCTCACCCCATTCGATGAGCTGCCCCACGCGCAGTTGCACGCCGTTACAGGCGCGAAGTGCCCGGTGGTAGCGGTGCGGGCCGGAATCAGGGATTCCGTCGTACCACAATTGCCGGTGGATGGGTTGTCCTAATTGTTCTTCGATCATTCCTTTCAGTTGGGCTACGACCTCGGGGAGGTCAATTTCTAATTGAGCGCGGGCCCCTGTTTCCCACGAGTTGTAAAAGCTCGCCAGTAAATACGAGGTGTCCACGAATACCATTGTTCGTTCAAGCATGGCTCCTAAAATCCGTTCTCTATAAAAATGTTCTCCTCCAGCATGCCTGAAATTCCACCGAAGCGGTAGTGGGAGGGGGCTAGCCAGGCAAAAAAGGGTGACCACTGGGTCGGTGCACACGTTACGGTTGTCTCTTTTCGCTTTTCGACGATTATTTTCTTCCCCTGGTCGGGGCGCTTTAGCGCCCTGACCAGGGGAGTTGCATATATTTGTGGGCGTGCTATTGTTATCCCTCGTTGGTCAGCAAGGCCAACGCCCCCAAGACTGCAGGAGCCCTTAACAGGGAGCCTTGAGTCATGGGAACATGTTGTGTGAGAACTCGATAGTGTGTTGATGTACTACTTTTTATAAGTTTTGTTGTTGGCATGGTTTGTGTGCTGGGTTTGTGTTGGTTTTCTGGTTTTGTGGCTGGGGGATTTGGCACGGATTCTGTAGGTGGCGTTTTTGTCACCGGCGGTCGTTTGGTCGTTGTGCATGGATTGTGTTGGCAATGTGGGTGGTGGTTTTCTCGTTGAGGCCATTGCCTTTTTTTGTTTACATTTTCTTTACGCTTCTGGTTTTTTTAACTGGATTTTTGATGCTCGTTTTTTTGAGTGTTGTTTTTTTTTTGAAGCACTGTTTTGGTGTTTTGTTGGGTTGGTTTTTTGCTTATTCGACGTTTTTTGTTGGAGAGTTTGATCCTGGCTCAGGATGAACGCTGGCGGCGTGCTTAACACATGCAAGTCGAACGGAAAGGCCCTTGCTTGCAAGGGTGCTCGAGTGGCGAACGGGTGAGTAACACGTAGGTGATCTGCCTTTCACTTCGGGATAAGCTTGGGAAACTGGGTCTAATACCGGATATTCACTATGCCGTGGTTGGTGTGGTGGAAAGCTTTTGCGGTGGGAGATGAGCTTGCGGCCTATCAGCTTGTTGGTGGGGTAATGGCCTACCAAGGCGGCGACGGGTAGCCGGCCTGAGAGGGTGTGCGGCCACATTGGGACTGAGATACGGCCCAGACTCCTACGGGAGGCAGCAGTGGGGAATTTTGCACAATGGGCGGAAGCCTGATGCAGCGACGCCGTGTGGGGGATGAAGGCCTTCGGGTTGTAAACTCCTTTCGTCAGGGACGAAGTTTGTTTGACGGTACCTGGATAAGAAGCACCGGCTAACTACGTGCCAGCAGCCGCGGTAATACGTAGGGTGCGAGCGTTGTCCGGATTTACTGGGCGTAAAGGGCTCGTAGGTGGTGTGTTGCGTCGTCTGTGTAATCCAGGGGCTTAACTTTTGGTTGGCAGGCGATACGGGCATTGCTTGAGTGCTGTAGGGGAGACTGGAATTCCTGGTGTAGCGGTGAAATGCGCAGATATCAGGAGGAACACCGATGGCGAAGGCAGGTCTCTGGGCAGTTACTGACGCTGAGGAGCGAGAGCATGGGTAGCGAACAGGATTAGATACCCTGGTAGTCTATGCTGTAAACGGTGGGCGCTAGGTGTGAGCCTCTTCCACGGGGTTTGTGCCGTAGCTAACGCTTTAAGCGCCCCGCCTGGGGAGTACGGCCGCAAGGCTAAAACTCAAAGGAATTGACGGGGGCCCGCACAAGCGGCGGAGCATGTGGATTAATTCGATGCAACGCGAAGAACCTTACCTGGGCTTGACATAGGCAGGATGGGCGCAGAGATGTGTCGTCCCTTTGTGGTCTGTTTACAGGTGGTGCATGGTTGTCGTCAGCTCGTGTCGTGAGATGTTGGGTTAAGTCCCGCAACGAGCGCAACCCTTGTCTTATGTTGCCAGCACGTTGTGGTGGGGACTCGTGAGAGACTGCCGGGGTTAACTCGGAGGAAGGTGGGGATGACGTCAAATCATCATGCCCCTTATGTCCAGGGCTTCACACATGCTACAATGGTTGGTACAGTGCGTGAGCAACATCGTGAGGTGGAGCTAATCGCTAAAGCCAGTCTCAGTTCGGATTGGGGTCTGCAACTCGACCTCATGAAGTCGGAGTCGCTAGTAATCGCAGATCAGCAGTGCTGCGGTGAATACGTTCCCGGGCCTTGTACACACCGCCCGTCACGTCATGAAAGTTGGTAACACCCGAAGCCCATGGCCTAACCGGTTTTTGCCGGGGGGAGTGGTCGAAGGTGGGATTGGCGATTGGGACGAAGTCGTAACAAGGTAGCCGTACCGGAAGGTGCGGCTGGATCACCTCCTTTCTAAGGAGTTTATTTTTTATTATTTTTGTCAGCTGTCACACGCTCATGGTGTGGTGGTTGTGGGTGTTGGGTGGCCGTGTGTGTTGCCGCACCTTTTTTAATCCAGTGTGGACGCAAAACGTTTGTTTCATGGATTCGGTACCGTGTTGTGTTGGCGACAAGGCTTGTGAGTGGTGCATTGGCATGCTGTTGGGTGTCTGGGGCAATATGTTTGTTCCTGGTGCCGCCTTGTGTGCACGAAGCATTGTGTTGTTTTGTGTGGGTGGGGTGGTGTGGTGTGTGTGAATTGTATAGTGGACGCGTGTGATTTCTTTTTTTGTTCATGTTTTAGTTTTTTTGGCGCCTGATTGTTTGTGTGTTTTGTTTTTTAGGCACACGGTGGATGCCTGGGCATGGCAAGCTGATGAAGGACGTGGTGGGCTGCGTTAAGCCTCGGGGAGTTGCCGTATGAGCGTTGATCCGAGGGTGTCCGAATGGGGTAACCTAGCTTTCAGTGATGGGAGTTACTGTCTGGTGAATTCATAGTCAGGCAGGAGTGGTCAGGGAAGTGAAACATCTTAGTACCTGGTGTGAGAAGAAAACAATTGTGATTTTGTGAGTAGTGGCGAACGAAAGCGAATTTTTGACTAAACTGCATGCAGCGTTGATGCCTTGGTTGGGGTGTTGTGTGTGGGGTTGTGGGGTCTGCGTGGGTGGTCAACCTTTTGCCGCCAGTGGCTGTGCGCGTGTAGCGGAAGTGGTGTGGAATCGCCTGCCGGAGTGGGTGAGAGTCCCGTACGTGAAATGTGTGTGTGGCTGTGTGCGTGGTGTCCCCGAGTAGCAGTGGGCTCGTGGAATCTGCTGTGAATCTGCCGGGACCGTCCGGTAAGTCTGATTTCTTGCCAATGACCGATAGTGGATTAGTACCGTGAGGGAATGGTGAAAAGTACCCCGGGAGGGGAGTGAAATAGTTCCTGAAACCGTGTGTTGACAATCCGTCAGAGCCTTTTTGTGGGCGATGGCGTGCCTTTTGAAGAATGAGCCTGCGAGTCAGCGGCATGTCGCTTTAAGTTAACCCTTTGTTGGGGGTAGCTGGAGGGAAACCGAATCCTAAGTAGGGTGTTGGTGGCATGTTCTGGACCCGAAGCGGGGTGATCTACCCATGGCCAGTGTGAAGCAAGGGTAAGACTTTGTGGAGGCGCGAACCCACGTAGGTTGAAAACTGCGGGGATGAGTTGTGGGTAGGGGTGAAAGGCCAATCAAACTCCGTGATAGCTGGTTCTCCCCGAAATGCATTTAGGTGCAGCGTTATAGTAGTGCTGTGGAGGTAGAGCTACTGGTTGATTGAGCGGGATTTTGTCTTAGTGACGTCAGCCAAACTCCGAATGCCGCATGTATGTTCTATGGCAGTGAGACTGCGGGGGATAAGCTTCGTAGTCGAGAGGGAAACAGCCCAGATCGCCGGTTAAGGCCCCTAAGGGTGTGCTAAGTGGAAAAGGATGTGTAATCGCGATGACAGCCAGGAGGTTGGCTTAGAAGCAGCCATCCTTGAAAGAGTGCGTAATAGCTCACTGGTTTAGTGGTTGTGCGCCGACAATGTAGTGGGGCTGAAGTACACCGCCGAAACCGCGGCAAGGATAATTTTTTTGTTTTTGGGTAGGGGAGCGTCGTGCATGGTGTGAAGCAGGCTGGTGACGGTTTGTGGATGTGTGTGCGAGTGAGAATGCAGGCATGAGTAGCGAATGGTAGGTGAAAATCCTACCCGCCGGATGACTAAGGGTTCCTGGGTGAAGCTGGTCTTCCCAGGGTGAGTCGGGACCTAAGGCGAGGCCGACAGGCGTAGTCGATGGATAACCAGTTGATATTCTGGTACCCGCGTTTGTGCGACAAGTGGTGAATCATTGATACTAACCGCTTCCATGTGCTTCCAATAGCAGGATTTTGTTCTGCTGGTTGTGTGTGGTGGTGGGACCTGAGGTGGTAGTAGCCAAGTGATGGGGTGACACAGTAGGGTAGCCGCGCCACTGAGTGGATTGTGGTGTAAGCGTGTGGCACGATGGTTTGTTAAATGCGACTGTCATATGTGTGAGGCGTGATGCGTAGCCCTTTTAAGGGTGATGGTGGTGATCCTGTGCTGTCGAGAAAAGCCTCTAGCGAGTGCAAGTGTGGCCCGTACCCTAAACCGACACAGGTGGTCAGGTTGAGAATACTAAGGCGAACGGGTGAACTATGGTTAAGGAATTCGGCAAAATGCCCCCGTAACTTCGGGAGAAGGGGGACCCATGACCGTTGCTGACAGCATTTTGGCGGTTGTGGGGCGCAGAGAATAGAGGGAAGCGACTGTTTACCAAAAACATAGGTCTGTGCGAAGAAGGTTAATTCGATGTATACGGACTGACGCCTGCCCGGTGCTGGAAGGTTAAGAGGACCTGTTAGATCATTTTTTGGTCGAAGCGGAGAATTTAAGCCCCAGTAAACGGCGGTGGTAACTATAACCATCCTAAGGTAGCGAAATTCCTTGTCGGGTAAGTTCCGACCTGCACGAATGGCGTAACGACTTCTCTGCTGTCTCGACCATAGGCCCGGTGAAATTGCAGTACGAGTAAAGATGCTCGTTTCGCGCGGCAGGACGAAAAGACCCCGGGACCTTCACTATAGCTTGGTATTGGTGTTCGGTTCGGTTTGTGTAGCATAGGTGGGAGACGTTGATGCGGTTGCGCTAGCAGCCGTGGAGTCGGAAGGTGAAATACCACTCTGATCGGATTGGATGTCTAACTTCGGGCCATGATCTGGTTTCAAGGACAGTGCCTGGTGGGTAGTTTAACTGGGGCGGTTGCCTCCCAAAGTGTAACGGAGGCGCCCAAAGGTTCCCTCAGCCTGGTTGGCAATCAGGTGGAAGAGTGTAAGTGCATAAGGGAGCTTGACTGTGAGACGGACATGTCGAGCAGGTACGAAAGTAGGGACTAGTGATCCGGCACCGATGTACGGAAGTGGTGTCGCTCAACGGATAAAAGGTACCCCGGGGATAACAGGCTGATCTTCCCCAAGAGTTCATATCGACGGGATGGTTTGGCACCTCGATGTCGGCTCGTCGCATCCTGGGGCTGGAGTAGGTCCCAAGGGTTGGGCTGTTCGCCCATTAAAGCGGCACGCGAGCTGGGTTCAGAACGTCGTGAGACAGTTCGGTCTCTATCCGCCGCGCGCGTAAAGGAAACTTGAGAAAGGCTGTCCCTAGTACGAGAGGACCGGGATGGACGTACCTCTAGTGTGCCAGCTGTCACGCCAGTGGCAGGGCTGGTTGGCTACGTACGGGAAGGATAACCGCTGAAAGCATCTAAGCGGGAAGCCTGTTTCAAGATAAGGTTTCCATGAGGTTCCCCACAGACGATGGGGTTGATAGGCCAGAATTGGACGCACCGCAAGGTGTGAAGGTGACTGGTACTAATAACCAATATAAACAACCACGCAAACAAAAGCCGCAAAACTAAAAAACACAAACACACACGTTGTCCACTATGCAATATCAGACACACCACACACACGCACAAACGTGTGCACCAAAACCCAAGAATTGAACAAGCCCTGAACAAACGTGTCGGTGGCGATAGCGGTTGGGAAACGCCCGGACCCATTCCGAACCCGGAAGCTAAGCCAACCCACGCCGATGGTACTGCACCCGGGAGGATGTGGGAGAGTAGGACACCGCCGACCACAAACAAACAAGGACCCTGGAACCAAACAAACGGTTCCAGGGCCTCTTGCTATCCTGCGTCCTAGCAGTGGAGGAACGCATTCCTTGTGGCCTAAACCTTATTGTGAATGCCAGAGTCGGTTGGCTCGTGGGATGTGAAACCGGTGACAGTAAGAGTGAAAGTTAATCCCGATGTGCTTAGGTGGGCTGTCGATCGCACCGGAATGCCCCTACATGAATTGATCCAGCGCGCTGGTTTCCACCGTTTGGAAGAATGGATGGAAGGAACACAGTGTCCTACTCTTAAACAGGCTAGAGCGCTTGCTGATCTTGCGTGCATTCCTTTTGGCTATTTGCTTTTGGATGCCCCTACCGATGATCAGCCGCCCCTTCCGGACTTTCGCTCGGTAGGAAGCGAAAGGGTAACGGAATTCAGCCCTGAGCTAAAGACCACCATTTTTTCTTGTGAGCAACGTCTGGGCTGGTTTTCGGAATTTTCGCGAGTACATGACATTCAACCTCCCCTCTTTACAGGCTCCTTTTCTGTTGAAGACGATCCTGTAAATGCTGCGCTCCACATAGGAGAAGAGTTGGGATCTAGAGGGTGGACGGCGGGACGGGCGCCCCGAGGCAGGGATAACGTTCTCGAGCTGGCTGAGGTCATTGAAGAGTGTGGGGTGCTCGTCATGCGAAGCTCGGTCATGGGAAAAAATTCACATAGGTACCTGAAGGTTGAAGAGTTTCGGGCGTTTACGCTGTTAGATGGCCAGTATGGCTTGATTTTCGTGAACGGGTCTGATTCCAAGGTTGGCCAGTATTTCAGCTTGGCCCATGAGTTGGGTCACGTGTTGCTTGCTCGGCAAGGCGTAACCGGAGACAAAAATGACCACGTTGGAGTTGAGCGTTGGTGTAACGCCTTTGGCGCTGCACTGATTTTGCCTCCGGGCGAATTGCTTACACGATGGATTAGCGTTGGCAATCTAGATTCTGTCGTCGAGTGGGCGTATGAGAATTATGGTGTAAGCGCTGATACGGCGGTATGGATGTTAGTGGACAGGTCGCAAATAATGCGGAGGCAGGCTATTGACTTCCTTAGTGAAAGAACCCAGCACCGCAATGCTCACGAAGGAGATGCAGGCGGAGGAAACTATTATCGGAATTTGAAGTCCAGATTGGGAAGTCTGTTTCTCAGCACGGTCGTTGATGCTTATGTGGATAAAGTTATCTCTCAGGAAGAGGCCGCAAAACAACTTGGGATTCCAAAGACAGCCACTTTCGAGAAGGCAGTTTCTTCGATTCTGAAGGTCGCTTAGATGTTCTTGATCGATACGAACATAGTTCTGAACTCGTTTACCTACTATCCTCGGGACGTTTTCGTATCGTATTGGACACAATGTGAAACGCATATCTTGGGCGGCCAGTTTTTCTTTCATGAGGAAGTAGAGAGAGAAATTCTCAGAAAGGATGATGAGAAATCTCGCTGGTTCCGGGACTTTGTGCCAGCGAGTCAGATTTTGAAACCGTCAGACGGTGAGATTTCGTCCTATCGGCTTGTCACGATATGGCTCGATAGGCATAGAGAAGATCCTTATACGGAGTCGGCGATCAGAGATTTTCTGGGCGTCGCCGACTCCTGGTTGGTTGCTAGTGCCAATGCTCGCGGATGTGAAATAGTCACCAATGAGACTTCCTCGCCGGTAAAGAAAACGAAGGTAAAGCTTCCTGATGTTGCCCGTGGGCTGAACGTTAGGTGCATTTCCGTTCTCGATTTCTTCCGGGAACAGAACATTCGTCTTTAGTGTGACATTGCCATTTATATATCACTGTGTAACTGCGTAGTGGAATAACTCGATTGGCTAATTCGGGTTTTTAGAGCAATGCTCCTAGTGCCATTTTCTCGACCTCCGCTGTGTCCCGAATTCCCCCATCTTACGTAATCACCGTCGGGAGATGAGTGTACCCTTACGTGTCATGACAACATTGTATGATCCGGTGGAGCTCGGTTCCATCACGCTGAAGAACCGCATTGTTATGGCCCCGCTCACGCGCACACGAGCGGAGCTGGACGGCACCCCGAACGACCTGCTCGTCGAGCATTACCGGCAGCGCGCCGGCATGGGCCTTATTATCGCCGAGGGAACGTGGCCGGTGATGGAGGGTCGCACATGGTTTAAGCAGCCCGGCATCGTCACCGACGAGCACGAGGCGGGCTGGCGCAAGGTGACCGACGCCGTCCACGCCGAGGGCGGGAAGATTTACCTGCAGATCATGCACGGCGGCCGCATTTCTCACGAGGAGCTTTCGCTGACGGGCCGCATCGTCGCCCCCAGTGCTATTGCCGGCCCCAACCCGATTCGTGTTTCCGGCGGCAAGAAGGTCCCGGCTCCGGTCCCGCACGCGCTGACAACCGACGAGATCTCCGCGGTCATCGGCGACTTCGTGGCCGCCTCCCGCCGCGCCATCTCCGCTGGCTTCGACGGCGTCGAGCTCCATGGCGCCAACGGCTACTTCATCAACCAGTTCTTCTCCCCGGCGTCCAACACGCGTGACGACGCGTACGGCGGCACCCCGGAGAACCATGCCCGTTTCGCCGAGGAGCTCGTAGCTGCGGTCGCGGACGCCATCGGCGGCGATAAGCTTGGCATTCGCCTCTCTCCGGGGGAGAACATCCAGGGCGCCGACGAGCTCGACCCGGAGTTTACCCGCGCCACGTACATGCACTTCGCCCGGTCGGTCGCCCCTCACCACCTGGCCTACCTTCACATCGTCAACCCGGATCCGTCGTGCGCGCTCGTGCAGGACCTCCGCGAGGCGGCATCGGCGCCCCTCATCGTCAACACGGGCTTCGATATCGTGACCTCCAAGGAACTCGCGGAATCAATTGTGGCCGCAGGCCACGCGGAGGCCGTCTCCGTCGGCCGCCGCGCGATGGCGAACCCGGATCTGGCCCGCCGGTGGCGGGAGGGGCTGCCTGAAAACGAGCTCAACCAGGCGACGGTCTACGGCGACGGCCCGGAGGGCTACACCGATTACCCCTTGGTGTAGCTCTCCGAGAAAGGTGGACTCTGACCCCTGGCTCGAAGTAGGCCGCGATTCCGTCGCATCACTATGACTACTAGTGAGCCGGGGGCCAGTTGCGCGGGCTGAAGCGAGTGTTGAGCCAACAATGCCGTCGCGATCTGGATAGGTAGCTTAAGCCGGTAACTCTGAAACACTTGCCACCTAGATGTACAAGATGTACATTAAGCAGTATGGAAACAAAGTCGGTAACTTCCAGCGAATTTCGACAGTCCCAAAGCCAGATTCTTGAAGATGCCCAACGCACGCCTGTAGTCATTACTAGTCGGGGAAGCCGTGTGCGAGGAATTGTCGTCTCCCCTTCGTTTTTTGAACGCGCCATCGAGGCGCTAGAGGAGCAGGAAGATATTCGAGCTGCTGAGATCGCCCGGGAGGAAACCGAGGAGATCTCCCATGAAGACCTCAAGGCAGAATTAGGGTTGGCCTAGCCTCCTGCCATGTCACAGGTCAAGTATCACATCATTTACAAAGGCTCTGCTGCTAAGGAATTGCGCAAGCTCGATAAGGAGGCCCAAAGGCGTCTCTTGATGGCGATCGAAACCCTAGGAATTACTCCTCGGCCAGATGGCGTGAAGAAACTTAAGGCCCGGTTTAACCAGTATCGTATCCGTGTGGGCAGCTATCGTGTGGTGTACGAAATACGAGATGAACAGCTACTTGTGCTTGTACTTCGTGTTGCTCACAGAAGAGATGTCTATCATTAATCACCGCAGATTTCCTGCGTCGTGCTGATTCAACAATAAACCGAGAAAGTGAAGTAATTTCGTGGCTGACCTATGAGGTAGGCCGGTGAATCCAGTGTCGAGCTCCATGCGGTGTCGTGGGGTTCGTCAGGCCGCTGAACGAAAAACGATTCCAGTAGCCTGTTACGGATCGATCGCCTAGGCCTTCCCCCTCCTGCGAATAATCCCCACCAGCGCCGCCACCACCCACAGCCCAACGGCGAACGCGGCCTGGATACCGATGTTGGCCCAGAACGTGGCCGCCTCGCCACCACCGATGCTGGCCGCGGTGGCCAGCGCGTCGTTGTTGGCCACGTAGTAGTAGGTGGGCAGTACGTGGCCCACGGCGCGCACGAACCAGGGGAGCATCTCCTGCGGGATGAACGCCCCGCACAAAAACGCCGAGGACAGCGCCACCACGTTGATGATGGCAGAAAGCGCCTGCTTGTTGCGGGTGAGCCGCGCAAGGAGGAAGCAGAGCGCCAGCACCGGCAGCCCGTAGGCGCACGCGTTGAGCGCGAACAACCCGGCCCGGCCCGTGCCCGCCACCTGCGGGATGAGGGTGTGGACGAGGCCGATGTTGAGTGCCACGAGGAGGGCGACAACGATCGCGCACCCGGCGGCGAGGCTCGCGTCGATAAGCAGGGGACGGGCGGAGGAGACAACCGTGCGTCGGCGCACCGGACCGGCGGTGAACGCGGCGAGCACCATGGTGATCACGTAGCCGGCCCCGGCGAGGAGGGTGTAGCTGCCGAAGTTGTACAGCTGGGACACCCGGCGCAAGAGCTTCTGGTCGAGGTGGCTCGTCACCGTGACCGGGGTGGTGATGTCGTCGCTCGAAGCGATCGCAGCCACGAGGGCGTTCTCGTCGTGGATGGTGGTGGCGTAGCCGGTGGCCAGCCGCAGGAACCTGGAAACAAGCACCTCGGCGGTGGCGCTGTCTGCCGTCCCGCGGGTCTTGATCCCCACGGTGGGCTCCCGGCCGGCAAGGATCTCGGCGGTGAAGCCTTCCGGCAGGTAGACGGCGTAAGCGAGGGACTCGTAGTAGAGGGCGTCGTCCACCGCCTTAGCAGAAGTGGCGTCGATGTCCGGGGCCACCGTCCTCTCCTCCAGGTAAGATTCAAATGCCCGTGTCAAGGCGGTGTCCGGGCCCTCGTTCACCACCGCCACGGCGGGTTTCTGGGCAGCGAAGTCGCCACCACCGGGCGGCGCGTGGAACGCGGTGAGGCCCATGACCACCATTATCCCCGTAAACAGCACGAGGAATCCGATGTTTCGCAGCAGAACAACGAGGAATGCCTTAAACGCTGTCATAGCGCTGCCTCCTCAAAACGAGCGTCGAGGCGCCAACCAGCACGAGCGAGATCGCAAGCAGGATCCCCACGTCCAGCCACAGGCCGCCGTCGCCGGGGTGGTAGTAGAGGTTGTAGAAGGCGTCGGTGATGAGCGCCACGGGGTTCACCTTGTTCACCAGGGGCGCTGCCTGATCCACCTGGTAGCGCATGGGCCCGCCCATCAACCCGGCGAGCACCGCCCCGAGCATCGTCACGCCGATGAGCACGCCGATCTTCATGTTTTCCCCGCCGGGCACGAGCGTGGAGATCGCCACCCCGAAGGCGAGGCCCGCCAGTGCCCCCACGGAGGCGACCAAAACCGTCAGCCCCCAGTTGGAACCGAAGTCGATGCCGAAGAGGAACCGGCACACCACGATGAGCAGGATGAGGCCCACGAGCTGCGCGAGGTAGCTCGCCACGATCCCGGAGATGACAACCACGGATTTCCGCGTCGGCGCCACGCCGATCCGCCGGCCCACGGCCCCGAGTGGCGGCTGGGCGAGGTTCATGAGAGTCTCGGAGAACATGCCGCCGTACAGCGCCGCCATGGCGACGAGTGTGAAGAACTCGGCCATGAGCGGGTCCATGGAGGAGGGGCTGCGGTCGTCGAGCACAAACCCGGCGCCCGAGAGCCTGTCCATGATGGCGGCGGCCACCTGCTCGGGGTCGCTCCCGGGGGTCATCTCGCTCGCCGTCAGGGTGGTCACCATGTCCACGCGCTGGGCGATCTCGTCCAAAATGAGCGTGAGGATGGTCTGTTCCATGCCGCTTGTGGTAACGGTGAGGCGGGCCCGCGGTGCCTCCATCCCAAACCCCGTCCCGTCGCCGGCGGAGCCGCCGCTTACTTCCACCACGCCCGCCACGTGGTCGTCGGCAAGCAAAGAGGAACCCTCGGCCGTGGTGGCCACGGAGGTGACGGTGACCAGCGCATCGTCGCCCCGGCTGAGCTCGTCAAACGCGGTCTTGTAGGGGCTTAGCCTGTATTCCTGCGAGTCGACCACGGCCACGGGCACGGGGTCGAAGCTCTGCGTCGTCATGAGCCCGCCGAGCGCGGCCTTGAACAGCACGCCGAGGAGGATGGGGAACGCGAGCGTCCAAAATACCAGGCCCCGGTTGCGCAGCAGCAGGCGGATGTTGTGTGCGATGAGCCGGCCCATGTCAATCCCGCAATTCCTTGCCCGTGAGCTGCAAAAATACGTCGTTGAGCGTGGGCCGCTCGGAGTAAATCGACTCGTACCGCACGCCCCGCCGCGCAAGCTCCGCTACCAGCCCCGCCAGGTTGTTCTCCCCACGCCGGAACACCAGCGTCACCGTCTTCCCCCGTTGTTCCACCGACTCGATCTGCGGGTCCTCCCGCATGTCCTCCGGGAGTTCGCACCCCTGCAATGTCACCCGTTCCTCCAGGTCAGACAGTTCCTTTAGCTTGTCGACGCTCCCAGCCGCAATTATCTTCCCCTTATCCAAGATGATCACCCTATCGCACAGGTGCTCCACCTCCTCCATGTAGTGCGTCGTGTACACCACCGTCGCCCCGCCGTCGCGCAGCTTGCCGATCCCATCGAGGATGTTGTTCCTACTCTGCGGATCGACGGCCACGGTCGGCTCGTCCAAAAAGATGAGCTCCGGCCGGTGCGCGATCCCGCACGCCAGGTTGAGCCTGCGCAGCAGCCCGCCGGACAGCTGCTTGGGCCTAAACCCCAGGTAGTCCTCGAGCCCCACGAGCGCCACCGCCTCCCCAATCATCTCCGCCCGCTCCGATTTGTCTTTCACATACAGCCCGCAGAAGTACTCGAGGTTCTGCTTGACGGTGAGCTCGTCAAACACCGCGACATCCTGGAACACCACCCCAATCCTCCGCTTGATGTCATAGGCGTCGGGCCGCATCTCCTCCCCAAAAATCCTCACGCTGCCCGCATCGAACGTGAGGAGCGAGAGCATGCAGTTAATTGCGGTGGACTTACCGCTGCCATTGGGCCCCAATAGCCCGACGATCTCCCCCTTATCCACGTGGAAGCTCACCCCGTCGAGCGCCCGCAGCTGCTTGTAATCCTTTGTCAGTCCCTCGACCTCAATCACGCTGGTCATCGCGATGTCTCCCGTCACTCAAGGGGGTGTATCACTAATTCCTATCGTAGCGACAACCCCAGGTTCCACAACCGCTGCACGTGTGATTTGCCTCACAAAACCACCCCGCCCTGATCCCGCATGGCCTCCGATCCGGCGTGGGAATATCCCGCCCGCCGTTCCGATTAATCCCCCGTCCCAGTCTGCTAGAAGGTGGTGCCGAAAATTTCGGCACTAACTTCACGCTCCCCATTGCGCTTCGATCCGGCCGCACGATCCCATGCCCGCCGTTTTTACCCCTCCCCGCGCTCGCCTGTCCGCGGGTCCGAAACTTTCGGGCCCTATTTTGTGTAGCAAACTTGACCATCTGCGGAAATAGATTTTTTGCCTCAGATTGGGTCCGAAACTTTCGGCCCCAATCCCCCACCCTGCAGCGCGCTCCGATGTGGCCCGGGAATATCCCACCCGCCGCTCCGATTAATCCCCCGTCCCAGTCTGCTAGAAGGTGGTGCCGAAAATTTCGGCACTAAAATTTGGTAGCAAACCTGACCATCAGGCGAAATGGAAATTTTTGCTGAATTTGGTGCCGAAAATTTCGGCACCACCTGGGCCGGCGCAGAATTAACCCGCAAAAACCGCTAAATCTGCAGGATCCGCAAGCAGAATCCCCGCCTACTCGTCGGCGATTGCCTCGAGCGGGCTCGTGCCTGCGGCGGAGCGGGCGGGGATCGCGGCGGCGACGATGCCGACGATGGCGGATGCCACGAACATGAGGCCGATCTGTCCCCACGGCATGACAATCGTCTCGATGCCGGCCCCGGCCAGGGCGGTGAGGAATCCCCAGCCGATGAACAGGCCAATCGCGGTGCCGAGCAGCGCCCCGTAGATGGCGATGATGACGGATTCGAGGTAGATCATGCCGCGCACTTGGCGGGCCTGCGTGCCCACGGCGCGCAGCATGCCGATCTCCTGGCGCCGCTCCGTCACGGAAAGCGCCAGCGTGTTGACAATTCCGAGGATTGCCACGAGTACGGCGAGGCCGAGCAGCAGGTACAAGATGGTGAGCATCTGGTCGATGAGTGCCGCGTAGCTGTTGGTGTATTCTTCCTTGTTTTTCACGGAAACCACGAGGTACGGGTCGGTGACCTCCTCGATGGCGGCGCGCCCGTCTTGCTCGCTCACGCCGGATGCCAGGGTGACAAAGGCGGTGTCCACCTTGATGTCGTTGCCGCCGACGATGCGTTCCGCCACGGGGGTGGCGATGATGGCGCGGCCGATGCCCGGCACCTGCCCGTAGATTCCCACCACGGGGGCGGTTGTGGCGTGCCCGTCGAGGGAGGCGAGCTGCACCTCGGAGCCGACGCCGATGCCAAAGCGCTGCGCCATGGTGTCGGCGAGGAGTACGCCGGGGTGTGCGGCGAGGTCGTCGGTGCCGTCGAGAAGCGGGAAGTCGGTGATGGAGGCGGGGGAGGCGGAGGCGACGGGAGAGCTGGGGCTGCCGAATGTGTCGGACATGGGGACGCGGTTAACAAAGATGGGGGCCTTGTACATCGTCGTCACCGACTCGACCGATGGCAGCGAGGCGATCCGAGCAGGCACCTCGCTGGGGATCGTCAGCGTTGAGCCGCCACCGGCACCACCGGGCCCAGTGAGAACGAAGTCGCTGGTGACGGACGTATCCAGCTGGCCGGTGAGGTTATCCTTCATCGTCGCGCCAAGCGCGCCCACGGAGGTCACCAGCGCGAGCCCGAGGGTGAGGGCGAATGCGGTGGTGGCGTTGCGCCGCGGCGTGCGGCGAGTGTTGGTGGAGGCGAGTTTGCCGACGGTGCCAAACGGCAGCGCGATCACCCCGCCGATGACGGTGGTGAAGAACCGTGCGAGCGTCGGGCCGGCAAACCACGAGCCCAGCAGGAGCCCCACGGCACCGGCGGCCATGCACCACGCGCGGGAGCTCGTCGAGTAGCTCTCCGTCAAAGCACCGGCGAGCCCGGTCAGAATACCAGCCACAACCAGGGCGAACCCCACAAGGGTGCGGCCCCGGAGGGAATCGGAGGAGCTCTGGTCGCCCGAGCGCATCGCCTGCACGGGGTGGACGGATCCGGCGCGCCGGGCCGGTGCCCACGCGGCAGCCACGGTGACGATGACACCGAGTACCACGGGCACCACCACGGACTGCCCGGTGAGCATGAACGTGCCGGGCGCGAGCACGGCGCCGCGGCTGGCGGCGATCGCCATGAGCCCCTGCACGAGCACCCAACCGGCGATAACGCCAAGGCCGGAGCCGATCAGACCCACGATGATCGCCTCGCCGAGCACGGAGCGGGTGATCTGCCGCCGTGAGGTTCCCAGGGCCCGGAGCAAGGCAAACTCGCGGGTGCGCTGCGCCACGATCATGGAGAACGTGT
The DNA here is from genome assembly GCF_000411375.1 of Corynebacterium pyruviciproducens ATCC BAA-1742. GTDB lineage: Bacteria > Actinomycetota > Actinomycetes > Mycobacteriales > Mycobacteriaceae > Corynebacterium > Corynebacterium pyruviciproducens. The sequence goes on along the minus strand of NZ_KE150447.1, from coordinate 394,403 downwards.
TAGTAATGATAAAGGTGCCCACCACCAAAGCGATGCCGGCGAAGGCCCACAGGAAGTAGTTGACAAACTTGAGGGAGTCCGTGATCATCGAGGTCAGCTTGTCGGCGATGGCCTGCCCGGTCTCGAACTGCACGCCGGGGTACGCCTCGGTGAGGTCGTGGCGCAACGCCTCTATGTCGGCGCCGTCGGCGGTGGTGATGGCGATTTCGTAGAGGTTTGTGCCGTCGGTGAAATCGCTGAGGTAGGTGTCCTCGTCAAAGGCGACGGTGACGAGCCCGGTGCCCGCCATGACGGGCGAGAAGATGCCGGTCACGGTCTTGGTGGAGCGCCCCTTGGGGGTCACCACGTCGAGCTTGTCGCCGGCACTCACCTGCTGTTTCTTGGCGGTGTCCTTGTCCAGCAGCATCTCGCCCGCGCCGCTGGGCGCGCTGCCCGAGTCGAGCGTCCCGGCGATCCCGTCGATCCAGATCACGCCTTGCGATGCCCCGCCGGGTGTGAGCCGCACGGGCTGCCCCTCGGGCGTTGCCACGACGATGCTGGTGGCGTGGCTACTCGAGGGCTCCACGCGGGCCACGTCGTCGCGCGCCCGCAGTACGTCCACCGCGTCGGCCGGCACGTTGTCGGTGAGCGCCATCGTCGAGCCCATGACCAGGTCAACATCGGCGTAGCGGGAGGTGGCCATCTGGTTAAAGGTGGAGGACAGCCCGGCGGTGAGGATGGACGATCCGGCGATAAACGCGGTGCCCAGCACCACCGCCAGCACCGTGAGCACCAGCCGCACCTTGTGCGCGAGCACGGTGCGCCAGCTCACCTTGAGCAGCGCCCTCCCGCCGCCACCCGCCGCCCGTGACCCACTGCCGTCGCGCCGCCACCACCGTTTCGTATGCTTGCCCATTAGTTGAGTCCCGCCATGGTCTCGAGGATCTCCTCGGTCGTGGGGTGGACAAGCTCGGTGACGATGCGCCCGTCGGCAAGAAAAACCACCCGGTCGGCGTAGCTCGCCGCGGTCGCGTCGTGGGTGACAATGACCACGGTCTGCCCCCACTCATCCACGGAATCGCGCAGGATTGTCAGCACCTCCTTGGAGGCGTTGGAGTCGAGGTTGCCCGTCGGCTCGTCGCCGAAGATGATCTCCGGTTTGCTCACCAGGGCCCGCGCCACGGCCACGCGTTGCTGCTGGCCACCCGAGAGCTCCGAGGGTCGGTGCCCCAGTCGCTCCCTCAGTCCTAGCTTGTCGACGACCTCCTCAAACCACTCGTAGTCGAGGTCCCTGCCTGCTATGTCGGTGGGCAGGGTGATATTCTCCTTGGCCGTTAATGTTGGCACGAGGTTGAAGGACTGGAATACAAACCCCAGCTTGTCGCGGCGCAGCGCGGTGAGCTCCTTGTCATTGAGGGTGCTCACGTCCACGTCCCCCACGAAGGCCTGGCCCTCGGTGATGGAGTCGAGCCCCGCCATCGTGTGCATGAGCGTGGACTTCCCGGAGCCGCTCGGCCCCATGATGGCGGTGAACTCGCCCTCCCCAAACTCAATGGATACGTGGTCTAATGCAGTGACGAGTGTATCGCCACTGCCGTAGGTTTTCACGATATCTACCGCGCGCGCTGTTGACTGCATATCCTTAACCTTACATATCGCGGGTTTTGGTTGAGTGACCTGCACTAATCGCGGCCCTGTTGCAAAATAAAGCAAAAGTGTCAAAATCGGCGCTTTGAAATCATGCAAAAGTGTTTGATAGGTGGTGTTATCTGTGCTTAAAAGGAGAATAGAGGAGAGGATTCTCAATTGGAAACAAAAGCACTCGGATGTGGCTCTCGTGGTGGCGGGTGCCCGTCAGGTAGGGAAAACGCACACGCTTACACACTTTATCGAGTCGACGTACCACAACGTGGTGAGTGTCGATCTCGTTGCCGATCCGAAATTAGCGTCTGCGCTAAATCAAGCGGGGACGGCTCAGGAAATGATGGCTCTCCTCACAACAGCCGGGGGAGTGCACCTTGTGCCAGGTGAATCGGTGATCTTCGTCGATGAGGTCCAGCAGGCTCCGAACATCGTGACTCAGATTAAGTATCTCGTGCAGGAGTACCCGTATGACTTCATTCTTTCGGGATCGCTCTTAGGCGTGGAGCTGGAAAACATCGCGTCCATTCCGGTTGGCTATGTTCACACGCTCTACATGTATCCCTTGGATTTTGAGGAGTTTTGCTGGGCCAATGAGATAGCTAGCAGCACAAGCGCCATCGTTAAAGAGGCAATTGAAGCGGAGAAACCGATCCCGCAATATATTCACGAGAAATTGTTTGGCCTTTTCAAGACCTACCTCGTTGTTGGCGGAATGCCGACGGTAGTCGATTCCTACGTGGAGAAAACAGATATTCAAGCGGTTCGGACAATCCAGAAAGACATCGTGTCGCAATACCGCGCGGACATATCCAAGTACGCACCTCGTGATAGGCGTCTTGTTATCAGAAATATCTATGATCTCATTCCGTCTGAACTGGCAAAGAAAAATACGCGCTTCAGAATTAACAGTATTGATGGCGTGAAGCGATTCTCGTCGATTGCCGACGAGTTCCTGTGGCTCACTGCAGCAGGCGTCGCCATCAGCATCCCGCAGGTGACAGCGCCGGTATCTCCTCTGGTGATGCAACAAACCCGGGGTAAATTCAAGTTCTTCAGCTCAGACGTGGGACTCCTATCTAGCGTTTTCTCAGATAGGGTGACGCTCGACATCCTATCTACCGGTTCGACCAACCTGGGCGGACTCTACGAGAACTTCGTGGCTCAGGAGCTCATTGCCCACGGCCGGAATCCTTTCTATTTTTCCAAGCGCAATGTCGGTGAGCTGGATTTTCTCGTCGAGGAGCCGGGGGTGACCTCATCGCCCTGGAGGTGAAGTCGGGGGCGGGATACCTTACCCATCGTGCTCTGGATAATGCGCTGGCTACCAAAGGCTATGGCATTGACCGTGCCTTAGTTGTGGGGCCAACCAACGTGAAGGTTGAGGGGCGCATCGCGTACCTTCCTATTTATGCCGTTTCGTGGTTGCCCATTTCCTAGAGAGTAGGAATGGAATCCCATAGCCATGACCACTAAGGAAGCGATCTGGGCGATGTGGTGGCCATGCGATTCTTTATTCCCAGCTTCCTTGTCGACGATGGCCTACAGCGAGAATTCCCGCGTCGTCCCGTCCACGGGGTCGGTGAATACGAGGGTGTGGGCGGTGAGCTTCAGTGGCTTGGTCATGTTGTCCATGAGGTCATCGCGGATGGCGGGGTAGAGCGGGTCGTTGATGATCGGCACGCCGGCCTCGCACATGTGCAGTCGGAGCTGGTGGGTCCTGCCGGTGTGCGGTTTGAGCACGTAGGTGGCGGTGTCGCCGTGGGGGATCACCTCGGCGAGGAGGGTCTCGGCGTTGGGCTCCCCGTCGACGGTGTGTGCCTGCAGGTCGCCGGGGGTTTTCCTGATCCGGGAGCGCCACACCGTCGGTGCCGTGAGCTGCGTGTTGAAGGCGGCCTCGGCGTGGTAGGTTTTTTGCACGTCGCGCCGGGTGAACATCTCCTGGTAGGCACCGCGGAACTCACGCTTCTTGGTGAAGAGCAGCAGCCCGCTGGTGTGCCTGTCCAGGCGGTGGGCGGGGGCGAGTTCCTCGTTGCCGGTGGCGCGCCTCAGCCTCACGACGGCGGTTTCGGTGATGTGCGCGCCCTTGGGCGTGGTGGCTAAAAACGGTGGTTTGTTCACCACGAGGATGCGGTCGTCCTCGTACACGGTGGTGATCTTAAAGGGGACGTGCGGCTCCGGGGCGGGCATGCGGTAGAAGTACACGTCGTCCCCAGCGTCGAGAAGCTGGGTGGGGGAAAGCGGAACCCCGCGCCTATCCACAACCTCCCCGGCGGAGAAGCGCCGGTCCACCGCGCGGGGTCCGTCCTCGGGGTGGCGGTGGCGCTGGCCATTCACGACGGCGAGGAGGAAGTCGCGGGCGAGAACCTCTTCCGGGACCCGCACGCGGGAGGCGGTGAGGCCGCCACGGGGCGGGAGTGGTTGAAATCGCGAGCGCATGGCGTAAATCGTATCCGGGTTGGGGAGCAGTCCCAACCGCCTGCGGGCAAAACCCCACACTCATATGGTCTGACCACTGACGAAACCCCAGGTGGGCACATCTGCTACAATCGGTTGTGCCAACTTTTTCTGTGGGACCCGCTAAAAAACTATCCCGCGCCTAGCCCACTGTCCGCGGATCTCCTCAAGGTAGGCTGGCTGCGCGAAGGGGCTAGCAGCCCAGGCGTGCAATAGAGGCACGAAGAATTCCTCGCTCGGAGGATTGCTGAGCAGTGAAAAGTCCTCCCCGGCGGCCAGGTCGTGGCGGGTGAGGATAAACGGCCTTGAGCAGTCGATCACTGTGTCCTTGGTGATGAACGGGTGGGATCCCGCGGGAAGCCGGACAGTTACATCGGTTGCCGCTACGCCAAACATCCGCAGCGTCGCGTCCAGGTTGTGGAGCCGTTTATGCACCTGCGAAGTCGCGTTCACGAGGACTATTTTGTCGGTGCCGAGTGTGCCCAGGACAAAGAACATGTGGCGCTTGTCCGAGGAAAAGGGCGGGTTGCCCTTAAACCACAACGATGCACCTGCGACGCACGCGTGCCGGATCCACAGTTCTCGATTGTTCCCCCCGATTGTGACCATGAAACTGTTACAACGCCATCCCTACTGCTTTGGAGAGCGTGGCTTGTTCCCTATATAAGTAATGTGACGCGGCGAGCACGTCGTCTTCCACGCGGAAGTACGGGTCCTCGGCATCAGCGGGGTTTAAAAAGAAGTCCTCCATATCGATGGGGAAACTCGTCCTTCGGGCCTGAAGCTGAAGCGCGAACCTGGACCATTCGGGATAGATGTGGCTGATGTCGTCGGCAACGTGGAAGCGGCCCGAGCTGCGAAAAGCGGAGTAGGCCCTTTCCAGCATGACGGTATCGGCGGGGGAGAGCAGGCTCTCGTCCGGCCCGCTTACCGCGTGAATAGAGTAACCGTTGACCTCGAAGTTGTTCCGCCACAGCGCCGCGTCAGCGTGAGAGACGTACGTGCTCGGACCATTCGTGGGCGCGCATGCCTTAATAAGGTTGTAGCTGCCGGAGGCGACGGGCCCGTGAGGCAAGGCTGAGTAGCGGTCCAGAGTCACCGAGTGTCCGACATAGCGGAGGCTAAACCGGTCTGCAGCCCACAAAAGCTTGACAATCTTGAGGTACATCGAGCCATCGACGCTCTTGGAGTCGTGCTCCGCCTCGTGCAGAAAGAAATGGACTGCCTGGGCGGATTTAGTAGCCATGAGACTTGGTTCTGTCGAAGTCATTGCTTTACCCCCTTTGCCTATATATCGGCGAGTATAGCAGCGGGACTGCGTATTTTCCTGTCCCGCGAGAAGCACGCTCTGGCCCCAACCGCCGTGGGCAATACCGCATACGCATATGGTCTGACCACTTGCAAAACCCCAGGTGGTCACATCTGCTACAACCGGTTGCGCCAACTTTTTCTGCAACCCACCCAAAACCCGCCCAAAACCCGCCCAAAACCCGCCCAAAACCCGCCCAAAACCTCACCAACTCCAAACCTCACCAGCCCCTCCTGTAAAATAGGCCTCATGAACCTCGATTTTCTCACGGACGCATTCGTCACCTACTCCTCGGACGGCATCGGCAAGGCCATCGCGGACCTCATCAAGGCGCTGTACCACGTCTTTTTTCCCGCTAACGCGGATGCGCCGCACGTGATCGCCCCCGAAAAGTAACAATCACTGTTCTTCGGGTGTGAAGTTTAGGTAAACTTGGGGGTAGTAAACCTCGACAAGAAGGGTGGAAACATGTCCCAGGAACAACTCATTGTCTGTGCCGTTGACGGCTCGGAGGCCGCCGAAGTGGCTGTCGCGTGGGCGGCCAACACTGCGAACAAGCGCGATTGCCCGCTCCAGCTGGTTTCCAGCTACTCCATGCCCCAGTTCCTCTACGCCGAGGGAATGATTCCGCCCCAGGAGCTTTTCGACGACCTCCAGGCCGAGACCATGGAGAAGATCAACGCGGCCAAGGAGGTTGCCCTCAAGGTCGCCCCCGATATCAAGATTGGCCACACCGTGGCCGAGGGCAGCCCCATCGACATGCTGCTGGAGATGGCGGAGGAGGCCACGATGATCGTCATGGGCTCCCGCGGCCTCGGCGGCCTGTCCGGCATGGTCATGGGTTCCGTCTCCGCGGCGGTTGTGTCTCACGCCTGCTGCCCGGTCGTCGTCGTGCGCGAGGATAATCAGCTGACCACGGACAACAAGTACGGCCCGGTGGTCGTCGGCGTCGACGGCTCCGAGGTGAGCGAGAAGGCCACGCGCTACGCGTTTGAGGAGGCCCACGCCCGTGGTGCCAAGCTCAAGGCGGTGCACACGTGGATGGACATGCAGGTGCAGGCCTCGCTTGCCGGCCTTGCCGCCGCCCAGCAGCAGTGGGAGACGGTGGAGGAGGAGCAGCAGGAGCTCCTGTCCGAGCGCCTCGCCGGTTACTGCGAAGAGTTCCCGGACGTCGAGGTGGAGAAGATCATCACCCGCGACCGTCCGGTTCGCGCGCTTGCCGACGCCGCCGAGGGCGCCCAGCTCCTCGTCGTTGGCTCCCACGGTCGCGGCGGATTCCGCGGCATGCTGCTCGGTTCCACCTCCCGCGCCCTGCTCCAGTCGGCCCCGTGCCCAATGATGGTCGTGCGTCCGGACTGCAAAGATTAGGTAACATTTCTGCATCTTTCCTGATGCTGGCAGAATCGGTGCGTATACTAGGCTGTGCACTGAAACCGGAAGCACATTAAAGGAGAAATAGTTATGTCACCAGCACTTGGATTCTTTGGTTGGATCATCGTTGGCGGCCTCGCCGGTTGGATTGGTTCCAAGATTATGAAGACCGACGAGCAGATGGGGCTCTTCCTTAACATCGTCGTCGGCGTTGTCGGCGGCCTGCTCGGCGGCTGGGTCCTCGGCCTGGTCGGCCTCGGTGGCTCCACGGGCAGCTGGATCCTCAGCTTTATCACCTGCCTGATCGGCGCGTGCTTGCTGCTGTGGATCGTGGGCCTTGTGACCAAGAAGAAGTAGCCAGCGGCTAAACATAAACCACCCCGCCACGGGGTGGTTTTTTATGTCCACTTGTGAGAGACTAGCCTGTCTAGTTTTGCTATGGTTAAGGCATGGCTACCACAAAGAAAGCGAAGAGCAGGAGGCGCGATCGCCCGAGTCCGCGGGTGCGCCTGTTGGCAAGTGCCACCAACCTGTTCACTACTGAGGGCATCCGCGTCATCGGTATCGACCGCATCCTCCGCGAGGCCGACGTAGCCAAAGCCTCCCTGTACTCGCTGTTCGGCTCGAAGGATAACCTCGTCATCGCCTACATCAATGAGATGCACGAACAGTGGGTGGACAACTTTGCGGCCCGCACGGCAAACATCGAAGACCCGGAGCGCCAGATCGAGGCGTTTTTTGACCAGGTCATCGAGCAGCAGGAGAAGGAGGGCTTCCCGGGCTCCCACTTCACCCACGCCGCCAGCGAGTACCCCAACCCGGAGACGGAAAGCGAACACAACATCGTCGGCGCTGTTTTGGAGCACCGCCAGTGGCTCTTTGATACGCTCACGTCCCTGCTCACCCAGCGCAACGGTTACCCGTCCCAGTCGATCGCCCGTCAGCTCATGATTCTTATCGACGGTGGCATCACCAACGCCCAGCTCACAAACTCGCGCGAGCCTCTCGACCTCGCCCGCACACTGACCAAGCAGCTCCTCGGCGAGCCCGCGGCGGACTACTCTATTTAGCCTCCGCCTTCTTGGCTTTCTGCAACCGCTTCTTTTCCTTCTTAAACTCCTTGTCCTCCCGCTTGCGGTCCTTCGCCTCGGCGCGCAGCTGCCTGCGCTTTTCCACGTATTCGGCGGGGTCCTCGCCCTTCATGCGGGCCTTGAGCGCCCGCCACCTCAGCCCCATGGGCTCGTAGCGCTTGCGTCGCCCGTCGTCGCGAAACTCCTTGAACTCGCGGGGCAAGGGATACTTGATGGTGAGCATGGTCCACAAGACGATGAGCTGGGAGAGCGTCCAGAAGTTGTTGACAAACCAGTAGAAGATGATGGCCACGGGGATGGGGCCGGTAAACGCGATGGTGAGGATGGTAAACGGCATGTAGAACGCGAACGCCACCATGGAGAAGCTCATGTTGACGGCGAACGAGCTGCGCCAATCCATCGTTTCAAAGGAGCGGACGGTGGACAGGATCATGTTGAGGGTCATGAACGCCGCCGCCGCGATGACCACGGGCGTGATGGCGTGCACGAGGTGGTCGCCGCTCGTCCCCAGGGTCTTAAGCGTCTCCTCGGGCATGGAGGCGTACGCGGCGATGGGCAGCCCGAACGCCCTGGTTTCCAGGAACGATGCGACGTCGTTGGAGCTCAAGAACCCCACCGGTGGGTACGGTAGGTTCCCCAGTCCCCCTTCTGGTCTCGCTATTCTGCGAATCATTTGATACAAACCCAAAATGACCGGCATCTGCACCATCATGGGGAGGCACCCCGCCATGGGGTTGACCCCGTGCTCGGCCATGAGCTGCTTCGACTTGTCGGAAAATTCCTTCTGGCTTTCCTCGTCTAGCTTGCCGCGGTAGTCCTCCTTAAGTGAGGCCATGTGCGGGCGCATGATGGTGGTTTTGCGCGCGTTGACGTACATTCCCCACGCCAGCGGCGCGATGAGGCTGCGCACGGTGAGGATGAGGCCCACGAAGGAGAGCATCCATGCGAGGTTCTCGTTTACACCCAGGCCTCCGTGCAAGAAGGTGTGCCACAGCTTGAGCACGGCAGACACGAGGTAAATGAGTGCATCCATGGCGGCGGGCTGCTCCTTCCTTATTGCTACGTTGTATCAGATATTATCGAGGGCGTGACATCCTCCGCAAAGCGATTTTCCTGGCTGCAGTTTCTGGGTGAGCTGCTCATCACCCTGGGAGTCCTGTTCCTGCTCTTCGCCTTCTACGAGGCTTACTGGACCAACCTCGAGGCCGGCAGGAACCAGACCGTCGCGGAGCGAAACCTTGACGAGCGTTGGGAGAACCCCCGCGCCCGCCACACCCCCGAGCTTGGCCAAGCCATGGCCCGCCTCTACATCCCCGCCTTCGGCCCGGATTACCAGTTTGCAATCATCGAGGGCACCGATGAGCAGGAGCTTCTCGCAGGCCCCGGCCACTACACGGATTCGCAGCTGCCCGGTGAGCCCGGCAACTTCGCCGTCGCAGGCCACCGTGTGGGCAAGGGGGCCCCGTTCAACGATCTCGGGCACCTCAACGCCTGCGATGCCATCATCGTGGAGACGGCCACCAACTGGGAAATCTACCGAGTCCTCCCGATCGATTCGAGGGACCTCGATTGCTACCCACCTGACGTCGACAAGCGAGTGAGGGACGGGGACTACTCGCACCTTGTGGGCCGACACATCACCGACCCCAGCGACTACAGCGTGATCAGCCCCCTGCCCGGCACCGACGCGGAGGGCCCGGGCCTCCTGCCCATCCTCACGCTCACCACGTGCCACCCGCAGTTTTCCAATGCCGAGCGGATGATCATCCACGCGGTGCACGTGCGCACCGAACCCAAAACCGGCGATCTACCTCAAGAAATGATGGAGGGCTAAATGTACGGATACTTGTGGCGGGCGCTGCCCGGGCCCACGTGGGTGAAGGCGATCATCCTCATCGCCCTGGCGGTGGCCGTGTTCTTCCTGCTCATGGAGGTCATCTTCCCCTGGCTTTCGTCCATCATGCCGTACAACGACGTCTCGGTGAAGCACTAGCTGTCGTACCAACAGCTTCACCTGGCACGGCCTCACTAAAGCCGCGGGTCCGAAACTTTCGGACCCAATTTTTTGTAGCAAATCTGACCACCAGGACAAACGGAAAATTTTCCCGGAATTGGGGCCGAAAGTTTCGGACCCAGCATTTCCAACCCCGCAGGGCGCTCCGATTTGGAACCGCTCCATGCCACTCCATGCCTTGCCACGCCCGTGGAAACCCGGCACAACGCGCAGGAGAACTAAGTGCCGAAATTTTCGGCATCAAGCAGGCTGCCCGGCCTCCGGCCAAGCTAAGCCCTACAACCCTAGATTGCGGATCACTTCCTCGGCTACAAGCTCGGCTTTCACGGATTGTTCCTGGTCGGTGGTGATTACCACGGCCGTATCGTCCTTGCTCACCGCGTACACCGCACCACCGTCGACCGGACCGCGGCCACCGTCCCAGCCGGCGGGGGACGAGGCGGGCGAGGTCAAGCCGATGGGCGCGTAGTGATCCACCACCGCCCGCGCGTCTTCCACCGAACCCATGTGCCGCACCAGGACGGTGAGCTGCGGGGCGTCGCCGTAGGACCAGAATTGGCAGGCCACGGGGTCAAAGCTGGGATCCACGGCGGTGCGCAGCACTTTCTGCCCGTTGAGGTCAGCCACCACCTGCGCGTCGAGGTAGGGGCAGGGGCCGTCCTGCACCGCGTTGACCCCGGCAGAAACCGGAGCGACGGCTGCAGAAGACGGAGCAGAGGACACTGTCACACCAGACGAACCCGACGGCCCGCCAGAACACCCCGCAAGCACCATCACCGGCAGTAACCCGAAAGTAATCCGACGCATCATAGGGCATAGGATACCTGTATGGCCACGAACAAACACGCGCCCGGGTTCTCCTATATAACAGTGGGGATCCACATCATTACCGCGTTACTCCTCGGGGTGACGATTGCGACGTCGCTCATGGTGGGCGTGTTCGAGTTCATGCAGGTGAGTTTCCTGGCGGCCACATTCGGCGCGCTGTACTACGCCGGCAATCACTTCTTTGAGCAGCTCAATTCCACCCAGCATGGGCTGTGGGCGTTTGGGCTTTCGGCCTTGTGGATCCTTTTGTTGCCGCATCACCTGTCGGCGGTGTACCTGGTGGCGGCACTGTACTTTGTGTACCTGCGCAGTTTTGATGAGAAGATTTCCACGGCGGCGATCCTTGGCGCCACGGGTGTTGTCATCATCGCCAACGTGCCCACGGGGATGACGGTGGGCTCGGTTGTGGGCCCGCTCCTCGGCGGCATCGTGACGGTGGGCATTGCCTTTATTTTTCGGCGCATGTGGCGGATGTCGGCGGAGAAGGAGGAGCTCATCGAGCAGCTCATGAAGACTCGCTCGCAGCTGGCGGAGTCGGAGCACGAGGCGGGGATGGCCGCCGAGCGCCAGCGTATTGCCCACGAGATCCATGACACGGTGGCGCAGGGCTTGAGCTCCATCCAGATGCTGCTGTCGGTGGCGGAGGAGGACATTAAGGCCGGTAAGCCGCAGGAGGAGCCGCTGAAGAAGATCGCCATTGCCAAGAAGTCGGCGGCGGATAACCTGGCGGAGGCGCGCGCGATGATCGCGGCGCTGCAGCCGGCGGCACTGGCCAAGACGAACCTCGAGGGCGCCCTGGAGCGCATCGCCGAGAACATCGACACGGTCGACGTGAACATTTCCGTCGAGGGCGAGGATCGCCAGTTGCCCATGCGCACGGAGACGACGCTGTTGCGCATCGCGCAAGGGGCGCTCGGCAACGTGGTCAAGCACTCGGAGGCGACGGCGGCGCTGGTGACGCTCACCTACGATACCGACGAGGTCCGCCTCGACGTGGTGGATAACGGCACGGGTTTTGATCCCGCCCAGGTGGCCGCCCGCCCGCGGGGACTTGGCCACATCGGCCTCGATGCGATGCGCGAGCGCGCGAAGGAGGTCGGCGGCACTCTTGCCATTGAGTCCGCGCCGGGGGAGGGTACTGCAATTAGCGTGGCTGTGCCTATAATCAATGAAAAGAGTGATAAACGAAAGGATGAGTCACTTTCATGATTCGTGTGCTGCTTGCCGACGACCACGAGATCGTCCGCATGGGTTTAAAGGCCGTCCTCGACAGCGCCTCCGACATTGAGGTGGTGGGCGAAGTCGCCACCGCCGAAGACGCCATCGCCGCCGCCCAGCAGGGCAACATTGATGTCATCCTCATGGACATGCGCTTCGGCGCGGGTGCCGAGGGCTCCAAGATGCGCACCGGCGCGGATGCCACCGCCGAGATCAAGCGCACGATGAAGAACCCGCCGGCCGTGCTCGTGGTCACCAACTATGACACGGATGCCGATATCCTCTCCGCCATCGAGGCGGGCGCGCTGGGCTACCTGCTCAAGGATGCCCCGCCGCAGGAGCTCATCGCCGGTGTCCTCTCCGCCGCCGAGGGCGACACCACCCTCTCCCCGGTTGTGGCCAACCGCCTGATGACGCGCGTCCGCGGCCCTAAAACCACCCTCACCCCGCGTGAGCTGGAGGTTCTCCGCCTCGTCGCCGCCGGCAGCTCCAATAAGGAGATCGGCCGCGTCCTCTTCCTCTCCGAGGCCACGGTGAAGAGCCACCTCGTCCACATCTACGACAAGCTCGACGCCCGCTCCCGCACTGCAGCCGTCGCCGCCGCCCGTGAGCAAGGTGTGCTCTAGGCTTGTCGACGTTCAGGTGGATAGGTTCAGCGTTTTCTAGGACTGCTGGCCTATTCACCTTTCGCGTCTAAGTAGGCTCGTAGCATTTCCTCCACGTTGATTTCCACTTTGCTGGCTCTTTGGACTAAATCCGGTTGTGAAATCACGGAGTTGATAACGAGTTTTCGCTCCGTCGCCACGTGCGAATACTGTGCGGGGTTAGACCAGTAACAGCTTCTACACACGTTTGGGTCTCGTGCAGTCCAATTAGGACACTTCGTCTCGCAAGTCCATGACTTTTCACGATTACATGAACCGCAGAGCGCCATGAATTCTGAGGGCACGTGGGGGAAACTTTCCCCTGCGATAGCAAATGGTATACGATGATCAGCTTGCAAGTTGGTGGTTGATCCGCAGGCTTCACAAGTTCCTCTCTGCTTCACGGAGTCCGAGAAAGCCCGTGTCAATGGACGCCGCCCGTGGGATTGTTCGTAGCCTACGATGGAGTACCGAGCGCGGCGACTTGGCTTGCCGCTGACAGGATTTTGATATTTCTCCATTTTCGTTACAACGATGACCCCTGCATCTTTTAGATCGCGCACGGCACGAGGAGGATGATTATATCCAGCCTGAGCAAGGTCTGAGGTGGTGCATGACCCGTTCAAAAGAAGATGGTTGAGAACACTGCGCGCCCGCAAGGAAGCTCCACCTCTATCGGCTTGTTCAAGAATGCCTATAATCGTCTTAGGGGTGAGGCCAGTAGCTTTCGAAGCTTGCAGGATTTTAGAGTCCGAATATTCTTCACGCATGTTAAAAAAGGGAAGTTTCGGTCATGCGCTGCGGAGTCAGTCGGGCCTTAACGGAGCTGAGGCCTCCTAAATCGTCGACGAGCGCAGGCGAAAGATACAGTGTCTCGTGTGCTTCGATCTTTTTCCGCAGGAGCATCGCTTGGCTCGAAATACCGGTGACCAGGTCAATCGGGGTGAGCTTTAGAGCCGGGTCAAGTGGTCTGCCATAGACGACGGGGCCGACGAGCGCATCGTAGCTTATGATCATTTTGAGACCATGGTGTACAGCCCAATTAATTCCTTTCTCGAAAGCATCGACGTCGAGCCCTTGGATGTAACGCTTATCGGCTGCCGTGGATGTTCCCTGGTATGGAGGGTCGAGGTAGATGATGTCATCAGGTACAGCTTGGAGTAGCGCCTCCCTCCAATCAATGGTGCGCGCATTAGCTCCTTGCATGACTGCGTATGTATCGAAGATGCGCCGTCTGACGGTGGTGTCTTTTGCGCCTACTCGACGCTTGTCAGCCGATTGATTCATTCGCGTACCTGAATACCGAAGGGCTGCCTTGACAATGCGGTTGAGGAGGAACAAGAACTCAGCGGCGTATTCGTCGCCCTCATTCCTCTGGTTGTAATGATTCCGTATGTGAAGGAAGTAAGCCTTATAGTCGCCATTCCACGTTGGAGAAAACTGCGCATTCCAAACCTGTGAGTACTCGTCAGCAAGAGCATCCGGTGCGGAAAGAATATTCTGCCAAAGGTCGATGATCGAGGGATTTATGTCGGAAATTGTTACCTCGGACACGAGTCCAAGCATTCGCAGACCGATGCTCACAGCGGCGGATCCACAGAAAGGTTCGATGAGGTTCGGTTGGCCTGCGGGAATAAGGCGGGAAATGATGGGAACCTGGGTCCGTTTGCTCCCCTGCATAGGGAAAGGTGTTGGCTGGTTCGACTTGGGGAAGTCGCTGAGTTTACAACACACGATTTCAGATTCCATGTTGTATACTCTACACGCTGAAGAATGCTCAAATGAGTTAGAAGCGAACAAATATTCGAAAAGTGAAGCTGCCATAGGGTAGAGCTGGTAACAGTAAAAGTAACTGAGTTCCTTTTTGGCTAATTATTTCGACCCCAGCTACTGCCTGAGCCCCGGCACACAATTGACGGCGGCGGCACCACCGGCGATGAGCGCAACGAGGACCGCCACCGCAATTCCCACATTGCGGGCGGTCACCTCGGGTGCGTGGAAAATCTTGGCAAAGTTCACCAGGGCGATATCGTCCTTGGTATAGGCCTCGAGCGGGCACTTCGGCGGGTAGCCCTCGGTGGTCTGCGGGTTGCCCAGCTCCTTCCAGCACTTCTCTACCTGCTTGGGCGTCGTCACGCCCCAGTAGTCGGCATCAAGCATGGGACTAGTGAGCTGCCCCTTTTTCACCACCTCCTTGAGGTCGGAGGAGCCGAAGATGTTGGGGCGTGGGGCGTCTGCCGCCTGGGCGGGTGCCCCAATGAGGGCGCAGGCGGTGCTCTTTTGCATTCTGTATTCGTTTGCAGTTAGACGAGTCAAAGGACTTAAGCATATAACGGATAATTTGCATCCCAAAAGGGGAAAAACCTCCCTGCGCTGTGAGGCGCGGGAGGCTTAAAAAAAGATCTTTTTTGCTAGGATTGCTTTCGCTGTTCAAAATAGGCCGCTAGGGCGCATCCGAATCCAGCGATAGTGACAATCTTGGCCGCCCACAGGGTTTCTCCGCTTATCCAGCCGATAAGGGCAATCGTCGCGAGTACCCCTAGAGCGATTACTGGTGACTTCTGAGTATTCATCCTATCGTCCCCGAATTGCATTCAAGTCGCAGGTGGAGTAGGCAACCAAGCCGATCGTCGTGGCACCCTTTAAAAGATGTTCAGTTACCACTTTAACAATGCTTTCGTAAGCTAGTCCGGTCGCAGCGACTCCGGCTAAGCACTTTGACCATGCCCGTATTTGAGAAGTAGATGCGTCCGGCATGCCGAATTCGGGAGGCAGGCCTACGCACCCCATACCGGCCGGATATCCGGCGGCATGACAGTCCGCTGCATTAGCGGAGTTTGCAGGGGCCATTAGCGGGGCGCTGGCGAGTGCAAGAGTCAGTACAAGGGGGGGGGGAAATCTCATAGAAATCCTTTCTCTTGATGTATGGGGCCAAGGCCGAGCCTATCAAAGCCGGAACGCGTTTAGAGTAACGAACGCTGTTTAAGGCTTACGGATTTGATGAGAATAGACTGGCATGGATCTAAAAGCGCCGACCTATCGGTATACAGCCGTGAAGATTGTGAAATGATCGCTAATATGCACAACCGCAAAACACTCGGTTGGCTCACCCCTGCTGAAGTTATGGCTGAAGCACTGCGACAAACAGGTAGTATCGACCCCAACTAACCGTCATCGTTGCAACGACCCCTAGACTCCACTATCCAGCCACCTACCCAAAAAGCCCGCTCCCCAAAATAGGGGAGCGGGTTATCCGCTTTAGCGGACACGGTTATTTGCGCAGCTTCTCGTCGATTTGCCCGGCGATCATGTCCAGGTCGGAGCTGATGGAGCGGTGGGTGGCCTGGCGCTGCTCGGGGGTCATGTGCTCGGCGTTGTCCACGGCCTGCTCGAGTTCGTCCAGGCGGGCGTCCACGTCCTTCTTAAAGCCGGTGGGCAGGCCCTCGGTGGCGCGCAGCTGATCCATCCGCACCTTGAGCGGGGCGCCGTGCCCGCCGCGGCTTGCCAGCTGGTCGCTGGTGAGGCCGAACTTGCTGGCCTCGCGGTTGACGGAACTGTCGCGCCACTGGGTGACGGCCCTGTAGATGAGCGGGATGGCCAGCGGTGCGAGAGCCCGCAGGGCACCGGCGTAGCGGTTGACGTTGTCCTTGTTGAAGCGGCCGGCGCGGATCTTGGCGAGCTCCTGCTTGGCCAGCTTGGTGTCTTCCTTGAAGCGCTTCTTCTCCTGCTTGGCGTTGAACTTGGCCAGCTTGCTTTCGTGCTTCATGAGCAGCTTGTTCAACTTGAGCTCGTTTTTGGAATCAGCCTTGGCGCGGGCCTCGGCGGCCTTGATCTCTGCCTTGGTCTTGGCACGTGCCTTGCGGATTGCTCCGAACAGTCCCACGGGGTGCTCCTTACACAGTTGTCTACAGTTGACCTCCACTATAGTTTAAAGCCATGGTGCAAGCCTCCGATTTGGTGGGGTGCCGGTTCAAGAGCGTCATGCGCCGCCGGTATCCCGACGCGCCGTACCCACCGGAGGCGCAGGCGAGGCACCAACGGCGGCAGGAGGGCGTCGAGAAGCTCCTTGCAAGCCTTCCCACGAGGAAAGCGATCGGGGACAGGGGCGTGTTCACCCGCGCGGATGCGGGCGGCGATTTCTTCACCACGCTGGAGGAGATGGCGGCAAAGACCACGCTCATCACCAGGCCGTACATCGATTGCGAGGCGCTGGTGCGGGTAGGTGACCTCTACGCGCCGCTCGTCATGAGCACCCACAAGGTTGCCTACCCTGCGAAGACGACCACCCAGGTCCTCGCGGTGCCGCGGATCGGGCTGGGCGCACCGGTCACCGCGCACCTCATCGCGCGCCACCACACGTTCGACAGCTACCGTGTCAGCCTCGCCGCTCGTGAGCTCGCGCGTCTCGGCCACGACTGCGGGCGCGCCATCGTCGTGGGGCAGGACCTCGAGGTGGGTCTCATCGTCGCCTCCGCCGAGCTCCACCCCGCCACCGACCGGGCGCTTTCCACCCCGGAGCCCACCGGCCCGCGCCGGGTGAAGGAGTGCGCGGGCTGCAGGTTCTGGCCCCGCTGTGAGCGCATCCTCACTGATGAGGACCACATTTCGCTCTTCCTTCCCGGCGACAAAGCCTGCCCCTACATGGCGCGTGGCATCCACACCGTGAGTCAGCTCATCGGTACCGGCAACCGGCTGGCCCGCGCGTGGCGCGACGGGGTTCCCGTGTTGCGGAAGGTTTCCACCTCTGCCCCGCTTTTCGACGTAGAAATCGACGTGGATATGGAAGCCTACCTCAACCACGGCGTGTACCTCTGGGGCACCTACGATCAGCACACCTACCGCCCCTTTGCCACGTGGGGTGAGCTCGGCGGGGACGCCGAGGCCCGCAACTTTGCCGAGTTCTGGACGTACCTCATGGATATGCGCGCCTCCACCACCTCCTTCGCCGCCTTCTGCTACGCCGCCGGTGGCGAGAACCACTGGCTTCGCACCTCCGCCAAGAAGTTCCATAGATATAAAGGTGTGCCCTCGCTAGTTGAGGTGGATTCCTTCATCACCTCCGGCCAGTGGATCGACGTGTTCAAGCTGGTGAAAAGCCAGCTCGTCGGCCCGACCGGCCTGGGCCTCAAGGTCGTCGCCCCGCTGGCGGGCTTCACCTGGGAGGAGGAAGGTGTCGACGGCGAGGAGTCCATCGAGCTTTACCGCGCAGGCGAAACAGACCGCCTCCTCCGCTACAACCGTGACGACTGCATCGCCACCGCCGCCGTCCGTCACTGGCTCGCCCAGGGCGCGCCGGGAATCCCCGATCTTAACCCCTAATCCTGCAGGCCACAGTGGAGTTATAAAAGTTCTAAAAGTTATAAAAGGTTATAAAAGTCGGCTACACTAGGGGCATGAATTTCGTTCGTAATCCGTACAGAGCGACCCTTGGTGCGAACCCGCCCATGCTGGTTGGTAGGGAAGAAGAGATCGAAGAGTGTGACCGAGCGCTTCGCAATGGACCAGGGACACACGAGCGGATCTCCCTCGTCTCTGGCCCGCGTGGTGTTGGCAAGACTGTGCTTCTCAATAAGTTCGAGGAGGTCGGGCGTTCGCACTCGTGGTGGGTGATCTCGGAAACCGCTTCGCACGGTTTTATCGAGCGGATTCGCGACGCCGCCTACCAGATCGCGGTTGAACAGCTGCGTTCCAGTAGGACGCGCATCCGTGGCATCTCCCTCCCGCATGGATTTGGTGTGACCCTGGAAGATGCGGAGAAGCATTCGCCAAAACTGACGCTTAGAGCAGCGTTGACCGATCTTCTCACCCTGCAGTCGGAAATCGATCGTCACCTTGGGCAAGAGCCCGTGGGTGTCTTCATCACGCTGGATGAGCTGCACCACTCTCAACGTGACGAGGTCATCGAGTTTGGCACCACGATCCAACACCTAGTTCGAGAAGATCGCGAAATCGCCGTCGCCATGGCAGGCATTCCCAGTGCGGTGAAACCACTGTTGGCAAGCGACGCTGGCTCTAATCCCGTCACCTTCCTTCGCCGCGCCAATATGATCGAGCTCGGTCTGGTTAGCGACGACGAATCACGCCGGGCCCTGGAAGAACCACTGCTTGATCTCGCTTCTTCCTGGGAACCAGCCGCACTTGACCAGGCCGTAAAGGCATGTGCTGGCTATCCGTTTATGATTCAGCTCGTCGGCCAAGAGGCATTCCTTTGCAGGGAAGGTAACGCCATTACCGCTTCCTCAGTCGCTCGGAGCCTCCCCGTCGCACGCAGAAAGCTCGGCCAACTCGTCCACGAACCCGCGCTTGCCGATCTTTCCGAGAAAGATCGCCAGTTCCTCGTCGTCATGGCGCGCAACGACGGCCCAACCCGTACGTCAGACATCGCGGACCGTCTTGGCGTTGGCGCGTCATATGTGAGCGTTTATCGCGCACGTCTCATAGAAGCGGGAATCATTGCGGCTCCAAGCTACGGCCACGTTGATTTCGAACTCCCATATCTACGTGATTACATCCGCAACCAGGAGTGGTCAAAGGAGGATTTCGCCTGATAGGAGCTGAGTTCTAAAAGTTCTAAAAGGTTATAAAAGCAGACTTGCGGACAATTTTGCTGAAACTATACTTTCAACAATTCGTAAAACTGCCGAAACCTGAAAGTATATTTACAGCGTCAGCGCCCACACGGCCACCACGGTCAAAACGCCGCCTGCTACCTGCCACCAGGGGTTATAGCGCGCCAGACCCGGTTTCTCCGCTTCACCCGAGAGCACCGCCTGCTGCTCCCTGCGTGAGACGAACTGCGCCGGCAGGAACATTGCCAGCGACGCCACCGCCAGCACCGGAAAGCCCGCGAGCAGTCCCAGGTTGGTGAGCACCACCCGGTAGTACGCCCCGCGGTTGTGCGCGTACATGCCGGCCCGCACCGCGCCGGGGCCGCCACCCATCCGCGAGGGCAGGAGGAAGCTCATGGCACCGATGAGCAGCTGCCCGATGAACCCGATGACCAGCGCCGCCGTCGGAACCACGCCCGAAAACGCATATGTAACCAGCCCGCCGATGAGCCACGGGATGGACAGCGCCATTGTCAGCGCCGCGTATCCCACGCGGTCGCGTGGATCGCGCAGCACGGTGGCGATCTCCCGCGCCCAGCCGATGCACGCCCACAGCCAGCCCAAAACGTAGACAACGAGACCCACCACGCTGAACGGCACGATCACGACACCCACCGTGAGCAGCGCAATCGCCACCTCTATCCGAGAGGACTTCATCTGTGTCCGCCACACCATCGGCAGCATCAGGGCGAGCGTCGATAGCGCCGTGATCCCCACGAACCCAAGCACCATAAACGCGACGTGTACGTCCATCCGTTCCAGCACCCCCGCCCCGGCACCAACCACGAAACACGTCGCCGCAATCACGTACCCAAGCACGGAACTGGAAAAGCGACGCCCCGGCCGGTACTGCCGCGCCAGTCGCCAGCCGTGGTACAGCAATACGCCCACAGCCCCCGCGGCACCAGCGCAGAACAGCGCGAAGAGCTCCACAGCCTGCCCCACAAACATGAGCGCAATAAACGCATTCAGCACCAGCACCCGCGGCACCGCGTCCGTTTTGCACGCCATGAACTTGTCTGTCCAGTGCTGTGACCAGTACACAATGGACGTCGTTACAGCGCCGAGGGTGAACGCGTGGATGACGAACCAGCGGGGCTGCGCCGTAACTGCCAGCACAATAACCGCGACAAACCACGCCATCACCGGTGCCAGGGCCTTTGTTTTCATATAGTCAACAGTAGACAAAAGGAACGAAAGTACATTGCCCCCAGGTCACCGCGCCTCTACCGTGGGCACCATGCACATAGACAGAAATATCCTCATTGGCCTGTGGATCTTCATGGTGGCAGCCCTCGCCTTCTTCATCTGGCTGGACTGGAATGCGCTCTCCATCGGCATTATCATCTTCCCCCTGATCGTCGTGAGCGTCGTCTTCACCACCCGTTTGCTCATTAAAAAACGCGACACCCAAGAGGGTGCCGCGTAAATCGTTATAGCGGGTTCGCCAGAACCTACTTAGCTTTCGCTGCGGCGTAGCGCTCTGCCACGTCGTCCCAGTTGAAGACGTTCCAGACGGCCTTGACGTAGTCGGCCTTGACGTTCTTGTACTGGAGGTAGAAGGCGTGCTCCCACATGTCGAGCATGAGCAGCGGGGTGAAGTTCACGGAGATGTTGCCCTGCTGGTCGGTGAGTTGCTCGATGATGAGGTGGCCGGAGAGGTGGTCGTAGCCGAGCACTGCCCAGCCGGAGCCCTGCAGGCCGGTGGCTACTGCGGAGAAGTGGGCCTTGAACTGCTCGAAGGAACCAAAGTCTGCATTGATAGCCTCGGCAAGCTCACCGGTGGGCTCGCCGCCACCGTTGGGGGAGAGGTTCTTCCAGAAGATGGAGTGGTTGGTGTGGCCACCAAGGTTGAATGCGAGGTTCTTGGTGTAGGCGCGAATCTTGTCGGCGTTGGCGTCGCCGGCACGCTCCTCCTCGAGTGCCTTGAGCGCGGCGTTGGCGCCCTTGACGTAACCTGCGTGGTGCTTGGAGTGGTGCAGCTCCATAATCTCAGCGGAGATATGCGGCTCCAGAGCGTCGTATGCGTAGTCGAGTTCGGGGAGGGTGTAAATGTCAGCCATATCGATTGTCCTTTCTTGTTGACGTGGCCCCCATCATAGGTGAATTTCCGCTCTTGTAAAGGGGTTTTGTGAAATTTTTTTCGCCGCACCCCGCTGACCTGGGGTAAGGTAGCCCTATGTTGTTCAACGAGCCGATCATGCCCACCCCCGACACTGCACTGAAGGGCGGAAAATCGCCCGTCCTCCCCAACCCGGGCACCCACGCGGTCCTTGGCACTCCACTTGATTCCCCTGGCGCTTACGTCCTATTCGGCCTGGGCTGCTTTTGGGGCGCCGAGAAATTATTCTGGTCCACCCCTGGTGTAATCACCACAAGCGTGGGATTCGCCGGCGGCTACACCCACAACCCCACCTACCGGGAAGTCTGCACCGGCCGCACCGGCCACGCCGAGGTGGTGAAGGTTGTGTACGATCCGGAAAAAATCTCGTTCGAGCAGCTGGTGAAGATCTTCTTCGAGGCCCACGATCCCACCCAGGGCTTTAGGCAGGGCAACGACGTGGGAACCCAGTACCGCTCCTGCATCTTCACCGAGACCGATGAGCAGGCGGACATCGCCCGCCGCATCGCCACCGCCTACGCCGCCAAGCTCAAAGAGGTAGGTTACGGCGAGCTCACCACCGAGATCCGCGCCCACGTGGACTACTACCTTGCCGAGGTCGAGCACCAGCAGTACCTGCACAAGAACCCCGGCGGCTACTGCCCGGTCCACGCCACAGGCATCGCCTGCGGCTAACCCCACCCGCCCCATCGGCCCCATCCGCCCCATTCTTTCCGCCTGTTCCTCCCCCAGCAAAGTTCCAGTAAATTACTGGAACTTTGCATTTCGCCACCTGGGCTTTTGTTTTCCTCCACCCGCAAAGTTCCAGTAATTTACTGGAACTTTGCAAAAGTTTTTTCCCCGAGTGGCGTGCCCGCGCGATCCGTGCGAAACTAGACACATGTTAGGGGAGGACATAATTTTCACGGGGGACTTTTCTCACTCGGGAAAGCAACGGATTTCTGGGCGGTTCCGCCGCGGGGAGCTGATCAAGCTTGCGCGTGGCATGTATGTACCAAGGGATACATTTGCTGGGCTGCGCCCGGGGGAGAAGTCGGTGCTCAGATCCGGTGCGCTCGGAATATCAGGGCGCGTACTTGTCGGGCGTTCCGCCGGAGCGATGTGGAGACTCCCGCAGGTGGACGAGCGCCACGGATTTCCGGCGGAGGTCAAGGGTCGCACCGATGCTCCACTTCCCGGCGTGGTCAATCGGTTTTGCTCCGCTGCTGGCATCACCCAGTTCACGTGGGCGGGGCGCCTCATCGCCGTCACGTCCCCGGAGCTCACGGTCATCGATATCGCCCGCTGGCACGGCCTTCACGAGGCCGTGATTATCGGGGATCAGCTGGCAAACCGTGGCCTCATCACGCATGCGTTGCTGATAAAGGCCCTCGCACAGCGCCGCCGGGCGGCGGGTATCGCCACCGCACGGGCGGCGGTTGGCCTCATCAACAACCTTTCGGAGAGCCCGCGCGAAAGCGAGGTCAAAGCGGCTTTGTACGAAAACTACATCCACGGCTTCCGCCAGCAGGTCACCATCATTTCCAGTGCGGGCAAGAGGATCGGGCGCCTGGATTTCTTCAACCGGGAGCACTCCGTCGGCCTCGAGTACGACGGCCACGGCAAAACTCACGGACAGTTCGGCACCAGCCCCGATGTGGCCCGTGAGAAAGAGCGCGCCCGCGAGCGCGAGCTCGTCAGCGAAGGAATTTACCTGGTCAGGGTGGCCAAAGACACGTTCGCCTCGGGCGAGTGGCTCGATTCGCTCACCCGGGCTCTCGAGGTTAATCGCGGGCGGTGTTTTCCGCAGGAGCAGGTTCTCCCACCCAATCGACATTCCTATACAGCCGGATGGAGCTGACAGCCCCCACGAGGATGAGCACGCCGCCGACGATGTAGGCGATGCGGTAGCCGTGCGTAGCCATGAAGGTAGTGCTCACGCGCCCGCCCCACCACGCGTACGCAGCCCAGACGAGGTATCCGCAGGTAGACACGATGGAGAAGAACGCTGATTTGGCGGCGCTCACCGCGCCTAAGTAGTGCTTTTCGGTGTTGGATACCCACGCCACCTCGAAGATGCCGCCGATCAAGCAGCACGCAAAGAACACCCAGATGGTGGGCGCGAACCCGCGGCTGACAAAGCTGACTGCAAAGATGGTGTAGAAAACCACGGGCCACCACCACTGTTTCCAGCGCGCAGAAATCCAGGATTTTGCCGCCGTGCCGATGACCATGCCGATAAACATGAACACGGAAATCGCCCCGAAGCTCGTGGCGGGTTGGTGGAAGGTATCGGTTACGTAGAACACGTCGAACGAATCGCGGGAGCGGTTTCCCAGTGCCTCGGCGGCGATGAGAAAGAGGATGAAGCCGGCGAAGTCCAGGTGGCGAAACGCCCCGAACCCCTGGAATCGTTCGCTGGGATCGCGGGGCTTCGTCCTAGTAAATTCCCGTGCGTACCGCACCACCGTGAGAGTGGGCTTGTCCGCAAAAGCAGAAGAAGGAACCTTGTGCGTGCGGGTCCACGCGAGAAGCAGCGCAGAGACGAGGCTGAGCGTGGCGCACACGGCGATGGCGACGTATACGTTGTGTTGGAACAGCCCCGCGCCCAGTAGGGGGGCCGTCAGCGGGGTCACCAGGTTGGCGCGGAAATTCCAGGTGAAGAACGCGGGTTGCTTGTCCTCCGGGACGCGGGTGGTGATGATGACCATGACTGCTGAGTCGAAAAGGATGCCTCTGTTCATAAAGGTCATCTGGATAAGCGCCATGACGGCAAGCGTCACAAAGGGGTGGCTTGGAGCTGCTAAGAGCAATAGGCAGGTAAGAACGGCCATAGAGGCGATGTTGAGGTATTGGGAAAGCTCGGCCACCGTGTAAGGCGCGTACGTGTCGGCGATGTGGCCGGCGCGGGCGAAGACAGGCAGCACGAGGAGGCCTTCTACGGCGAGGTAGATCGCAAGGGTGGAAGGCGGATCAAGGGTGGTACGCGGAAGGTAGTCCAACGTTAGCCAGAGGATGATGACGGTGCTGGTGAGAACGCCGTTGAACGAGCGCCTCTCAGATGGCCGATCATGTTTTCCTCCAATCTTGATTGGAAGACTACAGCCGTCGGTTCCCCTTCGCCGGGCGAATGGCGCTCCCTCCCGAAAGGGTGCTAGTTCAGCGAAGTCAGCGCATCCCCCGGAATCTCCATATAGGCGCGGGCAACGTCGCGGGCTACCTCACACCCCGCTTCTGAGGTGGTGAAA
The DNA here is from genome assembly GCF_000411375.1 of Corynebacterium pyruviciproducens ATCC BAA-1742. Lineage (GTDB taxonomy): Bacteria > Actinomycetota > Actinomycetes > Mycobacteriales > Mycobacteriaceae > Corynebacterium > Corynebacterium pyruviciproducens. The sequence goes on along the minus strand of NZ_KE150447.1, from coordinate 369,894 downwards.
TCGTGCCCGATGCGGGTGATAAGGCGCACTCCGCGGGCGGCGTTGGTGCCTATGGCACCGATGTAGCGCCCTAGCTCACAGGTATGGATCTCCCGCCTGGTGCTTGGCCAGATACCCTCGATGAGCTGTTGCGTTGTGCCGAGAAGAACCTCACCTTCGGGCCACTCGAGTGCGCCGTCGGGGGTAATGAAGGCCACGTTGAACATGGACCCCTCGGTGATGGTGTCGCCGGTGACGAGGATGGCATCGTCGGCGGCGACGTGTTTCTGCGCGTACCACTGCGGGGCGAGCCCCAGGTGTTTCACGCGTGGCAGGTTCCGCGTCAGCGGGAAGAAGTCGCAGCTCATCGGAGCGGAGGTGGGAACAGGGCGGGTGGTCACCTCGACGTCGTCGTCGTAGAGGGTGACCTTTACAATTGTCGGCTCGGTGCACGAAAGACCGTCGACAAGCCCGGTGGGGAGAGCCCGACCAAAAAGCGTGCGGTGACCCTCAGCCAGCCGAGCGCGGTGAAACGTGAGGCCGCGCACGCGATTCGGGGGCTCCAAAAGGAAGGTGGTGAAGTGCCCGTACCCCGGAAGCATCTACTTCTTCACCTTGCTCCTCAGCCAGGAAATGATGATCGGCAGCACGGAGATGCCAACAATAATGATGACGATGGCGTCGACGTTGTCCGCGATGCCAGGGATGTTGCCCAGGAAGTAGCCCACGGCCACCATGGAGCACACCCAACCGATAGCACCGAGGACGTTCCAGCGCAGGAACGAGGTGTAATGCATCTCGGCGGTGCCGGCGGCCAGTGGCACGTAGGTGCGGACGATCGGCACAAACCGGCCGAGTACCAGGGCTAACGGGCCGTGTTTGGCAAAGAAGTCCTCGGCGCGCTGCAGGTACTCCGTCTTGAGTACGCGGGCATCGTCCTTGAACAGCCTGCGCCCGAACTCGCGGCCGAGCCAGAACCCCACCTGGTCGCCGAGGAACGCGGCGACGATCGCCACACCCAGGATCGACGGCACGGAAAGGTGGAAGGTATCGCGCAGGATTGTCGCTGTGACCAGCAGGGAATCGCCGGGCAGGAACGGGAACAGGAATCCCGATTCGATGAACACGACGATGGCGAGTCCTGGGAGCACGAAAGGGCCGAATGCCTCAAGGAGGGCACCGGCATCGAGAATATTCGATAAGGACATCAAGCACTCTTTCACGTGACGGGTACAACGTGTTAGCAACTTACTCCGGCAAGCTGGCAAACCGTTAGCATATTACCAGCAATAGGCAGGGAACGCGCTAGTCACACGAACTCGGCCCGCCTAGAGGCACCATCCCGCCAACCGCACCCCGCCCGCTACACTTATTCATTGTGCGTGTGCTTCTCATTGATAACCACGATTCGTTCACCTACAATCTCGCTCACCTGGTGTTTCAGGCTGCGGGCGTGATGCCCACGGTGGTGTTGGCGGAAGATGTCACCGAGGAGGACATCCGCGCCGCGGACCGCATCATCATCTCCCCGGGCCCGGGCCGCCCGGAGGAGTATCCCACGTGGTACCCGCGCATTTTCACGGACCCGGCCTTAAAACCCGTGGCCGCCGGTACCCCCGTGGCCGCGCCAGCGGCCACCCCCATCCTCGGCGTGTGCCTCGGGCTCCAGGGCATGTGCATGGCGTTCGGCGCGAACCTGTCCCGGGCCGCGCATCCCCGCCACGGCGAGGTGACCGAGGGGCACACGCGCTACCATTCGCTGGCGGTGACGGATCTTCCGCCGGAGCTTGAGGCCACGGAGTTCGCGGCCGACGGCACCCTCATGGCGGCCCGCCACCGCAGTCTGCCTTTTCAGGGCGTGCAGTATCACCCGGAATCCATCGCCTCCGTTGGCGGCGTGGAGCTCATGCGCGAGTTCCTCGGTGTGCAGCAGGGTGTGCAGCAGGGTGTCCGCACGGTGTGGTGCGAGCAGGTGGACACCAAAGCCCAAGCAAGCGAGCTTTTCCAGGCGAATTTCGCCGCGGAGGAGCACGCCGTGTGGCTCGACTCGTCCGACGGTACGGGGTGGAGCTACCTGTGCACGGGCTCCCGCACGTGCGGGCTTGACGAGGTCGAGGCCACGGACATCCCGGTGGATACGTCGGCGGTGCCGTGCGATTTCGCCCTCGGCTGGGCGGGTTACGTCACCTACGAGGGCGAGGCCCGGCTCTTGGAGGTGGATCGCTGTCTCGCCGTGAGCCCCACCGGTGAGGTGTTTGCGCTGGGCTTTGAGCCGTGGCAGCCGCGCACCTCCGCCTCCATTCCCGCTGAACCTCTGCCCGCCACACCGCGGGAATTCCGCTTTGATCACGCGACGTACCTGGATAAGATCCGCCGCTGCCAGGAGTTTATCGCCCGCGGTGACTCGTACGAGCTGTGCCTGACCAATTCGCTCTCCTTCGCCTTCCCGGCCGACCCGCTGGCGGTGTACAACGCGTTGCGCCGCGAGCACCCCGCCCCGTTCGCGTCCTTTGTCCGTTTCGGTTCCACCTCCGCTCTCTCTACTTCACCGGAGCGGTTCTTGAGGCTTGTCGACGCTTCTCTGGAGGCCAAACCAATCAAGGGCACCCGCCCCCGTGGTTCCAGTCGCGTGCAGGACGCGCAGCTGAAGGAGGAGTTGGCCACGAGTGTGAAGGATCGTGCGGAAAACCTCATGATCTGCGACCTGTTGCGCAACGATCTCGGCCGCGTGGCGGTTCCCGGGTCGGTGACGGTTCCTGTGTTGTGCGGAATCGAGTCTTTCGCCACGGTGCACCAGATGGTGTCCACTATCCGTGCGGTGAAGAGACCGGATGCCACGTCAGTCGATTGTTTCCGCGCGGCTTTCCCCGGCGGATCTATGACGGGTGCCCCCAAGGAGCGCTCCGTGGAAATCCTCCGTGAACTGGAGGAACACCATCATCGTGGCATTTACTCCGGCGCGATCGGCTACATCTCCTTGAGTGGCGCGATGGACTGGTCAATCGTCATCCGCACGATCGTTGTGGAGGGGGAGACAGCCACCTACGGCATGGGCGGAGCGATCACGAGGCTCTCGGACCCGGAGGAGGAGTGGCAGGAGATCCTGGTCAAGGCCGCGCCGGTGCTGTAATCACCGGGGCCGAGGCCCCGCACACGTGCAGGTTAATTTTTAGCCTTCACGTTGCCGTCCAGGCATGAGTGCTCCTGGGGTTTTGCGTTTTCGCCCGCCGCTTGTGGGTTAATTTTTAACCTGCACGTGTGAAGCGCTTTCCTTCGGATGGAGTCGAGTGGCAAAGGTCAGGGATACAAGCAGCGGGAAGTTAGCAGTCGAGATGGTCCACCAGCCACCGGGCAATCTCTTTACCGGCTAAAGCATGATCCATGCTTGGCACGGATCCAACAAAATCCGCAACTACCGTGTCCGCAATATCGGTGAGCGGAAAACCTTCGTTGCTCAAATAGTAGGAGGTCACCACCCATGCCGTGCGTTTGTTGCCGTCAATAAACGCATGTGCATGGATAATCCCCTCCAACAGCATGGCGGCTCGCTCAATTGACGATTCAACAAGGTAGCGTCCAAAAAATGTCTGGAGTGGCGCTGCCAGCGCAGATTCTAATTTCCCACGGTCGAGCAGGTTAAATCCATCGGAGCAAATGATTGTGGCGTTGACCCGGATTACAGCATCCGGTGGAACGCAATATTCATTCACTTTTCAGCTAAGAGGGCTAAAGCACCCTTCCACCGTTCGGCTTGCGCTTCAAGCTTCACAAGCGCTTCCTCGGTGCTGTCCGGTTGTGCCAACGTCAGAAATGGACGACGCGGGCCGTCGTTACTGGTCGCTTCGTGAGCTGCATAGAATTTTTTCATCTCGGATTCCAAAACTGGTGCATTGCTGCGATCGTGGGGAGACATGTCTCCTCTGGCTTTTATCCACGGAGACTCGGAATGAGTGATCGTCACAAGTTCTGAGCTGGAGAAATCAGCGTAATAGTCAATCACCGAGGCGACAACAGCTCGTTGCCATTCGTTCAATGTGGACGAGTCTGCCCCGTGAATTGTGGTGCCTTTAGGCCACTCTCGGTTGTTCTTATTGGCTTGGTAGAGGGAAGGCTCGACGGGACCGTTCACCCATGCCTCAAAATGTCCGTCAAAAAGCGGCCGACCATACCACCCGAGGCTCCACGCTTGAGCATAGTACGTAAGCTTCTGCAATTTCCATGCGTCTACCCATCCAAGAGAATCGTAAATCTGCTGTGCAACATCGATAGCTTTGACCATTACGCCTCCTTTCCCTTCTCACAGGCCATCATATATGAAGAGTGAAAAATGGGATAAGACATCAAAAAACTTTAAACTCGAACCGGCCTCGTGAAGGTCCTAAGGCGAAAGGACAATGACTCTCCTATATTGAGTTGTGTATCTCACGGTAGAGCTGCAACAGTTTTCTCGCCGAGCGCCTCCTATCACTTGTGGGCTGAAACCGGCGTAGCATCGCTGCCGTGGAAGCACAGTCCTTGGTATCAATTTCAGTAAGACGAATCTTGAAGGTTAATTCTTAGCCTTTAAACCGCCGTGCAGGAGTGAGTGCTCCTGGGGTTTTGCGTTTTCGCCCGCCGCTTGTGGGTTAATTTTTAGCCTGCACGTGTGAAGGGCCCGCAACTTGTAGGGAGAAAGCCGCCGTCGCCGGCACAATGAGTTCGCTATGCGTGTGTCTTCTGCGCCGCCGTTAACCCCCAGTGAACTCTTCGTGAAGATTGTCTCGCCACCCTAGCCAAGCCGAACGCTACCGGCCACAATGAGGGCCATGGGGTTAACGCGTAGGACGTTTTTGGCAACAGTGACCACAACTGTAGCTGCAACGATGGGGGTCGCCCGCGCACAATACTCCGAGCGAGACGATCCCGGCGGTGTCTTCCAGCACGGCGTGGCAAGCGGGGATCCCACGCCCACGTCGGTGATCATCTGGACGCGCGTGACCGTTCCAGGAGAGCCATCCGAGCCCATTCCCGTCGCGTGGGAGGTCGCAATCGACGAGAACTTCACCCGCCTCGCCCGCACCGGCATCGCCTACGCCAGCCCGGTGCACGATTACACCGTCCATGTCGATGTCACGGGTCTTACGCCCGGCACCACGTACTTCTACCGTTTTTCTCTCCCAGAAGGCGGGGCACCAACTGCCCCGGACATCAGCCGCACTGGCCGCACCATCACCGCCCCACTGGATCCGCAGGAGCTTCGCCTGGCGGTGACAAGCTGCGCGAACATGGAGAGCGGCTACTTCGGCGCGTACAGCGAGATCGCGCGGCAGGCGGAAAACGGCGAGATCGACGTGGCGCTCCACCTCGGCGATTATTTCTACGAGTACGCATCCGGGCGCTACGCGGGCAAACACGGCATCACCCGGCCGACGGCACCCGAGTGGGAGTGCGTGACGCTTGAGGATTACCGGGCCCGCTACGCGCACTATCGCCGGGACGCGGAGCTGCAGTGGGCGCACGCGGCGCTGCCGTGGATTGTCACGTGGGATGATCACGAGTGTGCGAACGATTCGTGGGCGGCGAGCGTGGATATGGATCGCCGGGCGGGCGCGATGCAGGCGTACCTGGAGTGGATGCCGATCCGTGCGACCACCCCGAGCACCGGCGGGCACATCTACCGCAGCCTCGCCTTCGGCGAGCTTGCCGAGGTTTCCATGCTCGACCTGCGCACGTACCGCAGCGCCCCGACGCGCTTTAAATCCCAGGATCCCACACGCCAGATGCTCGGCTCGGAGCAGTTCGAGTGGCTGAGCGGCAGGCTCTCCACGTCGGATGCCCGGTGGAAAATCATCGGCAACTCAGTAATGATGGCGCCACTCAACATTCTTGGCACCCCATTGACCGAATACCTGGGACACGGCATGGGGTCTCTCCCTCTCAACCCGGATCAGTGGGACGGCTACCAGGCGGAGCGCACGCGCCTGTTGGAGCTTGTCGCCCGCACGCCGGGGTGCGTGTTCCTCACCGGCGACATTCATTCGGAATGGGCGACGGAGTTGCGCGTCGAGGGCCGCACGGTCGCACCGGAGTTCGTGTGCACGTCGGTGTCGGCCCCCAATGTGGACGATAAGCTGCACCTGCCCGCGGGAAACCCCACCTCCCGCGCCCTTGCCGCCTACGTGCGCCAGGTGAATCCGCACGTTCACCACGTTGAGCTCGATTCTCACGGATTCATGCTGGTCACACTCACTTCCGAGCTTGTCGACGCTCGTTGGTTTCGCGTGGATGACGTGGAGACGAAGGGATCCCCCATCCGCCTCGCGCACGAGGAGAGCTGGGACGGGGAGAGAATCGTCTAGGTTTTCCGCGCCGTGATACGCGCTCGGAACGCCTGATTCTGTGGCGCTCGGAGCAATTCACTTTTGCGGTGCTCGGAGCTTCGGTTTTGCGGTGCTCGGAGCTCCGCTCCGAGCACCCCCGAATGTGCATGGACAGCGCAATTTTGCGCGTAGTGTGACGAAGATTATATGACGCTTCAACAAAAACTTATACTGCCTGGCTGCTGGCGGTGAGTCGTAACTCGCGATTTTCTGGCTTTTGAAAAGCCTAATATGTAGCAGGTTTCCGCAATTTCGCTTATGTGAATAAAGAATCCTTGCTTGAACAGTGCAAATATGACCGGAACCTGCAAAAATGCGTGGAGGGTGCGTAAAATTAAAGAGAACTTATGTGCGCAAAACTAATTGCAAAAGTAAAAAGTAGGCGCTAACCTCGGGCGCAGTCGTGGTAGTTGGAAAAGGACAACTACATCAGATCGCGTGCGGGCCCTCCAGCCGGAGTCATTCCGGGGGGCCAGGGAGCCGCGAAATCTTGCGACTCGGACGTCGCCCCGTGAGGGGAAGCGTTCTCATTCATCTCCGAGGAGGGAAGAATTTAACATGGCTAGACGAGCCTACGGAAAGCGGCGTAAGGGAATCTCCATTGCCACCGGATTGGTGGTCCTTTCGCCAGTCGCGGGTCACAGGATCGTAGAAGAACCCCCAGCCGTCGCCGGAGTCCATGACGAGTAGCCTCCCGTGGTAGTAAAACCGGGGCTCGATGGGGTCGAATTCGATTGCCGATGCCTCGTCGCGCCACTTCACTACGGCGCTGGTGTGGGGGTAGTCGATGCCCGCCTCGTCGAGGAGTTCCAGCGCCTCGAGGAGGGAGTCCGCGTTCTGCTGTTGTATAATGACACTTTTCCGCATCTCCTCCCACGGTTTGGAGTGGAATTCGGAGTAGCTTTCCCAGTAGCAAAGGTAGCCGAGAAAGGTACGGGTCCATCGCCTGTTGCGTGGGTCGTACATGTACCAGTGATGCTTTGGGTCCTCCATGATGCACAATCCGCCGCTGGAGTAGAAGGTTGCTCCCTCGCACGGGTTATCGTCGGGGGTCGTCTCGAACACCCGACCGTTGGGGCCCTCTACATCGCGGTCGTAGGTGTCATCGAGGATTTTCGTCTCGGCAACCACCTCGGCCTTCGCTTGGTTGTCCTTGATGTTGTAGGGCCACAAAAGCCTGTTTCCAAAGGTGGGAGTGTAGCCGTACCAATCGTCAAGGTCCTCCATGGATTCGGGATCGTTGTAGACGAAGTGGTCGTGAAAATACCACCGTCCGCAGTCGCCGTCGGTGGAGATGTGTTCCCACTCGTTGCGCAGCTGTTGGGCACGGTTGCGGGCCTCGTCCGCGTTGAGGGTTTCGCACGTGCCGGCCCACGCGGTGTCCATAAGCCAGTTGGCAAGCGTCGTGCGCACCCACTCGTTACAAGTGGGATCGTAGAGGAAGCGGATGTCGCGCCCGTCATCCATGATGAGGAGCATCCCGGTGCTCACGTACAGGGGCGCCGGGGGAACATTGCCCCATTCGGAGCGCAGTGCTTCACTGTCCTCGTCTTCGGGCTCCCAGGCGTTTTCCCACTCGTCGTAGGATTTTTGGATTTCATCGAGCTTGGCCTGGGCTTCGTCCTCGTCGAGTTCCTCGTGGGGCACCTCGTAGCCGCGACGGTTGAACCATTCGGCAAAAGAAGTGTTTTGCCAGTCACTCATGCTGGGGTCGTAGAATCCGCTATCGCCAGGGCCACAGTCGCTGAGAAGCAGGCCTGCAACAACGTAGTAGTTGGTCTCCATGAGACAACCTTTCACTTGTGGGGTGGTTGCCTCGAACACCGGGGCAACCAGTGTTTAGGGGGATTGGTGGTGCGAGCGCACTGGAGAAGTGTCGCAGCGTGTGCTGCGGGCAATCGTGGGAGCGTCAAAGGTCGCGCCTGAAAAGATGAAGAAGAGGCCATGCGCCTTGAAAAATATTTTTGCCCCCGATTGCATTAGTAACATTACACCCCCGAGCGGTTTTATGGAACCTCGAGACGCCAGTCACGGTCCCGATGCGTCAACACGGTCCCGAGGTACCCCCGATTTCCCCCTCTACGGAATCTTCTTGGTCCACGCCTCGGTGCCGTACTTTTCGTCGACAAGCTTTTCGGCGGCGGCGAGGTCGGCGTCGGTGAGCTCTGTGGGGGTGGCGGCGTAGCGGGTGGTGAACTCGCGGGCCATGGTATCGATGATCTCCTCGCGGGGCACGCCGGTCTGGCGGCGCAGCGGGTCCACGCGCTTCTTGGCGGAGGCGATGCCCTTGGAGGCGGTCTTCACCTTGCCCACGCGCAGCACCTCCATCATCTTGTCGGCATCGATGTCGTAGCTCATCGTCGTGTGGTGGAGCACGGTGTGTCGGCGCCGCTTCTGTGCCGCGCCGCCGATCTTCCCGCCGGTGGAGGTGATGTCATTGATGGGCACGTACCACGCATTCACGCCCAGCTTTTTAAGGCTTGCGAGCACCCATTGATCGAGGTAGGCGTAGCTGTCGGCGTAGGAGTACCCGGCCACGAGGCTGTCCGGTGCGTAGATGGAGTAGGTGATACAGTTCCCGCCCTCCATGAACATCGCGCCCCCGCCCGACATCCTGCGTACCGGTACGATTCCATGCTTATCGACGCCCCCCTGGTCGAGCTCGTTGGAATAGCTCTGGTAGCTTCCGAATACAACAGCTTTATCGTTCCACTCCCAAAAGCGCAGTGTCGGTGGGCGCGTGCCGTCCGCCACCTGGCCCTGGATGACCTCGTCGAGCGCCACGTTCACCGGCGTGGGCAGCGGGCCCGGGCGGAGGATCTCCCACGTGTGGTCGGTGAAGTCGGTGCCGCCGGAGACGGCACGCTTGATGGCGGTGGCGATGTCGTGGGTGGTAAAGCCGTGGTATTCCAGGTCCTCAAACTCGCCCAGGGCCTGGTCAAGCCGGGCCGTCATGTCGTCGGTGGGCTCCTTGACGGAGATGCCGGCGAGTGCCGGGCCGATGGCGTCGTAGGCCTCCTCGGGGTCGAGGAAGAAATCGCCAGAGACCTGCGCCTTGGTGATGGTGTTGTCTTCCACATCGGTGTCCACCACGAGCAGTTTCCCGCCGGGCACCTTGAGTTCAAAATGGTGAGAAGTCATGGTATCAAGGGTAGCCTTACTTTCCCGTTCTGGTCGTGGTGCTTCCTCTTCCAGGGTGCTGGATCTATGATCCGGCACCGTTGGATCTTCCTTACTCATGGTGCTGGATCTTCCTATTCCACGGTGCTGGATCTTCCTATTCCACGGTGCTGGATCTACGATCCAGCACCCTCTGCCAGATGGGCAGCAGCTCCTCGTGGTAGGTGTGGCCGTGGCTGCCGGTTTGGCGGTGGGAGGTGGGCATGTCCACCAGGAGTTGCCAGCCGGTGACAAGGGGCCACCACAGGAGGGCATTCGTGCGGTCCGCGCCGGGCAGGTGGTCCCGCATCCAGCGGGGCGGGAGGAAGAAGATCGGCCAATCGAAAAACGCCACGGGGTCCGAAGGGTGCTGCACAAAGGCGATCCGGGGGCGTTCCCACGCGGACCGGTACGGCCGGTCGAACACGTCGCGGTCGAGGTGGTCCGGCGTGGCCAGGAAGCGGATGTGTGCGCCACCGTCCACCACGGGCATGGAGTGCGGAGCCTTACTCACCGTGGTGATGATCGGGGTGAACCGCGGGGTGCCGGTGAACACTGCGCCGTCGACGCGTTCCAGGAGGTCGGCGTTGGAGGCCGCGCCGTAGGCACCAAGCGATTCACCGGCAATATACACGCCCTCGCTGCGGCGGTTGAGGATGGCGGTGATGAGCGCGCGGGCGGAGGTGACAGGAGTCTCGCGGTCGACGGCGTAGGCGATGGGGCTTTGCAGGTAGGAATACTGCATGGAGACGCTGGCGCAGCGGCCGCGGGCGGCGATCTCCGCCGCCGAGACCGACCACGGGTTCACCCAGCCGGTGCCGGTGGAGATGTGGATGACGAGGTAGTCGCGCGCCCACGCGCCGGTGCGATCCATTTCTTGGAGGATCTCGTCCACCGTGGCGCCGATGCCGCCGTAGATGCGAATCGGTTCGTCGTCCCAGTCGATGTCGCGCCCGGTGGTTTCCCGCGCGTCGCCGGAGACAAACTCGCGCCCCTTGGCGCCCAACAATTCCCAGCTCATGAGCGATGCGGGGGAGCCGGAGCGCAGCGGCGAGGCGGGACGCGGATGCTTCGGGTTGACCATGAGGTTCACCTTCTCGGCGTTCTCCGTCACGCGGGCGGCAAGCCTGCGCACCACGAGGAAGCGGGTGCCAATGAGCCACGTCGTCGCCGTCACCGCGAGGGCAGAAATCGCTGGGTACGGTATCCGCGGAGGGTGCGGTACGAACCTCTTTGCGAGGCTCCGCACGAGGGAACGCACGAGCCGGAACTGTGCCTTCATTGCCTCACCGACGATGACGAACCCGGCGTAGCCCGCCGTCCCCATGAGCGCCCCGGAGAGTAGGTCCCGCGTCGTCGGGCGCGGGGATTCCACCAGGTCGGCGATCTCGTTTTGTTTGCGCACGGAGCGCACCACCGCCAGGGCGGTGATAGCAGCAATAGGGAGGTGAGGAGTGCGGAATCCACCCACGAAACGGTGTACCGCCGCGGCGATCGCGTGCCCCACGGATTGGCAGCCGGCCACGCTGAGCGCGGTCTGCCAGGGCCGACGCGGCAGAAGCGACGGGGAAAGGGCTGCCCACGTGCCAATCTCCGCGCCGAGCACGCCCGCCGATACCTCCTTGCCGCGCGCCACGAGGAGACGCACGCCGGGGATGATGCGCAAGACGGTGCGGGCAAGTCGGTTCACCCGATACAGCGTAACCGTATCCGGACGTTCTGTCCGCGCAACTGGGTGCCGGGCGCTCCTGTGGGGCGCGGGCTTGGATACCCTGCAAAACTGCGCCGAGTGATGGAAGATATAGGTATGGATGACTTGCTCAAGGAACTGGACGAGCTGCTGGAGGGTATGGCAGACCACGCGAAGCAGTACGAGGACAAGATAGCCAAGGTGCACCCGCGGCACACGGTGGGTGCGGAAAATGTGGTGGACTACGCCTACCTGCGCGGGCACGACCACTCCAAGCTGCAGGCGGCGCTGTCCCGGGTGGGGGCCACGCGGCTATCCACCACCGAGCCGTGCGTGCGCGCGAGAATCCAGGCGGCCCACAACGTGGTGTCCAGCATCCAGGGCAAGGAGATGAAGTACAGCTTCGCCGAGATCAACCACAAGATGGCCCAGGCCGATGACCTCTTGGAGGAGCACTCGGAGCTGTTGCTTGGGACCTCGCCCAACGAGTCACCGGCGCTCATCATGGTGACGCTGCCCGCTGAGGCCGCCGAGGATTACGAGCTCGTCCTGGGGTTTGCCCAGGCGGGCATGGATCTCGCCCGCATCAACTGCGCCCACGATGGCCCCGAGGCGTGGAAGAAGATGATCGCCAACGTCCGCCGCGCCGAGAAGGAGATCGGCCATAAGCTCGACATCTCCATGGATCTGGCGGGTCCCAAGATCCGCACCGCCGGCATCGCCGATGGCCCGGCCGTGGGGCGGGCGCGTGTCACCCGCGACGAGGCCGGCGTGGTGCTCACCCGCTCCAAGCTGTGGATCACCCGCAAGCCGTATACCACCGATACCGCGCAGCCGCCGGTGCCGGAGGGGCTGCCCGGCAGGCCGGCTCTTCCCGTCCAGGTGGATGCGGGCTGGTTCGATCGTCTCACCGTCGGCGCGCAGATCATGGTGCACGATACCCGCGGGTCGCGCCGCTACTTCACGGTCACGGACCTCACCCCCGACGGGGCGCTGGCGCAGGGCGAGCGCAACGCCTACATCGCCGATGGCACTCTCCTCGAGTGCGAGTACGAGCGCACGCGTGTTTCCGGCATCCCCACCACCACTCGCAAGCTCCGGCTGGAGGCGGGCGACAAGCTCATCCTCACCACGGATCAGTCGGACGCTGATTTGGAGCTCCCCGGCGTCCCCAAAATCGGTTGTACTCTTCCGGTTGCGGTCACTGCCATCAAGGTCGGCGAGGAGGTGCTTTTCGACGATGGGGCTATCGCATCCCACGCCATAAGCGTCGACAAGCGGGGAGAGGAAACGGAGGTGACCCTCGAGATCGACCGGACGAAGGTGGGCGGCGCGAACCTCGCGGCGTACAAGGGGATCAACCTCCCGGACACGGAGCTACCGCTTCCCAGCCTCACCGAGGAGGACGAGGAAAACCTCAAATTCATCGGCGAGTACGCGGACATTGCCGCCGTGAGCTTCATCCGCACGCCGGAGGATGTCGCCTACGTGCTGGAGAGGATGCCGCGCGAGGATCTCGGCCTGCTGCTCAAGATCGAGACCATCCCCGGGTTTGAAAACCTGCCGCTCGTCCTCCTTGAGGGCCTGCAGCACGAGCGCTTCGGTGTCATGATTGCCCGCGGGGACCTCGCCGTGGAGCTCGGCTTCGCCCGCATGGCAGAGGTCCCCCAGCAGATTCAGGCCGTGGCCGAGGCGGCCCACATCCCCACCGTCATGGCCACCCAGATCCTGGAAAACCTGGCCAAGAACGGTTTGCCCTCGCGCGCGGAAATCACCGACGCCGCCGTTGCGCTGCGCAGCGAGTGCGTCATGCTCAACAAGGGCCCCCACATCACCGATGCCATCAAGATCCTCGATAAAATGGCGAAGAAGCTGGGCAAATCCCAGCGCAAGAACCGCATCATGCTGCGGCACATCCATTCCTGGGACCGAGACTGACACATGTTGATTGTTGCGCATCGTGGAGATAACGAGAATTACCCCGAGCAGACGAAAATTGCCTACCAATCGGCCTTCGAGATGGGGGCCGGGGGAGTGGAGACCGACGTCCGGCTCACCCAGTGCGGCGAGCTCATCTGCATCCACGATCGCTTCTTAAACCGCGTGTCCGACGGCTCCGGCAAGGTGTCCACGTGCACGATGAAGGACCTCGAGGGCGTGAACTTCGGCACCGAGGAGTGCCCACAATCGGTGCTCACGTTCCGTACCTTCCTCGAGATGGCGACGGGCTACCCCGATACGCACCTGTTCATCGAGACCAAGCACCCCTCCCGCTACGGCGTCATGCTGGAGGAGCAGATCGTCCGCCAGCTTTCTTACTTTGGCCTGCTCGATTCGGACCGGGTGCACATCATTTCGTTCTCGCCTGTCTCCATCAACCGGATCCGGCGCCTGGCACCACGGCTGGACCGCATCTGGCTGCGCCAGCTGCGCTACCTGTGGGCCAACCTCGCCATGGAGCGCTTCGGCAGCCCCACAGGTCACGGCCTGTTTATTGGGGAAGCGAAAATCAACCCGGACCTCATCGGCCGCCACAGCCTGCCCACCTACATGTACACCGTCAATGACCTCGACGATGTGGATTGGTGCCGTGAGCGGGGAGTTAAGTATCTTGCCACGGACAATATCGGTAAAGTGATTGCACATGAGCAAGAAAAAGAAGAAGGACCAGGATCTCCCCGAGGGGATGACCCGCAGGCAGGCCAAGCTGGCTAAGCGCGCCGCCGAGCGCGCGGCCCTGGAGAAGGACCCCCGCCCCTACGCCGGGCTCGACGCAGAAACCATGCTCGTCGCCCTGCAGGAGTTCGTGCCGTCAGCCACCGCCGAGATCGAGGTCAAGGGCGAAAAGGTCACCCTGGCCACCGTCCTCCCCGGTGCCGTCGCAGCCCTCGTGCGCGACACCGGTGAGAGGTTCGTGGCCCTCCAGTCGCGGCTCCGCTCCCACAACCCGGGCCGCGACCTCGCCTACTGCCTCGCGTGGGTGGTAGAGGCCAAGCCCGGCGCCGTGCTGGAAAACGCCACCAACGACGGCTCCCAGCCCGCCATCACAGACATCTTCCCCGCAGGGGAGCTCGATGTTACCGAGCACCAGGACTTCAACTGGTGGCTGCCGGAGAACGCCGATGCCCAGTCCAAGCAGATGATTGAGCAGGCCAACAACACCATCATGCCGTCATACCAGGTCAACGCCGATGTTGACGGCACGATCTTCTGGGTCGACGCGGGCGACAAGGCCCACATCCGCTGGGTGCGCTCCGATGCCGAGGACTCCCTCCTCGCCTCCTTGGCCCGCGCCGCGGCCAAGGACGAGCTCAACCTAGGTGAGGGCACCAAGTTCGCCGGCGTGTTCCGCACCCACGGCATCCTCGTCCCCGTCTTCGATCTCGACCCGACGGTCTCCCACACGGAGTACGACGCCGAACTTACGCGCCTCAACGAGTTCTTTGCCAAGGATAAGGACAACTCCGCGCCCCTTACCTCCGAGGAGCGCCACAAGATGGAGAACATTAAATCAAGGCAGGTAACAATTAGATAATGAAGAAGGTTGCCGCCCTCACCGCAGTTTTGGCGATGGCAGCGGCAACCTCTCCACCACACTCTTCGGGCTCTCCTCCGAGCTCGGCTCGAGTGACAATTCCACGCTTCCGGTGCTGCCGGAAACTCCGGATTAGACGCAGCCGTTGCCCGGCAACACCGCCGAGCACACCGAGTACGGCTTCCCCACGGGGAAGGCGCTCGGCCCGGGGAATGATTTCTACACGGCGATGGTTAAAACCCTGGCCTACAAAGGCCAGTACCCCAAGGGGATGAACGATCTTTCGTGTACCTCGGATAAGAACCCGGTCGTCCTCCTCCCCGGCACCACCACGAACGTGTACAGTGACTTCTCCAAGATGACACCGGTACTCATGGAGGAGAGCTACTGCGTGTACGGGGCACCATCCCCGCCACCCAATTCGCGGGCGATATCCGCGATTCCGCCCGGGCGCTGGGGCTCGTCGTCGATCGTGTGCTGGCCCACACCGGGGCCGAGAAGGTCACCATCGTCGGCCACTCGCAGTGCGGCGGCATCCTGCCGATCTACTACATCACCGAGCTCGGCGGGGGTAAGAAGGTGGATCACCTCGTGGGGTTTGCCCCCTCCAACAACGGCACCACCGTCGGTGGCATGTTCGACGCCTCCGCGGCGGCGAGCGGCATCGTCGGCTTCGTTGCCGGTACCGCCTCCCAGCAGCAGATCGTGGGCTCGGAGCTGGTCAACGAGGTGTACAAATCCGGCCCCGTGCCCCGCCCCGGCGTGAAGTACACGTTCATCGCGTCAGAAATGGATAAGACGGTGACCCCGTACACCAACTCGTTTGTGGACGAGCCCGGCGTGGTGAACGTGACGGCCCAGGATCACCACCCGGGTCTTGTCACCGACCACAACAACATGACCTACTACGAGCAGGTCATCGACCTCGCCAAGAAGGCTCTCAACCATAAGCTGTAGAGTGTGTGGTGATAGCGCCGTCAAGCGTTGGCCCAGCCGGGCCCACGCTTTCTTTGTCTCCGGCCGCGCCTGTCATCGCTGGTGCCATGATAATTCAAGCGCCACACGACGCTTAACAATAAGATCTTGAAGTAGGATGCACATACACATGAAGTTGATGAAGAAACTCGTAACAATCGCAGCCACGGCGGCCGTGGCATTCACCTGCAGCACCATCCCCGCCACGGCGGACGATGCTCTGTCCGCGAGCCTATCCTCCGACCTGCCTCTCGCCTCGGCACCCGTCGCCGGCGAGCAGGTCGATCACGGTGACTACACGGGCCCGCTGCCCGGTTCCGCTGCGCCGTTTACCCAGTGGGGCTTCCCCACCGGCCCTGAGGTCGGCCCGGAAAACGATTTTTACACAGCGTTTGCCAAATCGGCCGTGGGCTACCAGGGACAAAAGCCCGCAGGGCTCAATGATTTCTCCTGCACCTCGGACAAGAACCCGATTGTTCTCATCCCAGCCACCGTGATGAACGTGTACGACGATTACTCCAAGCTCGTTCCAGCCCTCAGGGCGCAGGGCTACTGCGTGTACGGCTTCAACCACAACCCGGGCCCCATCCCCGGCACGGCATTCGCCGGTGATATTCGCGATTCCGCTCGGGCGCTGGGGCTCGTGGTCGATCGTGTGTTGGAACAAACCGGGGCCGAGAAGGTGACGCTCGTGGGACACTCGCAGGGCGGCGGAGTGCTGCCGATGTACTACCTCACCAAGCTCGGCGGGGATAAGAAGGTGGACCAGCTCGTGGGTATGGCACCGTGCAACCACGGCACCACCGTGGCTGGCATGTTCAACGCTAACAAGTTCGCCCACGATCTGGTGGGCTTTGTCGTGGGCTACTCCTCCCAGCAGCAGATTGTGGGCTCCGACCTCATGAATGAGGTGTACGGTCATGGCCCGGTCACCCGCCCCGGCATTAAGTACACGTTTATCGCCTCGAATACGGATATGACGGTGACCCCGTACACCAACTCGTTTGTTGATGAGCCCGGTGTCACCAACGTGACGGTGCAGGATTACTACCCAAGCCTTATCACCGACCACAACAACATGGCTTACTATAACGAGGTTATTGATCTCACCGTCAAGGCGCTTGAGGGTTCCCTGTAGCTTCGCCCTGCGTTTCGTGCCCTGGTGTTGCACAATTGGAGGGAGCCGCACAGCAAGGAGCCCCTATGCCGTCCATTCGCTGCACCCACAATAAGCATGAATTCAAGGCCCGCCGGATCCTCCAGGTGGTCACCGATGTTGACCACTACCTCGATCACCCAGATCATCCGACGGGCCTGTGGCTGGGGGAGTTGTCCCACTCGTGGGACGTGTTTTTAACGTCGGCTTCGAGCAGACGATTGTGAGCCCCAACGGCGGCATGGCACCCATCGATCCGCGCTCCATCCGCTTCCCCAACTTCGATGCGTCGACCCGTGCGTGGTACAAGGACCCCGCTAAGATGGCGCTTCTCGATTCCGTCGCCCCCGCATCCTCCGTCGACGCGGGCGATTACGAGGCGATCTTCTTCACCGGTGGACACGGGGCCATGTACGATTTCCCCGGTTCGGAGGAGCTCAAAGCCCTCGCGCGCGGTATTTTTGACGCAGGCGGCGTGGTCGCCTCCGTGTGCCACGGCTACTGTGCGCTGTTGGAAACCGACCTCGTCCGTGGTCAGGTGCTCACAGGCTTCTCCTGGGCCGAAGAGGTTCTCGCAGGGGTTGCCGATCTTGTTCCCTACAACGTGGAGCAATCCATGCGCGAGCGTGGCGCCACCTCCCGCAAGGGGCTCCTCCCTTTCGCGCCGCACACTGAGGTCTCCGGCCGCCTGGTCACAGGGCAAAACCCGGGTTCGGCGCGCGCCACCGCGCACAAAGTGGTTGAGGTACTGGGCTAGTTCAGCGAGTTAAACAGCTTGGTGGCCGCATCCTGGTCCCAGATCACCACGGAGCCGACCTCCGTATCGGCGAAGCTCGCCACGGGGATGGTCTGCTCGTTGATGCCCGAGCGCATCGCCAGCGCCACGCGTGCCAGGTGCCAGATGTGATCGCTGTTGTCCACGGTGAAGGAGCCCGCGACGTGGCGCACAAGCGGCACAATCTTGAGCGGGTTCGCTAGCGTTGCGGGGCTCGTCATCGTATCGAGCAACACACCGAGGAATTGGCGTTGCCTGGCCACGCGGTCAATATCGCCGAGCGCGGTCGCGCGTGACCGCGTGAATTTGAGGGCCTGCGCGCCGTCGAACTTCTGGCAGCCAGGCTCCATGTAGAAGCTGATGACATCGTCGTAGATCGGCTCCTCGGTGCACAGCGTCACGCCACCAACGGCCTCCACAATGTTGGCCAGGCCGGCGAAGCCGACCTCGGCGTAGTGGTCGATCTTGAGTCCGGTGTTTTGCTCTACCGTCTGCGTGAGCAGCTGTGATCCGCCGATAGCAAACGCCGCGTTGATCTTGTTGTTGCCGTAGCCGGGGATGGGCACGTAGCTGTCGCGCGGGATAGACATGAGCGTGGGCTTGCCGCCCATAGGCAGGTGCAGCACCATGATCGTGTCGGTGCGGGAGCCGCCCTCGTCGTCGCCGGTCATGAGCTCGTCCTTCTGCTTTTGGGTGAGCCCCTCGCGGGAATCGCTGCCCACCAGCAGCCAGTTGGTGCCCGCCGTGTCCGCGATGTGCTTGGGCGGGAAGGCATCGATGCGTGTGAGTGACCGATCCGCCCACACGCCACCGCCGACGAGGACTACGAGCAGCACAGTGAGGAAGATCGCCAGTGGCTTGGCGCAGCCCCCGTTTGACCGCTGGGCGCGCCTGCGCGCCGGGCGGTTGGCGCGGCTCGGAATCCGTGACTCCCGTCCGCTAGGAATCTGGCGTGGTACTCGCTCGACGCGGTTGTTGATGGGCCGTCGTTCTATCGGTGCCCGCTGTGCGGGCACCCGCTGTGCGGGTGCCTGGTCAGGAGATTGGTTGGCAGGTACCCGCCCCGCGGGTGCCTGTGACACCGGCTCGTTGCGCCTCTGCACACGCTCGGCTAGGCCAGAATGATCGCCATCCGCTGCTGCTGGGCGCAGGTCATCACGGGAGACCCGAGTCCTTTTGGGAACGGGCCTGCCGTAGCGGTCCCTAATCACCTTCCCGTTGCGGTCAGTGGCGTATTCACTCATAGCTTCCCATTCTAGGGTGTCGGCGCTACGCCGCGCGCAAGAAGTAGGAGATCCTCCGCAGTCGCGTGTACTCCCACCAGCTGCACACCAAGACCGATCGGCAGTGTGAGTGCCGGGTAACCACCCATGTTTGCCAGCGTCGCCCAGGGAGTCCAGCGGGTTTGCTCGGCAAAATCATCCCAGGGGGCAAGCGAGGAAAAGTACCCGATGGGTGGTGGCTCGTAGGCCAGCACCGGCATGACCAGCACATCCACGTCGAGCGCGTCCACCATCTGCTCGGTGGCCATGAAGTCCTCGGCGGCCCGCACGTACTGCGCCGATGTCACCGCCTGACCCGTTTCCCTCAGCCACTCGCCAATGGGCTGGAGCGGGCCATGGATGCGCGTCGCCCGGTAGGCGAACACGGTGGCAAAGGAGTCGAAGTGGCTGATGGGGTACGGGCGGGCGACAAAGTGCCCGCCCAGCGCCCGCGCCACGCGCACGGTCTCATCAATAGCCCGCGGGTCCGGCTCCACCTCGGCATGCAGGGGTTCGGTGATGTAGCCCACGCGGAGGTCTCGTCGCACGCTCCGAGACGCAGGTATTTCCTGTCGCACGCTCCGAGACGTGGGACCCGATTCGTGTCGCGCGCCGATGAGGATTTCAAGGTCATCAAGGCTACGGGCGAGGAAACCGTGGCCGGTGGGGACGGCGCCCTGGTTGTTGTGTGCAAGCTTGAGTCCGTACACCCCGCAGGCGGCCGCCGGCACACGGATGGAGCCACCACCGTCGGTGCCGTGGGCGGCACGCACAAGCCCCCGGGCCACCGCCACGGCCGCGCCACCGGAAGAACCGCCCGTGGTCGCGCCGGGAAACCGCGGGTTCATCGGTGCGGGCATTCCGTTTGGTTCGCAGTAGGCAGTGAGCCCCAGCTCACTGGTCTGGGTCTTGCCGTAGATCGTCGCCCCGCGTGCGCGCAGCGCCCGGATGGCGGGGTCGGTGGAATCCGGCATGAGGGTGCGGTGGATGGACCCGAGACTCATGGGCAACCCTTCCACCGGCGCGAGGTCCTTGGCGGGGATGTTCCACCCGGTGAGGTCGCCCTCGACCTCAGGCAGGAGGACATCGGTGCACACAAACCCGTGTTCTTCGGGGGTGAGCCCCTGGGTATCCACTCCATCTCGCACGATCCTCACCCGTATTAAGATACATGCATGACCACGGTATCTTTCCTTGGCCCGCAGGGCACCTTTACTGAGCAGGCGGCCCGGGCACTTGTCCCCGGGCTTACTCCCCACCTTGTATCCTCCCCGGCGGAGGCGATCGCGGCGTGCGCTTTAGGGCTTAGCGACGCCGCCGTCGTCGCCATTGAGAACTCGGTAGATGGGGCCGTGACGGCTACTTTCGACGCGCTGGTGGACGCCGGGGTGACCATCACCGCCGAGGTCGACCTCGCCATCAGCTTCACCATCGCGGGTACTCTTCCCGCCCGCAGATTCGCCACCCACCCCATCGCCTACCAACAGGTAAAGAACTGGGTGGAAGAGCACTCGCCGGGGGCCGAGTTTGTGCCCGCGAGTTCCAACGCGGCCGCGGCGGACATGGTGGTGGCGGGCGAAGCCGACGCGTGCGCCTGCCCGCAGCCGGCGGCATTTTCACGTGGCCTTCCTGTCCTCGCCACCGACGTGGCCGACCACGCCCGCGCGAGGACGCGATTTCTGCTCGTGGAAAAGCACCCGCGCGAACGCGTGCCGGGGGCGACGTACCGGACCTCGGTGGCGTTCACCCTCCCCAACGAACCGGGGACGCTCGTGGGGGCGCTGACGGAGTTCGCCTCCCGCAGCGTGGACCTCACCCGGATCGAATCGCGGCCCACCAAAACGCAGCTCGGCACCTATATTTTCTACTGCGATCTGCTCGGCCACGCCGAGGACGAACCGGTTGCTGCGGCCCTTGCCGCGCTCAAGACAAAGGCGCTGAACGTGGAGCTGTTGGGCTCGTGGCCTGCAGGCGAGAAGATTTAAGGGGATAATTGGGGGCGTTATGATTATTTTGCTGCGCCACGGACAAACCACCTCCAACGTTGATAGTCGCCTGGATACCGCGCTGCCCGGTGCCGAGCTCACCGACCTCGGCCGCGCCCAGGCCCGCGATGTGGCCCCGGAGCTGACGGGCATGACCACCACGTTCGCCTCCCCGGCCCGCCGTGCCCGTGAGACCGCGCACCACGCCGGTCGCGAGTTCGAGGTGCTCGCCGGCATCCAGGAGATCAGCGCTGGTCACCTGGAAATGCGCAACGATGTGGAGGCGCTGGAGACCTACCACCGCGCCGTGTTTGACTGGCTCACCGGCACTGATACGCCGATCCCCGGGGGCGAAACGCGGGAGAGCTTCCTTGCACGCTACCTCCCCGCCATCGAGCAGTTGGGGGAAAACACTCTCGTGGTGTCCCACGGCTGCGCGATCCGTATCTTCTGCGCCCTGGCCTGCGGGCTTGACCCGGTGAAGGTGATGAAGAACCCCCTGTCCAACTGTCAGTGGGTGGGCCTGGAGCGCTCCGGCGAGTTCGGCTCCTGGCAGGTCACTAACCGCGACGTGTGGCTATAAAAACCATTGACACTGGTTTCATTTTTTTTTACTCTAGAAGTCACGCGCGGACGGGAGTAAAAGGTAAATGAGAAGAATCCACATTGTTGCCTTGGCCGCAGCGCTGTAGATGTGGATGCGGATGGCGGGCTAGGTGTTTATCCAACCGATGTTCGCGATGATGACCAGGTGACGCCATATTATAGGAGGTAATCGTGAGTGAGTCGAGCTTACGGTCCGTCGGCTGGAGGCACCTTGTAGCTGTATCATCGGCCGTAGTGATACTGCTGCTGTCGGTGTTTTGGTTGAGTGGAAATGAAAAACCCGTGGATCCGCAGGAGTGGTCTAAGACGGGAAATTTCATCGTGGCGTACGGCCCGGTTTTTGAGCCTTACCCTGCGTGGGTGAAGAACAGTTACTACCTGTATTCACCGTCGGGAGAGTTGATTGATCACAAGGTAGAAGACGGTGGTTGGTGGCCAGTATCTCTGCCTACTAAGGGCGGCGCGTACCTTTATTTCGCTCATTCCTTGCAACAAGTGGGTGTTAATAGAGCAACGTACGAACACGTCAAGTATGACTACACAGATGTATACGGTTCCTCACCGGATGGTTCCTATGCCGTTGCGCTTTTAAATACCTCCCATTCGGGAGAGTGCTCCTACACAGCCGCGATCCTTAAAGATACGGGGCAGACTTTTACACACGATCTGCCGTTCATGCCGTTTCGCGTTGCTGTAGGTGAAGACCATACCATCGCTGTGGGGTACGATTGCCCTCCACCTGGAGCAGAGACAAAGAAAGGATTCTACCTGCTAGAACCTGATGGTAGCGGAAAAGAACTGAAGTTGCCACAAGGGTATGACATAGGCTTGGTTGATTTTCCTGCTTCACCCGTCAATTATCTCGGCGATGGGCTATTTGAGATCATCGAGGGGCGGAAGGACGGAAATGTGATCCATATGAAGTCTTTTGAAGTCAGGGTAGACAGCCAAGAAGCCGCGCTGGTGACTGAACGCGTGACGGAGCACAAATTTACGTTACCGGATGATTTTTTGGTTACTGTAATGCTTAATCACGGTGAGGGTGCATTCATCGATAAGTCCGGTCGGGTTTTCATTGATAGGAGAGATCTTTCCGAGCCTGAATACATGGGGCAAGTGGAAAAATTTGAAAGAAACGACTTTGTTCCCACCTACACCGTGGGGGATGACCCCAAGTTTGGGATCAAAAGAGATGGGAGGCTGGAGCTGTATCGCTGGGAGTCTCCTGATCAGCCTATCTTGACGGTGAATCAGGTGAGGGGAGCATGCTGGGAAGACGTGTGCGATCTTGCCTCGGTGAGCGAGATTATGTAGCTGCTGTGAGGCTACATGTGTAGGCGGGCGTGAGCCCCTTGGGTGGGGCAGTGAGTCTCTGTGCTAGCTAGCCCCACCCCAGCTCGTGGAGGCGGGCATCGTTGATGCCAAAGTGGTGGGCGATCTCGTGCACCACGGTGATGGCTACTTCCTGCTCGAGCTGCTCGCGGTTCTCGCACCAGTCCTTGAGGGATTCGCGGTAGATGGTGATCCGACTCGGTTCAAACGCACCGAAAAACGTTTGCTCGGTCAGCGCCTCTCCCTCGTACAGGCCGAGGATGGTAGGGTCGTCCTCGTTGTAATCATCAATCAAGATGACGGTGTTTTCCAGGCGAGCGGTGAGCTCGGTGGGAACGAGGTCGAGGGAGCGGTCGACGAGCTCCTCAAACTCTTCGTCGGAAATCTCCACGCTCAATGCTCGGCCGGTGGGTTGCGCAGGGGGCGGCGCTCCGGGCGCTGCTCCGGGGGGTGGCCGTCGATGGTGAATTCTCCGGTGGCCGAACCCTGCAGGGTGGCAAAGCCGTTGGCACCGGGGTGGAAGAGGCCGCAGTTGGCGGAGGTGCTGCCCGCGTTCCAGCTGGCGGTGGGGATCGTCGTCCAGTACACGGCTAGGGTGGAGAAGTATAGAGGATCGTCCCCGCCCATGTAGTCCAGGGCCGCCTTCGTGCAGGCATCCTTCAAGTGGGCGTCTTGCTCCTCGGTTGTCGGCGGGTGATCGAACACGTCGGCGAGGTTGACCTTGGCCGTCACCTCGTAGGAGTGGGGCTCGCCGCAGTCCACCTTGTGGCTGCCGTTGGCCGAGTCGATGGCGATGCACTCGCCGCGCTCCGCCACGCGGGACTGGTCCTGGTTCTGGGCCTTGCCGCTGCTCACGGTGATGTTGCCGGCGTCGTCGGTGGTTTGCACGCCGCACAGCATGGTGCGGTCGCCGGCGGCCCAGTTGTCGGCCGGGGGCAGGATGGAGGCGATGGAGTACACGCCGGTGGGGTCGTACTTGCCGCCGAGGTAGGTGATGGTTTGCTGTTTGCACAGCTCCTCGCGCAGCTGTGCCTGGCGGGTGATGTCCGGGGCCGGTGCGTCCGCACCAAACTCGCTCGAGGGGTAGGTGGCGAGGTCCTCACGGGAGGAGATCTCAAACCGGTGGTTTTCCGCGCAGTCCACGGTGGTGAAGTTGGTGGCCTTGCCGTCTTCCGTCACATCCCACGTGAGGCACTGGCCGGGGCCGGCGGCGGTGAAGCTCACCGGCTTCACCTTCGTCGTGCTCGCGGGGGCGGCGGAGGTGATTTCCGCCGAGTGCTCCTCGTCGCCGCTTTGGGTGGCCTCGTAGCCACCCATGAGGGCGCCGCCTGCCAGCGCCGCGATGATGGCGGTGTGCAGGAGCGTGGAGTTCCGCAAAGCATTCATCGTTACGTAACCTTACACGTCCGAATCTTTGCGGGTGACGTGCGAGCGCAGCGTGTAGCGGTCCGCGCGGTAGAGGGAACAGCACCACTCGATCGGCCGTGTGCCGGAGCGGGCGCACCGAATGGTGCGCAGCAGCGGCTCACCCACCTCCACCTCGAGGGAGCTGGCGACATCCTCGTCGGCGGGCACGGCGTTGACGGCCTGCTCCGCATCGGTGATGGGGAAACCGCGAGCGTCGAGGATCCGGTAGACGGACGCCTCCACATCGTCGGCAAGCAAATCGCAGAGGAAGGTGGCGTTGTACCAGGCGTCGTCGATGCAGTACGGGCGACCGTCGCCGAGCCGCAGGCGGGTGAGGTGGACGTGGGGGCCGGTGGCGGAAAAGAAGTCCTCCACCATGCCCGGTGCCGGTTCGATGCCGGCGTGCAAGATCCGCGAGGTGGCCTTGAGCTGCTGGGCGCGCATCTCGGAGGAGAAACTCGCGAGGTTCAAGCGTGTGGTGAGAGGTGTGGGGGCCACAAAGGTGCCTTTCCCGCGGGCACGGACGAGGTGCCCGGAGGCAACGAGGTCGCCGATGGCACGCCGGACGGTGATCCGGCTGACGCCGTACGTCTGTTCAAGCTGACGCTCGCCGGGGAGCATATCGCCTGGTTGTAGCTCTGTGGTGCACAGCTCCTCCAGTTTTTCGCGCAGCAGTTGGTGCTTGGGTTTGTCGGGCATGAATTCAAGTATAGGCCCGCTGGTCATAACCTTTCTCGTTTATGACGAGGCATGTAGGCTAGTAGGCATGATCGATCTTAAATTCCTCCGTGAAAACCCGGATGTTGTCCGCCAGTCCCAAATCACCCGTGGCGAGGATCCCGCCCTGGTAGACAAGCTGTTAGCAGCCGATGAGGCGCGCCGAGAGGCGATTAAGAACGCGGACGCGCTGCGACAGGAGCAAAACGGCTTTGGCAAGAGGATCGGTCAGGCATCCCCGGAGGATCGCCCCGCCCTCATCGAGCAGTCCACCCTGCTCAAGGCCAAGCTCAAGGAGGCCGAGGCCACGCAGAAGCAGGCCGAGCAGGACGTTTTTGATATCCAAATGCAGCTGGGCAACGTTGTCCAGGGCGCGCCCGCCGGCGGCGAGGATGACTTCGTCGTTGTGGAGGAGGTGGGCGAGAAGACCACCTTCGATTTCGAGCCTAAGGACCACCTCGATATCGCCGAGGGGCTCGGCATCCTAGACATGGAGCGCGGCGCCAAGGTCTCCGGCAGCCGCTTCTACTTCCTCAAAGGCCTCGGCGCGCAGCTGCAGCTGGCGATGATGAACCTCGCCGCCCAGAAGGCCATCGAGCACGGCTTCACCCTGATGATCACGCCGGTCATCGTCCGCCCCGAGACGATGCAGGGCACGGGTTTCTTGGGTCAGCACTCGGACGAGATCTACTACCTGCAGGAGGACAACCAGTACCTGGTCGGCACCTCTGAAGTTGCCCTCGCCGGGTACCACTCCGACGAGATTATCGACCTCTCCCAGGGCCCCCTCCACTACGCGGGCTGGAGCTCCTGCTTCCGCCGCGAGGCCGGCTCCTACGGCAAGGACACGCGCGGCATCATCCGCGTCCACCAGTTCGACAAGCTGGAAATGTTCGTCTACTGCAAGCCCGAGGATGCCGAGGCCCAGCACCAGGCGCTGCTCAACATGGAACGCGACATGCTCGCCGCCATCGAGGTCCCCTACCGTGTCATCGACATCGCTGGCGGTGACCTCGGCAGTTCTGCCGCCCGCAAGTTCGATACCGAGGCCTGGATCCCCACGCAGAACACGTACCGCGAGCTCACCTCCACCTCGAACTGCACCACCTTCCAGGCCCGCCGCCTGAAGATCCGCTACCGCGACGAGGACGGTCGCACGCAGATCGCCGCCACCCTGAACGGCACGCTCGCCACCACCCGCTGGCTCGTCGCCATCCTCGAAAATCACCAGCAGGCCGATGGTTCAGTCATCATCCCCGCCGCCCTCCGTCCGTTCATGGGAGGTATTGAAAGGATCACCAAGTGATAATCGTCACCGATGTCGACGGCACGCTTCTCGACGACTCCGAGCGCGTCCCCGCCGACACCCTCTCCGCCCTCACGGAGGCTTTAGCCTCCGGTCACCGATTGGTTCTCGCCACCGGTCGTCCCCCTCGTTGGCTTTCCGACGTTTTGGAGCAACTGCCGCTGCGTCCCACCTGTATCTGCGCCAACGGTGCCATCATTTACGACTCCGAGCACGACCGCATGGATGCCGTCCACCCACTCGACCCGAAGGCGATGCGCTCCATCGTCCGCGCCGCCCGCGAGGCGATCCCCGGCATCACCATCGCCGTGGAGCGCGCCGGCAACAGCGCCTTCAACCCGGAGAGCGAACTCTTCGTCGTCACCCCGGACTACGCCCCCACGTGGGACACGGACGCGCCGGGCATGGAGGACGACGATAAGATCCTCCGCATCCCGGCGACGAAGCTGCTGCTCCGCCACGAGGGCATGAGCTCCGCGCAGATGGCTAAGGTCCTGGCCGACCGCATCCCCTCCGACCTCGGCTACATCACCTACAGCGTCGACGAGGGCCTTCTCGAAGTCTCCCACCCCGGCATCACCAAGGCCACCGGGCTTGTGGACCTCGGCTTCGCCCCCGAGGACGTCGTCGCCTTTGGCGACATGCCCAACGACATCGAGATGCTTCGCTGGGCTGGTACCGGCGTAGCCATGCCTCACGCCCCCGCGGAAGTCCGTGAAGCCGCCGACGAAGTGGGCACCATCGCCGAGGTGCTGGGGAGGCGCTTCTAACAGGCGCGCAGAAGCGCGCCTGCCTCGCGTGCCTGTTATGTGGCGTGTTTCTTGTGCTCCGGCTCGGAGCCGGGGCATGATCCCAAGGAAGCTAATGATAGAAAAATTAACCTCTACCAGGGCAAGCGTGAGCACTCTACACAACACACCACACAACACTCGCGTGTGTTGTGTTTGTAGTGTGTTGTGTAGTGTGTTGGTTACGCGGGCGACTTTCTAAGACGCCCGCGACTCTCCAAGACGCCCGCGACTCTCCAAGACGCCCGTGAAAAGAGCTAACGTACTAGGCGGTACCGTTGTTTGGGGCTCCTTAGCGGTCGGGTGCGTTCGAGTTCGCCTTCTTCAACGAGGTCTTTAAGGATCCGGCGCGCACCACTGAGCGTGATTCCAGCTGCTGCAGCTAGTTCGCGACTGGAAGAAGTTGCATGCTTACTGGCGTAATCAATGATTCTCTGCCTACTACTCTGCGCATTTGCCGCTTGCTTTTCAGGGGCAGTCGGCTGCCGAATTTTGAAGGTGAGGCGGAAACCGGTGAGTGAATCCTCGGGGATTGGAGGTGGAAGCATCTGTGCTTCCAGTTGGCTGAGTATCTCTTGGTAACCACTACCACGGTTTTCTGCGACAAAACCACCGGCCGGATACTCGCAAACTTCCAGAATCCGGGATAAGTATTGATTCCGGGTGCTCGAGATACCAGCTTGGCCGAGATTATCCTCTGTGACTATGCCGTAAAGTCCTCCGGGATTGAATATCTCCAATCGATCGGGGTACATGTTGACCTGTACTTGTGCACCTCGAGCTTGGGGAGAATAATCCCTGTGCATGAGTGCATTTGTGATTGCTTCGCGTACTGCAATTGGAGGGTAATCAGGAAGATCCTTGCGGTAAACTCCTTCGATCATGCCTCCTACGCGCATATTGCGCTGAACGGCGGTTACCGCGTCGAAAACAAGTAGGGGAATAGGTCCGACGAAGCTCTGGTTGTCTATGAATCGCTGACCAGTGTCATTTGCCGCCTTTGAATCGCCAACATAGTTGGAAAATGTGACGCTGAGCCGTGGAAAGAACTGCTGTGGGAAAGCGCCTGCGCATAAAAGCCCGGCGATTGTAGGGCGTGGTACTCCGCGATCGTCTCGTGCAAGAACGTTGAGGCTCAAGAGGGCATCTTCATCAGATTTGCTTTTGAAGATTCGCTCGTGGATCAAACGCTCGCGTTGTAGTATTCCTTGGATAATTTCTGGATCCAGATCCACCAGCCCTGCCCGAGGAACGATTTCACTATCCCACAATGGCTGTGTCCGGTTCTCTTCCAACCTGTCTATCTCATACGGCTTCAGCTTCCGCGCTCCATCGTGTGCGCGAATAAAACTTCCGCGGTATTTTCCCTGTGCTGCAACGTAGCATGGTCGAAGTCGTGGGTCGAGAGGTGCGATCGTTCCAACAACTACGGGCGCATCTTCACACGTCAGGATATCGATCTGGGGTGTGACACTGGGAACTAGTTGCTCCCTGCATACTGTTGCTAGGGCATCTGCAATGCTCCGGGCATCAAAATGTGGCGATGAGGCGAATCCATTCTCCTCATCAAGACCTAGAATCACAGTTCCCCCGTCTGTATTTGCAAAAGAAGAGATGTCGCGGACCAGTTTCTTGGGGAAGCCACGAGCAGCGGCTTTGACCTCCACGCTAGAGGTGTCTGTCCCGATTTGCCGCAGGCTTTTCACTAGTGCATCAAGCTCTCTTTGATCCACTGCAATCCTTTCCCAAAATCAACACTCTACACAACACTCTACACAACACTCTACAAAGCACACCACATGCGAGTGTTGTGTGGTGTGTATGTGTTGTGTTGGTCTGACCTGGGAAAAGGGCGAAAAGGCACATAATCGCTACTTTTTGATGTGTCGCGTCACCCACAACCCGTTTACACTGAAGAGTGTTTTAACTCTGATTCAATGTGAGGATGTGACTTGTGACTATTCCAGCCTGGGGTCTAATCCCCTTCGTATTGATGCTTTTAAGCATCGCCATTTTTCCGCTTGTGCCCGCACTTTCTGGCTTCTGGGATAAACCCCGTAACCAGCTGATTGTCGCACTCATCCTGGGCGTGCCCGTCGCCGCGTGGATGATCCTCGGCGGGGAGCCCGCAGCCGTCGTTGGCGCCGCCATCGAATACTTCAACTTCATCATGCTGTTGCTGTGTCTGTTCACGGTGGCTGGTGGAATCTATTTGCGTGGCGATGTGGAAGCGACACCCCGTAACAACACCATCTTCCTCGCCATCGGTGGCGGTATTGCCTCCTTCATCGGCACCACGGGTGCGGCGATGCTGCTCATCCGGCCGATACTTAAAACCAACGAGGAACGCAAGCACGTCGCCCACACTGTTATTTACACAATCTTTATCGTCGCAAACGCCGGTGGTCTGTTGACCCCGCTGGGTGATCCGCCGCTGTTCCTTGGCATGCTCCGCGGCGTGCCGTTCACATGGACGTTCAGTCTGTTCAAGGAATGGGCATTCGTGTTCATCCTCCTGCTCGTGAGCTACTACTGCCTCGACTGCAAGATTCACGCGATGGAGTCTAAGGAGGACACCGAGCGCGACCGCACGGAGACCGAGCCGATCCACCTCGACGGCAAGATCAACTTCCTTTTCTTCGCCATCATCATCGTTGCCGTTGCTCTTGCTCCCTCGATGAATGCTGAGGCAATCGAGTCAGGCACCGCAACGCTCACGGATTGGATTCCCACCCGCGAGATCATCATGGGGCTTGCAGCACTCGCCTCCCTCAAGTTCGGTTCGGATAAAGTCCGCTACGATCTCAACAAGTTCGTGTGGGCCCCGATTCTCGAGGTCGCCGCCGTTTTCGTCGGCATCTTCCTCACCATGATTCCGGCGCTTCGCTACCTCGCCGAGGTTGCCCCCAAGCTTCACCTCAACGAGGCGAGCTTCTACTTCCTTACCGGCTCCCTGTCGTCCTTCCTGGACAACGCGCCGACGTACGCCACGTTCTTCTCCATCGCGGGAGAGCTGCCGGGCGATCCCCGCGTGGCTGGAGTTCCCGAGCACTACCTTGTAGCCATCAGCCTCGGTGCCGTGTTCTTCGGTGCCATGACCTACATTGGCAACGGGCCGAACTTCATGGTGAAATCCGTCGCTGAATCCGATGGTGTGGATATGCCGTCCTTCGGCGGGTACATCGGTAAATCCTGCATCCACCTGCTGCCGGTGCTCGTCGCTGTGTGTGGCTTCTTTGTTGCCCCCGGAGCGATTATGACGCCCATCGCCGTGGTGTGCACTCTGTTTGAGCTGGGCCGTGCCGCGCTTAACTTCCGGGCAGGAAAGAAAGCGTTACCAGCATAATCAGGGGAGTGTAAGAACACCCCTAAACTAAAAACCGCCACAGTTCCGGTGAGGAACGTGGCGGTTTTTTGGCGGTAGCCCACCATCGAGGAATCCACGCGGAACAGCGTGTGCTCCGCTGCTACTACGAGCGTGGCTCCCATCGGCCTTGCGGATATCCACCACCGCAGAACGCAGCGTGTCTCTTCACGCCGTGAGGCGCGGTGAACGTGGTTTAGTCTCGCGCGCGGCGGGACAGGTAGTTGCCAAGTGACTGGATTCCCTGCACCACCACGATGAGAATGATGACGGTTATCACCATTGCGACGGTATCAAACTGCTGGTAGCCGTAGCTCAACGCCAGGTCACCCACGCCGCCACCGCCGACGTACCCGGCCATCGCCGTGGCGGAGATGAGTCCCACGGTGGCGGTGGTGAGCGCCAAGATGATGGACGCCTTGGCTTCCGGCAGGAGGAAGTAGCGGATGGTCTGCCACAAGGTTGCCCCCATGGAATCTGCAGCCTCGAGGATGCCGGGGCTCACCTCAAGCAAGGATTGCTCGATGAGCCTGGCAACAAACGGAGCGATGTAGATGGTCAGTGGCACCAGTGCTGCTGTGGTTCCAATGGAGGTACCTGTGATGAGCCTCGTCAGCGGCACAATGGCCACCATGAGGATGACGAACGGGAGCGAGCGCAGGATGTTCACCACCACGTTGACCACCTGGTAAATGGCAGGCTGCGGGCGCAGCCCGCCGGGCCGGGTGATCACCATTAAAAGCGCCAGCGGGATACCGATGAGAGCGCCAATGGCTAGGGCGATTCCCACCATGTAGGCGGTTTCTGCCCCGGCGTTGAGGTACATTTCTGGGGTCACGCGGCTCATCGGATAACCTCCACTGAGAGTCCGTCGGTATGTGAAATAAGGCCGATTGCCTGGTCAGCTCCCGGATTGTCCAGCCCGATGAGCATGGAGCCCACGGTGGTGCTGCGCAGTGGCAGGTCGTTTGACTGCAAAAGTGAGGCACGCACACCGAGGTGAGCGAGCTCCTCAAATAGCGATCGCGCCGCGCCGTCGCGGTGGTGTACACGGATGAGCCGCTCGGTATCGCTGTCAGCCTCTGCTCGCGGCACCGTGGTGGCCACAAACTTGCGGGTGAGCTCCTGCTGAGGGCTGGAAAACACATCCTCCACCGGGCCGTGCTCAATGAGGTGGCCGTGTTCGAGCACGGCGACCTCATCGGCGATGCGGGCGATGACGTTCATCTGGTGGGTGATAATAAGGATGGTGATCCCCAGCTTCTCATTAATGCGGGTAAGGAGCTCCAAGATCTGGCCGGTGGTCATGGGGTCGAGCGCGGAGGTCGGCTCGTCGCAAAGCAATAAACGTGGACGGGTGACAAGCGCACGGGCGATGCCCACGCGCTGCCGCTGGCCGCCGGAGAGCTGGGCGGGCTTTGCGTCAGCGCGGTGGTTGAGCCCCACAAGCTCAAACGCGTCGGTGACTCGCCGTCGATCGCGGATTCCCGCCAGCGTGAGGGGCATCCCCACATTCTCTGCGACGGTCTTTGAACCGAGCAAGTTGTGCTGCTGGAAAATCATCCCCACTTCTCTGCGCAGGTCGCGCAGGCCCTTGTGATCGAGCGTTGCCGGATCAACCCCCAGGGTGGTGACCGTGCCGCCAGTTGGCTTTTCCAGCCCATTGACGGTACGTAAAAGCGTGGACTTTCCGGCGCCCGAGGTCCCCACAACGCCGACGATGGAGCCATCGGGAACGCTGAAGGTGACGTTATCCAGCGCGGTGACGCCGTCGAACTGCCGTGAGACGTGATCGAACTCTACAGCCATGGCCTAGCCTCTGAGTGAATCAGGGATGAACCAGTAGTCGTTAACGTTCTGGTCCTCCACGGACTGCAAGAACTCGGGGTCGCGGTAGGCCTCCTCCACGGCGTTAACCCACTCCTCGTTGACCTTGTCCTCGGTGGTCGTGGCGTTGAGGATGAGCTCG
Source organism: Corynebacterium pyruviciproducens ATCC BAA-1742 (assembly GCF_000411375.1). GTDB lineage: Bacteria > Actinomycetota > Actinomycetes > Mycobacteriales > Mycobacteriaceae > Corynebacterium > Corynebacterium pyruviciproducens. The sequence continues at coordinate 337,530 of NZ_KE150447.1, read as the reverse complement.
GGGCGCAGGTTTTCCTGGAAAAGCTGCAGCTTGGGGTCAACCTTGGAGGCGTAGCTCATGGAGCCGGGAATGACGCCCCAGTCCACGTCCGGCAGCACGCGCGGGATGCCCGCCGAATCCATCGGCTTGAAATCAAGGTTGTGCGGGTTATCCGCGACGTCTTGCACCGTGAGAAGGGCCGGGTTAGCCTCCGGCTTGAGCGTGATCCACCCGGCGTCCTTGAGCAGGTTGAGCGCGCGCGACAAGTTCGACGCATCGATTGGGATGGCTACGGACTGGCCGTCTGCTACCTCATCGAGTGACGCGTGGCGCTCCGAGTATAGGCCCGCCGGGACGGTGGGGATGTCGGTGAAGTTGACTAGGTCTGCGCCCTTTTCCTCGTTAAAAACCCTGGTGTAGGCGGAGTGCTGGTCAACGTTGAGGTCCACAGATCCCTCAGCCAGTGCGGTATTAGCTTGCATCAGATCGGAGAAGTCGGTGTATTTCACCTCGTAACCGTCCTCTTTAAGGATGGGCTCAATGCCGTCCTTAAACAGGACCGAGTACGGCCCCGGCGAGGTACCAACCGTAATGGTCTTGCCGTCTGTTTCGGTGTTACCGGCGCACGAAGCGAGCCCAAAGCTCATGGCTACGGCGCTGGCGAGCGCGATGATCTTCTTCACTACTAACTTCTCCGTGTACTAATCGGTCTAGATTGGAAAGACTACCAGGTCTATCGGATTAGAACAGGAAAGGGGTATGAGTTTTTCCGGTGGTGACCTTTCTTATTGTTGTGAATGTCTTTTAGTACCAAGGGGTAAGCGTTGTCAGGTTGTTTCCGAAGTCCTCCCCGTGGATGATTGCTCCACCAAAGTGGGTGAACTTGTCGATCGGGCTCGATTCCTTGTGTGACAAAACGGTTCCCGGCCATCTCTGGTTGATGTAATCTAGACCGTGGGAGGCGATCGTTGTCCCATCAGGGAAAATGGTGGTCTCGTCCACGTTCGCTCGTGAGAAAGCATGGGAGTGAACCCGACAACCACGCAAGTTGGCTCCCTGGAGATCGGTCCGAGTGAAGTTAGCAAAAAGTAGATCGCTACCGGAGAAATCGGAGTGGGATAGATCCGCGATATCAAAATGTGCGCGGTAGAAATCACCGTTGAACCTGGAGTAAGGCATGAATGCGGCGATGAAGTGGCTACGCTGGAAATCGCCGTTAAACAGACCGTGATGGCAGTTCGCTTTATGGAAAATAGCCCGTCTTGCTGTGATATCAACGAACGTGGACCTGTTCAGTACACTGCACAGAAACGAAATGTCATTGAGACTGACCTGTTCTAGTTTGATGTGTGGCAAACGGGTGTATGCAAATCTGACGCGCATGGGGCAATCCGATAGCAACACGTTGTAGCGCGGGACGAGCAATTGGAGAGCTGGTTGAGTGAAGAATAGCGATTGGGTAATTCGCTCTGCAATACCCTGTATAGCTGCGGAAACGGGATCCCAGTTGCATTCGTGGAAAAGACGATCGAAATTATATTCCGCTTCTACCCCGGCTCGAACCGCCAGCCGCCATTGGCGTGTGTTTGAAAGCTTCCTGTTACGAGGGCACCCCAGATTTGAGTGGGCAAACAATGTGAGGGTGGTAACGATATGTTGGGCCCGTTCGTAAGCATTGCCGCTGACGTACCGGTCAAGCAGGCTAAGCAGGCCGTCGACTCCGTAACGTTGGTCCTGACAGGTAGAGGATGAGAGGGCTTTGAAATAGTCGTTGGTTTCTACCACAGGTCGCCTAATTTCTTAAAGTCATTAACATAATCTGGGCACTGGGATCGCTGTGGTTCTCCATTGCCTGTCTTATTCTCATCTTCGCACCAAGCAGTGACAGCACCTACTTCGTGAGTATCGCCAGGCATTTGTGAAGGTGCGTTCTTGTAAGTTAAGTTTAACCTTATGTGGTAAATTAAAGTTATATATTGTTCCTTCTCTGCTTTTTCGCAACTCGGTACAACATCAACAGAAAATCCTCCACACTTGAGAAAATCAACCCGCCCTTTATACTTCTTATTTCCGGGCTCAGTCACGCCAATTCGGTATTCGGGGTTGTACTTGTACACCGCACGTAACATGCGGTGATTTTTCATATTGTGTTTGTGCTTCATTTTCTCGGCACCCCAGCCGATTTCCTTTCCCTCCTTTCTAGTATAGAAACCTCTGCGAACTATGAAATTACCTAACGCGGGTCCCCCTGCTTTCATTGTTGGCTCTATGTATACGATGACCGCGCTGGTAAGAGGAGGTAAAGCGCTCATCCGTGTTGGAGTGTCACTTTCAACAGAATCATTGGAATAAAATGATCGGTTGGTTTCCATGGTGCCTTTGACTACTCCGATTCCTTGACTCATTCCGAGTATGACCCCTTTGGTGAAGTCTTGTTCGTAGCTGTCTTCGAGGGGTGTTGTTGAAGGTAGAGGATAGCCGAGGTCCTCTGCCGTATTCCGAACACTGTGCCAGTACGCGTACGCCTGGCCAGTTAACTCCCTCGCACCAAGCACATTGTTCCACGCAATCATTCCCCCTGTGAACGGAACATAATGAAACACACCAGGAATTTCCGCCACCTCATCACTGACAGGAAAACCCAAACTACCCTCCTCTCTTCCTAAAGCCTGCCACACACGCTGAGAGGCAAGAAACATAAACCTCGTCTGCCTATCAACCTCCCGCCACGAAATCGTGCCATTGGAAAAATTATTAAACCGAAACCCCGTCCCCGCACCCTGCTCATTAGTCATCGGCACACCAATAGGGTGATGCGACCCACCCATCGCATCATATTTGGCCTTAATATCTCCCCACACAGCACCACCAAACAGCGGATTATAGTAATTATCCCCACCCTCAAACTGCTGATACTGCGTCGCAGGAACCCCCGTATCCTGCGGTTCCGATATTGGATACCCAAGCGCTCCTGATTCCCACCCGAGGGTTCCCCACTGACGCATCCCATCACGGGTGACAGCATGCGCCCCGGTACGCGGGTGCCAGTAGATAAACCCTGCTACAAACTCCGTGCGTTTTCCCACCCCGTCCGGATTGGTCAACTCATCACTTAGTGGCAGACCAAGCCACGAACCTCGTCCCCCGATAGCGTTATAATGCGCCAGAATTGCCCCACACACGGTTTTTTTAGTTTCAGCAAAAAAATCGCAGCCGCCGTCCCGTACCGAATACACACTGGCCGGTGTCACCGCAGTCTGCCGTGCATACTCCAACTCCACATCCGGGTGAGAGGTAACATACTCATCCAACAACTCATCCCCCGACGGATCAAACCGATCCACAACATAATCACTACCCCCCACCTCCCCAGACCCCACCAACTCCGCAGCAAACCCCCCAACAGGAAAAACCAAACACAACAAAACCACCAAAAATAGAACTGAAAGTGGAAGTGAAATATTCATCGATCCCTGTAGCTCGGGATGACGCTGGGGTTTACAGGCATGTAAATAGAGTCGCACAGGTAGCTTTCTCCCTTTTCGCTTCGCCCCAAGCACTCGGAGTACTCGGGAGGACAAAACTTGCAGTTGGTTCTTGAGTCATACACACAGTTAGTGAAAGTGCAATCGGTAAAAAAACAATCACTAAGAGCCGGAAAGTGCACGTCCGTAAAGGTACAGCTGTAAAAATGGCACTCTTTAAGGTGAGAATCTGCGAAATTAATGGTTGTGAAGTCAGATCCTTGAACACGGCAATCCATGAACTCGGTCCGGGTGAAGTGGCATTTTTCCATGAGTGTTGCGGAGACCTCGATGTCGCGACAAACTAGATCACCGGCGTGGAAATCAGTTATATCACAAGCGGTGAGGCCAGTGTAACGGAGGAAAACAAAGGAAAAACTCCAGGGTACGGCCCTAAAATGGTCAGAGCCTGGCGCGCACCAATAAAGCTCGTCGGTATCGGGGCGAACAGTTAGTCGCCTTGTTAGGGCACTAAGTATTTCATTTGGGCCGATTTCCCAGCTGTATGTGGTCATTCGTGGCGAATCGATTGGTAGCCCGCAGGCGTAGTCGCACAAGCGCGCAGCGATAGGATCAAATTCTCTTGAATCAGTCAATGAGAGCTCGTCAGCACGGTAGAGCAGCTCGTATGCAGTAGTAAGCTGCTCTAGCGCAGAGATTGCTTGGAGTCCACTCATATTCTTAACTCTAGTGCGCGAAGCACGTAATCGGTGCAGGTTGGGAGCAGGAAATGGGGGCAGCAGGGCAGCACGGTGAGGCGACCCAGGCGGCACAGGGTGTACGGCACGGCGCGATCCGTGCGGGAGGAAAGCGAGTACACCGTGACGTTATCGGGAACGGTGTGGGGGAAATGCTGACTAGCGAGATCACGGTGGGAGGCGCCACCGAAGTAAATGCGGTTGGGCTGGCCGAACCACGGGGAACCGAGTCCCACGATGCGCCGCACGCGACCGGAAAGCTCCGGGCGACGGGCGAGCTCGAGGCCGACAAGACCGCCGAACGAGTGCCCCACGATGTCGATCTCTTTGTAGCCAGCCACGGTTTCTACCAGCTCGTCCACGCACTCGGTGACCGGTGCCGAGCCGTGCGTGCCGTAGGACGGCGCCACAAACGCGATGCCACGGCGAGCAAGCGCAAGGCTCAGCCGCCGGAACACTCGCGGCGAGGAATTGGTGCCGTGCAACAGCACCACCACCGGGCGGTCCGTCACCTGCGGGGAGGCGGCGAGGCGCCTGCGTGGAAGGTAGGCGAGGACGTTGCGGAGAGCGATCATGGGATGCGCAGCGGGCTAAGAAGTGCGCCCAGCGCGCGTGAATTCCACATCATGAATGCCAGCTTACACACGAGTAAACCGTGCGACCAGCAGTTATACCGATGAGGAAAGTGACAGTGTTCCTCATTGACATAAACGAGCTGCGGCTATTGCTCCTGAGGGAACTACACTCGAAGGCATGGAAAAACGCATGAATGTAGAGTCCTTCAACCTCGACCACACGAAGGTCGCCGCCCCCTTTGTTCGCATTGCCGACGAAAAGACGCTCCCCGGCGGCGACGTCCTGCGCAAGTTTGACGTCCGCTTTTGCCAGCCGAACAAGGAGCACCTGGAGATGCCCACGGTGCATTCCATTGAGCACATGACGGCGGAGCACATGCGCAACCACACCGACCGCCTCATTGATTTCTCCCCCATGGGTTGCCAGACCGGCTTCTACGCCATCACCTTGGATCTCAGCCCCGAGGAGTTCATGGATATTCTCGAGGTCACCTTCAAGGACATCCTCGCCGCCACCGAAGTTCCCGCCGCCAATGAGAAGCAGTGCGGCTGGGGCGCGAACCACTCCCTCGAGGGCGCCCAACAGGCCGTGCGAAAGATGCTGGATAAGCGTGACGAGTGGGCGACCATTTACGCGTAACGGGGCCCTTACCCGGTTGGTTTCCCCGCAGCCGTCGGGTGCACTGTGGCGCCAGCGATCACGCTATAATCACCTGCGTCGAAAAGCAGCAAAGGAGACCGACCGGTGCACTACAGTGAGCGTCACGCCCGCCTCAAGTTGATCCTCGGGGAGGAGGGCCTGGAAAAACTGTACGGGTCGAGGGTTGTGGTGCTCGGCCTCGGCGGGGTCGGCTCGGCGGCGGCGGAGGCGCTCGCCCGCGGCGGGGTGGGCCACCTCGTTGTGCTGGACCGCGACGTGGTGGACGAGTCCAACATCAACCGGCAGGCGCTCGCGTTCACGTCCACCATCGGCAAGGTGAAGGCCGACGTGATGGCGGGGATGATCCGGGAGATCAGCCCGGAGTGCGAGGTCACGGCCGTGAAGGCCTACCTGGATAAGGACGATATCGACGGGGTGCTGGGCACGTTCCCGCGCCCGGATTACGTGCTGGACTGCATTGACACGATCTCGCAGAAGCTCGCCATCGCGCACTGGTGCGCCGAGCGCCACATCCCGCTTCTAAGTTCCATGGGCGCGGCGAACAAGCTCGACCCCGCCCGCCTCCGGTTTGCCAACATCAAGCGCACCCTCAACTGCCCGATGTCGCGGGTCATCCGCCTGCAGTCCATCAAGCGCGGCATCCGCGGGCTGGAGGTGCTGTTTTCCGACGAGGTCGCCTTCAAGGTGGATAACCCGGCGGCCCGCACGAAGGGGGAGACCCTCGGCTCGATGAGTTACATGCCGCCGATCATGGGGCAGATGCTCGCCGGCAAGGCAATCCGGCGCCTGGCGGGCCTCGAGCCGTTTCCCACCCCGCCGAGGCTCGCCCGTGCTCATTGATACCCACTTCCACCTCGATTTTTGTCCGGGCTTTTCGCCGCTTGTCGACGTTCCGGTGGTCGCCCAAACACTTTCCCCGCACGGTTTTTCCATCCACCCGCCCACCCGGTTCCTCTCCCTGGGCCTCCACCCGTGGTACGCCACAAAGGAGGCGATCGCCGAGTTTCCCCGCTACGCGGAAAGTGCACGGCTCATCGGGGAGGTGGGCCTCGATTTCGCCCGCGGCACTGCGTGCCAGGTAGAGGCGTTCGCCCGCGTCCTCGAGTGTGTTCAGCCGGGGTCGGTCCTGTCCATCCACGCGGTGCGTGCCGTAACCGCGGTGCTGGACATGCTCGAATCCCGCCCGGACGTCACCCGCATCATCCACTGGTTTTCTGGCACCTCCGACGAGCTCACCCGGCATATCCGCGCCGGGGGCTTTATCTCCGTCAATCCCCGGATGCTCGCCACCAAGCGGGGTCGCGCCTACGTGAAGCAGGTTCCCGGCGACCGCCTCCTCGTGGAGACGGACCTTCCCGCCCACGGCGAGACGATCACTCCCGCCGAGCACGCGCGCATCCTCACCGCTACCCTGGATGGCATCAGCGACCTGCGCGGCGAGGACATGCGCCCGCAGATTGAAAAGACCCAGGAGGCGATTTACCTATGACCGATGACGAGCTCGCACCAGTTCCAGGCGCGCCGGAGTTCTTCTTCGATGCCTCCTGTGCGTCTTGCAAGAGCGCGCTGGTGCGGTCGTACATCAGGCCGGGCGCGGTGTCCTTTGTGCCGCTTAATCCCGGTGAACAAGCGGTCCGCTTCGGCGATGCCACCGGCGCGGAGGCGATGGGCCGCCTATGGCGGTTCAGCAAGCTGTGGTACCTGCGTGCCGTTGGCTGGACGATCGTCCACATCACGCCTGTGCGATGGGTGGCGGAGCGGGTGTACGCCCGTCACGCGCGCAATCGTTCTTGTCTCAACAGTTGCGCGGTCGGTAGTGATCCCAACGGGGGCAAGTAATCGCGAAGCGTCTGGTCGCAGCTCCAATTATGGTGAGAAACGCGTCATACCGCGAAGATTTACCACCCCTTAGCCCGAAGACTTGCCACCCATTACCGCGAAGATTTGTCACCCGTGGTTAGTCCAGCTCTGGGGTTGGGGTGTGACGTGTTTCCTGTCTAAACACGACAAAGCCCCACCTATTTGCGGCAGGTGGGGCAAAGGAAACCGAGATTAGACAGTGAAGGTTGAGACGTGGGAATCGTCGGTGGCATCGTGGCCGACGTACACGGTGAACTCACCGGAGGGAACCACGAAGTCGTGGGCCGCTACGTCCCACACGGACAGCGGGTGGTTGGAGGCATCGGCATCGATGACGATCTCTACCTTCTCGCTCGCGCCGGGCTCCACGCCAACCTTGGCAAAGCCGACGAGGCGCTTGGCGGGCTGCCCCTCAGCCGGCACACCGAGGTACACCTGCACAACGTCCTTACCGGCGACGTCGCCGGTGTTGGTGACGGTGGCAGTGACCGTGACCTTGGAGGCAGAGCCGTCGACGGAGACGTCGGCAAGCTCAAAGGTGGTGTAGCTGAGGCCGTAACCGAACGGGAACGCGGGGGTGATGTCCTCGGAGCGGTAGCCCATGTGGAGGCGCTCGGTGTAGGTCATCGTGTTGTAGCCCTCGCCGAGGTTGACGCCGGGGTAGCGCTCCTCGTGGCCGTGGCCGATCCAATCGTCCTCGGTCTTGGGGTACGTGGTGGGGACGCGACCGGAGGGGTTGACCTTGCCAAACAGTAGGTCGCCCACCACGTGGCCGTCCTCCACGCCCTGGTTCCACACCTCGAGGATCGCCGGGGCATCGTCCGTCCACGGCATGACCATGGGGGCGGAGGACTTGAGCACCACAGCCGTCTTCGGGTTGGCCGTGAGCAGCTGAGCGATCATCTCGTTTTGCTGGTGCGGCATGATCATCGTGGGCATGTCCGCGCCCTCGGTGGCGATGAGGCCGGCCATGATGACAACCACGTCGGCATCCTTGGCAGCGGCGACTGCCTCGGAGAGGTTGGACAGGTCGCGCTCCACGATGAAGCTCTCCACGGTGGCGGAGCCGCCGAGCTCCTCCACCACGTCCTTCATGCCCGGCTCAGGATCGACGGTGTACAGCGGGTCCACCTTGGACGAACCGCCACCGCCCTGGCAGGCGAACTCGGCGAACTTGGACTGGCCGACGATGAGGATCTTCCCGGCATCGGGCGACAGCGGCAGGAGCCCCTCGGAGTTCTTGAGCAGCACCGCCATGTCCGCGCCGATGCGACGCACGATCGCGCCGTGGCCCTGGGCGTCGATCTCGCGCGGTGCGTAGGGGCGATCAAACTGGTTGAAGCGGTACATCTGCGTGTAACGGCGGATGAGCGCGCGGTCAATGAGCTCGATCTCGGTGGAGGTGTCCTCTAGGGCGGCCTTGAGGTTGTCCTCGTTGAACCACTTGGCATCCGGCATTTCGTGGTCGAGGCCGGCGTTGAGGGAGGCGGCGCAGGAACGCGTGGACCAGAAGTCACTTTGCACGTAGCCCTCGAAGCCCCAGTCGCCGCGCAACACGTCGTTGAGGAGGTAGCGGTTCTCGGTGGCGTAATCGCCGCGAACGCGGTTGTACGCACTCATGATGGCGGCCACCTTGCCGTCCTTCACTACCATCTCGAACGGCAGCAGGTACATTTCGCGCAGCGTCTGCTCGTCGATCTCAATGTTGGTGCGGAAGCGCTCGTACTCCTGATCGTTGACCACGAAGTGCTTGGCCATGGCGATGATGTTGTGCGACTGGATCGCCTTGGTTACCTCAACACCCATGACACCGGTGAGGTAGGGGTCCTCGGAGAAGTACTCGAAGTTGCGCCCAGCGGTGACGGTGCGGTGCAGGCACAGGCCGGGGCCCTCGAGGACGTGCTGGCCGAGGTCGTCCGTCTCCTGGCCGATGATGTCACCGTACTGGTAGGCGAGCTCCGGGTCGAAGGAGGCGGCCACGCCGATGGTCATAGGCAGCGCCGTTGCAGGCGGGGAGGGAGTGCCGTCGCCCATGCCGACGCCGACGGGCCCGTTGGTGATGCGGAAGCGGGGGATCCCCAGCTCCTCGATCTCCGGCACGTGGCGTTCGATCTGGATCTGGGCGGCCAGTTGCTCCATCGCGTCTTCGTCGTCGGGGTCGATCTCGTTGGAGTATCCGTAGATATTGATCGTCTCCATGCCCCCGTGGAGCTGGGCGATCTTCTGCTCAAGTGTCATGCGCGACACGAGTTCCTCGGCGCGCTCGCGGGGTGTCTTTGTCATGTTTCCCACTCTAAATTTTTTGCTTGTCGACGGCTTCTTGTTGCCGTTTGTTGCCTCCGTTACGGTGGTCATGGGTGCTCCCTCGTCGCACTAAGATGGAAAACTACAGGTCGCATTCCCCTCTACTGTCTGGAGCACGTGATGAACGGTGAAGTTGAGAACACTGCGGATGGCATTGAAATCTACAAGGACGATAAGGGAAATCGTCTTGTCAGAATTGGCGATAAAACGTTCTTCGTCGGAAACATTGGGGACGTGAAGGACGTTGTTGAACGCCTTGGCCTCGAAGATTCGCCGCAGCAGATTCCAGGTTACTTCAAGACTCTGCTGGGTGCCGGATTAGACGGCGCGAGTGTCCTGCCTTCCCTTTTAGGAAATGCAGAGCAGTGGGTGAAACTAACAGACAAAACCTTCGAGGCCGTGAGAAAGCACGGTCTCATGCCCACCGGGGTGAAAGGCGAGAGCTACGCGATGGTGGGAAGCCCCGGAAAAATCAAAGAATGGCCGCGCGTCGATCTCGGCTCCCTTTCGCAGTCGACAAACCCAGTCAATCTCGCCCGATTCAGCAACATCATGAGCGCCATGGCACGCCAGTATGAAGTTAGGCGGCTCCATGACCACCTGAATCAGATCGAAGGTTCAGTGGAAAAGGTTCTCCAGAACCAGTTGAACGAACGTATAACGGAGATCCGGAAATCTGCTCGAATTCTGGATGATGCGTGGACATCCCTGGAAGAAGGGGGAGATCTGGAGATCAATTGGGAAAAAGTGCGTGAAACCTATGGAGACATCACCAATTCGCATGAGCGTGCACTGGAGGAGCTACAAAACATTCATAAGAAGTTGAAGGAAGCCACGGGACTCAAAGCGCTCAAGGCTCTTGAAAAAGACCAGGTTGAAAGATCCATCAAGGTTGAGTCAGCTTTTCTTCTTCAATCCTTACAGCTGGAAGGCCAGCGTGCACTATTCGAGTTTGTCTACAAGCTTGCGACAAAACCGGAAGGGGCGGACGGCCACTTAAAGGGGCTGGAAAAAGACATGAGCAAGCGAAAGGAAGATATCGTCGAAATTGCCAAAGGCATTGTTAAGGAACTCGACGAAGCGGGTGGGCGTGCGAAGAGGTGGGCTCTCTTCCATCCCGACTTAGCAAACGCATTCGTCGCGTCATCTAACGAAGTTGCTAAAGAAATCGAAGCGCACTTCGACGCACTGGAAGTGCCAAACGAGAAGCGGTCACAATTGTCTGCGATTACTAGAGGTCAGGTTTTAAGGAACAGTGAGGCTCTACTCGCAGCTGGCGAAGAAGCACTTCCCGTGGTTGGGACAGCTGTGGTAGCAATTGCAGCTACGGCGGTGGTAGGGGGGCGCAATTAGAAATGGAGTAGGCGGTGGACTGCAATCACTCATGAGTGGCGCTAACAATCAGATACAGAAAATGCCTCCGGCGAAGTAGCCCCCAAAGCCCAAAAGTCGCCAATTTCCGCTAACCAACGTCATTGTCCCGATGGAGGGAAATCGAACACGTTTCCATATGCATCCCAAATTTCGTGATCCTCATGTGCGATAGTGAATATCAGAGAAAAATGGCATGAGCCTTTCCCGGTTGTTTAAGCGGGAAGGGGATGAGCTTTGCAAAAATTAGACCGGCAGCAGGAGTGATGAAATGGCTACGTCGAGCGCGTTGTACCAGGCAGTGTGGGGTACCGCAGATACCTACCTGAGGGGTGTGGTTTCCCGCCAGGATTACGGCGATTTCATTCTCCCATTTACTGTCCTGCGCCGCATGGAGTGCGCGCTTGAGTCCACCAAGGAAGACGTGCTGGAGACGGTGGCGGGCCTCGGAGACATGCCACAGCACATGCAGGACGCCATGGTGTACGCGAAGCACGGCCTGCCGTTTTATTCCTCCTCGCCACTGTCGCTGAAGGCTATCGCGGCCAGCGATGACAGCGTGATGGAGGGCATGCTCACCTACTTGTCCTCCTTCAACGCGACGGTGCGGGAAGTGTGGGCCGCCTTCAAGTTCGAGGACCTCCTGCAAACACTGCAGGGCGGCAACATTTTGTGGGGCGTGGTCAAGCACTTTGCGGGGATCGACCTCTCGGACGAGGCGCTGGCAAGCGAGTCCAATAAGTCCGCCGAGAACGTCATGGGGGACCTGTTCGAGGATCTAATGTTCCGCTCGTTCTCGGAAAACGGGCAGGTCGCCGGTGAATACTACACCCCGCGCGAGGTCATTCGCCTGATGGTGGATGTGCTGCTGAACTCGGACGACGATGGGTTGCAGGGCAAGAATCCGGCCCGAACGGTCTACGACCCGGCGGCCGGCACGGGCGGCATGCTGCTCGTGGCCAAAAACGCGATGAAGGAGCTCAACCCCAATATCGAGGTTGGCCTCTTCGGGCAGGAAAGCATGCAGAAGACCTACGCGTTGGGCCGCTCCGATCTCATCATGGCGGGCGCGGATCCCGAGGCCCTCAAGCTCGGCGACACGCTTGCCGACGACAAATACGCCGGTGAGTACTTCGATTACGTCCTGTCCAATCCTCCGTACGGCACTGATTGGAAGAAGTCGAAGGAAGCCGTCACCGAAGAATCAAAGATCGAGGGCTCCCGTTTCAGTCACGGCCTCCCGCCGGTATCCGATGGCCAGATGCTGTTCCTGTGTCACGTCGTCGACAAGCTCAAAGACCCGGTGAAGGGCACTGCGAAGGGCGGACGCGGTGGCGTAGTCACCAACGGCTCGCCCCTGTTCACAGGCTCCGCTGGGTCCGGCGCCGACCAGATTCGTGGCTGGCTCATTGAAGAAGACCTCATCGACGCGATCATCGCCCTGCCCACCGACATGTTCTACAACACCGGCATCGCCACCTACATCTGGATCGTGGACAAGAACAAAGAACCGAGGCGTCGGGGCAAGATTCAGCTCATCGATGCCACCGCTCAGTGGTCACCGATGCGCAAGAGCATGGGTAACAAGCGCCGCTACTTCTCGGAAAGGGATCGGTCTTTCATCGGCAAGCTTTACGATGCCTTTGAAGATGCCGACCCCGAATTCTCCAAGGTAGTCACGCCGAAGGAGCTCAGCTTTTTCGACGTTCCCATGTACCGAGTCAAGCGTTACGTAACGTCCATAACCGACGAGACGGTGGCGCAGGCGATGACCCACAAACAGGCGCTTACCGGGCATGAGGTGATCATCCGCTCTTGCGAGGGCGTGGCATGGAACGACCTGCCCAAACACCTGAAAAAACAGGCGAAGGAGGCTGGTCTGAAAATGGGGGCGCCTCTCCTCGGACACATCATGCAGTCCGTGGCGGTGGAAGACGAAACCGCACCTGAAGCAATCGACCACAAGGGCAAACCCGTCATCGACACGGCCTCCAAGATCGTGGAGCGCGTGCCCCGCACCGAGGACATCAACGAGCACATGGAGCGCGAAGTCTACCCCTTCGCTCCCGACCTCACCTGGAACGAAGATGATGTCAAAATCGGTTATGAAATTCCGATGACACGCATGTTCTACCGCCCGGAGGAAACCGAAACCCTCGAAGAGCTGGACAAGGCGCTCGCCGAGAAGCTAGAGCGGATCCAGGAGCTGTTCGCGGAGGTGAGAAAGTAGTGGTTGCCGACACGCGGTTTGATGTTTCAGAGGACTTTTATGGAGCATTTTGGCTGAACTCCATTCCATCTGATTGGAATTTGGTTCCGGCGTGGGCATTGATGAGGGAGCGTGGCGAAAAATCCCGTGAAGATGACATCCATTTGACCCCATCTCAGGCCTATGGAGTTATCAGCCAGGAAGAATATATGGCAATCACTGGTAGTAAAGTAGTTCTAAACCTCACTGGAGCGAACAACATGAAGCATGTTGAGCCTGGTGACTTCATCATCCACTTGAGAAGCTTCCAAGGCGGGTTGGAATACTCCGCAATAACAGGAAAAGTCAGCAACGCCTACACAGTGCTTAAACCGGTCGTAGATATGGATGATGGATACTATAAATGGCTGTTCAAATCATCGGCTTTTATCTCTGCTTTGGCGGGTTCAACAGATCAACTGAGAGATGGACAGTCGATTAACTTCAAAAAGTTTTCAACATTCTCTGTTCCTTTTCCGCCACTCGAAGCGCAGCGACGCATTGCAGATTTCCTCGATAAGGAAATCTCTGAGATTGATACCTTGGTAGGGGAGTTGGATGAGTTTATTGAGCTGCTAGTGAAAAGCCGGTCCAGTATTATTTCTGAGGAGCTACGTAAATCAAACTCCGGTGTTTTTTTCCCGCTTGTTTCCTTGAATCTGGTAGTAGGAGTTTCCGATGGATTGGTGGATCCGCTGGATGAAAACTTTTCGGATTTGCCCTTAATAGCTCCTAATCATATAGAGAAAAATTTAGGTAGGCTCATTCACCCGATCGAATCAGCTAAGGAACAAGGCGCTATTAGCGGAAAGGGGTATGTCCGTGCTGGCCAGGTAGTCTACAGTAAGATTCGACCTGCCTTAAATAAGGTTGCGATCGCGGAAAAAGACTCGCTGTGCAGTGCGGATATGTATCCGTTGGAAATTCTTGGGAACCTGACAGAGCAGTATTTGCTTTACGCTCTGTTGGATAAGAGATTTGTGGATTCAGCGGTGTTGGAATCTTCAAGGGTCGCAATGCCGAAAGTTAATCGGGAGACCTTAGGCATGCTGAAGATCCCACTTCCTTCTTTGGAAGAACAAAAGAGAATTGTGCATGAAATCCAAACCGAAATGACACAGATAGACTGCCTAATCGATGAATGTACCGAACTCAAAGAGATCCTTTTAAAGCGTCGGCAGGTGCTGATTACGGATGTCGTGACGGGAAAGGTGGAGGTGTAGGCCATGAATGAGTCGGTGGTTGAAAACCGGGCGTTCAAGGTTGTCGAGCGGGGGTTTGAAGATGTGATAGTGCGGTCGCTGCAGGAGTCCGGGTGGCTGCACGACCCATCGAACGAGGGGTGGGACGTGGGGCGGGCGCTGTACGTGCCCGACGTGCTGCACTGGTTGATGACCCAGTTTCCTGCGGAATTTGAAAAGGCAGTGGCGTCTTCGTTGGGGGAGATGGAACGGAAGGTGGCGATCAACAAGCTGCTGGATCGGCTGGTGCAGCTGTTGGGGAAGCAGCCGACGCTCACATCCAAGACGAAGCAGGTGAAATACGGGCTGCTCGGCACGCTTCGGCATGGGTTCTCTCACACTGCCGTCGGTAGGCAAAAAGCCACGTTTGACAAGATGGTTGGGTTCTACCCAGAAAACCCGCTGTACACCAACGTCACCGAAGTGGCGCAGCAGAACCGGCTCCGAGTGATGCGGCAGGTGCGGTTTGATACCAAGAGCACAGAGACGCTAGACCTGGTGCTCACCGTGAACGGGATCCCCGTCGTCACGATGGAGCTGAAGACCGATAACACGCAGTCTGTCTGGGATGCTATCAAACAGTATCGCCGGGACCGTGTTCCCGGTAAGTCGCGGCCACTGCTCGCGCCGGGGCGCGTGCTGGTGCACTTCGCGGTGTCCAACCAAGAGGTGTACATGACTACGGTGCTCGCAGGGTCGGATACGACATTCCTGCCGTTCAACCAGGGTGATGGCTACCACGCTGGTAACCCAAGTAACGAGTACGGATCTGACACAGCATACCTGTGGAAGAAGGTTCTTCAGCCGGAACTGTTCCTGCGAATCCTGCGTGACTACGCGCTCTGGGAACCCGCGACCAAAGGCAACAGCGGGCGTCTGATTTTCCCGCGCTACCACCAGCTTCGCGCGACGGAGAGAGTAATCAATGACATGATAAACGGTGGACCCGGACAGAGGTTCCTCATCCAGCACTCGGCGGGATCCGGCAAGACAAAGACCATCGCGTGGCTAGCACACCGGGCGAACCGGGCTTTCTCCTCATCGGGGACACCGCTATTTGATTCCGTCATTGTGGTGACCGATCGCAGGGCGCTCGACGACAATATCAGGGAGGGCCTCGATCTTCTTCGCGCATCCGAAGGCATGGTCATCACCGTCGATAACGAGCTTGGATCGAAGTCGAAGAAGCTGGAAAAGGCGTTGACTGAAGGCAGCCACATCATTTCCTGCACCATCCAAACCTTCCCCGCGCTGGCACGGCTGATGGAGAAAACACCGGATCTCGCGGGGCGGAATTTCTGCGTCATCATCGATGAGGCACACTCCTCCCAACACGGCGAATCCGCGAAGAAGCTCCGGGAAACGCTTGTCGATGTATCAGCCGTTTCGAGCTCGGCCACGAACTCGGTGGTTGACTCGGACACGGACACGGAATCGGATGAGGGGATGAGCGCCGATGAGATTTTGCTCGCCGTCGATTCGGCGGTGGCGAACTCCGCCAACCTGACGTTCGTGGCACTGACCGCGACGCCGAAGGCGAAGACGCTGGCGGCGTACGGACTGCAGGATGAAAACGACCCGGAAAAGCGGGTGGCGTATGACGTCTACTCGATGAGCCAGGCGATCGAAGAGGGCTTCATCCTGGATGTTCTCTCCAACTACTCCACGTATTCCATGTTCGCGCGCATTAGAGATGAGCTCGGGCGGACGAAGCCCGTGGACGAGTCGGAAGCCGTGTCCGATATGGTGCGCTTTGTCCGCATGCACCCCACCTCCATCGCGCAAAAAGTAGAGGTCACGGTTGAGCATTTCCGACGTAACGTCATGCAGCACCTGCACGGCACGGCGAAGGCCATGGTTGTGGCATCGAACCGGCGAGCCGCGCTGAACTGGTCGCTGAAGATGAACGAGTACATCGCCCACAAGGGGTACTCGGACATGACCACGCTCGTGGCGATCTCCGGATCACTGGGGCTCAATGGCGAACAAGTCACCGAACACTCTTTGAACGGTGTGAAGGACACGGCCAAGCATTTCCGCGATCACGATGAATGCAAAGTGCTTATCGTCGCCAATAAGTTTCAGACCGGCTTCGACGAACCACGCCTGTGCGCCATGTACGTTGACAAGGCCCTTTCTGGTGTCATGGCAGTGCAGACACTGTCCCGGTTGAACCGAACGTTCCTGGGAAAGCCCGATCCCATGGTCGTGGATTTCGTGAATGACCCGCAGACAATCGTTGAGTCTTTCAAGCCCTACTACCAAGAGGCGCACATCGACACGGACATTCCGGCGAACGCGCTGGATGACCTCGGACAGCAGCTAGACGATGCGGAGTTCTACACCGAGGAAGAACTCGACGAACTGGGCTCTGCTTTTGTGGAAGGATCCTCAGAACGTATACAGTCCCTCATTTCACCCATCCGTCAACGGTGGAACGCGCAGGTTCGGGATGCACTATCGTCCGGAGATAAAGAGGCCTATAAGGAAGCGAAAGCCTTTAGGTCGAACTGCATCAAGTACACGAATGCCTGGGAGTTTCTCTCGCAGATCGTTGACTACCAGGATGTCACGTTGCACAAGCGCGCGATCGTGGCGGGGTTGTTGAAAAAGAACCTTCATCTGGAGCGACAAGATGATCACGAGGACTACACCACCGGCATCGAGCTCGTCGGCGTGGCAGTCGAGCCCACGGAGGTGGAGCAGGATCTCAACCTGGCAGCGGAAGACATCGACGGTGGTCTTGAACTGCCGGGATTCGACGGTAAGCCAGTGGGAGAGAATTCGCCGGTGCAGGCCGCTTTCGATCTCGCAGTGGAGAAAGTCAACGCGATTCTCGCTGCGGCGGGAGTTTCCGCATCAGATGAGGCGAAGGCGAGTGCCATTCGAGCGTCCTACGGAAAGCTTGTTGAAGACGAGCAGATCCAAGGCTTGGCCGGTGAAAATGACGCGAAACAATTGGCGAGTACAGGTATCTACAAGCAAAAGGGCTATGCTGCGCTGATAGAGGCAGCACAGGAATCCCAGGACGTGTTTACGACGATCTACGCTGATTCGGAAAACATGGAGATAGTCCTCAACGCACTTGCTGGTCTCCTTGTCGCGGCATCAAAAGACGCGGAGGTGAAGAAGAGACTAGAGGGGTAGCGCAGGAACCTCGAAAACGTGGATCACGTCCGCTTCGCTGATCTGCAAGAGTCTACCTCTTGCCACGGGTGGAGTCTATGTTTGTTTTGAAGGGAATACTCTGCCCGCCTCGACGTCCGCTGGGGTGGGCTGATCACGCACCTAAACTGCGATCCACCTGGTCGTTGGCCCACGCTGCGGACCGGTGGGATCGATACGGGCTTTCCCCGTGCGGCGGAGGTGGGAAAAAATCTCGGAAATTTCCTTGCGGTCCGCCCCCAATTCATCTGCCACGTGCCTGGACGTTAGGACCTCGCCGTTGTTGAGCTGTGTGACAATCCAATCTTCCACGGAAACAGCGGAGATTCTGTCAGCCGAGCGGAGTCCCAAAAGGGATTGGGCCTTGTCGGACAGAACCCACTCGGGAGCGTTACGAAGAGGATTAATGAGGCCTTGTTGAGAGAACCAATCCAACCGGCTGCGTGCCTGATCCTCGGTGATTTGCATGAGTTTCGCGGCGGTGGAGCAAAGAAGAATGGGGTTATCCTTCAAATGGCGCATGACGATGAGCCCGTTGACGCTATCGATGACCTCGCTGCCGAACTCGTCTCGCAAGCGGGGGATGGCCTTAACAAACTCCTCATCCACACGACCGGACGTCAACGTCACTTCGACGAAATCCTTTGAGGCGACGACATGTGGAGGTCTTCTACCCGTTGAAAGCATGGACAACCACATGCGATCAAATCCGCGAGAGGATTGCTCTGCTAAACCAAGGTTGCGAAGCGCGCCCATGAGTAGGGGACTACGGGGAATTGACTGGGTAGTAAGCACATTTGATTCCGTTACGCCAAGAGGAAAACCTCCTGGAGACCACACAGTTAATTCGGTCGGCGACTGGTCGACAACAACTGCGTTGAGCGCGCCATAATCCCGATGGGCGAGCGCGTTGGAGATCAGTTCATCAACAGCAGCTCTCGGGAAGAGCGGAATCTCAATTTCCTGGCCCGTGGGTAACTGCACTCGGGAGATTTCCGTGGATGAAAACGTCTCGACGAGGCTTGATAAACGCAGAAAAGTGGTCACAAGCGGGGCGGAAATTTCGGTCCGCCGCGGTTCGCCACCGGGAACTGCGCGATGAAGATGTCGGGCATAGGACAAATGCGAAGGCGGTTTAACAAAGAGTAGTTCAGCAGCCACCGTAGGTTCGCCGGTTTCCGTTAAAACACCAAGCGTGGTGCACAATTCACGCGCTGTTTGCGGTGGTGCGGACACCTCACCTGCCTGCGACCACTGCGTTGCCAGGAGGGATAAGGCTTGGTCAACGGCCGTAGGGTCAAAATCATTGAAACTGCATCGTGACGGAGACGCGGTGTAATCGGGATTAGCTCGTCGAAAAGCCAACTGTCTCCTTTCGACCTCTTCCATCGGCTTGCATTTCTTCCCAATTCGTCGGCTGGCCTGCCCCTTTGGCCTTTGATAGAGGGTTAGCCCACGGGGAACCCGAATAATGAGAAGTCTTTTTCCTGCTCGTTCAACTGGTGTTATTTCCACCTGAATGTGCGGCTGGGTGTTGTTGTAGATCTTCCGGACAATCCAGTCGGGGTCCCGATTTGTTCCCGTAAATGCGGCTTGCCCTGGGGTCTTATCGGAAACCCCCAGCACAATGTACGAAACCCCTCCGTCGCCATTGGAGAAACAGACTGTCTCATCAGCGAGGAACTCAACGAGAGACGCGTCGGGGTTACCGTTTTGTGGATGAACAGCAGGATCTTCCTTGAAGTCGAGTGTCTGCGATTCGAGGGAGTTTGCGGTCGCTCCATCCTCAATTGCGTCAAGGGCCTGTAAGACCTCTAATGGCTCGGTGAGCTTATCGTCTGTCACGGGTTACATCCTACCAGGAGTTGTTTCAAACAACTAGATGGAAAGTAATTGAATAACTCATAAAATCCGAGGTAGTGGCGTTTAGGTTCTTTTTCCCTAAGGGTTTCTCTCTAAGAAATGACAGAAAAGTGTCCCAATAGTTGTCTGAAACAACTCTGGGGAAAGTTGCTTTGAAACGCCTCCGAAAACTGTCCGGGTGGAGTGTCCTGTGTAGCTGGTTGGACGGGTGCGGTTTTTTTCTAGATCGGGTGATGTGGCAGGTCAGTGCGTGTTCTTGGATTTTGTCTGGCTGTAACGCTCTTGCGGTAGGGGAGTTTATTGAAAACTATCAGCAGAGTTGTTTGAAACAACTCTGGCGAAAGTAATTAGATTACTTCAGGTTTGCGCAGGTGATGGCATAGTTTGTTTATTTTTCTCATTTTGGGGATGGGGTGGGGGCTGTGGAGTTTTCTAAAAACTAGGGAAATAGTTGTTTGAAACAACTCTTGCGAAAGTAATTCAATTACTTAAGGTTTGTGCAGTTGAGGGCGTATTTTACTAATTTTGCCTATTGTGAGGATGGGGTCGGGGCTGTGGAGTTTTGTAAAAACTCGGGAAATAGTTGTTTGAAACAACTCGGCGGCGAGTTTCCTCATTACTCTGTGGCGGACCGCATGCTGTTGGGGAGTGCCTGGTCGTGGCGTGCCCATTTAACTATCAGCCGGATCTCCTATAGAACAGGGATACATCAAAATTCACGCGACTATAGCCTCCTCGCGAATTGGCGTGCCGGACCGGTGCGCGTGCGGTGTTGACGGTGTGCAACGTGCCCCCTCATGGGTGTAAAAGGTAAGCCTCCTCTTAGTTGTAACATTTACTGGAAAGGAATGGTGGAGTGGCTTGAGACCTTATAGATATCGTGCTCTTGATCATTACTCTGGCCATTGTGTGCTCGATTGATTACCTTGTTATTCGCTGGTGGGGGAGGAAACTCCGCAAACGTCAATAGTTTTAGTGGGGTGGTTGGTCGCAGAGTGTGGATGGATTGTGTGAGCGAATGGATTCCGGGTAGGGGTATTCTGTCCGGGTGCTCGTTACTGTCCTGCTTTCCACTACTTTCGCTTGTGGCCTGATAATTGCCGGCCTGCATGTGATCAATCGATTGTTTATTGCGCCCCAATACGATGTTGTGCTGAACCTCCTCGCGTTCAGTGCAGCTACTGCCTCGAACGCGTTACTTGGCCAGCTCCTGCCGGCGATCTTGTCCGCGTGCGCGGTGGCAGCATGGATCTGGCTGGGGCTTCGCACGTATCGCGCGGTCCACAATGGGTTGATCGCCGGTGGCCAGTCTAACTTTCATTAGAACGTGCAAGGGTTGTGGGAGGAATCAGTATGAGCTTCGCGCACGCTGGAGCACGCCTGGCTACGCCGGTGTACGAGCTTCCTTTACTGTCTGCCTAGCTCAGCTTCTTGGTGAGGCGCTCGACCATGACGGCCACGCCGTCCTCGTCGTTGGTGGCGGTGGCGAGGGTGGCCTTTTCCAGAGCCTCGGGGACGGCGTTGCCCATGGCGACGGAGGTGCCCACCATCTCGAAGAGCTCGATGTCGTTGGGCATATCGCCAAAGGCGAGGACGTTTTTGGGGGAGACGCCTTTGTACTCGAGCACGTGGGCGAGGCCGGTGGACTTGTTTACGCCGGGCACGGAAATCTCCGCGAAGCCGCCCTCGGCGGACCACGTGACGGTGGCGCGGTCACCCACGCGTGTGGCGATCTCGGCGCAGAGCTCGGCGGAGGTGAACTGGTCGTCGGAGACGAGGCACTTCACCTTCTCTGACCAGGCGATTGCGGCATCGTCGCTGACGGCGCGGACACACGAGTTGATGAACTGCACGTCGGCATCATCAAACTCGGCTCGGTAGAGTACCCGATCCGAGGCGGAATCCCACACCATCGCGCCGTTGGCCAGCACGCACAGGGGCTTAAACGGCAGCTGGGAGACGACCTTGTCGATTTTATCCAGGGGCCTGCCGGTGGCGAGGACGACGGGCACGGGGGCCTGGACAAGCGCATGAGCTGTGCGCTCAGAAACGGTGCCGTCCGAGCGGAGGATGGTGCCGTCGACATCGCAGGAGATGAGCTCGATGGTCTTGGGGAGGGTGAAAGGGAGCTTGGAGTACACCTGCTTGGTTTGCAGGGCGAGGGCCTGGAGGGATTCGTCGGAAAGCTTCATTGAACCGTTCTCCCACGCCTCACGGATTTCCACGCCGGCGGCGGTGATCTTATCCTGGCCTTCCGAAAGCCCCTCGGAGACGTTGACCAGCAGGTTATCGAGGTGGGCCTTGGCTTTGGCGAGGTTCTCGTCGGAGGCGGCCTCGACGTAGAGCTCCCGGGTCTTGGTTTGGATCGTGGCGGAGATGGCCTTCAAATCATCGCGTAGCGTGCGTACCCGGGAACGCTCCTCTTCTACCTTCTTGTACGCCTTCTCGGTTTCGTCCAGCGTGGGGGCAGTGCCGCCGAAGCGTGCCGGCACCCAGTATTCGGGCGGCAGCGGCCCCTCCTTCTCCACGTAGCCGGCGATGACCTCGTCTAGGCCCTGCTGCATCTGCTCGCGCAGCTTCGTGGTATCGGCGGCCACCTCCTCCTTGGTGGTGGCGGTGGACCGCCAGCCGGGGAGTACCTTGATGTGGATCGGCGTGTGGCTGCGGCCGAGGTTCGCCTTGTGGCCCTTGGTCAACACGCGCTGGGAACCGAACATGATGACGGGCACGATGGGAGTGCCGGACTCGGCGGACATGCGCACCGCGCCGGAGCGGATCGACTTGATCTCAAAGCTTCGTGAGATTGTTGATTCCGGGAAGATGCCCACGAGCTCGCCGGACTTCAGTGCCTCGACGGCGGCTTCCAGGGAGGTGTGGCCATCGATGCGATCGACGGGGATGTGGTGCATCGCGTTGAGGATGGCGCCGACGATGGGATTCTTGAACGCCTCGGCCTTGGCCATGTAGCGCACGTAGCGCTTGTGTAGGCGGAACGGGATGCCGGCGTAGAGGAAGTCGAGATAGCCCGTGTGGTTGACGGCCACCACGGCACCGCCGTCCTTGGGAACGTTCTCCCAGCCACTGACCGTGAACTTAAGTCCCTGGGCCTTGAACAGGGTGCGTGCTAGGCCGATGACTGTGAAGTAAAAAGGCTCTCCCATGGTCACTAATCGTATCCCATGGGGTGGGGTGATGGGCCGGTATACCGGCGGACACAGGCGTCGCGGCCACCGTTAAGGGGTGGCCGCGACGCGTCACAGGGGCGGGTGGATCACGTCCACCCACGTTCTTATCTAGTTGTTGTGCACCTCAACGTGGTCGGTGGCCGGGTCGTAGGTGATGAACCCGTGCTCGAAATCGACGCGGATGAGGTTGCCATCCGGGTGCTCCATGTTGACGGGGAGTCCCAGCTTGCCGGCATCGAAGCCCTGCGCGGCCCAGGCATCGCCGATCTTGCCCCACAGGGCCTGCGTGCCCACGCGCGGGTTATTAAGGACAATGCCGTTTTGGAAGGTCTGGAACGCCACGTCCGATCCGGCGGCGTAGGCAACCACGCCGGTGGCGGCACCGATGACCTTGCCCAGGGTGGAGGACAGGTTACGGATGAGGTCCGCGCGCTCCGGGTTGGAGCCGCTGGACAGGTTGGCCACCTTATCGCCCAGCGCGGGGATGTCCTTTAAGGTGATGTTGCCCAGGATGTTCTTGCTGGACAGGTCCTTGAGCCCCGGGGGCAGCATGTCATTCTTGGACAGGAAAGCGAGGACGAGCGCGAGGATGGTGCCCACCGCGCCCATGGCGATGATCGCCTTCGACGTGTCCGACTTGGCATCGGAGGACAATCCGGTGAGGGCCTGCACGGCCTGAATCGCCTGGCCAAGCTCGCCGCCGCTGCCCGTGGCGCCGCCGGTGCCCGGGTCGAGCGGGTTGGCTGGGTTAGCAGGCATGACGCTGCCAGAGGAGTGGCCGCCGAGCGAATCGTAGTTGCGCTTGGCAATCCTGCGAATTTCATCCATGCGCGCGTAGCCGGCATCGCCGGGACACGTGGTGTTGCCCACG
Organism: Corynebacterium pyruviciproducens ATCC BAA-1742; assembly: GCF_000411375.1. GTDB lineage: Bacteria > Actinomycetota > Actinomycetes > Mycobacteriales > Mycobacteriaceae > Corynebacterium > Corynebacterium pyruviciproducens. Next base: position 313,985 of record NZ_KE150447.1, on the reverse strand, counting down.
TCGCGGTGCGCGAAGATGTTGGGCAGGCGGACGGACTGGCCCATGGGGAACTTGGTGTAGCTCGTGCCCTCGGAGGTGTGGGTATCGTAGCCGGTCGGATCGAACCCGGCGACGGCGGCGCGCCACCCGGCGAGCTGGCCCACGGCATCGATGGTGTCCTGGGGTGGGGTTTGGGAAACGAAGTTGCCCATCATGGAGATGCCCCACGTGTTCTGGTTGAAGCCACCGGCGTGGGCACCCTGGACGGGTTTGCTAAAGCCGCCCTTGCGGCCCTCGTAGATGTTGCCGTACTTATCCACCAGCGCGTTGTATCCGATGTCGCACCAGCCGAGGGTGTTGGCGTGGTAGTTCCAGATGCCGCGGACGATGCCGGCGGCCTGGCCCTGCGTGTAGTTGTTGGAACCCGCGGTGTGGTGGATGACGATGGCGGAAACCTTATCGTCGTAGGTGACGTTGCAGCCCTTATCGCCGGCACCCCAGCCCTGGCGGCTGATGACGCGGGGAATTCCGGTCTGCGCGGCGGCGAGATCGATGGCGGAACCTTGCTCGGCAAGCCCCTCGCCGCCGTCGATAAAGTGAACGTCCATGGAATCCATGGACTGCGGGTTGTTGAAGTCCACGTTGTTCATGGACACCTGGATGTCATGGGTGGGCTCCACGTAGATCGGCTCCGTGCCGTTGGTGCCCTGGGTGGGGACATCGAGTGGGTCGGCGTCGTACCACTCGGACCACGAGCCGTCGGCACGCTTGGCGCGGAAGAACACGCCGAACTGGCGGTCGCCCTGCCACGTGAGGGCGAACATGGAGAATTCCTTGTCGCTGTGGAATTCCTTCACCGTCTTATCGCCGGCCTCGCCCTGGGAGGCGATGGCGGCATCGGGGACGGTCACTGACCGTCCTGCGGCAAGTGACTGGCTATCGTTTGTGACGTCGGTGGACCCGGCGGTGCGGGTGACGTCGAGGACGCGCGGGGCGGCCACTAGCATGGCCGCGACCATCGCGATCGCGACAAGGAAGGCGACGATGGGCACCCGCCTTGTCGGATTCAAGGTCTTTCTTTGGATTTGCACTTTTTTACTCCCTGTGACTCGAAAAAATGTGCGAACTGCTACTCAGTTTTCGTAACTAAAGATACCAGTGTTACTAATGTTACTAGTGTGACACGCCGGTGTGAAGACAATTTTTCCGTCAGTGGCAGGGGACCCGTTGCTATTGCGGGACGAGGGCACTGGTTTTATGCTCACAACTACGCCCACGCGCGTGGTGCGAGTTGGTGTGTTGTACACGCGGCAGAAGGAGCCACCATGTTCGTTTTCAACAAGGACACCATTATTTCCACCATCGGCACCGTCGTCGCGGTGCTGGGGGCGCTGGCTGGGATTATTGCGGGGATCATCTCCGCAACGCCGCTCAATCAGGAACTCGGAACGTCGAGTAGCGTGCGGGAAGAGGAGTTCACCGGGACGGACGAGAAACCGGCCCCGGAGCTGACGGAGAAAACCCCGCTGCGCTGGGGCGCGTGGCAAAAAGTGGGCGAGGAGGGCACCAAGGTGCGCGTCTTCTTCAACGGCGCCACCCCCACGTGTCACGGCTGGCAGGCCGAGGTGAGCGAGAACGCCGTCGCCGTCACCATCAAGCTGTACGAGGGCGGGCTGCCCGGGGCACCCACCGACTGCAGCGCCGAGGGCGTGCGCGGCTCGCTCGTGGTGGACCTGGAAAAGCCACTCGGCAACCGGCTGGTACTGCAATAACCCGCGGGCACCCGCTAGGCTTAGGCACATGAAATATGACTTGATCGTTGTAGGTGCGGGCCTGTTCGGCCTGACGGTGGCCGAGCGCGTGGCAAACGAGTACGGCAAGCGGGTGCTCATCGTCGAGCGCCGGGATCACATCGGTGGCAACTGCTACTCCGAGCGCGACCCGGAGACCAACATTGAGGTGCACAAATATGGCGCGCACCTCTTCCACACCTCCAACAAGCGGGTGTGGGATTACGTCAACCGGTTCACCTCGTTCACCGGCTACCAGCACCGCGTGTTCGCCATGCATGACGGCCAGGCCTACCAGTTCCCCATGGGGCTGGGGCTCATCTCCCAGTTCTTTGGCAAGTACTACTCCCCGGAGGAGGCTAAGAAGCTCATCGCCGAGCAGGCCAGCGAGATCGACACTGCGGACGCGACCAACCTGGAAGAAAAGGCGATCAGCCTCATCGGCCGCCCGCTGTACGAGGCGTTCATCAAGAATTACACCGCCAAGCAGTGGCAGACCGACCCGAAGAAGCTGCCGGCCTCCAATATCACGCGCCTGCCCGTGCGCTACACGTTTGATAACCGGTACTTCAACGATACGTACGAGGGACTGCCCGTCGACGGCTACACCGCGTGGCTTGAGAAGATGATCGAGTCCGAGCTTATCGACGTCCAGCTGTCCACCGACTGGTTCGAGGTGCGCGACCAGTACGCGGGCATCCCCGTCGTCTACACCGGCCCGGTCGACCGCTACTTCGACTTCAAGGAGGGTCACCTCGGCTGGCGCACTCTCGACTTTGAGTGGGAAACCCTCGATGTCAAGGATTTCCAGGGCACCCCGGTGATGAACTACAACGATGCCGACGTCCCCTACACGCGCATCCTCGAGTTCCGGCACTTCCACCCCGAGCGCGCCGAGGAGTACTCGGACTCCAAGACGGTCATCGTCAAGGAGTACTCGCGCGCCGCCGAGGACGGCGACGAGGTGTACTACCCCATCAACACGCCGGAGGACCGCGAGAAGGTGGCGGGGTACCGCGAGCTGGTGGACAAGGAAGAGGGCGTGTTGTTCGGCGGCCGCCTCGGCACCTATCACTACCTGGATATGCACATGGCCATCGCCAGCGCCCTGACCATGGTGGATAACAAGATCCCGGAGCTTTTGGGGCTGTAGGTTTTTTAATTGGCAATGTTTGCGTCTATGTAGTACCCGTAGGGAGGCACAGGCGCTTTCATAGGACCGCAGGTATTGCCTGCGGTCTTTTCCTGTAGCGGACTTGACGGGCTGGGCCGATATGAAGTTGTATGCAGGATCGGCGCAATGATTTCCTGGATTGGGTCATCGGTGTTGTGTGTAGCTACCTATCTACCGGTGCCGGCTTCATATCGGGGTCGCACGAAGAGGAGGACGCGTAGTAATGCGAAGTCCGTCGTTGCGAAAGGCTCGTAGCTACTGTGTTTCGACGCAAAACGTTGGTAGGGTGCCGGATGAGCCATCTAGAGCCGTCATCGTCTGAATAATTACTGATAGGATGCGCCGGGTCTGCTAACGTATCGCGCGAATTGGCATGGTTGACTGGGCCTTTAAAGTTTAGCGTGATTTATTCATTCCGCCTGAGGACGAAAGGCCAATCCGGAATTCATAAACAAAGACCGGCCCTGGACTCCCTAACGGGCAGCGGAACCGGTCGTGTTGAAACCCAATATACAGTGTGTCGTCACTTTTGGCTACCACCGCTCAAACAACCTTTACCCTGCTATTTTGCGCTGCTAGGGGTGCGTGTGTGTAGTAAAGGGCCAGGTCAGACGATCATGTAGTGGTTTAGCTTCTGCTGGCCGAGGTTTCGGGTTAAGTGATGGAATAGCATAACGCTGTTGCTGGCTGTAGCCGCTAGTGCAGCGACTCGTAAGTGTGCAGGTGGCAGTACGTGTAGCAGGGGTGCCAGTTGTAGTCCCACACGGTGGGCAGGCGGCGCTTCTCCAGCTTCTTCAGGCTGATGACGGTATCCGTGAACTCGGAGTAGTCGGTGTACAGCCTGGCCAGCTTGGACACGAACTCCGGGTCGGTGGCCTGCAAGCTCGTCGTGCGGCTAATGAGCTGGTTGAGCGTGTCATCGCGCAGGTCCGAGCGGGCGCGGCGCATGTCGCGGGCCAGCCACTTGAGCTCCGCCTCGCGGGCGTTGGGATCGTTGTTCTCCAACGCGTAGAGGTACTCGATGTTCGCGCACGCCGTGTTGAAACCGTCCACGTTGTTGCGCATGACGGACACGCCCTGCTCGATAGTGTCGCGCTCCTCCTGGGTGGAGGCATCATCGACGGTGGGAAGCGCCGGCAGGAGCTCATCAATCTGACGCATCTCGGTCGAGATGGAGTCCCACTGCTTGTGCAGCTCAGCGGTGGCGAGCGGGGATTTCAGCGCCTCGGCCTGGAGGTCCACCTGCTTGAAGTTGAGGGCGATGGTGGGGACGTTCTTCTGCAGCCACTTGATGTCGGCGGCGGCGGAGTGCTGGCGGGCCCGCACGAGGCGAATGGCGCCCCACACCATGGCGATGAGGCACATGACGCTGATCCAACCGACAACGAACTTCAACCACAGGGGAAGCGTCGTCGCGGCAGCAGACGGGTCGGCGGCGGCGCGGGCGGCGTCGAGAAGCGCACGATCGTACCGGTTCTGGGAGGTGTGCACGTTCATCGCGGCGCGGGCACCGTTCAACCGGTTGGAATCATTAAGCCCCAGCGCCTCACACACCTCGGGGGCGCAGTAAATGCCCTTGGACTTGGGGTTGGTGCCGATGGCGATGATGAGGGTGCCGGGGGTGAACTGCTTGCCGTCCTCGCTGAGGAGCTCCGCCGGGTACGTGTTGGCGATGCTGCGGGAGAGGTCGGACTCGTTGTTCATGAACACCACGTACGCCAGGCGGGTGACTTCCTCGGGGAAGTTGATATCGTAGGTGAGCTGCGTGATCACCCACTCCTGGTTGTAGGGGATGAGGTCGCTGTCATCGTAAATCTCCACAGGGCCATTCAAGGGGCCACTAGCAGCTAAAGCTACGGAGGGACCACCGAACGCGAGCACAGCGGAAACAAGAGTAGCTACAACCTTCATAACCGCTATGCTAACCCATCGGCGCGGAAACTCCATGAGGATGACTGGGACAAGTAAGATTTGGGCGAGAGTTATGTGTGTACGTGAAAAGGATGTGGCATGACCGGCACAACTAAGGCAGTCGAACGCCTGCAACGCGTGATCCTCCCCAGGAGGGGTGAACCGAAGGATGTTCGCAGCTTGTATCTTTTGGAAAACGGTGGCTGCAGGTGGTCTGACCGCGTCAGCCTCACCATCCCGGCGGGCGAGGAAGTGAGCTTTGAAACCTACTTCGGCGCCTTCCCCGCCTCCTACTGGCGTCGCTGGACCGTGCTTGATTCCGTGATCCTCCGCATTGAGGTGGAGGGCTCCGCCCGCATCGAGTGCTACCGCTCGAAGATCGACGGCGCCCGCATCGGGCTCGGCGGCGAGCTCGTCACCGACGGCGTCCACGAGTTCGAGCTCAGCCTCGCCCCGTTTGAGGACGGCGGCTGGCTGTGGTTCGAGGTGACCGCCGAAACCGAGTGCCGGATCGTCTCCGCCGAGTGGTGGGCCCCCTGCGGACCCGCAGACCACGCCGGTGAGGCGAAGGTCACTGTGGGTATCCCCACGTTCAACCGTCCCGCCGATGCCGTCGCGGCGCTGTACGCCCTCGCCGAGGACCCGGATGTAGATGCCGTGGTGGATGCCATCATCATGCCCGACCAGGGCACCAAGCACCCGGCGGACGAGCCCGGCTACGCGGAGATCACCCAGCACTTTGGAAAGCGCTACTTCGAGTTCCGTCAGGGCAACCTCGGCGGCTCCGGCGGCTACTCCCGCATCATGTACGAGGCGCTGGGGGACAAGACCCCAAACAGCCCCTACATCGTCTACATGGACGATGACATCGCCATTGAGCCGGACTCCATCCTCCGGGCGCTCGCCGTGTCCCGCTACGCCGAGAAGCCCATGCTTGTCGGCGGCCAGATGTTGAACCTCCAGGAGCGCAGCCACCTGCACTCCATGGGCGAGGTCATCGATCGGCACACGTTCATGTGGACCTCCGCACCGCACGTCCACTACGACCACAACTTTGCCAAGCACCCGTTAAGCGACCAGGGCGAGTTTGGCGATAAGCCCGACGCCCCCAACTCCCGCGACCTGCACCGCCGCATCGACGTGGACTATAACGGCTGGTGGATGTGCATGTTCCCGCGCGAGGCGGCCGAACAGATCGGCCAACCGCTGCCCCTGTTTATCAAGTGGGACGACGCCGAGTTCGGCATCCGCGCCGGCAAGGCAGGCTACCCCACTGCGAGCTGGCCGGGCATCGCCATCTGGCACATGGCCTGGTCTGATAAGGACGACGCCATCGACTGGCAGGCCTACTTCCACCTCCGCAACCGGCTCATCGTCGCCGCCCTCCACCATGACGGCCCGGTGAAGGGGATCGTGCGCAGCATGCAAAAGGCCACCATCAAGCACCTCATGTGCCTCGAGTACTCCACCGTCGCCATCCAAAACGAGGCGATGCGGGACTTCCTCAAGGGTCCGGAACAGATGTTCAGCATTCTGGAGACGTCCCTGCCCAAGGTCGCCGGTATCCGCAAGACGTACCCCGACGCCGTGAAGATCCCCACGGCTGCGGACCTCCCGCGCCCCTCGGGCGCGCCGGGCGTGCCCACCCATGATATCGGCGGCAGGCTCGCCCCGCTGAAGAAGGCAGTGTGGCTGGCCAAGGGCCTCAAGCACTCCCTGAGCAAGGAAGATAAGCACCACCACGAGGTGCCGCAGGCGAATTGGGCGCCCATCGAGGCCCGCTGGTTCTCGCTGTCGCGGGTGGACGGGGCGACGGTTACCACCGCCGACGGCACCGGCGTAGTGTACCGTAAGCGTGACCGCGACAAGGCCAAGAAACTGCTGGAGGAGTCGCATGCGTTGCAGCAGGAAGTGGTGCAGCGGTTCGATGAAATGCGTGAGCGCTACCGTGGCGCCCACGAGTGGTTGACATCACGCGAAGCGTGGGGAGAAGTTTTTGAAGGTTAAAGGTGACCCGTGGGGCGAGTCCAACGCACTCGTCGCACTGCAGAAGCAAACATCGGGCCTGGAGCCGGGGCTGGCAACCGTCGCGCGCGGCATGAGCCACTTCGGTGAGCACGCCCTCGGCTGGATGGGCACCGCGGCGCTTGGTGCCGTGGTGGACAAGAAGCGCCGCACCCAGTGGGTGGAGATGGGCGTCGCCGCGTTCACCTCGCACGCCGCGTCGGTGGTGTTGAAGCGCATCGTGCGCCGCCCCCGCCCGCACCGGGAGGACATCCGCATCGGCGTGAAAACCCCGTCGGCGCTGTCCTTCCCCTCGTCGCACGCGACCTCGACCACGGCGGCGCTCGTACTGGCCGCGCGCATCACCGGCTGCCCGGCCCTGTACGTGGGGATTCCCGCGATGATGGGCTCGCGAATGCTGCTCGGCGTACACTACCCCACGGACGTGACGGCCGGCGCCCTGCTGGGTGCCGCGACCGCCGTCGCCGTGCGGAAGAGCAACGTAGTGGGAAGGATTCTTGATCGTGGTGGACGACTTTAACTCAGAGCCCCATACGCAGGGCCTCGACATAGCCGAGCAGGTGGACACGAAGGGCAAGAAGCCCCCGAAGAACTTGCCGGATGCCATGGTCAAGGCGCTGCGCCCCAAGCAGTGGGTGAAGAACGTCCTCGTGGTGGCAGCTCCGGCGGCCGCCGGGTCGGAGGCGATCTTCCACGGCCCCACCATCCGGGACATCGCCATCGCCTTTGTGGCGTTCTGCATGGCGGCGAGCTCCATCTACCTTATTAACGACGCGCGCGATGTGGAATCGGATCGCCAGCACCCCACCAAGCGGTTCCGCCCCATCGCCGCCGGCGTGCTGCCGGTGAACCTGGCCTACGTCATGGCGGTGGTGCTCATCCTTGCCGCCGTAGGGATCTCGTTCCTCGCCACCGCGGGCGGCTCGCTCGCCATCGTTGTGGCTATTTATATTGTGCTGCAGTTGGGCTACTGCTTCGGCTGGAAACACCAGCCGGTGCTCGATATCGCCCTGGTGAGCTCGGGATTCATGCTGCGGGCGATGGCCGGTGGTGTGGCTGCGGGCATTGATTTGTCGCAGTGGTTCTTGATCGTCGCGGCCTTCGGATCACTCTTCATGGCCTCGGGCAAGCGGTACGCCGAGCTCATCCTGGCCCGTGAGACGGGCGCGAAGATCCGCAAGTCGCTCGCCGGGTACACGGATACGTACCTGCGCTTTGTGTGGACGATGTCCGCCACGGCCGTGGTCATGAGCTACTCCCTGTGGGGCTTCGAGATGGCCGAGGCCGCCCGCGACGCCGGGTCCGCCGGGGCGATCTGGTACCAGATTTCCATGGTCCCGTTCACCATCGCCATCCTGCGTTACGCGGCCGATGTGGACCGCGGCGACGGTGGCGCTCCGGATGAGCTGGCGCTGACGGATCGCACGCTGCAGCTCCTCGCCGTCGCCTGGCTCGTGTGCATTGTCCTTGCTGTTTACATCACACCGGCGGTCATCGGCTAGTTTTAATAAGCGCTATGGTTAGTCGCACTTCGTCTCCTCGTCACATCGTTTCCGAGTCGTCCACCATACGGAGGGTCTTTCCCGCCCAGGTGGAGGCCCTCGTCCTCGTCGTGGCGCTCGGGGTGTGCACGGGGATCTGGGGGTGGATGCGCCGCTGGATGAGCGACGACGGCCTCATTGTCCTGCGCACGGTGCGCAACCTGCTGGCCGGTCACGGTCCTGTGTTCAACGCCGGTGAGCGCGTGGAGGCCAACACCTCTACCCTCTGGCAGTACCTCATTTATGGGGTCAGTTTGCTTAGCGACGCCCGGTTGGAGATCATCGCCCTCTGGTTGGCCCTCGGGCTTTCGGTCGCCGCGGTGGCGGTGTCCACGTGGGCCACAGCGAGGCTGAACTGGGGATCCTATGTTCTGCCCGTCGGCGCGCTCGTGTACATCGCGTTGCCCCCGGCCCGCGATTTCTTCACCTCCGGGCTCGAGTGGGGCCTGTCCATCTTCTGGATCGCCGTCGCCTGGCTGCTGCTCGTCCGCTGGTCGGGCGTGACCACCAACACCGTCACCTACGTGCTTGCTTTCTGGGCCGGGCTCTCCTGGCTCGTCCGTCCGGAGCTCGCCCTCTACGGTGGCTTCATTGGGATTCTCCTGCTCGCCGCGTGCAGGAGCTGGAAGCGGGCCGGCCTCATTCTGTTGGCGGCGCTGCCGGTGCCGGCGGGCTACGAGATTTTCCGCATGGGCTACTACGGCCTCCTCGTTCCGCACACCGCAGTGGCCAAATCGGCCTCGGACGCGATGTGGGGGCAGGGCTGGAAGTATGTGAGCGACCTCACCAGCCCTTACAACCTGTGGCTCGTGCTGGCCTTCGTGGTGGCCGGCGGGCTCCTCGCCGTGTGGCGCCGGCCCGGCCACTTCGCGCTGCGCTCCCGCACGATGGTCATCGTGCTCATGCTCGCCTGCGGCATCATCCACGTGGTGTACGTGATGCGTGTCGGCGGCGATTTCATGCACGGTCGGATGCTGCTCCTGCCGCTGTTCGCCATGCTGCAGCCGGTGTGGGTGCTGCCCGTGCGCCACGTCATCGAGGCGATCATCCCCATCGCCGTGGCGGTGTGGGCAACCATCGTCTCCATCAACGGCTACCACTGGTACTACAACAACGATCCGACCACCCTTGACATCGTGGATGAGCGCGCTTTCTGGCTGCGCATCACCCACCACTCGGCAGAGGACCCGATGCTTGTGGCCACGGACTTCCTCAAGGCGGACCGGATGAGCGGCTACCAGGAGGCCCTGGATGAGGCGTTCCGTCAGCCCACGGGCATGCTCATGCCGATTCTCAAAAACCCGGACCCGGAGGAGTTTGGCTGGATCACCGTGCCTCGCATGGTGCGGGAATCCGCCCCGGCGTACACCCACCAGATGGATACCATCCCGATCACCGTGTACTACACCAACATGGGCATGACGAGCATGAACGCGCCGCTCAACGTGCGCGTGTTGGACCCGATCGGGCTATCTACCCCGATCGCCGCCCGCGGCCCGCGCATCGAGGGGGAGCGCATCGGCCACGATAAGTACCTGCCGGAGTACTGGCAGCTTGCCGATTCCGCCTCCGACGTCCACCGGCTGCCGTTCTTCGCCAGCCCGGAGAAGGTGCCCGCCGCCCGCGACGCCCTCTTCACCCCCGATTTCGTCGATCTCTACGCCACATACAGGGCACCCCTTACCCCGCAGCGGTTTATTGCCAACATGAAGTGGGCGCTGAAGAACGGTCGCACCCTGGAAATCTCCCACGACCTCGACGACTACGCCGGCCAGCCGGTGCAGACAGGGGAGACCATCGTGTGGCCGATCCGCTGGGGTGATGACTCGCACCCGCAAACGTTCCTCACCTGGCCGATGTAACGCCGCGGGTGCCTCAACCGCTGTACTTCACATAGGTGCCGATTATGCGGTACCGTGAGAGCAATAAAAGTTACCGTTTTGTTATCTGGAGGAACACGTATGAGGAAAGCGATGCGACGCGCCCTTGCCGCGATCATGGCCTTTTTCCTGGCCGTGACCGTCACGCCGGCGGCGCAGGCAGCCAACAGGGACTGGCTGCGGGCCGACTCCACGGGGCAGTGCGAGTGGGACCAGGCGCAGTACTGGGTGCAGTACTGCACGGTGTGGTCGCCCTCGATGGAAAAGCACATCCCCGTCCATATCCAGCCCGCCGCGCGCGGCGGTAACGCTGGCCTCTACCTGCTCGACGGCATGCGCGCCCTGCCGGATCGCTCCGCGTGGACCACGGACGTCAACGCCGGTGAGGTGTTCGCGGACTCCAACATCACCGTCGTCATGCCCGCCGGTGGTGCCGGTTCCTTCTACTCCGATTGGGACGGCCCGGCCACCTTTGATACGAAGAACCCGGTGAAGTACCGCTGGGAGACGTTCCTCACCCAGGAGCTGCCCTCCTACCTGGAAACCAACTTCGGCGTGGCCAAGAACAACAACTCCATCGCCGGCCTGTCCATGGGCGCCACCGCCGCCATGTCCATCGCCGCCAAGCACCCGGGTCAGTTCAAGCAGGCGATCAGCTGGTCGGGTTACTTGAACACCACCCAGCCCGGCATGCAGACCCTCCTGCGCCTCGCACTTCTCGATGTGGGCGGTTTCAACATTCTCACCATGTACGGCTCGACCATTAACCCGCGTCGCTTTGAGAACGATCCGTTCTGGAACATGGGTGGCCTGAAGAACACCGACGTGTACATTTCCTCCGGTTCTGGCATCCCCGGTGCCGCCGATGCCGGTTACCCCACCGGCCAGAAGATCTCCGGCGCCCTCCTCGAGTGGTTCTCCGCGTACTCCACCACCATCTGGGAGACGAAGGCCCGCGCCCAGGGTCTCCACGTCACCGCGGATTACCCCAAGTACGGCCTCCACAACTGGCAGAACTGGCGTGACCAGATCTGGCGCACTAAGCCGCGCATCCTCGACGTGATGAACGCGCACTAGTTCGCATTCGCTTACGCTCATGCGAACTGTATGAGCGGAAAAAACGGCCCCCTCGTGGGGCCGTTTTTGTTGTTGCCAAAAGTGGGCACGGAACGCGAATTGGGATTTTATAACCCCAGTTGGTCACATCTGCTATCCGGTTCAGTGCCCACTTTTGGCAGCCATGTCTCGCACAGGCCCGCGTGTCTCTTGCAAAAAGTCTCAAGTGTCACTTAAGCTTGAGGCCAAGTCGAAACCAGACGCCGGAAGAGGGGAACTTTCGGACCTGCGTTTTTCCTCATGTCAATTTGCCCTGCGAAAAAACGTTTTAAAGGAAGTTCACCATGTCTCGCTTGCGCTACCTCGCGTACCCACTCGCGTTGACCCTCGCCTTGGCGCCACTTGCTGGCGCGCAAAGCTCCATCCCGAGCGTGCCCAACCAGCCGGGGGTCTCGGACTACCTGCAGGATAACGTCCCGCAGCGCACGCCCATCCGCACCGATTACCCCGAGATCAAGGGGCTTCCCGACGGCGTCTCCGTCGACCGCGTCGAGTGGATCACCGACCGCCGCATCGCCGTCTTTATCAAGTCGGCCGCCATGCCAGGCGAGCCCGTCCAAGTGCAGATGCTGCTCGCGCGCGACTGGTACTCCAACCCGTCCAAGACGTACCCCGAGGTGTGGGCGCTCGACGGGCTGCGGGCGCTGGACACCGAAAACGGCTGGACCATCAACACCAACATCGAGCAGATGTTCGCCGATAAGAACGTCAACGTCATCCTGCCTGTCGGCGGTGAGAGCTCCTTCTACTCGGATTGGCTCGAGCCCAACAACGGCAAGAACTACAAGTGGGAGTCTTTCCTCACCCAGGAGTTGCCCGCGGTGCTGAAGCAGGGCTACCGCTCCAACGGGCAGCGCGCCGTCACCGGCATCTCCATGGGTGGCACGGCGGCGATGAACCTCGCCGAGCGGCGCCCGGACCTGTTCAACTTCGTCGGTTCCTTCTCGGGCTACCTTGACACCACCTCGCCGGGCATGCCGCTGGCCATCCGTGGTGCGCTGTCCGACGCCGGTGGCTACGATGCCACCGCCATGTGGGGCCCCGACGGCTCTCAGCAGTGGATCGACCACGATCCCAAGCTTGGTCTCGACGCGCTCAAGGGCAAGACGGTGTACGTCTCCTCCGGCTCCGGCAAGGACGATTTCGGCCAGCCGGATTCCGTCGCCAATGGCCCCGCCAACCCGGCGGGTGTGGGGCTTGAGGTGATCAGCCGCATGACCACGCAGACGTTCGTCGACCGCGCCAACCAGGCCGGCCTCGAGGTTGTCAGCCAGTTCCGTCCCTCCGGCATCCACGCCTGGCCGTACTGGCAGTTTGAGATGACGCAGGCGTGGCCGTACATCGCCGATTCGCTCGGCCTGTCCAAGGAGGACCGTGGCGCGGACTGCACCGTCATCGGCGCCATCGCCGATGCCACCGCCTCCGGCGACTACGGCTCGTGCACCGTCAACGAGTACGACGTCAAGGGCGGCAAGGCGCAGGACTTCCGCGGCGGGCGCGCCTACTGGTCCGCAGAGACCGGCGCCCACGTCCTCTTCGGCCGCATCGGCGCCGCCTACGCGGAGGCCGGCGGCCCGGATAGCTGGCTCGGGTTCCCCGTCACCGGCGAACAGGCCACCCCCGACGGTGTCGGCCGCTACGTCCACTTCCAAAACGGCTCCATCTACTGGACCCCGGAGACCGACGCCCAGGCCGTGCCCAAGGACATGGTGGACGCGTGGGCCGAGATCGGCTGGGAGGCAGGCGACCTGGGCTACCCGGTCGGAGCCCCCAAGGAGATGGGCGGCAAGCTCGTGCAGCAGTTCCAGCGCGGCTATATCGTCCGTAATGGCGACAAGGCCTACTGGGTGCGCGGCGAGATCGCCAAGAAGTACGGCCTCGTGGATACCGTCAATTCCAAGCTCGGCGCCCCGGTGGGCAACGAGGAGCTCATTAATGGTGGCGCTCTCCAGCGCTTCGAGCAGGGCTCCATCTACTGGTCGCCGAAGACGGGCGCGAACATGATCTTCAACGGCGATATCCGCGACGCCTGGGGCCGTGCCGGCTGGGAAAACGGCAAGTACGGGTTCCCGGCAAAGGACCAGGAGCCCATCCCCGCAGGCGGCGAGAAGGTCGTCTTCGAGCACGGGACGATCTCCCAGGTCAACGGGAATATCGTGGAGAAGTAGCAGATGCGAAAGATTGGTCTTGTAGCCCTCGCGTTCCTGCTCACCGCCTGCGGTTCGGCGACGAGTGAGTCCACCGATGTCACCGACACCACAGTGACGAGCCTGCCCCGGATCGAAAGGAGCACCGGGGCGTCGACAAGCGTGGCGGCCCCCGTCCAAACCGCACCTGAGGTGCGCGACGGCGAGGCGAGCGAAGTCACCTCCGTGCCGGTGCCAGCCGACCAGCACACCGACGGCGAGGTAGACTACCTGGCCCAGCTCGACGAGCAGGGCATCACCACCTCCGGGATGGAAGACCAGCTCATCGGCGCCGGTCAGCAGGTGTGTGCCAACGGCAAGAAGTCGTACATCACGCCCGCCGTCGGCGGCCAGCTCGTCGAGCAGAAGAAAACAACCCTCACCCCCGAGGAAGCGGCCAACGTCATCCGCGCTGCCGCCTCCGATCACCTGTGCAAGTAAATGAAGAAGATTCTCACCGTCCTCGCCGCCCTCATCGTCCTCGCCCTCATCATCGCCGGAATCGCCACGTGGCTCTCCAGCGAGAAGGAGGGGGAGGCCCCCACGGCACCGCCACCGACCACCGAGGCGCAGCAACCAGACTGGTGCCCGGATTACGAGGTGCTCGCGGCGCCGGGGACGTGGGAATCTACCAAGACCGATGACCCGGTCAACCCCACCTTCAACCCCGAGAGCTTCATGCTCTCCATCACGGGGCCCATCCAGGCCTCCTACTCCCCGGACCAGGTGAAAGTGTGGACCCTGCCGTACACGGCGGAGTTCAAGAACATCCAGTCGCTGGGTGAGATGAGTTACGACGCGTCCCGCGAGGAAGGGTCCGCGACGCTCATCAAGGAGCTGGAGAAGACGCACTCCGAGTGCCCGCTCACCCCGTTCATTCTCGCCGGCTTTTCGCAGGGCGCGGTGATTATGGGCGATGTGGCAAGCGAGATTGGCAACGGCCGGCTGGACATCCCCGCCGAGTCCATCGCGGGCGTCACCCTCATCGCCGACGGGCGCCGCGAGGCTGCCTACGGCCAGGTGGTGGGCAACCCCGTCGCCGGTGTCGGCGCGGAGATCGCGCTGCACCCGGTCAACGCCCTCATCCAGCCGATCGTGCCGCAGGCCACCATGCGTGGCACGCGTGCCGGCGGCTTTGGCGTGCTCGATGCCAAGGTGAACGAGATCTGCGCGCCGGATGACAGCATTTGCGATGCGCCGCCGAACGTGGAGGACGCCCTGGGGCGGGCGCAGGCGCTCATTGATGCCAACGGTGTCCACGCCCTCTACGCCACAAACCCCAACGTCATCCCGGGTACCACTGCGAACCAGTGGACGGTGGACTGGATCCATGGCATCATAAACGGGTAATTTTGCACGCAAAAGTAACACGCACGGGCGTGTGCTTCGATATGGAAAATAGAACATCAATCGAAGGAGCTTTATGAAGATTTCAGCTGCCATTGCCCAGTTCATCGGATCCGACGGGAACCTCGACTTCCCGCCCACTCTCAGCGTCCCCGCTGTGGCCGAGCTTATGGCCTCCATGGGCGGCAAGAGCGACACCGTCGTCCTCATCGGCCACGATTACTCCGCCTCGCGCGAGGGAGTAGAGGAGCGGCTCACCGGCGCCGAGGTCAACGCCCGTGTCAAGGCACTCGCTGTGCGGTTGGGGCAGGTTGCTGAACCCGGCGATCGCGCCGCCATCCTGGCGGAGAACTCGCCCTCGTACCTCATCGCTTTCCTCGCCGCCATGTACGCGGGTCTCATCCCCGTGCCGCTGTACGATCCCAACGAGCCCGGCCACGCCGGCCACCTCGCCGCCGTGCTCGGCGACTGCACGCCCGCGGTCATCCTCACCACCCGTTCCTCCGCCCGCGCCGTGCGCGCCCTCCAGGCCGACCGCCCCCAGGCTGAGCGCACGCGCGTCATCGCCGTCGATGCCGTGCCGGCGGCCTTGGCTTCCGAGTACCAGCCCGTCCCCGTGGGGCTCGATTCCCCCGCGTTCATGCAGTACACCTCCGGGTCCACCCGCACGCCCGCCGGCGTCATCATCACGCACCGTTCCATGCTGGCCAACATGGTGCAGATCCTCACCGCCGCCCACGTGCAGGAGCCGCCCCGCATTGTTAACTGGCTGCCGCTCCACCACGACATGGGCATCATCCTCTGCGCCCTCGCCGTGGCGATGGGCATTGAGCTGGACGTCATGACCCCGCAGGCGTTCCTGCAGGATCCCACCCGCTGGATTGCCCAGCTCGACCGCCGCTACGACAACGATCACATCTACACGGTGCTGCCCAACTTCGCCTTCGAGCTGGCCGCCACCCATGGCGTGCCCGCCGAGCAGGTGGACCTGACGGCCGTGGAGGCGATCATCAACGGCTCGGAGCCGGTCACCATCAACACCGTCGACCAGTTCGCCCGCGCGTTCGCGCCGTTCGGGCTCGGGCGCGAGGCTGTCCGCCCGTCCTACGGCCTGGCCGAGGCGACGCTCCTGGTCACCACCCCGCAGACGGACAACCGCCCGTACACCGTCCACTTCGAGCGGGCCGCCCTGGGCGAGGGGTGCGCGGTCAAGGCTCCGGAGGGGCCCTCCACCGTCGCCGCGACGGCCGTCGGCGAGGTTGTTCGCCCCCAGTGGCTCGTCGTCGTCGACCCGGTCACCCATGATGAGCTTGTCGACGGCTCCGTGGGCGAGCTCTACGTCTACGGTGCCAACGTGGCCGGCGGTTACTACGAGCGCCCCGACGATACGGCGGCCACGTTTGTCAACCGCCTCGGCGCACGGCTCGCGGAAAACTCCCGCGCCGCCGGCGCCCCCGACGATGATAAGTGGCTCGCCACCGGCGACCTCGGCGTGTTCGTCGATGACCAGCTGTTCATCACCGGCCGCATCAAGGATCTCATCGTCATCGCCGGGCGCAACCACTACCCGGCGGACATCGAGGGCACGGTATCCGAATCCACCGACCAGGTGGGCGACTCCGCCGCCTTCGCCGTCCCCGGCGAGGACACCGAGCAGCTCATCATCCTCGCCGAGCGCGCCACCGACGCCACCGCCGATGACAAGACCATCAGCGACGCGATCACGGCCGCGGTCACCTCGGCGCACGGCGTCAAGCCTAGCGACGTGAGGATCATGCGCCCCGGCGAGATCCTCCGCAGCTCCTCGGGCAAGATCGCCCGCAAGGTAAACCAAAAGAAGTACATCGCCGGAGAGTAACGTTTCTGGCGTATGAGACAATAGAGAGCATAGGAAGTGCCCTGTGTGAATACGGGGCATCTTCGTGTGTCCGCACATCGTCAGACGAAAGGGTAACGCTGGTGTCAGTTCAAAAGGCCACCGAACTTGCAACATGGATCCGCGAGTGGGTGGCGCAGGCGACTCAAACCGAACCGGACACCATCGCCCTGGACGCGGACCTCACGTCCCTGGGGCTGAGCTCCCGCGATGCCGTCGTGCTCTCCGGCGAGCTGCAAAAGCGCCTGGATAAGCAGGTCGATCCGACGATCGTCTACCAGTACCCCACCATCACCGCGCTCGCCAACGCTCTTGTTGCCGAGCCGCAAGAAGCCCCCGTTACCACGTCGCGGACGGTCGCGCCCGCGACACCGGCGGATCACGATATCGCCATCATCGGCCTGGCGGGCCGCGTGCCCGGGGCCGATTCGCGCGCCGAGGGAGCCAACAACCTCGACACCCTGTGGCAGCTGCTGGAAACCGGCACGTCCACGGTGGGGGAGAAGCCCGAGGGGCGGTGGAAGGAGTACCTCTCCGACCCGGCGTCCGCGCAGAAGATGAAGGAGAACAACCTCACCGGCGGCTACTTCTCCGATCTCGCCTCCTTCGACGCCGAGTTCTTCGGCCTGTCGCCCGTGGAGGCCGCCAACATGGATCCGCAGCAGCGGATCATGCTCGAGCTCGCGTGGGAGGTGCTGGAAAACGCCGGTTACCCCGCCAACACGCTGCGCGGCGAACGCGTCGGCGTGTACGTGGGCGCCTCCAACTCTGACTACGGCATGCTCGTCACCTCCGACCCGGAGGAGGCCCACCCCTACGCCCTCACCGGCACGTCGCACTCCATCATCTCCAACCGGATTTCCTACTCCTTCGATTTCCGCGGCCCCTCCGTCACCGTCGATACCGCCTGCTCCTCCTCCCTCGTCGCCGTCCACCAGGGTGTGCGCGCGCTGCGCGAGGGGGATGCGGACCTCGTGCTCGCCGGTGGCGTCAACGTCATGGCCGCGCCGTTCGTCTCCACCGCCTTCGGTGAGCTCGGCGTCATCAGCCCCACCGGGGGGATCCATGCCTTCTCCGCCGCCGCCGACGGCTTCGTCCGTGGCGACGCGGCGGGGCTTTTCGCCCTCAAGCGCGTGGGTGACGCCATCGCCGATGGCGATAGGATCCTCGCCGTCATCCGCGGCAGCGCCGTCAACCAGGACGGCCACTCCAACGGGCTGACTGCCCCCAACCCCGAGGCGCAGGCCGACGTGCTGCGCCGCGCCTACGCCGACGCCGGCATCGACCCACGCCAGGTGGACTATGTGGAGGCCCACGGCACGGGCACCATCCTCGGCGACCCGATCGAGGCCCAGGCCATCGGCACCGTCCTCGGCGCCGGGCGCGACAACGCAGACCCGGTGCTGCTCGGCTCCGCAAAGACCAACTTCGGTCACTCCGAGTCCGCCGCCGGCGCCACCGCCCTGGCCAAGGTGGTGCTCGCCATCGAGCACGACACGCTGCCGGCCTCCCTCGGCTTTGACGAGCCCAACCCCTACATCGACTTCGACGGCCAGCACCTTGAGGTCATCACCGATGCCCGCGAGTGGCCCGAGTACTCCGGCACGAAGATCGCCGGCGTCTCAGGCTTCGGCTTCGGCGGCACGAACGCCCACGTGGTGGTCTCCGAGTTCAACGCCGAGGACTATGGCGTGGAGGCGGACGACGCCACCCCGCAGTTTGCCGCCCCCGCCGTGGTGACCGTCAGTGGCCTGTTGCCGTCGCGGCGCAAATCCTCGGCCGTGAGCCTCCTTGCCGCGGACCTGTCCGATCCCCACGCCGTCGCCCGCGCCACCGCGCGCCGCAACCACGGACGCTCCCGCGCCGCCATCGTCGCCACCGACGAGGAGCAGCTGCGCCACCGCCTCGAGCTCGTGTCCCAGGGCAAGAAGGGCCCCGGCATCGAGTTCGCGGATTCGCCGGCCACCGTCGGCCCCGTATTCGTGTACACGGGCTTCGGCTCGCAGCACCGCAAGATGGCGAAGAACCTGTACGAGCAGTCGCCATGGTTCAAGGCCCGCATTGATGAGCTGGACGAGCTGGTGAAGTTCGAGTCCGGCTGGTCCATGGTGGACATCATCACCGATGACGGTGAGACCTACAACACGGAGACCGCCCAGACCACCATCACCGCCATCCAGATCGCGCTGACGGACCTGCTCGCCTGCTTCGGTGCCAAGCCGGCGGCCGTCATGGGCATGTCCATGGGCGAGATCGCCGCGGCCTACGCCTGCGGGGGACTTTCGGCACACGACGCGATGATGATTGCCTGCCACCGCGCCCGTCTCATGGGTGAGGGAGAGGCCATGCTCACCGAGGAGACCCAGGGCGCGATGGCCGTGGTGGAGGTCGCCGCCGAGGATCTTCCGGAGGGCATCGAGCCCGCCGTGTTCGCAGGCCCCGGCATGACCACGGTTGGCGGCCCCCGCCAGCTCGTGCTCGATTTTGTGGAGAAGCTTGAGAGGGAGGGCAAGTTCGCCCGCGCCCTCAAGGTGAAGGGCGCCGGCCACACGAGCGCGCTCGACCCGTTGCTCGGCGAGCTCGCCTACGAGATCTCCGATATTCAGCCGCATCCGCTCACCATCCCGTTGTATAGCTCCGTCGACCAGTCCGTGGTGTACCCGGCGGGCTCCGTTGTCCATGATCCGGACTACTTCCTGCGCTGCACCCGCGGCTCGGTGTTCTTCCAGGATGCCACCGAGCAGGCCTTCGGCGCGGGGCACACCACCCTCGTGGAGATTTCTCCCAACCCAGTGGGCCTCATGGGCATGATGGGCACCGCGTTTGCCGTGGGCAAGCCGGATGCCCAGCTCACCTTCGCGTTGAAGCGCAAGATGGACGAGGGGCAGACCATCGTCGAGCTTTTGGCCAAGCTGTACGCCGCCGGCAGCCCCATCGATTTCGGCGCCGTTTACGGGGCGGGCGAGACCGCCACGCTCCCGCACACCCCGCTCAAAGACACGTCCTACTGGACGGCGGCCACGCCGAGCTCCTCGCACCACGGTGCGGGCACGCTGCTGTCTGCACCGGTGACACTGCCCACCGGCCAGCTGGCGTTTACCGCCCTGGCCGAGCAGACACCGAGCGCCTACGCCCTGTTGGAGGAGGCGGCCCGCGCCGTCAACCCGGATGCCGAGCTCGTCGCCTCCGAGGACCGCGCGACGCTGCCCGCCACCGGCGAGGTGACCACATTGGCCCGCCCACACATCGGCGGCGTCAACGTGGAGGTGTACCACAAGGACACCCTCATCGCCGAGGGCTTCGCGTCCACGGTCGCCGCCCCCACGGCCCCCACGGCCCCCACGGCCCCCGCGGCGGAGGAAGCCGACGACGCGATCGTCGTGGAGGAGCGCCACTGGGATCCCAAGTCCGGCGAGACCATCGAGGAGCGGCTGCGGTCCATCGTCAGCGAGTCCATGGGCTACGAGGTGGAGGATCTCCCCGCCGAGCTGCCGCTCATTGATCTCGGTCTCGATTCGCTCATGGGCATGCGCATCAAGAACCGGGTGGAAAACGATTTCCAGATTCCACCGCTCAACGTGCAGGCACTGCGCGACGCCTCCGTCGCCGACGTGGTGACCATGGTTGAGGAGGCCGTGAGCGGTAAGGAAACCGAGAAGAAGGACGTCGACAAGCCAAAGAGCGACAACCACCAGGGCGTGGGCGTCGCCCCGCGCGATGCCTCCGAGCGCCTCGTGTTTGCCACGTGGGCCGGGATGACTGGCGCGGCGGCCGCGGGCGTGACCAGTGAGCTGCCCGAGATCGACGAGGAGACGGCGAAGAAGATCGCCGAGCGCCTGTCCGAGCGCGCCAACGTCACCATCACCACGGAGCAGGTGCAGGGTGCCGAAACCCTCGAGCCGCTGGCCAACCTCGTGCGCGAGGGGCTGGAGACCGAGGTCCAGGGCAATGTCCGCGTGCTGCGCGAGCGTCCGGAGGGATCCGACCAGCCCGCCGTGTTCCTGTTCCACCCGGCTGGCGGCTCGTCGGTGGTGTACCAGCCACTCATGCGCAGGCTCCCCGAGGACGTCCCCGTGTACGGCATGGAGCGGCTCGAGGGCACGCTGGAGGAGCGCGCCGCGGCGTACGTGCCGGACGTGAAGAAGTACGCCGGCGACCACAAGATCATCCTCGGCGGCTGGTCCTTCGGCGGCGCGCTCGCCTTCGAGGTGGCCTCGCAGCTCGACCGCGACGTGGCCACCATCGTGTTGCTCGATACGGTGCAGCCCAGTGAGAAGATCCCCGATACCCTCGAGGAAACCAAGGCCCGGTGGACCCGGTACGCCGAGTTTGCCAAGAAGACGTACGGGCTCGACTTCCCCGTGCCCACCGAGCTGCTGGAAACCCAGGGGGAGGACGCCGTGATTAAGATGCTTACGGACTTCCTCGCCACCACGGATGCCTCCAGCCACGGGCTCGCCGCCGGCGTGCTTGAGCACCAGCGCGCCTCGTTTGTGGATAACCGCATCCTGGACAAGGTGGACTTCAACCGCTGGTCGCACGTCAAGGCCCCGGTCATGCTGTTCCGCGCCGAGCGGATGCACGACGGCGCCATCGAGCTCGAGCCACGCTACGCCAAAATTGACCCCGATGGGGGGTGGTCTACTATTGTTGACGATTTGGAGATAATCCAGCTCCACGGGGATCACTTGGGAGTAGTAGACGAACCAGAAATCGCCACCGTGGGTGCTTACCTCACGCGTCGGATCAAAGGAATGTAATGGATCTTTCAACCACAGCAGGAAAGCTCGCCGACCTCCGCGCCCGCCTCGAGCAGGCGAAGGACCCGGGTAGCGAGCGCTCACGGGCGAAACGCGACGCCGCCGGGCTCACCACCCCGCGCCAGCGGATCGACGCGCTGTTGGACAAAGGCTCCTTCGTGGAAGTCGGTGCCCTGGGGCGCACCCCCGGCGACCCGGACGCCCCCTACTCCGATGGCGTGGTCACCGGCTACGGCCGCATCGATGGCCGCCCCGTGGTCATCTACGCGCACGATAAGACCGTGTACGGCGGTTCCGTGGGTGTTACCTTCGGGCGCAAGGTGTGCGAGGTCATGGACATGGCCATCAAGGTCGGCTGCCCCGTCATCGGCATCCAGGATTCCGGCGGCGCCCGCATCCAGGATGCCGTCACCTCGCTTGCCATGTACTCGGAGATTTCCCGCCGCCAGCTGCCCCTGTCCGGCCGCAGCCCGCAGATCTCCATCATCATGGGCAAGTGCGCCGGCGGTGCCGTCTACGCCCCCGTCACCACCGATTTCGTCGTCGCCGTCGACGAGCGCGCCGAGATGTACGTCACCGGCCCCGCCGTGATCAAGGAGGTCACCGGCGAGGAGATCACCTCCGCCGAGCTGGGGTCCGCCCGCCAGCAGGAGCTCAACGGCAACGTCAGTTACGTCGCCGCCAGCGAGAAGGATGCCTTCGATTACGTCCACGATCTCCTTGATTTCCTGCCCACCACGTGCTTTGACGAGCCGCCGCGCTGGGCCGCCCCCGCCGACGATGAGCTGGACTCCCCGGACCTCGATTTCTTCATGCCCGACGACACCAACGCCGGGTACGACATGATGGACCTGCTCACCAAGCTTTTCGACGACGATAACGTCCTGCAAATCCAGGAGAACTTCGCCCCCAACCTCATCACCGCTTTCGCGCGTGTCGACGGCCGGTCCGTGGGCGTGGTGGCCAACAACCCGATGTACTCCGCCGGCTGCATCGATGCCGACGCCGCCGACAAGGGCGCCCGCTTCATTCAGATCTGCGACGCCTACAACATCCCCCTCATCTTCGTGGTGGATACCCCCGGCTACATGCCCGGCGTGCAGCAGGAGAAGGTGGGGCTCATCCACCGCGGCGCGGGGCTCGCCTACGAGATGGTCAACGCCACCGTGCCCAAGATCGCGCTCATCGTGCGCAAAGCCTACGGTGGCGCGTACGCCGTCATGGGCTCCAAGAACCTGTCCGGTGATTTCAACATGGCGTGGCCGACCGCGCAGGTGGCCGTCATGGGTTCCAGCGCCGCCGTGGTCATGATCCAGGGCAAGCAGCTGGCCAAGATCGAGGACGAGAAGCAGCGTGCGCACATGAAGAAGGTGTTCATGGACTTCTACGACGAGAACATGACCTCCCCGTACGTCGCCGCCGAGCGTGGTTACATCGACCGCATGATCCAGCCGCGGGACTCCCGCCTCGAGCTGCGTCGCGCGGTGCGCCAGCTGGAAAACAAGGTTGAGGTGCGCGTGGCAAAGAAGCGGTCGATCTCGCCCATGTAGGGCTTGATTGATGGGCAACAAACCGTTACACTATGCTGCGTTAACAATACTGGGAGGAGAAAATCCATGCTAAGCACTGCGCTTGACCTCGTCGGAGACATTCTGACGTTCATTGGGACGCTGTGGCCGAACTACATTGCTCCGGCTCTCGGCATCCAACTGGGTTCTTCCTAAACCATGTGAGGAAAAACCACACCAATGCACCTGCCTCGCGCGGGTGCATTTTTTTGTTCTGTACGAAGAAGAGAAGTGGTTGCGGTTCCTAGAAACCTCAAGGCATTGGTGCAGCGCCTGTGGATAGATACCGCGAGGCACTACCCGGTAGTAATGCGTAGAGAGTCAGAAGTGCACGGACAGTGACACCATCGGCGTGAGCGTGAGGATTGGTAAGCAACGCGGTTTGTATCAGCACCGGACAAGTGATGCGAAAGCGCCGTTCTTCCAGCATTTTTAAGCGTTGCCTACCGGATACCGCTGAGCTGCTGAGCGTAGTCCGCAGTCACGGTCTGAGTGTGTATGGTGAGCTGGACCGATGGCTGATGGGTTCACTAGTCTTTAGTAGACGGGCCAAAATAGCAGATGCCGAATTTATAATCGGGTTCTTGGTCAATGACGGATTCTAGCCGTTGAGCAAAAGCTCTACGTTTTTCTTCTGCCCCCTGGAAACTGGCCACGTTATAAAAAGCCGGAAGCATAGATTTCCTATGGCAGAGTTTGATTTTCTGGCGGAAAAGACCTTTCTTTGACACCGTATTAGTGGTCGGTCTTAGCCAGAGACGCGCTTGGTGCGATACCAGGTTGCGTAAGGATCTCAATGATTCCATTCCTGTATCGAAGCGCCCGGCAGGAATCCCCATGTCATCGGCGATCTTACGCCAAACGCGTTGTTTATCCTCCGGGGTCCTGTCGCAGCGCTGGATTAGCTTCACCAGGCGCCCGAGTGAAAAACTATCCACGACCGACCATAAAGGTAGGTCTTTGGTGATTTCCTTGCACTGCTCCCAATTTTGCTCAGCGCAGCGCTTGGGACGGGAGCACCCTTGTGCCTTGCTAGCTTCGGAGAGTTGGTTTACTACGTATGCTTCGCTGTATTCAAGAATGTCATTCATCAGGCCACGAGCTAAGTAGTCATTGGTGTACTCCCCGCCAAGGTCCAAGTAATTTTCGCAGTCAAGAAAGGAACCAAAAGGATCAAACTTCTCGCAGTACTCTTGCACAAGATAATGCCGTAAAAGCCATTCCGCGTTTCGAATCCCTGAATAGAGTACTTCCGAAACTTCAGCATCTACATCGATGAGGTGGAATACATGGGCAGGAGTTTTCGGGCCCTTCATTTTCCCAGCAAAGTACAGTTCCCGGAAATTGCGGGCGTAGCCCAGAAAGTAATGGAAGTTCATCGCGTCGAGGCGAGCAACATCATGGTCCGTGAGGCTTCCGGGGGCAAAGTAATCCTTTTTGGATAGGTAATCCACCCGCTCATCAAGGGTGAGAAAAGGAGGCCTGTTCGTCATTGCGTTAACTCCTTGCAGATGGGATAAGCCCTAGAAACCGTTGGTCTCTAGGGCTTACCAGGGCCACATCAGCGGGACGCTTCCAAGAGAGGCGGCTGAGGGAACTGTTGCCCACCACCATAGCGCGCCCCGTCTGCTGCTGCAACCAAACCACGCCAAAAAATGAGAAAACAAGCTTGTGGTTATTCCCACCGGATGGTCCGCGATTTCAACGGGCCCATGTGCACGTGCTTGAGCTTTACTGAGGAGGGAGTGGCTGTTCAAGCACTAGCGAAAGCGCTTGGCAATAGCACGCCAACCGAGGAGGAATAGTGCAGACATAGAGCTTGCGACGATGATGAAGGACCAGTGCGGGAACGCGCTGTGGCGGATGCCCCAGATTCCCAGTCCGGTGATCACGGTGACCAGCCAGACGGCGACGCCACCGGGGGCAACGTGGGACGGCTCCCACTTCTTGGCCAGATCAAGGATCCAGCCGAGGATGATACCGGTGACAAACGGCCATGCCGTGTCCAGCCAGCCAACGAAGTTAAGTGGGAGTTCGGGCGAGTTGTGCGCAATGCGTGCGAGCAGGGCAAACGCAAGGATTGAGGCGATATCTGCTGCTGCGGCTGTAGTTTTGGACATAGTAAAAATCTACTATACCGGCTATTGTTAGGCTTATGAAAAAAATTGTCACTTCTGCTACGGTTGCTGCGCTTGCGTTGAGCACGGTTGTAGCACCGTCGGCTATGGCGGAATACAAAGAGAGCTTTGAAAACAACACCTGCACCATCGAGCTGACGCAGGCCGACAAGGATACCGTTAACGAGTACCTGACCAAGCCTAAGGACAGCGCCAATAACCTCGCAACGGCGTTGCAGGAGATCCTGTACAAGCAGCACCCCGAGCAGAAGGACAATATTGCCCTCCTGGAGCAGTACCGCGCGAATCACCCCAACGACGCGATCCTCGCAGGGACTCTGTTCGCTGGCGGCCTGAAGACGGAGCAAGCCAAGCAGTCCCTCATCAAGGCTGTCGACGGCTTGACGGATACCGTGGGCGACGTGACGGTCACGTTCAAGGGTGGCGATGCCCGCTGGTTCGTCCGTGGCCCGCAGAAGACCGACGCGGACAAGGCGGAGTTCCCCGCCACAACCCTCACCATGGAGCAGGTTGATTCCATCCTGAACTCCGGCAAGTACGGGGATGCCATCCCCAGCTATCAGGCGCTGAAGACCAAGATTGACAAGGGTTACCAAAAGGAAACGGGCGATCTCAACACCTTCATTGTCGGCAGCTTCTACTCTGATTCCATCAAGAATCTAGCCAAGGCGCTGGGGACCTCCGCCACGAAAGAGCGCGACGCGGCGTACAAGGTGCTCGGCAACGAGCCGCTGAAGAAGTCGCTGGAGAACTGCAAGATCCTCTCCCAGGGCCGTGACCCGGAGCAGGTGCGCGAGGATATGGGCTCGTCCAAGGATCTGGAGATCCTCCGCCCGCTGTCCTACATCCTGGCCGGCGTGTTCGGCCTGTTCGCGGTGCTGGGCATCGCCTACGGCTGGGTGCGCGAGCACATGCCCCAGCTCTTGGGAATGTAAATAATCCAGCCCGCAAGGGTCATGAGCAGGAAGCTCACAATGCGGTAGGCCACCACTGCCCCCGCGGCGGTGGTGGCCTCCACTCCTGTGGAGACAAACGCCGCCACCATGGCGGCCTCCACGGGGCCAAGGCCGCCGGGGGTGACGGGGATGGCGCCGACGATTTTGGCGGAGGCGTAGGCCAAGAGCACGCCGAAGAGGCTGGGGGTGGCGTCCACCGACCACAGGCAAAGGGATAGGGTGGCAACGTCGAAAAGCCTGTTTGCCAGAGAGAACACAGCCGCAACCAGAAACTGGGGCACCGACAACCGGACATCGGAAAGCTTGGGGTGGAGGCGGGAGGCCACAAATACGGCGACGGAGAGGGTGACCAGCACCGCAAGTGTCCCGAGCAGCGACGTGAGAGAAAGTGACGCGCCGGTGAGGACGATGGCAGCGATGCCGAGGCCCGCGAGCCACACGTTCGACAGCGTGCCGGAGAAGAGGATGAACCAGCCGCACACGAGCCGGGAGGCGCCCCACGAGCGCTGGATGGAGTACTGGTAGGCGGCCGAGAGCGCCCCGCCGCCGGGAAACGTGGTGGCCCACGAGTTGCCGATGAACGTCAGTGCCACCGTGTCGCGCCGCCGCACTTTCACTCCGGCGCCGGTCAGTAGCGTGTGCATGACCAGGCCCATGGCCACCAGCGTCAAGACGGCGCTGACCACGGCGAGCATAAGTGGGCCGACGGAGGCATCGCGGAGCTCCTTCACCCCATCCCTAAAGTAGCCCAGCTTACCGCGGAAGAACCACAGTGCCGCGGCGAGCGCGACGAGGGAGACCGCGAGCTGGACGTACTTATTCGTTCTCAAGGCGGGCAACAAGCTCGGCCACGTTGAGTTGCTGGGTAGGAACATCGGCAAAGCCATCGCTCGTGTCGTTGTGCCCCAGCGCCGCCGAGGCCTTCTTCACCCAGCGGGGCGCCCACCAGCAGTCGTCGCGCAGCATGTGCATGACGGCGGGTACGAGCAGCATGCGGATGATGGTGGCGTCGAGGAGCAGGGCCGCGATCATGCCAAAGGCGATGTACTTCATCATGACGATCTCGGAGAATCCGAACGCCCCGCACACCACGATCATGATGAGCGCGGCGGCGGTGATGATGGAGCCGGTGTGGGCGGTGCCGTAGCGGATCGCCGTGTCCGTGTCCGAGCCGTTCTCGCGGGCCTCCACCATGCGCGAGAGGAGAAATACCTCGTAGTCGGTGGAGAGCCCGTAGACGATGGCGACGATGAGCACAAGCACGGGCGACATGAGCGGGCCAGGCGTGTAGCCGAGGAAAGACGAGCCGAGGCCGTCGACGAACATAAGGGTCAGGATGCCGAGCGTGGCGCCGAGGCCGAGGATGTTCATGATGACGGCCTTGGCGGGCAGGATGACGGACCCGAAGATGAGCGAGAGCAGGATGAACGTGGCGGCCACGATGTAGAGGGCCATCCACGGCAGTTTGCCCAGGAGCGCCTCGATGGATTCCACCTCGAGCGCGGGCGTGCCGCCGATGTGGAGGGAGACCCCTTCCGGTGCCTCAATCTGCCTCAGTTGGTCGATGACCTTCCCGTTGTCTTTGCGGTCGGCGATGCCTGCGGTCAGTACAGTCGTCTTGTCGACGGTTGGTTTAGCGCCGAACCTGCCCGTCAGCCCCTCCACCTTGTTGGCCTGCACAAATACCTCGGCAAGCTGCTGCGGTGTGGCGTTTTCCACCACCAGTTTGACGGGGTCGGTGCGCATGGAGAACGTCTCGTCGAACTCCTGCTGCGCCTGACGCACCGGGTTGCTGGGTGGCAGGTACGTCTCGTTGATACCGCCGAACTTGATGCCCCCGAGCGGCAGGGTGAGCCCCAGCAGCACGGCGACGATGGCGACGGTGACGATCTTGGAGTGCTTCATGGCCCACGTGGGGATCCGCGACCACAGGGTCTGCGACCAGTGCTTGGTGGAGCCCTTCGTGCGCCGCAGCGACCACTTGTCAATGTTGGGCCCCAGCATCCCGAAGATGGAGGGCAGCACAGTGATGGACAAGATGGCGGCGAGCCCCACGGCGGAGATCGCGCCGTACGCCACGGATTTGAGGAACGCCTGCGGGAAGATGAACAGCCCGGAAAGCGCCACGGCCACCATGGCGGCGGAGAACACCACCGTCTTGCCGGCGGTGGACACCGTGATGCCCACGGCGTGCTCCACGTCCTCGCCGCGTGCCATCTCCTCGCGGAAGCGGGAGACCAAGAACAGGCCGTAATCGATGGCGAGCCCCAGGCCCAAGAGGGTGACAACCGATTGGGCGAACACGTTGACCTGGGCCACCGAGGCGATCATGGAGAGGATGCCAAGCGAGCCCAAGATGGAGAGGATGCCCACCAACAGGGGCATGCACGCCGCCACGACGGAGCCGAATACGATGAGCAGCAGGATCCCCACGGCGGGGAGCGCGACCACCTCGGCGCGGGAGATGTCGCTCGACATCCCCTTATCCAGCGCGTCGGCCACGGCGGTGGCGCCTGCCACCTGCACCGTGGCACCGGCGACCTCGGAGGGGAACTGGTCGGCGATGGCGCGGAAATCCTTGAGCGTCTGCTCCCCGTCGCCGTTGAGGCCGATGGCGGCAAAGGCCTGCTTCTTATCGGCGGAGGCGAGGTTGGGGTTGAGCGTAGTGAAGTAGCTGGTGACGGTCTCCACCTGCGGGTTGGCCTTGAGTTTTTCCACCTCGGCACCCATCGCCTTGTACAAAGTGGGATCGTCCACGGTCTTCCCCTCGGGGGCGGTGACGAGGAGGATGACGTCGCCCTGGTTATCGCGGCCGTAGATCTCTTGCTCGATCTTCGCCGCCTGGGTGGACGAGGAGTTCGGGTCATCCCAGCCCTCCTGGCTCATCCGCTCGCCCAGCTGCGTGCCGGCGAGCGCGAACAGGAGAACGATGAAGGTGATGACCACAAGCGGCACGACGCGCCGGTGGCGGTAGGCAAATAAACCCCAGCGGTAAAACATGTATTACTCCTCGCTGTGGTGGGCGTTGCGTCCCGTGAGCAGGGCGGACAGCGGCCTGAACGGCTGCAGCCAGGCGCCCTCGGAGGGCAGAGCGTCCAGCGACACGCGCGGCAGCGGCTCGCGGAAGACGCCGGGGATCTCCTCCAGGTCCACAAACTCGATGCGCTCGTCGGTGACGGCCCACGAGGCGTGCTCGTGGAAGCCGATGACGGTGGCGGGGATGCCCTCGCCCGCCAGCTTGGTCAAAAGCTCACGGAAGTTTTGCCCGTCGGCGCTTGCCACCACCACGGCGCGGAGGATGCCCTCGCTGTAGCGGCGCCTAATGTGTTCGAGCATGTCGGGGTCCACATCGGAGTCCTCGTCGGACTTCGGCTTGGCAAACACGGCGAAGCCCACGTTGCGCAGGGCCTCCACCCACGCCCGCATGACCTCGGCGCCGCCGGGGGCGACGTTGGTGAACACGGTGGCCTCGGGCTCCACGTCCTCGCCCAGCTCCTCCGCCAGTGCGGAGGCGCGCTTCAACAGCCACCGGCCGATGGCGTCAAAGCGGGGCCGGTAGGCGGAGGTGGGTCGCCCGCCGAGGATGGAGCCGAGCCCCATGTCCACGTTGGGTGCGTCCCACACGAGGAGGTAGTCCGGCGGGCCGGGTTCGGCGCCGGGGGTGTAGTGGTGGGGAATCTCAATATCGTGCATCATGAACGTTTCCTCCACAGGAACTCGGTGATGGTGTGCTCCTGGCGGAGGCCTTTACCTTCAAATTTGGTGATTACTTGTCGGTCGGTGAGGATGGGCGCATCCTCCCACGGCCAGCCCATGTATTCCAGGCTTGGTTCCACGTTAGTAAGTTCGGTGATCCACTCGGCGTAGTCGGCGTGGTCGGTGGCCACGTGGAGCACGCCGCCGGCAGCGAGCTTGTCGGCCAGAAGCCTAAGCGTCCCGGATTGGATGATGCGGCGCTTGTGGTGGCGGGCCTTGGGCCACGGGTCCGGGAAGAAGATCCGCACGCCGGCAAGAGAGCCGTCGGGGATCATGCGGTTGAGTACCTCGACGCCGTCGCCGCGGACCATCCGGATGTTGGTGAGCCCCTCGCGGACGATGGCGCCGAGGAGCTTAGCCAGGCCCGGCTTGTAAATCTCCACGGCGATGATGTTGTACTCGGGCTCGAGCGGCGCCATCGCGGCGGTGGAGGTGCCGGTGCCGGAGCCGATCTCGAGGATGGTGGGGTGGCCGGTGCGTCCGAACCATCCGTCGATGTCGAGCGGCTCGTCGGCGAGGTCGCGCCCGTAGGTGGCCCAGTTCTCGTCCCACGTTTTGTTCTGGTTATCAGTTAATGTCCCGCGCCTAAAACTCACTGACCCCAGGCGCGGGTAGGCGAGTCCATCATCAAAGGTGGACTGCATTTTTCTATCAAAATCAGTCATAGCGCACTCAATTGTTCCCGTCCGGGGGTGAATTTTCAATTTGCGGGCCCGGTGTAGTAGTTGCACAATGGGGAAAAGACTGCAAGGGGATGCTGATGGGGGATCTTAGAAATCGCTGTAACGCCTGGTTACGCTCACGGCCGGCGGATTGCCCGGCCCGAGCCGAAGTGGAGCGCACGCTCAAGCGCCTGACCGGCCCACTGCGGGTGGCGGTGACCTCGCCAGTGGCGGCGCTCGAGGTGCCGCTTTCAGGCGCGGTCCGCGTGCGCTGCGCGTGGCCGCTCACGTGCCCCTCCATCGACGTGGGGATACTCGTCACCCCGCAGGTGACGGGGCGGATGCGGGCACGGATCGCCGCCGGGCCCTGTCCTATTTATTCCTGCGCCACGGTGGCCGAGGTGCAGGCGATCGTTGATGCTGTCGACGTGCGGGCGGTGCGGGAGCGTCTGCTCGCCGTCCAGCTTGCGCACGTGGCCCGGCGCTTCCCCGGGGCGGGCGTGCCGTCCTCTCCGCGGCCGCTCACGGCCGCTGCCCCGCGGCCCAGGGTGTGCGTGGTGGGCCGAAACACCGTCAGTGTGCTGGAGGAACTCCGGTGTGCGTGTGACGTGGTGGAGGGGCCGGATAAGGCGGCGGACGTGTGCGTCGCGGTTGCCGGCCCGGGAGGGTGGCTGCCGGGTGACGCGGAGATTCTCGCCCGATCCTTCGCCGCCGTCGGTCGCCTCGTGGTCACCGCGCCCCCGCCGCCGGGGTTGGACCCGCTGGTGGTGACGGCCCGCGGCGGCCTCACGGAGACCGTCTTTCGCGCTTGTCGACGCCCCCCTGCCGCGCCTTTACCCACCGTCCAGGCCTCCCACGCCAGCTTGGCGGTGCGCACGTTGCACCCGCGCCGACGGGTGTGGCAGGAGCAGCTGCTGCTTAGCGTGGTCGTGGCCGTGGGGCTCTCCCGGGTGTTGCCAGTGCTGCTCGCGGCGGCGGTGGCCGGAGCGCTGTTTGTGCTGCGTCGGCGGGCGCGCCGGGAGCTGCCGGGCCGGGCGTGGGTGGAAAACTTAGTAAGGGGGTAATCAAATGGATGATGTATTGGATTTTTTTATGGATGGGGACCACTTCGAAATCCCGAATGCGTTTGGGGGCGAAGCCACGTTTTACTCTGAAAACGGCATCCTCGTGTTCGCCGATCTCGATGGCGACGGAACCGTTGACCAGGTGCTCCACACCGATTTTGATGGTCATAGCCAGGTGTGGAATAAAGGCATGTGGGATGACTGAAATACTGGTTATGACAGGTGGTAGTGTGTGGGGTATAAAAGTGTTACCCGATTTCAGGAGATGTAGATGACTGCACCCACCATCCCAGGGCTCAAGGGGGAAGCCCCCACCAACAACGTTGACATGCTTCAGTGGATCGCCGAGGCTGTCGAGCTGTTTCAGCCGGACGAAGTTCAGTTCTGCGACGGATCCCGTGAGGAATGGGACCGCCTCACCTCGGAGCTGGTAGACAAAGGCACGCTCACCAGGCTCAACCCCGAGAAGCGCCCGAACAGCTTCCTGGCCCGCTCCAACCCGAGCGACGTCGCCCGCGTTGAGAGTCGCACGTTCATTTGTACGGAGGATCCGGATGGCGCTGGTCCCACCAACCACTGGGTGGACCCCAAGAAGATGCGCGCCGAGATGACGGAACACTACAAGGGCTCCATGAAGGGGCGCACGATGTACGTTGTTCCGTTCTGCATGGGCCCCATCTCGGACCCGAAACCCAAGCTCGGCGTCCAGCTCACGGACTCCGCCTACGTGGTGCTGTCCATGTCCATCATGACCCGCATGGGCACGGAGGCGCTGGAGAAGATCGGCGAGCACGGCGACTTTGTCCACTGCTTCCACTCCGTCGGCGCACCCCTCGAGGAAGGCCAGGAGGATGTCCCGTGGCCGTGCAATGACACCAAGTACATCACCCAGTTCCCGGATACCCGCGAGATCTGGTCCTACGGCTCCGGCTACGGCGGAAACGCCATCCTGGCTAAGAAGTGCTACGCGCTGCGCATCGCCTCCGTCATGGCCCGCGACGAGGGCTGGATGGCAGAGCACATGCTCATCCTCAAGCTCAACTCCCCGGAGGGCAAGAGCTACTACATCACCGGCGCGTTCCCGTCGGCCTGTGGCAAGACCAACCTCGCCATGATCACCCCGACGCTGGAGGGCTGGACCGCGGAGACCGTCGGCGACGATATCGCCTGGCTGCACTTCGGTGAGGACGGTCGCCTCTATGCCGTCAACCCGGAGAACGGGTTCTTCGGCGTCGCACCCGGGACGAGCTACGATTCCAACCCCAACGCCATGAAGTCGATGGAGCCCGGCAACACCCTGTTCACCAACGTCGCGCTCACCGACGATGGCGACGTCTGGTGGGAGGGCATGACCAAGGAGCCGCCGGCCCACCTCATCGATTGGCACGGCAACGATTGGACCCCGGACTGCGGCGAGCTCGCCGCCCACCCGAACTCCCGCTACACCGTCCCGGTGTCCCAGTGCCCGGTGGCTGCGCCGGAGTATGACGATCCCAAGGGCGTGCCGGTGACGGCCATGCTGTTCGGTGGTCGCCGCCCCGATACGGTGCCGCTGGTGTCCGAGGCCCGCAGCTGGAAGCACGGCGTGCTCACCGGCGCGCTGCTCGCCTCCGGCCAGACGGCCGCCGCCGAGGGTGAAGTTGGTGCCCTGCGCCACGACCCGATGGCTATGCTGCCGTTCATCGGCTACAACGCCGGCGATTACCTGGCCCACTGGCTGGAGATGGGTAAAAAGGAAGGCGTCAAGCTGCCGCACATCTACCTGGTCAACTGGTTCCGCCGTGGCGAGGACGGCCGCTTCCTGTGGCCGGGCTTTGGCGATAACTCCCGCGTGCTCAAGTGGATTGTGCAGCGCATGGCCGGCGAGGTTGAGGCCGATGAGACTCCGGCAGGCTTCACTGCCCGCTTCGAGGATCTGGACCTCACGGGCCTGGATTACGAGGAAGAGGACATTCGCGAGTGCCTCACCGCCCCCAATGACAAGTGGCGTGCGGACATTGAGGATAACGAGCAGTGGCTCAAGCACCTCGGCGACCGCGTCCCCCAGGAGCTGTGGGACGAGTGGGAGGCCCAGAAGGCCCGCCTGAATAAGTAAATAACCACCACAGGGCGACTATCGGCAGCGATGGTCGCCCTTTTTGCTACCCGGAAAACGCCTCTAACTTTGCTTTCACGTTGCCGTGAATGAGGTGGTACCCGTGGAATGGTCATATCCTACGTTGTCCGGATGGGGCTTGTGCGCTCGGTGGTGCCTCTCGCGGGTGTGGATTAGAGCGTAGCCACCGAGTCCCGCTCCACCAGCGGCATGGGCAGGAGGGTCTCGGTGGGGATGTCCGTGTTGCCGGCGAGCATGTCTAGAACAAGGCAGGCGCCTACCTGGCCCATTTCCTTGTACGGCAGGGCGATTGTGGTGAGGCCGGGGCGGGTGTAGGAGGCGAGGTCCTCGTTATCAAAGGAGATGACAGAGAGATCCTCGGGCAGGCGCAGTCCGCGCTCCTTCGCCGCGTTGTACACGCCGGTGGCGATGCGGTCGTTGCCGGCGATGATAGCGGTGGGGCGGGCGCTGGAGTCCAAAATCTCCTGCGTGGCCTCGTAGCCGAGCGGTTCCTCCCAGTCCTTGCCGCGGAGGTTGGCCACAAATTCCAGTCCCGCGTCGGCCATGGCGGTGTCCATGCCGTGGAAACGGGCGTTGATGGAAACGGTGTGCCGGGGATCGTCCGCCCAACGGGACCGGCCGATGGTGGCAATCCGCGTGTGACCGTGTTCTACAAGGTAGCGCACGGCGAGCTCTCCGGCATCGTGCTCGGCGGGGAGGATGGAGGGGACCCCCGCTGCTCGGGCGTTAATCACAATGCCGACGTCGCCTTTTCGCAGCGGTTGGATGTCCACCTCGCGTGCGGTCATGACGCCAAAGAGGAAAGCCCGGACCCGGTTGCCGCGGAAGGAATCGAGTTCCTTTTTTAGCCGGCCCGCGTCTCCCCCGTACTCGGACATGAACAGGGCCATGCCATTTTCTTCGGCCACGTTTAAAATGCCGTGGATCATGCCGGTGGCAAAGCGCGTGGTGATGACGTTATCGGAGACAAACGCCAGCGCATCCGCCTGGCCGGTACGCAGGGTCCGCGCCGTTTGATCGGGGGTGTAGCCGAGCTTATCTGCCACGCGGCGGATCTTCTTGGCGGTGGTGTCGGGGATCCGCGTGCCGGTCCTGCCGTTGAGCACCAGGGACACGGCGGAAACGGAAACTCCCGCCTCCTGCGCCACCTGGGCCTGGGTCACTTTCTTCACGCGGTTTCCTCCTTTTCTGGGCTTTTATTGTAATCCCCATATGTGAAGCCCCATCAACGCCGTAGTTTTACCCCTGAAAGTGTGAATTTCGCTAAAACGATTTACCAATTTAATCTGGGTCACTAAACTGGGTGCTAACACGATTTAGCACAGGGATTTGGAAAAAAAGACCAGGTGTCAAAGGCGTCAGTACGCGTTAGTACGCAGTCAGATCCACGTGGCTTCATCGATACACAAAGATCAACTCGAATGTGATGCGAGGAAAAATGTCTAATATCATGCAGCAGCTGAAAAATACTGCGTATCAGCAGTCATCGGCGCAACTTCTGCTCTTCTTCATGTCCTGGGGCATCTGGTGGTCCTTCTTCCAGCTGTGGCTCTCCAGTGAAACACGCGGTCTCGGCTTCAACGGCAGCGAGATCGGCACCATCTACTCGGTGAACTCCGCCGTCACCCTCGTCCTTATGCTCCTTTACGGCACCATGCAGGATAAGCTCCGCACACGTCGCACCCTCGTCATCGGCGTCGCGGTGCTCATGAGCCTCACCGGCCCGTTCTTCATGTGGGCGTACTGGCCGCTTCTTCAAAGCGAGTCCTTGTACATCGTCGGCGTGGGGTTGGGGGCACTGTTTATCGGCGCGGCCTTTGTGGGTTCGTGCCCGCTGTTTGAGGCGCTCGCCGAGCGCATGTCACGCAAGCATGGTTTCGAATACGGCCAGGCGCGCGCCTGGGGGTCCTTCGGCTACGCCATCGTGGCGCTTGTCGCCGGATTTAACTTCACGGTAAACCCCGCCATCAACTTCTGGCTGGGCTCTGCCTTCGGTGTTCTTCTCCTCTTCATCCTCGTTTTGTGGAAGGAGCCGGAAGCGCCGGATACGGAATTCACCAACACCACCCCCAGCTTCAAAGAGATGGTGTCCGTCCTGAACGTGCCCTCCCTGTGGGTTGTCATCGTCTTGGTGTTCTTCACCTGGACCTTCTACACGGTCTTTGATCAGCAGATGTTCCCGCAGTTCTACACCTCACTCTTCCAAGACGCAGCCACCGGTGAACGCACCTACGGCATCCTCAACTCGGTGCAGGTATTTGTTGAAGCACTGATGATGGGTGTAGTCCCCATCTACATGCGCAAAGTCGGCGTGAAAAACACCCTCATGACGGGATTCGCCGTCATGGCTCTGCGCATCCTTGGCTGTGCCATCTTCGCCGACCCGGTCATCATCTCCTTTGTCAAGATGTTCCACGCGCTGGAGGTGCCGCTGTGCATCCTGCCCATCTTCCGGTACTTCACGCTGCATTTCCCCACGAAGATCTCGGCCACGCTCTACATGGTCGGCTTCCAGGTCGCCTCGCAGGTAGGAAACGTTGTCCTGTCGCCTGTGCTTGGTGCCATGCGTGACCGCCTGGGATTCCACCCCACCTTCTACGTCATCGTCGGCTTTGTTGTGGCATCGGCGACCTTCGGGTGGTGTGCACTCAAGGGCGATAAGGAAGACGTACAGGGCGATCCGTTCTTCACAGACAAAGAAATGGCGAAAGGAATAGAAAAATGACCGACGAGCTAATGCGCACACGCATTGAAAAAGCCACGGCAGCGAACAAGAAGCTTGCAGAAAACCTCAACACCCGCTGGTACCCGCGCTTCCACATCGCAGCACCTGCCGGTTGGATCAACGACCCCAACGGTCTCATCCACTTCCAGGGTCGCTACCACGTGTTCTTCCAGCACCACCCGTATTCGGACGAGTGGGGTCCAATGCACTGGGGCCACGTCTCCTCTCCCGATTTGGTGACGTGGGAGCGCCACCCGATCGCGCTTGCCCCCTCCATCGAGGAGGACAAGGACGGGGTTTTCTCCGGCTCCGCGATCGTGGGGCTGGACGGCAAGCTCAACGTCTTCTACACCGGCCACCGCTGGCGCAACGGAAAGGACGGCACCGACGGCAACCTGCAGGTTCAATGTCGCGCGATAAGCGAGGACGGCATCCACTTTGAAAAGGTCGGCGTCGTCGTCGAGGGCCCGAGCGAGCTTCCCCACTTCCGCGACCCGAAGGTGTGGAAGCAGGGCGACCGCTGGTACATGGTCTTCGGCGCGCAATCGGCAGATCACCGTGGCGAGGTCTGGATGTATGTCTCCCGCGACCTCGAGACCTGGGAGTTTGACCGCGTCGTCTTCCAGGATCCGAACCCGGATGCCTACATGCTGGAGTGCCCGGATCTCTTCCCGCTCGGTGATC
The DNA here is from genome assembly GCF_000411375.1 of Corynebacterium pyruviciproducens ATCC BAA-1742. GTDB lineage: Bacteria > Actinomycetota > Actinomycetes > Mycobacteriales > Mycobacteriaceae > Corynebacterium > Corynebacterium pyruviciproducens. The sequence continues at coordinate 276,731 of NZ_KE150447.1, read as the reverse complement.
ACTGGGTGCTCGTCTACTGCCCGATGGGCCCTGCGAAGGACGGCTACCGCAACCGCAACGGCCACAACGCGGGCTACGTGGTGGGGGATTGGGCCCCTGGCCAGGATTTCACCCCGCTCACCGAGTACCGCCCGCTCGACTGGGGTGCGAACTTCTACGCCCCGCAGACCTTTGCCGCCCCCGACGGCCGTCGCCTCATGTTCGGGTGGATGGGCGCCTTCGACGATCCGGTTGCCTCCCAGGGCACGGACAACTGGGCCGGTCAGCTCACGGTTCCGCGCGAGGTTTCGCTTCTCGACGATCTGCAGGTCGCACTCCGCCCCGCCGCCGAACTAAGCCAGGTGCTTCCCAACGAGAAGGACTTCGGCACCTTTACAATAACCGGCGCAAAGACCCTTGCAGAGGATCTCACCTGCGCCGATATCGAGCTCACCATCGATTATGCCGCCTCAACCGCAGAGCGCGTCGGTCTGCAGCTTGCCGATACCTTCGTCTACTACGATGACCTTGCGCATCGAGTGGGCATCGACCGTCGACAAGCCCCCGTCGAACCCCGCAGCTACCGCGCAGCACCCGTCGAGCCTGACAGCGAGCTCACGCTTCGCGTCCTTGTCGATGTCGGCTCCGTCGAGGTCTTCGCAGGTGATACGTGCGTCTCCTCGCTAACCGCAGCAAGCGACGGCCCGCGCGCGGTGACGCTTACGGCCGAGGGCGGCGACGCCGTCGTCACCGCCTGTCGCGTGCGGACGTTGGACTAGACGACGCTTGCTTCTCGCCCCACGGTGAAAGCAGAAGCACGAGGAAGATGACAAGTGCGACGATCCCCATCCACCGGGATTCCACGGTGATGGTCAGCGCAGTCACGCAAATGACAAAGATGGACAAAACGATACGTTTAGTGGTCGTCATCGGCGCCTGTTACCTGAGTTCCTTGGCAGAAACGAAGTCTTCGTCATGCTTCGGCGACGGCACCGACTTCACAAACTGGTACCCATATTTTTCGTAAAGCCCGTGATGCTGGGTGACAATATACGTCTTATTCCACCCCGCGTCGCAGGCTTTGCCCTCCAGAAAATCAATCATCTTTTCGGACAGCGTGTTGCCGCGGAAGTCGGGGTGGACATAGATTAAAGAAATCCACGGCCGGTACTCGGGAATGGGGTTAAAGTCCTGCTCCACGAGCGCGCTGAATCCCATGATCTCGTCGCCTTCCGTGACGAAGAACAGCTGCGAGCTTTCGCCGAGGCGCTCATAGAATGTGCCCTCGGCGAGGAGCGTCCGCAGAAATCCAGCAGCTTTCCACTCTGCGGCATCGAGGAAGTCGAGGAAGCGGTCCTGTTGTGATGTAGTTTCCCAGGAAATAAATGTCGGCATGGTTCCCACTGTAGAGTCATTACCCATGTTTTCTGCGAAGCGATGATCAGGTTACGGGTGAGGAACTCGCGGTGCATCGGGATGTGGATAATAGCAAGTGGGGGCGGTCGCCGATGGTTACGGAGAATGCCTCTTAGGTATTGCTTCCGTTCACAGCGTGCATCAATTACGGAAAAGTTCATCGTGTGAGCCCGTACGTTGGAAATATGCTATGTCTCCCGCTGTTGTCCAAATAACAGGCCAATCTCCAGCATTTGCAACATGGCACTCGCTACTCCCGGTCCACTTGCCGGTCCACTTGCCGGTCAATTTGTGCATGTTGTGCCTGCGTCTCAATATAAGAAGGGAGTCTGTTGAGTTCTCCAGAATGAGGTTACCAACAGACTCCAATTCGGACAGATTACATTTTCTCTTCGTGGTTTACGGTCCCGATTGAAAGCTGGTGTGAACGCAGCGCGCAGTCGTTTATTCACGACAAGGCTGCTTCGATCATTTCCCGCCCATTTGAGTATGTCGGGGTATATCCATCAGCGATCATCTTCTTTGTTTCCTCGATGGCCTTCATGCTTTCGGCATTAGGCTGCCTGTAATCCAGCGTGAGTGGGATGGACTTTGTATATACCATTTCGGTAAAAAATGCGCGGACGACCGTAGAAAGGTCGAACCCATAGCATTCAGCAACTTCGGCCGCACTCTCCTTGAGATCCTGATCAAGGCGAATTGTTAAACTGCTTGCAGGCATAGCTCCTCCATTCTCTATGTATGTACATCGTAATGCTAATGCACATACAAACACAATAGTTAAGACTCGGCTTTCTTCAATGCGATAACCAGGTTGCTGGTGAGGAACTCACGGAGGATCGGGATGCGGGTGACCCACCAGGCCCATTGTGGGTGGTAGCGGGGGAACAGTCCGAGGATGTCGGCATCTGGTACGGAGTGTGACCAGCGGATGCCATCGGCGCAGGAGACGTCGAAAAGGGTTTCGCCGAAAACGTTTTTTGGTGGGTGGCCGTGGGTTTTGGTGTAACGGTCGCGGGCGAAGGCGCCGCCGAGGTAGTGCTGCCAGAGGCCGGTCTCGTGGCCGCCGAAGGGGCCAAGCCAGATGGTGTAGCTGAGGATGATGAGGCCGCCGGGCTTGGTGACGCGCACCATTTCGTCGCCCATCTGCTGCCAGTTGGCCACGTGTTCTGCGGCGTTGGAGCTCATCGCGCAGTCGATGGAGCCGGTGGCAAAGGGGAGGTTTCTGCCGTCGGCGCGGATGTCGGCGGGCTCGTAGGGGTCCACGGAGATGTAGGTGGCGGGCGCGAAAGCCCCCTGGAAGTAGCCGGGGCCTGACCCGACGTCGACAAGCGTGGAGGGCAGGGGGAGCCCACAGTCACGGTGCAGGGCGGTGACCAGCGCGGCGGTGTCGCGGGCAAGAGGGAGGTAGAACTCGTCGGGGGAGGTCTGCTCCTTAAAAAAGCTCAAGAAGAGGCGCCAGGAGCGGGCCAGGGTGGCCAGGCGGCGGGTGTGAAGGAGCATTGTCTTAACGTAACCGCTTCCAGCTCGGCTTAACAATATCGCCGTGGCGGTAGAGGTCCGTGAGGATGAGGATCCCCAGGGCGGTGAGCAAAACGATGGGGACGATGGATGCCTCCAGCCCAAACGGTCCTCCGGTAAGTATCTCCGGGCCGGGCGGGGTGGACTGGTAGGTGACCGCGCCGGAGACAGTGATCCCCAGGATCGGCCCCTGCGTCACGTTCCACGCCGTGTGCAGGCCTATTCCCACCCACAGGTTGCGGGTATAGGCGTAGACGGCGGCGAAGAGGATGCCCGCTTCCAGGGCGATGCCCACCGCGCCCATGAGGGAGCCAAGCGGATTCGCCAGGTGAACAAGCCCAAAGATAAGAGCGCTGACGGCGATGGCGAGCCACGTGCCCACCCGGTATTCCAATAACCTGAACAAAAGCCCGCGGAAGAGGATCTCCTCCACCACTCCGGCGACGAGCCCCACCTGCACCACAGACCACCAAAAATCGGGTTGGGGATGGAAGCCGTCGGTGAGGAACACACCGAGGAGGGCGAGCACGCCGACGCTGATGAGGATGCATGCGCAGCCGAGCACGAGCCCCACGGGGAGCCCGCGGGCGAGCCCCCGCCACGTGAACTCCACGGCGGGACGGCGCCGTTCGTAGAAGTAGGCGAGCACCCAGTAGGCAACCAGCGCCGCGGGCACTGCCGCCACCGTCGTGATGCGGGTGACGGAGGCGGTGATGTCCTCGTCGGTTAGCCCCTGCGCCGTCAGGATTCCCACGGCAACAAAGCCCACCACGAAAAGCAGCGGGACGAAGATGGCAAAGAACACGAGCGCCCGCACGATGGGCAAACGCCGGGAAGCAGGCAGGTCCAAGGAGGGTTGATCCTCGGTGAGCGCGTCGGCCGGTCGCACCGTGGCAGGCGAGCCGAGAACGCGTGACATTAGCTGGTGCGTGGTCATACCTTGAGCCTAGGCGAGGGTGCGGCGCTTCGCACCCATTAGGATTGATGGTCGTACCACTTCCACGAAAAAAGGGCCGAATGAATATCCTCCTTCTGTGCTGGCGCGACACCGACCACCCGCAGGGCGGTGGCTCCGAGTGCTACCTCGAGCACGTGGGCGCGTACCTGGCCCGGCAGGGACACACGGTGACGTACTTCTCGGCCCGGGCCAAGGGGATGCCGGCGCACTCCACCAAGCGGGGCGTGCGCCACATTCGGCGGGGCGGCAAAATGACGGTGTACATCGCCGGGCTTATCCACGCAGCCCTGCACAGCTACGACGCGGTGGTGGACACCCAAAACGGCATCCCGTTTTTCGCCCGGCTCACCCACCCGCGCTCGACGGTCCTCCTCACGCACCACTGTCACAAGGAACAGTGGCCGGTCGCGGGCCCGCTGCTCAGCAGGCTCGGGTGGTTCCTGGAATCCCGCGTGGCACCGCGCGTGTACCGGGGCGCGCCGTACGTGACGGTATCGGATTCCTCCAAGCGAGAGCTCGTGCGGCTGGGGGTACGGGAGAAGGACATCCGCGTCATCCATAACGGTGGGCCCGCACCGGCCCCTCAATCGAACAGGCATTCGGATCGGTTGGTCACCCTCTCCCGCCTCGTCCCGCACAAGCGCATCGAGCACGTCCTCGATTATTTGGCGGCCCGACCGGGTGCGCGCCTCGACGTCATCGGCTCCGGCTGGTGGGACCCAAAGCTCCGCTCCTACGCCCGTGAGCTGGGGGTGGAAAGCCAGGTTATCTTCCACGGCCAGGTCACCGAGACCCGCAAGGGGGAGCTATTAGATCGGGCCGGCATCCACGTCATGCCGAGCGTCAAGGAGGGCTGGGGGCTCGCCGTCATCGAGGCGGGCCTGCACGGCGTCCCTACCGTCGGTTACACACGGGCAGGAGGGCTCACGGATTCCATTCGGAACGGTTCCACCGGTTTGCTTGTCGACGATAAATCGCACCTCTTTTCCGCCATCGACACCCTGCGCGCCAACCCCGACCTGCGGGCGGAACTCGGCGCTAACGCGCGCTTATTTGCGGCCCAGTTTTCCTGGGATGCCACCGGTAAGAAGTGGGAAGGGTTGCTACTTGAACGTGGTGGGATCAATTCCTAACGAGACGAGCGTGGCATCGTCGTTGAGGAAAATGGAATCGATGGCTTGGAACGAGTAGTAGCCGGTTCCCTTCAGCAATTCTCTGGGGATCAACCAAGGGCCGACGTGCTTCGTCGGATCATCAATGTTTACGGAGGTGAGGTACTGTCCTGCCCCAACGTTGTCGTCCCGGTAGAACACGTAGTTAGCTATCGGGCCGTCAAACGTTACGGAAACGAGATCGCCGGGGATGAGATCGCTCACATCGTGGTAATCCATGTGTATTTCGGTGGTGTCTGTGGTGGGGAAGGGAAAGCTGACGATGCCGCGCTTCTTTGAGGTTATAAAGTAGATCTTTCCGTCTCTGGTGAAATAGTTTGTGACTACGCTGTAGGTAGAACTATCGTAATCCCACGTTGATTGGTCATTTGTCAGCGTCCAGCCACTAGCCTCAAGGCGGTAGAGGCTCCAGCCTTGCTCGCTATCGGTATTCCATTGGAGGAAGAGCTCCGGGGTGCCACGGTGGAAGGAGACCATCGGAAAACTTGCCCGACGATCGCCGGGCAGGTCGATGCAATCCTGGGATAGATCGTGAAGGTAAGAGAAAGAATTTGTACAAATTACTCGAGAGTCCTCGTCATTTGCCACAGAAATATCGAGTGCGAATCCATCGTTTGACACGGCTGGGCCAAATCCCATGTGGGGTATATACTGCGATTTCAGCCGGGTCCCATCGGTCAAAGTGTAGCTAGTTCCCACCCCGCCCGAATAACTCACCAACAGGGCTTCGCTGCCGTCATCTGACGTAGCACCGTGCATCATTCCATTCGTATCAACTGTGCCGGAAAGTGTCGTGGTGGTGACCGTCTCTATGTCTCTTACGAGTAGCTCCTTGCCCCTCATTATTCCAAAGCGATTCCGGTCAAGACGGGTGAACACTGGGTTGTACACCGGGTCGGTGAGCTCGGTGCGAAACTGTCCATCACTGCCTGTCTGAAACCAAATATTGGACGCTGACGTGTCGCTGGCAGAAGAGGCAGATCCAAACACTGCAACGTTATCCGGAAGGAGTGGAATAGTAGCACCCGATTCGCTTCGCGTGTCGTAGTCATCTGTGGCATCGGTGAGAAACGCAAAACCGAGAATAACAAGCAACGGCACAAAAAAGATCCCCAAAATGAGGTAGCCGATTTTTGTATAGCTCATGAAAACCTCTCCAAAGAATCACTACCTGTGATTTTATCGCGATACAACGTCAGCGTGACAGCTTTCTGAGCGAAGCCACTGCCGTGCCGAGGCAGATCCACCAACTTGTAAGTCCTAGCCCCATCCACCAGTCGCCCCGCGTCGGCCGCGGCGCGGGGGCAGCTTCCTCTACCGTTTCCCCACCCACCACGAGCTCACCGGACGGCGGGATGGATGAAGCCTTGAGGGCCGGGTTGAGCGCGGGGTGGCCGTCGATAAGCGTCATCGTGTCAACCGGGGCCGTGGCGGTGTACCAGGAGTGCTGCTCGGCCACGGGCCGAAGCGCCCCAACGTCGGCGGGGAGGCTGGGGACCTGCAGCACCGTCAGTGCGATGGCGACGGCCGGCCAGCGGACGCTTCCTGCCAGTTGGGTGAGCGCGGGGGCTGCAAGGAGCAGCCACTTTTGGCCGTCGCGGAGGAGGCCAAGACCTGGGACAGTGGCGTACAGCCCGCCGAGCGGGAGGAGAGAGCTAAGCGCGAGGGCGAACCCCACCGCCGCCAAGGCGAGGAGATATTTCTCGGCGCGGGCAGTGAGCAGGAAGGCAGCGAGGGCGAGACCCGCGAGCGGAACGTAGATCTCGGGCGTGACCTCGCTGTTCCACATGCCGCCGAGGCCCACGAGTTCAAGCACGGAACTCGGGCGGAACACGTCGGTGGCCGAACCCACAGGTCGGTGGATGAGCGACGGCACCAGCCACGGCAGGCTGAGTCCGAGGGAAAAAACTGCCGTGAAGCGCCGGTTGGTGCTGGTGACAAGGCCTGTTGTGGCGGCGGCGAGGCAACCGGTGGGCGTGAGCGAGGCGGCCCACATAGCAATGGCCTGCGCGCCGGGGAGGTGGCCAAGATAGGCCACGAGTGGGAGCAGCCAGAACGCCGCCACCACGGTCCAGTGCCCCTGGAGCAGCCGCTCCACCGCAAACGGATTCCACATGAGCACAGCCATGGCGGCCACCTCGCCGGTGAGGCTTTTTGCGTTCTTTGTAGCAGCTACGCAACCAGCGATCGCGGAGGCCACAAGGATGAACCGGGCGAGCCACGAGGCGGGAAGAACAAGGCCCGCTAGGGCAAGCACCCCGTCCTGCGGGGCGTTGCGGGCGGCGACCCCCGGCGCGGTGCCAAAGTTCCACGCCGAAAGCGCCGGCGAATTTACCACCACCATGTCGCGGTGGACGAGCACGCCGGGAAACACGAGGAACCACAGGGCGCAGCCGATGAGGAACGTGGCCGCGGCCACGCGGATTACAACACGCGCCTGACCCATAGCCACCCGCCTGCGATGAGGAAGCCGGCACCGGCGATGGTGAGGAGGAACCGGGCAACCTGCAGGGAGCGGTACTGCCGGTACGATTCCTCGGCGCGGGCGAGGGCCTCCTCCCGGGTTGCCTCATCGTAGGCGATGACGGTGCCGTTCACGTCCTCCTTGGCATCCACGATGATCCCCGAGCGTGGCTCGAGGGTGATCTCCCGCATCCGGGGCGAGGACTCCTTGTAGGTGTAATACTTGATCCCATTTTCCTTGGTGGGATCAACGTAATCCAGGGTAGAAGGCTCGCCGGTGAGTGGGTCGAACACCACGTACGAGCGCTCCTCGCTGGGCATGGGGAAGAAGTAGGTGAGGCCCACGTGCGTGGCCTTCTTGGCGGGGAAGCCGGACTTCGGGTCGATGAGGTACGTGCCGGACACGTCCTTATCCACCGCGCCCTGGTAGCGGTCGGTGGCCGTGATCTCCTTGCCCTTGATGGTCACCTCGATGGTGCGAGTCTCACCGTCGCCGGTGAGCTGCACCCGGTAGGGCGCCATCGTGGGGGTGATGAGCGTGGTGAGTAGCCACAACGTGGCCAACAGTGCGGCACCGATGCCGATGAACAGGTTCCTCACCTAGTGCTCCTCTCCCATAAAATGTGGTGTAGCTATGAGTAAATCGTACCTTCCCGCCCTCGATGCTCTCCGCGCCATCTCCGCGCTGGGCATCATGACCACGCACGTTGCCTTCCAATCGGGGCTTGGCGTGCGGGTGGTGGAACGCTTCGATTACTTTGTCGCCGTGTTCTTCGCGCTCTCCGGGTTCCTTTTGTGGTGGCGCTACTCCTCGGGGTGGGCCCGCTACGTGCGCTCCCGCTTCCTCCGCATCGTGCCCGCCTACGTGGCGGTGCTGGTGATCACGTTCAGCGTGTTCAACTCGGCGGGCGTGGGCGCGTTTATAGCCAATTTGTCCTTTGTCCAGATTTTTGTGCCCGGCGCGCTCATGACGGGGCTGACACACCTGTGGACCATGTGTGTGGAGGTGGCGTTTTACGTTATTTTCCCGTTCTTGAAGGAGATCGTAGGCCGGTTGCCCACGCTGCGCCTGCGGGTGGGGGTGGTGGCGCTCGTGGGCGTGGCCTCGCTCGGCTGGGCGTATATTCCCGCGCTGCAGGACGGGTGGGCGGTGAACACCCAGATTTTCCCGCCGGCGTACTGCTCCTGGTACGCGGTGGGTATCATTCTTGCCGAGCTGTTCATGGCCGGAAGGATTCCCCGTGTACCGCTGTGGGCGTGTGGTGTGGTTGCCGGCGTGGCGCTTGTGGCCGGCACCTACCTCGGGCCCGCGGGGCTCACCCACCCCACGCCGGGGCAGTTCGCGGTGCGCATCCTCTTTGGCGCCGTCTTCGCCTGGGCGCTTCTCCACCCGGTGGTGGAGCGTCGCCCGGATGTGCCCGGGTGGATTGGGTTTTTGGGCCGGATCAGCTACTCCATCTTTCTCTGGCACCTGCCCGTGCTCACCGCGATCTACGCGCTCACGCCGATCCCGCTGTTCGGCGGAAAGTTTGTGGCCGTATGGGTGCTCACGTTTCTTTTCACCATCCCGGTGAGCTACGTCAGCTACGAATGGACGGAAAGGCCGTTCCATTCGAGTGGCAAGATGACGCCTGCGCTGCAATAATCTAAAAACATGGCATTGGGGGATGGGTTTTTTCTCACGAGCGGACAATCGACTACACAACGACACTGGGTATCGCACCTGTATAAGTTGGGGAGCGTGACAAAGCTAGCGCGAGGCGTGTACTACGAAACGGCAAGAATACTACGGGCTCACGCCCCAGCAGCGCTTCTATGTGCAGTGCCTGGCCCTGGGGTGCGAAGGGCGAAGCCTTGCCGGACGGTCGGCCGCCTGCTTGTGGGGGTTGCCTATTTCCTCCACCGGAACATTGACTGTTGAGGTGGTGGGAAAGACGGAGCGTACTCGTGCGCGCACTGTGTACCGCCACGTACCTCCTGGTGGAATCGTCTCGGCGGAGGTGAATGGATTCCGAGTTTTGCTCACCTCCCCGCAGCTCACTGTTATCGACATCGCCCGCTGGCACGGAATCGGTGAAGCCGTTCGCGTGGCTGAGGCCGCTTTATACAAGAAGGTAATCGACATGGAGGCATTGGAACGTGCGCTTACGTCGCGCTCGAGGTGCCACAACATGGATCAGGCGCGGGAGGCCATGCGGTTTATTACCGGTTTTTCTGAAAGCCCCGGGAAAGTGACCTCAAAATCGCACTCTTTGAGGCTGGTTACCCGCCTCCGTACCAGCAAGCCGAAATAGTCAGTAGTGACGGTGTCTTCCTTGGCAGAATTGACTTCTTCTATCCGCACTGCTCATTAGGCATCGAATACGACGGCCGCGGCAAGACCTGGGGTGCCTTCGGTGTCGAACCCACCAAGGCGGTGAATAAGGAGAGAAGCCGGGAGCGTGCTTTAGTCAGTGAGGGGGTAGCGCTGATCCGGGTAGATAACGCGTCCTATGTAAGCGGAACCTGGTTAAAACAATTATCCAGACTCATAAACCGATACGGGCCGTTTCCCGAGAAGCAGTGGAGTTCGCCTGGTTTCGCGTGGTTTGCCAAAAGTGGGCACTGAACGGGGTAGTAAGTTTGACCACCTTGTATTTTAAAAAGCGTATCGGCGTTCAGTGCCCACTTTTGGCAACGGGCATACAGGCCCCCAGCGCGACGGCGATGAAAAGTACCACGGCAAGGCTGCCCGCCGGGTAATCGGGGGAGGGCCACGGTGCGAGGGCGAGCCAGATGCCGGGGATCCCCACGCCGAGGGAGATGAGGAGGGTGGGGGACACCCAGCGGGTGAGTGCGTAGCCCGCCACGGCGGCGAGGAACGCCCACGGGCCGAGCGCCGCCCCCACGAGGATGAGTAGGATCCAGGAAGGTAGCCGGAATGGGGCGCGAGCGGGGAATTCCCGCCTTCGCAGCGCGAAGGAAATTATCAACATCGCTGTGAGGAGCACGAGGCCAAAAAGCAGGAGCCGCTGGAAGGTGGCCGTGGGGGCAAAGGTGACCTTTCCACTTCCGCCGGTGAAGCCCTGCTGGCCCGCACCGAGGACGAGGGGGTCGCCGTCGCTTTGGTAGCCGGGGTTGGCCGAGAGGGTGGTTTTGACGAATTCGCCTCCTACGGGGAGTGCGAAGTCCGGGGTGGTGAGTCTCACCCACGGGGCGAGGGTGCTCACCGTGTGCGAGCCTTGGGTGAGGGTGAGAGGGGAGGTGGCGGGGGAGCCGTCGATAAGCACGTGCGCGTCACCCGCGGCGGTGACGGTGACCTCCATGTCGCGCGGGGCGGTGAACTCGCGGGTGAGGCGGCCGGTGCCGGAGAAGACGAATTCCTGCACGTTGGGGGAGGTATCTGGGACGGTGACAATGCGCCGGATGGGGGCGTCGGTGAGGTTGACCTCCGCGAGTCCTCCCCCGTGCGGCTCGACGCGGACGGAGGAAACGCTCTCCGGGAGTGTTATTTTTCCCGAGCCGGTGACGAACTCCCGCCCGCCTGCGGTGACGGTGGCCTCGCCCTTAGTGAGGGCAAGGGAAAGCAGCTTTCCGGGATGGTCGGGATGCAGCTCCAGCCACGTGCCGTACCAGGCGGTATCGGCAAACCCGTCGACGGCGGCGGTGACTGAGTGCTCGGGGTTGGCACCACCGAAGCGGGTGGGGTCCGCCTCGTCGGGGCCGTGCGTGACGTGCCCGCCGGTCTCGCGGACGGCGGTGCGCGGCCCCACGGATGCGTAATCCTTCACCGGGTTCTTTATTCCTGTTGTTTCCCCCGGGGCGAGGATCCCCGAGGTGGCGCCGGTGAGGGTGCCGTAGTTGCGCTCCACGAGGGCGGGGGTGTCGGTGACAATAATTGCGTCGCCTTCCACCAGCTGCCACATTCCCGGCCCGTGGAGGTAATCCAAAAGCGCCACAGATTCCCCGCCGCCGGCGACGGTGACGGGCGTGCCACGGCGCGGGCCGTTATCTGGGTCGATCTCGTACACGCTTAAGGGGCCAAAATCGCGGTGGGGCACGCCGTGAAGGGCCTTCTCCCAGGATTCCTCCGGTTCACGAAGTACCACGTAGCCGATGCCAAAGCCCTCGAGCGCCTCCACGCTGGGGTGGGCCATGATGCCGTCGAGGCCGCGGATGAACTCGGGGTTGTGGATGGGGATCGCGTCGCGGGTGACCCACGGGACGGTGAGCAGCGGCTGAAGCGGTTCGTCGCGGGTCCAGCCCCAGTTCTCCCGGGCAAACGAGCGCTCTGGTGCAAGAAGGGTAGTGGTGTCCGCCGCGTGGGCGTTCACGTAAGCGGCCGCCTCTTGGTAGTACTCCGGCACCTCCTCGTAGGCGCCCTTGGGCGCGAGCTGACCCGACAGGGCGGGGGAGATGGCCACGACGGTGACAAGCCCGAGTGCTACGAACCCGGTGCGGCCCACCCGGTCGACCACCCAGGCAACGCCCACCACCAGCGGGAGGGTAACAAGCGGGGTGAACTTGTGCAGGTTGCGAAACGCCGCGAGCGTTCCATCGAGGAGCGGGGAAGTAAAGGAGAGGGCCACAACGCCGACCACCAGCATCCCCACCCACGGGGAACCGGCGCTCCCCCGCAGCCCCACCGCGGCCACCACCACCGTGGCGAGGATGAGCAGCGGAACCGTAATGAGCAGCACGCCGGCGGTGCGCTCGTTATCCACAAACGGGGCCCAGCTTGTTGTGCCGCGCAGGATCTCCAGCGGGTTGAGCCAGTAGGTGGTGACAAAGGAGGATTCGATGTAATCGGTAAACGGCGGGGCGTATTTCCCCAGGATGAGAAGCGGCCCGATCCACCACACGGACACGCACGTAACGCCCACAAGCCACACGGTAAGGGCCTTCCATGCGCGCCGGGATACGAGCACGAGCCCCGCGGGGACGAGGGCGGCAAGCGTCGCGGTGGCGTTGACCGCGCCCATGCACGCCACGGCGATGACGCTTACAAACGGGCGTGGCCCTTGGCCACGCCCCCGCCCCACCAGCGGCGCGACCGTCCACGGCACGAGCGCCACCACCCACGCCTCGGAGGAGATGGCGCCCACGGTGGTGAGAATGCGGGGACAGAAAGTGTAGAGGAGAGCCGGGAGGAGGGGGTGTCGACAAGCGAGGTTCTTGAGCAGGGCGACGGTGCCCGTGTAGGCGAGGGCAAAAAGCAGCCACCACCACAGGCGCTGCACCACCCACGGCGGGAGGAAACTGAACACCGTGAAGAACAGGCCCTGCGGCCACAGGTAGCCGTAGGCCTGGTTTTGCAGCCCCCACGGGGCGAAGAATTCCACCGCGCCGTGGAGGAACCCCCACGGGTTGACGGTGAGATCGTGTTTGGTATCGGCCACGGTGAGGCCGGGGGATTGGATAAAGGCGATAACGCCTAGCAGGAGGACGACAAGTTTAGTCTCGTGAGCCGTAATCCGGGTTGCCCAGGACGGCGTCGTCGGTAGAAACCGTGTGCTCAACCGTGCTCCCATCCTCAGAGGTCAGCGACACCACGCCGATGACGCCGGCGATGCCCGCAACAAGGCCCACCACGGCGCTTGCCACGGCGGGACCGGCGGTGCGCCTGGTCAAAGACTCGTACGTAAATGGCACTACATTCCCCTTTACACCCGTAACGTGACTCCAATCCTATACCCTTGAGGGGCATCTGGTCGAGCGACCGCGTATTGTGGTGTGCGTTTCTAGCGTTAGGAGATGGGGTGAGCACATGGCAGTGACAACCCGCGCTGTGGTGGCGCTCACCTGCGCATTGACGCTGGCCTCCTGCGCCTCCACCCCGGAGCCGGAGACGGTCACCTCCGTTGCCACCACCACGCAGACGGAGACGGAAACCGTCACCGCCACCGAAGAGGAACTCGTGCCCGTGCCCGCCGATCAGCGCGCGCAGGTCGCCTCCCTCATGACGGTGGGCGTGAAGAACTACGACGATGCCCTCCACGCCCTGCGCGAGGGGGCTGGTGGCATCTTCATCGCCAGCTGGACGGACCCGGCTCTGCTCACCGCCCCGGAGCGCAACCTCGCCGCCCTCAAACGCGAGGTGGGCAGGCCGTTTGCCGTCACTATCGATGCCGAGGGCGGGCGTGTTGTGCGCCAGCCTGAACTCCTCGGTGAGATCCCGGCACCACGCACGATGGCGGACACCTCCTCCGCCGAGGACGTGGAGAACGTGGCCTTCGAGCTGGGGAAGAAGCTCAACAGCTTTGGCATCACCGTCGATTTCGCCCCCGTTCTGGATACGGACGCGGGCCCCAGCGACGGCGCCATCGGAGACCGCTCGTTCAGCCCCGACCCGCAGCGCGCCGCCGAGTACGCCACGGCGTTCGCCCGCGGGCTCGTCCGCGCCGGCGTCACGCCCGTGTTCAAGCATTTCCCGGGCCATGGCCGGGCCACCGGCGATTCCCACACCGGCGAGGTGCACACCCCGCCGCTGGAGGAGCTGGAAAAGCTCGACCTGTTGCCCTACGAGCAGGCGATGACGGAGTTCCCCACCGCCGGTGTCATGGTGGGCCACGTGACGGTGCCGGGGCTCGGTGAGGCGCCAGCCTCCCTCAACCCCCAGGTGTACCGGCTCATCCGCTCGGGCGAGTATCCCGGCGGGGTGCCGTTTGACGGCGTCATTTACACCGATGACCTGTCCAGCATGCACGCCATCTCGGACACGCACTCGGTGCCGGAGGCCGTCATCGCGGCGCTTGTGGCCGGGGCTGATAACGCTTTGTGGGTGTCCACCGATGAACTAGTAGAAACTATAAATGCTGTTAACGCTGCCGTTGACGCGGGCACGTACAGCCGGGAGCAAATGTACGCCTCGGCGCTGCGGGTGGCCCGCTTCAACCACGAAGGGATGTAGATGAAGCGCGTTGGATTGGCCATTGGCCTGTTTCTCCTGCTCCTCCTCGGCCTGTACGGGGTGGACACGGCGCTCGCGCAGGGCACCGTCCCCCGCGGCACCACCGTCGGCGGGGTGACAATCGGCGGCATGAAGCCCGCGGCCGCCCGCGAGAAGCTCGACTCTGCCTTCGCCTACCGGCCCGTCACGGTGAAGGGCAACGATATGCGCGCCACCATCGATCCGGAGGCCGCCGGCCTCGCCCCCGATTGGGACGCCACCATCGCCGCCGCCGGCACGCCCTCCCTCAACCCGATCACCAAGGTCACGAGCTTCTTCACCACCACCGAGGTGCCCATCCAGTCCGAGGTCGACCGCGCACGTTTTAACCCCGCGATGGAGAAGGTCGCCGGTGAACTCACCCGTCAGCCCGCCGACGGTGGTTTGGAGCTTGTCGACGGAAAACCGCACCGCATTGACCCTGTCGTGGGGCAAAACGTCGCCCCCTCCACCGTGGGGGACGCGGTGGTGAGCGGCTGGCTCAACCCCGACGGCGTCGATGTCGACGTAACCGAGGTGCCCCCGGCGATCGGCGACGATGAGATTGACGTCGCCGAGAAGGGCCCCGCCAAAAACGCGCTCGCCGGTGACATCGTCGCCCACGGCACCGACAAGGTCGACGGCATCATCCCCACCGCCCGGATGGGTGAGATCGTCACCTTCGTCCCGCGTGTGGGCGATTCTGCCCACGCGGCCCTAGAAGCCGAAGTTAACGTTGACCGCGCCCGCGAGATCCTCTTTGAAAACCTCCAGACCACGGAGGTCTCCATGAAGAACGCCACCATCACGCTCACCGCCGGCGGCCGCAACGTCACCCCGCACGCCGACGGCACCGTGGTGGACTGGGAGAAAACCCTGGACACGTTCCCCGACCGCGTCACCGGCACCGCCCCCAAGACCTTCGACGTGACCTACAAGCCCGAGCCCGCCACCTTCACCACGGAGGCCGCCAACGCCGCCACCTTCAACGATGTCGTGGGCAGCTTCACCACCGGCGGCTTCTCCGGCCCCAGCGGCACAAACATTGCGCTGGTGGCGCGCACCGTCAACGGTGCCATCGTCGCCCCCGGTGAAACGTTCTCCCTGAACGGCTACACCGGCCCGCGCGGCACCGCCCAGGGCTACGTATCCTCCGGTGTCATCTTGAACGGCCACTCCGACACCGCCGTCGGCGGCGGAATCTCCCAGTTCGCCACCACCTTGTACAACGCCAGCTACTTCTCCGGCATGACGGACATCGCCCACACCCCGCACAGCTACTACATCTCCCGCTACCCCGCGGGCCGCGAGGCCACCGTGTACGAGGGTGCCATTGACCTGGTGTTCCGCAACGATACCCCGGACCCCGTCCTCATCGAGGCCGGCGTGAGCGGCAACGAGGTCACCGTCACGTTCAAGGGCACCAAGTCCCGCAACGTGCAGTCCATCTCCGGCGGCAAGTGGGCCTACACGCAGCCGCAGCCGATGTCCGTCAGCGGTTCCAGCTGCTCGCCGTCGAGCGGCGCGCCGGGCTTCACCACCTCGGATACCCGCATCATCACGGACCTCGCCGGAAACGAAATCGGCCGCGACTCCACCACTACGGTGTATGACCCGGTGCCGATCGTTCGCTGCTCCTAGCAGCGGCTTCGGCCTGCCCGTTTCTCGGGCTCGTGCCCCGACACTTGCCCTCGCAAAGTTCCAGTAATTTACTGGAACTTTGCGAGGGTGCGGTTGTTAAAAGCCCAGGTGGAGAAAATAGAGTTCCAGTAATTTACTGGAACTCTGCGGCGGGTCTGGTGACAGGCAGCGGGGCACCGAGCTTGCACATGACGCGTGGATATTGCAGCAGTCCTTCTCACCTGATACACGAAAGACGTGGAAGAGGGTGTGGCGGAGGTCGCTGAGAATGCCGGAATTGACCTGTCTAGCGTGGTCGGGGACCTAAATATGATTGCCGCCGGTGCAGGGGCATGAAGGGAACGGCGGCGCGCTTCGCTGAAATGCGATGTCTATTCGTCCCCGTGCGGGTAGTCGCCGCGGAAAACGTGGAATCCGGCAGCTGTTAAAAAGGCTGCTCCAAAAAAGACTAGCCACGCCAGGGGCCCATCGATGAGCTTTGCAACTACGAGCACCACAAATGCGAGTAGGAGCAATCCGCAGCCGTATAGCCGGTCCTTAACCATGCTGTGAATGTAAGGCACGGGGGCCCGGACCGCCACCGGAAGCGGGGGTAAAGTTCTCACACCTCCCCACTAGTGTGTAACGCATGGTACTATGTTAGGCATGGTAGAAAAACACGGTGCCGGCATGGATTCCCAGCTGCGCAAAGGGGTGCTCGAGCTCGTGGTCCTTACACTCCTCGAGCGCGAGCCCACCTACGGTGGGGCGCTCCTCGATCATCTCAAAGGAAACGAGGAGCTCGCCGTCAGTCAGGGCACGCTCTACCCGCTGCTCGCGCGCCTGAGAAAGGCCGGCTACCTCGATATTTCGTGGGAACCCTCGCCCAGCGGTCCGCCGCGCAAAATCTACGCGGTGACCGACTCCGGCCGGGCCCACCTCCACCGACTCACAGATCTTTGGAACAGTTTCAGCGCCGCCGTTTCGGCGCTTATCAGATAAGGAAAATCATGGATAACATTCTCGGCGTCTTCGGCGCCCGCCTCAGCTCCTTCGAGCCGGAAAACCCCTCGTGGCTCATCGCCAAACCGTACGGCCTCGGCTGGAACCTGAACCTGGGTAAGGTTGCCGTCGCCACCGGCCTCATTCGCCCCGACGATTCCCTCCCGGACCTGGAAGAACACATCCCGGCCCGGGTCTCCACGGCGCTCACGTGGGCCCCGCTCGCCGGTGCCGCCGTCGCCGCCGTCGCTGGCCACTTCGTGGGCATGCGCGATACCTTGCTCCCCACCCACTGGGGCATTGACCTGCGCCCGGACCGTCTTATCAAGGCCCGCCCCGCCGCCGCCGTCCCGGTCCTTCTCTCCGTTGGTCTTGCCACCTGGATGCTTATCGACGCCCGCCAAAACCGCAAAGTGGACACCTCACTGTCTGCTCAAACACTCGGGATCGAGGTCTTTTGCCTGGCGGCCCTTGCCGAGCTCGCCCGGTACACCGAGGGCGACGAATCCCCGGCCTGGGGCATCGGTCTCGGTGTCCTCGCCATCCCCGCCACCGCCCTCGGCGTGCTGGTGGGCACGGTGAACGCGGCACTGGGCAATATCCCCGCGGAGGCGTAGGGAGCACTACAAAACAAGCCGCGAGTTGTAGTCGATCGTTCGCTTCGGCGGGAGGCGGAAGTAGCCGATCGGCTGGGCCTGGTTCTGGTACAGGAAGAAGAACACCTTCTTGCGCCACGTCATCATCTCGGTGTTGTCGCCGGGGACGAGGCTCAGCCTGCCGGTGTAGTAGAACGGCTTCTCGTCCACGCGCACGCCCTGCTTGCGGATGAGCGGGATAGCCGCCGCAATATCGGGGGTCTCAAAAAACCCGTAGTTCAAGGTGAGACGGGTGATGTGCGGATCGTTGCAGATGGTGTCCACGGTCACCCGCTGCGAGCGGAGCACCCGCGGCCAGCTTGTGGTGATGACGCGAATGACGATGACGTTTTCGTGCAGGACGTGGTTGAACCGCACGTTGGTTTCCAGTGCTGCCGGCGGGGTTTCCTGGTTGAGGTGCAGGTAGATGGCTGTACCGGGCACCGTTGCCACGTTTTTCTCACGTAGCCCGGCGATGAACTCGTCCCAGCCGGGGGTGATCTCGTTGCGGCGGTTGAACAGCATCCGCAGCCCGTGGCGCCACGTCACCATGGTGAACACGAGGACAGTGCCGATGGTGAGCGGGATCCAGCCACCGAGCAGCAGCTTGATGGCGTTGGCGGAAAATAGGACGAGCTCGATGGATCCGAGCCCAACGGCGAAGAGGACGAGCTGCCACTTCTTCCAGTGGCGTACCGTCGCCGCGTACCAGGTGAATAGCGAGGTGGTCATGAGGAACGTGCCGGTGACGGCGAGGCCGTAGGCCGTGGCCAACCGTGCAGAAGATTGGAACACCAAAAGCAGCGTCATGACACCGGCGAACAGTAGCCAGTTCACCGCCGGGATGTAGATCTGGCCCCGCTCCTTGTGGGAGGTCTGCTTGATGTTGAGGCGTGGCAAAAGCCCCAGGGACTGGGCCTGCTTAGATACGGAATAGGCGCCGGTGATAACGGCCTGGGCGGCGATAACTGTGGCCAGGGTGGAAACCACAACCAGCGGGATCTTTGCCCACTCGGGCGCCATAAGGAAGAACGGGTTGGAAATGCGCTCCGGGTAGGCCACGAGCATGGCTGCCTGCCCCAGGTAGTTGAGCAGCAGCGAAGGGAGCACTAGTGCGAGCCACGCGTGGCGGATGGGGGCTTTGCCAAAGTGGCCGATGTCGGCATACAGTGCCTCAGCGCCGGTGACCGCGAGCACCACGGAGCCAAAGGATAGGAATGCGAGCCCTGGGTTGTGAAGGATGAAGCTCACGGCGTAGGTGGGGGACAAGGCGAGGAAGATCGCCGGGTGGATGACTATCTGTGCTACTCCCAGCGCCGCGAGGATGATGAACCAGGCGACCATGACCGGCCCGAAGGCGCGTGCGACCACGGCGGTGCCGAACCGCTGGGCCACAAACAGCACGATGAGGATCGCGGCCCCGAGCGGCACCACGAGGTGTGTGAGCTGCGGGTTAATCACGCCCACGCCCTCGATGGCGCTCATGACGGAAACAGCAGGGGTGATGACGGAGTCGCCGTAGAACAGGCTGGCACCCACGATGCCGAGCGCCAGCGCCCACGGCTTGTGGTTCTTGATAGAGCGGTAGACCAGCTCCGTCAGGGCGAGGATGCCGCCCTCGCCGCCGTTGTCGGCGCTCATGACAAAGCGCACGTATTTCACCGTGACGATGATGATGAGCGCCCACACGATGGTGGACACGATGCCGTAGATGTGCTCAGGTGTCGGCGCGATAGCGCCATGTTCCAGGGAAAACACGGACTGAAGCGTGTAGAGCGGGCTCGTGCCAATGTCACCAAAGACAACGCCCAGCGCTGCTACAGTGGCAGCAATTCTTGCGCCCTTATTCGGGTGCATGAGGCTCTGCTTTTGCATGAGCAGAAATCATACGCCGGAATAACCGCAAGGGAAACTGGAATGATAAGTACTGGGCAAAAGGGAAAATTGGGTGTTTTCAGGGGTTTATTTATTATTCGGCGGGGCGAATGTGGGTGGGGAACCGCATAGACTACACGGAAAGAGCCCGTCACATGCGGTGATGAATGTGTCTTGGATATAAGAGTTGGGGGGCGGTGGCTAAAAGGTGACGAGTTGCCCGTTGTGTGCCAGGGCTTAAGCTTGTAGCTATGAGTTCCGAAACCGTTCGCACCCGCCACATCGGGGATCTGCGCATTGATGATCACACCCTCACCGTCCCGCTGGATTGGAACAATCCTGCCGATGGCCGCACCATCGATATCTTCGCCTCCGTGGTCACTCGTCCCGGTGGCGAGGATCTGCCGTACCTCACGTTCCTTCAAGGCGGTCCCGGCTGCGAGGCGCCGCGCGTGACGCACGGCCCGACCACCCCGGACTGGCTCGACGTGGCCCTCGAGCATTACCGCGTCGTCATGCTTGACCAGCGCGGCACGGGCAACTCCACCCCGGTGGGGGACAAGGACCTCTCCAAGGGGGCGGCTTTCCTTGCCGAATACCTCACCCACCTGCGTGCGGATTCCATCGTCGAAGATGCCGAGGCGCTGCGCGAGCACCTGGGCGCGAAACAGTGGAACACCCTCGGCCAGTCCTTCGGTGGGTTCACAACGCTGGCGTACCTCACCAAACACGCCGAAAGCCTGGATAATGTGTACTTCACCGGCGGCCTGTCCGCCGTCGGCCACCACCCGGACGACGTGTACGGCCTGTGCTACGAGAAGATGCGCGCCTACTCCGAGGCCTACTACCGCCGTTTCCCCGAGCACCGCGACGTGGTCCGCTCACTTGTTGGCATGGCCGAGCGCGGCGAGATCGTCCTGCCGTCCGGTGAGGTTGTCTCGCCGTCGCGCATCCGTTCTCTGGGACATATTCTTGGCGCCGATAACGGCTGGATTACCCTCCATAACCTGCTCGAACGTGACCCGCGCACCAACGCGTTCCTCTACGATCTTGAGCACGCGCTCCCGTTCGGCGGCCGCGATATTCTCTACTACGTCATCCACGAGTCGAGCTACTCCGACGGTTTCGTCACCGACTGGTCCGCCGAGCGCACGTTCCCAGATGCTTTCCGCGGGGATCCCACCCTCCTCACCGGCGAACACGTGCGCCGCGAGTGGGCGGACACGGTCCCGGCGTTCCAGCCGTGGAAGGAAGTCATCGATAAGATCGCACAGGTCAAGTGGCCGAAGCTGTACGATGCCGAGGTGCTAAGGAACTCGGGTGCCACCGGTGCCGCCGCGGTCTACGTCAACGATTGCTACGTCCCGCTCGAGTTCTCCCTCGAGACCTCGCGGCTCCTGCCCGGCGTGAAGACGTACGTGACGAGCCTCCACGAGCACAACGGCCTCCGCGCCTCCGGCGGTGCCGTCCTGCGCCACTTGATCGACCTCGCCCACGGTAGGAAGGTCCGCTAAGTGCGGTTTTCCTCCCGCGTTTCGGTAACCGAGCCGAACCGCATCGCCAAGGCGCGCACGCCAGACGTTGTTGACGCCAGCGATTCCAATCCCACCCACCATGGCCTCGCGCCCAGGCGCTACGCCGCCGATCCGCGTGGGGCTCGCGCCGCGCGTGAGCAGCTTGCCGCGTTTATCGGCGCGCGTGACGGAAGGACGGTCGATCCGGACCGCCTCTACCTCGTCAGTTCCACCTCGCAGGCCTACGCGTGGCTGACGAAGCTGCTGTGCGACCCGGGCGACACACTCCTCGTCCCGCGCCCGGGCTACCCGCTCGTCGATTCGCTCGCCGCGCTGGAAACGGTGGGCACGCAAAGTTACCGTCTCGAGTGGGCCGGTTCCTGGCTTGTCGACGCTTTGTCCCTCACCCCCTCACCTTCCGCGCGTGGGGTGGTGCTCATCAACCCGAACAACCCGACCGGCTCGTACCTGTCCGGCGGTGAGTTGGACTTCTTCGCGAGCCTCGGCCTGCCGCTCATCGCCGACGAGGTGTTCTTCGAGTTCCCGCTGGATGATGCGGTGGAGCGCCACCGCATCGCCGGCGAGGACCGCGTCCTCACCTTCGCGTTGGACGGCATGTCCAAGAACCTTGCGGCCCCGTACGCCAAGCTCGGGTGGATCGAGGTCTCTGGCCCCGGCGATCAGGTGGAGGAGGCGCTGAAGCGCTTGGACATCATCGCCGATGCGTACCTGCCGGTGGGTGACCTCATCCTCGACCACCTGCCCGCCATGCTCGAGGCGATCCCCTCCCAGCAGGCCCGCGTGCGCGAGCGCGTGAGGGGCAACCTGGAGGCCCTGAAGGCGCTGGCCAGCGGCGTTGTCACGGTGTACCCGCCGGAGGGCGGGTGGAATGTGCTCCTGCGTTTTCCCGATGTCATCGACGAGGAAGACCTCGTGGTGAGGCTCATCCAGGAGGAACGCGTCACAGTCCAGCCGGGCTTCTTCTTTGATATGCGGGTGCCGGGCTTTGTCAGCCTCTCCCTGCTCTTGGAGCCGGACGCATTCGCCAATGCAGCGCGGCGAATCCTGCAGGTGATCGAGGAGGTCAGCCTATAGGCCCTGGGTCAGCGGATCTCTAAACCTCCTTTGCTTTTCAAATGTGAAGTAGTCGATGCAATCGTCGCGGGTCACCTTGTTTTGTGGCCAATCTCTTTGCTGGTCAAGCCACGGCTTCTCCGGCGGTGTGTGGAGTGGATGTTTGGAGGATATTGATTTGCTTTCCGGCAGGCAGACTGCTCGTGTCATAGCACAGAGCTTCCGCACGCCGATCGCTACTCGCGTAATGCTGAATCCCCTCAACCACTCGGCGGTCCAGTGGCTTTCTTGGGCCACGTAGTCGTAGTAAAGCTCAGCAGAACTACTTTCAATGCCCAGAATTCGCTCAACCATGTACGTAGCTGTCTCTGCCTCAAACTCCTTCATCTGGTCTGGAATCATCACCCGGTTGCGATCCGATTCCTTCCCCCTCTTATCCTCGTTGCGCGCACGAAGTGGGCCGAGGTGTCCAAGGATGACATGGGCGAATTCGTGGATCAGTATCTCGAACTCGCTGATGTTGGTGAGTTGCGGGTAGTAGCGAACAAGGAAATTCAGGTTGTAATGGGTTTCGCTGTTGCCAGCCTGAATGACCTTTACTCCTCGGTCCTCGCGGCGTGCTTCCCCCACGAGGTCTGAAGTCAACTCGTAGGGATCAATATCGATGGCGAAGCGGTACGCATTCCTTTTCAGCCAGTAAGAAAGCGCGGAAGGTTGTGTGGTTGGCTGAACAAACTCAAAGGGTGGGATCTCTTCCCGGTGCAGGGCGAGTTGTCCCTTGGGCTCGACGGATACCGTTTCGTTGACATCCCACGCCGGTTGCTGGCCACTTTCGAGTCCTGGGCAATGGACATAGACGGGAGTGGCAAGCGGAAGATCCTGTAGCTGGAATCGTTGAAGGTACCTGCTGGTGAGGCCGTAGGAGGCGGACAGAGGTTTTGTCAGCGTGAACGTGGCTGCGTCGAGTGGGGAGAGGAAGCGTGAGCGCTTGATGATGGAGTCGATCATGCGGACAAACGCCGACTCGTTGTGGTCCTGCTCTCTCATCGCTCGCGTGAACTTGTAGAAGTGTGCGTCCATGGTGCCACTTGGAACCATCATGCTGGTTGTCCTTTCTCTTATTTCATGGGAATTTACGCCTCGTGACACCCGCTTTCGCGAGCGTGGGGGAACACATGTTCGAATTTTGGGGTATAAAAATCCCATGAGGAAATTTTCTTTCTTTCAATTATAGAAAAAGTCTCAGTGCTAAATAGTCGAACTACTCTCATTTGGGGGTGCTTGCAAGAACGCGGCCGTGGTTGATAACTGGTGTCGTCAGACTGTCGCTCGAAGAATGTCGGCTGCTCGCAGGGGCGGGTAGAAAGTTGACAAGCAAAAGCGCCGAACAAATTGGTCGTTCGGCGCCTTCGCGGTGAGCTAGTTCAGCTCGTAATCGGGCTGGTCGATGCGCAGCTCGGAGTACTTGGTCTCGGGGATGGAGGCGGTGTAGGGCTGGCCCACGGGGTGCCAGGAAAGATCCTCGCCGCAGCGGACGTCCTGGTTGTCGGTGTCCAGCACGATGAATCCCCACACGAGCCTGCCCTGCGTGTGCGGGGCGAGGGTGTAGGGGCCCACAACCTGCTTGAACTTCCAGTGGATCTGGTTGACGTAGGTGAACCCGAACGCGTTGGTGGCAAACTTCGCCAGCTCACCGGTGGCCTTCGCCTTGGC
Organism: Corynebacterium pyruviciproducens ATCC BAA-1742; assembly: GCF_000411375.1. Lineage (GTDB taxonomy): Bacteria > Actinomycetota > Actinomycetes > Mycobacteriales > Mycobacteriaceae > Corynebacterium > Corynebacterium pyruviciproducens. The sequence goes on along the minus strand of NZ_KE150447.1, from coordinate 252,882 downwards.
AGAAACCTCGGTCGTCTGCGTGCGGGTCTGCGTCACCGTGTGCTTCACCGGCACCGGCTCGCTATCAAAGTTGGCCACGCTCACGGCGTCGGTCTGGTTGAACCAGCGCTGCTTGGCGGTTACGTACGTGCCGTTTTCACCCGGCGTCGCGCAGTGGAAACCCGGCGTGTAGTCGGTGTTCCAACGCTGCGGGAGCTCAAAGTCGATGGGGTCGGCGGAGGCGGTAGCCGCGGGGAGAGCCATGATCGCCGCCACCGCCAGTGCGATGAGGCGCCTCATTTAGAACTCCTGCTTGCCGTTGTCGCGCGTGGAGATCTGCACGTGGCGCTCCTTGGGCAGGGTGGCGGTGAAGTAATCGCCGGTGCCCTGCCACGTGTGGTCGGAGCCGCACACGGTGTGCTGGCCGCGGAAATCGGAGACAATCCAGCCGGCGCGGAGCACGGCGGTCTTGCCGGGCTTGACGTTGTACGGCCCGATCTGCTCACCCACGGTGTAGCTCTGGGAATCGGTGTAGCTGGTGGAGAAGGAGAAGTGGATGAGCTGCAGGATGGGGAAGTCCACGCCGGCGGACACGTTCCACGTCTTGGTCTTGGTCTCCTGCACGGTGCGGGTGAGCGGCAGCGGCTCGTCGTTGAAGTTGGACACGGTCCACGTGCCGGCGGAGCCGTCGAAGTAGGTGCGGGTGATGTCGATGGTCTGGCCGCGGTCACCGGGGTTGGTGCAGGCCGCGCCGATAGTGGTGGGGTTGGCGGTGCCGAGGTCGCGGACGGGTAGGGCCTGGGCGGCGGGGATGCCCGCCACGAGGGTGGCGGCAGTGGCGGCGGAGGCAATGAGACGGCGGATGAACATGGTGAGCTCCTTTGAAGCAACAGGTGGGGGGATTAGTAGTTGGATTGGGTGGGCACGGGCAGGGTGGCGTAGGTGTCCGGGGTGATGTCCACCACGCGGGTGGAGCCGTCCTTAGACGTGACTGTCGCCTCGGCCCAGAATCCGCTCGGCGCGGAGGACTGCGGGTAGTTGGACACCAGGGAATAGGTGCCGTCGGTTCCGCAGTGCACCTCGCGGTAGTTGATGCGGGTCATGGTGGTGCCGTACTCCACGCGCACGCGGTCGCCGGGGGCCAGGTCAACGCCCTTGAGCTTGGTTCCCACGGGCATGTACGCCCGCTGGACGGCGCCAACGGAGTTGAGCCAGCCGACGGGCACGTGGCCCGTGTTGCCGTTCCAGTTGGTGTACTGGTAGTTTTCGGCGCCAACGACGTGGTCGGTCACCGGGTGGTACTCGTAGTCGCCCTTGGACCAGTTCATGAAGTCCTGGGAGTACCCGGGCTTACGGAAGGTGGGCGCCACGGCCGTGATGTCGAGGGGGTACCACCGTGGGTCGCTGGCTGAGCACGTCTCGCCCTCTTCCGGCCACGAGGGGTCCTTGTCTAGCTTGTCGACGGGTTCAACCACCGTATCCCGGACCGGATCGGCGATCTTTTCCAGGCTGGGGCCGGAAACCGAATTGTACGTTCCCTCGATCGGCCGGCTGTTGGCGGACGGGGAGCGGCTGGGGATCTCGAGCGCGAGGTCGGAGATGGAGCCGTCGGCGCGAATGATGTAGGCGAACGCGTAGCGCTCGGCGGGGCCGGTGCCGCGGATGACGTTGGCGGAGGGCCCGTTGCGCAGCACGCCGTTATCGCAGGTGACAAACATGGAGATGAAATCCTTCTCCACGGTGCCGTACTCCACGCGCAGCGATTCGCCGGGCTTAAGGTTGACCGGTCCCACGGTCTCGCCCTCGGTCCAGCCGTTGGACAGCTTGAGGCCGATGTCGCTCTTCGCGGTGGTCTGCCAGCCGTTGGGGAGGCTCGCCGCCGAATTGGCCTTGATCTCGTGGTTGACACCGGTCTCCACGGTCGCCGTGTAGGGCACGGTCTGCTGCGTGCGGTTGGTGAACTGCAGCGTGCCGTCCGAGAGGTAGCGCCGGGCGGTTTCGCCGAAGTGCCACTCGGGGTAGCCCTCGGCGTGTGCGGATGCCTCGGTACAGGTGGAGTACAGGTTGGCGATGGGGTAGCCCTGCGGCAGCGGCGGAATGTCGGCGGCCTGGGCGGCAGGCGCGAGGGCGAGTGCAGCGAGAGCGACGGCACCCACCAACGCCCGGAATGCCCGGCGCTGTTGCGTGAACGCCATGGTGGAACCGTCCTTTCTTTTACCCATAAAATAAGAATTGCTTAGGTTGTGCTCTAAAATTACATGGGGACGGGTTAGCGTGCAAGGGGAAGGGGAAAACTTTTCCAAAGCGTTATCAACGCACATGTGCTGCACAAATGTGTTTGCCTTCCTACGTTTGGGTAAGAAAAGGTGGTCGTGGGTTATGGAACAAAAAGAGGTTTTTCTACGGAAAACAGCTGTCGTCGTGATAAAGGATTGTGATGCGAGAAAAGGGGTTCGGGCGCAATTGTGGAGGATCCTGGTCGGGTGTCTGTCGGGGGGTGCGGTCGATTGCCGTTGAAAAGTGTCTACAGCCAGCAACAAACGGGAAGTCCGGCCCCCTTGGGTCCTGGGATCCCAACCGAATACGGCATCCCAAGTGGCATGAGGATAGGACATACGCAGGCCAGATACACCTTTGCTACCCCACCCTGAAATAAAAAACCCGGAGTGGAAACACTCCGGGAGTTTGGAGCCGATGACGGTCGGCACCCAGGGTTTCGATCCTGTCCATGTTGCTGAGCAGGTCGTGATGATCGAGGCCTTCGAGCATCAGCTCACATTCCACCTCGCGGATGGAACCATGACGCCGGTGGGGTTAACCAGTGAGGGGAGGTTGGCATGAGTCGCACCGTCACAGCGATACCCGCAACAAAGAAGCTTCGATCTGCCGCAGCCTCATCTGGTGTACCAGCACACAGGCGGGTGGCCGCGTATGCGCGAGTTTCCACCGAGATGGAAGAGCAAACCTCCTCCTACGAGGCTCAAATCGACTACTACACCACCTACATTTATTCCCGTAATGATTGGCAGTTCGCGGGCATGTACTGCGATGAGGGCATCTCTGGCACCTCCATGAAACGTCGCGAAGGTTTCCAAACCATGATCGATGACGCCCTGGCAGGCAAAATCGACCTGATCCTCACCAAGAGTGTGTCCCGGTTCGCACGCAACACCGTCGACTCGCTCACTACCGTGCGCAAGCTCAAAGACGCAGGCGTCGAGGTTTATTTTCAGAAAGAAAATATTTACACCTTTGACGCCAAAGGCGAGCTATTGATCACGATCATGAGCTCACTGGCGCAAGAAGAATCCCGCTCGATCTCCGAGAACGTCACCTGGGGGCACAGGAAGCGTTTTCAAGATGGGAAAGTCATGGTGCCCTACAAATCCCTACTCGGATACAAGAAAGGAGCAGGCGGCAGCCTCGTCATCGACGAAACCCAAGCTCCGACCGTCAGGCTGATCTACCAGCTGTTCCTTGACGGGATGGCCATCAGCGAAATCAAAACCGAACTCGCTGCCCGCAAGATCCTCACCCCACGCGGGAAAGAAGTGTGGTCGACATCGACAGTGCGCTCCATCCTGTCGAACGAGAAATACAAAGGCGACGCCCTGCTGCAAAAGACGTTCACCACCGATTTCCTTACTAAAAAGATGAAGGTCAACGAAGGCGAAGTACCCCAATACTACGTAACAGGCAACCACGAGCCGATTATTGCTCCACGCATCTGGGATCAAGTGCAATACGAGCTCGCCACCAGGCATGGCAACATATCGTCAGCGAAAGTCGGCTTGTTCTCCACCCGGCTCAAATGTGCTCGGTGTGGGGTGTGGTATGGGCGTAAGACGTGGGCGTCGAACACGAAATACAAGTACACAGTCTGGCAATGCAACCACAAATACACAGACGAACATCCCTGCAGCAGCGCGACGGTGAAAGACGAGCAGATCAAGGATTCTTTCGTGCAAGCGCTCAATCAACTGATCGCCCGCCGTCCGCAGCAAAGCCAGCTACCGCAGGTGCTTGGCGACATGTTCGGTACGAGCCGTTTGGAAGAACAGGCCGCTGCCTGCCAAACAAAAATCGTGGAGCTGACCGAGCAGATCGAGGCGCTGATTGCGGAAAACCAGCGGTGTGCGCTCAACCAGGACGCCTACCAAGCCCGCTACACCGAACTCGATACTATCTACCGTAAGACGCTCGCACGTAAAACAAGCCTGGAAGCAGATATCGCAGCGAACACCGCCAAGCACGCCGCCATCACCACAACCCTAGGCGATTTGACGGGCGAACCTGTGAGCGAGTTTCACCCCGCACAATGGAGCGCTCTCATCGATCACGCCATCGTAGACGAGGATACGATCCGGTTCGTGTTCCGCACAGGTGAACAGGTGAGCATGGCCCTGAAAGAGTGATGCTCGTATCAGTTGACGTGCACGGTTAGGCACACCTCACAGAAATAAAGTAAGGTGAGCCTTACCTAATAAGGATGGTGTTTACGTGAACGATAGTGTAACGGATCAGGTTGTTGAAGACGAGTACGGGTCGGCGAAGGAAAAATCTGTCGCTGGCCAGAACGCGATCCGTCAGCTATCGCAGCCGGTGAAAGGCAAACTGTTTATCGCGCAGGTTTTGGCTTTTCTCTCTGGTGTGTTGGCTATTGCCCCGTATGTGGCTCTGGTGGAGCTTGGCAGAGAACTTATGCAAGACCAGGTGGACCCGGCGGGGGTGAACTGGATCGTGATGCTCCTCGTCAGCGCATACATGGCCCGGTTGACCTTATATTTTGTTGCATTGGGCGTGACGCATTTTATTGACCTGTCGTTGCGTAATCAGATGCGTCGGCAAATTGCCGCCCGAATGTCGACTGCTCCGCTGTCGTGGTTTACCCGCGAGGGTGAGGGAAAGATCCGCAAGACCATTCAGGATGATACGGCCACGGTGCACACAGTGATCGCGCACGGGCCGATCGAGAAACTGAACGCGATCGTCTCCCCGCTCGCTTTGTTGGCCTATGCATTCGTGGTGGATTGGCGACTCGCGTTGCTGTCGATCGCGACGATCCCGATCTATGTGGGCATGTATGGCATGTCGATGCGCGGCATGAACGAAAAGACCGCGCAAATGGACACCAAGCTCGCCCAAGTTTCGGCAACGATGGCCGAGTTCGTGGCCGGTATCTCAGTGGTGAAAGCGTTCGGCAAGGTCGGCCAAGCACATAAAGCCTATTTAGATGCAGCTAACGAGTTTTCTAAGTTCTACCGGGCTTGGTGTATGCCGCTGGTGTCGATGTCGGTCGCCTCATTTTCGTGGGTGTCAATCCCGGTGTTGTTGATCGTGAACCTTGGCGGTGGCGCGTTGATGATGAACGCCGGTTGGGTGAGCATCTACGAGGTGATAACGACCACGTTGATCGCCTTGGTGCTGCCGGGAGCGTTGATGGCAGTCGCAACCATCGCCTGGTCGTACCAGCTCGCAGGGTCTGCGGCAGTGAGGCTGGTGAACGTCATGGAGCTACCGGCATTGCCTCAGCCCAATGCGCCGCAGACACCACACGGTCATGATATCGAGATTCGGGGTGTGTCGTATGCCTATGACGAGACCCAAGCGTTAGACGAAGTGAGCCTGAGCATTCCGGCAGGCACGGTGACCGCGCTGGTTGGGCCTTCGGGCGCGGGGAAGTCGACGCTGGCGAGTTTGATTGCCCGCTTCGATGACCCGGACGCTGGCACGATCACCATCGGCGGGGTTGATCTAAAGAACATTTCCCAGGACGTGTTGTATTCGACGGTCGCATTCGTCCTGCAAGATGCACAGCTTATTCGCGACACCATTCGAAACAACATCGCTCTTGGCGCGCCAGAGGCGACTTTAGAAGAGGTGCGGCAGGCGGCGCGGGCAGCGCAGATCGACGAGTTCATCATGAGCCTGCCAGATGGTTACGACACCGTGTTGGGGGAGGACACCCACGTTTCGGGCGGGCAGGCAGCCCGTATCGCGATCGCCCGGGCGCTCATGGTTGATGCCCCAGTGTTGGTGCTGGACGAGGCGACGGCGATGGCGGACCCGGAATCAGAATCGAAAATCCAACAAGCCCTATCCACGCTTGCCAAAGGCAGAACCGTGATTGTGATAGCCCACCGACTGGCCTCGATCAGAGGGGCAGTCCAAATCGTCGTCATGGAACGCGGGCGCATTGCTGTGGTCGGTACACACGACGAGCTGTTGGGTAATGCGCACTATCAGGCACTTCTTGCCCAAGGTGCATGCGAGGAGATGACACGATGAACCAACTATTGCTGCCACGCTTTAAGCGTTTGATGGAACCCGCCTCGTGGCGAAACCTCTCGGTCGGCCAAGCGTGGGGTGCGGTCTCAGGACTGTGTCACGGCTTTGCCCTGCTCGCGCTACTCCCCGCAGCAAGTGCCCTAGCGACCGGAATGCCAGTGTGGGGGTTATCGTTTTGGGGATGGCTCATCGCCTTGGCGGTAATCGCGGTGCTGGGCGTGGGCACGGAGTTTTATGGCATGCGCACCGGCTATATCGGGGCCCTCGGATTCATTCACGACGTCCACCAAGCGGTCGGCAACAAGGTAGCCCGCCTACCACTGGGCATGTTCGATTCGGGTAGTTCTGGACGGCTGTCGCGCATGGTCACCCAGGAAATGATGAACTTGGGTGAGTCGGCGGCGCACTTTATTTTCTCCCTCCTCCAAAAACTCTCAGCCGTGCTCGTAGTCACTGTGGGAACCTGGTTCTGGGATTGGCGGCTGGGACTGACCTTGACGATCGCCTTCCCAATCATGCTCGCCTTCCTCCATATCTCCCGCGTGCTTCTTGATAAAGGTAAGAAGGTTTCCGAACCAGCCGAGTCAGAGTTGGCGGCTCGCATGGTCGAATTCGCCACCTGCCAAGGCGCATTGCGCTCCTGTCACGTCGCCGACGACTACCCGGCCCTTGATCGGGCATTCAAACAGGCTGACCGCAAAAGCCGCAAAGCATTGTGGATCGAAACATTAGCGAACCTGATAAACGGAATGTTCGTCCAAGCCCTTGTCGTGGTAATGATTTGGCTGACCGCCCAACTCGCCCTCGGCGGGCAGATGAATGCGTTGAACGCTGTGGTCACCATCGGCATGTGCCTGCGGTTCACCACCATGCTCCAAGACATCGGTGGCTGCATGACCGGGCTGGAAGAACGCCGTCAGCAGATGAATCACGTCGACAAGGTCATGGACGCTCCCGAACTGTCCGAACCCGATGTCTCCACACCGGTGAGCGCTCCTGGTGATGTTCGTTTCGAGGACGTCACCTTCGGCTACGATCCGGACACCCCGGTTCTCCGTGATATTTCCTTCCATGTCCCGCAAGGCGGCATGTGTGCCCTGGTTGGCCCTTCCGGCTGCGGAAAAACCACAATCGCGAGGTTGGTTGCACGTTTCTGGGATGTGCAGTCCGGCAGCGTACGCGTTGGCGGGGTTGATGTGCGCGAGCAGACCACCGAAGATTTGATGCGCCAGGTGTCTCTCGTTTTCCAAGACGTCTATTTATTCAATGACACTCTCGAAGCCAACATTCGCCTTGGCAACCCAGAAGCTACCGATGAAGAAATCAGGTGGGCCGCTGACCTGTCGGGCGTGACGGAAATCGTCAACCGGCTCCCAGACGGCTGGAATTCATTGGCAGGTGCTGGCGGGCGCGCACTGTCAGGTGGGGAACGCCAACGCGTCTCTATCGCCCGCGCCTTGGTGAAGAAAGCCCCGATCGCGCTGTTCGACGAGGCCACCAGCGCGCTGGATGCGGAAAACGAAGCCAACATTGTTGCGGCGATGAACGAGCTACGCAGGCACTCCACGCTAATCGTGATCGCCCACAAACTTGAAACCATTCGCCAAGCCGACCAAATCATCGTCCTCTCCCACGGTGGGCATATCGCCCAGCGCGGGTGCCACGACGAGCTGGTCAACCAGCCAGGTCAATACCGCGATTTCTGGCAAGAGCGCATCAACGCAGCCGGATGGCAACTCGTCTAAACACAGCACTGTTCACAATCGTGAAAGGAATAACTATGTCCACACGCACGTCCTCGCGCCTCAACACGCGCGACTTCATCAACATTGGCGTCTTCACCGCCTTGATGTTCGTCATCGTGTTTGCATTCGGAATGCTCGGCTTCTTCGGTCCGGCCGCGATGTTCCCCGGCTTCTTAATCTCGATCCTCATTAACGGCATTGTCTTCGCTCTATTCACTGCCCGTACGCCGAAGATGTGGGCATTGACAATCATGCTGATTATCATCGAAATCCTCTTCTCCGTGACCGGGCACTGGGTAGGCGGCATTGCTATTGCTATTGTGTTCGGCCTGCTTGCCGATTTGGTCGTCACCAAGGGGCCGAAGAGCATGAAAGTGCGCGTTCCCCTGGCCTACGCATTGTTTATTTTGCCGATCTACGTGTCACCGTGGATGCCGCTATTTATGAACCAAGACGCATATATGTCGCAGATCGCCGAACAAATGGGCGCAGACTACGCCGCCAAGATGGCGCAGGTGGTCACGATTCCGATTCTGCTGGGCTTCTTCGTCGTGATGCTCATCGTTGGCTGGATCGCAGGTCTGATGGGAACTCGGATTGCGCGTAAACACTTTGAACGGGCCGGTCTTGTCTAAACTTCCCGACCCGCGCACCATTATCGCAACGCTCGTCATCGTTTCCACCACGATCTACAGTGCCTACTCGCCGTGGTTCGTGTGTGCTCTGGGCGGATTCGCCGCCGTGATGCTGGCGAGCGTTGCGATCAACCCCAACACGCTCGTGCGCCCGATCTGGGTGGCCGTCTACCTGGCCACGTTTGCGGTCCTCGGCGGGCTCGTCTTCGTGATACCACAGGTGTGGAAGTCAACGGCCGGCGCGTTCCTCGTGGTGTTTTTGCAGTGGATGTGGCGATTCAGTGTCAGCGCAGGAATGGGAGCCTACGCGATCGGCGTGATCCGACCCGCCACCTTGCAAAAAGCACTCGCCGGCTCACGGATCCCGACCTGTTTCACGATCCCAATCTCGGTTGCCTTACGTGTGCTGCCCGTGATCGGCCACGAGGTTAAAGCGATCTCAGATGCGATGAGGCTACGCGGCATGTCCGCGCTTTCCCTGCGCGCGGCCCAGTACTTCACAATCCCGCTGCTATCGACCGTGGTACGCAGTGGGGACGAACTGGCATCGGCCGCCCTCGTGCGCGGACTGGGTGGAACCGCAAAGCCCACCTCAGTCACGGTCGTGAAATTCCGTGTGATCGACGCAGTCATTCTGCTCATCGTTATCGGTTTCGCGATATGGAGAATCGTCCTATGACAACAGCCCAAGCCACCGGCGTCACCTTCACCTATCGGGGAGCAGACCACCCCTCAATCAATGACGCAACCATCACCATCACACCCGGAACCGTCACCTTGCTGTGTGGCGCTTCAGGGTCGGGGAAGACCACCGCGTTACGGCTGTTTAACGGGCTCATCCCACACTTTCACGACGGCGACCTTACCGGAAGCGTCACGGTTGACGACATTGACGTGGCACAAACAGACCTGCCACGCCTTGCCCACCACTGTTCGACAGTGTTTCAAAACCCGCGCACCCAGTTCTACACCACTCACGTGCGTCAAGAACTCGCCTTCGGCCCAGAAAATCTCGGTCGCGACCCGCAGAAGATCTGTGCCCGCATTGACGAGGTTGCAGCCGAGTTAGGTATCGCCGACCTGTTGGAATCCCGCGTCACACAACTATCAGGCGGACAGATGCAACGCGTGGCCTGCGCCGTCGCCATGTGCAACAACACGTCGCTGATTGTCTTTGACGAGCCGACCGCGAACCTGTCAGCTGACGTTATCGACCAACTCGCCATTCTCATCGCCAGGCTCAAAGCCGATGGACACACCATCATCATCGCTGAACACCGGCTGAGTTTCCTTGCCGGGATCGTCGACTGCGTTTACTGTTTCGATAAAGGCAAGATCGCCCTCACCGCAACCGGCGAAGAGTTCTACGCTACCTCGGATGAGGAGCGCAAACAGCTTGGACTGCGATCCCTAGTGCCCGTACCCATGCCGAGCCTGCCCGAACCAGAAGGTGAAGGGCTCACGATCGACAACCTCACCTTCGCCTACCGCCACGGGAAAACGGTTCTCAATGTCGGCCATGTGCTCTTTCCGGCAGGGAAAATCACAGCGCTCATTGGCCCGTGCGGGTCGGGCAAATCAACACTGGCACGGATCGTCTGCGGACTCGAAAAAGCCAAAGGTGCATCCATCACACTCAATGGGCAAAAATTCGCCGGCCGGGACGCCTACCTCGTCATGCAAGACCCCACCCGGCAGCTGTTCTCGGACACCGTTATTGACGAAGTCACGCTCGGCACGACCAAAGCCGAAAAGCAGCACATCGACGCCCACACGATCCTTGAAGAACTCGATCTTGCGGAGCACGAGTCCGATCATCCTCAGGCTCTGTCCGGTGGGCAGCGCCAACGCCTGGTTATTGCTACAGCGCTTGCCGCGAACAAGAAAGTTTACATCTTTGACGAGCCAACATCAGGTGTGGGCTACAAGCACCTTGTCGCGATTTCCCGAGTAATGCGTAAACTCGCCGATACCGGTGCCGTCGTCATTGTCATCACCCACGACGCCGAACTCGTTACCGAGGTCGCCGACCATAGCGTCCGCCTCGACCAAATCAACGCCTGCTAACGCAAACGCTCGCTCAGCCGAAAGAGAGGAAAGCGTTTCCGCAGGTCAGGGCAAACGCGCTATACACTCGCTAACGCAAGCGATTTTCTTGACCCCCTTGGGCCATACTCGCTAACGCTAACACCGACTTATCATTTTCGACGTCTAAGTGGAGCCGATGACGGGAATCGAACCCGCGTATTCAGCTTGGGAAGCTGACATTCTACCATTGAATTACATCGGCAACGGTGCCGTTTAGTGTACCACCGCAACGGCACCCGCTAAAAATTGGGGGCTAGGACCCCCTGTTTTGCATGGCGATGGCGGAGCCAATCGATTCGGCAATCTTGGTGGCGCGCGTCGGCGCGGGCCCGTACGGCGTCTGGGCGGAGAGGTAGGCCGCTGTCGCGTGGAGGCTCACCGCGGTGGCCGGCGAATAGTAGTTCTCCTGGCAAACGTCCGGGAGGTCCAAGATGAACCCCATGCGCGCATGTACGTTGGCGCACAGTGCCGCGATGACGCCGGCGAGGACATCCCCGGAGCCCGGCACCGAGCCCCAGCTGCTGCCCGCATCGACGGTGGTGAGAAGGGGGGCCTGCACGGAGTCGGCCCACTCGGCAATCGTCGTGATGCGTCCCTTGAGCAACACGATGCACTTGAGGTCGGTGGCCAGCGCGGCGGCGCGCTCCAGGGGGGTACCCGTGGCGTCGGAAAGCCTCTTGAACTCGCCCTCGTGGGGGGTGAGGATGGTGATTGCCTCCCTGCGCCTTACCGCCTGCTTGAGCAGGTCGTTATTGGCCAGCGCGGTGAGCGCGTCGGCGTCAATCACCAGCGGCACCTTAGTGCGCAAGAGGGCCGCCAACTCCTCGCTGCAGTCGCCACGCCCGGGCCCGATCACTGCGGCATCAAAGCGTTCCACATCCTCCAGCCGCGGGCGCATCACCACCTCGGGGCACGCCGAGATGACCTCCGGCGAATCGCCCACGTAGTAGGTGAGCCCCGAGTTCGTATTGAGCGCCGCCAGCGTGGTGAGCACCCCGGCGCCGGGGTACTTTTCGGAGCCGGCGAGCACGGCGACCACACCGTTGGTGTACTTGTTGCCCCGCGGGTGCGGCTGGAAAATGAACATGTCGTGCGCGGGCTCGAGAGTGAGCATCTCGGGCGGGATGGGGGTGGTAGCAGTGTGGACGGCCCGGTGCGCCTCAGTGAGTGGGCGGTGGGAACTGTAAAGGAGCCGCTGGAGGGTGCCATCAACGGGGATGTCCTCGCCGATATCGGCAACGATCACCTCGCCGCACTCGGGGGCAATAACGTGCGCGTAGCGCAGGGCGCCGAAGGTGATGGTGACGTCGGGGAACACGGCCAGCCCCTCGGGGTGGAAGGTGCCGGTGTCGGCGTCGATGCCACTGGGGACGTCGATGGACAAGACGGGCACACCGATCGACCCGGCGAACAGGTGAGCAACCTCGCCCGCGAGCGGTCGGGTGCTTCCCAGCCCAGCTACGCCGTCGACAAGCAAATCAAAGTCGCGGGGGTCGACGGCATCGATGCGGTTAACAATCCTGCCGGGGAACGCGTCGAGGGCGCGCTTCTGGGCCTTGGTGAGGATGAGCGCGGTGACCTCCGCGCCACGGGCGGCCAGGTCCCTGCCCGCGTAGAGCGCGTCGCCACCGTTGCCACCGGAACCCACCACGAGGAGGACGGAGTAGCCGGCAAGCGGGGCCGGGTCATCCATCTCGGCGTCCTCGTCAAAGAGATCCGGGCCCACAAACGGGGTGGGGCCCAGGAGCATCGCCTCCGCAACCTCGGCCACCTTCGAGGCGGCGTCCTGCATGAGCTGGTCCGGGAACTGCTCGGCGTCCAACAGCGTCTGCTCGCAGCGGCGAATAATCGAGCGGGGAAAGGCGCTCATGAGAGTTATCATGGCACTAATCGTAGTGGACCGTAATAGACTGGTCGCGTGTTACTTTCTGATCGTGATATAAAACAGGCCATCGAGGACGGCACCCTCGGCATCGACCCGTACGACCCGGCGCTCGTCCAGCCCTCCAGCGTCGACTGCCGAATGGACAGCTTCTTCCGCGTGTTTAACAACTCAAAGTACACGCACATCGACCCGAAGCTGAAGCAGGACGATCTCACCACCCTCGTCGAGGTTCCCGAGGGCGAGCCGTTCGTCCTCCACCCCGGCGAGTTCGTCCTCGGCTCCACCCTCGAGCGGTTCACCCTCGCCAACACCATCGCTGCCCGCCTGGAAGGCAAATCCTCCCTCGGGCGCCTGGGCCTGCTCACGCACTCCACCGCCGGGTTCATCGACCCGGGCTTCGATGGCTGCATCACCCTTGAGCTTTCTAACGTGTCCAACCTCCCCATCACCCTGTGGCCCGGCATGAAGGTGGGGCAGCTCGCCATCTTCACGCTCAGCTCCCCCGCAGAGGTGCCGTACGGCTCCGGGGCTCTGGGAAGCAAGTACCAGGGGCAGCGCGGCCCCACCCCCTCGAGGGCATATTTGAATTTCCAGTAGCGGGCCCGGCGGGTGGCACTTAAACTCTGGTGTCATGAAAATGACAGTGATTGGAACTGGGTACCTCGGTGCCACCCACGCGGCCTGCATGGCAGAACTCGGCCACGAAGTCCTCGGCGTGGACGTGGACGAGTCCAAGATCTCGGCGCTCGCCGCCGGGCGCGTGCCGTTTTACGAGCCCGGCCTCCCGGAGATCCTCTCACGCGGCAGCGAGTCGGGGCAGCTCAACTTCACCACCTCGTACGAGGAGGCCGCCAACTTCGCCCACGTCCACTTCCTCGGCGTGGGCACCCCGCAAACGCACGGCTCGTACGCCGCGGATCTCCGCTACGTCCACGCCGTCATCGATACCCTCGTCCCGCTCCTGCGCGGCGAGCACATCATCTTTGGCAAGTCCACCGTCCCCGTCGGCACCGCCGCTGAGCTGCAGAAGCGGGTGGATTCCTTAGTGCACGACGGTCCCGACGGTGACGGAGGGACCCGCGTGGAGATCGTGTGGAACCCCGAGTTCCTCCGCGAGGGCTTCGCCGTGAAAGACACACTCTCGCCCGACCGCATTGTGCTCGGCACCGCCACGCCCGACTCGCCCGCCATCGATGTCGCCCGCGAGATCTACGCGCGCCCCCTAGCCGAGGGCACGCCACTCGTCCTCACCAATCTGCCCACCGCTGAGCTGGTGAAGGTTTCGGCCAACTCGTTCCTCGCCACCAAGATCTCCTTCATCAACGCCGTGAGTGAAATCTGCGAGCTCACCGGCGCGGACGTGACCAAACTGGCCGAGGCCATCGGCTACGACGACCGCATTGGCAAGAAGTTCCTCCGCGCCGGCCTCGGCTTCGGCGGTGGCTGCCTGCCCAAGGACATCCGCGCCTTCATGGCGCGCGCCGGCGAGCTGGGCGCGAGCGAGGCCCTCTCCTTCCTCCGGGAGGTCGACACCATCAACATGGGTCGCCGTGAGCACGTGGTCACCCTCTCCAAGAAGCTTCTCGACGGTTCCCTGCTGGGCAAGAACGTCACCGTCCTGGGCGCCGCATTCAAACCCAACTCGGATGATGTCCGCGATTCCCCGGCCCTCTCCGTCGCCGGATCGCTCTCCCTCAAGGGCGCCTCGGTGACGGTGTACGACCCACAGGCCATGGGCAACGCGGCCAAAGTGTTCCCCACGCTCGATTACGCCCCCGATGTCCTCACCGCGCTGACGGGGGCAGACCTTGTGATCCTCGCCACCGAGTGGGACGAGTTTCGTAATATGGACCCGGAAAAGGCCGGTGAACTGGTCAAACAGCGCCTCATCCTGGACGCGCGCAACGTCCTTCCTATCGACGATTGGACCCAAAAGGGGTGGCGAGTTCAGGCTCTCGGACACGGTGAGTGACAATAGGAGGTATGGCCGTCACCTCTAAGCAGCGAACGTCGAAGGGAACTGACAGAGTTCTCCACATCGTCTTCGCTACCTTACTCACCGTAACAGTCATCGCCTTTACCATCTGGGCCACCCGATCGGTGGGGATGAACAGGCATTTTCCCATCCTCATCCTCACCATCATCTTCGGCTCCTTTATGGCCTTCAATATCGGTGGCAATGACGTAGCTAACTCCTTTGGCACCTCCGTGGGGGCGGGAACTCTCTCCCTCAAGCAGGCCCTGCTCATCGCCGCCGTGTTCGAGATCGGTGGTGCCATGCTCGCCGGTGGCGAGGTGACGGACACGGTGAAATCCGGCATCGTCGATCTCGACGGCATCGCCTTAAACCCCATGGACTTCGCCTACATCATGATGTCGGCGCTCGTTGGGGCCGCCGTGTGGCTGCTCTTAGCCACCATCAAGGGCTGGCCCGTGTCCACCACACACTCCATCGTCGGTGGCATCGTCGGCGCGGCCGTGACCACCGGGTTTGTCGCCTCCGCGGCGAGCCACCCGTGGCAGATGGTCCAGTGGGGCGAGATCGGCAGCATTGTCCTCAGCTGGTTTATCTCCCCGCTACTCGGCGGGCTTGCCGCCTACTTCCTGTACAAGACCATCAAGAGCACCATCCTGCGCTACAACGACAACGCCGAGCGGCGCCTGTCCACCATCCGCGAGGAGCGCAACGCCTGCCGCGCCCGCCACAAGAAGCAGCTGACCAGGCTTAGCGATGCTGACCGCGAGCGCGAGGTGGCCGCTATGGCCCGCGATACCATCACCATGTCCGGCGATCACTACTGTCTGGAAGACCTCGAATCCTCCTACTACCAGGATCTCTACCGCATCAACGAGCGCGCCGAGTCCATCGATTCCCACCGCGCCCTCATCCATGGCACCCCCTTCCTGGCCGCCCTCGGCGCCGTCATCATCGCCGCCATGCTCCTGGTCAAGGGCCTGAAAAACGTCGGCCTTGAGCTCACCACCACCTCCACCGTCATCCTCCTCATCATGGTGGGCGTCACCGCCTGGTTCGCCGTCCACGTGTTTGCCAAACAGCTGGCCTCCAAGCCCCTGGACATGGCCACGTTCACCATCTTCTCCTGGATGCAGGTGTTCACCGCCGCGGCGTTCGCCTTCTCCCACGGCTCCAACGACATCGCCAACGCCGTCGGCCCTTTCGCCGCTGTTCTCGATGTCCTCCACTACGACGCCATCGTCGCGGAGACCCAGGTCCCGCCCTTCCTCATGCTCACGGCCGGCGTGGCGCTCGTCGTCGGCCTGTGGTTCATCGGCCGCAACGTCATCCACACAGTGGGCACGGGGCTGACAAAGATGCACCCGGCCAGCGGCTTCTCGGCCGAGCTGTCCGCCGCCACCGTCGTCATGGCGGCCTCCATGCTGGGGCTGCCCGTCTCCTCCACGCACATCCTCATCGGTGCCGTCCTCGGCATCGGCGTGGTCAATCACTCCGCCAACTGGGCGCTCATGAAACCGATCGGCCTTGCCTGGGCAATCACCGTCCCCGCCTCTGCGCTCATCGGTGCGATCACCGTGGTCATCATCCGCTTCTTCTTCGCCATGTAGAAACGGCCCCGCATTGTACTCGAAACCGTTTCGAGTACAATGTTCTCCGCAGGTCAGACTAGAAAAATTCGTTTCGAGTACGTTTCTAGTACTGGTGTGAGTTGAGTGGAGCGACCACATTCCACGTTGCCCGTGGGTCGCGTGGACCGTTTCCGCTCCACGTGATGAGGCCTGCGTCTCTGAGTGCCTGGAGCGCACGGCGTACAGGTGGATTGGAAACCCCGAGTGTATCTGCGACCTGGCCGGTTGATAGGGGAAGCGGACTGTTTTGCAGGGCGAGTAGAGCTTCCTCCGAATACCGGGGAAGCTTCTCCTTTAAGCCCTGGCCGAGCCTCTGAACCGCGTTGAGTGTGAGGACTACGCTTCCACTGGTCTGCGCGTAGATGGGGTCGGCGAAGCCGACCTTCCGCATTCCCGCAAACATTCGCCGAATACCTTCCCCAAGTTCTTGGCCGATGCGAAGCTCAGCAGTCACCCGAGCGATGAGGGGATTTCGGGCAAACCTGGAGATCTGTTCTGGTTTCGTTGGGTCGGCGAGGCCCGGGAAGCGACCTGGGCTGGAGATCTCGATGCGGTCGGGGTAAACCTCAAAGCGGATGTGATCCCCGCTCATACTGTAGGAGCGATGGATGACCGCGTTGACTAATCCCTCAAGCCACACGTCTTGGGGAATGAGGTTTTCTTCCTCGAACAGGCCGTCTCGAGATAACCTGCGTACCTTGGGCAGGATCGATGAGATGTAGTTGCGTGCGTGGTGGATCTGCTGGGGGAGAGTGCCCTCGAAACGCTCGTCGCCTACAATTTGCTGCTCTTGCCCGGGCAAGCGGGCGGGTTCATTGAATCGAACCACCCGGACGTGCGCGTTGGGAAAGAGGTGCTGCGGAGAGTTTCCAAACAAGAGGATCGCGGCCGTGCGGGGTTGTTCGTTCCTGCTAATCAGGTTTCTTGCCTTTAGCGCATCCATCGCGGACGACGAGCCGATAGCCTCCGCGTACTGTTCCACCAACTGCATGTCAAGATCTTCGAGCGATGTGTGGGCTGGCACGGAGGCATCAAACTGCTGCTCCCCCTTGGAGTAGCGAAGTTCGAGGATATCGTCAGGGCCGAGGGAACGTGTCTCGTCACCCACACGGAGGAAGCACTCGCCGGATTTGAGATAGTGCACTCGATCGCTGGGCAAGACATGAAACAAATAAACGGAGACGTTCTCCTCGGGGTTTACCGTCTCAATTTTCACTCTCACTGTGGGGTCGGTGTGATCGAACGTCGCCTGCCGGAGCTCATTGTCCTGCTTTGTCGACGGCATTCCGTCGAACTTCCTGTCCGTGATCCCAACTGCGATGGTTCCGCCCTCCGCGTTTGCAAAGGCGATGATCGTTTTCGCCAAATCCTTCGGTTTAATGCGGAAGGACTTGCGGTCAAACCATTGGTCCTCGTCTCGTGTGAGAAGGGTTTTCTCGTCGGTGTGCAGCGCCATGCCCAACATTGTACTCGAAACCGTTTCGAGTACAATGTTCTCCGCAGTTCAGGCTAGAAAAATGCGTTTCGAGTACGTTTCTAGTACATGAAAAAGCCGGCAGAGACACATGCGTGCGCGCTCTGCCGGCTCCTCAATTTTACTGGTGGTAGCTTGCCAGGAAGTTCCCCAGCCTCTCGATCGCCTCCGCCAGATCCTTGGCGTACGGCAGTGTCACCACGCGGAAGTGGTCCGGCGTGGGCCAGTTGAAGCCCGTGCCCTGTACGAGCAGGATCTTCTCCTGCAGTAGCAGGTCGAGCATCATCTTGGTGTCATCGTGGATTTCGTACACCTCGGGGTCAAGGCGTGGAAATGCGTACAGTGCACCCATCGGCTTGACGCAGCTCACGCCCGGGATTGAGGTGAGCGATTCGTACGCGGTGTTGCGCTGCTCGAGCAGCCTGCCACCCTCGCCGGTGAGCTCGTAGATAGATTGCTTGCCGCCGAGTGCCACCTGGATGGCGGATTGGCCTGGCACGTTGGCGCACAGACGTGTGCTGGCCAAGAGGTCGAGGCCTTCGATGAAGCCCTGGGCGTGGTGCTTCGGCCCGGTGAGCACCATCCAGCCGACGCGGTAGCCGGCCACGCGGTACGCCTTGGATAGTCCGTTAAGCGTGATGCAGAGAAGGTCCGGCGCGAGCGTGGCCAGTGAGACGTGCTTGGCTCCGTCGTAAAGAATTCGGTCGTAGATCTCGTCGGCGAGGATGAGCAGGTCATTCTCCCGTGCGATCTGTGCAATCTCCTTGAGCACGTCGCGCGAGTACACGGCACCGGTGGGGTTGTTCGGGTTGATGACGACGATGGCCTTCGTCTTGTCCGTCACCTTGGCGCGAATATCCTCCACCGACGGCATCCACTCGTTCTCCTCGTCGCACAGGTAGTGCACGGGCTTGCCGCCGGCCAGCGACGTGGCGGCGGTCCACAGCGGGTAGTCCGGCATGGGGATGAGGACCTCGTCGCCGTCGTTCAACAAAGCCTGGGTGATCATCGTGATGAGCTCGGACACGCCGTTACCAATGTAGACGTCGTCCACATCGAAATCAGGGAACCCCGGAATCGTCTCGTACCTGGTGACGATCGCGCGCCGAGCGGGGAGAATACCCTTCGACGTGGAGTAACCCTGCGCGTGAGGAAGCGCCGCGATCATGTCGCGCATGATGACATCGGGCGCATCGAAACCGAAGGCGGCCGGGTTGCCGGTGTTGAGCTTCAAGATCCGGTGTCCATCGAGTTCCATCTTCTCGGCGGCTGCTGCCACCGGTCCACGGATCTCGTAGAGGACGTTCTTCAGTTTCTCTGACTGGTCAAACACACGCTTTGTCATAGCAATTCACACTAGTCTCTCCGAACAACTAAAACCGTATTCCTTGCCCCCGATTCACCCACGCTGAGGTTACCCTCGTTTAGTGGACACCCAACGTGTACGGATGTTGTGCCTGTAGGTGAGGATGTCTCCCGCTGGATTGAAGTGGTCTACAACCGTCGCCGGCGGCATTCCGTACTCGGGATGCGCAGCCCCGTCGACTTCGAGCACCACATCACCCAGACCACCAACGAAGAAGAAACAGCTGCCTAACTATGAGGTAGCTCCACTGGGTGTCCACCATTTGCGGGCAACCCCAGCCTGGAAGCCACGGTTGAACAAAGTTCGTGGTCTAAATTTTAACCTGCAAGCAGACGAGTATGGAAAGCCCAGCACAGCATCACAGCAAGACCCCGCCCAGCACAACCCCAGAAACCACGCCCCTCCGCTACGCTTGAAACCATGTCGATTGAAACGTTTCTCCTTCACCCGCCGGTAACGCAGGTATTCATCATTCACGGGCTGCATTCGTCCCCGCACAAGAAGTGGTTCCAGTGGTTGAGCATTGAGGGCCTCATGAAGGGTATTAAGTTCAAGGCGATTGAGCTACCGGACCCGGATCACCCGGACCCGGAGGCGTGGCGGGAGAAGATTGCGTTGGAGATAGGCGTGGTGACCAAGCAAATTGGCATCGTGGGGCATTCGCTGGGCTGCTCTGCGGCGTTGCAGTACCTGGATTCCCTTACTAATAGTGATTGGAAGCTGGGCCGCATGGTCCTCGTCGCGGGTTTCAATGAGAAGTTCGGAAAAGACCCGCTCATCGATAACTTCGTCGGCGAGGGTGTGGACCTGGCCAATATTAAGGAGCACGTCGGCGGCATCACGGTTATCCGCTCCGACGACGATCCGAGTGTTCCCGCCGAGCTCACCGATAAGCTGGCTATCGGCTTGGGCGTCCCGCCGACGGTGGTGCCTGGGCAAAAGCATTTTGCTGATTCCGACGGGGTGAATAAGGTCCCCGAGGTCCTCGAGGGTCTGGTCAAGTAGCCCTGGTCGAATAGCCCTAATCCCGCCCGAGGAAGTTCTCGGCCGCCCCGAGCGCCCGGTTTTTCAGCGCCCGCATGCGCTCTTGGTCGCTCCGTTTTTGTTCCAGGGCGAGGAGCTTCTGCTTGTATGTAAGCTCCCTCACCCTCTCGCGTTGTAGCTGGCGCGCCGAGGGCATGTGCCACTCGTCCGGGCCGATCTTCATCACGTAGAGGAGGATGAATACCACCACGGGAATCGTGAGGAATACGAAATCCAAAGCACCCGTGGTGGTGGCCAACCCGACAAAAGCACCGACCATGGAAAGCCCAAGAATCCCGGCCTTGGGGTGTGATGATTTCCTGTGGTACTCCTCGATCTCACTCACGGTGTAGGACTGCTCCGGCAGATCGCGAAATAACTGCGCAACCTCGTCATCGGTGACAGCCTCTGCTACCTTCTGCACGCGTTCTTCGTACTCTGCCAATGTGAGCCGGCCCTCGGCGAAGTGGCTCCCCAAGGCATTCATTGCCTGCGCCCGCTCGTTATCCGACAGTCTGTAACCCATAGGCCCAGCCTACATTCCCTTTCTTAGCTTGTCGACGCTCCGTCCCCACCCTTCCCAGGTTTCGGCACCGTAGGCTTCGGTGTGGGTACCTTCGGTGCCGCCGGGCGTGGAACCGCCGGGGTGGGCGCAGCAGGAGTCGGTGCTGCAGGTGCTGCCGGGGTCGGCGCGGCCGGTGTTGGCGCTGCCACCTTCGGGACGGCTGGGGTTGGTGCAGCAGGCGCTGCAGGTGTGGGGGCCACGGGCGTGGACGTGACAGGGTTTGAAGCCGCCGGAGTTGCTGGGATTGGTGCCCGTGGTGTGGTCGGTGTCGGGGCTGCAGGTGTGGGTGTGGCGGCCTTTGGTACGCCGGGGACTGGGGTGGCCGGCGTTGGAGTTGCCGCCTGCGGGGCGACGGGAGTCTTTGGTGCAGCCGGGGTGGGAGCTACCGGGGTTGGAGTGGTCACCCGAGATGCTGGCGGAGTCGGTGCTGCAGTCGTGGGCGTGACTGGCGTCGTCGCGGGCATCGTGACCGTTGCGGGCGTCGTGGGAGTCGTGGGTGTCTGCTTAAGAGGCAGGGCACCGTCGACGAGGATGGAATCTCGGAGGCGGACGGCGACGTCGGTAACGGTGGTGGTGTAACCGCCGGACTTGACGCCGGTTTCCAGCATGGTGGAGCAGAACGGGCAGGCCACGGCGATATCGGTGGCGCCGGTGGAGGCGGCCTCCTCGGCGCGGAAGTCGGAGATGCGGCGGCCGATGTTCTCCTCCATGAACATGCGGGCACCGCCCGCGCCGCAGCAGAACGCCTCGTTTTTGTTGTGGGGCATCTCGGCAAGCTCGGCGCCGGTTGCGGCGAGGAGCTCGCGGGGCGGGTCGAAGACCTTGTTGTGGCGGCCGAGGAAGCACGGGTCGTGGTAGGTGATGCGCTCGCGGTGCTCGGGGCCGCGGGGGACAGGCTTCAGCTTGCCGTCACGGACGAGTCGGTTGAGCAGCTGCGTGTGGTGGAGGACGCGGTAGTTGCCCCCGAAGTCCGGGTACTCGTTGGAGAAGGTGTTAAAGCAGTGTGCGCAGCTGGTGATGATCGTCTTCACGCCGGCGGCGTTGAGATTGTCAATGTTCTCCTGGGCGAGCTGCTGGAAGAGGAACTCGTTGCCGGCGCGGCGCGCCGGGTCACCGGTGCAGGTCTCGCTTTGGAGGACGGCAAAGGAGACTCCGGCGACGTTGAGTAGTTCTACCAGGGCACGGGAGGTCTTCATGCCGTTGTCGTCAAGGGAGCCGGCGCAGCCGACCCACAGCAGGTAATCGTATTTCTCGGCGGAATCGCCGGGCTTGAGCACGGGGACGTCGATGCCGTCGCGCTGGGCCTTTTTCACCCACGCCATGCGGTCTTTCTTGTTGCGTCCCCAGGGGTTGCCCTTGACCTCGAGGTTTTTGAACATGCCGGTGAGCTCGCTGGGGAACTGCGATTCCTCGAGGACGCGGTAGCGGCGCAGGTTGGCCACGTGGTCGATGTGTTCGATGTCGACGGGGCACTGCTCCACGCAGGCGCCGCAGTTGGTGCAGGACCACAGCTCGTCGTCGGTGACGGGGACGCCGTCGCGCAGGCCCGTGATCACCTTGCGGGGGCTCAACGGTTTGCCGGTGTTCCAGGCGGGGCAGAGCTCCTGGCAGCGGTTGCATTCGGTGCAGGTGTGAACGTCGAGAAGCCCCTTCCAGGAGAGGTCCTCCGGCGAGCCGACGCCGAGGCGAGGGGCGTCGTCGGCGTTGTCCAGGGTGAGGGGCGTGCCCTCGTGTTCGAGCGGGGCAAGCGCACCGAGGGCCGGGGCGCCGGTGGGGTTGCGCTGCAGGAAGATGTTGAAAAAGGCGAGGAACCGGTGCCAGGCCACGCCCCAGGAGAGCTGGGTACCCACCACCCACAGCCAGATCGTGCCGGTGGCGAGCTTGACAAATGCGAACACCGAGACGAGGACGGGGGAGGCGGGCAGGAGCTCGGCTACGAACCGGGAGAAGAAGTCCACCACCGGGTCGCCGCCGCCGTACGTGGCGATCTTGCCGGCCTTGACCAGCACCATGCCCAGGCCCTCGAGGAGGACGACGAGCTCCACAAAGAGCGCGGCCCGCCAGTTCGTGCCCCGGTGGCGCGAGCCCAGCCAGTGGATTGACATGAGGACGAGGATGCCGATGACGGTGCCGAGCCCCAGCAGCTCGTCAATGAAGTGGTAGACGGCCGTGTGGCCGATGAGTGGCCAGCCGCCGGCCGGGTTGAACATCTGGATGTAGGCCTCGAACCACACGACGGAGCCGAGGAGGAAGCCGACCATCACCAGCCAGTGGGTGACGGCCACAACGGGTTTGCGGAACAGCTCCGTGTGGAGCACCACCTCTTTAATGAGGGTGCCGAGCCTGGTTACCGGCTGTGCCGCGCGGGGCGTTGTCTTCTTCCCGCGGGCGATGGTGGAGTACATGGTCCACGCGCCGCGGAGGAAGAAGCACCAGGCGGGGATGGTGATGGCTACGCCGATGAGGCCGATGATGGTGGTCGAATCCATGAGGTCAAACGGGTCCTAACTATGTTTCTACTTGTCCAACAGCGTACCCGGCGCGCGGGGTGGGGAGAAACGATGTATAGTGAAAATACTTTTCAGTAGATGGGAGTTTTCATGCACGCCACCGCCTTTGCCCGCGCCCTCGGTTTCCTCCTCCTCGCCGTAGTTTCCTGCGCTGGCTTTTCGACGGCCACTGCAGACCCCGTCCCGGAAAAAACCGTCATCAGTGCCGGCCACACCGATTCCCCCAAGGTGTTTTGGGATGCCGAGGCTCGCACCTTTTCGCTCCGCACCGAAAACGGGCTGCTGGAACAGCCGGTGCCGATTGAACACACCATCTCGTGGCTCACGGCTGACTCCACGTGGACCGTCCCCGATGAAGAGGCCTACGCCAGCTTCGGCGCGCCGGGCGACACGTTCTACGCCTCCCCGGAAAACGTGGGCCGCGATTGGGACACCAAGCTGTGGCAGGGGATCGGCGCCGATGTGGGCCTGCCCGTGGAGACGTTCCGCGACGCGGCGGTGGCGCTCGACCTCATTGATTTCTCCGGCCCGGGCGAGATGACGATGTTCCAAGACCGGGTCAACCCAGGCGAGTCGCCCGTCATCTTCCTCTCCTCGGCCCGCCCCGGGCGTCAGTGGACGCCGCTGACCGCCGGCTCCCACACCCACCTCAACACCATCTTCACCGCGCCCGGCGTCTACCACCTCACCTACCGGGCCACGGCGCGGCTTCTAACCGGCGAGCTTGTCGCCTCCGCGCCGCAGGAAACCACATGGTGGGTGGGGCCGCGCCCCACAGGTGATACGCCAGGCGACTCGCGTGACTGGCGCAATCGGCCGGTGCTCATGCCCCACGAGCTCGGCACCCCGGTCTACCACGTGGAAAACTCCGTGCATGAGGGGTATCACGAAATCACCGTGACGGGCGAGGAGCCCGTCCACGTCACCGGCGGGGTGTACGAGACAGCGGACGATGCGTACCCCACGTGCGAATTCGATTACGTCGCCACCCCGGCTGAACCCGCGCAACGCTACTCTGATTACTGCACCGAGGGCGTGATCAAGGCGACGCTCACCCCGCACCCGCTGGTCACCGGCGCTTCCGCGCACACCGTCAGCCTCCCTGCAGGCAACGGTGCAGGCGAGGTCTCCCTTGCAGGTGACGGCGGTGCTGGCGAGGCCGATTCCCCCGCGCCGGAGACCCCGGCGAGCGGGGAGATCACCGCCGGACACGTGGACATTGGCCCCGTGGAAGAAAACGGCTCGGTGGTGATGCGGGTGATAGACAAAAACCACACCGCGTACGCGCCATCTGAGACGGTGCTCGTGGTGAACGAATCCGCCCGCAAGGCGCGCCGGGGCGCGGCCATGATGCAGCCCGCCTTCGACTTCCTCGGCCCGGAGGGCACGGAATTCTCCCTCCTGGAGCAAAGCGGGGCCCACCAGAACCGCCTCATCTGGCCTGGTTTTTCCACCGAGTATCTGCCCCTGGAGCTGCGCAAGCAGGGCTGGGATGTGGAGGTGCAGCGCGTGGGTAACACCGAGTGGACCGGGTTCCTCACCCGCCTCACCGGCCCGGAGCGGATCCTCCCCGGCACGTTGAACAACGTGGGGCACCTGCACCTCAACTGGGCTTTTATGGGGACCGGCGACCATCAAATCAAAGTCCGCGCGGTCAACCGGACAACCGGGCAGGCCACGGCGTGGGAGGAGGTGCGCTTCCGGGTGGAAGGTAACGCCGCAACGCCGGGCGCGTCGGCCTCGACAACGCCAACAACTCCCACAGCGCCGTCAACCTCCACCCCCGCGCCACCTGCGGACGGGAAGGGCGCGGGCGAGCCTCGCCCACTGGATGGCGCGCGGGTACAGATGGAACACGGCCACGCGGACCTGGCGTTCAAGGGCAGCGAGGCGTACTTCGACATCTCCGGCTCGGGCGGTGCCGATGGGAGGCGGAAATCCGGCACGGTGACCTTCGTTGTGCCCAAGGGGGTGATCCCGTTCTCGCAGGAATCCGGTTCCCCGTGGGTGGGCTTTAGCTGGTCGCCCGTGGGTGGCACCGTGCGCCTTGCACAGTTTTCCGGCCCGGGCACGATGACCGCGTTCACGCCGGATTCCTTCGGCGGGCGGGCCGTCCACCTTGATAGCGATGACCTGGGTAAGACGATGGAACTGGAGGGCACGAGCGGGCACCGGCACACCGCCTTCATGTTCAGCGCCCCCGGGGAGTACACGGCGGTGTTCGCCTTCACCGGCACCGACGGTACGCGGCTGTCTCTTACGGCACACTTCGATGTGCGGGAGGCCGCCGTGGAGCACAACACCGGTACGAAAACCGCCGGTACGACACCTACCACCCCCCACACTGTGCCTCCCGCCGCGGCGAAGCAGAAGGGCGGCGCCGGACGTGCCCCCGCCGCCACCGCCCGGGGCGACCAGGAGGAGCCCGCCCCACAGGCGCGTGCGCGTGCATCCCAGAAGCCTGGTTCCTCGACCGCCACGCGGGCGGGCACCCGGACAGCAGCGAAGAAGCAGGCCACCCAGCCTGGCGCGACACAGCAGCAGGGCGGCACTCCCCGCCACACCACCGCGCCTCTGGTTGGTGCGGGGACGAGCGCAATCCGTGCCGTGGACACGCAGCCCCCGCAGCAGGCGGACGGCGCAAGTTGGGTATCCGGCGTGGTCACGGGTGTGGGTGGCGCGTGCCTTGTCTTCGGCCTTGGGCTGCTCGGCGTGGCGTTTGCGCGACGCCGCAACACCGCGCGTGCGTAGGTAAAAATGGACAAAAACGCCCGCGTATGTGCGCAAAGGCTGCGACGAGGACGGTACGGTGACTGCCACGGCACCGAAGGATGCCAAGCCCGGCGATTACGTCAAGATTCCGGTCACCGTCACCCCAGAGGGCGGTGAGCCGTACACCGTGTACTCCGTGTTCACGGTCACCGAGACGGCAACGCCGGAGAAGCCAGACACCGTCCCGTTCTACCCGCCGGAGGTCATTGAGGTCACCGACAAGGCCACCATTCCGGTTGCCCAGGGCCACACCGATGGCAACTCCTACGAGCTCGGGGCAGTGCCGGAAGGCTGGACCGCCTCCATCGATCCGGCCACCGGTGAGCTGCAGGTTACCCCGCCGGAAGGCGCCAAGCCCGGCGACCAGGCGATCATCCCGGTGACGGTCACCACGCCGAGTGGTAACAAGTACCAGGTTCTGTCCGTGGTTGCGGTGAAGATGTCCGGCGACATGCCGGCACCGGATCCGGACCCGCATGCGGATGGCTCTTCCTCCGAGGTCATCCAGCGTTGCTTCGCCAACGCGTTCGCGCTGAACAGCCCGATCCTGTGGATGCTGCCCGTCGCCATCCTTGCCGCCATCGGCGGTCCGCTGGCCCAGGCTCTGCAGCCGCAGATCGACGCGGCCTCCGCGCAGCTCAACGCGATGATCGCGGAGCACCGTGAGGCATTCGACCGTGCGAACAGGAACAGGGATCACGGCGATCGTGGCATCTTCGGTCGTGTGAGGGCCGTCGCGACGAGCCTCCCGAGTGGATGCGTCAGGCTGAAGCTCAGCTCAACGCGCAGATCAACGCGCTGAACCAGGAGTTCGCTCCGATTGGTGAGCAGGTGAAGCCGCTGGGGTATGCGCTTGGTGCGCTGGGCCTTGTGGCTCTGGCGTCCTCGCTTATCGCGCAGGCTTGCCAGCCGGAGGGCTTCGATCATGGGATGACCATCTTTGGTTCCTCCAAGGATGGCGAGGTTGCTCCCGGTTCGAGTGAGAAGGGTGCCATCCATGATGCGATCATGAATGGTTCCTTGGACAACTCGAAGAACTCGGGAAGCTCCGAGAACTCGGAAAAGACGAGCTCCTAACCCCCGCTGTTCGGGGAGCTTAACTCCCGGGAAGGCGGTGAGAGGTCGCTTTCAAGGCGGTCAGGTTTTACCTGGCCGCCTTTTCCGTTGTCGGTGAGGGATCTCCGCTCTCACGGTTTCGGCCTTTTAGCGGTTTCGTCCCTTTAACGGTTTCGGCCTTTGGCCGAAACCCCGTGAAAAGCCACACCACAAGAAAGATGGCCGTGAGGGTGAGGACGATGGTGGCTCCGGTGGGGATGTCGATCGCCCAGGAGAGGTAGAGGCCGACGGCGGAGCCGGTGACGCCGATGCCCACGGCGGTGAGCATCATGGCGGAAAGCTGCTGGGTGACAAGGCGGGCGGTTGCCGGCGGCACGAGTAGGAGCGCAAGAACGAGGATGTTGCCCACGGTGCGGATCGATAGCACGACGGCGGCGGCGACGGTGAGGTAGAGAAGGCAATCGAGAAGCAGCACGTTGTAGCCCAGGGCGCGGGCAGTCTCCCGGTCGAGGGTGACAATGGTGAACGGCCGTGTGAAAAGCAGCACCGCGGTGACGATGACGGCCCCGCCGCAGGCGGTGATGACTACGTCGCGGGAGGGGACGCCGGTGATGGAGCCGAAGAGGAAGCTCGTCAGCGTGGCGGAGTAGCCCTCGATGCGGCTCATGACGATGAGCCCGGCGGCGAACGCCGCGGCGAAGAAGATGCCGATGAGCGTGTCCTCCTTCACCGTGCGGCGCTGGGAGAAGTAGGCCACCGCTAGCGCCACCGCCGCCCCGGTGACGGCACCGCCGAGGAGGACGGAAACTTGGAGCGAGAAAGCGACGGCGATGCCGGGGAACACGGCGTGGGCGACGGCATCGCCGATGAACGCCATGCCACGCACGACAACGTGGGTGCCCACCACGGCGCACACCGCAGAGCAGAGGACGGCGATGATGAAGGCGCGCGGCAGGAACGCGAGGGCGGGGTTGGTGAGGTCGTGAAGAAACTCGGGGATCGTCAGCACGGGGTCCCTCCTAGGACGCGGGTGAGTGGCACGCCGAAGGTGGTCACCCACAGGTCGGGCCGTGCGGTGAGCTCGTCGGGGGTGCCGGTGGCGATGATGGTGGACTTGAACAGGCTGGCGCGGTCGCACGCGTTCAGGGCCTCACCGATGGTGTGGGTGGACATGAGGATGCCGGCGTCAAGTCCGGTGAAAAGCTCGAGGAGAGCGTCGGTGGTGGGGAAGTCGAGGCCGGTGAACGGCTCGTCGAGAAGCAAAAAATCGGGGTGAGTAACGAGTGCCCGGGCGATGAGGAGACGTTGCCGTTGGCCGCCGGAGAGCACACCGATGGGGGCGCGGGCGAGGGAGGAGAGACGGACGGCAGCGAGCGCCTCGCGGACACGATCGGTGTTATGCTTCCGCAAACCGGTGCCCACGCACCGATCGACCGTGATGGGGAAGTCCCAGGCGAACTCGTGGCGCTGCGGGACGTACCCGAACCGGCCGTGCGAAACCTGCCCGGAGGTGGGGAGAAGCCCGAGGAGTCCGCGAAACAGCGTGGTCTTGCCGGCACCGTTGGGGCCGAGGAGCGCGTGGAACTCGCCGGGTGCGACGGTGAGGTTTACGTGCTGGACGACGGCGGGGTTGAGGACGGAGAAGTCCCTCATACAAAGTTCGGAGCTCACCTGCGGCTCCTTGCAAAGAGGATGACACCCGCCACCAGAACGAGCGCACCGATTGCGAGAATCCACCAGGGGACGGAGGCGGAAACACTCGGCGTGGACGCGCTGGCCGTGGACGAGTCCAGCTCAAACGTGAGATTCACGGGGGTGGTGGTCACATCACCCACGGTGGCGCTCAGTGCAACGGTGTGCGTGCCGGGCGCGGTGAATACCCAGTTGGCGTGGGCGTGGGTGCCGGCAGCCACGTACATGTCCTGGCCGATCACCTGCGGGGCAGTGAAACCGCCGTTTTGCAGGAACAGGGAGAATGCGCCCGCGCCCTCATGGGGGCCGAAGTGGAGGGTCGCGTCCTTCCCGGCGAGCGAGGGGTGCTGCGTGTTCCAGCCGAGCCAGGGGACTCCTGCGATCTCGGTCTGGGGCACAGCCCACACGGTGTCTCCGGCCTTTGCGCCGGTAAACGCGTACCCGTCGGCTACCTGCTGCTGCGCGGCATCGGTGAGCTGGACGGTGACATCGTCGAGGTAGCGCCACGTGGGTGGGGTGGCGGAATCGTCGCGGAGCAGGAGCTGGAGTTTGTTATCCACGATGACGGGGCCGATATCGGCGTGGCCCTCGGTGAGCGTGACGGCGGTGCCGTGCGGGGCGATCGGCTCGTCGGCGGTGACAACCTGGCTCAGTGCCGGTTCGGTCTGCGCCTCAGCAAGCTGAGGCGCCGCGATAAGCGCCGCCGCGACGAGCGTCGCGGTGAAGAATGTGGGGATACGAGAGGAATTGTGCATGGGGATCATCCTTTGAGGCAGGTGGTAAGAGATTCGGCGTTGAAGTTCATGAGCCCGACGTAGGTGGTAACTGGGTCGGCGAAGGAATCGCCGAGGATCCGGCACACGCGCACGCCTCTGTCCCGGGCAATGGTGGCGAGGTGGGTGGTGCGGCGCTCAGCGGCGGGCTCGATGAACACGGCGGGGACGGCGAGGTCATCGATCGCCCGGTTAACTGCGGTGAGGCTCCTCGGCGTGGGCTCTACATCTTCGTTGGGGGAGACGATGCCGGAGAGAGTGAGACCGTAATCGTGCGCGAGGTAGGCGTAGCCCTCGTGGCTGGTGATGAGGTGGCGCCGTTCGGGTGGGATCGCCTCCACCGCCTGACGCATCGTGGCATCGGCCTGGGTGATATCGGCGGTGAGCTTGTTCGCCCGGCCCCAGTAGCCCGCGGCGTGGGCCGGGTCAGCGGTGGCGAGGCGCTCGGCGATGACCTCCACCATCGCCTGCGCGTTGCGGGCGGAGTGCCACACGTGCGGGTCTATCTCGCCGTGCATGTGCTTGCCGGCCACGGCCTGGGGCAGGATGTACACGGTGGAACCGGGCCTGCCGATGAACCGAAACTGCGGGTCACCGGGCACGGTGTCGACGCTTGTGGCGGGGACGGCGACCACGGGGTTGCCCACACGCCCGTCGTCCGCCCACAAGGAAATAGTGCGAGTGGCGTCCTCGGCACGCACGTCGATGTGCCCCTCGCTCACCACGGTGGCACCGGGCGTGGTGGGGTCGATGCCGACGGCGAAGTCGAGGTCGAACGGCGCGTAGCCGGGCGCACCAAACCGCAGGGTGTAGTGGCCTGGCTCGGTAAAGGCCCAACTCATGTGGGTGTGGGCGCCGCTTGGCAGCGAGATGGAGCCGGGTCGGTCGCCACCGAGGAGCCGCTCCGGCGCGCCGAAGGTACCGGTGACGTACGCCGAGGCATGACCCGGTCCGGCTACCTGCTCGGCGGTGAGCGTCACCGCCGGCATCCCTCGATCGCCGTCGGCGCGCAGCCCGAGCCACGGGGTGCTGAGGCTCACGTCCTCCACCAGCGGGAGAAGTGTCCCGCCGTGGAGAACGATCTCCTCCGCCACGGCGACGGGTGGCACGCGGCCCGCGGAGTCGATGGCTCCCACCATGGACTGGGGCTCAAGCAACAACCCGTTGGTGAAGATGGTGTCCGCGTTGGCGATGTTCCGCACGGCCCGCAACGTTGGCTCGTAGGTGTGCGGGTCGGCGCCCTGCGGGATGAGGCCGTCGACGTGGGTATCCTCGCCCGCGACTGTGCGCACGAGGTCCGTGAGGATCGGTGTGGTGGCGACGGCGCGTGGCGTGGCGGTGGCTGCATCGTGGTGGGAGGCACAGCCGCCGGTGAACGCGGCTGCGGAGACCACAGCGGCGACGAAGAGTGCCACACGGAGACGGGTGGAGGCGTGGCGCGTCACGGGCGGCGCACCGAGGTGAGAACGCCGCAACCGAGCACGGTGAGCCCCAATCCCAAGAGTGCTAGGGGGCCGGTGAGCTGCGTCGGTCCGGTGGAAGCCAAGGCTTTGGGTGCGGTGGATGGCGTGGACTGCGAAGCGTTGCTCGCTACGGGGGAAGTGGATGTGGTCGTGTGCTGTTCCGCGGTGGGGGTCGCCATTGTGGCGGGAGCTGCGACATTGGTTGGGGCATGGCTTTCAGATGTGGCGGAGGAATTTCCGTCCCCCACCTGCCACGTGTACGTAGCTTCGCGGGATTCGCGGCCATCGGCGGCAACCGCCTGGACGGTCATCCTGTACGTGCCAGCCTCGGTGAAGGCCCAGTTAGCGTGGACGTGCGCGGGGTGATCTTGGTTGATCTCGGACCCGGAGGCGAGCTCGAGGGCGCCTCCGGCGAGAAGTGGATCGACCCCGCCGAAGGTGCCCTGGCTGAACAGGTATACCGTGCCGGGCCCGGACACCTCGTGGAAGACGAGTCGCAGCGGGGTGCCAGATTCCGTCGTATCCCAGCCGGGCCAGATGAGGCCCTGGCTCTGAGCCTGGGGTAAGAAGTAGGCGCCGACACCGAGGAATTGGGCGGTTTCTTCCCGGTAAGCGGAGGCAGGGATGGAAAGCGTGACATCCTCCGGCTGGTGCAAGCCGTCGTCGTTTTCCAGCATGAGCTGCATGTCGGAGGTGACGTAGAAGGCATCGATGTGCCCGTCGGTCAGTGTGAGCGCGGTCGCGGGTGTGCAGGAGAACACCACCGCGAGGAGTGTGAGGACCGTCGCGGCGAGGTGTCGAAGCACGGTGTCCACCCTTCAGTATTGGAAATATATTGCAGTTAGAGACTAACTGTAATGGCAAATGTTGTCAATAAGGCGAATTAGTAGACCGATGTGTCTATCCAGTGACGGGCAGATTTGTGAAGTGCGAGGTGAAGCGCAGAAACAGGATAGTCTATTGCGAACAGGCAGGCCGGTATGCGGTAATCGTTCTAAGACGAACAGAGAGGTTCAACAAATGACCACACAGCTTGCCGTCCACACAGACATCCCGCGGGGAAAACGCTCCGAGGGGCAATGGGCTCTCGACGGGCGCGAACCCCTCAACGGAGACGAGGTAATCAAGCAGGAAGACCCGGGTCTTGCCGTCAAGAAACGGATCATTGATTACTACTCCCGCGAGGGCTTCGATTCCATCGTCCCCGACGATCTCGCACCACGCATGAAGTGGTGCGGCATCTACGCGCAGCGCTGCCAGGACCTCGGCGGGGAGATGACGAACAAGCTGGACAACGCGCAGCTGCAAGACAAGTACTTCATGATGCGCGTCCGCTTCGACGGTGGCCAGATCACCCCGGAGCAACTCCGCGTCGTCGGCGGGGTTTCCCGCGACTTCGGGCGCGGCACGGCCGACTTCACCGACCGCCAAAACGTGCAGATCCACTGGATCGAGATTGAAAACGTACCGGAAATCTGGCGCCGGCTCGACGCCGTCGGGCTCTCCACCCTCCTCGGCTGCGGCGACGTGCCCCGCGTCATCCTCGGCTCACCCGTCGCCGGAGTCGCGGCCGACGAGATCATCGACGCCACCCCGGCCATCGAGCGGATCAAGAAGCAGTACCTGCCCTCCCCGGAATTCCACAACCTGCCACGCAAATTCAAGTCCGCCATCTCCGGCAACTCCCGCCAGGACATCACCCACGAGATCCAGGACCTCGCCTTTGTGGGCGTCAACCACCCAGACCACGGCCCCGGCTTCGACGTGTGGGTAGGCGGGGGACTGTCCACCAACCCGATGATCGCCCGCCGCCTCGGCGTGTGGGTGCCCCTCGAGGAGGTGTCCGAGGTGTGGGCCAACACCGTGCGGATCTTCCGCGACTACGGCTACCGCCTCCTGCGCAACCGGGCCCGCCTCAAGTTCCTCATCGCCAGCTGGGGCGTCGAACGGTTCCGCGCCGTGCTCGAGGAGTACATGGGCCACCCGCTGATCGACGGCGTCGCCCCGCCCATCGTCATCGGCAACCGCGACCACATCGGAGTGCACAAGCAGAAGGACGGACGCTACTACGTGGGTGTCAAGCCCACCGTGGGCCCCGCCTCCGGCGACCAGCTCATCCGCATCGCCGACGTGGCCGAGAAGTACTCGGTCACCCGGATCCGCTCCACCACGTCCAAGGAGCTGCTGTTCCTCGACGTCTCCGGCGCTGATGTGGCAGCGCTCCAAAGCGACCTCGAGGCACTCGGCCTGTACCCGCGGCCCTCCGAATTCCGCCGCGGCATCATCAGCTGCACCGGGCTGGAATTCTGCAAGCTCGCCCTCACCACCACCAAGACGCGCGCCATCGAACTCGTCGGCGAGCTGGAACAGCGCGTGGGCGACCTCGACGTACCCATCACCATCTCGCTCAACGGCTGCCCCAACTCGTGCGCCCGCACCCAGGTCTCCGATATCGGCCTGAAGGGGCAGATCGTCGAGGGCGAAGAAGGCTTCCAGGTACACCTGGGCGGCACCCTCGGCGTGCAGGACCCGGACTTCGGACGCAAGCTGCGGGGGCTCAAGGTCAAAAGCCGTGACCTTGGAGATTACGTGGTCCAGCTCGTCGAAAAGTTCAAGGACCAGCGCGAGCCAGGCGAACAGTTCCGTCACTGGGTACTGCGGGCCGAGGAGAGTGACCTCCCGTGGCAGTAAGGAGAAAACCCAACCCCAACCGGAATTTCCCCACCTACTGCCCCTACTGCGGGTCCAGCGTGCTCGCCCCCGACGAGGTGGACGAGTTCGGCTGGAAGTGCGGCGAGTGCCTGCGCGTATTCTCCGTCCGCTTCCACGGCCAAGACGACCCTGAAGCACGCCCCCTGCCCAGCGCCTCTACCCACGAGGCCTATGTGAAGGATACAGCCCATGACTAGCAACACCAACCGCCCGCTCACCGGCGGCCAACTCGCCGGGCTTCCCCGGCCCACAATCGAGCAGACCGGACAGCTCCCGGAGGACATCCGGGCCGAGAACGCTCGGCTCGTGGAGGAGTACGCCGACGCGCTCTACGATGCCACCGCCGAGGAGATCCTTTCCTGGGCGCACGAGTACGCGCCGGGCCGGCTCGTCCTCACCCTGTCCATGGAGAACACCGTGCTCAGCGAGCTTGCCTCGCGCTACCTGCCCGATGCCGACGGCCTGTTTCTCGATACCGGCTACCACTTCCCGGAGACCCTTGCCGTGCCCTCCGCAGTGGAGAAGCACTACCCGCGCCAAAGGCTCGTGCGGGCCCACCCGCGGCAGACGGTGGAGGAACAGGACGAGACGTGGGGAACAGGTCTCTTCTCCTTCAACCCCAGCGCATGCTGTGACCTGCGCAAGGTGGAGCCACTCAGCCGGGCGCTCACCCCGTACGCGGGGTGGGTGACGGGGCTGCGCCGCGCGGACGGGCCCACCCGGGCGACCGCGCCGGCACTCAGCCTGGATAAAACCGGCCGCCTCAAGATCTCACCGCTCATCACGTGGACGCTGGAGGATACCGAGCGCTACATCAAAGAACACGACCTCATTGAAAACCCCCTCACCCGTCAGGGTTACCCCTCCATTGGCTGCGCGCCGTGCACCCGCAGGGTGCGCCCGGGGAGGATCCCCGGGCCGGGCGTTGGTCAGGATTTGCCAAGACAGAATGCGGGCTTCACCAGTGACTATTTCACCACACCTGAAAGACCTAGAAAACGAATCGATCTACATCCTGCGCGAGGTAGCAGGCCAAACGGATAAGGCCGCCATCCTGTTTTCCGGTGGCAAGGATTCCTGCCTCGTCCTCGAGCTGGCCAAGCGGGCGTTCGCACCGGCAGCCATCCCGTTCGAGCTTTTGCACGTGGACACGGGGCACAACTTCCCCGAGGTGATCGAGTTCCGCGACCGCGTGGCGATGGAGACCAACCTGCGCCTGCGCGTGGCCCATGTGCAAGACTGGATCGACCGTGGCGACCTGAAAGAGCGCCCGGACGGCACCCGCAACCCGCTGCAGACGGTTCCTTTGGTGGAAACCATCGAGGAGCAGGGCTACGAGGCCGTCCTGGGCGGCGCCCGCCGTGACGAGGAGCGGGCCCGGGCCAAGGAACGCATCTTCTCCGTGCGCGACAGCTTCGGCGGGTGGGACCCGCGGACGTCAGCCCCCACTCCTCCTGGTTCCTCGCCGGCCTCGGGTTCTTCGGTGGGCTTGTCGACGCTACGGGGGGCGGTGGCTGGGGTCCGGTGACCACGTCGACGATGCTGGTCTTGGGTAAGCAGAATCCCCGGCGGATCGTCGGCACCGTCAACACGGCGGAGTTCGTCGTCACCGTGGCGGCCTCCCTGGGGTTCGTCATCGGGATGTGGGACGAGATCGTCGCCCACCTCGCGCTCATCGCGGCCCTCCTCATCGGTGGTGTGCTCGCCGCGCCCATCGCGGCGTGGCTGATTTCCAGGTTCAACCCGACGGTGCTCGGCATCCTCGTGGGGACGCTGCTCGTCGCGCTCAACGCGCCACGCATCTTCGGCGCGACCGTCCTGTGGCAGGCGCAGCTGCCCATCATCGCGCTGGGCATCGCACTGGCGCTGCGTGCGCGACTAATCCGGCGCGCGGCGCACGCGTCTGGGCAACCGGTTGCTCGTGCGCAGAAACCGGTCACGGTCACTTCCGAGGAGCCCGCCTCCGCGCCCGCCGCGGGAGGGCACGTGCCCGCATCTGAGGGCGCGACGGTTGCCGTAGGATAGGTTCTATGACCACACTGTTTGTCTCAGCAACCACCGAAGAGGCCGTCTACCTGCCCCAAGACCGCGAACTCGTGATTTCCGGCGTGGGGCTCGTCGCCGCAGCAGCCACCGTCATGGAGGCGGCGCTTACCAGGCGGCCGGACCGGATTGTCAACTTCGGCACCGCCGGCGCCCTCGCCGCGGGCCACTCGGGTGTGTACGAGATCTCCCACGTGCTGCAGCACGATTTCGCCGGCACCGGCATGGACGAGGACTTCGCCCAAAAGGAATTCGACCTGGCAACCTCCGGGGAGCTGCCCACCGCGCGGTTGGCCAGCGGCGACCACTTCGTCTCCTCCACGCAGGAGAAGGAGCGCATCGTGGCGCTGGCGGAGCTCGTGGATATGGAGGGCTTCGCCGTCGCCTGGGTGGGCGAGCGCCTCGGCATCCCGGTCACGCTGCTCAAGCAGGTGTCCGATGAGGCCGACGAGGAAGCCGCCGCGAAGTGGGCCGGCGCGGTCGAACCCGGCGCGGTGCAGCTGGCCAAGGCGATCGAAAAGCTGGGCCTTTAACAAAACACAGAAGCAAAGGCCACCGACCGTGAGGTCGGTGGCCTTTGTGCATCCGTTGGCCGCTAAAGGATAACCGCCAAAGAATGTGTCTGAATATTGGCAATTAACCAGCCCAGCGGCCAAATTGGGGGCGTTTATGAGGCCCCAAGACTACTTGTTTCATGGGTGGGTTAGCGTTGCACGATGATTTCGCCGTGCTCGCCAATGTGCACCTGTGGTGCGGTGGGAATGGCGCCTTGCAGCTGCTCGCCGATCTCTTGCACGGGATCGAACGGGTGCCATTCAGAGGACAGTGGCTGGGGCGCTTCTGCGCCGACGGGTTGCGGCGCCGGGGCGGGGGTTGCAGGAGGGACAGGGACAATACTGGAGAGCGCAGCAGTCGCGGCCGCTGCGGTCTGTGTCAATGTGAACATGGTTCCTACCGTAACGGTCACAGTTTGGATTCCAGTGGGTGCAAAGTAGCAGCTTGCGCCTGGTTGACAACATAATATTGGGCGGTTACCTGGAAGCATCGGGACGTGTGTGTGGTTGCGTTGAGGCATCTATAGAGTGTGGCTGCGCCCACCCTGTGCCGGAACTGAATCTCCCAGTTTGTTCTTTGGCATTCACCACATCTCCACGGCCGCGGCGCCCAGCCCTCTCACTCCATTGGAGTTGTGGAGGTGCTCAAGTTAAGTAGTGAGGCTCACAATCATGGTCGGGCATGGTGATGCTCCTGTACAGTTGACACTGCCTAGAGAGTAGGGGAATCTCATGTGCGCGCTGTTACGTGGGGTGGCTAAATTATTACCCAGTAGGTAAATTTGGAGTACAGATACAAGGACGAACGTACCCGGAGACTGTTCGAAGATGACCGAGAATTTCGCAAGAACTACGGTGTGCAGGGACTAAGGAATCGGGATCGCCGTCTCAATGAGATATCCAGCTACGAAGATGTGGCTGAAATGCTCAGAGTTGGTAGCGGTGGTCCCGGGCGCTGGCATGTTCTTGACGGCAGACGTGGTGGAGCCGACAAAGGGAAAATATCTGGTGATCTCACCGGAAATTTCAGGCTCCTACTGGCACCACCAGTGGGGGAATACGGGAAAACACACCGGGTAGTCATAATAGAAAAAAGACACACACTGAGAGGAAGCGAGGTGATCCAGATGGCGGTGCGCCCCACACGAACGTCACTCATACTTCCCCCTGGCACGTATGTTGAGGAGTGGCTCGAGGACAACGAAGGGATGACCCAGACTGAGTTGGCCCTACGGCTCGACGTGTCTGTCAAGCATCTCAATCAGCTGATTCGGGGTCACGTTCGGATCAGTAGAGAAATGGCTACCAAACTCGAACTAGTCACCGGTTACACCGTGGAATTCTGGCTCACCCTGCAGGCTCGCTACGAAGCGCGCCAGTCAGAAATCGAGGTGACGGAAGAAGATAGCGATACCGTCACAAGTCTCTTTCCTAAACAATGCATCAGTCGGCTCCGGGAGACGGGCCTGATCAGGTGCTCGTGGAGGACTCCCGAGAAGCTCGTCGAGGAGCTGTACCGGTTGCTACAGGTAGCGAGCCCGCGTGCGTTAGTGGCTGTCGTAGAAAGGCAAGTTTCCGCTGCCAACCTGCACGGCGCGGTAAGCGACGTGCCACTAGGGGAGCGATGGACGTGGCTGGCTATCGTTAGAAACCGGGCCAACAAGGTGGTTGACGTTCCTCGTTTTGATAGGCGAAGGCTACGCCACCTCGTGCCCGAGCTTCAAGGCATCACTAAGAACAACCCTGAAACGGTAATTGAATCAGTCACCGCTTTGTTGAAAACAGCAGGCGTAATTTTTCTCGCGGAGCTGGAGACGTCTGGTTCTGGACTCAGCACTGCGTCTTTTGACCGCTGCGGAAACCCAGTCATTGTAGTGACCGCTAGCCGCAAGCAAGACGGTGCATTTTGGTTGGCAGTATTTCATCAAATCGCCCAGGTGCTGGGCGACGATGAGAATGAAGCGCCTAGAAAGTATCGCCTCGTAGGTGAGCGCCGGGAAATAGGTGCGTGAACTCCTGAGAGCGGTGATACTCGCTGTTCCCCGGCGCCCCGCTTGCCAGATGACGCGGTGGCATGCTGGCGCCTGGGCGCGAGAACTGGCCGAACAAGAAAAGACAACCCGGCAGCTGTTGTAGGAGTATCTAGCAGTGTGGAAGATCCATCCCCAGCGAGGAAACAATTGTGGGGAAGCGCGGAATTTTCCACGGTGGGGAGTTACGCCAGCGTGATGGACTGTGGCGCAAAGAGCGCCCGCCCCACGCCTTTGTAACTGTCACTGGGAGAGGTGTGCCCTCCAATTTTCCTCGACGCACAGGGCCGCGGCGGGAAAGGAAGGTGCGCCCGTTGGGTCAGGAAGACAGCCACCGATCTGTGGGGATGGTGGCTCCTGGCATCAGTGAGTTTCGGGGATGGGTGCTAACGCTGGAAAGCGATGCGCTTGTCACCGTGCTGGAGGACGAGCTCACCGTGGTCCCCGGCCAATACCTGCGGGTGGGCGAGGAGCACGCTGCGTAGTTGCTGTCCGAGCTCGTTTTCCTCCGGGCTGCAGGCCATACGGGTGGTGCCACCACCGGTGACGACGAGGGTGCCCTCAGGTGTCAGCGTCGCGTCGGCCTGCGAGGTGGGGTTGCAATCGCCCTGGTAAGTCAGTTTTGAGGGGGCGGAAAAATCGAGAGTCACGGCGGGGAAATCCACGGCATGCCAGCTGCCGGTTAGCAACTGGTCAGCCTCCGTGGCGGCGGGGTGGGCGGCGATGTGAGATGCTGTGAGCAGTAGCGCGGGGTCAGAAGTGGCTGGCACGGGGGCTCCAAAAGTACTGGATAGAAGGGTGGTCAATGCGACGGCGGAATGTGCGAGTGTAAACATGCTTTCTACGGTAACAACCGCAGATTTACGGCAGCTGAACCAAGTTTAGGAATTTGAGCAGGCTTTGCTAGTGGCGAGGTGCGGAGGCAATGCACAAAAAACTCGCCACCGGCAGGTGCCGGCAGCGAGTTGCGGTGCGGTTGGGGCTAGTCCTCGTCGCCCTCGGAGCGCTGATCCTCAACGGCGGAATCAACAACCGTGCGGGCCTGCGTGCGGCCACCACCCATGCGCTTGAAGCGGGCGCGGACGTTAGCAAAGGCCTCCTCCGTCGTGATGGAGGGATCCCCATCGGCGGTGGAAATCTTGATGTCATCGTAGGTGATCTCACCCGTGCGCAGGGACACCATCTCCTGGTGGTAGCGGATCCACACGGCCACCGTGGCGGCCACCGGCACGGCGAGGAATGCGCCGATGATGCCGAACAACCCGCCACCGACGGTGACAGACAGCAACACAACAACCGGGTGCAGATCCATGGCTTTGGACTGCAGCATCGGGGAGAGGATATTACCCTCCAGCTGCTGCACCAAGATGATGAGAATGAGGGCGAAAATGGCCGTCTTCAACCCACCGTCGACAAGCGCGATCAACACAGCCAGAGCGCCAGCCGAGAACGCACCGACGATGGGGATGAAACCAGCGAAGAACGTAATCACAGCAAGGGTGAGGGCCATGGGGACCTTGAGCACCCACAGGCCAAGACCAATGATGACCGCATCGATGGCGGACACCGCGGCCTGGGCGCGAATGTACCCGCCGAGGGTGTTCCACGTGCGGGTGAGCACCTCAGACAGGTGCCAGCCCACGTTCTGGCCCACCACACCACGGATGGTGGGCAGCAGCTTGGAGCCGTCCTTCAGGAAGAAGAAGCTCAAGATCACGGCAACACCGAAGGTGACCACGGCCGAGGAGACGGCGGACAGGCCGCTGAACACGCCGGAGGCGATATTGGATGCCTGATCCTGCAGCCAGCCGAACACCTCGTCAATAACCTGGTCTACCTGCTCACTCTGCACGTTGAGTGGCGGGCCCTGGATCCAATCGCCGAGGCGGTAGACGCCTTCCTTGCCGGAATCAAACAGGCGCTTGCCCTGCGTGCTAAACGTCGGCGCGATGGCGGCAACAACGCCGGAGAACACGGCCACGAACCCGAGCAGGGTGAGGACCACGGACAGCGCCATCGGCACCTTGTGATCCTTCAGCCACTTCGTCGGCGGCCACAGAACCGTACACAGCAGTACGGCGATGAGGATGGGGAGGATACCGGCCCACACGGAGCCGATGACCTTGCCCAAGATCCACAGCGCGATGGCTAAGCCGATGAAGCGCCAGGCCCAGGCGGCAACCATCTTCGCGTCGGCGCTCAACACAACGGAGCGATCGGCGCCGTCGGCACCGGACTCCGGGAACGGGTCCTCGCGCGGGTCGGCGTCGTTGGCCTCCGCAAGCGAATCCTCCACGGCTTGGTGGAGGTCCTTCCGGGTCTCACCGTCGACGTAATCGTCGGGAGAGACCCTCCTACTAGTGCTCATAAACTCATTCCTCTATATAGGCAGTAGACGGCGAGAAGCTTAGCCCATATAGCACGTTTTTTGTAGCTCGGGTGGGGTGACACCCACGAGGAGGCCCAGGTGAGGCCGGATTACACCAGTTTTCGCGAGGAGATAGTAAACCCGGCGGCGCGCAGGCGCGCGATGTAGGGCGCGCCGAGGCCGGAGGCCGGGGTGAGGATGCCGCCGGCGGTGTGATCGGGGGTGGCAAGGAGCGTCATGGCGGCCTCGCCGAGGAACTTCGCCGTGCCCTTGTAGCCGGGGTCCTCGTTGCCGCGGAAAGTGGTGGCCCAGTGCTTTCCAGTTGTTGTGATGCCGTGGTGCACGGTGGTGAAGTGCCCGGCTTCCTGGGATTTCTCGCTCGGCCCGGTGCCAGGCTGGGGGATGAGGCGCTGCCACGGGCCGTCGGTGGTGACGGCCTTGAACGCCACGCCGAGCCCCGCGGCGAGCGCTATGGCGGCGAGCTTGGAGCCGGTCTTTTGGCGCTCGGTGTAGCGCAGCTCGCGGCCGTACTGGTGATCCAGGAGGCTGTTGGAGCGCCGGACGATCCGCGTGTTGAACCCGGCCATGAAGAACGGTCCGGCCCAGCCCTCGGGGGTGCGGTCGATGTCCATGTCCTTCTGGCCGCCCGGGTTGGCCTCGCTGGCCGGGTCGGGGCACAGCGAGTACTTGCCGTGGATGGCGGTGTCCGGATTTTCCTGCGCTGCGAGCGATTCCTTCATGCTGGCGATGGTGCCGCCGGAAAGCCCGCCCTTGAGGTCGGTGACCACCATAGTGACCTTGGTAAATGGCTCCTCCGCCTGGCGGGAGAGCTCGTACATGCCGATGTCGCTGGGGACGGAGTCGAACCCGCAGGCTTGCACGATGCGGGCTCCTGTCTCGTGGGCCGTGGCCTGGTACTGGTCGATCATCTGGCGGATGAAGGGGGCCTCCCCGCACAGGTTGACGTAGTCGGTGCCACGCTCCGCGCAGGCCATGATGAGGTGCGCGCCGTAGCGGGTGTATGGGCCGACGGTGGAGAT
The DNA here is from genome assembly GCF_000411375.1 of Corynebacterium pyruviciproducens ATCC BAA-1742. Classification (GTDB taxonomy): domain Bacteria; phylum Actinomycetota; class Actinomycetes; order Mycobacteriales; family Mycobacteriaceae; genus Corynebacterium; species Corynebacterium pyruviciproducens. The sequence goes on along the minus strand of NZ_KE150447.1, from coordinate 211,215 downwards.
CACCACGCGGGCGTGCTCGGCGAGGAAGTCCATGTCCGCCGGGTCGTTGGCGTCGGCGATAATGAGCGGCGCCTCGATGCCCAGCGCCTCGAGCTTCTCCTGGCTGCGCCCGGCCAGGCCGAGCTTGAGGTCGGGGTAGGTCTCGCGCAGGTAGAGGGCGGTGAGCTGTCCCACGAAGCTGGTGGCGCCAAAAATGATGATGTCCAAATCCATGGGCCCATTGTTCCACGTCTGTCACGCTGCGCGCTCTGTCGTACTTGTCGCGCAGTACGCCTTGTCGCGCTGCGTGCCTGGCTACACTGTGTGCATGGCTACAGTGATTTCGTGCAATCGCGCAGTTGCCCACACGGACCCGGGCGGTAGCGCGCGGATGAGCGGGATGGCGAAGGTTCCCGTTTCCTCCCTCGAGCTGTTCATCCCCGGTCCCCACTACGGCGACGGCTCCGGGGTGGTGGGCGATTTCGTGGGGGATACCAAGCACCACGGTGGCGCGCAAAAAGCAGTGTACGCGTTCGCGCGGGAGGAGCTTGACTGGTGGGAGGGCGAGCTCGGCCGAAAACTGGCCAACGGGGCGTTCGGGGAAAACCTCACCACTACCGGCATCGCCTGGGAGGACGCGGTGGTCAACACCCGCTTCCGCATCGGCAGCGCCGTGGTGGAGGTGTCCGTTTCCCGCACGCCGTGCCGTACGTTCGCCGGCTGGATGGGTGAGCCGGGGTGGATCAAGCGGTTCACCGCGCACGGCCGCACGGGCAGCTACCTGCGGGTTATTACGCCGGGGACGGTGCACGCGGGAGACGAGCTGGTCGTGGTGGACGTGCCGGGGCACGGGGTGACCATGGGGGAAGTCTTCGCGGGCGCGTGCGGCGATAAACAGGCCGCCCGGCGGCTGGTTGCTGCCCGCTGCCTGCCGGTGATGTACCACGAGCGGATGGTCGCGCTCCTCGGGGGTTAGGGTTCTTGTGCTTGTCGACGCCCGCTCGTGACCTCGTCTTTTACCGCGAATGCGCGCCGGGAAAAAGAAAGTTGAGTCGAGTGGGAATAACTTTGGGCGTGGTGTGTTGTACTGAGTGTGAGATTGAGTGGCGCAGGCTCAAGGGTGCTGGTACAGTGGCTCTTGAAATTGAGTGAGGCTCAATCAACTCCCCCGGCACGGTGGTGACAGACCTGGCCGGGAGACAGTAGACAAACGGATTTCGAAGAAGGAGAAAAATATTATGGGACGCGCAGTAGGTATCGACCTCGGTACAACCAACTCGGTTGTGGCAGTGCTCGAAGGTGGGGATCCCACCGTCATCGCTAACTCGGAGGGCTCCCGCACCACCCCGTCGGTGGTCGGCTTTGCCAAGAACGGCGAGGTGCTCGTCGGGCAGTCCGCTAAGAACCAGGCGGTGACCAACGTTGATCGCACCATCCGCTCCGTCAAGCGCCACATGGGTACGGACTGGACCGTTTCCATTGATGATAAGAAGTACACGCCGCAGGAGATTTCGGCACGTACGCTCATGAAGTTGAAGAGGGACGCAGAGGCCTACCTCGGCGAGGACGTCACGGACGCCGTCATTACCGTTCCTGCGTACTTCGAGGACGCACAGCGTCAGGCCACCAAGGAAGCCGGCCAGATCGCAGGCCTCAACGTCCTGCGTATCGTCAACGAGCCGACGGCGGCAGCACTCGCCTACGGCCTGGAAAAGGGCGACAAGGACCAGACCATCCTCGTGTTCGACCTCGGTGGCGGCACGTTCGATGTGTCCCTGCTGGAGATCGGCGACGGTGTGGTCGAGGTGAAGGCCACCGCTGGCGATAACAAGCTCGGTGGCGATGACTGGGACCAGCGCATCGTTGATTGGCTGGTAGAAAAGTTCAAGGCCTCCCACGGCATTGACCTGACCAAGGACAAAATGGCCCTGCAGCGTCTGCGCGAGGCCGCCGAGAAGGCCAAGATCGAGCTGTCTGCTTCGCAGTCCGCCACGATCAACCTGCCGTACATCACGGTGGATGCTGAAAAGAACCCGCTGTTCCTGGACGAGACGCTGTCCCGCTCCGAGTTCCAGAACATCACCAAGGATCTTCTGGACCGTACCAAGCAGCCGTTCAACCAGGTAGTTAAGGATGCTGGCATCTCCACGTCCGATATTGACCAGGTTGTGCTCGTCGGTGGCTCCACCCGTATGCCCGCCGTCACGGAGCTCGTGACCGAGCTGACCGGTGGCAAGAAGCCGAACAAGTCCGTCAACCCGGACGAGGTTGTGGCTGTCGGTGCCGCCCTCCAGGCCGGCGTTCTCCGCGGCGACGTCAAGGACGTTCTGCTCCTTGATGTCACCCCGCTGTCGCTCGGCATCGAGACCAAGGGTGGCGTCATGACCAAGATCATCGAGCGCAACACCACCATCCCGAAGCGCGAGACGCAGACGTTCACCACGGCTGAGGACAACCAGCCGAGCGTCCAGATCCAGGTGTTCCAGGGCGAGCGCGAGATCGCGGCCCACAACAAGCTGCTCGGATCCTTTGAACTCGGCGGCATCGCCCCGGCCCCGCGTGGCATCCCGCAGATCGAGGTCACCTTCGACATCGACGCCAACGGCATCGTCCACGTGACCGCCAAGGACAAGGGCACCGGCAAGGAGAACACCATCACCATCCAGGACGGCTCCGGTCTGTCCCAGGACGAGATCGACCGTATGATCAAGGATGCGGAAGAGCATGCCGAGGCCGATAAGAAGCGCCGCGAGGAGCTGGAGATCCGCAACCAGGCGGAATCCCTCGTCTACTCCACGCGCTCCTTCATGGATGAGAACAAGGACAAGGTGTCCGAGGATATCCGCACCAAGGTGGAAGAGGCCGCCAAGGGCGTGGAGAAAGCACTCGAGGGCGACGATATCGACGCAGTGAAGAGCGCTGTGGAGAAGCTGTCCACCGAGTCCCAGGAGATGGGCAAGGCCATCTACGCTCAGGAGGCAGCCCAGGGCACCACGGAGGCCGGCGCCGCAGGCGGCTCCGACGACGACAACGTTGTTGACGCCGAGGTTGTGGACGAGGACACGGACAACAAGGACGGTGACAAGTAGTGAGTGACCCCGAGAACCGCGAGCACCCCACGCCTGAGGAGCCCGAGGTGACGGAGTCGGCCGTCGGCGGTGCCGACGGTGGCGAACCGGTCGCTGACGCGGAGGTGGCGGACACCGCCGCCGACGCGGCGGCCGCAGCCGACACCGCTGAGCAGGCTCCCGAGGAATCCCCGGAGGACAAGCTCACCGCACTGCTCGCAGAACGCACCGATGACCTGCAGCGGGTCAGCGCCGAGTACGCGAACTACCGTAAGCGCGCGGCGCAGGACCGGCAGACCACCATCGACCACACGACATCGTCCGTGGTGCAGAAGTTCCTCCCCGTCTTTGACGATCTGGATCTTGCTGAACAGCACGGCGACCTCAAGGAGGGCCCGCTCAAGGCCTTCGCCGGGAAGCTCGCCGGAATTCTCGGCCAGCTGAAGGTGACCCCCTTCGGTGCCGCGGGTGACGAGTTCAACCCGGAGATCCACGAGGCTGTCCAGGACCTGTCCAGCGGCGACGAGAAGCGCATCGGCGTGGTGCTCCGCAAAGGCTACATGATCGACGATCGCCTTCTCCGCACCGCCATGGTCATCATTGACGATGTGGAAGAGGCACAGTCGGGGTCTGCCGATGAACCGGCCCCCGAGGCCGCCTCGGCAGACGAATCAGAGAACAACGAGTCTTAAGTACGTCTCGTTGACAATAAAATGAACAAGTGAATAAGGAAGTGTAAAGGAAAGGAGGAGATGCCCAGTGGCAGAAAGCGAATGGGCTAATAAAGACTATTACGCGGACCTGGGGGTCTCCTCGTCCGCAAGCGCGGATGAGATCAAGCGGGCCTACCGGAAGTTGGCGCGTGAGAACCATCCGGACACCAACCCCGGCGACCCAGCCGCGGAGGAACGCTTCAAGAAAGCCGCCGAAGCCTACGATGTCGTGGGCGACTCGAAGAAGCGGAAGGACTACGACGAGTTCAAAGCCATGGTCGGCTCCGGCCGGTTCTTTGGCGGAAACGGAGGCCCGGGCTTTCCGGGTGGGTTTCGCACATCGACGGACGGCGGCGGGTTCTCGGAGTTCTTCACCCAAGGCGGATCGGGATTTGCTGGCGAAGGTGGCATTGGGGATATCCTCGGTGGCCTTTTCAACCGCGGCGGGGGTGCTTCTCGCACTGCGCAACCGTCGCGGGGGGCCGACGTCGAAACGCACATAACGCTCGACTTCCGCGAGGCCGTGGAAGGCACCGTCATCCCCATCCAGCTGACCGGCGACGCGCCCTGCGGGACGTGCCACGGGTCAGGATCGAAATCCGGGAACCCCACCACGTGCCCGACGTGCCACGGGACGGGGTTCACCTCGGAGCAAAAGGGAGCCTTCGGGTTCTCCGCGCCCTGCACCGATTGCGGCGGCAGTGGCAAGAAGATCACGGACCCCTGCTCCAACTGTCACGGCACCGGAACCGTGCGCCGAACACGCTCCATCACCGTCCGCATCCCTGAGGGTGTGCGCGACGGCCAGAAAGTGCGGCTCGCCGGCCAGGGCGAGGCGGGGCCGAACGGGAAACCCTCGGGCGACCTGTTCGTCAACGTCACCGTCCGGCCGGACAAGGTGTTCACCCGCGACGGCAATGACCTTGAGGTGACCGTCCCCGTGACGTTCGCCGAGGCCGCCCTGGGAGACACGATCACCGTGCCCACCCTGGGTAAGCCCGTCAAGGTGAAGCTGCCCGCAGGAACCCCCTCGGGCCGCACGCTGAGGATCAAGGGGCGTGGCGTCAAGGGTGGCGACCTCATGGTCACCGTCACGGTCACGGTTCCCACCCACCTCGACCCGGCGGCCACAAGCGCACTGCGCTCGTACGCCCAGGCGGAGAAAGACTCCGGTTTTACTCCGCGCGAGGATTGGATGAAACAACACAAGTAATGCGTCGGCGTGGGCGTCAGCTCACGTGCGTGCTGTCACAGAAAGGAGGTGACGGATGTCTAAGGAAAATAATTCGCAGGAAACCGAAGTCTTCGTCATCTCTGTGGCGGCGGAGCTCGCGGGGATGCACGCGCAGACGCTGCGTTCCTACGACCGCATGGGGCTTGTCACCCCGCGCCGCACGCGCGGCGGTGGCAGGCGCTACACCAAGCAGGACGTGGAGCAGCTGCGAGAAATCCAGCGGCTCAGCCACGACGAGGGCGTCAACCTCGCAGGAATAAAGGCGATCACGAGGCTTCAGGAGGAGAAATCCGCGCTGGAGCGGCGCCTGGAAGAGCTGCAGGAGGAAAACGAGGAGCTTCGCCAGAAGCTCGAACACGCCCCCCGTCGCGGCGGCGAACTCGTCCACGTTCCCGCCTCCACAGCAGTAGTGGTGTGGAAGCGCAGGCGTTAGCGTCGCGCTTTGTGGGCAGAGGCGACGTGGTCGGCGTTGCCTTCTTAATCGAAGTGCTCCCCCATCAGTTGAATTGTGAAGTGCAATTTCAACGGGTGGGGAGCATTTGTGTGGCTGGTGTGTAAGTGATGTCGGCCCGGGTCCGCCAATCCAATGCTGGGGGTCCAAACGGGTCGTCGCAAGAGCCGGTTCGCGTGGTGAATCTGTGAGTTACGGTTCGGCGTGTTTGTGCTTGAGAGGCCACCACCGTAGCTATCCGTTCGGATCAATTCACTTTTTCTCGAAGGGATGGGATTTTACGAGGGCGGCTGAGCCCGATCGTATTGTCCGGCGTGTCTATCGTGACCGATTTTTCCCGAGCGTCCCCTAATTTTGATGCGCACTAGATTAAGAGACTTCATTTTCCGGATCTTGTCCGGCTGTGGCGTACCTGTGAGTGGGGCAGAACACGCGACAGCTTCTGGTCGCTGGACGAAAAAACGGTTGCCCAATGGAGCTACTTATGAGGGCACCGAGGAGAAAAAGCTTGTGCATCTACTCCGGTTACTTTCAGTCTTCACTACTGTGTTGAGCTGTATTCGCTTGTTACTTCGGCCGTGACATGAATGACGAGAAGTCAACGGAGCTGATGAAGGATCGTGGCCACTCCTCATCATCGGTCAGGAGCATGTCCTCCCACAACCGTGACACCGTTGCCCCGGGCTCAATGGGTTCATCTATCGTTCCTAGTGCGGTGGAGTAGCTGTACATTTCCCATTCGTCCCCGTCAACCGGTTCATCGCTCTGAGCCTGGAGATCGTCAAGCAGATTCTTTTTCACAAGTGAATCCACCTCATGGAACTCCGAATCAGCGATTAGATAGACGGTAGTGAACTGTTTCACACGCTCCACTCGCTCGAGATAGCGCTGATAACACCGAGGCAAATCCTCTTCCTTTGCAAGGAAATAGGTTCTGGTCAGAGTAATGTCACTGGGCATTATTTTGGAATCCAATTCGTGTCATAGGCGTATGATGGCCGATATTTCCTCTGAGAATAGCAATGCCTCTTATAGGCATTATTCCACCTTGCCAGTCTGTGAAAGTGGCGATATCGATATTTGGTGGGTTGAAGCGAAGGCTGATCCAACTCCTGCGTGCTGTGTTGGTATTTGCTCACATGCGCTCGGAGGAAATTAGTCTCAGCATGGCCTGGTTGATTCAGCGGTGGGATTATGTAGTGTCATCATCGGCCCGCGTGGGTGGGCTTGCTCGTGCAGCCTCCGCAACGATCACCAGCTGTGGCTGTACCGCTGGGAGTTTTTTCACTTTTCCCCCGATCCCGCTGAAGCACAAGTCCCCCAGATATGGAATCGGTAACGCGGCAGCCTCGATTCGGAAACCAAAAGGTGTGTTCAAGCACATTTACACATGGACCTCCGATGAATCGCAGGCGTTAGCCGAATTGTGAGTTGAAGAAAGGGCTCAGCTTTCTTCGATGCTGGGCCCTTTTGTGACGCGTGGACTCGGGAAAACCGACGAGCTACTTCTCGGAGCTTCCGTTATCTGCGGAGTTCGTGGAGCTACTGGAGCTCGAGTCTCCATCTTCCTGGGCGACGGGGGCGGGACCGAGGATCGGGCTGCCGATGATGAGCCCCGGGTAGACGGGCTCCTTGCCGGTGGTGGGATGGACAGTGATGGTCGTCGGCTCCCCGGCGGTGAGCCCCAGCGTCCAGAACTGGCCGCCGTACACGTTGGCCAGCTCGCTCACGGTGTCCTCCTTGCCGGGCCGGCTCACCGTCACCGTGTACGGGGCCTTCGTGCGCCCGTCCACGGTGTTGGAATCGTCGTAGCCCACGTGCAGGTAGAGGCGCGAATCCGTGGGTGCAGTGATGGTGAGGCTGGGGTTGCCCTCACCGGTGGAGGTGTACGAGCTCGGGCACTCGGAGCGGTCGAGCTGCGCGTCGCCGGCGGTGAAGCCGGCGAGTTTCACCGTGGCGGGCGACTTGGCCAACAGGGCGACGGAGGTGCCGTCGATGACGGGGATCTCGTCGCCTGCCCAGTTGCAGGTGGTTTCGCGCGGTGGCGCGGGCTGGGTGGCGGAGACGGCGATGCCGATGATGGCGCTGAGCGTGGTAATCACGCCGAGGACTGCGCCTGCGACCTGGAGGGCGTCGAACTCGCCGATGCCGGGGATGGTGATTTTCATGTTCGCCTTTCGTGCACTGGTATTTGAGATAAGTCTACAATCGCGACCATGTTGGTAGCACTATGTCAGATCAATAGTTCAGGCGATATTGAGGCGAACGCGAAGCTGGTGGAGTCCTCTATCCGCGAGGCCGCTGCAGCCGGTGCCCGCCTCATTGTCCTGCCCGAGGCGACGATGCACGCGTTCGGCGCCGGCCCGCTCACCGGGTCTGCCGAGCGTTTCGGTTGGTTTTCCTCGCTGATCCAGGGGCTTGTCCGCGCTCTGTCGGTCACCGTTGTGTGCGGAACGTTCCGGCCCGCAGAAGACGGGCGTGTTTTCAACACGGCGCTCATTGCCCGCCCCCACGCCGAGCCACTCATGTACGACAAGATGCACCTCTACGACGCGTTCGGCTTCGCGGAATCGGACTCCGTCGCCCCGGGCGACAACATCGTCACCTTCGACGTCGATGGCATCACCTTCGGCGTGGCCATCTGCTTCGATATTCGCTTCCCCGCCTTCTTTAAGGAAATGGCGCGCCGGGGTGCCCAGGCGATCATCGTGCCCACAAGCTGGACGCCGGGTAACACCAAGGAGTACCAGTGGAAGCTCCTCATTCGCGCCCGGGCGCTCGACAGCGGGTGCTTCATTCTCGCCGCGGATCAGGGCTTTCTTGACGACGGCCGCACCGACCCCGTCGGCGTCGGCTACTCCGCAGTCATTGACCCGTTCGGTGGCGTGGTTAAAGAATTGGGCCACGAGCAGGGGATCCTCTACGCGGAGATCGATCCCGCAGTGGTGGACAAGGCCCGCACGACGCTGCCGGTTCTCGAGGCGGACTAAGCCCTACTCCTCCGAATCGTCGGTGCCGCGCGGTGGCCGCCGCGTCGCCTTGTGCGCGATGACGGCGGCGAAGATGGGACCGACAAACCCGCCGAGGATGACGGCCCACTCGGCGGTTGTGCGGAAAATGAGGACCGTCAAAAGGCTAAACAGGCCAAACAGCGGCACCGCGAGCACGAAGAAGACGATGCTCAAGGCGATGAACTCGCCGGAGGATTCCCGGTTTTTTACTGTTCATGAGTTGATCCTAGAGTGCGTTGTACAGGATGTTCTGTGGTGGCGTGCCGTTTCGGACCAGGGCATCGCGCATGGTGGGGATCCATGCGGGCGGGCCGGCGATGAGAATCTGCCGGTCGGACCACGCGCCGTAACGGGGGAGAACCTCCTCCAGCGTGCCGTGCTCGGTGACGTTCAAGCCACGCGGCGCAGTGCACCACTCGGTGGGGCTCACCCACCACGGATCCTTCTCGTTTTCCACCACCGGGGTGACCGTGAGCCACGGGGAGGTGGAGGCCACATCCCACAGGGTGCGCAGGTCATAGAGCTCGCCGGGGTACTCGGCGCCGAAGAACAGGTGCACGCGCGCCGGGTTGAGCATCCCCACCTGGCTCAAGATGAGGGAGCGCAGTGGGGCGAGCCCCACCGAGTTGGCGATCATGAGCACGTCCTTGTCCCCGTCGATAGCTACTCGGCCGTACGGGTTGCCCAACAGCCATGTGTCGCCCACGCGGGAGTTTGCCAGCGGTACCGAGGACATGCCCTGCGGGTTGGTGCGCACGTGGAACTCCATTTCGCCGGTCTCGGTGGCGGGCAACGCCGAGGTGTAAAAGCGCCAAATACCGGGCGTGACCTCGGAGGAAATGGGGAAATAAGAGCCGGGCTGGAAGTTGATGGGGGTGCGCGTTTTGAGGCGCACCACGGAGATGCGTCGGCAACGGCGCTGTACGTCCACCACAGTGGCCGAGTAGTTGCGGGGGATGCCAGCAGAATCGTCGCGGGCGATGGACTGGGCCAGGAGCGTTGAGATCTCGCCCAGTGCCGTATCCGCCCCGACGAGGTACCGGAACGATAAATCGGAGCAGAGGGAGAACAGTCCGTCGCGAAGCGCCTCCACAAACGGGTGGAAGTACTTGGGTGAGACGTTGTACTTACGGTGATCCTTGCCCAGCTGGGTGACGAGCGTACGCATCTCGTCGGTGATGTGGCCGGAGACCGGCGTGCGCTCAAACACAAACGAGAGGGCTCGCCCCATGTCGGCGTGCACGTTCTGCTTGTGCAGAGGAAACACGAGCATGGTCTCGGGGCACTTCTCAAAGAAGGCAGCGCGGACGTGCTCGTGGAACTCGGGTGAGACGGAGCGCAGCCTTTCGGCTACGGGGGAAAGTGTGTCATCCACGGTGCTTAGTCCTTAGGGCGTTACCGAATCGTTATCTACTGTAGTTGTAGTGTACAGCGTTTGACGGCGTGGGATGACAAAAGCCGCGATAATTGTGGTAATCGGGACAGCGAACACGATGGCCAGCGCGCCCGTCCCGGAGCGGAGCAACTCCGTGGCCACCTCGTCGCCGGTGAGAATGAGGCCGGCGGAGCGAGTAGAAACATACTGTATTAACAGCATCGGCAGCGCCGCGCCCGTGTAGGTGAGAACGAGGGTGTACGTCATGGAGGACACGTGATCCCGGCCCACTTTCATGGCGGAGGAAAACAGCTGCCACGGCCGGGCCGTGGGGTCCGCGCCAACAAGCTCTTTGACGGTGGAGGCCTGCGCGACGGTGACATCGTTGAGCCCGCCGACGGCTCCGACGATAAAGCCACACATCATGACGCCGAGGATCTGCACCTCAGGCAAATAGAGCACGAGGTTGAGGTTTTCGTCATTGCCAAGCCCCCGCAGGTTGGTGGAGCCGATCGCCCACGTGGCCAACACGGCGGTGACCAGCACCGAGACAAGTGTGCCGCTGAGCGCGGAGGCGGACTTCCAGTTGAGGCCGTGGACGAGCGGTACTGAGACGATGACGATGGCGCTCACCGCCGTCACCGCCAGCGGGATCGCCGGACCGCCGTGCAGAAGCGCCGGGACGAGGAAGAAGAGGATCACACCCAGGGAGTAGGTGAGGCCAATGAGGGAGCGCACCCCGTACCACGCGGCCAGGGCGACGATGGCGAGGCAGATGACGATCCCCCACATGGCTAGCGGTACTCCGCGCTGGTAATCGCCGAATGCGTAGGTGTATCCGTCGGGGGTGTGCGTCTGCGTGAGCAGCACCTTGTCCCCCTGGTTGAGCTGCGGCTCGCCCGCCACCTCGTGGGTAATGAGGTGGGTAGAAATGCTCTTGTTGGGGCCCTCCTCGATGCGGACGGTGTTGCGCTTACAGCCCTCCTCGTTCGGCGGCGGGCAGCCCCCGGGGTCGACGGCCGTGACGGTGCCGCGCACGTACTCCTGGTTGAGTCCAAAGGAGCTCGAAAACGAATCGCTGATGGCGGGGGCGGTGGACGGTGGCCACAGCAGAACGAGTCCCGCGAGGGTGAGCGCGCCGCAGATCCCGATGAACGCGAGGAGCAGCCGTTGGGGGTTCGTCATGTTTGACGGGTTCTTCATAAATGACGAACCCGCTTTAAAAGGCGAACCCGCTGTAAAGGACGAGCTGGACGCGACAGTTGCGTCCGTCGTAGAAGTCGGTTTGGCGTGGCGGGCCATGGCGTCGTCCTCCTTGCTCCGGTCTCGGTGGTGACCGGGTGATTCTACCCCTAACTGGGAGGTCTTTTCGATTGTAGCGGGGCTGAGTGCGCGCCGGTAAAGTTGAGTGAGGAAGGCTCAAAAAAAGTTTGCCTTGAGTGGAACATACTCAACCTGTGGTGCGTTGTACTAGATGACTAACCAAAAAAGGAGAAGATGAATCATGAGTGATTTCACACCAACAACCAAAACAGGGGAGGCCCTGCAGACCGCTTTGCAGCTCGCCTCCGGCAAAGGCAACCCGGATATTCGCCCCGCGCACATCCTGGTAGCAATCGTTGAGCAGCAGGACGGCGTCGCCGCCCCCGTGCTCAAGGCAGCAGGGGTTGCCCCGCAGGTCATCGCCACCGAGGCCCGCAAGCTAGTCGATGGCTACCCGTCGGCATCAGGCTCCAATATGGCCAACCCGAACTTTAACCGCAGTGCCCTCAACGCTTTCAACGCCGCCCAGGAACTCGCCGGCGAGCTTGGCGACGAGTACGTCTCCACCGAAGTGCTTCTCGCAGGTATCGCTCGCGGCGATTCGGACGCGGCCAAGATGCTCGCCCGCCACGGTGCCACCTACGAGAACATTAAGGCAGCCTTCGAGCAGGTTCGTGGCGGCCACAAGGTCACCAACGCGGATCCGGAGAACCAGTTCCAGGCCCTGGAAAAGTACTCCACCGATCTCACCGAGCGTGCCCGCCAGGGCAAGATCGACCCGGTCATCGGCCGCGATCAGGAGATCCGCCGCGTGATGCAGGTGCTCAGCCGCCGCACCAAGAACAACCCGGTGCTCATCGGCGAGCCCGGCGTGGGTAAAACCGCCATCGTCGAGGGCCTTGCCCGTCGCATTGTCGCCGGTGACGTGCCGGAGAGCTTGAAGAACAAGAAGCTCATCAGCCTTGATCTGGGTTCCATGGTTGCCGGCGCGAAGTACCGCGGCGAGTTCGAGGAGCGCCTCAAGGCTGTCTTGGAGGAGATCAAGAACGCCGAGGGCGAGATCATCACCTTCATCGATGAGCTGCACACCATCGTCGGTGCCGGCGCGACCGGTGATTCGGCGATGGATGCCGGCAACATGATTAAACCGCTGCTTGCGCGCGGTGAGCTGCGACTGGTGGGTGCCACCACCCTGGACGAGTACCGCAAGTACATTGAGAAGGACGCCGCCCTCGAGCGCCGCTTCCAGCAGGTGTACGTGGGTGAGCCGTCCGTCGAGGATGGCATCGGCATCCTGCGTGGCTTGAAGGAGCGCTACGAGGTGCACCACGGTGTCCGCATCCAGGACTCCGCCCTCGTGGCGGCCGTGACGCTGTCGGATCGCTACATCACCAACCGCTACCTGCCGGATAAGGCCATCGACTTGATCGACGAGGCCGCGTCCCGCCTGCGCATGGAGATCGACTCCTCGCCGCAGGAGATCGACGAGGCCGAGCGCATCGTCCGCCGTCTCGAGGTAGAGGAGCTGGCGCTGCAGAAGGAAACCGACGCCGCCTCGAAGGAGCGGTTGGAGAAGCTGCGCCGCGAGCTTGCCGACGAGAAGGAAAAGCTCTCCGAGCTGCGCGCCCGCTGGGCCAACGAGAAGGAAGCCATCAGCCATGTGCAAAAGGCCAAGGAGGAGCTCGATCGCCTGCGCACTGAGTCCGAGGAGGCCGAGCGCGAGGGTGACCTGGCCAAGCTGTCCGAGATCCGCTATGGCAAGATCCCGGCGGCCGAGAAGGCCCTCGCCGAGGCCGAGCAGGTGGTGAACTCCGAGCAGGACACCATGCTCACCGAGGAGGTCACCCCGGACACCATCGCCGAGGTTGTCTCCGCGTGGACGGGCATCCCCGCCGGCAAGATGCTGCAGGGCGAGACCGAAAAGCTCCTCCATATGGAGGCTGAGCTGGGCAAGCGTGTCGTCGGCCAGACGGATGCCGTCACCGCCGTGTCCGACGCGGTCCGCCGTGCGCGCGCCGGTGTTGCGGATCCGAACCGCCCGACCGGCTCGTTCCTCTTCCTCGGCCCCACCGGCGTGGGCAAAACGGAGCTGGCCAAGGCGCTCGCGGAGTTTCTCTTCGACGACGAGCGCGCCATGGTCCGCATCGATATGTCCGAGTACGGGGAGAAGCACTCCGTCGCCCGCCTCGTCGGCGCCCCGCCCGGATACGTCGGTTACGACCAGGGTGGTCAGCTCACCGAGGCTGTCCGTCGCCGTCCGTACACTGTTGTGCTTTTCGACGAAGTGGAGAAGGCGCATCCCGATGTGTTCGATATCCTCCTGCAGGTGCTCGACGATGGCCGCCTCACCGACGGCCAGGGTCGCACCGTGGATTTCCGCAACACGCTGCTCATCCTCACCTCGAACCTGGGTGCCGGTGGCACCAAGGACGAGATGATGGCCGCCGTGAAGCGGACGTTCAAGCCTGAGTTTGTCAACCGCCTCGATGACGTGGTCGTCTTCGATGCCCTGAGCCCCGAGCAGCTCACCGGCATCGTCGATATCCAGGTCGGTCAGCTCGCCGAGCGCCTTGCCGCCCGCCGCCTGACCCTCCAGGTCTCGGATGCCGCCAAGAGCTGGCTTGCCAGCCGCGGCTACGACCCGGCCTACGGCGCCCGCCCGCTGCGTCGCCTCATCCAGCAGGCCATCGGCGACACCCTCGCCCGGAAGCTCCTGGCCGGCGATGTCCGCGACGGCGACACCGTCCATGTCGACGTTGCCGCAGACGGCGAAAGCCTCGACATCGCGCCCGTGCGCTAACCGCGAGCCTCCCGCCCCCGCTGCCCTCCGCAGCGGGGGCTTTCGCCTGCCCACACCCTGCCTGCGGGAGCGATTTCCACCCAGCCGCAAAGTTGTATGAAATCCACACAACTTTGCAAAACGCGACCTGGGCTTTCAGTTTTCAAACCTCGCAAAGTTGTATGAATTTCATACAACTTTGCGCGCGCACCCGGCGCAGCGCCAAAAATCCGTAAGTAACAACCACCCCGATCCCAAAGCCGTCCCCGCACCCGCTACATTTTCTACCTATGACAATGAGACCCGGGTCTGGGCAGGGCGTGGCTGCGGCCGCGTCCGGAAAACCCCGCCACATCGAAATCCAGCGATCCTTCTACACCCCGCTCGTCGTGGTGTTCGTGGTCGTGTTCCTCATCTCCAACATCAACGCCACCAAGGGCGTGGAGATCGGCCCGTTCGTTCTCGACGGCGCCTTCTTCCTCTTTCCCATCGCCTACGTCGTCGGCGACGTCCTCTCCGAGTGCTTCGGCTTCCAGGCAACGCGCCGGGCCATCTTCTTGGGCTTCGGCTGCATGATCCTGGCGGTGGTGAGCTTCTACATCGCGATTTATCTGCCGCAGGCGAGCTTCTACGAGGGGCAAGATGCGTTCGCCGCCACCCTCGGCCTCGTGCCGCAGATCGTCGCCGCCTCGCTCGCAGGCTACCTCGTGGGCCAGCTGCTCAACTCCTGGACGTTGGTAAAGATCAAGGCGCGCACAGGAGAAAAGTCCATGTGGGCGCGCCTTATCGGGTCAACGATCGTCGGTGAGTTCGGCGATACTCTCATTTTTTGCACCATTGCGGCGCCGGTCATCGGCATCGATTCGGGCGGTGCGTTTGTCAATTACGTGGCCGTCGGTTTCGTGTGGAAAACCCTCATTGAGGTTGTCCTCCTGCCCGTCACCTATTCTGCCATCGGCTGGGTTAAGCGCCGGGAAGATTACTAGGTTCCCACCCCAGCGCGGGCGCGACGTGCTCGGCGAAGGCTGCAAGGATCTTCACGTTCACGTCCACGCCCATGGTGTTGGGGATGGTGAGCATGAGGGTGTCCGCGTCCATCACCGCTTTGTCTTTCTCTAGCTTTTCGACGATCCGATCAGGCTCATCGGCATACGTCTTCCCAAACGTGACCTGCCGTCCCTCACCCAGCGAACCGATCTGATCGTGGCTCTCACCGTGGAGGGCAAACAGGCGACGGGTCTCGTCGTCCACGATGGGGAACACGGTGCGCGAGACGGAGACGCGCGGAGTCCAGTCGTGATCCCAGGCCTCACGGTACTGGCGGATCTGCTCGGCCTGAATATCGCCGAGCGAGGAGCCGTCGGCCTCGCTGACAAGCGTGGAGCTCATGAGGTTGACGCCGTCCTTGGCGGCCTGCACGGCGGTGGCGTTGGTGCCGGAGCCCCACCAAATCCGCCGGTCGAGGCCGGGGAGTGGGGGAAGATGGGCAGCGGCGTGCCTGGCTGGTACATCTGCGGGTACTGGCGCTCCAGGGTATCGGCCTCGGCGACGGCCTCGCCGCGGACGGCGGAGAGCAGCTGGAGGAACTTGCGGCGAGCCATGTCGGAGCCGTTTTTCTGCTCGGCGTCATAGCCAAAGGCGCGCCACCCGTCCTTGGCGGGCTCCGGTGATCCGCGCGAGACACCGAGGGCGACGCGCCCGTCGGAAAGCAAGTCGAGGGCTGCGGCCTCTTCGGCGAGGTAGTAGGGGTTTTCGTAGCGCATGTCGATGACGCCGGTGCCCACCTCGATGTGTTTGGTGGAGCCGGCGATGGCGCTCATGATCGGGATGGGGGAGGCGGCCTGCGGCGCGAAGTGGTGCACGCGGAAGTAGGCGCCGTTCACGCCGAGGTTGTCGGCGGCCTGGGCGAAGTCGAGAGATTGTTTCAGGGAGTCGGCGGCGGTTATTCCGCACTGGTGGCCGATGGCGTAGTGTCCGAAGCTTAAGAATCCAAATTTCTTCAAGTCTCCATTATGGGTGATGTGTCCACAATAGTCGAGGGTTAGTACGCCGACGTTTCAGGTGACGCAAAGTTCCAGTAAATTACTGGAACTTTGCCAAACGCGACCTGGGGGTTTAGTTTTACGCCCCCGCAAAGTTCCAGTAATTTATTGGAACTTTGCGTAGCGCGTGGCGCGCGCGGGCGTTATGCCGAAGCGGCGGGGCAAAATAGGAAGCGTAATTCCGGCTCGCGCATCACGCGCGTGGCGCGACCGTAAACCGCACAGTGCAGTGGGCAATTTCCCCGCGGGAACATAGACTGGGTGGCATGAGTATTCTCGTGAGCCCGCAAGAGTTACAAGACAGCCTTCAAAGTGGTGGCAAGCAGATGCTGCTCCACGCGATGTATGAGGAGTCCCGCACCGACGGGTTTGCCCTCTTCAACGCGGGGCACATCCCCACGGCCCAGTTCTGCGATGCCGCCAACGCGCTGGCCGGCACGCCGAGCAAGGAAGGCGGCCGCAACCCGCTTCCCAATGCCACTATCCTCCAGCGCTGGTTTGACCGCTGGGGCTTGAGTGAAGATCGCCCGATTATCTGCTACGACGAGGCGCGCGGCATCCTCGCGGCGCGCGCGTGGTTCGTGCTCAAGTGGGCCGGAGTGAATAACGTCAAGGTTTTGGACGGCGGGCTGACCAAGTGGCGCGAGCTCGGGTACCCGGTCATGGGTGGCCCCGGCAACCCGCCGAGCCAGGGCCGCATCACCGTCGATCCGGGCCACATGCCCATCGTCACCACCGAGGATGTGAAGAAGCACTCGGGCCTCCTCGTGGATACGCGTGGCCGCAACCGCTTCACGGGCAAGACGGAGCGCCTCGATCTCAAGGCGGGCCACATTCCGGGCGCGGTCAATGTGCCCACCGCCGCGTTCCTCAACGATGACGGCACGTTCAAGGATCCGCAGGTGATCCGCGAGGCGTTCGTGTCCAAGGGTGTGAAGGATGGCTCGGAAGTCATCCTGTACTCGGGTTCCGGCCTGCACTCCGCCCAGGGCCTCATCGCCATGGAGCTGGCGGGGCTGACAGGCGCCGCCACGTACCTCGGCGGCTGGTCCATGTGGTGCGCCGATCCGTCGAATCCCGTGGCTACGGGCGAATAAGATGCGCCTGGGTCTCATCGTCTTCGCCCTCGTGCTGCTCGCCGTCGGCGTGTACCTCGTGCGCCGCGGCACCGCGGAGCCGCTGCCGCTGAAAAAGTGGGCCGAGGATAACGGCTTCACGTACGTGGGCTCGTGCGAGGAGTTCCCCGGCAAGCAGGTTTCGCGCGGCATTGTCGGCGGCTACGAGGCGTTTTCGGGGATTCGGGACGGCGTGCCGGTGTGTGCTGTGCGGCGGGATGAGAGCGTCGATAAGCCTGTGGAGCTGGACGGTTCCTTTCCGGACGCTCGGGTGACCGAGGCTCTTGCGAGCCTCCCGGAGACGGTGACCCGCGCCTACCTCACCGGTGAGTGGGTGGTGATCGAGGGGTCTGCCACGGCTTTCCCCCAGCTCACTCAGCTTGCCGACGCCGCCTACGCGCTTCCTCCCGCAGGTGGCTACCGCGAACTCGCCCTCGTTGGGATGGATCCCACGCGGCCGCTGCGTACGAGGCGGCTGGATTCCTCCGAACCCGAGCCGCTGCCGCAGGGGCCCGCCGTGGAGCTGCCACAACGCGCTGTGGGCACGCGGCTGGGGGAGACAGGGGAGCACGTTGTTGCCGCCGATGAGGTCCAGCCCATCGGTGATGAAAACGTGCCCACCAAGCCCTCCGCCACGGGAACCGGGGCGCGTCCCGCGCAGGCAACCCGGCAGATGGAACCGAGTTCCATCTTTGACGATAAACTAGATTCGTGACTGAAAAAGAAGAATTAGCCCAGCTCGTTTCCGACCTCTGCGTAGTGCGCGGCAAGGTCACCCTCTCCAGCGGCAAGGAGGCCGATTACTACGTCGACCTGCGCCGCGCCACCCTCCACCACCGCGCCTCCGCCCTCATCGGCAAGCTCATGCGCGAGATGGTGGAAGACCTCGAGTTCGATTCCGTCGGCGGCCTGACCATGGGTGCCGACCCGGTTGCCGACGCCATCATGCACGCCTCGGGCCGCCCCATCGACGCGTTCATCGTGCGCAAGGAGGCCAAGAAGCACGGCATGCAGCGGCGTATCGAGGGCCCGGAGATCAAGGGCAAGCGGGTGCTCGTGGTGGAAGACACCACCACCACCGGCAACTCGCCGCTCACCGCCGCCAAGGCCTGCGAGGAGGCCGGTGCCGAGGTGGTCGCAATCGCCACCGTCGTTGACCGCGAGACCGGGGCCGATCAGGTCCTCGCCGAGGCCGGCTACGAGTACCGCCATTTGCTGGGGCTCAAAGACATTGGACTCGCTTAAGGGCCCCACCGAGTGGGGCGAGGGACGGCACGGCGTGGGCCCCTGGGAGGGGACGTACCCCACCGACCCGCGCTATGATCCGGAGCTCCTCCGCGAGGGCGATCACCGCAACGTTGTTGATGCGTACCGGTACTGGAAGCGAGAGGCCATCGTGGCCGATATCGATACGCGCCGCCACCCGCTGCACATCGCCATCGAGAACTTTGAAAACGACGCCAACATCGGCACCGTCGTGCGCACCGCCAACGCGTTCGCCGTGGATACCGTCCACATTGTGGGCAGGCGCCGGTGGAACCGCCGCGGCGCCATGGTCACCGACCGCTACCAGCACCTCATGCACCACGATACGGTGGAGGACCTGGTGGAGTGGACGCGCGGGCAGGAGCTCAGCCTCGTGGCGATAGATAACATCCCCGGCAGCGTGCCCCTGGAAACGGCTACCCTGCCTGAGCGCTGCCTGCTCCTCTTCGGCCAGGAAGGCCCAGGGGTAACCGCCGAGGCGCAGCACGCCGCCACGATGACCCTGTCCATCGCCCAGTTCGGATCCACCCGCTCCATCAACGCGGGCGTGGCCGCCGGCATCGCCATGCACGCCTGGATTAGGCAACATGCGGACCTATCCAAAGCGTGGTAAATAATTCTGTAACAATAATGCGCAGGACCGCGAAGGAAATAGTGTGTTAGAGATGTGGGCCCACAGGGCCGACCTTGCGGAGGCGGCGATCAACGATCGCCACGCCTCCAAGGTGTGGGGTATCCCGGGAACCAACCTGGGTGTGGTCGCGTGGCCGTCCGCCAGCCGCGACGAGATGTTTCTGCACTGGCACTATTGGTGGCAGGCCCACTACCTCGATTGTCAGATCGATGCCCTGTCCCGCGGCGCCACCAACGTGCGCGTGAAAAGGTTGAAGCGCACCGTCCGCGGTGCCCGCATCCGCAACCTCGGGCCACTGACCCGCAACCGTTACTACGACGATAAGGCCTGGATGGCCCTTGCCCTCGGACGCCTGCGTGGCACCCAGCGCATCCAACCGCCGTCCACCCTTGACACGCTGGAGTTCGACATCATCTCCGGCGTGGATCCCGCCCTCGGCGTGCTGCCATGGAAGGTGGGGGCAAACTTCTTCAACGTGCCCGCCAACGGGCCGGCGGCCATCATGTGTGCCCGCACCGGCAGGCTCGACCTCGCCATTTCCATCGCCGATTGGATCGAGCGCAACCTCGTCAGCGACGAGTTCCTCGTCATGGACGGCGTCCGCATGTCCATGCATGGCCCGGAGGTTAACCGCGATATCCACCCCTACAACCAGGGCACATTCATGACGGCCGAGCTGGAGATCGCCCTCGCCCTGCGCGCCATGGCCACGGCTCCCAGCGATGCCGACAACATGGAGTACGCCGAGGCCGACAACGCCGACGCCTACATTCCGCACGTCATGCTCCTGCGTGACCTTGTGCAGGCCACGGCGACACACCTGGCCTCCACCCACTACGTGCTCAACTGGCCCACCGCCGGTGGCGATGGTGGCCTGTTTAACGGGATCCTCGCCCGCGCGCTTGCCGAGGTTGCCCTCCGCCTCCCCTCGGACAGCCACCTCAACCGCGCCACCAAGCGCCTCGCTGCACGGCTCGTGCTCAACTCCGCGGACTCCGCGTGGCGCCATCGCCTGGAAGTAGACGGCCTGCCTGTTTTCCCACACCACTGGGATGAGGATGCCCAGCTGCCACGCAACTCGGTTCCCGCCACCAGTGAGCGCGGCACGATCCTGGGGTCCACCGTGGCGGAACGGGACTTTTCCGTGCAGCTATCCGGCTGGATGCTCATGGAGGCGGCCGCCCGGGTGGCGGAAAAGTACTCCGCCACGCGAGTGTGATACCGGTCATGGTCTAGCCCTCGGTGTGCTACTTCGTGCATAATAGGGGTTAGACACGTCAAAAATCTCCCGAGGAGGAAAATACATGCCAATTGCAACTCCGGATATCTACAACGAGATGCTGGACAAGGCCAAGAAGGGCGGCTTCGCCTACCCGGCCATTAACTGCACGTCCTCTGAGACGATCAACGCAGCTCTCAAGGGCTTCGCCGAGGCAGAGTCTGACGGTATCATCCAGTTCTCCACCGGTGGTGCTTCCTTCGGCTCCGGCCTGGCCGTGCAGAACAAGGTGAAGGGCGCCGTCGCCCTCGCCGCCTTCGCACACGAGGCCGCCAAGAGCTACGGCATCAACGTCGCTCTGCACACCGACCACTGCCAGAAGGAAGTTCTTGACGAGTACGTCCGCCCGCTGATCAAGATCTCCCAGGATCGCGTCGATGCCGGCGAGCTCCCGCTGTTCCAGTCCCACATGTGGGACGGTTCCGCCATTCCGATCGACGAGAACCTGGAGATCGCCCAGGAGCTGCTGGCCAAGGCACGCAAGGCCAACATCATCCTCGAGCTCGAGATCGGTGTCGTCGGCGGCGAAGAGGACGGCGTTGAGGCCAAGCACGGCGCCAACCTCTACACCTCCGCCGAGGACTTTGAAAAGACCATCGATGCCATCGGCACCGGTGAGAACGGCCGCTACCTCCTGGCCGCCACCTTCGGCAACGTCCACGGCGTGTACAAGCCAGGCAACGTGCAGCTGCGCCCCGAGGTGCTCAAGATGGGCCAGGAAGTTGCCACCAAGAAGCTCGGCCTTGCCGAGGGCTCCCAGCCGTTCGACTTCGTCTTCCACGGTGGCTCCGGTTCCGAGAAGGAGAAGATCGAGGAGGCTCTCACCTACGGCGTCATCAAGATGAACGTTGACACCGACACCCAGTACGCTTTCACCCGCCCGATCGTCACCCACATGTTCCAGAACTACGACGGTGTTCTCAAGATCGACGGCGAAGTGGGCAACAAGAAGGTCTACGACCCGCGTTCCTACATGAAGAAGGCTGAGCAGGGCATGTCCGAGCGTGTCATCGAGGCCTGCAAGGATCTCCACGCTGTGGGCTCCCACAACAAGTAAATAACCTCCTGAAAGGCCCCGCCCCGGCGGGGTCTTTTTCATGCGCAGAGTCACCTCTGGCGGCACTGCCACAAACTTCCAGTAATTTACTGGAACTTTGCACAACCCCACCAGGGGTTGTGGTTTTGAAGCCCCGCAAACTTCCAGTAAATTACTGGAACTTTGTACAACCCCACCAGGGGATTTGGTTTTGAGCTGCCGCAAACTTCCAGTAAATTACTGGAACTTTGCACAAGCGCACCAGGGGATTTGGTTTCGATCCCCCGCAAACTTCCAGTAAATTACGGAACTTTCCCGTTTGTGCATGTTTTCCCGCGGAATCTGACGGGAATGCGAACAAGCCGCTTAGATCCGCAGGGCACGTAGCCGATGGCGGCACGAAAAGAACGCTGCTAGGGCGGTGAACAGATCGATCATTGTCAGGCGGACGATTCCCATCCGCGCGCCGTTGGGCTTAGTATGGGGTGTCAACAAGTAGAGATGAAAGGGTGGAAGATGCGGATTCCTTCGGCGCGGTCGGCGGGTTCCTACGTAAGCGACAAGGTGGATTTTCCCCACCGTTTGCGCCGAATGGCCAATTCGATCTTCCCGGCTATCCAGGGCGGCATCGCCGCGGGATTGGCGTTCTATGTTGCGCGGCACGTTGTGGGCCACGAGCAGCCGTTCTTTGCGCCGATGGCGGCGATCATCATTTTGTCCATGTCCGGCGGCGGCAAGGTGCAGCGCGCGGTGCAGATGGTGATCGGCTCGTCGCTGGGCGTTGGCCTGGGTGATTTGATTATCTCCAACATCGGCTCCGGGCCGTGGCAGATCACGTTGGCGGTGATGATTGCCCTGGTGTTGGCCACGTTCGTGGATGATGCGCCACTGGTGGTGAACCAGACGGCGATCGGCGCGGTCCTCATTGCCACGATTATGCCGCCGGGTACGTCGGGCGGGCTGGACAGGATGATTGACGCGCTCATCGGCGGCGTCATCGGGCTGTTCGTGGTGGCGCTGTTGCCGCAATCGTCTATCCACGGGGAGCGGGAGATTGGCAAGGTGCTGGCTACGGCCTCGGGCGTGTTGCACGATGTGGCCCGGGGCCTGAAGAACAAGGATGCGGAGCTGGTGGGCTTGGCGTTGAAGCAGGCGCGCGGCTCGCAGGCGGGCATTAATAACATGATTACGCGGGCGAAGGCGGTGGAGGAGCAGACGAAGGTGTCGCCTCTCAAGTGGAAGAATCGCCGCCGGATGGTGAGCCTGTTGCTGCTGCTCAGCCCGGTGGATAACACGATGCGCACCACGCGTGTGTTGGCGCGCCGCGCGGAGGTGTTGGTGCAGGATCACGACGAGGTGGCCCCGGAGCAGGTGGCGCTCATTGAGCGGCTGGCGGATATCGCCGGCGAGCTTGCGGAGGTGTACCTGGAGGAGCGCGATGATGCGGCGGATACCATCAGCCGGGTGACTCATGAGCTGCGGGAGCTTGGCCCCAAGACGCCGGAGTCGCTGGTCACGGGCCGGGTGTTTTCGGCGTACGCGATCTTGGCCCAGACCCGCTCGCTCATCGTGGATCTGCTCATGGTGTGTGGGCACAATGCGGAGTCGGCGCGGGCGGTGCTCGCCCCCACGTCGGATACCCCGGCAGTGCCGCCGGAGGCTTAGCGCACGATCTGCATGTCGCGCAGGTGGCGGTAGAACGTGACGCGTTTGAGTGGCCGCGGGTGGTCGACGCCGTCGATGGTCACCCCGAGGTTTACACCACCGGCTTGCACGGCCCTGCCTGTGGTGACGCTTTCTGGGTCCGTTCCGCCTGTCACCGCTCCTCGCATGAGCTTGCCGACGATGGGGAGCTTGGACAAGCGTTGTCGAGCAATGGGGTCCGATTCGTGGAATGGCCCGGTAGGGGCGTCGGCAAGCAAGGGGGTGGTGAGCCGGGCGGCGGCGATACCGGGGGTATCGAGCATGGGGACCAGCCGGGCGCCAAAGGTGCCGTAGAACCGGGCGGCGGGGTCGGCGCCGTGGTGAACAAGGACGGCGTCATCGACGATGATTTCCCCGGAGATCTCCTGCGTGCGGTCCATGTTGGTGATGGTGGCGGAGCCTACTACAACGATGGCTTGGTCGGAGCGGATCGTCGGCGCGGGCACAGCCGGCGCGGAGAGTGCACGGGAGGCATCCACCGCCCATGTCACGTTAGTGGCCCCCGTGGCAACGTAGGCGACCTCCATCCACATCGTGTCGGCCCGCATGAGCCGGGTGAGGACGGCGGAGAGGGCCGCGTCGGAGCCGCACACAACGATGCGGACGGGCTCGCTGGGGTGCTGCGGGGCGGGCTTGGGCGTGCCCAGGTGCTCGACATCGGGCATGGCGGCGATCTCATCCAGGGAGGGCGTGGGATCGTGGGGGAGGACGAGACGGGCCAGGATATCGAGGGGGCGTAGCTGGCTGCGGGTGGGAACCTCGTCGCAGCGGATGTGCTCTACGCCTGGCAGCGGGTCGGTGCCGCATGCCACACAGAGGATCTTCATACCATAAGAGAGTACAATGCCTAAACGGTTATTAAGGCAACGACTGATGTGGAAACAAATATGGCTGTAATCGTAATTGTGGGCGCCCAGTGGGGCGACGAAGGTAAGGGCAAAGCCACCGACATTTTGGGTGGCAAGGTTGACTATGTGGTCAAGCCCAACGGCGGCAACAACGCCGGGCACACCGTGGTGGTCAACGGCGAGAAGTACGCGCTTAAGCTGCTGCCCGCAGGCGTGCTCTCTGAGAACGCCATCCCCGTTCTGGGCAACGGCGTGGTCATCAACCTCGAGGCGCTGTTCGATGAGATGGACGGCCTCATCGCCCGTGGCGCGAAGGCAGACCGGCTGAAGATCTCCGCCAATGCGCACGTGGTGGCCCCGTACCACCGCGTCCTCGATCGCACCCAGGAGCGCTTCCTGGGCAAGCGCGCCATCGGCACCACCGGCCGCGGCATCGGCCCCACGTATGCTGACAAGGTGTCCCGCGTGGGTATCCGCGTGCAGGACATCTTTGATGAGTCGATCCTCCGCCAGAAGGTGGAGTCCGCGTTGAACGTGAAGAACCAGATGCTGGTGAAGATGTACAACCGGCAGGCCATCGACGTGGAAGAAACCGTCCAGTACTTCCTCTCCTACGCCGACCGCTTGGAGCCCATGGTCATCGAGGCAGAGCTAGAGCTCAACAAGGCGCTTGAGGCCGACAAGTCCATCCTCATGGAGGGTGGCCAGGCCACCATGCTCGACGTGGACCACGGCACCTACCCGTTTGTCACCTCCTCCAACCCCACCGCCGGCGGGGCGTGCGTGGGATCCGGCATCGGGCCCACCAAGATCACCCACTCGCTGGGCATCATCAAGGCGTACACCACCCGCGTGGGCGCAGGCCCGTTCCCCACGGAGCTGTTTGACAAGTGGGGAGAGTTCCTGCAGACCACCGGCGGCGAGGTGGGCGTGAACACCGGCCGCAAGCGTCGCTGTGGCTGGTACGATTCCGTCGTCGCCCGCTACGCGGCCCGCGTCAACGGGTTTACGGATTTCTTCCTCACCAAGCTGGACGTGCTTACCGGCATCGGCGAGATCCCGATCTGCGTGGCGTACGACGTGGATGGCAAGCGTTTCGACGAGATGCCCGTCAACCAGTCCGATTTCCACCACGCGGAGCCGATCTACGAGACGATGCCCGCCTGGGAGGAGGACATCACCGAGTGCCGCACGTTTGAGGAGCTGCCGCAGAAGGCGCAGGATTACATCCTCCGCCTGGAGGAGCTCTCCGGCGCGCAGATGAGCTACATCGGCGTTGGCCCCGGCCGCGAGCAGACGATCGAGCGCTTCCCCATCCTGTAAGACCGCAAGCGCAAGGGCCCGGGCATCGAGCCCGGCCCAAATACAACGCAACGGCCCCGAGCAATGCTCGGGGCCGTTGCGCGTAGGTTTGCTATTTATCTGATTTTCCTCCTACGGCGTAAATTTCTCGAAGAGAAATTTACGCTGCTAGCTTATCCTCCGTGAACACGGCGACACCCTCGGGGCAGTTGCACTTGCGAACCTGGTCGAGGCTCGTCGTGTTGTCCATGGACTCGGAGGTCTGCGTCACCTTGGGGATAAACACGAGGATGAGGGTGATGGCGACGGCGCACATGAGGGCGTTGGTGCCCAGTGCCATGAAGCCGGCCTCGCGGATGGTGATGTTATCCTGGCGTCCCACAAAGTCGAGGATGTACGTCGGCAGTGCGGAGCCGGTGTCCTTGAGAGCAGTGTAGGTAGCGGCGGCAATGGCCGCGCCGAGGCCCGCGCCGAGGGAGGAAGCCATCTTGAAAATGCCGGCGCCGGAACCGTACTGGTCCTCCGGGAGGCCGCACAGGGCGGCGTCGGTGACCGGGGTGGCGAAGAGGCCGAGGCCGAGGCCGTAGAGGCTGAAGGCCACCGCGGCGATGATGACGTACGTGCCGGTCATGACGTTGGTGAACATGAGCATGAGGATGGACACAAACACGATCCCGCAGCCGAGCAGCATGGGGGTGCGGACGTTCCAGCGCTGCATCATCTTCTCACCCACGCGGATGAAGGAGACCACGAAGATGGCGTAGCCGAGGGTGCACAGCCCGGCGGTGCCGGCGGAGAAGCTTGCGCCGTCCTGCATCACCCAGAGGAAGGCGGCGAGGATGCCGCTCGTGGCGTTCATGATGGCGTTGACCACGCACGTGGCGGAGAACGTCCGGTTCTTAAAGAGGCGGAAGTCCACAAAGGCACTGTCATTGTGGTTTTCCATGCGGACGAAGAACCAGAAGGCGACGACGAAGGTGGCGGCCAGGCCGATGACGGTGGGGGAGAGCCAGCCGAAGGACGCACCCTGCGTGATGATGAGCTGCAGGGAAACGATCGTGATCATGAGGCTGACAATGCCCTTGAGATCGAAGCCGGAGGAGCTGACGTTGGCCTTGGCCTCAGGCATCTCCCGCATGAGGAGGATGGAGGCGATGGAGACGGCTGCGCAGAGGAAGAAGATGGAGCGCCAGCCGAGTGCGGAGGAGGCGAGCGCCCCGCCGAACACGGCGCAAATGCCACCGCCACCCCATGAGCCGATGGACCACATGGACAGGGCGCGCTGGCGGTCGCGGCCGTGCCAGTAGGTCTGCACGAGCGCCATGGTGGACGGCATGATGGAGGCTGCGGCGATGCCTTGGAGGATGCGGCCGCCGATCATCATGGAGGTGCCGAACACGCCGAAGGCGGTAGCCACAAGGAGCGAGCCGACGATGTTGATGAGGTTGCCTACGGTGGCGACGCGTTTGCGGCCCCAGCGGTCGGCAAAGCCGCCGGCAACCACGATGCACATGCCGGAGAACAGGCCGGAGGCGGAGATGGCCACGTTCATGATGTGCATGGGGATGCCCACGTCCTTAGCCATCAGTGGCCCAACGTTGAGCGTGGACTGGGCGAACAGCCAGAATGTCATGACGCCCAGCACGATGCCGGCGAGAGCCTTATCCGTGCCTTGGTAGGTCTCTCGCGTGGCAGTGGTCTTGCTAGTCATGTGTTTACCGCCTTACGAGTGTGGTTTGTAGCTTGGGCAAATAGGAGCAATATATTTTTTAAGGATGACCTTTACGCTACCTGCTGTGATCGAGTGAATACGCGAATTGCCAAAAGTTTTAGGTCACATTTGTGAGGCTGTACCCCCCGAAAGTGATCCGACCATTGGCGGTGGTAAAACCCAAAAAACGGTAAATAACCAGTAGAAAAGAGAAAAGGTATGATGAGCTCGCCCGTTTTGACATAGATCACATACGGGGGTAAGTACGGAAAACCGCCCGTCGGGGGTATGTTGAACAATTGCATGGGTTGCACGGAGTTTCAACGTCAACCCCCCTAATGGTCGAATTTATGCGGGCAAAAGGCGGGGTGTTGGACAATTTATCACACGCGAACCGCGAGCGCTGAATATTATGCACAGTTGCCAGGTGTTGCCATCCACTATCGGGCCGGTTATAACCGGTAAGTCACGAAATTTTACTCCCCATGCAGGCCTAACGTGGCGACGCTAGCGTAACAACAGTTTTAGTCATGAAAGTGAATAGAAGCCCTTCTTTGGCACCCCACTCCGCCCCGTGGGATACTGGGAGAATGAACGACACGCCTGACATACACGGAACGCGGGGCAGGCTCGTGCGCGATGACGCGCCCTACGTCGCCCCCGAGCACGATGCACCCGTGGGCTCTGACGAGGCGGTGCGCGCGCTGCACGACCACGAGGCCGCCGAGGCGCTCGCGCACCTGGGGGAGATCGCGGCGGGGCTCACCCCGGCGAGCTTGCGCCCCGTGTCCTTTAACAGGGCGGACAGCAGGTGGCTGGCGGGGGAGACCCTGGGCAGCCCGGTGGTGAAAACCCGCACCGCGTCCACTCCGCAGGAGCTGCGAGAGGCGCTCAACAGCGTGGGGTTGCCGGCCCGGCTCATTCCCGCCGAGGGGCCGTACAGTTATTACGAGGTGGCGACGGCCGAGGAGGCTGAAGCCCAGTGGGACGGTCACCCCACGCTCGTGGAATCTGTGTTGGAGGGCGCGGAGCTCATCACCCTCCAGGTGGTGCGCTCCGTCGACCCCACCACGGGTGAGGATGCCTCGTGGTTTGCCGAGCCGATCGGCCACGATGTCTCCCAGGCCGTCCAGCCGATGCCGATGAGCGACGCGGCGCGGGATTCGGCCCGCTCCATCGCGGTGCGGATCGTGCAGTCCATGAACGAGAGCGCGCAATCTTTCGGCCGCGGCCTGTATTCGGTGACGATGCTCGTGGCGAGGGACCGCTGCTACTTTGAGGATGTTGTGTACGGCCCGCGCCGCATCGGGCTCATTACGCTGTACACCCAGCGTTATTCGCAGTACGAGCTGCATGCCCGGGCAAAGCTCGGGCTGCCGGTGGATGTCACGCTCATGACGCCGGGGGCGGCGATGATTACGGAGCGGCCCGTGCGTGTGAAAGAGGCGCTAGGTGTGGATGAGGTTGACGTGCGCGCCTGCGAGATCGGCAACCTCATTGTGGCGACGGCCGCGACCGTCGAGGAGGCCGCGGTTCGCATCGCCGAGGTCGAACGCCAGGCGATGTAGTTACTTCGCCAGCGTCATGGGGACGTGCGTGATGCCATCCCAGTCGTATTCCTCGCCGGCGACGGTGAAGCCGAACTTCTCGTAGAAGCCCTGGGATGCCACCTGGGCGTCAAGCTGCACGGTGGCGCCGGGGTACTGGCCCTCGATGAGCGCGAGGGTTTCTTCCATGATGCGCTCGCCCAGCCCGGTGCCACGGTGGTCGGCGGCGACGGCGACGCGGCCGAGGTGGACGGTGTCGCCGTCCTTGTACACCCGGGCACACCCCACGAGGCGCTGGTTCTCCAGCGCGCGGATGTGGAGGGTGGCGGGGTCGAGGTCGCGGTCCTCAATCTCACCGTAGGGGCATTTCTGCTCCACCACGAAGATGTCGGTGCGCAGCTTGTACAGGTCGTGGACCTCGCGTGCGCTCAAGTGTCCCAGATGGGAAACGGCAAAGTACGTTTTCATGAGGGGGGAGGATAACCCCACTGGGCGCTGTTTGCCAAATCGGGCCAAAGTTACTTGAGGTCGTCGGCGGGGCACACCATCTTGATGTGATTGATTCCGCCGAGCTCAAATACCTCGCCCACGGTGTGGAACCCGTGTTTTTTGTAAAAATCGATGGCGTGGGTTTGCGCCTCGAGCGCCACGTCAATGTCGTGGAACTCTTTCTGGCAGATTTTCAGGGACTCTTCGATGATCTTCCTGCCCAGGCCCTCGCCCCTGTTGTGCTTATCGACGGCCACCCGTCCAATCCTTACTTCCAACTCACCCTTGGTTGTATCGTCGACGCTCGGTGCGAGGAAGAGGCGCGTGTAGGCCTTGAGGTGGTCATTTTCGTCGTACGCGCGGACATGCCAGGTGGAATCCCGGGAGTCGATTTCGTCGGCCTCGGCCCAGCTGGCGCGTTGTTCTGCTGTAAAAACCTCGGTGCGAAGTTTGTACAGCGCGTGGACATCGTGTGGGCTCAAGTCCTTCAGATGTGCGTGTGCGTAACGTGTCGTCATGTCCACAAAAAATACCGAAAACCGCCCCGGGCTTCAATCGGGGCGGCAAAGGTGCAGAAAGGCGCTACTTTCTGCACGCGTAAAATAGAGATCCTCCGTGCAAAAAGTTTTAACATTTGGCGCCCGCAAAAAGTTTTACCTTTTTGCGGGTAGAAATCTCCTTCTTTACGTGTAAGGATCTCGACTCTTACGTGTAAGAATCTCCGATTCTTACACGTCCCGCTCGGGGTGGGCGTACTTGACCATGTCTTCCCACTCCACAACCTTCTTGCGCTCGCGACCTTCGGCCTCGCCGAGGGCGCGCTCGTGGGCGTCGAGGTTGTACCAGCCCTTCCACGTGGTGTACGGGATGTTGCGGGATTCGAGCAGCTCGATGACTTGCTCGCGCTCCGGCTTGGAGGGGGTGGCCAGCTTGCCCGTGTCGTAATCGCTGAGCAGCATGTCCGTGGTCTCCTTGGCGTCCGACTTGGTGTTGCCAATGAGGCCCACCGGGCCGCGCTTGATCCAGCCGGTGGTGTACAGGCCTGGGATGCGGTCGCGGGTCTCGGAATCGATGACGTGGCCGCCGTCGTTGGGGATCACGGCAGAGCGGTGATCGAACGGCACGCCCTTGACCTCATCGGAGCGGTAGCCCACGGCGCGGTACACGGCCTGAATGTCCCACTCGGTGATCTTGCCGGTGCCGCGCACGCCACCCTTGCCGTCGTACTCCTGGCGCTCCGTCTTGAGGGCCTTCACCTTGCCGTTTTCGTCGCCGACGATCTCCACGGGGGCTTCAAAGAAGTGGATGAACAGCTTGTGTGGAGCGTTCTTCGGCTCGCGCAGAGCGTACTGCTCGAGGGTCTGGCACACGAGGTCCTGGGTCTTGGAGTCGCGCCGGGCTTGCTCGGCGGCCTCGTCGTAGATGATGTCCTCGGGGTCGACGATGACCTCGATGGTGGGGGAGTGATCCAGTTCTTTGAGCTCGAGGGGTGTGAACTTGGCGTTGCCGGGGCCGCGGCGACCGAAGATGTGCACCTCGTCGGCCGCGTTGGCGCCGAGCCCCTCGTACACGTTGTCCGGGATCTCGGTGACGTGGAGCTCGTCGGCGGTCTTGGCAAGGATTCGGGCCACGTCAAGGGCGACGTTGCCCACGCCGATGACGGCTACGTGCGGGGCGGTGAGGTCCCAGGAGCGGCGGAAATTGGGGTTGCCATCATAGAAGCCGACGAATTCGGCCGCGCCGTGGGAGTCCTCGAGGTCAATGCCGGGGATGTCGAGATTGCGGTCGCCGGTGGCGCCGGTGGCGAAGATGATCGCGTCGTAGTAGTTGCGCAGCTCCTCCACGGTGATGTCCTTGCCAATCTCCACGTTGCCAAGTAGCTTGATCTGCGGTTGGTCGAGCACCTTGTGGAGGGAGGTAATGATGCCCTTGATGCGCGGATGGTCGGGTGCCACGCCGTAGCGGATGAGACCGAAGGGGGCCGGCATCTTCTCGTACAAGTCGATGGCAATATCGTGGCCAGATTTGATGAGGATGTCCGAGGCGTAGATGCCTGCGGGGCCGGAACCGACTACTGCGACGCGAAGTGGGCGAGTCATACTTCTCCTGTGTTTGTCTTGTGTGTAAACCGTTACTACCTTAACCCGAAATTTTCGGGCGGGCTAGTACCTTTTTTTCCCGCAAGGGTACCAAGTGGTCTATATAAAGTAAACAATACGGTTCAAAAGGGTCGTTTACCTCCCACGTTCGCGTGGGTCTTGTGGGGGTGCGCCCTCAACTCGCAGAATTCATATGACGTTTTGTAGAGTAGTGTGGTGGCGCCAACTCCGAAATGTGTAGTGTGCTGGAGACCACGCGCGACAGCGCGCGGTCGCGGGTGCGTATAGTGTGGCGCTCAGGAAACTGACCTATATATAAGGACGTGCATTATGAACTCACCTCGCTCTGTGCTGCTCACCACCGTGGGCCAGGCAACCGCTAACGCCCGCGCCATCGCTGCTGACGGCGGTCTCCGCTTTGTCGAGCTGTCAACCATTAGCGAGCCGGTTATCCGCCAGCTCATCGCCGCCGAGCCCTTGGCTGAGGGGCCAGCGCTCATCGAGGGTACCGGCAATATCGCCTACGATGCCGACGCCGCAGCGGCACTGGGCATTCCGCTCGCACTGATCGTCGAGAAGCAAAACCTCACGGCCGAGCTTGCCGTAAGGGAGGCGGAGACCAGGCTCGCCACCACCGTCGTCGTGAGCGAGGGTGAGTTGAGCGCGGAGCGGCTGGCTACCGCAACCGAGGGGCTGGAACCGTCCCCCGTCATGAGCGCGGACTACCTGCAGACCTGGCTGCAGAAGAAAGCCCAGGAGAAGACCACCCGCATCGTGCTGCCGGAGGGCGAGGATGACCGCATCCTTGAGGCCGCCGACGCTGTGCTCAAAGAGGGCGTGTGCGAGCTCATCATCCTCGGGGTGAAGGATACCGTCCTGGGCCGCGCGAAAGAGCTGGGGCTTGACCTGACCGGCGCCGAGATCGTCGATCACCTCACCGACCCGCGCGCCGAGAAGTTCGCCGCACAGTTCGCCGAGCTGCGCAAGAAAAAGGGCGTCACTATCGAGCAGGCGCGCGAGACTATGAAGGATGTCTCCTACTTTGGCACCATGCTCGTCCACACGGGCGAGGCCGATGGCATGGTGTCCGGCGCCGCGCACACCACGGCGCACACCATTCGCCCGAGCTTCCAGATCATCAAAACCAAGCCGGGTACCTCCGTGGTCTCGTCCATCTTCCTCATGGCGATGCCAGGGCGCCTGTGGGCGTTCGGCGATTGCGCCGTCAACCCCAACCCCACCGCCGAGCAGATCGGCGAGATCGCCGTGAGCTCCGCCGAGACGGCCGCGGCCTTTGGCATCGACCCCAAGGTGGCTATCCTCAGCTACTCCACCGGCACGTCCGGTGCTGGCCCCGATGTTGACCGGGCGGTCGCCGCCACCGCCAAGGCAAAGGAGCTCGCCCCCGACACGCTTATCGACGGCCCCCTCCAGTTCGATGCCGCCGTCGACCCGGGCGTTGCAGCCAAAAAGGCACCGCAGTCGCCGGTCGCCGGGCAGGCCACCGTCATGATCTTCCCCGACCTTGAGGCCGGCAACATCGGCTACAAGACGGCGCAGCGCACCGGCGGCGCGCTCGCCATCGGACCGATCCTCCAGGGGCTGAACAAGCCCGTCAACGACCTGTCCCGTGGCGCCACCGTCCCGGACATCATCAACACCATCGCCATCACCGCGATCCAGGCAGGAGAGGAAAAGTAAATGGCTTACGCACTCGTTATTAACTCTGGCTCATCGTCCATCAAGTTCCAGATCGTCGATACGACGGCCGACGCCAGCGAGGACCCCTTCGTCTCCGGCGTGGTGGAACAGATCGGTGAAGACGGCGGCAAGCTCACCGTCAAAACCGGTGGCCACAAGCATGTGGTGCAGACCCCCATCGCCAACCACACCGAGGGGCTCGACCTCTCCTTCAACCTCCTCAACGATCTCGGTGTGGGGCCGGACCAGGTGGACCTCAAGGCTGTGGGGCACCGCGTGGTGCACGGCGGCCTGCTGTTCTCCCGGCCCGTGGTCATCACCGACGAGGTGCTCGGCATGATCCGCGACCTCATCCCGCTGGCCCCGCTGCACAACCCCGCCAACATCGACGGCATCGAGGTGGCGCAGAAGATGTTCCCGGAGCTACCGCACATCGCGGTCTTTGACACCGGCTTCTTCCACACCCTGCCCCCGGCGGCCGCCCTCTACGCCATCAACAACAGGGTGGCTGGCGACTACGGCATTCGCCGCTATGGCTTTCACGGCACCTCCCACGAATTCGTGTCCAAGCAGGTGCCGGCCCTCATTGGCCGCGACCCCAAGCACACCCGGCAGATCACCCTCCACCTGGGCAACGGTGCCTCGTGTGCGGCGATCCACAACGGGGCGGCAATTGATACGTCCATGGGCCTCACCCCGTTGGCGGGCCTTGTTATGGGCACCCGTTCCGGTGACATCGACCCGGGCATCGTGTTCCACCTCTACCGCCAGGGCATTTCCATCGATGAGATTGATGACCTGCTCAACCGCAAGTCCGGCGTCAAGGGCCTGGCGGGCGTCAACGATTTCCGAGTCCTGCGCGAGATGATCGAGGACGATAACCAGGATGCGTGGGCGGCGTACAACGTGTACATCCACAACCTGCGCAAGTACATTGGCGCCTACATGCTGCAGCTCGGCCGCGTGGATGCCATCACCTTCACCGCGGGTGTAGGCGAAAACGATCAGGACGTCCGCTGGGACGCTCTGGCCGGCCTGGAGAACTTTGGCATCAAGGTCGACCCGGAGAAGAACAAGCTCCCCAACGATGGCCCCCGCATCATCTCCACCGATGATTCCAAGGTCACCGTCCTTGTGGTCCCCACCAACGAAGAGCTCGCCATCGCCCGCTACGCGGTGGCGCTCGCCGGCCTGTAAAACATCACCACCGCCTGCCCCGTTGAGTGAGGCGGGGCACTCACTCGCCCGCCCCTGAGATGGGGGCGAGGGGCGTGTGACCGAAGAAATCAGTCTTCGTCTTACTCGATCTCCCCCGTTGTGGGGGAGTTTTTCTTGTTTCTGCTTCCTGGTAGAAAAGCTCGTTTCCCCGCGATAATGAGTACGTGTCCACATAGCGTATGGAGGGAATAATTGCGCTACGTGCGCAAACGGCACATAATAGAAACCTAAGTGATGCTAAAAATTGGGTAAGAGCTAAAAGGAACCTGTTAAAAGGTGGAAAACCCTCCCAAACTTCTTTAAAATGGGCGATGGTTACGAACAGTGTAGTAGCACCGGTGGTTAGTGATGTGCTAACCCAGTGTGCTAACTGACAAATTCGTAATAGAAACTTTCACCTTTAATTTCTTCGAAAGGAACAGTTCTTATGACTGCTATCCGAAACCAGCGAGGGGGTGTCCGTCGCGGCGTAAGCATAGCGGCGGCTGCACTTTCACTTGCCCTCGTTGCACCTGCAATCCAGCCGGTACAGGGTGGTGTCGCTCCTTTGGCATCTGCTCAGGGCGCAACAACTCAAGCTTCCGGCGACTACGTTCCTGCCAACGTGGGTCGTGTCTTCGACGAAGGTAAGGATCTGCGCTACGCAGGTCTGGCCCCCGTGTCCGTCAAAGATGAGACAGACGGCACGGACTTCAAGCTTCAGGTTCCCCACTGGTTGGTGAAGGACCGGACCGGCTTCCTCACCGGAGGATCCACGGAAGATCCGGATGCCAGTAAGGCTGTCCTGCGGTTCCAGGATAAAGCCCTCTACTCGCAGATCGATCGCATTTCCGTTGTTGGTGAAAATAACGATAAGCAGGGCGATTTTGTCAAACGCGACCCGAACGGTTCCGAGTGGTCTCTGGATCTGTCAACGGTAAAAAACTTCCCTGGCTCAGCGGGTAAGAACTACTCATCCTTCTACAAGATTTACCTCAATAACGGTGTAGAGGTGTCCTCTCTACAGGATGCTGGTGACGGCTTCGCAGTCACGCAGTACTGGATCCGTCAGGACGGCCGCATTGTCAAGAACTCTGTCTCCAGAGCTCTCCTGTCTACCGACGGCAAACTTCCTCCCTCTATGCCGAAGACGGTTTTCGACGGTTCGAAGGATGCTGCCGCCGGCAGTCAAAATATTCTTAACCGCCCGGTATCCAAGTTTGTCAGCTACGACCAAGGCAAGAACGAGATCAACAGCATTATCTGGCTGCCGATGACGCAGAACTTCCTGCAGGCCAGCTACGACTGGGCCTGGCAGCTTGAAGAGCAGATCGACCCTGCGCTCATCCCCTTCATTGACTCTGTGGTCGTCTACAGCTCCGATAGGGACGGAAACCTCAGTAAGCAGGATCGTACGCAGTTTGAGCTTGCTGTTGATTCTGAGCGAAATGTTGTCACCACCACCCAGAATAAGCAGCTCACCTGGGGCAAGGACGATGCCGATATAACTGGTGCAACAGATCCTCGTTTCAAGGAAGTTCGCAACAACTGGGATAACATCCTCTATGGCACACTCGGTCAGTCCCGTCCAATTACGATCAAGTACAAGCTCAAGGACGGGGCACTGGAAGGTATCCAGAATGCAACCGGCGGATACGTCGATTTTGCTAGCTGGATTAACGCCGATGTCTTTGACAAGCTAGACGGTGGCGCGCCCGTAGATGTTCTCAAGAATTCCTACGGCTACACCTACCTCAGCCTGTCAGATACCGATGGCGACGGCCTTCTCGATTCCTACGAGTCCGAGCTCGGCACCGACTCCTCCAAGTTCGATACCGATGGTGACGGTGTTCCGGATGGTCAGGAAGTTCTGAAGGATAAGACTGATCCGAAGAATCCCGGCAGCTACAAGCCCAGCACTCCTGATCCGGAGATGACGAAGATTCGTACCAACGACACTGATTTCAAGGTGTCCGTGCCGAAGGAAATCTTCAAGGACAAGAACGATAACAACGTTCCGGTTACAAGCGATGACACAAAGCTCACCGTGGCTCTCGTTCCAGAAAGTGCTGTGACGACTGATCCGCAGACCGGCGCCACCAAGGTTGACCTTGACAAGGCTGTTGGTAAGACTGAGCTGCCCCGCACAGCTGTGGAGAAGGGCGATGCCAATATCACCGGCATTTCCGGTGTGGAAAACGGTGTGAAGTACAAGGCAGTAGCCATCACTCCGAACGGTGAAGTCGCCGTTTCTGAGAAGACGATCGAGGGCACGGACCAGCCGATCGAAAAGACGAGAACCCCGGAAGTTGCACCCGTGACAACGAACGATGAGAAGATCACCGTCACGGCGGAGAAAGGCTCTGAGGTCAAGATCGAGCTTCCTGATGGCACCGTGCTCGTGCCGAAGGAGGATGCCAACAAGCCGGGTACATTCACTGCTTCTATCCCGAAGCAGATGAAGGATGCCCAGATTAAGGTAACCGCACAGGCCCCGGATAAGACGAAGTCCGATACCCAGACCGTAACGGTTACTGAGGCTGCTCAGCCGAAGACTACTGTGTCTGGTACTCCGAAGGCGGTGAACCCGACTGCTGATAAGCAGGACACGGGTTTGAAGGTTGCCAATAAGGATAAGGACACCAAGGTTACC
>NZ_KE150447.1:0-173914 GCF_000411375.1 Corynebacterium pyruviciproducens ATCC BAA-1742 | reverse complement strand
ACTCCTGGTACCAAGGTTGATGGTCCGATTACGGTGACTGTGACGGATCCGGATCTTAAGGATGGTTCGCAGACGTTCACGGTTCCGGTGAAGGGCCATGAGGCTGGTAAGGATGACAACAATTCTGATACCTCCACCTCCAAGGTTCCTGCGGACAACAAGGATCACGGCATCGATGGTCAGGTCACTGGAGACACCACTGGTGTGACAGGTAAGGTCGTCGATGGGAATGGCAACACTGTTCCTGGCACCGTCAAGATCGACAAGGACGGCAAGGTCACGGTTAAGGTCCCTGAAACGACTAAGCCTGGCAAATACGACGTAGTCATCGAGAAGGGCGGCAAGGAAATCGACCGGTTCCCGATCGAGGTCACCAAGCCTGGTACCGCAGAGGGCTCCATCCCGGGTCTCACCGAAGAGCAGGCTCAGGTCTGTGTCGGTGCGTCTGCTGCCTCGGCTGTGCCGCTGCTGCTCCTCACCCCGATTGCCCTTGGTCTGGCCATGGACAACCAGCAGGTGAAGGATCTCACGGCTGGCTTCGGTAAGACGCTCGAGGATATCAACACTGGTATCCAGAAGACTCTGGGTATCTACAACCCGGCTCTTGCTCAGCAGTTCAAGGTTCAGGTTGCACCGCACCTGCAGAACCTCGCTCTCGCGGCAGGGTTCATCGCAGCCATCGGCCTGCTGGCTGGTGTCGCGGCAACGCAGTGCACCCCGAACGGTGGCAGCTCCAACGGCTCCACCACCAACAAGTAAAAACTTCCTCTTTGGAGGAGAAATAGGCTCCTTTCCTTGGGAGAACAGTCGCTAGATCTTCTGCGAAGAAGCTAGAGACTACCGTCAAGGATGGCCTCACGTGGCAACGCGTGGGGCCATCTTGGTGTCTGTGGGGGTGATGTTCATGTCCTGGCGTGCAGCGGTCCGCTTCATGAGTGGCTATCAGTCTTGCTGCGGTGTGTGTTCGGGTTTGGACTCCGTGTGCAGGCAGCGCTCGTATTCTCCTTGTTTTGTGGGGCGTGGTTGCTCGTTGTGAAGTGGGGGAGGAACTCATGAATATGGGGATTCAATTAGTGCCGAGTGTGTGCAATTCCCTCGATGTGGGGTAGTAGTCTGGCTGATACTGAGGAACTCTGAGAGGGATGGGGATCTGGGGTGCTGTTTAATTTTTAGGTGTGACCTCGGATGATGCGGTCCAGTGCGTCGCCGCTGGAGTGCTATTGCGTGGAAAAGTAAATAATTTACTGAGTAGAAGATAGACAAAAGGGTAAGAAAACCTTAGAATTAAGTACATACAAATCAAGAGGGCTGGTAAAATGCACGTGAATCGCGGGTTGTCTTAACAGGCTCTTAGGGTTTGAAAAACTCCACAGATAAGTCATTTGAAAGGACCAGACTAATGGCTACCATCCGTACCCGTCACGGGCGTATTCGCCGTGGCATCTCCATCGCTGCGGCCGCATTTTCCCTCGCCGTCGTAGCCCCCACCATTCAGCCCGTCGTAGCACCCCAGTTCGCCGCCGTCGCCAATGCTGAAACCACCCTCACCTACGACGAGGCCGTGAAGATCAAGGACGAGGCCATCGAGGCCGACGGCATCGCCAGCGGCAAGATCACCAGCGCCGCCCAGCTCGGATACGGGCTCAAGTACGCAGGCCAAATCAACGGTCACATCTACGAGGCACACCCGAACGGCAACCCGGGCGCCACTTACGATAACGGCAACATCCCGGTCACCGGCCAGACCGTGTACCTGCAGCTGCGGGAGAAGGATGCGGGCGGAGAGCTCTCCGAGTCGCCGTGGTTCAAGGCTAAGACCCATGACCTCAAGGACGTTGTTGCCGGCAACGGCGGCAAGGGTACCTTCTCCTTCAATAACCCCGACGGCGGCCGGCTGAGCTGGGTGGATAAACTCGGCGATAAGCACGAGTACCGTGCCCACCGCGGCCAGGAGTACCGCCTGTGGATCGATAACTACACCAACCCCGCCACGGGCAACACCATGATCCCCATGCGTCAGGCCGGCGGCCTCACCGTGGGTGAGTGGGTCAAGTCGGGCGACCAGCTCCTCGGCTCGTTCCAGTACGCGGGCGTGTCCATGCAGAAGGTGGCCCTGTTCATGTACGAGGCCCCGCACGATAAATTCGTGGCCAAGAATGTGTCCAAGAGCGCAGGCGAGGCGTTCAACCGCTCCCAGGCGCAGACGACGGGCGAGAACGATTTCATCGCCGGCCGCGTGTGGTTGGAAAACGGCGCGGGTGACCAGAACCTGTCCGCCGCCAACGGCCCCCGCTATGACGGCGTGACCAAGGGTGGCGAGGTGCTCGCCAACGGCTACAAGGTGTGGGCTACCACCCTCAACAACGAGGGCTACACCCGCCTGTCGCAGCTCATAGAATCCGAGCCGAAGGAAACCCAGGTCGCAGAGACGCAGAAGATTCTCAAAGATCACCCCGAGTACCTGCAGCAGACGAAGGTCGCCACCGTCAACGCGGACGGCTTCTACACCCTCCGCTTTGATGAGGTCAACGGCCAGCGCCCCAACATGGAGCGCGTGTACATGTGGGTGACGGACCCGGACGGCAACATCGTTCCTGCCTACTCCAACTTTGTTAAGCCGATTTTCGTTGCGCCGAACAACGTCGTCATCGGCTCGTGGCGCACCTCCTCCCTCGAGGCGCAGTGGCGCGATGAGCGCAAGGCCTGGGCTGCCATCGACTTCGCGGTTGCACCGCAGGACATCAAGAGCGAGCTTCCCGCGATGGACACCAAGGTAGGGGAGACCGAGGCGGATAAGCACGCACCGGAATCTACCCCGCAGACCGTCCGCGTGGGCGAGACCCCGGATGCGGCGAAGTCCATCAAGAATGCTGCATCCCTGCTCGAGGGCACCACGATCGCCTACGCCACGGATGTGGATACCTCCACTCCTGGTGTCAAGGATGTCACCGTCGTGGTGACCTACCCGGATGGTTCCACCGACAGGGTTCCGGCCACGGTCACCGTCGCTGACAGCGACGCCGCCACGTACGCCCCCGGGTACTCCCCGGCATCCGGCGAGGCCGGCCAGCCAGTGGAGGTTTCCCCGAACGGTGCCGAGGACCTGCCGGAGGGCACCGTGTACTCCATCGATCAGTCCAAGGTTCCGGCTGGTTTCACCGCCAAGGTGGATCCCACCACCGGTGTGGTCACCGTGACCCCGGGGCCGGATGTTGCGAACAACACGACGGTGGAGATTCCGGTCACCGTCACCTACCCGGATGGGTCCACCGACGCTGCCCCGCTGAAGTTCACCGTGGGCACGGACAGTGACAACGACGGTGTCACCGACGCCGACGAGGCTTCCGGTGCGCTCAACGCCCATTTTGGTAACAAGCCCACCGACCCTGCGAAGGCTGACACTGACGGTGATGGGCTTTCCGACGGTGAGGAGCTGGCCGGTAACCCCCAGGTTCCCTCCCCCACCGTGACTGATAAGGACGGCAACGTCAAGGTCGTTGCCGGCCCGTTCTTCACGGACCCGAACAAGGCTGATACCGACGGCGACGGCGTGTCCGATGCCGATGAGCTTGCCCAGGGCACCGACCCCACCAACGAGGACACCGACGGTGACGGCGTGAAAGACGGCGACGATGCAAACCCCGCCGATGCCACCAATGGTAAGGCCACCGTGGCTAAGGATTCCGATGGTGACGGCTTGACCGATAACCAGGAAAAGTCCGGCAACCCGCAGGTACCGTCGATCTCGTTCGTGGATAAGAACGGCAACGAGGTGGAAAAGCAGGGACCGTTCGCGACCGAACCGAACAAGTCGGACACCGACGGCGACGGCCTCGACGATGGCTACGAGCTCTCCAAGGGCCTCGATCCCACCAACCCGGACACTGACGGCGACGGCGTGCCGGACAGCGAGGATGCTTTCCCGCTGGACGGAACCAAGACCAGTACCTCCGACGGTGAAAACGACCCGCGCCTCATGGATTCCGATAACGACGGCTTGTCGGACGCCGAGGAGACCGGCGGCAACGCCGGCTACCCATCCATCACCATCACGGATACCAACGGCAACAAGAAGGTCATCTCCGGGCCGTTCAAGACCGACCCGAACAATGCTGACACCGACGGCGACGGCCTGTCCGATGCCTACGAGCTTCAGCTCGGCTACAACCCGACTGTGAAGGACACCGATGGCGACGGCGTCAACGACGGTGATGATGCCTACCCGGCGGACGGCACCCGCACCACCTTCGAGGGTGATGAGATTGCCTCGGATGCTCCCAGCTGGGACAACTCAACGGTGAAGGAGGGTGGCTCCGTCGAGGTGAAGAACAACGGCGGTAAGCTCCCCGCAGGTTACACGGTTACCGTGACCAAGGGCGGCAAGGCCGTGGACAAGCCAGGCGATTACGTCACCTTTGATAAGGACGGCAATATGACCGTCAAGGCCGGCGATTCCAAGGCCGGCGAGACCATCACCGTGACGGTGAAGGGCAAGGACGGTAAGACCATTGGTAACCCCGTGGAAATCTCCGTGGGCCTCTCCGAGCAGCAGGAAGGCGTGTGCATCGGCGCCTCCGCCGCCTCGGCTGTGCCGCTGTTGCTTCTCATCCCGCTGGCGCTCGGCATCGGCCTGGCCGGCCAGAGCCCCGAGGCGCGCGCTGTGGCCGACGGCTTCAACAAGCAAATCGAGCAGATCAACGTCGGCATCCAAAAGTCCCTCGGGATCTTCAACCCGGAGCTTGCCGCGACATTCCGCAATTACATCGCACCGCACCTGGGCAACCTCGCCCTCGGTGCAGGCTTCATCGCCGCCATTGCGCTCCTGGCTGGCCTCGCCACCACGCAGTGCATTCCCGGTGCTAACACGAGCTCGGAGCTTCCGTCCAAGGACGCTTCCACCACAACCCCGAACAAGGAGGCGTAACGCTGGGATTCACACTGTAATTTCATAACTCTCTCGCTTCGGCCCGCACGTTCGCGTGCGGGCCGTTCGCGTTGTGTGAGCACTGCACTACCGAGGGCAACCCGGCCTGGGACGACACCACTGCGTCTGAGGGTGGCAAGTCCGATCCGATCAAGAACGTCGGCGAGAAGGTTCCGGATGGTGCGAAGTTCTTCGTTGAGAAGAACGGCACGAAGGTTCCGGGTCTGGCAGGTGATGTCAAGGACTTCGCTACCAAGGACGGCAAGATTTACTTCGACCCGGCTACCGGCGATATCACCTTGGACACCAAGGATTTCAAGTACGGTGACACCATCAAGGTGACGGTGACTGACAAGGACGGCAACAAGCTCGACGATGTCACGATCACGATCGGCATGTCCGACGATCACCTCGGCATCTGCATCGGCGCTTCCGCTGCCTCCGCCATCCCATTGCTGCTCCTGTTCCCGGTTGCTCTCGGCCTGGCCGGCAACAACCCGCAGGTAAAGCAGATCGCCGATGGCTTTGCTAAGCAGGTTGAGGATATCAACACCGGTATCCAGAAGACTCTGGGCACTTACAACCCTGAGCTTGCTCTCGCCTTCAAGCAGAACGTTGCTCCACACATGCAGAACCTGGCTCTGGCCGCCGCGTTCATCGCATCGCTCGGCCTGCTTGCCGGCGTTGCCGCGACGCGGTGCGCACCTGGTGGAGATCAGTTGAGCTCCAACCTGTCGAGCGACAAGGGCACGACGAATACGACGAGAACTACGCGGAATGAGAATTCCGGTACGTAGTACATCGAGTCGCTGGACTTGGTAACAACTAAATAGCAAGTGCCCCGTCCTCCTTAGAGGAGACGGGGAACTTCTTGTTGTGTGGTACCTCACTCGTGGTCACGCGAAGGGAACCTGATAGAAGCATGAGAAGAGCTACGGCTTTGGTCATCTCCAATAAAATCTTGCAGAGTCGATGCACCCCCGCACGGGGGTAGCTGAAGGTCTTATGTAAGAATGCAATTTAGGCCCCTGACCTAATTATGTTGCATATAAACGTACGTTATTCCCGCAGGGAGTTCAACAATTTTGAGACTTATTGGGGTGTGAATAACCTATGGAAGGGTAACTTAATCATTAATGTATTTTGGTCTTTTGCTTAGGGAACTTTAAGATAGGTGCCGTTGCGAACTTTGTGTTCCGATTTTGGGACTCGAAGGTGTGGTTTTGAAGGTGAAAACTCAACCGTCGTAATGAACGAAAATCTCTTTCAAGCTGAGAGGACCAGTTACATGGCTATCCACATGAAGAACGGAAAGATCCGCCGCGGCGTTTCGCTCGCCGCTGCCGCTCTTTCCCTGGCGCTCGTTGCGCCGACTATCCAGCCCGTTGTTGCGCCGCAGTTCGCTGCGACTGCAGCTGCAGATGAGGCTACCAATGTAAACCTTGACAAGAAGCACTTCTACGGCAGCGTAGACAAGCCGGGCCTGACGCAGCCGAAGCTGCAGGCCGATGGCTCCTACAATGTCGATGCGATTGCATCTGGCCAGATCGCTAAGGCTGTTGATCTCACCAGCGCTCAGACCGCCGGTAAGGACGTAGTTTCCGGCCGTGCGCAAATTCTCAC
Organism: Corynebacterium pyruviciproducens ATCC BAA-1742; assembly: GCF_000411375.1. Classification (GTDB taxonomy): domain Bacteria; phylum Actinomycetota; class Actinomycetes; order Mycobacteriales; family Mycobacteriaceae; genus Corynebacterium; species Corynebacterium pyruviciproducens. Next base: position 167,367 of record NZ_KE150447.1, on the reverse strand, counting down.
CCCTAAGGGTGGCGCCCTGTTGACGGCGAACTGGGGTGGATTCGATTCCATTCCAGCTGGCACCCCGGTTTACATGCAGTGGATGGATAGCGATGGAGCTGTTTCTCCCGTGTACTCCACCAAGACGTCCGATACCATTGCTGAGGAAAGCGATGGAAAGGGCGGTACCGTCGGTGGCAAGGGTACTTACGCGTTCGCTCTTCCCCAGTGGGTAGATGCCGCTGGCAAGACGCACCGTTTTAAGACTCAAGGAGACCAGCGCTACCGCATCTGGGTCGAGCCGACCCAGAACCCGCAGACCGGAAATACCCTGGTTCCGCTGCGCACCGCTCCTGGCATGGTTCCGTTCGCTTACGATCGTGGCAACGGTGGCGGCATCGGCGAATTCCCGGGTGGCGTTGAGACCAATGGCAACATGGCCAAGACCGGTGTGTGGATGTTCGAGATTCCGGATGCCGACGGTGTCAACTACATGAAAGCAACGGGCGACAAGCTTGTCGAGGATCCGGCCCACGGCGACTACAACGCTGATGTCCCCGGTTACCTGACTCGTACCGTTTCCGGCAACGTGTGGCTGGAGACGGGCAATGAGCGTCAACTGCTCAATGGTGCTACGGCTGTCGCTGACCCGAAGGCTCAGGGCTACACCGTGTACGCCTCTGCGCTCACCCCGGATGCCATCCAGAAGTACGAACGCGATGTGCGTTCCCTGCCGGCTGAGAAGCAGGCGGCTGCCACCAAGAAGTTCCTTGCTGAAAACCCGGATGCCATCGCCGGTACCGTGTACGGCAAGACCGATAAGGATGGCAACTACAAGCTCCGCTTCTCCGACAAGATGTTTACCCATGAGAAGACCCTGGGTGCTGCAGACAGCTTCCAGAAGAACCTCTACATGTGGGTCGAGGATCCGCAGGGTAACGTCGTTCCCTCCTACTCCACTTACCTGCAGCCTGTTTTCCAGGCTTACGATCAGGTGAACCAGTGGCGTCCTTCCCCGATCAGCGCAATTAACAACGCTTGGTCAGCTGGTGCAGGTAGCACCCGCATGAGCCGTCTGTACAACGTGCGCTTCGCTGGTGTTCCTTACACTCAGGTGAAGCTGGACATCACCAACTTTGACGCGACTGAGCACCCCGCAGCTCCTGGTGATATTGCTGAGGCTAAGCTCACCGGTGAGCTCCCCGTTACCGGTGCCACCATGGAGTGGCGCGATGGTAGCGGCAAGGTGCTGAAGTCTTGCAAGATTACCTCCATCTCCAACCTCACCGATGGTGACAAGGACTGCTCCAAGTTCGAGGTTCCTGCCGATGCTAAGGACGGCGACTTCTTCTACGCTGTTGTGAATAATGGCTACAACGACATCGCTTCTGACTCCTTCATCGTCACCTCCACCCCGAGGATCGCAGACGTTGCAGATCAGGAAGGCACCGTTGGCAAGACCATCGATCCGGTCAAGGTCAACACCACCAACCTCCCTGAGGGTGGCAAGGTTGTTGCAGAGGGCTTGCCTGAGGGCCTCAAGCTCGTCGAGTCCAAGGATGAGAACGGCAAGCCGGTGTACACCATCGAGGGCACCCCGACGAAGGCTGGTAACTACGATGTCACACTGAAGGCTGTGGACAAGGACGGCAAGCCGATCACCGATAAGGACGGCAAGCCGGTCGAGCAGTCCTTCAAGTACACCATCTCCGATAAGGAGACGGACGCCTCCAAGTACGAGCCTCAGGGCAAGGATCAGACCGTCAACAAGGGTGAGACCCCGAAGGCTGACGACTCCATCGCTAACCTTAACGAGCTCCCCGAGGGCACCAAGACCGAGTTCAAGGAGCCGGTTGACACCACAAGCGAGGGTGACAAGGATGCCACCGTCGTTGTGACCTACCCGGATGGCTCCAAGGATGAGGTTCCGGTTGTTGTCCACGTTGGCACCGATTCCGATAAGGACGGCATCACCGACAAGGACGAAGAGAGCGGCGCAAAGAACCCGTTCAACAACGACCCCACCGATCCGAACAAGGCCGACACCGATGGCGACGGCATCAAGGACGGCGACGAGGTTGACGGTTCCAAGAACGTTCACTTTGGCAACAAGCCGACCAACCCCAACAAGGCTGACACCGATGACGATGGCCTCACCGACGGCGAGGAAATCAACGGTAACCCGCAGGTTCCGTCCATCACCGTCAAGGACAAGGACGGCAACACCAAGGTCATCTCTGGCCCCTTCTACACCGATCCGAACAACGCTGACACCGATGGCGACGGCATCTCCGACGGTGACGAGCTGAAGAACGGCACCGACCCGACCAACAAGGACACCGATGGAGACGGTATCCCGGATGGCCAGGACAAGTACCCGACCGATGCCACCAACGGCGGCAACATCAACCCGAACCCGATCGCTGAGGGCACCCCGGATTGGGACAACGGCTCCACCCCTGCTGGCAAGGACATCACCCTGCCTAACAAGGGCGACAAGTACGATCCGAACGCCGGCTACACGGTTGACGTGAAGAACAGCAACCCGGCCAACGGTGGCGCAACCGCGTCCATCGATAAGGACGGCAACCTCACGGTTAAGCCCGGTAGCGCCAAGTACGGCGATACCATCACCGTGACTGTTAAGGACAAGACCGGCAAGGTCATCGACACGGTGACCATCAAGGTTGGTATGTCTGACGATCAGCTCGGCGTGTGCGTCGGCGCTTCCGCCGCCTCCGCAGTGCCGCTGCTGCTCCTCCTCCCGGTCGCTCTCGGCCTGGTTGGAAACGTCCCCGAGGTTCGCGATATTGCCGGCGCCTTTGGCAAGAAGGTTGAGGAGATCAACACCGGTATCCAGAAGACCCTGGGTATCTACAACCCTGAGCTGGCCACCCAGTTCAAGTACAACGTTGCTCCGCACATGCAGAACGCCGCTCTCGCAGCTGCCTTCCTCGCATCGCTCGGCCTGCTCGCAGGCGTTGCCGCAACGCAGTGCGCTCCCGGTGGGGATCAGCTGAGCTCCAACCTGTCCAGCGACAAGGATGCGTCCGGCACCACTACCACTACGACCACTTCCAACAAGTAGTCACAGGTAGTAGTTAGGAAACATAACTTCATCTGGTTTACCGAACCCCCAGCCACCTCCGTGGAGGTAGGCTGGGGGTTCGGTTTGTCGGTGGGGTCGGTGCGTGTGCGCCGATGGGCCTGGATCGGCGGGGAGTGCAAACCTTCCTAAAACGTGGTGGAGGGGCGCACCGCGTTGGCAAGGTCAACGAGGGTGTAGCGGTGGCGGGCGAACGGGGCGGTGCGGGCCAGGGCGCGGAGGGTGGTGGACAAGCCAGTGCGAATGCCGGTTTGGGTGAACGGGTACTCAAAGAGGGGATTGGTGCTCGCCGCGGCGTCGAGGCCGTGGTTGCGCAGGAACAGGAGAGCAGCGGAGAGAACCGCCACTTTCACCTGCATGAGCCGGGGCTCGTTGGTGGGGATCTCCTCTAGCCGACGGGCGGCGCGGCGGATGCGGGACTCGGTGGGATCGTCGGAAATAAGCGTGACGATGGTGGTGAGTTTGCTCATCCGGTGGTGCCGGGAGCTGGCGTTGAGCCTGTCGAGCACGCGGACGGCGAGCTCCACCTGGTTTTCCACCACCAGCAGACGGGAAAGCCCAAAGGCGCTGGACACGGTCGTGGGGTTGGTCATCCACACGAGTGCGTACAGGCGCATGGTGTGGAACCGGAGGGCGGCGGGGTCTGTGGTGATGTGCGACCATGTGTCGCTCATGATCTCCAGCTTGAGGTCGTTCATCTGCTGGTTGAGGACGGCGGCCGCGCGGGTGATCGTGTCGTTGAGCAGCGGAGTGCGCGCCATCCCCATGCGTTGGAGGATAAGCTCATCGGTGGCCGCGAGCGCCAGTTTCGGTGCGGCCTCTCCGGGGAGAATGGCGAGTACGGTGTCGAAGTGACGCTGGGCGGCCGGGAGGTTATCAAGAAGCAAACTGGTGATGCCGGACAACCAGGCGATCTGCCAGTTGGTGCCGAGCTCCGCCTCGAGTGCGGTGAGCCATGTCTGTGCCTCGCCGGTGAGCCCCATATCGAGGAGGATGCGGACGATGTTGTACGGGATCTCCCGTGAGGAGCGGTATTCTTCCACCTGGAGGGCCTGCTGCATAGATTCAAGTTCTTCGGCGGGTTCGGAGTACACGGCCGAGTTGATGATGGGCGCGCCGATGTCAGAGGAGTCGATGTTGGGGATGGGGAGCGCGGACACGATCTCCTGGGGTGTGAGGTAGACGGTGCGGTTGATGCCGTCGATAAGCTGATCGGTGCGAAAGATTCGATGCTTGGTGCCGAAGGTGGCGCGCTGGGGGGAGAACATCGAGTGCTGCGCGGGAAAGAAGGTGTGATCGCGGACGGCGCGAATTTCGCGCAGCACCCCGTAGAGCTGGGTGGATAGTTCGTCCACGCTTGCCATCCGTTTGCTGGGGTCCGGGTTGGTGGCCCGCTGCAGCAATCGGTAGAGGGAGAGGTGGCGCCGGAAGAGGGGCTCGTTCTTGGGGGAGGGGATGCCGGGAAGGTAGCGGCCGTCGTAGCCCTTGGGCATGTCCACGATGAGGCTGGCGAGCGTGCGGCCGATGGAGTAAATGTCGCTGGCGATACTTGGTCCCTCGGTGGGGACCTCAGGGGCTGCGAAGCCCTTGGTGCCGTAGATGTAGCCGTACGCGCCGATGCCGGAGACGGCACCCAGGTCAATGAGCTTGACCTGGTCCTCGGTCAAAATGATGTTGGAGGGCTTGACATCGTTGTACACCACCCCGCGGGAGTGCAGGTAGTCAAGGGCGGGGAGGAGTTCGAGGATATAGCCGATGGCGAGGTCGGCGGGGTAGAGCCGGTTCTCGTACGTTTTGCGCCGCTCCTTCAAAGAGGGACCACCGACGTACTCCATGACGATAAAGCCGTCCTCCACCCGCGGATCATCGACGAAGTTGTAAATCCGCACGATCTCGGGGTGGGTGATATCGGCGAGGAACTCGCGCTCGGCAACGGCGGCGCCCTTGTCCTCGGCCTTGGCGTCCCCGCGCATGCCCTTGAGCACTACCCAGCGGCCGGACACGTTGCGGTCTTGGGCGAGGTAGATCCATCCCAGCCCGCCGTGGGCGAGCACCCCTTTGACATCGTACTGGCCGGCAACCACGTCGCCCTTGTGCAAAGTCGGTGGTTCCACACCGGTGAAGGTGGTGGGGTCCACGCACGCGGTGAGTGGGTCCGTGAGCGGCACGAAGGGGAGGGTGACCATGCCGTCGGCGACGATCCGGCCCGACCTGCTATCGGTGCGCCGCTTCCGAAATTCTTCGAGCGCGATCTTGCGGTACTTGGCGGAGGGATCGGCGGTGGCACCGGGCGCGTCGTCGGCGTTGGGCTGCGCCATGGTAGCCATGGTGGCGGGGTAATCGATGCCGGCGAGGTTATCTATGAGCGCCTGTAGCTCGGTGCCGCCGTATTCGTCCTCGTCGTCATCATCGTCAAACGGGTTGAAGGCGATTGCTTCGGTTTCAGCCACGGTGTTCCTCCTTTGTGCCCGCCTCGTTGTGTTGGTCCTCGGCGTAGAGCGGTGCGGGCGGGCCGGGGGTGGCAAGGTACTGCCCGAACCAGCGGTTGAACATGGTGCGCCACGTGCCGTCGGCGATGATCCGCTGCACGGTCTTGTTCACCTGCCGGGTGAGGTTATCGTTGCCCTGCTTGATACCAATGCCGTAGTAATCACTGTCGCCGTTCACGGCGGTGATCCGCGTGTACGCGTCCTGGGCGGCCATGCCCGCGAGCAGTGCGGTATCGCTGAACACGGCATCCACCTGTTGTTTCTGCAGCGCCATGAGGCAATCGGACCAGCTGAGCGTGGTGACGAGCGTGGAGTCAGGTGCGAGCCGGGCGACCCGGTACTGGTTGATGGACCCCTGCGCCACGCACACGGTGGCGTGGTCGAGCTCCTCCACCGTATCGATGATGGAATCCCGGTCGGTGATGAAACCGGCGGAGGTGGAAAAATAGGGGGCGGAGAAGTCGATGTTGTCCGCGCGCGAGCGTGTCATCGTCATGGCGCGGATGACCATGTCCACCCGGGCGCCAGCCGGTGCGCTGAGCGCCGCCTCGCGTCCGGCGGCATCCACGTACCGGAACGCCACCTTGGAGGGGTCACCGAAGATATCGCGGGCGATTTCGTGCGCGAGGTCGATCTCGAACCCGATGAGTTCGCCGGTGGTGAGGTCGCGGTAGCTCATGAGGTTTTGTGATTGCTCCACGCCGACGATGATGTAGCCGCGCTCGTAGATCTCGGGGATGAGCTCGGCCGGCGGGGTGGGCACGGGCCGAAGCGATGGTTCGAGGAGGCCGGCGGGGGTGTCTACCTGGTCCACGTCCCGCGCGGAGAGGATCTCCGCCCCCTGGGGGAGGCCCTCGTTGTGGGTGAGTTCCTCGTTGTTCCACAGGGGCTCGGCGGGTTGGGGCTCGTTGGCGCACCCGGCGGCGAGGAGCGCGAGCGCGATAACAGGTGGCGCGCACACTGTGCGTGCCGCGCGTACGAAACGTTCCGCGCGCATGAAACGTGCCGCGCGCATCACAGATACTCCTGCAACCGGGGGCGGATGCCGAGCCACACGGCGACGATGGCGAGGAGCGAAAGGCTGAGCACGCCCAGCCCGGTGCCGGTGGTGGACCGAAAGCCCTGGGAAATGTAGGAGCGGGTGCCGGCGCGGGAGGCGTCGATAAGCGTGGTGAGAGAGCTATCGAGCGCGGTGAACGCCTCGCCGGTGGAGTTCCCGGGCGCCAGCGCCAGCCGGGTCGATGCCTCGTAATCGCCGCGCTCAAGGGCAGCAACAAAATCGTCGTGCACGCTCTCCCAGTAGTACAGCGCCGCCCGCGCGGCGGCCGCCTCGTCGCGCCCCGGGGTGTTGAGCCGCGAGTGGTCGAACTGAGTGATCGCCGCGTCCACCTGGTCCGTTGCCTCTGTGAAGCTTATCGACGCCTCGTTCCCGGCCCCCCTTCTCACTAGCGCGAGCGTCTCAGCCGTGCGGGCCTGCTGCGCCTCAATCCGCGCATCCGTCAGGGCCGTGTACGGCGCCGCCGCCTCCTGCGCGCCCACGCTCGCCGCGCGCCAGGCCACCACGTTGCCACCGCCGAGCCACACGAGCGCGAGCGCGACGAGCACGTTGGCAGTGAGGAACCCGGCGTTGAGACGGCGCCGGGTGCGCCGGGCGAGCCACAGCTGCACGAGGACAAGCCCCACAAACGAGAGCCCGAGCAGGCCGATGGACCACCACTGCGGCTTGGTGAGGTCCGTGAGCTGCCGCTGCACGCGCTGCGTGGAGGAGGTGAATACTTCGCCGGCGGCGGGCAGCAGCTGCTCCCGCATGAGGGAGTTGGCCTGCGCCATGTACGCCGAGCCGATGGGGTTGCCGGCGCGCACGTTCATCCGCGCCGTCATGACGAGCCCGGCGTAGGTGGGCAGGTTCTGGTTGACGCGCGCCACGGCGGCGAGTTCGCCGGGGCCGGTGGCGTTGGCGGCGGTCTCCGTCCCGGCGAGCGTCGCCTTGTTGAGAGGATCCACGTAGGCCGTCTTCACGTCGCGGGAGCTGGAGGAGAACTCCGCCAGACCCGTCACGGCGAGCGTATCGGTGAGCGCCAGCGAGGTGTACATGTTGTGGGCGGAGTAGCTGGCGGGCTCCGCCGTCTGCGCGAGCTCCTGGTAGGCGGCCCGCCGGTCGGTGGTGGAGTTGAGGGTGACCACCCCGCCGAGCAGCACCAAGATTGAGATGAGGAGCGTGGCCACCACCATGATGCCTGGGGTGGTGCGGGAGAATTCCGCCGCCGAGGAGAACCACTGGATCGGCTGCCCGATCCATGCAAGGATTTTGTCGCGCCGTCGCACGGCGGCTGTGCGTGGCACATCCAGCCAGCTATCGTCGGCACCCTCAATCCTTGCCATTCTTTTTAGTGTAGTGGCTGGAAAGGATCTGGGGTAGGGGTGCACAGTTCTCCGCAATCAACTTTGAAGAAGATACCTTTTCTAGAGGAGTTCTTCACCTATGAGACCACAGGTTGGCGAGAGATTTAAGAACTACCTTCCCGAGGATAACTGGTATAGGTGCACCGAAAGACACCAGAGTAAAGGTTCGAATTGAAATAGAGAACCTCACAATGAGTAAATGCGGAGCCAATGAGCAAGTAGAAAATTGCTACAAGAGCTGGTGTGGGGGTGGTAACGTCGAGAAAAAGAAATGGAGCGAATCGGAGGGGAAAGTTGCCGCACAATCAAATCCGATGGTTTCGCCCCGGAGGGGAGGGGATGGCTGTAACGAAGCGTGAGTTTTACGATTTAGAAAAAGAGGGACAAGCTGCGCTTGCGGTGCAACTGAAGCAGCTAGAGCGTGCTGAAATAACTACTCGCGAAATGCGAAGTCTAGGCGATGGCGTGTACGAGATTCGGGCGTCGGTTCGGGGGAATCAGTATCGGATAGCGCTCTTTCAGGATTCTCCCGTCCATTACATTATTCTCGCCTGCTTTTTTAAGAATCAGAATCGCGCAATGAACGAGGTAAAAAAGGCTAAGAAGCGGGCGAAGGAATGGCGAGCGGCGAAACCGGGTTAGGTGATCACTTGCACATCTGTAGGTTTAATTCTATGCTTCAGTGGAGATATCGGTTAATACCGATAAGTGAGATGAGGTAAAGATGACAGAGCAGCACTTGACTGAGGATTTTGATCTCGATGAGTTTCTCGTGGATGACGAGTTTCGCGAGGCATTCGAGGACGCAGAGTTCCGCGCTACTGTCTTATCCGCACTGCGCTCCGTTCGTAAGGGGCAAAAACTTACTCAGCGTGACGTTGCGCAGGCGATGGGCACGTCACAGTCTGCTGTGTCAGATCTGGAAAATGGTGGAGATCCTTATTTTTCCACCCTCCAGAGGTATGCGCGCGCAGTGGGAGCGCAGCTGCGGATCGTTGTCGACAGCACGAGCTCTAATGTAACTTCGCTGACCAGCACGTTGCCCTATGCGAACAGGGCACCATCCTCGGTGAAGTTTCAGCCCAAAGAACAACGGTCTACTCCGTTGCACTCTGTGGAACGGGCAGCGCGAACTGCTAGCGAGATGACCTTTGTGCGGGCAAGTTAAAACAATTTTCCAGAAGGGGAGAGCAGGTGTCTGAAAAGAAATCCGTTGAAGTTCCGGAGGAATTCAGATTACGTGCCGCTAAAATCGCGGCGGGTGCAAGTCTACGAGATCTGAGGCTAGTTCAATCTGACTTTCAACTAGTTAACGTAGTTGAACCGAGCGATGAGCTTTCTATTCAAATGAATATTGAGCTTTCAGCCGGAGAAACAGAGGAACCAAACGTTCTGGTAGTTTCTGCCAAGTTCGGCGTTGTCATATTCGTCGCCGACGAATCCGAACATACTTCAGACAAATCGAGTGACTCTGAACAACCTAGTAATGTGGCGACAATCAACTTCGCTTACAACACTGCGTTCGTGGTGAACGATGACTGCGAATGGAATGAGGAGTCGTTGGAAGCTTTTGCAAAGACGACGGGTATTTTTGCGATTTACCCCTATGCACGAGAGTTTGTGACAGATGTGACTACTCGTGCCGGACTGCCTCCTTTGATTCTCGATTTCCTAAAAGCGTAGATAGCCGAAAAGCGTTCTCGAATATCGGAGCAGATAGACGCGCCCGACACGCCACCTGTACCGCCGATTCACTAGTCTGGGGGTATGCGTGGTGATGGCAACGGTTTTGTGAGCGGCTCCGATGGCGTGCGGCGGTGGGGAAAATTCGGCTCGGCGGGGCTCTTCTTGGTCAGCCGCGCGGGCACCGTCCTCATGCAGCACCGGGCGGCGTGGACCAACGCGGGCGGCACGTGGGCGCTGCCCGGCGGGGCGCGTGATTCCCACGAAACGGCCCGGGAGGCGGCGCTGCGGGAGGCGCAGGAAGAGACGGGGATCGACGTGGATCAGGTGCGCATCGTCTCTGAGGTGGTCACCACCCGCGTGGACGGGTGGACGTACACCACCGTCATCGGCCACTGCGACGATGAGCTTGAGGTCACACCCAACGCAGAAAGTGAGGAACTTGCCTGGGTGAATGTGAACAACCTGAAAAAGCTCCCGTTATTGTCACCATTTGCTAACAGTCTGCCCATACTTATACAACGAGGTATGCACGAAGGTTAGCAACGTGTAAAGATGGTTGACATGATCGAAGTCAACGGATTGACAAAAGTCTACGGGTCCACCGTTGCTGTCGATGACCTGACCTTTACCGTCAAGCCCGGTGTTGTCACCGGCTTCCTCGGGCCTAACGGGGCGGGTAAATCGACCACCATGCGGATGATCCTCGGGCTTGATAATCCCACGAAGGGCTACGCCACCATCAACGGCGTGCCCTACCACAAGATTAAGAACCCCCTGCGCACGGTGGGTGCCCTCCTGGACGCCAAGGCCGTGCACCGCAAGCGCTCCGCCAAGGCGCATCTGACGTGGATCGCCGATAGTAACGGTATCCCCCGCTCCCGTGTGGACGAGGTCCTCGCGCTTGTGGGGCTGACGGAGGTGGCCAAGCGCCCGGCTGGGAAGTTCTCCCTCGGTATGGGGCAGCGCCTGGGGCTCGCCGTCGCGATGCTCGGGGACCCGGAGGTGTTGCTTTTCGACGAGCCGGTTAACGGCCTTGACCCCGAAGGCATCCGGTGGGTGCGCGGGTTCCTGCGCAACCTCGCCGCCGAGGGGCGCACCGTGCTGGTGAGCTCCCACCTGCTCAGCGAGATGGCGCAAACCGCCGATCGCCTCATCGTCATCGGCCAGGGCAAGCTCGTGGCTGATACCACCACGCATGACTTCCTCAAGCAGTCCTCCACCGTCTCCGTCCGCGTACGTTCCCCGTACCTGGAGCAGTTCAAGAGCGCGCTGGCCATGGAGTCGATCCCGTTTACCGACGGCACCGACGAGGACGAGCGCCCGTTCGTCATGGTGAAGGACAAAACCTCCGACGAGGTGGGCGCGCTCGCTTTCTCCACCGGCGTGCTCATCAGCGAGCTCACCGAGGTACACGATTCGCTGGAAGACGTCTTTATGAAGGCTACCTCCACTGCCGTGCAGTACCACGGTGAGGAGCTTGAGCAGGAAAAGGAGCACTAGGAAAATGTTTCTCCAAACAATGAAATCCGAGTGGTCCAAGCTGTGGTCCACCTCGTCCATCTACTGGACCACCGGCATCTACCTCGTGCTGTGCGTGGGCTTCTCCTCGCTCACCGCACTTCTGGTGCGCATGGACCCCAACGCCGTCATGCAGTTCTCCGTTGACAGCCTGCTCGCTCTCGTGGGTCAGGCCGGCTACCTCGTCCTCGCCATCCAGGCGGTGCTCGTGGTGACCAACGAGTACGGCAACCGCTACCAGTCCGCCACGTTCCTCGCCACGCCCAACCGGCCACTCGTGGCGCTGGCCAAGTGGCTCATCTACGCGCTGCTGGCAGCACTCCTCACCTTTGTGACGGTGCTGTTGTGCCTGTACCTGGCCAAGTTCATCGTCGGCGGGCCGATCGGCCAGTCCCTCGACGTGTGGGGCGACGAGCGCTCACAGCGCTTCATGTGGCTCTACCCGTTCCAGGCCATCGTGTACGTCACCGTCGGCCAGGCGCTGGGGTGGCTCACCCGCTCGACGGCGGGTTCCATTGCCATCGTGCTGCTCACCTCCATGATCGAGGGCCTGCTCGGTCTGCTGCCCAAGATCGGCGAGCACATCTTCTACCTCATGCCGTTTACCAACTTCAACGCCTTCATGTCGAGGCACGACGTGACCCACATGATGACGGGCAAGACGGCCCCGTGGGGCTGGGAAGGCTCCCTGTGGTACTTCCTCGCGCTGCTGTCAGTTCTGGTCATCTGCTCGATGATCTCCCTGGAAAAGCGGGACGTCTAGAGGGTGACCTAAAGGTCACCCTGCAGCTAATGGTCACCCTGCAGCTAATGGTCACCGGCGTTTAGGTGGCAGGCCGATCGGCCTGCCACTTTTTCTTTGTCTCCTCCGAGCGGCGGTAGTTGCGCAGCGCGATAATCCCCACGCCGATGCCGATGACGATGGGAAGCCACATCTTGCGGTATTCCATGACGGTGTCCACCCACGCCGGGAGCTCCGGAAGCGGCGGCACATTGAGGTGGGGGACGGGGAGATAAAGATCCGGGTAGGAAGGCACCGGCAGGTACAGGTCCGGCAGCGGGGGAATAGTGAAGTCCGGGAAGAGGCGGGCAAGCCACTCAATCACCGGTTGCAACAGTCGTCCGAGGATAGGCGCAAGGATGAACACAGCGATCGCCCAGCCGGCCTTCCCCAACCCGGAGAGCATGGGGAAGAGCGCGCGCTTGACGGGCGATGATTCGAGCGAGGCGGCGCGCTTGGCGGCCCGGGACCCTGCCGGGGGTTCGAACTGCACAACGGTGTCCTCGTCCCTGTAGGTCACGTGGATGACCTCGCGTAGTGTGTTGGAATCCACCGTGACGCGTGGTTGCGTGCGCGACACCGTCCCCATCAATTGGAATTTGTGGGGGTCTTCCGCTTTCTTGAGCGGGATGGCCTTCTCGTCTGCGTCCCCGTATCGCGACAGGCTCTCACCGTCCAGGCTTAGCTGGAGCCGCACCGTGTTGCCGGAAAAACGCCAGCGGGCCCGCTCCAGTATCGTGGCCTCTCTCGTGGGCGGGGGCGTGGTGAGTTGTTCCTCGCCCGGCCAATCGGGGTAGAGATCGCGAAACTCGTCGTCGTAGCCGCACTCGAGGGTGATGGTTCCGTGTTCCGGGTGCTCCAGGCTCCACGTTTCCATGCGCCTAGTCCTTCGTTTCCTTGGCGGATGGAAGGCGCCCGCCAAGCCAGGCGAGAACGCCCATGCCCACGGCGTAAATCCACGTGCCATCGTTGAAGTACATGGCCGTGGAAATCCACATGAACACCGTGCACATGATGGGGAACGATGCGGTGGGGCGGAAGAGGTGAACGTCGACAAGCCCAAGAGCCAGCGACCCCAAGGGCAGAACAACGAGGAGCACGGTGGTGCGGGCGGAGGTTGAACTGACGGCGACGGCCACCAGCAGCGGTACCAGCAGGTACAACGCGGCGGCGACCACAAGGGAGAGGTACTGGCGGCCTCGACGGCCGGTAGGTTCGTCGGACATAGGCCTAGGGTACCTACACAATGAAGATGGACGCGAGGGGAAGAGCGAAGAAGAACACGGCGAGGAACACGCCCAGGCGCAGCGGGGTGGAGTAGCGGGCGCACACGCAGGCCAGCGCGAGGAACAGCTCGGGGAACAGGAACACGCACACAGCCGTGACCAGGTTGAACACCAGGTGCAGGGTGGCGCCCTCCGTGTTGCCCGTGCTGCCCAAAAACAGCAGCGCCGTGGTGCACGTGCCCAGGTTCGCCCCTGAGATGAAGCGCAGCAGCCGATGGGCGGACACCGCCCGCACCGCCGCCACCGGGATCGCGGCCGCTGTGATCGCCGTGGACGATTGCAAAACCGCCGCCAGCGCAAACCCCACCCAGAAGCCCACGTGGCCCGTCTGCCCTGCGGAGATGAGCACCCTCAGCTGCACCGTGATCACACGGATGGCCACGTAGAGCATCACCAGGCCCACAATCGACCACGCCCAGTGGATGCTCGGCACCGGGTGAAGATCCGAGGTGGGCAGCGAGGAGATGAACGGGATGAACAGCAACACGCCGATCACGTTCACCCAAAAGTGCAGGAAGAACGCCGTGGCCGCGCGCCGAAACGAGTGCCTGAACACCACCGCCACCGCGCCCGCGGTGAAGCACGTGCCGATGTTTGCCCCCAGCACCACAGCGCCCGAGCCCATGAGCGTGACAAAGGAGGAGGATTGAGTGATCGCCGCGGCGATGATGCCCGTGCCGAGCGTGCCCGCGGAGAGGAGGTCCTCGCCCACGGAAGCGAGCCCCATAGCCATCAAGGAGATTGCGCCGATGAGCACGCATGTTGCCACAAAAATGATGAACCAGCGCACGGCGGCACCGGCGCGCGTGAACAGCACATCACGGCCAGTGCTGCGGCGCTGGACCGTGCCGATGGGGGCGTACGAGGTGGGCATACCTATAACCTTAACCGGCGGTTATTGCAGCGCCGACGTCAGGCGCAGCGCGTTGTCCAGCCACCGCCGAGGGAACGAGCGGGTGGACCATTCCTCCTGCGTGAGCTGCTTGGATACGCTGAGGTATTCGTCGGTGAGGCGCTCCAGATCCGTGCACAGCTGGCCCGTGGCGAACAGCGACACCTCGTAGTTCAAGCCGAAGGAGCGCATGTCCATGTTGGACGAGCCGAATACGCACGTGGTGGGGGTGCTACCTGTCGTAGCGCCCGGGGTAGTCGGTTCAGCGTCAGCTGAGCCCGGGTCCACGAGAACGTACTTAGTGTGCAGCACGTAGGGCATGGGGTACTGGTAGATCTCGATGCCGGCGTCGAGAAGGTTCTGGTAGTACGAGCACTGGGTGTGGTGCACCATGAACTGATCGGCCTTCTCGTTGACGAGCAGCTGGACGCGCACGCCACGGTAGGCGGCCGAGGTGACGGCGTCGAGAAGCGAGGTGTCCGGGATGAAGTACGGAGAGCAGAGAACCACGCGCTCCTTGGCGCTGTGAACCACTGAGTTGAACAGGCGGAGGTTCGGATCCGCAGTGAAGCCCGGGCCGGAGGGAACGAGCTGCATGACATCCTCGCCGGCGGGGATCTGGTGCTCGGTGTACTCCACGATCTCTTCGGTCTCGCTGTACCAGTCGATGGCGAACACCATGGTCAAAGTGGAGACGATGGGGCCGGTGAGCTCCACCATGGCGTCCACCCACGCACGGTCGGAGTGGCGCTGGAAAGCGGTGCGGTAGCTGCGCTCGATCATGTTCTGCGAACCCATGAACGCCACCTGGTTGTCCACGACCACGAGCTTGCGGTGGTTGCGCAGATCCGGCCTGCGGAAGCGCCACTTGAACGGCTGCAGCGGCAGCATCGGCCGCCAGTCCACACCGATAGAATCGAGGCGCTCACCCAGCTTCAGGTACTTGGGGTACTTGAACGTGCCGATGTGGTCGAAGAGCAGCTTCACCGTCACCCCGCGGGCGGTGGCCCGGGCCAGCGCCTTAAAGAACGGGTCGGTGGTCTCGTCCCAGGCGATGGTGTAAATCTCCACGTAGACGTACTTATCCGCGGTGTCGATGGCGCGGGCCATGGCGTCGATGGACTCCTCGTAACCGGGGTGGAACCCCTCCACAGTGGAACCCAGCGCGGGGATGTGGGTGAGGGTGCGGTTTTGCCTCATGATGGAATCCACCTCCGGGCCGACGGAGGGGTTCTCCCAGTAATCAAACACCTCGGAGATGGAATCGTTGGCGCGTTTTTGCCGCTGGTGGCGGCGTCGGTCCACGTAGTTGGAGCCCATGAGCAGGTAGAGGGGGAGACCGACGGCCGGCAGGAAAAGGATGAGCAGGAGCCACGCGTTGGCAGAGCCGGGCTTGCGCCCATCGGGTACGAGGCCGACAGCGAGAATTTTGATGAGGTACTCCGCAACAAGTACCGCAATCTCCCAGTTGGACACGCCCGACCTCCTCTAACTCACACGCCGGTGCCCTGCGCGGGCACTGCTTCTGACGCAGATGACGTTAGTCTATAAGTGTACGAGCCCGGAGTGATACACCCACACAGCAGCGATAGTTAGGCGAAGTCGCAGACGACGGGCGCGTGGTCGGAGCTCTTGCCAGCCCTCTCGGCGCGGTCCACAAACCCCTGCGTGGCGGGGGTGCGGGAAAGCTGGAAATCGATGCGCATGCCCTGGTCGCGGTCGAACCTGCGCGCCTGGTAATCCCAATATGTGTACTCGTCCGGGGAGACCACGGGCAGCACGTCGGTCAAGTATTCAAACGCCTGGCGCTCCGGCTCGGTGACGTGGGTAGTGAGCGCCTCCTCGTCGTACACATCCTGCGGGCGGGGTACCACGTTGAAATCGCCCATGGCGAGGTCGGCGTGCGGTGCCGCGTAGCGCGCGAAGTTGTACAGAAACCGCAGCTTGTAGTCGTAGTGCGGGTGGTCGATGTCGCGCCCGTTGGGCACGTAGAGGCTCCAGATACGCTTGCCGCCGCACACCGCGGAGACCGCCCGGCCTTCTGGTTTGCCCTCGTAATCGGGCTGGCCCACAAACGAGGTGCGGACATCCTCGAGCCCCACGCGGGAGAGGATCGCCACCCCGTTCCACTGGTTGTACCCCACGTGGGCCACCTCGTAGCCCTCCACCGGCGGAAACTCCTTCATCTTGGTTTCCTGCAGGGCGAGGACATCGATATCGTGGCGCGCGAGCAGCTCGGTGATGCGGTCGAAGCGCGCCCGCGCCGAGTTCACATTCCACGTGGCTATCCTCATGGTGACCAGCCTAGCGTCTACTCGTCCTCACCGCCCGGCTCGGGCGTCCACGTCTGCCCCGGGGTCTTCCAGCCGTTGTCGCGGATGGCTCGCTTGGCTTCCCGGCGGAACCTGCCGATGGTCACATCGGTGTACACCTGGCCCTTGAGGTGGCCGCATTCGTGCTGGAAGCAGCGGGCCAAGAAATCGGTGCCCTCGAATTCCACGGGGTTGCCATCCTCGTCGGTGCCGGTTACCTTCGCCCACGAGGCGCGGCCGGTGGGGAAGTACTCCCCAGGCAGGCTGAGGCAGCCCTCGAGGTCGTCCTCCTCGTCGGGCATGGTCTCGGGGACCTCGCTTGTCTCCAGCACGGGGTTGACCACCACGCCCTTGACACCCTCGCAGTCGAAGACGAAGAAGGACTGGTCGAGCCCCACCTGGTTGGCCGCGAGGCCGACGCCTTGGGCTGCGTACATGGTTTCGAACATGTCCGCGATAAGCTGCTTATCGACGGGTGTGGTCACTGGTTTCGTAGGTGTGTGGAGAACCGGGTCGCCACAAATCACAATAGGCATAATCACAGTACGATTACGTTACCAGGGAAAGGAGACAAGTATGGACGATGATCAGGCTGAGGCCGACGCCGCTGACGGTGGCATCGTCTTTGACGACGCCGCCCTCCTCGCCTTTGAAAAGGCCCATCCCCGGCCCTCGGGGAAGAA
Source organism: Corynebacterium pyruviciproducens ATCC BAA-1742 (assembly GCF_000411375.1). Lineage (GTDB taxonomy): Bacteria > Actinomycetota > Actinomycetes > Mycobacteriales > Mycobacteriaceae > Corynebacterium > Corynebacterium pyruviciproducens. The sequence goes on along the minus strand of NZ_KE150447.1, from coordinate 150,232 downwards.
GGATGACTTGATCCGCGAGCGTGGCCTCACCCCGGTGAGCTACTACCAACGCCTGAATAAGCTCATCGATACCGCGTGGGCCAGGGAAAAGTACCCGGTCATGCTTGCTCAGCTAGAACGATTGCGTAAAATCTAACCCATGGAACGCAACGATAGGTACGAGTCCGAATCCGCCGAGACCGAAGTCTTTGATTCTCACGAATCTCACGGCGCGCACGCTGCCCGCCCGGGTGCTGCACAGGCCACCACCGGCGTTCCGCTCCGCGGCATCGGCATGATCGCCATCGCCGTCGCCGTCCTCATCCTCCTGTGGGCCGTGTTCTTCCTGGGTAAGGGCGACGACGGCGCCACCAACACGGCAGCTGACTCCACCGCCACCTCGGCGGCCGCGGCACCCGCCAAGGACGGCAAGCACAAGGCGTCCAGCGAGGGTGCGACGGCAATGTCGGCGACGGAGGAATCCGCAATGCCCTCGACGCTGTCGATCACCGCCTCCCAGTCGAGTGAGGCCGACCGCCCGCAAGGGAAGACCCCGGCAGCAGAACCTGATCAGCCCGCCCCGGGCCAGCCAGGCGCACCCGCCACCCCGGCACCTGCCGTGCCGTCGGCAGCCCCAGCACCAGATACCCGGCCGGTAGTCAACGTGCTCAACAACTCCACCGTGCAGGGGCTCGCGGCGGACGTGGCAGGAAGGCTCACCGCGGCCGGCAACTCCACGGGAACAGTAGGAAACCTGCCGGACGTGGCGACCCCACAGTCCATGGTGTACTACGGACCGGGCGATGAAACCGCAGCTAAGCGCGTTGCTACCGAACTAGGAATCAAATACGCGCCGAAGATCCCCTCCGTGGAGCACTATCCCGGGCTCGTCGTCGTAGTGACGCAAGATCTCCAGTAAGAGGCTCATGGAATTTTTCAAACGCTCTCCCCAACCCACCCTCGGCGTGGAATGGGAGATCGCCTGTGTCAACCCGTCCACCGGCGCGCTCGTGCGCACCCCGAAGGAATGCTTCGACGTAGACGGGGTGGTGCCGGAATTCTTCACCAACACCCTTGAGCTCGTCAGCGGGGTCCACACCTCTTCCCCCGGAGCAGTGAGTGACCTGAGGGGAAAGCTGGAGGCGGTGCGACCGATCGTCGACAAGCAAGGGGCGAAGCTGTGGGCCTCCGGAACCCACCCGCTCGCGCACTGGCAGGACCAGGAACTATCGAGCAAATCCCACTACTCGGAGATCATTGAGCGCACCCAATTCTGGGGCATGCAAATGCTCATCTGGGGCCTCCACGTGCACGTAGGCATCCGCCACGAGGACCGCGTGTGGCCCATCATCAACGCGCTCATGGCGCACTACCCGCAACTCCTCGCCGTGGCGTGCTCCTCGCCCGGTTGGGACGGGATGGATACCGGCTACGCCTCCACCCGCACCATGCTCTACCAGCAGCTTCCCACCGCCGGCATGCCCTACCAGTTCCACAGCTGGGAGGAATGGTCCAACTTCCAAATCGATCAGCAGCGCTCCGGCGTGGTCAGCCACATCGGCTACATGCACTTCGACATCCGCCCCTCCGGCAAATTCGGCACCATCGAGGTGCGCATCGCCGATTCCCCCACCAACCTCGCGGAACTGCGCGCCGTGGTCGCGCTCACCCACATGATGGTGGTCTACTTCGATCGGCTTCTCGACGACGGCCCGCTACCCACCCTCCAGCCCTGGCACGTGTCCGAAAACAAATGGCGCGCCGCCCGCTACGGCCTCGACGCCGAGATCATCACCGACCGTGACACCCACGAGGCATGGGTCCGCGACGAGCTCGCCGCCTGGGTGGAACGCCTCACGCCGCTCGCCCGCGAATTCTGCTGCGAGGACGATCTGCGGCAGGTGCTTGTGGTCATTGAAAAGGGCGCCTACGAGCGACAGCGCGAGCTGCATGAGGCCGGCAGCTGGATAGACGCGATCGAGTCCGCGTACCTGTAGGTTTCGGGCGGGGCTTGGACTTATTCTCGGCTTTTGCTTGGGCTTTTGCCTGGCTTTTGGTTCCTTGCTTGGGCTTGCTGGGATTTTGCGTGGCTTTTGCCCTGGCTTGGCCGGCCGTGATCCGCGGGTCCGAAACTTTCGGACCCAATTTCCGCAAAAATTTCTATTTTCCCAGTTGGTCAAGTGTGCTACCTAAAATAGGGTCCGAAAGTTTCGGACCCTATTTTTTGACGGTGGCTGCTGATGAGGAAGCAGGCTGACTTTTGAGGTTTTCCTCGTTATTCACCAACGAGCCATGCGGATGCGGCAACCACCGCTGCCTCTGCACCACGGTCTAGCGTGGGCTGCAGGTCCGGCGCGAAGCCAGGATTGTGGTTGCCGGGCGCGTTTTCTTGGTCGGCGAATCCGCCGAGACCCCAGTACATGTACGGTGCGTCTACTGCGTCGGGGATGTAGGAGAAATCCTCGGATGCGGATTGCGGGGTGATGTCGATGGAATCCTCACCGAAGTAGCTATCGAAGGCGACGCGGACCTTGTCGTATGGCTCCTCGGCGTTGTTGGTGAGCGGGTAGACGTCGTAATACTCGATCTCCGGCTCCTTGGGGCTGCGTGCCGCCTCGCACTCGGCCTTGACGATGCGCTCGATGGCCTCGTGTACGTGCTTTTCCACCTCGTGGTCAAAGGCGCGGGTGTTGATGAGCAGGGTTGCGTCGTCGGGGATGATGTTGGACTTTTGACCCGCCTGGACGGAGCCGACGGTGACGACGGCCATGTCGCGGGCGGCTACTTCGCGGGAGACGATCGTCTGCAAGCGGAGCACGATGGAGGAGGCGAGCACAACCGGGTCGACGCCGAGCTCCGGCATGGAGCCGTGGGAACCCTTGCCAAACACCTTGATGCGGATGGAGGAGGCGGCCGTGAACATGGGGCCAGGCTTGGAGCTCACGGTGCTGCCGGGGATAGAGGCGAGCACGTGCTGGCCGAGGTACACGTCGAGCTTAGGCAGCACATCGGCAATGCCGTTATCCACCACGTCCTTGGCGCCCTGCGCGGTTTCCTCACCGGGCTGGAAAACGCCGATGTACGTGCCGTGCCACTGATCCTTGTGGTTGTTGAAGAGTTGCAGGGCGGTAAGAACGCTCATGATGTGGAAATCGTGCCCGCAGGCGTGGCTTACGCCTTCCTTCGCGGTGGCGTAATCCTTGCCCGATTGTTCAGGGACGGGCAGCGCATCGATATCGCCACGCATGGCCACGGTGGGGCCGTCGCCGTTGGCGATGATCGCCACGATGCCGGTCTTTCCTACGCGGTGGTACTCGATGCCGGATTCGTCCAGCACATCGGCGATGCGCTGGGATGTCCATTCCTCTTCCATCGACAGTTCGGGGTTCTGGTGAAACTCCACGTACAGCTTTTCCCTTGCCTCTCTGGTTTCTTCCAGATCAGAAAGAATGGTGTGGATAGCGTCTGCCATGCTTCGAGCTCCTTTCGCAGTGGGTATTTTCGCATGTCAAAACATACGTTACCCCTCGAGCCTCTATTATGTGCGGAAAGGTAATATTAATTAGCTATCCGGATGGAAGCGGGTCGCCACTGGCTGGCAGGGAACACGTTGCCCTGGTTAGCCTGCATGATGCGTGCCAAGCTGGCGATCCACTCGTTGTCCTGCCACATTTCTGCTGTCACGCGGACGATGCGCACCCCTTCGTCGAGAAGCAACTTCTCGCGGTACCGTTCGCTATTGAGAGCAACGTCGGGACGGACACCGAACTCACCGTTCGTCTTACCTTTACCGTCGTACTCCACCGCAACGGAATAGTCAGGGAAGAAGAAATCGACCCGGCCCAGGAAAAGACCCAGCGTGGAAACGATTTCCGCCTGCTGCACGAACCCGGTGAAACCTGCCTTATGCAGCGCAACCTTCACGTCGCTTTCGCGGATGCTCTCCGAGCGGTTATTGATGAGCCCCGCGGCCTCCACCGCCAGGTTTTGGTTGTTTGCCTTGCCACGCAACGCGGCGCACGCCCGTATCTCATCCGCAGTGGTCTTGCCCGCTCTGACCAGGAGATCTCCCATTTCGACGGCTTCCGTCAGGCCGTGCCAACGGGCAATATCAACCACGGCCATAGCGGGTGAAGCCACGGTGATGGCGTGCTCACGCCACGTTGCGTCATGAATTTCAGCGCTGGATACCTTATGCATGCAGACGTTAATGCAGGGTGCACGCTTCTTTCCGCGAACTTCCGGCATGAATGCCCTGCGGATGTCAATGTCTGGCAACCGCCACCACAGTGCAGCAGACCTGCCCATCAGCGGATATCCTGCCACCGCCAAGCCGAGGGAGAGTACTGCTGATTTCTCTCCCGGCGGCAAACTTTGAAATTCGTGGCGCGAAAAGTACACGCCTTTGGCAATCCTCATGAGCTTCCCGGAACCGTGATCCCGGGATACTTTTTGCCGGTCCCAGGATGACATTCCGCGTGTGACAATAAATTCCCCCCAAGTCATAGGGACATTGTGACACGGATTCGGCTTGCTCGCCACCGGAGCGTGAAAAAAATTTTGTGCTGCTGGGCGCGATTTCGATCGAGTCCGAAAGTTTCGGACCCAATTTTTGGTAGCACACTTGACCACCTGGGCAGATGGAAATTTTTGTGGGAATTGGGTCCGAAAGTTTCGTACCCGCGGGTTGCAGCCGGTTAAGCTGGGGCAAAACCCCAGCACGGCCTCAGCAGAAACCGGAATACTTCGAAAGTCAGCTCGCTTCTCCCATCGGCAGTCGCTGGTAAAAAATAGGGTCCGAAACTTTCGGACCCGCGGGTTGCAGCCGGTTAAGCTGGGGCAAAAGACCAGCTCAAGCAGTAATAACCGCAGACCAGCCGAAGCTGAAAAACCACAGATCAGGCAAGGATCCCCCAAGACCCGCAGCACCCCTACGAATCGTTGGAAACGATATCCGCTTCGCCCTTCTCGTTGTGGTGCAGCTGAATCTCCTTGTGCGCCTCCTCCGCGGCGGCGCGGCGGCGGCGCTTTTCTTCCTCGGCGCGTGCCTTCTTGCGCTCCTGGAGCTTGGCCGGATCGTCCTTGGAGGGATCGACCTTTTTCTTGGGGGCCTTTTCCTTGAGGTCGTTGCGGGAGAGGTGATCGGGGGAGTAGAGCTTTTCGCGCTTGGCTATGCGGCCCTGGCGCTGGCCCACGGTGGCGGCGGTGAGCAGAGTGAACATGATGATGAGGGCGCAGACGCCGAGGTCACCGCGTTCGGCGGGGCCGAAGTTGGGGCTCGCCGTCACGCGGAGTGCTACGCCGAGCATGGTGAACACGATGCCGAGGGATTGCGGCTTGGTGATGGCGTGGAGCCTGGCCATGGTGTCGTGGAAGCGGACGAGGCCGAGGGCGGCGGAGAGGCAGAGGAAGGCGCCGAGGAGGATGAGGCCGATGGAAAGGGCGTCGAAAAGCCCGCGCCAGGGCAGTGACTGGAGCAGTGACATTAGTTATCCCTCTTCCTAAAGCGGGTGACGGCGACGGAGCTGATGAAGCCGAGGAGCGCGAGCACGAGCATGGCGTTGACCACGGTGGTGTCGAGCGACCAACAGATGTAGGCGCCGAGGGCGCACTGGAGGACGGCGACGGTGGTGTCGAGCGCCTGCACCCGATCCATGGAGTTGGGCCCCACGAGCATGCGGTAGCCCACGAGGAGGAAGGCGGCCGCGAACATCATGGCAGCCACCAGGAGGAGTGCGTGGTAAATCACTGGTTATCCGCCTTTCTCACGGAGGCGAGTTGTTCGGCGCGCTTGCCGCTCAAAGTCCGGTCCTCCGGGGCCCCAGCGGGCCGGCCCTTCGTTTCGAAGGTGGCGATGAGGTGGCGTTCGAGTTCTGCGATATCAGCAAGCCCCTGCTCAATCTTGGCGGGGGTGGAGGCGTCGAGGAGGTGGACAGTCCACGTGTGGGTGGCGAGGTCGAGGTCGAGCACGGTGCCACCAGGCTGCAGGTTGTACAGGCTCACCCCGGTGACCATGGCGAAGTCGCTCTCTACGCGCATGGGTGCGGTGAGGATGGCGGACTTCGGCGGGGCCGCCGGGCGGATCGCCAGCCAGGAGACGCTGATGGCACCGGAGATGAGGCCGGTGACAAACATCCACAGCAGTTTGATGAGCTCACCCCAATCCACGTTGACGGCCTGCAGGGGCAGGGCCGGCAGCGGGAACACGAGCTGGATGACGATAGCGATGGCCAGGCCCGCGGCGATGTTGGCCACAGTGATCTCCCCGTAGAGGAGGCACCACATGGCGGTGAGCCACAGGAGGCCGAGCGGGCGGAATCTGCGGTTGAGCGAGGTCATTTGTTAGCCCCCTGACTGGTCTCGATGACGCGAACTTCGAGCTGATCGTCGTGGCCCTGCAGGTTCATCTCCGGGGTGCGGCCGGGTTTGACGGCCGCGTCGTTTTCAGTGGATTGCTCGCCGAGCACGGCCGTGCGGTAGCGCGACACGTCCTGGGCGGCTTCCGCGGAGCGGGTGGTGATGGTGGAGATGGGGCCGGCGAGAACGGTGACGGCGATGGAGGCCGCCACGAGGAGTGCGGTGGAGGCGACCATGCCAAACGGCATGCGGCCCACGTCCTTGCGCTCCTTCAGGTCCACGTGGACGGTGACTTCCGTCAGCGGCGTGGGGCGGATCTCCACGCGGGAGCCCTCGGGGGCGTCCTTGCGGTCGCGCCAAAACGCCTTGGACCACACGTTCATCATGGTGTACAGGGTGAGCAGCGAGGTCACCACGGCGCCGGCGACGAGCAGCCAATCCAGGCCGGTGCCGGAGTCGGCGGCGGCCTCGATGAGGATGATCTTGCCCAGGAACCCGGAGAACGGCGGGATGCCGCCGAGGTTGAGGGCGGGCACAATGTACAGCACCGCCAGCAGCGTGGAGCCGCTGGCAAGCGAGCCGAGGGAGCGCAGCGAGGTAGATCCCGCCTGGCGCTCGATGAGGCCGACGACGAGGAACAACGCGGTCTGCACGAGGATGTGGTGGACAACGTAGAAGATGGCACCGGATAGCCCCTGCGGGGTGCCGATGGCGATGCCCATGATCATGTAGCCGATGTGGCTGACGAGTGTGAACGAGAGGAGGCGCTTGATATCGTTTTGCGCCATCGCGCCCAAAATGCCCACGAGCATGGTGAGCAGCGCCGCCCACATGAGCATGGTGTCGAGGCTGCCGTCGGTAAACATGACGGTGCGGGCGCGGATGATGGAGTACACGCCCACCTTGGTCAAAAGCCCCGCGAACACGGCGGTGATGAGCGCCGCGGCGGTGGGGTAGGAGTCCGGCAGCCACGAGTACAGCGGGAACACTGCGGCCTTGATGCCAAAGGCGATGAGCAGCACGGCGAACATGGCGGTGCGGGTGCCGCTGGGCACCTGTTCCATCCGCTCGCCAATCTGCGCCATGTTGACCGTCCCCACGGAGGCGTAGATCATGCCGAGGGCGAAGAGGAACACCATGGAGCTCACCATGGACACCATGACGTAGGAGATGCCGGCGCTCACGCGCTTGGCGCTGGCACCGAGGGTGAGCAGCACGTAGCTGGCCACCAGGAACACCTCAAAGCCGACGTACAGGTTGAACAGGTCGCCGGCCAAAAAGGCGATGTTGACGCCCATGGATAGCAGCAGGTAGGACGGCAGGAAGATGGCCACGGGCTCTTCTTCCGCGCCGTCGCGCCGGGCCTGTCCCATGGCGAACCACATGACGGAGAACAGCACGAGGGAGCTCACGGAGAGCATGAGGGTGGACAGCCTGTCGGCCACGAGCGTGATGCCGATGGGCGCGTCCCAGCCGCCGATCTGCACGGTTTGGATGCCGTAGTGATCGACGAGGTACACGAGCGTGAAGCACAAGATGATGAGCAGCACGTAGGAGACCATCGTCAGTCCCCGCTGCACGCGCTTCAAGCGGGTGAAGAATAGCACGAGCGCCGCGGTGAGCGCGGGCAGGAGGATGGGCATGGGGACGAGGTAGGGCAGGAGTTCGTGCAGTGTCATTGCTTGTCCTCCTTGTCGTCCTTGTCGTTCTTGTCTTCCTTCGCGTCGGGCTCCTCGGTGACGGGTGCCTCAAAGGACTTCGGCCCGAAGGCGTCGCCCTCGCTCGTGGCGCGGCCCGTGGTGGGGTCGTCGGAGGCGTCGTGGTCGGGCGCTGCGGCGGCCGTGGGCGGGCGCATGGCGATGGCTGCGTCCTCGGCGTCGTTTTCGATGTGATCAGCGCTGCGGTAGCGGTACTGCCTAAACGCGAGCGCGAGGATGAACGCCGTCATGGCCATGGAGATGACGATGGCGGTCAGGATCATGCCTTGGGCGAGCGGGTCGGCCACTTTCTCGGTGAGGTCGCTGCCACGGCCGTCGATGGGGGGCTGGCCGGAGCGGCCGCCGGAGAGTAGGAGTAGCAGGTTGGCGCCGTTGCCCATGAGCATGATGCCCATGAGCATCTTCGTCATGGCGCGCTCGAGCAGGAGGTAGGTGCCTGCGGAGATGAGAACGCCCGCTGTGATGAGCAGGAATAGGTTCGATGCCATTAGCTGTCCTCCTCTCCTGGTACGTGGTATTTGGCATGCTGGGCCGCTGCGTGTTGCTTGGCCCTGAGTTTCGCTTTTCGACGCTCCATTCTGCGTCTCCTGTCCCTCGCGCGTTGCTTACGCATTTCTTCGTCGCGATCCAGTTGGGAGCCGAGGGATTCGATGATGTGCAGCACAAGCCCGATGACGATGAGGAACACGCCTGCATCGAAAGCAAGTGCGCTGACCACCGTCACGTCGCCAATCCACGGCACGGGGATCTCCCGGTAGTGGGAGGTCAGTGGCGTTTTGCCAAAGAACATGGGGATAAGTGCCGTGCCGGCCGAAAGCAGCAGGCCGGTGCCCAGGACCCGGTTCGCGTCGATGGGGAAGGCCACCTCGAACTCCTCACGGCCGCCGGCGAGGTAGCGCAGCGCGATGGCGAGGGCGGCCACGAGACCCCCGGCGAACCCACCGCCGGGCGCGTTGTGGCCGGCGAAGAAGAAGTACGCCGCCAGCACCATCATCGAGGGGAAGAGGAGGCGGGTGGTGACATCCACCATGAGGGAGCGGGAGCGCTGAATGTCCGTGTGCGGCAGGGAGGCGAGCCACTGCGAGCCGTTGTCCCGCAGCACGGGGCGGACGGTGTCGCGCGTAAAGTCGCGGTTGCGGAACACGATGCTGGCCACGCCGGTGGCCACGATGACGAGCACGGAAATCTCGCCCAGGGTGTCCCAGCCGCGCAGGTCAACAAGCAGTACGTTGACGGCGTTGGCGCCGTGGCCGATTTCCTTGGCCAGCTCGGGGATGTACACGCTGATCGGCGTGGCGGAGCGGGCGTTGGAGGCGAAGGTGGACAGCACGACGATGACCACGCCGAGCCCCACCGAGAGCCACGCCCGGGGGCGCACGAGCTTCTTATCGGTGGGCACAACGGTCTCCACTGGCAGCTTGCGCAGCACGAGCATGAAGATGACCATGGAGATCGTCTCCACGAGCACCTGCGTGAGCGCGAGGTCGGGCGCCCCGTACAGCGCGAAGATCATGGACAGCCCGTAGCCCGTCATGCCCACCATGATGAGCGCCGAAAGGCGGTTGTTGAACCTCGTGGCAGCGATGGCGGCGATGATCATGATGAGGGCGATGATGCCCTGCAGCGGCGTATCCCACAGCACCATGCGCACGTCGGTGCGCTCGCCGGCCAAGAGGGCCACGAGCGGCACGAGCATGAGCGTTAAGAAAATAACCGACTGGTTCAGCGGCAGGGAGCCCCGCTGCGTGGACGCCGTCGTTTTGAGGGACAACCTGCGCAGTCCGTCGAGCACCGCGTCGTAGGCGTAGTCGGCGCTGCCGAGCGCGGGCTGCTCGAACTGCAGCTGCGAGACCACACCACGTTGCCAGTGCATGATCGCGCCGGCGAGGATGATGAACGCGCTGAGCGCCAGCGCGGGGGTGAGGCCGTGCCACAGCTCGAGGTGCACACCCTCGGCATCCGCCCCCCACATCTGCTCCAGGTCTGCCTGGATCGGAACGTCGAGAAGCCTGGGGAACACACCGAACACAATCGTGGTGAGGGTGAGCACAGTGGGGGAGATGATGAGTTGCGGAACCATTCGATCCATGGTGAGGATCGGCTCCGAGATGCCGCCACCCGAAGGGTGCGAGGCGGGTTTGGTGGCGAACGCCTCGTACAAAAAGCGTAGCGAGTACGCCATCGTCAGCACCGAGCCGGCGACAAGCCCCACGAGCATGATCTTGCCGGGCATACCCGTGAGCAGCTCCTCGTGGAGCACCGCCGTGAGCGCCGCCTCCTTGGCTACAAAACCGAATAGCGGGGGGATACCTGCCATTGACGCGGCTACCACGGTGGCGAGAACCGCCAGGTACGGGTGCTTTCTGCCGAGCCCCGAGATCTTGCGCACGTCGCGCGTGCCACTCGTGTGGTCAATCGCGCCCACAATCATGAACAGCGTCGCCTTGAACATGGAGTGCGCAAACGTGAGCGCGAGCCCCGCCATGAGCGCCTCGCGGGAGCCAATCGCCACCACGGAAATGATAAAGCCCAGCTGGGACACGGTGCTGTAGGCCAAAATGAGCTTGAGATCCACCTGGCGCAGCGCCATCCAGCCGCCCATGAGCATGGTGAACACGCCAAGCGTGATGGTGACAAGGTGCCAGCTGCCGATCTCGTGGAACGTGGGCGAGAGCCTGGCCACCAGGTAAATACCGGCCTTGACCATCGCCGCGGAGTGCAGGTAGGCGGACACCGGGGTGGGGGCGGCCATCGCGCCGGGCAGCCAGAAGTGGGTGGGGGCGATGGCGGACTTGCTCAAAGCGCCGGCGAGAACGAGAACGACGGCAACCCGCGCGGCCGTGGAATCGAGCAGCACGCCCGATCCGGTCAGCTCCGAGAGCGTCCACATGCCGGTGTCGAACCCGAGGAGGACGATGCCCACGAGCATGGCCAGGCCTCCCAAGGTGGTGACCATGAGTGCCTGACCGGCGGCCCGCCTCGACGACGCGCGCTCCCGGTAGTAGCCCACCAGCATGAACGAGAGTACCGAGGTGATCTCCCAGAACACGTACATCTGCAACATGTTGTCCGAGATCACGAGGCCGTACATCGCCAGCGAGAAGCACGTCATCTCCCCGGCGAACTCGCGCAGCCTCTTAGGCGCGGAATCGAAGTACCCCCAGCAGTACAGGAGCACGAGCGCGCCCACCCCCAGGATGATGAGGGAGAAGATCGCGGCGAGCGCGTCGAGGCGGAACACGAGGTTCAAGTGGGCTGCGGGCATCCACTCAATGGTGGTGGTCAGTGGCTCTTTGCCGGCGCCGAAGCGGCCGCGTGCGAAGAGTGAGACCACCCAGGCGAAGCCGGCGGCGGGGACAAGAGCAAGAATGCCAAACGCGGCCCTACCCACAACCTGGACAAGCAGTGGCGCGAGCGCGGTTGCTATGAGGAGTGCGAGAAAAACTATTAACACGTGGGCTCAATCATTTGTCGTTTGTGCATTTTCAATTGGCTAAACAATTCCCCCACATAAGGGGTAAACCGTTTCAATTGTACCGGGAAAGATCCACGCTCGCCGAGGCCGGGAGGTGCGACGTGGGGAGACGGCCGTGCGCAGGAGGTTCTTCCCAAACGTTAAAGAAATCTGTTCGAAAGCTGTTCTAATTCTGCCTGTTTGGTGTGACTGCCGCTTTATATCGTGATGGCATGAGCTTCGGCAGGGACCATTTTCCCGGCAGGAGGCCGGGAGACCGCGAGGCTCGTGCCCGCCCTCGGGCGGGCGCGCATATAAAAGGGAATAGTGAAATATGTCGACGCAACTACCAAGTTTCGATAACGGCAATCAGGCGGTACCGCAGGGCTGGCAGCAGCCGGAGGTGAAGCCCACCAAGCCGTGGTACAAGAAGTGGTGGGCGTGGCTCATCGGGATTATCGTCGTCGTGGCGCTCGCCGGAAGCTGTGGCGGTGGTGAGTCCTCCGATAGCACCACGGGGACTGATCCAGTGACATCCACCACCACCCAGACGGCCAGCGAAACCGAAGCTTCGTCCGAGGCTGAGGAGGCTGCCACCTCCTCGGCCCCCGCAAAGGAAACAAAACAGAATAAGGAATCCGAGGCAGATGTGCCCAAGGAGTATAAGAACGCCCTGCGCAGCGCCAAGACGTACTCGGACATGATGCACATGTCCAAGCAGGGCATTTATGACCAGCTGACAAGCGAATACGCCGACCAGTTCAGCCCCGAGGCCGCCCAGTACGCGGTGGATAACCTCAAGGCGGATTACAACAAGAACGCCCTGGAAAGCGCGCGCACGTACGAGGACACCATGGCTATGTCCCCCGATGCGATTTACGACCAGCTCATCAGCGAGTACGGGGATAAGTTCACCGCCGAGGAGGCGCAGTACGCGGTAGATAATCTGTAACCGGCAAACTACATCCCGCAGCTCTCGGTCAACGGGGCTGCGGGTTTTTCGCGCCTGGCGGAAGCATTAACCCGCCCGCGCAGCTGCGGCAACGCGGGCGAGTAGGGCTGAAAACGCTAGTGGTTACAGCGAGAGGAGCAGTAGCGCCTCGGCGGTGGCGATGGCGTAAATCTCCTCGGGGTCAACGGACTCGTTGGGGGAGTGGATGTTGGCGGCGGGCTCCTCCACGCCGTACAGCGCGATCTCGGAGTCGGGGTAGAGTTCCTGCAGCTTGGTGGTGAGCGGAATGGAGCCGCCCATGCCCACCTTGACCACCTCGGTGCCGTTGTAGGCGGCGGAGAGGGATTCCTCAAGAAGCGTGATGGCGGGGCCGTCGAGCTTGGCGCTGAACGGCTGGGAGACCTCGGACATCTCAATCTCGCACTGGGCGTTGAACGGCACGTGGGCGCGCACGTGGGCCTCGAGCTTCTCGGCCACCTCCTGGGCGTCCATCTTCTCCGGCACGCGGAAGTTAACGCGGGCGCGGGCGATGTTCGGCACGGCGTTGACGGCGTCTTCCACGGGAGTGGAGGAAAAGCCGGTGACGCTCACGGCGACGCGGGACCACAGCTGGTCAGAGACGGTGCCCTTGTCGCCGGCGATGATGTCCACGCCCTCAAGCACGCTGGCATCCTTGGCAAAGTCCTCGGCGGAGTACTGCAGGCCCTCCCATGTGACGGTGTTGTCCAGGCCGTCGATGGTGACAAAGCCGTCCTCGTCGCGCAGGGAATTGAGGGTGCGGATGAGGGCGAAGGTGGCGTCGGGGGCCGGGCCGCCGAACTCGCCGGAGTGGGCGGGGGAGGCCATCGTCTTGATGGTGATGTCCATCTGGCCGCCGCCGCGCAGGCTGGAGGTCAGCGTGGGCACGCCCACCTTGGAGTTACCGGCGTCGACGATGCAGATGATGTCGGCCTTGAACAGCTCGGGGTGGGCGTCGATGAGGGAGTCGAGCCCCTCACCGCCGACCTCCTCGGAGCCCTCGATGACGATGCGGAGGTTGCACCGGGTTCCTCCGAGCTTCTCGACGGCCTGTAGTACAGCAAGGTGTGCGGCAACGTTGCCCTTGCAATCCGCTGCGCCGCGGCCGTACCAGCGGCCGTCACGCTCAGTGAGGGTGAAGGGGTCGGAATCCCACTTCTCAGGGTCACCGGCGGGGACCACGTCGTAGTGGGAGTAGAGGAGCACCTCGGGGGCGCCCTCCTCGCCGGCGCGGGTGCCCACGAGGGCGAGCGTGCCGTCGGAGGTTTCGTGGGCGGTCATGTCCACGCCGAACTTCTCAAATGCTTCCTTAACCCAGGCTGCGGCCTCGCGGTTACCGGCCTCGCCGCGCGGGCTGTTGAAGGAGACGAGCTCCTTCAGGTTGGCAAAGATGCCGTCTTTTTGCTCGTCGATGGCATCGCGAACTGTCTGTGCTTCTACTTTCAGTGTCATGCTGTTAATCGTAGTCAGCTCCACCACGTGCTGCTACTAAAGGCGCAGCGCAACGTCCATAGTCTCCGCCAATGTTTTGCACTCGGGGCTAAGGAGTGCTAAAAATGGTTGTTAGCACTTCTAAGTTGAGAGTGCTAAAACAAACGAGCTTGTGTAGGTGGGCTTGAAGTCCATCGCCGTCGCGGGCGCCTACACGGCGGAACAAAAACGAACTGATTATAAGGAGTAGCACTTCCACATGGCTAAGATGATTGCCTTTGATGAAGAAGCACGCCGCGGTTTGGAGCGGGGCCTTAACACCCTTGCCGACGCCGTCAAGGTCACCCTCGGGCCCAAGGGACGCAACGTCGTTCTGGAGAAGTCCTGGGGCGCCCCGACCATTACCAACGATGGTGTCACCATCGCCCGCGATATCGATCTCGAGGATCCGTACGAGAAGATCGGTGCGGAGCTAGTTAAAGAGGTAGCCAAGAAGACCGACGACGTCGCCGGCGACGGCACCACCACCGCCACCGTCCTGGCCCAGGCACTCGTCCGAGAGGGCCTGCGCAACGTGGCAGCTGGCTCCAACCCGATGAGCATCAAGCGCGGCATCGAGGCTGCGGTGAAGAAGGTCACCGAGTCCCTCCTCGCCAGCGCCAAGGAGATTGACACCAAGGAAGAGATCGCCGCAACCGCCGGCATTTCTGCCGCTGACCCGGCCATCGGCGAGAAGATCGCCGAGGCAATGTACGCCGTGGGTGGCGGGGAGCTCAACAAGGACTCCGTCATCACCGTGGAGGAGTCCAACACCTTCGGTGTGGAGCTCGAGGTCACCGAGGGTCTGCGCTTTGATAAGGGCTACATCTCTGGTTACTTCGCCACCGACATGGAGCGCCTGGAGGCCGTCCTCGAGGATCCCTACATCCTCCTCGTCGGCTCCAAGATTTCCAACGTCAAGGATCTCCTCCCGCTGCTGGAGAAGGTCATGCAGTCTGGCAAGCCGCTGCTCATCATCGCTGAGGATGTCGAGGGCGAGGCACTGTCCACCCTCGTGGTGAACAAGCTGCGTGGCACCTTCAAGTCCGTTGCCGTCAAGGCCCCGGGCTTCGGCGATCGCCGCAAGGCTCAGCTGCAGGATATGGCCATCCTCACCGGTGGCCAGGTGATCTCCGAGGAGGTCGGCCTGTCGCTGGAGACCGCCGGCATCGAGCACCTCGGCACCGCCCGCAAGGTTGTTGTGACAAAGGATGACACCACCATCGTCGATGGTGCTGGCTCCGCTGACCAGATCAAGGGCCGCGAGCAGCAGATCCGCGCCGAGATTGAGAACTCCGATTCCGATTATGACCGCGAGAAGCTCCAGGAGCGCCTGGCCAAGCTCGCCGGCGGCGTCGCAGTGCTCAAGGTTGGCGCTGCCACCGAGGTGGAGCTCAAGGAGCGCAAGCACCGCATCGAGGATGCCGTCCGCAACGCCAAGGCTGCTGCGGAAGAGGGTATCGTCTCCGGCGGTGGCGTGGCGCTGCTGCAGGCTGCCGAGGTTCTCGAGGATAACCTCGGCCTCGAGGGTGACGAGGCAACCGGCGTTGCCATCGTCCGTGAGGCGCTGTCCGCACCGCTCAAGCAGATCGCAGCCAACGCTGGCTACGAACCCGGCGTTGTTGCCGCCAAGGTTGCGGACCTCCCGGCCGGCCAGGGCCTCAACGCCGCCACCGGCGAGTACGAGGACCTCATGGCTGCGGGTGTCAATGACCCGGTGAAGGTCACCCGTTCCGCCCTGCAGAACGCCGCTTCCATCGCGGCCCTGTTCCTCACCACCGAGGCAGTGGTTGCCGATAAGCCGGAGCCCAAGACCCCGGCAGCACCGGCTGGCGCCGACGAGATGGGTGGCATGGGCGGCTTCTAAGCCCCTGTAGCACCACGTGCCTTTCTAGCGGGCACCAACACGCATACACGCGGTTGGTGCCCGTTTTTGCGTCATGGGAGGCCTCCCCGGTGAGTGGTTGTGATTGTTTCATGATTGTTTGCGGTGGTTCCCCACCGCCCCGGGTGACCCCAAACGGGGGTGAGGAGGAAAAGTGAATGTGTGGTGTCAGCGCTTTATCGGTTGCTGGGGTGGAAAGTGTTACGCCGCCTCAGCCGTAACGGGCTATTCTCAGCCATTTTTCATAGTACGAAATATTCTGCAAGCAAATGACCTGCGCAAATCAAAAAATGAGGAAAAGTTAACAACAGGTTACGGTTAAATTGCCACTGCCTGAAAGTGGCAAAGGTCGTGCGAAATTCCTGAAAAACGCTTGACCCTAACGTGCCGAGGGCCTAGATTTAATTCACGACGGTCGAGAGACGTTATGAACTTGTAATCCCAGCCCCTTGGGGCTGGCCAACCCAAGGAGAAATTATGGATATTTCCGCAATCAAGGATGCACTGGACTTCTTCGTCGATCTCGTCGAGGGCATCACCAAGGTCTTCCAGGGCCTGCCCAAGTTCTTCGAGTCCTTCAAGGGCTTCGAGACGGTTCAGGAGAACGGCAAGGACGTCATCAAGCACGGTGGCAAGGACTTCATGGGCTTCCACTTCCAGGATATTGTCCCTGCCGATAAGAAGTAACTAACCCGCCCCACATCCAGAACTTGTAATTAGGAGATTTTCATGGAAAACATCGTTTACTTCGCAGACGAGGCCACCAAGCCCGACACCGCTGCTCAGTACGCCACCGCTGTTGATAACTGGGTACTCCTGTCCAACAGCGAGGACGGCTTCGGCTTCCTCTTCAAGATTTTCGGCCAGCTCAAGGATATTGCTGACGGCATCTCCAAGCTGCTCGGCCTTGTCTAAGCAAGACTTAGAGTTGAAACTCGCAACGCCTTGGCGTTGAGCATTGATCCCCCGCCGTGTGCGGGGGATTTTTTGTGCCTGCGTTCGCCGGGCGGGCGGGATGAAACCTGACTATTATTGTTCCCATGGCCGACGATAATGAGGAAATCCCCGTACTTGACTTAGCTAAGCTCCACGGATACCACGTCGATGACAGCGACGAGGACGATCCCGTCCTGGTCAAACCCAACGGCGAACGCGTGGACACGTGGCGCGAAAACTACCCGTACGACGAGCAAATGAAACGGCCCGAGTACGAGCACATCAAGCGTGCCCTGCAAATCGAGCTCCTCAAGTGGCAGAACTGGACCAAGGCCACGGGCCAGCGCCACATCATCCTCTTCGAGGGGCGCGATGCCGCCGGCAAGGGCGGCACCATCAAGCGCTTCAACGAGCACCTCAACCCCCGTGGCGCACGCATCGTGGCGCTGGAGAAGCCGTCGCCGCGCGAGTCCACCTCGTGGTACTTCCAGCGCTACATTGAGCACTTCCCGTCGGCAGGGGAGATCGTGTTCTTTGACCGCTCGTGGTACAACCGCTCCGGGGTGGAGCGCGTCATGGGCTTCTGCACGGAATCCCAGCACGCCGAGTTCCTCCGCGAGGTGCCGATGCTGGAGAACATGCTCTTGGGCTCCGGGATTTCGCTCACCAAGTTCTGGTTCTCCGTCACGCAGAAGGAGCAACGCACGCGCTTTGCCATCCGCCAGGTGGACCCTGTGCGCCGCTGGAAGCTGTCGCCCATGGACCTGGCCTCCCTGGACAAGTGGGATGACTACACCCGCGCCAAGGAGGAGCAGTTCCGGTACACGGACACAGATGAGTCCCCGTGGATCACCATTAAATCCAACGATAAAAAGCGCGCCCGGCTCAACGCGATGCGCTACATCCTGAGCAAGTTTGAATACACCGGCAAGGACCACGAGGTTGTCGGCGAGCCGGACCCGCTGCTGGTGAAGCGGGGCAGAGACCAAATCGGCGATTAACCCGCCGCGTCGTTGGCCCGTTACAGCACGGCCTTGGACATCTTCCGCAGCTGCTTGAGCTGCTTTTTGGAGGAATCGTCCAAGGCCGTTTGTTCTGCCGTAGCCACCGTGTCGGCCGCTTTCTTCTGCAGCTTTTTGCCTTCGACGGTGAGGGCGACGATCTGCCGGCGCCGATCCTGAGGATCCCTGTCGCGGGTGACCAGCTGCATTTTGAACAGTCCCGTCAGTATTCGTACTACCTCGGAGGGATCGAGTGCGAGCGCCTCGCAGATCTCCGCCTGTTGGGTGGTGGGGCCTTCGGCGAGCATGGTGAGCACCCAGTATTCCCGCACGGTGATGCCGGTCTGACTGAGCGCTGCCTCGACGGCATCGCGGGTCAGCTTCCGCAGCCTCTCCAGCTGGAAGAGCGGGGACTTGTGTAGTTGTTTTGGCACCTTACCCATATCCCCAGTGTAAGGACCGCGCGGGTCCCGTGGGCGGTAAAGCAAAGAAACGCCGCCACCCCGTAGGCGGGGAGGCGGCGAATCCGGAAGTAAAAAAATTAGCCCTCGTTCTTCAGGCGCTCAATGGCCTCGTGGTAGATGCGCTCGGCATCGTCCTTGCCGGCCCAACCGGAACCGGAGACTTCCTTGTTCGGCTCGAGATCCTTGTAGTGGACAAAGAAGTGCTCGATCTCGTCCTTGAGGTGCTGCGGGACATCGTCGATGTCCTTGTAGTTCTCGTAGCGGACGTCATCGACAACGCACAGCAGCTTGTCGTCGCCACCGGCCTCGTCGGTCATCTTGAACACGCCGAGCGGGCGGGCCTCAACGATAACTCCGGGGAACACGGATTCTGGCAGGATAACGAGCGCGTCGAGCGGGTCGCCGTCCTCGCCGAGGGTGCCGTCGATGAAGCCGTAGTCCAGCGGGTAGCCCATGGGGGTGAACAGGTAACGGTCGAGGTGGACCTTGCCAGTCTCGTGATCGATCTCGTACTTGTTGCGGGAACCCGCGGGGATTTCGATAGTGACGTCGAAGCTCATGAAAATCCTTTCCTAGCCTAAGTTTTACTTGCCCACCTATCCTAGTCTGTTTCCCGTCCCACCGGCGCGATGCGTGGCCTTTCCCCCCGTGGGTTAAGGCTCAGGCTAACCCACGGGCTACAGTGTGGGGGTGCGCAGAAAAGGACTATTTATAGGTGCCATCGTGGCGGTGCTGGCGGTTGTCGCCGCCGTTGTGGTTGTCGCGGTGGTCGCCGCCACCCGTGCGACCACGGTGGAACCAGGGCTTGTCGCCCCCACGGCCCGCGAGGTTGCCGTGCCCGCCCACCGCGAGGGCCCGGTTAATCCCGCGCAGGCAGAGGAGCTCGAGGCCTTGTCCGCCGATCCCGCCCTGGGGGAGTTCTTTGGCATCGTCACCGACGTGCAGACGGGCGAGACGGTGTGGGAGAAGAACGCTGATACTCCTGGTCGCCCGGCGTCTGTGACGAAGATCCTCACCGCGACGGCCGCCGTCAACGCGCTGCCCGCCGATCACCGGGTTGTGACGGAGGTGTTCCGCTCGGGCGACACCTCCTACATCAAGGCTGGTGGGGACGTGTGGCTTGCCGACGCCTCCCTCGACGCCCTTGCACACCTCATCGAGACTCCGGTGGTCGCTCTGGACACGAGTGTGTGGGACGGGTTCGAGACGATTGTGCCCTCGTGGGATCCCGCCGATGTGGATGGCGGGTTTGTGGCCCCCATGGAGCCCGCAATGATTAACGGGGCCCGGATCGGCGCGGAGACCGGCGACGTGCCGCGCTCCCACACGCCGGCCGCAGACGTGCTTGGTGCCGTCGCCGCCCGTGCGGGTGCCGAGCCCGCAGGTATCGCTCATGTTCCGGAGGGCGCCACCAAGGTGGGGGAGGTCCACTCCCCGCGCCTCGACGATCGTCTGGCCACCATGATGGACCACTCCGATAACGTCATGGCCGAGGCCATCGGCCGTGAGCTCGCCGTGGCGACCGGTGCGAAAACCCCCGTCGCGGCCGTCGAAAAGCAGCTGGATGCGCTGGAGATCCCCACCGAGGGGCTCATCCTCAACGATTGCTCGGGGCTGAGCAAAGACAACCGCATCGCTCCCCGCACCATCGACGTGGCCCTTTACCAGGCCGCCACCCACCCCGAGCTGCTGCCGGTGCTGCGCTCCCTGCCCGTCGCCTACGGCTCGGGGACGCTTGCCGAGCGCTTCGGCGGTAAGGACGGTCAGGGCTGGGTGCGGGCCAAGACGGGCACGCTCGATGCCACCTCGGGGCTTGCCGGCACCGTGACGGGGGAGGACGGCAGCGTGTACACCTTCGCCTTCATCTCCAACGGTTCGGATATCCTCGCCGCCCGCGAGTCGCTCGATACCCTCGCCTCGGCGTTACGGAAGTAGCCCGGGAACAAGATGGGTGCCACGGCCGTTTCCTCTAGGCCAGATCGCTAAAAGGAGGTCTCAGAAATTTACCTGTTTCCTGATGTCAGCCCCCATTTCCTCGCGGTTCGTAGGGCCGTACGAGAGTGCGTGCGCGACGGCATCCTCGCCGGCGGTGAACCCGTTGGTGTGGGGCTGTCGGGCGGGCCCGATTCTTTGGCGTTAACCGCGGCGATGGTGGCCGAAGGCCTGACGGTGACGGCTATCTGCGTGGACCACGGCCTGCAGGAGGGGTCGCGCGAAATCTCCGAGCGGGCGGCGGCGACCGCCCGCCGGTGGGGTGCCGAGGCGGTCGTTGTCCCCGTGGAGGTGCCTGCAGGCAACTCCCTGGAGGCCGCCGCCCGTGCCGCCCGCTACCAGGCGTTTGCCCGTTGGGCGGCCCCTGGCAACGGTGTGAGCATCCCTTCCCGCGGCGAGCGTGTGAGCTTCGCGAACACGGTCGCCGTCGCCCACACGATGGATGACCTGGCGGAGTCGTTTGTGCTGGCTGGGCTGCGGGGAAACCCGGCGGCGATGGCGCGGGAGGCGGTGATCGAGGGCTGCAGGATTGTGCGGCCGCTTCTTGGCGTGCGTCGCGCGGACACGGTGGGGGCCTGCGAGGAGATCGGCGTCACCCCGTGGAACGATCCCCAAAATGCGGACCCGGCGTTTCGGCGGGTGCGGGTGCGCCGCGAGGTGCTGCCGCTGCTCGGCGACATCGTCGGCGGGGACGCGGTGCCGGCCCTGGCCAGGGCCGCCGGGCGCGTGCAGGTGGAGGCCACCCGCATGGAATCGACCACAGTGCCACTAGCCACCAAGGACCTGCCGCAGGCCACCCGGCACGACATCATTGCCGGCGCCCTGCGCGCAGCGGGTGCGAAGGTGAGCAAAGCGCACGTGGAGGGTGTGGACAAGCTAATCACACAGTGGCACGGACAGGGGCCGCGAGACGTGGGGCAGGGGTTGGTAGCATTGCGTGTATCCGGAGAGATAAAGATAGAGGAGAAAATCTATGAGTGAGCAGTACGCAGATCCCCGTTACGGCGACGAGGTCAAAACCGTTCTCATCAGCGAGGACCGGCTGCAGCAACGCGTGCAGGAGCTGGCGGACAAGGTGAGCGAGGAATACAAGGACATCGAGGATGACCTCATCCTCGTGTGCGTGCTCAAGGGCGCGGTGTACTTCCTCACCGATTTCTCCCGCAAGCTCTCCATCCCCTCGCAGATGGAATTTATGGCCGTGTCCAGCTACGGCAACTCCACCTCGTCATCGGGCGTGGTGCGGATTCTCAAGGATCTCGACCGCGAGATTGAGAACCGCCACGTCCTCATCGTAGAAGACATCATCGATTCGGGCCTTACCCTTTCCTGGCTCGTGCGCAACCTGAAGTCCCGCCACCCCGCCTCGCTGCAGGTGATCACGCTGCTGCGCAAGCCCGAGGCGCAGAAGGCCAAGGTTGAGCTTCTCGACGTAGGATTCGAAATCCCCGACGAGTTCGTCATCGGCTACGGTCTCGACTACGCCGAACGCTACCGTGACCTGCCGTTTGTTGGAACACTTCACCCTAGGATGTACGAGAGCTAAAAGTGCCAGAAAACTCGAAGAACACGCGTCCCGCGGACGATAAGAACAAGCGCATCATCCGCTGGGCCACCATCGCCACCATCATCCTCATCGCGCTGTTCAGCGTCTCGGTGCTGACCGACGACACGCGTGGCTTTGCCAAGGTGGACACCTCCGTCGCCATGGCGGAGCTGCACAACGGCAACGTCGCCGAGGCGCGCATCGATGATCGCGAGCAGCAGCTACGGCTCAAGCTCAAGAACCCGATCACCGTGAAGGAACGCGAAGGGGTAGAGGAGATCATCGCCCAGTACCCGGCTCGCGCCACCGGCCAGGTGTTCGACGCGGTAAACGCCGCCCAGGTGAACTCCTACGATACGAAGGTGACCAAGGACTCGGTCCTCGGCTCCATGCTCATGATGATCCTCCCCATGCTCATCATGTTCGGGCTGCTCATTTTCTTCTTCTCTCGGATGCAGGGTGGGGCCGGCATGTTCGGCATCGGCGGCTCCCGGGCCAAGGAGCTCACCAAGGACATGCCCACCAACTCCTTCGCCGACGTGGCCGGTGCCGACGACGCGCTGGACGAGCTGCAAGAGATCAAGGACTTCCTCCAGGATCCGTCCATCTACGAAAAGCTTGGCGCGAAGATTCCGCGTGGCGTTCTCCTCTACGGCCCGCCCGGCACAGGTAAAACGCTTATGGCGCGCGCCGTCGCCGGCGAGGCAGGCGTGCCGTTCTACTCCATCTCCGGTTCTGACTTTGTGGAAATGTTCGTCGGCGTCGGTGCCTCCCGCGTGCGCGACCTGTTCAAGCAGGCCCGCGAGAACAGCCCGTGCATCATCTTCATCGATGAGATCGATGCCGTCGGTCGCCAGCGCGGCTCCGGCATGGGCGGCGGCCACGACGAGCGCGAGCAAACCTTGAACCAGCTGCTCGTGGAGATGGACGGCTTTGGCGACCGTGAGGGCGTCATCCTCATCGCCGCCACCAACCGGCCCGACATCCTCGACCCAGCGCTGTTGCGCCCCGGCCGCTTCGACCGGCAGATCCCCGTGGTTAACCCCGACCTCAAGGGCCGCGAGAAGATCCTCGAGGTGCACGCCAAGGGCAAGCCGTTCGCGCCCGACGCGGACATCAAGTCACTGGCCAAGCGCACCGCCGGCATGAGCGGCGCGGACCTCGCCAACGTGCTCAACGAGGCGGCACTGTTGACGGCCCGCATCGGCGGCAACGTCATCACCGCCGATGCCCTGGAGGAGGCGACCGATCGCGTCGTCGGCGGTCCGCGCCGCAGCTCCCGCGTCATCTCCGAGCACGAGAAGAAGATGACCGCCTACCACGAGGGTGGCCACACGCTGGCCGCCTGGGTGATGACGGACATCGAGCCCGTGTACAAGGTGACCATCCTCGCCCGCGGCCGCACTGGCGGCCACGCCCGCCTCTCGCAGGAGGACGATAAGGGCATGAACACCCGCGCCGAGCTGTTCGCGCACCTCGTGTTCGCCATGGGCGGTCGCTCCGCCGAGGAACTCGTCTTTGGCACCCCCACCACCGGTGCCTCCGCCGACATCGAGCAGGCCACCAAGATCGCCCGCGCCATGGTCACCGAGTACGGCATGTCGCCCGACCTCGGCCCCGTGAAGTACGGCGAGGAGCAGGGCGACCCGTTCGCCGGCCGTGGCTCGGACGGCACCCTCGAGTACTCCCCGGAGGTGGCCGCCCGCATCGACGAGCAGGTGAAGTACCTCCTGGACAAGGCCCACGAGACCGCCTACGACGTGCTTTCCCGTAACCGCGACTACCTGGACAAACTGGCCTCCAAGCTGCTGGAGAAGGAAACCCTGCGCAGGCCGGATCTGGAGGAGATCTTCTCCGGCATCGAGAAGGTACCCTCCGGCGACGTGTTCCCCGGCGAGAGCTACCGTTTTGGCAAGCAGCTCGGCCGCGAGCCCGTGCAGACCCCGGTGGAGATTGCCGAGGAGCGTGGCGAGGAGCCGCCGAAGCGGTTCAGCATCCTCGAGGCGTCACGCGCCGCCCGCGCCCGCCGCGAACAGGAGCGCGCGGAAAAGGAGAAGCGCGAGCTCGAGCGTGGCCCCATCACCCCGCGTGGCGAGAAGACTACCCCGGCCCCGGTTTACGGTGGCACCCCGCCGCCGAAGGATTGGGTTGTTCCCGGCTTCACCGGCGAGGCGCAGCCGAAGGAGAAGGACGAAACGCCCGCGACCGGTTCGACGCCCGCGACGCCCCAGGCGCCACGCGCCGGGGAGCAGGACACCGAGCGGACGCAGACGATGCGCCTGTGGCCGCGCGACCACCGCAACGGGCACGGCTCCACTAGGGTTCCGTCTCAGCCACGCACCAACGAGCCGAGCGAGCCACACAGCCACGCGAAGCCGGACCGCACCGATCCCCACATGCACCCCGGGTGGCAGTCCTACGGGGCCGGGCCCGGCGGCGAGGAACAAATCGGCTTCCGGTTGCCCGAAAAAGACAATGAAAAAGAGGACTAACTAGTGTCAGAATTCGATTTCGACAGGGCTGAAAAAGCGGTCCGCGAGCTGCTCATCGCCATCGGCGAGGACCCCGACCGCCCCGGGCTCAAGGAAACGCCGCGCCGGGTGGCCAAGGCGTTTGAGGAGAACACGGGCGGGCTTCACATTGATCCGGCCGATCACCTGGAAAAAACGTTCCCGGAGAACCACACCGAGCTCGTTATTGTGCGCGATATTCCCATCTACTCCATGTGCGAGCACCATCTCCTTCCGTTCTACGGCCTCGCCCACATCGGTTACATTCCCGGTGGTCACGGCTCCGTCACCGGTCTGTCCAAGCTCGCCAGGCTTGCCGACGGCTACGCCCGGCGTCCTCAGGTTCAGGAACGGTTGACCTCGCAAATCGCCGACGCCATCGTGGACCGTCTGGACACGCAGGCCGTCGCCGTCGTCCTCGAATGCGAGCACATGTGCATGACCATGCGCGGCATCCGCAAACCCGGCTCTAAGACCACCACCTCCGCAATGCGTGGCGGGTTCAAAACATCGGCCGCCTCGCGGGCCGAATTCCTCACACTGATTAGGGGTTAACCAATGGAACTGTTGAACGCCGACCGCTGCCTCGTCATGGGCGTACTCAACGTCACCGATGATTCGTTTTCCGACGGCGGCAAATGGAACACGCTGGACAAGGCGCTAAATCACGCCCACGACCTGGTGGACCAGGGGGCCGACATCATCGACGTGGGTGGCGAATCCACCCGCCCCGGCGCCACCCGCGTGAGCGAAGAGCAGGAAATCTCCCGCGTCGTGCCCGTCATCGAGGCGCTGCACAAGGAGGGCATCGTCACCTCCGTGGACACGATGCGCGCCTCCACCGCCCGCGCCTGCGCCGAGGCCGGCGTCACCATCCTCAACGACGTCTCCGGTGGCCTTGCGGATCCCGACATGTTCCAGACCATGGCCGATACGGACCTGCCCGTCATCCTGCAGCACTGGGATGCCACGAGCTTCGGCGACGCCGCCGGCGACACGCTCGCCGGTAAGGAGGTCGTGCCCGAAGTGCTGCGCCTTCTGGACGAACTCGTCCACCGCGCCCAGGACGCCGGGGTGAAGAAGCACAACATCATCATCGACCCGGGCCTCGGCTTTGGTAAGTCGCGTCTGGCGGATTGGCAGCTCCTGGGCGCGCTGCCCAAGCTCGTGGAGACCGGCTACCCGGTGCTCATCGGGCAATCCCGCAAGCGGTTCCTCGGCGATATGCGCGCCGAGTACGCCCATGACGAGAACACCGCCGTCGACCGCGACGACGCCACCCACGCCGTCTCCGCGCTGTCGGCCTACCACGGCGCGTGGGCCGTGCGCGTCCACAGCGTCCGCGGTTCCCGCGACGCCGTCGAGGTGGCGGCCCGGTGGAGGAACCCCCGTGGCTGACCGGATTGAGCTCACCGGGCTGACGGCGACGGGTTACCACGGAGTTTTCGACCACGAAAAGCGCGATGGCCAGGAGTTCTCCGTGGACATCACGTGTTGGTTGCCGTTTCCTGATACCGACCGTGTGGAAGACACGGTGCACTACGGTGAGCTCGCCGAGATTGCCTACCGCACTCTCACAGGCCCCGCCTACGACCTCATCGAGACGGTCGCAGGCCTCATCGCCGACGAGGCGATGCTCGCGTTCCCCCTGCTCCACGCCATCGAGGTGACGGTGCACAAGCCGCACGCCCCAATCCCGCACGACTTTGCCGATGTCGCCGTCGTCCGCCGCCGCAACCGCAAGGGCGCTTTCCGCGCCATCCTGTCGCTCGGCAGCAACATCGGCGACTCGGAGGCGATCCTGGCAGAAGCCGTCGAGCGCCTGCACCCCATCAGGGTCTCCAGCGTCCACCGCACCGCCCCGTGGGGAGGGGTGGAGCAGCCCGACTTTTTCAACCTCGCCCTGGAGCTCACGTGGTGCGGCACGCCCTTAAGCCTTCTGCGCTACTGCCAGCACCTGGAAAAATGCGCCCACAGGGAGCGCAAGGTGCACTGGGGTCCGCGTACCCTGGACGTAGACGTGGTGCAGATGTACGGGGCCACCTCGGATTCCCCGGAGCTCGTGGTCCCGCACCCGCACGCCCACGAGCGCGACTTTGTGCTTCGCCCGTGGGAGGAAATTGAACCCGCTGCTCAGCTGAACGGAACGCCGATAACGGAGCTGCCATGACATTGACCGATGTGCGCACCCTTGCCGCCACCGCCGGATTCTTCGCCGCCGCCGCGGCGATCCTCGTGTGGCGGTTCTACGGCGCCATCGGCGGTTTTTCGGCCACAGCCAGCGTCACCCTGTGGGCCATCGCGGCGTTGTGCGCCTACCTTGGCTGGCGGGTTCGCCGCGCGATGAAGGACGACAACATCGGCCAGGATCGCTCGCAGCTCAACCCGGTGACCGCCGCGCAGTGGCTCGTCGTGGGCAAGACGTCGGCGTGGGCCGGGGCGATCGTCGGCGGGGCATATATCGGCATCCTCGTTGTGCTGCTGTTCCACCTCTATCTCGCCTCCGCCGTGGAGGATCTGCCCAGCGTCATCGCCTCCGCGCTCGGCGGAGTGTGCGCGTGCGTTGCCGGTCTTTATCTCGAGCGCGGGTGCCACATTCCGCCGTCCTCGTCGGCCGAGGGGGCTGTTTAGACAACTACGCTTCCGGTGCCGACTACCCCTCGCTCACGCGGATATCGATGGAATCGGTGAGCTCATGCGTGCCCACGGTGGCCTTGGCCAGCAGGCGGCCGGAAATGATCTCCAGGCGTGTAAGGGTGATACCCGGGGCAACATCGAACACGGCGCGGGCCGCGGCGAGAACCGCGTCGTCGCCCTTGACCGCCTCGTGGGCACCGGCGGTGAGCGCCGCCGAAATCGCCAGCGCGGCCTGACGCTCCTCACCCGTGAGCTCGGCGTTGACGCGCGCAAGAGCCAGCCCATCCGCCTCCCGCAGCGTGGGTAGGGTGTGGACGGTGACCTCGTAGGCGAGCTCGGTGATGGCGCGCTGGAGGCGCATCACCTCATCAAAGTGCAGCTCGCTTACCATGATGTCCGAGCAGTGGGTGAGCCCCACGAGCCGTAAGGTGCGGGTGAGGGAGGGGGAGGCGTCGACAAGCAACGTGGGCTCGGGGGTGGAATCAACAAACGTCACGTCGGGGGCCACCTGCAAAGGCGCGCCGGAGGACACCGCAACCACCACCGCGCGTGGGATGCGCCGGGCAGCCTGAATGAGGACGAGCTGGCCGGCGTCGGAATCAGGGACGAGCACCACGGGGCGTGCCGTCTTGCGCATCGCGCGCGTGTGCATGGCCAGGCGCGCCGGGTCGGTGATGGTTTCCACGGCTGACAGTGTACTCACGCGGCGCGGGCACGCCCGGGAGCCTACCCAAGGTAGCGGAGCCGAGAAGGTACCATTAGCACCATGAATCTCAAGGGCAGTGAACTTTTCCTGTGGGTGCTCATCGGGCTTGCCATCGTCGCCAGCGTGCTGATGATGTTCTCGAGCTCGGACGCCTGGCAAAAGATCGCTGTCCTCGCCGCCCTGTGGGCCGCGGCCGTCGGCGCGTTCCTCGTCATGCGGATGCGTGGCCAGGCCACCGCCGATTCCGAGCGCATGGCGGAGCTGGAAGATGAGCTTGATTACCAGCGCGCCATCAGTGAGGACGAGCGCGCCAAGCGGGAGGAGGCCATCGCCCGCTCCGAGGAGGCCGACGAAACACTGGCCGCCATCCACGAGCAGCTCGAGGCGATGCGCGCCCAGCTGGAGGAGCTCACGGGGCGTTCTTACGAGTACGAGCCGAACTCGATTACGGCCTCGGCGACGCGGTTGCGCGAAATCGGCGGTTCTTCTACCGGCTCGTCCGCGTGGACGCCGGAGCCGGAGCCAGAACCTGAACCTGAACCGGAGGAGCGGCCCGCCGACGTGGAGGTAATCCCCACCACCGAGGACTCGTACGGATCCCACACGGCTGCGGCTGTGGAGGATGAGCCCACGTGGCAGTGGACGCCGCCGGAGGATTCTTCCTACGTGGAGCCCGCGGAGACCCGCGACGAGTACCACGGCCGGCGCCGCAAGGAGGAAGAGCCGGAGCCGTTCGCCTTCGATTTCTTGGGCTCCTACGATGCGCCCGAGGAGTCCGGCTACCACGGCCGGCGCCGCAAGGATGACCGCGAACCGACCGGCGGGTGGACGCCCACGACGCCGCCGGAGCCGGAGCACGAGGGCCGTTACACCGCGCAGATCCCGGTGGTGAAAGAGGAACCGGTGACCGGTGGCCGCCGTCGCGCGGATCGCTCCGAGGGCGGCGTGTCCGTGGCTGAGCTGCTCAAAAACCTGAAGAAGTAGCCCCGTGGGAACCTCCCCCGTCCAGCGCATCTGCCTCATCGGGCGCGACCGGCACGTCGCCGACGCCCTCGCGCGCACCCACCACGAGCTCGTCGGCACCCCCGCCGAGGCCTCCGTCATCGTCATTTCTCTCCGTGGTGATGAGCTTCTCGACGTCCTCCCCTCGCTCGAGCCCCTCGTCCGTCCCGGTCAGGTGGTGGTGCACACCGACCCCAGGATGGGGGCCCAGGTGCTCGACCCGCTCGAGGTCCGTGGCGCCCTGTGCGTCGCCCTGGCCGCGCTGGGGGACATGTGGTGCGTCTCGGCCGTCGACGAGCTGGGAACCACCGTCGGCACGCTGCTCGCCAGCGAGATGGGCGGCGTCTCCATCGTCGTGGACGATTCTGACCGCCCCCTCATCGGGCATGTTGCCGAGTCCCTCGACGGCGCCCGCGACTCCTACGCGGAGGCGCTGCGGGTGCTTCGCGAGGTCACCGGCGACGAGGACGTGGCCTCCCGCGTGGTGCGCGAGCACCTGGAACTGGTGGCCAGGCAACTGGGGGTGTAGTGCTACCCCCGGTATGTGGTGCGGGGCCGGGTGTGGGGTATGGAAGAACTTGAAATGTTTTGTTCTTCCCTTTCTCGCACGATGGTTTTGCTCGGGGGAGCCCAGTCTTGAAGTGTGAAACAGATGGTTGCGATGGGGGCGGACAGGAAAACAGCGAAGAAGATTAAGACCTTGTCCAACGTGTACTACGGGCGCACTATCGCACCTGTAAAACAGGAGAAGGCCCGGTCCACGGCGACGAACCTGCACCTGACCTTGCAGAACTTGTTGGATATTGAAACCCAGGTGAGAAAGCTGGACAACAAGTGCCACGCCTGGCAGGTGCGTGTAGTGCTAGCCCGCACGCTGCCGAAGGATTTGCAACGGGTGGCCAGGAGATTGCTGCGGCAGTTCAACACCCGCCACGCGCACAAGCTACCCACGTCCCTGTGGGCAAAGGATGTCAAGGGCACCACGCTCATGGATCTGCATGTGCGAGGCCCTGCCTACATGGTGCAGCAGGTGCTGGATGCCGCCCACAGTGAGGCGGAGGCCACCGGCAAGGACCCGGCTATTGCCGCCCTGACGCAGATGGGTGGCGTGCCCAAGGTACGGCCGGCCGTGGTGATCCCTGTGGATTCCCGGGTGACGGGTGTCACCCAGGAGGAGCGCAACAGTTTCCGGTTGTCGCTGACTGATGGGTCGACAATGACATCCCTGGAGTTTGCCCAGGCGGAGTTGGATCGCTTCGGCTGGGTGATCGTTGTCGATCCGGTCACCGGTGAGGACTTCGGGATGTACAAGTTCGATGTGGATGAAAACGCCCGGTTTGCCGATCCGTTTGAGCGCCAGAAGCAGGCGCTGAAAACCCCGGTGTGTGTGGTCGATGGGTGCGGGTGTGGTGCCGACAAGTGCCAGATGCATCACGTGCAGGGCTACGCGCAGGGTGGGAAAACAACATCGAGCAATCTGACCATGTTGTGCCCGTTTCATAACGGGCGAAACGATGATGATCCCACCAAGCCGAGACATGGGCGGATAGAAAAAATCGACGGGTTGGACTATTTCGTCCCACTGTTTGGCGGCGAACCCCGGCTCAACATGCACCCCGCCGCCCAAGGCGGTGCCATCCGCCTCGCCCGAGAAATGATGGCCATCTAAACTCCGCCCACGAGGCGAGCCGTGCACCATTGCATCGCGCGGCCATAAAAAACCAGGCGCTTGTAGTCGAGCGTCTGGTTTTCGTGTCTTTTTTAATTAGGTTTTCTTCGGCGGCCTGCCCGGTCGCCTGATCGGGCTTACGTCCTTGGGGAGGCGGCCGGCGTCGCGAAGCGCCTTGCGTAACAGTTGCTCCATCTTCGCGTTGGCGCTGACCAAATCGTCGGCCGCCCAGCGCGCGAGCGCCTCGTACACTGCCGGGTCGAGGCGCAGGGGGACGGTCTTGCGTTTGGCCATTAGTACAACGAACCTGCGTTCACCACGGGTTGGGTGTGGTTATCGGAGCACAGCACCACGAGCAGGTTGGACACCATCTGCGCGCGCCGCTCGGGGTCGAGATCCACAATGTCCTTTTCTTCCAGTTGGTCCAGTGCGGATTCCACCATGGAGACTGCGCCTTCGACGATGGTTTCGCGCGCGTCCACGATGGCGGCGGCTTGCTGGCGCTGGAGCATGGATTGGGCGATTTCGGGGGCGTAGGCGAGGGTGGAGATCCGGGCCTCGATAATTTCTACGCCGGCGAGTGTGGCGCGGGCGGCCACCTCGTTGGCGATCTCGCTGGAGATCTGGTCGGTGGAGCTGGATAGCTGCGTGTAGCTGTAGTTGGTGGTGACGTGGCGCAGCGCGGATTCGGACTGGGAGTGGATGAATTCCTCTACTTCCTCCACGGCGAAGCTGGCCTTGGCGGTGTCGGCCACCTGCCACACGACGATGGCACCGATGTTGAGCGGGTTGCCGTTGGCATCGTTTACTTTCAGTTCGGCGGTTTCAAAGTTGCGCACGCGCACGGAGACGTTCTTGCTGGTGCACAGCGGCGGGATGATGCTCAGTCCGCTGGTGCGGTTGGTGCCCACGTAGCGGCCGAAGAATTGGTTCACCTGCGTGTGCCCGGGGGAGATGACGCGGAACATGGTGATGAGTACCAAGACGATGATGCCGAAGGGGATCCATAGCAAGAACGTGGTGAACGCCGGGATGACGAGCAGCGCGATGATGAGGACGAGGAGCCCCACGGCGGCGCCGGCGCCTTGCGCCCAGCCGGGTTTTTCGGAGATGGCGACTTTGGTGCCGTCGTGGCCGACGGGTTTTTCGGAGATGACGGGGGTTTCGGTGGAGGGCATGGTGTTCATCCTTTCGCCAACACAAGGAATGTGATATCAGAATTGCAATGTGATATCACAATAACTCGGTTTGGGCGATCCTGCAACCGGAGAGGTAGCTCAAACTGGAAACGCGAGCGTGGTGGGGTACTCTATAGTGCCATGACAGACGTGAAGAATGATTTGCCCGAACAGGTGCGCATCCGCCACGAGAAGCGCGAGCGCCTTCTCTCCGAGGGGCGCGATCCGTACCCCGTCGAGGTGCCCCGCACCATCTCCATCGAGGAGCTTGTAGCCACGTACCACGTGGTGAAGGACGATTCCCCGGCCGTCGAGGGCGCGACCAACCTCGAGGTGGGCGAGGAGACGGATACCGTGGTCTCCATCGCCGGGCGCGTTATCTTCTTTCGTAACACCGGCAAGCTGTGCTTTGCCAAGCTGCAGGCCGGCTCCGGCGCCTCCGTGCAGGCGATGATTTCGCTTGCGGAGGTGGGCGAGGAGCAGCTGAAGAACTGGAAGGCCGATGTCGATCTCGGCGATATTATTTCCGTCACCGGCCGGGTGATTTCTTCCAAGCGCGGCGAGCTGTCCGTGCTCGCCACCGAGTGGCAGATGGCCTCCAAGGCGCTGCGCCCGCTGCCGGTGGCACACAAGGAAATGAGCGAGGACCAGCGGATCCGCCACCGTTACACGGACCTCATCATGCGCGAGGAGGCCCGCAAGAACGCGATGACTCGCATCAAGGTGATGCGCGCGCTGCGGAACTTCCTGGAATCGGAGGGCTTCCTCGAGGTGGAAACCCCGATGCTGCAGACACTCCACGGGGGTGCCGCCGCCCGCCCGTTTGTCACCCACTCCAACGCCATGGATATGGACCTCTACCTGCGCATCGCGCCGGAGCTGTTCCTCAAGCGCTGCGTGGTCGGCGGCATTGAGCGCGTGTTTGAGGTGAACCGTAACTTCCGCAACGAGGGCGTGGATTCCTCGCACTCCCCGGAGTTCGCCATGCTGGAGACGTATCAGGCGTGGGGTGATTACAACACGGGCGCGGACCTCATCAAGCGCCTCATCCAGTCGGTGGCCACCGAGGTGTTCGGTTCCACCACGGTGACTCTTGTTGATGGCACCGAGTACGACTTCGGCGGCGAGTGGAAGACCCTGGAGATGTACCCCTCCCTGAACGAGGCCCTCCAGCGTAAGTTCCCCGGCCAGCCCGAGGTGACCATTGACTCAACCGTCGAGGAGCTAGAAGCCATCGCCGACCACATCGGTCTGGAGAAGGGCAAGGGCTGGGGTCACGGAAAGTTCGTCGAGGAGATCTGGGAGTTCCTGTGTGAGGATCAGCTGTACGGCCCGGTCTTCGTCCGTGATTTCCCGGTGGAGACCTCGCCGCTGACGCGCTCGCACCGCACCAAGCAGGGGGTCACCGAGAAGTGGGACCTCTACGTCCGCGGTTTCGAGCTGGCCACCGGCTACTCCGAGCTCGTCGATCCGGTCATTCAGCGCGAGCGTTTCGAGGATCAGGCACGGCTCGCCGCCGGGGGCGACGATGAAGCGATGGAGCTGGACGAGGACTTCCTCTTCGCCATGGAGCAGGGCATGCCGCCCACCTCCGGCAATGGTATGGGCATTGATCGCCTGCTCATGGCCCTTACCGGCCTCGGCATCCGCGAGACGGTGCTGTTCCCCATTGTGAAGCCGGAGTAGTTCACCAAGCGAACTTTCGCGGGGCAGTCCATAATGACAGGTATGGCACCTCTTCTTACCCACCTTCCCGCGCGGGGCTGGGTCAGCGTCGGGCCATGGGTTGGATTTTCCCGCACCCTGGCGCAGCCTCCCCAGTTCCGCCACGGCGTCACCACGTACGTCGTGGTGCGCGAGGGGTGCGTGCTGGTGGAGGATTCGTCCGGGTTTTCCGCCGACGTTCCGCAGGGGTCGGTCGCCGCGGTGTCCAGTGGCGTCACGGTGTCGCTTAACCCGTACGGCGCGTCCCGTGGTGCCCAGCTCCTCGCGGCCACAACCGAGCTCACCTCGAGTTGGGTCAACCCTCCGTCGGTCCCCGGTTTCCTTGGGGGAACGCTTGTCGACGCCCCGGAGTGGGCGATCGCGGATTCTTCCGGTCTCCACATCGGCCCGGACGGGCCGGTTGATGCCGAGCCGGGGGCTATAGTTTTTGGCGGGGAGCCCATCACCACGCCGTTCATCCTGTGGCAAGGTATTCTTGCGCACAGCTTCGACGAGCTCGGGTGCTTCGACGTTGAGTTGCCACCTACACCCCTACACCCCCGATTGAACCATCCGTGGAGGACACAATGAGTATTGACAATCTCGGCGAGACCGTCCGCAAGCGTCGCCGCGAACTGGGCATCAACCAGCTTGACCTGGCGGAACGCTCCGGTGTCTCCGATCGCTTCATTCGCGACTTGGAGCACGGGAAAACCTCCCTGCGCCTGGATAAACTTGTCGATCTCCTCACCGCCCTGGGGCTGGAGCTTACGATTGACGAGCTAAAGCGGCGGTAATCTCCTTAAATGCGTGGGCCACGTCGGTGCGCCACACCACAGCGGCCTTGGCATCGGCCCGGCCGGGCCCGCCGTTGATCACGGCGACGGGTTTGCCCTGCGCCTTGGCGTCGAGGACGAACTTGTACCCGCTCATGACGGCGAGCGAACTGCCCACAATGAGAAGGGACCTCGAGGCATCTAACAGCGCGCGCCCCTGCGCCTTGCGCTCGGCGGGCACGGGCTCGCCAAAGTACACCACATCCGGCTTGAGCTTCATGGAGCCGCAGTTCACGCAGTGCGCCATGTGGAAGCGGGCCACGTCCTCCTCTTTTAGTGCCACGTCGCCGTCGGGGTTGACCATCGATTTGTCCACCCGGATCGACTCCTCGTAGCCGGGGTTCGCGGTGGCGAGCCGGGCATCGAATTGTTTCCTGTCCTCCCGGTGCCCACACGCAAGGCACACGACGGTGGCGAGATCCCCGTGGAGCGGGATGACAGTGTGGGAGCCCGCCTCCATGTGGAGGCCGTCGACGTTTTGGGTGATGACGCCGCAGACGTACCCCTCCCGCTCCAGCGCGGCGATCGCGCGGTGCACCTCGTTGGGTTCGGCCTCGTCCATGTGCCGCCAGCCGATGAAGCTGCGGGCCCAGTACCGGCGCAGCGCCTCCGGATCGTGTTGGAACTCCTGGTACGTCATGGGGCGGTGGCGGGTGAGCGACCCGTTGGGGCCGCGGTAATCGGGAATCCCCGAATCGGTGGACACCCCGGCGCCGGTAAGAATGAGGCAGTTTTTTGCGCGAAGCTGCTGGACAATGGCGGAAAGTGCTTCGTGGGGTGGGGTGGGGGTCACCGTCTCGTTAACCACCCGCGCGATGGATTTCAGCGCAGATTCGTGGGCGAGCTGGACCGCAGGATCAGTGAAGCGTTGGTTTTCCACAGTGCCATTGTATGGACGAATTACAGTGGAACCATGAGCCTGCACGATCACTCCTTACTTGTTCTCGATTGCGACCCCGGCATCGACGATGCCTTCGCCCTCATCTACATGCACAAGGCGGGGCTCCTGGGCGCCGTGACCACGACGGGCGGAAACGTCGGCACCCAGCAGACGGCCATCAATGCCCGGTGGGTGTTGGATCGCGTGGGTGGGGCGAGCGTCCCCGTCGCGCCGGGGGAGCCGAAGCCCATTGCCAGGGAGCTCATCACCACGCCGGAAACCCACGGGGAATTCGGGCTGGGCTACGTTGATCCTGGCCCAGAAGTCTGGGCCAGCGAAAAGGAATGGCCGCAGCTGTGGGGGAAGCGTCTCATCGTCACCGGGCCGCTGACCAACGTGGCCCGGTTTAGGCAGCGCTACCCGCAGCGTTACGCAGAGATCGAGGAGCTCACCATCATGGGCGGGGCCATCGACTACCCGGGCAACACCACCGACCACGCCGAATGGAACATCTGGGTGGACCCCGAGGCCGCCGACGACGTGTTCCGCCACCTGCCGCCCCGGGCGCAGGTGACGCTGTGCCCCCTAGGCGTCACCGAGGGGTTCCGCATCGATCCGGAGCGGCTCGCCCCCATCGCCGCGGCCCTCGGCGGGGAGCTGGGGGAGAAGCTGCCGGAGATCATGCGGTTCTACTGGGAGTTCCACCGGGATCACGGGATTGGGTACACCGCGCAGATCCACGATCTCCTCACCTGCCTCATCGCTACGGATGCGGTGGACTATGACGTCGAAAAGCGAGCACTGACGGTGGACACGGGGGAGGACCGGGGGGCGGTGACCACGGTGACCGACCCGCAACCGGGCCACCTACCGGTTCGGGTGCTCACCGGCGTGGACTACGAGGCGGCGCATGCGGTATTCTTCCAAACGATTGCCCCGAGGTGACATAGGGGCCTCATAGTTTCAGTTAGAGAAAGAGGCCACATGTCTACCCGTAATCGTCTTGTGCTCACCTGGGTGGGAGCCCTCCTCATCGCCGCCACCTGGCTGTACCTCGTTTTGGTGCGGCCCACGCAGTGGGATTCCATCGGCGGCTCCTCCGAGGCGCTCATCACCCTCATCGGCTACGTCGGTGGCGCCGTGCTGCTTATTGCCGGTATTGTGCCCAGGCTCACCGCGCGTGATCTGGGGCTCATCCCCGTGGCGCTCGTCATCAACATTGTCGTGGGGCAGATCGTGGGGTCGACGGGTCTGCCCCTGTACCTTGACTCGGTGGGGACGATGCTCGTCGCGGCGCTTGCCGGCCCGGTGGCGGGACTTGCCACCGGCGCGCTGTCCAGCGTGGTGTGGGGCGTGTTCAACCCGATGGCGCTGCCGTTCGCCGCGGGCTCGGGGCTTACGGGCCTGCTCGCGGGCTACGCCATCCACAAATTCAAGTCGTTTGAGCACCCGTGGCGGATTATCCCCGCGGGCGCCATCATGGGCGTGATCGTGGGCATGCTGTCCGCACCGGTGGCGGCGTTCGTGTACGGCGGCACCGCGGGCGTGGGCACCGGCGCGCTTGTGTCCGCCTTCCGGGCGATGGGCAACTCCTTGCTGGAGTCCGTTACCCTCCAGTCGCTGGCAAGCGACCCGCTGGACAAGATCGTTGTGTTGTTCATCGTGTGGGGGATTATCAAGGTGTTGCCGGCCTCTATTGTGAAGCCCCAGCAGTGAGTCCGCTGACGGTGGCGGCGGTGGCCGCGTGCGTGTGGATCGTGGTGCTCGGCATCAACCAGTGGTGGTTGTCCCTGGCACTCGCCCTCGGCGCGATGGCAGTGGGGCGGTGCTGGGGGAAAACGCTCGCGGTCACCCTCCCCATGGCGCTGTCGCTCATCATCATCCACGCGCCGCACGGCACCACGCGCGTCGTACCGCTCGTCACCGCCGAGGGGCTGCAGGTGACGGGTGAACTCACCGCCCGGTTCGCGGCGCTTGTCGCCGTCGTGTTCGCGGCAACCCGGTTTGTGCGCCTCGACGCGATGGTGAAGGCCATCCAACAGGCCGGAGCCCCGCGTCTCGCCTACCTCGTGGGCTCCGCCTTTGCCGTGCTCCCGGAGGGTAAGCGCGCCATCGGTGAGGTGCGGGAGGCGGCGGCGCTCACCGGCACGAAGGTACCCAAGCGGACGCTTGTGCCCGCCGTCATCACGCTGCTGCTCGTGCGGGCCACGGACCGCACCAATGCGCTGGCGCACGTGGGGGTGGACAAAGCCGGCCCGCGCACGATCTACGCCCCGGTGCCCAGCCCCGCGTGGTGGACGTTGCCGCTCCTTGCCGTCACCGTTGTCGCAGTCGGGCTGGCGGTGATCTGGTGATCGAGTACGTGTGGTGCGACGGCGACCTCACAGGGCCACCGGTCCCCTCGGTGAGTGCGCGCCCGGTGCTCAGCGGGCTGCGGGCGACCGTCGCCGAGGAGATTGCCCTGCCCATGGAGCAGCGCGGTGTGCCGAGGGACGAGATGGTGCGCCGGGTGACCGGTATCGCCCGGGCGCTGGGTATCTCGCACCTCCTCGCGCGCGACCCGGCCCGGCTCTCCGGCGGTGAGACCAGGCTCACCGCGATCGCCAGCCTCATCGCCTCCGACGAACCGGAAATCGGATTGATCGCACCGACTGCGGGGCTTGCGAAGCACGCCGTTGACAGGGTCACCGTGCTGTGTGAAAGCATCCCGCAGACGGTGTACTGGGTAGATTTCACCGACCGCCCGCGCGCGCTTCCCTGCCCGGTTCGCCCCACCGCCCCGCGCACTGTGTGCGACGGCGTGCCACTGACCCCCGGCGGCGTGACGCGCCTTGCCGGGCCCAACGGTGTGGGAAAGTCCACAGCGCTTCGCAAGCTCGCAGCGGGACTTCAGGCCCCGCTGTCCATGCAGTTCCCGGAGGCGCAGCTCATCCTCGCCCGTCGCGCCGGGGCCCCGCACCCGCTCGACCTCTCGCTCGGTGACCAGCGGGTGCTCTCCGTCAAGCTCGCCTCCACGCCCTCCTTCTTGCTTGTCGACGAGCCCGACGCGGGCCTGGGTCCCGCCCACTGGGAGGAGCTCCACGCCCACTTCGCCGGGGCGCTCGCCGCTGGCGCGGCGATTGTGATGGCGTGCCACGACGAGCGGTTTGCCACAGATGTTGCCACGTACGCATGTGTGGAAACCGTCACACTTTCGCGGCGGTCCTAGCGAGACCACCGGGAACGCTGTAGGATGGTGCCCGACCGGGCAAGACCGGAAACAAACAAAAATTGGAGAGCAAGGAGAGCTCGTGGGAAAGCAAGTAACGAACAAGGTTGTCCTCGTCGGCTGCGGTGATGTGGGACTCGCGTACGCTTACGCATTGGTCAACCAGGGCACCATCGATCACCTGGCCATGATCGACATCGATGAGAAGAAGCTCAAGGGCAACGTCATGGACTTGAACCACGGCGCGGTGTGGGCCGGTGGTTCCACCAAGGTGACCGTTGGTAGCTACGAGGATTGCTCTGACGCTGACCTCCTCGTTATCTGCGCCGGTGCCGCCCAGAAGCCGGGCGAAACCCGCCTGCAGCTCGTGGATAAGAACCTGAAGATTTTGAAGTCCATTATTGAGCCGGCCATGGCCAACGACTTCGACGGCATCATCCTCGTTGCCTCCAACCCCGTCGATATCCTCTCCTACGGCGCCTGGAAGATGTCCGGCCTGCCCGCCAAGCGCGTGTTCGGCTCCGGCACTATCCTTGATACCGCCCGCTATCGCTGGATGCTCGGCGAGATGCACAACGTTTCCCCCACCTCCATCCACGCGTACATTGCCGGTGAGCACGGCGATTCCGAGCTGCCCGTTGTTTCCACCGCGAACATCGCCGGTGTGCCGCTGCGTGCCTACGCCGACCGCCAGGACGGCTACGCGGAGAAGATTGAGAAGGTCTTCCACGAGACCCGCGACGCCGCCTACGACATCATCGACGCCAAGGGTTCCACCTCGTACGGCATCGGCATGGGTCTGGCCCGCCTGACCAAGGCCATCTTCAAGAACCAGTACGTGGCACTTCCTGTGTCCACCCTGCTCAAGGGCGAGTACGGCCTCAACGATATTTACATCGGCACCCCCGCGATCATCAACCGCGGCGGCATCAACCGCGTTGTCGAGCTCGACCTCGACGAGCACGAGAAGGAGCTCTTTGACAAGTCCGCAGCCCAGCTGCGTGAGGTTATGGACGAAGAGTTTAAGAACTAACACAATTCCTGTTAGGAGGGCCCGTTATTGCGGGCCCTCCTTTTTGTTCGCGGCGGGCCCTGAAACGACGGGTACGGTCGTAGTTATGCGCTTTCAAAAACGTCGCCCCTCGCCATTGGCCGGGGAAAAACCCACCCGTGACATTCTGCCCCGGTTCCAGGGCGAGCCTGTCGACGATCTCCTCCCCGTCCCCGGGGAGTGTGAGCGGCTCTCGCTGCTCATCGTGGGTGTCAACCCCAGCCCGTGGACGGCGGCGGTTAACGCGCCGTTCGCCCACCCCGGCAACAGGTTTTGGCCCTCGCTCTACCGCGGTGGCGTGATCCCCAACGAGGTGGATTGCTCGTGCGGGCTGAAAGACGAGGACTTCCACATGCTGGAAGAACGCCGCATCGGGATCACCAACTTCGTCTCCGGCGTGGCCACGTCGAAGGCGTCGGAGCTCACTGCCGAACAACTACGTGGGGGCGCGCAGGGGGTGCTCCGACTCGTCGAAAAGCTACAACCCGAAAAGGTGGCCATCGTCGGCATCACCGCCCACCGGCAGGCCTTCCGCAAACCAAAGGCGAAGCTAGGAAGGCAGGAAGGGGAGTTTATCCCCGAGGGATGGCCCGCCACCGTGGAGTTGTGGGTGGTGCCGCAACCGAGTGGCCTCAACGCGCACGAGACGATCGATTCGTTGGCCGAGAAGTGGCAGGACGTAGTGCAGCGGGGCGAGGCGAAACGCACTACACAAAGACCCCCTGGGGTTTGAGGGGGTACAGAATACTGATCAGTTCATCGCTTGAGGAGAGTGTATTGTGCTTTGGCAGATATTAGTGATATTCCCCACTTTCTAGTGGGGGCGCTGTAGATTCCTCGTAAAATTGGTTTATGAACAAAACCACGCTTCCTGTTTCTTTCGTTTCCGTTTTGGTTCTTGTTGTTGGGTTGTTTTGTGCGCCGGTTGTGAACGTGGCTGCTGCGGATTTAGGGGCGGGGCAGATGCCACCGTTTCCTGTGGGGTTGCGGGATGACTCGGGGGTGAAGGCGGCGTTGCATATGGGGGAGGCTAATGCTGAGGTTGACGGTGCGGGCGGGTTGACTCCTGCAGAGATTGATTCTTTGCGGGAGCTTGCGCGTGAGACTGTGGATGATGCGCATCCGCATTCCTCGGTGGTGGAAGGGCAAATGTGGTCTGATCGGATCGGTATTCCGGAAGGGGTGGATAAGCGTGTGGCGGATGAGGCGGAGGTTGCTATTGCTCATCAGCAGGTAGAAGAGTCGATGGCGGTGCGTTCTGTCACGTTGGCTTCGGGGTGTGTGCGGTATCCGTGGACTGCTTTTGATGTGTGTGGTGCGATTCGTGGGGAATATGATCGGCTTGGTGGTTTGACGAGTTGGCTTTTGGATCCGCAGGAGCCGGAGATGCGGAATCCGGATGGTGTGGGGTTCCACCAACGTTTTCGGAATGGGTTTATTTATTGGCATCCGGATACGGGTGCGTTTGCTGTTCAGCCTGATGTTGCTGCGGCGTGGCAACGGAATGGTTGGGAGGCGGGCTATCTTGGTTATCCTACGGCTTCTGAGGTTCCTGTTAGCGGTACGACAGCTGTTGACGGAACAGTTGGTGGCTGGATGCAGCAATTCCAGGGGGGCAGGATTTACCGTATGGGGGGTGTGAACTGGCGTATTAGTGCTGCTATTACCGGTGAGATTTTGCAGCGGTGGCTCGCAATTGGGGGGCCTGATAGTGATCTTGGTTTTCCTGTTAGTGATGAGCAGGCGACTAAAGATGGTGCTGGTCGGTGGTCTGGGTTTGAAGATGGTGTTCTTACGTGGCATCCGTCGTTTGGGGCCTTTGAAGTCACGGGTGTGACCTACATTTATTGGCAGAAGCACGGTGGTACTGATTCTCGGTGGGGTTATCCTGTGGGGCCGGCATCGAGGGTTGATCAGGTGCCTGAGATTCAGAGGTTTAGTAAGAAAGATTTTGATGTTGTTCAAGAGAGTGCTGATGCGGGAACCGTGACGGTTAAGGGGCAGGTTGTGAGCCGGTTTTTTTGGGAAGTCATCTCGGCGATGTCCAGCCGTTACGGGATTAACGTCGATGCCATGTTTGCGCCTGAAGTAAGTCTCTTACGGTTGGATACCAGGCAGGCAACCCCTCCTGCGTTACCGCATCCAGCAACACCATTTGATGGCGGGGTTCATATCCCACAAAATTACATCTTCTGGGGTTACCTTGCGGGTTACCGTTATAAAGAGATAGGCGGACGGTTGCATGACTTCTGTACTAATTCGCCTGAATCTGTCATTTTTGACTCGCCAAGCAAGGTTTTTCAGCTTCATGGATCGTGCGCAAGACACGATATGTGCTATGAAAAGTTAGCGGGAAAAAACAAAAACGATGAGGCAGTGAAACAAGAGTATCGTAACTGCGATAGCAGCTTCATCTTTAACAATGCATCGGTCTGCAAGAAAACTCACCCAATTTCAGGCCAGTGTTATTTAATTTCGATTGCCTACTATTCAGCGGTGCGACGCGCTCATCCCGAAAATTACCAGTGATTCAATGGCGGTTAGAGGTATAACAACAAGCCGGAAAAGTTTCATGAAATGGGTCTGAACTTGAAGAGAGTTGATAAGCGACAGCGAATAGAGGCTATTTTCAGTCGCGCTATTTTTTCTATGATGGCGGCAATATTAGTTATTGGAACAATGTACGTGTTCATCTGGGCGGGAATCCCCTTCAACCACGGTTACAGTTTCCTTGTCTACACTCCTGGAACGATCGAAGGCCGGGTGGGAATCGCTCGTGCAGGCGACGGTGCGACGGA
The DNA here is from genome assembly GCF_000411375.1 of Corynebacterium pyruviciproducens ATCC BAA-1742. Taxonomy (GTDB): domain Bacteria; phylum Actinomycetota; class Actinomycetes; order Mycobacteriales; family Mycobacteriaceae; genus Corynebacterium; species Corynebacterium pyruviciproducens. Next base: position 108,281 of record NZ_KE150447.1, on the reverse strand, counting down.
ACTGCTATACCAGCCGTGCGGTACCGATGCCCACAAACTCGTGGTCACGAACTTCGAAGGGCCGGCCACAGGGGTGGAAGCGAAGCAGCCCCTCGGCTCAAACGCTCAGGTGTGGGTGCGAACGGGCGACGCAAACAAGCCCTTTACCGCGCGGCTATTTCCGCCCACTCTGCCACCGGGGTGGTCTCTCGAATCCAACACATACCCGTCAAGCGGCAGTAACGGGCCATCGCAACCATTGGCCGCTTACACCTACACCGATGGTGAGGGCAGGAGTCTGACCGGCATGCCGGTACGGGTGACAGCACAATCGACAATTACGCACCTGGGGCCCGACGAGGTGCTCGTCAATGAGTACAAGCCCCTGGTAATGACACGGGAGGACTTCTTTAACTGCAAAGTCATCACCCCAGAGCTTCTCGAGCCCCTTGTCTCCATCTACGGCGGGTTGTGGCTCCTTTCCGGCGTGTACACACACTAAATGCCCCGTATGAGCTTTTACGTTCACCCGATGTGACAAAGCGGACTTTTCAAACTCCGATGTGACGTGTAGAGTTACCAATTGAAAAGAACAACGCATCAGGGTTGTTACTTGAACGGTAAAACGTATTGAGGCAAGACCTGAGGTTTAACAAAAACGCGCACCGTATTGTGCGCGCGGTTTTGTTACACCTCGGGTCTTTTTTCATGCGTCCACATTAATTAGTCACGATCGAAGGAGAATGTTAGTGGCTACAACAATGAAGAACGCGGCGGCGGATATCCTCGCTGGCGTGGGTGGTGCGGACAATATCCGCGCCGTCACGCACTGCGCGACGCGCCTGCGCTTCGAACTTAACGATGCCTCCATCGTCGATAAGGATCGTTTGGAAAAGAACGAAAAGGTCCTCGGTGCTGTCCCCCAAAGTGGTGGCCGATACCAGGTCATCGTCGGTGGCGACGTTCCGAACGTGTACAACGCGCTCACCGCCCTGCCGGAGATGCAGAACCGCTCCACCAGCGGGAACAGCGGAAAGAGTGGGGAGCGTTCCAACGACGACGTCAAGGCCGAGGCCCGTGCCAAGTCCAAGGGCCGCTTCCCGTGGCTGGACAACTTCTTCGAGTTCCTTTCTGATTCATTCCGCCCCATCATCGGCGTTCTGCTCGGCGCCTCGCTCGTCATCGCCTTTACCGCGGTGATGGAGGCCTTCGGCGTGGTCGATACGCGCGCCGACGATAAGGCTCCGATCTGGTTCTTCCTCGACGCCATGTGGCGGTCGGTGTTCTACTTCCTGCCCGTCATGGTGGCCTACAACGCCGGCAAGCGGCTGAAGATCGACCCGTGGGTGTCCGCGGCGATCATGCTCGCGCTCATGACGCCGGAGTTCATGGGGCTCAAGGACAACCCCGCCACCACGTGCGTGGTCAACGATGCCCTGGGCACGGAGACCTGCTCCATCCCGATCCTCGGCATGAAGCTGTTGCTCAATGATTACGGCGGAAACGTCTTTGTTCCGCTCATGATGGCTGCTGTGGCCGCACTCGTGTACCGCGGTTTCCAAAAGATCATCCCCTCCTCCGTGCACATCGTGTTCCTGCCGTTCCTCACTCTCGTCATTGTCATGCCGATCACGGCGTTCCTCATCGGCCCGTTCGGCATCTGGCTGGGCAACATCCTCGGTGTGGGCCTGGCATGGCTCAACACCAACGCACCGTTCGTGTTCGCCATCTTGATCCCGATGCTGTACCCGTTCCTCGTGCCGTTGGGCCTCCACTGGCCGCTTAACGCCCTCATGCTGGTGAACATCGATACGCTGGGCTACGACTTCATTCAGGGCCCGATGGGTGCCTGGAACTTCGCCTGCTTCGGCGCCACCGCCGGTGTGCTCGCGCTCTCGCTGCGTGATCACGATAAGAACATGACGCAGACCGCGGGTTCCGCCCTTGCCGCCGGCCTCATGGGTGGTATTTCTGAGCCGTCCCTGTACGGCATTCACCTCCGCTTTAAGAGGATTTACCCGCGCATGCTCCTCGGTTGCTTCTCCGGTGGCCTTGTCATCGCCATCCTCGGCCTTGCCACTAGCGGCGTGACCACCAACGCGTTCGTGTTCACCTCACTTCTCACCATCCCGGTGTTCAAGCCGATGGGCGTGTACGCCATCGCTGTGCTCGTCGCCTTCGCGGTTGCGTTCCTCGCCATCTACTTCACCGATTACCGCACCCCGGAAGAGAAGGAAGAAATCCTCGCCCGCATCGCGGCCGAGAATGCCGATGCTTCCGTGCCTGCTGGCGCAGCAGCGCCAGCATCCGCTCCTGCCGCTGCTGCTGAAGCTGCTCCCGCAGAGGCGGGAGCCGCGGATGACGAATCCGACAACACCACGTCCGCAGCGGGCGTGACGATGGCCGTCGCCGCTCCGGTTTCGGGCACTGTTGTACCCCAAAAGGACATCAAGGATCCGGCGTTTGCGGCCGGCGCACTCGGCACCGGCGTGGGGGTAACCCCCACCGGAAATGCTGTGTTCTCCCCGGTGGAAGGCAAGATCATATCCGTGGCCAAGACGGGCCACGCCTACGGCATCAAAACTGACGATGGTGTGGAGATTCTCGTCCACATCGGCATCGATACCGTGAAGATGGAAGGGGAGGGCTTCACCCCCGCAGTGCAGAAGAAGAACCGCGTCACTGTTGGTCAGAAGCTCGCCGACGTCAACTTCCAGGCCATCGCCGATGCCGGATACGACAGCACCGTCATCGTCACGGTTGTAAACTCGAAGTCGCTGGAAAATGTGACGGAGAACGCATCCGGCACTGTTCAGGCGGGCGAACCTGTACTCTCAGTAACGATGTAGGCGAAAAGGTACGTGTCCCTCAAGGAAGGTGTGAGCCAGTGAAAATACTGCGTGTGTTTAACAACAACGTTGCGCTGGCCAAATCTTCCTCGGGGGAAGTCATCGTTACCGGCCGTGGAATCGGTTTTCAGGCGCATCGGGGGGACGAGATCCCGGAAGAGAAGATCCAGCGGGTGTTCGTCCCCACCGATGGTCGCGACCCCGATCACCTGGCGCAGATGCTGGCCTTCATCCCGGCGCGCCACATCGCGGTGGTGTCCGAGGCGCTCGACGAGGTTGACGCCTCGGGGCAGCTGAAGGACAAGATCACGCTCGTCACGGCGATCGCGGACCACCTGGGGTTCGCAATCCAGCGGGCGAAGGATCACCAGCCGATGGTCTATCCGCTCAAAGGCGAGGTGCGCAACCTCTACCCGGACGAGTACCGGATGGCGCAGGCGTTCATTGCCGCGATCAATAGCAAGATCGAGGTAGAGCTCCCGGAGACCGAGTCGGTGGCCATTGCCCTGCACCTGGTCAATGCCGGGTTTGCCAGCGGTGACTTGTCCTATACCTACCAGATGACGGGTGTCATCCAGCAGATGTTGGAGGTCATCGGCTCTCATTACGGTGTGTCCCTTGACTCGTCCACGATGAGTGTCGCCCGTTTCATCACTCACCTGCGCTATTTGTTCGTCCGGTTGGCTCGTGGTGACCAGCTTGTCGACGAAAAATCGCAGTTAGCAGACCATATCTTTACCCTCTATCCGGAGGCCGCCGCGTGTGTGGAACAGATCGTGTCCATCATTGAACTCCGGTTTGACACTGAACTAACAATGGAAGAAATCGCGTACCTCACCCTGCACGTCGCGAGGCTGGGTACGACGGAAAGGATTCGACATGAATGATCGCGTAGTACTTCACGGTATCGGCGTTTCGTCGGGCACCGCCTCCGGGCTCGCTGTACGCATTACTCCCGCCGCCGGCGTAGACACGTCCGAGCCGGCATCGACGGATGTGGAGGCCGACGGCCAGCGCGTCCGCGAGGCGTTTAGCCAGGTTTCCGAGGGCCTTCTGGCCCGTGCGGAGAAGGCACCGGAGGCCTCCAAGGCGATTCTTTCCGCCACCGCCGGCCTGGCCAAGGATAAGGCCTTGGTCAAGGGCGTGGATAAGCAGCTGAAGAAGGGGCTCGGCGTCACCGCCGCTGTTCACGAGGCCGTGGAGGTGTACGCAGGCAAGCTGCGCAAGCTCGGCGGCTACATGGCCGAGCGCGTGACGGACCTCTACGATATCCGCGACCGCACCATCGCCCGCCTGCGTGGCCTGCCGGAGCCCGGCGTGCCGGACTTTGATGAGCCCGCCATCCTCGTCGCTCACGATCTCGCCCCCGCGGAGACCGCCACCCTCGACCCGGAGCGCGTCCTCGGCATCGTCACCGCCGCCGGTGGCCCCACCTCGCACACCGCGATCCTCGCCGCTCAGCTCGGCATTCCCGCCGCCGTCCAGGTTGCCGGCGTGGAGGAACACCTCACCGAGGGCACCACGATCGCCCTCGACGGTGGCGTGGGCGAGGTTATCGTCAACCCGTCCGAGACTGATACCAACGAGCTGCGGGAGCGCTCCCGCCGTCGCGCCCACGCGCTGGCCGGGTCCTCCGGTGAGGGTTCCACCCGCGATGGCCACAAGGTGAAGCTTCTGGCCAACATCGGCACCGCCGACGACGCCCGCAAGGCCGCCACCTTTGACCTCGAGGGTTCCGGCTTGTTCCGCACCGAGTTCCTCTTCCTCGATCGCGATTCCGCCCCCACGGTGGAGGAGCAGACCGAGACCTACACCGAGGTGCTCAAGGCCTTTGGTGACCGCCGTGTGGTGGTCCGTACCATCGATGCCGGCGCCGATAAGCCGCTGAGCTTTGCCAACCTCGGTGAGGAGGAGAACCCCGCACTGGGTCGCCGTGGCATCCGGCTCACCCAGGCCAAGGAGGAGCTTCTCGACGACCAGTTGGAGGCGCTTGCTCTTGCCCACCGGCAGACGGACGCTGAGCTGTGGGTAATGGCCCCGATGGTGGCCACCGTGGACGAGGCGAAGTGGTTTGCCTCCAAGGCCCGCGGTTACGGCCTGCCCAAGGTGGGCATCATGGTGGAGACCCCGGCGGCGGCCATCCGTTCCCGCCAGGTGCTGTCCATCGTGGACTTCGCCTCCATCGGCACCAACGACCTGTCGCAGTACACCATGGCTGCCGACCGCATGCAGGGTGAGCTGGCTCACCTGCTCACCCCGTGGCAGCCGGCCGTGCTCTCCATGATCAAGGCCACCTGCACCGGTGGCGCGGAGACCGGCAAGTACATCGGCGTGTGCGGTGAGGCCGCAGGCGACCCGCTCCTCGCCCTCGTCCTCGTGGGCCTGGGCGTGTCCAGCCTGTCCATGGCACCCAAGAAGGTCAACGCCGTGCGCGCCGCCCTGCGCCTGCATGATATGTCCACCTGCCAGCAGATGGCGGCCTACGCCATCGATTCCTGGACGGCGGTGGACGCCCGTGAGGCGGCCCTCAACGTTGCCGATCCGATCATGAAGGACCTGCTCTAGTTTTCTTGTGGCCTCACCGCCCAATCCCGTCTTCCCCATTCGTGGCGAGGGCGGGATTTTTTACGCCGAAGGCATGCCGGGAAAGGGCAAAATCCGCAAATCCGGAAATAGGAGCCCCACAAATCCGGAACTAGAGGCCCCACAAATCCGGAACTAGGTATTGTTTACGCACTAAAAAGTAGGTATATCAGCATATGCCAGGTGATGGTGGTCCGGTTTGTCGGGCGCGAGAAGGAGTAGCGGGGTTCAATATCGGCGTTTCTTGCAAGGGCACGCGTCGCGGAGAGGGGTACGCGGCGCGAAAAAAGGAGCGCCCTGCGGGGGAGGATGTTGGTGCCGAAATTTTCGGCACCAAAATCCGTAAAAATTTTCATTTGCCCAGGTGGGCAGGTTTGCTACCAAATGTTGATGCCGAAAATTTCGGCACCAAGATTTGCCGGGCAGCGTATGTCAAGTGGTTGTGAACCATTTGGTTTATCTTAACGGTGAGGAGGGTGGTGATGGTGGTTTTGTGGGACTGGAGTGGTGACAGTAATGGTAGGTTGATGTAGAAATATCCAGCCATGCCAGCACTTTATTCTTCCTCCAGCCGACAACCACAAGCTGGTCTACTAGGCCTGCTTCTGCCGTAATCCTTAGGTCAAATCTGCGCTGCTGCCGACCCTGTCGCTGTCGCCAACCCGGCAAGTAAAACTAGGTCGGTGAAAACATGGTGCTATCCGCAGGGTTAGCGTCTGCGGTGAGCAGCTGTGCAAGGATTGCCGTGGCTCGTCTGATAGGCAGATCGAGGCGAAATTGGGCACTATCAAGGGCGAAATCGGTTCCAACGGATCCTCTGTCCCTGGTGACTTCCCCACCGACTGCTTCTTCAGGGTAGCACTGGTTGATGACCACTCGAGCGTTGTCACCGCGGCCTGGCGCATCCGTTCCTAACCCAATAAACGCAGAAAAATAAGGTGGCCTGGATCTCCCGGGCCATCTTTCCTATTCATCCGGGGGTAATGAATTGGGGGACCAAAAAAAGGGTGCTGAACAGCAAACATGTAAAACGCCCAAAAAAATAACCGCAAGCTGTCAAAACGCTGGACAAAAAGGAAGTTTTTTACACTCATTGCAAGGGATTAGTAATCATGCTTCCCGGTTCATATTCGTCTTAGAAGGAGACTCTCCATGAAGAACCGTGTCGTCGCCTCCGGCGTCGCCGTATCCGTTGCCCTCGCAGGTGGCGCTGTCGCTGCACCGGCTGCTAGTGCTACCGCTTGGACCGATGGATTCAATACGTGTTTGGCCGGGGCAAAGTTGCTCACTGAAACCTATAAGGATGATCCAAACTTTGCAAAAGAGTGGGAGCAAGGTAAGGCCCTCGCCGGGAACGCGGGTTCCTCTGCGCCTGGTGACGCATTCAGTTTCTGCATGGAATCCGCTCTGAAACATGTAGATAGCCCTGCAGTTGCTGGCCCCGCCGTGGGTATCCTCCTCGCCATCATCGTCGGAGCGCTTGGCCTCGCCGGTGGCGCTGCCTGGTTGCTCGACCGGCAGGGGATTGTTGACCTACCGCTGTAAGCAGTAGAAGCATCGAAGGGACTCCTTTCGGAGTCCGTGATTTAGAGCCCGGATGCGGTATCGCATCCGGGCTTTTGGCGCTAATCTGAGGGGTGTATGGCTAAGGCGGCTGAGGAGGAACACCATGGACGATCGGTTGGTGAAAATTGGCTGCGCTGTTGTTTTGTTCGTGGCGTTCTCGGCAATCCTGGCGCTGCTGTGGAGAGTACTCTTCGCCCACAAGGTGGAGCCCGCTTGGATGAGGCGGCCGCGGGGGATTTCGCTCGGGGCGGCCTACGCCCTCACAGGGGCGGTAGGCTTCGCCTATGCCATCTCCATCGACTTCTTCGACCCGGCGTGCTCCGGGCCGTTCCCCTACGGCGAGCCGCCGGAATGCGCGTGGAACCCCAACCTGCCCGAACCGCTCGACATCGCCGTGCTTTCGCTCCTCGTCACGCTTCCCGTCTTGCTGTCCAAGCGGTTCGTCCTGGCGGCGCTTGCCTGCCCGCTGAGTGCGGTGTGCGCCTTCGGCTTCATGGGGGCCGCCTCCTTCGGGGCGGCGGCGGACAACGCCTTCACAGTGGTGTTCAGCTTTGTCAACACCGCCATCCTCTTCCCCTACGGCTTTGCCGTGGGGGTATTCGTGGGTGGTATCTTCCTTCTTGGCGGGGCATTCCTCTACGTCGCGTGGATCCTCGCGTGGCGGCGGATCACCCGCGCCCTACGGTGAGAAGCGAGGAAACGTGGGGGAGGGGCGTCGACAAGCAAAAGAATCGTTCGCTACCGGCGTACAGTGTGGTGACCAGGGGAAATAGGGAAATCGGGGCGGAAAGGGAAATGAACGCGGGGCGCGAGCGGTTAAGGTGGGTAGCAGTTAGATAAAAGTAGACACGCGAAGGGGAAAATAAGGTGTTCGAGAGGTTTACGGACCGCGCCCGGCGAGTGATCGTGCTCGCGCAGGAAGAAGCGCGGATGCTTAACCACAATTACATCGGTACCGAGCACATCCTGCTCGGCCTCATCCACGAGGGTGAGGGGGTAGCAGCCAAGGCTCTGGAATCCATGGGCATTTCGTTGGAAGATGTGCGCAAGGAAGTAGAGGAGCTCATCGGGCCCGGCTCCCAGCCGCCGAGTGGGCACATTCCGTTTACACCCCGTGCCAAGAAGGTGCTTGAGCTTTCTCTGCGCGAGGGGCTCCAGATGGGGCACAAGTACATCGGTACCGAGTTCCTGCTCCTCGGTCTCGTCCGTGAGGGCGAGGGCGTGGCAGCCCGCGTGCTGGTGAAACTCGGCGCTGACCTGCCGCGTGTGCGCCAGACCGTCATCCAGCTGCTCTCCGGTTATGAGGGGCAGCAGGGCGGCGAGGCCCCCGGCGGAGAAGGCCTTGCCGGAGCAGGAGCTGCCCCCGGTGGTGTTGCGGGCGCGTTCGGCGGACGCCCGATGGGTGGCGCAGGCGAGCGCTCCAACTCGCTCACGCTGGATAAGTTCGGCCGCAACCTCACGCAGCTGGCCAAGGACGGCAAGCTCGATCCCGTGGTGGGGCGTGAGAAGGAAATCGAGCGCATTATGCAGGTGCTGTCCCGCCGCACCAAGAACAACCCGGTGCTCATCGGCGAGCCCGGCGTGGGCAAAACCGCAGTGGTGGAGGGCCTGGCGCTCGACATTGTCAATGGCCGGGTGCCGGAGACCCTGCGCGATAAGCAGCTGTACTCCCTCGACCTCGGGTCGCTGGTGGCGGGCTCCCGCTACCGCGGTGATTTCGAGGAGCGCCTGAAGAAGGTGCTCAAGGAGATCAACCAGCGTGGCGATATCATCCTGTTCATCGACGAGATCCACACCATTGTGGGGGCCGGCGCCGCCGAGGGTGCCATCGACGCCGCCTCGCTGCTGAAGCCAAAACTCGCCCGCGGCGAACTGCAGACCATTGGCGCGACCACGCTCGATGAGTACCGCAAGCACATTGAGAAGGATGCTGCCCTGGAGCGTCGTTTCCAGCCGGTTACCGTGCCGGAGCCGTCCGTGGAGGACACCATCCAGATCTTGAAGGGTCTGCGCGACCGCTACGAGGCTCACCACCGCGTATCCATCACCGATGGGGCGCTCGCGGCGGCGGCCAGCCTGTCGGACCGCTACATCAATGACAGGTTCCTGCCGGATAAGGCCGTGGACCTCATCGACGAGGCCGGTGCCCGCATGCGCATCAAGCGGATGACCGCCCCCGAGGGGCTGCGCGAGATTGACGAGCGCATTGCCAAGGTGCGCGGTGAGAAGGAAGCCGCCATCGACGCGCAGGACTTTGAAAAGGCCGCAGGGCTGCGCGATAACGAGCGCAAGCTGAACGAGGAGCGCGCCGAGAAGGAAAAGCAGTGGCGCAACGGTGAGCTGCAGGAGATCGCCGAGGTAGGCGAAGAGCAGATCGCCGAGGTGTTGGCCAACTGGACCGGCATCCCCGTGTTCAAGCTCACCGAGGAGGAATCCTCCCGCCTGCTGCACATGGAGGACGAGCTGCACAAGCGCATCATCGGCCAGGAGGACGCAGTCAAGGCCGTCTCCCGCGCCATCAGGCGCACGCGCGCAGGACTTAAGGATCCGAACCGCCCGTCCGGTTCCTTCATCTTCGCCGGCCCGTCCGGTGTGGGTAAGACGGAGCTGTCCAAGGCGCTGGCGGAGTTCCTGTTCGGTGACGATGACTCGCTCATCCAGATTGATATGGGTGAGTTCCACGATAAGTTCACTGCCTCGCGCCTCTTCGGTGCTCCCCCCGGATACGTCGGCTACGACGAGGGCGGTCAGCTGACCGAGAAGGTTCGTCGCAAGCCCTTCTCTGTGGTGCTTTTCGACGAAATTGAGAAGGCCCACAAGGAGATCTACAACACCTTGCTGCAGGTCCTCGAAGAGGGCAGGCTGACCGACGGCCAGGGACGCGTGGTGGACTTCAAGAACACCGTCTTGATCTTCACCTCCAACCTCGGAACGCAGGACATCTCCAAGGCTGTGGGCATGGGCTTCACCGCCAACAACGAGACGGACGACGACGCCAAGTACGAGCGGATGAAGGACAAGGTCACCGACGAGCTGAAGAAGCACTTCCGCCCCGAGTTCCTGAACCGCATCGACGAGATCGTCGTGTTCAAGCAGCTCACCCGCGAGCAGATCGTCCAGATGGTGGACCTCCTCACCGCACGCGTGGCCAAGATGCTGCGGGACAAGGACATGGGCTTGGAGATCACTGAGAAGGCCAAGAACCTTCTGGCCAAGCGCGGTTTCGACCCGGTGCTCGGTGCCCGCCCGCTGCGTCGCACCATCCAGCGCGAGATCGAGGATGCGCTCTCCGAGAAGATCCTCTTTGGCGAGGTTGGTGCCGGCGAGATCGTCACCGTCGACGTGGACGGCTGGGACGGCGAGTCCGAGGATACGGACAAGGCAACCTTCACCTTCACCCCGAAGCCGAAGCCGCTGCCGGGCGTCGAGGATGAGGCCCCCGCCGAGTTGGGCGACCACGCTCAGGCAAGCGAGGGCGACGAGTAGTTCGCCTCCGCCTGTTACGTGCTCCTACCTTCTAAGGTGGGAGCACCTTTTTATGTCTCGGCTACGATGATGGGCGTTAAAAGGATTCCTTGGCCTGTAGTCATCTTCCTCGGCGGGCTCACTCTGTTTGTTATTTTGCGTTGTATGGCTGTGGAACGCGAATCCTCTGAAGCAAGCTCTGACTCGGGCGTCGGCCGAGAGCTCACCGGTGACCGTGAACATCGCGGAGATCTATCACGTTAATGCGACCGAATTCGCCGTGCAGTGCGGGTACCAGAGCAACTCCGATGCTTCGCGGCCGCTCGGTATCTCCGCGCGACAGGCCCGCGACCTAAAAAATAACGATGCCGACGAGGCAGTCTATTTCAGAGACGAGAATTCTTTACTGCTCAAGGTTGTCACCCTCCCAGCAATGCCAAGATCTGCGATGGCATAACAAACCTCACGTGGATTCCCAACACTCCGGTGTGTTTCACTCCGGACGAGCGCTACACCGGACTGAGGCGGGGGAGTCTGTGTGGGCTCTAGCCCGTGTTGAAACGTCGGCAAGCACGAGCAGTGAGGAGACGAAGAACGGTTGAGCGAGCGGTGAGTCAGGCGGGTGGTTGGGGCACCGCCTTACAAATAGCTAAAAACAATGAAAAGCACATTAGTAATACCTGCTACCTCTTGACGGTGGTCAAATTTGTGTGTATAAAGGGTTGTGGCGGAGAAAACACTCTCCGCAGGTCTAGTTTCTAACAAAGGAGACAAATCATGGCACTTCTGACCATCGGCGATAAGTTCCCAGAGTTCAAGCTCACTGCGCTTAAGGGTGGCGACCTGCATGACGTCAACGCCCAGAAGCCGGAGGATTACTTTGAGGAGATTTCCAACGACTCCTTCCGTGGAAAGTGGCTTGTATTCTTCTTCTACCCTAAGGACTTCACCTTCGTCTGCCCCACCGAGATCGCAGCCTTCGGTGAGCTGGATGAGGAGTTCCAGGACCGCGACGCGCAGATCATCGGTGGCTCCATCGATAACGAGTTCGCCCACTTCCAGTGGCGCGCCACCCACAAGGACCTCAAGTCCATCCCGTTCCCCATGGTCTCCGATATCAAGCACGAGCTCATCAGGGCCCTCGGTGTGGAGAACGCCGACGGTGTTGCTGACCGCGCAACCTTCATTATTGATCCGGACGGAGTGATCCAGTTCGTATCCGCCACCCCGGACGCTGTGGGCCGCAACGTCGACGAGGTTCTCCGTGTCCTCGACGCCCTCCAGTCCGAAGAGGTCTGCGCCTGCAACTGGGAGGCCAACGATCCCACCAAGAACATTGACAAGATGGATGTGCTGAAGGAAGAGCTGAAGTAACACAATGGCAATCGATAACCTCAAGAACGCGCTGCCCGAGTACGCGAAGGATCTCAAGCTGAACCTCAGCTCGTTGACCCGTTCGAAGGAGCTGAGCGAGCAGCAGCTGTGGGGTGCCATGCTGGCGGCCGCTGCGGCAACGCGCAACGCCCAGGTGCTCAAGGAAATCCGCGAGGAAGCAGCGGACCACCTGTCCGAGGAGGCTATGAACGCCGCCTCCATGTCCGCCTCCATCATGGGGATGAACAACGTGGCCTACCGCGCCCAGGAGTTTCTCCCGGACGAGTACGCCACCATCCGCATGGGCCTTCGCCAAAACGGCATGGCCAAGCCCGGCGTGGACAAGGTTGACTTTGAGCTGTGGAACATCGCCGTCTCTGTGATTAACGGCTGCGGCCGCTGCACCGCCGCCCACGAGCACACCGTGCGCGAGGAGGGCCTCAAAGAAGCCCAGGTGTGGGAGGCCGTCAAGGTGGCCGCCACCCTCCAGGGCGTTGCCCAAGCACTCTTCATTGAGTCTGCGAAGTAACCCTTAGGGCATATAGCAACATACAAATTCCGGATCCCAGTGAGGGATCCGGAATTTTTTCATTTGTCTTTTTCCCGGGGCTGGCGATGGGTTAGCTTGTTGCGGTGTATTTCCGGCACCGTGCCAATTGGAAGTACACAGTCGGGTTGAGGATTTGAGAAACTGATGTCCGTGGCTCGGGCAGCTTTTGAGGCTTGTCGACGCTTTGTGGTCGCCGAAATCTTTCAATTCCGCTGTAGTTCGGTGGGTACGGTCGGTACCATAAGCGCTATGGCAGCCACCAGAAATAGCAAAGTTAAGAGCACAGTTGAACAAAGACTGGAACCCGCGGATGCCGCGCGGTCATTTGTAGCAACGTGGTCAGGGCGTGGCTATGAAAAAGGGGATACAGCTTCCTTCTGGATTCAACTCCTATCACAGGTAGTAGGTCTAGAAGATGTCGTCACGGCGGTGCATTTCGAAGAGCGGGTGAGCAATGGAGGCTTTATCGATGCCCATATCCCTTCAGCGAAAACGCTGATTGAGCAGAAGGCTCTGGGGGTTAATCTGGATAAGCCAGAAATGCGCCAGGGGCGCTTGGTAACCCCTTTCGAACAGGCTAAGGCATATGCAGATGAGATGAAGAACTCGAACCGGCCTGACTACATCATTGTTTCGAACTTCTCCCATTTCCGAATCCATGATCTAGACCGAGAGCGGTCAGCAGAGAACTATGTTGAGTTTTCGTTGGAAGAGTTGCCAGAGCAGTTTCATCTCCTAGATTTCATTGTGACCGGACAAAAGGCCCGCAGGGCAAAAGAACAGCAAGTTTCCATGCATGCAGGTGAACTCGTTGGCAAACTGTACAGGAATTTGTCTGCCCAATACATAGATCCGGAGAGCGAACGTAGTCGACACTCTCTCAACGTATTATGTGTTCGGCTCGTATTTTGCTTATTCGCGGAAGATGCGGGACTTTTTGGTAAGGATTCGTTGTACCGCTATCTCTCTGGGGTACCTACTGAATACGTGCGGGGAAAGATGATCGAGCTCTTTCGTGTGCTGGATACTCCCTATGATGATCGTGATGTATATATCTCGGACGAGCTATCGCAGTTCCCCTATGTGAACGGCGGATTATTCCGCGAGGAAGACATTGAGATTCCGCAATTCACTGAAGACATTGTCTCTTTACTGGCAAACGAGATCTCACGTGACACCGACTGGTCAAAAATCTCCCCAACCATCTTTGGTGGGGTATTTGAGTCCACACTAAACCCGGAGACCCGTGCCAAGGGCGGGATGCACTATACGAGCCCAGAAAACATCCACAAGGTTATCGACCCTCTTTTCTTTGACAGTTTGAAGCAGGAGCTGGAATTGATCCTGACGGATCCAGAGATGACTCCGCTCAAAAAGACAAGGCGGCTGAAAAAATACCATAATAAGCTTTCCTCGCTCACGTTTTTCGATCCGGCCTGCGGTTCGGGTAACTTTCTTACTGAAACGTATCTTTCGCTACGGCGTCTGGAAAACCGCGTGATCGGGATGCTAGCAAAGGATTCCCAGATCTCTCTGGGGTTCGAAAACGTTACTCCGATCAAGGTGTCTTTGGGGCAGTTCTATGGACTGGAAATCAATGATTTTGCCGTCTCTGTAGCCACTACTGCTCTATGGATCGCCAAGCTTCAGGCAAATATCGAAACACAAGAATTGGTTGATCAAGCTACCGACGATTTTCCTCTGCGTGGCGCAGCGAATATCCACCGGGGGAATGCTTTGACCAAGGAGTGGTCGGAGATTATCAATGCTGGTGACTGCGATTACATCATCGGCAATCCACCTTTTCTCGGCGCACGCAACCAGTCCAAAGAACAAAAAGCTGAATTGAAGGCTGTCTTTCCTAAGGGAACAAAGAACGTAGGCAACATTGACTACGTTGCTGGATGGTTTATTAAAGCTGCACAGTTCGTTGGTGACCACAAAACCCGCATCGGTTTCGTCGCCACAAACTCCGTCGTCCAGGGTGAACAGGTGGCCAACATCTGGTTACCGATCATCTCCCTTGGATTCCACATTGACTTCGCCCATGACACGTTCCGTTGGGTCAACGAATCATCGGACAAAGCACACGTATTCTGCGTGATCGTCGGTTTTTCAAAGCAAAAATCCCAAAAAGTCCTCTATCACTACCCGACCCCCGATTCTCCGCCGGAAGTTCAATACAAGCAGAGGCTCAATCCGTACCTCGTTGATGCTCCTGATGCTTTCGTCTGGAATCGCAAAACGCCCATCTGTGATGTACCCAAGATGGTTATCGGGAGCCAGCCGATTGACGGTGGAAATTATCTTTTCACTGATGACGAGTTTCACGAATTTATTGCCCGCGATCCAGAGGCCAGGCAGTACTTCCACCCGTGGATTGGCTCCAAAGAATTCCTTCACGGGTATCACAGATGGGTTCTGTGGACGGGGGAAATGTCCCCTGCTGAGCTAAAAGCTCACCCACTTATCGCGGAACGAGTAAGGGCTGTGCGAGATTTTAGATCGCAGAGCAAGCGCACTTCCACGTTGAAATTGGCAGGCACGCCACAGAGATTCCAAGTTGAAACTATGCCGGATGGAAAATCAATTGTGGTGCCCAAGGTCTCTTCGGAGCGGAGGAGATACCTTCCTTTGGGGATGATTGGGCCCGAAACCTTCGCTTCGGATTTGGTGTTCCTTGTCCCGAATGCGTCGTTGTTCCTCTTTGGGGTACTGCACTCGGAGATTCATAACGTGTGGATGAGGGCGGTCGCGGGGCGGCTGAAAAGCGATTACCGCTACTCTGCAGGAGTTGTCTACAACAACTTTGTCTTCCCCGAGGCTACGGATAAGCAACGAAAAGACGTGGAGGAGGCAGCAAAGCGGGTTCTGAATGCGCGTGAGAATTACAAAGACGTGACGCTTGCGGATATGTACGACCCGGATGATGAATGGATGTATCCGGAGCTCTTCGCAGCGCATTCCGAACTCGACAGCGCAGTGGCGCAATGTTACGGCTTCGCACTGGACGGTTTAGAACACGATGAAACGGAACAGTTCATTCTCTCAGAGCTTCTAACACGCCACGCCAAGAAGGTCTCCTAGGAGCCGTTCTCACACCTTGTACGGCTGTTTTAACATATTCGCGGTGGATGTGAAGCCGAAGACTTTGACCCGAGCTCCGTGGACTCGTGGGTGCAAGGCGTGGTCACTATCCTTGTGCACAACGATGAAATCCAGGATCAGGTCAAGGCGAACACTAAGGAGCAATTCCGGGAGTCGCAAACAATCGAGAATGCTGTCACTAACGCCGTGTTGGACCATCAAGACGCCCAGAGCCTAATCATGGACAAGTTCTTCGAAAGCGCCCACAGGAAAGACCAGATTATCAAGGAGATATCCGATCTTGTTTACCTTGAACTCCGTTATCAGGCTAAAAAGAATCAAATTGATATTGAAGTAGAATCAGAATCCCAACTTCTATAGCAGTTTGCATCTCCGGAAAGCGGATGTCGAAAGCTAGGTATTGGTAAATCAGCCCTTAAGCTCTGTGGTAAGTTCTCGTGTGACCGGTTGGTAGCTAAATCAGGGTGATGATTTGGTGGTGATCACTGGGCTATGTACTTGTTGCCGGAGTTTAGCTCTTCAGGATTATCTCATCAGATAATGGGAGGGGAGTTGCGCTCGTCTTTCTTAACTCCGCTCCCTGCATGCCTACGTCTTGCTAAGTTGAAATCATGAGTCGTGTGATGGCGGTGGCCGATGCTTTGACGCTGGGGCGGGTGCGGGAAGAATCCCCGGCCTGGTCGCTGCTGGCGGCAACCAACGCGCCGGCGATACTTGCGGTGCTCGAAGAGGCGTTCCATGGCGATAACCGCACGTTGGCGGGAAGTGAGCTTTTGATGCAGGTCGATTCCATGCTGGTGGAGATCCGCGAACAGACGAAGATGGAACTTCCCAAATCAGCCGCAGCCTATGTGGGCGACTGGGTGAAGGCCGGCTACCTCGTGCGACGCAGCCCGCAGGGCGAGACGGAAGAATTTTACGAGCTCTCCTCCGACGCGCACGTCGCCCTTGAGTACGTGGAGGAACTTGTCGAGCCACAGCGGGTGGTCACGGGCTCACGGCTGGGGATTGTGTACTCCAGCCTCACCGATCTCGCTGCGGATACCGACCCCGACGAGCAAGCTGCGATCGCCCGCCTGGAGGCGCAACGGGAAAGAATCGATGCCCGCATCGCCACCATCAGGGAGCGCGGCGTCACCGTCGCTTCTGAGAACGAGGCGCTGGAACGGGCGCGGGAAGTCTTGACCCTGGCACGGGGACTGCCCACGGACTTCGCGCGTATGCGCACCGACGTGGAGAAGGTGGATAGCGAGCTGCGGGAATCCATCGTGGAATCTGAAGTCAACGCTGGTGATGTGCTGAACAGTGTGTTCCGTGGGGTGGACCTCATCGAGGATTCGGAAGCAGGTCGCGCCTTCCGCGGGTTCTACGAGGTGTTCCTCAATAGCGAGCGTTCCGCGCAGATTGACGCGGTCATCGATGCCATCATGTCCCGTGATTTTGCGGCCAGGTTGTCTATGGAAGAACGTGAGGAGCTGCGTGGGCTCATGCGCACCCTCGATGAATCTTCCGGCCAGGTACATGACTCGATGACTGGGTTGTCACGTTCCCTGCGCAGGTTCGTGCAGTCGCGGGAGGCAGAGTCACAGCAGGCGCTCATCACCGCCATCAACGAGGCGCAGACGCTCGCCATGAAAGTGGGTAAACAGGGCATCGCCGGCAGCGCGAGAATCGGTGTGGAGCTGGAGCTCACGGCCCGGCAACCGCAGTCGATCTCCTCGTGGCAGCTGTATGACCCGGCAGATTATCGGATCGAGGAGGACCTTGTCACGGCCGAGTCCGGGTCCATCGACGTGGAGGCTCTGCTCGCGCGTATCCGAGAGACGGAGATTGATTGGCAGGAGCTCACCGCTAACGTCAACGCCGTGGTGGGGGAGCGCGGTGTTGCGACCATCGGGGAGGTGCTCGAGGCTCGTCCCGCTACGCAAGGCCTCGCCAGCGTGGTGGGGCTCATCAAGCTGGGCGCGCGCCACGGGGAGCGTGCCAATGGAACCGAGCTTGTTCGGTGGAAGTCCGGCACCGGCAAAGCGAGGCAAGCCCGCCTAAATCGGTGCGTTTTCACCGATCAGATTTCAGATACGTACCGTTCCCGCATTTTTGGAGGAAGCCATGGCTGACGATACCAAGCTCAGCGATTTTGACACGGGCACTCTCACCCTGGCGCAGCGTCGGGCGCTGGTGAAGCTCATCAAGGGGCCGTTTGTCTCCGCGTCCAATTCCGCAGACGCGGAGGATTTTCACGTAATCAGCGAGTCCCGCAAAGAAATAGCCTCTCAGCTGGACAACCTGTTTCTCACGCTCATCGTGGATGACACGGCGGGCATCGCCTACACCAAGGTGTGGGACACAGATCTGGAAGGAATGCGCAAGCTCCTGCGCGCGAAGCCACTCAACTTTGTGGAGACCATCACGATTCTCCACCTGCGCAGGCAGCTAGCAAAGGCGAACCCCAACGAGCGAACGATCGTCGATAAGACCGAGGTGTTCGAGGCCACCGCGCCCTACCAAACAGCGCAGGGCACCGACCACACCAAACAGGCAAGGAATTTCGATTCTGCCTGGAATAACCTGGTGAAATCAAAAGTCGTGGTGCCCACACCTACGCCCAACCGCTTCGAGGTGTCGCAGGTGTTGCGCGTCGTGTTCTCCAGCGACGAGATCAAGGCCGTCACGAGGAGCTTCGAAGAAATGCTAGAGGATACCGATGAGTAAACAGCCGATCGTCCCAGGTCAATTGCGCCTCACCACCCTCCAGGTGCACAATTGGGGCACCTTCAGCGGCCTCCACACGGTCCACGTTGCCCGCGAGGGGTTCCTCGTCTTTGGTCCCTCTGGTTCCGGCAAGTCCACGCTTATCGACGCAGTGAGCACCATCCTAGGTCCCTCCGGACGTCCCCGTTTCAACGCCGCAGCAACCGAATCCGGGAAGAAATCCGGCCGCGACCTCGTCACCTATTGTCGTGGCGCATGGCAAAAGGAACACGATGCAGAACTCGATGATGTTACCCGCTCCTACCTGCGCCCCGGTGCCATCTGGAGTGGCGTGGGTCTGCACTTCAGCGACGCTAACGGCACGGAGTTCACGGCAATCCGCATCATGTGCCTGTCTGCCAAAGTGGCCACGCCCGCAGACATCAAGAACCGCTTCCTCCTCCTGCCCGGGTTTGTGGACCTCAAGGAGTGCGAACCACTGGGCCACGACCAGGCACAGGAGGCGACAGCGAAGAAACTGTTCCCCGAGTGCATTGCCATGAACCGCAACCACGCTCCGTTCACCGCGGCGCTGCGAAGGCAGCTGGGAATCGCCGACGATAAGGCTCTCGAGCTCCTGCACCGCACCCAATCGGCCAAAACGCTAGGGGACCTCAACCAGCTCATCCGCGAATTCATGCTGCCGGAGCCACCCACCTTCGGTATCGCCGATTCGGCAGCCGAGAACTTCGTGCAACTCAAAACCGCCTACGCCACCGTGGTGAAGGCCCGCGAGCAGATCGAGGCCTTGCGTCCGCTCCGAGCAAACGCGGCAAAGCGCGACGAGCTTCTCGCTACCATCGACGCTCTCAATCTAGAGTTCGCTGCCATTCCCACCTACACCGCCAAGCGCCGGCTGCAATTCGAGCAGTCTGCTTTGCAAGAAAGCCAATCCATCTTCGATGAAGCCACCTCCACACTCGCGCAGGTGAAGAACCGCATAGAGGAACTAGGTGCCCGGGAACAGGGACTCAACTTGGCTATCAACGGGCAGCAGGGTGCAGGAATCGCGCAGGCGAAACTCCGGGTGAAGGAACTGAAGGCAGAGCTGGGGCGAGTACAAAAGAACTCGGCGCAATTCCACGCCTTCCTCTCGGATCTCACCACGGTGCGGCCCGCGAATAACGAGGATTTCATCAACCTGCGTGGCCAATTGCAAGACGAAATTGCCGTCCTAACAGACCACAAAGCTACCAACGCCAAGCGCTACGATGAAATACTTTCGCGGCTGCTCGAACTTAGAAAGACACTCGAGCAGACCAAGAAGGAGCTAGACACCGCGCAAAAATACGCCTCATCCATGGATGCGCGTCTCCTCGCGGCGCGCAGGCTGATCTGTGACATCACGGGGATCGATGAGAAAGCGTTGCCCTTCGTCGCCGATCTAATCCACATCGATCCCGCCGAGGTGAGGTGGCAGCCTGCTGCAGAGCGTGTCATGGGTGGATTTGCTCGCACGTTGCTTGTTCCCGACGAATACTACGGTGAGGTCGTCCGCGCGGTGGATGCCACGCACCTGGGAACCAAGCTCACCTACATTCATTTCGACACCGTGCTGGAAGGGTACTCCCCGTCGCGATTTACAGCACGAACATTGGGTTCCAAGATCATCGTCGAGCCCGGTCGTTTTGAGGGGTGGATCCAGTATCGCCTGTCCTCGGGGTTCGATCACCTGTGTGCGGAGAACGCAGAGGAATTCCGTCGCGCCGACCGTGCGGTGACGATGGCTGGCCAGATCCATGATAAGCAGCGGCACGTCAAGGACGATCGTTCCCGTATCGACGACCGCTCCCGCTGGGTGCTGTACGAGAATAACGAGGAGCGCATCGAGCTTCTCATCGAGCGCCAAAAGCGCACCCGCACCAAGCTGGAGGCGGAGGAGAGCGCGAGAAATCAGCTGCAGGAAAAGGAAGCTCGCGAGGCCGAGCAGATGGCCAGCGCCAAGCGTGTGCTGGAAACCGAAAGCTTCACCGAGATCGATGAAGCCGGCGCGCAGAAAAACCTTGACACCGCGCAGGGGGACCTCGATCGACTCGTCGATTCCAACAAGGAGCTCGCCCGATTGGAAAGTGAGCTGCGGTCGGTTCACGCGGAGAAGAAGAAAGCAGAAAAGGAGAAGGAGGCACTTACCGAGAAAATCGGCGTGGCGCGCAAGGACGTGAAGGTTGCCTCAGATCAGATAAAGTTGCTTCGCATCGCACTCGAGGGCTTGGAACCATTAAGTCCTGAGGTGGAAAGTCGCGTGAAGGCTAGACTTCTAAGTTTCTCCCACTCCGTTCGTCGCGACAACATCGACCAGATCACTCGCGATGCCGAGAATCAGATCAACAAGGAGCGAAAACAGGCAGTAGATCGGTGCGCTTCCACCGAAACAAACATTCGCGACGCTATGGACCGCTACCTGGTTCGGTGGCCGGAGCGCCAGGGTGACCTCGTGGCGGAAATGGTTGCGGTGGGCGATTTTCTCACGGAACTAGACCGTTTGGAAAGAGATGATTTGCCTGCCTTTGAAAGTAACTTCCGCAAGAAGCTCTTTGGGGATACCAACCACCATCTGCAGCGGCTCCGCAAGGAGATCACCTCAGCTGCGAAAGCCATCCGCACCGAGATAGACAAGCTCAACCAGTCGCTTGCCGTGGTGGATTTCTACCCCGGGCGCACCCTCAGGATCGAGGTCCGTGAATCAATGACGGCCTTGGCCCGGGACTTTTCGGACAAGCTCGCCCGCGCAGTTGATGGCACCCTGGAAAACGATGAGTCCCGCGCGCAGGAACGTTTCGAGGCCCTGTCCGCCGTCATCGATCACATCGTCGTGTCCGACCGCACCACCGCCAACCAGCGGAAGATGCGGCTCGATACGCGTTTCCATGTGGCGTTTTATGGTGTTGAGGTTGATGCGACTGGCAACCGTGGCGCGGTGTATGACTCCGCCGAAGGCCTCTCCGGCGGGCAGGCACAAAAGCTCTCCAGCTTCTGCCTCGCGGCGGCCCTCCGCTTCCGTCTTACCGGGATGGGGGAATCCGCAAGCAAGGCGCGCAAGTCCCGCGTCGAGGTGGATGGCAAAGTTTATCCACGTTACGGCACGATCATCCTAGATGAGGCGTTCGACCGTGCCGACGCGGACTTCACCCGCACGTCAATGGAGGTCTTCGATCAGTTTGGTTTCCACATGATCCTCGCTACGCCGGAAAAGCTACTGCAACCGGTGGAGGATTACATCGGCGGTGTCCTCATGGTGGAGTGCAAGGATCGGCGCACATCAACCACATCGTCCCTCACCATCGAGGAGGCTGAGCCCCTTGCGTGATGTTGCCTGGGCCCGTAAACGCGCGCTCACGTTTTATAACAACAACTTTCAATCCTGGTTGGCTGGTGATTTCTCGCCGCTTTCGCTTAACCTGCAGCCGCCGACGGTGAAGGACGTCGAGGCAGACGGTGGCGCGGCTTTCCGCGAGTGGAAAGCCGGTTGGGATGCGCATTGGGCGGAGCCGACGTACGTGGACAAGCGGCTGGGGCTCTACGGTACGTACTCGGTTCCCTTCCGGTTGGATATCGCCAGCGCTGACAAGGCAGCCCGACTGGCCGGGAAAACTGCTCACTGGCGGCACCTGAACGAGATTGCCAGCGCGATTGCCTGTGGCACTGGAATCCCAGATGCCATCCCCATTCTCGCCCGCAAGGTGAGTTCCTGGGAAGACTGGGCCGATCTCACAGTCACCCAGTTCAACGGTGTGGTGCGGTGGCTGCAGGTCCATGATGCGTCTGACTACTTTCAGCGTGAGCTGCCGATTCCGGGTGTAGACACCAAGTGGTTGGAGAAACACGGCGGGCTAGTATCAGCCATTGTTGGAAAGCCAACTTTCCGCCCGCGCCCAACGATGGTGGAGCTCAAGAGCCTTGACGAGGCTGTGCCTGTTCTCGGTGGTGTCCGTCACCTCTCGGTGGAAAGCGATGATTTAGAGCGCGTCCCCGCAGGCTTTGAGCTTGTCATCGTGGTGGAAAACTACACCACGTTCATTGCCTTGCCCTCCCTGCCCCGCACCCTTGCCGTCTACGGTGGTGGATTCTCCGTGACGGACAAACTCGACTTCATTGGGGCGAATACCCCTGTGTTGTACTGGAGCGACCTCGATAGCGCCGGGTTCGCCATGCTCGCCCGCGTGCGGGCCCACCTCCCCCAGGCGCGTTCCGTCCTCATGGACCTGGACACGGCGCGTGAACACCTGCCCTTTGCCGTGGAGGAACCCCAACCTACCACTGCGCCAAGCCAGTTGCTCACCTCCGACGAGCTAGCGACGTTTGAGTTCCTCCGCGAGCACTCCGCCGGTACGTGCGCCCGCATCGAGCAGGAGCGGATCGGGTACCCGTGGGTCTGTGATCGCCTGAACCTTGCAATGGAAGGCTTCCGTGACCTGCGGTAGCTCGGAAATGTGTAGTTGGTTTTTGTCTCAAGCGGTTAATATGGCCCCAAGTGGTGGCGGGAAACTCGAGGCTTCGGAAAAACAAAGATTAGCGTTACTCTGTGTGGAGTGTGATGTACGGCTGGGCTGGGGGCTCGAATCAGAAGATGTGAGGGGTTAAAGTCCGGACTTTATTTGGGATAGAGAGGTGGATTTCTGAGTAGACGTAAGTATTGCTGCCTCGCTTTCATCGCATGGATAACCAATTCGTTGCCGCTGTCGAAAATGAGAACGACGATTTCAAGCAGTCGACCATTGGGGTCGAATCCCAGCCGCAGTTCCCGATGTGGGTCTTCTTCGTCCAAGGGTTCAATCCACTGTGGCCAGGCGGTGGCGTAGAGAATGTCGTCATCGGTCAAGTTCTGACGCACGGCATGCTTCCTGGCGGAAGAGTGGAGAGAGATTGTCACGCCAGAACAGCTTCGCGTATTAGTTCAGAACGGGTCACGCCAAGCTTCTTCGCTCGGATATCGATGGCTTCAATTTCTTCGGGTGTGAAGCGCACTGCGACCACTTGGCTTGGGGCGGCACCGCGCCCGGGGCGCCCTCGTCCGCGTTTGATAAGGGCATCGACGTCGTAGCCGATTTCAGCCTCTGCGGCCCATTTATCAATTTCTTCTTCGGTCACAGGCGAACCGTTGATGGTCTCAGACATGTTTTTATTGTATTACGAAAAGCGGAAAACTGTCTATTACTTGTTCGGTCGGAGAAATGTATTTGTGGGGGAAAGGAGGGAAGTAAGGGTGTGTGGTTGCTCTTTACCTGATGAGCCTTCGACGCTCAAGGGATGTGCGAGCGCTTGTCCTTGCAGTGGAAAACTACTGTGACCAGCGTTAGTGTGAAAATTCTGGCCGGAGACTGTGCCTGTAGGGTGGGGAATCGCTGTTACCATGGCCCCATGCGTTTGTGGTCCCTTCACCCCGTGCACCTTGATAGGCAGGGTTTGCTCGCTTGCTGGCGGGAGGCACTCCTCGCGCAGAAAGTGCTGGCGGGACAGACTCGGGGTTACCGCAACCATCCACAGCTCATCCGGTTTAAGGAGCACCCGGACCCGCTGGCCGCCATCGGCTGCTACCTTGGTGGGGTACAGAAAGAGGCGACGGCGCGCGGCTACAATTTCGATGCCACCAAGATCCTCGTCCCCGATGCTGGCGCGGTGGAAAAGATTCCGGTTACAGATGGGCAGCTTGCCTACGAGTGGGAGCACCTGGGTGCGAAGCTGGCTCTTAGATCCCCAGAATTTGTGCGAGCGCCCCAGCCCACGGCCCATTTCCTCTTCGTGGTTGTGAGTGGCGGTATAGCCCCGTGGGAAGTGACGGGATAAAATACCAGCCATGGGTTTGAATTATCGCCAGCGGAAGAAGACTGGCAAAGATAGCTGGATCAACATCTCCGGTTCGGGCGCGTCCTTTTCCAAGCGCGTTGGTCCCATTACCTTCAACTCGCGCGGCGGGTTCTACATCAACCTGCCCGGCGGCATGAACTACCGGGGTCGCTGGAAGAAGTAGTTTCCTAGCGCGGGAGGCTGAATCGTCCGTCGGGCAGCTGTTCGGCGAGGCCATCTTCGAGGAGGCTGTAGAGCGCCCGGGAGCGCTGTGCGGCATCGGGCCAGGCGGTGTCGATGCTAGTCAGGGGCTCGTCGGTGTCGCGAAGGAGTGCCATGATCTTGCCGCGGACCTGGCGGTCGGTGCCCTCGAATTTCTGCACGCGCTTCTTCTTTTGGTGCATCTCCTCCTCGCTGGGCATGGGTTTTCCCGCTTCTACCCAGGCACATTGCGGCTGGAGCGGGCACTCGTCACACGTGGGGTTTGTTGCAGTGCACACGAGCGCGCCGAGCTCCATGAGGGCGACGGAAAGCTCGGGGGAGGGGGCGGGGATGCGGTTGAGGTCGGACTTTTTGGCAGGTGGGGTGAGGAAAAGGGCGTCGAAAAGCCGGTAGTGGACGCGCCGGACGTTGACATCCACCACGGGCACCGACTGCCCGAACGCGAAGCTCGCCACGGCCCGGGCGGTGTAATCACCGATTCCCGGGAGCGTGAGAAGTTCATCCACTTCCCGGGGAAACGGCGAGCCTGCGAGCTTGCGTGCGGCCTCCTGGAGGCGCAGCGCGCGCCGGGGATAACCAAGTCGGCCCCACGCGCGGAGCACGTCGGCGGTATCGGCTTGTGCCAAGTCCTTTGGGGTGGGCCACTTCTCCATCCACATCTTCCAGGCGGGGATGACGCGGTTCACCGGGGTTTGCTGACTCATCACCTCGCTGACGAGCACCGCCCACGGGCTCGTGCCGGGCTCGCGCCACGGCAGGGAACGGCCATTCTCGCGGTACCACGAATTAAGGGGTGAAGGGTCGAATTCCATGCAACCAACTGTAACAATAGGAGTATGACACCCAATGAAGCATGGTTGAAGCTCGTCGAAGGAAACAAACGATTCGTGGACGGTGCGGTTGAAGGACCGCATCGCGACGCGGCCAGGAGAGAGGAGCTGAAGGCGGGCCAAAAGCCGTTCGCCTGCGTGTTTGCCTGCGGCGATTCGCGTGTGCCCGTGGAGCTGCTGTTCGACCAGGGGCTTGGCGACGTCTTCGTGGTCCGCACCGCCGGTCACACCGTGGACACCGCGGTGCTCGCATCGCTGGAATTCGCCGTCGTGGGGCTCGGCGTTGACGTTCTGGTGGTGCTTGGCCACGAATCCTGCGGCGCGGTGGGTGCCACCAAGGCGGCGCTCGACGGCAACGGGATTCCGGATTCTTACCAGCGCTTCCTTGTGGAAAACATCGCCCCCGCCGCCATTCTCTCCAGTGGCGAGGGCAAGGCGACGCGGAAAGATATGGAGGAACGGCACGTGAAAGAGACCGTGAACCAGATCCTTGCGGAATGCTCGAAGATCAAGGAAGCCACCGAAAATGACAGCTGTGCGGTGCTAGGTGCTCGGTATGAGCTTGGCGGCCTGGTCACCCGCCTGGTGTAGGACACGCGGGGCCCGATAAGCGCAGGGCAGGGGTGATAACCGCATAAGGTAGACACCATGAGCAACAAGAGGCCCCTGCCGGACGTCATCTACACCCGCCGCCGAGTCGCCGCCGTGGTGATCCTGATCGTCGTCATCGCCCTCATCGTGCTGCTATTCAGGGCACTCGGTGGGCCGAAAGACACCGCAAACCCGGCGGCCACCTCCGAGGTGACCACGAGCGCGGAAACCACCACGCAGACCTCCACCGCCACCACCGTGACGGAGACGACAACGCCGACCAGCGGAGCGTCGACAAGCCCAACAACCACCACCACCAACGCGGCGGCGAACAAGAAAACCTGCGAGCTCAAAGACCTGGAAATCACCGCCACCAGCGACCAGCTGAACTACACCGGCGACCAGAAGCCACGCTTCTACGCCACCGTGCACAACCCCACCGGTGCGGACTGCGAGATCGACCTCAACAAGAACACCATCGCCTTTGAGGTGTACAACCTCGCCACCAACGAGCGCGTGTGGAGCGACATTGACTGCAGCGACTCCGTGGGCACCGGCACCGAGACCTTTAAGAAGGGCGAGGACCGCAAGTACGAGATCCCGTGGTCACGCACCGGCTCCGCGCCGGACAAGTGCGATAACCGGCAGCCCGTCGCCGCGGGCAGCTACTACCTGCACGCCCTCGTGGGTGACAACCACTCCGACGCGTGGACCTTTAATATCCGGTAACCACCCACATGAACTCCCGCGCCTTAGTCAGCGGGTGCTCCGGGAAAAGCATGTCATACTGAATCTGCTCCCCGCGGCTCAACGCAAAACCTCCTGTTTCCCCCGTGTACGGATCCTCCGTCCACGGGGTAACGTTGTCAAACCCGGTGTTGGCGTACATGGCCTTATCTCGGTAGCCCACGTCTCCTATCTCCGAGAATAACGCCTGCAGCTCCATCATTTCCTCATCCAGGAGTTGGATGGTGAGCATGTAATCGGTGCCCTGCGTCTCCTCGTTTTTCAGCTTCGCGATGACGGCCACGCACCGGGTGTTGCCCGCCGTGTAGCCGGGGGAGGCGTAAATAAGGGCCCCGTTTTCTGGGAGTTCTGCCTGCACACGGGGGATAAGCGTGTGAAGGTCCGTGGGGAGAACGTCGTTAGCGGCAAGCGGGCTGAAGACGGCGAAACCCTCGAAGTGCTCCTCGTGGAAAATGTACGTCTCGCTGTTTTCTGGGGCACCGCCCAGGTGAGCATCGGTTTTCTCCATGTAGGTGGGGAGTTGCATCTTCTTCATAGGTGTAACTGTAACGGGGCGGGGGAGTGAGTGGGGGAAGCGGCTTTGGTGCTGGGGTTTTGTGTGGCTGGGGTTTGGTGCTGGGGCTTGGCGCTGGGCACTGAACGCGTGTGCGGTTTTTATTCCCGCAGGTGGGCAAGTTTGCTACCTGGTTCAGTGCCCAGTTTTGGTACGCCGGGTTTTGGTACGCCGGGTTTGGCGCGCAGCGCTCTAACGCAGGATCTTCAGCGCCTCGGTGAGCGTTGCCACCTGCTTGATCCGCATGCCTGTGACGCGGGGGCGGTCGCCTGCGGGGATGATCGCCATCTCGTAGCCGAGGCGGGCGGCCTCCTGGAGGCGGCGGGACACGTTGGGGATGCGGCGGATCTCGCCGGCGAGACCCACCTCGCCGAGGACCACGAGCTTGGGAGGTAGGCTCGTCTTCTTCATGGCGGAGGCGGTGGCGAGCGCAACGGCGAGGTCGGTGGCGGGCTCCTTGATCTTCATGCCGCCGACGGTTGCCACGTAGGCATCCTTGTCGGAGGTTTTCACGCCCGCGCGGGACTGCAGCACGGCGAGCACCATGGGAACGCGGTTGTAGTCCAAGCCGGTGACCTGGCGGCGCGGGTTCTTGGTCTGCGTCTCCACCATGAGGGCCTGCACCTCAGCGAGCATGGGGCGCACCCCGTCCATGGCGACGGTGACGGCGGTGCCGTCCGGGGTCTGGTCGCGGTGGGAGAGGAACAGGCCACTGGGGTCTTCCACCTCCTTGATGCCGTCGGATTGCTGCTCAAAGCAGCCGACCTCGTCGGTGGCGCCGAACCGGTTCTTAATGCCGCGCAGCATTCTGAGGTTGGAGTTGGTGTCGCCCTCAAAGTTGAGGACAACGTCCACGAGGTGTTCGAGCACGCGGGGGCCGGCGACGTTGCCGTCCTTGGTCACGTGGCCGACGAGAAGCAGCGGAATCCCGGTGGTTTTGGCAAGCGCGGTGAGCTGCGCGGTGACGGCGCGGGATTGCGCCACGCCACCGGCGACGCCCTCCACGCCGGGGGCGTGCATCGTCTGCACCGAGTCGACGATGACGAGCGAGGGCTTGACCTGGTTCACGTGGCCTGCCACCACGTCGAGGTTGGATTCGGCGGCGAGGAAGAGAGTATCGTGCAGCGCGCCCGTGCGTTCCGCGCGCATGCGCACCTGGCCTGCGGATTCCTCGGCGGTGACGTAGAGGGCGGTGCGGCCGAGCGAAGCCCAGCGGCTGGCGACCTCGAGCAGCAGGGTGGACTTGCCCACTCCGGGCTCGCCGGCGAGGAGCACCACGGAGCCCTTGACAATCCCTGAGCCCAAGACCCGGTCGAGCTCCCCGATGCCGGTGGGTACGGCCTTCGCCGTCGCGCCGCGCACCGTGGTGATCGGCTGGGCGGGGGAGGTGGGGGTGAGCGCCTGGATGGTACGGGCGGCACCGCGGCCCGCCGAGCCGGCGGACGTGGATGCCACGGCCTGTTCTTCCAGCGTGCCCCACGCGCCGCACTCGGGGCAGCGCCCCAGCCACTTCGGCGTGGAGTATCCGCACTCGGTGCACACGTGCACGCTCTTCTGTTTCCTTGCCACGGCTGTGGTTCCCCTTCCTTGTCTTTTTACACTGTAGTGCACAGCGGTGGCATCCACGGGGGCGGCGCTGGAATCCGCCGACCGTGGGCGCGCGAAAAAGCACCCCGCGAACGATTCGGCGGGGTGCTTGATCGAAAAGGAGGTGTATTTAGAGTTCCTTCGACACCGGGGCGTTGACGGTGACGTCGCCGTTGGAGAAGGAGAAGGTCACCTCGCGCTGCTGGCCGGGGACTGCGCCCGGATCCGCGATGGTGGCGATGCCGTACTCGGCGCACATGTGGGCACGATCGGCGGAGGGCTGGACCTCGTTTTGACGCGGGGTGTTGACAATGAGGCTGCAGCCGGAACCGATGTTCGGGTTGGCTGCCAGCTGGACGGGGGTGCCGTCAACCGTGACGCTGTTGAGGTTGACTGCCTCGCCGCCGACCTTTTCGTCGTTCACCGCAGTGAACTTGAGGGAGGCCTGGCTGGAATCGGTGACCAGAATGGTGACATCGCGGACGTTCACAGCGGTGTCTTCGGTCTGCCCGGAAGCCCCGTCGACAGCTGCGACCTGGTCAGCGGTTTGGGAAATTTGGCCTGCGCCACAGGCGGTGAGGCCGAGGGATGCAGCGCCAATCACTGCGATGGCAAGAGCGGAGCGGGTCTTCACTAAAGTATCCTCCAACTGAGAAGTTCTTTATAATCGTCTACCCACTCACCTTAATCTTTTCGTGCAGGCTTTACCTACCAGGTAGGGGATAGCGGGGGCAATCGAATAGGTGACATCGTCGTACAAAAGGGTGTAATGAAGGATCTGGTAAAATGCCGGGGAGCTAGCAATATTTGGAGGAGAGGCTATGGAATTCAACGTCGGGGATATTGTTGTCTACCCGCACCACGGTGCTGCTGAGGTGCAAAAGACCGAGCAGCGCGAGCACAAGGGGGAGATGACTGATTTCCTGGTTTTGAAGATTCTGCACTCTGACCTCGTTGTTCGTGTCCCCGTCGCCAACGCTGAGTACGTCGGCGTGCGTGATGTCGTGGGCAAGGAAGGCCTGGAGAAGGTCTTTGGGATGCTCCGCGAGACGGACGTGGAGGAGGCCGGCAACTGGTCCCGGCGGTACAAGGCCAACCAGGAGCGCCTCGCGTCCGGCGATGTGAATAAGGTTGCCGAGGTCGTCCGTGACCTGTGGCGTCGCGATCAGGACCGGGGCTTGTCCGCCGGTGAGAAGCGCATGTTGGCCAAGGCCCGGCAGATCCTGGTGGGTGAGCTTGCGCTTGCCGGTCCCGTGGACGATAAGCTTGCCGACGACTTTGAGGCCCGCATTACCGAAGAGGTCACCCGTCAGCGTGAGGTCCGCGCCCCCAAGCCGAAGGCCGAGCTGGGCGAGGACGAAGAGCTGGACATCGACCTCGACGATATCGATTTCGACGACGAGTAAGCCCCGATGAGGGTTTTCGCACTCGTCGCCGCCGCGGGCAAGGGCACCCGTCTCGGTGCCGACCTGCCCAAGGCGTACGTCACCCTGCGGGGGCGCACGCTCATGGAGCGGTCCGTCACGGCCATTGAGACCGCCGAGATTGCAGACGGCATCTTCGTTGTCGTCCACCCCGATATGGAGGCCCACGCCCGTAAGGTCCTCGCGGGCCACGAGGTGACCTTTGTCCACGGCGGCAAGGAACGCTTCGATTCGGTGGCCGCCGGTCTGCGCGCGATCCCCGATGCGGATGGGGTGGTCCTCATCCACGACGCCGCCCGCGCGCTCACCCCGCCGGGGCTCTTCGCCCGCGTTTCCCGCGCCGTGCTCGAGGGCCACGAGGCCGTCATCCCCACGGTCCCCGTAGCGGACACGATCAAGGTGGTTGAGGATAACGTGGTCAAGGCAACCCCGGACCGGGCGAGCCTGAGGGCGGTGCAGACCCCGCAGGGCTTTGATCTGCGCGCCTTGCGCGAGGCTAACCGCGAGTTTTTCGCCCACCCCTTCGATGCCACCGACGATGCCTCCATCATGGAGCACGCGGGCCACACGGTGACCACGGTCGCCGGCGACCCGATGGCATTCAAGATCACCACTCCCATCGACCTCCTGCTCGCCGAGCACATCGCGGGCGAGGCGGAGGAGACAGTATTTGAGGTGCCCAGTGAAACTTCCTAGAACCGGCATCGGCGTGGACGCACACCGCATCGAGCCCGGTAAGCCCTGCATGATCGCCTGCCTCCACTTCCCGGATGCCGACGGCTGTGAGGGCCATTCCGACGGGGATCTCGTTGCTCATGCGCTTGTCGACGCCCTCCTCTCCGCCTCCCACTTAGGAGACCTCGGCTCGTTTGTTGGAGTCGACCTCCCGGAGACGAAGGGCATCTCCGGTGCGGCCCTGCTTCAGGCTGCTCGAGCAAAGCTCGAGCAGGAGGGGTTCACCCTCGGTAACGTCGCCTGTCAGCTCGTCGGCCAGTCACCCAAGATGGGCCCGCGCCGGGCCGAGGCAGAACAAAAGATTGAGGAGATCCTCGGCTGCCCGGTGTCTATCTCCGCCACCACGACGGACAAGATGGGTTTTACCGGCTCCGGTGAGGGACGAGCTGCGGTAGCCACGGCGCTCGTCTACTAGACTGTGGTGCGTGACTTTCCGCATATTTGATTCCAAAACACGCACGCTTCAGGATTTCGTCCCGGTCCGCCCCGGGCACGCCTCGGTGTACCTGTGTGGTGCCACCGTTCAATCGATCCCGCACATCGGGCACGTCCGCAGCGGTGTGGCCTTTGACATTTTGCGGAACTGGCTGGAGGCCAAGGGGCTGGATACGGCCTTTGTACGCAACGTGACCAATATTGATGACAAGATCCTCACCAAGGCGAAGGAAAACGGTCGTCCCTGGTGGGAGTGGGCCGCCACGCACGAGCGCGCCTTCCAGGAGGCGTACCGCATCCTCGGTGTCACCCCGCCATCCATCGAGCCGCGCGCCACCGGCCACATCACCGAGATCATCGAGTACATGCAGCGCATCATCGATAACGGCCACGGTTACGCGGCCGACGGCAACGTGTACGCCACCCCCGCCACCATCGAAGGCTACGGGGAGCTGTCCGGCCAGAAGATCGACGAGTTGGACCAGGGCGAATCCCAGGGCACCGGCAAGCGGGACCCGCGCGATTTCACCCTGTGGAAGGCCGCCAAGCCAGGCGAGCCGAGCTGGCCCACCCCGTGGGGTTCGGGCCGCCCCGGCTGGCACATCGAGTGCACGGCGATGTCCACCAAGTACCTGGGCAGCGAGTTTGATATCCACTGCGGCGGGCTGGACCTCAAGTTCCCGCACCACGAGAACGAGATCGCCCAGGCCACGGCCGCCGGCGACAAGTTCGCCCGGTACTGGATGCACAACGGCTGGGTGACTATGTCCGGCGAGAAGATGAGCAAGTCGCTGGGCAACGTGCTTTCCGTGCCCAACGTGGTGGAGCTTGTGCGCCCGGTGGAGCTGCGCTACTACCTCGGCTCCGCCCACTACCGTTCCATGCTCGAGTACTCGGAGAAGGCACTCCACGAGGCAGCTGCCGGTTACCGCCGCATCGAGGATTTTGTCAACGGTCAGGGCCCGGTCAGCCCCGGCACTCTCCCCGCCGCGTTTGTCAACGCGCTTGACGACGATCTCTCCGTCCCCGCCGCCCTCGCCGTTGTCCACACCACCGTCCGTGAGGGCAACGCCCACCCGGACAAGGCCTATGAGCTCGCCGGCCAGGTCCGCGCCATGACGGCGATCCTCGGCGTCGACCCACAGTCCGAGACGTGGGCGAAGAGCGCCGATTCGGATTCTTCCGACGCGTTGGCTAAGCTCGTCGAGGTTCAATTGGAGCGTCGCCACAAGGCCCGCGAGGATAAGGACTGGGCCACGGCCGATGCCGTGCGCGACGAACTCACCGCCGCCGGAATCGAATTAAAGGATGGCGCCGACGGCACGACCTGGAAGGTTATCAATGGTTAAGAAGATCAAGGGCTCCGGCGGCCAGCGTCGCCGCGGTCTGCGCGGCAAGGGCCCCACCCCCAAGGCCGTCGACCGCGTCTACCATAAGGCCCACAAGCAGGCTGAGGCGAAGAAGCGCTCCGATTCCGGCCGCCACTACAAGCCAAATATGTCCGATGAACTGGTTGTCGGCCGCAATCCCGTGGTGGAGTGCCTACACGCCAAGGTGCCCGCCGTGGCGATGTTCGTCGCGCTTGGCACCAAGGCAGATGAGCGCCTCGTGGAGTGCGTCGGCATCGCCAAGTCGCGCTCCATCCCCATCGTCGAGGTGTCCAAGCAAAAGCTCGACGAGATGACGGGCAACGGGCTCCACCAGGGCATCGGCCTGCAGATCCCCGAGTATCACTACGCGGATCTGGAAGACCTCATCACCCACGACGGCATGGTCGTGTTCCTCGATAACATTACCGACCCCCGCAACCTCGGCGCCGTCATCCGTTCCGTGGCGGCCTTTGGTGCTGATGGCGTTGTCATCCCCGAGCGTCGTTCCGCCTCCGTCACGGCCGTCACGTGGCGCAGCTCCGCCGGAACTGCGGCCCGCGTCCCGGTGGCCAAGGTGACTAACATGACCCGCGCCCTCAAGCAGTTCCAGGAGGCCGGCTACCAGGCCATCGGACTTGATGCCGGCGGGGAGCACACCCACGATTCCTACGACGGCACCGGCCCTGTGGTCATCGTCGTCGGCAGTGAGGGCAAGGGCATTTCCCGATTGGTCAAGGAGACGTGTGACACGATCGTGACGATCCCCATGGAGAACTGGGTGGAGTCCCTCAACGCCTCCGTCGCCGCCGGTGTGGTCCTTGCCGAGTTCGCCCGCCAGCGCCGCAACGCCACCTCCGGCGACTAAACCGTGGGCTCCGGCGAACTCGCCGGAGCAGCGCTCGCCTTGAGCTATTCAGCCTTGGCGAGCGCTTTCTTTTGTTGCCAGCCGATCAGCCTGCACACGAGGTAGATGACGAAGCTTACGGTGGTGACGAACACGCTCACCGGCAGCCCCGGTGCCAGCGACAGGACGAACCCGCCCACGGCCGCCGTGAGCGCGAACACGGTGGACAGCGCCACGGTGACGTACGGGTTGCTCGTCACCGCGCACGCCGCCGCCCCCGGCGTGATGAGGAGCGCCATGACGAGCAGCGCCCCGACGATCTGCACCGACTGCGCGGCCGTGAGCCCCACGATGATGGCGAAGAGCACCGAGTAGCCCTTGAGGTTGAGCCCCGTGGCCGCTGCCATGACGGGGTCGACGGTGGTGAACAGTAGCTGCCGGAATAAGACGAGCACTGTCCCGATCACCACCACCGCAATCGCCCCCAAAATCCACGTAGAGTTGCTGCTCACGCCCACAATCTGCCCGGTGAGGAGGGAGAAGGCCGCCTTCGAATTCCCCGGGTACAGGTAGATGAACAGCACCGACAAGCCGAGCCCGAAGCTCATGATGACGCCGACGACGCTGTCGTGGTGGGACGATGAATCGTCGAAAAGCGCCAGCAGAATGGCGGCGAGGATGGAGCCGATGACGGCCCCGGCATTGACATTGAAGCCGAGGAGGAGCGCGGCGGAGGCACCCATGAGTGCCAGTTCGCTTGTGCCGTGGACGGCGAAGCTCATGCGCCGCATGACGATGAGGGGCGCGATGATGCCACTCATGAGGCCGAGAATGGCGGCGGCGACCAAACCTGTTTGCACGAATCCTACGCTGAGCAGGTCAAGTGTTTGAGAAATCATGCGATAACGAGCCTGCCTCCGATGGTTGTGACGTCAACACGGTGGCCGTTGAGGCGGGTGAGTGTGTCGCTGGTGAGTACCTCGGCGGGGGTGCCGAGGGCGTGCCCGTGTGGGCCGATGTAGAGGATCCGGTCGACGTGGTCGATGATGGGGGCGACGGCGTGGGTGACCATGACGATGGCTGCCGGGTGGCTCACGAGTCTGTCCACGCTCGCTCGTTGCGCCTCGGCGTCGAGGGAGAGAAGCGGTTCGTCGGCGAGGATGAGCTCTGGTTCCTGCGCGAAGGCCTGCGCCTGCCTGATGAGTTGTTGCTGCCCGCCGCTCATGGTGCCGACGCGCAGGTTGGCCAGGTGAGATGCTCCCACCTGGGCGAGGTATTTTTCTGCCTGCCCCCGCTTGGCGGAGAGGTTCACCAGGTCCTTGCCGCGCAGCGGCAGGTCGCGGGGGAACATCTGCTGCTGGGGGATATAGCCCACCCGCGCATCGCAGGTGCAGGAGCCGCCGGTGAGGCGTTGCTGGCCGAGGAGGACGCGCACGAGCGTGGACTTTCCCACGCCGTTGGGGCCGAGGATGGCGATGAATTCGCCGGGGTGGACCTCGAGGCTGAGGTCGTGCCACAGGGGGCCGGCGGTGGCGTGGGTTAGGCAAACATGCACGTTACGAGAGTGCTTCCTTCAGTTCGGTGAGGCGGGAATCAAAGTAGTCGAGGAAGTTCGTGTCCGTGGGCGGAACCTCCGCGATTTCCACTATCTTAACGTTTGCTTCTTCAGCCGCCGCACGGATTCTCTTGGTGGTGTCCGTTGCCGTCGACGGGTTGAAGATGAGGACATCGATGCCGCCGCCCTTGAGTGTGGTGAGGAAGTCGTCCAAGGCTGCCGCGGAGGGCTCGGATTCCTTGAGGGTGGCTTCGCGGAAGGCCTGCGGGGTGGCGTCGGTGAGGGCCGAGTCCTCGATGATGGAGTCCGCGATCGGTTCAGTTTGCATGACGGTGCCTGCCGGTAGTTCCTGCACCTTCTTTTCCAGGGCTTCGGCCTTGGCGTTGGCCTCGTCCACGGTGGCGGTGCCGCCGAGTTCGGTGATCTTGTCGGCCACCTTGCCAATGACTTCTTCGATGGCGTGGGTGTCGTACCACACGTGCTCGGAGCCGTGCTCGTGGTGGTGCTCAGAATTTTCGTTCCCGTGCTGGTCACCGTCGGTTTCCTCTTCGTGGGGGGTGAGCGGCAGCGGGGACACCACCGCGTCTTTCTTCTCCTCGTCGAGGTTGGCGTATGCCCACGCGTCGTACCCGCCGCCGTTGGCGACGATGATGTCGGCGCGTTCGAGCTTGGCCATGTCCCCGGCGACGGGCTCGAAGGAGTGGGGGTCGACGTCTCCCTTTGAGATAATGGGTGTGACTGTGGCGTCGTTGCCGGCGACGGCGGAGGCGACATCGGCCCACACGGAGGTGGTGGCGACGATGTCGATGTGCGCGTCTGGTGTTTCCGTGGTGTCATTGGTGGCGGAGCAGCCGGCGAGTGCGAGCGCTGCCGCCGCACATACTATTGGAAAGCGTTTCATGTTGGCTATGATAAGAGATTGAAAACGGGTGTCAACTTGAGAGGAGTCCCCGTGGCACACAGGGTGACAATGGCGGAGGTCGCCGCCGCCGTCGGCGTGTCCGTGGCGACGGTGTCCAACGCCTACAACCAGCCGACGCAGCTGTCCCCAGCCACCCGCCGCAGGATCCTTTCCACCGCCACCCGGCTTGGCTACCGCGGCCCCAACGCCACCGCCCGCAGCCTGCGCACGCAGCGCACCGGCGCCGTCGGGGTCCTCTTCACCGACGACCTCACCTACGCCTTTGAGGACCGCGCCTCGGTCGACTTCCTCGCCGGCATGGCCGAGGCGAGCTACGGCACGAGCTTCTCGCTCACCCTCGTCCCCGCGTTTGGGGAGACGCTCAGCCCCGCCGAGCTCATCGGGCGCACCGCCGTCGACGGGTTCGCCGTCTACTCGGTGGGGGAGAACGACCCCTACCTGGAGGAGGTTCGCGCCCGGGGCCTTCCGCTTGTGGTGTGCGACCAGCCCTACATCGACCCGGCCGTCGCCTTCGTGGGCATCGACGACCGCGCCGCCATCCGCCCCTGTGCCGAGGCGGTGGTCGCCGCCGGTCACACGCGCCCGGGAATCCTGTGCATCCGCCTCGATCGCTCCCGTAACGATGGTCCGGTCACCCCCGCCCGTCTCGACGCCGCCACGCACCATGTGCAACGTTCGCGCGTGCAGGGCGCCCTCGACGTTTTTCATTCCGCCGGGCTTGTCGACGTTCCGATCATCGAACGCTACATCAACAACTCCCGCACCGCCGTCTCTGCGGCGAGGGAAATGCTCGAGCGCTACCCCGACCGGGATGCCCTCGTGTGCACTACGGACTCGCTGGCGCTCGGCGTCCACGCCCTTACCGGCGGGAAACTGGCGGTGACCGGGTTCGATGGCATAGAAATGGCGGTCCGCCTGGGCATCACCACGGTGGACCAGCACAACAAGCGCAAGGGTGCCACCGCGGGCAAGGTGCTCTACCAGGTCATCGAGGGGATGGCCCCCACCCACACGATCCTGCCCACCGAGTTTATTCCCGGCCACTCCGCAGGGATTGAACGAGGCTGGTGAGGTAGTCGCCAACGGCGGTGACGTCGGCAAGCCGGACGGTCGCCAGCGTCTCGCCGGGGCCCACCTTGACGCCCGTGTCGCCCTCGGCGAGGACGGCGAAGCCCGTCTCGTCGGTGACATCGTCGCCCAAGAAGATGACGTGCTCCCCGGGCCTGCGGTTGGCGGTAATCCACTCCCCCTTGGTGGCATCCGAGACGGAGAACTCCACCACGGCCTTGCCCTCCTGAATCCGGCCCCCAAACTCAATCGCGCGGGCCCGCTTTTGCAGCTCCTCCGCCCCGGAGGTCATCTTTCGTGTGTGCAGCACCCGCCCGAACGGCTTGATCTCCACCCAGGCACCGCCGTGAACAAGCCCGTCCAGGGCCGCGTCGAGGGTGGCGAGCTGACTGCTCTGCTCCTGTGTGGGGCCCGTCGGCTGGCCGAGCGCCTCGGCGCCGTGGGACCCGGCAAGGATGACCTCGTCGCGGACGTCGACAAGCTGAGTGAGGTGTTCAAGCGAGCGACCAGACAGGATCGCCACCCGCACGCCCGGGAGCGTGGAAAGCTCGTCCAGCGCGCGCATCGCCTCCTCATTAATCGGAACGTTCATCGGATCCGTGCTGAACTCCGCCAGCGTGCCATCGAAATCAGAAACAATAAACATCAATACACCAAATGGATAGACTCGTCTGCTTCGTTACGCAACGTCAACTCGCTGCCATCGCGCTCCACCCGCAGCGTACCAGCGAAGAACCGGACAAACTCCTCGTGGTAAAAAAGCGCCGCCCCCTCACACGCCGGCTCCTTCGGCGTGCGCACCCGCGACACCGTCACCGATGCCCCATCCTTCGCCGTCCGCGACGCACCCTTCACCGGGCCACACCCCGTATCGCCAGCAAACGAGTGCTCACCCAACACCACATACATTGCATTCGGTGGCGTCGGCGTCGCACCCGAATTCCAATACACCTCCGTCACCTGCCACAAGCGATCCTGCTCCGGATCCTTCGCACACCCCTGCGCGCCCACGGCCACAGCCACAGCAGCCACACACGCCACAACCCGCCTCAGCATGCGCGCGCCTCCCGCAACGCCGACAAGAAATCATTCGCCCAACGATGCACGTCATAGGCATAAACCCGCTGGTACATGGAGAGCATCCGCCCACGCGGATCCCCCTCGCCGCTCACCGCCGCCGCAATCGCCTGTGCAATGGACTCCACGTCAAACGGATTGCAGATATATGCCTGCGTCAACTCCTCCGCCGCGCCCGCGAACTCGCTCAACACCAGCGCGCCGGAGCCATCCGGGTGGCACGCCACGTACTCCTTGGCCACCAGGTTCATGCCATCCTTGAACGGGGTGACGAGCATGGTGTCGGCGGCGGCGTAGAGGTGGTAGAGGGTGGCGGCATCGACGGTGCGGTGCACGTACACCACCACCGAGCGGAAGAGGCCGCCGTACAGGCCGTTTATCCGAGAAACGTGGTGCTCCACCTCGGCGCGAGTCTTTTCGTAGTGTTCGACGCGTTCCCGGGAGGGAGTGGCGATTTGGACGAAGGTCGTGGTGGCGGGGTCGAGGATGCCGCGCTCGAAGCATCTTTCTACGGCGAGGAGGCGCGGGAGGATCCCCTTGGTGTAGTCGAGGCGGTCGACGCCGAGGAGGAAATGCTCGGGATTGCCCAGTTTTTCACGAATCGTCCCAGGTCGGGCCATGGAAGTGATTTTAGGGGTGTCGATGGAGATGGGTAGCGCCACCGTGTGGGGCGTGGTGCCGGCGAAGCGGAGGGCGGCGTCTTCGAAATTGCGGGCGGAGCGCTGCGTGTGGAAGCCGACGAGGTCGGCCCGGGCCAGCCCGCGGATGAGTTCTTCGCGCCAGGGCAGTTGGGCGATGAGGTCGGGGGAGGGGAAGGGGATGTGGAGGAAGAAGCCGACGGTGACATCGGGGCGCAGCTCTTTGACCATGCCGGGCACGAGGTGGAGTTGGTAGTCCTGTACCCATACTGTGGCGCCGGGGGCAGCAAGCCTAGCGATTTTTTCAGCAAATCGCCTGTTCACGGTGACAAACCGTTTCCACCATTGCGCGTTGTATACGGGTGGGACGATGAGATCGTGGAACAGGGGCCACAGGGTGGCGTTGGAGAAGCCCTCGTAAAACTCGGCGTAGTCATCCTCGTCGAGTGCGATGGGGGCGAGTGAGATACCGGAGTCGGTGGTGAACGGTTCCGGGGCATCGCCGGGGGTGCCGGCCCAGCCGATCCACGTGCCGTGGTGCTCGGCGAGGATGGGGGTGAGTGCGGTGACGAGTCCGCCGGGGCTGACCCGCCAAGAATCGCCGCGTCGCTCCACGGGGAGGCGATTCGCGGCGACGATGAATGAGGCGGTGGACGTCACAATGGAGGTGCTGCCTACTTAGCGGTTTTCTTGGTGGCCTTCTTGGCCGTCTTCTTGGTGGTCTTCTTTGTTGACTTCTTGGTGGTTTTCTTCGTCGTCTTCTTGGCCGTCTTCTTGGTGGTTTTCTTCGTCGACTTCTTTGTCGTCTTCTTGGACGACTTCTTCGACGACTTCTTCTTCGGGTCAGTGGTGGGCATCTCGACGCCCTCGGCCTCGGCGAACTGGGAGTACACGAAGCCGCCCGGGGTGATCCCCAGCATGGACGCGAGCATGACCGCGTCGTGGTAATCCTCGGAGTACGAGGCGACAACCCGGCGCGCAGCCGTAGCGGTCTCTTCCTCTAACTGCTGTTGCGCTTCTGCTTCCGCTTCGCGATCCCGGGAACTCCTAAAAGCCACGAAAATCAAACCTCCGATAGATAACTAGTTTCTCGGCGCTATTGTACGCTACCGGGAACTCCGTTTAAAGCTATACCGCCTGCGAATAATGTTCTGGTACGGCTTGAACGGCTTCGGGCGGCGCAGCCTGCGGGCGATCCACTCGCCCAACACGATGCCGGCGGCCAGCGCCACGGCGGTGCCGAGGGCGATCGCCATGGAGGAGATGCCCACGAGGAGCTGCTCGTGGATGATGGCGTAGATGGAGCGGTAGATGCGCAGGCCGGGCAGCAGCGGGGTGACGCCGGCGATGGCGATGATGAGTGGCGGGATGAGGAACCGGCGGGCGAGGAGACCGCCGATGAGGCCGATGAGGGTGGCGGCGAGCCCGGCGGAGAACGTTCCGCCCAGCCCCATGGGGAGAAAGAGGAGGTAGAACGCTGCTGAGCCGATCATGGTGGTGAGCCCCGAAACCCAGATGGAGGTCCACTCCGAGTAACAGGCGAGCGAGTAGCCGGCGGCGGCGATCCCGCCGAGGATGATCTTCACCGCGTTGTGTTGGAAATCGGGTGCCGTCTGCGTTTCGATGGCGGGCAGCATGATGCCCAGGGTGAGAGAGGCCTTCACACCGAGGGAGACCCCGGCGATGATGGCGCCGGTGTTGAGCATGGATTCAAAGAACCGGGCGGAGGCCGTCACCGGGGCACCCATGATGGCATCCTCCAGTGACTGCACCAGGGTGAGTCCGGCCACCAGGACGACGATCCCGGAGGCGATGATGAGCGACGCGTTGATGGAGGTTCCGGAGTTTTGGGCGAGCCAGAACGCGCCCGCGGCCGGGATGACGGCGATGAAGCCGCCGGCCATGAGGGAGAAGAAATCGCCGAGCCCCATCTTGCCAATGACCTTGTACACCGCCATGATGACCATCGCGGTGATGAGGGCGACGATGCCTACGATGGGTGTGCCGCCGAGCACCATGGCGAAGCCGCCGGCCAGCGCGCCCCAGCCGAGGAGTTCGAGCCCGACGCCGTAGGGGGATTGGGAGTTCCACAGGGACGTCAGCTGTGCGTCGGCGGTGGCGGGGTTGATGGCACCGGCGCGGATGGAACGGATGAGCCGGTCGAGGCGGGACAGCTTGGAAAAGTCCATCGCGCCGCGGCGGACGACGCGCAGTACGGTGACTGGTGTGGTGTCGCCGTCTTCGTTGCCG
This sequence comes from Corynebacterium pyruviciproducens ATCC BAA-1742, assembly GCF_000411375.1. GTDB lineage: Bacteria > Actinomycetota > Actinomycetes > Mycobacteriales > Mycobacteriaceae > Corynebacterium > Corynebacterium pyruviciproducens. The sequence goes on along the minus strand of NZ_KE150447.1, from coordinate 67,424 downwards.
ATGTGGGTGGATAGCTGGATGGTGTTGAGGGTGACGTCGATGTGGACGTCGTAAAGCCCATACGCGTTGATGACGCTGCGCATCTGGGCCTGCACGTCGCGGTTCGCCGTCCCCGCAGAAATGAGTAGCTCGCCTACGCGCGCGCCGATCAAGAGCACGCCGGCTACCTGGTGCTCGTTGGTGAGCTCAACGGGCTGCAGCGGCGAGGGTGGCGGGGATGCCTTGGCTGCGTCGATGGTGGCAATGCGGTCGCTGGTGTTGGCCCGTAAACGTAAGGCACGCAGGATGTTTGCCATGATTTCAGCCTGCCACGCGTGGGTCGAATTCATGTAAAACGGTCACACCTGGTACGATACAACCTCAGCTTGCTGGAGTGGCGCAATCGGTAGCGCAACGGTCTTGTAAACCGTAGGTTGCGAGTTCAAGTCTCGTCTCCAGCTCTCTCACCCCCGCCTCGTGCGGGGGTTTTTGCTTGTCGACGCTTTCTCGTACTGTGGTCTGCAACACTTCCGGCCGCCACCATGTAATCCATCATTCCCCACGTGCACAGCCTGCGCAAACGCTTTCCCCATTTTTATGTTGGTTAGGCTTACCTAAGATGCTATGCTCTAGGTGTAACAATTAGGTATCACCAAGGAGACGCGTATGTCCTTTTCCAGATCCCGACGCCGCCTCGCCGGCCTCATCGCCGTCGCAGCGCTTGCCGTCAGCGGACTGACCGCCTGCAGCACGGAAACTGCCGAGACCACCTCCGAGCAGTCCACCTCCACCACCCAGGCCGCAGCCCTCACCTTCACCGACATCACCGGCCGAAAAATTTCCCTTCCCGCAGCTCCCGAGCGCATTCTGCTCGGTGAGGGGAGGAGCGTCTTCGCCACCGGCATCCTCGACAAGTCCAACCCCCTGGACAAGGTCGTCGGCATCGGCACGGATCTGAAGGACAACGTCCCGGACTACATGGCCCAGCTGGAGCAGACGAACCCCGAGGTGAAGGACCTGCCGGAGGTCGGCGGTTTTATGAAGGGCGATGTGACGGTGGAAAACCTGCTGTCCCTGAAGCCGGATATCATCCTGCTGTCGCTTGACGAATACCAGGCCAGCGAGAAAACCGGCCTCATCGAGTCGATGGACAAGGCGGGGCTGACCTACGCGGTGACGGATTTCCGCGCCAAACCCCTGGAGAACACGACGCGCTCGATGGAGATCTTCGGCACGGTCTTTGGCAAGGAGAAGGAAGCGGCCGCGTTCAATAAGGATTGGCAGGAGACGGTGGACCTGGTGAAAGGCCGCTCCGCCAAGTTGAAAGACGAGGACAAGCCGACGGCGTTCGTGTGGCGTGCGGCGGGGCTGTCCGATTGCTGCCAGACCTGGAACGATTCCAACATTTCCCAGCTGGTTAACGTCGCCGGCGGTAAGAACATTGGCGATGCCGTCATCGAGGGTGAATCCGGTGCCATGACCCCGGAGAAGGTCATCAGCGATAACCCGGATGAGATTTTCGCCACCGGTGGCGAGTGGTCGGCAAAGCGTAATAAGGAAGGAAACCCAGTGGGCTACGCGGCCCTCGGCTACCGCATTTCTGATGAAGATGCCCAGGTCAGCGTGAATAACCTTCCCAAGGGGCAGAAGGGCTTCGATACGTTGTCCGCAGTGAAGGACGGCCAGCTGCACGGTCTGTGGCACCAGTTCTACAACTCCCCATTCAACTACCTCGCGCTCCTGCAGATCGCCGCGTGGCTGCACCCGGAGGACTACTCGGATATCGATGTCCCGGCGGAGTGGATGAAGGCACAGGAAAAGTACTCGCCGGTCTCCGGCGAGGGCGTGTTCTTCTCTACGTCGACTCCGGCAGGCGAGTAGGGCGTGAACGAGGTCGATCTTGTCCACGAACACCGGCGCCTGACAGCGCGCCGGGTGGCGATCGTCGTGGGGCTGTGCGTTGTCGCGGCCGCCGCGTTCGTCATGAGCAACATGGTGGGTGCGATTTCTCTGACCCCCTCGCAGGTCATCGGTGGAATCATGGTTCCCTCCTCCCTCGATGAGCAAACGCATACGGTTCTGTGGGACCTCCGCTTGCCGATGGCCGTCATGGCGCTCCTCATCGGTGTGTCCCTGTCGCTCGCCGGCGCTGAGATGCAGACCATTCTGGGGAACCCCCTCGCCGAGCCGTTCACCCTGGGGATCTCCGCTGGCGCTGCCTTCGGCGGTGCGACGGCGATCGTCCTCGGCTGGCAGGTGGTCACCAATCCTCAGCTAAACCTCGCGGTCATCGCCTGGATCTCCTCCGTGGGGGCGACAGCTGTCATCGTCATCGCCGCCATCCTCCGCGGCGCCCGCGCTGAGACGATGGTGCTTCTCGGCATCGGCCTGGTGTTCTTCTTCCAGGCATTGCTGGCGCTCATCCAGTATCGGGCGAGTGCGGAGGCACTGTCGCAGATTGTGTTCTGGTCGTTGGGGTCGATGACGCGTGCGACGTGGGTGGCCAATGGGCTGTTGGCTGTGGTGCTTGTCGTGGTGTGTCCGCTGCTTGCGTCGCAGTCGTGGAAGTTGACGGCGTTGCGTTTGGGTGATGCGCGGGCGCAGTCGATGGGTGTGAATACGTCTCGGTTGCGGATTGTCGTATTGGTGTTGTCGTCGCTGTTGGCGTCGACGACGGTGGCCTTTGCCGGCATTATCGGGTTTGTGGGGCTTGTTGGTCCGCACATTGCCCGCATGTTGGTGGGGGAGGACCAGCGCTATTTCATCCCCGCGTCGATGGCGTCGGGGGCGGCACTTATGTGCTGTGCGCATGCGGTGAGTCTCATGGCGAAGCCGGGGTTGGCGATTCCGATCGGCATTGTGACCTCGCTTCTCGGTGTCCCGTTCTTCCTGGGGATTGTGCTGACGAGGAGGCGTGCGCTGTGGAGTTAGCGATTCGCGATCTGGTTGCGGGTTATGGCCACCACCGGGTGCTGGACGGCGTGACGGTTGCGCCACTTACCGGCGGCCGGGTGGTCGGTGTCCTCGGCCCGAATGGGTCGGGCAAATCGACGTTCATGCAGACGGTCGCTGGCCTGCATCCGGTTCGTTCGGGTGAGGTTTCTTTGCTTGTCGACGCCCACGTGGTTCCTCCCCGCGCTCGTCTCAAGGCGATCGGGTACGTGCCCCAGGGCCTTCCCGAGTCCGCAGCCTTGCGGGCCTTTGAAGCGGTGCTGATTACCAGCCGTCGAGAAGCGGTAGCCAACCCCGTCGAGCACACAGCGGAGGTCATGCACCGCCTGGGGATGGATGCCTACGCCCACCGCTACCTGTCAGAACTGTCCGGTGGCCAGCGACAACTCGTCGCTTTGGCGCAGATGATGGTGGGGACACCGGCGCTCATGCTTCTCGACGAGCCGACCTCCGCCCTCGACCTCCACCACCAGCTTTTCGTGCTGGGCACGGTGCGGAAGAAAGCGCTTGAGGACGACAGTCTTGCCCTTGTTGCCATTCACGACATCAACCTGGCCTGCCGCATGTGCGACGAGCTCATCGTCTTGCACCGCGGCGAGATCCTCGCGCAGGGTGTTCCCAGCGAGGTCATCACCCCGGAACTCATTGAGCAGGTGTACGCCGTGGAGGCCGATATCTTGCAGCACTGTGGGGTACCGATCGTCGCCGCGCATGCGGTGACGAAAACGCCTACCATGGGAGAAAAAGATAGAAAGGGGATACGTCACTAATGGCGGATACGCTCGCAGACATCATCATCAAAAAATTGGAAGAAGTAGGGGTCACCCGCATTTTCGGCTTGGTGGGGGATTCGCTCAACCCGATCGTCGACGCCGTGCGCCGCAGCGACCAGATTGAGTGGATCCACGTCCGCAACGAGGAGGCCGCGGCCTTCGCCGCCGGTTCCTACTCGCTCGCCACCGGCGAGCTCGGCGTGTGCGCCGCCTCGTGTGGCCCGGGCAACACCCACCTTATCCAGGGCCTCTACGATTCCCACCGCAACGGTGCCAAGGTGCTGGCGCTGGCCTCGCACATCCCGTCGCGGCAGATCGGTTCCCATTACTTCCAGGAGACCCACCCCGAGCAGATCTTTGCCGAGTGCTCCGGCTACTGCGAGATGGCCAACTCGGCCGAGCAGGGTGCCGTCATCCTCCACCACGCACTCCAGTCCACCCTCGGTGGCCACGGCGTCTCCGTCCTCGTCCTCCCCGGCGATGTCACCATGGAGAAGACCGACTACGAGGGGATCATCACCTCCGAGCTCGCCACCGAGGCCCCGGTGGTGGTGCCCCCGCAAAGCCAGGTGGAGGACCTGGCCAAGGCCATCAACGAGGCGAAGACGGTGGCCCTCTTCTGTGGCCGCGGCGTCAAGGACGCCCGCGCCGAGGTGCTCGAGCTGGCCGGAAAAATCAAGTCCCCCATCGGCCACGCCCTGGGCGGCAAGATGTTTATCCAGCACGATAACCCCTACGACGTGGGCATGAGTGGCCTCTTGGGCTACGGCTCCTGCCACGAGGCCTGCACCTCCGCCGACCTCCTCATCATGCTCGGCACCGACTTCCCCTACAGCGACTTCCTCCCGGATAAAAACGTCGCCCAGGTGGACATCAACTCGCAGGCCATCGGCCGCCGCACCAAGGTCACCCACCCCGTCGTCGGCGACGTGGGAGCCACCATCCGCGCGCTCATTCCGCTCATCGAGGAGAAGACGGACCGCAGCTTCCTGGATAAGATGCTCAAGAAGCACGCCTCCCTCCTGGAGAAGATCGTCGAGGCGTACACCAACGGCGTGGAGGAGCACACGCCCATCCACCCGGAGTACGCGGCGGATATCCTCGACGATCTTGCGGCCGACGACGCCATCTTCACCGTCGACACGGGCATGAACAACGTGTGGGCCGCCCGGTACATCACCAACATGAGTGGCAAGCGCACCCTCCTTGGCTCGTTCCGGCACGGCACCATGGCGAACTCCTTGCCACATGCGATGGGTGCCGCCTACTCCGGCCGCCAGACCATCGCCATCTGCGGTGACGGCGGCCTGGGTATGCTGCTCGGCGAGCTGCTCACCGTCAAACTCCACCAGATCCCGGTGAAGATCATCGTGTTCAATAACTCCTCGCTCGGCATGGTCAAGCTCGAGATGCTCGTCGCCGGTTTGCAGGAGTTTCAGACGGACCACGCCCCAGTTGACTTCGCCGCCATCGGCAACGCCGTGGGAATACCGTCGACACGCATCACCGACCCCAAGCTGGTCCGCGACGGACTCACCCACGCGCTCCACGCGCCGGGCCCCCAGCTGGTCGATATCGTCACCGACCCCAACGCCCTGTCCGTCCCGCCGGACATCACCATGAGCATGCTCTTCGGTTTTGGTAAGGCCGCCGCCGCGACGGTTCTCGACGGTGGCGTGGGCAAGATGCTGACGATGGCGAAGTCCAACCTTCGTAACATCCCCGCATCGCTGACCGAGCTCACCTAAAACGGCTGCCGAGGAGCCACCACATAGACCGCCGCGTGAAAACTTTTCACGTGGCGGTTTGCCCATTTTCTCACCACAATCCCAGGTCATGGCCCAAATCTGCTTGGTGGTTGGGCGGAAACACGGAGCACTCTTTCAGCCACCCCGGAGAAATTAATGGAACAATAGGCACTATGAGTGATACACAAACGAAAGTTCTAGTAGTTGATGACGAGCCGAATATCGTCGAGCTCCTGCAGGTGTCGCTGCGCTTCCAGGGATTCGACGTCGTGACCGCCGGAAACGGCAAGGATGCGTTGGCTGTAGCGGAAGAGGCGAAGCCGGATGCCTTCATTCTCGATGTGATGATGCCGGGGATGGATGGCTTTGAGCTGTTGAGTAAGTTGCGCGAAGCTGGTCACGATGGCCCGGTGTTGTTCCTCACGGCGAAGGATGCAGTGGAAGACCGGATCCATGGTCTGACTATCGGGGCGGATGATTATGTGGTGAAGCCGTTCTCGTTGGAGGAGGTGATCACCCGTCTGCGGGTGATTCTGCGCCGCGGGAATAAAGAGGAGCAGGAGAAGGAGTCCGGCGTGCTCACGTACGCGGACCTCACCTTGAATGACGAGACCCACGAGGTGTCCAAGGCGGGCGAGATCGTGGACCTGTCGCCCACGGAGTTCAACCTGCTGCGTTACCTCATGCTCAACGCCGAGGTGGTGGTGTCGAAGTCGAAGATTTTGGATAACGTGTGGCACTACGATTTCGGTGGCGATGGCAACGTGGTGGAGAGCTACATCTCGTACCTGCGTCGCAAGATTGATACGCAGGAGCCGCAGTTGATTCAGACGGTGCGTGGCGTGGGTTACGTGTTGCGCAAGCCACGCAAGTAATCGCGCATGCGCGTTCCTAGGTCGAAGGATCCCACCTCGCGGATCTCTCTCAATGTGTCGCTGGTGTTCATTGTGTTGGTGCTGGCGACGGTGGCGATTGCCGGCACTGGTGTGGTGGTGACGGCGATTATGCGTGATTTCACGTACTCGCGCGTGGACGAGCGGCTGTACGGGGCTTTTAACGGGTGGGCGAGGGATATTACCCCCATGCAGCAACCGCAGGATAATCGGCGTCCCCCGTCGAATTTCTATGTGCAAAAACAGCTGCCCAACGGCGATTCGCTCATCGTCAACGACCGCAACTCCGCCCCCGATCTCACCATGATTGTGGCCAATGGCGAGCCGTATACGGTCGCCGCGCTCGAGGGGTCGGAGTCTGAGGCGAAGTGGCGGGTGCTGGCCGTGAGCCAGGATGGCGCGACCACTGTTGTGGCGCAGTCGTTGGAGGAGGAACAGTCCACGGTTAACAACCTGGTGCGCACGCAGGCGAGTATCGGGTTGAGTTCGCTGCTTCTGGTGGGGCTTATTGCCATGCTCGTCATCTACCGAGCGCTGCGGCCGTTGCGCACGGTGGAAAGTGTGGCGCAGGCGATCACCAGAGGGGATATGAACCGTCGTGTGCCGGCGTGGCCGGAGACGACGGAGGTGGGCAAGCTGTCGCGGGCGATCAATACGATGCTTTCCCAGCTGCAGGCATCGCTGACAAAGTCGCAGCGGCAGGAGAAGGAGATGCGGCAGTTCGTGGGCGATGCCTCCCACGAGCTACGTACGCCGCTGACCAGCGTAAAGGGGTTTGCGGAGCTGTATAAGGCGGGTGCCACCGATGATGCGGACTGGGTGATCACCAAGATCCAGGAGGAAGCCGGTCGCATGTCCACTCTTGTGGACGACCTGTTGGCGCTCACCCGCGCCGAGGGGAACCCGCTGGACCGTCGGCCGGTGGACATGAAGGAGGTTATCGATTCCATCGCCACGTCTCTGCGGGTGGCGTACCCGGACCGGGAGATCACCATCTGTGACTCTGGTGCGTTGCCGGTGAGCGCCGACGCGGAGAAGATCCGTCGCGTGCTCACCAACCTCATGGTCAACGGGCTTGTGCACGGCGGCAAGGACATCATGGTGCGCGGCACGGCCGATGATTCCGATGTCATTATCGATGTCCGGGATAACGGCCAGGGAATGTCGCCGGAGGACCTCGAGCACATCTTCGACCGCTTCTACCGCACCGATGAGTCACGCTCCCGCCAGTCCGGTGGTTCCGGTCTCGGGTTGTCCATCGCCAAGTCCCTGACGGAGGCCCACGGTGGGTCGCTGTCGGTCACCTCAACGAAGGGGGAGGGTTCCACCTTCACCGTCCGGCTCCCCAGGCTTCTCGACGACGATTAGAACACGCTCTCCACATCGAACGGCCCCTCGTCATCCCGCAGCGTCTGGCACGCCAGCGTGATGCCCTCCCCGGGCTCGTAGTCGTGGGGACGCATGTGCGAGGCTCCGCCCTCGATGTACACCTGGCACGAGCCACACTCACCCTTCCGGCACGAGTAGTTGGCGGGGATCCCCGCCGCCTCCATCGCCTCGAGGAGGACCATATCCTTGGGCCAGGCGAACTCGTACTCGGTGCCGTTTACATACGCTTGATGCACGCGGCGAGCCTTTCTGCGATCTGATCCTGCTCCTCGTCGGTGACCTCCACCTTGTGGCCCAGGTCGTAGGCCGTCATGTCGTTGGCGGGGAAGACGTGGATGTGCGTGTGCGGCACGTCGAAGCCAGCGATGATGAAGCTCGCCCGCTCGGAGCCGAACACCTCGATGACCGCTTTACCCACCTTCTGCGCCACCTCGGTGAGGTGCGCCCACGTCTGCGGATCGAGGTCCGTCCAGCGGTTGACTTCCTGCACGGGAACCACGAGGGTGTGGCCTTTTTGCTGGGGGGCGACGTCGAGGAAGGCGACAACCGTGTCATCGCGGTAGACAAAGCGTCCGGGGATCTCCCCGCCGATAATTTTGGAGAAAATGCTGCTCATGGTTTAAATCCTAGTACGCTTATGCGCATGCGTATTTTGGTCATTGGTTCGGGCGCCCGCGAACACGCCCTTGTTAACGCTCTTGCAACCCCCGGAAACGAGGTGTTCGCCGCCCCCGGCAACGTCGGCATGGAGAAGGCGACGTGTTTCCCAAGTATCCACACTACCGAGCAGATTGCGGACCTGTGCAGGCAAGAGGTTGTAGATTTGGTCGTTGTTGGGCCGGAGGTCCCGCTCGTCGAGGGGCTTGCCGACGGTCTCCGCGCCGAAGGCATCGACGTCTTCGGCCCCTCCAAGCGCGCCGCCCGCATCGAGGGTTCCAAGGCCTTTGCCAAGGACGTCATGGCGAAGGCGGGCGTGAAGACTGCCCGCGCCGAGCAGATCACCGACGCTGCCGACATCGACACCGTCCTCAGCCTCTTCGAGGCCCCCTACGTGGTCAAGGACGATGGACTGGCCGCCGGCAAGGGTGTCGTTGTCACCGAGGACCTCGAGGCGGCCAAGGCCCACGCCCGCGACGTCATCGAGGCCGGCAACCCCGTGCTCGTGGAAAGCTTCCTCGACGGCCCGGAAATTTCGCTATTCTGCCTGGTCGCCGGCGAAACCGTTGTACCCCTCCTGCCCGCCCAGGATCACAAGCGCGTGGGTGACAATGACGAGGGCCCCAACACCGGTGGCATGGGCGCCTACTCCCCGCTTCCCTGGCTTTCCGACGCGCAGGTGAACCGCATCGTTGACGAGGTGGTCCGCCCCGTCGCCAAGCAACTGGACAAGCAGGGTGACACGTACAACGGCCTCCTCTACGCGGGGCTCGCGTGGGGTCAGGACGGTCCCGCGGTGGTGGAGTTCAACTGCCGCTTCGGTGACCCAGAAACCCAGGCCGTCCTCGCCCTCTTCGGTTCCAATTTGAGCGAATACCTCCTGGCCACGGCCACAAACCAGTTGGTAGATATGCCGCCAATCACCTGGAAGCCCGGTTACGCCGTCACCGTCGTCCTCGCCGCCGAGGGCTACCCGGCCCACCCCGTCAAGGGCGACACCATCAGCGGCGCCGAGGGCGCGCTGCACGCCGGTACCGCCTTGCAGGATGGCGAGCTTGTGTCCGCCGGTGGCCGCGTGCTGTCCGTCGTGGGCACCGGTGAGACGCTGGAAGAGGCGAGGGACGCGGCGTACGAGAAGATGTCGCACATCTCCATGCGCGGCGGGCACTACCGCACGGACATCGGCAAGAAGGCCGCCGAGGGAAAGTTGAGCGTGCAATAATGAGCGCTGTGAATATCCCCAATGTGTTAGCAAGCCGGTACGCCTCCGAGCAGATGAAGAAGCTGTGGAGCGCGAAACATAAGATCGTCATGGAGCGCCAGTTGTGGATCGCCGTCATGAAGGCCCAAAAGGACCTCGGCGTGGACATTCCCGACGAGGCGATCGCCGCCTACGAGGCGCATGTGGACGAGGTGGACCTCGATTCCATCGCCGAGCGGGAAAAAGTCACCCGCCACGATGTCAAGGCCCGCATCGAGGAGTTCAACGCGCTCGCCGGCTACGAGCACATCCACAAGGGGATGACCTCCCGCGACCTGACAGAGAACGTGGAGCAGGTGCAGATGTACCGCTCGCTCGAGCTCATCCGTGACAAGGCGATCACCGTGTTGGCCCGCCTGGCGGAGAAGGCCGTGCAGTACCAGGACCTGGTCATGGCCGGCCGTTCCCACAACGTCGCCGCCCAGGCGACCACCTTGGGTAAGCGCTTCGCATCGGCTGCCGACGAGCTACTCGTCGCCGTCGAAAAGCTCAACAACCTGTTGGAGAGGTACCCCCTGCGGGGAATCAAGGGACCGATGGGAACCTCCCAGGACATGCTCGACCTCATGGGCGGCGACGAGGACAAGCTCGCCGAGCTCGAGCGTCGCATCGCCAACCACCTGGGCATCTCCCGGGTTCTCGATTCGGTGGGCCAGGTCTACCCCCGCTCCCTCGACCTCGACGTTGTCTCCACCCTCGTCCAGCTCGGCGCCGGCCCGTCGAGCTTCGCCCACACCATCCGCCTCATGGCCGGCAACGAGACCGTCACCGAGGGCTTCAAAAAGGGCCAGGTAGGCTCCTCGGCGATGCCCCACAAGATGAACGCCCGCTCCTGCGAGCGCGTCTGCGGTTTCCAGGTCATCCTCCGCGGGTACAACACCATGGTTGCAGACCTCGCCGGCCAGCAGTGGAACGAGGGCGACGTGTTCTGCTCCGTTGTCCGCAGGGTCGCGCTTCCCGACGCTTTCTTTGCTCTCGACGGCCAATTCGAAACGTTCCTCACCGTCCTCAAAGAATTTGGCGCCTTCCCCGCCATGATCAACCGGGAGCTCGAACGCTACCTGCCGTTCCTCGCCACCACCCGCATCCTCATGGCCGCCGTGCGCGCCGGCGTGGGCCGCGAAACCGCCCACGAAATCATCAAGGAAAACGCCGTCGCCGTCGCCCTCAACATGCGCGAAAACGGGGGCGACCAGGACCTCGTGGATCGCCTTGCCAGCGACCCCCGCCTCCCCCTCGACCGTGCCGCCCTCGATGCCGCCCTCGCCGATAAGCACGCCTTCATCGGCGCCGCCGGTTCCCAAATAAACCGCGTGGTAGACCAGGTAAACCGCCTGGTGGAGGAGCACCCCGACGCCGCCACCTACACCCCCGGCGACATCCTGTAAAAAAGCTCCCCGCCTGCGCCGGCAGACGGGGACTTTTTACGCCTTTTCTCCCTCCGGCTGCCGGGCAAAATTCCCCACAAACAGCGCCAACTGAGTCACAATCCCCATGACAAACGTCACCGTCCGCGCAATATCCGTCGGCGTCGCCACCGACAGCTGCAGCCCAACAAGCCGCAGCAGATCCCCCACCGACCCTTCGCTTGTCGACGACCCCTCGTCCGCCCTATTCGGCACAATCTGCACCGGCCCAGTGAAATCATCTGACGCTTTGCCCCCGTCGATGGTGGAATCCTCCCCCACGGTCACCTGCACATCCGCGCCGGCAACCGGCGGAACGCTGACAAGCGAGGCAACAAGTGAGCCGGTGACAATGAGCGTGCGGGCAGTGCGCGGGGTCATGGCAGGATCCTCCTGAAATCGAAATCTTTGGCAATAGTGTACAGCCACGCAGCTATTCCCGTGAGCGCTACCGCGCCGATCACAATCCCCGCAATCTCGATGGGGCGAAACTCCACCCCTGCCGGCTCCCGCACCACCGAGCCCGCGGACGTGCCACGACGCTTCTCGATGCCCGCCCGGCACGTGCGCAACGCGGCCGCGTAATTATTTTCGGAGAACCGCAGGTCGGCCGCCGAATCCTGAAAACCCGCCGCGAACGATTTCAGCGCCTCGGAGGAATCCTCAGGCACGAGGAAGGACTCCTGCGTCAGCGCGGCGGAAAATTCTTCGCCTAGATCCGCCGCCGTGACGTAGTCGAGGTCGGCTGCGGAGTAGGTGGCGCCGACAGTGACGTCATACACCCCACCGAGAGGAATGGTGGTGCTAACTGGGGGGATAGATGACAAAAAGAAGCTCAGCTCGGACGGTTTGAACCCCTCGGCGGCGATGACGGTGGCGAGCTCGTTGGCGCGCCGGTTGAGCGCTTCGTCGGCGTCAGTTGACTGCCCGAACTTGTTGGCGGTGGCGATGTCCTTGTCCAGCGCGATGATGTCACCCTTCACGTTTTTGAAACGATCGAGCAGCTCAGCACGCAATTCCTCCCGGTGGGTAGAGAGGCGGGCGAAGAACTTTTCACCCGCCTTGTCTGTGGGCGTGATGCGGCACAGCCATTCCTGCTGTTGCCCGTCGAGGGGGATGTTGGTGTCGGGGACGTAGTCGACGGTGTAGGTCATGGCGGTGGTGGCTGCGAGTGCGAGGGCGGCGAGCTTCATGGTAGGTAACGCTACCGCAGGGGACGCGGGGGTTACGTGGTTGTGTGGGGGCTGCGTGGAAAATTGGAATCTTTGGGTCTAAGGTTATGATTCATGCGACCTGAACTTTCCGCATATGAGCATTTTTCTGCAGGTAAAGTGCGAGAAATCTACGAGGTGGATGACTCGACACTGCTGCTTGTGACGAGCGACCGTATTTCCGCTTTCGATTACATTTTGGATTCGGAGATTCCCGATAAGGGTCGCGTGCTCACCGCGATGAGTAATTTCTTCTTTGAGAATCTTGAGTTCCCCAACCACCTGGCGGGTCCGATTGATGATGAGCGGATCCCTGAGGAGGTGTTGGGCCGCGCGATGGTGTGCAACAAGCTGAATATGTTGCCGTTCGAGTGTGTGGCTAGGGGGTACCTCACTGGTTCCGCCCTCGCTGAGTACGAACGGTCGGGTTCGGTGTGCGGTATTTCGCTTCCCGACGGTTTGAAGGAGGCCTCGCGCCTGCCGGAGCCGATTTTCACGCCGGCCACGAAGGCCGACTACGGTGACCATGACGAGAACGTCTCGTTTGAGGTGGTCGTCGAAAAGCTGGGTGAAAAGCTGGCCACGCAGCTCCGCGACGCAACCCTCGACCTGTACACCCAGGGCGCCGAGATCGCCATCGCCAAGGGTGTCATCGTTGCGGACACGAAGTTCGAGTTCGGTCTCGACGCGGACGGCACGCTGACGCTTGCCGACGAGGTCCTCACCCCCGACTCCTCCCGCTACTGGGACGCCAACACCTACGTCGAGGGCAAGGTCCAGCCCAGCTTTGACAAGCAGTACCTGCGCAACTGGCTCACGGGCCCCGACTCCGGCTGGAACCGCGCCTCCGGCGACACCCCGCCGAGCCTGCCCGGCTCCATCGTCGAGGCGACCCGCGAGCGCTACATCGAAGCCTACGAGCGCATCACCGGAGCCAAGTTCAAGGATTGGATCGGCCACTGCGCCTAGTAACCCCCACGGCCACGAGACACCTCGTGGCCTTTTTCATGCCCAAAACGCCACGTCACAGGGGATAAAAACGGTTCTGCCCCGCCACCTGTGCAGATTTCAAAATTTCCGCGAACCCGCACGTCACCAAGCACTTCTGCCCGGTGTAGAGTGAGGGACCATGATTGCGCCACTAGCCAAGAAGATCCCCACCGTCCGCTCCTTCCACGGCCACGATTTTGTGGATGACTACGAGTGGATGCGCGATAAGGATGCGGCGATGGAGTTTCTTACCGCCTCCAACACCCACGCGGAGGAAAGCATGGCTCACCTGGGCACTTTGTCAAAAAACTTGTACGATGAGGTGCTCAGCCGGATCCATGAGACGCATATGTCGTTGCCAAGTAGGGCGCGGGGCTATTGGTACTTTTCCCGCATCGAGAAGGGGCAGAACTACGGCAGAATGTGCCGCGTCACCGCAGGTGATGAGTGGATTCCTCCTCGTGTGAGGAGGGAGGAGGAGCTGCCCGGCGAGGAGATCGTCTTCGATATGGAGAAGGCGTCGGAGGGCAAGGAGTTTTTTGCGCTGGGGGCGTTGGCTGTCACGGATTCGGGCCGTTACCTGGCGTATTCGTTGGATTCTCGGGGTGATGAGCGTTACACGTTGCGGATTCGGGATCTTGCGACGGGGGAGGATTTGCCGGATGTGGTGGATAATGTTTCGTCGGGGTGCACGTGGGTGGGGGAGGAGTACATCTTTTACGAGACGGTAGATGAGGCGTGGCGGCCGGATTCGGTGTGGCGTCATAAGGTGGGGACACCGCGCAGCGAGGATGTGCGGGTGTTCCATGAGCCGGATGAGAAGTTTTGGGTGGGATCGGGGCTCACGGTTTCTGATAAGTATGTGCTTATCGGTAGTTCGTCGAAGCTGACGAGTGAGTACTGGTATTTGCCTGCCGACGACCCGGAGGGTGAGTTCACCCTCATCCGCGCACGGGAGGGTGGGGTGGACTACGACCTCACCCATGGGGTGGTGGACGGGGTGGACCAGTGGGTGGTCACGCACAATGCGGTGAGCCCGAATTATTCGGCGTGCGTGTCGCCCGTCGGCAAGCCTGTGGAGCTGACGGAGAACCTGGTCAAGCACAGTGACGACGCGAGGATCACTAGTGTGGCGGCCTACCGTGACTTCCTCCTGTTGGGGAGGATGGAACGTGGGCTGGGCAAGAGCTACCTCAAGCGTGGCGACGGTGACTTTGAGCTGGTGCAGATGGGGGACGACGAGCTGTCGTCGACAAGCATCTCGGGCGGCGGACTGTGGGAGGCCCCGGTGGTGCGGGCCTACTACACCACCTACACCAACACGCCCGCGATCTACGCGCTCGACGTGAAAACCGACGAAAAGACGCTGCTCAAGCAGGAAAAGGTGCTAGGGGGGTACGACCCTAGCCAGTACGAGGCACACCGGCTGTGGGTGCCCACCCCCGACGGCAAAGAGATCCCCGTGTCCATCGTCCAGCGCCGCGACCTCGACACCTCCAGGCCGCAGCCGACGCACATGTACGGCTACGGCGCCTACGAGTCAAGCTCCGGGCCAGGCTTCAGTTCTGCACGGGTTTCCCTGCTAGACCGGGGAATCCGCTTCGTGGAGGTGCACGTGCGCGGCGGCGGCGAAATGGGCCGCTCCTGGTACGACGACGGCAAGGGCTTGACCAAGAAACACACGTTTGAGGATTTCATCACCGTGGCCGATTACCTCATCGCCCACGGCTACACCACCCCCGCGATGCTTGGAGCCTCCGGTGGCAGCGCTGGTGGCCTTCTCATGGGTGCGGTGGCGAACATGGGCGGCGACCGCTTCAAGGCGATTCGCGCCGATGTGCCCTTCGTCGACCCGCTCACCTCCATGCTCAAGCCGGACCTGCCGCTGACGGTGACGGAGTGGGACGAGTGGGGCGACCCGTTGCACGATCCTAAGGTGTACGAGTACATGGCGTCCTACGCGCCGTACGAGAACGTGGAGGCGAAGGCGTACCCCAACATTTTGGCCACCACGAGCCTGAACGATACCCGCGTGTTGTACGTGGAGCCCGCCAAGTGGATCGCAAAATTGAGAGAAACCGCCACGTCAGGGGAATTTCTTCTGCGTACGGAGATGGTCGCCGGCCACGGTGGCATCTCCGGCCGCTACGACGCTATTCGACGTTCCCGTGAGGACGCCGCCTGGCTCGTCAACCAAATCACAGGGCTAGAGCAGTAAAAAAGTTGCGCTGCGAAGTGCGTCCCCCGGTGCGATACTGAGGGGCGTGCCTGCAACGCTTCTCGTGTCTATTTCCTCCATCTTCACCGATACCCGCGTGCCCGCCGACCAGCTGATCCGCGAGCTGGAGGCGATGGGGGTTCCCGTCAGTCTCCTCATCGCGCCGCACATCGACGGCAACTGGCACCTGGCCAAGGATCGGGACACGAGGCGCTTTTTTGACAAGAAACTCGCAGCTGGCCACGCTTTTGTGTTGAACGGGTTCGACCAGCCGGTGCAGGGCCGCCGCGCGGAGTTCGCCACGTTGCCGGCTCATGAGGCGCGCCTGCGGCTGGCCGGCGCCACCAAGCAGATGCGCAAGTTGGGCTTCACCACAACGGCGTTCGGCCCGCCCCGCTGGCGCTTGTCGGAGGGCACGCTGGAGGTGCTGCCGGAGTTTGGCTTCACCCGGGCGATGTCCACGTGGGGGATCCACATTTTTGACACAGACTCGCTGGTCCAGGCACGAAACCTCTCGGTGGGGGAGGGGTACGGCGCCTCCTCCTGGTGGCGCCTCGCCATCCGTCGCGCCGTGGAGCGCACGGCCCGCCGCGGCGGTGTGGTGCGGCTGAGCGTGTCGGCGCGGAATCTGGCGAAGCGGAAGGTCGCGCGGGACGTGGCCGCGATGGCGGAGGCGGCGCTAGAGTTGGGGGCACGTCCTGCCACCTACCTAGAGGAGTTCTGATGGTCCTGTTCCCCGAGTACCTGAGCCATGTTGTCATGGTCTATACCGATGATGAGTTTTCTGAGCTTATCGACGAGTTCACCCCCCGTGGTTTCTTCGCCGTCAAGGATACGGAGGGCTCCTATACCGAGCTTCTCGACGGCTTTCCCTGCGCAGTTTTGAACACGCAAGGCCAGCTCGCGGGGCGTTTCCGTGATATCGATGACGCTGCCGATGCCATCGACCCGTTGCTGCCCCTGTAAGAAACATCACACTGAACTTACCGGTTATGACCTCCGATTGTGGCTAGCCTGGGTAGGTGAGCGTGGCGCGCCCACCAGGGGGTTGCCACTCCTCTTTCACTCGGATCGTTTGGCACGTACCTGCCAATGAAAGTAAAGGAAACAATAAGGTCATGGCTGAAGTTCGCTTCGTGAATGCGACACGTGTCTACCCCGGCGCCACCACGCCGTCGGTGGACAGCATCAATCTCGATATTGCCGACGGGGAGTTCCTCGTTCTCGTGGGTCCGTCGGGCTGCGGCAAGTCGACAACCCTGCGCATGCTCGCGGGCCTGGAGGATGTGAGCTCCGGGCAGATTTTCATCGGGGACCGCGACGTGACCACGGTGCCGCCGAAGGATCGCGATATTGCGATGGTGTTCCAGAACTACGCCCTGTACCCGCACATGACGGTGCGTGAAAACATGGGTTTCGCGTTGAAGATTGCTGGCCTGGATAAGGACAAGATCAACGAGCGCGTGGAGGAGGCGGCGCGGACCCTCGATCTGACGGAGTTCCTCGACCGCAAGCCGAAGGCGCTGTCGGGCGGTCAGCGTCAGCGTGTGGCGATGGGGCGTGCGATTGTGCGCAAGCCGCAGGTGTTCTTGATGGACGAGCCGCTGAGTAACTTGGATGCGAAGCTGCGTGTGCAGACGCGTACGCAGATCGCGTCGTTGCAGCGCGAGTTGGGGGTCACCACCTTGTACGTGACGCACGATCAGACGGAGGCCCTCACCATGGGCGACCGCATCGCCGTGCTGAACAAGGGCGTGCTGCAGCAGGTGGGTACGCCTCGCGACCTGTACGAGCACCCGCAGAATGAGTTCGTAGCCGGGTTTATTGGTTCGCCGGCGATGAATCTGGGCACATTCACTGTCGACGGTTCGGTGGCGTCGTTGGGTGAGGCTCGTGTGAACCTGCCGGAGAACGTCGTCAAGCAACTGGACAGCCGGGAGGTAGTGCTCGGGTTCCGTCCGGAAGCCCTCGAGGTGGATCCGAACGGGGCTATTCCTCTCAAGGTGGAGTTTGTGGAGGAGCTCGGCAGCGATTCCTACCTGTACGGTCAGCTCGTCGGTGGCGGGAACCTGTCCAGTGGGACGGAGACGAACCCGGACGCCGATACGTCCAACAACATTGTGGTGCGCACGGCCCCGCATGCGGCACCGCGCCCGGGTGAGACGGTGCGACTTTCTATCAAGAATGGCATGTTGCACGCCTTTTCTGCTTCGTCGGGGGAGAGGATCGGCGACTAGCCGCCATGCCGGAGAAAATGGAAATCTCCGGCACTGCCCTGGCCCCCGCGCTGCTGCAGTTGCCGTGGGAGCTGCCGTTGGACGAGTGGCCGGAGAACGTGCTCACTGCGCTGCCGCGCGGGATTAGTAGGCACACGGTGCGGTTTGTGTCGATTCCCGATGGTTCGTCGACGCGGGTGATCGCGGTGAAGGAGATCGGCGAGCGGGTTGCTCACCACGAATACCAGATGTTGCGGGAGCTGAATCGGCTTGGTGCACCGTCGGTGACACCGCTGGCGGTGATCACGGGGCGCAGGGATCGGCAGGGGGAGGAGTTGACGGCGTGTCTGGTCACCTCCCACCTACCGTTTTCGCTGCCTTACCGGGCGGTTTTCTCGCAAAAGTTGCGTCCGGAGGTGGCGGGCAAGCTCATTGATTCGTTGGCGGTGCTGCTGGTGCGGCTGCACCTGCTGGGCTTCTTCTGGGGCGACGTGAGCCTGTCTAACACACTGTTTCGCAGGGATGCGGACGCGTTTAGCGGTTACCTGGTGGACGCCGAGACGGGTGAACTGGCGGCCACGTTGTCGGAGACGCGGCGGATGTATGACGTGGACGTGGCGCGGGTGAACATCATCGGCGAGCTCATGGATCTGGAGGCCGGCGGCCTCATGGATGAGTCGATGGATCCGATCGCCATCGGCAGCGCGATTACGCAGCGGTATGGGCAGTTGTGGGAGGAGTTGACGGGCGAGGAGGCGATCGCCGCGGATGAGACGTGGCGGGTGAGCGACCGCATTCGCCGGCTCAACAAGCTGGGGTTCGACGTCGGGGAGCTGAAGGTGGTCAAGGACGAGGCGGGCGAGACGGTGACGATCCGCCCCCAGGTGGTTGATTCCGGTCACCACAACCGGCTGCTCATGCGCCTGACTGGGCTCGACGTGCAGGAGAAGCAGGCCCGACGGATGCTCAATTCGATGCACACGTTCCAGGCCCTCCGGTTCCCCGATCTCCCGCTCGAGCAGGTGGCTCACAAGTGGCTTCTCGACGTCTTTCTCCCGACCGTTCGTTCGGTTCCTCCCGCGTTAGCTCGCAAGCTGGAGCCGGCACAGATCTTCCACGAGATATTGGAGCACCGGTGGTACATGACGGAGGAACGGGAAGGGGACGTGTCGCTGGAGGAGGCGACCCAGTCATACATCAAATCCATCCTGCCGTCCCACCGGGATGAAGAAACCCTCCTGGAGTAGCCCCCCGAAAGGGGGACTGTTACGTAGGTAACAAAATGTCCACGGGTATGGCGTAATTCCCACGTGCAGCTATGTGTGAGGCCTACATAGTTACTCTCTAAACGTAAGATGTTTAACATTTTTCAAGCGGTAGGACTGTACACTGGCTATGACATTAGGTTGATATAACCGGTAGCCAATCGCATGAAAGGTTAGAACGTGAAAAAGCTGACACGTTTCGCCGCAGTGGTGTCCGCTGCGGCCATCGCCACCGCAGGACTAGTCGGTTGCTCCGATTCCGGAAGCAACGCAGACGGCCCCTCCGTTTACTTCCTTAACTTTAAGCCGGAGCAGGATACCGCCTACCAAGAGATTGCCAAGAAGTACACCGAGGAAACCGGTGTGAACGTCAAGGTCGTCACCGCCGCCTCCGGCTCGTACGAGCAGACCCTTAAATCTGAGGTAGGCAAAAAGGATGCCCCCACGCTGTTCCAGGTCAATGGGCCTGCAGGTCAGCTGACCTGGGAATCCTACATGGCGGATCTCAGCGACACAGAGTTTGCCAAGCAGCTCAATGAGGACACCCCGCCGCTGAAGAATGCTGATGGCAAGATCGTGGCCGTACCGATTGCTGTGGAAGGCTACGGCATCATTGTCAACGAGGAGATCTTTGACAAGTACTTCGCTCTCCCTGATTCCAAGGCGAAGTCCCTGGATGAGATCACAAGCTTTGACAAGCTGAAGGAAGTCTCCGACGATATGCAGGCGCGCAAGGGTGAGCTCGGCATCGACGGCGCCTTTGCCGCCGCATCGCTGGCATCCGGCGAAGAGTGGCGTTACCAAACCCACCTGTTGAACCCGGCGATGGACCAGGAGTACAACGACGCGGGTGTCACTGACATGGATGAGATGCAGTTCACCTACAACAAGGAGTTCAAGAACCTCTTTGACCTGTACCTCGAGGATTCCACCGTCGCCCCGTCGCTCACCCCGTCCAAGGCAGTCTCCGATTCCATGGCAGACTTCGCACTGGGTAAGGCCGCCATGGTGCAAAACGGCAACTGGGCTTGGAGCCAGATCTCCGATGTCGACGGCAACGTGGTGAAGGAAGACAAGATCAAGTTCATCCCAATGTACATGGGGCTTCCTGACGAATCAAGCCGCGGCATCTCCGTGGGAACGGAAAACTACCTCGCCGTCAACTCCAAGGCCAGCGAGGAGGATCAGAGGGCCTCCATCGACTTTGCCAACTGGCTCTACACCGGCGCGGGCATGCAGTACGTGGTCAATGACCTCGGTCTGATTTCTCCGTTCGAAGGATTTAAGGATCTTGGCACTCCCGAGGACCCGCTGGGCAAGCAGGTGGCTGAGTACATGCAGGATTCCTCGCTGAAGACGTACCCATGGACGTTCCAGTACATGCCGTCCCAGCAGTTCAAGGACGACTTTGGCGCCGATCTCGCCCAGTATGCCTCCGGCAACCTGGAGTGGGATGAAGTGGTTACGGCCTTCAAGGAAAACTGGGCGGCTGAAAAAGCCGCGAACTGGAAAAAGTAAATAGAACGTGATGTCCCCGGCCTCGGCCGGGGACGTTCATTGTAGGAGATAACTCATGCAGTCCAGCCTGAAAAAATATTTCCCCATATTCGTCCTCCCCACGTTGCTAGCGTTTCTCATCGCATTCCTGGTGCCTTTTGTCATCGGTTTTTTCTTGTCTTTCGCAGACTTCACCACGATTACGGACGCCTCATTTGTGGGACTCGATAATTACAAGCAGGCCTTTACCCAGCGCGAAGGTTTCATAGATTCGTTTGTGTTCACCACGCTCGTGGTCATAGTTTCTATCGTGACGGTCAACCTTTTTGCGTTCGCCATCGCCTGGACCCTCACCCGCAAGCTTAAAGGCACAAACTTCTTCCGCACCGTGTTCTTTATGCCTAACCTCATCGGTGGCATCGTGCTCGGGTACACGTGGCAATCCATGATAAACGCGGTTTTGGCAAAGTACGGAACCACGATCGTCGCGGATTGGAAGTACGGCTACCTGGGACTCATCGTGCTTATCAACTGGCAGTTGGTGGGGTACATGATGATCATTTACATAGCTGGGCTGCAAAACGTCCCACCGGAACTCATCGAGGCAGCGGAGATCGACGGTGCCGGTCGCGGGGAGATCCTGCGACACGTGACCATCCCCATGGTCATGCCGTCCATCACCATCTGCTTGTTCCTCACGCTCAGCAACACGTTTAAACTATTCGATCAAAACTTAGCGCTCACCAACGGTGCCCCGCGAAGCCAAACCGAGATGGTCGCCCTCAACATTGTGAATACGATGTTCAACCGTGTCGGAGTTGAGGGAGTAGGCCAGGCCAAGGCCGTTATCTTCGTGGTGGTCGTTGTGGTTATCGCCATGTTCCAGCTCCGCGCCACGCGCTCCAGGGAGGTTGAGGCATAAATGTCCACCAAAACCAAAACGTCGAAAAGCGAAGAAGCGCGGGTGGGCACCGGAACCAAGGTGACTCTCTACGTGGTGCTCGCCTTCCTCACCGTGGTGTTCCTCGGTCCCATCTTCTTCATCATCGTTAACTCGTTCAAAAACAAGCTCTCCATCGCCAACAATCCGTTTGCGCTCCCCACCGGTGAGCTGTGGGCAGGGGTGGAAAACTACGCCGTCGGACTCATGAAGGAAGGGTTCCTGTGGGCGATCCTGTGGTCGTTCGTCATCACCATCCTCTCCGTCGCGGCGATCGTCTTCTTCTCGGCCATGACCGCCTACTACATCACCCGCGTGAAAACGTGGTGGACCTCGGCGCTGTACTACCTGTTCGTGTTCAGCATGGTCATCCCCTTCCAGATGGTCATGTTCCCGACGGTGAAAATCGCCGACATGTTGAACCTCAACAACCCCATCGGCATCGTCGTCTTGTACCTGGGCTTCGGCTCCGGACTGTCAGTCTTCATGTTCGCCGGATTCGTCAAATCGATCCCCCTCGACATTGAGGAAGCCGCCGTCATCGACGGCTGCAGCCCCCTGCAGAACTACTTCCGTGTGGTCCTGCCTATGCTCAAGCCCACCGCCGTCACCGTCGCCATCCTCAACGCCATGTGGGTATGGAACGATTACCTCCTCCCGTACCTCGTCATCGGCTTGTCGACGAAATACAAGACCATCCCCGTGGTCGTCCAATCCTTCGTCGGCTCCAACGGCAACCGCGACATGGGCGCCATGATGGCCATGCTTGTCCTGGCAATCATCCCCATCGTCATCTTCTACGTCTCCACGCAGAAGTACATCATCGAAGGTGTTGCCGCCGGCGCGGTCAAGGGCTAGATGTTCAACCCCAATTCCAGGTTCTACGCCGCCTTTTCTTTGGCGGCGGACCTGGTCATCGTCAATTTCTGCATGATCGTTGCGGCCCTGCCCATCATCACCGCCGATGCCTCCATCCGCGCCGGTGCCCACGTCGCTGCGCAGCTCGCGCGCGACGAGGGGTCCAAGCCGGCGATCACATTCGCCAAGCACGTGCGCAACCACCCCCTCCCCACCCGCTACTTTGTGGGTCTGACCTGCCTATCTGTTCTAGGAATCTACGAGCTTATCGTCATCCGAAGGGCAGAGGGGGCCGTGATCGGCTCCACGCTGGCGTTTATTTTGGAGGCGGGACTGTTGTCTGGTCTCATCGTTCTGGCAGGCATCACCGTGTGGTTCTACCCCGAGTGCAACCTAACAGAGGCGGCCTATAATGCGCTCGTACACCTGCCGCGCACGCTTCTCGGTGTGGTGATCCTTCTCGCTTTCCCTGCGGCGGTGATTTTCACGCCCGTGGGGATTGGGGCGGCGGTGACGTACGTGGTCCTCTTCGGCTTCTCGTTGCCGTGGTACCTCATAGCGTTGGTTGTAAAAAAGCGTTAAAAAAGCGGTGACCAAGCGCTGGTCACCGCTAATTTCTGTGTTTATGCTAGCTCGTTGGAGGCCTTGATAAAGGCGTTGAGCTTCTCGGTGGCCTTACCGGAATCGATGAGCTCGGCGGCAAGGGCGACGCCGTCGGCAAGCGTGGCGGCCTTGTCACCGGTGAACAGTGCGGCGCCGCCGTTGAGGAGGACGGCGGTGCGGTGCGGGCCCCGGTCCTTACCGGCCAGAACATCGCGGGTGATCTCGGCGTTCTCGTCGGGATCGCTGCCCACGAGGTCCTCCTTCTTGCAGCGCTCCAGCCCGAAGTCCTCGGGCTTGATCACGGACGTGCGGAAGTAACCGTCGCGAATCTCGCAGATGGTGGACGGCGCCGAGGCGGAAATCTCGTCCATAACATCCTGGCCGAACACGACGAGCCCGCGGCGCACCCCCTGGTGGGAGAGAACTTTGGCCAGCGGCTCGACGAGGTATTCGGAGTACACGCCGAGGACGAAACGCTCCGGCTTCGCGGGGCTCGTGAGTGGCCCGAGGATGTTAAAAACTGTGCGGAAGCCCAGCTCCTTGCGCAATTGTGCCACGTGCTTCATGGACTGGTGGTACTGCTGCGCGTAGAGGAATGCAATCCCCACCTCTTTGAGGAGCTTGCGCACGAGCTCCGGGTCCTGGTGGATGTTGACGCCCAGCGCCTGCAGCACGTCGGAGGCACCGGACTTGCTGGTGGCGGCCGCGTTGCCGTGCTTACACACGACGACTCCGCCGGCGGCGGCGACCATCGCGGAGGTGGTGGAGATGTTGAACGTGTGGGCGTTGTCGCCGCCGGTGCCGACGATCTCAAGTACCTCGATGCCGGGGTGGTCTACCTGGGTGGCGTGGGCGCGCATGGCTTCGGCGGAGCCCATGATCTCGTCGATGGTCTCCGCGTTGGAGGACTTGGTCGACAGCGCAGCAAGGTAGGCGGCGTTTTGAGTGGGGGTGGACTGCCCGCTCATGATCTCGTCCATGACGGCGTAGGCCTCGTCGTAGGAGAGGTCTTCTTTGATTACCAGTTTTTTCAATGCTTCGCTGATCACGGGGGACTTCTTTCTTGTAGAAAATTTGGTGTCCCTCATTGTACGGTCGCCCACCCCGCAATTACGGTCATGCGGGGGGTGGAGCGGGGGTGAAATGTAGAACGGGTGTTCTACTTCCGGGCGGCGAGTGCGGATCGTAGGAACTTCTTCGTGTCCTCCAACACCTCAGAAATTGGGCGTTCCCCCACGTACATCTGCCTTCTCTCCTCGTAGTAGTCGGTGGCGAGCGAATACTGCAGCGAGATGAACTGGTTATCCAGCAGCAGCGCGAGCGACGTGGCCCAAATATCGTCGCGCACCTCCCCAGCCGCCTGCCCCCTCTTGAGCACGTCGACGTACCGTTCTAGAGTGTACCGCTCCAGCTCAGCGGCTGTTTCCTTGGCAAAGGTCCGGTCCCCCGGCGCGGTCATCGCCTGGTACATCTGGACGGTTTCCCGCTCGGTTACGCACGTTTTCCCGATGAGGTCCACTAGCTTGTCGACGATCTCCAGCACCGGCTCGTCCGATTCGAGAATCGTCGCCGTCTTCGCTTCGATGATCTCCGCGCCGCGCCTCGCCACGAAGAGGAAAATGTCCGCTTTCGTGGGAAAGTACTTAAAAAGCGCCCCCACGGAGATCCCCGCTTCCCGCGCGATCCGGTTGGTGTTCGCCTGCTCGTAGCCGTGCCGCGCGAACTCCCGCGTCGCCGCCTCGGTGATTCTCTCCCTCTTTTCCCTGGCCAGGTTGCTAAACCGGGTGGTGACTGTCGGGGTGGACATGGCTCTCCTTGGAGGTTGACGCGGTGTCGCCGGGCGAGCGACCCGTGGTTGGTACACAGGAAACGTTAGCAGCCGGTGCGGGATTTCGGGCCGTTTTGGCCACCGTTCGACCAGGCCAGGTTGCATTTGTGTGTCAAGGGGTCGGTAGTTTGCTGTGGAGTTGCTAGAAACGCCGGTTTCGTCTTGTTCCCCACTTTCCGATGGGAATATATTGTTTCCATGCTTGAGTCCGTGGAGCTGACCGGCACCCTCCAGTCGGTCGCCTTTTGGGCTGCGCTCCTGTCGCCTGCCCTCTACCTCCTTACCCGCCAGAAATGGCACCTGACCGCGGTGTTTGTTCTGATTTTCGGGTCGATCGCCGCGGCGGCCTACGCTGTCCACGCCCCGCTGTCCCTCGTCGTCGGCGGTGCGGTCCTCCTCCTGTTGTTGTCCGCTTGTCGACGCCCCGGGCACGCCCTCCTCGTCGCCGTCGCCCTCGTCGGTTCCCTCGGTATCATCAACACCCAGTTTCAGATGGTGCCCACCGTCGGCGCCATCACCAACCGCGTGGAGAAGGTCCCCTACGACAAGCTCGACTCGGTGACACCGGGCAAGAGCGTGCGTACCTCGGTCGTGCTCGGCCGGGGCCGACCCGCCGAGGTGTACCTCCCGCCGGCCTACTTCCAGGGCGCGACGCTGCCCGTCCTCGTCCTCATGCACGGCAACCCGGGCGCGCCCGCGATGTGGATGGAGGAGGGGCAGGCCCCGCAAATTTTCGACGAGTACCAGGACGCCCACGGAGGCGTCGCCCCCATCGTCGTCTCCGTCGACGCCACCGGCTCCTTCACCGGCAACCCCCTGTGCGTCGGCTGGGCCCACGACTACATTTCTGACGAACTTCCCCAGGCCATCAAGCAATTCTTCCGCGTAGATGAGGAGCAGAGCCACTGGGTCCTCGGCGGGCTGAGTTACGGCGGCACGTGTGCTCTGCAGATCGCCACCACCGCCACCGACTCGTACGGCGGCTACATCGACATGTCGGGGCAACGGGAACCGCTGGCGGGCACGAAACAGCAGACCGTGGACAAGTACTTCGACGGCGACGCCACCGCCTACGCGTCCAACAACCCCCTCGAACTCATGGGTGAGCCGGGGAGCTACCCGGGGGTGAAGGTGCGATTCGTCGTCGGCAAGCAAGACAAGGACTACCGCACCGGGATGGAGGAGCTGTACCGGGCGGCGAGGAGGGCCGG
This sequence comes from Corynebacterium pyruviciproducens ATCC BAA-1742, assembly GCF_000411375.1. Taxonomy (GTDB): domain Bacteria; phylum Actinomycetota; class Actinomycetes; order Mycobacteriales; family Mycobacteriaceae; genus Corynebacterium; species Corynebacterium pyruviciproducens. The sequence goes on along the minus strand of NZ_KE150447.1, from coordinate 41,529 downwards.
GATGGACGCGACCCTGACGGAGCTGCCCGGCGGCCACGATTACCGCGTGTGGCGCGAGGGGCTCATCCGCAACATCGACTTCATCACCCGGATCGGAGGAATCAACCATGACTAAGCTCCGTTTCCTCAGGGCCGCCAGCGGGCAGGCCCCTGTCACCTGGACGCTTGTGGCCCTGAGCTGGTTACTCTTCGCAATTTTTCGGCCCGGCGGGAACCTCCACCTGCTCAGCCTTGGCGACCCGGTCACGCCCCTGCAGGTGTTCTCCTCCGGGTTGACGTTCGTGTCGATCCCGTCGGGGGTGGTGTGTACGGCGCTGGCGTTGACGGGCGCCTCCTACACCGAGAAGAAACTGGGGTCTACCTGGTATGCGGCAATAATTTTGCTCATTCAGGCGGTGGGTGGGGCGTTTGGTGCCTTCATCGCCTGGGGGGTGGTGGATCCGTCGACGGCGTGGGGCGAGGGGCTCCACGGCCAGGAGGTGCTCACGCCACTGACGTGGATCCTCGGCGCGGCAGCGATGGGCTCGGCGCGGTTTGCAGTGCTGTGGCGCAGGCGCGTGCGCACGGTGCTCCTGGTGGGGGTTGTCACCGTCGTACTGTATTCGGGCACCCTGACGCAGTTATGTGTGGCCGTTTCTACGCTTGTGGGCTGTGGCCTGGGGATTGTCCTGTGGAATCGGCCGGTTTCGCTGCGCCCCCGCGCGGTGAGCGTGTCCGAGGGGCGGGTCCTCGTAGGTTTGACGGTGGCGGCCATCGGCCTGGGGCCCCTGTTCGCGGCGCTGAGCCCGTACTCGGTGGGGCTGCTGTCGGGGATCGCGCGGCTGACTCGCGTCGCCTGGTGGGATTCCTCGTGCGCGGAGGGAATCTGCCAGCCGGAGGAGGCGACGAACACGTTGGCGATGGCCATTCTTCCGGCGATCATCGTGGTCATCCTCGTTATCGGTCTCACCCGTGGGCGGCGGCTCGCCTGGTGGGGGAGCCTCGCGGCGTTCGCGGTCACCCTCCCCATCGTCGTGCTGGAAACCGACCTGTACCTGTCGGTGCCGGAGGGGGAGGCGTGGTTCTACGGGCTGAGCGTCACCTCCGTCGCCGTGCCGTGGCTGGTGGGGCTTGCCGTACTGGTGCTCACGGGGAGGCTGTTTACCGTCCGCGGCGGCGAGCTCCGGTTCGTCCAAGTCGCCGGTTTTGGAACCATCGCCGCTGCTCTCACCTGGTTTCTGCTTGGTGAGGGGTGGGGGTTCCTCCCCTTCGTCTACCTCCCGCCCATGATCCGCGAGATCGTCCTCGGCACCACCCCCTCGTGGCGGTTCCTTGTCTCGTCGACGCTGTTTTGGGTGCTGTTCGCCGTGGGCCTGTGGTGGGCGCTCCACACCCCGCCGCGGGTCGCTGGCCGGGAGTCGCGGGACCGGGCGGTCGCTTTCCTCGACGCCGGCTTGGGCGATCACCTGTCGCACATGACCCTGTGGCCTGGCAATGAGTACTTCTTCACCGAGGACGGTTACGTCGCCTACCAGGTTCACAACCTGGTTGCGGTCACCGTCGGCTCCCCGGTTTCCTCAACTCCCACACGGCTTGCCGACGCCTTCGAAGACCATTGCGCACGCCTCGGCCTCACCTGTGCCTGGTATTCGGTTCCCACGTCGTTTGCCGAGTCTCGCTCCGGCCAGCGCGTCCAGGTGGCGGAGGAATCCGTCATCGACGTCACCGACGTCTCCTTCAAAGGCAAGAAGTTCCAAGACGTCAGAACCGCCACAAACCGCGCGGTCAAGGAGCATATCCGCTCGGTATGGACGACGTGGGCTGCGCTTGACGCCGTCACCCGGGAGCGCATCCGCGCCCTCTCCGAGGAGTGGGTGGCGGAGAAGGCGCTGCCGGAGATGGGGTTCACCCTAGGTGGGCTTGAGTCGCTTGACGACGAGCGCGTCCGCCTCATGATCGCCGTCGACGAGTCCGGCCACGTCCACGGGGTGACGAGTTGGCTACCGGCCGCCGGCGGGTGGGTTTTGGACTTCATGCGCCGGGATAGGGAGGGTTTCCGCCCGGTAGTGGAGTTCCTCATCGCCGAGACCGCCAGGCGGGCGCACGAGGATGGGCTTACGTGGATTAGTTTGTCGGGGGCGCCGCTGGCGCATTCGACAAGCGGGGAGCCTACGGCGGTGGATAACCTTTTGTCACGGCTCGGGGAAATCCTGGAGCCGTGGTACGGATTTAGGTCGCTAGCTGCGTTTAAGAAAAAATTCCAGCCCTCCCACGAGGCGTGGTGGTTGTGCTACAAGGATGTCGGCGACCTGCCCACCATCGGGCTCGCGGTGAGTGCCTGCTACGTAGACGTGGTCGATGTGGCCAAGGGAGCGCTCCTGCGGAAATAGGGGCCTGTGGATAAATTTTCCGGAGAAAAACTTCCGGGAATGGGGGTTATCCACAGGTTTGGAAGGGGCCCCTCGCAACGGGGCGGAAATGGCCCTAGCCTGCCGGGCATGAAGATTTTTAAAAAAATTGCGCAGGCGCTTCAGGGCGTCGAATTCTTCCGTGAGGTGTGGCATGAACGCACCCTCCACCCGGATCTTGTCCGCGAGTGGTCGAGGCTGTACGGGTTTTCCGAGCCCGCCGTGGCCGAATGGGTGCACGCAGCCAAAAACTGGGGCCGCTATTCTGACAGGGAAGTGCTGGCCAAGGCGGAAAAGCTGTCGGTGGCGAAGCTGGTGCTCATCTCGAAGGCGATGAACAACGTGGCCAAGCCGGAGCGGGAGAAGCTGCGTGTGGCGCTCGTCGACATCGCCGATACCCTCACCTGGCAGGAGCTCAAGGCACGCGCCGGGATCATGGCCAAGGAGCTGCGGAAACCGAAAACCAATTCGACGGTGACAGTGTCGAAGGTCGCCGACGCGCAGGGGGTGAAACACGCGCACGTCCGGTTGAAGGAGGAGGCGATGGACGCGTTCGTCGACAAGCTAAAGAGGGTGAGCCCCGCACCACCGGGGGCCGATGAAGCAGCCGTGTTGGGGGCGGGACTGGAGAAACTCATCGCGGAGGGTTGCGGACCGGGGGAGAAGCGGGCGCTCGAGCCGGCGTTTATCACCGCACTGCCCGGCACCAGATACGTGGGGGACGGCAAGTACGCGACCACGGACGGACGGATCATCGACGGGGCCGACATCATCAAGGAACAGCTCTCCTCGCTCGGGTGGGTCGTGATCTACGACGGCACCAACCACATCGGCGACTGCTACCGGCTCGAAAACGAACGGTTCGCCTCAGACACGCTGCGCAAAGCCATCGACATTGACCAGATCTACTGCGCCCACCCCGGCTGCACACAGCCCGCCACCCACTTCGAATACCACCACACCATCGCCTACAAGGACGGCGGCAAAACCAACGCCCTCACCATCATCGGGCTGTGCGTCAACCACAACCGACAAAACGACGACGACCCGGGGCACGTAAAAAACGGGCGACACATCCGCGACGACCACGGCCGCGCCGGGTGGATCCCGCCCGAAGGAGGGCCGATCCTCTACAACCAGCTGCCAGCCACCGACTACAACGGGCACGCCATCGCCGCAAAAATACTCGCCGCCGAAGCCGCAGCCACAGCCGCGTAGCCACACGCGCCACCACGGTTGCGGGACCTACACTAAAACAATGACCACAACCGACCTCGCCGCCGCCCTCGAACCCGTCCGCGGCTACGCCACCGACCCCAAAAACACCGCCAAACCTGAGCGAAAAGTGCTGAAAGAGGCCGTAAAACGCTCGGTGGGGGAAGTCGGGGTGCGCGCCCCCGGCCACTCCGTCGAACTGCGCGTGCCACCCTACGCGGCGGTGCAATGCATTGAGGGGCCCCGCCACACCCGCGGCACACCACCCAACGTGGTGGAAATGAGCCCCGTGACGTGGCTGCGTGTGGCATTAGGGCTGGACACGTTCGACACGGCGTGCGCGAGGGGCGATATTTCCGTCAGTGGGAACCGGGCTGCCGAGGTAGGAAAGCATCTGCCGCTTGTTCCCTAGGTTAGCTTAACCTACGGTGAAATGGCCTTTGAACTGCGATAATGTTGCCGCTATGGAAGAAAAAACCTCGATCGCAGCAAAACTCAACTGGCTGCGCGCCGGTGTTCTTGGCGCCAACGACGGCATCATCTCCACCGCCGGTGTTGTCATGGGTGTCGCCGCAACGGGCGCGGCACTAGGGGAAATCGCCACCGCCGGCATGGCGGCCGTCACCGCAGGTGCGGTGTCGATGGCGCTTGGTGAGTACGTGTCAGTCTCCGCCCAGCGCGACACGGAGCGCGCCATGATTTCCCAGCACGCCGAGGAAGTCCGCGACACCCCCGACGACCTCGAAGCCGACATCGTCAGCACGCTGGAGAAGCGCGGCCTCAACCCGGAGACCGCCCGCGTCGCCGCGCAGGAACTCGCCGCCGGCGACCTGCTCCACGCACACCTCATGGTGCACCACAACGTGGACTCGAAAGAACTCACCAACCCGTGGGCTGCAGCCCTTAGTTCTGCGGTTGCGTTCCTGCTCGGAAGCATATTCCCCTTGGTGGCGGTGGTGGTTGCCCCCGCCGGCTCCCGCGGCCTCGTCACCCTCATCGCCACCGTCGTTGCCCTGTGCGTCACCGGCGGGATTTCGGCAATGTTGTCGGAGGGGTCGACTGCGCGTTCCGTCACCCGCCTGGTGGTGGGTGGCGCGCTGGCGATGGCGATTACCTACGGACTGGGTTACCTCTTTGGTGAGGTGGCCTTGTAGCTACTACGCTGGTGGTCGTGGTATCGACTAACCCTGTTCTCGACGATCAGCCCCACGACGAATGCGGAGTCTTCGGTGTGTGGGCGCCGGGCGAAGACGTTGCAAAAATCACCTACTACGGGCTTTTCGCACTGCAGCATCGTGGCCAGGAGGCCGCTGGCATTGCGGTTGGCGACGGCGAGCAGATCGTCGTTTTCAAAGACTTGGGGCTGGTCAGCCAGGTTTTCGATGAACAGTCCCTGCAGGCTTTGCAGGGCCACCTGGCTATCGGCCACACCCGTTACTCCACCGCCGGGGGTGTGAGTTGGGAGAATTCCCAGCCTATTTTCCGCACCACGCCGTCGGACACGGATGTGGCGCTCGCCCACAACGGCAACCTCATCAACCACCTGCAGCTCATGAAGGAGGCGCGGGCGAAGGGGTTGGTTTCTACCGAGGGGTTTCCTTCCGATTCCGAGGTCACCTGTGCTTTGCTTGCCGACGCTGCGGGTAACGGCACCACCGTCCTCCAGTCCGCTTTGCGCCTCCTCCCCCAGCTAGAGGGTGCATTCTGCCTGGTGTTTACCGACGGCCACAACGTGTTCGCCGCCCGCGATCCGCACGGAGTGCGGCCCCTGTGCCTCGGTCGTCTCGAGCGGGGATGGGTGGTGTCGTCGGAGACGTGCGCCCTGGATATTGTGGGTGCCTCCTTCGTGAGGGAGATTGATCCGGGCGAGCTCGTCGTCATCAACGATTCGGGTGTGTCGTCGATGCGGTTTGCCGAGGGCAAGCGCAAGGGGTGCATCTTTGAGTACGTGTACTTGGCGCGCCCGGATTCGGATTTGCGCGGCCGTTCGGTGAACACGACGCGTGTGGAGATTGGTCGTCGACTAGCCAAGGAGTGCCCAGCCGACGGTGACCTGGTGATTCCGGTGCCGGACTCGGGGACACCGGCGGCCGTGGGGTATGCGCAAGGGTCGGGACTACCGTACGGCACGGGCCTGGTGAAGAACGCGTACGTGGGGCGGACGTTCATCCAGCCGACGCAGATGCTGCGGCAGCTGGGCATCAGGCTCAAGCTAAATCCGCTGAAAGACCAGATCAGGGGTAAAAAGCTCGTGGTGGTGGATGACTCCATCGTGCGCGGCAACACCCAGCGCGCTCTCATCCGGATGCTGCGCGAGGCCGGCGCCGCGGAGGTACACGTCCGCATTGCCAGCCCGCCGGTGAAGTGGCCGTGCTTCTACGGCATCGATTTTGCGTCGCCGGGCGAGCTCATCGCGAACGCGGTGGATTCTGGGAAGCCGGAGGCGATGGTGGAGGCGGTGCGCCAGGCAATTGGCGCGGATAGTCTTGGCTACATTTCGGTGGATGCGATGGTGGATGCTACGGAGCAGGATAAGGCGACGATGTGTTGCGCATGCTTTGATGGTGATTACCCGCTTGGCCTGCCGGAAGGTAATAATAATGCGGATCTTGTGCGTGCCATGAAGCAAGGCACGTACCCGCTGCCGCTTGTCGGCACCGATTACGAATCAGCTCACTAATCATATAAAGGATCACTATGACTGACAATACGTATGCTGCCGCTGGCGTCGATATCGAGGCCGGGGATCGGGCGGTGGAATTGTTTGCGCCGCACGCGAAGCGGGCGTCGCGGCCCGAGGTGCGTGGCGGCCTTGGCGGGTTTGCCGGGCTGTTTGCGCTTGGTAGGTATGAAAAGCCGTTGCTTGCTGCCGGATCCGATGGCGTGGGGACGAAGCTCGTCATCGCCCAGAAGATGGGCATTCATAACACCATTGGTATTGACCTCGTCGCTATGTGCGTCGACGACCTCGTCGTCTGCGGCGCCGAGCCGCTGTTCCTCCAGGACTACATCGCCATCGGCAAGGTGGTGCCGGAACACGTGGCGAGCATCGTCGAGGGCATCGCCGAGGGCTGCGTGCGCGCCGGCTGCGCGCTCCTTGGTGGGGAGACGGCCGAGCATCCCGGTGTCATGCCGGAGGGTGAGTACGACGTCTCGGCGACTGCCGTCGGTGTTGTTGAGGAAGACGAGGTGCTTGGTCCGCAGCGTGTCCGCGAGGGCGACGTGGTGATCGGTATGGCCTCGTCGGGGCTGCATTCCAACGGGTATTCGCTGGCACGCTACGTGCTGTTGGAACAGGCGCAGCTGCCCCTTACCTCCCACGTGGAGGAATTGGGCCGTAGCCTGGGAGAAGAGCTTCTGGAGCCGACCAGGATTTACACCAAGGATTGCCTGGAGCTGATCTCCGAGTGCGAGATCCACACGTTCTGCCACGTCACCGGCGGCGGCCTCGCGGGCAACCTGTCCCGCGTGATCCCGGAGGGGCTGACGGCGCGCCTGTCGCGTGCTACGTGGAAGCCGCTGCCGGTCTTCCGCTATATCCAGTCGGTGGGGAAGATTGCCCGCTCCGAGATGGAGAAAACGTTCAACATGGGTGTGGGGATGGTCGCTGTTCTGCCTGCGGCGGAGAAGGAGCGCGCGTTGGCGATCCTCGCGGCCCGTCATATTGATGCGTGGGAGCTCGGGATGGTGGAGGAGTCCGCTGGTTCCGAGCGGGTGGTTCTCGAGGATGAGTACGCCGAGTAGGTGGCTGGTGGGGCCCGCCGCGTGGTGGGCCCCGGCTTTGTGAGTTCAGAAATTTGAAAGGGAGCCCTGGTGGGGCTCCCTTTTTGGTGTATAGATTTAGTTACTTGTCCTCGTCAGGATCGTAGTTGGCCCACGCGGCGTACGGATCGTCCTCTTCCTCGTGGCGCTTGTCCTCCACTTGTCCGGAGAGCTCGCGCTGGAGAGATTCCAAGTCCATTTCCGGTGAGTTGTACTTGAGCCGACGAGCGACTTTCGTTTGCTTAGCCTTGGCACGGCCGCGACCCATGGCCTGACCCCCTTGGAGTTCCAAGAGACACCCGGGTATTTTTGGTGCCCCATAATCGTGCAGTTACTAAATATAAATACCTGTGTACACTTTAGCCGGTTTGCCGCGAAAATGCTGTATTTACCCCCTAGGCTTGGGGTTTGGGGTCCTTCAACTGGTTGATTGCCTGCCGTCCCGCCCCCGACGACGGCCTTGGCAGGCTGTGCTTGTCGACGCTCATCGCGCACTCCCCAGCCATAAACTCACCCGAGCGTTCCAGGGCGCTCGACTTGATGGTCGCCAGGGCGATGGGTCCGAGCTCGAAGTGGTGGACGACGGTGCCGAGCGTGCCAACCTTCCGCCCGTCGAGTGTGACAGGGGCGCCGAGGCGGGGAAGGTCGGGGACGGAGCCGTCGAGAAGCAAGAGAGCAAGCCCGCGGGGCGCGCGACCGAGGTTCTCCACCCGGGCGACGGTCTCCTGGCCGCGGTAACAGCCCTTTTCTAGGTCGACGGCCTGGTCAAGCCACAGACCCACCTCGTGGGGGATGGTGCGCGCGTCGCAGTCGGCGGGGTGGTCGGGTTCGGCACGGGCGACGCGGTAGGCCTCAAAACACATAAGGCCCGCGAGCTGGCCGTTTTGGGAAATAATCGCCTCGGTGGCGGCGGCTACGTCCGTGACGCCGTAGTCGGTGCGCAGCGGCTGTCCCTCCACCACCCGGCGGAATGCGGCCGTGAGCGGGGCGTGTTCGCCGAAAACGGTGACGAGCTTGAGAGGGGAGACCTCGATTTTGACCTTGGACCAAAAAATCATGGAAACCAGGTAGTCACGTAGGGTTTCTGCTTCGTGGGGGGAGACGATGAGGTAGACGGCATCGTCGGTGACGGCCACGTCCATGGCGTGCTGGACGCGCCCGTTGGCGTCGAGGTCGAGGGCCATGAGGGCGCCGGGGGTGATGATCTTGGAAAGGAGCGTGGTGAGGAACGTTTCGCGGTCGTCGCCGGTGACGGTGAGGATGGTGCGGTTGGAGCGGTCGACAAGCGTGAGCGCGGCGCGCTGCTCGCCGAAGGGGTTGCCGTAGTGCCAGGCGACGCCGTCGGTGGCCTGGCGGGTGGGGTCGGCCTGGTCCGGGGGTGCCGGCTGGGCGCCGTGGGTATTCATGAGGGGCGAAACGTATGGAGACATGACAACCATCGTAGTGGTGGCATAATCGGGGGTATGGGACATGCGCCAGTGATCGTTGTTGTTGAGCCGTTCGGTGGGTCGTCGCGCAGGCAAAACCCGCAGCTTCCCCACATCTTCTGGGATGATCTGGGCCTCACCCGTGCGGACGGGATCTTCGAGTCCCTCCTCGTCCACGAGGGGCGGGCCTGCAACGTCGAGCGCCACGTGGAGCGGTTTTTGGCCGGCGCGAAGAAGCTTGACCTCCCGGAGCTCGGCAGGGACGCGGTGCTCAAGGCGACAGGGGAGGCCGTCGCCGGGTGGGTGGACGAATGCGGCGACGAGCTAGTCGACGGCAAACTGGTGTGGACCTTCACCCGGGGACGTGCGAGCACCGGGATCCCCTCGGTGTGGATGACCGTCACCGACGTGCCTGCGGGCAACGCCAAGCTGCGGGAGAAAGGCGTCAAGGTGAAGCTGTGCGAAAAGGGCATCACGCTACACCCGGAGAAGGCACCCTGGATCGCCTCCGGCGCGAAATCGCTCGGCTACTCCGCCACGATGGCGGCGCTGAGGGCTGCCAAGGCCGAGGGTATGGATGATGTCATCTGGGTGGACGGCGACCGGGTGCTCGAGGGGGCGACGAGCACGGTGATCTCCATCAAAGGCAAGAAGGTCCGCACCCCACCCAGCGGAACTGACGTGCTAGCAGGGACGACACAGCAGGCTGTGTTTGAAACCTTGACGGCAGCGGGCTACGCGTGCAAGGAGAAAGCGTTGAGCGTCGACAAGCTTAAAGAAGCCGACGGTGTGTGGCTCGTGTCGTCCGTCCGCGGGGCGGTGCCAGTGCGGTCCCTCGACGGGGAGAAACTCAACCGGAACACCCCCGACGACGTCGCGCGCCTTCTCGCGGAGGCGATGTTCAGCTAGCCCACCACGCGGGTGAGCTCTGCGGAGCGCTGCTCCTCGGCGCGCTCATCCACCCACCCGAGGTGGTTGTTCGGCATGAGCCCATACATGCGCTTGCCAGGGCCCAGGGCCTGTGGGCCCGTCTCCGTCACCATCGTCGATGCGGACTGCAACGTCCAGGAACGCTCGTTGTACGGCTCGCCGTAGAAAATCTCCACCACTCCATCGGCGCGCACGGAGATGAGCTCAATCTGATCCTTTTCATCGATCCGCCAGAACCCATACGCATTCGTGTCCGGATCTGCGTATTCGCCTTCAGAATCGAGCTTCCATGTGCGCGAGTGGTAGCTCAAATAGTTCTCTCCATTGTGCGCGATGACGAGCTCCTGGCCGAACGCGAACTCGCCCTCATCCGTGGCAGCCTGGCCCTCGCCGCGCCACACGCCCACGAGCGGAAGAAGCGCCAGGAGGCCGTCGTGAAGATTGGGGCCCTGCCTCAAATTCGCGGTATCCACCGGGTGCGGCGTGGCCTCCAAATCGGCAATGTCCGCCGTATCAAAGATATTCTTGTCGGCCGTCGCTTTAGCCGCCTCGGCAGCCTTGGTAATAGCCTCATTTCCATCCAACGATGCAGACTCACTCATGGTCACACAGCCTACACGTCCGACGACAAATCCTCGGTGTCGAACCGGACGTCCCGCTGCTCCGACTCAATATAGATAGAGCCCCCGCCACAAAACACCCGCGAAGCCTGACCCTCCAAAGGTAAGTTTTCTGAGGTAACACTCCAGCTAAACGCATCATTCTGGTCGGTGGGGATGAGGTGGACCACCCCATCAACAATCCGCAGCTTCACCAACGACTGCTGCTTCTCCGTGGCACCTGGCGGCGTCCCCGTCAACAGGGCCTCCGCCGAGGGGGAGGCCGAGGGCGAAATGTCGTCGGGGTTAGAGATATCCAAGTCCGAGATGCCTAGCTGCTCGCCGAGGGCGACGCCGTCGAGCCTTACCGTATACACCAAGCGTTTTGCGGTCACATCCTTGAGGTTTCCGCTCAAAATCTGGCCCGGCGGCACCGTCAGGTCGAAGGCTTCCGATTTCTTGTTCACAAGCCCGAAGCCCGGCTCCTGCACGTCGACCATTTCGGCACGCAGCGAGTCGATCTCACCGCCCAGGGCGGAGACGATAAATGGTGTGCCGCTGATGGTCACGGCTGGTTTCTGTGGCAGCCCCTCGAGGCTTTGGAGCTCGGTGGAGATGACGCGTTCGGTGTTGGTGGCGACCACCCCATCCACGAGGAGGAAACCGCCCGCCACCACGGCAGCACCGATAAAAACTGGGATTAACTTGGCCACACTATATTTGTAGCTTATGGAGATTCTTTCGCGTGCATTTGCTGTCGACGGCGTGGAGCCTTTCAGTGAGCAGTTCGTCCGGGGGCTCACGGAGCCGATGGGCCATACCCGCCACCAAATTGAGCAGGATGGGCAGGTCATTGCCCTGATCTCTGGTGACGGTTCCACTGCTGAGCTCGTCGTCGACCCCGCTTATCGACGCCGCGGCCTCGGTTCCCAGCTCTACGAGCGCGCCGGGCTCCCGCCCGTGTGGGCCCACGGGGATCTCCCCGCCGCCCGCGCGTTTGCGGCACACCATGGCCTGGTGGCGACGCGAATCCTCCTGGTGATGGGGAAGGAGGGGTACACGCCGCAGGAGGTCAGAGTGCCGGAGGGGTTTAGGATCGTGACCGCTGCCGAGGAATGCGACGATGAGCAGTGGGTTCGTGTGAATAATGAGGCGTTTTCGTGGCATCCGGAGCAAGGGGGATGGGACGTCGACAAGCTAACAGAAGCGAGGGCGACCCAGTGGTATGACCCACGGGGGGTGTTCTTCCTTTACGAGGGTGACCGACTGGCGGGGTTCCATTGGACGAAACGTGTGGATTCAGTGGGGGAGGTGTACGTCATCGGGCTGGGTGACGGGTACCGGGGGCGGGGGCTCGGCGGCCCACTGTTGACCGCGGGTTTGAACGCGATGGCCGAGGACAAGCGGATAATCCTCTACGTGGAGGGGGATAACGAGCAGGCCGTGGCGATGTACAGGAAGGCGGGCTTTACAGAGCGGGAGCGTCACGTGGTGTACGAGCGACCCGAGGAGTAAGAGGGCGTCGGGGCCGTCGTAAGCGTCGGGGCCGTTGTAAGCGTCGGGGGTGATGCGGGGGTGGTGGTGTGTGAGGGCGAGGTCGTGGGGGAGCGACGGGTTGGGCTGTGTGTGGAAAAGGGGTGTGACGTGGGAGTTTAGGGGGAGTGCTGGAAAAAGTTTCGGAATTAACCCTCTGTTTACCTGGATTCTTATTGTTGGACATTTAGGGCCGTTAGGGTGTTCACGAGAAGCGAGGTGATGTGCTGTGAGCACGTCATTCGTGACTACAGCATGAATTGAAACTACCGGAGGTAATACCCGTGAAAAGCACTCTTAGGCGCTCCCTCGCCATTCTTGGCGTTGCAGCAGTAGGCGCATTTGGCCTGGTTGGTTGCTCCGACTCGGCATCGGACACAGCATCGGACGCATCGTCTGCCGTGACCTCGGCAGCCCAGGACGCTAAGGAAAGCATCCAGGGCCTCAGCGGTCAGTCCGGCACCCTCAACGGTGAGGGCGCATCCTCCCAGCAGAACGCCATGGAGTACTTCAAGGTGAAGTACGGCGAGGCAGTCGACGGCGCAAGCCTCAACTACACGGCCTCCGGCTCCGGTTCCGGCCAGAAGCAGTTCATCGCCGGCCAGGTCGACTTCGGTGGCTCTGACTCCCCGCTCAAGGAGGATCAGATCGAGCCCGCCAAGGAGCGTTGCGGTGGCAACGATGCCTGGCACCTCCCGCTGGTTATCGGACCGGTGGCCGTGGCCTACCACCTGGAGGGCGTGGACAGCGTCGTCCTCACCCCTGAGGTCATCGCCAAGATCTTCAACGGCAAGATCACCAAGTGGAACGACGAAGCTATCGCCGCCCTCAACAGCGGCGCATCCCTGCCGGACAAGGACATCAAGGTCATCTTCCGTTCCGAGGAGTCCGGCACGTCCGACAACTTCCAGAAGTTCCTCAAGGCCACCGCTCCTGCCGAGTGGGACACCACCGGCAAGGCGTTCCCCTCCAAGGTTGGCTCCGGCGCTAACTCCTCCACCGGCGTTGTCGGCGAGGTGAAGAAGACCGACGGTGCTATCACCTACGTGGAGAGCGGCTTCGCTAAGAACGAAGGCCTCAGCATCGCCCAGATCGACTTCGGCAATGGCCCGGTCGAGCTGAACAAGGACTCCGTCAACAAGGCTCTGGCCAAGATTGACTTCGCAGGCGAGGGCCACGATCTTGTGGTCGATGCTGAGTCCCTGTTCCAGATCAACGACGCTGGCGCATACCCGCTCGTCCTCACCACCTACGAAATTGTCTGCTCCGCTGGTTACAACACTGAGACCAGCGCCCGTGTCAAGGACTTCCTCACCGTTGCCCTCAACAACCAGGATTCCAACCTTGAGCAGATCGGCTATGTCCCGGTCGATGGCGGTTACAAGGCCGCCCTCGAAGAGGCCGTCAACGCTATTCAGTAGCATCCCGTGGCGCGTCCCCCACGGGGGTGCGGTCACATCCTGACACTTCCGTGGCCTCCTCGTGCCAACATGTGCAAGAGCATTAGGCACCGGGGGCCATTGGCGAGTCGGACACAGTAATTCTTATTAGTAAATTTCTACCTAAGGATAAAGCCTATGGTCAGCAATAAACCGTCGGTAGGCACGGACTCGCCGGCGCCCCAGTCGGATGGTTCCACCCGCGTGGCCACGCGTGTCATCGCCGATTCGGCTGCCGCGGACACCCAGGCAACCCCCGCAACGCAGGGTGCCGGTGGCGCACATGAGGCAGCCGATGACAAGGACGTGAAAATTCAAGCGAAGGGCGGTTCCGTCAAGAGGGTCGGCGACCGCGTTTTCGAGACCCTGTCCACAGTGTCGGCTGCCACCATCACGGTGATCATTGCGGCCATCGGCGCGTTCCTCCTGTGGCGGGCGATTCCGGCTCTCACCCGCAACGCCGAGGGCATCACCGGCTTCTTCACCTACGCCGGTGACTGGAATACTGGGGACACCGAAGCCATGTACTTCGGCATCCCCAACCTGTTTTTCTCCACCGTCCTCATTTCACTCGTCGCCCTCGCGCTGGCCATGCCGGTGGCGCTCGGTGTGGCGATCTTCCTGTCCAACTACGCCCCCAAGAAGCTGGTCAAGCCGCTCGGCTTCCTCGTCGACCTGCTGGCCGCCGTGCCGTCCATCGTGTACGGCCTGTGGGGCGTCACGGTGCTTGGCCCCACGGTCGGCCCCCTGTACGAGAAGATCGCCAACTCCTTCCTGGGGCACTTCTTCCTCTTTGAGGTGTACCCCAACTCCCCGTCGTTCGCCACGTCGCGCAACATGCTCACCGGTGGCATCGTGCTCGCGATCATGATCCTCCCGGTCATCGCTGCGACGGCCCGCGAGGTCTTCGTCCAAACCCCGAAGGGATACATTGAGGCCGCCCTGGCACTCGGCGCGACCCGCTGGGAAGTGGTGAAACTCACCGTCATTCCGTTCGGTCTGTCCGGTTACGTCTCCGGTTCCATGCTCGGCCTCGGCCGCGCACTCGGTGAGACGATGGCTCTGTACCTGGTTGTCTCTCCGTCCTCCGCATTCCGAGGTTCGCTTTTCGACGGTGGTACGACGTTCGCGACGGCGATCGCCAACGCCGCCCCAGAATTCAACGACGACATCAAGGCCGGTGCCTACATCGCCGCCGGCCTGGTCCTGTTCCTCCTCACCTTCGTGGTCAACGCCGCGGCGCGTGCGATCGTGAACAAGAAGAAGTAAGTGGGAGATTCGCTCATGACTAACACAGCTACCAAGCAGAATTCCCCCGCGACCACGACGTTTACGCCAATTTCCGGTGGCCGTAAGGCGGCAAACTCGGCCGCCACCGTCATCATCGGGTTGGCTATGTTGCTTGCCATGGTCCCGCTGGTCTGGGTGCTTTTCGACGTCTTCCGTTACGGTTTGCCCGTCATTTTGCAGGCAGACTGGTGGACGAAGGACATGTCCCAGTCCATGGCCATCCTTCCCGGCGGTGGCGCCAAGCACGCAATCATTGGCACGTTCGTTCAGGTGGCGATCACCTCGGCGCTGTCCATCCCGATCGGCATCTTCACCGCTATTTACCTGGTGGAGTACTCCCGGGGCGGCAGGCTCGGTAGGGTCACCACGTTCATGGTGGACATCTTGACCGGTGTGCCCTCCATCGTTGCCGCGCTGTTCATTTACTCCTTCTGGGTGGTGCTCTTCGGCTTCGACCGCTCGGGCATGGCCGTGTCGCTGGCGCTTGTCATCCTCATGGTGCCGGTCATCATCCGCAACACCGAGGAGATGCTGCGGGTCGTCCCGCAGGGCCTGCGTGAGGCCTCCTACGCCCTCGGTGTGCCCAAGTGGAAGACGATCGCCAAGATCGTTCTCCCCACCGCGTTGTCCGGCATCGTCACCGGTGTCATGCTTGCCGTCGCCCGCGTCATGGGCGAGTCCGCGCCAGTGCTCATCTTGGTGGGCATGACCTCGGCGGTGAACTGGAACGCTTTCGACGGCAACCAGTCCTCCCTGCCGCTGTTCATGCTCGAAATGTACAAGTCCGGGTCTTCCGGGCCGATGATGGACCGCATGTGGGGCGCAGCCCTCACGCTCATCATCCTGATCGGTGTGCTGTACCTGGCAGCCCGCCTCATCTCTGCCCGCTACTCAGTGAAGAAGTAAAAGGAAATCCCGCAAATGGCTAAGCAACTTGATCTCAAAGATCTCAATATCTACTACGGCGATTTCCACGCCGTTCAGGACGTTAACCTTCACGTCCCGTCGCGCTCGGTGACGGCCTTCATTGGCCCGTCCGGCTGCGGCAAGTCCACGGTGCTGCGCACCCTCAACCGTATGCATGAGGTCACCCCCGGTGCGTACTGCAAGGGGCAGGTGCTTCTCGACGGTGAGGACATCTACGGCCCCAAGGTTGACCCCGTGGCTGTGCGCAACACCATCGGCATGGTGTTCCAGCAGGCCAACCCGTTCCCCACGATGTCCATCGAGGACAACGTGGTCGCCGGCCTCAAGCTGTCTGGCGAGAAGAACAAGAAAAAGCTCAAGGAGGTGGCCGAAAAGTCGCTTCGTGGCGCAAACCTGTGGGACGAGGTGAAGGACCGCCTGGACAAGCCGGGTGGTGGCCTCTCCGGTGGGCAGCAGCAGCGTCTGTGCATCGCCCGCGCCATCGCCGTGGAGCCCGAGGTGCTGCTCATGGACGAGCCGTGCTCCGCCTTGGACCCGATCTCCACGCTCGCCGTGGAGGACCTCATCAATGAGCTGAAGGAAGAGTTCACCATCGTCATCGTGACGCACAACATGCAGCAGGCTGCCCGCGTGTCCGACCAGACGGCCTTCTACTCCCTCGAGGCCACCGGTAAGCCCGGCCGCCTGGTGGAGGTTGGTCCGACGAAGAAGATCTTCGAGAACCCGGACGAGAAGGAAACCGAAGATTACATTTCCGGCCGCTTTGGCTAGAAAATGTGAGAAAAGATCCAGCTTACGGGCTGGATCTTTTTTTATGCCCTCCCCCTAGCTTCTGAAGCGGCGCTCCAACTCCTGGAACTTCTCGGCGATCTCCGCCTCCGCCCGTTCTTCCTCTCGCTTCTCCAGGTACTCGTCTCGGCGCAGCCCGGTGACGAGGTAAACAACCTGGGTTGCCACGTTGACGCAGTGGTCCGCGCAGCGCTCGTAGTAGCGCGACAGGAGCGTCACGTCGACGGCGGCGCGGGTGCAGTGCTCCCACGGCCGGTTGGCGACGAGCGAGTTCAAGTGCGCGTTGATATCGTCCACGGCGTCATCTTCAGCGTCCATGGTGATGGCCTTCTCCTCGTCGGGAACAACAAGGATGTCGCGTACCTCGGCCAGCATGTGGGCGCACAGGCGCGCCATTTCATCAAAGAACCCCTGGATATCGGCCGGAACTGCCCGGTGGGGGTGGCGGCGGCGCGCGAGCTTCGCGATGTGGCAGGACAGCTTAAACATGCGGTCGAAATCCTGCACGATGTAAATCGAGGTGACCACCTGGCGCAGATCCCTGGCCATCGGGTTTTCTAGGGCTAAAAGCTCCACGGCGCGGTCCTCGCAGCGCTGACGCAGTTCTTCTGCTTGGTCGCTGAGGGTGAGGACATCCTCTGCCTTCTGCAGGTTGGCGTCGCGAAGCGCCTCGGAGGCCATGGCGAGTGCCTGGTCAACGGTGTCGCAGTAGACGATGAGGTCGTGGGCAAAGGTATCTAGAAGCTGCCGGTAGACAGTACGCATACGGACACCTTAACTCGCTTGCGCACTCTTCGCACGGCAAGCGAGTTCCGATTTTTTAGGAATCGTGGACGAGGGGGAGATCGTCGGTGTCGTCGAGCCAGCCGTCGGGAAGCGCGACCTTCTTCGCGGAGCCCTGGCGCCCACGGGGGCCGTCGGCGTCGTCGGGGCGGGCGGAGGAATGAGCAAACGGTTCCAGGAGGGCGTCGAGAAGCTTGAGGGAGGTGACGGAGGAGAGGGAGGCACGGAAGGCGCCACCGACGGGGTATCCTCGGAAGTACCAGCCGACGTGTTTGCGGATATCGCGGCAAGCGTGGGATTCTCCCATGTGAATGGCCAAAAGCTCTGCGTGGCGGCGGATGATCGTACACACCTCCCCGAGCGTGGGCGGCGGGGGCACGGGGCGGCCGGACAGGGCCAGTGACAGGTCGGAGAAAAGCCACGGGCGACCGAGGCAGCCGCGACCGATCTCGATACCGTCGCACCCCGTCTGCTCGAACATCGCCAATCCGTCGGCGGCGGAGAAAATATCCCCGTTGCCAAACACAGGAATGTCCAGGGTCTGCTTGAGTTCGGCGATGCGCTCCCAGTGCGCGTGGCCCGAATAGCGTTCCGCCGCGGTGCGGGCGTGGAGGGTGACGGCGGCCGCGCCCTCCTCCTGGGCGATGCGGCCCGCGTCGAGCATTGTCTCGTGTTCCGCGTCGATTCCTATCCTAAACTTCACGGTCACGGGGATTTCCGTATCAGCGACCCCGCGCACCGCCGCGTCGACGATCTGTCCGAACAGCTTGCGCTTGTACGGCAGTGCCGCGCCGCCGCCCTTGCGCGTCACCTTGGGCACGGGGCAGCCGAAGTTGATGTCCAGGTGGTTGGCAAGGTTCTCCGTGGCGATCATCCGCGCCGCCTTGAAGGTGTACTCGGGGTCGGTGGTGTAGAGCTGCAGGCTGCGTGGCTCCTCCACCGAGGAGAAAGCGGCCATGTGCAGGGTCTTTTCGTTTCTTTCTACCAGGGCGCGGGCGGTGACCATTTCGCACACATAGAGGCCGGACACGCTGCCCGCCTTGTCCAGCTCTTGCTCGCGGCAGAGCAGGCGGAAGGCGACGTTGGTCACCCCGGCCATGGGGGCGAGGACGACAGGGGAGGTGAGCTCAATGTTTCCGATTCTGACCACGAAGAGGATTGTGCCATTGACGTGGGATTCATCGCAAAAAATGGATGGGTGGGGGAAAAATTGGTGGGAAAGGTCGCACGATTGGTAATTTTCGGGGCGCGGACGGAGAATTGTCACTAAGGTGGTGGGAAGAACGGAAGCCTTGTGTCGTTGGCACGGGTGGACCCACTACCGAGGAGGAATAATGTCTGATCGAATTCATCATGCTGGGCTGAGGGCCAAGGTCATGAGCGCGGAGGATGCTACGCAGTTCATCCACAACGGTGATCGTGTTGGTGTGTCGGGTTTCACGGGGTCCGGTTACCCCAAGGCGATGCCGACGGCCATTGCTGAGCGTTCCAAGGCGGAGCGCGAGAAGGGCAACGAGTACAAGATTTCGCTGTTCACCGGCGCGTCCACGGCCCCCGATTGTGACGGCGTGCTGGCCGAGGCGGGCGCGCTGAATATGCGTTCCCCGTACCAGTCGGATCCGACGATGCGCAAGGCGATCAATAACGATGAGTTGCAGTACGTCGACGTGCACCTGTCACACTCGGCGCAGCAGATTCAGGCCGGCTTCTTTGGCAACCTCGATGTGGCGATCGTGGAGGCCTGCTCCATCGACGCGGAGGGCAACATTGTGCCGTCGTCGTCGGTGGGCAACAGTGTGGAGTATCTCGATTCCGCGGACCGCATCATCATTGAGGTGAATGAGTGGCAGTCTGAGGAGCTCAACGGCATGGCCGATATTTGGCGGATGCCGCAGGCTCCCAACCGTGTGGCGATTCCGATTCAGGATCCGGGCGACCGCATCGGTAAGACCTACATCGACATTGACCTGGACAAGGTGGTTGCCGTTGTGGAGACCAACGCCCCCGACCGCAACGCCCCGTTCAAGCCTCTCGACGAGACGTCGAAGAAGATCGCCGGGTACTTCCTTGACCTTCTGGAAAGCGAGGTGCGCGCCGG
The DNA here is from genome assembly GCF_000411375.1 of Corynebacterium pyruviciproducens ATCC BAA-1742. Classification (GTDB taxonomy): domain Bacteria; phylum Actinomycetota; class Actinomycetes; order Mycobacteriales; family Mycobacteriaceae; genus Corynebacterium; species Corynebacterium pyruviciproducens. Next base: position 22,350 of record NZ_KE150447.1, on the reverse strand, counting down.
GCGCCTCTCGTACGACAAGTTCATCATGCAGTCCGGTGTGGGCAACGTCCCCAACGCCGTCATGGCGGGCCTTTTGGACTCCAAGTTTGAGAACATCAAGTCCTACACCGAGGTCATCCAGGACGGCATGATCAACCTCATCGATGCCGGCAAGATGTCCGTCGCCTCCGCCACCGCGTTCTCCCTGTCGCCCGAGTACGCCGCCAAGATGAACCGCGAGGCCGGCAACTACGCCAAGGAGATCGTCCTGCGTCCGCAGCAGATCTCCAACCACCCCGAGGTCATCCGTCGTACTGCACTCGTTGCCTCCAACGGCATGATCGAGGCCGACATCTACGGTCACATCAACTCCACCAACGTCTGTGGCTCCCGCATGATGAACGGCATCGGTGGTTCCGGTGACTTCGCCCGTAACGCTGGCTTGTCGACGTTTATCTCACCGTCTACCGCCAAGGGCGGCGCCATCTCCGCCATCGTGCCCTTCTGCTCCCACGTCGATCACACAGAGCACGACACCATGGTTGTCATCACCGAGTACGGCTACGCCGACCTGCGTGGCCTCTCGCCCAAGCAGCGCGCCAAGAAGATGATCTCCATCGCCCACCCGGACTACCGTCCGCTTTTGGAGGAGTACTTCGACCGCGCCGTATCCAAGTGTGGCAAGACGGCCCACGAGCCACACGACCTGTCCACTGCTCTCAGCTTCCACGAGCGGTTCCTTGAGACCAAGACGATGCTGAAGTAACACAACAACGCAAAAACCGGGATTCACGACGAGGTGAATCCCGGTTTTTGTTGTAGGCCCCGAGGGTCTCGAACCCTCCACCCACGGATTAAAAGTCCGTTGCTCTACCCGATGAGCTAGAGGCCCACACGGATTAAACCGTGGCTACAATCCTAACGCCCGATGTATAAAAGCGCCAAATTACGGCGTAATCTGTGGCAATGGAACTCAGCGGCAGATGGCCAGGTAAAGGCACCCTCATCACCGAGAGGAATGTGTCCCTGGCCTGGATAGATGATGAAATTTTGGGGCAGTTGGCGGTCCTTGCGGGTGAGGGGATATTCCCCCGGCCCTACCCCTCGTACGCGTTCCCGTGGGCGCAGGGGGACGCCGAGACCGTGAGGAAAAACGTCATCGAGTACCAGCGAGGGGTGCGGACGACGTGCGGGCCGGAGAAGTGGAGGCTCGAGCAAGCAGTGATCGTCGACAAGCAACCAGTGGGAGTTGTGGGCATCGGGGCGGAGGACTGGCGGGACCGCAAGGTGGGCGTGAGCGGGTCGTGGCTCGGGCGACGGTACCAGGGGAGGGGAATCGGGTCCACGGCCGCTGTAGCGCTTCTCAGGGTGTTTTTTGAGCGCCTCGGCGGCGAGGAGGCGCGGCGCATCGTCTACCCGGAAAACACGGCATCGCTGCGGGTAGGCGAAAAGCTCGGGTACACCCGCCTCGAAGGCAACGAGTTTTCGCTCACAAAAGACCAGTTTAGGGCCCGATTTTGTTCGTAAGGTGTTGTCACGTAATGTGTTAAGGGCTGCAGTTGAGCAGCGAGCTCCCATCGTCTAGGGGCCTAGGACTCCGCCCTTTCACGGCGGCAACACGGGTTCAAATCCCGTTGGGAGTACCACCTTCGGGTGACAATTAAAGATGGCCCTGTGGCGCAGTTGGTTAGCGCGCCGCCCTGTCACGGCGGAGGTCGCGGGTTCGAGTCCCGTCAGGGTCGCCATCGCAATCGCCTCGCGCTAAGCGAGGCGATTTTTTTATCCTTATCCCATCCCTCTGGTTATCCACCCATAAACCCTGGTTGTGCAGGTGATTTGCTCCGTATGGGGGCGTTGTATAGACTAACAACCCGTGCATACGACACCCCACAAGGTGTCAATGTATGTGGCCCTGTGGCGCAGTTGGTTAGCGCGCCGCCCTGTCACGGCGGAGGTCGCGGGTTCAAGTCCCGTCAGGGTCGCGGCACGGTAGCTCAGTCGGTAGAGCGTCCGCCTGAAAAGTGGAAGGTCGACAGTTCGATCCTGTCCCGCGCCACCTTTAATCAAAGATCCCCTGGCCTACGCTGGGGGATTTTTGGCATACTGGGGAGGTACACGATTAAGGAGGAAAGTTTATGGTTGAATCTGAGACCAATAAGGAAATCCGCCATGATCCTGATAACTCCCGCTACACCGTGCAGGTGAACCAGGACATCGCTGGCTACGCAGCCTACGAGGAGAAGGACGGTGTGCGTAACTTCAACCACACCGTTGTGGAAGAAGCCTACAGGGGCCAAGGGCTGTCCAAGGAGCTCATCGCTTTCGGGTTGGATGACACCCGCGAGGCGGGGTTGAAGATTGTTCCGACGTGCTCCGCGGTGGCTGATTTCATCGCTAAGAATGGCGAGTACGCTGACCTCATTGCTGGCGAGGACGAGCGCTAGGCACCCCTGTGAACTGGGGAAAATCAAGAATTTAAGAAAAAACGCAGGTCAGAGCACGAATCATTTTTATCGTGTCTGACCTGCGGTTTTGTGTGGGTGTTAGATGACCCAGGTGCCGAACTCTTGGGCGATGTAGACGTCTGGATCGACAAGTTTTTGTTGCTCGTGGTGCATGCGGGGGCGGTTCTTGGCGGGGATGCCGACGGCGATGTGGCACGGGGGGACATCCTTGGTGACGACGGCGTTGGCGCCGATGGCGGAGCCGTCGCCAATCGTGATGGGGCCGAGGACCTTGGCACCGGCACCGACGGTGATGTTGTTGCCCAGGGTGGGGTGGCGCTTGGTCTTGGTGAGGTCCTGACCACCAAGCGTGACACCGTGGTAGAGCATGACATCGTCGCCGATTTCTGTCGTTTCGCCGATGACGATCCCCATGCCGTGGTCGATGAAGAAGCGGCGGCCGATGGTGGCGCCGGGGTGGATCTCGATACCGGTGAAGAAGCGGTTGAGTTGGGAGAGGATACGTGCGGGGGCTTTGTGCCCGCGCGTCCACAACCAGTGGGCGATGCGGTGAACCCAGATGGCATGCAGGCCCGAGTAGACGACGGCGTTCTCGAGGTCGCCGCGGGCAGCCGGATCGTGCTCCCGGGCGGCCTTGAGATCCTCGCGGATCATGGAAATTACGCGAAACATGGGTACATGGTAACCAAGAACAGGTGGGGCGGTGGAGTGGGTACGCAAAAAAACACCGCGCCGAAGCGCGGTGTGGGGGTGGTTAGAGCTTAGGACCACTCGCTGCGGATGTCCTCGAAGAGGGCGGTGGAGACGTAGCGCTCGCCGTAGTCGGTGATGACGGTGACGATGGTCTTGCCCTTGTTCTCGGGCTTCTTGGCCTCCTCCAGTGCGACGAAGACGTTGCCGCCGGAGGAGATGCCGCCGAGGATGCCCTCGTCGGTGGCAAGCTTGCGGGCGGTGGAGATGGCGTCTTCGTTGGTGACGGTGCGGAACTCGTCGATCACCTTGCGGTCCATGACCTCGGGGATGAAGTTGGCACCGATGCCCTGGATCTTGTGGGAGCCGGCGCGGCCCTGGGAGAGGAGCGGGGAGTTTGCGGGCTCAACGGCGATCACCTGGGTGTCGGCGTTGACGTCCTTGAGTACCTCGCCCACGCCGGAGACGGTGCCTGCGGTGCCGAAGCCGGCGACGAAGATGTCGACCTTGTTGTCGGTGTCTGCGAGGATCTCCTTGGCGGTGGTTTCGCGGTGGATGGCCGGGTTGGCGGGGTTGCCAAACTGGTCGGCGGAGATGGCGTTGTCGGTGTTGGCGATAATCTCGTTGGCCTTATCCACGGCACCCTGCATTCCTGCTGCGCCCGGGGTCAGGACGATTTCTGCTCCGTAGGCGCGGAGCATCACGCGTCGCTCCATGGACATGGTCTCGGGCATGGTGAGGATGACCTTATAGCCGCGGGCGGCGCCGACCATGGCGAGTGCGATGCCGGTGTTGCCGGAGGTGGCCTCGACGATGGTGCCGCCGGGCTTGAGTTCGCCGGACTTCTCGGCGGCGTCGACAATTGCCTTGCCGATGCGGTCCTTGACGGAGTTGGCGGGGTTAAAAGACTCGACCTTGACGAGCACGTCGGCCTCAAGGCCCTCGGTGAGTTTGTGTAGGCGAACCAGGGGGGTGTTGCCAATGGTGTCGGTGATGTTCTCGTACAGTGCCATGATTTTTCTCCTTTGAGTAGCTATTTCTTCGTTGTGGTTGCCCACTGTACACCCGCACCCCCGGTTTGTCTAGACAAAATAGTCTCCGTATGGTAGACAAAGGGGTCTGTTGGGCGAATGTGGGTGCTTATCCGCCCCGGTGGCGGTACCGTAGAGACATGACTCAAAGGCGAGAAGTAACCAACACGATTCACGCGTCGTTGGAGGACATTCACAGTTGTCTCTTGCATCCGCAGTTCTATTCGTCGACAAGCGAGGAGAGTGAGGAGGAAAACACCGTAGAGGTGACGCAGACCTTTACGGGGAACTACCTCATCCATGTGCGCAACGTGGGGGCAGACTTCACATACACCGTTGAGCCGTTTAATACCACCGGGTTTACGGTGACGGGCGTGGGGAAAGCGGGGGCAAAGCTGGAGACAACGCGCACGCACACGTTCACCCCCGTTGACGAATCTACTACCGAGGAACACGTCGAAGCGGTGTACACCGTGGACATTCCCATCATTGGTCCGCTCGGCGAGGCGCGCTGGGCCGGCCTGCTTGACCAGGAGTTGGAGGGACGAATCTCCACCATGGAGGCGTACTCACAGTGGAGACGCGGGCAGGAAGAGTGAGGGTATTTCTTTTTACCCCCACGGGTGGTTTATACTTCACGTAGATAGCTGTAGAACAACCCCACTAGGGTGTCCCTAGTTGGGGGTATGACGCAGGAGGAAGTCTCGTGGAGATTCAGCGCATGAAGGATGACGACGATGCCATACGCGCGTCGCTGACGAACCTGAAAACAGCAACAGGGATACCGGTCACCATGTATTCCATGGTGGCCAACGACGGCTCCCTGCAGATCACCTCGTGGGTGGGGCTGCGCACCCCGGCCCTGCAAAACCTCACCATCTCGCCCGGCTGCGGCATCGGCGGGCGCGTGGTTAACACCCGCCGCCCCGTGGGTGTGACCGACTACATGCGCGCCGGCAACATCACCCACGAGCACGACCGGGCGATCCAGGACGAGGGGCTCCACTCCATCGTCGCCGTTCCCGTCATCGTCCAGCGGGACATCGTCGGTGTCCTCTACGTCGGTGTTCACTCGCCCGTGCGGTTGGGTGACAAGGTCATCGAGGAGGTCACCATGACGGCCCGCACCCTCGAACAAGACCTCGCCATCAATCACGCTTTTCGACGTTCAGATACCGCCCGCCCCGCCTCCCTCAAACACGGCCGCTCCCTCAACGGCGCGGAATGGGAACAGGTCCGCTCCACCCACTCCAAGCTGCGGATGCTGGCCAACCGCATCACCGACGAGGAAGTGCGCAACGAACTCGAGGTGCTGTGCGACCAGATGATCGCCCCCGTGCGCATCAAGCCCACCACCAAGCTGTCCGCCCGCGAGCTCGACGTGCTGAGCTGCGTGGCCCTCGGTCACACCAATGTGGAGGCCGCCAAGGAAATGGGCATCGGGGCCGAGACCGTGAAGAGCTACCTGCGCAGCGTCATGCGCAAGCTCGGCGCCCACACCCGCTACGAGGCGGTTAACGCCGCCCGCCGGATTGGCGCCCTGCCCTAACCCGAGTAAAACGAAGTCCCGCGACTGCGCTGTCGCGGGGTTTTGCTTATCTTGGAGGTGCCGCCGGAAAAACTGCACACGGATATGGTCTGACCACTTGCTCCGTAGCTGGTGGTCAGGTGTGCTACATCCGGTTGTGCCAACTTTTTCTTGGGGCTAGCCTAGTTCCCCGCCTTTTCTGCCTTTTTCGCTGTGGGGTGGGGCGGGGTTTTGCTTATCTTGGAGGTGCCGCCGGAAAAACTGCACACGGATATGGTCTGACCACTTGCTCCGTGGCTGGTGGTCAGGTGTGCTACATCCGGTTGTGCCAACTTTTTCTTGGGGCTAGCCGCTACCGGCTGCCGCCCGGCACCCATTTCACGTCGTCGCCGTCGGCCTCCATCCGGCCAATCACGAACAGCAAATCGGAGAGTCTGTTGAGGTACTTGGCAGTAAGCACGTTGGTGGTGTCCGGGTGCTCATCGATGGCGCGCCACGCGCAGCGCTCTGTACGCCGCGTGATAATCCGTGCGGAGTGAATGAGCGCCACCGTGGGCGAGCCTCCGGGGAGAATGAACGAATCCAGGTTGGGCACGTGCTCGTTGAGCTCGTCTATCTCCTTCTCCAGGCGCTCGATGTAGCTGGGCTCCACGCGCAACGGCGGGTACTTTGGATTGTCTTCCACGGGGGTGGCGAGGTCCGCGCCGCAGTCGAAGAGCTCGTTTTGCACGCGCCTAAGTATTGTGGCCGTTGCCTCGCTGGGCTCACCCAGGGAGAGGACTTGGCCGATCATGGCGTTGGCTTCCTCGCAGTCGGCGTAGGCCTCGAGGCGGGAATCGTACTTGGGTACGCGGTCGAAGTTGGATAGCCCCGTCGTTCCGTCGTCGCCGGTGCGTGTGTAGATCTTGGTGATGTGTACAGCCATACACCCCACCCTACAGAGAAGAAAGCCCCCGCGACCTGGGCGCGGGGGTGAAAAAGTGGCTAGTTTTCGCTCTTTTGTTGCTTGAGCATGATGTCGCGGATCTCCTTGAGGAGGACGACGTTTTCCGGAACTTCCTCGGCTTTGGGGTCGAGTCCGAGCTTGCGGGCGCGCACCTCCTTGTACTTGTTCATCGGGAGAACGAAGAGGAAGTACACCACGGAAGCGATGATGAGGAAGTTGATGGCGGCGGTGATGAGTGCGCCGAAGTCAATGAAAGTGGCATCGTTCCCGGAGATGATGTGGATGCCGAAGCCCTTTACCTCGGCGCCACCGAGCGCGGCGATGAGGGGTTTGATGATGTTGCTCGTGAATGCGTTGACGATGGATGTGAAAGCACCGCCGACGACGACGGCGACGGCGAGCTCAATAACGTTGCCGCGCATGATGAAGTTTTTGAAATCTTCAAGATTGTTTTTTACGGTGGGGGGAACGTTTACAGATGGGACGCGCACTTCAACTATTCCTTTCTTATGAGTTTTAGCCGGAGTTAGTGTAGTACTACACAGTCCAAACATTCCAAACTGTGCTACCCCCTCCTGTGCCACTAGGCTTAGAAGGCGTGAGTGAACGTTTTATTGTCCATGGTGGTGCCCGCCTCGAGGGCGTAGTTCGCGTCGATGGCGCCAAGAATTCTGTGCTCAAACTGATGGCGGCGTGCCTCCTCGCCGAGGGGGAGACAACCCTGACCAACTGCCCCGAGATCGGCGATGTCCCGCTCATGCGTGACGTGCTCGAGGGGCTGGGATGCACAGTCACAATCGACGGGTCGACGGTGACCGTCAACACGCCAAAAGAGGTCAATTTTCGCGCAGACTTCCAGGCAGTGCGCCAATTCCGTGCAAGCGTCTGCGTGCTCGGGCCGCTGACGAGCCGCTGCCACCGCGCCATGGTGGCGCTGCCCGGCGGCGATGCCATCGGTTCGCGTCCCCTGGATATGCACCAGTCCGGCCTGGAGAAGCTGGGAGCCACCACCCGCATCGAACACGGGTGCGTGGTGGCCGAGGCCGAAAAATTACACGGTGCCCAGATCAAGCTAGATTTCCCATCGGTGGGGGCGACGGAGAACATCCTCACCGCCGCGGTCCTCGCCGAGGGCACCACCACCCTGTACAACGCGGCTCGGGAGCCGGAGATCTCCGATATTTGCGCGATGCTCAACTCGATGGGGGCGCGGATCTCGGGGATTGGAACATCAACCTTAACCATTGAGGGCGTCGATAAGCTCCATTCCACGGTGCATGAAGTTGTGGGTGACCGGATCGTGGCGGGGACGTGGGCGTACGCGGCGGCGATGACCCGCGGCGACGTGACGGTGGGCGGGATTTCGCCCCAGCACCTGCACCTGGTGTTGCAGAAGCTGAAGATGGTAGGCGCGTCGGTGGAGACCTACGATAAAGGGTTCCGCGTGCGGCAAGAGGGCCGCCCCAAGGGCGTGGATTACCAAACGTTGCCGTTCCCGGGCTTCCCCACGGATATGCAGCCGATGGCGGTGGGCCTGGCGGCGATCTCGGAGGGCAACAGTATTATCACGGAGAACGTGTTCGAGGCGCGTTTCCGCTTCGTGGATGAGATGATGCGCCTGGGCGCCGACGCCACCATCGATGGCCACCATGTTCTCATCCGTGGTGTGGATCGGTTGAGTTCCACACCGGTGTGGGCATCGGATATTCGTGCGGGAGCGGGGCTGGTTCTGGCGGGGCTTGTTGCCGACGGTGACACCGAGGTCAATGACGTATATCACATTGATCGCGGGTACCCGCGGTTTGTGGAGAATCTCAACAGCCTCGGTGCGGATGTGAGGCGGGTTGTAGACTAGGTCACATGTGTCTAGGTGTTCCCGCGCAAGTCGTTGACGTAGTCAGCGACTCTCGCGCCCAAGTGTCCATGAGTGGTGTCACCCGGTTGATCGCCACTGATTTGCTTGCCGACGCCCCGCTCGCCCCTGGTGATTGGGTTCTGGTTCATGTGGGTTTCGCAATCTCCATGATCGATGACGAGGAGGCCCAGCTGACGCTGCAACAGATTAAGCAGCTGGGTGGCAATACCTATGAGGATGAGTTGGCGAGCTTCACGGGGTCAAAAATTTGAAATACGTAGACGAATTCCGCGACCCCAAGGCAGCCAAGGAGCTCATCAAGGTCATCAAGGAGGATGCGGCGAAGCTCCCGAAGCCGATCAACGTGATGGAGGTGTGCGGTGGACACACCCACACCATCTACCGCTACGGCCTGGAGAACCTCCTGCCGGATAACATCAACCTGATCCACGGCCCGGGCTGCCCTGTGTGCGTCATTCCCATGGGGCGTGTCGACGATGCGATGTGGCTCGCCCACCAGGAGGGCGTCATCCTCACCACGTTCGGTGACATGATGCGCGTGCCCGGCTCGGATGGCACCTCGCTGCTCCAGGCCCGCGCCGCGGGTTGCGACGTGCGGTTTGTGTACTCGCCCCTCGATGCCCTCCAGGTCGCCCGGGAGAACCCGGACAAGCACGTGGTGTTCTTCGCCGTCGGGTTCGAGACCACGGCGCCGTCGACGTGCGTGACGCTCATCAAGGCGAAGGAGGAGGACATTGATAACTTCTCCATCTTCTCCAACCACGTCACCATTCAGCCACCGCTGCAGAAGATCCTTGACGGCGGGGAGACCGCCGTCGACGGGTTCATCGGGCCCGGTCACGTGGCCACCATCGTGGGCACGGACGCGTTCGAGTTCCTGCCGCAGGATTATGACCGCCCCGTGGTGGTCACCGGCTTCGAACCCCTCGACGTGCTCGAGGCCATCCACATGCTCATCAAGCAGTTCCTCCGCGGCGAGGCGAAGGTGGAAAACGAGTACTCCCGCGTGGTCAAGCCCGAGGGCAACCTCGCCGCGCTCAAGATGATGGACAATACGTTCACCGTCCGTGACAAGTTCGAGTGGCGTGGCCTCGGCGAGCTCGACGATTCGGGCCTCGCCATCTCCGAGGAGTACGCCAAGTGGGATGCGGAAAAGCGGTTCGATCTTCCCGGCAACCGGGTGGCGGACCCCAAGGCGTGCGAGTGTGGCGCGGTGCTCTCGGGCCACATCAAGCCGTGGCAGTGCAAGGTGTTCGGCACGGCCTGCACCCCGGATACGCCCATCGGCACGTGCATGGTTTCCCCGGAGGGGGCGTGCGCCGCCTACTACAACTTCGGCCGCATCGACCGTGAACTGACGCTGAAAATCGCTGCGAAGGGTGGCAAGTAACATGCAACCGAAGAATCGGCTCAATGAGGATGAGTCCAAGGTCAACGCCAACATCGGGCGGGTACGTGCCCGGGGCTTTAGGCTTCGCGACGATCACGTCACCCTCTCCCACGGCGCCGGCGGGAAGGCCTCCGCCGCACTGACCGCCCACGTGTTCCAGGATGCCTTTGGCAACCCCGAGGGCGACGCCGCCATCGCCGAGGTGGCCGGCACCCGCGTCGCACTTTCCACTGACTCGTACGTGGTCAACCCCATTTTCTTCCCCGGCGGTTCGATCGGGGACCTGGCCGTGAACGGCACCGTCAACGATCTGGCAATGATGGGTGCCACCCACCCCTCCATCACAGCCTCTTTCATCCTTGAGGAGGGCCTGGAGATCGAAACGCTGAAGAAAGTCGTGGCCGACATGAAGGCCGCGGCTGAGGCCGCGGGCGTGAACATCGTCGCCGGCGATACCAAGGTGGTGCCCAAGGGCTCCGCCGATAAGCTCTACATCACCACGGCCGGGACTGGCGGCACCGATCTCACCCTGGGTTACCAGGAGGTTAAGGTGGGTGACCAGGTGATTTGCTCAGGTCCGATCGCCGATCACGGGATGGCTGTCATGATGGCGCGCGGGGATCTCGCGATCTCTGCGCCGATTGAGTCGGATACGCGGGCGCTCAACGGGGTTGTGGACAAGCTCACTGAAGCAGCGACGGTGCACTTCATGCGCGACGCGACGCGTGGTGGGGTGGCCACCGTCCTCAACGAGCTTGCGCACGGCTCGGGGCTAGGGCTCGTGCTTGACGACGATTCCATCCCCGTCCGCGACATGACTCGCGCGGCGTGCGACATGCTGGGCATCGACCCGCTGTACGTGGCCAACGAGGGCACATTCCTCGCCGTCGTCGACCCAGCGGACACCGAGGCCGCGGTCACGGCCCTCCACGAGGCGGGCTTTGAGGGTGCCACCCGCATCGGCGAGGTGGCGGAGGAGCCCGCCGGCGCCGTTGTGCTCGTCACCGGCTTCGGCGGCACCCGCATGGTGGACATGCTCGTGGGTGATCCGCTGCCGAGGATCTGCTAGCCAAGCAGCACAGAACGAAGGTGCCGCCTGCCTGCGCGGGCGGCACCTTTTATGTACCCTCGGCCTCCGTGTCCGCGGTCTTACCAGTGGTGTTGAGCCTGATTAACAGCCAGCTCAGAGCACACGAGACGAGGCCGAGAATGAACGCGGTGAGGTGGGTGAACGTGCCGAGGTAGGCGACGATGAGGAGCACGATCACTACGAGGATGCTGAGCGACTGTTTCAGGTCCACAGAACGACGGACCGTGGAGTGGGCGTATTCACTGTAGGCGAGGATGCAGAGCAGCGTCGCCGAGGCAATGATGAGTGGCGTGACGTGGAGCGCCGTGGCGTACACCGCAACACCGATGAGCACGCTGCACGCGCCTGCATAAAAGGAGGAACGAGTCATGGTGGGGCCCTTGATTAGACTGTAATACCAATTGCAATAATAGCGCGAACCTACGGGGGTAAGGGGAATCACGACGCCCGAGCGCCGGCAACCCCGCGGGACAGCCGGGTTAGGAGGGATCCGGGGTGAGCCTTCCGTACAGCGCCTGGCCCAGGCTCAAGCCGCCGTCGCCCGGTGGAACGATGTGATGTGTTAACAGGTTTTCCGCCCCGACCTCGTCTTTTATTGCAGAAACAAGAAGCTGGTTGGCGGCACACCCGCCGGACACGCCACACACGTCGGCCCCCGTCGCCTTCAATTCCTTCCCGATGATGTGGCCGATGGCGAGGTGGAAGCGGGCAGCCGCGCGGGCTGGGTCCGGGTCGGCCAGGAGCTCCTCGACGGCCATTTTTGGTGTGGTGGCGCAGGTAGTAAGCGGTTTCTTGTTGGTAAGGGCGAGGGCTTCGAACTCCATCGCTGCCTGCCCCTCATACGTCGCATGGTCCTGGACGAGGCCCACCAGGTAGGCGCAGGCGTCGAAAAGCCGTCCCAGCGAGGAGGTGCGAACGGTGCCGGTGTCGCGGTCGAGGGAGAGTTCTACCTGCGGGATCGGAGCGGGGGAGGCAAGCCCCCAATCGCGGCAGAGGCCAAGCGCGATGCGGTGCGGGCTTCTAACGGCGGCATCCCCGCCGACGAGCCGGAAGGTGGGCAGGTGCCAGGAGCGGGTGAACGTGGTGCGGTCCGGGCCGAGGAGAAGGATTTCCCCGCCCCAGATGGTGGCATTGGTGCCGTAGCCTGTGCCGTCGAGGGTAGCAACGGCGACGGTAGGGCGCGGCGTGCCCTCCTCGGTGGGGGTAGTGAGGAGTGCCGGGTTTTCGGCGAGGAGGGACAGCGCGTGGGCGTGGTGGTGTTGGACGGCGACGAGGGGAACGCGGAGGGAATCGGCGATGTCCGCGGCGATGTCGGCGGTGGCGAAGTCGGGGTGCATGTCGCACACGACGAGCTCCGGGTCGGCGCCGGTCAAGGTGCGCAGCTGGGCGAGCGAGGTGCGGAAGGCACGGCGGGCGGCGAGCGAGTGCATCTCCCCGATGTGCGGAGACACGTGGGCGTAGTGGCCGGTGGTGAGCGTGAACGTGTTCTTCATGTCGCCGCCGACGGCGAGGACGCGCCGGGTGCCCGGCAGGTGGACCGGAAGCGGCGCGAAGCCACGGGAGCGGCGGATGGGCAGCGACACTAACGTGTCGCTCCGTTTAAACGTGTCGCTGCGGTCTGTCGCGTCGGTCCGATTCATCGTGCCGCTTGGGTTCTCCGCTGCGGCTGCTTGAGTAGCCGGCGTGGAGAGTACGACGGAGTCTTCCACGGGGAGGTGGATGGGGCGGTTATGGAGGAGGAGGGCATCGGCAAGCGGGCGGGGTGCGGTGGGGCCGAGGTGGGCCCGGGCACCATCGTTGGTGGTGATAAGGGGCTCGCCGGAGATGTTGCCGGAGGTGGCCACGAGCGGACGGTCGCAGATGAGCTCGTGGAGCGGGGAGTAGGGAGAGAAAAGCCCCACGCGGGACAGGCGCGGGTTGACCGACGGGGCAAGCGTCGCATCGAAGCGGGCGATGCGGTCCTTGGCGATGGCGACAGGGAGAAGTTCGATGGGGGCGGCGGCAGTCTGGGGGATATCGGGGAGGCGCGGCACCATGACGGCAAAGGGTTTATCGGGACGATTCTTGCGTTGGCGAAGCGTTGCCACGGCCTCCTCGTTGGTGGCATCGCACATGAGGTGGAAACCCCCGATGCCCTTGACGGCGACGATGGCGCCGGTGTCGAACAGGGCCGTGACGTTTTCCCTGAGGCGCTCCGTTGTCGCCGGGGTGAGCGGGGCCGGGTTGGTGACGGGCGAGTTCTTTTCCAGCCACGCGGTGGGACCACAGTCATAGCAGCTGATCGGCTGGGCGTGGTAGCGGCGGTCGGCGGGGTCGGTGTACTCGTGGTTGCAGGCGGGGCACATGGGGAAATCCACCATCGTTGTGCGGGGCCTGTCGTAGGGGAGATCCCGGATGATCGTCAGCCGCGGGCCACAATTAGTGCACGTGATAAACGGGTAGTGGTAGCGCCGGTTGGTGGGGTCGTGGAATTCGCGGCGACAGTCCTCGCACATCGCGGTATCCGGGGGAAGAAGCGTCTTCGATGTGCCCTCGCGGTGGGAGGGGGCGACGACGAACCCGGACTCATCCTTAATGGGGGTAATACTTTGCGTGTTTGTGAAACTTATAAATGCCAGCGGAGGCACATCCGACGTGATGTCACGGGCGGTGGCGGCGAGCTCCTCGGGCGCGCCCTGGAGTTCCACAACAACGTTCGCGTCGGTGTTGGTAACCCAACCGGTTACTGCGTGTGAACGGGCAATTTTGACAACGTGTGGGCGAAAACCCACACCCTGTACCACTCCGAAAATGGTCAGCCTGATCCGCGCAACAGTCATGAAAATTAGCTTAGCCTCTCCCCATAGTCGGGTGATGATGATAGGTAGTGGGAGGCTGCGGAGGGGTAACCGTACTCTAATATTGGGGTGTGCATGAGGTAGCCTTAAGTGAGCAGTTGGCTCGAGTTGTGTCTCGTGCTGCGGCCGGGCGCACCGTCACCGCTATTCGGCTTGATGTAGGTGCGTTACGCCAGGTTGTGCCCGAGACACTTGTCCACGCGTGGACTTTCGTCAGTGCCCGCAGCGGGCTTGCCGGCAGCGAACTTGTTATCAATGAGATCGATGCTGAGGTGGAGTGCGACAACGGACACCGGAGGGTGCTTCGCGGGATTCCCGACGTCACCTGTCATCAGTGCGACGCCCCCACGAGAGTAATCGCGGGAAACGAGTTTCGTGTGGTGAGCATTGATGTGAAGAGCTAGAGACTTGAGAGGAACAGAACATTAATGGGACGTTTCCACCGACATGCTGACGGAACCGTGCACGTTCATGATCACGAACACCCGCACGACCATTCGCACCCACATGGTCACGAACACCACGATCACGGGGATGCCGAAAACCTCGTGAGCGAGTACGGGGATCATTCGGGGTATGACACCGGTGCCCAGCGCATCGACGTGCTGGAGGACATCTTCAGCGAAAACGACCGCAAGGCAGCAGCCAACAGGTCGGCGCTGGATGAGCATGGGGTGGTGGCCATCAACCTGATGAGCTCCCCCGGGGCAGGAAAGACCGAGTTTGTCCGTCGCGTGCTGGAGAAAACGGCAGGGGACGTGCGCTACGGAATCATCGAGGGGGATATTGAGACATCGCTCGACGCGGATCGGCTCGAGGGGTTCGGCGCACAGATTTCGCTCCTCAACACGGGGCACGGGTTCGGGGGCGAATGCCACCTCGACGCGCCGATGGTCACCCACGCGCTGGAGGGGCTCGACCTGCACACCCTCGACATAGTGCTCATTGAAAACGTCGGCAACCTCGTGTGCCCCGCCGAATTCGAGGTGGGCGAGCACGCCAAGGCGATGGTCTTTTCCATCACTGAGGGCGAGGACAAGCCGCTGAAGTACCCGGTGATGTTCCGGTCCGTGGGCGCCATCTTTGTGAACAAGATGGATCTCGCGCCGTACCTAGACTTCGACATGGAGCTGTTTAAGAAGAACGTCGCCACCGTCAATCCCGATTGCAAGCTGTTCTACATCTCGGCAAAGACCGGCGAGGGCATGGATGACGCCATCGAATGGCTGCGCAGCGCAGACGCGCTTGGCGCGTCTGTAGTTGTTGGTGAAGAAGAGAAGAAAGAGGATCGCTCATGAGCTTGACTACTGCCTGGCAGGAGCCAACACTGTGGGAAAACGTTGAACGCCACGGGTTTAGCAGGCGTGACTTCCTGGGGCTGTGCACGTCGATGGCGGGAATCTTCGCCTTCGGCTCGCCCGCAGTAGCCGCGGCCGATTCGCTGTACCCCAAGGCGGAAGAAATCGCCGATGCTCTCGGCGGCGTGCAAAAGCCCAACGTCGTGTGGCTGCAGCTGCAGGAATGCACCGGCTGCATGGAATCGGTGCTGCGCAGCGGTGGCACCACCATCGAAGAGCTCGTGCTCAACCTCCTTAGCGTCAACTACAACGAGCTCGTCATGGCCGCCGCCGGGCACCCGGCAGACAAGGCCATGACGGACACGTTCAACGAACCCCACATCCTCGTGGTCAACGGCTCCGTGCCCACCAAAGAAGACGGCGCGTACTGCACCATCGCCGGCCGGTCCGTGGAGGACATCCTCAAGGAGGCCGCCAAGAACGCGCAGGTGATCCTCGCCGTCGGCGCGTGCGCCGTGTACGGCTCCGTGCAGGCCGCCAAGCCGAACCCCACCGGGGCCGTCGGTGTGGACGAGATCATCAAAGACAAGCCCGTCATCAACGTCAGCGGCTGCCCGCCCATCGGCGAGGTCATCACCGCCACCATCACGTACATCCTCACGCACGGCAAGCCGCCGAAGGTGGACAACGAGGGTCGCCCGCTATTCGCCTACGACCAGCGCATCCACGATTCGTGCCCGCGCCGCGCACACTACGACGCCGGCCAGTTCGTCCACGCGTTTGATGATCAGGGCGCCCGCAACGGCTGGTGCCTCTACGACGTGGGCTGCAAGGGCCCGTCCACATTCAGCCCGTGCCCGATCATCCAGTGGAACCTCAAGTCCGGCTGGCCCATCGGCGCCGGCCACCCGTGCATCGGCTGCACCGAGAAGGACTTCTTTGACAAGTTCACGCCGTTCTATGAGACGCTGCCCGATATCAAGGGCTTCGGCGTGGAGACCACGGCCCGGAAGGTGGGCTGGGGCATGATCGGTGCCGCCACCGTGGGCGTTGCCGCGCACTTCGCCGGCACGATGATCAAAGAGGTGCGGATCAACACCAAGGATGGTGAGAACCGTGTCCTGGAAACCTACGACGGGGTGCGTAACCCCGAGTCCTCCGCAACCGCGACGGCGGTCGGGACGTCGACAAGCGACGAGAAGGGAAGCGAGAGCTAGATGGCAACAGAGCGAGTAGTCGTCGACCCGATCACGAGGATCGAGGGTCACCTCCGCATCGAGCTGGAGGCGGACGACCAGAAGATTTCCAAGGCCTGGGCGGAAACCACCCAGTACCGTGGCATTGAAACCATTGTCAAGGGGCACGACCCGCGCGACGTGTGGGCCTTCGTTGGCCGCATCTGTGGCGTGTGCACCGGCACCCACTCCATCGCCAGCGTCGCGGCAGTGGAGGATGCGCTCGAGATCGCGCTGCCCGACCAGGCACGCCGGATCCGCGAGCTCATCCTCGAATCGCAGGAGGTGCACGACCACGTCGTCCACTTCTACCACCTGCACGCGCTCGACTTTGTCAACGTCGTCTCCGCCGCGGAGGCCGACCCGCAAAAAGCCGTCGACTTTGCCAAGTCCATCGGTTCGACGTGGAGCGGCAACAACGTGGACAAGTTCGCCGAGGTGAAGAAGACCATCCAGTCCATCCTCGACTCCGGCCAGCTGTCCGTGTTTACCGGCGGGTACTGGGATCACCCCGATTACCGGCTGCCCCCGGAGGCCAACCTCATGGCGGTGTCCCACTACCTCGACGCACTCCAGTTCCAGCGCTCCATCATCCGCATCAACACCGTGTTCGGCGGCAAGAACCCTCACCCGAACTTCCTGGTCGGCGGCATGGCCTGCACCATCGACCCGGACAAATCCGAGACGGTCAACCAGGTCTCCCTCGACCAGATCCGGCAGTGGACGCGCGAGATCCACGAGTTCGTGCACAACTGCTACTACCCGGACGCCGTGGCCATCATGAGCGTGTACAAGGACTACTTCGATATCGGAGCAAGCTCCCCCAACTTCCTTGCCGTGGGCATGGCGGGCGCCACCTACTCCGGTGACCCCAACGAGTCCCGCACGGAGACGATCCACCCAGAGATCAAGCCCGGCGTCATCCTCGACGGAGACCTCACCACGGTGCATCCCTTCGAGCCGTGGAAGATCACCGAGGGCATCTCCTCGGCGTGGTACACCTACACCGACGGCGACGAGGCGCAGCTCACCCCCGACGTGGGTGAGACGAACCCGCAGTACACGGGCCCCACGCCCCCGTACGAATGGCTCGCCGACGACGAGAAGTACACGTGGTCCAAGGCCCCGCGCTACGACGGCCGCCCCATGCAGATGGGGCCCATCGCGCGCGTGCTTCTCGCTTACAACCAGGGCGAACCCACCACAGTCAAGCTTGTGGACGAGGCGCTGGACAAGCTCGGGCTGAAGCTCAAGCAGCTCAACTCCACCGGCGGGCGCACCCTCGCCCGCGCCGTGGAATCCATCACCACCGCCGATTACATGATTGAAAAGACGCTGCCCGAGTTCCTCGACGGCATCGCCCACGGCGATATCGACGTGTTCAACGGCACCAAGTGGGAGCCGTCGAGCTGGCCGAAGGAAACCAAGGGCATGGCCTTTGTGGAGGTCGCCCGTGGCATGCTCAGCCACTGGATCCACATCAAGGACAAGCAGGTGGAAAACTACCAGGCGGTGGTGCCCACCACGTGGCTTGCCTCCGGGCGCGACAAGGCCGGCCAGCTCGGGCCCTACGAGGAGTCCCTCGCCGGCGACGGCAAGCACCCGCTCGTGCGCAACGATGAGCCCCTCGAGGTATTGCGCACCATCCACTCCTTCGACCCGTGCATGGCGTGCGCAGTGCACATCATGGACCCGGAAGGTGAAGAATCCGGGCCGTTTACGGTGGTGACCGGATAATGAGCGGCTCGAGGAAATCCCGGAAACCGGCGAAACCCCGCGGGGACGCGTTCCTCATTGCGGAGACGAACAAAATCCACGCCCAAAACGAGCACCAGCTCGAGGTGGAGGAGGAGCGTCGTACCCGCCCGCGCCGCAAGCCGGAAGAGTACCATCACGCCACAGTGAAGAGTCAGGCGGACGAGAAGACCCGCCTCATGCGCGAGGACGACTTCATCGAGCTGCACCTGTGGCCCGCGGGGCTGCGCATCACCCACTGGCTTAACCTTTTTGCCGTGTGCTTGCTTACGGTCACCGGCTACTGCATCATGGATCCGTTCCTGTTCTCACCCAACACGGGTTCCACGGACACCGGGTTCCTTTTCGGATGGATTCGCTTCATCCATATCTGCTGTGGCTTCCTGTGGTGCGCTATCGGTCTGGTGCGGCTGTACCTCCTGTTTGTGTCCAGCGCAAAGCAGACCAGGTGGCGGGGGCTGTGGCCGTGGTGGAAGAAGGAAGACTTCATCAACACGGGGCGCATGGCCTTGTACTACATGTTCCTACGTAAGGATGCGCCCTTCTACGTGGCTCACAATCCCCTCCAGCAGCTGGCGTACACCGGCATCTACTTCCTGTGTGTCCTGGAGGTCATCAGCGGTTTCTCGCTGTACTCCCTCGCGCTGGTGAACGATAACTGGTTCTGGGCAACGCTCGCCCTGCCCGCGCAGTGGCTCGGCATCCCCACGATGCGCCTGCTTCATGCCTGCTTTATGTTCCTCATGTGGGTGTTCGTCATCATCCACGTCTACCTCGTGTTCCGCGCCGAGGTTGTCGAGCGCCACGGTTCGCTGTCCTCCATGGTGGGTGGCACGAGCTGGGTGTCCGGTCGCGTTCGCCCGGTGGATTTGGACGATATTTCTTGATCACGGTCATGTACGTGGGCAACCCGCTCATGGGCGATGACGGTATCGGCCCGGCCATCGCCCGCGCCCTCACCGGCGCCCCCGACGAGCCCGTCCCGCTGTCCTCCACCCACCGTGAGCCGCAGTCCTACGGTTTCCCCGGCATCGAGCTTGTCGACGGTGGAACCTCCGGCATGGAGCTCCTCCCGGCGATCCTCGACTCCGAGGAGCTCATCCTGCTCGACGCCGTGAGCATCGCCGGCGCGAAACCCGGCGACGTGGTCGTCCTCGAAGGCGACCAGATCCCCCGGCTGCGCAGCACGAAGCTCTCGCCCCACCAGGTGGGGTTGCTCGACCTCCTCTCGGCAGCCAAGCTCATGGGGTACGACCCCAGCTACCTCGCGGTGGTGGGCATCGTGCCCGAGAAGGCCGAGCTCGGCGTGGGCCTCACCCCGGTGGTGGAAGCGGCCATCGAGCCCGCCGCCGAAACACTCAAAAAGATTATTTCTCAACGTCAATAGATGTGAGCTGGAACTCCCGGCCGTGGCGCATGTCCGCGGTCGGGGTTCCGCATTCTGGGCACGTGAGCGCGTAAAACTCGTCGATCTCCCGCTCGCAATCACACGTGGGGCAAAATACCGTCGCCGGGATGATGGTGAGCTCCAGGCGTGCCCCGGCAAGTGGGGTGCCCTCGATCGCGATCGGCCACGTGTTCTCCAAGATCTCCGGCACCGCGCCGCTGAGCGTCCCCACGTTGAGGTTCACCTGGCGCACCTCCCTCCCGCCGGCGGCGCCCACCGCAGCATCGACGACACCGGACAACAAGCTAAGCTCATGCATAGTCACCATCCTAAAGGTGAAAGAAAGCTAGAAGGAACTACTCGTGACACAAACGCAAGCGATCGACCTCGATATCAACCCGTTTGAAGCGGTGGTGGTGGAAGAGCAAGACGGCACCCGCCACTTCGACCTCACCACCTTCCCCCGTGTGGAAAGCCTGCTCGTGGGTAAGCCCGTGGACGTGGTGGCGGAATCCGTGAAAATGCTGTGCGGAATCTGCCCCATCTCCCATCACTTGGCGGGGATGCGGGCGCTCGACTCCCTCTACGGAGCACTTTCTCTCACGGAAACGGCCACTGATGTGCGGCTTCTATTGCATTTTGCGTCAGTTTTGGACATGGTCTCCGGTCGCTTGCTGTTCACCGACCGTGAGATCGCCGTCGCCGCGAAGAAAGCGGCGCGTGAGGCGTGCGCCGCCGTGGGTATGACGGGGCACTTCCCGTCGGTGGCGATTCCCGGTGGTGTGACGCAGGCGGCCACCGCCTGGGACACGGAGCCTCTGAACCGGCTCGTGCGGGACCTCCAGGCGCGGCTCGACACCATGCCCGCTCACGTGCCCAGCGGTTTCACCGGCGCGAACGTGGCACTTGTCAGCCACCGCGGTGAGCTCAACCCTCTGGGCGATATCGTCGGTGTCATCGAGGGCGGGAAGTTCAGCCCCTTCCCGGTGGCCGAGTGGACGTCCCACGTGAAGGAGACCCAACCCGGGAGTGTTGCCCCCGCCCCGCGCATCGACGGCTCCGCTTACCGCGTCGGCCCCCGCGCCCGCGCCGCCTTCACCTCCGCGGAAGGTGACACGTTGGTTGAGCTTTTCGACGCCGCCCGCGCGCTCCTCGAGCTGTCCATGTCGCCCACGCTCTACGAAGGCGACCTGGTCACCGAGGTTTCCACCACCCCCGTCAATCGTGTGGGTACGGGGATCGTCGATTCGCCCCGCGGAATCCTCGTCCACCACTACGAGATCGACGAGGAGGGCACACTCGTCGCGGCGCAGATTCTCACGCCCACCGCGCAAAACGACCCGTGGCTCACCCAGATGCTGACCGCGGCCAAGAACGAGGAGGAGATGGAGCGCGCCATCCGGATCGCCGATCCCTGCGTGCCGTGCGTGTCTGCGCCCCCGGGAAAAATGACCATCAAGACGGAGAGGAAATAGCCCATGTGCTTTGGTGTTCCAGGAAAAATCATTGAGGTGACGGCGGGACCACTGCCTACGGGGAGGGTCCAATACAACGCCATCGCGAGCGAGCCTGTGAAAGAGTGCTCCCTCATGTACCTGCCTGAGGCGGAGGTGGGGGACTACGTGCTCGTGCAGAACAAAATCGCCGTGACCCTCATGAACGAGGACGAGGCGACCGAGTGCATTGAGGAGCTCCGCAAGAATAACCTCCTGGATGAACTCCCAAATTAACCCTTAACCAGGCAATTTGTGTGTTCTTTGGGGTGTGTGTATATTTTCTCTTCGTTGCACGGGCCGCTGAGGCGTTAGTCACAGTGGTTGTGAGTGGTTTGACTTTTGGTTGACTGTTCATCTAGTGTTAACAAAGCGCCTTGTGGGGTAACAAAAGTGATTGTTGTTTCTCTTGGTGTGCATGTTGTGTGAGAACTCGATAGTGTGTTGATGTACTACTTTTTTTGAAGTTTTGTTGTTGGCATGGTTTGTGTGCTGGGTTTGTGTTGGTTTTCTGGTTTTGTGGCTGGGGGATTTGGCACGGATTCTGTAGGTGGCGTTTTTGTCACCGGCGATTGTTAGATCGTTGTGCATGGATTGTGTTGGCAATGTGGGTGGTGGTTTTCTCGTTGAGGCCATTGCCTTTTTTTGTTTACATTTTCTTTACGCTTCTGGTTTTTTTAACTGGATTTTTTGATGCTCGTTTTTTTGAGTGTTGTTTTTTGGAGCACTGTTTTGGTGTTTTGTTGGGTTGGTTTTTTGCTTATTCGACGTTTTTTGTTGGAGAGTTTGATCCTGGCTCAGGATGAACGCTGGCGGCGTGCTTAACACATGCAAGTCGAACGGAAAGGCCTCAGCTTGCTGGGGTGCTCGAGTGGCGAACGGGTGAGTAACACGTAGGTGATCTGCCTTTCACTTCGGGATAAGCTTGGGAAACTGGGTCTAATACCGGATATTCACTATGCCGTGGTTGGTGTGGTGGAAAGCTTTTGCGGTGGGAGATGAGCTTGCGGCCTATCAGCTTGTTGGTGGGGTAATGGCCTACCAAGGCGGCGACGGGTAGCCGGCCTGAGAGGGTGTGCGGCCACATTGGGACTGAGATACGGCCCAGACTCCTACGGGAGGCAGCAGTGGGGAATTTTGCACAATGGGCGGAAGCCTGATGCAGCGACGCCGTGTGGGGGATGAAGGCCTTCGGGTTGTAAACTCCTTTCGTCAGGGACGAAGTTTGTTTGACGGTACCTGGATAAGAAGCACCGGCTAACTACGTGCCAGCAGCCGCGGTAATACGTAGGGTGCGAGCGTTGTCCGGATTTACTGGGCGTAAAGGGCTCGTAGGTGGTGTGTTGCGTC
>NZ_KE150446.1:1291342-1463493 GCF_000411375.1 Corynebacterium pyruviciproducens ATCC BAA-1742 | reverse complement strand
AAGCACTGTTTTGGTGTTTTGTTGGGTTGGTTTTTTGCTTATTCGACGTTTTTTGTTGGAGAGTTTGATCCTGGCTCAGGATGAACGCTGGCGGCGTGCTTAACACATGCAAGTCGAACGGAAAGGCCTCAGCTTGCTGGGGTGCTCGAGTGGCGAACGGGTGAGTAACACGTAGGTGATCTGCCTTTCACTTCGGGATAAGCTTGGGAAACTGGGTCTAATACCGGATATTCACTATGCCGTGGTTGGTGTGGTGGAAAGCTTTTGCGGTGGGAGATGAGCTTGCGGCCTATCAGCTTGTTGGTGGGGTAATGGCCTACCAAGGCGGCGACGGGTAGCCGGCCTGAGAGGGTGTGCGGCCACATTGGGACTGAGATACGGCCCAGACTCCTACGGGAGGCAGCAGTGGGGAATTTTGCACAATGGGCGGAAGCCTGATGCAGCGACGCCGTGTGGGGGATGAAGGCCTTCGGGTTGTAAACTCCTTTCGTCAGGGACGAAGTTTGTTTGACGGTACCTGGATAAGAAGCACCGGCTAACTACGTGCCAGCAGCCGCGGTAATACGTAGGGTGCGAGCGTTGTCCGGATTTACTGGGCGTAAAGGGCTCGTAGGTGGTGTGTTGCGTCGTCTGTGTAATCCAGGGGCTTAACTTTTGGTTGGCAGGCGATACGGGCATTGCTTGAGTGCTGTAGGGGAGACTGGAATTCCTGGTGTAGCGGTGAAATGCGCAGATATCAGGAGGAACACCGATGGCGAAGGCAGGTCTCTGGGCAGTTACTGACGCTGAGGAGCGAGAGCATGGGTAGCGAACAGGATTAGATACCCTGGTAGTCTATGCTGTAAACGGTGGGCGCTAGGTGTGAGCCTCTTCCACGGGGTTTGTGCCGTAGCTAACGCTTTAAGCGCCCCGCCTGGGGAGTACGGCCGCAAGGCTAAAACTCAAAGGAATTGACGGGGGCCCGCACAAGCGGCGGAGCATGTGGATTAATTCGATGCAACGCGAAGAACCTTACCTGGGCTTGACATAGGCAGGATGGGCGCAGAGATGTGTCGTCCCTTTGTGGTCTGTTTACAGGTGGTGCATGGTTGTCGTCAGCTCGTGTCGTGAGATGTTGGGTTAAGTCCCGCAACGAGCGCAACCCTTGTCTTATGTTGCCAGCACGTTGTGGTGGGGACTCGTGAGAGACTGCCGGGGTTAACTCGGAGGAAGGTGGGGATGACGTCAAATCATCATGCCCCTTATGTCCAGGGCTTCACACATGCTACAATGGTTGGTACAGTGCGTGAGCAACATCGTGAGGTGGAGCTAATCGCTAAAGCCAGTCTCAGTTCGGATTGGGGTCTGCAACTCGACCTCATGAAGTCGGAGTCGCTAGTAATCGCAGATCAGCAGTGCTGCGGTGAATACGTTCCCGGGCCTTGTACACACCGCCCGTCACGTCATGAAAGTTGGTAACACCCGAAGCCCATGGCCTAACCGGTTTTTGCCGGGGGGAGTGGTCGAAGGTGGGATTGGCGATTGGGACGAAGTCGTAACAAGGTAGCCGTACCGGAAGGTGCGGCTGGATCACCTCCTTTCTAAGGAGTTTATTTTTTATTATTTTTGTCAGCTGTCACACGCTCATGGTGTGGTGGTTGTGGGTGTTGGGTGGCCGTGTGTGTTGCCGCACCTTTTTTTAATCCAGTGTGGACGCAAAACGTTTGTTTCATGGATTCGGTACCGTGTTGTGTTGGCGACAAGGCTTGTGAGTGGTGCATTGGCATGCTGTTGGGTGTCTGGGGCAATATGTTTGTTCCTGGTGCCGCCTTGTGTGCACGAAACGTTGTGTTGTTTTGTGTGGGTGGGGTGGTGTGGTGTGTGTGAATTGTATAGTGGACGCGTGTGATTTCTTTTTTTGTTCATGTTTTAGTTTTTTTGGCGCCTGATTGTTTGTGTGTTTTGTTTTTTTAGGCACACGGTGGATGCCTGGGCATGGCAAGCTGATGAAGGACGTGGTGGGCTGCGTTAAGCCTCGGGGAGTTGCCGTATGAGCGTTGATCCGAGGGTGTCCGAATGGGGTAACCTAGCTTTCAGTGATGGGAGTTACTGTCTGGTGAATTCATAGTCAGGCAGGAGTGGTCAGGGAAGTGAAACATCTTAGTACCTGGTGTGAGAAGAAAACAATTGTGATTTTGTGAGTAGTGGCGAACGAAAGCGAATTTTTGACTAAACTGCATGCAGCGTTGATGCCTTGGTTGGGGTGTTGTGTGTGGGGTTGTGGGGTCTGCGTGGGTGGTCAACCTTTTGCCGCCAGTGGCTGTGCGCGTGTAGCGGAAGTGGTGTGGAATCGCCTGCCGGAGTGGGTGAGAGTCCCGTACGTGAAATGTGTGTGTGGCTGTGTGCGTGGTGTCCCCGAGTAGCAGTGGGCTCGTGGAATCTGCTGTGAATCTGCCGGGACCGTCCGGTAAGTCTGATTTCTTGCCAATGACCGATAGTGGATTAGTACCGTGAGGGAATGGTGAAAAGTACCCCGGGAGGGGAGTGAAATAGTTCCTGAAACCGTGTGTTGACAATCCGTCAGAGCCTTTTTGTGGGCGATGGCGTGCCTTTTGAAGAATGAGCCTGCGAGTCAGCGGCATGTCGCTTTAAGTTAACCCTTTGTTGGGGGTAGCTGGAGGGAAACCGAATCCTAAGTAGGGTGTTGGTGGCATGTTCTGGACCCGAAGCGGGGTGATCTACCCATGGCCAGTGTGAAGCAAGGGTAAGACTTTGTGGAGGCGCGAACCCACGTAGGTTGAAAACTGCGGGGATGAGTTGTGGGTAGGGGTGAAAGGCCAATCAAACTCCGTGATAGCTGGTTCTCCCCGAAATGCATTTAGGTGCAGCGTTATAGTAGTGCTGTGGAGGTAGAGCTACTGGTTGATTGAGCGGGATTTTGTCTTAGTGACGTCAGCCAAACTCCGAATGCCGCATGTATGTTCTATGGCAGTGAGACTGCGGGGGATAAGCTTCGTAGTCGAGAGGGAAACAGCCCAGATCGCCGGTTAAGGCCCCTAAGGGTGTGCTAAGTGGAAAAGGATGTGTAATCGCGATGACAGCCAGGAGGTTGGCTTAGAAGCAGCCATCCTTGAAAGAGTGCGTAATAGCTCACTGGTTTAGTGGTTGTGCGCCGACAATGTAGTGGGGCTGAAGTACACCGCCGAAACCGCGGCAAGGATAATTTTTTTGTTTTTGGGTAGGGGAGCGTCGTGCATGGTGTGAAGCAGGCTGGTGACGGTTTGTGGATGTGTGTGCGAGTGAGAATGCAGGCATGAGTAGCGAATGGTAGGTGAAAATCCTACCCGCCGGATGACTAAGGGTTCCTGGGTGAAGCTGGTCTTCCCAGGGTGAGTCGGGACCTAAGGCGAGGCCGACAGGCGTAGTCGATGGATAACCAGTTGATATTCTGGTACCCGCGTTTGTGCGACAAGTGGTGAATCATTGATACTAACCGCTTCCATGTGCTTCCAATAGCAGGATTTTGTTCTGCTGGTTGTGTGTGGTGGTGGGACCTGAGGTGGTAGTAGCCAAGTGATGGGGTGACACAGTAGGGTAGCCGCGCCACTGAGTGGATTGTGGTGTAAGCGTGTGGCACGATGGTTTGTTAAATGCGACTGTCATATGTGTGAGGCGTGATGCGTAGCCCTTTTAAGGGTGATGGTGGTGATCCTGTGCTGTCGAGAAAAGCCTCTAGCGAGTGCAAGTGTGGCCCGTACCCTAAACCGACACAGGTGGTCAGGTTGAGAATACTAAGGCGAACGGGTGAACTATGGTTAAGGAATTCGGCAAAATGCCCCCGTAACTTCGGGAGAAGGGGGACCCATGACCGTTGCTGACAGCATTTTGGCGGTTGTGGGGCGCAGAGAATAGAGGGAAGCGACTGTTTACCAAAAACATAGGTCTGTGCGAAGAAGGTTAATTCGATGTATACGGACTGACGCCTGCCCGGTGCTGGAAGGTTAAGAGGACCTGTTAGATCATTTTTTGGTCGAAGCGGAGAATTTAAGCCCCAGTAAACGGCGGTGGTAACTATAACCATCCTAAGGTAGCGAAATTCCTTGTCGGGTAAGTTCCGACCTGCACGAATGGCGTAACGACTTCTCTGCTGTCTCGACCATAGGCCCGGTGAAATTGCAGTACGAGTAAAGATGCTCGTTTCGCGCGGCAGGACGAAAAGACCCCGGGACCTTCACTATAGCTTGGTATTGGTGTTCGGTTCGGTTTGTGTAGCATAGGTGGGAGACGTTGATGCGGTCGCGCTAGCGGCCGTGGAGTCGGAAGGTGAAATACCACTCTGATCGGATTGGATGTCTAACTTCGGGCCATGATCTGGTTTCAAGGACAGTGCCTGGTGGGTAGTTTAACTGGGGCGGTTGCCTCCCAAAGTGTAACGGAGGCGCCCAAAGGTTCCCTCAGCCTGGTTGGCAATCAGGTGGAAGAGTGTAAGTGCATAAGGGAGCTTGACTGTGAGACGGACATGTCGAGCAGGTACGAAAGTAGGGACTAGTGATCCGGCACCGATGTACGGAAGTGGTGTCGCTCAACGGATAAAAGGTACCCCGGGGATAACAGGCTGATCTTCCCCAAGAGTTCATATCGACGGGATGGTTTGGCACCTCGATGTCGGCTCGTCGCATCCTGGGGCTGGAGTAGGTCCCAAGGGTTGGGCTGTTCGCCCATTAAAGCGGCACGCGAGCTGGGTTCAGAACGTCGTGAGACAGTTCGGTCTCTATCCGCCGCGCGCGTAAAGGAAACTTGAGAAAGGCTGTCCCTAGTACGAGAGGACCGGGATGGACGTACCTCTAGTGTGCCAGCTGTCACGCCAGTGGCAGGGCTGGTTGGCTACGTACGGGAAGGATAACCGCTGAAAGCATCTAAGCGGGAAGCCTGTTTCAAGATAAGGTTTCCATGAGGTTCCCCACAGACGATGGGGTTGATAGGCCAGAACTGGACGCACCGCAAGGTGTGAAGGTGACTGGTACTAATAACCAATATAAACAACCACGCAAACAAAAGCCGCAAAACTAAAAAACACAAACACACACGTTGTCCACTATGCAATATCAGACACACCACACACACGCACAAACGTGTGCACCAAAACCCAAGAATTGAACAAGCCCTGAACAAACGTGTCGGTGGCGATAGCGGTTGGGAAACGCCCGGACCCATTCCGAACCCGGAAGCTAAGCCAACCCACGCCGATGGTACTGCACCCGGGAGGATGTGGGAGAGTAGGACACCGCCGACCACAAACAAACAAGGACCCTGGAACCAAACAAACGGTTTCAGGGTTCTTTGGCATGTCCGGGTGACCCGTGGTTCGCTCGGCCTTCACGGAGGCATCTGCGTGCCCAGCGGATTTATTTGGATCGTCGTAATATTCGCTATGTGTCTAGGTATCAAAGTGTCAGCCAGGTAAAACAAAGCAAGCCGTTGTACACGATGATTGTCGTCGTCGTGCTCATGTTCGTGGGGCTTACCGGGGCGTGGCTTATCGTGATGCGCGATGAGGTGGGCCACATGTTCGGCCTCTCAGAGCCGGACAACGTCGATCCGCGCTCGATTCCTGCACAAAACACCCAGGTGGATCAAGATTTCCGGGTGACAGGTATGGCGAGGGATTGGGATTCTGAATACAGCCTCATTTTCTCCACCGATGACACCGCCACGGCGCACAGCGCTCTTGTCGATTCGAATTTCACCGCTCCCCTCGTCCCGTTCCGTAACGGCTTGTTCCTCGCGGTGGATAACTTCAACCGCGTCCATTTCTTTAACCCGGCGTCGGGCAACCTGGAGCCGGGGCCGGTTCTGGGAGGGGCCACATATCCTACAGAGAAACCGCAGGTCTCACCCAATAACTGCTTCGTGGGGTATAAAGTGCACGCTAGCCGCACCGTATCCCTTTCCGTCACCAACGGCGAGACGGTCGCCACGGGCACCCTGGGGACGGAGGATTTTGCCGATGTTATGGTCAACGACGACGGTTCCGCCGTGGCAGTGTCGCCCATCGTCCGCTACGAGGGCGGGGTGAGTGTTCCGCAGAGGGAATTGCAGGTGATGTCTTTGCTTTTCGACGATTCCTCCACGGTGCGCCTCCTCACACTTCCGGAGGGGAAGACTGCCCGTGGGGCGTTCGTATCAGGGACGGCGCAGGAGCCGGTGGTACTTGTCGTGTACGAGCCGCCGTCAGGCGGGGTGGCATCGTGGTCATTGTTTACCGTCGATGGCGGGGGCTTCCGGGAAGAGCCGGGCGCGCCGCTATCGCCGGGCGATGAGTCGTGGAGGGCGTACACTTTTGTGCCTGAGGGGTGGGAGCACCGGGGTGGTGAGCTTGTCAGCGGGCATGCGCATTATCACGATGTTGGCGTGACCAGCATCGGTTTTCCCTCATCGCCTAGCGATTCGCTGGGCGCGTCCACCTGCGAGCCGACGTTTCCCAAGAAATTCACCACCGAACAGTTGACTCTCGATCGAAATGTGGCGGCGGTGTTCCTGCTTCGCAGGTCGGATCTCTACCTGGGTCTCATCAACCTTGATGAGTGCACCATTCCCCTCGTGCCGCTGCCGTTCGATCGGTCGCTGTTGCAGTGGGGTGGGGTGGAGCTCGGCCAGGTGACCGGCTTCTACGTCACTGACCCCGGGTTGCTCGAGTCCGTCGGTTACCATCCTTAGGGGCTTGTCTGCGCCCAGAAGACGAACTGTCTGATCCCCTCGACGTCGATGGGGGTTGCCCGCACCCCGAACACATCGCGGATGAGCGCGGGTGTGAGGACGTCGGAGGGCATCCCGCACGCGACGGTTGCGCCGTGGTTGAGCACGAGGATCCGGTCGCAGTAACGGGCGGCAAGGTTGAGGTCGTGGAGGACGAGCACAATCGTCTTGCCCGTGGAGTGGATGAGCTCGAGGAGCGCCAGCTGATTCTTGAGGTCAAGGTGGTTCGTCGGCTCGTCCAGCAGCATGAAGTCCGTGTCTTGGGCGAGCGCCCGGGCGATTGCCACCCGCTGCCGTTCTCCTCCGGATAACTGCGTGGTCAAACGGTCAATCTTCCCGGTGAGGTTGGTGGCCTGCAGCGCCGCCTCGATCCTCGCGGTGTCCTCGGGGGTTTCCGGGGTGACGAGGTTGGTGCGAAACGGCAGTCTGCCCAGCGCTACGGCACTGCGGACGGGGAGGGGAAGTCCCTCCTCGTCGGCTTGGGCGACGACGGCGACAGTGCGCGCCACGTCCCGGCGGGTGAGCTCCGCCAGTGGTGTGCCGCCGTACACTACGGTCCCTTTTTGTAGTGGGAACGCTCCGTAAAGTGCCCCTACGAGCGTGGATTTGCCTGAACCGTTGGGACCGACAACTCCGACTGTTTCGCCGTGGGCTGCGGGGAAGCACACGGAATCGAGGACGCGGGTTCCTCCCCGGTCCACGGTTATGTTGTCTGCTCGTAGGGTGTGGTGCATGTGCTAGCCCTGCAGCTGCTTGGCGAGGGTGGTGGCACCCCTGACCGAGAGGGTGGTTGCCGGGTCGGTGAGGGCGAATGGCACGTAGTACACCTTGTTGTCCTGTACTGCCTTGAGGTCCTTGGCGCTGGGGAGGGCTTCGAACGCGTCACGGGCTGCTTGCTCGTCGCCGTCCTCGCTGGTGAGGACGATGACATCGGGGTTCTTGCCCAGGAGATCCTCCACAGAGGCATCGAAGACGCGGGTGGAGTTGTCGGTGTACATGTTGGTCAGGCCGTTGGCAGCGAGGATCGGGTCGAACATGGAGGTGTTGCCGTAGGTGTACATCTCGGTGGAGCCCGGGGTGACGTAGAGCGCTACGGCGTTGAGGTTGGTGTCCGCCGCCGGGGTGGGCAGCTCGCTTTCCACCTTATTGATGAGCTCTTCGCCCTTTTCTTGGACGTGGAAGATGGCGGCTACCTTGGTGATCTCGTTCTTCACGTTGTCCCAGCTGGCGGGGCCTTGCTCCTTTTCGGTGCAGAAGGTATCAGGGGCGTAGACGGGGATGCCGGCCTCGCGCAGCGCGTCGCGGTCAACACCGGTGTCGAAGGCGATGACGAGGTCCGGGTTGATATCGAGGATCTGCTCGGTGGACATTTGTGCCCCTCCGGAGGCCTGTTCACCTGCCTCCACAGAGGGGATGGCAGCGATGGCCTTTTCCATCTCGGCATCGATACCGGAGACGCGCTGTACGCCGGCCTTGTGTGTGACGTGGTCGAGCACGCCGAGTTCGTAGAGGATGGAGACATCGACTTCGCTCAGCATGAGGACGTTCTCGGGAGCCTTCTCAAAGGTGAGCGTTTCCTCGCAACTGTCGACGGTGGTTGCGGTGTCCTGCGCTGTCGCGGTGGTTGTCTGTTGTTGCTTGTCGACGGCACTTTCGCCGCAGCCGGAGAGGGCGAGGGCTGCGGACATGACGACGGCAAGTCCGACAGTGGATAACTTACGCATGGGGTGTCCTTTCGAGATACAAAGATACTTCACCTTGAATACTAACCTAGGGCATGTAGTTAGCCTAACCTGCCTTTAGTGAGAGCGTAGGCGAGAAATGGTCCTCCGATCAGGCCCGTGACCACGCCAATGGGGAGCTCCATGGGGGCCGCCACGACCCGCCCCACGGTGTCCGTCAATGTGAGAAACCCCGCACCCGCCAGTGCTGAGGAACACACGAGTGCGCGGTGGGCGTGGCCGGTCCACCGCCGCATGAGATGGGGGATGATGAGCCCCACGAACCCGATCGCGCCGGAGAAGGACACCGCCAGCGCCACCGCAGCCGAAACCGGGACGAGGAGCGCCACACGAAGGCGGCCCGGGTTGATGCCGACTCCTTGGGCGGTACGGTCGCCGGTGGAGAGGGCGTCGATAAGCGGAGAACAGATGACGAGCAGTACCGTGAGTGCGACGGCGACCACGACCATGATGAGAGCCGTGCGCCACGTCGCCCGGCCGAGGGAGCCCAGCATCCAGAACATGATCGCCTGGTTGGCCTCGGGGCGACCGGACGTGAAGATGACGAGGTTCGTCACCGCCTGGAGGGAGAATCCGACGGCGAGGCCCGCGAGAACGAGACGCAGCGGGTTGGGGGAGCGGCCGGTGAGGCCCACGACGATGGCGAGCGTCCCCAGCGCCCCAGCGAAGGCGAGGAGACCCACCCCGGTGGTAGATGAGATTCCCAGGACGAGCAGCGCGATGGTGCAGCCGGTTCCCGCACCGGAGCTGATTCCAAGGACGAAGGGCTCCGCCAGCGCGTTGCGTGCAACCGCCTGCAGCACCACGCCGGACACCCCCAGCACGGCCCCTACCCCGAGGGCGAGGAGGCTGCGGGGTAGGCGGGTAGTCCACACGATCGCATCGATGTTCCGACTCCACGTGATCTCCACGGGAACGCCCGGGATATGGCTGGCGATGACGCCTACCACCTGTCCGAGTGTGACATCGGCCGGGCCCGCGATGATGGCGATGAATGGCGTGAGAACCATGAGCGCGGCGACGATCCCCACCCGGGCCCAGCGCTTGGCGGCATTGGTCTCAACTGACTGGCGAGGAACGGTTGTGCGCGCCATGCAGGCATCACCCTTTCATCAATGTAACACTCAAGAAGTCTACGGATTATTGGTGGTAAAAACCAAGTGATTCACGTCGGTGCTCGCATGGGTGACGACGATCCTCGCCCGGCCCGCCTCCGGGGTTGCCAGCGTGGCCAGCAGGTCGGCAGCGTCCGCCTCGGCAATGTGCTCGGTGGGCTCGTCGAACAAGACGATGAGGGTGGTGTCGAGGCGCGCGCGGGCGAGAATCTGGCGCTGCCCGCTGGACAGCGAGTTCGCGCCGTCGGCAAGCACCATGTCGAGTGGCAACGGAAAACCAACCGCACGGCACGCCTCGGTGAGCGTTGCGTCGTCGGCGGCGGGCTGAGCAAGCAGGAGGTTCTCACGGACGGTGGTGCTAAAGATCCACTCATCCTCCTCGTAAAGGCGAAGAACCTCGGCGGGCGCACGTCCTTCCATGCCCACAATGTCGATCGTGCCACTGTGCGGCGACACGATTCCGGCGATTGCCTCCACTAGCGACGTTTTCCCAAAGCCCGACGGCGCAGAGACTACTGCCGTCTGGCCGCAGCCGACCGAAAAACTCCAGGTCGGACCACCGGGGCGGAAGACACCATTGTGCACCGCCACGGCCGGCCCGGTCGCGGTTCCCACCACACGCACACTCGCCTCCGCCATGTCCGTGCGTGGGGGCGAGACAGTCTGGGCGGGAGACAACCCGGCGGGACTCGTGTGCCCGGTGCACGCAAGCAGGCGCTGCGCAGCCTCACTCGACAGGGGTGCCTGGGAGTCAGCCGACGGAAGGGCATGGTGGGACTCGAACGCCGCCAACGCCAACAGTACCGCCATGCCCAGCCACGTCGGGTCCCCAACGGCGGGGTAGTGCGCGGCACCGAGAACAACGAACCCGAGGACGGTGAGCCCCGCAATGAGGGTTGTTAACGCGGCCGCCACGGCGAGGGGCGCTCGTGGGTGCGCACTGCCCGCGTCCGCGCGTCCGCCGCCTGTCGCACCTCGTCGAGGGCGGGCGCAAGCTGGTGTGACACCGGTGAATTGGTTGGCGGCGAGGAACGAGAGGACGAACGGGACACCGATGAGGTGGCGGGCGGATTCGCAACCATTAAACGTGGCGATGGAGAGAATAGAGAAGTGCGGATCCAGCGTCGTCTGGCATAGTGCCTCCGCCGATGCCATCTTCATCGGTTGCTGCTGGAACATGAGCTGCGCCAGCAGGTGACCGGTGGCGGCGACACCCGCGGTGCCGAGGAGGATAACGTAGCTTACCATCCGGCTGCACGCGCGCCACAGCTTGCTATCTTCCTCGATTATTCTGCGAGCAGTGCTGGTAGAAGTCACTTTCTTGAAGATGGATACGGCGGCCACCACCGTTCCGGCCGTAATCCACGAGCCGAAAACGGCGTGGGGGAACACAGCGAGCGCGGTGGGGTTGGTGAGCAGCGCCCAAAAATCCACGAGCTCCGCGCGACCGGTGTCCGGGTTGAAGCGGGCGCCGACGGGGTGCTGCATGAAGGAGCTGGCCACGATGATGAAGTAGGCCGAGACGTTGACGGCCGTGGCCACGATCCAGATGCTTGCCAGGTGGAGGGCTTTAGGGAGGCGCCCCCAGTCGAAGATCCAGGAGCCGAGGAGAATAGATTCGAAGAAGAAGGCCGCGAGACCTTCGAAAGCGAGTGGTGCGCCGAAGACATCGCCAACGAACCGGGAGTAATCGGACCAGTTCATGCCAAATTGAAATTCTTGGACGATGCCGGTGACTACGCCCATGGCGAAGTTGATGAGGAAGGCGGTGCCGAAGAATCGTGTCGCCCTGTACCAATGGTCCTTGCCGGTGGTGTGCCACATGGTTTGCATGAGCGCCACCATGGGGCGAGTCCGATAGTGCGGGGGCAAAATGTAGTGGTAGACGGTGGTAATGCCGAATTGCCACCTGGATAGTTCTACGAGGTCCACAGGTGCTCGTTAATGGGTTACTTGTGGGCTCACTGAAGTGCCAAAACAAGTAATAATGATGAAATTGTGCGGGCTGTCAAGGTGGCCTGTTGGTCTCCTCAGTCCGCTACCCAATTGGTCGGAGGTTCGTAGACAAAAGTTCCATGAGGGGGAAATCGGTGGGTGTAATGGGGCGAATCGTAAAGAAAGCAACCCAGGATAGGGGATGCTTGTACAAACCTCGTTCCAGGGTGGTTGACGTGGTTTTGGCGTTGTGGCCTTGGTGTGGCGCTGAGGCCGGGCGGCTCACCTTTACCTCAAACGGGAGGGCAGTGCCTTCGGTGCCGTCGTAGGTGCCTTCGCCGGTGATGGTCCACTCGGAGCCGCTCTTCTTCACGGTGGCGGCAGCCTCCTGCGAATCGGAAAGCTCAAACTCGCGGTTGCCCTCGGACTCAACGGAGAGTCCACCCAGGTGCGGGGTGTCATCTGGATCGATGATTTCCACCTCGAGGTCATTCGGGGTTTCGGCGCCCGCGTGGATGTTGAGCTCCGGCTGGCCGTCATCTTCCTCGTTGGTGCAAGAAACGGGGGCAAAGGTGTCGGGCACCGCGGCGCCGTCGATGGTTACGGACGCGCCGTTGTGGGAGGGTACAGTCGCCGTGGACGGCGTGGTCTCCTTGTCATCATCCGCGTTATCGGTGTCGGTAGACACGACGGTGATTGACGTCGCGGGGGTTGCCGCCTCAGTGACGGTGGTTCTCTCGGAATCTCCACCGCAGGCGGTCAGCCCCAAGGCCAGCGTGGCGGTCGCGAGGATGGCGGGCATTTTCTTCGGGAAAATCATGTAACAACCATCTCAATTGGAATGTTTGCCACAGTCTAACCTATAGATAAAATGGCATTTATGGAAAAATAATTATGAAAGAATGATCAAGGCGGAGCTCTCTTCTTCGCGTGGGGTGGGTGCTGGGAGGTTGCGGGCGGGGTAGGGGCGCCGACTGTACTTGGCAGTTAGTGGTGTGGCCCAGGAAAGAGTGCGTGTACCAGCCGTTATAGCGCCTGGTGTCGGGGGGTGAGGAGAAAAAGACAATCAATTGAGGGTTTGCAATGGGGGTTGCTGGTAGTAGGCTGTGAAACGAAGTTTGTTCATGGCAGTGAACGGGAATTTTCGGTGAGACCCGAAAGCGATCCTCGTCACTGTGTGGCACCGAGGCGGGGTTCACCCCGCGCCTGGGGCGCTTCGATCCGTTGCATTTAGTGGCAACGGGGTCACTGTGGCCGCATGGCTGTGGGAAGGCTGGAAGCGATTCGGGTACGCACGTTACTGCGTGGAGGGGCTAAGCCAGGAGACCGGCTGCCTGCGAAAAGCTTCCGCGGAAAATTCATCATGTGGCTGGCGAGGTACTGGCCGCAGAATTTATAAGGATGCGTATCCTATGCATATTGCCGAGGGCTTTTTGCCCGTTGAGCACTGCGTCGGATGGGCTGTAGCGGCGACCCCGTTCGTTGTCTACGGCGCATACAAAGTGCAAAAACAAATCAAGGAAAAGCCGGAAACCGCCATGCTGCTTGGCGCGGCTGGTGCCTTTAGCTTCGTGCTGAGCGCAATTAAGATGCCGTCGGTGACGGGCTCGAGCTCGCACCCCACCGGCACACCACTGGGCGCCATATTATTTAAACCACCGGTCATGGCGGTGCTTGGCGCCATTGTCCTGCTGTTCCAAGCGTTGCTTTTGGCTCACGGCGGGATCACCACCCTGGGGGCCAACATCTTCTCCATGGCGATCGTCGGCCCGTGGGTGGCCTACGGCGTGTTCGTGGCGTTGCGTAAGTGGAACCAGACTGCTGCGGTGTTCCTCGGCGTGTTCCTGGCCAACGTGGGCACGTACTCCACCACCGCGCTGCAGCTGGCCATGGCGCACCACGAGGGCGGGTTGCTCCAGGCTGCGGGAACGTTCCTCGCGCTGTACGCGCCCACCCAGGTGCCACTGGCGATCGTCGAGGCGATCATCACCGTCATCATCATCAAGACCCTGGAGAAGGTTGCCATTCCGGAGCTCACCTCGCTGGGCTTCCTGCGTCCTTCGAGCAGTGACACTGTCGCCGCTGCAAATAAGGAGGCTGCACACGCATGAAAACCAGGAATCTAGTTCTGTCCATCATCGCGATCATCTTCCTAGTGATCCTGCCGTTCTTCGTGGCCGGTGGCTCCGATTTCGGTGGTGCCGACGATAAGGGTGGCGACCTCATTGAGCAGGAGAACCCGGGATACGAGCCGTGGTTCGAGTGGCAGCCGGAGCTTCCCGGCGAGGTCGAGTCCGGTCTCTTCGCCCTCCAGGCTGCGCTTGGTGCCGGTTTTGTGGGCTACGTGCTGGGCTACTACAAGGCCCGCCGCAAGAACGTGACCGAGCCGGAGGACGCTGGCTCCGCGCCTGCTCAGGGCGCGAACCTAGAAAGCGTCAAGTAACACCGTGTTCGAGCTCGAAGCGGCTGCTGCGAGCTCCCGGATTTCCACCGTGCCAACGGCGGAGAAAATCCTCCTCCTTGTGGGGCTCACGTTCTGTGCCGTCGCGGTTAATCCCACCGTGGTGGCCGTGCCGTTGATTATCGCGTTCATCTGGGCTAAACCCCCGTTGAAGCTCTATCTCCCAATCATCGGTTTTAACGCAGTGTTCGTGGGTGTCGGCATGATCCCGCTGGTATGGAACCTGACCAGCTCCGGGATCGTCGCCGTCCCCGGCGGATTTTCTAACGCCGTGTCCGTGTGGTGGCGTTGTGTGGTGGCAGCCTCTGGAACTCTGCTGTTCGCGTGCACAACGCCACTGTCGGACATCATTTCGTGGGCGCGGCGCGTGCACATTCCCACAAGCCTCACCTACGTGGTGCAGATCATGTATCGCATGGTCGGCGCCCTGTGGCAGACGTTCGTGGGGATGCGCGAGGCCGCGGCGCAGCGGCTCTCGGAGCGGACTTTCCGCACCCGGATGCACTCCACGGGGCTCATTGGCGCCTCGCTCTTTGTGGTTGCGTTCATGCGCGCCCGGTTGATGCAGGAGGCCCTGGAGTTGCGTGCGGACCCGCTTGAAGTGAAGACTTTTCATTCTTATGTGCCGGCCCGTCCGGCGCGTCTTGTGGCGATCGCCCTGGTCCTGGTTGCCACGTTTTGTGTGGGGTATGTTTTATGAGCCTTGAAGGTACTGGCATTGTTGTCCCGGGAGTACTCAACGGACTGGATGTCTCTGTCGCCGTTGACTCCCGGCTCGGTATCGTCGGCGCTAACGGCTCCGGCAAGACGACGCTGTTTAGGGTCCTAGCTGGCTCGCTGAAGCCGGTCTCTGGGTCTGTGCTTGTCGACGCCGCACCTTTGTCCTACTCCCGCAAGGGGCGGACGGCTCACCGTGAGTTAGTTCAGTTGGTGCTGCAGGAGCCCGACGCGCACCTCATCTCCACGTCCGTCGTCTCCGACGTCTCCTTCGGCCCCCTCAACCTGGGGCTCACCCCGAGCGAGGCGGAGGCGCGCGCCACCCGCGCGATGGAGCAGCTCGGCATCGCCGACCTCGCCCACCGCGTCCCCCACCAGCTGTCCTTCGGACAGAAGAAACTCGTGGCGCTCGCCGGTGCGCTGGCCATGCAGCCGCGCTACATCCTTCTTGACGAGCCGACCGCCGGCCTGGACTACTACGCGGCGGACCTGCTCATGAAGGCGCTGAACACGGTGAGCGATGTGGGCATCATCTTCACTACCCACGAGATCGACTTCGCCTACGAGTTTGCCGATGCGATCCGGATCCTCCACGAGGGCACTCTGCACGAGTGGGACGTTAACCTGCTCTCCGCCGCCCACCTGCGCCTGCCCTGGGCCCCCGTGGTGAGCGACCGGTTGGGTCGCGCGGTGCGCAGGCCGGAAGACGTCTGAACGGTCTACCCCGTTCAGACGTAAAAGATAAGGAAAACGCCACGGGAATTCCCGTGGCGTTTTTGCAACTTATCTCTTACTTCATAAGCGCGCGTTCGCGCTTCCCTACGATGATCATGAGGATGATGGCGACAACGACGACGCCGAGCAGGAACATGTAGGTGACATTCCAGCCGAAGTGATGGATGAGGATGCCCACGCCCGACGAGGCGAGCGTGGCGCCCAGGAGGTAGCCAAACAGCCCGGTGAACCCGGCGGCGGTGCCGGCGACGTTGGCGGGGGACAGGTCAATGGCCTGCAGGCCGATGAGCATGACCGGCCCGTAAATGAACCCGCCGATGAGGGCGATGAGCAGGTAGAACAACCACAGCGGGGCGGTGGGGGGAAGCTGCCAGTAGGCGAACAACGAGACCCCCACAACGGCGAGGGCGAGGATACCGGCACCCGAGCGCCAACCGTGGAAGACGACGTCGGAAAGCCAACCCACCAACAGGGTGCCGAGGATACCAGCGAGCTCGTAGATGGCGAAGCCGATGATGCCGTCGGAAATGTCGGCGGAATCGGTGCGCTCGGCGAGGTAAATGGGGATCCAGTTGAGCACGCCGTAGCGCAGGGTGTAGATGAACACGTTGGCCAGTGCCAGCATGACGATGATCGGGTTGGTGAGAACGTGGCGGGTGACCACCTGGAGCCAGCTGCCCTCGGCGGGGTCAACACTATCAACCTTGGCGGGATCGTCGCGGTACTCCTCGATGGGCGGAAGCCCCATGACCTCCGGACGGTCGCGGATGAGGAGAAAAGCGATGACGGCGATGACGAGCGCGACGATAGGCGGCACGTAGAACGCGGGTCGCCAGTCGGCCTCGCTCGTGGCGAAGGTGGACAGTGCCCAGGCGGAAAGGACACCGAGCCCGCCGCCGCCGACGTTGTGGGCGCAGTTCCAGATCGACGTCTTCCAGCCGCGCTCACTGGTGGAGAACCAGTGGACGAGGACGCGTCCCGAGGGAGGCCAGCCCATGCCCTGGAACCAACCGTTGATGAACATGAGGGTGGCAAACAGGGCGATCGAGCTGGTGACGGCCGGCATCGAGGCGATGAACAGGTTCATCACCGCCGATAGCGCGAGCCCCAGCGGCATGAAGTAGCGCGCGTTGGAGCGGTCCGAGAGCATCGCCATGAAGAACTTGGACAGACCGTAGGCGAACAGCACAGCGTTGGACACGATGCCGATGCCCACGGCGTTCATGATGTCGTGCTCTTTGAGGATCGCCGAGACGAGCGAGACGTTGTTGCGGATCAAGTAGAAAGCCGCGTATCCCAGGAAAATACCCATGAACACGTTGAACCGCCAGGTTTTGTACTTTCTATCCACCTGGTCTGCCGGTATTCGGGGTGCCGCGGGAGGGGCTGCGAGGAATGACATGGAACTCCAATCTCCATACCTACTAAGGGGTAAGTTACTGCCTAGTAGCCTATTTTGGCGTGCGGAAATTGGGAAGTAATGGGGGTGATCGTTCCGATTCTTGACGGGGTGGAGGGGCTGGAAAACGCCAGCACATGGCGTAAAAGCAAACGGCAGATGAACGCCGGGTTAACTCCCCCCGTTATGGCCTACAACGCGTGAGCGACCCGCAGACCCCACGCCACAGCGAGGAGGCCTCCGGCCACGTGCGCGGTTGCGAACCACGCGAGCCTGCGCCACTGGCGGGCCTTCACCATGAGCCCGATCTCCTTCGACAGCGTCGACCACGTGGACAGCGCCCCGGCGAACCCGGTGCCCACCAGCACGGGGTGGAAGTCCGCGCCGGTGGCAAGCGCCAATACGAAGCATGCGACGAGGTTTGCCACGAGCACCCCGGGTGCCGAGCCCAACCACTTAGTGCATCCGTAGCGGATCGCCCCGCCGAGGGCGCCACCGACGAACACGCCGAGTACCGCCATCATTTCTTGCCCCCTATCGCGTCGCCGGCAAACCACGCGGCGATGCATACCGCGGCCGCCACCACGAGGTAGGCGAGCGAGGAATCCGTAACACTTACGAGCATGTACGTGGAAAATGAGGTGAACCCGCCGAGGAACCCGGTAGACCACCACGCTGGCTGTGGCTTCCAGCCAATGAGGAGGCAGCCCACCGCATTGATGGCGATCAGCTCCCACGAACTGGCAAGAGGGAGCAGTGTGAGGAGATAGCGCACCACTGCCCCAAGCCCTGCCGCTGCGGCAATAAGAAGTGCATTCACGTGCAAGAAATCTACCACGGCACCGCCAGCTGGCTGCCGATGAAAGCGGCCACGTGGCCGAGGGCCAGGTTGGCCGCGAGGTAAAAAGCGAACAGAAAATATCTGCGCTCATGCAGCTCACGGCCCAATTCCGCTGCGAGGGCCGGCCAGGTGGACAGCGCCGCCGCGATCCCCGTGGTGACCACGAGGTTCAGCGCCCCGTGCGTGGAGGCCGCCCCCACGAGGAAGCACGCCACCGAATTGGCCGTGGCGATTCCCCACAGGGTGCCCATGACACTTGTCAACACATAGCGGATCACCCCGCCGACGAACCCGCCGACGGCCACGATGAGGAAACTCCACGCACCCACTTTCTACGCCTCCGCCTTCGTGTGCGCACGGCGCACATGCTGGTGCACGACATCGCCGAGGAACCAAGCGCCCATGCAAAAAATTACCTCCAGCACCAGGTAGACGGCGTTATGTGCTTGGTAGGTCATGACGAGGTACGTGGAATACGAGGAGAACCCGCCGAGGAACCCGATCGTCCAAAAAGGCCCCGGCTTCATCGCCCCGATGGCGAAGCACCCGCAGATGTTGATGAGGGTGATGGTGACAAAGCTGGGGCCCAACGCGAGGATGGTGGCGTGGCGCACCATGGAGCCAAGTGCCGCGCCGCAACCGACGTACAGTGCGGCTTTGAGGCTCATTGTGGGTAGGTCACGACCATTCTGGGATGTGGCGGGCGTTGAACTCGGCCACAGAGGTGGGGGTTTCCCGCAGCTTTGGGTCGAAGTCCAAGTAGTCCTTTGTTTCTTTTGCTACAAACCCAGATAGTAGCAGCAGCCCGATGAGGTTCGGGATCGCCATGAGGCCGTTGGCTACGTCGGCAAGCACCCAGGCGATCTGGATCTCGGAAATAGCGCCGATGAATACCACGCATGTGAAGAGCATGCGGTAGGGCAGGGAGCCGTGCATTCCCACGAGGGCGATGAGGCAGCGTTCGCCGTAGTAGGCCCAGCCAACGATGGTGGAGAAGGCGAAGAACATGGTGGAGATGGACACGATGGTGCCGCCCCAGTTGCCGGGCAACCCGCGGGAAAACGCCTCGGCCGTCATGGAGCCGGCCTCGCTGGCGCCCATCGTCCACGTGCCCGTGGTGATGATGGTGAGGCCGGTGAAGGTGACCACGACGATGGTGTCGATGAAGGTCTGCGTCATGGAGACGAGGCCCTGACGGACGGGGTGGTTCGTCTGCGCGGCCGCGGCGGCGATGGCCGCCGAACCCATGCCGGACTCGTTGGAGAAGATGCCACGGGCGACGCCGAGCTGGAGTGCGAGCAGAAGGGACGAGCCCGCAAATCCGCCGACGGCTGCCGAGCCGGTGAACGCGTCGTGGAAGATGAGCGCGAAGGCGCCGGGGATGTCGCCGGCGTTGACGATGAGCACGATGGAAGCGCCGAGGATGTAGATGATGATCATGAGTGGCACGAAGGCGCTCGTCACCTTGCCAATGGTCTCGATGCCGCCGAGCAGCACCATGCCGATGAGGAAGAACATGAGTGCGCCGGTGGCGTGGGTATCCATGCCAAAGGCATCGTTCATGGCCGTGGCCACGGCGTTAGCCTGGGTGAGGTTGCCGATGCCAAACGAGGCGATGACGGCGAAGATACCGAAGGCGAGTGAGAGGCCGCCGCCGAGCTTGCCGCCGATGCCCTTCTTGAGGTACTTCATCGGCCCGCCGAGCATGTGGCCGGTGGAGTCCTCCTCACGGAACCGCACGCCGAGGAAGGCCTCGGTGTACTTACTGGCCATGCCCACCAGGCCAGTCACCCACATCCAGAACAGCGCGCCGGGACCACCGAGCGCGAGTGCGGTGGCCACGCCGACGATGTTGCCCACGCCCACGGTTGCTGCCAGTGCGGTGGTCAGCGCCTGGTAGTTGGAGATGTCCCCTTCGCCCGTGGGGTCGTTGGGGTCGATGAGACCGTGCCTGAAGGCCACGATCATTTTCCTAAATTGCAGGCCTTTGAGCCTTGCGGTGAGCCACAGCCCTGTTCCTAGCAGCAGCGGAATGAGGAGGAAAGGGCCCCACACCACTGAATCTACCTTGTTTAAAATGTCCAACAGGGATTCCATTGAGCCCTCCTTTGCGCACGTAGTGAGCTCATTGCGAGTTCGGTGAATAGGTGAGATTGTCTCCTGTGTCCGCGCTGTCGTAGCAGCGTGGAAAGAAGATTGTGGATATTTTCCAAGCCTGATAGTTGAATTCCAATTAGTTGAACAAGTTTTTCCCTCATGCGGGGGTGGGAGGGTACAGCGGGTTTTAACCCGTTCTCCTGCAAAAGTGTGTGAAACAGGCAAAGATAGGAAGAAGACGTATATATTCCGCAGAGACGACTAAGGAGCAGTCACTATGGCTCACGAGAGAGCAGGGCAGCCGGCCCGCGAAGAGGACCTCATCGATGTGGGGGCCGTGAAGAAGGCCTACTACGAGGGCAAACCCGACCCGGAAAACCCTGATCAGCAGGTCAGCTTTGGTACGTCGGGGCACCGTGGCTCCAGCCTGGACACGGCCTTCAATGAGGATCACATCCTCGCCACTACGCAGGCGATCGTCGAATACCGCGCGAAGGAGCACATCGAGGGTCCCGTCTTCATCGGCCGTGACACCCACGCGCTGAGCGAGCCGGCGATGCTCACAGCCATGGAAGTGCTGCTGGCCAACGATATTGACGTGCTCGTCGATGCCAACGGCGCCTACACTCCGACACCGGCGGTGAGCCACGCGATCCTTCAGTACAACAAGGGCCTGCCGGGTGGGGTGACGGGCACGGACGCGAAGCGTTCCGACGGCATCGTCATTACCCCCTCGCACAACCCGCCCCGTGATGGCGGCTTCAAGTACAACCCGCCCACCGGTGGCCCCGCCGGCACGGACGCGACCGACTGGATCGCCGCCCGCGCCAATGAGCTCATGCGCGGCGGGAATGAGGATGTCAAGCGGGTGTCTGTGGAGTCCGTCACCGATAGTCGTGCCACCGCCTTCGATTTCCTCGGCCACTATGTGGACGATCTGCCCAGCGTGGTGAACCTGCAGGCGATCGCCGATTCGGGGATCTCCATCGGCGCGGATCCCATGGGTGGTGCTTCCGTGGACTACTGGGGCGCCATCGGCGAGAAGTACGGCCTTAACCTCACGGTTGTTAACCCCGAGGTCGACCCCACGTGGCGGTTCATGACGCTCGATACCGACGGCAAGATTCGTATGGATTGCTCGAGCCCTAACGCCATGGCCTCGCTCATCCACAACCGCGACAAGTACGACATCGCCACCGGCAACGATGCGGACAGTGACCGCCACGGCATCGTCACCCCCGATGCTGGCCTCATGAACCCGAACCACTACCTCGCCGTCGCCATCGAGTACCTGTTCAGTCACCGTCCCGGCTGGCCCGAGGCCACCGCCGTGGGCAAGACGCTCGTGTCCTCCTC
Organism: Corynebacterium pyruviciproducens ATCC BAA-1742; assembly: GCF_000411375.1. Taxonomy (GTDB): domain Bacteria; phylum Actinomycetota; class Actinomycetes; order Mycobacteriales; family Mycobacteriaceae; genus Corynebacterium; species Corynebacterium pyruviciproducens. Next base: position 1,442,360 of record NZ_KE150446.1, on the reverse strand, counting down.
CATGATCGACCGTGTGGTTGCCTCCCTGGGGAGGACGTTGGTTGAGGTTCCCGTGGGCTTCAAGTGGTTTGTTCCGGGGCTTATCGACGGAACGATCGGCTTCGGCGGCGAAGAATCCGCCGGCGCGTCCTTCCTGCGCACCGATGGCACGGTGTGGTCCACCGATAAGGACGGCATTATCCTCGACCTCCTGGCCTCAGAGATCCTCGCCGTCACCGGGGAGACCCCGTCGAAGCGCTACGCCACCTTCGCCGAGAAGTTTGGTTCCCCGGTGTACGCCCGCACCGATGCCGAGGCGAACCGTGAGCAGAAGGCGATCCTCAAGAAGCTGAGCCCGGACCAGGTGAAAGCCACCACCTTGGCGGGGGAGGAGATCGTCGAGAAGCTGACGGAAGCCAAGGGTAACGGTGCACCGATCGGCGGTCTCAAGGTCGTGACCGAGAACGCGTGGTTCGCCGCCCGCCCGTCTGGCACCGAGGATAAGTACAAGATCTACGCCGAAAGCTTCAAGGGCGAAGACCACCTCAAGCAGGTCCAAAAAGAAGCCCAGGCGCTGGTCAGCGAGGTGCTGGGCAAGTAGCCGGCACCACGCAGCGGGAGGCCGCTGCGGGCTACCGCCTCATACGGGCCCGGGGGTTCCCGGGCCCGTTCTTCTGCCCTTTGCGCGTCAAACGCCTGTGAATACCCTCCCGATTGTTGGGGTGCTTAGTGCAACCAGTGGACACTGTTATATATTGTGTGACGTGACCACTTTTAACCTGTCCAACGTCATCTCGGCGGTGTGCCGCTTTGGGCTTGCCGCCGTGTGGCTTGTCAGTGGCTATCTTAAGCTCATCGACCCCGTTGGAACGAAGAAATCTGTCGAGGCCTACGAGTTGTTCTCCATGGATATCGCCCACATGATCGGTACGGTGCTGCCTCTGGTGGAACTCGCCCTTGGCGTTTTGCTGCTGCTTGGCGTGTTCCTGCGCCCGGTGGCTGCGGTGTCTGCACTCATGTTCGTGGGCTTTGCTATCGGCATTGGCTCGGCGTGGGCGCGGGGACTGACCATTGACTGTGGCTGCTTTGGCGTGGGCGGGGAAAACCCCGATGTGGGTGCCCTCACGTACATCGAGGGGATTGGGAAAGACATCCTCTTTTTCCTCATGGCCGCGTGGACAGTGAAGCGACCGTTTTCGCGCTGGGCTGTGTACGCTTGACTGGATCGAGGCATCGTTGCCACCGCGTACGGTGACGGTGCAATAATGTAGCGCACATACTTTTCATTTGAACGAACCACAAAGGAGACGATCGTGACCAACACGAAAGTAAAGAACCCGAGTGAAAGAGGCAACGGTTTTATTTGGGCCCTGGTCATCCTCGGCCTGGTGATCGCAGCCGTCATCGGGTACATCCTGTTCACCGGCCGCACCGCGCAGACTAACAAGGTGCTCGACGGCGTCGACGTGCAGGAAGTCGCCTTCGATGTGGATTACTCCGACAATGTCATCAGCCTTGTGGGCAAGGATGCCACGGCGGACACCCCGGAGATCGACCTGTACGAGGACTACTCCTGCGTCCACTGTGCGGAGCTGGCCAAGATGTCCGACGCGGACATGAAGAAGGCGGTTGAGGATGGCAAGCTCATCGTCAACATCCACTCCCTCAACTTCCTTGACCGTGGCCAGGACGGCCACTCCACCCTCGCCGGTGCCTCCGCCGATGCGCTTGCGCAGGCGGGCGACGCCAAGGCGTACTGGAACCTCCGCTCCACCCTGCTGGAGAAGCAGGAGGAGATTTACAGCAAGTGGCAGGCTAACGATATGGCCGATGTTGCCGAGGCCCTCGGCGCGCACTCCGATGCGGTGAAGTCGATCCGCGACGGCTCCAACATTGAGCACTACAAGCAGGTTGCCACCGAAGATGCCGAGCAGCTCAAGGCTGCCGACCCGAAGGGGCAAGTCTCCTCGCCCCGGGTCCTGCAGAACGGCCAGGATGTCAAGCTCACCGAGAACTGGATTGAGGAAGTCTCTGCCAAGTAATCCTTGAGCTACGTAAGGAGCGCGCCGTGAGGTTGCGCTCCTTATCTGTATCTACCTGGCGATTTGTCCTCACCCTCGGCCCGCCTGTATATTAGTCCTTGTTGCAAAAAACGCAGCTTATGGGGCTATGGCGCAGCTGGTAGCGCACCACACTGGCAGTGTGGGGGTCACGGGTTCGAATCCCGTTAGCTCCACCAATAATTCCCGGTAGGAAAACCTACCGGGATTTTTCTTTTTCACCTTTACTCTGCAGAGACCTTGTTCTCTGCAGAGGTTTCGCCCTCTGTAGTGACCTTTCTCTCTGCAGAGACTCCGTTCTCTGCAGAAGCCGCGATCTTCTCGTCGATCTTCCGCTTCGACGGCAGCCCCGCGAGCAGCGCGGTGCCTGCCAGTGAGAGCAGCGTGTAGAACCAGAACAGCCGGGCGAAGCCCTCGTTGAGGCCGAGCTGGAAGGCTTGCTCGATGTCGCCACGGTTCGCCTCAATCTGTGCGAGGTAATCTGCGCGGGCATCTTCCATCGCCGGCAGCGCGGCGCCTGCGCCCTGCGGGAGGCGGCTTTCCTGCTCGTCGAATAGCGCGTTGGCCACGTCCTTCGACCGGTCGACGATGGTGGTCACGTCGGCGGTCTGGAGGCTTTGCGCAAGCTCCGGGGGAAGCGTGGCATCCGCACCGGCTGCCTGCGCGGCGGCGGGTGCCTCTGGCATCTCGGCCATCACCTTTCCGGGGAGGTCCCCCATGGCGGTGGATAGGAGACCCACGAGGATCGCCGGCGCCAGGGTGACACCGAGCGAGCGCACGAGGGACAGCGTGGCCTGCCCGGCGTTGGCCTCAGACTCGGGAATGAGGTGCAAGATGAGGTAGGTCAGCGGCGCCCCCATGAGGAAGCCGAGGCCGAGGCCGAACAGGAAGATGGCCACCGAGGTCGAAAGCGCCGAGGGATACGGGCTTGCCCAATAGATGAGCGTGAAGCCGGCGATGGTGGAGATCACCGTGCCGATACCGAGGACGAGCCGCGGGCCGAAGCGGTCTGTCAGCTTGCCGCTGATCGGGGCTCCCACGGCGGAGGCGAGACCGATGATGGTGGTGGGGTAGCCACCGGCACCGGCGGGCAGCCGCATGGAGTTCTCCGCAAATTGGGGGATGAACATGACCGTCATCATGAGAACGCCTGCCACCGCACTCATGAGGAGGGTGGTGCCCACGTTGATGGTGGCGAAGTAGCGGAAATCAATGAGCGGGTCATCGGCCCGCTTCTCCACCAGCCAGAAACACGGCGCGAGCAGCGCGGCGACGGTAAAACCGCCCCACACGGAGGGAGTTGCAAGAGATTGGCCGATGTGGGTGAAGTCAAGGTTTTGGAACGCCCACAACAGCGAGGTGATGAGGACGACGAAGATGACGGTGCCCGTCACGTCAATGGTGCCTGCGGGCTCGCTCTCCTGCTCGGGGAGGAACCGCAGGCCGAGGGCGATGACGATGACGGCAACCGGCACGTTGAGGTAGAAGATCCACTGCCAGTTGGCCTGCCCGGCGATAGACAACACCAGGGAGCCGGCTGATGCGCCGAACACGTTGGCCACGCCGTACACCATTCCCACGAGCCCCAGCGCCATGCCGCGCTTGGCAGGTGGAACGATAGTGCCGATGGCGGCGGTGGCCACCGGCATGATTCCGCCGCCGCCGATGGCCTGCACCACGCGGGAGGCGATGAGCAGCCCGAAGGAGGAAAAGTCCTGTGCGAGCCCGCACCCCAGTGAGCCGAGGCCAAACAGCGCGATGGCGATGACGTACACGGGCTTGCGGCCGAGGATATCGGCGAGCTTGCCCACCACGGGGATCGCGGCGGCGTAGGCGAGGGTGTAGATGGTGAAGATCCACACGCCCGTCTTGTCGTCCACACCGAGGCCGGTCTGGATGACGGTGCGTGCCGGGTTGACAATGCCGGTGTCCAGCGCCCCCATGCCGATACCGGTGAGGTAAAGGGCGAGGATGAGGCCCCAGTGGGCGGGCGTCGTTAAGCTACTGGAGCCTTCGGGACGAGCTACTTCTTTAGTGGTCATCGGTCGCGCTTTCGGGGTGGGAGGTGGACAGGGCGTCGACAAGCTGGTGAAGCATCGACGTGAAGGTGGCGAGCTCCTCGTCGGAGCGGTCGCGGAACAGGAGACCTAGCCCGTGGTCCATGGGGGCGGAGAAGTTGTGCCCCACCTGGCCGCCGAGCTCGGAGATGCGCAGCACCGTGCGCCGGCGATCGGCGGGGTCGGGCTGCCTGGTGATGTAGCCAGCCTCGAGGAGACGTTCTGTGAGGTAGGTGACCGCGGGCTTGGACACGCGGAGGATGCCGGCGAGCTCGGTGGGGGAGAGTGGGGAGCCGGTGAGCTCCGCCCGCCAGATGTGGAGGACCGCCTCCCCGTCCTTATCGTTCATGTTCATGGACGCGGTGAAGCGTCCGATGGTGTCGGTGGACGCGAAGATGAACCGGTGTAGCTCGTAGAGGAGTGCGCTGGTTAATTCCTCACGCTCAGGTAAAGTGTTCTCGCTCATGTTGTTAAGTATATTAACCGTTAAGAAATTTAACAAGTAGGGAGACGGGGTGGTAAGACGGCACCGCGCTGCGGGGTCTCATGCAAATCTCGGCTCGGGCAGGTTGGCTGGCGATTTGTTTAGAAGGGTAGAGAATAGCTGAAAAAGGTCGGACCTTTCGTATGAAATACGGAAAAATCCCCGGTTTTGCTGTGGTGCTCACATGGGGGTGTGCGGTATCTAAAATTCGAACATCGAAACCTGTGTCCCAGTTCAGTGCGTACAGGATATGTTCGGTTTGGGGTAAAAAACCCGAATAAAACCGGCACCTAATTGGCGAAAACTTTCACGGATCCCTCAACGTTCATCTCGCACCATAGACACTGTCCATCGCGCCACCGGGTGTGTTGGTGGGGCGATTGTATCGAGTCATACCTAGATATGGAGGGACGAAATGTTCACTACTTTGACGATGCTAGGTCTCAACCTGGTGGCTATCGCCATCCTCGTACTCGGGATCTACTTCCCCCGCCACCACCGCACCGACCTCGTTGTCGCGTTCTTCGCCGTCAACATGGGCGTCTTCGGCGTGGCCACCGTTCTCACGGGAACCAACGTCGGCATGGGCCTGGGAATGGGCCTCTTCGGCGTGCTGTCCATCATCCGGCTGCGCTCCTCGGAGATCTCCCAAAGGGAGGTGTCCTACTACTTCGCCGCCCTCGCCATCGGCCTTGTCAACGGCATGACCACCACGCCCAGCGAGCTTGAGGTAGTCATCGTCGCAGCCATCATCGCCACGCTCGCCGTGGCGGATAGCACACGGCTGTTCGGCCAGTACCGCTCGCAGGAGATCAAACTCGACCGGGCCTACCCCACCACGGCAAAGGCCACGCGGGCGGTGGAGCTCCTCCTCGGCACCGAGGTGAACTCCGTCACGGTGCACTGCGTCGACCTCATCAACGACACGACGAAGGTGACCGCCCGGTTTCGCGAACCCGCGGCGCGTGAAAAGAGCGCACCGGCACTGGGGCAGACGGAAAACGAGGTAGCGCTCAATGCACTGTAAGCCGTCCCTCGCGCTCTTTGAGCCCATTTGCCTGGACGAGCTCAACGCCTGCGCCCGCATGATGACGCGGGTGGATCGCAAGTACCTCCTCACAGGTAATGAGGCGCGCGAACTCCTCGCCTCCCTTCCGCAATCCACGCGGATACTGGAAATAAACGGCCGATTTCTACAGCATTACCGCACGTCATACCTAGATTCCTCTTCGTGGGGGAGCTACTTTACCGCAGCCTTCAAGCGCCGCCGCCGCTACAAGGTACGCATGCGCGACTACGTGGATTCCGGGATCGCGTTCCTGGAGGTGAAAACCCGTGGCCCGCGGGGCACCACGGTGAAGGAGCGTGTTCCCATCAAGGTGGAGGAGGCCTACGGCGACCGGATCCCCCAGCGGCTGGAGCCGTGGCTTGCTCAGACTCTGGAGGCGCGCCGGGTGGATGTGGGCGCCGAGGTGGGAGCGCTTCGCCCCACGCTGAGGAACGAGTATTGGCGTGCCACCTTCAAGCCGGAGGGGGAGGGCCGGGTGACGGTGGATTCGGATCTGCGGTGGCACAGCTCCCGCGGTGGCCACCTGGAGGGCTTGGACTTGGTGTTTGTGGAGACAAAGTCGGGCGCGCGGCCGAGCGTGGTGGATCGGCAGCTGTGGGCGATGGGGTTGCGTCCGCAGAAGGTGTCCAAGTTTGGCACGGGGCTTGCCGTCATGCACCCGGAGTTGCCGAGCAACAAGTGGCGCCGGGCGATGCAGACGTTTGAGGCGGCGCGCGTGTCGGCGGACGTGGGGGCCGACATAGCGGCCCCGGTCGAGTAAGCGAATCAAATCTAGAAATCGTTGAAAAACAACAGAAACTCAAAGCAAAAGGAACAAGGAAATGAAACTGAGGATGAAGAAATGCGTGGCCGTGGCCGCGGTTGTGGGGATGCTGGGGCTTGCGGGGTGTGATTCCACCACGCAGATGAGCCCCGCCGCGAGCTCGCAGGCGGTGACCCAGACGGTGTCGCAGGAGACCTCCGGCACGTGGGATACAACTAATCCGCCGACGGCCGCAGAGGAGGCGAGCGAGAACAGCGAGCCAACGGTGGTGGAGGCGGCCACGTCGAACGCGAAGGAGGTGAACCTCAGCGGGGATGAGTCGCTGGAGATCACCGAGGCCGGCACGTACCGGATCAGTGGGGAGACTTCGGCGGGGGTGACGGTGACAGCGGCCGAGGGAGAGGTGACGCTCATCCTCGATGGGGTGACCATAGGCAACGGCATCGCCATCAACGACGGCGACGTGGCGCTGGTGGTGGAGGACACGAACACCGTCCGGGGTGAGGTGTCCGCCGCCTCCGACCTCACCATTTCCGGTGACGGCAAGCTCACGGTGGAGGCCCCGGAGGACGGCATCGTGGCCAAGGACGATCTCACCATCACGGGTGGCACGCTGTCCGTCACCGCCGGTGACGATGCCCTCCAGGGCACCGATTCGGTGACCATCTCCGGTGGGGAGCTCACTCTGACCGCGGGCGGCGACGCGGTGAAGTCGTCCAAGGACGATGACACCACCAAGGGGTGGGTGCGCGTCACTAGCGGTAGCGTCACGGCGACGGCCGGGGACGACGCTCTGTCTGCCGTCACCGATGTCCTCATCGGGGGTGGCACGCTGTCGCTTTCGTCCACGGACAAGGCCATCAATGCGGGCACGTTTGCGCTTGTCGACGACGGGTCGGTCACCGTCACTGCCGACGACGACGGTATCCACTCCGATGGGGCCCTGCGCGTCAGCGGCGGCGAGGTGACGATTTCCGCCGGCGATGACGGACTCCACAGTGAGGTCGCGGCGACCATCAGTGGAGGAAAGGTGAACGTCGACAAGTCTGAGGAGGCCTTGGAAGGTGGACTGGTGACCATCTCGGATGGCGAGGTGAACCTCACCTCCAACGACGATGGCATCAACGGCTCAGGCTCTACCACCGTCGAGGCGGGCCTGGAAGCGATCGCCGCGGCAGACAACTCGAGTGAGACCGAAACTCGAGAGGAAACCGGCGAACCCCCGGCAGGTGGCGCAATCCCCGGTGAACCCCCGGCGGGCGGGATGCCTCCGCAGGGGATGGGCGGCGGAATGCCCGGCGAATCGACGGGCGAGCAGGTGACCATCACCGGCGGAACCGTCACCATCAACGCCGGTGGCGACGGCCTGGACTCCAACGGTGACGCGACGGTCAGCGGTGGCCAGGTCACCGTCAACGGACCGGAAAATAACGGCAACGGTGCCCTCGATGTGGCGGGTGCCTTCGAGGTCACCGGCGGCACTGTGGCGGCCCTCGGCTCGGCAGGCATGGCGCAGGCCCCCACCACCGGCGAGGGCTGGGTGCAGGCCAACGTCAGCGCCGCCGCGGGCGACACCATCGAGGTCAAGGACGAATCCGGCACCGTCGTAGCGACGCTGACCGCTAAGAAGAAGGTGGGCAACGTGGTGTACGCCAGCCCGGAGATCACCTCCGGTGCCACCTACACCGTCGGCGACCAGACCGTCACCGCAGGCACCGCCACGAGTGGCGGAATGGGCGGCGGCATGCCCGGCGCTGGTGGCCCCGGGATGGACCGTGGCGGGGCGATGATGCAGGGTTACCCGGATGCCACCGCGAACGGGTCCGCGTCCAGCACCGCCGAGCGGCGCGGTGCGCCTGGGCGCAGGCAGAACACCACCGCGCAAGGGTAGGCCAGTGGGAAGACCGGAGGCTCCCAGTGCATGCTCTGTAGAATATGGCCATGAGTAAAGCACTGATCGTAGACAAGAATGACGACACAATAACCCTGGAAATTCGCCAGGTGGGAGACGAATTCCTGGGTGAGGGTGACACCATCATCGCAGTCAGCCACTCCGCGCTCAACTACAAAGACGCCATGGCGCTCGAGGGAAACCGCGGCGTGGCACGCATCTTCCCGCTCGTCCCCGGCATCGATGCCATCGGGCGGGTGGAATCCACCACCGCCGACGGTTTTGCGCCCGGCGACCTCGTCGTCCTCAACGGCGCGGGGCTCGGCGAGTTCCGCCACGGTGGCTACCAAGACCGGGTGCGGGTGGACTCCTCCTCGCTCATCGCCGCCCCTGCGGGCTGGAGCGCCGAAGACCTGGCCGCGGTGGGTACGGCGGGTTACACGGCGGCGCTGTCCGTCAACGCCCTCGTTGAGCAGGGGGTGCGCCCCGACGACGGTGAGATCCTTGTCACCGGCGCTACCGGCGGCGTGGGCACCGTCGCCCTCATGCTGCTCGCCTCGCTCGGCTACACCACCGTCGCCGCCACCGGGCGTGGCAATAGCCTCGGCGACTATCTCACGGGGCTGGGTGCCAGCCGAATCATCGACCGCGACGAGCTTTCCCACAAGGGCAAACCGCTGCAGAAGGCCACCTACGCTGGTGCCGTCGACTGTGTGGGTTCCACCACGCTTGCCAACGTCCTCGCGCAGGTGACGTGGGGCGGGACGGTGACCGCTTGCGGGCTGGCCCAAGGTGCGGATCTCACCACCACCGTTTTGCCGTTCATTCTCCGCGGCGTGAAACTCGTGGGGGTGAACTCCGTCGATGCTCCACTGGACTACCGCACACGTGCCTACGACCTCCTGCGCGAGCACCTCGACCTGGCCAAACTCCACGCCGCCACGCAGACCGTCACTCTGGAAGAGGTGGCCGAGGCAGGCAAGCAGCTGTTTGCCGGCGGCATCCACGGGCGCACGATTGTTCAACTTTAAGCATTGTCCGTGCAGGTAGGCAGGATTAATGGAACAATAGTGGTATGAGTGATTCGCCAATTACCGTCCTCCCTGAGGACGATGCCATAGACAAGCTGCAGACTAACGACTTCGGTCGTATTGGTATCCGCCACGAAGATGACGTAGACATCATTCCCATCAACTACGTCACCGAGGGTACGACCATTTATTTCCGCACGGCGGAGGGCAACAAGCTGTCCACCATCATGGCTAACCCGCGCGTGGCCTTTGAGATCGACCATGTCGATGTCAACACGGCCTGGTCCGTGCTGGTGAAGGGCACGGCCACGCGGATTACCTCCACGGAGGAGGAGAACCACGCCGAGTCCCTCGGGCTCGAACCGTGGGTGCCCACCCTCAAGTACAACTGGGTGAAGATCGTGCCGGATACCATCGAGGGCCGCGCCTTCGAGCTCGGCCCGGAGCCCGCCCGTTACTAGTGGTTAGCACCGTTTTCACCAAAACGCCCCGTGAGCCAGGCGCCGCCCTCGCCGAGGCTGCGGGGCTTCGGTGGCTGGCGGAGGCCTCCCCGTGCGTGGCGGAGGTTGTGAGCGTCACCGACTCGTCTATCACCACCCGCCGCTACGAACCGGCGCGCCCCACCGTGGAGGCCGCGCGGCGCGCCGGGGAGGAGCTCGCCCGCATTCATGCCACGGGTGCCCCCGCCTTCGGTAGCCCACCAGAGGGGTGGGACGGCCCCAACTATATCGGCACGCAGCCCCAGGCGTGTGACCCTCGCCCCACGTGGCTCCCCTTCTATGCGCAGCAGCGGGTGCTGCCCTTCGTGCGGTCGGCTGTGGACAACGGCAACCTCGAACCGCGGGGTGCCAGCACGGTAGAAAAGGCCCTGGAAGCGGCGGCAAGCGCCACTGGCGACGTGGAGCCGCCTCGGCCCGCCCGTATCCACGGTGACCTGTGGGCGGGGAACCTGCTGTTCACCACCGTCGGCCCGCGGTTTATTGATCCCGCCGCCCACGGCGGCCACCCGGAGACCGACCTCGCCATGCTGGCGCTGTTTGGTGCTCCCTACATCGAGGAGATTTTCGCCGCCTACGAGGAGGCCGCGGGGTTGGATTCGTCTTGGTCCGCGCGCATTCCCCTCCACCAGCTTCACCCGCTCGCGGTCCACGCGACCACCCATGGCGCAAGCTATGGCTACGCCCTCGTCCGCGCCGCCGAGGATGTTCTCGCGCTGTTTGCGTAATAATCCCTGCGGCTTACGCGTTGTAACGCGCGTAAGCCGCCTCAGTGTTTAAACGCGCCACCACGTGTCCAGAGGGGTGACGGGCAGGTGGCGCTTGTGGGCGTTGACGCGCCAATGGCGGGCGATGACGGCGGCGGCCTCCTCGCTGATTTCCTCGCCACGCAGGTAGGCATCGATATCGCGGTAGGTGATGCCGAGGGCGACCTCGTCAGGAAGCGCGGGGCGATCCTCTTCCAAGTCGGCGGTGGGAATCTTCTTCCACGTGCTTTCCGGCGCGCCGAGGTGGGCGAGCAGCTGCGCACCCTGGGATTTGTTGAGTCCCCACAGAGGCAGGATATCGGCGCCACCGTCGCCGAACTTGGTAAAGAACCCAGTGATGTTCTCCGCAGCGTGATCGGTGCCGATGACCAGCCCCCGGTGCTCCCCGGCGACCGCGTACTGGGCGATCATCCGGGCACGGGCTTTCACGTTGCCCTTGTTAAAGTCGCTGAGTCCAGCGCTGCCCAAAGCCGTCGCCGTCGCGTCTGCCAGCGCGTCCACGCCGGGCTTGATGTTGATGTCCACGGTGTGGTCCGCGTGGATGAATTCGAGCGCAATGTCCACATCCGCGGCATCAGACTGGATACCGTAGGGGAGACGCACCGCGTAGAACTCGGCGGTGGCGCCTTCTTCCCGCAGCTTGTCGATCGCCATCTGGGCCAGCTTTCCTGCCAAAGTGGAATCTTGGCCGCCGGAAATCCCTAGGACATAACTGTTAAGCCCGGTGGAAGTGAGGTAATCGGCGAGGAAAGTGACGCGGGAGGCAACCTCTTTTGCTGAATCGATTAAGGGGCGGGTACCCAGTGCTTTTACGATTGTTTTCTGTAAGTTTTGTGTATTTTCGGGCACAACTTTTCCTTTTCTTTTGGCAGAATAACGCTCCATGAAAACTATTAATAGTCCGCGCATCGTGGCGCTCATTGCCGCACTGGGTGGGCTTCTATTTGGCTACGATACCGGGGTTATGAGCGGTGCGTTACTGTTCATCACCCCAGAGTTCGAGATGACACCCGTGCAGGAGGGGTGGGTCACCTCCATGCTGCTCGTCGGCGCGGCCCTCGGCGCGCTCTTCGGCGGCCGGATCGCCGATTGGATCGGCAGGCGCATGACGCTCATCGTCGGTGGCCTCGTCTTTATCGCAGGGTCCGTGTGGTGCGCGCTATCCGAGGGTGTCATGCAGCTCGGCGCGGCGCGAACGCTTCTTGGGGTCGCAGTTGGAGCGGTGTCCATCGTCTCCCCCATGTTCATTTCGGAGATGGCGCCCCCCAAAATACGTGGCAGGCTCGTCTCTTTGAACTCGCTGGCCATTGTTGTGGGCCAACTCGTCGCTTTCACGGTCAACTCGGCGTTGGCGCACACGGGCAACTGGCGGCTCATGCTGTTGCTCGCCTTTGTTCCCGGTGTGCTGCTGGCAGTGGGGATGGTGTTCGTGTCTGATTCGCCGGAGTGGTTCGCCTCCCGCGGGCAGATGAACAAGGCCCGTGCCGTTGCGTGCTCGCTCGGCATGGGAGACGGCGACTACCGTGCGCAGCAGAATACATCCTCCTCGTTGATGGAACAGCTGCGGGCGCTGCGTACCCCGTGGGTGAGGGCCGCCGTCATCATCGCCATTTTCGTGGGTATTACCCAGCAGATTTCGGGCGTCAACGCGATCGTGTACTTTGCGCCCACGCTCATGAACCAGGTGGGGTTGCCGGCTACCAACGCGGTGTACACGTCCATCCTTATCGGAGTGGTCTCGGCGGTGTCGTGTTACGTCGGCCTCAAGATCGTCGACCGGGTGGGTCGCCGGACGCTGCTGCTCATCGGTCTGGCTGGAAACGTGACCTCGCTTGTGCTGTTGGCGGTGGCGTTCCGCTTTGCCGAGGGCAGCTTCTTCTTTGCCATGGTTTCGCTCGCCCTCATGGCGGTGTTCATCGCCTTCCAACAGGCTTCGGTGTCGCTTACTACGTGGCTGCTCATCTCTGAAATCGTGCCTCTTCAGGTGCGTGGCTTTGGCATGGGGGTCGCAGGGTTAGGCCTGTGGGTGGCTAACTGGGCCGTCGCCCAGTTCTTCCTCCCGCTTGTCGACACGATCGGTGGCTCCCTCACCTTTGCCGTGTTCGCCATCCTAGGTGTTGTAGCATGGGTGTTTGTCCGCGGCTGGGTGCCGGAAACGACAGGTAAAACGCTGGATGAGGTGGGTTCCACGTTCCGCGACCGATACCGGTAACATGTGCTGGTTTGGATTTATCGCCGTGAGTGGCTATCATGATTCCTCGTGTTCGTACTGGCCCACCGTGGGCTAGTAACTATTGATGCGCAGACGAGAAAGGAGCGCCCAATGAAGGTCCGTAACTCCCTTCGGTCGCTGAAGAATAAGCCGGGCGCCCAGGTTGTGCGCCGTCGTGGCAAGGTTTACGTGATTAACAAACGTGACCCGCGATTCAAGGCTCGCCAGGGCTAGAAGCTAGCGACTTCAAGCGCCGTCCCCCGGTTCGGAGGGCGGCGCTTTTCTTTTCTTCGGGTCGGCGGGGTGCTCCGAGGGAATTTTTTTGAGCCTACCGCACGGCCTGGTAGGCCGCCTCCACGATGTCCTCCACCGGCTGGTCGATATCGATGAGCACGCTTGGCTCATCGTCGGCCAGCGGCTCGAGGGTGTCGAACTGGCTGTCTAGCAGGGAGGTGGGCATGAAGTGTCCTTCGCGTCCCTGTACCCGCTCGAGGTGCACCTCGTATGTGCCGTGGAGGTGCACGAAGAACGTGTTCGGCGCTTTCTTTCGGATGATGTCGCGGTAGCTGCGCTTGAGTGCGGAGCAGGCGATGACCCCGTCGTCACGCTCGCTGAGCCACTGGCCCGCGAGCCCCAGCCAGGGCTCGCGGTCCGCGTCCGTCAGGGGCGTGCCGGAGCGCATTTTGTCAATGTTTTCCTTGGGGTGCAGCTCGTCTCCGTCCTTGTACTCGATGCCGAGTCGCTTGGCGAGCTGGCATCCGACGGTGGACTTCCCGCAGCCGGACACACCCATGACGACGATATGCATTACCAGTTATGCACCGTGCCGTCGGCAAGCCTGTTGTAGGGCAGGTATGCCTGCTCGTAGGGGAACTTCTCGGCGATCTCCGGGTGGAATTCCACGCCGAGGCCGGGCTTGTCACCAGGGTGCAGGAACCCGTTCTCAAAGGTCATGGAGGTCTCAAACACCTCGAGGGTGTCCTTGGAGTGGGTCATGTACTCCTGCGCACCGTAGTTGTGGATGTTGATGTCCAGGTGCAGCTCGGCGGCGAAGCCGATGGGGGAGACATCCGTCGGGCCGTGGAAGCCGGACTTGATCTGGTACGGCTCGGCCTGTGCCATGACCTTCTTCAGCGGGGTGATGCCGCCGAAGTGGGTGGTGGCGCAGCGGACGTAATCGATGAGCTGGTCATCGATGAGGTCCTTGATGTCGTACACCGTGTTGAATACCTCGCCGATGGCGAGCGGGGTGGTGGACTGTTGGCGCACGTAGCGGAGGTTCTCTTGGTTTTCGCCCAGGGTGACGTCTTCGAGCCAGAACAGGTTGTACGGCTCGAGCGACTTGGCAAACTGGGCGGCCTCGCGCGGGGTGAGGCGGTTGTGGCCGTCGTGTAGCAGTGGCAGCTCGGGGCCGAACTCGTTGCGCACGGCCTCGAACACGGTGGGCACGTGGCGCATGTAGGCGGCGGAATCCCAGTCCTCCTCCACGGGCCAGTCGCCACGGTTGGCGGGTTCGAAGTCGTAGCGCATGCCGGAGGACTGGTCCTGGGCGGCGACGCCGTACAGCTTGTTGATGCCCGGCACAGAGGTTTGCACGCGGATCATGGTGTAGCCGAGATCCATCTCGTAGCGGATGGAGTCGAACAGGCTCTCCAGGTCGGTGCCGGAGGCGTGGCCGTAGGCGCGGGCGCCCTTGCGGCAGGCGCCGCCGAGCAGCTGGTAGACGGGCATGTTGGCCATCTTGCCCTTGATGTCCCACAGGGCCATGTCGACGGCGGCGATGGCGGCCATGGTCACCGGCCCACGGCGCCAGTACGCAGAGCGGTAGAGGAACTGCCAGGTATCCTCGATGTTGTGGGCATCGCGTCCGACGAGCAGCTGGCACACGTGATCCTTGAGGTAGTGTGCGACGGCGAGTTCACGGCCGTTGAGGGTGGCGTCGCCGACACCGACGACGCCGTCTTCGGTCTCGAGGCGGAGGGTGACAAAGTTGCGGGACGTGGAGAATACGTACACGTCGGCTTTCGTGATCTTCATGCCTCTAGTGTCTCCCGAACGCCCCACTTCCAGCTAGTTGTTGCCAGAAGTTGTTACAGGTCGAGATCGCGGCGGATGCGGTCAACGTGTCCCTTCGCCCGCACGTTGTACCAGGCGTGTTCGATTACGCCGTCAACCACGTAAAACGTGGAGCGGATAACACCCATGACGGTCTTGCCGTAGTTCTTCTTCTCCCCGTACGCCCCGTACGCCTCCGCCACCGCGTGGTCCGGATCCGATAGCAGCGTGAAG
Source organism: Corynebacterium pyruviciproducens ATCC BAA-1742 (assembly GCF_000411375.1). GTDB lineage: Bacteria > Actinomycetota > Actinomycetes > Mycobacteriales > Mycobacteriaceae > Corynebacterium > Corynebacterium pyruviciproducens. The sequence goes on along the minus strand of NZ_KE150446.1, from coordinate 1,427,261 downwards.
TTCAGCCCGTGGTCCGAAATGAACTTTTCCAACTTCTCCGGCTTGTCCGGCGAAATCCCCAGCACCGGCAGCCCCAACGACTCAATGTTGTCCCGGAAATCGCACGCCTCCGTGGTGCACCCCGGCGTGTTCGCCCGCGGGTAAAAGTACACGATAGCCTTGCCGGTTGCCGGCGGAACCGTGACGGAAACGCCCTCCGCGTCGGTCAGAGTGAACTGAGGGGCTTTGTCGCCCTTTTCCAAACGTTTTGTCATGTAGCCGAGTGTAGCGATCTGAGGGTGTGGGGTTCGGATGCGCTGCTAGCCAGCGACGATGGGTGCCAGAGCGAGCAGGTTAATGGTTAATGCTAACAACACGAGCAGCGAGGCACCACGCCATAACAACGCTCCGCGCCTTGGATAGGTAGCGTGCTTTCGGTTAGTCATACTGCACCGAGGACAACAAAAAGAGGTACGCGCGGTCAACTAATGAACATTGATAAAAAATGATCGACCCGTTTGGAGAACGTAGAGTAACTCTTCCGTGGTGGGGCGTAAAGAGAACGTAAAGATTCGGCCTAGGGGCGTAAAAATTGCGCAAACATCAACGTCAAAGGGTGATTCCTCTCCGTAGTGTTAGTTGTGGCCGAGAAAACCTCGGCCGCTATTCACAAAGCACACTCCTCCGGCCAGTCGCGTACGTCGCTTGTAATGCACTCGTATTTCTCGAGTGTTCATGGTGGTGGAGGACCGACCGGAGGGTGCCAGAATAGTCAGACACTGGAATGAAAGGGGCCGTGCAGCAATGCTCGATCTCGTAATCATCATCGTCATGGTGGTGACGTTCATCTTCCCGTCGATTCTCACGGAAGTGATGGGTAGTAGCAAGCGATGACCACCACGGCGACTTCTATCATCCTGCTGTTGATTGTTGCAGGGCTGATTGTGTACCTCATTATTTCACTCGTAGATCCGGAGCGTTTCGCATGATCCACGCACTTGTGGGGGTGCTACCCCAATTTTTGTTTTTGGGGCTGATGCTCGCCATCGCCTACGTGCCTCTGGGCGACTGGATGGCGAAGGTTTACCAGTCTGAAAAGGACTGGGCTGTAGAAAAGGCTGTGTACGCGGTGCTCCGCGTCGACCCGAAGCGTGGTCAGACGTGGAAGGGCTACAGCCGCGCGTTGCTCGCTTTCTCGCTGGCATCAATCCTGGTGTTATACGCCATTCAGCGCTTGCAAACAGTATTACCTAGTTGGGGTAACCCCCGAGACGCGGCAGTTGAGCCCTACATGGCTTTCAACACGGCGGCATCGTTCGTGTCCAACACCAACTGGCAGTCCTATTCGGGAGAAGACACCCTGACAAACGGTGCCCAAATGTTGGGCCTTACCGTACAGAACTTCGCTTCCGCAGCCGTCGGCCTGTGTGTGGCGGTGGCTCTCATCCGCGGGCTCGCTCACCTTGGCTACCCGCGGGATTCCCGGGTTGGTGGAGGTCAACCGGGTATCTCTGGCAGAACCGTACCGCAGGGGTTGATTGGTAACTTCTGGGTTGACCTCACTCGCGGACTCATTAGGATTCTGCTTCCCCTTTCCTTTATCGTTGCGCTTGTGCTCATCTTCCTGGGCACAATGCAAACTTTTGGCTCTAACGTGGTGACTTCCCTCGGCGTGGATATCCCCCGCGCACCCGTCGCTTCGCAAGAGGCCATCAAGCTGCTGGGCACTAACGGTGGCGGCATCTTTGGTGCCAACTCGGCGCACCCGTTCGAGAACCCCACCGCCTTTACTAACGTGATCGAAATCTGGTCACTTCTGGTTATCTCCTTCTCTATGATCCGCACGTACGGAACGATGGTCGGTTCTCAGAAGCAGGCCTACACGCTCCTCAGTGTTGCTGGCGGCATCTGGGCAGTGATGGTGGGGCTGGTTAGCTGGGCGCAGGACACACCCGTAGGTGCTGCGGCTCGTGCTGCAGGTGCGAACATGGAGGGCATTGAGCAACGCCTCGGTATTCCCTCCTCCGCGCTGTTCGCGGTGTCAACTACGGGAACCTCTACCGGCGCTGTCGACTCGATGCATGATAGCTACGGTCCGCTTGGAGGCGGGCTTCTCATTCTCAACATGCTGTTCGGTGAGATCGCTCCCGGTGGCGTGGGAACCGGCCTGTACGGTCTCCTCATCGTGTCCATCCTTGCGGTGTTCATCGGTGGCCTGCTTGTCGGACGCACTCCGGAGTTTTTGGGCAACAAAATTGGCAAGCCGGAAATTTCTGCTGTTTGTCTATATACGCTGACCATGCCGATTTTGGTGCTCGCTGGCGTGGGCGCTTCGGTGGCTCGGTGGAAGTTGGTGGAGGACTCCGCCACGAACTTCGGGCTTCCCGGATCGCCCAATAATGCACATGGGCTCTCTGAGGTGCTTTACGCCTTCGTCTCTGCCTCGAACAACAACGGTTCGGCATTCGGTGGTCTCACCGTCACCGACCCTTGGTGGCAGGTGACCCTGGGACTAGCGATGCTGCTTGGTCGCTTCCTTCCCATTGTGTTCGCGCTGTACCTTGCCGGAAGCGTGGCCGAGCAGAAGCGGACCGCAACTACCACAGGTAGTCTCCCCACCGCCGGAGCTACCTTCGCGACGCTGACTGTCGGCGTCATCCTTCTTGTGGCGGCGCTTACCTTCTTCCCCGTTCTTACCCTGGGACCGATTTCGGAGGCCCTGTCATGACACTGAAAACCACAGCAGATCCTGCATCACAGGGATCCGCAAAGCCTGCAGTGCAAGCATCTTCACTGCAGCTAGCTGTAAAGACGTTGCCGAAGAAGCTGTCTCCGGTAGCGCAAGCCCGCAACCCAGTCATGTTCGTCGTCTGGGTCGGCGCGTTCCTCACCACGGTGTGGTCTCTGTTCAGCCCGAGCGTGTACTCCTGGACAGTAACCGTGTGGCTGTGGTTCACAATCGCCTTTGCCGCCTTCGCCGAGGCATACGCCGAGGGGCGGGGAAAGGCGCAGGCCGACAGTCTCCGGGCCGTGCGAGACGATGCCACGGCGAACCTCGTCCTTGCCGATGGCTCGACGGAAACGATCGCCGCATCCGAGCTGAAAAAGGGTGACGAGGTGATCGTCGTCGCTGGAGAAACGATCCCCGGCGACGGTGACGTGGTACAAGGAGCCGCGACTGTTGACGAGTCTGCTATCACCGGCGAGTCCGCTCCCGTTGTCCGCGAGGCCGGTGGCGACCGGTGCGCTGTGACCGGTGGCACGGTAGTGCTATCGGATCAGATCCGGGTGAAAATTACGGCAGAACCTGGCTCGACGTTCGTCGACAAAATGATCGGCCTGGTGGAAGGTGCACAACGGCGGAAAACCCCCAACGAGATCGCCCTCAGCATCTTGCTGTCCACGCTGACGATCCTGTTCCTCGTTGCTGTCACCGCGCTCGCCCCGATGGGTGGCTTTACCGGCGCGAAGCTGGAGCCATTGTCGCTCGTGGCGCTGCTCGTGTGTCTCATTCCCACGACGATCGCTGCCCTTTTATCCGCCGTTGGCATTGCCGGCATGAACCGCCTGGTGGAGCACAACGTGCTTGCCACCTCCGGTCGTGCGGTGGAAGCTGCGGGCGACGTGGCAACCCTTCTCATGGATAAGACGGGAACGATTACCTTTGGCAATCGCCAGGCCACGGGTCTTACCGTGGCAGACGGTGTGGACGAACACTACGCCGCCGAGGTGGCTCGAGTTGCCTCCATTGCGGACGAAACCCCTGAGGGACGTTCCATCGTGGAGTGGCTGACCGCGACGTACAACATCACCGACGACATCACAGACGAGCTGAAAACCGCCAACGTCGTTCCGTTCACAGCTACCACTCGCATGTCTGGTATCGACGTGGGCGGCCGCTTCCTCCGCAAAGGTGCGGGTGACGCGGTTAAAGCGTGGGTAACTGAGGCTGGAGGAACGTGGCCCGAACACATCTCGACGGCGGTTCACGAGATCGCGCAGTCAGGTGGCACGCCACTGCCAGTGGCGGAGGAAACCTCAGACGGCTCCCGGCGCGTTATCGGCGTGTTGCAGCTGACGGACGTGGTGAAGCCGGGCATGGCCGAGCGCTTTGCCGAGCTCCGGGAAATGGGTATCCGAACGGTCATGGTCACCGGCGATAACCCGCTGACCGCCGCGGCTATCGCTGAGGAAGCAGGCGTGGACGATTTCATCGCTGAGGCTACCCCGGAAGACAAGCTCGCCCGCATCCGCGAAGAGCAGGCCTCCGGCCGGATGGTGGCAATGACCGGCGACGGTACAAACGATGCCCCGGCGCTGGCGCAGGCCGATGTCGGCGTGGCGATGAACACAGGGACGTCGGCTGCCAAGGAGGCCGCCAACATGGTCGATCTCGATTCGGATCCGACGAAGCTTATCGACATCGTCCGCATCGGCAAGCAGCTGCTGATCACCCGTGGTGCACTCACCACATTCTCCCTGGCAAACGATTTGGCCAAGTATTTCGCGATCCTCCCGGCGCTGTTCGCGGAAAAACTACCGCACCTGAGTGCCCTCAACATCATGCATTTGCACTCCCCGCAATCCGCAATTGTGTCGGCGGTGATCTTCAACGCACTTATCATTGTCGCGCTCATCCCGCTCGCGCTGAAGGGTGTGCGCTATAAGCCGGCCAGTGCAGCGAAATTGCTTCGTCGCAACCTCGGCATCTGGGGAATAGGTGGTGTCATTACTCCGTTCATCGGGATTTGGCTCATCGATCTCGTCGTCAGCTTGCTTCCGGGGATGTAGAAAAGGATGAAAAACATGAGTAGAGAAATTCCTCTCGCCCTCACCCAAGAGTTGGCGGCCAAAGTGGCCCGCTGGGCAGAGGCCAATGGCATGTCCACCGCCGCCTCGAACACCGTGGTAGCAGAAACTCCACACGAAAAAATAGTCGCCGATGCGGCTTTAGAAAAAGACAAGCAAAGCGCAGAAAGGATCCGGGCATGTCACTACGATCGCTAGCTTCCATGTACGGAAGGAATCTCGGTGCAGGATTCGTTGCCGTGGGTGTCTGCGTTGCTGGGCTGGGAATCGCGTACCCCGTCGCAGTATGGGGAGTCTCGCGCGTGACCGCCGACACCGCTGATGGCGCACTGGTGTATTCCGGTGACTGCCTCCTCGCCTCTACCGAACTTTCCGACGGTCGGACTGACGGCCCCTGGTTCTTCGGCCGTGGGGAGGGGCTCACAAACATGGGTCCAAACAACGAAGAACTGCTGAACTCGATCAACGCCCGCCGACAGGAGATCGCCACCCGGGAGGGAGTCGATCCCGCGACCATCCCACCGGATGCTTTGACCGGCTCCGGTTCGGGCGCAGATTCCGGTATCAGCCAGGAGTATGCGCAGTTGCAGGTCCCCCGTGTTGCGCGGGAACGAGGGATGACAGAGGACGAGGTACAGGCTTTAGTAGCGGATGCCACGGTTGGTAAATCCTTCGGTGTGCTCGGCGAAAAGTGGGTCAATGTTACTAAGCTGAACTTGTCCTTGCCTAACGGAACCAGCTGCGAATCGGGCAGTTAAGAGTATGAATTCACACACGCCTTCTCCCACTGACCCCGCCCCCGCGGAGGGGACCGGCACGCCACGCCGCGGGAAGCTCAAGATTTACCTCGGAGCCGCGCCGGGGGTGGGAAAGACGTGTGCCATGCTCAACGAGGCGAAAAACCTTCACAGCGTCGGAATCGACGTGGTTGTGGGAATCGTTGAAGACCACGGGCGCAGTTACACGCGCAGTCTCTGTGAGGGGCTGCCGATCATGGCTCGCTTGGCCGGGCCAGGCGCGGGCGAACTCGATGTGGAAGGGGTGATTGCCAGGCACCCGAAAGTGGCTCTCATCGACGAGTTTGCACATACCAACGATGCCGGAGCTGTGCGGAGAAAACGGTGGCAGGATGTCTCCGAGCTGCTTGACGCCGGCATCGACGTGATTTCGACAATGAACATTCAGCACCTCGAATCACTCAACGATGTTGTCTCGCAGATCACGGGGATCACCCAGAAAGAAACGGTGCCTGATGAGGTCGTACGTGACGCGGACACCATCGAGCTCGTGGATATTTCCCCCGAATTCCTCCGGACGAGGCTTTCCGAAGGCCACGTGTATGGAGAAGAGCGGATTGGCCCGGCACTAAATAACTATTTCCGCCTGGGTAACCTGACTGCGCTACGCGAGCTCGCCCTCTTGTGGCTCGCTGACCAGGTTGACGATGCCCTATCCTCTTACCGGACCGAGCAGAACATCACCGAGCCGTGGGAGACGAAGGAACGCGTCATCGTGGCCGTTGAAAACGCCGCCCACGCAGAACCTCTTATTCGGCGCGGGCGCCGGATCGCCTCTAAATCTTCGGCGGATCTGGTGGTGGTGCACGTCATCTCGGGCGATACTTTCGTCACCGGCTCCTCCGATACGCTTGCCCGGCTGGGGGAGTTGTCCAAGGATGTTGGGGCGAAACTCCATCAGGTGACGGGCGATTCGGTGCCAGAGGCGCTCCTCAACTTTGCCCGCTCGATGAATGCTACCCAGCTTGTGTTGGGGGTGGCCCCCAACCGTCGCCACTCGCGGGTGCTGCGTGGCTCAGTGGCGGAGGCGGTGCTGAAGAAATCGGGCAAGATCGATTGCCATATTGTTAATATTCCCTCGAAGCAGAGGGGCCGCGTCCGGGAACTCTTTCACCCGGCCCAAACCGGGTGGGCGCGCGCAGCGGTGCGGTGGGGAGCATCCATTGCGGGTCTGGCAGCCACCACCGGGTTGGTGCGCTTAGCCGGAGGAGAGGAGTTCGGTACGGGGACGTGTTCGGCGTTTTACTTCGCGCTCATTCTCGCGGTAAGCCTGTTCTTTGGGTTGTGGCCGGCCGTGGTGGTGGCGATTGGTTCGGGGCTGGCGCTCAACTGGTTCTTCACTGATCCCCTCTATACGTTTGATATCGCGGAGCCGGCCAACGCCTTTATCCTCGTGGTGATGGTGGCAACCGCACTGGCAGTGGGGATTCTCGTGCGCCGGGCAGAGGTTGATCGCAGGACAGCAGTTTCCGCCACCCGCGATGCCGAGTTGCTCACTGTCTTCTCTCGGGAAGCACTTGGGCGCAATGGTCGCGAATCCGTGGATAGTCTGCTGGGCAAGGTAGGTGAGGCGTTCGGATCTACCCGCGCCACGCTTGTCGATTCCGTGGGAATTGAGTTGTCTCACTGGGATTCACCTCGTGCCCGCGCAGGGCTTCCGCAGCCAGCGGGGGAGGTGGAAACGAGTGTGCTGTCACACGATGAGTCAGTAGGGCTGACCCTCTCCGGACCGGTTCTGACCGCTCGGGACCGAGACCTCATCCAGGTGGTTGCCGATTATCTGGCGGGCCTTAACCGGCAGGTTCACCTTGCTGCGGAGGCTGCCCGCGCAGATGCGATCGCCGCAGCTGACGATTTGCGGCGTTCCCTTCTCGCGTCGGTCAGTCACGATTTGCGCACCCCGTTGTCTACCGCGAAGCTTGCGTTGAGCTCCCTGTTGAGTACTGAGGTGACCTTCAGCGAGGAGGACCGGGTGGCCCTATTGGAGGAAACTGCTGCTAGCGTCGACCAACTCATTACCCTAGTCACGAACCTGCTAGATTCTTCCCGCCTGGCTGCCGGGGCCGTGACCGCCCGGCGCGAACAGGTGGATCTCAGTGAGGTTGTACACCGCGCGGTGGCATCGTGCAGCTTCGGCCGGGACCGTTCGATTCTCCAGCGTGTGGCTGTTCATTCCTCCGTCCGCGGGGTGCAATGCGTGGCGGATTCAGCGCTCCTTGAAAGGGTGGTGGCCAATTTGCTGGATAACGCGTTGCGGTATGCCCCATCGGGAAGCGTCGATGTCACCGCACGCGCTCACGGTAAGGCAGTGGAGCTGCGGGTCAGCGACCACGGGCCCGGTGTGCCGGTGGCACAAAAGGAGACCATGTTCCGCCCGTTCCAACGGCTGGGGGACACGAACAATGATGCCGGCGTGGGGCTAGGCTTGTCAGTAGTCCGTGGCTTCGTCGAGGCAATGCACGGAACGGTGGCAGTGGAGGACGGGCCGGGGACAACGGTCGTCGTCACGTTAGAAGGAAGTGAATAGATGGCCCACGTGTTGCTTGTCGACGACGACCCGCGCCTCGTCCGCACCCTTTCCATCAACCTCCGCGCCCGCGGGTATGAGGTCAGTACCGCGACCACGGGCGCGAGTGCGCTGCAGTTGGCGGCGCAGGCGCAACCAGATGTCATCATCCTGGACATGGGGCTGCCCGATATCGACGGCTCGATTGTCCTCGAAGGGATCCGTGGCTGGTCTGACGTGCCCGTCATCGTCCTCACCGCCCGAACCGACCCGTTGTTCAGCGCTTCCTCGCTTGACAAAGGCGCTGACGATTACGTAACCAAGCCATTTTCGATGGAGGAACTTCTTGCTCGCGTGCGTGCCGCACTGCGTCACGGAGGGCCTCGCGCGTCGGGGGCCGCCAAGCCGAAGGAAGTTACTGTGGTCACTGCCGGGAACCTGGTCATTGATCTGGCGCGACACACGGTGACCAAGAAGGGCCACCTCGTTCATCTCACACCTACGGAGTGGGGTGTGTTGTCGCTGCTCATTCGCGCCGGGGGAGGGCTTGTGCGAAAGGAGGAGCTGCTCTCCGAGGTATGGGGAACCGGCTTCGAGGGGCAGGGACACTACCTTCGGATCTACACCTCTCAGCTGCGCCGCAAACTGGAGGATGACCCAGCTCACCCCGTACACGTCATCACCGAAACAGGGCTGGGGTACAGGTTCGTTATCGACCCCGCGTAATGCACCACGGCCCGACGTGTGAGCGTCGGCCTGTGCTGAAACCTGAGGTGGCTCATGTCAGTACGACGGTTTCGGTAGGTAGTCGAGGATTTCCTGGATTGAGGGTGGGATTGGTGCTTGGGCGTGGATTGTTTGACCTGAAACTGTGATTGTGAAGCTTCGATACCTTTTCAGCGATAGTCCCGAAACTTGCTCGAGGAGATGCCCGACGGCCATGGCACACATGACAACTGCGAGGTGGGCGTGGATGGAATTTTCCAGTTGTTCGTAAATAGGACGTGCTTTGAGGTCGGATTTGGCCATCCGAAAGGATTTCTCAATTTTGAATAGCTGCCGGTACGCCCCTATTACCTGCTCAGGACCCAGGTCAGTACGGGAGGTTTCATGCCCTTTGATCCCAGCCATCGCTTTGCGTTTTTCGGCCAGAGCGTAGTTGACTTTCTTGTCTGGCGCTTTGAGATCCACATACCGGTTGTGTTTGACTGGTATATCACGGGAGACAGCGCTTTCTGCTTTTGTGTCCTGCTCCTTGATGCCACGGAGGCTGCGCCGGGCTCTGTCTCTTGAGTACTGGTAGTAGGTCACGGTCGAGGACTTTTTGGGGGAGTGGCCATCTGCATGGGCGGCGGTCGTCCAGATCTGACCGTCCTTACAGTCGGTATCAGGATTGTCGCTCCGCCACTGGGCGATAACCTCCGGAATGCGGGCTTCTTTTGCACCGAGAATGTAGTCCAGCCCAGCCTCAAGTACCGCAGTCTTATTAGTGGCGGAATACATGCCAGCATCAGCAACCACGGTAATAGTATCGAGGTCATGGGCTGATTGCAGCCGATTGATCATCGGTGCCATCGTTTGGGTTTCAGCTTTGTTGCCTTCAAACGCACTAACCGCCAGTGACAGCCCAATAGCATCGTTGAGCATTCCAACCGTGATTTGCGGTTCGAGGCATCGCTCTTTAGAGAATCCAGGTTTGCGCAAAGCATCTGGGGTATCGGTTTCAAAGTACGACGTCGTCACGTCGTAGAGCACCAACCCGACACGAGCAGAAGCAGACGCGTCTCGTCAGGGCCTGCTACCTCACGCACAGGTTCCCGAGCCTCATTTTGGCAGGTAAATCTGTGGCCGAGTCCCACTCCATCGAGCTTCTCACGCCGCCGGGGGAGATTGAGTTTCTGAGAGCAACGGGTATCAGGGGGAACATTCCAGGGAAGAGTGTGGTGCATAAATTGGGGCGGGAGGGCATGCGACAGATGCACCTTAACCCATAATGTACGCCGACATGGTCTGACCACGTGTGAATGCCCAGGCGGTCGGATCTGCTGCAAAGTTTTGTGCCACCTTTTTCCATGTGGGTGCCCTCTCCTCATATGGCTGCCATAGTCGAGGCCCGCGGTGGTGGCCGGCGGGTCAATTATAACGATTTGATAACGAAGTTGAGACGCGACCTGGCGTTACGTTCCGGTGAATTGAATCCGTGTAATTCCATCGATGTAAGTTGGGGCCAGATGTAGTGTCGTTCCTGAAACTTACCTGGGAATATCATTCTTGTAACTACTACATGTGGTGTGTATTGCGAAAAGTCACCCCAATGGATAGTGTTATTAACTGTTACGCGCTACGGCAGAAAGCGTCGGCGCGAACACCGTGAGAGCCAAGAATTTTGAGTAGAAGGTAGAGCAACAATGTCTATCACCCTGTACACCAAGCCAGCGTGCCAGCAGTGCAAAGCCACCAAGAGGGCCCTGGACAAGGCCGGTCTGGAATACACGGTTGTAGATATTTCCATGGACGACGAGGCCCGCGACTACGTCATGGCCCTCGGCTACCTCCAGGCACCGGTGGTCACCGTGGATAACGATCACTGGTCCGGCTTCCGCCCGGATCGCATCCGCGAGATTGCCAACAAGGCTGCCTAAAGCCCCAACAGCTGGCCGGTCTTTCGGCCCATAACTTAAAACACCTCAAAGGCCAGTCCTGCATCAGGGCTGACTGCGGTGCCACCCAGCGTGGCGCCGACCGCTGTAGCCCGCCTGATAACACCGGCTGAACGCGTCCTTATCGGGCGGGCTTTTAACGTGCGACCCACGCTAACAGGAAAGATGTGAACTGACATGCTCGTGGTGTACTTTTCTTCGACAACGGAAAACACCAGAAAATTCGTCGACAAGCTCGGACTACCCAGCGCGAGGATCCCACTCCGCCGGAAGGACCCAGAGCTCATCGTCGACGAGCCCTACATCCTCATCTGTCCCACCTACGGTGGTGGGGTGAGTATGCGAGGGGAGCCGCCGAAGCCAGTACCCGTGCAGGTCATCCACTTCCTTAACAACAGGCACAACCGCGACCTCATTCGCGGTGTGATCTCGTCGGGCAACCTCAATTTTGGACCGGACTTTGGCACGTCCGGCACCGTGATCAGCCAAAAATGCAAGGTCCCGTACTTGTATCGATTCGAACTACTGGGAAACGCCCACGATGTGGAACATGTCAGGCGAGGAATTCTAGACAACGCTGAAAGGCTAGGACTGAATAAAGATGAGTGAACTGGGAAAATCAGTGGCAGAGCCGGTCAAGGCGGGGGAGAAGGTCGACTACCACGCCCTTAACGCCCTCCTCAACCTGTACTCCCCGGACGGCAAGATCCAGTTTGACAAGGACCGTGAGGCGGCACGGCAGTTCTTCCTTCAGCACGTCAACCAGAACACGGTGTTCTTCCACAACCTCAAGGAGAAGCTCACCTACCTCGTGGAAAACGAGTACTACGAAAAGGACGTGCTGGAAAAGTACGATTTCGAGTTTGTGAAGAGCCTGTTTGACCAGGCCTACGAGCACAAGTTCCGGTTTAAAACGTTCCTCGGCGCGTACAAGTACTACACCTCGTACACGCTGAAGACGTTCGACGGCCAGCGCTACCTCGAGAGGTTTGAGGATCGCGTGTGCATGGTCGCCCTCACCCTCGCCGCCGGCGATGAGGATCTCGCTCGCAAGCTTGTCGACGAAATCATTCTCGGCCGCTTCCAGCCTGCCACCCCGACGTTCTTGAACTCCGGCAAGATGCAGCGCGGCGAGCCCGTCTCCTGCTTCCTTCTGCGGATTGAGGACAGCATGGAGTCCATCGGCCGCGCCATCAACTCGGCGCTGCAGCTATCCAAGCGCGGTGGCGGTGTCGCTCTGCTGCTCAGTAACCTGCGCGAAGAGGGCGCGCCGATTAAGAAGATTGAGAACCAGTCCTCCGGTGTCATCCCCGTGATGAAGCTTTTAGAAGATTCGTTCTCCTACGCCAACCAGCTTGGCGCGCGCCAGGGTGCCGGCGCGGTGTACCTCCACGCGCACCACCCGGACATTTTGAAGTTCCTCGATACCAAGCGCGAGAACGCCGACGAGAAGATCCGCATCAAGACACTCTCCCTCGGCGTGGTCATCCCGGACATCACCTTCGAGCTGGCCAAGAAGAACGATGACATGTACCTGTTCAGCCCGTACGATGTCGAGCGCGTGTATGGCAAGGCCTTCGCCGACGTGCCGATCTCCGAGCACTACCACGAGATGGTAGAAGATCCTCGGATTCACAAGAAGAAGATCAACGCGCGCCACTTCTTCCAAACCCTGGCGGAGATCCAGTTTGAATCCGGCTACCCGTACATCATGTACGAGGACACCGTGAACCGCGCCAACCCCATCGAGGGGCGCGTCACGCACTCCAACCTGTGCTCCGAGATCCTCCAGGTAGCCACCCCATCCGAGTACAACGCGGACCTTAGCTACTCCACGGTGGGGGAGGACATTTCCTGCAACCTGGGCTCGCTCAACATCGCCATGGCGATGGATTCCGGCGACTTTTCCAACACCATCGAGACCGCCATCCGCGGGCTCACAGCCGTCAGCGAGCAGACGTCCATTGACTCGGTGCCCTCCATCAAGAAGGGTAACGAAAACGCCCACGCCATTGGCCTGGGGCAGATGAACCTGCACGGCTACCTCGGCCGCGAGCACATCCACTACGGCTCCGAGGAGGCGCTCGACTTCACCAACGCCTACTTTGCCGCCGTCATGTACGAGTGCCTCAAGGCCTCCAATAAGATCGCCAAGGAACGCGAGACCACCTTTGTCAAGTTCGACACGAGCGACTACGCCTCCGGTGCCTTCTTTGATAGGTACGACCCGGTAGAGTTCGCGCCTAAGACGGAGAAGGTAAAGCAGATCTTCGCCGAGTCTACGGTCCGCGTGCCCACTGCCGAGGACTGGGCAGCGCTCAAGCAGGACGTGATGGAGCACGGCCTGTATAACCGCTACTTGCAGGCGGTGCCGCCGACGGGCTCCATCTCGTACATCAACAACTCCACCTCGTCTATCCACCCGATCGCCTCCCGCATTGAGATCCGCAAGGAGGGCAAGATCGGCCGCGTGTACTACCCGGCACCGCACATGGATAACGATAACCTCGAGTATTTTGAGGATGCCTACGAGATTGGCTACAAGGCGATCATTGATACCTACGCCGTGGCCACCAAGTACGTGGACCAGGGCTTGTCGCTGACACTGTTCTTCAAGGACACCGCCACCACCCGCGACATCAACAAGGCGCAGATCTACGCCTGGCGCAAGGGTATTAAGACGCTGTACTACATCCGGCTTCGCCAGGTTGCCCTCGAGGGCACAGAGGTTGAAGGCTGCGTCTCCTGCATGCTCTAGCTCCCCTGACAACGGGAAGAACACAAAGGCCACCCCGATGGGGTGGCCTGTTCTCGTTTCTCTACTACTGCTGGCCCCGTGTCAGCGCCTCGCGGACCTCGGCGAGAATGGTGTGCGCTGCTTTCTCTGCGCGGTCCGGGTCGCCGACGCCGATGGCGTGGGCGAGTTCGCGGTGCATGTGCATCGCTGTCGGGTGTGGGGTGTGGGGCATCTTGCCCGTCTTCGTCCGTCCGACGAGCACTGCCGCGATCGTCGGGGCGAGGGAGATGAACAGGTCGTTGCCACTGCCCTCGAGGATGAGGGTGTGGAAGCGGATGTCAGCATCGAGGAACTGGTCGCTATTACCCATCGCCCGAGTCCCAAGCTGGTGAATGCGCTCACCCAGGACTCGGAGCTCCTTGCGCTGCTCGTCCGTAGCCCGCGCAGCCATGAGGCGGGCTGCGATGGGTTCAATTCCCACGCGCAGCTCCGTCAGCGACATGAGCTGCGCGTCGTGGTCCTTCTCTGAGGCCAGTCGCCAGGCGATGATATCATCGTCGAACACCGCCCACGAGCTGGGCGGAAGTACTGTAATTCCCACGCGTCGGGAGGATTTCACCAGACCCAGCTGCTCGAGCGCCCGCATGGTCTCGCGGGCCACGGTGCGGGAAATGGTGAATTTTTCCGAGACATCCTGAAGCGTGAAGGTAGTGTCTGTGACGATCACCCCGGACACGATGGCTGAACCCAGCTTGTCTAGGACAGCTTCCAACTTGGGGGTTGCCTGGTTGGAGCGGCGCGGGACGGCCATGTGGACTCCTTCATTGTGGTGGGAGGGTTGTGTCTATTAATGGTCATCTTATTTGGGCGCGCCGACAATTTCTGAGTTCCTTCGAATACTGTGGAAATTCCGCTGAATTAGACCCTTGGGTTACCCCCGTTCCGGCGTTCAACTACGGGCGGTGGGGGTGTCTGAGAATGCAGTGGGTGGAGCTTTTAGGAGACTGGTACGATAGGGGAGAAAGTTCGGTTTCTTGAAAGGATTATGTCAGTGGCGTACCATCACTCACCTTCGCCGGCCCAGCATGTTGCGAAAAAGGACTTCTCCAGCCCGCTCTCCGGCATTAACTGGAATGAGATCGAGGACGAGAAGGACCAGGAAGTCTGGGATCGTCTCACCGGAAACTTCTGGCTGCCTGAGAAGATTCCGGTGTCCAACGACATCCCCTCCTGGAACACCCTCAACGAGACTGAGCAGATCGCCACCATGCGCGTGTTTACCGGGCTCACGCTCCTGGATACGATCCAGGGCACGGTGGGCGCTATCTCTCTTATCCCGGATGCTGTCACGCACCACGAGGAGGCGGTGTACACCAACATTGCCTTCATGGAGTCTGTCCATGCGAAGAGTTATTCCAATATCTTCATGACGCTGGCATCCACCCCCATGATCAATGATGCTTTCCGCTGGTCGGAGGAGAACGTCAACCTGCAGAAGAAGGGCGACATTATCCTGCGTGATTACGACGGCACGAACCCGTTCAAGCGCAAGATCGCCTCCACGCTGTTGGAGAGCTTCCTCTTCTACTCCGGCTTCTACCTGCCCATGTACTGGTCGAGTCACGCCAAGCTCACCAACACGGCGGACATTATTCGTCTCATCATCCGTGACGAGGCGGTTCACGGCTACTACATCGGCTACAAGTATCAGCGCATGCAGGATAACCTGAGCCAGGCGGAGAAGGACGAGCTCAAGGATTACACCTACGATCTCACCCTCGACCTGTATGACAACGAGGAGCAGTACACCGAGGATATGTACGACGAACTCGGTTGGACTGAGGACGTCAAGCGGTTCCTGCGCTACAACGCCAACAAGGCCCTCAATAACCTGGGGTACGAGGCCTTGTACCCCACGGACGAGACCCGGGTGTCGCCGGCGATCCTGTCCGCGCTGAGCCCCAACGCCGACGAGAACCACGATTTCTTCTCTGGCTCCGGCTCCTCCTACGTCATCGGTGCGGTGGAAAACACCGAAGACGCGGACTGGGACTTCTAGCCCTTTCTGTACTGACACGGCCACCGAGCACCGCTCGGTGGCCTTTTCCATCTCTGTCTGACGGCTCTGCCGGGCAGCGAGCATGTCTTGGGAGGGCAGATCTTTCCACGGACCTTCATGGGCGGCATCGGACAGGCCGGAAGATGACGGGCACGCGGCGGTGGCTCAGGCAGAAAGGGGAGCGTACATCAAGTCCCGGGGTGTTCGGGGTTGTACGGGTAAAAAAGTATCCCGCACACTCACAGTTGCGTATACCCCAGCGGGTTACGTGTGTGTTACAGTGCGGCGGGGTCCGGCATCGTCGATCCTGTCGGGTGGTAGATACTCGTGTGAGGAAAATGTCAGAACGGGAGCCGTGGTAGCAAAAGTGGCTCACAAAGGGCGTGCATAGATACATGTATAAATACGCGTATATATAGATGTATGTTCGCGAAATGGTTGAACAAATAGCACGTTATCAACCATTTGGTTCACTGAAACCGGGGGACAACTAAAGCGGTATTGGGGCAACCTTTTTAGTCACCTTTTCGCGCCTTAAAAAGTGGAGGCTCTAGCGGGGTCCACTGCGGGGGCGTGGCTACCAGCGCTTTCTTGTCACACCAGTCACATGGTCGGAAAAACGCGGGGTAGGACTGGCATTTATGGGGTGGGTGAGGGGCTGGAAAATCGAGGGGTGGTTGCATTAAAGTTCAAAGAAGTATGAACCGAAAGCTGTCGGGCGTGTAGCTAGTTGCACACCCGGCGCTAAGTCAGGAGGAACTAATGACCGCTGTTGCGCCAAGGGTTGACCGTCCGGTCGTACCCGAACGGCCACTTCCGCACGGTACCGGTCGTAGGGGCAATATCTTCTGGGAATTGCTCACCACGACGGACCATAAAATGCTGGGCATTATGTACATCGTCATGTGCTACGTGTGGTACGTGATCGGTGGCATTATGGCCCTTCTTATTCGTGCCGAGCTGTTCCACCCAGGAATGCAGTTCCTGTCCAACGAGCAGTACAACCAGCTGTTCACCATGCACGGCACAATCATGCTGCTGGCCTACGGCACACCGATCGTGTGGGGCTTCGCTAACTACATCGTCCCGCTCCAGATCGGCGCACCTGACGTGGCGTTCCCGCGTCTTAACGCCTTCGGCTTCTGGATCACGCAGATCGGCATCGTTGCTTTCTGCGCGGGCTTTGTTACCCCGGGCGGTGCAGGTGACTTCGGCTGGACCATTTACACCCCGCTGAGCGATGCAATTCACTCTCCTGGTGTGGGCACTGACTTCTGGATCGTCGGCGTGGGCGCTACCGGTGTTGGTACGCTTGCTTCCGCCATCAACATGGCCACCACCATTCTGTGCCTCCGTGCACCGGGCATGACCATGTTCCGTATGCCGATCTTCGTGTGGAACATTTTCGTTGCTTCCGTCATCGCCCTCCTCATCTTCCCGGTTCTCACCGCCGCCGCTCTCGGCGTGCTGTATGACCGCAAGCTGGGTGGTCACATCTTCTCGGCCGGCAACGGTGGTGCACTCCTGTGGCAGCACCTGTTCTGGTTCTTCGGTCACCCTGAGGTGTACGTCCTGGCTCTGCCGTTCTTCGGCATCGTCTCCGAGATTGTCCCGGTGTTCAGCCGCAAGCCGATGTTCGGCTACGTCGGTCTGATCTTCGCCACCCTGTCCATCGGCGGCCTGTCCATGGCAGTGTGGGCTCACCACCTGTACCCGACGGGCGCTGTGCTCCTTCCGTTCTTCTCCTTCATGACGTTCCTCATCGCCGTTCCTACCGGCATGAAGTTCTTCAACTGGGTTGGCACCATGTGGAAGGGTCACATCACGATGGAGACCCCGATGCTGTGGACCGTCGGCTTCCTGGCAACGTTCCTCTTCGGTGGTATGACCGGCATCATGCTGGCCTCCCCGCCGCTGGACTTCCACATCGCTGATACCTACTTCCTGGTGGCACACTTCCACTACACCCTGTTCGGCACGATCTTCCTGTCCGCTACCGCTGGCGTGTACTTCTGGTTCCCCAAGATGACGGGTCGTATGCTCGACGAGACGCTGGGCAAGGTTCACTTCTGGCTCACGTTCATCGGCTTCCACCTCACGTTCATGGTTCAGCACTGGCTGGGCAACATGGGCATGGCTCGCCGTTACGCTGACTACCTGGATACGGACGGATTCACCCTCCTCAACCAGGTGTCCACCGTCGGCTCCATCCTGCTGGGTGTCTCCATCCTGCCGTTCATCTGGAACGTGTTCAAGAGCTGGCGCTACGGCGAGGTCGTCACCGTCGATGATCCGTGGGGCTACGGCAACTCGCTGGAGTGGGCAACCTCCTGCCCGCCGCCTGCCCACAACTTCACCTCTCTGCCGCGCATCCGCTCCGAGCGTCCGGCCTTCGAGCTGCACTACCCGCACCTCGTTGAGCAGGCTCGCGCCGAGATGCACGTCGGTAGGCACTAGGAGCATTCATACTCCTGCTAACAACTAGCACAATCCCCGTAGGTACTTCGGTACTTACGGGGATTCGCTTGTTAAAGTACGTCTATGGTCTCCACTCACTGCATCGTTCTCCAGTCACCCTCCGATCCTCTTCTTGCTCCGCTTGTCGACACCCTCTCCTCGCTCACTGCGCCCCCGTTGCGCACCGAGACGCTCACCGTCGGCTCGCTGAACGTGGCCGAGCTCTACGTGAGCCTAGAAGGCGGAGTGGAGCCGGGCGTTACCGCTCGCATCCGCGAGCTGTCCGAGGAGACGGGTGTGGATATCGCGCTCGTAGAGGCGGGTGAGGCACGTCCCGCCCGCACACTCATCGTTATGGATTGCGATTCCACGCTCATCAACGCCGAGGTCATCGACGAGCTGGCGGCCCACGCGGGCCGGAAGGAAGAGGTTGCTGCGATCACCGACCGCGCGATGCACGGCGAGCTCGACTTCGCCCAGTCCCTCCGCGAGCGCGTCGCCTGCCTCGAGGGCATTCCGGAGACCGTCTTTGCCGAGGTTGCCTCCGCGATCCAGTTCAACCCCGGGGCGCTCGACCTCGTGGCACGGTGCAACGAGCTGGGCTGGCCAACGGCGGTGGCCTCGGGCGGCTTCACGCCCGTGCTCGATAGGCTCGTGGCGCGGGCGGGCATCACCTATTCGCACGCCAACGAGCTGGTGGTGGTTGACGGGCACCTCACCGGCAGGGTGCTGGGGGAGATCGTGGATAAACACGTCAAGGCCCGCTTCATGCGGGAGTGCGCCGCGCGCGAGGGCCTGCCACTGGAACGGGTCATCGCCGTGGGCGATGGTGCCAACGATATCGAGATGGTCTCCGGCGCGGGCCTCGGCGTTGCCTACATGGCCAAGCCGGCGCTTAAGGAGGTTGCGGATACCTCACTCAACCACGGCCGTCTCGACGGCGTGCTCGCTATCGCCGGGGCGGTGGCACGATGATCCACAAGGACGGCGTGAGAAAGTCCCACGAGGCGCTGGTGCGTGGGCTAGCCAACAGCGCCCACGAGGACGGCGAGGAAGAGTACGCCATGCCGATCGTCATCAACCTGCCCAAGCACGACCGCCCGCACCGCAACGACGTCCTCGTGGCGGCGGGTCAGGCGGTGGTGGCGGTGGTGCTCGATCCGCGTGCGGCCGCCAACCCCGAGTTTGACCGTTGGTACGGCAAGCGGATCCGCAAGATCACCCGCCGGGCGCGCAACGCCGCGTGGGAGCATGTGCAAGAGGTGCCGGGCGTCACCGTGACGTTTGACACAGCTCAGGTGCGGGCATTCACCCCGGCCCCGGTGCACGCCACTGACCAGCGGATTGACAAACTCCAAATCGGCGGGACGGACATTCCCGCTGATGGATGCCAAGGGAGTTCCCAGGGAATTTGCACGGTATTCATTGATAGCTCCCTTACCATGTCATTAGGAAAAGCGGCGGCCCAGGTTGGGCACGCAACGATGCTCTTCGCAGCAGAGCTACCGGCCGACGAGGCGGTTAGCTGGGCGGAGGCAGGTTTCCCGCTCGCCGTGCGTGAGGTGGACCACGAGGAGTTCGTGGCCCAGTGCGCACAGCGCGGGGCAGTTGTTGTGCGCGACGCCGGGTTTACCGAGGTAGTCCCCGGCTCTTGCACTGCCGTTGCTGTTCCCACAGCCGCTCAATAGTCGTAGTGGCATGAACAAGGAGACCCGTATGTCAGTGACCACGCTGCAGCGAACCGTCTATAGGCGGTTTAGTCCCATTGAGGCGCTTAAGATCTCGTGGGACCGTTTCGCGTGCGATCTGTGGTGCTGGGCCCTCCCTTTTGTCTTGTACTGCGGTCTGGCGGTCCTCATCGGGGCGCGGCTGCAGTTTGGTAACAAGTACCTGTTTGCCACCGTCGTCAGCGTCCTCATGGGTATCTGGCACGGCATTGTTGCCGACGCCTCCGTCCGCGCCTGGCGCGGCGAAAAGGCGGCGTATTTTTACCCCCGTCACCTTCGCCCGGCGCTCGCCGCCGCCGTCATGTGGACGGCATCGTCCCTGATGTCCATCTTTTCCCCACTGCTCGGCCTGGTCATTCCGCTTTTCTTCGCCGTGGGGGTATCGGCCGTTGCCGTCGATGGTAGGTGTTCCAGCTTCTTCACGGAGCCGGTCCGCATGATACGGGCGGTGCCACTGCGAATGGTCATGCTCGTGCTGCTGGCCGGCTCGCTCGCCATCATCGGCGTGTTCGCACTCTTCATCGGCTCCGCCATCACCTACCCGCTTGCCGTCATGCTCCTCACCGCGGGACTCTTCCTGTCCCGTGGCGAGGAAGACGCGGGCGACTAAAGAGAGGCGCGGGCGGCTAAGAGCGCAGTTCGCGGCGCAGAATCTTGCCGGCCGCAGAACGCGGAATTGTATCCACGTGGTGGACGGCGCGAACCTTCTCATAGCCCGGCACCCGTTCCGCCACAAACGCCATGACCTGCTCCGAGGTGGCGGTGCCCACAACATAGGCGGCGGGGATCTCTTCGTCTTCGTGGATTTCCCTCACTACCGCGGCATCGGTGACACCGGGGCACGAGGTGATGAGCGCCTCCAACTTGATGGGGGATACCTGGTACCCGTGATACTTGATCACATCTTTCAGGCGATCGACAATCTCGACCTCGCCACCGGGCAGCTCTCGCGCCAGGTCACCCGTGCGCAGCCAGCGTCCCACAAGCGTCGCATCCGTGGCCACGGGATTGTGGTAGTAGCCCGCCATCACCTGTGGACCGGCGACCCACAGCTCACCCACCTCGCCGGGTGCCACATCCGTGATGGTGGACGGGTCGACTATCCGCTGCTCCGTGTCGGGCAGTGGGTGGCCTATCGAACTCAGTGGTGTGGTCGATGCTGTGGTGAGGTGGGTGACTGGCGACGCCTCCGTCATCCCGTAGCCCTGCAGCATCCGCGAGCCGGTGCGCTCGGCGGCACGCTCGCCGTCGGCAACGTTGAGGGCTGCGGCGCCGACGATCATGTACTTGAGGGCGGAGAAGTCCGTCTTGTCCACCAGGGGGTGGCGGGCCAAAAGCGTGGCCAGAGGCGGGGCGATGAATGTGGTGTGGACGCCGTACTTTTCGTGGGCGGTGATGAACCGCTCGGCCTCGAACGGCCACGCGAGAACGGTGGCGCCGAGGTAGAGCGGCACGTTGAGGAGCGCGGTGAGACCGTAGATGTGGCTAAACGGCAGTACGGATTGGCACACCGAGCCGCAGGGAACGGGCACCTTGGCGCCAAACTGGATGGTGTTGGCCACCAGGTTGCGGTGGGTGAGTACAACCACCTTGGGGGTGCCTGTCGTGCCGGAGGAGACGGGGTAGCAGCATGGCCCGTCAAGGTCGACGGCGACGGAGCCGATCTCGATCCGCTCGGGGCAGGCGCGTAGCTCTTCGTAGTTGGAGGAGTCGACGATGTAGGCCGGGCGCGGATCCTCGGGGACCACCCCGCCGATGGGCATGACGATGGCGCCGGCGACGATGCAGGCGTGGAACGCGGCGGCGAAGTCGATGGAGTTGGCGAGGCGCACGCCCACCACATCGCCGGGGGCGATGCCCACCGCGCGCAGCCCCGCGGCCACGTGGGTGATTTCCGCTGCGAGATCGCCAAAGCTGATGGAGCGATTGAGGTCGATCATGGCGGTTGCCTGTGCGTCATTTTGATGGGTAAAGACCAGTTCAGGCAGTGTTTCTTCCGGGTAGGTGAGGGATGTCATCGAAGTAATAGTTCCTTGATTAGCCACTAGTTGGTGCTGTGCCGGGCAGCGACGAGTCGTGTGAGGGCACCAGTGACGGTGGCGAGGTTGGTCGTTGTCCACATGGGTGGGATGGAGCGGAGGATGAATTTTCCGTACCGTTTGGTGGCGATCCGCGAGTCGAGGATGGCGACCACCCCGCGGTCGGTGGTGGAACGCAGGAGCCGGCCGGCGCCTTGCGCCATGAGGAGGGCGGCGTGGGTGGCGGCCACCTGCATGAAGCCGTTTCCGCCGCGGGCATCGGCGGCTTCTTTGCGGGCTTGGCTCAGTGGGTCGTCGGGGCGGGGGAACGGGATCCTGTCGATGGTGACGAGCGAGAGGGAGGGCCCGGGGACGTCGACGCCTTGCCACAGGCTGCGGGTGCCAAAGAGGCAGGAGTTTTCGTCGGCGGCGAAGCGTTCGATGAGCGTGCCGATGATGTCGTCGCCCTGGCAGTAGATGTCGAAGGGGAGCCTTGTGCGCAGCTCCTCGGCCGCTTGTTCCGCGGCCCGCCGGGAGGAGAAGAGACCAAGGGTGCGCCCACCGGCGGCGGTGATGAGGGTCTCCAGTTCGTCGAGTAGCTCGGGGGAGAGCCCGTCGCGGCCGGGCGGGGGCAGGTGGGAGGCGAGGTACATGATGGCGGAGCCCTGCGTGTCAAAGGGGGTGCCCACGTCGAGCCCGTCCCATGTCAGCCCCGTGAGGCCCCAGGAGGCAGCGAGCGCGTCGAAGCTGCCGCCGAGGGCGAGGGTGGCGCTGGTGAGGACGGTGGTGTTGTGCTCGAAGAGGTTATCGGCGAGGGTGGAGGCGACGGACAGCGGGGCGACCATGAGGCGGCGTTCATCGCGCCGGTCCACCTCCAGCCAGACGACGTCCTCCTCGGAGCCCTCGAGCATCCGGTCGATGCCCTCGGCGAGCCCTCCGATGTGGCTCATGAGGCTCTGCTTTTCCGCGTAGGTTTCGGGGTCGGTCTCGGCATCGACGGAGGTAAGCGACAGCTCGGTGCCCACCGTGTCCAGGGCCTCGGAGATTGCGCCGAGCGGTGGGACGGCGACCTCGGGGATGCCGTCCACCCACCGGCCTAGCGGCAGCTCGGGCAGCACCTCGTCGAGCTCGTCTGTGACCTCGCGCAGCTTGTCCACGCTGGGGTTGTTCTTCTCCAGGATCTTCTCCACGCGGGTGGCGGCCATCTTCAGCGCCATGACGCTGATGGTGGCGGTGGACACGGCGGTGATGCGGTCGACCAGCTCGTGCGCCTCGTCGATGACCACCGCGTCGTGCGGCGGGAGGATCTCGGCGGGGGAGACGGCGTCGATGGCAAGCAGCGCGTGGTTGGTCACCACCACGTCCACGTCGCGCGCGGCGGCCCTCGCCTTCTCTGCGAAGCAGTCGTCGCCGTGCGGGCACACGGAGGCCCCGGGGCACTCCTGCGCGGTGGTGGACACCTTGGCCCACACCGCCGGCGGCACACCGGGGTCGAGGTGGTCCTTGTCGCCCGTCTCCGTGTCTTCAGCCCAGGCGTAAACGCGCTTGAGGTAGGGCTCCATCCACTGGTAGTCCTCGGCGCCGATGAGTGCGTTCTCGCCGGCGAGTTTGTTGAGGCACACGTAGTTGGACCGGCCCTTGAGGATGGCGTAGCTGTAGTCGCCTCCGAGCGCCTCGGTCAGCCGCGGCAGGTCGCGCTCCACCAGCTGGCGTTGCAGTGCGAGGGTCGCCGTCGCCACGATGACGCACGCGTCCTGAACGTGGGCGTAGCTTAACGACGGCACGAGGTAGGCCAAAGACTTTCCGGTCCCGGTCCCCGCTTGAACCGCGAGGTGGCGCCCGGTGGCGAAGGCGTTCGCCACCGCCTCCGCCATCTTCTGTTGCCCGGGCCTTGGCGTGCCGCCGATCGCCTCGACGGCGGTAGCGAGCAACTCCTGGGTCTTCTCCACAGGCTAGAAACCCACGAACTGCGTGCCGATGGCGGGTTCGTCCTGGCTCAGCGCCAGGCCCTCCCACGGCAGGGAGATGAGGTTATCCGCCAGCAGCTGGCGCGACTGTTCAATGGTGGGCTGGTCGCCCACCACCTCGCCGTCGCGCATGAGCGGCTGGGTGAGCAGCTTGTAGTGGAAGTTACCCACGTCCGGCACGTCGTGGTTGAACGGGAAGACGATCTCCTCCACGCAGGTGCCGGAGGCGCGACTCGTGCGGATCGCCCGCTTCGCGCCGGGGACGGTGCGCTTGTTCCTGCTACGCTTGGCCACGGGGATGCCGTCGACCTCCACGAGCTTGTACACCATCTCGGCGGTGGGGGCGCCGGAGCCGGTGACCACGGAGGTGCCCACGCCGAAGGAATCGACCGGGTCGCCGCGCAGGCTGGCGATGGTGAACTCGTCCAGGTCGCTGGACACCACGATCTTGGTGTCCACCGCGCCGAGCTCGTCGAGGAGCTTGCGCACGCGACGGGTCATGGGGCCCAGGTCGCCGGAGTCAATGCGCACGCCGCCGAGCTTGGGGCCAGCCACCTCGATGGCGGTGCGCACCGCGTTGTCAATGTCGTACGTATCCACGAGCAGCACCGTGTCGATGCCCATTGTCTCGATCTGGGCGCGGAACGCGGCCTCCTCGTTCGGCGTGCCGTCCGGGTTGACGTGCACGAGGGTCCAAGCGTGGGCGGCGGTGCCGGAAGCCGGGATGCCGTAGCGGTACGAGGCCTCCAGGTTGCTTGTTGCCGCAAAACCGGCGATGTAGGCGGCGCGCGCCGCGGTGACGGCGTTGGATTCGTGGGTGCGGCGCGAGCCCATCTCAATAATCGGGCGACCGTCGGCCGCTACCACCATGCGGGCGGCGGCCGTCGCCACGGCGGAGTCCGCGTTCATGATGGACAGGATGACGGTCTCCAAGACGACGCACTCGGCGAACGTGCCGCGCACGGTGAGAAGCGGCGAGTTGGGGAAGAACAGCTCCCCCTCGGAGTATCCGTCGATCTGCCCGGAGAAATGGTAATTACGCAGGTAATCTATGGTGTCCTCATCGAGGAAGTCGAGGCTTCCCAGCTGCTCCTTGCTGAACACAAAATTCTTCACGGCCTCAAGCACGCGGCTGGTTCCGCAGACGACGCCGTAGCGACGCTGGTTGGTGAGGCGGCGGGTAAATACTTCAAAGGCGCATTGACGGTTCGCAGTGCCATCCTTCAAAGAGGCCTGAAGCATGGTCAACTCGTACATATCCGTGTACAGCGCACTGGACTTAGTTTCCATAAGGTTATGGTAGTCCGGGAGGTTGCTTCGCGGGCCGAGGGTGAGGGGGACTAGCTGCCCGCGCCCGCTAGCTCCGTGGCCATGGCGGTGAGCATCTGTTGGGCGGTGGCGTAGGAGCCGTCGGCGGGGATGGCGATGAGGGCGACCCCGGAGCCGTCGGCAAGCACCCCCAGCTGCCTGGCCAGATACATGCCGGACTCGTCGGGCCCCCAGCCACCCTTGAACGCGCACCCGGGCAGTGTCCCGAGCCCGTAGCTCTGCTCGGGGGAGACTTCCCCCATGAGCTCAAGGACGGGGGCAGCACCCGCGAGCGAGGGTAGTGCAGCGGCAAACCGTGCTTGGGAATCCACCGACCACTGGGTTTGCCCGAAAACGGTGAATCCGGGGCGGGTGACCTGCGCCGGCACCGCGATGGCCTCGCCCGCCTCGGCGATGATCTGCTGGACTGCACCCGCGGCGGCCTCCCCGCCGCCGAGGGAATCTCACAGGGCCTGCGCGGCGTCGTTATCGGAGACGGTGATCGCCGCGGCTGCCGTGTCCGCCAGGCCGGGATTGGCACGCAGCGCCGCCACCGCCAGTGGCACCTTGGACGTGGACCAGGCAGGAGCCGGGGCAGTGAACCCGGCCGAGACGGTGGACCCGTTGCGTGCAACAGCAACACTGGCGCTGCCGCCACCGACTGCGAGGCCGGCGGCGACCGCCGCGGAAACCTGCTCCTGGGGATACGGGGGCGAGGCCACCGGAGCCGCCTGCGTTTCCGGCGGGTCAGTGGCCTTCGCTGTGGTCTGCGTGTGCGTCACCGTGAGGGTGACGGGATCGAGCTCATCGTGGGCCGTATTCGCGCCGGGTGAGCATGCGCTACACACCGCTCCCACCGCGATGCCCGTGGCGACGGTGGCCGTCACTGACATCCGACGGCGGCTACCACACATACACAATCGCACGGTTGCCACCGATGCAGGTCGCGATGTTATTCGAGACCGTGCACTTCATTGAGTATGTCTTTTTGGTGACGGGGGAGTACACGTGCAGCGATGTGGGCGGTTTCTTCGTCTTGTAGTACTCGTCGCGAAACGCCTCGCCCACGGCCCCCGCGAACGGGGAGCTCGTATGCTCCGAGCCGGTTGCCTGGCTGGTGAACTTGGTGTCGCCCCCGTTTCCCACAGGCGTTGCGTTACCTGGCAGATCGGCGAGCGAGGCCCGCTGGCCGGAGTCGGCGCCCTCGGATGTCGGCGAGGAGGCGCGAGACTTTGTGGATGGCTCCGCCGCCGTCCCCGCGTCCGAGGGAGGCACCACCACGGTCTCCACCACCGTCGGTCGGGTACTGGGAGTGGAGGAGCGGTGGAACACGCTGGAATCGTAGAGAAGCCAGCCGCCAATTGCCGCGAGGAGCACCACGATGGTGCTGAGCAGCGCGATAATTACCCCGTTGCCCCGTTGTCGCTGGGGTGGCTGAGGTTGCGGCTGGTAGTACTGCTGCTCGGGGGGAACGGGGACCGGTTGTGGCCGCCCGTACTGGGTGCCCGCAGCCTGCTGCTGCGACAGGTACTGCGTCTGCGCTTCCTGCAGGCCCTGTGGCTGGAAAGTGGCCGTCGGCGGGTAGGCCTCGTCCCCACGCACCGATTGGAACTGCGTCGTCTCAGGGTCGGGCGAGGAGGGGGTGGAGTGGAGGAGTGAGGAGGATTCGTGTCAGCCATGTCGGTTCCTTAACTAGCCGGTGGACACGTGGTAGAGCATTTTCTTACATCCTAGAACGTGCAGCACACCCCGGTGGGGAGTTCGTGCTAGCACAGGCCCGAGGAGACGGTGAGAGGCGTGGAATGGCTGCTACGTGCCGTCGACAAGCAAAGCTCACTACACTAGACACCATGACCAACCGTTTAGGAGGTGACCGCGCATGAGTATGCCCGCAGCGCCGTTGGCGACCCCCGATGTGGATGTCGAGGTGGAGGTAGCCCCCTCCGAGAACCTGCCGTGGATGTGCATCGTCTGGGATGACCCAGTCAACCTGATGAGCTACGTCACGCACGTGTTCATGACCATGCTGGGATACTCCCGCAAGCGCGCCACCGAACTCATGATGCAGGTGCACACGGAAGGCAAGGCAGTCGTCTCCTCCGGGGAACGCGACAAGGTCGAAGCCGACGTGAAAAAGATGCACACCGCCGGCCTGTGGGCCACCATGCAACAAGGGGGATAGATGGAAGCCTGGAGGAAGAAGAAGCCGCTGCTCAAGGCGGCGCACTACGAAACCGTTCTCGGCCCCATGGAGCGCGAAGTGCTGGGCAACCTCGCATCCGTCGTGGCAGAAAAGCTCATCGAGCGCACCCAATCCGCCCCCAAGGACCCCCTCGAGGAACTCACCGGCATGACCTCCGGCCACAAGGAGGCCCCCACCGACCCGGGGCTCGCCCGGCTGCTGCCCGATTTTCAGCGCGCCGAGGACGAGGAGTTCGAGGGCGATAACGCGCTCATGCGCAGCCTGTACGAGACGGACATTTGCCGCGCCAAACTGGAGAACCTGCAGCTTGTGGGGGAAAAGCTGGGGCCCGACGGCAACGTCGCCGTGCAACTGACCCCTGCTGAGGCCAACCAGTGGCTCGCCGCCGTCAACGATATCCGCCTCTACATCGCCTCCTCCGCGCCGATGAACGGCACGAGCGAGGAGGACCGTCAGCGCCTCGTCGAATGGCTCGCCTACCACCAGGATTCCCTCCTCGAGGCGATGGCATGATCCGCGTCGGCCACGCCACCTTGGGGGATACCGGCTGCACCGTCATCGCCTGCCCCGAAGGCGCGCTTGCCGCCGTCGACGTGCGCGGAGGCGGACCCGGCACCCGCGAGACGGACCTTTTGGAAAGCTACAACACGGTGGAATTGGTCCACGCCATCGTCCTGTCCGGTGGTTCCGCGTTTGGGTTGGCCGCCGCCGACGGCGTCATGCTCGGCCTCGAGGCCCGTGGCATCGGTTTCCCCGTGGTTGAGGGCGGTCCCGTGGTCCCCATTGTCCCCGCCGCCGTCATCTTCGACCTCTTTGTTGGCTCTCCCACCCACCGTCCCACGCTTGTCGACGGTCAATCCGCCCTCGACGCCGCACTCGCCTCCGGCGGATCGGTCGAAGTCGGATCTGTGGGTGCGGGAACCGCCGCCACCGCCGGGCGCATCTCCGGCGGGTTCGGCACAGCCACCGTCACCGCCGACGGCTACGAGGTCACCGCGTACATGGTGGCCAA
Source organism: Corynebacterium pyruviciproducens ATCC BAA-1742 (assembly GCF_000411375.1). Classification (GTDB taxonomy): domain Bacteria; phylum Actinomycetota; class Actinomycetes; order Mycobacteriales; family Mycobacteriaceae; genus Corynebacterium; species Corynebacterium pyruviciproducens. The sequence goes on along the minus strand of NZ_KE150446.1, from coordinate 1,399,022 downwards.
CCCCATGGGGGAGGTCATCGACCCCACCACCCACTGCCTGTGGGATACGGACCTCAAGGTGGACTACGAGCGTTTCCTGCAGCTCACGCCGCCGCGCCCGAAGCTCAACACGACCATCGGCTGTGTGACCACCACCGCGCCGGTCACCCACGGCCAGCTCAAGCGCCTGGCGATGGTTGCTCACGACGGCCTGGCCCGCGCCATCCGGCCCGCCCACTCGCCACTTGATGGCGATACGATCTTCGCGTTGGCGGACCCAGTCGCGGTGTCCGCTGAGGCCACGGCACCTTCACATGTCGAGGCCACGGCACCTTCACATGTCGAGGCCCCCGGCCTCGACATGGTTGCACTGTGCGCCGCGAGCGCGGAGGCGACGCAACAGGCCATCCAATGCGCGATCACTCATGCAGCGGGGACGCACGGCAGGCTATCGTTTTCTGATCTCGCCCTGTAACGAACCGTCGGGGCGGTGGATAGGCTATCGTGTACGGCGAAAGTCTTAACTTAAACGTCTCGTGTTGGAGGAGGACGTTTTCACGTGAACAGTGACCCGATGCCGCCAAATCGGCCGCGTAGCAGCGGACAATACCGCGGCTACACGGCACCTACCCCGCCTACCATGTCCCCGCAATTAGGGGGTGGCCTGAACGCGCCACAGGTGCCCGGCAACCGCGGGGTTACCCCCGCCCCGGCGTGGCGTGGCGGGTTGCGCGTGGGGTTGCGCATCGCCATCGGCTTCGTTGTGGTCATTTGGGCCGTGTTCGCAGCCGAGGTGGTCTCCGGAGGCCGGCTCGCCTACTTCGGCATTCACCCGCTCGATCCGTCGTCGCTGCCGTATATCTTCACCTCCCCGCTGTTGCACGCGGACCTTTCCCACATCATCTCCAACACCACCGTGGGCGCCGTGTTCGCCTTCCTCGTCGGCTGCTCCGGCAAGCGTGTGTTCTGGGAGGTCACGCTCATCTGCACTGTCATCGGCGGCTTTGGCACGTGGGTGTTCGGTGGCATCGGCACCAACCACATTGGTGCCTCCGGGATCATTTACGGCTGGCTTGCTTACCTCATCGTGCGCGGGATCTTTAATAAATCCGTGCGGGAAATCGTCCTCGGCCTGGTGCTTGCCTTCACATACTCCGGGCTCATGTGGGGAGTGTTCCCCACCTCCACGGCTGTGAGCTGGCAGGGGCACCTGTTCGGCGCGTTTGGCGGCATCCTCTGCGGCATCTTCCTCACCTCCGATGACCCGGTGCGGAGGCAGAAACGATGAGAACACGCGTGGCCGTGGGCCTCGCTTTTATTGTTAGCTGCGCCGCCTTCCTTACCTCGTGCCAGGAAACTGCCGGTGAGGTTCCCGCCGTTTCGTTTGCCCAGCTGCCCAACGCGGCCGAGGTGGCCGTCGCCGCGGCCAGGGAGGACGGCTACACAGGCGGGGTGGGAGCCGTGGTCATCGATGCCACGGGCACGTACACGGCCGGAGATCTCACCACCACCAACGCCTGGTCCACCATCAAGGTGCCGATCGTGCTCGCGGCCCTCAAAGAAGACCCGGACCTGGAAGACTCAGACCTTGTCGAGGCGACCCTGCGCTGGTCCGATAACGATACTTCCTGGACGCTATGGAAGCAGCTCGGCTCCACCGCCGCAGAGCGCGAGGCGAAAGTGGAGGCCGTGCTGCGAGCGGCCGGCGATACCCAGACCACCGTGGACGTGACCACCGGCGAGCAGTACGGCATCACCCAGTGGAGCCTCCGCAACCAGGCCACCCTTGCCTCCAACCTGCGCTGCCTGGATAATTCCGGGCCCGTCCTGGACTACATGGGCGATGTGATTGAGGAGCAGCACTGGGGCGTGGGCACCATCGACGGCGCCCTGTTCAAGGGCGGCTGGGGCCCCGACGACGAGGGCGCCTACCAGGCCCGGCAGATGGCGCTCATCCCCGTGAAGTCTGGCGGCGATGTCACCGTCGTGCTCGCCACCAACGTGGAGAGCGAGGAATACCGCGAGGATGCCGAGGATGCCCTCACCCGCGCCGCCGAATCGCTCAAGCCGTACCTGAAGACGGCGCAGGGTCGCGATTGCGCCCTCAACTTCAACCCCTAAGGTAAGCATGGTGAACCGGAAAATTGTAGCAGCTCTGTGCGCGGTGGCGTTGGGTCTTACCCCAGCCACCGCGCAGGCGGTGGAACAGTCAGAACTGGACCGCGTCGCCCGCGAGGTGACGGCCGAAACCGGCATCCCGGTGGGGATCGCCATCCACGATGCCACCGGCACCCGCGCGGCGGGGCAGATCACCGATTTCCCCGCCTACTCCACCGGCAAGGTGCCGCTGGCGATCGCCACACTCCGGGAATCCCCCGCCGCCCTTGCCGATGCCACCGCTGCCGTCACCGTCTCCGATAACGCCGCCGCCGACAGGCTGTGGGCGGGCCTCGGCGGCCGCGCCGCCACGGCGAAGGTGAACACAGTGCTTGCCCAGGGTGGCTCCACCACCACCAACCCCGGGTGGTGGGCCATGCCCTCGTGGAGTGTTGCCGATCAGGCCACCTTCTTCGCGCACATCCCCTGCGTGGACAAGGGCCCGGAGGTGGAAGAGCTTATGGGCAACGTCGTGGGTTACCAGCGCTGGGCGTTCGGGCAGCTTCCCGGCGCCAAGATCAAGGGCGGCTGGCTGCCAGACCACGGCTACTCCCTGCGCCAGGGCGCGATCATCCCCACCGGCGCCGGCTGGGTGGGGGCAGCTGTTGCCGTGCGCACCCCCACGGCGGATTTTTCCAAGGCTGCTGCGGCTGCGGACGTGGCGGCGGCTAAGCTGCGCCCCGTCCTCGAGTCCGCCCAGCCCATCACGTGCGCGGGCCCGGTCACCGAGGCCACGCCCGCGCCAACCGCCCCGGTGGCGTGGCCGATCCCGCACGTTGTTGCCCCAGCCCCGTGGGCGCAGCCGGCCGTGGACTGGCTCAACGGCGTGATCGACCAGGCCAACTTGCAACTGAGGAGGATTATGTAATGGATTCTCGTCCGATCGGCATCTTCGATTCCGGCGTGGGGGGACTCACAGTGGCGCGCGCCATCGCCGATCAGCTTCCCCACGAGTCCATCTACTACCTGGGCGATACCGCCCACGCCCCGTACGGCCCGCGCACCGCCGACGACGTGCGCCAGCTCAGTAAACAGGTGGCGGACCAGCTCGTCTCGCGCGGCATCAAGCTCCTCGTCATCGCCTGCAACACCGCCACGAGCGTGTTCCTGGAGGAGGCCCAGCGCCTCTACGCCGACTCGGTTGTGGGTGGGGTCGTCGGCGTCATCGAACCGGCGGTCAGCCGGGCGGTGCAGGTGACCAAGAACAGCAAGGTCGCGGTGCTGGGGACGGAGGGGACGATCCGTTCCGGCGAATATCAGCGGCAGCTCACGGCCCACGAGGGCATCGAGTGCTTTGCGGAGCCGGCGCCGCTGTTTGTGGAGTTCGCCGAGCGCGGCATCACCACGGGCCGCCAGATCCTCGGCGTGGCGGAGGCCTACGCGTCCCCGCTGCAGCAGGCGGGCGTGGATACCTGCATCCTCGGCTGCACCCACTACCCGCTGCTCACCGGCGTCATCCAGCTGGCGCTGGGCGACCCGGTCACGCTCATCAGCTCCTCGGAGGAGACGGCCAAGCGCGTGGTGCGGTTGCTCATCGAGCAGGACCTCGTAGCCCCCGAGGATAACGTCGCGCAGCGCCGCTACGAGACGACAGGAGACCCGCGCCTGTTCGCCCAGCTTGCCTCCCGGTTCGCGGGCGCGGAAATCAATTGGTTCGACATGTAGCGGTACACTAAACCCTATGAGGCTGACGATACTCGGGTGTACTGGTTCCGTTGGAAGCGCGGTGGGTCCGTCTTCCGGTTATCTCATCGAGGATGCAGACCGCGCGCCGGTGCTCATGGATATCGGCTCCGGCGTCATGGCCGAGCTCGAGCGCCGCATCAACCCGGCGGATGCCCACCTGCTGTTCAGCCACCTCCACTCCGATCACTGCGCCGATTTCCCTAGCCTCGTCGTGTGGCGCCGGTTCCACCCCACCCGCAAGGCTAAGGGCCGCCACCTCCTCTTTGGGCCACCGGAAACGCCGGAGCGCCTCGGCAGGTTCATCGCCGACGATCCGCACGGCGTGGATGACATCACCGATACGTTTGCCTTCGGCCCGTGGCAGGTGGGGGAGAAGGAGATCGTCGAGGGCTTTACCGTCGAGCCGTTCCGCGCCGTCCACCCCATCGATGCGTACGCGCTGCGGCTCACCCACCGCCACATGGGCACCGTCATCGCCTACTCCGGCGATTCCGCCGTCACCGATGACCTGGTGGAATGCGCCCGGGACGCGGACCTGTTCATCTGCGAGGCCACGTGGGGAGCCTCCAGCGAGGGGCAGCCGGCGGACATGCACATGTCGGGCGGGGAGGCCGGCAATATCGCGCGCCGGGCCGGCGTGAAGAAGCTGCTTATCACCCACATTCCGCCGTGGGGCGATGCCCACGCGTCTGTCAGTGCGGCGCAGGCGGAGTTCCCCGGGGAGGTACTCGTGGCTAAGCCCGGGTTAAGCTTGGAGCTATGAGTGAAACCTTTACGCGCGCGGACGGCCGCGCCACCGATGAGCTGAGAAAAGTAACGATCACCCGCAACTTCACCACCAACCCCGCAGGTAGCGTGCTGGTGGAGTTCGGTCGCACCCGCGTCATGTGCACCGCGAGCGTCCAGGAGGGCGTGCCCCGCTTCAAGAAGGATTCCGGCGAGGGCTGGCTCACCGCCGAGTACGCCATGCTGCCGGCCGCCACCAACGAGCGCAACCCGCGCGAGTCTGTGAAGGGCAAGGTGAAGGGCCGCACGCAGGAGATTTCGCGCCTCGTGGGCCGCAGCCTCCGCGCCGCGATCGACCTGACCAAGCTCGGCGAGTACACCATCGCGCTGGATTGCGATGTGCTCCAGGCCGACGGTGGCACCCGCACAGCCTCCATCACCGGTGCCTACGTCGCCCTCGCCGACGCCCTCGCCTCCATCAATAAGACCGATGCCCTCCTTCCGCCCGTCGCCGCTATCTCCGTCGGGCTTATCGACGGCCACCCGTGCCTCGACCTCCCGTACGAGGAGGACTCCCGCGCCGAGGTGGACATGAACGTGGTGATGAAGGAAAACGGCGCCTTCGTGGAGATCCAGGGCACCGGCGAGCACGGGGACTTCACCCGCGACCAGCTCGCCACGCTCCTCGACCTCGGTGAGAAGGGCTGCCGTCAGCTCGTCGAAAAGCAAAAAGAGGTCCTTGCGTGATCCTCCTCGCCAGCCACAACGCGGCTAAAGCCGCAGAATTGAAGAGACTCACCGGCCTCGAGGTGACCACCCCCACCTACCCCGAGCCCGTCGAAGACGGCCTCTCCTTCCGGGAGAACGCACTCATCAAGGCGCGGGCAGGTGCAAAGGCTACCGGGCTTATCGCCCTTGCCGATGATTCCGGCCTCACCGTCCGCGCCCTCAACGGCATGCCCGGCATCCTCTCCGCCCGCTGGTCCGGCACCCACGGCGACGACGAAGCCAACAACAGGCTCCTCCTCGCGCAGCTGACGGATCTCCCCCGCGACGCCGCGTTCGTGTGCTGCGTCGCGCTCGTCACCCCCAGCGGCGAGGAGTACGTGGAGGAGTGCTCGTGGGAGGGCACGATCGCCACCGAGCCACGTGGCGAGGGCGGGTTCGGCTACGACCCGATTTTTCTTCCCCACGACGCAGGCGGAAAAACCTCCGCCGAATTAACAGCGGAGGAAAAGGATGCGCTGTCCCACAGGGGACAGGCGATGCGCAAGATAGCTAAGCGTTTAGCTCAAATTTCTGCGTAACCTCCTTGCGGCGGAAGTGCTCCGCGACAAAGGAAAGGAACGGGATGGTGCCGGCCAGGGCCGTGATGAACGCCTTGGTCAGGTCCCATCGGGCCTGCGTGGTGAGGTTGACGGTGGCCACCAGGTAGAGGATGTAGAAGAAGCCGTGCAGCGGGCCGATCGCCGAGGCCCAGGCGGGAATCTCCATGCCCAGGATGTAGTCGCAGATCATGCGCGTGACAAGGACGAGCAGCCACACGCCGGTGACCCACGCGGCAATGGAGTACAACCGGAGCGCCTTGGCCACGCGTTTCTTGCGTGCCGGGTGGATCTTCGTTGGTGTGGTGTCAGTCATCTCTGCCCTTTCGTCTCCTCGGCGCAAACTCCTCGTTGTACGCCTCCACGTCTGTATTGACTGGGTTCGGCATCCACTCCTGGGATACCGTGGTCACTTTCTTCTTCTTGTCCTTCTTCTCCAGCTGTGCGAGCTCCTCGCCGAACTCGTCGGCGTCTAGTTTGTCGTTTTCGTAGCGCCGGATGCGGAGGTAGAAATAGACGAGGAAGCCGCCGAAAATCGGCCATTGGATGGCGTAGCCCAGGTTTTGGAACGAGCCATCCGGAGAGGTGTACCTCTGCCACTGCCAATACGCCGCCACCAGGGTGAATGCCACCCCGATGGTGAGAAGAACAATGTGGGAGAAGCGAACTTTAAACTTCTTTTTCCCAGTCATACTTTTGGATTATATCCGATTAGGTTTTTATCCCCTAGTCGCGTTACGATATTCAGGCTGATGCGCGCCCGTGGCGGAATTGGCAGACGCGCTGGATTTAGGTTCCAGTGCCTTATGGCGTGAGAGTTCAAGTCTCTCCGGGCGCACAGGTTGTAGAGGCCCCACCGATTCTGGTGGGGCCTTAGCTATACTTATCCGTATGGCACGAGATATTCACGATATTGAGCGGGACATCGCCCGCCACCGCCGCGACCTGGCTAAGACCCTGGATAAGCTTGCGGAGGAGGTTTCCCCCAAGAAGGCCGGCCAGCAGTTTGCCTCACTTGCCCAGGACAAGGTGCAGGAGGAAAGCTTCCAAAAGAAGGTGCTCGCGGGGCTTGCCGCCCTCGGCGTGGTTATCGCTGCCACCGTTATTACCAAGCGTCGCGATAAGAAGCAGGTGGAAAAGCTCAGGTCGCTTATCCGAGCGCGCCGTGAAGCGCTGCAGTGAAAAAGCTCGTTTCCGCTATCGTCATCGCCGCTGTGAGCGTGGCTGGGTGCACGCCGGTGATGCAGGGGCAGGGAAGTCCCTCGGAGGTCGCAGGATTCACCCGTAGTGGCTCTATGCCTGCGGAGGCCAACATGGTTGACGTGTTGTTCCTGGCGCTCATGGTGCCCCACCACCAGCAGGCGGTGGACATGTCGGACATGCTGCTTGCGGACCCGGCGATTAGCCCGGAGACCAAGGACCTTGCGCAACGCATCCGGACGACCCAGGCGGCGGAGATCGAGTACATGGATTCGCTTGCCGAGGACTGGGACCAGGAAGAGATCATGCGTTCCCACGCCGACCACCTGTCCATGGGCATGATCAGCCAGCAGCAGATGGAGGAGCTGAAGAACTCCACCGGTGCCGGTATGGAGAAGTTGTATCTCAGGCTCATGTACCGTCACCACGAGGGTGCCATCAAGGAGCTCGGCAACCTCGTCACTAACGGTGGCTACCAGCCGCTCAAGGATCTCGCCCAGCACATGACGGACCAACAGCTCGCCGAGATGGACGAGATGGTCGGTCTTTTGGGCGAGAAACCTGTGTAAAATAGTCGAACATACATCCCCGCGACGTTGAAGGATTGATAATTTATGGCCCGTTCCCTCGATGATATCCAGGCAGACATCGACCGCACTCGCGCTCACCTGGCCTCCACGCTCGACCAGCTTGCCTCCAAGACGAAGCCCGAGGCGCTTGTCGACGACACCAAGGCGCAACTCACCGCTCGTGTAAAAGACCCGCAGGTGCAAGCCATCCTCGGCGTCGCCGGGGCAGTTGTCGTCGTCGGGATCATCGCTTCGCTCGTGCGCGGTTCCCGCAAGCGCAGCGAGTTGAAACGCCTGACACAGTGGCTGGAAGATAAGTAAAAAATAACCCTCGGAGATGTACTCCGAGGGAATTTTTTTGAGCCTACCGCACGGCCTGGTAGGCCGCCTCCACGATGTCCTCCACCGGCTGGTCGATATCGATGAGCACGCTTGGCTCATCGTCGGCCAGCGGCTCGAGGGTGTCGAACTGGCTGTCTAGCAGGGAGGTGGGCATGAAGTGTCCTTCGCGTCCCTGTACCCGCTCGAGGTGCACCTCGTATGTGCCGTGGAGGTGCACGAAGAACGTGTTCGGCGCTTTCTTTCGGATGATGTCGCGGTAGCTGCGCTTGAGTGCGGAGCAGGCGATGACCCCGTCGTCACGCTCGCTGAGCCACTGGCCCGCGAGCCCCAGCCAGGGCTCGCGGTCCGCGTCCGTCAGGGGCGTGCCGGAGCGCATTTTGTCAATGTTTTCCTTGGGGTGCAGCTCGTCTCCGTCCTTGTACTCGATGCCGAGTCGCTTGGCGAGCTGGCATCCGACGGTGGACTTCCCGCAGCCGGACACACCCATGACGACGATATGCATTACCAGTTATGCACCGTGCCGTCGGCAAGCCTGTTGTAGGGCAGGTATGCCTGCTCGTAGGGGAACTTCTCGGCGATCTCCGGGTGGAATTCCACGCCGAGGCCGGGCTTGTCACCAGGGTGCAGGAACCCGTTCTCAAAGGTCATGGAGGTCTCAAACACCTCGAGGGTGTCCTTGGAGTGGGTCATGTACTCCTGCGCACCGTAGTTGTGGATGTTGATGTCCAGGTGCAGCTCGGCGGCGAAGCCGATGGGGGAGACATCCGTCGGGCCGTGGAAGCCGGACTTGATCTGGTACGGCTCGGCCTGTGCCATGACCTTCTTCAGCGGGGTGATGCCGCCGAAGTGGGTGGTGGCGCAGCGGACGTAATCGATGAGCTGGTCATCGATGAGGTCCTTGATGTCGTACACCGTGTTGAATACCTCGCCGATGGCGAGCGGGGTGGTGGACTGTTGGCGCACGTAGCGGAGGTTCTCTTGGTTTTCGCCCAGGGTGACGTCTTCGAGCCAGAACAGGTTGTACGGCTCGAGCGACTTGGCAAACTGGGCGGCCTCGCGCGGGGTGAGGCGGTTGTGGCCGTCGTGTAGCAGTGGCAGCTCGGGGCCGAACTCGTTGCGCACGGCCTCGAACACGGTGGGCACGTGGCGCATGTAGGCGGCGGAATCCCAGTCCTCCTCCACGGGCCAGTCGCCACGGTTGGCGGGTTCGAAGTCGTAGCGCATGCCGGAGGACTGGTCCTGGGCGGCGACGCCGTACAGCTTGTTGATGCCCGGCACAGAGGTTTGCACGCGGATCATGGTGTAGCCGAGATCCATCTCGTAGCGGATGGAGTCGAACAGGCTCTCCAGGTCGGTGCCGGAGGCGTGGCCGTAGGCGCGGGCGCCCTTGCGGCAGGCGCCGCCGAGCAGCTGGTAGACGGGCATGTTGGCCATCTTGCCCTTGATGTCCCACAGGGCCATGTCGACGGCGGCGATGGCGGCCATGGTCACCGGCCCACGGCGCCAGTACGCAGAGCGGTAGAGGAACTGCCAGGTATCCTCGATGTTGTGGGCATCGCGTCCGACGAGCAGCTGGCACACGTGATCCTTGAGGTAGTGTGCGACGGCGAGTTCACGGCCGTTGAGGGTGGCGTCGCCGACACCGACGACGCCGTCTTCGGTCTCGAGGCGGAGGGTGACAAAGTTGCGGGACGTGGAGAATACGTACACGTCGGCTTTCGTGATCTTCATGCCTCTAGTGTCTCCCGAACGCCCCACTTCCAGCTAGTTGTTGCCAGAAGTTGTTACAGGTCGAGATCGCGGCGGATGCGGTCAACGTGTCCCTTCGCCCGCACGTTGTACCAGGCGTGTTCGATTACGCCGTCAACCACGTAAAACGTGGAGCGGATAACACCCATGACGGTCTTGCCGTAGTTCTTCTTCTCCCCGTACGCCCCGTACGCCTCCGCCACCGCGTGGTCCGGATCCGATAGCAGCGTGAAGTTCAGCCCGTGGTCCGAAATGAACTTTTCCAACTTCTCCGGCTTGTCCGGCGAAATCCCCAGCACCGGCAGCCCCAACGACTCAATGTTGTCCCGGAAATCGCACGCCTCCGTGGTGCACCCCGGCGTGTTCGCCCGCGGGTAAAAGTACACGATAACCTTGCCCTCCTCCGGCAGGCTTACCGAATCCCCAGTTGCCGAAGTCAGCGTAAAACCGGGCGCCTTATCGCCCTTTTCCAAACGTTTCGTCATGCCCCCACTCTACGGCGGGGGTAGCAAGCCCGCACCCCCCCATATCCTGCGGGCCAGTGGAAAGGCTTTTACTGTGCTAGATATGAATCACGACCGGGGGGCTGATTTTCTCGCCCTGTACTCAGACGCGATGGGGAACATTCTGGGGGTTTACCACGGTTCCACCATCAGGCAACTCGTCGCCCGTGGTGCGGATACCACGCTGGCGAGGACGATCAAGAAGCTTTCGTCCATCTATTTTGGTTCGTCGACGGCAGCGAAGAAGCAGCGCGATTGCCGCGCGTCCGCCAGCGCCAACCGGCACACGCTGGGCACGCTCAAGGAGATTGAGACCCAGGTGGGCCACCTCAAGGACAAGCGCAAGGCGTGGCAGGTGCGTTGCGGGTTGACGGCGCTGCCGGCCGATCTTGCGACGATTCGGAAGCGTGGCGCGGAGATTGTCGCGGCTATTAACGGCACCGGGGTGGTAAACCCGTCCAAGGCGGCGTCGGCGCGCCGGGTGAATAACACCACGTACATGGATTTCCATATTCGCACCGAGAGCAACCTTGTCACCCAGGCGTTCACGGCTGCCAAGGCGTACGCGGAGAAGGAGGGCATCCCGGTGTCGGACGCGGCTTGTCTGCTGATGCTCGGCAACGCCACCGGCAAGGTTCCGTTGGTCACTCCGGTGGTTGTGCTTCCTTTGGACGAGCGCGTGCTGGGGGTCACCCCCGCTGAGCGCGCCCACGCCGTCCTCTCGCTGTCCAACGGTGCACGGATGACGGTTCAGGAGTTCACCCAGGCTGCGGTCACTGACCATGGTTTCGCTCTCACGGTTGATCACGTCACCGGTGAGGACCTTGGGCTGTTCACTCTCCGTCACGAGGACCCCGACGCTCGCTTTGCCGACGCTTACCAGAGGCTAGTGCTCAAGGCCAAGAATCCTGTGTGTGTTGCCGACGGGTGCGGTGTCGGCGCCGACTTCTGCCAACCGAACCACGTCAAGGCCTACAAGAACGGCGGTAAGACGGTGACCTCCAACCTGGCGATGCTGTGTGCATACGATAACGGCCGCAACGACGACGACCCGGAAAACCCCATGCATGGCCGGGTGGAAAAGATCGACGGCCTGGAAATGTGGGTTCCCGCCTTCGGCGGCGACCCGAAGCTGAACATGCACCCGACCGCGTTGGGGGGTGCGATTAGGTTGGCAAAGAAAATGGCGGAGCTGTAAAAAGCTCCGCCATAGCCTGGCGCGACTAGTCCCGTTTAGCCTGCGGGTACTTGTCGTAGTACACATCGGCGATGATGTCCACGATCTGATCGTAGGTCACACTCGATGTGTTGAGGACCAGGTCGTAGGACTCATCCGTATTGGGGTCCCACTGGTAGAGTGCGCGTGCCATTTCCGCACGAAGGCGGTCTTCTGCATGGCACTGTTCCTCGGCTTCGGCTGCGCCGAGCCCTGTCTTGAACATGACGCGCTCCACACGCTTGCCCAACGGGGCAACGAGCCGGACGTGAAGTGCGCCCACCACGTGGCGCAGCACGATCGCACCGTTGCGCCCGAGCAGCACGCCGCCGTTGTCCACGGCTTCTAGCACGTAGGCGGTGTTGTTGGCGGCAATCTCTCGGTCGGCGGCGATGCCTGCCGCATCGTTATCTACGGACACGGACCGCATCCAGCGGCTGAAGGCGCTGTCGCTGATGAGCGTGTTGCGGTCTACCTGGGACAGTGTCTTGGAGCTAAACCGCTGCTCCACGTACGGCACGCCGAGTTTCTCGGCGAGCGCCGGCGCGATCTCGGAGGCACCCGAGCCACGCTGCCCGAACACGGTGACGATCGGCGGGACGGCCTCGCCTTCCTTGCGGATCCGCATGGTGCGGCCGTCGCCCACGTTGCCGGTGACGATCCGGTCGGCGGGGACACCCGCGTGCTCTGCCACCGCTTCCTGCGTCCGCCGCTTGTTCAGCTCGGTGACAACCTGTGCGTGCCGGTCAGCGTCGAGCCTATAGAAGAACATAACCACGAGCGCCAGGGCGGCGAGGATGGCCGGCACAGCACCGGTGGCGATGCGGATGCCCTGCAGTGCCTCGGCGGACTGGGTGTCTGCCCTTGCCACGTATCCGAAGGCTGCGACGACGGCACCGCCGACCCAGCCGCCCAGGCCCTGCCCGCTCTTGCGGATGAACGAGAGGATGGAGTACGACCCGCCCTCGGCGCGGGTGTTGGAGACCCATTCGCCGTAGTCCACGGTGTCGGCCTGCATGGAGAACATGAGCGAGTTGGTGCCGCCGGTGCCCACGCCGAGCAGGAACCAGGCGATGATCCCGAGCAGCAGGGAGCCACCGGGCATGAAGAAGATGAGCAGGTATCCGGCGATAGCCACAAGCCCTGCAGCGATATAGCCATTTCGCTTGCCAAACCGGGCGGTGATCTGGGGCACGAAGCTGGCGATGAGGATGGTGCCGACGGTTTGGGCCAGCATGAGGAAGGTGAACCAGCCGGCGTTGCCGAGTACGTAGCGGGCGTAGTACATGCCCACGGCGTTCATGGTGAACATGGCGCCGAGCAGGAAGAACGCGCCGAGGCACAGGGTCAAAAGCGGCTTGTTCCGCTTGATCATTCCCAGCGTGGTGCGCAGGCTGACCTTGTTCTCACTGCGCGGCACGACCTCGCGGGCGTTGGCAAAGCAGATGAGGTACAAGATGATGGCGAGTACGCCGAGGCCCACGCAGGTGAGCGTGAACTTGAGGCGCACGCCGTCGGCGGCGGTGTCTTGGAACTGCGGCGCGATGACGGCGGACAGGGCCACGCCGGTGACGGCGGAGGCGATGGAGCGGGCGCCGGACAGCTTGGAGCGGTCGACGGGGTCCTGCGTCATGGCCGCGGACAGCGAGCCGTAGGGGATGTTGACCAGCGAGTAGCACAGCTGGAAGGCGGCGTCGAAGAGGAAGATCCAGGCGATCGTCGCGGTGGGCCCGAGTCCGGCGGGGACGCTGAACAGCAGGACGAAAACGATGGCTAGCGGCGTGGAGCCGAAGAGGATCCAGGGGCGGAGCCTGCCCCAGCGGGTGTCGAAGCGGTCGACCATTTGTCCGCTGAAGAGGTCGGTGATGCCGGCCCAGACTTTGGTCACGCCGTAGATGGTTCCGGCGACGCCGGCGGAGATACCGGCGATTTCCGTCATGAAGACCATGAGGAACATGGATGTCATCATGAAGGATAGGTTGTTTGCTACGTCGCCCAGCGCGTAGCTTATTACTTTGTTAGTTTTCACGGTGTGTCCACCTATCTCGTAGGTACCGGGCGGCGGCCTTGGGACGGCGGTCGCGTGTGAATGCGCCCTTCTTGTTGCCGTCGACGCGGGCGAAGCCTGGTTTGGTTTGGAAGTCGGCGAAGTTCCACATGTGTTCGCCGATGACGTTGTCGCATTCGTCGAATACCTCGGAGTTGGCTTCCAGGTAGGCCACTTGGTAGTCCTCGGTGAAGAGCGAGTTGTAGAGGGAGTGGAGTCCGGCGACGGTGTCGGCGCCGTATTCGGTGATGATGATGGGTTTGTCGCCGAAGCGGTTGATCCAGCCGTCGAGTTCTTCGCGGAAGTGGATCTTGGCTGTTGGGAGGTCGCCGGCGTCGACGTACCAGCCGTAGTAGCGGTTGATCATCATGACGTCGAATAGGTCGGTGATGTGGCACTTGTCGTACGGGGAGGTCATGACGTTGACGTAGCCGATGGGCCGGGTGGGGTCGCAGTCGCGGGCGAGTTTCGCCAGCGGTTCGAAGTAGGCCCTGGAATCGGGGTCGGTGGTGTCGGGTTCGTTGGCGATGGACCACAGGACCACGCTGGGCCGGTTCTTGTCGCGGGCGATGAGGTCGCGGATGGTGTCGGCGTGGTGGGTCTGGGTGTGCTCGTTGACGGAGTCGGGCCCGTAGGTCTTTTGGACGGCGCTGCCGAGGATGCCGCCGGCGACGGAGGTGTTGAGGCCGACGGCGGGGGTTTCGTCGATGACGACGATGCCGTGCCTATCGCAGTAGTCCATCCATTCCTCGGCGTAGGGGTAGTGGCTGGTGCGCAGCGAGTTGGCGCCGATCCAGTCGAGCAGTTCCATGTCGCGTTGCATGGAGACGTCGTTGTGGGCTTTGCCCAGCGTTTCGTGGTCTTCGTGCATGCCGAAGCCGGTGAAGTAGAAGGGCTTGCCGTTGATGAGGAAGTGGTGGCCTGAGATTTCGACGGTCCGGAAGCCGAACTGCTCGCGGTAGCAGTCGACCACCGAGTCGCCGTCGACAAGCTCAATGAGGAGGGTGTAGAGGTTACCGTCCCCGGGGGCCCACAGTCGTGGCTTGTCGACGCTCAGCGCCCCCTTCTCCCCGGTCCCACTGACCTCGCCCTCGACGACGGTGACACGCACCTCGCCCGGCTCGGACTGCCTGACCTCGTAGTGGCACACGCCATCCATCCCGGCGACGATCCTCACGTCACACACGTGCCGTCTGGGCTTATTTACCAGGTACATCGTGCGGTGAATGCCGGAATAGTTGTAAAAATCGTGCATGTACTCCTGGCGCAGCGTGCCATCCGGCGCCGTCACCACCTTGCCCGGCGGAATGCACGTCATGTCCAGGCGGTTATCCACCTCGACGATGACCTCACAACTCGTCCCGGGGGTGACAAGGTCCGTGATGTCGCACTCGAACGGCAGGTAACCGCCCTTGTGGCGGCCCACCTCCGTGCCGTTGACCTTCACCACCGCGTGGTGCGTCACCGACCCGAAACGCAACGACACAAGCCCCGTGTAGGACTGGGGCACGAACACGTCGCGCTTGTAGTAGTACACGCCCACGTGGTCGCGAACCTCGCAGTCAGCGAACACGTCGTTGACGGAACCGGGGACCGCCATCTCGCGGTCGTATGTCTCACCGTCGAGCGAAAACTGCCAGAAACCATCCAGGGGCTGCAGTTCGCGGGTCTCATTCAGCTGTGGCCTAAGCACTGCGAATCTCCTTTACTGTGGCGCGGATCTGATCATCCGCATCGATGCCCAGCACCCCGCACAGGGCCTGGACGGGGTCAGAATCTTGCTTCGCGGCCGCGATCTCCTCGGCGCGCGTGTCCTTAATCTCGTCAGTGGAAAGGCAATAAACGATCCAGGCTGCGATGGACCATGCCGCGCCGGGCCCGTGGGCGATGCCGTAGATCGGCACGGCCCGGTTCATCTGCTTCGTTGCCCCGTCGATGGCGATCTGGGCCAGGTTGTGGCGGATATTCGGATTCTCAAACCGCTCGATGAGGCTCGCCCGGTAGTCCGTCACGTCCATGGGCAAGCCTTGAGCCGCTTCGTTCCATAGGTTTTCTACTTTTTCGCGCACGGCGGGGTCGGCGATCGCGTCGGCGACGGTTTCGTGCCCCTTGAGCTGGCCGTAGTAGGCCATGAGCGAGTGGGAGCCGTTCAAGAGCCACAGTTTGCGGTGCTCGAAGGGTTCGATGTCATTCACGAACTCCACGCCGGCGTTTTCCCAGGCGGGGCGGCCGGCAGGGAATTCGCCCTCGATGACCCAGCTGGCGAACGGCTCGGTGACCACGGGGGCCTTGTCGGCGAACCCGGTTTCCTTTTCCACCAGCTCGATGAGTTCGTCGGTGGTGGCGGGGGTGATGCGGTCGATGGAGGTGGTGGGGAAGGTGACGTTGTCGTCCATCCAGGCGCGCAGGTCGGCGTCGGCGACGGCGTACACGGCGGCCTTGCACTTGGCGCCGTTGCCGGAGACGTTGTCGCAGCTCATGATTGCGATAGGTCCTGCACTGGCCCGCTGGCGGGCGGCCAAGCCTGTGGCGAGGCGGCGGGGTGCGGAGTTGTCGGAGGTGTCGTCGTAGCCGGCCTCGGTGATGGTGAGGGTAACCACCTTGACGTCGGGGGAGGCCATGAGTTCGGTGAGGCGTTCGACGTTGGAAGCGGGATGGGTTTCGGTGATGGTGTCGATGAGTTCGAAGGAGTCGCCGTCCTTGGAGCGGGTGACGAGGGTGTATTTGTTGCCCTGCGCGGTGAGGAGGTCGCTCATGCGGGCGGAGCGGCCGGTGAAGGAGACGTAGTTCCAGTCGGGGTCGGCGACGTGGGTGTACCAGACTTGGTGGGCGCGGTGGAAGGCGCCGAGTCCGAGGTGAACGAGTGTGCTCATAGGTTGAATACCCTCCTGGGGGAGTTGTCGATGAGGTCTACGATGATGTCTGCTGCGCGGTCCTCGGTGAGGCGGTGCTCGGCGACGAGGCGGGCGAGGTAGCTGGCCTCGACGCGGCGGGACGTGTCGTGGCGGGCGGGGATGGAGCAGTAGGCGCGGGTGTCGTCGATGAAGCCGGAGTAGCGGGAGAACCCGGTGGTGCCGGTGGTGGCTGCGCGGAAGCGCTTCATGGCATCGATTTCGTCGATGAACCACCAGGGGGCGCCCGCGTAGGCGGCGGGGTAGTAGCCGGCGATGGGGGCGATTTCGCGGGAGAAGACTGTTTCGTCCATGGTGAACATGACGAAGTGGAAGTCGGGGTTCTCGCCGAAGTCGGCCAGCAGGGGCTGCAGCCCGTTGATGTAGTCGAGCCCGAAGGGGATGTCGTGTCCGGTGTCGGGGCCGAATTTCTTCAGGGCGGTGGGGGAGCTGTTGCGGTAGACGCCGGGGTGAATGGTCATGACGAGCCCGTCGTCCTGGCTCATCTCTGCGAACCGGTAGGTCATGTTGGCCTCAAAAACGAGGGCTTCGGCGAAGGTGGCTTCGCCGCGCAGGCCCATGTCTAACAGCGCCTGGGCCTCGGCGGGCTCGAGCGGGGTGGTTTGGCAGTTGTGGATGCCGTGGTCGGTGCTCACGGCGCCGTGGTCGATGAAGTACTGGCGGCGGTTGCGCATGGCCTGGAGGTAGCCCTCGTAGCCGGTTTTCCCGTCGCCTGCGGTTTCAATGAGCTTGTCGACGTTCTCCGCGAAGCCTTCGTTGTACATCTTGGTGTAGGCGTCGGGGCGGAACGTGGGCAGGACCCTGGGCGCGAAGCTCGCGTCGGCGTGGAGCGCGGCGTGGGCGGCGAGGTCATCGAGCGGGTCGTCGGTGGTGGCGAGGACATCGAGCTTGAATTTCTCGGCGAGCTCGCGGGGCCGGAAGTCGGGCTGTGCCAGGACGTCAGACAGCGCGTCGTAAAGCGTATCGGCCTGCTCGGCGCAGATGCGGGAGGGGTCGATGCCGAAGACGTGGGCGAACTCCTGCTCCACCCAGTAACCGGTCGCGGTGCCGGCGAAGAGGTCCCAGTTTTCGCAGAACAGCCGCCAGGCGTGGCGGGGGCCCTGGCCCTCGTGGCCTCCGACCTGCAGTTCCTCCATGTCGATGCCGGCGGAGTGGAGGAGCCGGGTGAGGTAGTGGTCCGGGCTGATGAGCAGCTTGGTGGGGTTGGGGAACGGGGTGTTGTCCACGAACATCTGCGGATCGAGGTGGCCGTGCGGGCTCACGATGGGCAGATCCGCCACGTAGCCGTAGAGGCGACGGGCGATGTCGCGCGTCCCCGGATCGGCGGGGAAGAGGCGATCAGGATTGTAAGCGGGGTGGTTGTTCATGCCTTCAACATATCCCGAGGTGAGGCCGAAATAACCGCTGTTGCCAAAGGTTGCTTTGTGGCCCAGGTTACTTTTGAGTGCCGACCTGGGGATATGCACAAAGCGCTATTTTTGTTGTGGGAAAATTGCCCTTATGCCCGTGCATATCTGGGTGATTGCCACCATCGACCCAGGCTTTCTCGTGGTGACGACGGATGCTAGAAACCGGAACAAGCTCTTCGAAAGCTGGGGCCTGTCGCTGTTGGTCTAGCCCGTCGGGCCCGTCGATTCACGCACAATGAGGCGGGTGGGCAGCCGTCGCGGTTTGGACATGGGCACGTTCATGCCCTCGATGAGCGCGATCAAGTTGGCGGCGGCCACGCGCCCGACGGTGCGCAGCGGGCCCGCCACGGTGGTGAGCGTGGGGGAGCTGACCACGGTCATCTCGGTGTTGTCAAAGCCGATCACCTTGACATCGTCGGGAACGCGCATGCCATGCGCCTTGGCGCCCTGGATGAACCCGATGGCGACCAAATCGTTGTAGCAGATGACCGCGTCGGAGGGGCTATCTTTCCAGATCTCAAAGACGCGCCGCCCGCCGGTGACGGTGGGCGCATCCATGCGCAGCTGTCGCACCTGGATCTTGGCCAGCCGTTCCGTTTGGTCCCGGGTAGGTTGCAGGCCGCGGCCGTAGTCGCGGTCGGGGGCGTTGACGGAGTCGATGATGCCTCGCCAGCGCATGGAGTCCGCCCAGGCGCCCTCGGGGCCGGCGAGGTAGGTGACGGTTTTGCAGCCGTGGGCTTGGAGGTGCAGCATCGCCTTGAGGGCGCCGTCGTGGTTATCCACCAGCACGCTGGGCACGCCCTGGACGGGGCGGTTGCACACGACGGTGGGGATGCCGCGGGCGATTTTTTGGATGTCTGCGGCGGCGACGCGGGTGGAGGCGAGGAGGAGGCCGTCGACAAACGGGGTGAGGGCGGTGATGGAGCTGCGGCCGCGGACGTGGGATTCGTTGGTGTTGACGGTGGCCACGATCATTTTGTGGGTGGCGGCGGCATGGCCCGCGCCGCGGGCGAGCTCGAGGAAGAAGGGGTTGGCGATATCCGCCACGATGAGCCCGAGGATGCCCGTTCTACGATTGGTTCCGGCCCGTACTTCGAGGTCTTGGTGGTAGCCGAGTTCTATGGCGGCGCGCCTGATCTTCTCTGCTGTTTTGAAGCTCACCCGGTCCGGGCGGGAGAAGGCGCGGGACACAGTGGAGGCCGCAACTCCGGCGCGCTCTGCAACGTCGTAAATTGTAACGTCCATGTCTCTACTCTAGGCCTGTGGCGTTGTTTACGTTTGGTCTTTCATCCCCTACTCTAGTTAATAGAACTGTCACGATGATTCCTAGTTGAGGTGGGTATGGCGCACAAGAAGACCGTAGCAGTAGTGATGGCGGCGGCGTTGTCTGTCACGGGGGCTGTTTTTGTCCCCTCCCCGGCGTTGGCCGCGTACGCTACGCAGGGAACGGAGAAATCTGGCAAGGATGTGTTTTGGCTGGATTTCGCGGGTCTTCGTGGGCCCGACGGCAAGCTGATCCCCGGCAAAGAGGTCACCGTCCCGGGCCTGGATGGCTACACGGTAACGGTCAAGGTGGGCAAGGATAGCAAGACGGTGGGCGTCGATAAGCGTGCACTGGCCTTCGAGATTCCGGGCGAGCCGACGCTGGTGGGCTCGGACGCGAAAGTGGAGCTCACGGTGACGTTGACCAAGGACGGTAAGCCCGAGCCCCTCACCCTGGTGGTTCCGGATGTGTCCCAGGACGTCAAGGTGACTACGTCGGCCGGTGACTGGCGCGCTCACGCCCTCGACATCAGTGGCAAGCGTCTTGGCTCGAAGAGCTTTTCTGCACTCCCCCGCCCGGCCACCCCCGATACCCCCCTGGTCGCCACGGAGAACAAGGACAATTCCACCACCCTCACCCTCGAGCTGGGCAAGGATAACCAGAAGATGATGGTGGGTGTGCTCAAGGAACGTCCCGCCGATGCCGCCGCGCCGGTGGATCCCATCGCCGAGCTGGGACGTGGCTTCGCCGATCTGAACAAGGCCCTCGAGCCCCTCGTTGTGGCCCCCGCGTCGGTGCCGTCGGCGGTGTCGGCAGCGCCCTCCGCGGCGGCATCGTCCTCGGAGACGACCACGACCACTGCCCCGAGTAGCACGGAGACTACCACGAGCGAGCCGACTCCGACGGAGAGTTCCTCGGCCACCACGTCGTCGTCCGCGACCGTCACGTCGTCCGCCGAGCCGTCGCCCGCGCCCGCTGAGTCGTCGTCCGCGTCCGCTGCTACGCCCGTGCCCGATACGCCGATGAGCGAGGAAACCACCACCACCACCTCCACGACGACAACGACGACAACGACGAAGGAGGTGCCGAGCCCGGCGCCCACGTCAACGCCACGGCCAACGAAGCCCGCCAAGCCCGCGGGGTCGTCCGCCGCGTCCGATTCCGAGGCGATCATCGGCACCGTCGTGGGGCTTCTTGTCACCGGCGGCATGGTCGCAGGTCTTGCCGGAGGCACCCTCAACAAGGCGCTCGCGCCGTCGAAGCCGTCGGGAAATAACGACGGCACCTCGAAGACGGGGCCACAGCAGAAGAAGCCGAAGGTGACGGTGAAGCAGCCGGGTGGCGGCGATTCGCTCACGCTCGCGGAACTGAAGCAGCAGACCTCGGCCACGAAGCCGTTGACAAGCAACACAAAGAAGACGACGACGAAGACCAAGGTCTCCGCCAAGTCAGGGCAGAAGAAGCCGAAGATCTCCGTGGGGAAGTCCTCGTCCAAGAAGAAGTCCACCTCGAAGAAGAAGCTCGCTGATACCGGCGCGCCGGTGGGGCTGCCGGTGGGGATCGCCTCGCTGCTCATCATGAGCGGGCTGATTCTCCTTGGCGTGCGCCAGACCAGGAGGCAGATCTAGCAGCCGACGGGGGTCGGGGGGAACACAACAAAACCCGGTAAGACGAACTTACCGGGTTTTTCTGTGCGCCATCAGGGACTCGAACCCCGAACCCACTGATTAAGAGTCAGTTGCTCTGCCAGTTGAGCTAATGGCGCATGTCTTTAAGGCGTTGCCTTGCGACGAGACTTAAATATAATCTTTGGCCCAAGTATTGTAAAATCGTCTGGTCAAGGTGACATTCGAAGGAGCTTCAGTGAAGGTAAAACGGTATGTAGCAGTGCTTCTAGCTTGCGCAGGTGTGGTTTTTGCAAGCGGGTGCACCATTCCTACCGAGGATTCACACAGTGCGCCGCCGATCGAGAACACGATCGGGATTCCGCCGTCATTCACGGTGGGAGACGGGGCGGTCGTGTCCCCGAGCCAGACCATTGAGGTGCACACGTTCGGCACCGAACTCGTGGCAGCCAAGCTTGTGAACGATGCCGGCGAAGTCGTCGCAGAGCTGGGGGGACAAGGAAAGCTGGAGTCCCAGACGTCGACAAGCTCATGGAGAGTGACCGAACCGCTGGGCTACGGACGGGAGTACACCCTCACCGCCAGGGACTCCGAGGGACAGACCGTGGAATCCACGTTCGAGACGCTCACGCCGAGCTACAAGGCGGAGGTCTACCTCATGCCCAGCGACATGGAAGTGGGCGTGGGGCAGACCGTCAACGTCCAGTTCGACATCTCCATCCCCGATGCCTACAAAGAGGCCGCCGAGCAGACCGTCACGGTCACCGCCGACCCGCCCACCGAGGGCGCGTTTTACTGGGTCAACGAGTCGCAGCTGCGCTGGCGGCCGAAGGACCACTGGCAGCCCGGCACCAAGGTGCACGTGGAGGCCAAGCCGTTTGGCACGCAGCTGGGCAAGGCCACGTGGGGCGGCGACAACGTGGAGGCCGACTTCACCATCGGCGACGAGGTCATCGCCTACGTGGACAACAACACCAAGATCATGACGGTGACCAAGAACGGCGAAACCGTCAAGACGATGCCCGTGTCCATGGGGCGCGACGGTGGACGCTGGTCCACCCCGCCCGGCACGTACATCATCGGCGACAAAAACCCCTCGATGATCATGGATTCCGAAACCTTCGGCCTCTCCCACGAACAGGGCGGCTACCGCACCAAGGTGAACTACGCCACGCAGATGAGCTACTCGGGCATCTACGTGCACGCGGCACCGTGGTCGGTGTGGGCGCAGGGCAACACCAACACCTCACATGGCTGCATCAACGTGTCCACGGACAACGCCAAATGGTTCCAGGACTTTGTCAAACGCGGCGACCTCGTCGTGGTGACCAACACGACGGGCCCCGAGTTCAGCCCCTATGACGGGTTGGGCGACTGGAACTTCGACTGGGACACGATCTCCAAGGATTCCAGCAGCGAGGATTCGTCCGCGTCCTGAATTGAGAGCATGAGCTCGTCGGCGCGGGCGTGCTCGGCAAACTGGTCGAGGTAGGCCGCTACCTCCTCCGGGTTGCCCACGGCATTGTAGTGCAACATCTGGGTGACCTGGTGGCCCGCGAAGCTGTGCACCAGTTGGTCCAGCTGGTCGGTGGTGAGGTCGCGGCCACGCGCCACCATGGCGTGCACGCGGCGGCGGTAAATCTCCTGCAGCTTCGCCTGCGCCTCCTCGGTGGTCTTGGCCGCCGTCACGTTGACCGCCGCGATGACGTACGGCTCGGGGTGCTGCTCGCTCGGCTGGTACGTGCGCCTGTACGTGTCCACCGCCTCCTCGAGGTGCTCGGGCGCGAAGTGGCTAGCAAACGCGTAGGGGAGGCCGAGCTGCGCGGCAAGCGTCGCGCCGAACAGGGACGATCCGAGGATAATGATGGGCACGCGCGTGCCGGCGCCGGGCATGGCGTGCACGCCGGGGATGAGGGGCTGATCGTCGAAGTAACCACGTAGCTCCTCCACGTCCTGGGGGAAGCGGTCGGCGGCACCATGCGGCCGCCTGATGGCGCGCAGGGTGGTCGGGTCCGTGCCGGGGGCGCGCCCGAGCCCCAGCTCGATGCGCCCGGGGAACATCTCCGCGAGTGTTCCGAACTGTTCGGCGACGAGCAGCGGCGCATGGTTGGGTAGCATGACACCCCCGGCACCTAGGCTAATCGACGACGTATGGGCACCCACGTATGCAATGAGCACCGCCGGCTGCGACGACGCAATGGTGGCCATGTTGTGGTGCTCGGCGTACCAGATCCTGTCAAACCCGAGCTTCTCGGCGTGCTGGGCAAACCGCACGGAGCGCTCGAAGGCGGCGCCGGGCTTCTCGCCCGGGTAGATAGTGGCAAAGTCAATGAGTGAATACTTCATGGCTCCGAGCCTACCTATCAACTCCCAGTATCACACGCTCTACCGGCTCGCCGACGATCGGCTCCCACAAACTCGACTCCGCCCCCGACGTGTACACGATGATCCCCGCGCAGCGATCACGCCGGAACGATTCAAAACTCGACGCGTCCGCGTCATCCGGCGACAAGCTAAACTCCCGCAGTTCCAGGCCATCCGTACCGTCCTGCAGCACCTCGGCGAGGCTGCGGAACTCCACACGGAACGTCTGCGGCGTGGACAGCGTGAAGATGACATCCTCCGGGTTGACCGCCGTCGAACTGCTGGGCAGGGCGTAGGCCGTCTGCTTGTACCACGAGGTGGGGATGGTCACGCTCCACACCGGGTCCGTGCCCTGATAGTGGGCGAAGGTGGTGGGTCGCTCGGTGAACCGCTCCATCGCGCGGGCCTGCATCTGACCGAAGTTCGCAATAGTACCCACCCGCCCCGAGGCGTACATGCACGTGACATCCTGCGGGCGGAAATGGCCGGAAATGCCGAGATCGAGAAAGAACACGTCCTCAATCTCGGGGACCTCGAGGTCCACGCCGTCTCGCGGATCGAACCCCTCTGTGCAGTCGTTCAAACCCGCGATGTCATCATCGGGGGTCCTCACATACACGTATTGGGGGTCTACGGAAATCATGACATCAACCTTAGCCCATCGACCAGCGCAAAGTTACATCTTCGGCCGCTGCGGGGATAGTACGGGCATGAAACCGATAGCTTTGTTACTTGCCGGTGCCGTGGGGCTGACAACCGCGGTGTGCGCGACGCCCGCGGGGGCGGAGTCGAATGAGATTTCGGCGCTGCGTCTGGAGATGTGTGAAGTGAAGAACCCGCACTTTAATGGAAAATTCCTGCGCGACGCCATTGCGGATTATGGGTTCGCAAGCTGTGCCGAATACGCCGGCGTGAAGACGTCGACAAGCCTGGAAAGCCAGGCCCGGCGGGCCCTGGGTGGACAGGCGACGGCGGCGGGGACCACGGTGCTGGTGGCGCCGGGGGTGGCGCGGACGACGGCGTTTGGGACCACGTGGAACCTGGAGCAGCTGCCGTACCTGGAGCACGCCAAGGGGCATTCCACCTCGAACTCGGCGGAGCTGCACAACCTGTTGGATCCGGCGCTCACCACGTGGGGCGTGGCGAGCGATTCCCGGGGCACCGCCGCGGTGGCGCAGGGCACGGGGGCGACGCCGAAGCAGGAGAGCCCGCTGTGGGAGGTGCTGCTCGCCCTCCTCGGCCTGGCGGGCGTGCTGGGCACGCTGTTCTTTGTGCTCAAGCCGATTGTGGAGCCGTATTTGAAGTAGTGAAAAACCCCTCGGGAAATTTCCCGAGGGGTTTGCTAGGGGTGGATGACGGGGCTCGAACCCGCGACACCCAGGATCACAACCTGGTGCTCTACCAGCTGAACTACATCCACCATTGGTGCCTAATCGGCAGTGAGGGATATGTTACCCCACACCCTCGCGGAACATCAAAACGCCAGGTAATCCTTGTACCTCTCGTCGGCTTCGCGGGCCGCGGTGGCGGTGTCGCCGGCCTCGGGGCGCAGCATGCAGCGGCGGTAGTAGTCGAGCTCCTTGATGGATTCCACGATGTCTGCCAGCGCCCGGTGTGCGAGGCCCTTCTTGGGCTGGTGCGAGTAGACGGTGGGCATCCACTTGAGGGCGAGCACCTTGAGGGAGCTCACGTCGATCATGCGGTAGTGCAGGCGCGCGTCCAGGGCGGGCATGTATTCGCGGATGAAGCTGCGGTCGGTGGCGATGGAGTTGCCGGCAAGAATCGGCCGGTTTTCGCAGTGCTCGTCGATGTAGGCGATGATCTGCTTCTCCGCCTCGGCGCAGGTGAGGGTGGAGGCTGTGATCTCCTCGACGAGCCCGTTGGAGGTGTGCATCTTGGTCACCACGTCGTCCATCTCGGCGAGTTCCTCGGCGGTGGCGTGGATGACGAGGTCAAGGCCGTCGCCCACGATAGTGAGGTCGTTATCGGTGATGTGGACCGCCGCCTCGACGATGACGTGGCGCTTGGGGTCGAGCCCCGTCATCTCCAGGTCGATCCACACAATGTGATTGTCCTTGTTGCTCATGATTTTCAAGCCTAGGCCATCTTGGAGTAGAACCAACCCATGACCGGGGACAGAACCGAGGCGGGTGCCACCTGGCTGACGGCGTTCATCGCCTTGGATAGCGGGCCGGGCACCACGCGTCGCTTGTTGTGGGCCAGGGCTTCCAGGGATTCTGTGGCGCAGGATTCGTAGGTGGTCCACAGGAAGTCGGGCACCACCTTGTCCACGATGGACTGCTCTTCCTCGGGGATTGTTGCCTCCCGCACGGGGCCGGGGGCGAGCAGGGTGCAGGCCACGCCGGTGCCCTTGAGCTCGTAGTGGAGGGCCTCAGTGAACGTGTTGACCCCGGCCTTGGTGAACACGTACGTGGCGTTGTTGGGGATGGGCATGTTGCCGGCGGCCGATCCCACGTTGAGGATGGCACCCTCCCCGCGGCCGAGCATCCCCGGCAGCACCGCGCGGGTGAGTTCGAACACGGCGGTGGCGTTGAGCTCGAATTGCTTCGTCTCGTAGCCCCAATCCTGGTCCATGAACTTGCCAAAGCTGGCGATCCCCGCGGAGTTGACGATGATGTTGATCTCCCGCTCGCGGATCTCCTCGATGAGCTTTCCTCGCTGCTCAGCGTCGGCGAGGTCGACGGCCCGCACCTCGCACTCGGTGGGCAGCTCGCGGGCCAGTTCTTCAAGTACTGCTTGCCGACGCGCGACCAGGATCAGGTTGTACCCCCGAGCCGCGAGCTCGCGAGCGATGGCCCGGCCGATGCCCTGGCTCGCCCCGGTGACAAGGGCGCGGGCGGTGGGGCTGGGGGCGGGGAGGGAGTTGCGTGAATTCATGGTTACAGCTTAGCGTCTGGCGTTGTACGCTTAGTTGTATGACAACTACCGCCTTTCATGCCCCCTATCTTGTCGATGGCACCATCGGTGGAACGCTGAAGGATGCCTACCTTGTGGTCACCGATGCGACCGTGGCCGAGGTGACAACAACGCCGCCCACCGGGGCCGATGTAGTTGAATGCGGGGACGGGATCCTCGTTCCCGGGTACATCGATATTCACTGCCACGGCGCCAACGCCACCTCGTATGACGTCGGGTCAACGGAATTTGAGGCCGTCAAGCAGGGGCACCTGTCCCACGGCACCACCCGCGGGGTGATGAGTTTTGTCACCGCCTCCGTGCCGCGGCTGGTGGAGCTCATCCACGGGGCGCGCCAGATCGAGGACCCGTGGCTCCTCGGCGTCCACCCCGAGGGGCCGTTCCTCGCGGAATCGCGCAAGGGGGCCCACGATGCCGCCCTCCTCATTGACCCGGAGCCCGCGGTGGTTAACGCGCTTCTCGATGCCGCCGGGGGCTGCATTAAGCAGATCACCATCGCCCCGGAGCGCGCCCACGCCTTGGAAGCCATCGAGAAATTCGCCAACAACGGCGCGGTGCCCGCGGTGGGCCACACCGAGTGCGATTACGAGACGGCGCGGGAGGCCTTTGACCGGGGCGCCAGGATCCTCACGCACGCGTTCAACGCCATGCCGTCCATCCACCACCGCGCGCCGGGGCCGGTCATCGCGGCGCTGCGGGACCCGCGCGTGTGGATCGAGGTGATCAACGACGGCGTCCACGTCCACCCGGCGGTGGTGCGCAGCCTGTTTGAGGAGGCCGCCGACAGGATGGTGCTCGTCACCGACGCGATGGCGGCGACGAACTCGCCCGACGGCCACTACCTGCTCGGCGAGCTCGACGTCACCGTCAAAGACGGCGTGGCCCGGCTGGTGGACGGCGGAAACATCGCGGGCTCCACGCTCACGATGGATCGCGCCGTCGCCCGTGCGGTGACGGAGGTCGGCGTGGACGTGGATGTCGCCGTCGCCGCGGCCACATCCCACCCGGCAGAGGCAATCGGGGTGGAGGATAAGTTTGGCCGGCTAGCCCCTGGCTACCCGGCCGATTTCCTCATCCTTGATCCGCAGACCTACCTGCCGCGCGAGGTGCACACCGGGCGCTGCCAGTCCGGCTTGTTGGCGTAGGCGAACTTGTAGTAATCGGCGTAGGCGAGCCCTGAGGCGGCCGCCTCGTCGATGATCACCGTGGCCGTAGGGTGCATCTGTAGGATCGAGCCTGTGCAAATCGCCGAGACAGGGCCCTCCACCACGCCGCGGATGGCCTCGGCCTTGCCCTCGCCGGAGGCGAGCAGCACGAGGTGGCGGGCTTCCATGATGGTGCCCACGCCCTGCGTCACGCAGTGGTGGGGCACCGCATCGATGTCGCCGCCGAAGAAGCGGGCGTTGTCCTGGCGGGTCTGCTCCATGAGGGACTTGAGGCGGGTGCGGGAGGCAAGGGAGGAGCCGGGTTCGTTGAACGCGATGTGGCCATCGGTTCCTACGCCGAGGATCTGCAGGTCCACGCCTCCGGCATCGCGGATCGCCTGCTCGTAGGCGGCGCAGGCCTGCTCGATGTTGTCGGCGGCGCCGTCGGGGCCGTGGACGTTGTTCGTGGCGATGTCCGTGGCAGCGACAAAGTGGCGCTCGATGAAGGTGCGGTAGCGCTCGGGGTGGTCGGCGGGGAGGCCGACGTACTCATCGAGCATGAAGGCGCTGGCCTGAGAGAGTGAGAGCGTTCCCGCGTCGACGCGCCTGCCCAGCTCGGCGTAGAGGCTTAAGGGGCTGGACCCGGTGGCTACGCCGAGGACCGCGGCGGGCTTGGTGGAGATCAGATTTTCAACGTAGTCTGCGGCGATGGTTCCGATCTGTTGTAGCGATGAGGTGATAATGACTTCCATTTTTCCGTCCTTGTGGCTCGGTATCTGATACTCTTATGATGTCTGATGTTAGCTATTTTTACAAGTAAAAGGAACAAAATGGCAACAGTAATCAGCCTCGACATTGGCGGCACCAAAATCGCCGCCGCCCGCGTCACGGGCGGCACCGCCGAGCGCATCCTCACTATCCCCACCCCCGCCCACGACGGGCCCGAGGCGATCCTCGACGCGGCCGCCGGGCTGGTCTCCCAGCTGGGGACGGCACCCGTCGGTGTCTCGTCGGCGGGCCTCATCGACCCGTTCCGCGGCGTGGTGCAGTTCGCAACGAGCCAACTCACCGGCTGGAAGGGCACTGACGTCGCCGGGGGGCTTACGGCCCGGCTCGGGGTTCCGGTTAGTGTGCTTAACGACGTCCAGTCCCACGCCCTTGGTGAGTACCTCTACGGGGCAGGGAAGGGCCACCCCTCCATGCTGCTCGTCGCCCCCGGCACAGGCATCGGCGGCGGCGTCATCCTCGAGGGAAAACTGTTATTGGGTAAACACTTCGCCGCCGGGCACGTGGGCCACGTCGACGTCCACGGCGCCGAGGGAGTGGAGTGCACGTGTGGGCGCGCCGGGCACGTGGAGGCCATCGCCAGCGGCTACGGCATCGAGCACGAGTATGAGAAGGCGACCGGGGTGCACAAGATGGGGGCGGAGATCTCCACTGACCCCGCCGGGCGTGACGTCCTGGCCACCGCGGGCCACGCGTTCGGCCGGCTCATCGGTGGGCTTGTCAACGTCTTCGACCCGGGGCTCGTGGTCACCGCGGGCTCCGTGCTCAAGGCGGGCCCGGTGTGGGAGGACGCCTTCCACCGCGGGTTTGAGGAGTGCTGCATGGAACTGTTGAGTGACACGCCCATCGTCCACGGAACGTTAGAGAACGCGGCGCTCATCGGTGCTGCCGCGTGGGTTGAAGAAAGGAAACAATATGAAGCACGTTAATCTCGCAGATCTGAAGGGCAAGCTGGTGGTCTCCTGCCAGGCTTACCCCGGCGAGCCGATGCGCCACCCGGAGACGATGGCGCAGGTGGCGCAGGCCGTGGTTGAGGGCGGCGCGGCCGCCGTGCGGCTGCAGGGGCTGGAGGATATTAGGCAGACCTGCAAGGTTGTCGATGTCCCCATCATCGGGCTGGTGAAGGAGGGTCACGAGGGCGTGTACATTACGCCCACCCTGGAACTGTGTATCGCGGTTGCCGACGCCGGGGCGGATGTGGTGGCACTGGACGCGACGACGCGACCGCGACCTGACGGGCTGACCTTTGGGGAGACCGTCGACAAGCTAAAGAAGGAGCGCCCGGACGTGCTCATCATGGCGGACTGTGACTGCATGGAATCGGCGCAGCAGGCCGTGGAGGCGGGAGTGGACGTCATCTCCACCACGCTCGCGGGCTACACGGAGGTGCGGGAGAAGACAGAGGGGCCGGACCTCGAGCTACTGGCGCAGATGCATGAGACGTACCCCGAGGTGCCGCTCATCTGCGAGGGTCGGATTCACTCCGGTGCGGATGCCAAGGCCGCCCTCGACGCCGGCGCGGACACCATCGTGGTGGGCACGGCGATCACGCACCCCACCTCGATCACCTCGTGGTTTGTGGAGGCGATTAAGTAGTCTCCAGCCCGCGCGCCTTGTTCCGCGCCTCGTCGAGGTTGCGGAGCAGGGGAGCGTAGTGGCTGAACACTGCCTCTTTGTACTGCTCGAGGTTGCCGGCCTCGGCGGCGGCGAGGATATCGCCGTGGGCAGAGGCGGTGAGCAGGATGTCCTTGGCGGTGGCCACCTGAAGCATCGGTTGGATGGCGGTGTGCACATCCCAGAACGCCTCGGTGAGCTGCCGAAACAGCTGGTTATCCAGGGGGGAGAGCAGCTTGGTGTGGAAGTACTTGTCCTCCTCGGGGAAGGAATCGCCACGAGCAGCGATCTCCTCCATCTTCTCCACCACCTTGTGCAGGGCCTCGGAGTACTTGCCCTTCCACGCGTGCACAACGGCGGGGGCGAAGGCGAGGTCGAGGGCCTGGCGGACCTCGACAATCTCAATGAGGACGCGGTAATCGGAGCCCGGGTTGAGGAGGCCACGGAAGACAAGGAGTTCCACCATGGGGTCCATGGACGCGTTGGCCACGAACGTGCCGTAGCCGTGCCGGACCTCGACAATGTCCAAGGCGGTGAGGTTGGAGATGGCCTCGCGGACGGACGAGCGGGAGACCCCGAGATCCTCGCAGATGGAGGCCTCGGTGGGCAGCGGGTCGCCGGGCTGCAGGTTGTTTTGGAGGATGTAGTCCTTGATCGCGGCCATTGTTTCGTAGCTGCGCCCGTGCCTGCGGGTGGGGGAGTGGGTGAGCTTTTGCTCCGTGGCGGCGCTTACAGGGCGAAGTGTTGGTCTTCCGCTGGTGGTCTTTCCCTTTGAGGTCATTGCGTACTCCTATCTTCCAAAAGCTCGTTACATCTTACTATAGGACACCGCGTTATCTGATGTCGGGTATTGTGGTGAACTCCGTCATATCCGGGTGTGATGAAAAAAATACCCCCGAACCACAAAACTTCTTGAAGTTAGATGTCTGACATCATATTCTGGGTATAACCATTTCAACGAACTGGCAACAACCGGTTTGATTTAGAGAGGTAAGAATGAAGAATCTCAAGAAGGGCGTTGTGGCGATCGTCGCCTCCCTCGCCCTCACGTTGACCGCCTGCGGCGGTTCCTCTGAAACGTCCTCCTCCTCGGCAGCGGGTGGCGAAACCACCGCCAGCCAGGGTGGGGAGATCAACCTCGGTGTGGCCTACGAGACCACCAACTATGACCCGTCGAGCACGTCTTCGGCCCTGGCGATGGGCACCAACTGGCACGTGGTCGAGGGCCTGTACGAGCTCAACATGAGCGATTACACCACCCGCAACGCGCTGGCCAAGGATGCCCCCGTCAAGGTGAGCGACACCGAGTACGAGGTGACGCTGCGCGACGGCGCGAAGTTCTCCGACGGCACCGATGTTACCTCCGCCGACGTGGTGGAATCCTTCAATCGCGCGACGGCCAAGGGCAACATCTACGAGTCCTTCCTCACCTTCATCGATTCGGTGGAGGCCAAGGATGACACCACCGTCACCATCAAGCTCAAGGCACCGTTCTCCATGGTGGAGAAGCGCCTGGCCACGGTGAAGATCGTGCCCGCCGCATCCACCAAGGATGAGATGACCTCCATGCCGATCGGCTCCGGCCCGTGGAAGTACGAGTCCATCACCGACTCCAAGATCACGGCCGTGCCGAACGAGTACTACAACGGCGACGAGAAGTACGCCGCTAAGGCCGACAAGATGGTGTGGGACGTGATCAAGGACGACACCGCCCGCACCACCGCCGCCCAGTCCGGCACCATCGACATCATGGAGGCAGTCCCCGCGGACAACGCCAGCATGCTCGAGGCCGCCGGCATGGAGGTCAAGGAAGTGGACGGCTTCAACCTCCCGTTCCTCCTGTTCAACACCGCCAAGGCCCCGTTTGATAACGCCAAGGTGCGCCAGGCCTTCCTCTACGCGGTGAACACCGACATGCTTATCCAGAACAATATGAGCGGCAAGGCCAAGGAGGCCACGAGCTTCCTGCCGGAGAGCCACCCGAACTACCACAAGGCGGCCACCCAGTTCAGCTACGATCCCGAGAAGGCCAAGTCCCTCCTCGAGGAAGCTGGAGTGAAGGACCTCTCCGTCACCCTCCTCACCACCGATCACCCGTGGATTTCTGACCTCGCCCCGCAGATCAAGTCCGATCTCGAGGCCGTGGGCATCAAGACCTCCATCCAGTCTGAGGCCTCCGCGTCCCTCTACGCCAACAACCTCGACGTAGAGAACCCCACCTTCGACCTGGCGCTCGCGCCCGGCGATCCGTCCGTGTTCGGTAACGACCCGGCACTGCTCATCAACTGGTGGTACGGCGACAACGTGTGGACCAAGCAGCGCACGTTCTGGCAGAAGTCCGACCCGGCCAAGTTCGCAGAGCTCAAGGCACTCATGGACGAGTCCACGCAGCTCGAGGGCGACGCCCAGCAGGAGAAGTGGAACGAGGCAATGGACCTGATCTCCAACGAGGTCCCGCTCTACCCGCTCTTCCACCGCACCATGATCACCGGCTACAACGCTGACAAGCTCGAGGGCTTTGAGCCCATCGGCACCACGGGCCTGTGGGCCCTGGGAGTCTCCACTAAGTAGCCCACCTAAAAAGCGTCGCTTGTAACTGAACTCGCGGCGCTTTTGTTTTAAAGGAGAAATACAAGGTGAACACATTAATCCGCCTCATAGGTAGGCGACTTGTGGCCCTGCCGCTCATGATCTTGGGCGTCACCTTCCTCGTTTTCGTGCTGATGAGCTTGTCGCCCATTGATCCGGCGTATTCGGCACTGGGGGAGAACGCAACGCCCGCAGCGTTAGAGGCCTACCGTGAAAGCCACGGGCTCAATGATCCGTGGATCGTTCAGTTCGGCAGTTACGTTGCCGGCCTCCTGCAGGGCGACCTTGGCACCTACGGTGTCGGCGAGGATTCCGTCTCCGCCAAGGTCTTCACCGCCCTCCCGATTACGATGCAACTGACCTTCATCGGCCTGTTCATCGCCATCATCTTCTCGTTCCCGCTCGGCGTGCTCGCCGCTCTCTACCGCGACCGCTGGCCCGACCAGGTGATCCGCATCATCTCCATCGCGTGCCTGGCCACCCCCAGCTTCTGGCTGGCGATCCTGCTCATCCTCGTGTTCATGGGGAAGCTGCCCGTCGCCGGCGCGTTGCCCGCCTTTGGGGACGATCCATCCGGCTGGTTCCAGCGCATGCTGTTGCCCTCGTTCGCGCTGGCGGTGCCCGTCATCGGCCAGATGACGCGCATCGTGCGCACCTCGATGGTGGAGGAGCTGGATAACGATTACGTCCGCACGGCGCTCGGCGCGGGGATTCCCAAGCACATCGTCGTTTCCCGCAACGTCCTGCGCAACGCGCTTATCACCCCGGTGACGGTGCTCGGCCTGCGCGTCGGCTACCTCATGGGTGGCGCCGTGGTCATCGAGATCATCTTCAACCTGCCCGGCATGGGCCGCGTGCTCATCGACGGCATTACGCAGAACTGGGTCACCGTGGTCCAGGGCGCAACACTCGTGGTCGCCATCGCGTTCATCGTGGTGAACATCGTGGTTGACCTCCTCTACATCCTCATCAACCCGAGGATCAGGACGGTGTAACAAGAAATGACAAAGCTAGACAAAGTCACAGCCCCTGGCGTGAAGTTCCAGGGCCTCAAACGGATGAGCACGGGTTCCAAGATCGCGCTCGTGATCCTCGCGCTCATCGCCCTCTCGGCGATCTTCGCACCGCTCCTCGCGCCGCACGACCCCACGGCCATCGACCTCAAGGGCCAGCCGCCGTCGGGCGAATTCTGGTTCGGCACCGATAACCTCGGCCGCGACGTGTTCAGCCGCCTCCTCTACGGTGGCCGCTACTCGCTCACGGTGGGGCTCGCCGCCACCGGCCTGGCGCTCGTCGCCGGCGCCATCTTCGGCTCCATTGCCGCCGTCTCCGGCAAGGTGGTCTCCGAGATCATCATGCGCATCATGGACATCATCATGTCCATCCCCGGCATCGCCCTGGCGGCCGTGGCCGTCGTGGTGTTCAAGAACCCCGAGCACCCGGAAAAGATGCTCGGCGTCATCATCGCCGCCATCGGGTTCGTCTACATTCCGCAGCTCACCCGCATCGTTCGCGCCAACGTGCTGAGCGAGTACGGCGAGGATTACGTCAACGCTGTCGTCGTCTCCGGCGCCCGCGCGCCGTGGATCCTGGTCAAGCACGTCGCCCGCAACACTGCGGCACCCGTGCTCGTGTTCGCCACCGTGCTCGTGGCCGACGCTATCATCCTCG
The DNA here is from genome assembly GCF_000411375.1 of Corynebacterium pyruviciproducens ATCC BAA-1742. Lineage (GTDB taxonomy): Bacteria > Actinomycetota > Actinomycetes > Mycobacteriales > Mycobacteriaceae > Corynebacterium > Corynebacterium pyruviciproducens. The sequence goes on along the minus strand of NZ_KE150446.1, from coordinate 1,365,207 downwards.
AGGCGTCGCTCACCTTCATCGGCGCCGGTCTGCAGGAGCCGACCCCCACGTGGGGCAACATTTTGAGCTCCGCGCAGCAGGGCGTGTTGCGCGGCGAGTGGTGGCAGGCGCTGTTCCCGGGACTGGCCATCATGATCACCGTGCTGTGCCTCAACATCCTCAGCGAGGGCATTACCGACGCCATGGTCGCGGCCCCCACCGGCCCCGTTGTGGCCGAGCACCGCGAAGAGGACCAGCTCCTCGCCGATCCCGTCAGGGCCTACAGCACCCAGCACGACGCCCTCGTGGCCAGGCTCGACCGCCTGCGCGAGGTGGAGCTCACCCGCACAGACCGCTACGCGCCCGCGCCGGGCACCACGCCGCTGCTCGAGGTGCGCGACCTGTGCATCAGGTTCCCCCGCCACGGCGAGGTGAACGTGGTGGACCACGTGAGCTTCTCCGTGGCCGCCGGCGAAACCATGGGGCTTGTGGGCGAGTCCGGTTGTGGCAAGTCCATCACGGCGTTTGCCATCATGGGGCTATTGGATCCCAAGGCCGAGATCAGCGGCGAGGTGTTCTACAAGGGCGAGGATCTGCTCAAGATGGATCCCGAGAAGCGCCGCGGGCTGCTCGGCCACGAGATGGCCATGATCTACCAGGATGCGCTGTCGGCCCTCAACCCGTCCATGCTCATCAAGTCCCAGATGGCGCAGCTGACCAAGCGCGGCGGCACCCGCTCCGCCGAGGAGCTGCTGGAACTTGTGGGGCTCGACCCCAAGCGGACGCTGGAGAGCTACCCGCACGAGCTGTCCGGTGGACAGCGCCAGCGCGTGCTCATCGCCATGGCGCTCACCCGCGACCCCAACCTCATCATCGCCGACGAGCCCACCACCGCCCTCGACGTGACGGTGCAGAAGCAGGTCATCGAGCTGATCAAGAACCTACAGGAGAAGCTCGGGTTCGCCATGGTGTTCGTCTCCCATGACCTGGCGCTCGTGGCGGAGGTGGCATACTCCATCACCGTCATGTACGCCGGCCAGGTCATCGAGCAGGCCTCCACGCGGGAGCTGCTCACCGACCCGCAGCACGAGTACACCCGCGGCCTCTTGGGCGCCGTCCTGTCCATCGAGGCGGGCTCGGGTCGCCTGCACCAGGTCCCCGGTACGGTTCCGAGCCCCCAGGACTTCCCGGTGGGCGACCGGTTCGCGCCGCGCTCGTCTCACCCGTCGGTGGGCCTTACCACCCCGCGGGTCATGCGGACGGTCCCCGGTACATACCACCTCTACGCTTCGCTTCCCGACGAGCTCCTGTGGGCCGCCGAGGAGGAGCGTGCCGGCAGGCTCACCCCGGGGCTTACCGACGATGATTATGCAGAGCTTGGAAAGAAACACGAGGCGACCAAATGAGTGTTCAACCCATCATTCAACTAGATGATATTAAGGTCCACTTCCGCAGCCGTACCGGCCCGCTCCTGCACCCCAACATTGTCAAGGCAGTCGACGGCGTGAGCCTCACACTCATGCCGGGCGAGACGATCGGCATCGTGGGCGAATCCGGCTGCGGCAAGTCCACCACCGCCAACGTCATGTGTGGCTTGCAAAAGCCCACGAGCGGCACGGTGTACTTCCGTGGCGAGGACGTGACCAAGCGGACGGCGGCGAACCGCAAGAAGATGGGCCGCGTCGTGTCCGTCGTGTTCCAGGATCCCTCCACTGCCCTCAACGCCCGCATGGTTGTGCGCGACCAGCTCAAAGACCCGCTCAACGTGCACAACGTGGGAGATAAGGAGGGGCGCGACGCCGAGGTGGAGGAACTCATCTCGCTGGTGGGGCTCCCGCACTCGGCGCTCGATGCCCTGCCGGGGCAGCTCTCCGGCGGCCAGCGCCAGCGCGTGGCTATCGCCCGCGCGCTGGCCTTGAGCCCGGACGCGATCATCGCCGACGAGCCCACCTCGGCACTCGATGTGTCGGTGCGCGCCCAGATCCTCAACCTGCTCACGGACCTGAAGAACAGGCTCGGCCTGGCGATGGTGTTCATCTCTCACGATATCCAAACCGTCCGGTACGTCTCGGACAAGATCGTGGTGATGAACCACGGCAAGATCATCGAGCAAGGCTCCGCCAAGGAGATCTTCTCCAACCCGAAGGATGACTACACGCGGAAGCTCCTGGGTGCCGCGCCGTCCCTTCTCCACCCCGACATGACAAAGATAGAAAGCTAGTACGCAGTCATGACTGAATTTCATGGAGTCATTCCCCCCGTCGTCATCGCCCGCCACGAGGACGGCACCTTTGACGAGGAATCCACCACCAAGAACCTGAACCGCCTGTTGGAAGCCGGGGTGGACGGCTTGTTCATCCTTGGCAGCTCCGGCGAGGGTGCGTTTGTCACCGACACCGAGCGCGACCAGGTGGTGAAAAACGCCATCGCCGTCGCCGGCGGCAAGGTGCCGGTGCTCGTCGGCTGCATCGATACGCAGACCAGTCGCGTGATCGAGCACATCAAGCACGCAGAGGCCGCCGGTGCCGATGGCATCGTGGCCACCGCACCGTTCTACGCTCTCGGCGGCCTGCCCCAGGTGGAGCGCCACTTCCGGCTCCTCCACGAGGCGACGAGCCTGCCCATCTTCGCCTACGACATCCCCGTGTGCGTCCACGTCAAGCTTCCCCCGGAGCTCCTCATCAAGCTGGGCAAGGACGGAGTCCTCGCCGGGGTGAAGGATTCCTCTGGCGACGATGTCTCCTTCCGTTTCCTCACCCAGCTCAACGAGGAGGCCGGCCACCCGCTGCGCCTGTTCACCGGCCACGAGGTGGTCGTGGATGGTGCCTACCTGTCCGGCGCGGACGGCTCCGTGCCGGGCCTAGGCAACGTGGACCCGTGGGGCTATGTCCGCCAGTGGCAGGCCTACCAGAAGGGCGATTGGGAGACAGTTCGCGCAGAGCAGGATCGCCTGGCCCGCCTCATGCGGATCACGAGTGTTGCCACGAGCATTACCGGTTTCGGCGGCGGCGTGGGTGCCTTCAAGCAGGCCCTCAAGTTGCAGGGCATCTTCGCCTCCGCCAGGATGCCGGAGCCGGTGGCGGAGCTCACCGAGGAAGAAGTGGCGAAGATCCGCGAGATCCTCTCCGCCGAGGGAGTCCTGTAACCTCCCATGTACGTTGACCCGGACATTTCCCGCTGGCTTTCCACCCTCACGCCCGTGGACATCGCCGACCTGCCCGCCGCGCGGGTGGCCTCGGCGCAGAACCAGGCTTGCACGCGAGGTGCGAACCGTGAGTACAGGGGCCACTCCGGTGGCCCGTGGAAGGTGATTGGCCACGGGAGCCGGGTCATTGTCAACATTCATGGGGGAGGGTTCGTGCTGGGGAGCACCTCCAGTGACGACCCGGAAAACGAGCTCCTCACCCGCGAGCTCGGCTGCACGGTGGTCTCGCCGGAGTACGGGCTCGCCCCCGAGAATCCGTACCCCGGGCCGCTCACGCAATGCTGTCAGGCACTCACCTGGGTGGTGGACAACCTCGACCCGCGCCCCGTGGTCATGGGCCACTCGGCGGGCGGGGGACTAGCAGCGATGGTGACCCAGTGGGCCGTGGACAAGCGGATGGAACTGGGCGCGCAAGTGCTCATCGAACCGGAAGTGGACCCCAGGTGCGCGTCGGCAAGCATGAAAACCTACGCCGAGGGGCCCGTGTGGACCAAAGCCAACGGCGAGCTCTCGTGGCAGTACCTGCTCCAGGGGGAGAGGGTGGAGGTGCCGGCCAGGCTGGCGCCGCCGACGTACGTCATCGTCAACCAGTCGGACCCGTTACGGGACGAAGGAATTGCCTACGCGCTGCGGCTGGCGGATGCGGGGACTCCCGTCACCCTGAAAATGTACCCGGGCACCGTCCACGGCTCAATGAGTTGCATGGATGCGGCGGTTACAAGGAAAGCATACGAGGAACTGTTAGCGTTTCTAAAAGCTGCCTTTTCGCGGCGCTGATTCCATTCGACCTGGGACAATGGGCGCAAAGATCTGTCCCACCTTAGCCTGCGGTGGTAAACCATGCCGCGCCAATCGGCGAAGCGCACAGTAGCACCCCTAGGGCCCCACGGTGGCTCATAGAGGAGGTGCCAAAGACTAACTAATGAGTGTCCTCCGTTGTGGGGGTCGTCACCGGAATCTCATCTTCGAACACAGGTTCGGAGTCCGATGCCTTGTCCAAGATGAACTTTGTGCCCGCAACAATGAGGCACACTGCGGTGATAGTAAACGCCGGAACGGAGAAGATGGCCTGTGTCAAATTCCACCCATATGCAGTGCAAATGGCAAGTATCCCGAATGTCCAGCAGCCGAAGATGGCCAGTGAACATAAGGACTCCGTTGACGATAGTTTCATATCTACTACCGTAAATGAGTTGCTTCTTATGTGGTGTATCCGTGCTCACTAAATCCCACTAATGGGGGTGGAATTGTGTGGGAAATGTGAAAAATAGGCGCCATTTACTTCCGTCATGGTCACATCGCCACGCTCTCACAGAGCAAACAACGGGGCCCGTCCGTACACTGGGCACCATGCGATCACCTCTGTTTGATGCAGCTAATTTGGAAAACCAGACCCGCGAGCGCTGGACCCTCCAATCCACCAAGATGTTGCGCGTGGTGGTGACGGAGAACGAGCCGGTCATCGCCACCGCCGGGGCGATGGTTGCCTACCAGGGGCAGGTGAAGTTCAACCACCAGTCCTCCGGATCCCTGGGGAAGTTCTTGAAAAAGCAGCTCACCGGCGAAAACACGCCCATGATGCGGGTGACCGGCAATGGCGAGGTGTTCTTCGCCCGCGATGCCGCCACCGTGTTTCTCATGGAGCTGGAAGGTGTCGCCGATGTTCTCTCCGTCAACTCCAGCTCACTGTTGGCCTACGATCCCGCGCTCGATAGCGACATTCGCCGCTTGCGCGGTGCCGGGTCGCTCCTCAGTGGCTCGGGACTGTTTAACGTCACGCTCTCGGGCGCAGGAACCGTCGCCCTGTGCTCCAAGGGAATGCCGCTCGTTCTTGATTGCTCGGAGCAGCCGACCTTTGTGGACCCGCAGGCCGCCGTGTGCTGGTCCGCCAACCTCACCCCGGAGATCACCACGGACATCAATATCAGTACGCTCATCGGCCGTGGCTCCGGCGAGGCGTTCCAGATGCGTTTCTTCGGCCCCGGTTTCGTCGTGGTGCAGCCGTCCGAGGGAATCGGCATTCCGGTGCTCAAAGCGGAGTAGGCCGGCACCGCTGCCACCCGTCGCGCCTAGCGGCGGGCCTCGTTTTCGGTGAGGGTAAAGCTTGCCGCGCCGGTGCCGCAGATGACGCGGTCGGGCTCCACCTTGCAGTAGTTGTCTCCCACCTGGACGCGCTTGCCCTCCGTGAGCCGCAGGTTGCCGCGGGCGGTGGCATCGAGGTGCGTCCAGCCGATGCCGGTCGCGGTGGAGGTCACCGCGTTGAGGCCCGCGTGATTCCCTGCTGCTAAGGGGTGCACCGGCTCCTTCACCGCGGCATCCGCCCTGCACGTTGCGCCCTCGGCCGTCACCTGGCACAGCGCCTGCGCGTGCGGCCCCACCTGGGCGAGGAACCCGGGGCCAAAGAGTGCGGCATCGACGTTGGCGTACCCATCTGCCTGCTGCGTTGCGAACGCCTCGGCGGGGAGGAAACCGGCAGCCGCCTCGTAGGCATCGCCGCACACGGGCGCGCCCGTGGCGATACACGCGGAGGTGAGTGCGGAAACAATGGTGGAGAGAATATTCATACTTTTAACCCTAGCGGCCGGCGATGAGGAAGACGGTGGAATGGGGTGATCTGAGGCGGAGAGCCTTCAATCAATTGTGTGTGTGCGGGATCACCCTGTCCAAGGCACGGCTTGGTTGACACCTGTGAAATGGGGTCAAGTTGGTAATCTCGCTAAATCGATAGCACAGACTCATGAACAGTTCTTCTTCTCCGCGTCCTCCCCAGGTTTACCTTCCACTTTCTGCAGAAGGCACCGTGCATTTCGTTGATGAGGCGGGGGAGCAAGGGAACATTAGGGAAACACTTCGTGGTGGCCGCAGTGCGGACAACCGACCCCGATAGGCTGTCTCCAGCGATTCAAGCTTGTCGAGATCGGAATAGATTTACAAAAGCGGATGAGATTAAGTTCTCCAAGGTCACGCGTAACTCCGAGCCAATCCTTGGCGGAGATCTTTTCTGAGGCGGTGGCCAGCGGATGTACTTTTGGCGCTTTCGTCCTTGATAAGCGGCATTTTGATCCCTGGTCTGGTAGAGATCAGCGGCAGGGACACCTTTTTGCAACGGATCGATTGCTTCGAGGGCTCATTGTCCGTCGCGAGGCGAGTGTGGTCATGATGGATCATATCGATGTTCCTCAGGGAGTTTCTTACGGCGATGAACTCGCTACGTCTCTCAATTCGCGTTTTGGGAACAAACGAGTTGTCGCAGCCGTGAGCCTGGATTCAAGAACGTGCTCCGCTTTGCAGATTGCGGACTTGTTAGCGAGCGCTGTTTTTCATGCTAGGAAAAAAATAGAAGACAATGGTCTTGAAAGTTTCCTGGAGGACAGAACGCCAAAGGCACGACTATCAAAGGATATCGCTGCCATACTAGGTGAAACCTACTTTGTTGATTGCCGGACTAACCTGCTAAAACTGCAGACAAGTCACGAGAAATCTTGGACAGAATTGGCAAGACAAAGTGGCCAAAAACCAGATGCCGAGCCGTAGTCACAGACTAGATTGCCGGCTTCTCACGGGCCGAGTCACAGACTCACAACCCGTGCTAAGCGGATCCCCATTCCGCGTTTGTACCGCACTTACCGCGACGCCCCACCAACATGGTGGGGCGTTTGCTTCTCTTACGAGTTTGAGTTGAAGCTGTTGTGCGTCATCACAAAGTTGACAGTCTGGTTCTGCGGGATTGTTAGTGATAGCTGGCAGGTCAGTCGAGACATCGCTGACACTTTGTATCACCGCCAGGCAGGCGGTGATAGGTGACAGATCAGTCGCGACATAGTCGGCACATTCCATGGCACCATAAGCCATGAACACCTCCACAAACCGCGCGATACGATGCCAGGGCATCACCGTGTCAGACGCATCCCGCTGGTTTCACCGATCCGGCAATGGGGCTACGCACAGCTGGCACGCTAAGGCACAAGTGGCAGCGAGGCTCCCACATGCGCCTCTGGTTTTCGCATTCCGCATCACCACATCCAAGCCGGTACGGCAGATGCTACCAACCCACCACAATCTGGAACACCGCCCCCCACCAACGCAGAAGCCCCACCAGCTGGGAACTGTGTTCTCAACCGATGGGGCCAACTGTCAACCATGTCGCGACTCAAACTGTCAAGTATGTCCGGACTGATCACAACCGCGCCCCAGACAGTGTCCTGTGTCAGTACTTAGTTGACACCTTGGCTCTGCGGTTTTGTACATGACAGTTGACACATCAGTCAGGACATCGTTGACACAATGAGCACCTGTGCAGCACACGGTGATAGTTGACACCTCAGTCGAGACATAGTTGACACCCTGAGCCCATAATTATTCATGAGCTACGACAACCCCAACCTCGCCATCGTCAAAGCAATCACCGAACAACACCTCACCGTCAGCGAAGCCTCCGTTCGATTCAAGAGATCCCGGCAATGGATCTACACCCTGCTAAGGCGATACGAAGAAGGCGGCCCAGAGGCTGTTAAACCGCGATCCACAGCACCGAAAACACACCCCACCAAGGTCAGCGAGGAGGTGATCAAACAGATCATCAAAATCCGCAGAGAACTCGCCTCCAAAGGTGCAGACAACGGACCTGAAACCATCGCCTGGGTACTCGAGCAACGAGGTTTTCATGCGCCTGCAGAATCAACCATCCGGCGAATCCTCACCAAAAACGGCATGGTCACACCACAACCCAAAAAACGCCCGAAAGCCTATCTACGACGCTTTGAAGCAACCCTGCCCAACGAATGCTGGCAAGCAGATGTCACCTCCACCAGACTGCTCAATGGACAGGTTGTGGAGATCCTCGACTTCCTCGATGACCACAGTCGCTTCCTGCTATACCTAGGCGCCTATAAGCGTGTAGCTGGCCCCACCGTGGTCACAGCCGCCGAAACCATCACCAAAAAATACGGCTTCCCCCAATCCACCCTCACCGATAACGGCCTTGTCTTCACCGCCCGACTAGCCGGTGCCAAGGGAGGTAAAAACGGTTTTGAAAAATTCCTTGAAAAACACAGCATCCTGCAGAAAAACGGACGCGCAGGACACCCCCAAACCCAAGGAAAAATTGAACGCTTCCACCAAACACTAAAAAAATGGCTCCGCGCACGACCACCCGCAAAACCGTCAAAGACATGCAAAAACTCCTCGACGAATTCCGCCACTGGTACAACCACGAACGACCCCACAGGGCACTCGGACGACAAACACCCCACCAGGCATACACAACACTACCCAAAGCCAGCCCACAACCACTGGTCACAGAAGACAACCGCGTCAGACACGACAAAGTAGACAAAGCAGGAAGAATCACCCTCCGATTCGCAGGCCACATGCGCTACCTAGGCATAGGACGCGCACACGAAGCAACCCCCACACTCACCGTCATCCACGGCACCCACGCCGTAACCTCCAACGCCGAAACCGGAGAAATCATCGCCGAACACCACATCGACACCGGCCGCCGCTACCAACCCAACCAAATCAAGAACACCCAACAACGAAAAAACAGAAAAAACAAGTAACGCCGCAAAGCGAGAAACTGTTCTCGCCTCACGGCGTCACCTGTCAACCATGTCGCGACTGATAGTGTCAACTATGTCCCGACTGATCACACCGCGCCCCAGACAGGATTCGAACCCGCGACCAGCCGGGTAGAAACCGGATGCTCTAATCCGCTGAGCTACTGGGGCAGCGCATAAGATCGTACCCTTAGTTATCTTAAAACCTGAAAACGGGATAGCCTGGTATGCATGAAAGCTCGGCGTTCGCTTCCCGTCTACATGGTATTTGTGGTGGTGGCTGGCATCATCGGAGTCATCGTCTCCACGGTGTTCCTTGCCCAGTCGCTGGCCGCCATGGGCATCCCGGATCCAGGCCCCGCAACTACGGCGGGTCTGCCATTCTTCCGCTCAGCCGGGCTCATGCTCGCCTGCCTCGGCGTGGGCAGCTACTTGCTGGCGGCGTTCTTCATCCACCCGCAGGACCGGACGCAGCTGTCCACCACGGATCTCACCGTCGACGGTGCCATTGCGGTCCGCACAGGCAGCTGGGCGATGCTCTCCTGGGCGCTCATCGCAGCGTTCATGATCCCTCTCTATCTTTCCGACGTCTCGGGGGAGCCCCTCACCAAAACACTGCAACCAGCCATGTGGCCTGTGGCCATCGACCAGGTGTCCACGTCGTTCGCCTTCGAATGGGTGGCCATTTTCGCGTTCATCACCGGCGCGGCGGGACTTCTGGTGCGCCGCTGGCTGCCCACACCGTTCCTCCTCGTCGGTGCCATCATGACGATCGTGCCACTGGGCCTCGAGGGGCACTCCGCCACCGGCGGCAACCACGATTACGGCACCAACTCCTACCTGTGGCACCTACTGTTCCTCGTGTTGTGGGTCGGCGGCCTCATGGCGCTCATCGCCCACGCCCGCAGGCGCGGCCCCGAGCTCGACCTGGCGGTCAAGCGGTTCTCGCCCATGGCGCTCGTCGCCATCATCGCGATGGCCGCCTCGGGCCTCATCAACGCGGGCATCCGCCTGCACTTTATGGATTGGTTCACCTCCGGCTACGGGCTCGTGCTCGTGGGCAAGACGCTGCTCATGCTCATGTGCGGCGTGCTCGGTTACATCCACCGCGAGCGCACCATGCCGTATCTGAAGGAGAAGCCACAGCTCTTCACCCGCGTAGCCATCGTTGAGGTGATCGTCATGGCAGCGATCACGGGACTCGCGGTGTCGCTGGGGCGCACCCCGCCACCGCCACCGCGCACCGTGGACATCAACTCCATGGACATCCTCATCGGCTACCGGCTTGAGGTGCAAACCACCTTCTGGAACGTGTGGACCATGTGGCGGTTTGACCTCATGTTTGGCACCATCGCCATCGTCCTGGCGGCGATCTACCTGTGGAACGTGCGCAAGCACTCGTACTGGCCGTGGCAGCGCACCATGTGGTACATGATCGGCTGCGCCATGCTACTCCTCACCATGTGCAGTGGCATTGGCATGTACATCCCGGCGAGCTTCTCCATGCACATGGTGGGGCACATGATCCTCTCCATGGGCGTGCCGGTGTTCTGGGTGCTCGGCGGGCCACTCACCCTTATCAAGGAGACCCACAAGGGCGAGGACATTGAGTACATCATTGATGCCCTGGTCAACTGCCGGATCATGAAGGTCATCATGCACCCGGGCTTTAACACCGTGCAGTTCGTTGTTGTGTACTACATCCTCTACCTCACGCCGCTGTACGAGTACCTCGTGTGGGAGCACGCCGGCCACCTCGGCATGAACGTGGTGTTCATTCTCTCCGGCACTTTCTACTACTGGCAACTCATCGGCGTGGACCAACACCCGCACGATCGCAAACCGATGACCAACCTGTGGTGGCTCATGATTTCCCTGCCGTTCCACATGTACTTTGGGGTCTACCTCATGCAGCTCGGTGACGTGTTGGCGCTCCAGTTCTACAACGCCCTCCAGCTGCCGTGGAAACCGGACTTCCTGTGGGATCAGCGCGTCGGCGGTGGCATCGCCTGGGCTGCAGGCCAGTTCCCGCTCATCATCGTCTTCGGTGCCCTGCTGTGGCGGTGGTTCACCGAGGACAAGCGTGAGCAGGCCGAGTACGAGGAGAAGGCGACCATGGACAACGACGCGGAGCTGCGCGCCTACAACGAGTACCTCGATCAGATGCGTCGTGGTCAAATGCCGGATGCGGAGTATTTTAACAAAGAAATAAAAAAGTAGCTGTGGAATTCGCCAGTTATCCACAGCTTTCGGAATAACCGTGCCGGCCCTCGTTGCGGGGGCCGACCTTTCGCTGTTTTCTGGTGGCGCACACCATCCATGCCAACCAGAAAGGCGCAAAAACAATGTCAACAACCATGGTGACCCTCGTGGGGAACCTCTGCTCCGAGCCGGTGAAAAAGGTAAACCCACCGGCGGGCAACAACAAGGAAGAATCCACTCTCGTTACGTTCCGCGTCGCCTGCGACCGGAAGATCTTCACCGGCCAAGAAGATCACGGCAAGCCCATCTTCGATTCCACCGACATTCTCTACATGCCGGTGGAATGCTGGGGCGCCCTTGCCGTCAACGCCGCCGAAACCCTGCACACGGGCTCCCCCGTGGTCATCACAGGCAAGCTCTACACCTCCATGTGGGAGGAGCAGGTGGAGGGGGTAAACCAGCCCGTCAAGCGGTCCATGATCCGCTGCCGGGCCTTCCACATCGGGCCGGACCTGCTCCGCGGCATGTTCATGCCCTACGCTAAGGTGTGTTCCATGGCCGATGAGATGGCCAAGGAAAAGGTGAAGGAGCTGCGGGCGGCCGATCGCGCACAGCGCGAGCAGCAGCCGCAACAGCAAGCGCTCGATCCTCGCATCCGCCGCGAGGAGGTGCGGTCGAACCCCTCAACCAACGCGGCTTAGTGCCACCGCCTGGGTCCCCGCCATAGAGGTGACGGGGGCACCTTGGTAGAGTGGCCCCATGCCAACCGCACTCCTGAGGAGGACACTCCTCATCATCGCCGCGCTGAATTTCGCCTACTTCTTTGTGGAATTCGGCGTGGCGATCGCTATTTCTTCCGTCTCTCTCATCGCCGATTCCGTCGACTTCCTCGAGGATGCGTTTGTCAACACCCTCATCGTTATCGCCCTGGGCTGGAGCCTCAAGTGGCGGGCGCGTGTGGGGAAGATTATGACGGCCATCATCTGCCTTCCGGCGCTGGTAGCGGGAATACAAGCCATCGCCAAAGCGTTGAACCCCATAGTTCCGGATCCGTGGGCGTTGGCACTCACCGCAGGAGGCGCGGCGGTGGTCAACCTCGCTTGCTCCCTCATCCTCATGCGGGTGCGGCACCACGGTGGCTCGATGACCAGGGGCGCGTTTCTCATCGCCCGCAATGACGTGGTGGTCAACGTGCTCATCATTGCCTGCGGTTTCCTCACGTACTGGACGGCCTCCGGCTGGCCAGACATTATCCTCGGCGTGGTCATCATCGTGCTCAATGTGAGTGCGGCGAAGGAAGTGTGGGAGGCTGCCACGGAGGAGGAGCTGGCGGCGAAGGCGAAGGCCGGCGAGTTCGATGAAGATTAACTATCTCGCCGGTTTGCGGTAGCCTAAGCGGAGATATACGAGGGTTAAACGAGAAAGGTTGAAAACCCAGTGGGTGAATTTATTTACACGATGAAGAACGTGCGCAAGGCGCACGGCGACAAGGTGATCTTGGACAACGTCACCATGGCGTTTTACCCCGGGGCGAAGATCGGTGTGGTCGGCCCCAACGGCGCGGGTAAGTCCTCCATCTTGAAGATTATGGCCGGGCTTGACCACCCGTCCAACGGTGAGGCCTTCCTCGATCCGGGTGCCACCGTCGGCATCCTCCTGCAGGAGCCGCCGCTCAACGAGGAGAAGACCGTCCGCGGAAACGTGGAAGAGGGCCTCGGCGAGATTTACGAGAAGCTGCAGCGCTACGAGAAGATCGCCGAGGAAATGGCGACGAATTACACCGACGAGCTCATGGAGGAAATGGGCACGCTGCAGACGGAGCTGGATGCGGCCGACGCGTGGGAGATCGATTCCAAGATCGACCAGGCTATGGATGCGCTGCGCTGTCCGCCCGGCGATGCCCCTGTCACCAACCTTTCCGGTGGTGAGCGCCGCCGCGTGGCACTTGCCAAGCTCCTGCTCTCCGAGCCGGATCTTCTGCTTCTCGACGAGCCCACCAACCACCTCGACGCCGAGAGCGTTCTCTGGTTGGAGCAGCACCTGCAGAAGTACCCGGGTGCCGTCCTTGCCGTCACCCACGACCGCTACTTCCTCGACCACGTAGCCGAGTGGATCTGTGAGGTCGACCGCGGCCAGCTCTACCCCTACAAGGGCAACTACTCCACCTACCTGGAGACGAAGGCCGAGCGCCTCGAGGTCGCCGGCAAGAAGGATGCCAAGCTGCAGAAGCGCCTGAAGGACGAGTTGAAGTGGGTGCGCTCCGGTGCGAAGGCCCGCCAGGCCAAGAACAAGGCTCGTCTGGAGCGCTACGAGGAAATGGCGGCCGAGGCCGAGAAGTACAAGAAGCTCGACTTCGAGGAAATCCAGATCCCGACCCCGCCACGTCTGGGCAACCAGGTTGTGGAGGTCAAGAACCTGTACAAGGGCTTCGACGGTCGCACGCTCATCAAGGACCTCTCCTTCACCCTGCCGCGTAACGGCATCGTCGGTGTTATCGGCCCGAACGGCGTGGGCAAGACCACCCTGTTCAAGACGATCGTCGGCTTGGAGGAGCCGGATTCCGGTGAGGTCAAGGTTGGTCAGACGGTGAAGCTCAGCTACGTCGACCAGAACCGTGAGAACATCGACCCGGAGAAGACGGTGTGGGAGGTTGTGTCCGACGGCCTCGATTACATCCACGTCGGCCAAAACGAGATGCCGTCCCGCGCCTACATTTCCGCCTTCGGTTTCAAGGGTCCGGACCAGCAGAAGCCTGCCGGCGTCCTCTCCGGTGGTGAGCGTAACCGCCTCAACCTCGCGCTGACGCTGAAGAAGGGCGGCAACTTGATCCTCCTGGACGAGCCGACCAACGACCTCGATGTCGAGACCCTGTCCAGCCTGGAAAACGCCCTCACCAAGTTCCCGGGTTGCGCCGTGGTCATCTCCCACGACCGCTGGTTCCTCGACCGCACCTGTACCCACATCCTCGCCTGGGAGGGCAACTTTGAGGAGGGCAAGTGGTTCTGGTTCGAGGGTAACTTCGAGGACTACGAAAAGAACAAGGCCGAGCGCTACGGTGAGGACGCCCTCAAGTCCGGCGGTGTACACCGCAAGCTGAAGCGCTAAACCGTAAAAACGGCTACATAAAACTACCAAGGCTCTGGCCCGACTGTGATCGGGGCCAGAGCCGTTTTAGATTACAAAAGTTTGCACTCACGCGAACCGTTCTGCGCCGAGGAACCAGGGGTAATCCGCAGGATGTGAGGTTAAACCGACGCGTTGAAAAAAATCATCGCAATTGTGACCGCACCAAAACACACGAGGAGCCCCGCCAGCCCAAACACGCCCCACACATTGGGTCCAGCTTCCTCTTCACGGATGGCTTCCACACCGTGTGCATACCTGCTCCGGTGGGTTATAAGGATGGTTGCTGCTGCGGTGAGCAGCAGTGCCACGGCGATAAACACCACCGGGCCATAAGCATCGACGAATTTAATCTGCGTTGCAGAACAGACACATGTGGCCAGCACTGTGCGTGACCACGACAATGTTGTTCGTTCAGGCTGCAGCCCCGGATCGTCATGAGTGGGAAGCGGTGTCATCGAAGGAACAACCAGATAATCACCGCGCAGGCAATAAACGCCGCCACCGACAGTAAAGGAATAACTGCCGGCATGGGGAGTGGCCGTCCGGTGCGCATGGCCCGCTCGACACGCACCCAGCGAAATGCCGCACCGCCGGCGATCACCATTCCCACAGCGGTGACAAAAATGGCCAGCCACATGCGCACCGCCGGCCCCAGGCCAGCAATTGGAAAGGCCTCAATAGCAATACCACCGGCTAAAAACGCCAGTGCCGTTCGCGTCCAGGCAAGAAATGTGCGCTCATTGGCCAGAGTGAAGCGTGGATCTGGTTCCTCACCCTCGGGAAACACCGCCCGAGCCAGTGCTGATCTGTCGCTGGAAGTAGTCACCCCACCATTGTAAGGGGCACAGCCACACAACCGCCCGGACAATCAGATTCCGCGGCCAGGCGCGCTACTGGTTACGCATCGCCGCCGCAGCACGGGTGAAATAAGCTTCCATCTGCGGGCGCACATTCTCCGGTGTCTCCGCTGCGTCCAGCGCGTCCCGCATACAAGAGAGCCAATGCTGCTCAGCTTCTTCACTGACCGCATAAGGCATATGGCGGCGGCGGAGCATTGGGGCCCCACGGTTTTGATTGAATAGCTGGGGGCCGCCGAAATACTGGATGAGAAACCACGTCAGGCGCTCCTGCGCCCCGCTCATATCTTCCTCGGGATACATTGGGAGCAACACCGGATCATTGCGCACGCCATCATAAAAAGCTGCAGCTAAGCGGTGAAAATAAGCTTCACCAAGGAGCTCGTAAACGGTCGCGGACGAATCACCAACCTGTGGGTTACCCAATTCCATGGCAACGATTATACAAACGGGCGCCGCTGGTACTCCTGGATGAGTGAATATCCATCGGGAGCTGCGATAGTGGGAATGTTCTTGGGCAGGGAATTATCGGTTGGAATCATCGTGGACAGCGATCCATGTGAGAGCACATGTTCCCTCTTTGACAGCTGCCGGATTGCAACACCAGCAACCCGCTCCGGATGATCCGTCATCGCTTCCCCATAGATGAGCGGATCATGCTGTCCATCATCGCCGACGAGAATCCACCGAATCTCCGGAAACTCTAACATCAGATTGCGCAGCTGGACCTTTTTATGCTCCTGCCCAGAACGAAACAGTCCTGTTGGGGTAGGGCCCCAGTCTGTCAGCAGCATCGGCCCCACTGGCAGCTTGTGCAAGGTGAGGAAAGTTTCCAACATCTCATAAGTGTTCCACGCCCCCGTCGAAAGATAGAACACCGGTGCATGTGGGTGATCACTGAGTACGTGCTGATAAAAATCGCTCATCCCCGGTACCGGACGGCGCGTATTGGTGTACTTCACCCAGGAATTCCACGCAGCCTGGAGGCTCCGCGGCAGGTTGGTGACCATGATCGTGTCATCGATATCAGAGACCAAACCAACCTCAGTATCAGCGGCAATAATCAGCACCCGACCGGTTACTGTACGTGCACCATCGGCTTCGATTGTCACCTCGTGCCAGCCGGGTTCCAGCTCATGATCAAAAACAGTGACATCGATATAGCCATTGGGATTTGTGCGCGAACTGACTGTTTGAGCACCGCAGGTAACACGCACCGGCAAATCGCCGACCTGAATAGTGAAGAACTGGTGAAAACCTCGCTGTGCTTCTTTGGAGGCGTGATGGGCTCGCTCGAAAACGTCGTCGACAAGCCCCATGACCGTGTGCGCGCCGGGCGGAATGATAGGAGAGTACGAATCATCGAGGGAAGGATCCTCCATGAGGATCCGTCCGAGAATGTGCGCCTTCCTGGTGGAGCCGTAGCCGGAGAACCCGGTGATGGCTGGACACCAGCCTGCCCGAGAGGAACGCAGTGTACCGATCTTATTCAGCGTCGCCTCAACGTGGCGGGCGATATCCGACAAAGCCATGCACTCATGGTACCTAGCCGGAAGCGAGTCAGTGGGGTGAGAAGCAGCGCGGAGCTCGCACAAATCAACTAAAGTCGGATCATACGTCCAACGAAGGGAGAATAACCGTGAACGAGGGGCCTGTACATTCTACAACTATTCCCGTCCGCTGGAGCGATTTTGACCGCTACGGGCACCTGAACAACAATTCTTATATCGAGATCGCACAGGAAGCCCGGGTGAAATTCGCCCAGGACGAATTCGTGGCGCGTGGCTACGATATGCCGACAGTTTTTGTGCGCCGCATCTCCGCTGACTTTCTCCGTCCCATCATGCCGGACACCACCGAAGCGGAAGTACGTACACAGGTAGTGCGTGTGGGGAACACGAGCTTTGACACCCGCCAGGAAGTTCTAGACCATAACGCGAACATCTGCGCTGTTATTGAGGTAGTCAACATCTCCGTCGATGTGAAGACTTCCCGCCCCAAGTCAATTACCGCCCATGAGCTGAAGATTTTGACAAAGTAGAAGCCGATAAGACCGGCCTGATTTGTCGTGCTGGGTAGCGCGGGCGCGTTCCCCTCTGCTACCTCTCCTGCTGCTCACGGTTCATCAGGGAAGAACCGAGTGTGCGGTAACAGGGCCGAGAAAGCGCCTAAATGCGTACAAGTGCTGGATGGTGGTGGCTCGGGCGGTAGGGACTGTTGTGCGCGAGGCAGGAGTATATAGAAAACCGAAATAAAACCTATAAGTATGTGACATTTCTGAGTGTGCCGGATGATCCGTGTAAGCGGCGATCGTGGGTAGGGTAGGATGTTATTGCGTTTTGAAAAACACCAATGTGCTGCCAATGCTAAGGAGATCTGACGGTGTCGCGGAAAACCGGATTTTCATACTTGCCGACGGGTAAAAGGCTAGTTGATGTCTTTTTATCCCTGCTGGTATTGCCGTTTCAGGTCGTCCTATTTGCACCTATCGCAATGATGATCAAACTCGATGATGGTGGCCCTATTTTTCACCTCGCGGCAAGGAGGGGCAAGGATGGGGTTCCATTCACTATGTACAAATATCGATCGATGTATGTAGGGTCTCCTGATTTGCGAAACCCTGATCGTTCCACTGTTACTAAGAAGCAGGATGCGAGGATCACTAAGGTGGGGCGAGTGTTAAGGAAAACCTCGCTAGATGAGCTGCCACAATTTATTAACGTTCTTAAAGGCGATATGAGCATTGTCGGGCCGCGCCCAAATCTTGTAGGTAGGCCACTGGAAGAGTTTTCTGAACTTGAAAAGAAGCGGCTAGCGGTAAAGCCGGGGATTACCGGTTTGGCCCAGGCTACCAGCAGGAACCAAGCACAAACTACTGAGAAATACGAATTGGACTGCGCCTACGTTGATGATGTCTCCTTGTGTAATGATCTCAAGATCATGTTCATGACGGTGGTTTCTGTTTTGAAACAACGCGGCATTTATTCAAAGACGAGGTAACTGTGAGATGGATAAGAAACGAATTGCAATCCTCGGCGCAGGCCGAGGCCAAGTCGGGCTGTACAAAGCCGCGTCGAAGCTTGGTTACGATATTTACGCCGTCACCATGAAAGGGACGAATCTTCCCGGTCTGCAGTATGCAGACAACGTTGTTGAATCCGATATTTCAGATTCTGAGGCCACATACAGTGCACTGGCCGGCATTGAGTTAAGCGGGATAGCGACAAGCTGTTTTGACACTCCACTGGAGACATTGGCCTTTGTTGCGGAAAAAAAGGGTCTCGTAGGCATTTCCGTTGCAGCAGCTCAGCTTTCCCAAAATAAAATTGCGATGAAGCGGGTGCTAGCTGATCACGGTGTGATGACACCGCAGTTTAGGGTAATTCGGACTCTGTCCGAATTAGGCGACGCATGCGCCGAGTTATCCTTCCCCTTGGTTATCAAGGCTCCTGATCTGCAAGGAAGCAATGGGATTTTCATTATTAAAGATGATGAGGAGGCGCAAGCTGCCTTTGTTGGCGCTCAACAAGCGTCCAAGCAGGAAAGCTTGATTGTAGAAGAATTTATCGATGGCACTGAATTTGGTGCGCAAGCTATCGTGCTCGACAACGAGATCCTGTTCGTCCTCTGTCATGGGGACGAGACAGTTAGAGCCAAAACGAATATTCCAATTTCTCACTTTGTACCGGCGAACCTGCCAGAAGAGATTCAGCAACGAGCCACTACGGAGGTCAAAAAGGCGATTCGTGCGCTTGGTCTAAAAAACTGCGCAGTCAACGTCGACCTCATTCTTGACAGTCAAGGCTGTCACATTATTGAACTGACCGGAAGAGTTGGTGCGAATGGGTTACCAGAGGTCGTCGGAAAGTGGTTCGGAATCGATTACTACGAATTGATTTTGCGGGTGGCCACCGGAGACTCCCCGAAACAGTATTGGCAGGAACGGTCAGTCCACGGCGGGGGAGTTGCTTCGCGGATGCTCTTTTCCACCCGGTCTGGCTATCTGAGGGAGTTTTCCCTCGGTGACCGGCCCAGTTTGGTTTCGTCCACAGCTTTTGTAAAACCCGGCGATTATGTTTCGGCCTTCCGGAGTTCGAACGATTGTATTGGGGAAATGCTGGTGGAATCCACCAGCGCCGAGGATGTCCTCAGTGAAGTGGAAGACATCGTTGACAATATGGTGCTGCGAACCGATGAGGGAGAACAGTAAGTGACCCGTTCTCATTTGGTGCTGCTTGCTAATGCCTTTCCGTGGGGCAACTGGGAACCGTATCTTGCTGATGAAATCCCCCATTTGCTTTCCTTCGATCACGTAGATCTTTTTGCACTATCGGTGCGGAAAACCCAAGCGCGAGAGATCCGTGGGGTCAGTGGCGAAAATCTGGCAGTGCATAAAATTAAATACTTGCCTAAATGGCAGTATGCTCTCTTAGGTTTACTCGCCCTGGTAAACGCCGACTTTTACAAGGAGCTACTGAGGCTAGTGCAGCAGCGCGAGCTGCGGCTAGCAAGATTAATAAAAATCCTTGTTTTTGTTTCACGCGCGAACTATGAGCACTGGCAGATAGTCAAAGAGCTAAAAAAGCGGAATGTAGCAGCTAACGGGGAGTCCCTCGTTATCTATTCCTACCGGATGGAATACCAGGCTTATCTAGCGCTGCTGCTTAAGCGCAGCTTTCCTGGAGCAAAAATTGTCCTCCGGGGGCATCGTTCCGATCTATATGAAGAACTTTCTCCGAGCGGTTATATTCCATTCCGCCCAGCGGCTTTTGAAAAAGCCGATCTCCTCGTGCCGATTTCAGAGCACGGAAAACAGTACCTTTTAGAACGCTTTCCTCACTTGCAGGAAAAGATTGAATTGTGGCGGCTAGGAACCCCTGATTATGGCACGTCGGTATTCGAAGCTGAAGAAAAGTTACGAGCCTTTTCCTGTTCAACAATTACTCCAGTGAAGCGATTAGATCGTTTGATAGACGCTCTTTCCCGCATTACATCAATGGACGTAGAGTGGACGCATTTTGGTGATGGACCTCTGAGATCAGAAATTGAGACATTGGCCAAAGGAAAGCTTCCGGAGGCACGCATCTGCTTTACTGGAAACCTCAAACATGAGGATCTAATCAGCGAGCTGAAAGCGAAGCCGTTTGACCTGATTGTAAACACGTCCGATTCTGAGGGTGTGCCTGTTTCCATAATGGAAGCGCTATCGTTGGGCATTCCGACGGTGGCTGTCGATGCCGGGGGAAACAAGGAAATTGTGGACGATCAGGTAAGTGGTTTTCTCATCACTGATCGGGATGACACTCAGGGAATAGCGAATGCCCTGGTGAAAGTGAAAAAAGCGGGTCCAGACTTGCGCGTCTCAGCCCGTAATTTTTGGGAACAGCACTACCAAGCAGACAAGAATTACCTGCGCTTCGTGGAGATGTTAAGAGGCCTATAGAATGACCGAACGGATATTGATAATTGGCGGCTCTGAACTCCAGCTTCCAGCAATTTTGGAAGCTCGCTCCATGGGGCTCGAGGTTGGTGTTGCTGACCAAGACGTACACGCTATTGGCCGCTCATATGCTGACGTATTTTTCCCAATTTCGACGATTGATGAACAAGCTGTAGTGGGAACAGCTCGCTCGTGGCGTCCAAGCGCGATCATTACTATTGCGACTGACTGGCCGATGCGGAGCGTCGCTCGCGCCTGTGAAGCGCTGCAGCTGCCTTCGATCTCGTACCGTACTGCGCGCCTGTGCACCGACAAATTCCTAATGATCCAGGAGTTTCAGCGATGCGACGTTGCAGCTCCGTGGTTTAGGTTAATTCAGGCGGAAGAGGATATTGATAGCATTTCCATTCCGAGTTACCCATGTGTCACCAAACCAGTAGATTCCTCCGGGTCGCGAGGGGTGCAAGTTGTTGAAAACTTCGAGCAGCTCAAAAATGCTATTGACTACAGCAGTAAACAGAGTCGCTCGGGCATGGTTTTGGTGGAAGAATTTCTCGATGGTCCCGAGGTTAGCGTGGAAATGCTCGTTATCGATGGCCACGCCCATGTCTTAGTCATTACTGACAAAGTGACCAGCGGTCCTCCGAATTTTGTTGAGTCGGCTCATTTTCAACCATCGCAATTGGAACCAGAGATCCAGGAGAAAATTGAGCAGCTTTCGAAACAGGCTGTGGAAGCGTTGGAGATCACCACAGGTGCAGTCCACGCTGAGATAATCGTGACTCCACGGGGACCAAAGATGGTTGAAGTGGGCGCGCGAATGGGTGGAGACAGAATTGGCTCGCATATGGTCGAGCTGTCCACTGGAATAAATATGACGCGAGCCGTTATACAGTTAGCTTTTGGCCAAAAACCCGATATTGAACTGAGAACTCCTCGTTACGTCGCCCACCGGTTCCTCCGTGCTAACCCTGGCCAGGTAGTCAGAATTGATGGAGTTATCCAGGCGCGAGAGATTCCTGGGGTCCAAGAAGTTTTTATAAACCGGAGCGTGGGGTCGCGTCAGCCTGAGATCCGATCAAGTGGTGATCGGCCGGGTAGTGTGCTCGTCGCTGGTGAGAACTACGAAGAGGTTGTTGAGGCCACAGAGCGCGCGGCTGGCTTAATTCACTTTGTTGTAGAGTAGCTTCCTCGCCGGGGATCTGGGACGCATTTTTGTTTTTACTTGGTCTGTTCAGCACCATCGCGAGGAAGAAGATCAACACGAGGGAACCAAGCGTTGCTGGATCAATAAGATCGCTGATAAATCCTGTGGCAGAACCGCGCGGTGCCCACAGGAGGGACTGAACAATAAGTAGGCAGAGTATAGCCTTGAAAAGGCCCCTATCTGCGAAGCTATCCACCCAGTGGAGAAGCATTCCATACAGGATAGACAGGAAAAATACGCCCAGGACTCCTCCCTCCATAAAGCCTTCAGCCAAAAAGACGGATCCTGTTCCGATGCCTGAGAGATAGGTATCTGGACCGAGGACCAGGTACGAGAGGGAGTGCGAGAGGGAATTTCCTTCCATTGCCCGCTGAACGGAATTACCCTGGAATACTTCGAGCCCGAGGAGTCGAGGTAGCAGCCCTTGGTGCGTAAATTCCAGCAGGTAATGCTGGTTGGGGAGAAGCTCATGGTAGGAGATAACGTTAGCTAACGTACGCATGCTCACACCCTGGCCATAGATAAAGGACGCGATTGCCTCAAGGCCTCGACCAGTCGCGTTTGAGAGGCCGCGCATTAGCTCGGTGGCAGTGAAGACCACTACCAATACAGGAACGGCAAGCCCGACCCAAAACAGCGAGCGTTTGGTGATCCACGGCTCTTCCGGAGTGATCCGATTTCGTGCCAGTGCGTAGCAGAAAAAGAATAAGAGCAAGAGCGCAACTTCTCTTCTTCTCCCGGTAAGCAAGTACAGGCCAGAATTCAAAACCCACAAGGCAAGGATTAGCCGTGCCTCAGCAAAGGAAGGCAACGTTGCTAGGTAGACGGTAAAAGCCACCATGGCAATGAGGCTGCCGTAGTGAAGAATAAGTTTAAAAAGGCCCCCTGAGCTAATAGCTTCGGCAGTGTAGATAGAGGTGTAGCTTCCGCCGGTCGTGATCGTTAAAAACATCTTTAACAGGGATAGCGGAATGGTTGCGTAGAAAAAGGTTTTGGCCGATTTCTGAACCGCGAGTAGCCAGGTATTATCTACGAATCCTTTGCCCATAGTGCGCTTATCTGATTTAGTACGAAATGTGGAAAGGATAATGTACGTGCCTAAAATTCCAATTAAGCCGACGATATACAGGGTGTGCACTTTCCGCATGGTGTCTTCACTGAGCGTTGCAGAAAGCAGCTGGTTTTGATAGCCGAAAAATCGATCCATGGTGTCCATAGTCATCAGGAAGATGAAGAATGAGACCAGGAAACCGAAAAGAAAAGACCGCGCTTCCACCTTGTGAAACGCATAAAGAATGCCATTAAGCCACAGCCCAAACGCGACACCCCACAAATTGAGGTTGTTGGTGAAGAAAAGGAGAATGAGTAGCAAAAGATTGCTGACTAGATAAACCATGAAACTCCTGTTTCGAGATGCACCGTTGCGGACCGTTTACTAAGCATAACATTGTGGTGGCCAGTTGCTGAAAGGTTCGCATAGATAGTGTGGAGGCTGGTCGGGCGAAGAATAGCAAAAAGAATTGTGCTTGAATGGATTAATAACTACCTATGCGGATAATGAAATGGTGTTCAAGCGAAGACTATTACGGTATTAACGGTTCTAGTGCCTCCTTCTCTCAGGGGGTTAAACGACTGTGCGACCTGGGAGCTTATTTGTCGCCTGTTTGATTATCCAGTCCAAGTTTTGCAAGGGTGTAAGGTGATTGCGGTAAACGGTCAAGCTCGTGGCCATGAATAAGACGACATGTTTGCTCCGCAGGGAGACGTTCATTATTCAAGCTCAAAAGTTTTCGTAGTGAAAGAAGGGACAAAGTGAGTCGAGATCTGAGGAAAATTCCGTTCTCTCCGCCTGATATTAGGGCTGAAGATATTGCAGCGGTAACTGCTTGCCTGGAATCAGGATGGATTACTAGCGGTCCTATCGGTGAGCGTTTTTCCCACGCTATTTCTGAATACTGTGGTACTGAAAAGACGGTCCTCACCAACTCGTGCACAGCAGCGTTGGAACTTGCTCTGCGAATTCTCAATGTCGGTCCGGGAGACGAGGTTATTGTCCCCGCCTACACATACACAGCCTCCGCATCTGTGGTGTGCCACGTCGGCGCACAACTGGTCTTGGTGGATACTGCGCCCGGAGATTATTTCCCAAGCCCGGCCACCATTGCGGAAGCCGTGAGCCCGCGGACGAAGGCAATCATTGTTGTGGACTTTGCCGGAATACCGTATCCGGTGGAGGAATTGCGAGATCTGGTCATCGGCAAAGGCCGAGTCAGTGATTCCGCGTTTGCACCACAGGATAGGCCGGCCATCATCGTTGATGGGGCACACTCCATCGGAGCCTCACGCCGCGGCGCACAGAACGGCAGCCTCGGTGATTTCACAGCCTTCTCATTCCATGCCGTCAAAAATATTACGACGGCAGAGGGTGGGGCATTGACGTGGAATAGCAGAAATCAGTTCGACTCCGAAGAGTGCGCTACTGTGCTGAAGCGGATGACCTTGCACGGTCAAACAAAGGATGCGTTGACCAAGAATAAAGCCGGATCGTGGGAATACGACATCGTCGATACCGCATACAAGATGAATATGCCTGATGTGCTTGCAGCCATCGGATATTCGCAATTTAAACGGGTAGATGAAGTTACAGCTCGCAGGCATGACCTGCTCAGCTTGTATGAGCAACATCTGTCTGAGGCATTCCACCTCTTGAAACACCAGGGCTCAGACTGGCGATCTAGCGCTCACCTCGCGATAGTTGAGTTGGATGAAAGCTATGCCCCGCTGCGCAATGAGATTATTAGCAGGTTGGGGGAGCGAGGGGTGGCCGCCAATGTTCATTACAAGCCATTACCTCTGCTAACTGCATATAGGAAGCTAGGCTTCTCCCCAGAAAACTATCCACACGCAATGGAGAAATACTCACGGGAGCTGACGCTGCCGCTGCATACTCTGCTGTCTGATGATGATGCGATTTATGTCGCGGAAACTCTAAATCACGTTGTCTCTGAACTCGAATCAACTAAGAAATAGGAAAAGCCAGTGGTCCAGCGGAAAAAGGTCCTTTTAGGAGGTCTGACGCAGAACCCGGGAGGGAAAGAGGCGTTTATTTGGCAGGCGTTCCAAGCTTTACGGGATACCTACGAGTGTCACTTCTTGGTGGACAGGCCAAACGTCGCTTTTGAAAAGGAATTTATCGCAGGTGGCGGTGTATTTCACCAGATCCGTGCCCGAGGCGCACACCCTCTTGGGTATCTGTGGGATCTATTTAGGCTGTTTAAAAGCAACCGCTTCGAACTCGTTTGGATGCATCAAACGAGCGTGAACGCCATTGAGCCGCTCGCCCTGGCGCGGCTTTTCAACGTCCCAAAACGGGCTCTCCATAGTCACTCGATCACCAATATGGGATCCAGGCTGACCGAAATTCTTCATCATCTTAACCGCCCATTCGTTCCCTGGATCATAAACTATCCTCTTGCCTGCTCTGACGCAGCTGGGGAGTGGTTCTACAAATCGGGTAAATTTACGTTTGTTCCGAACTTTTTCGACGTTGAAAAGTTTTCGTACTCCAAGCAGAAACGACAAGATTTTAGGGCCGCTCAAGGTATAGATGAGGAAGCCTTCGTGGTCACACATATAGCGCGATTTGGTATTGCAAAAAACCATGAGTTCACCATCAACATCCTGGATGAACTGCGCAAGATCATCCCGAATGTCCTGCTAGTTTATGCAGGCGACGGCCCAAAGATGGAGACAATCAAGGGTGAGCTGGAAAACAGAGGTCTAATCCAAAACGCCAAATTCCTCGGTCTGGTTAAAGATACGAACCCGCTTTATAGCGCCGCCGATGTCTGCATACTGCCGTCGACCTTTGAAGGGCTCCCCTATGTGGCCCTTGAATCCCAAGCAGCACAGCTGCCCATTGTCCTTTCCACGAATGTAGCCGAAAGGGCAGTTCAAACGCCCTATGCACAGATGCTCTCCCTCGGTGTAGGAGCTGCAACCTGGGCTGAGACGCTGTTCAAATTCGCAGCTAGTAGAAAGCGCGAGGAAGGCGACAATCCGCTCAGGGGAAGTAACTTTGACAGCGCTTTAGCCAAAGATTTCTTGGCTGAGCTATTCAGCGGCAAAGCACATTAAGTCTTATGAGAAGTTCGAATTTTTTCCGTAACGTCCTCATCTTCCTCCTGGGCAGTGGTTTTTCCAAGATGATTTCTTTTCTCCTCCTGCCGCTGTACACCGTGGTGTTACCGCCGGAGGATATGGGCTACTTTGATCTGAGTATCACCTACGTTGCCATCGCCTGTGAGGTTCTCTTCCTGGACATTTGGGTTGTGGTGATGCGTTTTATGTACCGCGAGGACGTAACGCATGAAAAATCCCTGTCAGCAGGAATTACCCTGTTTGGGTTTTCAACGATCCTGCTATTAGCAGTAAGCCTGATTTTTTATGTTGCGGTCGGCCCTAAGTATTTCTGGCTGGTTATTGCTTATGGGTGGACCCAGAATATGGCGAATCTTTTCGCCTACGTTGCTAGGGGGAAGGGTCACAATGTCGATTTCGCCCTGTCTGGCTTAGTATGCTCAGCAGTTTTGGCCATCAGCAACCTAATCTTGCTGCTTGGTTTCAGTTTCGATTTCTCGGCCCTATATATCTCGGCTGCTCTCGGATTTACTGTTCAGTGTCTTTTCCTGGAATGGAGAGTCGGCATACTGCGGGAGCTCTCCGTCGCTTCCTTCAAAGCGGTCCAAAAGAAATTCCTGTACAGCATGCTGAAGTTCGGTATCCCCATTGGACTTAACGCCGTAACGTACTGGTTTATCAATTCCTTCAATCGGGTCGCGATTGAACGGGAACTGTCGCTGTCTGAGAACGGAATCTTCGCAATAGGTGTGAAATTCGCCTCGCTCGTTGTATTTGTGACATCCGCGGCCAACTTTGCATGGCAGGATGTCGCATTCCGTCAAACCTCGGAGGATAAGTCAACCTTCAGGAGATATTCCACAGGTTACTTCGTTGTTGTCATGCTGGGCATGGCAGTTCTGCTTCCCGTGGTGAATCTGCTGTTTCCGCTGTTTGTCGGAGAACAATACAGTGCGGCGAAGGGGATCGCTCCATTCGCGCTCATCGCTGCCGGGCTGAGCGGTTACTCGAATTTCCTGGTGAACATCTTCTACGCCCTAGACAAGTCAAAGCAAACCTTCTGGGCAATTGCCATTGCCTGCGTAACTAACTTGAGCTTGGTGTTCCCGGCACTTCGCACCTTTGGGCTGCAGGGGGCGAATATCTCAGCGATCTGCGGGTGGGTGGCTGCGATCGCGTTTATGCACCTCTACTTAGGTGCAAAGTTTCAGATATATCCTCATGTTGCCATGTGTAGTGTGGCTGCGGTTGCACCGATCGCCTCCTGTTTCGTCTACTTCCATGGGGCACCCGTATGGAATATCTGTCTAGGTGCTGTGCTATTCTTTTTGCTCGTTGGGATTCTCCTGAACCAACTTGGAGTTTTACGGAGATTTCCTGGTGTTGAAAAACTGCTGAAATTCAGGAGAAGGTAGGCCTTTGAGTAACTGATGGTTCCGTGTACCAACAGGTTGTTCTGATTTCGGTGGCGATAATCCACGTGGCAAGTCTCGAGAAGCTGCTTATTGCCCATTTGAGACCTAAATGTTTTAGTTAGATTAATAGTTATGGCCGTAGTCGGCTATGTTTATTTGTAGTTGATGACATCATATTAAGGGGTTCAAGGTGACTCTTCGCGATTTATTGGCGCTGATAGGTAGGAATGCTCTGTTTTTCATTGTCATTCCTCTGATTTGCGGTATCGCTGGAGCTGTTTTCAGCTGGGGCTTTCTGCCGGACCAATATAGTGCGTCTACCTCAGTTTATGCTTTGGCTAAAAGCGCCAACCAGAATCAGAGCTCCGTTTCCTCCAGTGACCTGAGCGCATCGCAGATGATTGCTAATGACTTCACGCAGTTGGTGAACAACGAGCAGATTCGCAATAAGACCGCTGAGGCAGTAGGCATGTCTAGCTTGGCGGATTATGATGTGGCGGTCAGCTCGTCAGCTACCACGCGTGTTATGCGGATCACTGTGACGGGGGGAGATCCGGAAAAGGCCGCAGGTGTTGCAAACGAACTGGTCGGGCAGTTACAAACTGTTGCCAAAAGAGTGATGGATATCGAGGCTGTGAACGTCATCAGTCCGGCATATGCACCTCAATCCCCGAGCGGACCTAACCGCGTACTTAATACTCTGGTGGCGTTTGTGATTGGCCTCTTGATCGCCCTAGCGCTTGTTCTGCTGCGTGAGGGCCTGGACAATACAATCCGATCGGACGAAATGGTTACTGAGCTCCTTGGCGTGCCGGTAATTGGTAGAATTCCGCGAGTTAAGACGGGCGAATAAACATGTTTGGACAGAAAAAAGGTTACAAAAACAAGCGACCTGATAGGCGAATTTTTAATAACACGAGGGTGCAAAACGCCGCCTCGAATTTGCTCGCGAACATCCGGTTTTCCAGCGTAGACAAAGAGATTAAAACCATCTCTGTTTCCTCCTCCGTACCCAATGAAGGCAAGACGACTATCGTGATTGCCCTCGCTATCGCGATGGGGGCAAGTGGTAAGTCGTGCGTGATTTTAGAGTGCGATATGCGGAGAAGGAGTCTGACCAAGGCGCTCAGTGCCCGCCCGAAACACGGCATTCACGCCGTCATGGTTGGCGAATGTGATCTGGACTCCGCGGTCATTGAGACCGACTATGAAAATGTGTACCTGTTAGATGCGGAAGCTGGTATTCCCAAGCCGGACAGTATCCTCAATGCCCAAACCTTTACGGACCTGCTGGAAACACTTTCTAGCAAATACGATTACGTCCTGATTGATACACCACCTGCAACTGCATTCGCCGATGCGGCCATCGTGGCCAGTAAAGTCGACGCGGCAATTTTAGTGGTCAAGGAAGGGCTCGTTCGCAAGCCGGACCTCCTTTCAGTGAAGAATCAATTCGACGCCGGTAACGCGAACGTCATTGGAGTTGTTATCAACAGCAAACGTTCGAGTCAGGGTAGGTATGGCTACAGCCACTACTACGAGAATGATTAGATAGTATTATGGTTGCTGCAGTTTCACTCGGTAGATTGGAGGCTAACAATGTTGGACGAACACTGCCACATAGTCTTCGGAGTCGATGATGGGTCACGGACGGCGGATGAGTCGTCAGCGATGTTGCAAAGCGCAAAAGACTCCGGGATTGACAGAATAATTTGTACGCCACATATGCGGTGGTCCGATTTCGATAAGAACAAAGTCGAGCAGCACTTCCAGGAGGTCCGCTTGCGGGGCGAAGAGTACGGCTTGCAGCTCACACTCGGGTATGAAGTTTTTTATGAGACCCTCCTGAAAATCGGACTCGACAAATCAACTCAATTTGTTACCAGCGGGACAAATTCGATTCTCATCGAATTCAATACCGGCGGCCGCGTTCTCGACGGGTGGCAGCATACTTTCTACGAGTTGCAAACAAAACACGGGTTATCGATCACGTTGGCTCATCCGGAGCGCTACTCCTCCGTGTTGGAAGACTTCGATCTCCTTTATCGCATCGTAGATAGCGGTTGCAGGGTGCAGGTAAGTGCCGGTGACTTATTTGGGAATAGACAGGTAGCACGCTGCGCAAAGCGCATCATCAAAGAGGGTCTCTGCGATGCCCTCGTTAGTGATGCCCATCGGCCAGGCCACTACCGTAACTTCCAGAAGGCCATCAAGAAGTACGGAAAATATCTGGATTTTAGTAGCTAGAAGAATCCAGTTTTAACTTTCAGACAGAAAACAGTGCTAAATATGAGTCAAAATGAGAACACAGGTAGTAGAGGGGCCTTGAAAATTAGCAGGGCAACCATTCTGCTATGGGATGTTATTTGCTGGGTTATCGCAGCAATCGTTATTTTCAGCCTTACTCGCAATAGCGATGGTTCTTCTTCTCGGTACACCGGTGCAGCCTTAATCGTTGCTCTTTCTATTATCGTCCAGCTGCTATTTGGGTATGTCTCCAGAGTCTATTTGGGTCGCCATCGCCTGGGTAGCTTCCGGGATGCCGGATCCCTCGCCATCCTCGTTGGGGTTGGTCCCCTTCCTGTCGGTGTGCTGGCAGCTCTCTTTTCTGATACCTACTCCCTGGCTGAGTCCTTCCTCATTCCGCTGCTGGCCCTGTTCTTCATGGAGGCCGGCAGATGGATCATCCGTGTTTTTGAACAAAAGAGCCGCAAGACCTTAATGGAAAGCGGAGTCTCAACCCTCGTTTACGGTGCCGGCGAGGCAGGCCACCAAGTAGCTAAATTGGTGGACAACTCGGAGTCCGCGCCGTACCAGATCGTCGGCTTCCTGGATGATGAACCTTCGAAGAAGTATCTTCGAGTATCCGGATATAAGGTCCTCGGCACAGGTAAGGACCTGGAAGCCCAGGTCAACCGCACCGGAGCAACGACAGTCATCCTGGCAATTTCTGAACCAAGCAGGGAGCTGGTCAATGATCTAGAGGAACGTTGTGACAAACTAGGTGTCAATTTGATCGTGATTCCGTCAGTCACAGAAATGATTGGCGGCCGGGTTACCCTGGAGGGACTACGGTCTCTCAATCTGGTCGATCTGCTCGGACGCCGGGAGATTAAAACCGACCTGTCAGAGGTCTCCAGCTACATCAATGGCAAAGTAGTCTTGGTTACTGGGGCGGGAGGCTCCATCGGTTCCGAACTCTCCAGGCAGTTGGCTAATCTGGGTCCCAGCAAGCTGGTTCTCTTGGACCATGATGAAACGCACCTGCACTCCACTGTCCTTTCTATCTATGGGAACGGATTGTTGGAGAAGGACGGGACAGTACTCGCCGATATTCGCGAACCTGACGTTTTGGAAAAGCTGTTTATGGATCTAAAACCAGACGTTGTCTTCCATACAGCGGCTCTAAAACATCTGCCGATGCTCGAGCGGTTCCCTGAAGAAGGCTGGAAAACCAACGTCCTTGGATCGCTCAATGTTCTCCAAGCGGCCCACAAGGCCGGCGTGTCACACCTTGTGAATATTTCCACCGATAAGGCAGCCGACGCATCCAGTGTTCTGGGTAAGACGAAGCGCTTGGCGGAGCAGCTGACAGCCTGGTTCGCGGATACTTATTCCCTTAGGTACGTGTCTGTTCGCTTTGGCAATGTACTTGGTTCCCGTGGTTCGGTTTTGTACACCTTCAAAAACCAAATCGAAAGCGGTAAACCGATTACGATTACCCACCCCGACGTTTCTCGTTATTTCATGACGATTCCGGAGGCCTGCCAGCTCGTGATTGAAGCAGGCTCGATTGGCAAAGCCGGCAATGTGATGGTTCTAGACATGGGACAGCCCGTTAAAATCCTCAACATCGCGAAACGGCTGATTAAGGAAGCAGGCTCGAACAACGAGATTGTGTTCACTGGCCTGCGTCCTGGCGAGAAGGTCAGCGAGGTTCTCTTCAGCAACTTTGAGTCTGGAGAGCCAACCAGCCACGAGCTAATCAGCCAGGTTGGAGTACCGCCGATTGCTCCGGATAGCATCGGAGAAATTAAGGAATCCATCGTCTCAACTAAGGATTAGCGCGTCACGCCGCCGCCCTCCAGGCTTTCACGCTGCGCTCCCGTCTCTTGTAGGCAGTAGAGTTTCGCAGCCTCCTAGGTTGGTGAATGAGGGGGTTAAGGTGCAAAAGGGGATGCGGACGGAATCTTGGAGGATTCTGGTTTGAATCGTTCGTATACAAGGCAGCAGCGGCGTAGAGCTTTGCAGGTGTATAGGCGTACGCAGTCGGTTACTAAGACGGAGCTGACCCCGTTTGTGTGGACACCCTGAGTCCCGGCTTGTTGGGTCGGGGGAAAGGTAGTCTACTGTCATGCCGCGTAGAAGTTTTTCTTAAGGAGTTCAAGCGCGATGCGGTCGCGATGTATGAGAACGACCCCGGTGTGTCGATGAGCCAGGTCTCCAAGGATTTGGGGATCAATCGAGCCACACTGCGTTATTGGATCGACCAGTTTGGAACTGGTATGTTCGGAACGTGTATTTTGAAGCGGCATGGTGGGGATCGTGAAGCGGTAGTTGTTTAGGGGGTGGGATGCTTTCTACGACTGTGCGATAAAGGGTCGTGCAGTGTGAGTAGAAAGGAATCAACTGTGGTTGACTATCCCAAGGTGATGCGGCTGCTTCTTGAGGGTCGGTCGTATCGTCAGATTGGGGCATTGTTGTCGGTTGCGCCGGCGACTGTGTCGAAGGCCGCGAAGGCGTTGGAAAAGTTGGGGGTTGACAGCCCAGAACAGTTGGACATGATTCCTGCTGATCGCATCGCCGCGGTTGTTGCTGATGGTCGGCGTCGTATGGTTTCCGAATTCGCGCCGATTGATTTCGATGCTGTGCTTCGGGTTCGTACGGGCAGGAAAAAGATCGCGTTGAACGTGTTGTGGATGAACTACGTCGACTCTGTTGCTGCTGGTGGGTTGAAGCCGTATTCGTATGAGCGGTTTCGGCAGCTTGTAGCCGAGGAAGTTGGCATACGGGGTTTGACAGCACGGATTAAGCATTCCCCGGGCAGGACGATGCAGGTGGACTGGTCTGGTACGAAGATCCCGGTCGTAAACCCTGTTACTGGTTGTCTGGCGCTTGTTTAGGGTACTGGGGTTCCGGTATCGGGTACCGGGAGTGTGCGGACTCCCGGGTAGCCCCCAAACTGTTACCCGACCAACCCGCGACCGCTACTCGAAGGCACTCCGTTACACGGCGCCCACACCAGGGCCTTCCAGAGTGTGTCACTCCGGCCACAGCCTGGCACCTTGTTGGGGCTGTGCCACCAAAAGACCCGATCCCACTGGAGGTGCTCAAGCAGAAAGCAGAAAACTACGCGCTTCAACGCCGTAACGCTTACCTCACCTCGGGGCTTATCCGCCAGGATGAAAAACCACCACGTTCGAAACGAAACGGTGGTGTCACAGGCTATTGCCAAGAGCGGTGAGTTGGTACTGGGTTTGTGTTGATGTGGTACTGGGGGGTTGTGCGTTGTTGGTACTGGCCCCTGCCAGTGTGAGGCAGGGGCCAGGGGTGGGTTAGTTTTCGGCGTTTTGGGTGTTGAGGTGTCTTCTCATATCGTATTGGCCAATTTTGATGTGTTGACCATTGTTGAGTCTGCTTACTAGCGAGTCTGCGCCGACTGGGTTGGGGAGGGTTTCTCGCCAGTATGCGGCGGTCGATTGTGAGGAGACGATGATGGGCAGACGCCCGTCTCTTTCGAATACGATGCGGGTTAGGTCTTCTTGTCCGCGTTGGTCTATTCCGATGGTGAGGAAGTCATCGATGATAAGCACATCGATGTTGCACAGTTTTCTCATTTTGTCGATATAGCCTTGGTCTGTCGGCAGGAAGACCGCTAGTTCATCTACAAGCTGGTCAAGCCGGTAGTACGCGACACTGAACCCATTTTGGCAGGCGGCAATGCCTAGGGCACAGGCAATGTAGGTTTTTCCTGTTCCTGTGGGGGCGAGGATATGAATGTTGGTGGGGTTTTCCCGCCAGTTGGTTGCTGCCAGCCTTTTCAATTGCCGCATGTTGATGCCACGTTGATCTGGGTGGATAACTTCGTGGAGGGTGGCATCTGGGT
Source organism: Corynebacterium pyruviciproducens ATCC BAA-1742 (assembly GCF_000411375.1). Taxonomy (GTDB): domain Bacteria; phylum Actinomycetota; class Actinomycetes; order Mycobacteriales; family Mycobacteriaceae; genus Corynebacterium; species Corynebacterium pyruviciproducens. Next base: position 1,331,972 of record NZ_KE150446.1, on the reverse strand, counting down.
AGCGAAATTTTGCTTGTGTGATCGCTTTGTCGATGTTTCTCGCGGTGCGTTGCGCGAAGGCCTCATCTACTGCGGCTAGGAAGATATCCTCGGGAAGCGCATCGGTGTGTGCTTCATCAGTGACAATGGAAAAGAAGACATCGGCAAAGGTTGATACGCGTAGGGTGCGCATTTTTTGACGTGTTGTTTCGTCGACCTCAAAGCGTGTCATTGCAGGTTTGCTCCTTCCTGGCTTGTGTGTGTGCCGTATGGGAACACATCGTTTACAAGGCCGGTGTCACCGTCGTCTGCGTACTGTTCGATCGGTCGGATGAACACGTCATTGGCACTGAACTGCGTTATGTCCACCGGTGTGGACTGTGGTGTGCGTGCCACATCACAACCGCTGCGGTGCGGGGTGTGGCCGTTTTTCATCTCATGGGCGATCGTTGTTTGCAGTCGCTGCAATACCGTCATGGTGGGGACAAGCTTTTTGTTTAAAGCTTCACGGCAGGCCGGTTCAAGGGTTGTTTTACCGTGCTTTTTGCCCAGCTTGGCAAGAATATTGCGTACCTGGAACAACCCTTTGGGAGTGGCCGCTTGATTCCTGTCAATAATCATTGTGACAACGGTAAGCGTTGCCGGCCCGAACGAGGATGCCCAGGAGATAAGCTCATCCCGGGTAAGCACATTATGGCTGGTGTCCCCATCGGCAGGCCCGTGGGCAGGATCGGTTGAATACCGGTATTTAAAACCCGTAAGCCGCACATGTTCCGCGACGATATGCTCCCCGTCAAACAAGGTCACCAGCCCTGGAGTGATCCGTGCAGTAAGTCGTTTACCGACCAGCGTAAAAGGAACCGAATAGTACTGGTAGTCGCACATGACATGCCAGTTACGATCCACCTTGGGGTGTTTCCACACCACATCAGTAAACGCCGTTGCGGGAAGATCCCGCATCACCGGTGCTTCTTCCTCATCGAACCGCTTACGCCTGGTAGTGCCATCCGGGCGGGCAAGACCACTGTTGATGTCCTCCAGCCGGATAGCGATCTCCTCATTAAGATCATCCAGACTGTAAAACGTCACTCCATCGAAATAGCCCATGATCTTGGTGTAGGCAATCTGCACAGCACGCTCAACAGCTGCCTTATCCTTCGGGCGGGCAGGCCGTGTCGGCACGATTGTCATCTGGTAGTAATCAGCCAATTCCTGATACTTGGGCAACACCAAACGATACGTGGAATGCTTCTTCGGGCGATACGTCGCTGTTGGTGCATTATCCGGCACTACAACAGATGGCACTTTCCCTAAATACTCCAAGGCTTGAACATGGCACTCCAACCACGCTGGCATCTTCTCGTTAGCCTTCGCAGTGACAAACATCAACCCGGAATACGGGCACACCGCCACAAACAACGACGCTTTCATCCCCACCTCGCCGGTTGCAGCATCAACGATCGGGACCTTATCGCCTGCCCAATCCACATACAGTTCCTGGCCTGGTTCATGTTCAACCACCCCATCCAGGTCATTAACCCGCAGATAGTCACGCAACCCCGCACAAAACTGCGAATACTGGTACTTCACCTCCCCATCCGCAGACTCGGCTGCCAAGTAATTCATCCACAATTGATTCCTTGTCAGGTGCCGATTGTTCTTCAGACGCTGTGCCAGAGCTTTGAAATCTGGCTGGTCATACGCCTGACGCCGGTTACTGCGCCCATCGGAAAACCTGGAAACAAACCAACCCGGAGGCAGCAAACGAAACGACTCAGCCGTGATCGACTCCTCCGCGATGATGGCCTTCACCCGCGACACATCACGCCGCGAACAGCCAAGAACAGTAGTAATCCGAGAATACGACGCACCATCAAGACACATCGCCATAATCTCTTTGAAGTTAGCCACAAAGACCAACCCCTTCCATGTTGAAACTAGCCACGATGCCACAAGAACATGACGCCGCCACTAACAACAATGAAGGAAAAACCCACCCAGTACCGACTACGCACACCCCCAGTACCAACTACGCAGACAACCGGTACCAACAACCCCTATTTCGCAGCTATTCGCGTCCCAGTATTGCTGACTCCGATGACAACGGTTTCGATACGGTGACTGTCACTGAAGCTAATCAGATGGTGTTTTTCCAAGGGATGCGTATTGCTGTTCCCCGATCGATGAGAAACAGACGTTTCCATCGAACAGTCACAGAAAGCGAACTTGCCTTTTGGGATGCCGAAGACGGTGAACTCACTTTGTCGATCCCGCTTCCGGTGGTCGCTATTGCAAAGACGAAGGCGTTCATCAACTCCTACAACATAAAAGGGGTGTGGATGAAGGATCCACCCAAACAATGGCGTATCAAACGCGAAAATGCCCAAGAACGTTTCGTCACCATTAGCCCAGACGAACTACTCCACTAAAACACGCAGGACTGTGCACACACCCATAGGACACAGTGTGCACAACCTCCTGACAACCAGTGTGCACAACCTGATGACACTCACTGTGCACGAGGTGCTGACACTTTACAACCCGATACAGGAAACCCGGTACCGAACACCGGCACCCGTCAATCCGGGCTGCAGACCTTACCGTCGTAGCAATCAATCATGACCGACAAGTAGACGCAAACATTGGCTCGATGGTCTTCCGATGAAGGTGTTTGGCACCGGTTCCAATACCCGTGACTATGTGTATGTTGGCGATGTTGCTCGGGCGTTCTACCTGGCCAGTGGAGATAAGGGTGGTGGCATGCGTTTCAACATTGATAAGGGTGCGGAGACCAGTGACCGTGATTTGCATTCGCTTGTCGCCGAGGCTGCCGGTGCGACCGGCGATCCGGAGTTCGGCCCTGCCCGCCTCGGTGATCTTGAGCGCAGTTCTCTTAGCTCGACGCGTGATCGCGAGGTTCTCGGCTGGGAGCCGCAGGTGACGTTGAAGGAGGGCATCGCCAAGACGGTAGAGTACTTCCGCACCGTGAAGTAAACGTCGCCCCCCGCCCGGCAACATCCCCGCTGCCGGGCTTTTCTCCGGGGGATTAATGGGCGAGAGTTCCTGAGATCGGCATAAGGATTGATCATTTACGCGAGTATTCCGAAGCAAATATGATTTAGGGTATGGCTACTTATCTTCCAGAATCTGAAGCGTTTGATCTGCGGAGCTATCTGTTCGTAGACAGGCAACGTGTCGGTAGTCTCCTAGCTCAATTCTCTGATGGTCTGCCTGTAGAGAAAACACACAAAGAAGCCCGATCTAACAAGGTACGCGCGGGAATAAAAAACTTCTTCGAAGGGGAAAAGAACACGCAAGCAGAGGAATCGCAAGTACTAGCTGTTGCGGATCTACATGTTTCCCAGCTAGAAGAAAATGCTGAAGCACTCGGCTACCTGGCGGATATTTCTGAAACCACAAGAAGAAGGAGGGACTGGCTGCGGGGGAAAGTAAGGAAGCAGATTAAACCCGGCATGCTGCTCCGCATAACTGCTCCAACTCAGATAACAGACATTTCTTCAATTATTGAGTCCACTCTGGTTTTAAATAAGGCTATCGACCAGGATCCCGATCAATCATTCCAGTCGCTCTTGGAGTTGATGGGCGCAATGTATGGCAAGTCGATTTCAGTTTCTGTGAGACCGGCTGAAGGAACAGACTCGGAATGCTGTTTTGTAGGAGAGATTCCTTATGATTTTGAATTTGGTCCTATGAGGCGTGAGCTCTTATTGTCTCAGATTGGGGCATCACCTATCGAGGCAACGACTCTGATGCAGGTAGCAGCCGTTCCGACAGAAAGAGATGAAAATCCGATTGAGCGATCGATGAACTCGATTCAGGAACTGGCTCAGAAGATTACTACAGGTGCCACAATTAACCGTCGTTACTTAGATGAGTTGATGTCACGGTTAGGGTTGATACTTGGAGATGCTGGCTTTAAGTCTGCGCCAGCGTGGCCTGCAATCAGCGTAATTCCTTTGGCGATATATCGTTATACTCCGAGTACGGAGAAGCTAAAAAATTTCCTAGAAGAGGAACTCGAGGACTAAGAATACTAGACTTCATCGGTCCCGTTTCCGAAAACGAGGTTGCGTGGCATAGAGAGGTAGAGCCCTTGCAATTCTTGGTATTCGAATTAGGGGACTTGGGCTATGGTCTCACGTACTCTTAATCTATGGATCTTGATTCTCGCATTGCCCTCTTGGAACAAATGTGTATGCAGATGCTGTGTGAGATCCGCGAGATTCGCACCAGCGTTTCTGCTCAAGCTCAGGCCCAGAAGCCCGTGGCCGACCGTCTCACGCTGGTTCCATCTTCGCCGCAACATATACCAGAACAATCTTCCCCGGGTTCAGTTCAACAAAGCCGCACCCGCGATAATAACCTCGACCTGTACATGTCTCTGTTCGCTGGACGTGAAGACGTGTACGCCTACGCGTGGGAGAATGTGGCGAAGGGGACTAAGGGATGGGCGCCAGCACGGGAGTATGCGCCGGGGAAAGATAAAGAGGAAAAGGCTTTCTTGCCTTTGATGCGGGACATCATTAGGCGGCACATGTGGGATGAGAACGCGTCGCACAAGGGGATTTACGTCATGCTGCCGGGGGATAGGTGCAAGCTCTTGGTGTGTGACTTCGATGACGGGGATTGGCGCGCAGATGCCCGGGCGTATGTGGAGGTGGCGCGGGCGAGGGGGCTGGATCCGCTGCTGGAGCTGTCGCGAAGTGGCGATGGTGCGCATGTGTGGTTGTTCTTTGAGAAGCCGGTGTCGGCAGCACTTGCGCGGAGGCTCGGGTACCGCCTGGTGGAGGAGGCTGCGGAGAAGCGTCCTGACCTGCGCCTCCACTCGCTGGATCGTTTCTTTCCCTCGCAAGACACGCTGCCGGTGAAGGCGAAGAAGAAGGCAGCGCGGCTCGGCAACCTCATCGCGCTGCCACTGCATTTGGGTTCGTGGAAGTCGAAGCGGACAACGGTGTTCGTCGACCCGGAAACGTTCTCGGAATACGCGGATCAGTTCGGACGGCTCGCGGAGGTCAGGCGCGTGCCGGTGGAGAAACTGGAGGAACTCACCGATACTGAAGCACCGTCGCAGATAGTGTTTGGTGGTGGGGAAGAGCCACCGAAGCGCGAGCCGTATGCGCGCATCGTGAAGGGTGAGAAAGTGACTCTACGGGTGGGGGAGCGCATTGCGGTAACGGGGGACGTCGACAAGCGTGTGCTTGCTGAGCTGAAGTGGCGGGCGACGATTCCCAACCCAGAGTTCTACCGCAAACAAAACTCGAGGTTGAGTACGTATGGAACACCGCGCATCATTCGCCGCTACACCGAGGATGGGGAGCTGAGCATTCCTCGGGGGCTTGTCGACGTCGCACGTCGCGTCCTCACCACCGCCGGCTACGAGGTCACGGTTTCTCGTCCCCGTCCAGCGCGGAAAATTGACGTGGGATTCACCGGTACGCTTCGCCCCAGGCAGCGAAAAGCGGTGAAGGCGATGGAGAAAGACCCGATCGGTATCCTTCTTGCCGATCCCGGCCAGGGCAAGACCGTCATGGCGTGCGCACTCATCGGGCGCAGGAAAGTGCGTACGGCGATTATCGTGCACCGGCGGGAGCTCAAGACACAGTGGGAGAAGCGGCTTGAAAAATTCCTCAGTACGACAGACGGCATCGATGTCTTTTCGCAACAGAAACTCGCACGTCAGGGTGCGGAGCTTCTGCGAGGTTTTGACCAGATAATCGTCGATGAATGCCATGCCGCTGTCGGCCCGCGTGCGGAGGCTGCGTTCGAAGCTGTAAGAGCACGGTACTGGGTGGGGCTCACGGCTACGAACTACCGCTACGACAGGTTGGACCGGCTCATCACCTTCCAGTTCGGTCCCGTCCGCGCGCAGCTACCTGCGGAGGTGACGGCGCGCCGGGATGTGGTTGTTCACCGCACGTCATTCGACAGCGACGCAGTGGATATCGCAGGGCTGTACAACGAGCTTGCCGTTGATTCGGCCCGGAACCTGCAGGTTGCAGCGGATGTTGTGAAAGCACTTTCTGGAGGACATAGCTGCCTGGTGCTGGTAAACCGCCTTGATGCGCTAAGCAACATTGAGAGCAATATTCGTGAGCTGTGTACGGCAGGCGGGGTTTCGGTGCCGGTGGTGAATCTGTCCGGGGCTTCGTCGCCGGAGGACCGGGAACGTGTGCGCGTCGTAGTAGGACGTGGGCAGGCATGTTTAGTCGCGATGGGGCAATCCGCGGGTGAAGGGGTGGACATGCCGAGCATGGACACGCTGTTTCTTGCAGCACCGTTCCGGTTTAAGGGGCTGGCCATACAGTACACCGGCCGGGTCACGCGTGACCCGAACCGCGACGCAGTGGTCCACGATTACGTCGATGCCAATGTGCCCATGCTTGTTCAGATGATGACGGGGCGGCACTCGTCGCTGAAGAAAACTGGGTGGCAGATAGGAAAAGAGATTTCCACGAAGACAGCTGATTAAAAACTAGGTACCATGACACTATCCCGTGAATTCATTTTTGGGCGATAGGGTCGTTTATGGCAGATGAAGCTGATTGGCGGTTCCTCGTAGAAGATCCTCCGTTTGCGAAGAATGCTGTAAATACATTGGGAAAATACTATTCAGGCAAAAGATCTAGCCCTCCCGATAGCGCTGCCGATATAATCACTTGGTACAGAAATTTGGGGGAGCGAACTAGAGATGCCTTAACAGAATTCCTCCCGCCCAGTTTCGCAGGGTGCTCTCTATTGGCTGCCAATACCCGAGTCAAAACTGGTCTAACCATAGCTGACAAGATTAAACGCCAGCATATCCAGCTTTCGCATATGTTTGATTTTGTTGGAGTCCGTCTGGAATGGGATTGCTATCTGTCGGATTTGATGTCCATGGCGGAGCACATTTGTGATGAACTTGTACCCCTAGGGGTAAAAGTTGAGATTAAAGACTATAGAGAGAAGTCTCAACACGGATACCGGGCGGTGCACTGTGTAATTACTTCCCGTGCTGGTCGCGTTGAAGTCCAACTGCGTACGCTTTTTCAGTCGCGTTGGGCGAACGCTTTTGAAATTCTCGGTGATATTGCTGGTCGATCCATTCGGTATCAGGACGATCCGATAATTCCTGACAAGCGGTTCGAATCCCTGTATCACCGGCTTTTGGATCTATCAGAGGGGTTACATCGTGCGGAGCGGACGACAGAAGAAAGTACTGAATCGATAAATCGGGCCTTACGGCTGTCGATTACTAAACATCATCGGATTTTGATCGAGCCAAAGTTTCACGAGCTCAGATCACAAAGTTTTCGATATTTGGCGGAATCCGAGTTAGCCCAAGCAAAGGCGGCGAGGGCAAATCTTCAGACTCTCGATGCCTTGCAGGGTTTACTTCAATCACTAAATGAGCTAAGAAAAGGAGTAACAAGCCAAGAAGGAAGGGAGTGATCGTATGAAAGACTTTGTTTTAATTTACAACCGTATTTCTGGAGCTCTGCGGCTCTCTGAGTTTGACGATCCAGCAGAGGCAGTGCGTGTTCGCCTGGAACGCGAAAAAGAATACAGGGACGACCCGAACACTGAGGTCGTACTCATCACCGCTGAGAGTCTCGATGACATCAAGAAAACCCACTCCCGCTATTTCATGGACGTAGCGGACAATTTCTCCCTCTCGGGAAATTACGACCTTGTCGGGGTAGAGCAGGCTTAAAGCGTGTCCCGTGCTCAGTCTTTCGCGAGGCGTAAACGGACGGTCGGCGAGGTTGTGACGGGGTTCACAGTCGTGGGGATTGGCGGCGAGGGCATTTTACGGAAGCGTGTATAACTAGGTAGTTCGACGTTCGTTGAGGGAAGTCGAACACGATGAGGGCAATTAGTTTGTGGCGAGGTGGGGCATACCCACTCCACAGGGTTAGTACGTGTCATCTGCCGTTGCTGGTTAGAGGCGTGTGTATCTTCTCCGGTCGCGATGGATCGCTCGTGTTACGACGTAGCGCATACTATCAAGGCACTTTGGTGGGCGAGGAGTCAACGATATGGGCATCGTTGAAGGTCAGGCTCATTCATTGGAAAAAGGACTGACTTGCTGGTGGTTGCAAGAGGAAACGATGATCCTGTCTGGGAAATTGTGAGAGATGCGATTGGCTTTAGGGGGCTATCACAGTTACTCGGGCCCAAATCACTGTGTTAGAGATGTCGGGTCGAGTACCTGGCGGTGACGAAGCTGCCTTACTGGGAAGTGCCGGGGAGTAGAAGCTCTAAGAGATACGAGTGTCATCGCCCTGCGGGAAGCTCTCGATCGCGGTAGCGAGGTCCTGTTGCTTGATGAGCGGGGAATAGGCGCCGAAGTCGTGGTGGGGGAGGCGCTCGGGGATGCAGTCGATGTAGTGGTCGAGCCAGGTGACGATCCTTTGGGAGCTCGGCGGGTAGGCGTGGCAGAAGCGTTCGTGAAGGGTGAGGGCGCGGGTGAGGAGCGGAGTCCAAGAGTCATCATGGGTGGCGAAGTCGCAGCCAAGCTTGACGGCCTGCTCCACGGCGGAGAGGAGATGGGGGCCGCGATCAGGGGTGAGGGCGTTCTCAAGGGTGTCGAGAAGCTCACCAAACGTGGTGGCGAGGGTGGGGGCAGCATCAGGTTCGGAACCACCCAAAGTGTTCATGATGGCGGAGTAAAAATCGTAGGGGAGGTCCGATATGGATGCGTACATGAAGGCCCCGAATTCTGCGGGGGGCCGGCATGGTCCACGGCCCACGCGGTGAGTCCGTCTTCACTGAGGTTGCCGTTCGCGTGCAGTTCTATGAGTGTCTTGCCGAGGTCCTCCAGCGTTGAGTGCGCGAAGAAGCGGGTGAGGGGCATCTCGGTCCAGGCGGGGGACGAACTGGTCAGCGGTGTGCGGGAAGACACGGAGGCCGACGGCGACGAGGTGTGGGCACCAGTCGCGTGGCCCGTCGCTGACTGTGGGGCACGAGCAGGAGAAAGTGATCTGATCCTCGAGCGATTCGATGGTCACGTTGTGCGTGGTGTACTGGTGCCGCTTCCGACGCTGGCTTCGATGCGCTCGGGGGGATCCGCAGGTTTCGCTTGCCGGAAGGCCTCAGGGGAGGAGATGCTCTAGAGGAAGCGGTGGGTGAGGATGCGTGCGAGCGGGATGGGACGCTAGGTGAAGGAGACGCGTGGTGGCCCTGGCCTGATGTGGTTACTCCTCCGCTGTTTCCGAGAGGCGGATGAGTTCCGCGAGCTCGTCGGGGGCGATGGTGACACCTGAGTTCGGGGTTTGAGCCTTAGCAATGATCTCTCGAGCCTTATCAAGCTCGCCGTGCTCACCGTAATTGTTTGCGAGGGCAAACCAGTTGCCACGCTCGGCGAGGAGTGCGCGGTAGGGCTCGGGGTCGTACGCGATAAGCGATAGATAAGCATCGAGGATCTTGTTTTTGGCTTCGATTGCGCGGTTCATAGCGGTGGCAAGATCAAGATGATTGACACACTGGACGTAGGGCGAGAAATCGTAGACGGGGAGGCGGGAGTCAATGGCCTCAATGTTGTTCTCCAACCACGAGACGACGTGGCGTGAATCTATTCCGTACATGCAGCAATACGCCAGGTGAAGATTGATCGTTAGGCCCAGGAAGGTGGTGTAGTGTTCATCCCTATCTGCTAATACGTACAGAGCCTCTATCATCTCCTCAATGGTCGGCAGAAGTCGGGCACCCCGCTCGTCTCCTAGCAGCAGATTGAAGGATCCGATTGTCATCTGCCAATCTTCGTAGAGGTGGTCATCTTCCGGTATTTTGTCTGCCGAATTGTAAACACCGGAAACAGTAAGGAGAGTTCGCACGCTCATCGCTATCACGGCGCTCGTCTCCTCTGGTGTACCAACGCTAAGCACAGCAGGGACGATTAGATTGTTTTCGTTCAGCCCTAGCTCGTGCCGCAAACCATCGAGGACATCCACGAGCTCTTTCCGTGTCGCCTCTTGGAGGAAGCGGTCAAAGATCGCATCCCTATCCAGACCCGGTTTTGAGGAGTTCTTTACCTTCCGGCAAAAAAGAAGCGCGACGGCGATGCTGTGTTTGCACCACGGCTGGTCAAGGTGGCACGTGCAGGAGGATGTGGCCGTAGCTGAGGTACCAGTCATGTCGGAATCGATGGTGACTGTGTACGGCTTACCAGGAATTTCGTACACCGATGCCTCAATATGAGTGGGGGAAGCTTTGTATACTTCGATGTTCTGGACTGCCTGGGCACTCTCGAAACTGCTTTTTTCGGAGACCCACATGAGATAGTCGCGGGTGAGAATTTGTGTAAGTGGTTTATCCATGGGTTCATCCTATGTGGAGGTGGGAAACACTGAGCGCAACATTGTCGAACATCGGTGTGCTTGGTTTTCTATGCAGGTGACGTGGCTGAAGCGTGGTTCTAGGGGCGTTGAGAAGCATCCACATCCTCAGGCCGTGGGGACTGATATGACCGGAGAGGTTGCTTCTCCGATCAGAGGAGTATCTTTTGCAGGTCGTGCGCCTGCTCCAGGAGGTCTGAGTGGTGCTTGTCGTGAGCAGCGAGAATGCGAAGCGCCTCCGTCGCCTTGTCAACCGCTGGTCTAAGGTACTCGTCCCGATCGGAGAGGACCAGTTCCTAAAAGGATTGAAGGAGGTTCTTCCAATCCCCGTAGAATCTGCTGCAACCCAAGGCATCCACAGTTGCGGTTGAGGATGCGACACCCTCCACCGGGGAGAGACCAGACAAGGCGACGAGGTTTCGCACCTCCACCAGCATGATCTTGCCCATCTCCTACGGTGACCCCAACGCTGTGCGCAGCGGTGAGGATCAGGTACTGATCGTCCTGGCCGAGGCTATCTCGAAGCTCGTTAGGCATCTCGACGAGCTCTGCTCGCGCGGCCTTCTCCAGGAAACGCTCAAAGAGGGTGTCCGTGTCTAGCCACGGCTTTGTCGGGTCCTCCGCATCCGGGCAGCACCGCAGTGCTACCGTTACGCTGTGCGAACACCATCGTCGCCCCCACGTGCAGGTGCAGCTCGCTTTGGCTTTTGAACCCACTGATTCGATGGTTACTGTCTGTGTGTTGCCAGCAGAGTCCTGGACCAGACCCTCAACAAGGGTGGGCGACTTTTCGGTGACCCTGGTGACATAGGCGACGTGTGGGTAATGGCCGATTTCGAAGCTGTAGCCGTCGGCAACCCACATGAGGTAGTCGTGCGAGAGGATCTCAGAAAGCGGGGTTGGTCTAGCAGGTGGTGTGGTGGGAAGTGCCATGCCTTTTAACAGTATGTGCTGAGGAGCATTCATGCAGGGGAACGCGGCTTTGGAAGCATGTGCGAAAAACGCTACCGGGGTGTGTGTCGGCCAGTTATACTAAATGGTGTTGGTGTTCGTAGAGACGAACAGCTTCTCGCCCACGGGATGGGGCGAAATCTTCCGGGGAAATCCATTTTTTCATTTGCAGCGCGCCGACGTGGCGACCGCTTACGTGGTCGTTCGCCATTGCGCTCACCAACTGAATAGTCACAACCGACAACCTGGCCGGTGTCGGCCAGTGCTGCGCTGAGGCCCATCTGTCTTTGTTTGCTGTGGGGCCACGGTGCACAAAGAAAGGAAAGATCATGGAAACAAGGATGAGCAGGGAGCAGCTGGAGGAGCTCGTACACATTTTCGTCTCGTGGGTGGGGACGGAAGACCCGCAAGTGCCGGAGCGCGTGCGTGACCGGATGACGATGGTCGCGGAAAAGCAATCGATGCTGTTCGAACTTGGGCCGTCGAACATCCACGACTCGGAGATCGCCGACCAGGTGGCGGCCGTTGTGCCGTTGCACGCCAATGCCGGTGGCGGGTTCATCGTGGTGGGCATCGATCCGGCGACACTGGAGCCACTCGGTACCGCCATTGACTCGAGGTGGCTGACAGCCCGGCTGGAGCGAACCGTCGACGCAGCAGTAGAGATAAAGAAATGGATCGTTTGCGGTGTGGAGATACTGGTGGTGTACGTGCTGCCAGCGATATCGCCCGTCAGTGATGAAAACGGGAATCTTGTGCTGCCATCCGGCACGGTCGATCGGGGCCAGTGGTGGTCGGATGAGGCATCCGATGCGTCGACGAGCGTCGTATCGGCAGAAACGATGGACATCGTGCGCGTGTGGGTGGGGGAGTGCGCCGGCATGTCCGACGAGGAGGTGCTCGTCCACATCGGGGCGGCAACACACGCGGGGAAGCTCACCAACATGGGCTTCTACCTGTTGGCGCCCGTGGGCGTGCCTCGGTTCAGCGTGAATCGGGAGTGGGCCACGGGAAGGAGCCTGCTGGAGGGGCTTGTGAACGTCGAAAAGCTCATCAGTGAGCTGAACAAGCCGGTGGAGTGGGGTGTGGGTGAGCTCAAGGCCGCCTCCCGGCCTGTGCCCGAGCAGACCGTGCGCGACACGCTGGCCTACGTCCTGAGCATGAACAAGCTCAACCACCCCGTGGAGATCACGTGGAGCTCCGACAGAACTCTCACCTTCGAGTACGTGCCCCGCGAGGGCATGAACCGGCAGATGCTGGATCTCCTTCGGGCGGTGGGGTTTGCCAACCCACGCATGCAGGGCCAGTCGAGCTTCCCCATTTCCGGGAAGGCGATGATCATGCTCGGACTGACCCCGCCTCGCTTCGATGACACCCATGTATACCTGTTCGGCGGGGAGCCGGATTGGAATGTCGTCCGCTTTTTGCGGGGCATTCGCCCGCAGCGGATCCTGGAAAATGAGCTGGTGCTGCGCGCGCTTGACCGGCTTTTCCAGGAGCCGTACGTGACGGCGCGGTCCCTAGCGGGGGCGCTGTCCATCGATGAGGGATCGGCGCTGGACGTGCTCATCGTATTGTCGGTGTCTGGTGCCGGTGGCAGCGGGATAATTAGGGGGCACTGCCATGGTTGGGTTCTCGGCGACGGTGCACGGCACCTGCTCGGCCATCGACTGGCGTACCTGCGCCCGGCGAAATACGACGGGTTAACCGGCTTGCGTACCTTCCTCGACCAGTACGGCACGGTAAATGAGGATGACCTTGTTGCCTTGCAGGGCGCGGACGCGGAGGAGGCGGAGGATCTTCTCCTGGAGATGGAAGTCGACGGTGTGCTCGAGGAGCGGACAACCGGTGAGTACGCGGTGAAGGCGCACTAGCGTCGGCGGTGTGCAGCGAAGGTGCTGCAGCCCCTGTTACCCACCTGGAGAGCCCAGCCGTTGACAAGTACGCTGGGCATCATGTGGGACAAAGCTTTATCAACCAGATCCTTTCCGTCCAAGCCGACACGATCTGTGGTGCCGAATATGCCACCGTGTCTGATCAACGGGTAAACACTCGTAGCGGCTACCGGCATCGCCAACTAGATACCCGGGTGGGAAGCATCGCTGTAGCGATCCCGAAACTACGCACTGGAAGCCTCTTTCCCGATTGGCGGCTAGAGCTTAGCTCGGAATGATGCTCGGCGGACCTGTTCGAGCTTTAATCGATTCTGAGTTGCTAGTGTCCCCGCAGCTATGACGGGCCGATAGAGGTGAAAAATTTGAGAATGGTGGAGGTCTTCGACTGAGCGGTCACAGAGATGAAGTTTGGAATCGTAAGTGAATGCACCACGGGCAGGCGACAGGGAATTTTCCACGGGTATCCAACGGTAACGGGACTTTTCGACCAACTGATATTCGATAGCCCTCTTAACGAGTGCGCACACCCAATCTGCGAATTGAATGTTCGAGGACAGCTCGCTGTCGATATGCATTGGGGGCTCGATTATCCGTCGCATTTCGTGAAATTCGGTGGAACGTCCGAAAATGTGGGCGTACATTTCAGGAAGACGCTGCTTGCGTGCCTTTTCGTTGATTTGGTCCATCATGACTAGGACGTTTTCGTTGCACTTATCAGCATGACGAGCGATTCGGTTAAGGGTCTCCTGCATAGAAATGTGCTCTCGCTGTCTGAACTCCTCAGGACCGCAATTCGATTCTTTGGGAGTACCGATTGGTTTCTCCTCTGCGTAATAGAACAGTGAACCATTCAGCTTTCGAAGTCTCGAAATGAGCGAACCTAAAACTCGCAAGTTTTGTGGGCGCTGTTGCGCGGGGGCATCTAGTAACACTGTGGTGACTATCCAGTAACGCAATGGTGAGTATCGAGTAACGCTGTGGGAGAAGGGTCTTCTGACCGCGTGGCAACAGGGCACGTGGCATCATGAGAGGAGTCCGATCGTGACTGATTATCGGGCCGTGATGGATCTTGTCTTTCAAGGCTGGTCCGTCCGCCACATCTGCTCGACTGTGCGATGCTCACACACCACAGTCCAAGAAGCCTGTCACACAATGGCGGCACACAAATCACAACCCGTGAACAACTCGCCGGTATCACCGACGAAGAAATGGCCACATGGTTTGTTGATGGCCGAAGTTTGGTGCTGAGATCATCACCATGGAAGGCCCGAACGTGCGCTTAGAAGCCAACACGGAGTAGCTATTCATGGTCTACGCCCGGGTGTTACTCAATACTCACCCGGGCGTTACTAGTCGCTCACTAGTCGCTCACCACGACGTTACTAAATCTGTAGTCCTAACAGGCGCTCAACATTCGTTCTGGCAAACAATAAATCGGCACCTTTTCTTTCCCACCTCCCAGGATCCTGCCCCTCAGGAATGTCGTTTTTGAAAAGGGTCTTCTTACAGTGGGAAAAGAATGCACCGAATTGTCTCGAGAATTCTTCTGAGATAATAAAGCCACCGTACCCAAACGCCGGGCTATCCGAAAAACGTGGATGAGTCGGGCTCACAAACGCACCAGGTGATCCAATTTCATCAATATAAGCAAGAAGCATGCTGTCGACCCCTCGAATTTAACTAACACGAGGGTCACACGTTAGTGTAACCCTCGGAGTTGCTGCCCGGGGTCTTCTTGCGCGATGCGCTCAACGCCTGGCGTACAGTTCGAAATTTAACACCGTAGCAGAAGCTACTGCAATCCGATCTCTACCCCGCGTGTGCTGCCTGCTGCTATGCTTCGTGAGTTAATAATGCGGAGCGCGTTGCTCGGTTAGAGCATTGGACGATGCAGCTGGTCACGGCGCTCACGGAGTGTAAATCGGCGCTGGCGCTGCGGGGCATAGAGAAAATTTGTACAACGATGAGCCGTATGAGGAGGGTGTAGTCATCGTGGCGCATTACCTGGATGACAGTAAGTAGTCGAATTCCCGCTACTCCATGCACATAGCCAAGAAACCTTTCGCCCTCCGGCGTTTGCGTGTTGGAGGAGCTCCCAGTGGCCTAGAGCAGGGGCTCGATGTCAAGCGTGGTGATGAGGTTCTCGTGGTTGAGCGAGTAGCGCAGGTCGAGGCTGTCGGGGTGCTCCTTGAGGATCGCGGTGACGGCTTCGCGGGCGGCGCGGGAGGCTTCGGGGGAGTGGGCGACCACGCGCTGCAGGGTGGCGAGGAAGCGGGCGGCTTCGTCCAACGAATCCTCCCACACCAGCCGGTTGGCGCCGTCGCGCACCATCTCCACGCAGGTGAGCGGGTGGGTCTGCGGGAGCTGGTCGACGGCGAACCCGGCAACGTACTCGGGGGCGATGTCGGGGCCAAATACGTAGTAAAGCTTCAGGGCCTCATCCACGCGCTTGTGGTGGGCGGCAAGATAGAACCTGACGGTCGCGTCCCTGGGCTCGTACAGCGGAGGCGCATCGAAGGCCCCCGTTGACTCGTCGAGGAGCGCGAGGGCATCGTCGTAGCTGACGAGCGGGTGTTGGAAGTACTCCTGGGCGTAGTGCCAATCACCGCCGGCCGCCTGCTGGCGCAGCCAGCGGACGTAGTCCTCCGCGGGGAGGTAGGAACGGATGAGGATGCCGAGGTCGTCCTCGTCAATCCAGGCGGGAGAGTCCGGATCCCAGGCGTCGCGGATGACGGCGCGCGCCTCGTCGAGGCGGCCGCGATCGGTGTAGAAGCGGACGAGGAGGAGCCACTCCTCTTCGGTGGCGAGGAAGGCGATGAGCGGGGCGTCGTTATGAAGCAGGAGGCTGAGGTGGGCGTGCACGAGGGCATCACCGCGCTCCTCGGCGGCGTCAGCCGCGGCGACGAGGTCCTTCTTCTCCGTCAGTACTGCGTACGGGGTGAAATCGTGGCGCGGCAGCTGGTCGAGAACCTCGGGGAGCGTCCTAGTAAGCCACGTGACGAGGTGCGTGGAGCCGGCATCCACGGCCTGGCAGTGTCGCAGGTGCAGCGCGAGGGCCTTGGACAGCAGGGGGACGAAGCCGCTGATGTGGATCTCCGGCTCGCACAGGGGCAGGAGCGACTCGATGAGCTTCTCGATGACGGGGAGGAGGTACCTGCCACGCCCGTCTTCCTCAAGGGAGTTGAGTGTTTCGATGGTGCCCTCGAAATCGTCGCGGATGTCCGTTAGTTCCCCCGAGTACGGGTAGCTAGATTGTGACTTCTTGGCCTTTGTTACAGCGTGCCGTGCCGTCTCCGCGAGGTTCTTCATCGCCATTCGCATGAGCGCGGCAACCTCCTGCGGGGTTCCCACGGTGAGCACCGCGGGCGTGATGAGTGGGTGGGGATTCCCGGCGCTTTCCTCCGGGTAGTCGCGCAGCACCTGGACGAGCATCTCGCGCGAGGCCTGGGCAAAAAAGCGCTCCTCCACCGCGGTGCAGTCGAGGCCCCAGGTGCCGTAGCTGAGGTCGGCGTCCTCCGGGACCAGCGCCATCCCCACGGCGATGGCGTGCTTGCACCAGTTCCATTCCACCGGACACGTGCACGTGGGCACCACGATATCCCCGTAGGCGGTGAGCGTCACCCGGTAGGGCTCATCGGCGGTGCCTTGGACATCCGCCTCCACCACTCGATCGGACTGGGAGACGATGGTGATGTCTTGGATATTGAGTGCGCGTTCGAAGCTGCCGTCGTCGGAAACCCAGGCGAGGTAGTCGTAGCTGAGGATATCGGTGAGTGCCGGAGAGGTGCTATCCATGGGCCCATCGTAAACCGAACCGGTCACGCCCGCAGCGGTCTTCTCGAACACAGCTGCGGTACCCTAATAACCATGTGGGACAAGATAGTCATCATTTTTAATAACTGGTGGAGTGACCCGGACACGCAGATGTGGCTCATCCAGCGCCCGTTTAGGATTTTGATCACCATCATCGCCGCCTTCATCGGGCAATGGGTGATTACCTGGGCGATCAAGAAGTTCAGCACGTACCAAAAGGAAAAGCCGCTGCATTCCTTCCTCCCGGTGGTAAGCGCCAAGGAGGCGGAGATCGCCGATTACGAGGCCAAGGCTCGCAACGAGCGCAAGCGCGGCCGCATCGATACGCTCGCCTCGGTGGCGCGGTCCACGGCACTCATCGTTATTTGGGCGTGGGCGGCGCTGGAGATTTTGCGTAACTTAGGCGTCAACGTGGCACCCATTATCGCCTCCGCCGGCGTTGTCGGCCTGGCTATCGGCTTTGGTGCGCAGTCTCTGGTGAAGGATTTCCTTGCCGGCATCTTCATGCTCATGGAGGACCAGTACGGCGTGGGTGACACCATCGACGTGGGTGAGGTCGTGGGCGACGTGGAGGACGTCACACTGCGGCTGACCACGCTGCGTGATATCGACGGCACCGTGTGGTTTGTCCGCAACGGCCAGATCGAGCGCGTGGGCAACTTCTCCCAGGGCTACGCGCTGGCGCGCATCGATTTCCCCATCGGCTTGCAAAACGATTTCCACACCGCCCGCGAGGCCATCGAGGAGGCGGCCAAGGCCGCCGTCCAGGCCGAGGACATCAAGAAGATGGTGCTGAACGAGCCCTCCGTCCAAGGCATCGTGAGCGTCAAACCCGATCACGCGAACATCCGCATCACCGTGAAGACCCTGCCGGGCCGCCAGTGGGCCGTGCAGCGCCGCATCTACGCGGAGATCTTCCCCAAGATCCAGGAGTACGGCATCACCCCGCCGAACCCGTTCCTGTACAAGGCGGGCGAAAACTAGTCCATCGAGCGGAAGAATTTCCGCACCGACTGAATGATCGCCAGGATGGTGAGCACCACAAATGCCACCAGGAGGGCGAGCATGACGCTCCCGACGACGATGACGGCGGTCTCGTTGTCCTCGTCCACGATAAGCGCCGCGATGACGCAGAGCACGAGTCCCGCGACGGTCCCGCCCACGCCCTTCCACAGGTTGCGCTGGGTTGGGTTTTCTCGCTTTTCCGCGACCTCCTCGTCCACCTCAGCCACCTCGGAGGGCCGGGTGGGGAAGCTGGGGAGGGTCGCGCTTCGCGCGACCGTAGTAGTAAACGGGGCTGCACTCTGTGCAGCCGCCCAGGCGGAAAACTCCGCGCGGGACACCGTCGGGGTACCGGCGACCGGGAAATCGGAGACGAGAACGTCGACAAGCCCAGGCGTGGGATCGGGAACATAGGTGAGCCCCAGGTCCGCGCACGTGCATGCCAGTGACTGACGATCATCAGTCAGCTCGACCGGCCCGATGAAGCCGACGCGCGCGCCGGGGACGAGACGGGAGGAGGGGGACGGGGAACTCATGGGCGGCCTTTCTGAGGAAACGCTTGGTCACCCGTCATGGTACCGCTAGCGCAGCCGATCAAGGACCGCGTCCACGCCGTCGATGACGTGGGTGGTGCGCGCCTGCACGTCCGCGGGCGACCACGTGAAGCTGAACGACTCATCGGCAACCTCGTGCATGGATAGATCGTTGAAGCTATCGCCAAACGTGTAGAGCTCCACCTCGCTGCGGGGGATACCGAGGTGGTTGGCCAGCCAGTAGAGCCCCGAACCCTTGGTGCAGTCGGCCGGGATGATATCGATGAAGTCCTGGTTCACCACGCACTCCACATCAACATTCGCGCGGATCCAGGTGACAAGCTCCTCGCGCAACGCGTCATCACCCGGCACCCACATGGGGATCCCGATGAACTTGTGGGCCGGGATCTCCTCCTCGGTCATCTCTACAGAATCCTTGAGAATGCTGGTGGCGGAGCCCCCGGGGACGTTGTAGGCAAAGCACGCGTCGCGCCCCGTCAGGCGCGTGGTGTACACGGCGATGCCATCGATGCCCTTCATGTGGGCGATGATCTGCTGCACCGTCTCTGTGGGAAGGTACGTGTTGTGGAGGATGGTGTCCTCCTTATCGGCCACCACCGCGCCGGTGAACAACACCGAGTAATCAAAGGTGAGGTCATAGCCCGTGAGCCCGAACTTCGCCGCCGCCAGCGACTTGCCGGTAGAGGCGACCGCCAGGTGGCCGGCCTCCTGCCAGCGGTGAATCGCGTCGATTGTGTGGGCGGGGATGCCGTCCTCAAAGAGGATGGTGCCGTCAAAATCGAATGCTGCGAGCTTCATACCGTACAGGGTAACTGAGGGCACTGCCTGTTACGTGACAGTGCCCGAAAGCCCTTAGATGTGGCCGCAATCGTTGGGGGAGGCGATGCCCTTGAAACGGTCGAGGAGCCAGTTGATGGATAGTGGCGCGTCGCCGTAGGTGGGGCCGATGTGGTTGAGCACCCACTTGCCCGGCACCAGCGGAGTGAGGTTCGCGTTGAAATCGACGGTGGCGCCGCGCTCGCAGTAGTTGCGTGCCATCTGGCGAACCTGCTCGTTGGGGATCGCGTCATCGGCGTTGCCCGAGTTCACCAGGATCGGCGCCGTGGGGGTGCGTTGTCCCAGGCGCTGCTGCAGGAGCGCGTTGCGGAACTCCGGGGCGCGCATGGCGAGCTCCGGGAAGGATTCGCCCGTGGTGGTCAGCGTCCGCGTATCCGTGAACGCCCACCGCAGGGACAAATCGGCGATGCACGAGGTCTGTGCCTCCCTCAAGAGCTGCTTTCCGCGGGCGTTGAAATTCTCATCCACCACCTTGCGGATCTCCGGGTAACGGTCCATGTACCCGTTGGTGGAATACCCCAACACGCCGGCGATGGCGGAGCCGTCGATGGCCGGCATCACCTTGAGCAGATCCGCCGGCGCCGCGCCCGAGTACGTGCCCTTGACGTTGAGCTCCGGGGCGTAGGTTCCCACCTGCTCGGCCGCGGCCGCGGCGGCGCCACCACCCTGGGAGTAGCCGTGGAAACCGAGCGGCGAGTCGGCCGGCAGTCCACGGAGGCGGAAGGCCGCCCGGGCCGCGTCGATAAGCGCGAAACCCTCCTCATCGCTCACGGTGTAGCCGGGCGCGCCGGGGGTGCCCACGCCGATGT
Source organism: Corynebacterium pyruviciproducens ATCC BAA-1742 (assembly GCF_000411375.1). GTDB lineage: Bacteria > Actinomycetota > Actinomycetes > Mycobacteriales > Mycobacteriaceae > Corynebacterium > Corynebacterium pyruviciproducens. Next base: position 1,311,798 of record NZ_KE150446.1, on the reverse strand, counting down.
AATCGGTGACCACCACGCGCACACCAGACAAGGAGGCGGCGATGTGCAGCGGCGACTCATAGTTCGTGCCAAGCGCCCCCGTGAGCGGATCGAAGGTGCCGATGATGGAGTTCGAGTTCGCGCACGCGTCCCCGTCGCCGCGGGTGCCCGGCGCAAACGCGATGGTGGGGACGGGGCCGGGGCCGGGCCACGGCGCAGACGGCTCCATGACAACGCCGCCGGCGTAGGCCACCGTGCCGTTATGATCCCGCGTCACGTACACAAACCGGGAGCCGTTACCAAAGCGCAGCGGCGTGGAGCTGACGACGGTGCCGGGGGCGGGCGTCGCAGGCGTTGTGGCGGACGCGGGCGTTGTGGCGGACGCGGGCGCGGTGGCTTCTGCGTTCGCGCTGGATACGATGCCTGCGAGCAGGGTAAAGGAGGCTGTAAGCGAGGCAATAAAACGGTGGCGGAGAGGTTGGTTCATACAAGGTAATGTAGCCCTCTCTCAGGCTTGGTGGGCAGTGAGGTGCGCTGTTAATATGTTGATGAAAGGTTTGGCTTAAGAAAGGGATTTTCTGATGCTCAAAAGAGCCACCCAACTTGCTGCCGTCCTCGTCGTCCTCGTGCTGCTTGTAGCAGCATTCTTCTGGGCTGGGGGCCACTTCGGGCTTCTGCGCAACGGCAAACCGATCGTCGGCTCCACCGCACTCGGGGAGAGCTACAAAGACATCGCCGAGCTATCGGTGGAGGAATACGACTTCACCAACGTGGCCAAGCGTGAGGATCCGGGCAAGGTTCTCGTCGGGTGGGGTGTGCCGTTCACCGGCAACAACATCATGTTCACCTACGACGGCAAGGTGAAGGCCGGGATCAAGGATGCCTCCCAGATCACCGTCGAGGTCAACGATGCCACCCACAAGGTGACCGTCACCAGCCCCAAGGTGGAGATCACCGAATCCAAGATCGACCCGGCCACCATCACCGTGTACGACCAATCCATGAACCCCTTCAACCAGGTCAAGGTGCAAGAAACCATGGAATTTGTGGCCCAAGAAGAACAGAACGCGCGTGACAAAGCGACGGAAGACGGACTGCTTGACCGGGCAGAAAAGCGCACCGAGGAACTCCTCACCGCCCACACCGAAGCGCTGCTCAAAGGTACCGGCCAGGAGGGGTACACCATCGAGGTGAAGTGGAAATAAAACACTGACAGATTGTGGGCATTCTCGGTAGACTGTACCCACGCGTAAAAAGGCGCGTGACAAAAGGAGGAAACGTGAAGGTAGAAGATACCGTTCAGTTTTGGTTCGATGTGAGCTGCCCCTACTGCTGGATTGCATCACGCTGGATTAAGCAGGTGGAAAAGGTTCGCGATATTAAGGTGGACTGGACCCCGATGAGCCTGTCTGTGCTCAACGAAGGCCGTGACGAACTTCCCGAGGATTACAAGGAGAAGATGAAGGCCAACTGGGGCCCCGCCCGCGTTTTCGCCGCCGTTAAGACAAACTACCCCGAAAAGGTGGACGCGCTCTACACCGCCATGGGCAACAAGGTACACATCGGTGGCCGCGTGGCCTCCGGCTTCGGCGGGTACGACGCCGTCATTAAGGAATCCCTCGACGAGGTAGGCCTGCCGGCTTCCCTCGCCGAGATTGCCAACACCGAGGAGTACGACAAGAAGCTCCGCAAGTTCCACGGTGCCGCTATGAAGGCCGTCGGTGACGAGGTGGGTACCCCCGTGATCAAGCTGGGCAAGAGCGGTTTCTTCGGCCCGGTTCTCACCCGTATCCCCGTGGGCGAGGAGGCCGGCGAGCTATTCGACGCTGCCGTCCGCCTCGGCGAATACCCCCACTTCTTCGAGCTCAAGCGCACTCGCACTGAGAAGCCCGAGTTCGATTAGGCACGTGACCGTAGCCTAGATTTTCACATTGCATTCACCCGCTCTCTGCGCTCTCTGAAGCACGGGGGGCGGGCTTTTTGCGTTCAACGTTCGTGGTACAGGCGTGCGCAGATCGGGGTACCGGCCTCCGGTGGCTTTGCCACGAAACGTGCATGCCGTAGTTGGGATGCGTGGCGGAATCCGCGCTCTGGTGGTGTCTGTAGAACGTGCAGGTTAATTCTTGGCCTGCAAGCCGGGTGGGATTCTGTCACAACCCCAGGTCGGGTGATTTTCCGGGCCGGCTTGAGGGCTAAAAATTAGCCTGCAGGTTCGCGGGGGCTGGAAGCTGCAGAAATCTGCACAACGCTGCGGAAAGCTGCAAGACACCGTGAACTCCGGAGAGCAGCGGCAAACACCGCGCTGGCGCAGGTCCCGTACCCGGCACCGTGCTAGTAATCCGCGGGGACTCCCACAATTTCGCCAGTGCGGGAAATCTGGATGCCGGTGCCGTGCTCGGGATGAACGCGGGTGCCGCCGGCGTCGAGCCACGCCTGGGGTACGTAGCAGCACTGATCGTCGGAGGCGCGGACATCGCCGGTAAGCGCGTAGGCGGTGGACCTGGATCCGCCACAGACATCGTGGAAATCGCAGTACGCGCACTTGCCGTGCCAGCCCTCGGGGTGGCGCAGGGATTTGAATACGGGGGATTCGGCGTAGATCTCGTTGATGGATTGTTTTTTCACGTTGCCACAGTGGAAGGGGAGGAACCCGTTGGGGTATACATCCCCGATGTGGTCGATGAAAGCAAAACCAGAGCCGGAGTTGACGGCCATCGGGGCGCGAGGCTTCCGCTTCTTGTAGGGGGCATCGCCGAAGATACGCTCGGTCTCCTCGGTGAGGTAGCGGTAAAGCTCACCTCCTTCGTACGGCGCTAGACCATGTTCACGGCGCAGCTTCTGCTGGATGACAACGCGCCGGTATTGGGGCGCCTCGGTGGTCTTGATGGCAATGCGATCAGAAATGTCATCGAGCCAGACGAGGGTGTCCTCGCGCTCCTTGGGGCTGAGCGCGTTGAGGTCCGCGCCACGGCCAGTGGGCACGAGGAAGAAGACGTACCACATCTTTGCCTGCATCTCGATGACGCGCTTAAGTAGCGCAGGCGCCTCGTGGATATTGCCCTTAGTCAGCGTCGAGTTGATTTGTAGACGGTACCCCTCGGCATTAATGAGCGGTGCCTTCTCCAACGTGGCATCAAAGGTGCCACTGAAACCGCGGAATGCGTCGTGGGTTTCAGGGGTTGCACCGTCAAGCGACATGCTCATCGCCTTGCCGCCTGCTTCGCGGAGTTCGTGCAGCCGTTCGGGGGTCACCTTGGGGGTGACCGAAGGTGAGAGGCTGATAGACAAGCCAAGGTTCGTGCCGTACTGGCAGAGCTCTGCTAGGTCGGAGCGCTCGAAGGGGTCGCCACCGGTGAAGACGACGAGGGGGTAGGGCTTCTCATAGCTGGCCAGCTGGTCTAGCAGGCGCTTCCCCTCCTCGGTGGTGAGCTGATCCGGGTGCGGCTCGTGTTGCGCGTCTGCGCGGCAGTGTTTGCACACGAGCGCGCACGCTCTGGTCACCTCCCAGATAACAATGAAGGGTTTGATTTCAATGTTATGGCGTACCTTGCGTACAACTGGAGCATGGGACATAGGTAACAGTGTACATTTAGGGGTATGCATATTTATTTGGGTGCTGACCACGCAGGATATGAGGCTAAGGAAGCTATCAAGGCCCACCTGATCGAGGCCGGCTATGAGGTGACGGATTGCGGTGCGCACGAATACGACGCGCAGGATGATTACCCGGCTTTCTGCATCGCCGCAGCTGAGGCTGTGGCCAAGGATCCGGGTTCGCTGGGGTTTGTCCTCGGTGGTTCCGGTAATGGTGAGCAGATGGCTGCCAACAAGGTGAAGGGCATTCGCTGTGCGCTGGGTTGGAATGAGGACACCGCACGGCTCGCGCGTGCCCACAACAATGCGCAGGTTCTGTCCATCGGTGGGCGTCAGCACTCCGAGGACGAGGTTTTGACGCTTGTCGACGCTTTCCTTGACGAACCGTGGAGTGAAGAGGAACGGCACCAGCGCCGCATCGATATCCTTGCCAAGTACGAGGAGACAGGTGTAGCCCCTGAGGTGAAGTAGCCTTTTAATTGAAAAAATCCCGGCCGTGAAGCCGGGATTTTTGTGTATTTAGAAGTCAAAGTCGAAGTCGAATCCACCGCCGTCGCCCCCGAAGAGGCCGCCGTCGAAGAATCCTCCACCATCGCCTCCGTCGATACCGCCAGCGTCGATGTCACCGCCGTCGATGGATCCTCCATCGAAATCGCCACCGGCAGCCTCAAAGCCATCGGCGTAGCCGTCGCCGTAGCCCTGCTCAAAGCCCTGGGCGCCGTAGCCCACGCCGGCCATGCCGTTAAACATGGCGGAGAACATCATGACGGAGCTGGCAGTCCACATGCCACTGATCAGGGCGGGTGCCCACCACGGCTCGGAGTACCAGCCGGCAGGAACCGGGCGCCCCGCAACGCGGCCACCCGGGTAGTAGTTCGGTGTGGCATCGCTGGAGTGCGGAGAGGCGGTGATCTGCCGGCCGTCGTAGTTGATGGTGCGTTCCTCGGTCACCTTGCCGGCTGCGCGTTGCCCTTCGAGCGGTGGGATCTCCGGCCCCTCGGGCAACCCCATGATCTCGCGGGCGGCATTAATATAATGCAGCCCCTCAAGAGCCGATTCGCGGGCGAGCTGCGCCTGGCGTACCGTCTGCGCTTGCGCGATCTGCGAGTTGGCCGCCGTGTATCGTTCGGACGCGTCGGCGATCGCCTGGGAGCTGGCCGTATCGGTGCCGGTGAGGTTGAGTACCTGCCCGCCGAGCCTCTCGATCCACCGGCGCGCGTCTGCCTGGGCATCCTCAAAGCTCACTTGCTCCACCTGCCTGCGTCCTCGTGACTGGCGATTGGACGATAATGCCACCAAACCGATGACAACGAGTGCGATGAGCAGCATTCCGAACATGCAGTGAAGCCTTTCTTTCCCTTTTTGTATCTACCGGTTTCAACGGATGAGCGGGGAAAAATGTTCCGCTCACAGAAAAAGGGGCATCTGCCGCTCATTCCCGGCTGACGCCCCCAAAAAGAGGATGTACAAAATTAGTAATTGATTCCGCGGTTTCCCTTCGACCGCTCTTCGGTCCACTGGATGATGTCCTTGGAGTTCCACAGGGTGAGTCCGTGCAGTTTAGCCACGGGTTTAGGAGCTCGTCCGCGACCAGCGTAACTGGTAAAGGTGCCGCGTGCCGTTTGTGAATATTCCGCGCACTCCACCGCGGTCCAGAGAGGCGTACCCGTGTCCTCATCAATAATTACTGGTTTCATGGTCATATAGTATAACCAACCGCTTTGGAATCGAATTATTCCTCGTACCTCTGTACGTTTCCAGGAGGGTGTAAAAAACGGATTCGACTGGTGTTTTGTGGATAATTTCCTGGAAAGTAGCTGAGGTAATAAGTGGGTATCCACATCTAAAGAAAAATGATTTGCCAAATGAAGTAATCAATGCGACTCGTTTTCCGTGCTCCCGGTGGTACAAGGTGGCGCACTTCTGGCAAAAGTGTCTATTTGTAGGTGTAATGCATATTTACGCAGGCGTAACTTTTTGCCATTAAATTATCAGGTGCTACACGTGCCTCACATCCCCCCTTAGGGGGAGAAGCTGGGGTGGATAGTGTCGCGCGAAGAAACGTGAACTGCGAATTTGTCATTGGGTAAGGCAACCAGGTAACCTTTTGGACATTGGGAATGTCGTATAGTGGCTATTACCCCAGCCTTCCAAGCTGGTGACGCGGGTTCGATTCCCGTCATTCCCTCCGTTAGAACGTCACTTTGGATACAAGGTTTCCTGGCTCTGCCGGGAAGTGTTCGGGGTGGCGTTTTCGCTGTTCTGGCACGATTTTTGGGGTGTTGGGCCCGGGCGTGCCCTGAATTGCCCTGGACACCCCACCTTTGCTCTGATGCGGCTATACCACCGGGATTTCCCAGACAGGGGTGCGCATCTGGTCTGTGGCCAGATAACGCTCCACAGTGTTGCGCTGCGCTGTGGCTCGTTGTTTGAGGAATGTTGACTGTGACTGGTTCATTGGTAGGTACTGGTTGATGACCCAGGCTCGTGGTGTAATGCCAGCACGGGCGAGGTCATCAGCGAGTTCCTTGGCTTCCAAGATCGGAGTTGACTCGGGAAGCGTTACCAGGATTGGGAATGTCCGGTTCTGATCTCTCAGACGCATTAGAGCGGTCAGGGTGCCATTACTCCCCTCATCTGCCCCGGATTGGCGCAGGAGCTCTCGGTGATAGGAACCCGTAGCGTCCAAAAGCAGCAGGGTGTGTCCGGTGGGAGCTGTATCGATGATGACCCAGCGGTGGTCGGCTTCTTCTAGGACAGCAGAGAACGCTTTGAAGACAGCAACTTCCTCCGTGCATGGGCTGGCAAGGTCCTCGACAAGCTGTGCTCGGCCATCAGAATCCAGTGTCGCACCCTTTGTGTTGAGCACTTCTCGACGGTACTCTTCCACAACCTTGTGAGGATCGATGCTGACCACATCGAGACCTGGATATTTCTGCGGAAGAGTCACATCCAGGTGTGAGGCCGGGTCAGTGGTCGCCAGAAGCACAGGCAACCCCTTGCTGGCGACAGAGATGGCAAGAGCCTGCGCGACGGTCGTCTTACCTACTCCACCTTTACCCATAGCCAGAACGACTTTGGGGCCGCCTTCTACGATCATTTCTGTTGCCTGAGACAGGGCAGATTGCACCGCCTCGTTAACGTCGACAACTTCGGCGGAGGACAGTTCCTCAAGGCCAGCCACGCTCTCGTGAGACTGCGGGGCAACAGTGGTCAGTCCCTTGATTCCCATGACGGGTTCAGGGTTCATGGGAATCGTGAAGCATGCCAATCCACTGAGCACTGGATGGGTAGTTGCGAGTCCATTTAGGACACTCCGCTCGCCGAGCATAAGCCTACGGTGGAGCGGGTCATTGCCTGCTTCGGGCAAGAGTGCGTTGACAACCAGCGCCTGCGGATTAACCCCGAGTTCCGAGAGCTCGCTGGCTGCACGCTCAGCCTCCTGGAGAGTGGAATCTTGAGCACGTGCCACAAGCACTAAAGTGGTCAGGGCAGGGTCCTTCAGTGTATTGACCGCATCGTCGTAGGTCTGGCGATGCTTATCGAGTCCCGACAACGGACCAAGGCAGGAAGCATCACCAGTTCCCTTCTCAATGAAAGACGACCAGTCACCCGGCAGTGCGAGCAGCCGCAACGTGTGGCCTGTGGGTGCGGTGTCGAAAACAATGTGATCGTAAACATCGACAATGTTCGGGGAAACGAGGAAATCAACAAACCTGTTGAATGAGGCGACCTCCACCGTGCATGAGCCAGAGAGCGTCTCCTCGGACTCGCGCAACACTTCGGGCGGCAGGAGATGACGAACTGGCGCAAGAATCGACTCGCGATACTTTTCTGCCTCCATGTTCGGGTCAATCTCGATCGCATCGAGCTCGACCTCCATCCCCGTGTCCCTGGCAACAACGTCGCCTAGCGCAATAATTTCAGATCCGAAAGGTTGCTCGAAAACCTGTGCAACATTTGATGCCGGATCCGTCGACACCAGCAAGACTTTGCGCCCTTGCGCAGCAAGCGAAAGGGCAGTAGCGCATGACACCGTCGTCTTACCGACCCCACCCTTGCCAGTGAACATCAGAAACTTTGTTGTTGGCGGCCACTGGCTCAACAGCATCCCGAAGCACCTCCACAACACGACGAGCCTGCCACTGGAAGCTCCGATCGGCCGTCACGTGCAACTTGAGAATCGGAGGTGCCTACAGAATCCCGACGCGCCCACGCACGCAATTGTGTCAGGGTGGGATACGCGCCCTTAAGGACGATCTTGCCGTCAATCACCACCACGGGAAGAGAATCCGCCCCTTCAGACTCAAGCAACTCACGCACAACCGGAGTGGACGCAAAGTCCAACGGAGCACTGGCCAAATTGTGCCGCACCACGTCCAGTCCTTCCTTCCGCGCGGCACTCACAGCCGCCGCCGCATCAACGACTTCCTGATTAACGTCCTCTCCGCATACGCCCGATGAACAGCACATCGCCGGATCGAAGATCTCGATCTTGGTCATCTCTTACCTCCACATGTCGTATCGATGATTGTCGATATGACACATACTACACCTACATATCGAAATCTATCAATATGTGGCATGATGGAAGGGTGAACGATAGTTACATGTGCGCTTGCCCTGTGGGTGAGGTGACCTCGCCGTCAACGTCGCTTGAAGCTCGGGTGGAGCAGTTCAAGGCATTGGGTGATATCACCCGGCTGCAGCTAGCTTTGATGGTTAAGCAGGTGGCACCGTCCCCAGTGTGTGCATGCAACTTCCCTGAAGCCTTCGGCATGAGCCAGTCGACGATCTCCCATCATTTAGGCAAGCTGGTCAAAGCAGGGGTTCTCGAAAGACAGAAGCGAGGGAAATGGGCGTACTTCACGCTCCATCCAAGCTTTGATCACAATCTTCTTGAAAACCTTGAGCCAGGAGTCGCCATGAATGTCAGTGGCACAACCTCAGAAACCACAATCTTGTTCGCCTGCCGGCAAAATGCTGGGCGTTCCCAGATTGCCGCAGCGTTAGCTAAGCAGCTTGCGCCAGAAGGTGTGACGATTCTGTCGGCAGGATCCGAGCCTGCTGATGCAGTTCATCCCGTCGTCGTTGAGGCTCTCGCCGAGATTGGCCTCCAACCCGATTCTCAACCCAAACCAGTAGACCCCGCACAGGTGAAAACGTCTGACTGGGTCGTCACCATGGGGTGTGGCGAAGCCTGTCCCTTCTTCCCAGGCGTCCATTATCAGGATTGGAAGATCGACGACCCCAGCGACCGTTCACTCGAAGAAGTCCGGGGTATCATTGACCAGATCAGAACACGCGTCCAGGAACTGCTTGACACAGTCTCCTGAGGGTAATCCCCATGAGCCTCTCTGGTTGCAAAGAGTCTTGGTGTAACTAGGAAAGGTCGCCGGGACCATGTTTATTGCTCTCGCGCAGCTTCCGGAGCTCTAGCAACAGCTGTATTGAGCCAGTGAAAAGCTCCTGGCGGAGCCCCAATGTCGCTTCGACACTCCTTCATTAACAGTTCTGTTCCCTGCATTGCGTCGCCTAACAGTAGCAAAAGCTATAGGCCTTGCCGCCACACTCAGCACCCCGCAATTACCCGCACACCCGAAGCCTCACAAGTCCTCGTCGATCAGGCCACCATTCACCCCGACGACGCTATCGCCATCAGGTTCAACAATGGAGCAACACACTGACTCAACAGGATCCTTCACCCAACGCGCTCCCGTCATATAGTTTCCCTGTCTTCCGGACGACGTGCACCCACAGGCTCGAACTGTGCACCCGGCACGGCTAGATACGCACCCACCGGGCCGCCAACCGCACCCATCCCGAACTTTGTATCCATCGTGACCACCTTTGGTCCAATTGTTCCGGTCTGCCTGGAGGCGGGCCGGATTTAGTCGTTACATAGAAGTGGATTTCGCCTCCTGTGTTCGGCTTGAGCGTGGTGTGTCCATGTCTCTTATGTGATGTGGGGAAGCGGGTATCTTGGCGACGTGATGTAGCCCAGATTGTCACATTTTCGTCCGTTGTGATGGAAATCACTAAGAGGGTTCCAGTAGAAAAGTGGCAATTGCGCTTTGGAAGTCTCCCTGGTGAGCTTTTAATATCAATGAGGAAATATAATTACACACTAATTCCACCAGTGTTTTTAGTAGTTAGAACAACGCTTATATCCAGTTTTTCACTCTAAAAAAGTGAACTAAACATGCAGTATAAGTGGTTTTGTGAAAAAATGTGCAGACAGAATGAAAAAGTGAATAAGGATAAAAAATAATAATTGAAACCGCAAAAGGTGTGTCTATAGTCCTGGGTGTCATCTGAAGTTCCTCAATGTGGCGTTGAAGCTTCCTGGCTATTCGCTCTGATTCTGAGCAACAGCGTCCTGTTGTGCGCGACATTGTCCGAGCCTCAGTGACGAGAAAGCAACAAGAAGTTGGTTTCGACTCGTTTTCCAGAATAAAAGGAAAACTACATGGCTACGTTCGCCTTTGGGTGTCGCCGTCGAGGGGTCAGTCTCGCAGCTGCGGTAACGCTCGCCCTCGTCGCCCTGCTCGTAGCTCCGGTGAACACCGGTGTTGTTCCTGCCGCTGTTGCGCAGGATGCCCCCACCGCGAAGGTGGAAGGAGCAATGTAGTTTCCCGGTAAGTACAAAAATCAAGCTACCATCAACGGCACGGTGTTTGTGGATCGCAGTGGCGCCCGAACGGAGAAAGGACCAGGTAGACGAGCCCCTTGCTGGTGTGAAAGTCTACGTCCAGTACACGGACTACAAGGATAGGAAGCACGGCGGTGCTGTGTCCCCTGCCTACTGGACTACGACGAATCCGGATGGAACGCGCACAATCAAGATCCCCGTCAAGGTGACCTTCCCCGACGGAACGCCGCGCATCGTTAACGCTCCCATCGTTGTCGAATCGGCCACGCCGGAGAACGAGGTATATGATCTGCAGCCTGGGGATCAGACGGTGAAGAATGGGGATCCGGCGGATCCGAAGGCGTCCATTAAGGATGCCGTCGTCATCGTCACCTACCCGGATGGCACCACCGACTAGGTGAAGACCAAGGTGAGTGTGGAGCCTACGCAGGCAGAGGCAAACGACCCCGGGGCCAGCCGCAGACTGTCAAGAAGGGTGACAAGGCAGATCTGAAGGATTCCATTCAGGATGCAAACAAGCTTCCTAAAGGCACCAAGTTCGAATTCCAGCAGCCCGTTAACACCACCGATTCAGGTGTCAAGGATGTCGTTGTGGTTGTCACCTACCCGGATGGCATCACTGACGAAGTCCCCGGTGGTTGTTGACGTCCTGCCCGATCCGCCGTCAGTGACTGAAGGAACGGTAGCAGATACGGTCCATGCTGGCGATCCGACCAAGCTGGATGACAAGGTAACCAACCCGGCCGACGGCATGTCCGGTGTTGTTAAGGGCAAGGACGGAAACGAAGCTCCAGGTGCCGAGGTCACCGTCGACCCGGAGACTAGCGAAATTACTGTGACGGTGCCGAAAGGCACCGATCCCGGCGATTACACCGTCTAGGTCACTGACCAGAATGGCAAGCCGGTTGGTGATCTGCTGAGGATCACGGTTCCGGAGACTACGAAGCCTTCCTACGCTAACCGGGGCAACGCAACCGCTGGTGAGCCTGTCACCATCCCGAATAAGGGTGGTGCGGTTCCTGCCGGTGCAACCCTTGAGATTGTTGAGGGTGCTGGCACTGCTGAGATCGATGCGAACGGCAACCTGGTTGTCACGCCGTCGAAGGACGCTAAGCCTGGTGACAAGATCACGGTTCAGGTGAAGGATAAGGACGGCAACGTCATTTCCACCACCACCGTCACTGTCGCTGGCGAGACATCCGAGGGTTCCATCCCCGGGCTTTCTGACGAGCAGTCAAGGTCTGTGTGGGTGCCTCCGCTGTATCCGCCATCCCGTTGCTGCTCCTCATCCCGTTCGCACTTGGCCTGGCTGCGGATAACCCGCAGGTACGCGAAATTGCTGACGGCATCGGCCAGCGGTTCTAGGACATCAACACTGGTATCCAGAAGACCCTCGGTATCTACAACGAGGATCTGGCCTCCCGGTTCAAGATGAACGTCGCACCGCACTTGCAGAACATCACCCTTGGCGGTGGCTTCACTGCGATCGTCGCTCTGCTTGCTGGTGTTGCTGGCATGCAGTGCACTCCTGGCGGAGTGACTAGCTCGGGCAACCTGTCCAGTAACAAGTAGCCGGTCATCTTGAGAGCTCCTCCTGTCGGGGCTCTCAAGGCGGGCTCTTGTAGTGTCCCACACTTTCGCCTGAGGGTGTGGGGCATCCCCATTGATCGGCACGGAAGTTCCTAACGGGGGGTGAACGCGGAACCGCCGGTTCTGCATACTACAATCAGGTGAGTTGCTTCAGAAAGGGATTTTTGAAGCACGAAAAATAAGGGTGCTTTTGTCCCAGTAAACATGTGTGTTACGTGCAGGTTTAAAACAAATGGGGCCCCGTGCAAAAGTAGTTTTGCGGCGGTTTAGTACAATCCCTTTCAGCAAATTAATTGCACACGGGACATGGCGCAGCTTGGTAGCGCACCTGCTTTGGGAGCAGGGGGTCGCAGGTTCAAATCCTGTTGTCCCGACGGAAAGGGAAGGTTTTACCTTCCCTTTTTGAACCTAATCAACGTAAAAAGATCAGGAGAATGACTCGTGAAGAGTTCCGTCGACAAGTTGAACGACACTCGCGTCAAAATCACGGTTGAGGTTCCCTTCGAGGAGCTCACCCCTGAGATTGACCAGGCCTACAAGGCCCTCGCCCAGCAGGTGACCTTCAAGGGCTTCCGCAAGGGCAAGGCCCCCCGCAAGCTCATCGACGCCCGCTTCGGCCGCGGCCCCGTCCTTGAGCAGGTTGTCAATGACATGCTGCCCTCCCGCTACGGCAAGGCAGTGGAGGATAACGACCTCCGCCCGCTCGGCCAGCCCGCCATCGACATCACCAAGCTGGAGGACGGCAAGCTCGTCGAGTTCACCGCCGAGGTAGATGTCCGCCCGGAGATCACCATCCCGGACTTCTCCACCTACGAGATCGAGGTGCCGGAGCTCAAGGTCACCGACGAGGACGTGGACAAGGCCATCGACAGCCTCCGCGAGCGCTTCGCCGAGCTGAAGACGGTCAACCGCAAGGCTAAGAAGGATGACTTTGTCACCGTCGACCTCACGGTCACCGTGGACGGTGAAGAGGTCGAGGCTGCCTCCACTGAGGGGCTCAACCACCGCATTGGTGCCGACGAGCTTATCGACGGTCTGGACAAGGCCGTCAAGGGCCTCAAGACCGGCGAAGAGGTCACCTTTACCTCCACTGACATCAACGGTGTGGAGGACGGCAAGGAGGCCGAGGTTACCGTCACCGTCAAGGAGGTTAAGGAGCGCAAACTTCCCAAGGTAGACGAAGAGTTCGTCGAAATGGTCTCCGAGTTCGACACGGTGGATGAGTTGCGCGAGGACACCGAAAAGAACCTCAAGGAGCAGCGCAAGGTGGAGCAGGCCTCCGCCATCCGCGATGAGGTGCTCAAGAAGGCCCTCGACGAGGCCAACTTCCCGCTGCCCGAGGCCGTGGTGGAAGAGCAGGTTCAGGGCCAGCTGCAGCAGCTCATCGCCCAGTTCGGTGGCGACGAGTCCATGCTCGATCGCGTCCTTGACATGCAGGGCACGAGCCGCGAGGACTTTGACAAGGAGTCCCGCGAGAATGCAGAGAATGCCGTGCGCACCCAGCTGTTCCTCGATGTCCTGGCCGAGCAGGAGAAGCCGGACGTTACCCAGCAGGAAATCCACGAGCACATCATGTTCACCGCTCAGCGCTACGGCATGAACCCGCAGCAGTTCCTGCAGCAGATCCAGCAGACTGGTCAGACTTACAACCTCGTCTCGGACGTGCGCCGTGGCAAGGCCTTGGCTACCGCCATCTGCCGCGTCTCCGTCAAGGACGATGCTGGCAACACGGTCGACCCGGAAGAGTACTTCGGTGAGGAAGAAGTCGAAGGCGACGACGCTGAGTAATTAGCTTCGTCTGTGGCCACCCCGGTTCAGTCGGGGTGGCCTTTTGCGTTGGTGAAAACGCTTAGAGCGAACAACCTTTATCACCCGGGCATTGTAAAGGTAGGGTGGTGGAGGTAAAAGAAACGAAAGGAAAAATCGTAACTATGGCTGATTCCGCACCTGGAATGAACCTTGGGGATTCCGTGTACGAGCGCCTTCTGCGCGAACGCATCATCTTCCTCGGCTCTGAGGTCAACGACGAGATCGCGAACAAGCTGTGCGCGCAGATCCTCCTCCTGTCCGCGGAGGATCCCACGCGTGACATCTCGCTGTACATCAACTCTCCCGGCGGCTCCGTTACCGCAGGCATGGCTATCTATGACACGATGAAGTACGCGCCGTGCGATGTGGCCACCTACGCCATGGGCCTGGCCGCCTCCATGGGGCAGTTCCTCCTCACCGCAGGTACCAAGGGCAAGCGCTATGCCCTGCCGCACGCCCGCATCCTCATGCACCAGCCGTCGGCTGGCGTCGGCGGCACCGCCTCTGACATTGCCATCCAGGCGCAGCAGTTCGCCCTGACCAAGAAGGAGATGGCGGAGCTCATCGCCGAGCACTCCGGTCAAACCTTCGAGCAGATCTCCAAGGACAGTGACCGCGACCGCTGGTTCACCGCCGAGGAGGCCCGCGATTACGGGCTGTGCGATCACGTTATTTCCCACGCCGCCAACGATCAGGTCGGATCCTAAGGAGCGAGAAGAAACATGGATATGCACAATATGCCTCAGGCACGCTACGTTCTTCCGAGCTTTGTGGAGCACTCCTCCTACGGCGCGAAGGAATCGAACCCGTACAACAAGCTCTTTGAAGAGCGCATTATCTTCCTCGGCTCGCAGGTGGATGACACCTCCGCCAACGACATCATGGCGCAGCTCCTCGTCCTCGAGGGACTGGACCCGGACCGCGATATCACGATGTACATCAACTCGCCCGGCGGCTCGTTTACCTCGCTGATGGCGATTTATGACACGATGCAGTACGTCCGCCCGGATGTCCGCACCGTGTGCCTAGGCCAGGCCGCCTCGGCCGCCGCCGTGTTGCTCGCCGCCGGTGCCAAGGGCAAGCGTGCGGCGCTGCCCAACGCCCGCGTCCTCATCCACCAGCCCGCCACCCAGGGCACGCAGGGGCAGGTTTCGGACCTGGAGATCCAGGCGCGCGAGATCGAGCGCATGCGCAAGCTCATGGAGGATACGCTGGCTCACCACACAGGGCAGACCTCGGAGCAGATCCGCATCGATACGGACCGCGATAAGATCCTCACCGCCCAGGAGGCCGTGGAGTACGGGCTTATCGACGAAGTCTTCGATTACCGCAAGCTCAACAAGTAAAACATTCCCTGACAAGGACAATGTGAGGCGCTAGACGCAACGTGCCACCGGGTAACTCCCGGTGGCACGTTGCGGTTGAGGTGGGTTAGCGCTGGGCCTTCTAGTCCTCGTCGATTTCTTTGAACACCTCGGAGGGGTACTGCTCGTTGTACGTTTGAGATTCGGGAGTGAGCAGGTGGGCGTCGACAAGCTCAAAGTGCCGGGCGAGGAGAGCGGTGACCTCCTCGGCGGCCTCGAGGTTGGACAGGTGGGCGGCGGACTCAATGACGGTGTACTCGGAGTAGGGGATAGCCTCGGCCATCTTGCCCATCACCTCGGGCGTGCAACCACCGTCGTGGGCGCCGGGGACCACGAGGGTGGGCACGGCGATGTCCTTCAGCCCCTCCCAGTTGTCCCACTTAGACAGGGCCTCACAGGCACGGGCGTAGCCCTCGGCGGGCGTGTGATCCATCTGCGAGAGGACGAACGCCAGGCGAGCGGGGTTCTCCTCGCGCCACCCCTGCGTGAACCAGTTGGTGATAGTCGCGGTGTTCGCCTCGTGCAGGCCTCCCTCGCGGACGGACTGGGCCTTCGCGGTCCACGATTCCGGGGTGCCAAACTTCGCGTTGGTGGACAGCAGCGCCAGCTTGCGCACGCGCCCGGAGTGGGCGGCCAGCTGCTGGGCCACGGCTCCGCCGAGGGACAGGCCGACAAGATCGAACGTGTCCACGCCGAGCTCATCGAGGGCAGCGAGGACGAGGTCGGCGAATTCCGGCACGGAGGTGGCATCGGCAACCTCCGAGTCGCCGTGGCCGGGAAGGTCGAAAGCGATGACGCGGCGCTGGGGGGAGAATGCGTCGAGCTGTGGGGTCCAGAACCAGCAGTTTGCGGCGAGGGAGCAGAGGAAGACGATGGGCGTGCCCGCGTTGTCGGAGCCGAATTCTATGGTGTGCAATGTGGAAGTCATACCTCTAATGTACTTCCGGGTGCCATCGACTGCTCGCTACCGCGCTATGGAATACTAGAACGTAGGCACCTGCCTGCACGAAATATTTCCCCACGGGGGCGCGTTGACTGTGTGGGGTAGGCTAAGGCTCCACAATTATTTTGGACACGAGACGCAAAGCTCGAAGGAGTGGTGAAGGCACCAAATGGCACGCATGCAAGAAACCGCTGACCTGCTTAAATGTTCTTTCTGCGGGAAGAGCCAGAAACAGGTTAAGAAGCTCATCGCCGGCGGCGGTGTGTACATCTGCAACGAGTGCATCGACCTGTGCAACGAGATCATCGCCGAGGAGCTCTCCGTTGAGCGCGCAGCGGAGGTGGAAAAGGAGAAGGTCCCCACCCCGCGCGAGATCAAGGAATTCCTCGACGAGTACGTCATCGGCCAGGATGAGGCGAAGAAGATCCTCTCCGTTGCCGTGTACAACCACTACAAGCGGGTGAAGCTGCAAAACGAATTCGGCGCGAACGACGGCGTCGATCTGCAGAAGTCCAACATTCTCTTGCTTGGCCCCACGGGGTGCGGCAAGACGTACCTGGCGCAGACGTTGGCCAAGAAGCTCGATGTGCCGTTCACTATCGCGGACGCCACGAGCCTTACCGAGGCGGGCTACGTGGGCGAGGACGTGGAGAACATCCTCCTGCGCCTTTTGCAGGCCTGCGATTTTGACGTGAAGAAGGCCGAGCACGGCATCGTCTACATCGACGAGATTGACAAGATCACCCGCAAGGGCGAGAACGTCTCCATCACCCGCGATGTCTCGGGCGAAGGCGTGCAGCAGGCGCTGCTCAAGATCCTCGAGGGCACCGTCGCCGCGATTCCGCCGCAGGGCGGGCGCAAGCACCCCAACCAGGAACTCATCCAGGTGGATACCACCAACATCCTGTTCATCGCCTCCGGCGCGTTCGCCGGCCTGGAGAAGGTGATCGAGGAACGGGTGGGCAAGAAGTCCCTGGGATTCGGTGCCGACGTGCGCTCCACCAAGGAGCTCGAGGACGCCAACATCTTGGAGAAGGTGCAGCCGGAGGATCTGGTCAAGTTTGGCCTCATCCCCGAGTTCATTGGCCGTCTCCCCGTCACCGCGACGGTGCAGCAACTGGACAAGAAGGCCCTTGTGTCCGTCCTCACCGAGCCGAAGAACTCGCTGGTGAAGCAGTACCAGAAGATGTTCGGGTTCGACGATACGGAGCTCGTCTTCACCGACGGCGCCCTCGGCGCTATCGCGGAGAAGGCGCTGGCCCGCAAGACGGGCGCCCGTGGCCTGCGCGCGATCATGGAGGAGATCCTCGTCCCCGTCATGTATGACATCCCCTCCCGCGAGGTATCCAAGGTGACCATCGATGCCGGCGTAGTCAACGGCACCGGGCGGCCGAAGATGGTGCCTGCCAAGAAGAAAGCCTCCTAGCCCGGTGGCGCTAACAATCGCCACCGTGTAGCCAGGAGGCACACGCTTTCACGCCTGCGAGCCGTTGGACTCGCGGGCGTTTTTTATTGGTACACGTCAGAGAATCCCTCTTCGGCGGAGTACACGCCGCCTTCGTGGGCGTTGGCGCTGAGGGCCTCGTTCCTTTCGGATCGAAGGTACGTCTCACCGCCGGTGGGGGGCAGTTGTGCGGTGAGGAAGGAGACGATCAGGTCCTGCGCCTGGTGGAGGAGCGCCTCGGTGTTGACCTCCGAATCGAGCTCCGTGTTGTACAGGCTGCTGAAGACGATGTTCCACGAGTACGGCAGCAGGCACATGCCCACGATGGAGGCGTACATGTCCAGCGCGGAAATCCCGGGCCGGAAGGCGCCGGCGTCCTGGCCGAGCATGAGCAGCTTGTTTAGCTGTAGGAACAGGTCGGAATGATCGGCCAGCTGCGCCAGCTCATCGGGGTTGACGTTGTGGAACACGGACTCGCCCACGATCAGCTTGACCGCGTCCGGGTGGCTGTTGAAGTGGTCAAACACCACCGCCACGATTTTTCGGGCGGACTCCACCGGCACCACGGACTCGAGCTCGAGCTCCTCCTGATCGGGCCGCAGCTGTGTCACAGCCAGCTGCAGCGCCGCCAGGTACAGCCCTTTCTTATCGGTGAAGTGGTAGTGGATCATGCGTTTGCTGATCCCGGACTGCGTGGCGATCTGTTCGAGCTTGGTCTGCTTGAACCCCTGGTTAGCGAAGAGCGTGAGTGCGAGTTCAACCACGCCGTCTTTTGGGGACTCCGCGCTGGGGAAAGAATCGTGTGACGTAGTCATCTGCTCTGTAGTCTTCTCTCTAATTTCGGAAAAACGGGACGAGGTTCCAATTGGCTCTAGGACAATTTAACGCCACATCGCCGGCCATCGACGGGGCGGTCCCCCCTTTCTAGGTGGCGTTGCTGCGGTAACTTCTCTCAGAGTATCCTCCCTTGTGAGAATTCTCACAGGTCCATGTGGGTTCGCGCCCCCTGGAGGGGGTAGATAATTTGATGGTGGCCTGTCGGTTTGGAGGGAACCGGGGGGAGCGGGTGGGTAGTTGCGTGAACAAACGCGGTTGATAGTGGAAAACAGGCTGCGCTCCAAAGTCCGACTGCGTAAGGCGGCGGTACCGGGCCGGAAAATGTTTGCCCGACCGGCTAAACCGATGTCGAGTAACCTTGGGTTAAGTGCGGGATGAGTAGCCTCACCAGGACCATCTCAGGAAACCTGGATGGCCTGGAAGGCAACCACACGCTGTACTTCAGTTGAATCAATTGTTTTATGAGAGGACTGAAATGTCGACTAATGAGACCAAGAAGGTAGTTGTTACCGGAGCTGCCGGCCAGATCGCTTACTCCCTGCTGTTCCGCATCGCCAACGGCGATGTGTACGGCAAGGAAACGCCGGTGGAACTCAAGCTCCTCGAGATTCCGCAGGCCGTCAAGGCAACCGAGGGCGTTGCCATGGAGCTGCTGGACTCCGCCTTCCCGCTGCTCAAGAACATTGAGATCACCGACGATGCTAACAAGGCCTTCGACAGTGCCAACATGGGCTTCCTCGTGGGTGCTAAGCCGCGCGGCAAGGGCATGGAGCGCGCCGACCTGCTGGCCGAGAACGGCAAGATCTTCGGGCCCCAGGGCAAGGCCATCAACGACAACGCAGCGGACGATATCCGCATCCTCGTGGTGGGCAACCCGGCCAACACCAACGCCCTCATCGCCCAGCAGCACGCGCAGGATGTTCCGGCCGAACGCTTCACCGCCATGGTGCGCCTTGACCACAACCGTGCGATGAGCCAGCTGGCCACCAAGCTCGGTGTTTCTTCCACAGAGCTGGAGAAGATCGTCGTGTGGGGCAACCACTCGGGCACCCAGTTCCCGGACCTCACCAACGCGACCGTGGGTGGCGAGTCCGTCATGGACAAGATTGACCAGGATTGGTACACCGGCGAGTTCATTCCGAAGGTTGCCGGCCGTGGTGGCGCCATCATTGAGGCGCGCGGTTCTTCGTCTGCGGCTTCCGCAGCCTCTGCCGCCATCGACCACATGCACGACTGGGTCAACGGCACCAACGGCAAGTGGGTGTCCGCTGCTCTTCCGTCCGATGGTTCCTACGGCATCCCCGAGGGCATCGTCTCCGGCTTCCCCGTCACCTCCAACGGTTGCAAGTGGGAGATTGTCCAGGGCCTTGACCTCACGGACTTCCAGAAGGAGCGCATTGCTAAGACCGTCGAGGAGCTCGAAAGCGAGCGCGACACCGTCCGCAAGAACGGCCTGATCGACTAGTTTTTTAGCGTTAAAGAACCTGCCCCAGCCCAGCTGGAGGCAGGTTTTTTGCTGCCCCTGCGCGTGCCTTCCGCCGGTCGTGCAAGAATACACCCGCACCTTGAGCAAGGCGCGGGTGAAAGACCAGACTGGGATTAATTAAATGTGGATGCCGAGCCCTTCGAGGTAGGGGCGGGCGTGGCCGAGGACGTTGCCCAGCAGCCAACCGAAGATGCCTGCGACGGCGATCATGCCGAAGAACCCGCCGACGCCGATCCACACCATGTCCTCGGAGGAGGAGCCTTCTGAGCTTTGGTCATCGTCACCCGGCTTGGGCGTTGGCTTCGGGGTGGGGGTGGACTTCGCCTCCACCGTCACGGTGATGGGGGCTCCCACGTTCTTCCCCGCGCTAGCGAGCTGGATGGTGTACGTGCCGGCCTTCGCATCCTTGGGGAGGGTGACGCTTACGGCGCCAGTTTCCTTATCGACGCTCACCGTCGCCCCCGCGACGCTCGTGCCCGAGGCGTCGGTGACACTTCCGGTCACGGAGGAGAGGTCGCCGGTGACAACGTCATCGAGCACTGCTTTCTTCCCGGGCGTGACCTTTTCCACCGTGGTACCCGGCTTCAACGTCGGTGCCGGAACCGGGGTCGGTTCCTCCGAGGGCTTGTCCGAAGGCTTGGGCTCGCTCGTGGGCTTGTCCGAAGGCTTGGGCTCGCTCGTGGGCTTGTTCGAGGTTGGCTTCGGCTCGCTGGTCGGTTTCTCCGTGGTGGGCTTGGGCTCGCTCGTGGGCTTGTTCG
>NZ_KE150446.1:1131743-1291332 GCF_000411375.1 Corynebacterium pyruviciproducens ATCC BAA-1742 | reverse complement strand
GGCTTCGGCTCGCTGGTCGGTTTCTCCGTGGTGGGCTTGGGCTCGCTCGTGGGCTTGTTCGGGGTCGGGGTGGTCTCCGCCGGGGTGGTGGGATCCTCGCTGGCGATGGGGCCGGGCTTGATCTCCGGCTTGCGGGACAGCGTCACCGTGTCAATGACCGCGCCTGTTGCCACATCGCGAGTGGTCACCGTGAGCTCCTCCGGGGTCACATCGACGGTGGTGTAATCCGGAGTGCCATCCTGGGCGGTCTTGGCAAAGGTTGCGGGATCGTTGGCGGGGTTCTGCCGGCCCATATCCGCGGGGGCGTTGAGGGAGACAAAGAGCGTCTGCACGTCCTTCGGGTGTACCGTGGGTCCTGCTGCCTTGTCCACGCCGGTGGCGTTCAATAGGTAGGAGCGGCTGTAGTAGCCCGTCCCGCCGCTCAAGATGAGGTCCACACCGGCTTGGCTAGCGATCTTCTGTAGCTCGGGGGTGAGCTTCTGCATCCCGTACAGCACGATCCAGTCCGTGCTGGCGGAAAGGCGCTGCGCCTCACTGGTGATGAAGCTCTCCAGGTCCGCACCGGACACAGCGGTAGCCACGTTGATGAAGCCGACGTTGTTGTGCGTGAACGAGGTGGTCAGCTTCTGGTCACCGGGGAACGAGAAGTGCCAGCTGGTGTCGGCCGCTGTGGCGGTGTCGTCTGTGTGGTAGCCGACTGCCGTGGGAATCAAGTCGGTGCGCATGGTGTCCGTGAACGTGTCGCGCTCTTCGTTGGACTTCTTGTTGGACATCGCGTTGCCGGTAACTACCAGGAGCTCAGGGTGAGTCGCGGCAGCGGCGGCGACCGTGTCGGCCCACGTCGCGTCGTCGACAAGCACATCGGGAGCGCCCGTCGCAGCGAAGGACCAGGAGCTGGACGCAGTGCCCGCCGTGAACGTCATCTCGGGGGACCAAGTGAGGTCAGTGCCCAGCCGGAACGTGTACTGCTGGCCCGGGTTCAAGCCCGTGACCACGGCTTTCTTATGGTAAAAAACGCCGAAACGAGTGGAGAGGGTAGATGACCCGAGGCGCTTGGAGGAAAAATCTTTCTTGGAATCCCCGTTGAAGTCAACGCCCGTGGGGAGTAGATGGGTCTCATCCCACGTGATAGTGGCCGAGGATTCGTCGGTGCCCGGGCCGACGACGACGTTGTAGAAGCCGTTGCCGTTGTCGCCCGCGGAGGCAAAGCTCGGGGCAACCACGAGCGAGGCGGCCATAGCCACAGCTGTGAGAAGGGCGGTTTTACGCATGATGTCTGGTCCTTACTTGATGGTAAAACGCGGAGTGTGAAGTTCTAAGAAACGTTCACTGGTTTCTAAGTAAAACTTAGAATAGCTTATTTTTTCCTGAGTGTCCAGTAAGCCTTGCAGTCTCCTAAAATTTCTAGCTTGAACGCTATAGGTGCAGGTAAACGTGTCAGTGGGGGTAGGGAAAACGCCGCAAACGGGGGTGGTGGGGCGCTTGGTGCACGTGCCAGGGCGTAGAGGGTGTAAAGCGAGTGGGCTCCAGGCGATAAGATGGCTACCGTGACTGATAACCGGGAAAATCGCGAGCTCCCCAGCAAGTGGGAGCCGAAAGAGCATGAAGCAAAACTGTACGAATCGTGGGTAGACAGGGGATACTTCACGCCCGACGCCCACTCGGCCAAGCCTGCCTTCTCCGTGGTGCTACCGCCACCGAACGTTACCGGTCAGCTCCACATGGGGCACGCACTAGACCACACGCTCATCGATTCCATCGTGCGCCGCAAGCGTATGCAGGGCTACGAGGTGCTGTGGCTGCCAGGCATGGACCACGCGGGCATCGCCACCCAAACCAAGGTGGAAGCCAAACTCCAGGAGGAGGAAGGCAAACGCCGCTGGGATTACGAGCGCGACGAGTTCGTGGACAAGGTCTGGGAATGGAAAGAAGAATACGGCGGACGCATCCTCAAGCAGATGCGCGCCATCGGTGATTCCGTCGACTGGACCCGCGAGCGCTTCACCATGGACGAGGGCCTCTCCCGCGCCGTGCAGACCATCTTTAAGAAGATGTACGACGAGGGCATGATCTACCAGGATTACCGCCTGGTCAACTGGTCGCCCGTGCTGGAGACCGCCGTCTCCGATATCGAGGTTGTGTACAAGGATGTCGAGGGCGAGCTCGTCAGCTTCCGCTACGGCTCCATGAACGACGATGAGCCGCACATCGTGGTGGCCACCACCCGTATCGAGACGATGCTCGGCGACGTGGCCGTGGCCGTCCACCCCGACGACGAGCGCTACACCGATCTCGTGGGGCAGGAGTTCCCGCACCCGTTCCGCGACGACCTTACTATTAAGGTCATCGCCGACGACTACGTAGACATGGAGTTCGGAACCGGCGCGGTGAAGATCACCCCGGCCCACGATCCCAACGACTACGCCATGGGGCAGCGCCACAACCTGGACATGCCCATCATCCTCGATTCCACCGCCCACATCTGCAACACGGGCACCCGGTTCGACGGCATGACCCGCGAGGAAGCCCGCCACGAGATCTGCGAGGCGCTGCGCGAGCAGGGCCGCATTGTGAAGGAAATCCGCCCCTACGTGCACTCCGTGGGCCACTCCGAGCGCTCCGGCGAGCCCATCGAGCCCCGCCTGTCCCTCCAGTGGTTTGTCAAGGTGGACAAGCTGGCCAAGATGGCCGGCGACGCCATCCGCGAGGGCAAGACCAAGATCCATCCGCAGGCGCTCGAGCCCCGGTACTTCGAATGGGTGGACAACATGCACGATTGGACGATCTCCCGGCAGCTGTGGTGGGGCCACCGCATCCCGATCTGGTACGGCCCCGAGCCCGCCGACGGTTCAGAGCGCGACGTGGTGTGCTGCGGCCCCGACGACGTCCCGCCGGAGGGCTACACGCAGGACCCCGACGTGCTGGACACGTGGTTTAGCTCCGCGCTGTTCCCGTTCTCCACGATGGGCTGGCCGGATTCTGCCGACGACCTGAAGAAGTTCTACCCCACGAGCGTCCTCGTCACCGCCTACGACATCCTCTTCTTCTGGGTGGCCCGCATGATGATGTTTGGCACCTACGCCGGCGAAATGACCCCCGGCCTTGGCGAGGTTCCGTTCACGGACCTGTTCCTCCACGGGCTTGTCCGCGACGAACGCGGCCGCAAGATGAGCAAGTCCCTGGGCAACGGCATCAACCCCATGGATTGGGTGGAGGAGTACGGCGCGGATGCGCTGCGCTTCGCCCTCGCCCGCGGTGCCAACCCCGGCGTCGACCTCCCGCTCGGTACCGACGCCGGCTCCTCGGCCCGCAACTTTGTTACCAAGCTGTTCAACGCCGCCCGCTTCGCGCTGTCCCGCGGTGCTGAGGTCTCCGGCCCGTCGCCCGCGGCCGTGGGCGACGCCGACCGGTGGATCCTCGACCGTCTCAACGAGGTCACCCGCGACGTCAATGAGCTTCTCGACGATTACCAGTTCGCCAAAGCTAATGAGGAAATGTTCCACTTCGTGTGGGACGAGCTGTGCGACTGGTACCTCGAGCTGTCAAAAACCAACTTCCAGCCCTCCGTCATGGGGCACGTGCTGGACCAGGTCCTCCGCCTCCTCCACCCGACGATGCCGTTCGTCACCGAAACCCTATGGACCGCGCTCACCGGTGAGGAGACCATCACCTTCGCGCAGTGGCCCGAGGCCACCGACGAACCGAAGGATGGGGTTGCCGCTCGCCGCATCGCCGACGTGCATAAGCTCGTCACCGAGGTCCGCCGCTTCCGCTCCGACCAGGGTGTCAAGCCCTCCCAAAAGGTGCCGGCACGTATCGATTTTGCGGCAGCCGACCTCGCCGGCCTAGAAGAGGCCGTGCGCGACCTCGTGCGGCTGACACCCCCGGAGGGCGATTTCACCCCCACAGCCTCCATCGAGATTCGCCTGGCAGAGAAGACCGTGCTCGTGGAGGTGGATACGTCCGGCACCATCGACGTGGCCGCGGAGATCAAGCGCTGCCAGAAAGACATTGCCAAGCAGGAGAAAGAGCTGGACACCACCGGCAAGAAGCTCGGCAACGAGGCGTTCTTGTCCAAGGCCCCCGAGGCCGTTGTGGACAAGATCAAGAAGCGCCGCGAGGTGGCCCAGGCCGAAAAGGAGCGCCTGGAGGCCCGCCTCGCCCAATTGGAGAACATGCGATGAGCCTTGAGTTCAACGATTCCGGCCTCACCCTCAACCTTTCAGAGAAGAAGGAGCACGAGGAGAAACGGCCGGTAACCAAGGAAGACCTGGCGCGCCTGGCGGAGGTAGACGCCGAGCACAACGAGCGGTGGAGCGAGATCCACATCGATCCCTCGCTTTCCCGGATCGCCAAGCTCATGGATCTGCTCGGCCACCCCGAGCAGGCCAGCCCGATGATCCACGTCGCCGGCACCAACGGCAAGACCTCCACGGTGCGGATGATCGAGTCGTTGCTGCGTGCCTTCTCGCGCCGCACCGGCCGCACGACGAGCCCGCACCTGCAGCTTGTCACCGAGCGCATCGGCATCGACGGCGAACCCATCCATCCGGCCGATTACGTGCGCATCTGGGAAGAGATCAAGCCCTACGTGGAGATGGTCGACGCCGAGGCCGAGTACCCGATGAGCAAGTTCGAGGTGCTCACCGCCATGGCTTTCGCCGCCTTTGCCGACGCCCCCGTGGACGTGGGAGTGGTGGAAGTGGGCATGGGCGGCCGCTGGGATGCCACCAACGTTGTCCACGCCGATGTCAGCGTCATCTGCCCGGTGGGTCTCGATCACCAGGGAATGCTCGGCGATACCATCGCCGAGATCGCCGGGGAGAAGGCAGGCATTATCAAGCCCAAGTGGGATCCCACCGATCTGCTGCGCCCGGGGCCGGTCACCGTTATTGGCAAGCAAGACCCGGACGCCATGCGGGTAATCCTGGAAAAGGCCGTGGAGGAGGACAACTCCGTGGCCCGGCTGGGGCAAGAGTTCGGCGTCACAGAATCCACCGTCGCCGTCGGTGGCCAGCAGCTCACCATCCAGGGGCTCGGTGGCACGTACGAGGACATCTTCCTGCCGCTGTCCGGTGCCCACCAGGCGGAAAACGCCGCCGTGGCGCTGGCAGCCGTCGAGGTGTTCTTTGGCGCGGGAACCGGCCACCAGCTCGACCTCGAGACGGTCAAGCGCGGTTTCGCGCAGGTGCAGTCTCCCGGTCGCCTCGAGCGCGTCCGCGCCACGCCGACCACTTTCATCGATGCCGCCCACAACCCGCACGGCGCGAAGGCGCTGGCAAAGGCCATCGACCGAGATTTCACCTTCCGCCGCCTCATCGGCGTGATGGCGTGCCTGGGCGATAAGGACGTGGACGGGGTGCTGCGCGAACTCGAGCCCGTCTTGGACGAGGTCGTGTGCACCGTGAACACGTCGCCGCGCTGCCTGCCCGCCGAGGAACTGGCGGAAAAGGCCCGCGCGATCTTCGGCGAGGAACGCGTTCACCTGGCAGAGACGCTGCCGGGAGCGGTGGAGCTCGCCGTCGAGCTTGCCGAGGATCCCACCGAGGGTGATACGGTTTCCGGCGGAGGCATCCTCATCACCGGTTCGGTTGTCACCGCGGGTGAGGCCAGGACCTTGTTTGGAAAGGACCCAGCATGACCGACAAGCAAGAATACGGCCCCCTGGGGCCAGGCCACGAGCCCGCGAAGGATCCCATCAAGGGCCTGCGCGGCGTGATGAGCGGCGTGCTCATCGCCGAGGCGATCACCCTGGGGCTCGTCCTTACCGTGATCTCCAAGTTTGGTGACCTGTGGACCCCGGCCAACATCTGGTTTGTCTCTATCGTCACCGTTGCCCACGTGGTGGCCGCCTTCCTGCAGCGCTTCAGCTGGGCGATCTGGATGAACATCGCACTTCAGGTGGTGGCCCTGGGAGGATTCTTCATCCACTGGTCGATGGGGGCCGCGGTCATCATCTTCATCCTCGTGTGGGTGTTCGTGTTCTACCTGCGCAACGTCATCATAGAGAGGCAGAAGCGTGGACTTCTCACCACGCAGCACACATAAATGAAGTTTATTTACGGTTTTGCAACACTGTGTTTCCTGCTCACCGCCGTCACCTACTACATGGGTGGCCGGTGGGGATGGGGTACCGCCATCCTCATTTTGGGAATCGGCACGGCCATCCTCACCTATGTGGAGTTCAAGAAGCCGCCGCGCGTGGAGTTCACCGCCTCGGTGGCTAATTCCATCCCGGATGACACGAAGGTGGAGGTCGCCCGCCTCAAGCGCGACGGCGACACCGTCTCCGCCACCAGGTGCCTGCGCGAGGCCGTCCCCGGTCTCAGTCTTCCGGATGCCAAGGATGCTGTGGAGAGGTTCTTTTAGTCCCAGCAGCCGTGCCGTCTTTGACGCTATCTAGTAGAGTTGTGCACCATGACTGAACGTACACTCATTCTGATCAAGCCTGACGGCGTCAAGAACGGCCACGTCGGCGAAATTATCTCCCGCATCGAGCGCAAGGGACTCAAGCTCGTCGCCCTCGACCTGCGGGTTGCTGACAAGGCAACTGCCGAGAAGCACTACGCCGAGCACGAGGGTAAGCCCTTCTACGGCGAGCTCGTTGATTTCATCACCTCCGCACCGCTCATCGCCGGTGTCATCGAGGGTGAGCGCGCCATCGAGGCATGGCGTCAGCTCGCCGGCGGCACCGACCCGGTGTCCAAGGCTACCCCCGGCTCCATCCGTGGCGATTTCGCCCTCACCGTTGGCGAGAACGTTGTCCACGGCTCGGATTCCCCCGAGTCCGCCGAGCGCGAAATCAAGATCTGGTTCCCGAACCTCTAATCGCGGCGGCCAAACCGCTGGCAGTAAGCTCCACGTTCCATTCGTGGGGCTTATTTTTATACCCGATGGAGTAGATAGCGATGGTCCCCTTATCCCGCATCCGCTTGCACAGCTCCACGGCCTCGTCCTTACTTATGCCCAGTTTTTTGGCGAGCGTTTTGACCTTCATCCGCCAGCCGCCGGTGGCACCGCCGTCCCTGAGAACGTACATTGCCCTTTGCTCCACGTCACTCGTGGCAGGTGGCAAGGCCTTGATTGGCTGTTTCAATACACGCTTCATGCGGTTGAGGCGCCTCTTGTGCAGCCGCCTGGCATCGGCGATCATTCCCAGGCTGAGCGTCACGGACCACAGCCCGAACAGGCCGTATTCAGCCACCGCCTGGGGGATATCAAAATGCGGGGTGAACGCGTCGCCGGTGGCATCAAAAAACATCGCGGTGACTAGCGCGATGATGGTTCCGCTCGCGCTCTTGTACACGGCATCCTCTTCGTGGTCGTATACTGCGAAAACCCCTCGCGTTCCCTGGTCGCGGAAGGTCACCACAAAAGCCAGTACCGTGAGCACCGCGAAGATCGCAGCCCACGCGAGGTTCTCGTAGTTGAGCGCGACGCGGGTGGCGGCAAACGATACGCCCGCGGCCACGTAGGGAAGCGGTCGAAACTGGGGCAGTCCGGGTGTCGGTTCCACCGGTAGTTGAGGCATGACAAAAGGCTACATTATTGCCGGTGGGCTCCTCGCTGTGCAACAATAGGTGCATGGTGCGTTCGCCCGGAAGAATTCTGGATCGCTGAACCGCCCGATAAGACTTTCACATACCCCGAGAGGCGGCGGCACGACATGTCAGCGCCCGGGGACAAACAAATAAAAGGAGAACCCGTGGCACGTACCACCGGTGAATTAACGCCCGTGAACCCAGATGATCTGGGGGAGAAGGTTCGAGTTTACGATCTGGCTCGGATGCTTAACACCGATTCCAAGACTGTCCTGGCAGGACTCGACGAAATCGGTGTGACTGGTAAGAAGGCCCAGAGCTCGATCCTCAAGGCCGAGGCCGAGCAGCTTCTTTCGCACCTGTTCCCCCAGGAGAAGTCCGCCAAACTAAAGAAGTCGACTAAGAAATCGGCCAAGAAGACGGCGAAGCAAACCAAGAAGGCTGCAAAGAAGGCCACCAAGCTGGAGAAGGCGAAGAAGAAGGGTGCGAGCGACGAGGAAAAGCTTCGCTACCGGGTGACCAAGAACGTCGAAAACGAAATCCACCAGATTGAAGACAAGGTGGAAAAGCAGCTGGAGGAGCGGCTCGAAAGCACCTCAGAGCCGGAGGCAACCGACGAGCCCGTTGAAGAGGTTGTCATCACCCCGGCGCCGGAGCAGCCGGAGGAGAACCCCGCGCTGACACCGACGTTTGTCGCCCCCACGTTCATCGCCCCCCAGCCCATCATCGAGGAGCCAGACGCCGAGGACGACGGTGCCGACGAGCCCGAGGAAGAAGAGGCTCCCCGCCCCGAGCAGTCCACCCGCAAACGTCGCCGCGGGCGCCGTGGCACAGGTCGCGGCCGCAAGGAAGAACCGGTGCGCGAGGAACCCGTCGAGCAGATCACCGAGCCGAAGGCCATCAAGGGGTCGACCCGCCTCGAAGCGCAGCGTCGCCGCCGTCACGAGCGTCGCGCGGAGGATCGCAACAACAGGCACATCGTCACCGAGGCGGAGTTCTTGGCGCGCCGGGAATCGGTGGAGCGCACCATGGTCGTCCGCGAGCGTGAGCGCACGGACCACGGCGGCCTGATCACCCAGATCGGCGTGCTCGAGGACGACATGCTGGTGGAGCACTTTGTCACGTCGAATACCGCGGCTTCGCAGGTGGGGAACATTTACCTGGGCCGTGTCCAAAACGTGCTGGATTCCATGGAGGCTGCGTTCATCGATATCGGAACCGGCCGCAATGGCGTTTTGTACTCCGCCGATATTGATTGGCGGCAGATGGGGCTCGGCGGCCGGAAGCGCCGCATCGATCAGGCGTTGAAGTCCGGCGACCAGGTTCTCGTCCAGGTGTCCAAGGACATCGTGGGCCACAAGGGTGCCCGCCTCACCATGCAGATTTCGCTGGCCGGCCGCTACCTGGTGTACGTGCCGCGTGGCCACAACGCCGGTATCTCGCGCAAGCTGCCGGAGCCGGAGCGCAAGCGCCTCAAGTCCATCCTCAACGACGTCATCCCCAACGAGGGTGGTGCCATCGTGCGCACCGCCGCCGAGGGCGTGTCCGAGAAGGAGATTGCCGCCGACGTTGAGCGCCTGCACACGCTGTGGGAGGACATCGCGCGCCGCACGGAGGAGGAAAAGGCCTCCAAGGGTGCAAAGCCTGTCACCATGTACGAGGAGCCGGACGTTCTCATCCGGGTTGTCCGCGACCTGTTCAACGAGGATTTCTCCACGCTCGTTGTGGAAGGCGATCGTGCGTACTCCACGGTGTCCGATTACGTGGATAAGGTCGCCCCCGACCTTGCCGACCGCGTGGTCAAGTACAACGCCGAGGATAACGATGGCGAGGACGTGTTCGCCCACTACCGAATCGACGAGCAGCTGCAGAAGGCGCTCGGCCGGAAGGTGTGGCTGCCCTCGGGCGGCACCCTTATCATCGACCGCACGGAGGCGATGACCGTCATCGACGTGAACACCGGCAAGTTCACAGGTTCTGGCGGCAACCTTGAGGAGACAGTGACCAAGAACAACCTGGAGGCGGCCGAGGAGATCGTGCGCCAGATGCGCCTGCGCGATCTGGGCGGCATGATCGTGGTGGACTTCATCGACATGGTGTTGCCCGAAAACCGCGACCTTGTCCTGCGTCGCCTGAAGGAGGCGCTGGGTCGCGACCGCACTCGCCACCAGGTGTCCGAGGTGACCTCGCTGGGCCTCGTCCAGATGACGCGCAAGAAGCTCGGCACCGGCCTGTTGGAGACGTTCGCCACCACGTGCGAGGCGTGCGAGGGTCGCGGGATCATCCTCCACGAGGATCCCGTGGAGCAGCCGGAGAAGCGCCCGGTGTACGGCCGCAACAAGAAGCGCCGTTCCAAGCCGGAGCACGACCCGCGCCAGCACCCGGCCGCACTCGCCATGCACCATGACGAGGAAGCCGATCAGACCGAGGACTCCCACGAGGTAGAGGAGCAGTACGACGATCACGAGGTTCACGAGGATCGCTCGCATGGTCGTCGCCGTCGCCGCAGCTCCAAGCGGAATGGCGATGACAAGCCGTTGCGGAAGGACCGCGCTCAGGAAAACGTCGACAAGCCCGCAGAGGAACCAGAGGAGGGCCGTAAGCCTGCGGAGGACACCCTCACCTACGAGGAGGCGAAGAAGCGGTTCGACGAGTCGCCGCGCCGTCGCCGTCGCACGCGTGGCAACTCCGTGAGTGACCACGAGCCGAAGCCGGAGGACTTTGACAAGCCCGCTCGCGACGCTCACGACGCTCGCGACGTGAACGATGCCCCGGAGCCGGAACAACCGACGCAGCAGCCCGAGCCGAAGGAAGCGCCGAAGAAGTCGATTGGCAGGCGCCGTCGCGCGGTGCGCCGGGCCACCACCAAGACGGCGGCGGAACCGAAGAAGCGGACGCGGAAGCCCGCGGCACAGTCGCCGGAGGCGAAGGCTGAGGAAGCAAAGCCGGCACCGCAGAAGAAGTCGAGGCGTCGCCGCGTGGCGCGTCGACAAGCGAAATCCTAAGGGATTTGGTAAAACGGCGACTGTCGGGGTAGTCTTTGACAGTCGCTGTTTTAGGCGCGCGGTTTGGTGCGCGACTAGCAGGAAAGTAACTGTAAGCATTTCGCGGGTGCCGTAGTGTGCCCGCCACGAGTTTTAAGAAATGGGGTAACCCTCAGATGTACGCGATCGTCAAGACCGGCGGGAAGCAGTACAAGGTTGCCGAAGGCGACCTCGTCAAGGTCGAGAAGATCGAGGGTGAGCCGGGGACGTCCGTGGCTCTCACCCCCGTTCTGCTCGTTGACGGTGCTAACGTCACTACCAAGGCCGATGACCTCGCAAAGGTGAAGGTTGACGCCGAGATCGTCGAGCACGTTAAGGGCCCGAAGATCAAGATTTTGAAGTACAAGAACAAGACTGGCTACAAGAAGCGTCAGGGCCACCGCCAGAAGCTTACCGTGGTCAAGATCAACGGGATTAAGTAAAAGGAGGCGAATCCCACATGGCACACAAGAAGGGCGCATCTAGCTCTAGCAACGGTCGCGACTCACAGGCACAACGCCTTGGTGTGAAGCGTTTCGGCGGTCAGCAGGTGAAGGCAGGAGAGATCCTCGTTCGCCAGCGTGGCACCAAGTTCCACCCCGGTGAGAACGTCGGACGCGGCGGTGACGACACCCTGTTCGCTCTCGCAGCGGGCGCGGTCGAGTTCACCACCAAGCGTAACCGCAAGCTCGTGAACATCGTCCCCGCAGAGGCCGAGGTTCAGACCGCGTAACCTACGCGTTTGAGACTTTTTCCCCCGTACACACTGTTTTGTGTGCGGGGGTTTTCTCATGCCTGTTTTTGGGTTGCCGAGGTCCTGTGCCTGCGTACATTCGCCGTCACGGTGCCGGAGGGTAGCCGCTGCGAGGTGTGACGGGGCCGGAGAGGATAGGGTCCGAAACTTTCGGACCCGATCAGTGTTTGAGTTTCGCGTTTCTCCAGGTGATCAAATTTGCGGCAAAAAATTGGGTCCGAAAGTTTCGGACCCGAGTTCTGGGGACCTGGCAAATGCTAAGAGTGTTGGGAGTTGCTGGTCTCAAACGCGGTGTAGTCTCGCCTGGCCTGGCGTGGTTTGCCAAAAGTGGGCACTGAACAAAGTAGCAGATGTGACCACCTGGAGTTTTGGAAGGGGGCGATGTGGTTCAGTGGACAGTTTTCGCAAAAGCCCCGGAAAATCGGCGTGTCCGCGGCGTGCCCGCAGCGGCCCACGGCCCGCGGCCCCAGCCCCAAGTAGCAGTCATCGGTACCCTGGTAGGTATGAAATTCACAATGCTGCCCCATGTATGGAAAGAAACTATCGATCAGCTGACCGAGCGCGGACACGAGTACGTGCCCTACGAGGGGCACGTACCGGAGGGAACCGAATTCATCGTGTTCAACGGCACGGCGGCGGACTTCCCGGAGGAGCTGCCGGAATCTGTCGGCTTCGTGCACACCCACTTCGCCGGCGTGGACAGTCTGGTCAAGGCCGGGTACCTCACGCCGGGGAAGCTGCGCTGGTCCAACGCGCAGGGCCTGTACGCGGACACAGTGGCGG
Organism: Corynebacterium pyruviciproducens ATCC BAA-1742; assembly: GCF_000411375.1. Taxonomy (GTDB): domain Bacteria; phylum Actinomycetota; class Actinomycetes; order Mycobacteriales; family Mycobacteriaceae; genus Corynebacterium; species Corynebacterium pyruviciproducens. The sequence continues at coordinate 1,279,231 of NZ_KE150446.1, read as the reverse complement.
AATCCACGCTTGGGCTGCTGCTCGGGGTGACGCAGATGCTGAAGACGGCGATCACCACGGCCTCGTGGGATGCCGCCGAGGAGATGCACGAGAATAAGGTGTGGCTTTTTAACTCGAAGGTGGCAGTCGTCGGCGCGGGTGGAATTGGCTCGGCCATCGTGCCGCTGCTCAAGTCGTTCGGAGCGACGGTGCAGGCCGTCACGCACTCGGGGCGGGAGATCGAGGGTGCGGACGAGTCGCTGGCAATGGGTGAATTCAACTGGGGTGAGCCAGACATCATTATTACGGTGACGCCGCTGACCAAGGAGACGCACCACATGGTCAACGCGGAGACGCTAAAGAAAATGAAGGACACCGCCATCGTCATCAACGTGGGCCGTGGGCCGCTTGTGGATACCGATGCTCTGACGGAGGCGCTCACAAGCGGCACGATCGCCGCCGCCGGGCTGGACGTGCTCGAGCCGGAGCCTCTTCCCGCCGATCATCCATTGTGGAAGCTCAACAATTGCCTTATTACGCCGCACGTGGCCAACACCAACCCGGTGATCCGGCACCGCACGGGGCTAGCCGCGGCGGCGAGCGCCGAGGCGTTTGAAAAGGGTGAGAGGATGCCCACCGAGGTCGATCCTCAGCGGGGTTACTAATTCGCCTGTGCGTCCAGGCTGGCCGAGAGCGTTTTCGCCTCGGCTTCCCCGATTTCTGAGTAGCGTGTGCCCCACGTGATGAGGAAGTCTCCGGAGGGGGCTGGCCGCCAGTAGCCGCCGCGCCGTTCCTCGTCACTGGCGGGGATGTAGCGCTCGTAGTACTCGCCACCCCGGCGGAGTAAGTTCTGCTTGCCGTCAGTGTAAAACCTCATACTGCAACCCTAATGATATTTGGTGGTTGGTGCTGTAAACTATCCTCCTCATGCGATTAAAGGAGAGTTCGTGGCTAATCGTTTCATAGATCGTGTCGTCTTGCACCTCACCGCCGGCAACGGTGGCAACGGGTGCTCTTCTGTGCACCGCGAAAAGTTCAAGCCACTCGGCGGGCCCGATGGTGGCAACGGCGGGCACGGTGGCGATATCATCCTGCGCGCCTCCACCCAGGTTCATACCCTCCTGGATCTGCACTTCCGCCCGCACCTCACGGCGTCGCGTGGCGCTAACGGTGCTGGTGATCACCGCAACGGTGCGCGCGGGGAGGATCTCATCCTCGAGGTTCCCGCCGGCACCGTTGTCTCCACCACCGACGGGGAGGTGCTCGCCGATCTCACCGATCCGGGCATGTCGCTCATCGCCGCGGCCGGCGGTCACGGTGGGTTGGGCAACGCCGCGCTGGCGTCCCGGGCCCGCAAGGCCCCAGGGTTTGCTTTGAACGGCGAGCCGGGGGAGTCCCTCGATGTGGTGGTTGAGCTCAAGTCGCTTGCCGACGTCGGTTTGCTCGGCTTCCCGTCGGCCGGTAAGTCCTCGCTGGTGTCAGTGCTTTCGGCGGCGAAACCGAAGATCGCCGATTACCCCTTCACCACGCTGCAGCCGAACCTCGGCGTGGTCAACGTGGGCCACGATGCGTTCACCATCGCCGACGTGCCGGGCCTCATCCCTGGCGCCTCCGAGGGCAAGGGCCTGGGGCTCGACTTCCTGCGCCACATCGAGCGCTGCGCCGTCCTCGTTCACGTGGTGGACGTGGCGACTCTGGAGCCGGGGCGCGACCCGGTGAGCGACATCGAGGCGCTGGAGAAGGAGCTAGCCGCCTACCGCGAGATCCTGCCCGCCGATTCCGACCTGCTGGAGCGCCCCCGCTTCATCGTCTTGAACAAGACCGACGTTCCGGAGGCCCACGACCTGGCCGAGTTCGTCATCGACGAGCTGAAGGAAAAGTTCGGCTGGCCGATCTTCATCATCTCCACCGTCGCGCGCAAGGGGTTGGATCCCCTGCGGTATGCCCTGATGGAGGCCGTCAATAAACGTCGACAAGCGGAACCCAAGCGCAAGCGCGTGGATACCGTACTGGTCAAGCCCCAGCGCAACGAAACCCACGTGGAGCGCGACGGCGAGGGCTGGCTCGTCACCGGCGACAAGGTGGAACGCTGGGTGCTGCAGACCGACTTCGAAAACGATGAGGCCGTGGGCTACCTGGGCGACAGGTTTGCCAAGGCCGGCGTGGAGGAACTGCTGTACAAGGCGGGAGCCAACGCCGGCGACCCGGTCACCATCGGCGGCATCACCTTCGAGTGGGACCCGCTCACCGCCGCCGGCATCGACCCGGTCCTCACCGGCCGCGGCACGGATATCCGCCTCGAGCAGACCGGACGCGCCTCCGCCGCCGAGCGCAAGCGCGCCTCCCAGGTGCGCCGCGGCCTCATCGAGGCGGAGGATTACGGCCAGGAGGCCGATACGGAGCGCTGGGAGGGATAGATGGATCTCCGGCAGCAGATTTCCGATGCCCGCAAGATCGTGGTCAAGGTGGGGTCGAGCTCCATCTCCACCACCGAGCACCGCGTGGACACCAAGGCGATCGACCGGATCGTCGATGCCATCGCCGCCCGGGCCGAGGTCAGCGACGTTGTCCTCGTCACCTCCGGTGCTATTGCCGTGGGCCGGGCGCCGCTGGGGCTCACCACCACTCCCACCGACCTCGCTACCCGGCAGGCCGCCGCGTCCGTGGGGCAGGTCGAGCTCGCCTACGCGTGGGGGCAGAGCTTCGCCCGCCACGGCATCACCGTGGGCCAGGTGCTCCTCACCGCAGCCGATGCCGGGCAGCGCGACCGCGCCCGCAACATCCAGTCCACCATCTCCCGCCTGCACAAGCTGGGCTGTGTCCCCGTCATCAACGAAAACGATACGGTGGCAACAACCGAGGTCCGCTTCGGCGATAACGATCGGCTCGCCGCCATCGTCGCAAACCTCGTGGCCGCCGACGCGCTCGTCCTGCTCTCCGATGTGGACGGCCTGTACACCGCGAACCCCTCGACGCCGGGGGCGACGTTTATCGCCCAAGTAAGCGGTCAGGCTGATCTTGACGGCGTGGTCGCAGGCGGCGGGGGAGAAGTGGGCACCGGCGGCATGGCCACCAAGGTGTCCGCAGCCGAGCTCGCCACCCGCGTGGGTATCCCCGTGCTGCTCGCCGCCGCGACGCGAGTGAGCGACGCGTTGAGCGACGCCTCCGTGGGGACGGTCTTCGCGCCGCGCCGAGGGCTCAACGCGTGGAAATCATGGGCCCTGTACGCCGCCGAGGTCGCCGGGAACATCGTCGTGGATGCCGGCGCCATGGCGGCACTCGCGGAGCCGGGAACCTCGCTGCTCGCCGTTGGCATCACCGCCATTGACGGCGATTTCCACGCCGGCGACATCGTCGAGGTACACGGCCCCTCCGGGGAGATCCTCGGCCGCGGCGAGGTCAACTACTCCTCCGGGGCGCTGCAGCGGATGCGCGGCAAGCACTCTGACGAGCTTCCCGATAAGCGTCCCGTTGTGCACGCAGACTACTTTTCTCACCTGGAATGAGGCACTCCATGACCGTTGTCACAGAACTAGCCACCAAGGCGCGCGCAGCCTCGCGCACCATCCGCACCCTGCCACGCACCAAGAAAGACGAGGTGCTGCGGGCGGCTGCCGTCGCCCTGCGCAACCACAGCGAGGAGATCCTCGCCGCCAACGAGGTTGACCTCGTGGTGGACGATGACCGGCTGCTCCTCACCCCCGAACGCATCGAGGGGATCGCTGGCGGCCTGGAGCAGGTGGCGAGCCTGCCGGATCCCGTGGGCGAGGTCATTGAGGGCCACACCATGTACAACGGCATCCACATGACCAAGCGCCGGGTGCCCATCGGGGTAATCGGCATGGTGTACGAGGCCCGCCCCAACGTCACCGTCGACGCGTTCGGCATCGCTTTCAAGGCGGGCAACGCCGTCCTGCTGCGCGGCTCGAAGACAGCGCGGAACACCAACGAAGCGCTCGTGGCGCTGCTGCGGTCGGTGCTCGCCGCCCACGGGCTGCCGGAAGATGCCGTCAGCCTCCTGCCCAGCGATGACCACAGCTCCGTCACGGAGCTCGTTACCGCGCGGGGGCTTGTTGATCTCGTCATCCCGCGCGGCGGTGCGGGGCTCATCAACGCCGTGGTGACGCAAGCGACGGTGCCCACCATTGAGACGGGCACGGGCAACTGCCACGTGTACGTGGATGCCACCGCCGATCCGGCCAAGGCTCGCGACATCGTGCTCAACGGCAAGACGCGCCGGGTCTCCGTGTGTAACGCAACCGAGACGCTGCTTGTCAGCGCCTTTTACGCGCACACCGAGGAGCTGCTGCGCGCCCTCGTAGACGCGGGCGTCACGCTCCACGGCGACGGCCTGCCCGTCGAGTCCGTTCCGGCGACGGAAAAGGATTGGGCCGAGGAGTACCTCTCCATGGATCTCGCCGTGAAGATCGTCCGTGGCGTGGACGAGGCCATCGAGCACATCGCCCGGTACAGTTCCGGGCACACCGATGCCATCGTCGCCCAGGATGCGGACACCATCGATACCTTCGTCGACGGTGTGGATTCCGCCGTCGTCATGGTCAACGCGTCCACCGCGTTCACCGACGGGGAACAGTTTGGAATGGGGGCGGAGATCGGGATTTCCACCCAGAAGCTGCACGCCCGTGGCCCGATGGCGCTGCCGGAGCTGACAACCACCACGTGGACCCTGCGCGGAAACGGCCAAACACGGGACTAGCTCGCCGGTTTGAAGAGCCACTCGCGGCGGCGGGTGAAGCTGTTTCGCAACCCCATCTTGGCGGCAAGCCCCGCAAGCGGCCCCCGCGGCAGGGTAGTAGTTTTCTTGCCGCTGGCGAAAAACCACGTGTCAATACCCAGCCCGTCCATGATCACCTGCACTATCCCCATGGTTTTTAAAGCGTGGTGCCGGTGGCACAGGAGGTGCAGGTCATCCGGTGAAGTGGGGCCACCTCCTAGGTAATCCTGCACGTGGTCGAGCTCGCAGCGATCGGCGGGGACATCGCAACCCGGGAACCGGCAGGTGCCGTCCCGGCCTTTGACAAAATCACGGATGAGTTTCGAGGGCTTGTAACAAGAGGACACCTTCTTTGCTGCCTCGTTCATATCCCGCACCCTGCTGACCCGCTCGGTGAAGTAGTCGGACAATTCGGGGGTGAGATCGCCGAGATGATCCGCGTATTCCACCTTCCCATCCGCACCGTATGTGTTCAGCGTGATTTTCATCTTCACGTTGGTGAGGATGATCCTCTGCAATGCTTCGATGGGGCTGACCTTCCACTGCCGGGCCACCTCGAGGATGCGAGCTTCCACTTCGGCACCCACGGCCTCGTTGAAGGAGGCCACCATGATGGACTCGTCTATATCGCAACTGTGCCAAAAATTGAGGGTGTCCTTGTGAGTGCGTTCCCACTTCTTAAATTTCACTCCGTAGAGTTTGGTCAGCAGCTTACGCACTTTCTTGCGGATCTCACCGGGGGTGGGAATGTACTGGTCTTTACGCGTAGGCTGCAGCACCTGGACCACGCCGTGGTCAAAGGCGCTGAGATCATCCGATAGCTGGAGGCGGACCTCACACAGTGTATCGGCGATGACTTGGAGGCGACGCGCGTCCAAAAGGTTCTTTTCCTCGATCCACGCCTTCAACTCCGGCAGGTGGTTGAGCGTGGCGTAGGCGCACAGTTTTCCGGCTAGTGCCTTGGCTGTTGTGGCGCACTGGCTGGCTAACTCCTCCGCCGTGGCAGTGAGGTTGACCACGTCACCCACAAACGGGGACCAAAACTCGCGGTCGCTTTTATTTTCGAATAAGTAGCGCGCGCCAACCAGGTTGGTTGGCTTTTCAACGGTATAATACGCGCCGTTAGTTGCAGGAATGTCCACGGAAAGACTCCTTTCTCCCGGCCAATTTCTTGTTCGATAGAACCGTACAAAATGGTGGTTACGCGGCTACCCCTATTCGGGGGAGTGGCTGGTAGGTGCAGCCGAAACAGCGCCAATGCGAGTCGCGATGGAGTGTGTGGCACAATACTCAACGAGACTTCCCTACTTAAGAATCTTCAGAACAGGATGACGTCAACATGAAGAAGCTTCTTCGAGGCGTGGTCGCCGCGGCAGTCGCCGTCGCAGCCACGCTCGTAGCACCCGTGGCAGCCAACGCGCAGGAACCCTGCCCCGCAATCGCCGTCGTCGCGGCACGCGGCAGTGGCGAAAACGGTGGCGGGAACTGGGCCCCCCAAAACTACGGTGGCCCCTACTGGTCCAACGGTCGCGAGGGCCCCACGCTGGCGGCGATGTTTCACTACTTTGAGTCCCGGTACAACTGGGACACCGGCCGTTCCCTCATGAACTCCGTCAAGGTGCTGGGACTGGACGAGCACAAGTACCCGGCGGCGGCCCCCGAGCGCAACATCACGCCTCCCACGGACTTCGATTCCGCCGTCAACCTGCTCCGTGAGATGGTGCTCCCGCAGGCCGCCCTCTTCCGTGATTCGTTTGTTAACGGCACCCACGGCGTGCTGTCCACCATTAACGAATACGAGGGCGCAACCGGGTGCCACCCGCAGTACGTCCTCGCCGGCTACTCGCAGGGTGCCGTGGTCATGTCGGGCGTGGAGCGCACCCTGGACAGGCAGGGCCGGTTGGCAGGCGTGATCAACCTGGGCAACCCGTACAACACCGAAGGAGTCCCGGGGCGTATCGGCACCGGCCTTAGCGGCAAGGGTGTCCTCGGGTGGACGCCGATGCGCGCGGGCGCGCTTTCCGGGGTACCCCGGATTGAGTACTGCGTTGCCGACGATCCCTTCTGCGACCTCAACGTGCGTAAGTACATCAACCAACAGCCTGTCGACGGCTCCGCCCACGGTTCCTACTTCCGCTGGAATTCCTCCCGCGCCCAGGACCGCGACCTTGCTGCCCGCATCTTTGCCTCGTGGGTAGACGCACGACGCTAACCAAGGCAGTAGCCTGAAAGCTATGGCGAACCGCATCGGAATCATGGGTGGGACGTTCGATCCCATCCACAACGGCCACCTCGTTGCTGGAAGCGAGGTGGCTTATCGTTTTGGTCTGGACATCGTCCTCTACGTGCCCACGGGTGAGCCGTGGCAGAAGGCCGGGCGGCAGGTGAGCGACAAGGAGGATCGCTACCTCATGACGGTCATCGCGACAGCCTCCAACCCCCGTTTCACCGTGTCCCGCGTGGACATCGACAGGGGTGGGCCCACCTACACCATCGACACGCTCAAAGATCTGCGCGAGCAATTCCCGGACGCGGAGCTCTACTTCATTACCGGCGCGGACTCCCTCAAGAACATTCGCACGTGGCGCGATTACGAGCAGATGTTTGAGCTCGCCCACTTCGTGGGGGTCGACCGGCCGGGCTACGAGGTGGAACAATCCGACTTTCCGGAAGGAAAAGTGGAGTTCATCGAGATCCCCGCCATGGCGATTTCCTCTACTGATTGCCGCGCCCGAGCGCGCCGGGGCCAGCCCGTGTGGTACCTCGTTCCCGACGGCGTGGTTCAGTACATTGAGAAGCGGAAATTGTACCGCCCGGAGGGGCCCAGGGAGATCCTGGCTCCTACTTCGTGACCGGGTGCTAGTACGATGTGCTCCATGAATGAAAGCTCAGTAAAGATGGCGACCGTCGCGGCCCGCGCCGCCGACGAGAAGCTCGCCACGAACATTGCTGTCCTCGATGTAACCCAACCCCTCACCATTACCGACCTGTTCGTCATCGCCTCGGCGGAGACCGAGCGCCAGGTGCAGGCCATCGTGGACGAGATCGAGTTCAAGATGAAGGAGGCCGGCTACAAGCCCGCCAAGCGCGAGGGCGTGCGCGAGTCGCGTTGGTCGCTCCTGGATTACACGGACATCGTAGTTCACGTCATGCGAGAGGAGGAGCGCGAGTTCTACGGGCTCGATCGCCTCTACGGTGATTGCCCGATCGTCAACATCGAGGGCATCGAGCCCTACGTCCGTCCCGTGAAGTGGGACGAGGACGTTGACGTGCGTGCGGTGAATTCCCTCGATGAGATCCCGTTGGCGGCACCGGAGCCTGATCGAGACGAACTGTGAGGCTCATCCTGCTCCGCCACGGGGAGACGGAGTGGAACCGTGAAAACCGGGTCCAGGGCCATCTCAATTCGCCCCTCACCGATAAGGGGCTAGCCGGCGCACACGCCGCTGCCGAGAGACTCGCGGAGCTGCCGATAGCCAAGGTGTACTCGTCCGACCTGGGGCGGGCGTGGACCACCGCTGAGATCGTTGCAGCTAAACTCGGCCTGCCCATCATCAAGGATACCCGGCTGCGGGAGACCAACCTCGGTGAGTGGCAGGGCAAGATCTACCGGGATCTCCCGGAGGAGGAACGCCTCGCCGAACACACCGACCCCGGCTGGGCGCCACGGGGTGGGGAGTCACGCCTCCAGGTGGCAGTGCGGATGACCGATTTTGCGCAGGACATGGCGGCCGAAAAGGGCACGGTGCTTGCCGTCACCCACGGCAACGCCAGTAGAGTCTTGGTAACAAGTTGCCTGGGGATCGAGGAGAGCCTGCTCAATGTCATGACCAACACGTCGTGGGCCACACTCGATTCCACCGGCTGGTGGTCACTCGTGGAATGGAATATGCACCCATGACAGTTCGCGTCGTCACAGACTCGTCCTCCAACCTGCCGCATTGGGTGGCGGAGGAGCTCCACATCGAGGTGGTCGACCTCCATGCCATGGGGGACACCACCGCGGGGTTGAGCGCCCTGGAGCTGGCCGCCACATACGCGCGGCAGCTTGAGCGCGGTGGCGACGCCGGCCTGATCGCGTTGCATATTGGCAAAGAGTTCTCTTCTACGTGGTCGAACGCCGTGGCCGCGGCAGCGGTGTTCGATAACGTCCGCGTCATCGATACGGACTCGGTGGGCATGAACCTGGGCGCGGCAGCAATGGCGGCGGCCCGCAGCGCCCAGATGGGGGCCACGCTGGAAGAGTGCTATGACATGGCGGTGGACATCCTCCACCGCAGCGACACGTGGTTTTACGTGCACAAGCTGGACGCGCTGAGGAAGTCGGGGCGGCTGACCACCGGCGCGTACGTCGCCGCAACGCTGGCGGCGCGGCCGATTCTCCACGTGGGGGAGAACGGGCTGGAGGTGGCCGCCAAGGGGCGCACCCCGTCGAAGGCGCTGGGGAGGCTCGTGGATCTCGTGCAGGAGCACGCCGAGGGCGGCCAGGTGTTTGTTGCTGTCCAGCAGTATGAGGCCCGGGAGAACGCGCGAAAGCTCGAGCAGCACCTGCGCAGCGTGCTGCCGGAGGGCTCCAACGTGCTGGTGGTGGATATCGCCCCCGCGCTGGCCGTCCACGTGGGGCCGGGGGCCGTGGGGGTAACCCTTGTGAATACAAATAACCTACCGCAACTTCCGAAATAGCCGAGTTATCCACAGGTTCGCGGTAGCGCCTTGCCCCCGTCTCAATCCGCTGTAGGTTCCACGGTATGAGGAATAGGGGAAACCAACCAAAAATCGCGGATCGCCTGGGAGAGCTGAGCCAGCCGACCGGCGGGGAGACGCACCTACCGGTCGCCTTCCCCCGCGTGACAATCGAGCCGAAGCAGGCGCTTATTGCGGCCGCCGCGCTGGCGGTCGGCGTGGGCTTTTTCGCCTTCCATGGGGGAGGGGACCAGCCCCCGGATTACGCGGCGCTACCCACGGTGGAGACTTCTACGCCCGCCTCCGAGGTGGTCGTGTCCGTGGTGGGTGCGGTGGGCAGGCCGGGGCTCGCCACCCTTGCCCCGGGCTCCCGCGTCGCCGACGCGCTGGCGCAGGCTGAGCCCCTGCCGGAGGCCAACCTGCTCGCCGTCAACCAGGCTCAGAAGCTTGTCGACGGCACCCAGATCACCGTCCCCGTCACCGGAGCGGTGGCCGGTACAAACGTGCCGGCTGACACAGCAGCCGGCACGGGCGGCGTCTCCATCAACTCGGCGACGGCCCAGGAACTCACGCAGCTCGACGGTGTGGGGGAGAAAACGGCGGAGGCGATCGTCGCCTACCGGGAGCAACATGGCGGCTTCCAATCCATCGATGACCTGCAAGAGATCAAAGGCATCGGCCCGGCGAAGTTTGAGGCTCTCAAAGGCCAGGTCACGCTGTGACGGAGCTGCGCCTCGTCCCCGCGGCAGTACTCGTGTGGGTGGCGGTCCTTGCCACCATCGTCACCCGCGGGGTGGGGCTTGCGGCGGGGATCACCGTGGTGAGCCTCAGCGTGCTACTTCTCACCCGCCAGTGGGGGCAGGCGGTGTTCTGCGGGAGCGTGGCGGCGGCCGGCATCGTCGTCGCCTGGCTGCGGATGAAGCGGGCCGAGGTATTGCAGGGGTTCGCGGGCACGCTCGAGCTCACCGTGCGGGGCGTGCGGCGCACGAGCTCGGGGGCGTACCTCTTGGATACCGACGTGTTGCCGGTGGTGAGCAAGGAACAGGTAGATGCTGGCAGCGTCATCGCCGCGGACATCACGGCGCTGCCGAGCGACCGGCCGAGTATCGAGGGCGTGCTCGGCATCGCCCACGGGGTGGATATCCTCGTCCCCGGCGGCCGGGCGCAGGCCATCCGCGCGAGCTTCGCCGCCGCGGTGGGGCACGTTGCCGGCCCGGATACCCGCGGCCTCATCCCCGGGATGGTGCTGGGCGATACGAGCCTGCAAAGCCCCGACGAACAGGCGACGTACATCGCCACGGGGCTCAGCCACCTAAGCGCCATCAGCGGCTCCAACATCGCCATCGTCACCACCGTCGCGGTGCTGCTTCTGAGCTGGGCCGGGATCTGGGTGCGCACCCTCGGGGCCGGCTCGGTGCTCGTGGGCTACGTCCTCCTCGTCGGTCCGGAGCCGTCCGTGTTGCGCGCCGCTGTCACCGGCACCGTGGGGCTGACGGCTGTTGTTGCTTCTCGACGCTCCGAGCCTGTCCACGCCTTATGCATCGCCGTCATCGGCCTCGTGCTGTGGGATTCCAACCTCGCGGTGAACTACGGCTTCGCCCTGTCGGTGGCGGCCACCGCCGGCATCGTCGCCGTCAGCCCGCTCATCTACCGGGCCCTCACCTTCCTGCCGCCGCTTGTTGCCCGGGCCCTGTCCGTTGCGATCGCCGCCGACGTGGTGACAATGCCCATCATCGCCCTCATGGCGGGCAGAATCTCCCTGGTGAGTGTGGTGGCTAACTTGCTTGCCGACGCCGCCGTCGCCCCCGTCACCGTGCTCGGACTGTGCGGCGCCGTGACGATGCTCCTGCCCGGCGGGCTCGAGCACATCTTCATCCACCTGGCCGAACCCGGTGCTTGGTGGATCCACACGGTGGCCACGTGGGCCAACACCCTGCCACACTCCACCGTCGGGATCTCCGCGGCGTGGGCGGTGGTCCTCGCCGGGTGGATCACCTACCTCGTGCTCGCCGGCCGACCGCGCCTGGTCGCCTGCCTGCTGGCCGCGTTTGTGGTGTGGGGCGCGGTGCCACTTCGCGGTGGCGAGGTGGCCCACCTCCGCGCCGTCGAGGTCGATGGCTACGACGGGAAAGACCACGTCGATGCGGAGATGATCGTCGACAAGCAAGAGGGGAAACCGCACGTAAGGGCCACGGTGACGAGGTGGGGGCAGCCCGTGGTGTACCCCAACCGGGACGGGCCGGTCACCGTGTACGAGGACGGCACCCAGCGCGCGCAGAGCGGGGCGTTCTAGGTAGGCTAGTGGGGTGGCTATGCATGTGATTGTGGGGGAGGACGAGTTCCTCGTCGAGCGCGTCCGGGACGTCATCATCCAGCGGACCGAGGGCAACCCCACCGTAGAAAACCACCACTGCGCGGAGCTTACCGGGCCCATGGTGTACGGCCTTGTCACGCCCACCCTCATGCAGGAGGCGCGCGTCATCGTGTTCACCCACGGGGAGCTGGCCAAGAAGGAGGTCATGGAGGCGTTCATCGAGGTGTCCAAAGACCCCGTCCCGGAGATCACCATCATCCTCCTGCACACCGGCGGTGGCAAACAGAAAAAGCTCCTCAACCAGCTGAAGAAGACCACCACCGTCAACGAGGTGAAACCCGTCAAACCCCGCGACCGGATGCGCTGGGTAATGGACGAGTTCCGCAGCCACAACGCCCGCGTCACCCCCGACGTGGCCCAGGCTGTCCTCGAGGGCGTGGGCAGCGATCTCAGGGAGCTCGCCGCCGCCATCGCGCAGCTCGTGGCCGACAACCGCGGCGAGGTCACCGTCGACGCCGTGCGCACCATGTACCAGGGCGTGGCCGAGGTCTCCGGCTTTGAGATCGCCGACCTTGTGGTCAGCGGCCAGACCGCCAAGGCGGTGGCATCGACGCGCCGGGCGTTGCAGCTCGGCGAACCGCCCGTGCGGCTGACCAGCGCCATCGCCTCCAACATCACGGCGATCGCCTGCCTGTACTCCATGCGCGGCTCCAGCGTCCAGGTGCCGGGAATGCCCCCGTGGAAGGCCGACAAGCTGGCGAAGATCGCCCGCCGCTGGTCCGAGGAGTCGATCTCCCGCGCCGTTGTCATCATCGCGCAGCTGGAGGAAGCCACCAAGGGCTGGGGCGACCCCGAATACTCCGTGGAGTACGCCGTGCGGACCCTCTCGGAGTTGGCCCGGCGGTAGTGCGCCCTCCCGTCAGCTTTGTTTGCTGCAATAAAGAAGATTCATGGAAAGTTCATTTCTGTGCTGAACACTGTTCATTCTTAGGGGGTATACTAGTTATTACTAGACACCCCACACACAAGGAGGACGACTGTGAAAAAATTTGTGCCGTATATCGTTACCGGCATTCTCACAATCGGAATGTTGACTGTGCCACCATCTTCTGCTCAGACGGCGCTTCCGGAAAGTCTAGATTCGCGAGATGGAACTGATTATGCCATCGGTATCGTTGACACAAATCCAGCTCTGCGTACTCGTGCCGTGGGAGATGAAACGACGGTGGACTCCGGGGCCGGGAAAAAGCTTGTCTACACTATCGAAAGTGCACAAAGCCCCCATGAGAAAACTTTCGACTTCGGACTGCCAGAAAACGCGAGAATTGTTGAAGAGGATGGATTCTTCTACGTCGCCTTTGATGGCGTGAAGAAAATTCGTTTTTCAGTGCCATGGGCAAAAGATGCTAACGGCAACGAGCTGCCCACGTGGTTTACCACAGACGGTAAACGACTCACACAGCACGTCGAGTTCGACAGTGAATCCGCCTTCCCAATTACAGCGGACCCACGCATGAACTGGGGGATCATATCTGGGCATGTGTATTTTGATAAGGAAGAAACACGAAGGATGGCTGCCTCTGGGTCAATCGCGGCAGCGATCACACCATTTTGGTTGGCTGTCCCGCAACCTTTCGGCTTACGAATCGCATATTGGTGGGGAGCTAATTCTGTAGCGGTGACTTCATGGGCTACAACGGCACATCACATGGGCAAGTGTCTGGCCTTGAAAATTGGCGTGACTGGTGGCGGCCTGCCACCATCTATTGGCGTGGAGCCGGAGCACTACACAGAGGGATGTAACTAGTGGGAAAGGTAGATTGTTGGGTGTGGCTACTTTTCTGGTCATTCGCCATTCTTTCCAGTGGCTTTGACGTACTGGCTGCCCCGGAGACCCCGCTTACGAAATGGATTGTTGTATGGGGATGTTTTCTTCTCTATAGCTGCACTTTGTTTGTATGGTTACCGCGGCGGAGAAATACAGCAGCATTGTTTCGGGGAACGTTTTGGCAATTCGTCATAGCGCTGCTTGCAATCAGCGCGCTGTACCGCAGTTGGTGGGAGATACTTGCAGGATGCATCACACTTACGTTGCTCTATGCGCTATTCATTGCCCCCCGTGGCCCATTCCAAGAGGCATCGAAGGCCTCCCATAACCAGACCGATTGAACCTAAGCACTTCCCCGGCATATGAAAACACCCTCCGGGTTGCGTGGTTACACGTGCCGGAGGGTGTCTTCTTGATGGGCGTTACGCCATCTTGTTAAAAGCCTTCGCCATGCGGGACTTCCTGTTAGCTGCGTTGTTGCGGTGCAGAACACCCTTGGTCACAGCCTTGTCCAGCGTGCGGGAAGCGACGCGGAGCTGCTCCTCAGCCTTCTCCTTGTCACCAGCTGCGACAAGCTCACGGAACTTGCGGATCTCGGTCTTCACACCGGAGCGGATGCCCAGGTTGCGGACGCGACGCTTCTCGTTGGTCTTAACGCGCTTCTTCTGCTGCTTAATGTTTGCCATTGAAGGATTCCTCTTTCTTTCGTGTTCTCCTACGCAGACCCAAGGTCCTGCCTGCGATCGTCAGAGCCGAAGCACAAGAATACACCGTGAACGCCCCGGAAAGCAAAAGGCCTACGACCACCCGTACTTGGCGCGCAGGCGGTGGGAGACGCGCTCGAAGCGGGCCCGGTTAATAAACGCGCCCTTGCGGGTGATGGTGTTCTCCGGCACGCGCACCATTCTGTCGAGCCGCACCCAGGCGGGTTTGCCCGATTCGTCCCACGGCCCGGAGCCGATCTCCAGCCACCGGGGGTCGCCGTCGTGGGACGGGTCACCGCTGATCACCAGGCCGAGGAGGTCACCCGCCTCGTGGCCGACGACGATGACGGTGCGCTCCTGCACATCGTGGTCGGTGCGGACGGTGATCCATACGATCTCCCCGGGTTCTGCCTGCCCGTCCATGTCCGGGGCGTACACCACGCCGCGGGCCAGGTCCTTGGTGGGGACAACCAGTTGATCGAAGTACTGCGGTGAGGAGGGACGCGAGGAGTCGTCGTCAAGCCCGAGCCGTGCGGTGAGGCGAGACATCGTCCGGGACAGGTCGGAATCGTCCTGGGGACGGAACGCGGAAACTAGCCGTTGAAGCCACTGCACACTGTTAACTGTAGTTGGCCGGAAAATGAAAGAGAAGGTACAGTTAGCACACTGAAGAGTATCGAGTGATAGTAAGGGGATTTCCGTGGCGCGAAATTTCGCAGAGGACACATTTTCTAACCCGGAAAACATCCGCAACTTCTGCATTATTGCGCACATTGACCACGGCAAATCCACCTTGGCGGACCGCATCCTGCAGCTCACCGGCGTGGTGGAGCAGCGCGACATGCGCGACCAGTACCTGGACAACATGGACATCGAGCGCGAGCGTGGCATCACCATCAAGGCGCAGAACGTGCGCCTGCCGTGGGTGCCCAAGAGCGGCAAGTTCGCGGGCCAAGAAATAGTCATGCACCTCATCGATACGCCCGGTCACGTTGACTTCTCCTACGAGGTCTCCCGTGCCCTCGAGGCCTGCGAGGGCGCTATTTTGCTTGTCGACGCTGCCCAGGGCATCGAGGCTCAAACGCTCGCCAACCTCTACATGGCGATGGAGAACGACCTGGAGATCATCCCCGTCCTCAACAAGATTGATCTCCCCGCCGCCGACCCAGACAAGTACGCCGAGGAGATCGCCTCCATCATCGGCGGCGAGCCGGAGGATGTGCTGCGTGTCTCCGGCAAAACCGGCGAGGGCGTGGAAGAACTCCTCGACCGCGTGTGCGAGCTCGTGCCCGCGCCGACGAGCGAATACGGCGCGGACGCGCCCGCCCGAGCGCTCATCTTCGACTCCGTGTATGACACCTACCGCGGCGTGGTCACCTACGTGCGCGTCATGGACGGACGGCTCGAGCCACGTCAAACCGTGCGCATGATGTCCACCGGCGCCACTCACGAGCTGCTGGAAATCGGCATCGTCTCGCCCACGCCCAAACCCTGCAAGGGGCTCGGCCCCGGCGAGGTGGGCTACCTCATCACCGGTGTGAAGGATGTCCGCCAATCCAAGGTGGGCGACACCGTGACGTGGGCGCAGAAGGGCGCCGAGGAACCGCTCAAGGGCTACGAGGAACCGAAGCCCATGGTGTACTCCGGGCTGTTCCCCATCTCCCAGGCTGAGTACCCCGAGCTTCGCGACGCGCTGGAGAAGCTACAGCTCAACGACGCGGCGCTGACCTACGAGCCGGAAACGTCCGTCGCCCTGGGCTTCGGTTTCCGCTGTGGCTTCCTGGGGCTGCTGCACATGGAAATTACCCGCACGCGCCTCGAGCGCGAGGCTGGGCTCGAGCTCATCTCCACCGCCCCGAGCGTCAACTACCGCGTGGTTGCCGAGGACGGCAGCGAGAGAATCGTCCACAACCCGTCGGACTGGCCGGAGGGCAAAAACCGTGAGGTGTGGGAGCCTATCGTGGACTCCACCATCATTGTCCCCAGCGAGTTCGTGGGGCCCGTCATGGAGCTCTGCCAATCCAAGCGCGGGCAGATGAAGTCCATGAACTACCTTTCCGAGGACCGGGTCGAGCTGGACTACACCATGCCGCTCGGCGAGATCATCTTCGACTTCTTCGATTCCCTCAAGTCACGCACCCGCGGCTACGCCTCACTCAACTACGAGGAGGCCGGCGAGCAGCAGGCCGACCTGGTCAAGGTGGACATCCTCCTGCAGGGCAAGCCCGTGGACGCGTTCAGTGCCATCGTCCACCGCGACAACGCGCAGTGGTACGGCAACAAGATGACGGTAAAGCTGCGCAAGCTCATCCCACGCCAGCAGTTCGAGGTGCCCGTGCAGGCGGCCATCGGTTCCAAGATCATCGCCCGCGAGAACATCCGGGCGCTGCGCAAGGACGTGCTGAGCAAGTGCTACGGTGGCGACGTCTCCCGTAAGCGCAAGCTGCTGGAAAAGCAGAAAGCCGGCAAGAAGCGCATGAAGTCCATTGGCTCGGTCTCCGTCCCCCAAGAGGCGTTTGTTGCGGCGCTATCCACCGACGATGACGATAAGTAAGCTGGTGGCGCTCCTAGTGAGCACGGGCTTATTGTGTGCTGGCTGCGCCTCGGGTGGCAGCGACTACCCGCCTACGGAACCCCTGGTAACGCAAAAGGTGGCCCCCACTACGGAGACCACCACGCCGGGGATCGGGCTGCCCGCTCCCGTCAAATAGTTTTTACTGCTCAGGCTGCCCGGGAGTTGCCTCCGGAGCCTGCTGCTGCTCGGGCGCGCGGTCCGCGCCGCGGTTGCCGATGCGCTCGTCGGCGGCGTCGCGGGCCCTGCGGATCTGCTCAGCCTTGTCGGCGCCGAGCTTCTCGGTAGCGAATTTCTCCAGCTTGTCTAGCCCCGCGTCGGAGGCCTTCTCAATGAGATCGTCCTTGTTAAACATCTCCATACCTTTCCAGGTAATTAATTCCAGAATTTCTCTGTAGCGTACCACCCGCCGTTGCCGTCCGGGGCGAAGCCGATCCCCACCTCGCGCGCGTTCGGGCGCATCATGTTGGCGTAATGCCCGGGCGAATTCTTCCACCCCTCAGCGGCGCTGCCGGGATCGTTGGCGGAGGTCCAGTAAATGTTCTCCGACTCGCCGGGGCGCATCTGCGCGTGCTGGAAGGTGCGGGCCCTGGCCATCCACTCGGAATGCGCGCGGGCATCGGCCGCCAGGCCTTCATTCCATGTCACCGGCGCTAGCCCGTGGCTCGTGCGCTCGGCGTTGAGCTTGTCAAAGATGGACCGCTCGGCGGCACCGAGCTGCTCCGGCGCAAGTGCCGGGGCCGGGGGCTGGCCAATGTTGATGAGCTGCGCCGAGCCGTTGGTCGCGGTGGTGAGTAGCTCGGACGAGCCGGGGATCTGCAGAGCAAGATCGACGATCGGCTGGGGGACGGTGAACGTGGCTGCACTGGCGGACGGCGCGAAAGCGAGTGTGGCCACCAGGGGTGCTGCGCTGGCGAGTGTGGTGAGACGGTGTTTCATGGGGCTCCTTCGAGGCTGACATGGACGTTATGGTGCCAGCCTAGTGGAGCTAGGAGCTCGCCGCAGCGTTGATTTCATCCTCTGTGAGGGGAGTGACGGTCACCTCCGCCGGCTTGGTGGCCTTCTCGGTGGAGCCACGGAACACGACAAACCACTTGCCCTCGTTGTTGTGCTTGTAATAGGCGATGGCGCCGGATTTCAGCGTCGGCTCAAAAACGATATCCTCGCTCTTGGTCTCCTCGATCCAGTCGCGGTACGCGGTGGGGGCCCACAACGAGTCGGACCTGGAGGCGATCTCCACCTGGGAGGCGGTGAGGTCGCTCGGGCGGATGAGCTTTCGTTCTTTAGCCTGCCGCTCGGCGGAGTCATGTGCAGCCTTGTACTGGTCGTTGTCCCACGTTAGCTCGGTGAGTCCGCAGTCGGCGCGTTTCTTGTTGATGAGCAGGAAAAGTTGCTGTTCGTTTTGCGTTTGGAACGAGCCTTCGGACGACAGTAACGAGGACAAGTATTCGCTCGTCGGCTCCGGGCGGCCCTCCCACTTTTCTGCCAGCGCGATGAGCGCTGCGATGCCACTGGATAGGGAGACAATGGCGCCAGCGATCTTGGCGGCCTGTGTAGGGTCAAAGTCGGAGTTGAGCTGGATTTGTGGAAAGTGAATCTGGGGAAGCGGTGGTAGCTGAATGCCGGGGGCTGCGTTGGCGGGCGTCGCTGTGAGCGACAGGGCACAGGCGGTGGCGGTGGCAAGCGCTGCTGCTTTGGTGGAATGCCGGTGGTTCACAGTCGGGCCTTTCTTCCGGTTAATGATTCTGGTTCATCATTGTAAAGCCTGAGGTCTCAACGGTGGGGAATGTGGTATAAAATACCTAACTTACAAACCGAGTAGTTCGTAAAACATAGACCAATCAGTTCAGAAATGCAGGTTGAAGCACATGGTAATTACAGGGTTGGTGCTTGGCACCGCATTAGGAATAGTGATGCAGCGGGGGCGCTTCTGTGTGACGGGGATGCTCCGTGATATCTCCCTTGCCCACACGTGGCGCCCGTTTACGGCCCTCCTCATCGTCATTGCCATCCACGCGGTGGGTATCGCGGGGCTCACCGCTGCGGGGAGTATCCAGCCGGAATACGATCTTTTCCCGCCGTACGCCGTCATCGTCGGCGGGTTCCTATTTGGCATCGGCATCGTGCTGGCAGGTGGCTGCGCTTCAGGTACGTGGTACCGCTCGGGGGAGGGCCTTGTAGGCAGTTGGTTTGCGCTGCTGTTTTACGGGCTATCTGCCGCCGCGATGAAAACGGGAGCGTTGGCCGGACTCAACTCGTGGCTGCGGAGCAAGACCGTGGGGCTTACCACCATCCATGGCTCACTGGGAATCTCCGTGTGGTGGCTCGCGATTCCTTTTACGGCCCTCGCTGCGGGCCTCGCCGCGTACTTCCTGCGTAGCGAGTCCACCCCGGTGTCGCTGCAATCGGGGTGGAAGAAGCCCCTGCATTTGTACACAGCGGGCGTTCTCGTTGGGCTTCTCGGCGTCATTGCCTGGCCCCTGTCAGCGGCCACGGGCAGGAACGACGGGTTGGGAATCACGAGCCCCACGGCGAACCTCACCAACTTCCTCGTCACCGGGGAGTCCGCGCGCATTGACTGGGGTGTCATGCTCGTCCTGGGGATCCTCGTTGGTTCCTTCATCGCTGCGAAGGTCACCGGCGAGTTCCGGGTGCGCGTTCCGGACGCTACGCAGGCGGTGAAGTCCATCGCCGGTGGCACCCTCATGGGTGTGGGCGCTGCGTGGGCCGGCGGTTGCACTGTGGGCAACGGCATGGTTCAAACCGGCCTGTTCACTTACCAGGGGTGGGTGGCGCTGGCCGCCATCGCCGCTGGTGTGTTCGTCGCCGCCAAGATCTGGCTCAAGCCCAGCCTGCAGCCCGAGCTGTCCCTCAATGCGCCGGTTTTGGCTGCCTCGGCAGTCACCGTTCCCTCTGGTTTGAGGGAGGTTGCTCCCACCGTTTTCGCACTGGACACCCTCGGTTCTGTGTGCCCGTTCCCGCTTATCGACGCTAAGGAGGCGATGAATGAGCTCGACTCAGGCGAGAGCTTGCGCATCGACTTTGACTGCACGCAGGCCACCGAATCGATCCCCCGCTGGGCTGCCGACGAGGGATTCGAGGTCACCGATTTCCACGAAGTTGGCGACGCCGGCTGGCAGATCACCGTGCGGAAATAGGCTTACTTATCCTCTTCCTCGTACCCGTCGGCCCACGTGTCGGTGGTGAAGTCATAATCGACGGGGTCGCCGGCCTCGTTGGTGCGCTGGTACCAGTCGGTGACCGAGGACTCGGCCGAATCGAAGTCGGCACCGGCGCCGCGTCCGTCGCGGGCGGATTGGACGGACAGCTCGAAATCGTCGCCGTGTTCCTCCACGCCCCGGCGCACAGCGTTGGCCACGGCGATCTTGGCGTAATCGGAGCGGATGGCGGCCGGGTCGGTGCGCAGGTCCATGAAGAAGGCGACCATCATGGCGAGCAGGATCACCGAGAACGGCAGCGCCATGAGGATGATGAGCGACTGCAGGCCACTGAGCGCCTCCTCGCCGCCGGCGAGGAGCATGACCACGGCGATGCCCATCATGCACAGCCCCCAGAACACGACGATCGGCTTGGGTGGGGCGGGGTTGCCCTTGGAACTCATCGTTCCCATCACCACGGAGGCGCTATCGGCCGAGGTGACAAAGAAGATGGCGAGAACCACCATGAGGATAAACGGGGTGATCGAGCTCAGGGGGAGTTCACCGAAGAGGGCGAAGAGGACCTGCTCGCCGGTGTGGGAGCCGTCGAAAAGCGGGTTGCCCTCGCGGCGGAAACTGATGGCGGAACCACCGAAGATGGTGAACGCGAAGATGAGGATCGCCGTGGGCACGAGCGTTGCCACCACCGTGAACTGCCTAATGGTGCGGCCCCGGGAGATGCGGGCCACAAACATGCCCACGAACGGCGTCCACGCGATCCACCACGCCCAGTAGAACGCCGTCCAGGAGGCCTGGAACGCGAGTTTGTCCTCGCCCCAGGAGAGCGATTTGCCCAGCATTGGCAGCAGCTGATCAATGTAGGTGAGTGCGCCGGAGGGCAGAAGGTTGAGGAGGAACAGCGTGGGCCCGGTAAGGAACGCGAAGACGATGAGCCCCAGCGTGAGGGTGATGTTGGCGTTGGACAAGTAGCGGACACCGCGGGACACTCCGGAGACGGCCGACACGATGAAGCACACCGTGAGCACGCCGATGACGGCAATGAGAACGCTGTTGGTGATCTCGCTGGCGCCGGAGATAATCTTGTAGCCCTCACCGATCTGCAGCGCAGAGACGCCAAGTGAGGCCGCGGTGCCGAACAGCGTGGCCCAGATGGCGAAGATGTCCACGATCTTGCCCATGACGCTGCCTGCCGGCGACTGCCCGAACAGTGTGTGGAACACCGAGGAGATGAGCGACACCCTGCCGCGCCTGAAACAGGAGTACGCCATGGCGGCGCCAACGAACGCGTACAGGGCCCAGGGGGCGAGGCCCCAGTGGAAGTGGGACTGCGCCATCGCCATGTGGAGAGCGGCGGGGGTTTCCGCGGCGACAGTCTCGGGAGGCGGGGAGATGTAGTGCGACAGCGGCTCGGAGGGGCCGAAGAAGAAGATCCCCACGCCGATGCCCGCCCCAAACATCATCGCCACCCAGGAGAACATGGAAAATTCCGGTTCTTCGTCGTCCCGGCCGAGTTTGATGCGGCCGTAGCGGGAGCAGGCGAGGTACGCCATGAGCACCATGCCGATGCCGCACACGGCGTTGAGGAGCCAGCTGACGTTGCGCATCGCCCACGAGAAGGCGGTAGAGGACACGTCGGCCACGCCCTCGGGGCTGACAATGCCCCATACGATGAAGGCGACGATGAGCACACCAGTGACGCCTGCAACTGTCTTGTCCACTCCGAATACGTTGCGCTGATCGTCGACG
Source organism: Corynebacterium pyruviciproducens ATCC BAA-1742 (assembly GCF_000411375.1). GTDB lineage: Bacteria > Actinomycetota > Actinomycetes > Mycobacteriales > Mycobacteriaceae > Corynebacterium > Corynebacterium pyruviciproducens. The sequence continues at coordinate 1,257,491 of NZ_KE150446.1, read as the reverse complement.
CTGATGCCGGGAACGAGCGCCGGGTGGAGCCCATGCGGGTACTGGGAGAAGTTTTTGCGGCGGGGATTGGGGGAGGTGGGCATGAGAGGAGCTCACTTAATAAGAGGAAACGGTTTCTGCCCACTGTAGCAACGTGAAAAAAAGGGACGCACATTTGTGATGTGCGTCCCAGGGTGGAGGAGGTTACTCCTCGGAGGTGCCGGACTCGCCGCCGAGGCGGGCGTCGATGCGCAGGATGCCGGAGCCGTCGGTGCCGACGAGCTCGAGCTGATCGACGATCTCGGAGACGGTGGCCTCCTCCTCGATCTGCTCGTCGAGGAAGAAGTTGATCAGGGATCGGGAATCGAGGTCGTTGACCTCGTCGGCTACGTTAGCGAGGTTGCGGATCATGTCCGAGACCTTCTTCTCGTGCTCGTAGGCGGCCTTGAAGGCGTCGAGCGCGGAGTTGATGGTCAAAGAGGGGACCTCGATGGTGTGGAGGGCAACCTTCTCGCTGCGGTCAAGCAGGTGCTGTGCGAACTTCTGGGCGTGGCCCTGCTCCTCCACGGCGTGGCCGGCGAACCAATCGCGAAGGCCCGGAAGGGAGAGGGTATCCATCTCGTAGGACAGCTGCTGGTAGATGAGAGCGGCCTGCCATTCGGCGTTGACCTGTTCGTTGATTACGTCAAGAAGCTGTGCGTTAATAGCCATACTTCACCTTGTACCTTTCACTTTTGTCAGTGGGGGCACGGAAAATTCGTGCCGTGAACCACCCCGGTATTTTACATGCATTAATTCATATATATAAAATACTAAGGGTGTACTAAGCAAGTTTATCCTAAGGTGGAGGCGTTGGGAAGATGGTCGGTGATGTCTGGGTAGCTATCCTGAGCGCCCCGGTGGGACACAGCAAAAGCCGCGACGCGCGTGGCCATCCGAGCCGCATCAACGAGGCTGTCGTCGGCTAGGAGGCGCGCAGCCACGGTGCCCACGTAGGCGTCGCCCGCCCCCGTCGTGTCGACCGCATCGACGGCGGCGGCGGGAATGTGGACGGCACCGGAGCCGTCGTCGACAAGCGAGCCACGGGACCCGAGCGTGACGATGACGGACGAGAAACCGACGGCGCGCAGGTCCGCAGCCGGATCGTCGGTGGGCGTCGCGTTGAACAGGGAGAGAACCTCGTGGGCCTCATGTTCATTGACAATGAGCGGGTCTGCACGCAGGAGATCCTCGGTAGGAAGCTGAATGACCGGCGCCAAGTTGATGAGCACCCGGCCCGTGGCGTGGGCGAGAGCCGCAGAGATCCCGGCGGCGGGGATCTCGCCCTGCACAAGAACTATGTCGCTCTCCGCGATGGTGGTGGCGTGCTTTTCCACGAGCTCGGCGTTCATGGCGTTGTTCGCGCCGGGGACCACAACGATGGTGTTCTCCCCCGAGTCGGACACCGTGATGACGGCGAGGCCGGTGTGGCAATTGGTGAACTCGAGATCAGCAAGCGAGACGCCGGAAGACTTGAGGTTCTTCAAGGCGCTCTCCGCGTAGGCATCGTTGCCTACCGCGCCGATCATCCGCACGTTGGCGCCGAGAAGGGTCGCCGCCACCGCCTGGTTAGCCCCCTTGCCGCCGGCGGAAATATCCCCGCCGGACCCGAGGACAGTCTCCCCGGGGCGGGGGTGGCGGTCGGCAGTGACCGTCAGATCAGCGTTGATTGAGCCGATAACAGTAAGTCGCGGATTCATAGGGAACACCCTACATGCCGCGAAGCGGGCTACTCTACCCAGTCGTAGGTGCGCTCGACGGCCCGGTTCCAGTCGTGGTAGAGGGCCTCCACCTTCTCCTTGTCCATCTCAGGCTTCCACACCTTATCTATGTCCACCTGGGCCTTGAGCTGCTCGAGTGAATCCCAGAACCCGATGGCCAGTCCTGCTGCGTAGGCGGCGCCCAGGGCGGTGGTTTCCGTCACTTTCGGGCGAACCACCTCGGTGCCAAGGATGTCGGCCTGGAACTGCATGAGTAGCTCGTTTTTCACCATGCCGCCGTCGACCTTGAGGCGGGGGATCTCCACGCCGGAATCGGCGACCATCGCGTCGAGCACCTCGCGGGTTTGGTAGGCGGTCGCCTCGAGCACGGCGCGGGCGAAGTGGTTGCGGTTGGAAAAGCGAGTCAGCCCCACGATGGCGCCACGGGCATCGTCGCGCCACCGGGGCGCAAACAGGCCGGAGAACGCGGGCACGATGTACACGCCGCCGTTGTCCTCCACCTCGCGGGCCATGGATTCAATAGCAGCGGCGTTGGGGGTTATGGCGAGCTGGTCGCGTAGCCACTGCACGAGCGAGCCGCCGATGGCCACCGAACCCTCGAGTGCGTAGACCGGTTTTTGGTTCTCGATCTGGTAGCACACGGTGGTGATAAGGCCATTATCGGACCAAGTCGGGGTCTTGCCGGTGTTCTGAAGCATGAACAGGCCGGTGCCGTATGTGTTCTTGGTGTCGCCGGCCTGGAAGCAGGCCTGGCCGAAGGTGGCGGCCTGCTGGTCGCCGAGGACGCCGCGGATGGGGACGTCGGCAAGCGGGCCCACGTCGCGGGTGCGACCGAAATCGCCCACCGAGGGGCGGATCTCCGGCAGCATGGACATGGGGATGCCCATCGCCTCGCACAGCTCCTCGTCCCACTGCAGCTTCTCCAGGTCCATGAGGAGGGTGCGGGAGGCGTTAGTCACGTCGGTGACGTGCTCGGGGTTGCCCTCCGCGCCGCCGGTGAGGTTCCAGATCAGCCAGGAATCGACGGTGCCGAAGAGGAGCTCACCCTTCTCGGCCCGCTCGCGGGCGCCCTCCACGTTGTCCAGGATCCACTTGATCTTGGGGCCGGAGGGGTAGGAGGTGATGCGCAGGCCGGTCTTCTTGCGCCAGCGGTCGATGCCCTCGTCACCGGCGAGCTCCTTGCAGATCTCGGAGGTGCGCGTGTCCTGCCACACGATGGCGTTGTACACCGGCTCCCCGGTGTTCTTGTCCCACACGATGGTGGTTTCGCGCTGGTTGGTGATGCCCAGCGCCTCGACGTCGGAGGTGTCGGCGTCGATGTCGGTGAGCGCACGGCCCATGGCGCGGCGGGCGTTTTGCCACAGCTTCATCGGGTTGTGCTCAACCCAGCCCGCTTCGGGCATGATCTGGTCGTGCTCGTACTGGCCGGTGGAACAGACGTTACCGTCGTGGTCGAAGAGGATGCAGCGGGTGGAGGTGGTGCCGGCGTCGAGGGCGGCGATAAATTTCTTACGTTCCATGGGGGAAGCCTTTCTTTAGATAGCGAGGGATAGGAGACCAACCGCCACGGCGGCTAGCAGCGGGCCGACGATCGGTACCCAGGCGTAGCTCCATGATGCGGATTCTTTGTTCTTTAAGGGTAGGACAAACGCATACATGAGTCGCGGGCCGAGGTCGCGGACGGGGTTGATGGCGTAGCCGGTGGGGGTGCCCACCGACAGGCCGATGGCGATGATGATGAAGGCGACACCGAAGTAACTAAGTGGGCCGAGTTCGCCGCCGGAGGGGCCGAAGGCGATGAAAGCGAGCAGGGCGAACGTGCCGATGAACTCGGTCACGCAGTTCCACAGGTTGTTGGGGTGTGCGGGGCGGGTGAAAAAGATGCCGCCGGGGATGGCTTCATCGTGGTGATCGAACAGTTGCTTGTAGGCGAGGTAGGCGGCGCCGGCGCCGACCATGGCGCCGAGCATCTGGCCGGCGAGGTAGCCGGGCACGAGCGACCAGGAGAGGTTGCCGGCGATGGCGGCCCAGATGGTGACCGCGGGGTTGAGGTGGCCCCCGGTGGGGTCGGCGATGGAGGCACCGAGGAAGACGGCGAGGCCCCACCCGAAGGCGATCATGAGCCAGCCGGTGCCCTTGGCGCCGGAGGTGCGGAGGTTGACGGCGGCGCACACGCCGTTGCCAAAGAGGAGGAGCATAGCGGTTCCGAAGAACTCCCACCCGAAGGCGGAGAGGGGAGTGAGGTCCATAGTGGCCTTTCTATGTGTGGGTTTATGACCAATTAGTTGTGTTTATGTGGTTTTTTGCTCTGATAAGGCGAATGCCCCGCTCGGGGGCGGGGCAATCGGGTGTTGTGGGTTACTGTTCGTCCTGCGACTCGTCGAGGTGGGTGCGCGGGTCGGAGACCTTCTCCAGGCGGGCGTTCGCGGCCGCGTCGGTGAGCTCCTTCTCGGCTGCCAGCTGCGCCTTCATGCGTGAGGTGAAGGACTCAATCTCGGCCTTCTTGGTGGCCTCGTCCCACCCGAGCAGCGGGGCGATGATGTCGGCCACGGCCGCGGCGGATTCGATGCCACGGTGGTCGTACTCCATCGTGATGCGCGTGCGGCGGGCGAGCACGTCCTCGAGGTGCTGTGCGCCCTCGTGGGTGACACCGTAGCGGACCTCTGCCTCGAGGTAGGCCGGCGCGCCGGGGATGGGCGTGAGGCCCTCGGGGTCGGAGGCGACGACATCGTCAACAAGCGAGCCGTAGCGGTGGATGAGGTGGTCTGCAACGTCCTCCGTTACCCCAAGACGCTTGGCGACGGCGGGTAGGGAGTTCTTCAGGGCCTGGAATCCGTCCGCCCCAAGGATGGGCGTGTGGTCGGTGACGGATTCCGGAACGCGAACGCGAATGTCCTCGGCTGCCTTGTCCACGGCGTCCTTTCCGATGACGCGGTAGGTGGTGTACTTGCCGCCGGCCACGGAGACCAGCCCCGGGGCGACGCGGGCGACCGCGTGGTTGCGGGACAGGTTCGTGGTGGTGTCGGACTTGCCGGCGAGCAGCGGGCGCAGGCCGGAGTACACGCCGACGATGTCCTCGTGGGTGATCTGGCGGGTGACGCGGGAGTTGAGCTCGTCGAGGATGTAGTTGATGTCTGCGGCGGTCGGTGCCGGATCGGCACGGTCCATGTCCCAGTCGGTGTCGGTGGTGCCGACGATCCAGTAGTTGCCCCACGGGATGACGAAGAGCACGGACTTCTCGGTGACGAAGCAGATGGCGGCGTCGCCCTCGAAGCGGTCCTTGGGGATGACGATGTGGACGCCCTTGGAGGCGTGAACCGTGAACTTGGCGTCCACGCCGGCGAGCTCCTGGAGCTCGTTGGTCCACACGCCGGTGGCGTTGATGAAGGCATCGGCGTGGATGGTGGTCTCCTCGCCGGAGTCGGTGTCCTGGACGTGGACGCCGGTGATCCGGTCGCCGTCCTTTTCAAAGCCGGTGACCTGGGTGGAGTTACGCACCGTGGCGCCGTAGTGGGCGGCCGTACGCAGGACGGTCATGGTGTGGCGGGCGTCGTCGACAAGCGTGTCGAAGTACCGGACGCCACCGACGAGCGCATCCTTCTTCAGCCCCGGTGCCAGGCGCAGGGCACCTTTGCGGGAGAGGTGCTTTTGGAACGGCACCGTCTTGGCACCACCCATGAGGTCGTAGAGGGCGAAGCCACAGAACATCATGACGCGCTCCCACACGGGGTGGGTGAGCGGGAACAGGAAGCGCAGCGGGGTGACGAGGTGCGGGGCCAGGGTGGACATGGACAGCTCGCGCTCGTGGAGGGACTCCGCGACGAGCGCGAAGTCGAACATCGCCAGGTAGCGCAGGCCACCGTGGAACATCTTGGAGCTCCTGGAGCTCGTGCCGGCGGCGAAATCGCGGGCCTCAATGACGGCGACGTTGAGACCGCGGGTGGCGGCGTCGAGGGCCGCGCCGGCGCCGACGGAGCCGCCGCCGATGATGACGAGGTCGAAGTGTTCGCTACCGAGCTTGTCCCAGGACTCCTTGTGTCCCTCGGGCGATAGCGTGGCGGTCGGGTGGAAAGCCATTTTTAGTCTCCCTTTCGTGTGGTTTTGTTGGTGGCTTGAACGATACATCAAAGTCTACCTACGTAGTCGTAACCTACGAAAGGGTAGGGCCCCTATCTGGGGGGTCGCGCGAACGCGGAATGCGATAAGCTAAGAGCACCGGCTCGAATAATCCGCGTGAATGGAGAAGCACATGGACTCTCACTTCATAATCCACCAGGTGGATCCCCAGGTGCGCCGGGCAGCTGTGGCACAACGCAGGGAGGAAGAGATCCTGTCCGCGCTCGAGCACCAATTTGAGGTGAACCAGGAACGCGTGCTCACGGACCAGATCGCCACATACTGGTTCCCGTTCGACAGTTAAATAGGCGCAACCCCGGTAGCCTGGTGGGTGAAAGGGATGATGACTATGGAAACGCTCAACCGGGCCCAAGGCGTTCTGTACGGGCAGTTCATCGGAGATTCGCTAGGAAGCCTCGTGGAATTCCGCGCCCCAGAGGAAATCGCGGCAGACTACCCGCAGGGGGTGCGCGAACTCACGCCAGGAGGCCCCTTCGGCCTCCTCTCCGGCCAGCCCACCGACGATTCGGAGATGGCACTCGCGCTCGCGCGCTCCATCATCTCCTACGGATACTTTGACCAAGACGATATTCGTTCGGCCTACGAGCGGTGGATGCGCTCGGAGCCGTTCACCGTGGGCACCACCATCAGGGCGGCGCTCACCGGGGGCTTTTTCAACGCGGAATCCCAGGCCAACGGGGCACTCATGCGGATCTCACCGCTGGCTGTCTACGGCGCGGGGCGCCCGCCGGAGGCCGAGGAATCCATCGCCGAGGCCGCCATCGAGGACGCGCGGATGACACACGTCAACCCGTTGTGCACCGCGATCAACGCCACCTACGCCGTCGCCCTCGCCCGCATCGTGCGCGATGGCCTTAGCCAACCGCAGGCTGTGGAGGCCGTGGTAAGTGCCGCGCGCGACTACGGCAACGCCGAGGTGCAGGAGCTCGTCGCCCGCTCGACGGAGGAGCCGCCCGCGGAGTACATGCTGCAAATGGGGTGGGTGAAGATCGCCTTTGGCAACGCCGTGTACGAACTAGCAACCGGCGCAAATTTTGAAGAATCGCTTGTGCGCACGGTGGGCCGGGGTGGCGATACCGACACCAACGCCGCGATCTGCGGCGCCCTCATCGGGGCCATGTACGGCGCGGAGGAAATCCCCCAGCGGTGGCGCGAAACCATCGATGCGTGCAAGGCGTACCCGGGCACGCCACGGCCCCGCCCGGAAGAGTACTGGCCTGCCGACGCAGCATCGCTTGCCCGTGGCTTGTTAGGGTGCTAGCTACAGCACTGCTTGTGGTTGGTGTCCGACCATTTTTTGGGCAAGGCGGACGGCCCCGCCTTGGGCGCAGGGTGTCATGTTGAGTCTCGGTCTGCCGCCGTAGGGTGGGACGTAGTAGTCGAGGCCTGTGATTTTTTCTATTCGCCCGTAGCGGGGCTTCTTCGGATCGTCATCGTTTCGCCCGTTGTGGAACCCACACAGCAGGGAAAAGTTCGCAAGAATGGTGGGCCCACCGTCTTTGAACGGTTGAATGTGGTGGACCTGGCAGTTATCCGCCCCACATGTGCACCCCTCCACCGCGCACACAGGGGTTTTCAACCGTTGCAGCTTGCGCTGGAAAGGATCCGCAAACCGGGCCGTATCAGTCCGGAACCGGTACACTCCCAACTCCTTGCCGGTTAGTGGCTCCAGAAGGACAGCCCACCCGTACTCGGTGAGTTTCATCTGGGAGAACTCCTGGGCGGTCACCGTGGTGCCGTCTGTCAGCGACAGCATGTAGTTACCCCGCTCATCCATGGTGGTGCCCATGATGGTGGTGTCCGCGGGAAGAATGATCGCAGGCTCCACCGCCGGCAACTGACCACTGCCACTAGAGGCCGCGGCGGTAAGGAACTCGTCGGCCTCGTCGGAGTCTTGTGCCTTTGCTATGTGGCGGGCTTTGTCCACCGCCAGCCGGGCGGTGTGCGCGTCGGCGACCACCGACACCCGCATTTTGGTGGTGCCGGGTATTGGCCGGCAGGAAAGAGAATTGGTGGGGTTATTCGCCCGCATCGTGTTAAACCGTGCCAACACACCAATGGCTTCGGTGCGGATCTCCCGACAATTCGCCCGGCACTTAGTCAAAGCCACACGGACCTGCCAGGCGTGGGACTTATCGTGCAGTTTGCGGACCTGGGATTCAATCTCCCGTAGGGTGGCGATGGTGTGGTGGTTGGTGATGGCGGTGGCTCTGGCTTGGGCTTGCTGGTGGGAGGCGTGGGTGTGCCCGTAGTACACGGTGGCCAGGTCGTGGAAAGTGCGGGCTTCCACGTCGTCGAGGCCGTCGGCGCGCATGATGTCGCCGGTTGTCATACCGGCGTACTCCCCCACAAGCTCCATTGAGTGCGAGGAGACGATCGACTTCATCTCACGCAACGTCATGCCCCACAAACTAGCGTGCGTGGGGCATGCCCGCACGGCGAAAAAAACTTGCCACCCGATGGAACCAACACCACCAGGAAAAACACCCCAAAACCAACCCCAAACACGGTCAACCACCAGGGTCAACCAGGGGGAGCTAGATGGTGAGGCGCGATTCCAAGAGCGTGCGAGTGTAGTCGTGCTGGGGGTGGGAATACACCTCGTCGGCGGTGCCTCGTTCCACGATGGAACCGCCCCGGAACACCGCCACATCGGTGCAGATCTCGTGGACAACACCTAGGTCGTGGGAGACGAACACCATGGTGAGGCCGTACTCCCGGGACAAGCGCTGGAGGAGGTTCAGGATCTGGGCCCTCACGGAGACATCGAGTGCGGAGACCGCTTCGTCGGCAAGCAAGACCTCCGGGCGCACCGAGAGGGCCCGGGCGATGGAGATGCGCTGGCGCTGGCCACCGGAGAACTCGTGCGGGTAGCGGGCCGCCGCGGAGGGCTTGAGCCCCACCTCCGTGAGGACCTCGGCCACACGTTCGGCGGATACGTTGCCGGGCTCCGCGATGGACCGCCCCACCGTCATGCGGGGATCGAGCGAGCCGCGCGGGTCCTGGAACACCATCTGCACGTGGCGGCCCACCGTGCGCGGGTTCACCGGCGTGCCGTGGAGCGTGACGCTTCCCGAGGTCGGCGCGGTCAGCCCCGCGAGGATCCTCAGCAGCGTGGACTTTCCCGAACCTGATTCGCCCACGATACCCAGCTGCATGCCCCTGGTAATGGTGAGCGATACGCTATCGAGCGCGGTGTTCTCCACCGCCGGGTGGAACAGCTTTTTCGACGTGAACACCTTGGACACGCGGTCCGCCACAATGACCGGCTCGGCGGCGGGCGGTGCGGGCTGCTCGATCACGTTCTTTTTTACCCCCGGCTCGTAGTGAGCCGCGGTGGCGACGGTGTAAAAATCGCCGTTGTGGTCCCGGGCGGCAAGGTCGGTGGCCGCGATGAGCCCCACGGTGTACGGGTGCTGGGGGTTCGTGATGAGCGCCTTAGTGGTGCCCTGTTCCACCAGCTCCCCGTCCTTCATCACCACGAGCCGATCGCACACGTGCGAGACGAGTCCGATGTCGTGCGAGATGAACAGCACCGCGGTGCCACGCTGCTCAGTGAGCCTGGAGATGAGGGCGATGATTTGCTTCTGCACGGTGACGTCAAGGGCCGTGGTGGGCTCGTCACAGATGAGCAGGTCGGGGTTGTTTGCCACGGCCATGGCGATGAGCGCCCGCTGGCGCTGGCCGCCGGACAGCTCGTGGGGGAACGCGGTGTAGGCGCGCTCCGGCAGGGCACACTCGGCGAACAGTTCCCTGGTGCGCCGCTGCGCCTCCGCCTTGTCGGCCGTGCCGTGGAGCAGCATCACCTCGTCCACCTGCGTGCCCACGCGCTTGAGCGGGTTAAGGGCCGTCAGCGGCTCCTGGAACACGATGGAGATGCGATCGCCGCGCAGGGGGGCGATGTCTTTCTCGTCGGTGCCGATGAGCTCCTGGCCGCCGAACGTGGCGGAGCCGGTGGCGTGGAGGTTATCGGCGAGCAGCCCCATGAGCGAATAGGAGGTGAGCGTCTTCCCCGAGCCGGATTCGCCGATGATGCCGAGCTTTTCGCCGGGGGCGAGGTCGAAGGAGACGCCGCGGACAAGGTCGCGCCCGGAGGCGGTGGTGATGGTGAGGTTTTCTACGTGTACCAGGCTCATCGGTGAGCTCCTGTGGTTGGGTCGAGGATGTCGCGGAGGGAATCGCCAAGCAGGTTGAAGCCCAAGACGGTGAGGGCGATGGCGAGCCCGGGCCACACAATGAGCAGTGGCTGGGTGGACAGGAACGATTGGGCTGACTGCAGCATGCGCCCCCACGAGGGGTCGGGCGGGGGAGTGCCGAGGCCGAGGAAGCTTAATGCCGCCTCGGCGAGAATCGCCAGCGCAAAGACGATGGATGCCTGGACGATCACCAGCCCCGCGATGTTCGGCAGCACGTGCCGGACGGCCTTGGACAATCCGCCCTGGCCGGCGAGCGTAGCGGCCTCCATAAAGGGGGCAGTGACCACGCGCAGCGTCCCCGCTCGGGATACACGGATGAACGCCGGTATGGAGGCGATGCCGATGGCGACCATGGCCGAACCTGTGCTGGCGCCCACCATGGCGCCGGCGATGATCGCCATGAGGAGGGCCGGGAACGCGAGCACGATGTCCGCGCCGCGGACGATGAGCTGCTCGATGATCCCGCCCCGGTTCATGCCGGCGACGATTCCCAGCGGGACCCCCACGAGCATGCCGATGGCGACGGCGACGAGCCCTACAAAGAGCGTGATCTGGCTGCCCGCCATGATCCGCGAGAGAATGTCCCGGCCGTACCGGTCGGTGCCCATGAGGTGCTGCCACGAAGGGCCCTCGAGCGCGGAGTGCGGGAACGCCTGGATCGGGTCGTACGGTGTCCACGCGAGCGAGATAAGCGCCGTGAGCACGACGATGACAACGAGCCCGGCGCCGAGATAGAGTTGGAACTTTTTCATGCGCGAACCCTCCTCACGCGGGGATCGATGATGGCGTAGCTCAGGTCCACGAGGGTGTTGATGGCCAGCGTGAACACGACGAGGACGAGGACCGCCGCCTGCACGGCGGGGAGGTCACGGTTGGATACGGAGTCAAGCAGGAACGCGCCGAGACCGGGGATGGAGAACACCCGCTCGATGACAACGGCGCCGACCACGAGCCCTGCGAGCTGGACACCGGTGACGGTGATGACGGGTAGGGCGGCGTTGCGGAGGCCGTCGGAAAGCAATGCCTGCCAGCGAGTCTGGCCTTTCGCGCGGGCGGTGCGGAGGAAGTCGTCGTGAAGAATATCGAGGACTGAGTTGCGCACGTACCGGGTGATGATGGCGGCCTGGACCGCCGCGAGCGACAGGACGGGGAGGATCAACCGGGACAGGAACGATCCGAAGTCCCATCCCGGCGGGATCCACCCGTTGGCGGGCAGCCACCCCAGGTGCACGGCGAACACCGTGACCAGGAGGATTGCCGCGAGGAACGAGGGGATGGCGATGCCCACCTGGCTGCCGGCGGTGATGAGGATGCCGTCGACGTGGCGGGCGCGCAGCGCGGCCCACATGCCCAGCGGTACCGCGATGGCAACCGCCAGGATGAGCGCCGTCACCACGAGGATGAGCGAGACCTGGAAGCGGTCGGCGATGATCGGCGAGATGTTTTGCGAACTCGACATTGAAACCCCGAAATCGCCGGTGATGAGGCTGGAGAACCAGTCCCAGTACTGCACGATGAGGGGGCGGTCGGTGCCGAGCTCGGCCCGCTTCTTGGCCAGCAGCTCCGGTGTGGCGTTGACACCGAGGGCGATCTCGGCGGGGTCGCCGGGGACCACGCGCAGCGCGAGGAAGATGAGGATGGAGGACACGAACACGGTGCCCACAAACCGGGCCACGATGCGCACCAGTTGACGGATCATTTGCGGGCCTCCATGGAGTACAGCGGCAAACCTTCGGTGACCACGTTGGGGTTGATCCCGGTCACGCCGGGCGCGGTGACCACGATGTTGGGGAAGTTGAACACGGTGTCGGCGGCGGCATCGCTCATGATGGTGTCCACCGCGTCGCGCATGTACTGCACGTTCTCCTCCGGCGTCCCGGTGTCCGCCTTGGTCAGCTGATCGCGCAGCTGGGAGCTGTCGTAGCCGAGGTAGTAGTCGGGGTTGCCAAACAGATGGGGGATGTCGCGGGCCTCCACGTGGGCGATGAGCGACATTTGGTAATCGGCCTGTCCCATCACCTTGTTGAGCCACACGGCGGGGAACTCGGTGCCCACGATGTAGGCGTCGAGCCCGATGTCGCGCAGCTGGCTGACGATGATCTCGGAGGCGCTCATGGCGTAGGGGAAGCTGGGCACGTCGAACTCCACCTTGGCCCCCTCGGCGCCGGCCTCGCGGATGAGTTCGCGGGCCTTGTCCGGGTCGTAGGGGTAGTAGTTTTTGTCGGTGTACCACGGGTCGGTGGGGGGTACGGGTTGGCCGCCGGTGTCGGTGCCGTAGCCGGCCCAGGCCGTGTCGATGACGGCCTGGCGGTCGATGGCGTACATGACGGCCTGGCGCACGCGGATGTCGTCGAAGGGGGCGCGCTTGTTGTTCATGGAGAGGAGGACCTCGCCGTTGGTGGTGCCCACCTCGACGTTGTAACCGGAGTTTTGTTGCAGCCCGAGCACTACTTCCGGCTGCTGGGCGGCCCACAGGACGTCGATGTCGCCGGACATGAGGGCGTTGGTGGAGCTGGTGGCGTCGGCGAAGTAGCGGATGATGGCGTGGGCGTGGTGCGGTTTGGTGCCCCAGTAGGTGGGGTTTTCTTTCAGCGCCACGGATTGGCCCACTGCGAAGCTGTCGATGGTGTACGGCCCGGTGCCGACGGGGTCGGTGGCGAGCTTGTCCACGTGGTCGGGGTGCATCATGGCACCGATGAGGGTGCCCATGGACCACAGCCACTGGTTGGAGGGCCGGGAAAGGGTCACCTCGAGGGTAAGCGGGTCGATGACGCGCACGTGGTCGACCACGTCCATGCCTTTCTTCATGCCGTTGGTCCACGCGTCTTTGACGCGGGTGATGGAGAAGGCGGCGGTGTCGGCGGTGAAGGGTTCGCCGGTGGAGAAGGTCACCCCGTCGCGCAGGTGGAAGGTGTACACGGTGCCGTCGGGGGAGACGTCCCAGCTGGTGGCGAGCCCGGGTGTGATGTCACCGTTGTTGTCAATGCTGATGAGCGTTTCGTACACGTTGCGCATGAGCACGGAGGGGATGGCGGCCCCGCCGGTGGTGGTGAAGTCGAGGCTCGCGGGCGGCCCGGAGGTTCCCACAACGATGGAGTCTACCTGCTGGTTCGTGGCTGTTGGTGTGGCTGTGTAGCCCGCGCTGCACGCGGTTGCCGCAGTCGCGATCGTGAGCCCTGTGAGGACGCTCGCGGTCGCCCTGAGTGAAAACATAATGAACATCGTATGGCTTAGGCCCTCAAATACATAGCCGACCCCCCTGATGGGATAATCGGGCAGTGTGGGAGACGTTATTCACGGGTTTACGGTGGTCGCCCTCATCATCGCTGCGGGCTTTGGTGTGGGGCGCGCGGGTATCCTCGGCCCGCACGCCGAGAAGGTTCTGTCCGCGCTCGTCTTCAATGTGACAACCCCGGCCCTCATCATCACGCACACGGCCACAACCCGGCCCGGCGAGTTGTTCTCGCCGCTTCTTGTGGTCATCGTCGCCGCGGAGATGACGATGCTGGTGTGCGTCGCCGTGGTGTACCTGCTGGTGTTGCGCCGGGGCGTGGCCCGCGCGGTGTTTGCCGGCATGGCCGCCTCCTACGTCAACGCCGCCAACCTGGGGATCCCGTTCGCGGTCTACATCCTCGGCGATCCGTTCCCCGCTGTCCTGGCCATCGTGTTCCAAACCTCCGTCTACGCGCCCCTGGCTCTGTTGCTTGTCGACGCCTCCCGCTCGGCGTCCCACGAAATCTTGCGGCCCCTGAAAAATCCCATCGTCATCGCCGCCGCCATCGGCGTGACGCTCAGCGTGACCGGGTGGACGCTGCCATCGGTGGTGTTCGAGCCGCTGACCATTCTTTCCGACGCCGCCGTGGGGCTCGCCCTCGTCTTCTTCGGCGTCTCGCTCTACTCCACGCGCTTCCTCGAGGCGGGCACCGTCTCGCGCCGGGAGGCTGCCGGCCTTGCCGCCGCCAAGTCCGTCCTGCACCCCGCGGTGGCGATTGGCATCGCCGTGGCGCTGGGGCTCGACTCGCCGTCGGTGGTGGCGGCCGGGATCATGGGTGCGCTGCCTACGGCGCAGAACGTGTTCATCTACTCCTCGCAGTACGGCACCGCCTCGCACCTTGCCCGCGACGTCTCTGTCATCACCACGCTGGCGGCGCTGCCGACGATGCTCGTCATTTCGCTTCTTCTCATGTAGTGCGAGAGTGTGGGGCTCGTGGCCTGACGCGGTGTTCCCCCTGCTTTTCAATGCATCATGGTTACACAGGATTGAGCCTTTTACGTTTGGGCTAGGTATGAGTGATAAAAAAGCCCACTGGGCACAGCCAGTGGGCGAGTGGTGCGGTTGCACTAGGCGTTGACGGGGACCTCGTCCTCGTGGACGGTGGCTACGCCAACCTCAATGGTTTCCTTCTTGCGGGTGGTGAAGTCGAGGATCACGCCGACGACGGTGGCGGTCAGTACCGGCAGCCACCAGCCGAGGTCGTTCTCGTAGCCCGGGGCCCAGCTGATGAGCGGCTCGATGAAGGAGGAGCCCCAGCCCAGGGAGTTAAGGCTCATGAGGCCGGCCCAGATGATGGCCACGTACAGGGCGATGCGGTACGTCCAGAACAGTTTCCGGCGGAACAACGGCTCAACCAGCGTGATGAGCACGAGGGTCATGGCGGCGGGGTAGAGGAACCCGATGATCGGGGCGGCCACGGACAGCACGGCCGTCAGCCCCAGGGAGGAAATGCCCAGCGCCACGACGGAGAAGATGATGACCCACGCGTGGTAGGAGACGCCGGGGGCGATCTCGTGGAAGAACTCGGAGGTCGAACCGATGAGGCCGACGGAGGTGGTCAGGCAGGCCAGGAACACGATGGCGCCGAGGGCGTACATGCCGGGGGTGCCCATGATCTCGTGCGCGGAGGCCGACAGGAGGGCGGCGCCGTCCTTGAAGGAGCGGCCGTCGACCATGCTCTTGCCGATGATGCCCAGTCCCACGTACACGAGGGCGAGCAGGATGCCAGCGCCGATGGCGGCGCCGGAGACGGAACGAACCAGACGCGGGCCCTCGCCGACGCGCTTGTAGCGCAGGGAGGTCACAACGAGGATGCCGAAGGCCAACGCGGCCAGCGAGTCCATCGTGGCGTAGCCCTGGATCAGACCGGCGGACATCGGTGCGGAGTAATCCTCGGCAGGCGGCAGGGCCTGCGAGTCGAGCCTAAAGAAGCTCATGATGATCATGAGTGCCAGCAGGAACAGCAACGCAGGGGTGAGGAATTTACCCAGGTTATCGATGATCGAGTTCGAGTTCCACGCCAGAGCCGCGGAAATGACGAAGAAGGTGACACAGTAGATGACAAGACTTGTCTTGTTGTCCACGCCAGCAATCGGAACGAACCCGGAACCGTAGCTCACCACGGCGGTACGCGGAACGGCGTACAGAGCGCCGATGGACAGGTACACGAGGATGGGGAAGACGATGCCAAACACTTTGCCACCGCGGTTAGACATGTCGGTGATGGAATCACCGGTCACGGCGACGGCGATGACGGAAATCACGGGCAGAAGCACGCCTGCGGCGAGGAAGCCGAGGATGGCGGGCGTGAACGCCTCGCCGGAATGTGCGCCGAGCATCGGCGGGAAGATAAGGTTGCCGGCGCCGAAGTACATGGAAAACAGCATCATGGACGCCACGATGAGCGTCATGTAGTACTTTCCACCTCGGATCGTCGGCTGTTGTGCGTCGGCTGACGCTTTCGTTGCAGTCATGGTAGGAACTCCAGTCCTCTCAAAAATCTCACTCTGACGGATTACCTACCGGCCCTCTGCCGTTGTTTGTGTGGGTCGATTCGGTAGTGGCTTACCGGCGCGTCCGCCTAAGGGTGGGGCGGGCCCCGGTTCGCCATGTCCAATATTTCACTGTATGGGACGGTATCCTACACAGTGGGAGTTGTTTTGTGAAATTTTATCCCGAAAAGGTAGTCCTAATCCTCCGAATTGCCTCCTCCAGGGTGTCCCGCGAGCACCCAAAATTGAGCCGCGCGAAACCGGTGTGAGCTGTGCCAAAGCCGGCGCACGCGTTGAGGCCCACGCGGGCGGAGGCAAGGAGTGTTTGTTGGGAATCAGACCGCAACTCCTCGCGTTCACACTGTGAGAAATCAAGCCACATGAGGTAGGTGGCATCCGGGCGGGAGAGCCGGATCCCCGGCAGCGCCTTAGGCAGCGCGGCAAGGAGATAGTCGCGGTTTTCTTGCAGGTAGGCCACCTCCTGGTCGAGGAAGTCGGACTCGTCGGTGTAGCAGGCGATGGCCGCCACGTTCCCCAGGATTGATGGTGGCGGGACGGCGCTGGGCGTCAGCGCCAGCCATGTGTCGCGGTCGTGCGGGTTGGTGAAGATGATCTGGGCGCACCGCAGGCCCGCCACGTTCCATCCCTTGGACGTGGACATGAAGGTGATGGTGCGCTCGGCGGCTTCCTCGGACACGCTGGCGGTGGGGACGTGGTGGTGGCCGGGGTACACCAGGGGCGCGTGGATTTCGTCGGAGAGGATCCGCACGCCGTATTTCGCCGCGAGCCCGGCGAGACCCACGAGGTATGAGCGCTCATGGACGATGCCGAGCGGGTTGTGCGGGGAGCAGAGGATGAACGCGGCCGGGTGCTCGGTGGCGAACACCTCCTCCACCGCCTCCAGCGACAGCCCGTCGATGGTCACCACTTTTCTCCCCGCCGCCTGGCAGGCAAAGAAGAACGGCGGGTAGCTGGGCGTGGGGATCGCCACCGGCCCTGCAGGCACCACGTAGCGCAGCGCGGCGACGATCGACTGGATGACGTCGGTGGCGAGGAACACCTGGGAGGCGTCAAACTCCCAGCCGTAGCGCCGGGCGCAAAAGCCCTGCAGCGCACGGGCTACGTCGTCGCCGGCGGGCGGGTAGCCAAACTGTTCCCTATCCACCGCCTCGTGCAGCGCCTGGGGGATGCGGGGGTTGGTGAGAAAATCCGATTCGGCGATCCACAGCGGGAGTACGTCGGGGTCGAAGGCCGTCCACTTCATCGTGCGACGGTCGCGCAGAGTACTAAGGTCAGGGCATTCCATACCCCTCATTGTAGGTGCTAGTTGATGAGCCCGAACTCTTTGAGACGCTGGCGGCTTTCCTCCGTCGCCGCCGAGGTGAGGGCGAGCAGCTGCGCGTAAATACCACCGGAGGCGGCGAGCTCCGCCGGCGCACCAATCTCGTCCACGTGGCCCTTGTCTAGCGTGACGATCATGTCCACGCTGGCGATGGTGGAGAGCCGGTGGGCGATGATGAGGGTGGAGCGGTTGTGCATGAGCGCCTCGAGCCCGGCCTGGACCTGCTGCTCGGCCTTGGTGTCGAGCGCGCTGGTCGCCTCGTCGAGGACGAGGATGGGGGCGTCCTTGAGCATCGCGCGGGCGATGGCCACGCGCTGCTTCTGCCCGCCGGACAGGCGCAGGCCACGCTCGCCGATGACGGTGTCGTAGCCGTCGGGGAACTCCTCGATGAAGTCGTGGGCGAAGGCGGCCTTGGCGGCCGAAACAACTTCCTCGTCGGTGGCGTCGGGCTTGCCGTAGGCGATGTTTTCCCGCACGGTGCCGGAAAAGAGGGACGAATCTTGGAACACCACTCCCACGGACTTGCGCAGGTCTTCGGCTTGCACGGCGGTGACATCGTGCCCGTTGATGGTGAGCGCGCCCTCGGTGGGCCGGTATAGCCCGAGGATGAGGTTGACCAGCGTCGACTTGCCGCCGCCGGATTCGCCCACGAGCGCGACCTTTTCGCCGGGGTGGACGGTGAAGCTGACGTTGTGGATGACCTCGTCGCCCTCGTCGTAGCCGAAGCTGACATCGTCGAAGTCGATGGTGGTGGACCCCACGGCGGGTAGCGTGTGGGCGTCCTGGGCCTGCTCGGGCAGCGTGTGCGAGGAGCTGGTGGCCTCCACCACGACCTCGTTGGCGGTAGGCTCCGGGGCGACGTTCATGACCTCGAAGTAGTCCTTCGAGCCCGCGACGGCGCGCTGGGTGGTGTCCACGAGGTAGCTCATCATCATGACGGGCTGGCGGGCCATGGTGACCAGCTGGATGAGCATGACCATGTCGCCGAGGCTGAAGAACCCGTGCAGCGTGCGGTAGAACAGCACGCCGTAGATGAACAGGAAGATGAGGTCCATTGCCGCCCCGCGGGCGATGTCCATGACGTGCCAGTAGCGGGATTGCTCCCGGGTCAGCGAGACGGTCTTTCCGTAGCGCTTGGAAAACCCGACGAGCTCGGCCACCTCGGTGACGAAGGACTTGACCACCTTGACCTGGCCGATGACCTCGGCGAACCGGCCGCCGGCGAGGTCGATTTGCTTGTTCTTGGCCCCCTCGAGGCGCTGCCACTTCTTGCTCGTCAGGGCCGTAAGCCACATGTAGATGGGGAAGATGATGGCGAGCAGCACCGTCAGTGGCCAGTAGTACACGGCGGTGATGACGAGCACGGCCGCCACGGTGAGCAGCATGGGGAAGAAGTTGTTGGAAAATGCCTGCAGGAACTGCGTGATCGAGGCGATGGAGCGGTCGAGCCGGGCGATGATTGTGCCGGTGACTTGGGTATCAAAGTAGCGCTGCGGCAGGGAGAGGAGCTGCGCGTAGTAGCGCGTGGAGAGGATCTGCCGCATCCTGGCCGCCATCACGTCGCCGATGTAGCCGCCGATGTTGCGCACGGCGGTGTTGAGGAGTCCCACGGCGAGGATGGCGACGGTCAGCCAGATGATGCGCGTGTTGGCCTGCGCCAGCGCCTGGTTGCCGGAGACCACGGAGACGATGGTGTCTGTGGCGTCGCGCATGATGAACGGGTTGACCAGGTTCAGCGCGGCCGTGACGAGCGAGGCGATGATGACCCCCACGTAGAAGGGCCACAGGGCCGTCACGTTGCGTATGATTCCGATGACGCTTTTCACAGATTCTCCCACTTCGACTTTGTTGCCGTATCTACGAACACGCACACTACCTCAGATATTCCCATGTCGTTGGGCCGGTAGAATAAACTGGTGTGCGCGCGGTGTTGAACTGCGTGTTGGACCAACGACTTCTAGGATGGACATTTCGTGATGATGAACCGCTCCCGTTTCGCCCCCGCTGTTGCCGTGCTTGTGTCTGTTGCGCTGTGCGGCGCGGGGTGTGCAGGGGAGAAAAACAGTGCCCAGGAGTCGTCGGTAAGTGAGAAGGTGTCCACCTCCGTCCAGGAGACGGAGACCTTTACTCCCAAGGACGTTGCCCCCAAGACCGTCGAAAAGTTCTCGGAGCCGGTCGAGGACGAGGGGCTGGGGCTGACGTACAAGTTGCAGAGCGTCACCTCGGGCAACTTCGGTGGGACGACGGTCGTGGTGACCGTGGAGAACAACAATGACCAGCCGTTCCCGCCGAGCGCGCTGACGGCGAGCCTGCGGTACGAGGATTACAACGGCGACAACAAGCTCGAGGATGCCGAGCCACTGCAGATTTCGGACCCGTCCTACATCGTGGGGCTGGATCTGCCGCTGGGGGTGGGCGCGCGGGCGAACCTCAACTTCCCGTACAACGTTTCCCCGAGTGTGGCCTACGATGCCGAGTTCACCATCGGCAACGTGACGTTCAAGGGGAATCTCGCCGCGGTGAATTAACCGTTTTTCGCTTGTCGACGCCCCCTTCTCACCGTTTTCTCGAACGTCGCCCGGGGCTATGAGCCCACGCTGCCTGGGGGTTTGGACCACCCTCGAAAATAGGTACAAAATTACATTTTTCAAATTCTCGAACAAGCTTTAATGTTTGCTTCACCCCTCCGATGGGGGTAATGCACAATGTGTTGTGCGCACTAACCACTGCATGGTCAGTTTATGCACGGTAAAAAATTACTAGTGCAATGCAGAGTTGCTACCCGATAGTTGGGTTGTTCATTGTCTCTACCGTACGGACCAGGGTGCAGGCATGAGGGATTCTGCTCCTTGCCGGCAAGCCTTCCACGTTCTTCCATCTGGCTTCGCCGCGAGGGCGCCGGATCCCACAGCACCTGTTCGCACTGGCTGACAGGAGGGAAAGCGCTTCGCTTCTTTCATCTCAAAGGGCGCCACACTGTGACACATTGAGGGGCCTGAAAGAAGCCACGTCGGGGCCCCGCGTCCAGCCGCGATTGCTGTGAAGCGACCGTTGAAAGTGAGCTCCGTGTGGGAAACAATGGGGCCCCGCACGGAGCTCACAAAAGCTTTCACCGGCATGAGAAAGGACAATGACGTGAGCGGACTGCGGATGCTTTTCCCCGTGCTCGCCCTCATCGGCACGTGCAGCCTGGCCGGCTGTTCCACCTCGGGGCTTGCCGCGGAGGACGAGCCCTACCTGTTCGATACCTCCGACCCGTCCTTTCACCTCGCCACGCCGTGCGAGGACATCACGGAGGAACGTCTCGAGGAACTCGGGCTCACGCATTTGGACGAAGGCGGAGAAATCTACCGGAAACAGGGGCTGGAATCGTGCGCGTTCTGGACAGAAGACGGCGCTGCGATTGTGGTCAACGCTGCCGCGTACAAAATAGCTCGAGTAGCGGAATCCCGGGTTCCTCTTCCCTATGAGCCTTCCAGCGAGAAACAGCCTGCGTTAGCATTCTCTCCCGAAGGTAACGAGGCATGCGTAATCGGGGCAGAAACGCAGCGGGGAACAGTGGAAGTGAATTATTCTTCATCCAATTCCTACGAAGTGGAACCCGTTGATGAGTGTCCACAAGCTGAAAAATATTTTGATCTATTAATCGGGGAGAAGCTAAGTGAGTATCGTTCGCATTGACATTGACCAGCTGTTCAGAGCATCACAGATGCTCCAGCACATACGAAAAGCGCCAGATACTGGGCACTGGCGGCAGATAGCGTCTAGTGATCTGAGGGCGTTTACGCACGTGTCAGGACTCGATCAGGTGGGAGCTGAGCACGCGGCTGCTCTAGATTCTGGTCCGGCATCCGCGAGTGCCGTGACCCGAGGGCTGCTGGATGTCATCGGCGGTTTAGCCCACGGAATGGAAGAGACCGCGAAGGGATTTTCCGCCCAGGAAGAACTGTTCGCGCGCGGGCTCGACGGCCTGGGCACTGTCGGCGGTGGGGGACGGGTGTCGCTGCCGGAGGCCGTGGTACCTGTTCCCGTTGTGGTGACACCGAAGACGGTGGTGACTCCGCACAGCGTCAGTGGGCTGCTGGGGAGCTACATCACCACCCACACCTCGGCCATCGGGGAGGCGGTGGATTCCTGGCAAGACGTGTCCTCCTCCATGCGGGAGGTGACCGACCAGCTCAGGGCCGTGGCAAACGACATCATGGCCGCCAATCACGGCGAGGTGATCGATGCCATCGTGGACAAGATCCGCAAGACGAGCGAGGCCACGGAATCCTTCGCCACCAACGCGCAGGCAATGTCGCACTGGGCCGGGCGAATCTCACTGACCCACAAGCTCGGGATCGCAGAGGTGGTGCTTATTAACACCACGATCATGGCCAACCCCGTGCCCGGCGCGCGTCAGTTGCACGAACAGCTGGCGCTCCTGGCGTACGCGAAGTACGGCTTGCCACCGCTGCTGTTACTTGCCGAGCCACGGGTGGGCTCCCTGCTCGATACGGCGGTTCCGCCCTCCGAAGGCGGCGCGCTGGAAGCGGAGTTGCACGACATCGCCACCACCGCGAGAAACGATCTAGAGCACCACATTGAGGCGATCCGCTCCGGAAAGCCCGACCAAGCGCTTGTGAGGGAACTGCAGCGTGTCGACGCGCAGGCAAGCGGGCCGGGGGCGATACAGCGCGGCGGGGCGTCACCCACGGGGACGCAAAGCGTGGATCCAGTTGCCTCACCAACAGGCACAGCGCCTATGAGTGGTGTCACAGGCGCAGCCGCGGGGGCTCGCCCGAGTGCAGGTTCCTATCAGCCTGGGCCCATGGTGGCGCCGGGGCCGGGGGCCGCCGGGAGAAGGTCCTCGCGAGGCCGTTCCGCCCTACGGTCCCGCGCCACCGCACCGTCGAGCGTTGTCGCCGGTGGGCGGAGGATTGCGCGAGGCAAACAAGCGATGCGAGCCGTAACCGGAGGATCCGCCGTGACGGGACGCGGCGGTGGTAGCGTGGCTCCCGGCGGTGCGAGACCCGCGCCCGGGGCACGCGGTGCCGCAGCCGGACGCGGGTTCCTGCCCATGGGAATGGCACCTGGCCGGCGCGACACGAAATCACGCACGGTGAAGACGGTGACCACCGAGCTGGAACTAGAGGCCAACGCCCGGGCGATCGTGGGGGAGGCACCCCCCATGGTGCCCGGGACCATCGGGGCGTGGGCTAGAGACTCGTCAGCGGGGCCGACGTTGAATCCCCGCGCAGGCGCTTGATCACGTTCTCCGCGGAGATGAGGCACAGCGGCACGCCCACGCCCGGCACCGTGGTGCCGCCAGCGCACAGCAGGCCCTTGACCTTGCTTGATTCATTCTTCCCGCGGAGGAAGGCGGACTGCCATAGAGTGTGCGCCAGGCCGATGGACGAGGCCTGCCACGAGTTGTACCGGGAGGCGAAATCCGCTGGGCCGATGGTGAACCGTTTCTCCACCTTCGACGCCAGCGCCGGGGCATCGGCGCGGGTGGCAACGAGCTCAATGATCTCGTCCACAATGGCCTCCACCGTAGGGGAGGGCGTGTCGTTGTAGGCGGATCCGCAGCCAATCGAGGGGTCCGCCCTTGTGGGGATGAGGATGAAAATGTTCGAGCAACCCTGCGGCGCCAAAGTCGGGTCGGTGGCGCTCGCCTTGCACACGTACACACTGCGGGAATGCTCCCTACCCGGAAGCTCCCCGGAGATGGCAGCAAAGTCCGGCGACCAATCGTCGGAAAGCGACAACGTGTGGTGGAGGAGCGAGGGGAGAGGGTCGGCGACGCCGAGGAGCGCGACGATCGAACTGATGCCCGGGTCCTTGCGGCGCCACGAGCGGACCGAGCGCAGGCGCGGGGGCAGGAGCGCCGTCTCCGTGTGGTGGAGGTCGGCGGTGGAGACAACGATGTCGGCGGGGATCGTCTCCTCACCCGCCTCGGTGAGCACCTGCACGCCCGTGACGCGGTCGGCGGCGGTGACGATGCGGGTGACCACCGTGCCCGTGCGCAGCGTCGCCCCGTTGTCCTCGGCCAACGCGGCCATTCGCCTGATGAGCTGGTAGTAGCCACCCTGCGGGTACTTCACCCCGGCGATGAGGTCCGTGTGGCTGAGCAGCTTGTACATGCTCGGCGCGCGGTCCGGGCGGGTGGCCACAAACACCGCCGGGTACTCCAGGAGCATCCTAAGGACTGGGTGGGCAACATTTATTTCCACATCGTCTTTGAGCGAGCGGGTGAGCAGGCGAATAAGCAGTGGGATGCGGGTGGTGATCTCCTTATCCAAAAACGGCTTCACCGAGGTGAACGTGGTGTAGAGGAACGTGGACAGCGCCACCCGGTAGGTAAGTGATGCCTCGTCGAGGTAGGCGCGCAGCTTGTCGCCCGCGCCGGGCTCCAGCGAATCCGCGAGTGCCGCCACGTGATCCATGCCCGTGCGCACGTCGACGGGCGGGTAGGAATCGGTGACCACGCGGTAGGCCGGATCGAGGTCAATGAGGTCCAGCTCCCGGGCGGTCGAGGTCCCCATGAGCTCGAAGAAGTGGTCGTACGCCTCGGGCATGAGCCACCAGGACGGGCCCGTATCCCACCGGTAACCGTCGCCGGTCAGCGTCCCCACCCGGCCACCCAGCTCCGGGAGCTTTTCTACCAGAGTGACGTGGTACCCGGCGCGGGCGGCCAACCCGGCGGTGGCAAGGCCTGTTACTCCACCACCGATAACGACAACGGCTGAAGCGGAGGAATACGACATGGTGGGTGGGGATCCTTTCGGGTGTTAGTTGGCGGAGGTGGTCATGATCTCCTCAAAGCGGAAGAACAGGTAGTCAAAGGTGGCCTCCGCGGCAGCGGAGAAAATGTGGGAGCCGTGCACCTTGTCGGTGGCGGCCCGGAGCTGGGCGTGGCCAATCTCGCGGGCCTCCTCGAGGATCCCGGAATCCTCCAGGAGCGCCCGGGCCGTATCCATCTCCATGGAGCTCAGCGCCAGGTGGATCGCGGGCCAGGTGGGGTAGCTTTCGGCCAGCACCATAAGCGGGGTGGTGCGGTGGTTGCGGATGTCGCCCACGACGGCGTTGCTGGTGAGCGCCCGCAGGTCATCGGCCATGCGGAACGCCGCCCCCACGTGGCGGGCGATCACCCGCAGGGTGTCAATATCGTGTGCCGGGCGCCCGGCGAGGAGGCCGCCGCACACGAGGGGGGCTTCGAAGCTGTAGGGCGAGGTTTTCAGAACCGCCGCGTTGTCCACCTGGCGCGGGGTAGGCGTGTGGCCGGGGATGGAGTGCTCCACGTCCATGAACTCGCCGATCACCGCATCGTCGACGGCGCCGGCGAGGATGCTGGTGATGGTGCGGGCGGTGTCCGGGTCGATGGGGGCCTGGGCGATGAGGGCGGTGGCATCGTTGACGGCGTTCATGCCGATGAGGATGGCGATGGAGTTGCCGTAATGGATGGCGGCGTGGGTGCCGATCGTGGGCGAGGCGATGCCCGCCGCGGTGGCGTGGATGGTTTTCAGCCCGCGCCGGGAGTGATCCGCGTCGATGACGTCGTCGATGATGCACAGCCCCGTGTGCACGAGGTCGAACGCGGCACCGACGATGGCGTCGCCGACGGCAGCGTCGGCGGCTGTGTCCTCCGGCCGGTCTGCCCCCAGGTGCACGAGGAGGGAGCGCAGGTGGGTGCCCGTGTTGGCGATCTCCGCGGTGCGCCCGCCGTAGTCCGAGTTATCCGAGTTGTACTCGTCGAGGCGGACGGAGAAGGACGAGGCTTCGCGGGCGACGATGCGCGCGGACTCGTCGGTGCGGGCGCGGAAAAGCGGGTGTGCGTCAAGCGGGGCAGGCATGGTTTCATTGTTCCACAGCACCGCAACGAATCGTGGGATGACCGGCCAAGTAGTGTAGATACCATGACGACTGACCAGACAGCTTCCGAGCAGGTTGTGCTTCTCGACGAAACCAAGGCCCCCAGTGGCGTCGCCGATAAGGCCACGGTGCACACGAACTACACCCCCCTGCACCTCGCTTTCAGCTGCTACGTCATCGATTCTGACGGCCGCGTGCTGGTCACCCGGCGGGCGCTGACCAAGCTCACCTTCCCCGGCGTGTGGACGAACTCCATGTGCGGCCACCCGGGCCCGGGGGAGACCCCCGAGGAGGCGCTCGTGCGCCGCGGCACCGAGGAGCTGGGCATGAGCGCCACAGATTTCGTGAGCGTCGAGTGCATCCTCCCCGATTTCGAGTACCGTGCGGCGGATTCCGCCGGTGTGGTCGAGTGGGAGGTTTGCCCCGTGTTCGTCGCCCGGGTCGCGCCCGGCGCGCGCATCGAGTTCGCCCCCGACGAGGTGGATGCCTTTGAGTGGGTGTCCGCCCGCGCGCTCATCGAGGGCGTGCAGGCAACACCGTTCGCGTTCAGCCCGTGGATCGGCGAGCAGCTGTCCCACGCGCCGCTGCGCGAGGCGCTGCTTGGCTTTTAGCTACACAAGGCTCGCCAGCGCGTCGAGGGGAACGTGCACCATGTGCGGGCGGTTTTCCAGCTCGTAGACGACCTCGTAGGCGCACTTATCGGCGATGTAGGCGCGGAGAATTGCCTCGTCCGCCTCGCCGTAGCCGGCGATGAGCTCGGCGGTGCGGGCGTCGGCCCAGCTTTGGTCCTGTCCGCTGGCAGCCGCGGCGTAGCCAAAGGAGCGGATCATGCCGGCCACGTCGCGCAGCGGGGAGTCCGGCCGGCGCCGTTCTTCCAGGCTGGCCGCGGGTTCGCCCTCGAAATCGATGAGCGCCCACGAATCGCCGTCCACGAGGGTTTGCCCCAGGTGGAGGTCGCCGTGGATGCGTTGGGTGGGCACGCTCGTCTCCGCGAGCGTGGAGTAGAGGGCGCGGATCTTCTCCTCGTACTCCTTGAGCTGTGGTGCGCGCCCGACAAGCCCGGTGAGCCTGCGGTCGAGGTTTGTGGCCAGCGCGCCGGGGGCGAGCGTGCCGGTCTCACAGGTGGAGGCGAGGACGGTGTGGACGTCGCGGATCGCCTCGCCGAGGGCGGTCGCGTCGAACGCGTCGGGGGTGCCGGTGACGTAGTCGTAGCCGTCGGTTCCGGGCACGAGGTCCTGCAGCATGGCGGTGACGTACGTGTGCCCCTCGATGTCGACGGAGGTCCAGCCGCGCAGTGGCGCCGAGTGGGTGCAGCCGGCGGCGGTGAGCTCTTCTAAGAGCTCAATTTCCGGGTTGGGGGTGGGGGTGAGGCGACGGAAGTACTTGACTATGACGCGGTCGTTGTAAATCCACGAGGTGTTCGATTGCTCGCCCACGGCCCGCACGGTCTCCACCGGCGGCAGCGCCGGGTCGGTGAGCTTGTGCAGCACTCCGCTGCCCACGGCGTACCCGTTGGACAGCTGCTTTCCCGCCGCCCTCGCTGTTTCCTCCTCGCCGAGGATGTCTCTTCCTTGCTTGTCGACGACCAGTTGGTACAGGTCGCTTCCTCCCTCGCGGTGGACGCGCGCGAACGTGAGGATGCCGGGTGCGTCCTTGCCCTTGATGAGCTCGGGCCGCTCGAGTGGTGCCTCGGCGACGATGTCGACGTCGGTGATCGGCTCGGTCTTGGTGGCGTAGAAGCGGGCGTTTTTCAGTGAGTCAGTGTCAATCATGAGATATCAAACCAGAAAAATCCGTAGGGGGGCAGGGTCAGTGTCCAGGAATCCGTCAGCGGCGGGAAGTCCTCGCCGCCGGTGAGCTCCCTCCCCGTGCCGCCGGCAAACTCGGACAGATCAAGGACTGCGGGCTGCGGGCGGGCGGAGAGGTTGTTCACGCAGAGGATGGTCTCGTCCTCGTAGGTGAGGACAAAACTGAACACTGTTATATTATCGCACGTGAGTTCCCGGAACTCGCCCTTGCCAAAAGCGTCGTACTGCTTGCGGATGTGAATGAGGGAGCGGGTCCAGTTGAGGAGGGACGTGTCGCGCTTGCGCTGCGTCTCCACGTTGACGGAGCTGTACCCGTACTCGGCGTTGATGATCGCCGGGGCGTAGAGCTGCTCCGGTTCGGCGGAGGAGAACCCGCCGTTGCGGTCGGGCGACCACTGCATGGGGGTGCGCACGCCGTCGCGGTCGCCGAGCCAAATGTTGTCCCCCATGCCGATCTCATCGCCGTAATACAGCACGGGGGAGCCGGGCAGGGAGAGAAGCAGCGCGGTAAACAGTTCCTGCTGGTTGCGGTCGCCCTCCAAGAGTGGGGCGAGGCGGCGCCGGATCCCCACGTTCGATTTCATCCGCGGGTCGTAGGCGTACTGCTGGTACATGTAGGCCCGCTCATCCTCGGAGACCATCTCCAAGGTGAGCTCGTCGTGGTTGCGCAGGAAGATCCCCCACTGGGCGGAATCGGGGATGACCGGCGTGGAGCGCAGGATGGAGGAGATGGGGTCGCGCGACTGCATCCTTGAGGCCATGAAGATGCGGGGCATGACGGGGAAGTGGAAGCACATGTGGCACTCGTCGCCCTTGTCCGGCTCGCCAAAGTACTCCACCACGTCCACGGGCCACTGGTTGGCCTCCGCCAGGAGAATCCGGCCGGGGTACTCCTTGTCTATCATGGCCCGGCACCGCTTGAGAAACGCGTGCGTTTCCGGCAGGTTTTCGCAGTTGGTGCCCTCGCGCTCGAAGAGGTACGGCACGGCGTCGAGGCGGAAGCCGTCGAGCCCCAGGTCGAGCCAGAACCGCATGGCGTCGAGGATGGCCTCCTGTACCTCGGAGTTATCAAAGTTGAGATCGGGCTGGTGGTGGAAGAACCGGTGCCAGTAGTACTGGCCGCGCTGTTCGTTGTACGTCCAGTTGGAGGTCTCCGTATCCACAAAGATGATGCGGGCATCGGAGTACTTCTCGTCCGTGTCGCTCCACACGTAGAAATCCCCGTACGGCCCCTCGGGGTCCTCCACCGATTGCTTAAACCACGGGTGCTCGTCGCTTGTGTGGTTGACCACCATGTCGGTGATGACGCGCAGTCCCAGCTGGTGGGCCTTATCAACCAGCGCGACGAAATCGTCGACGGAGCCGAACTCCGGCAGGATCTTGCGGAAGTCGCGGATATCGTAGCCGCCGTCGCGAAGCGGGGAATCGTAGAACGGTGGCAGCCAGATGCAGTCGACGCCGAGCCACTTAATATAGGGAAGCTTCTCTGTGAGCCCCCTGAGATCGCCTGTGCCGTCGCCGTTGGAATCGTAGAACGCGCGCACGAGCACCTCGTAGAAGACGGCGCTCTTGTACCACTGGGGATCCGACTTCTCCCACGGCTGATCGCCGGGGGCCGGCGCCGCCTGAGGGTAGTTGAGTGCGCTGTTTTCCTTTAGAAGTCCGTCCGGGGTGAGGGCGTAGTCGTTTTCGGCCATACTCCCCACACTAAAACATTTCCGGTGGTGCCGTCGCCGGTCAGCGCAAAGCTAAGGGGCAACCCCAAGAAAATTTAGGTTTCCTCAGCCAGATACGCATTGTAACTTAGGGCTTTTAGGGAAAACTGGGGCAAAAGCGCCGCAAAAGCCCTGTTCAGGGGTAGCAGATAGGGCACTATAAAAAAAGCTTGCGTCTGTGTTTAGTCACGTCTAAGCTAGGACTTAAGAAAGTTACAGAGTAACAGTGTCGCAAGGACCAGGACACAGACTTTAAGGAGTAATCATGAAACGAGCAGCTGTAGCAATCGCAACGTCTTCGGCAGTCGCGTTCGCCTCTCTCGTCACCCCCGCCATGGCGGACGAGATCACTCCTGCAGTGCTCGGTGGCGACACCGTGACCACCGCCGATCCCGCGGATACCGGCACCCGTGCCATTGCTGATGAGACTGGTGCTGTGAACTTCGCTAACAAGTCCGGGCTCTCCCAGGAGCTTGAGGGTGTCATCGCCACTATCGCCGCCATCATGGGTCTGGTCGCCATCGCCGGCGTAGCCACCGGCCCGATCGCCGGCTTCCACTTCTAAGCTTTTAGCCTTTCACCCGCAGCGTTAGCTGCGGGTTTTTTGTTTGCCTCAGCCTGCAAACGCCGTCCTGATATGCGCGAACGGATCGGTGACAACCTCCGTCGCGCCGGTGAAGAGCCCCACGCTTAAGACTTTCTTATCCTCCCCGTACGCAGGCCAGCTGACCTTACCCGCCCGCGCAAACGAGATCACCTCTGGGTGAATGGCCTCCACCGTGGCAGAGACGTCGGCGCCGACGCGCTGGGCCTCCTCCTGCGGATTATCGCCAAACGAGTCGAAGAAAATAGGCAGGTCCGCGCAGTGCTTGGCCGCCCGGGCCGAGCCGCCCGTGCCGTGGCCGTGGAAGGAAAGGAGCCACGTGGTCGCCGGGGCATGCTCCGCCGTGGCCAGGGCGTGCTGGCGGATGGCGAAATCGCCCATGAGCTGCTGCATGCGCCTGTTTTTCGGCTCGTAGGAGAGGTAGTACTCGGGGTGGGTAAGCCCCAGCTTAGGTGAGATGGTCTCGATCGCTTTCCTGGTAAACGGTAGCCGGTCGAACGACGGCGCGGGTGGCATGTCGTAGCTTTCGTTTTCCAAGGTATCGATGACGATGGGCAGATCGACGAGCTCGCGCGGGCTGAAGGGGGCGGGGCCAAACGTGAGGTCGAGCCGACTGGAGCGGTGGAGCTTCCGTGTCAGACGGGCGATGTCGGCGTGGCTCAGTCCGTCGAAGTGGTTGGCCGTGAGCGATCCGCCGACGGCGTGGCGGATCTTCTCGTCGAGAAGCGAAATGGGGTGCCGGGGGAAAGCGGGGGACAGTGCCCACATGCGTCGGAAAGCCCCACGGTAGTGGTCGCGGCGGGCGAGCCACAGGGCGATGGCACCGCCGGCGGACTGACCGGCGAGGGTGACGTTGGTGGGGTCACCCCCGAAGCTCTCGATGGCGTCCTGCACCCACTCGAGGGCGGTGGAAACGTCGTCGATGCCGCGGTAGTGGTTTGGTTGGTCCGATTCGAAGGGGACGAACCCCTCGACGCCGAGGCGATAGTCCACCGAGACCGTGATCACCCCGTCGCGGGCGGCCGAGCTGGCGCCGTACCACGGGCCGATGTGCGTGCCCTCCTCGAAGCCGCCCCCGTGGACGAAGACGATGACGGGGAGGTGAACCGTCGTGGGCGTCGGGGCGTCGAAAGCGTCGCGAGCCGTCGTGGGCGTTGGGGCCGTGACGGAGAGGAAGAGCTCGACCGGCGGGGACTCGGGGTCAGGCTGGGGGACAGGGCCCTCGGTGGGGACGATGGTGGACGGCGAAAACGGGGTGGGGCTTGCGCCAAACCGCACCGACTCAAAAAACGCCACCTGCCCGTCGCTTTCACCAAACGCCGGGCCATGCGGGGTGGTGACCTCAATCTCCATAGTTGCCACGTGTCCTCCTTCGACTCGTCTACCATGAATCTTATGACGAATCCGCTTCTTAGCCCATCACCGCTGGAATACCACCTGCTGCCGTTTGCTACGATCACCGACGAGCACGTCATGCCTGCCTTTGAGGAGGGCCTCGCCGCTCATGATAAGGAGATCGAGGCGATCCTCGCCGAGGACACCCCCACGTGGGAAAACACAGTCGAGGCGTTCGAGCGATCCGGGGCGATCCTCGACAGGGCGTGCAATTACATCTACAACATCGTCGGCACGGATTCCACCGACAAGCGCGAGGCCATCGTCGCGGAAATCGGGCCCGCACTGTCAGCGCACGAGAACGCGATCTACCAAAACCAGGCCCTCTACGAGCGCATCCAGGCCGTCACCCCGCCGGAGGACGAGGGCGAACGGCTGAAAACGGAACTGCTGCGCCGGTTCACCCGCGCCGGCATCGAGCTTGACCAGGCCGGCAAAGCGCGCCTCGCCGAGATCGACTGGGAGCTCGCTCAGCTCGACGACCGCTTTTCTAAGACATTGAACGCCACCACCCGCGATCTCGCCGTCGAGTTCACCCGGGAGGAGCTCGAGGGGCTTTCCGACACCCAGGTGGACTCCTACCGCACCGAGGAGGGCACGTACCGTATTCCCCTCGAACTGCCCACCGTCCAGTCCCTCCAACGCGAGCTCGCCCGGCACTCCTCCCGCGAAAAGCTGTACGCGGCCTCCCAACAACGTGGCGGTGAAGACAACCTGGTAACGGCCCTCACGATGGTGAAGCTGCGTGCCGAGCGGGCCCACATGCTGGGGTATAAAACCCACGCCGACTACGTCATCGAGGTGGAAACCGCCGATGACGCAGCCGCCGCCCGCAAGCTGCTCGCCGACCTTGCCCCCAGCGCGTCGGCCAACGCCGCCGGCGAATACAAACTCCTCGTCGATACCGCCGACGAGCCCGTCACCGGCGCCGACTGGCCCTACTGGGAATCGAAGGTAAAGATGCGCGACTATGCCCTCGACGAGGCGGAGCTCAAGCAGTACTTCCCCCTCGACCGGGTGCTTCGCGACGGCGTCTTCTACGCCGCCAACAGGCTCTACGGCATCACCGTCACCCACCGCGATGACCTCCACGGCAACAACCCGGACACCGACGTGTGGGAGGTGAAAGAGGAAGATGGCACCGGCATCGGGCTCATCATCACCGATTACTTCGCCCGCCCCGAAAAACGCGGCGGCGCGTGGATGAGCAGCTTCAACGATCAGGCGCGCCTGACCGGCGAGAAGCCCGTGGTGGTCAACGTGCTGAGCATCACCAAGCCTTCCGACGGCTCCATGCCCTTGCTCACGCTCGACGAGGTCACCACCTTGTTCCACGAGTTCGGCCACGCCCTCCACGGGCTGCTCTCGGATGTCAAGTACCCGAGCTTCTCCGGCACCAACGTGCCGCGCGATTGGGTGGAGTTCCCCTCCCAGATCAACGAGAACTGGGCCCTCGACCCGGCCGTCCTGCCCCACTACGCCCGGCACGTTGAAACCGGCGAGGTCATCCCCGACAGGCTTGTCCGGGCCATCGCCGACGCTCGCCTATTCGGTCAGGGTTTTGCCACCGCCGAGTACCTCGGCGCCGCCATCATCGACCTGGCCTGGCACTCGCTCACCCCCGCCGAGGTGGAGTCGTTGTCCGCCACGCCACAGGCCGTCGAGGAGTTTGAGCACGCGGCCCTCGGGAGCTACGGGCTGTCGGTGGACAACCTCGCGCCCCGCTACCGCACCGGCTACTTCCAGCACATTTTCGCCGGCGGCTACTCCGCGGGCTACTACTCTTACCTGTGGGCCGAGGCCCTCGACGCCGACGGCTTCAGTTGGTTCACTGACACCGGTGCTGCGGGCCTTTTCGACGCATCGCCCGAGACGGTGCGCCAGGCCGGGCAGAAATTCCGCGACCTCATCCTGTCCCGCGGCGCCTCCAAGGATTACACCGCCCAGTTCCGCGCGCTGCGGGGCCGCGATAAGGATGTCACCCCGCTGCTCAAGCGCCGGGGACTCATGGGTGCCGTGTAGATGGTAGATTGGCTGACCCAAACGCTCACCACCTCCAGCATGTGGATTCAGGTTCCTATCGTGCTGGGGGTGGCGGTGCCGCTGTGTGCCGTCCTTGCAGAGTACATGCAGCGCATCCTCAACTATGTGGGCGTGAAAACGTTCCGGTGGTTTAATGGTGACGGGCTAAGGAGGAAGAAGCATGACTAAAGAGGAACACTTCAAAAAGGACAAGGGCAACCGTGGCCCCACGGTGATCACGTGGGCGCTCGTGGGGCTCCTCGCCTTTGTGGTGATCGCCTGGCTAGTGACCTCGCTCTAGCACCAGCGCTTTGTAGTAGCGCTGGTCACGCAGCGTCTCCAAGGTGACGGCCTCGCCCTTGTCGTTGGTCAGGGGCACGCACCAGTTGGGGTACTGGCTGCGCACGGTGCCCGGCTGGTTTTGGGCCCGCCGGTCACCGGTGAGGTCGACGAGCGCCGTGCACGTGAGCAGCGACGGGGTGCCGCGCACGAAACTCGCGAGCTGGCGGACGATCTCGAGGGTGTCATCGCCGGAGGGGCGGTGGCTCAAATCGAGGGAGGCGTAAAACTCGGGGTCGAGCGCAACGTTGTAAATCTGCTTCTGCCACTCGAAATCGGAGGCATCTTCCTCCTCGAAGCTGTTCTTCAACAGTCCCAGGCGGTCGCGCAGCCGGATGTGCTCACCCTCGATCATGCCCGCCGTCGGCGGCAGATCGTGGGTGGTGCCGCTCGTGAGCGCGAGCATCCGGTACTCGTCTTGGCGCCGGGGTCCTTCATGGTATGGGGAGCTTTCAAACCACAAAATCGAGGTTCCCATGAGGCCGCGCTCGGCGAGGTAATCCTGCACCCACGGCTCGAAGGTGCCCATGTCCTCGCCGATGACGACGGCACCGGCGCGGGTGGCCTCGAGTGCGAGGATCCCCACGAGGGCGTTGTAATCGTAGTTCATGTACGTGCCCGTGGCGGGCGAACTTCCGCGCGGGATCCAGAACAGCCGGAACAGGCCGAGGATGTGGTCGATGCGCAGCGCGCCGGAGTGGCGCAGCACGGTGCGGACCATGTCCCTAAACGGGGCGTAGCCGGAATCCGCAAGGGCAAACGGGTTCCACGGCGGCTGGGACCAGTCCTGCCCGAACACGTTGTAGGGGTCCGGCGGCGCGCCGACGGATACCTCGGGGGTGAGGATGTCACGCAGCGTCTCCGCGTCCGCGCCATCGGGGTGGACACCCACGGCGAGATCGTTCATGATGCCGATTTCCATGCCGGCATCTTTCACCGCCTGCTGGGCGGCGGCAAGTTGCTCGTCGCAGACGAACTGGAGCCACCGGTAGAATTCGGCATCTTCCGATAATTCACCAGGGTCGGTATGGTTGCCGGTCTCCGTGGAATCCGTGTCGCCGGTGCGCTCGCCGCACCAGCGGGCGAACTCGTCGAGCCCGTCGCCCTCCTCCTCGCAGTAACCCACGTACATATCATGACGGGGTCCCTCCTGCTCACGGTGGAAGAAAAGCTCACGCAGTGCCTGCAGTTTAATGGCGAAGATGGGGTCGCGGTCGATCGCGGCGGGGGAGGTGTTGAGTTCTCGCAGTGGCGCGGCAAGGGCGTCGATTTCGGCGCGGGTCGCGTCGTCGACAAGCGAATACTCAGGGACATCCTCGACACAGATGTACAGCGGATTGACAAACCTGCGGGAGGTAGGAAGATACGGGGAGTCCTCCACCGGGGGCACCGGCTGGGCGGCGTGCAGAGGGTTGATGAGGAGGAAATCGATCCCCGCATCCTCGGCGAGCATCGTTCCCAGGGCGGCGAGATCACGGAAATCGCCGATCCCCCACGAGCGCTCCGAACGCACCGAATACAACTGGGCCATGACACCGTGACGTTGCTTCGTCGGCTGCGGAACCTCGGTCGGAACCACGACGAGAGTCGTCTCAGCCTCGACACTTTCAGAATCCAGACGGACCGTGTGCCACCCTAGAGGTAGGTCGCGGGGCGTGGAAAACGTCGCCTCGCCCCACACCACGCCGCCGATCGTGCGCGGATCCGTCCAATTCTCTTCCTGCACGGCCTCCACCGTTTCGCCTTGCTCCGTCGCGATGGTGACGTGGGCGAATGCTCCGTGGTGGACGTGAACAGTAAAGAAGTGCGAATCCCCCTGGCGGGCCACAATGCAACGGGGCAGTGGGCGGGAGAACTCCTCTTCCTGATATGCGATGCGCTGCCTTGACAACTCCTCGACAGTATCCCCAGCTGCTACACCGACGGCGTGAAGCAAGGCCCGGAGCGTCTCAGGTGACGCCTGGACCACCTCACCGGAAGCGTCCGTGTACTGCGTCGAGATTGAGTACGCCTGGGCCAACGTGGAAAGTTCGTCGATGTAACTCACCCCTCCAATTTTGCCAGACTAGGGCCGCAACTTGGGATTTGGGGGGCGCGTCGGGTCACACAAAATGGTATGAACTTTGGGCTGCGTACTAACCTGGTGGTCATGCAGGAATACAGTACCCCCGCGAAATACGACATCGGGCCCAACGATACCGTGCTCACGGCCCTTCTCGGGCTCGTGAAAGCCCGCCCCTACGGCGTCAGCTTCACCAAGCCGCAGAACTTCGAATGGGTCAACGTCACCACGCGCGACTTCGTCGATGAGGTCTTCGAGGTAGCCAAGGGACTGATAGCCAACGGCGTGCAGCAGGGCGACAGGATCGCCCTCCTTTCCGAGACACGCTACGAATGGTCACTGCTCGACTTTGCCATCTGGGCAGCCGGTGCGGCATCCGTCCCCATCTACGGATCCTCCTCCCTCTCCCAAATCCGGTGGGCCATCGAGGACTCCGGGGCCGTCCTTGCCGTCACCGAAACCCGCGACCACACCGAGCTCATGAAACACCTCGTGCTCGGTGACGACGGCACCCCCGCCCTATCCGGCTCGCCGTCCAAGCTGCGCCGCATTTTTGAAATCACGAGCTCCGGCGTGGACACCCTAAAATTTGAGGGACGCGACGTCTCCGACGAGAAGGTGTGGGAGAGAATCCACGCGACCAAATCCGCTGACCTTGCCTCCATCGTTTACACATCAGGAACAACCGGCCGCCCCAAGGGCTGCATGCTCACCCACCACAACTGGCTCGCCCAGGTGCAGGGCTTGCTCACCCACCCGATCGGTCAGATCGCCCGGCCCGGCAACTCCATGGTCACGTTCCTGCCGCTCGCCCACGTGCTGGCGCGCGCCGTGTCGCTTGCCTTCGTCATCTCCGGGGCGACCCAGTCGCACTGGTCCAACTTCAAAACCATCTCTGTCGAGCTGCAGCGCAACCGCCCCAACCTCATCCTCGGCGTGCCACGCGTATTTGAGAAAGTACGCAACGCGGCCGCCAACAACGCCATGGATCGGGGGCCCATCCTGGCCGCGTCCTTTGCCAAAGCGGAGCAGGTGGCGATCGACTACTCCAAGGCCCTCGACGAGCCCGCCGGCCCGTCGCGCAGCCTGGAGATCCAGCATGCGCTGTTTGACAAGCTGGTGTACAAGAAGATCCGGGCCGCCATCGGTGGCGCGTGCAACTACGCCATATCAGGAGGCTCCGCGATGAGCCATGACCTGCTGCACTTCTTCCGCGGCGTGGGTGTGCCGGTGTACGAGGGCTACGGGCTGACGGAGGTAGCCGCCGCCGCGGCGGTCAACTTTGGCAAGGACAACGTCATCGGCACCGTCGGCCAGCCGGTCGGTGGCATGGCCGTGAAAATCAACGACGACGGCGAGATCTGCCTGCGTGGCGAGCAGCTGTTTGTAGGCTACTGGAACAACGAGATCGCCACCGCCGATGCCTTTGACAAGGAGGGCTACTTCAACACGGGTGACCTCGGCGAGCTGCTCGATACGGGCCACATTGTCATCACCGGCCGCAAGAAGGACCTCATTGTCACCGCCGGCGGCAAGAACGTGTCGCCCGGCCCGCTGGAGGACAAGTTGCGCGCGCACCCGCTCATCTCGCAGGCGCTTGTTGTCGGCGACGGCAAGCCGTTCGTCGCCGTGCTCATTGCCCTCGACGAGGATGCCATGCTGCGC
Source organism: Corynebacterium pyruviciproducens ATCC BAA-1742 (assembly GCF_000411375.1). Lineage (GTDB taxonomy): Bacteria > Actinomycetota > Actinomycetes > Mycobacteriales > Mycobacteriaceae > Corynebacterium > Corynebacterium pyruviciproducens. The sequence continues at coordinate 1,220,844 of NZ_KE150446.1, read as the reverse complement.
TGGAAGCTGGCGCACAACTATTCCGAAAACAAACCCATCAAGGATTTGGTCACCGAGCCGATGCTGCGCGCCGAAATCCAGGATGCCGTCAACGCCGCCAACTCGAGTGTCTCGCACGCCGAGGCCATCAAGAAGTTCTACATCCTCGACCGCGATCTCACGGAGGAAGAAAACGAGCTCACCCCCACCATGAAGGTGAAGCGCAACGTGGTGGTCCACCGGTTCGCAGACGAAATCGACTGGATTTACAGAAAGAAATAAGGCGCACGGCCACGCCTCCAATGCGTCCGCGGATGGGAACCGTAGAGTAGAAAGCGTTACGGTCGAGCAGTCGTGCTCGGCCGTTCGCACCCGTGACACGCGACAAAAGGGAGGTATCGCAACCGTGGCTGACGCCAAGCTTTTCGACGCCAAGTTGCGGCTGCGCGAACTCACCCAAACCCTTTATGATGTGGGCGACGAAATCGCCGAGTACGTCGACCACGTCGCCCAGGCCGTCGCCGACTGGGACGAATTGCTCGTCAACGACTGCCTCAGCGAACTTGAGGAGATCATTCAGGAGGGGCGTACCGATTCCCGACGCGCCTCCGCTGAACTTTCCGGGATGAGGCACGCCATGGTGTCAGGCCTGCGCGCCGGGACCCTCAGCGGTCGTACCCGCGAGCCCCTCCGGGCGTCGAAAAGCCGTCCGGACGTCCTCACCACAGCGGACCTCGCCCTCATCACAACCCCCCTCGAGCGCACGCGCACGGTGGTGACCTACCTGCGGGAGGTCGCGGACTGGGCGGTGGAGCAGACAGCTCTCGCCGTCGATGACCTCGACTCGGTGTCCATCCCGCTCACCGCCACCAAAGTGTGGCAGCTCGTCAACCTCGCTGTCGGCGCGTGGATGTCCGTCGTCGTCATCCCCGACCCCCAAATCACGAAGAGCCTGCGCGGCATGAACCCGCCAGAATTTCTCCACGAACGCGCACGCGTCGAGGCCATCGTCGCCCGCGTCGCGCGCAAACAACACCACGCCACCGGCGGCTACCCGCCGGTCCACCCCTCGAAAGGCCTGTAGTGGCATTCGGACTCTACATCCACGTCCCATACTGCACGGTGCGCTGCGGATACTGCGACTTCAACACGTACGTGCTGGGGTCCTCCGACGCGCTTGCTACATACCAGGAAGCTTTGGAGCGAGAGTTGGAACTCGCGACCGCGCGATTGGAGGCGCAAGGCCTGCTACCCGACGACGGTGTTTCCACGATCTTCGTCGGCGGAGGGACGCCGTCGATACTGGGAGGGGAAGGGCTGGCCCAAATCCTCGCCGCCGTTCGCCATACCATGAAGATTGCCCCAGGTGCTGAGGTGACCACGGAGGCGAACCCGGAGACCACATCCCCGGAATTCTTCTCGACGATCCGTGCTCATGGTTTCACCCGTGTTTCCCTTGGCATGCAGTCGGTTGCGCCTCACGTGCTGAGGGTCCTGGATCGTCGCCACACACCAGGAAGGTCCCTGGATGCCGCGCGAGAGGCCCTCGAGGCGGGTTTCGAGCACGTCAACCTCGACCTCATTTACGCCACGCCGGGCGAAACGGATGATGATGTGCGTCGCTCCGTCGAGTGCGCGTTGGAGACGGGGATCGATCACCTGTCGGCTTATTCCCTCATCGTCGAAGAGGGCGCGGCTCTCAATCGGAAGATTGCTCATGGTGAGTTGCCCCGGCCGAGCGAAGAAGTCATGGCGGATCGGTACGAGATCGTTTCCGACTTAGCGGAGCAGGCCGGATTGCACTGGTACGAGGTGTCCAACTTTGCCAAGCCTGGGGGCGAGTGTCTTCATAATATGGGGTACTGGCGTAGTGAGCCGTGGTGGGGCGCGGGGCCGGGCGCGCATTCCTTCGTCGGAAAGCGAAGGTGGATGAATGAGAAACTACCTGTGCGGTACGCAGCGAGGGTGAGTGCCGGCGAGCTGCCGGTGAAGAGCGATGAAGTCCTTAGTGATGAGGACAGGTACGTCGAAGAGGTGATGCTGCGTCTGCGGCTTGCTGAGGGAATCCGTCGTGATGTGGTGAAGGAAAGCGGCCAGGCCCAGATCGATCGCTACGTGGATGCCGGCCTGCTCGAGGTCGAGGGCGATCGCGTGCACGTGAGCATGGAAGGTCGGCTGCACGCCGATGGCATTGCAGCTGACATTCTGTTCATCGATTAGAGGATCGTCGCTTTTCGACGCGCCTTTCGTCGCCTTTTCTTGCGGTGGTTTCCGCGGCGCAGGAGGTCCTTCGGTTGGTGGGCCGGCCGGTTTTTCTTTCTGCTGCGGTGCCTGAGGTAGAGGCCCCGGCCCGAGTACTCGCGGCAGTGGTTCTTGTGCCGTTTTGTGGGCGAGCCGTCGGGGGGAAGAAATACCGCTTCTTTTGTTTCGGGGTCGCGCACGTGGCGGCCGTATTTGGGTGGCTTGGTGGGGTCGTCGTCGTTGTGGAGGTTGTGGAACTTGCATGCTGAGATGATGACCTCGGCTGTTGTCTCGCCTCCTTGTGACCATGCGATCGAGTGATGGCCTTGCGAGTATTGGGCGAGGTTGTAGCACCCGGGGTGGGAGCAGAAGATTTGGTCGCAGGCGATGGCGGAGAGGAGTTGTTTGGATGCCAACCGCTGGTTTTTGAGTTGGTAGTGGCAGCCGATGTTGCCGTCCTCGTCGTAGATGGTGACGAGGCCGAAGGGTGCGAGTTTGATGTTGGCTAGCTCTTCGCCGTTGATGAGGGTGCCGTCGGTGGTGGCGAACATGCCGTCGCCGACGTATTTGCCGTCGTCCACGGTGAGCATGAACGCCGGCGTCATGGTGCGGTCCCAGGGGTCGACTTCGTCGGTGTCGCGGGGACTTGTGTGTTTGAGCAGCAGTGTGCGCAGTCCTTCGGCGTAGCGGTAGGAGCTGGGCAGGGCGGTCCATTTTTCCCCGAGGTCTTTGAGCGTGGCGCGGAATGTGGCCATGAGTTCTGGGTTGAGGCGAATGTGGGCGTGTTGCATGCCCGTGATGTCGGTGGTTTTGGAAAAGGTTACCGAGTTGGATACTTTCCGCGCTTGTTTTGTGCCGGCGATCTTTTTGATGTGGGCTTTGACGTCTTTCCAACTGGTTGCGCCGTGATCGGCGAAGTCGAGGATGGTGTTGCGGAATTCTTCTTTGTCCTCGTCTGCGTGGAGGAGGTTCATGGCCTGGGAGATGAGGATGAGGACGGGGATGGACACGCCGCGGGCGAGGCCCTTGGAATCGTCATAGGCAGCCCAGTTCTTGCTTGCCGTGACTAGTTTGGTGGCGGTGGGCCTGGAGAATCCGTAGTGTTCTGAGATGAAATCAGCAGCATCACTGTGGGCCTCGGCGATCTGCGCTACTTCGGCGAAGATCGTCGGCCCGGTGAGGAGACTACGGAAGGCATCGAGAACGTTGGTCATGGTATGGACGGTAGTTGCTGGTGGCGGCGGCCTCGAGGCTTCTCGCCCTCGTTTTCCACAGTTCAGACAAATTTCGTTGGCGCAATGTGCTATTGCGGTGTGCCCCTGTGGATGAGGGGGAGCTGCCGGGGGCGGGATATACAATTAAACGGTGACGTTAGGGACGCTAAGGAGGCATGGTGTCGAATTCAGCGAGTGAAAGGCGCGAGCGCGTGTTGCGTGCGATTGTGAGCGACTACATTGCGCAGCAGGAGCCGGTGGGGTCGAAGGCGTTGGTGGAGCGTCATGGTTTGACGGTGTCGTCGGCGACGATCCGTAATGATATGGCGGTGTTGGAGGCGGAGGGCCTGATCGCGCAGACGCATGCGTCGTCGGGGCGGATTCCGACGGAGAAGGGCTACCGGGAGTTTGTGGATTCGATTCAGTCGGTGAAGCCTCTGAGTAAGGCGGAGCGGGCGGCGATCCTCAAGTTTTTGGATCAGGGCGTGGACTTGGAGGATGTGTTGCGTCGTGGGGTGCAGTTGCTGAGCCAGTTGACGCGTCAGGTGGCGATGGTGCAGGTGCCCACGTTGCAGGTGTCGCGGGTGAAGCATGTGGAGGTTGTGGGGTTGACGGCGACGCGTGTGTTGCTCGTCCTCATCACGGACACGGGGCGGGTGGATCAGCGCAATGTGGAGTTGGAGTCTGCGGTGTCGGAGGAGGTGATTGCCGAGGCGCGTCGGGTGCTCAATGATCATTTGGTGGGGAAGTCGATGCGGGAAGCTCGCGGTGCGTTGGAGCATGCGGTGGCTGAGGCTCGTCCGTCCGCTCATGATATGGTGGAGGCGATGTCGCGCACCCTCCTCGACACGCTTGTCGACGCCCCCTCGGACCGGCTTATCCTCGCCGGTACCCCGTTCCTCACCGAGTTGCGCGGCGAGTTGCCCGCCGGCCTCCCCGCCGTGCTGGAGGCGCTGGAGGAGCAGGTGATCATGCTCAAGCTGATGAGCGCCGTGCACGAGTTGGGGCAGGTGAAGGTGTCCATCGGGGAGGAAAACGAGGACCAGAAGTTGCATGGTGCCTCGGTGGTGGCCACGGCTTATGGTAAGGCGCAGGCCCCGCTGGGGGCGCTCGGCACGGTGGGGCCGACGTATATGGATTATTCTGGGACTATTTCGAAGGTTACCGCTGTTGCTCATTATGTGAGTAAGGTGCTCGGAAGTTAGAACCAATTTTTGTAGGAGATTTTGAGAAACTGTGGCTCGAGATTATTACGGCATTTTAGGTGTGGATAAGTCCGCGACGGATGCGGAGATTAAGAAGGCGTACCGCAAGTTGGCGCGCAAGTACCACCCTGATGTGAACCCTAGTGATGAGGCTGCGGAGAAGTTCCGGGAGATTTCTGTCGCTCATGATGTGTTGAGCGACCCGGAGAAGCGGCGCATCGTCGACATGGGCGGCGACCCGATGGAGCAGCCCCAGGGCGGCGCCGGCGGCTTCGGCGGGTTTTCGTCCTCCGGCTTCGGGGACATTTTCAGCGCGTTCTTCGGCGGCCAGGGGGCGGGTGCCCAGCGCAGGTCGCGGGTGCAACCGGGGGCGGACGCACTGCTGCGCACGTCGATTAGCTTGGAGGATGCCTTCAAGGGCGTGAAGAAGCAGGTGACGGTGGACACGGCGGTGGTGTGTACCGCGTGCCACGGGTCGGGCTCGGAATCGGGCGCGAAGCCGGTGACGTGCCCCACGTGCCACGGCCAGGGTATGGTGCAGGAGGTGCAGCGGTCGTTTTTGGGCGATGTCATGACCACTCGGCCGTGCGCGGATTGCGACGGCACCGGCGAGATCATTGAGGATCCGTGCAAGGAGTGCGCGGGCGACGGGCGTGTGCGGGCGCGTCGTGATTTGACGGTGGCGATCCCCAAGGGCATCGTCGACGGGATGCGCATCCGCATGGCGAGCCAGGGCGAGGTGGGCCACGGCGGTGGCCCCGCCGGTGACCTGTACGTGGAGGTGCGGGTGGATCGTCACCCTGTGTTCACCCGCGAGGGCGATGATCTGCACGTGGCGCTGACGGTGCCGATGGTGGATGCGGCGCTCGGCGCGTCGACAACGCTGACGGACCTCGGCGGCGACGAGGTGACGCTCACCGTCGGGCCGGGCACGCAGCCCGGCGACGAGGTGACCGTCGCCGGCAAGGGGATGCCGAAGTTGCGCACCGACGGGCACGGCGACCTCATCGCCCACGTCATGGTGACCGTCCCCACCCACCTCGACCGCAAGACGAAGGAGCAGTTGAAGAAGCTGCGCCGCGTCTCGCAGGAGAAGGTGGAAGTGGTGACCCGCGAGGGGTCGAACGGGTTCTTCTCCAACCTCCGCTCGAAGCTGGGGCTGTAGATGACGGCGGCGACGTTCGTCGTGGACGGGGCCCCCGCGCCGGGCCCATTTGTGCTCACCGGCCCGGAGGGCCGCCACGCCGTCACCGTGAAAAGGATGGCTATCGGCGAGACGGTGTGGCTTGTCGACGGCCACGGCTCGCGCTCCACTGCAACCGTCACCCGTGCCGAGGGGAAGGACAACCTCCACGTGGAAGTCACCGACCGTGTGGAGCTCCCTCCCGCCACGCCGACGGTGACGGTCATCCAGGCGCTTCCCAAATCGGACCGGCAGGAGCTCACCGTCGACCTCCTCACCCAGGGCGGGGCGGATGTCATTGTGCCGTGGGAGGCAGAGCGCTGCATTGCCAAGTGGCAGCCGAAGAAGGCCGCCAAGTGGGAGAATGCGGCGGTGGCGGCGGCGAAGCAGTCGCGCCGCGCCCGCTTTCCTCATATCATGAAGCCAAACGCCCTGGACGAGGCGTTGGACGGTGCAGATCTCGTGCTCGTGCTGCACGAGGAGGCCGCCCGGCCGCTGAGTGCCGTGGATTTTTCCGGCGTGAAGTCGGTGGTGCTCATCGTCGGCCCGGAGGGCGGGCTATCGCCGGCGGAGGTGGAACGCTTCACCGAGGCAGGGGCGCACCCGGTGCTGCTGGGCCCCGAGGTGCTGCGCACGGCGACGGCAGGGTTTGCGGCTCTGGCTGCGATCGGCGTGAAAACCAGCAGGTGGCTGGTAGAGTCTTAACGGTTATTGCAGGAAAAATTATTTAGCAGGGATTGATACAGCACTGTGGTGGAAGTGAAAAAGCCGATTGTGACCAAGGTCATCGAGCTCGACCCGGCCCATGTTCAAGCCATTTTGGGAATCGAGGATAACAACCTCAAGGCACTCGAGGAACATGTGCGGGCGGAGATCGTTGCCCGTGGCACGAAGCTGACGATCACAGGGCCCGATGTCGAGGTTGTCCGCGCCTCGCGGGTGCTGTACGAGATGTCCGCGGCCGCCAAGGCCGGGCGTTCCATCACGCCGGAGTCGGTCCGTCACACGGTGGGACTCGTCCGCCAGGAGGCCCCGGAGACGGTCGCGCAGGCCAAGCGCCGGGACATCGTTTCTCGGCGGGGAAAAACCGTGCGGGCCGTGACGCGAGGGCAGCAGGAGTACGTGGACGCTATCGACAACAACACCATCGTCTTCGGTATCGGCCCGGCGGGCACCGGCAAGACGTACCTGGCGATGGCCAAGGCGGTGCAGTACCTGCAAGCGAAGAAGGTCCAACGGATCATCCTCACCCGCCCTGCCGTGGAGGCGGGGGAGAAGCTCGGGTTCCTGCCAGGCACCCTCGGCGAGAAGATCGACCCGTACCTGCGCCCGCTATACGACGCCCTGCGTGACATGGTGGACCAGGAGGCCATTGGCAAGCTGCTCGAATCCGGGATCGTCGAGGTGGCCCCCTTGGCCTACATGCGCGGGCGGACGCTCAACGACGCGTTCGTCATCCTCGATGAGGCGCAGAACACCACCGCCGCGCAGATGAAGATGTTCCTCACCCGCCTGGGGTTCGGCTCCACCATGGTCGTCACCGGCGACATCACGCAGGTGGATCTGCCCGGCGGCCAGCGCTCCGGGCTGCGGGTGATTCGGGATATTCTGGAGGGGATCGACGGCATCCACTTCAGCGATCTGACGAGCTCCGACGTTGTTCGCCACCAGCTGGTGGGGCGGATTGTCGCCGCCTACGACAGGTACGAGCAGGAACATTCGACAAAGAGGTAGCACATGTCAATTGAGGTTCTCAACGAGTCAGGCAACACCGACGTGGACGAGAAGCAGCTGTCCACCGTGGCGGAGTTCGCGCTTCGCACCATGGACGTGCACCCGTCGGTGGAGGTCACCATCACGTGCGTGGACCTCGACACGATCGAGGACCTGCACGTGCGATGGCTCGATCTCGAGGGGCCGACGGATGTCATGAGCTTTCCCATGGATGACATCAGCGCCACCGGCGGCCGGCCCGACGCGGCCGACCCGGGGCCCGCCTACCTGGGGGATATCATCCTGTGCCCGGACTTCGCGCAAAAGCAGGCGGACAAGGCCGGTCACAGCTTGAACCACGAGCTGGATCTTCTGACCGTTCATGGTTGCCTTCACCTGCTCGGCTACGACCACGCCAAGCCGGATGAGGAGCAGCACATGTTCGCTCTGCAAAATGACATTTTGAGCAGGTGGTACGACGCGACGGGGCGGGACAAGCCGACATCGGCTAAGGCGTTTCCCACCGCAGCCGAGAAGGAGAATCTGTAACAGCCACCATGATCGAGTCGTACCTCTATAGCCTCGTCGCCATCGTCGCCCTCATCCTGTCCGGCCTGTGCCGGACGGCGGATTCCGCGCTCTCCGGGATCTCCATCGCCCGCGTGGAGGAGATGGAAAAAGACGATGTGCGGGGTGCCGCACGGCTCAAGCGGGTGGCCGAAAACCGGGCCCGCTATATCAACCTCCTGGTGTTGGGGCAGACCGTGCTCGATGTCACCGCCGCGGTGTTCGCGTGCGCCGTGGCCTTTGAGATCATCGACCGCCTGAGCGTCGCCATGGTTGTGACGATCGTTGTGATGAGCCTCGTCAGCTACGTGTTCGTGGGCGTGCTCCCGCGTTCCATCGGCAAACAGTCGCCGTATTCCACGGCCCTCAAAGCGGCACCTCTCCTCACCATTGTGGGAACGATCTTAGGGCCGGTAGCCACATTCCTCATTTGGCTTGGTAACAAGGTGACCCCAGGTGGCGGTTTCCGCGAGGGACCGTACTCCACGGAGGTGGAGTTGCGGGAGATGGTGGATATCGCCCAGGAAAAGGGTGTTGTGGAGGTGGACGAGCGCCGGATGATCCAGTCCGTGTTCGACCTCGCGCAGACCACTGCACGCTCCGTCATGGTGCCTCGCACGGACATGATCTGGATCGAGGAGGAGAAGACGGCCGGGCAGGCGACCACCCTGTGTGTGCGCTCCGGTCACTCCCGCATCCCCGTGGTGGGAGAGAACGTGGACGATATCGTGGGAATCGTCTACCTCAAAGATCTCGTGGCCGAGACCTACTCCCATGCCGACGGCGGAAAATCCGTCACGGTGAAAGACATCATGCGGGAGGCGACGTTCGTCCCGGACTCGAAGAACCTCGACGATCTTCTTCATGATATGCAAAAGCGCCGCAACCACATCGCCGTGCTCGTGGACGAGTACGGCGCCATCGCGGGCCTCATTTCCATTGAGGACATCCTCGAGGAGATCGTGGGCGAGATCGCCGACGAATACGACGACGAAGAGGTCGCCCCCATCGTGGCGCTCGGGGATGACACGTACCGGGTGGTGTCCAGGCTCAGTCTGGAAGACCTGTCGGACATGGTCAAGGAGTCTTACGGCGAGGAGCTGGAATTCACCGAGGACATCAACGACACGGTGGATACCGTCGGCGGGCTCATCGCCTACGAGTTGGGGCGCGTGCCGCTGCCCGGCTCGACGGTGCACACCAGTGGCCTGGCGCTCACGGCCGAAGGCAAGAAGGACCGGCGCGGCCGGATGCGGGTGACAAGCGTGGTGGTCACGGTTGATACCGAGGCGCTGAGGCCGGGGTATGATCAAAGCGATACCTCAGACCCGACCGACGATTAGCGAAGGATCCGCACTTGTTCACCGACACCCCCGAAGGCTTCCGTTCCGGATTCGTCAGCTTTGTTGGCCGGCCGAACACCGGCAAGTCCACCCTCACCAATGCGCTGGTGGGACAGAAGATCGCCATCACGGCGAACCAGCCGGAAACCACCCGCCACCCCATCCGCGGCATCGTGCACAGGGATAACGCGCAGGTCATCGTCGTGGATACCCCCGGGCTGCACAGGCCCCGGACGCTGCTTGGCGAGCGCCTCAACGAGCAGGTGAAGGAGACGTACGCGGACGTGGACGTCATCGCCCTCACCATCCCCGCCGACGAGAAGATCGGCCCTGGGGATCGGTGGATCCTCGACGCCGTGCGCAAGGTGGCACCCAAGACCACCCTCATCGGCGTGGTGACAAAGATTGACAAGGTGTCCAAGGACGAGGTGCTCGTCCAGCTGCAGGCGCTGCACGATCTGCTCGGCGGCGACTGCGAGGTGGTCCCCGTCTCGGCCGTGAAGGCCGAGCAGCTCGACGTACTCGTCGACGTCATCGTGGACAAGCTTCCGGAGGGGCCGAAGTTCTACCCCGATACCCACCTCACCGATGATGACACGGAGACGCGCATGGCGGAGCTCATCCGCGAGGCGGCGCTGACCGGCCTCAAGGACGAGCTGCCGCACTCTGTGGCCGTGCAGATCGACGAGGTGCTCGACGAGCCGACGGAGAAAGACCCCGGCAAGCAGGCCATCCACGCCATCATCTACGTCGAACGCCCCGGCCAGCGCGGCATCCTGCAAAAGCGGATGGGGCGCATCATCACGGATGCCCGGCGCTCCCTCATCGAGCTCACCGGCCACAACGTGTTCCTTGACCTGCGCATCAAGGTGCTGAAGAACTGGCAGTCCGACCCCAAGGCCCTGGGTAAGCTGGGCTTCTAGGCAGTGCGGCGCGGCTCGTATCGGGAGCGGGCACTCATCGTCCGCACCTACGATTTCGGCGAGGCGGACCGCATTTTTGTGCTCCTCACCCGCACCCGGGGCATCGTGCGGGGCGTGGCCAAGGGGGTGCGCCGCACCCGCAGCAGGTTCGGCTCGCGGCTGCAGCCGTTTGTGGAGCTCGACGTGCAGCTGTACAAGGGGCGCAACCTGGAGTCCATCACCGGCGCGGATACGGTCATGTTCTTCGGCCGGCTGATCGACGATTACGTCCGCTACACCGCAGGCGCCACCGTGCTTGAGACGGCGGAGAAAATAAGCCTCGGCGCCGACCCGGAGGGGATCTACGACCGCGTCGTTACGGCCCTGACTGAGCTCAACCAGACGGAGAACGTCACCCCCACCCTGGACACGTTCCTCCTCCATATCATGAGCGATGTGGGCTGGCCGCCCTCGCTGTTTGACTGCGCCCAATGCGGGAAACCGGGCCCACACCACGTGTTCCATGCCGGCGCAGGCGGCGCCCTGTGCGAGCGGTGCCGGCTGCCGGGGTCGGCCACCCCCGACCCGGAGACCCTGCACCTCATGTGGCTGTACATCCACGCCGGGCCGCAGGCGGCCGCCGACACCTCGCCCGCCCGCATCGCCGAGGCGCACAACCTGACAACCTCGTTTGTCACCTTCCACCTCGAGCGCCGCGTGGCGGCGCTGCAAAAATTCAACGAAGCGTAAGCCCTGCGCGTGCCGGTGACCGGGCGCGGTGACGGGGCGTCGATAAGCGGAGGACCGGTCGTGGCAGAATGGGTGGGGTGAAACCAGATATCCCGAAAGAGTTCCTCCCCACGCACATCGCCCTCGTCATGGACGGCAACGGCCGGTGGGCGCAGGAGCGGGGGATGGTGCGCACCGAGGGCCACAAGCGGGGCGAAGCCGTCCTCATGGACATCATCGACGCCTGCCTCGAGCTCGGCATCCCGTACCTGTCCGCCTACGCCTTCTCCACCGAGAACTGGCGCCGCTCCGCAGACGAGGTGCGGTTCCTCATGGGATTCAACCGCGACGTCCTCCACCGGCAGCGCGACATCCTCCACGAGAAGGGCGTGCGCGTGCGGTGGGCCGGGAGGCGCCCGCGGCTGTGGCGGTCCGTCATCCGCGAGCTGGAGAAGGCCGAGGAGCTGACCAAGGACAACACGAACATGACGTTCTACATGTGCGTCAACTACGGGGGGCGGGCGGAGATCGTCGACGCCGCCCGCGAGATCGCCCGCCGGGCCCGCGCGGGGGAGCTGCGCCCCGAGCAGATCACGGAGAAGACGTTTGCCCGGTTCCTCGACGAGCCGGACATGCCCGATGTGGACCTGTTCCTGCGGCCGTCGGGGGAGAAGCGGACAAGCAACTTCCTCTTGTGGCAGTCCGCCTACGCCGAGATGGTGTACCAAAACACGCTGTTCCCGGACTTCACCAAGGAGAACCTGTACGAGGCGTGCCTTGAGTACGCGAAGCGCGACCGCCGTTTCGGGGGCGTGAAGTAGTGCCTTCCCAAAAGCGGATCCGCAGGTGGAGAAAGTACCTCGCCAACGAGCGGGAGGAAGCGCGGACGTACCGGGCGCTCGCCGCCCAGGCGACGGGCGAGCAGAAGGAGATCCTGGAGAAAGTGGCGCAGGCGGAGGCCCGGCACGAGCGCTACTGGGAGGACATGCTCGGCCCCTACGCCAACAAGACGGTGCGCCCGAGCTTTGAGACGCGGGTGGTGGGCACCCTTGCCCGCCGCTTCGGTTCCGTGTTCACCCTGGCGCTCTTGCAGGCTGCGGAGCAGCGCCGCCCCTACGAGTCCGATGCCGATGCCACCGATCGGCTGACCGCTGACGAGAAAATTCACGCCGAGATCGTGCGTGGCCTGGCAGCGACGGGCCGCGAGAAGCTCTCCGGTAACTTCCGTGCTGCCGTGTTCGGCGCCAACGACGGGCTGGTGAGCAACCTGGCGCTCGTCATCGGCATGGTGGGCAGTGGCGTGAGCAATCAGGTGGTCCTCCTCACCGGCGTCTCTGGCCTGCTCGCCGGCGCTTTATCCATGGCCGCCGGTGAGTTCGTCTCCGTCAGCTCTCAAAAGGAGCTTCTCGACGCCTCGACGCTCGATTCGCGGACGGCTTCCTCGGCCCTTCCGGCCCTTGATTTGAAGGAAAACGAGCTGGCGCTCGTTTTCCGCGCCCGTGGGATGGGGGCCGACGAGGCGACGGCGCTCGCCCACGAGGCGATTACCAATTCGAAAGCGGCTCCGGACGACGCCACGCGTGAGGCCGCCGGCGACGTATTCTCCGGTGTCGGTGGGCTGTTTGAGGCCCGCAGCTCGCAGGTGGTGGGCAGCGGTGCCGCGGCGGCGCTGGCCAGTTTCTGCTTCTTCGCGATGGGGGCGTTTGTGCCGATCGTCGCGTTCCTCTTCCCCGTGAGCATCGCCGTGGCCACGTGCGTGTCGCTCGTGCTTGTCGGCTGTGCCCTCATGGTGACCGGCGGTTTCGTCGGCGTGATGAGCGGTGCGAGCCCGATGAAGAGGGCGCTGCGGCAGCTGGGCCTGGGGTTTGGGGCGGCGGCCGTGACCTACGTGCTTGGCCTCGGCTTTAGCTTCTTGCTGTAGCCGCGCAGGCGGGGCACAGCCCGAACACCTCGGCGGTGTGGCTCGTCAGCGTGAATCCGCGGCGCGATGCCTGGGCGCGCGCCCATTCCTCCACGGGCCCGCCCTCGATTTCTACCGTGGACCCGCACCGTTCGCACACGAGGTGATGGTGGTGGCCCTCGTGCGAGCAGTGGCGATAGAGCGCCTCACCGGAGTTGGTGTGCAGCACGTCCACCTCGCCGAGATCAACAAGCGACTGGAGCGTGCGGTACACAGTGGTCAGCCCCACGGACAGTTTCCTGGAGGTGAGCTCCTCATGGATCGCCTTGGCGGAGGAAAAGTGGTCGAGGGATCGCAGCACACTGACCACCGCGGCCTTTTGCCGCGTCCGTCGCTGCCCAATCTTTGGTACCGCTCCGCGGGATGAAGCAGATGACGAATTCACAGTAGCCACTCCTTTTCACACGTGATTGTGGCAAGTATAGACCAGGAAGGTTAAAGGTCCTGCTGGAGGCACGCGAGGATGATGATCGACGGCTTATCGGAGCTGAGCGAATATACCTTCTCGCGCCCGACACGGTGGCTTGTCACTAGCCCGGATTCCTTGAGCACTTTGAGGTGCTGGCTCACGAGCGGCTGGCTGGCCCCCGTCTCTTTGACCAGCTCGTGCACCCGCTTTTCACCCTGGGTGAGCAGCAGCACGATGGTGAGGCGCAGCGGTGAGTCGAGGGCGCGCACGGTGGACAGGACGGACGACTGTTGGGCCTCGGTGATCGGAGTGTGGGAGAGCACGGTGGTGGCGTCGACGAGCTCGAAACGCCCGGAAGAATCGGGCATCACGTTGTGGACACGAGGAGCGGAGTGATCATTACTCATGACGGTTATCCCTCTTTTCCCGTACGCACGTACGACATCTATGTGATGCTAAATTGCTCCGTCGGATCACGAATGGTCGGCAGCCCAATCCAGTTTTTATTAAACATCAGAATATATGGGTCATATGTTTAATTGCTAGGGCGACTGAACTCGCGCACCCAATCAGGGTAAATATGCGTTTCCGCTTATTTTAATATGGCCTGATGGGGTGATCCAGTAACCGGGGGCGATGAACGTAGGAAGCAACGTTACACCGCTTTCCAATCTCAGTGTCGCACATTTTGGCCAACTCTGCACGAGCAGATAATGGCATGGTCTCGCCAGATGTACGGGCGATGGCGGGCACCAGGTAGGATGTGACTACACGTCAATTTTTGTGGAAGGGAAAACGATGGCTCAAGGGTCAGTGTTGGATAGCGTAGTAAATCTGTGCAAGCGTCGTGGGTTTGTGTACCCCTGTGGTGAGATCTACGGTGGCACGCGCTCCGCGTGGGACTACGGCCCGTACGGTGTGGAGATGAAGGAAAACGTCAAGCGCCAGTGGTGGCGCACGATGATCACCTCCCGGCCGGACACCGTCGCCATCGATTCGTCGGTGATCCTGCCGCGCCAGACGTGGGTCGCCTCCGGGCACCTGGAGGTGTTCCACGATCCGCTGGTTGAGTCCCTCTACACGCACAAGCGCTACCGTGCCGATCACCTGCTGGAGGCCTACGAGGAGAAGCATGGCCACCCGGCCCCCAACGGCCTGGCCGATGTCAACGACCCGGAGACCGGCCAGCCCGGCAACTGGACCGAGCCGCGCGACTTCTCCGGCATGCTCAAGACGTTCCTCGGGCCTGTCGACGACGAAGAGGGCCTGCACTACCTGCGCCCCGAGACCGCGCAGGGCATCTTTGTGAACTTCAAGAACGTCCTCACCACCTCGCGGTCCAAGATCCCGTTCGGCATTGGCAACATTGGTAAGAGCTTCAGGAACGAGATCACCCCCGGTAACTTCATCTTCCGCACCCGCGAGTTCGAGCAGATGGAGATGGAGTTCTTTGTCAAGCCCGGCGAGGACGAGAAGTGGCACCAGTACTGGATCGATCTGCGCCACAAGTGGTACACCGACCTCGGTATTAACCCCGATCACCTGCGCCTGTACGAGCACCCGAAGGAGAAGCTCTCCCACTACTCCAAGCGCACCGTGGACATCGAGTACGCGTTCCACTTCCAGGGCTCCACGTGGGGTGAGCTGGAGGGCATTGCTAACCGCACGGACTTTGACCTCGGCACCCACATGAAGCATTCCGGCGAGGACCTGCGTTACTTCGACCAGGCCACCGGCGAGCGCTACCTGCCGTACGTTATTGAGCCCGCCGCCGGCCTCGGCCGCGCCATGATGGCCTTCCTCGTGGATGCGTACGAGGAAGAAGAAGTGCCAAACGCGAAGGGTGGCACCGATAAGCGCACCGTGCTGCACCTCGACCCGCGCCTCGCGCCCGTCAAGGTGGCCGTCCTGCCACTGTCCAAGAAGGACACGCTCACGCCCGTGGCGGAGGAGATCGCCCAGACGCTGCGCCAGCACTGGAACGTCGATTACGATACCTCCGGCGCGATCGGTCGCCGCTACCGTCGCCAGGACGAGATCGGAACGCCGTACTGCGTTACCGTCGACTTCGACTCGCTCGAGGATCACGCCGTCACGGTTCGTGACCGTGACTCCATGGCGCAAGAGCGCGTGAAGATTGATGAGCTCGAGTCCTACCTGGCGGGTAAGCTCATTGGCTGCTAACGAGAATGTAGGGATGAAGCTGGAATTCAAGCCGCCCAAGGACGGCGTGTTGCCCCTGTATCACGACGGCGCACAGGTTGCCACGTTTACGGAGGAATCCGCCACGGTGGGCGGCAAAGAGTGGACACTTGCTAAGGACAAGACCGGCCTGCGTCGCACGGATGCGCCCGATTGGGTGGTCACCACCAAGGATGAGGAGCCCCTGGCCAAGGCCGACCGCGTCGAGGTGCATGCCGGTAGCACGGATTTCGTGCTCGATAACGAGGTGAAATCCGACTGGGTCATCCTCGACCCCGCCGGCGACTACGTGGGCCAGTTCACCGGCGCGAGCCACGGTGTGCGCCAGCCTGTCATCACCTTTGACAAGGAGTTGCCCGAGGAGCAAGCGGTGTTCCTTGCATGGACGGCACGGGAGCTCCTCATGGCTTCCATGGTGCGCAACACGGGGATCACCACGATGGCCCTCATCGGGTTGAGCGTCCTCGGGTTGCTGGTCGTACTACTGTAGGCCCCATGGATTTTCATGAGCCGAGCTGGGTGTGGAGGGACAATAATCTCATTGACTCCCTCGGCACCCAGATGGCTTCGGTGCGCGCTGACATCATTCATGTAGCCGATCAGAACATCCTCATCGAGGCGCTCGCCACCAATT
This sequence comes from Corynebacterium pyruviciproducens ATCC BAA-1742, assembly GCF_000411375.1. Taxonomy (GTDB): domain Bacteria; phylum Actinomycetota; class Actinomycetes; order Mycobacteriales; family Mycobacteriaceae; genus Corynebacterium; species Corynebacterium pyruviciproducens. Next base: position 1,204,563 of record NZ_KE150446.1, on the reverse strand, counting down.
TTCATTTCAAGTGCCGCGCGACCACGAGTGATGGCGATATTTTCACGGTTTCCCAGCGCGGTTTTACCGTCGCCAACCTCGACGCGACGTGTGGGGATCGTCGCTATACTCTCGCCCGCACGTCGACGTGGCGGAAGGTGCGGGGCATCACCACCCTCGACGGTGGGGTGTACGCCTACGTCCGCCCCCGCGCGAACGGTCAGGTTGAGGTTCACGACGGTCCGCTCGTGGAGGACATTCCTCTCCTCGATGCGGTTTTCCTCACCTGGGTGTGTGTGCTTGTCGACGCCCCGGTGCGGCGTCCCCGGATCTAAAGACGTACCAAACAGGCCCCCAGCTAAAGCTGGGGGCCTGCGGAAGCTGGGGGCCTGCGGAAGCTGGGGGCCTGCGTTAGCTGGGGCCCCGCTTTCGCGGGGCCGTTTTAGAAGCGGCCGCCCCAGGAGCCGCCTCCGCCGCCACCGCCGAAGCTGCCGCCTCCGCCGCCACCGAAGCCGCCGAATCCACCGCCGTTGAGCATGGAGCCGAGCAACAGGCCGGTGAAGAGGTCGCCGCCACCCCCGCCGCGGCGGGTCTGCATCGAGTCTTGGTAATCGCTAAAGTCGCGCTTGGCCGCCTGCAAAGACCTCTGAGCAAGCTGGCCCGCCTCACTGGCCAGAGGCAACGCCTTCTGCGGATCCGTTCGCCCCGCCGACATCGCCTTGGCCAGCGTCTGCTGCGCCTGCGCCAGCAACGTGCGGGCACGCGAACCGATCGCCCGGCCACGGGTGGCGATGAAGTCCTCCGCCGATTGGATGGTGGCCTGGGAGCTCTGCAGCGTCTGGTTGAGCAGCTGCACGTTGCGCTCGTGGGTGGCCTTCACCTCACGGAGCGTATCGATAAGCGCATCCAACTCCGCGTCGATCGCCGTCAACGAGGCGTAGGCGGCCAGCGGATCGGTGGGGTAGGTCTCCTTCGCCTCGGCGAGCACGCCGGTGGCCTTGTCCACCAGGCCGGCTGCCTCGGCGCTGGAGCTCAGCCCCTTGAGCTCCTCGATCTCGCCGGCCACCTCGTCCCGGATGGACTCGAAATTGTCGGTGGCGAGCTTGAGGTTATCCTCACCGTGCTCAACAGCGGTGAGGAGCTCGTCTGCCTTGGCCAGTGCCTCCTCGGAGCGTCGAATAGCGGAAATGAGACCTCCCTGCGAGCCCGCGGGCTGACCGGCAAGCGTGCGGGCCTCGTCGGTGGCCTTCTCCGCCTCGGCGAGCGCTGCCTCCGCAAACTCGGGGTTCTCACGGATGGAATCCACCGCCTGCGCACCGTGGGTGGACTCCATGGTGGACAGCGTCTCCCGGGCCGCAGGCAGACGCCTGTGGAGGTTCACCACCTTGGAGGACAAGTCCTGGACTACAGTGTCGGCGTTAAGGATGGTATCGCGCATGGAGCGGAACTCATCCTCCTTCTCCTTCAAGGCATCATTCGACGTGCCACACGAGCTGACAATATCGACGAGCATGGCGCGCCGCTCCGCCTCCGACTCGGGGATGGAATCCGTGAGACGCTTCTGCAGCTCGAACGCGTGCTGCAACGTCGAGGTCGCGTGGTTCATCGCCTTGGTGAACGGGCGCGTGCGCTCCGCACCAAATTCCTGCTGGGCGAGCTCCAGCTCCTTCTTCGACTGGCGGACCGCCTCGTCGGTGCGCACGAGCACATCGGAGGCAAGGTCGGTGAGCACGGGGGTGGGGAGACTTGACAACCGGCTGACATCGGAAGGCGAAATCTCACGCGCGTCCCGGGCCATGGCCTCCGTCTGCTTGCGGCGGTTCTTCCGGCCACGGGAGGCCGCAACAGCGCCACCACCGGCGACCACGGCACCGCCGCCGAGCAGCCACCACCAGCCCGACCCATCGGAGTCACCGCCGGCAAGCGTGCGGCCCGCCGCGGCCCAATCCGAGCTTGAGAGCGCCCCCGTGGCGTTCTTCTGGATGGCCTCCACACGGGACTGTGACCAATCGGCGCCGTACTGCATGCCCACCTGGCGGTCATTCACGCCCACGACGAACACGAGGACGTTATCGCCCCCGCTTGCGGAAAACAGTTGCTTAGCTACCTGCTCGCCGGTGCTACTGCCCAAGTCCGGGAACAAGACGAAAAAGGGGACGAGACCGGTGGACTGCGTGAACTCGGTGTACTTGGACTCTAAGTCGGCCTTCTCCTCCTCGGAGAGGACGCCCGCCCGATCAGTGACGCGGTCTGTGAGCTGGACCTTCGTCGTCTGTGCGAGTGCCGGGGGCACTGCCTGTGGCGTGAGCGGTACCAGCGGTGCCGAGAAAACAAGGGTGGCTGCGGCCAGTGCGGTTCCTACTAAGCGTTTCATAGCACCCAGAGTACAGCGTCACAGGTAGGATGGTATGCCATCATGTACCACTACGACGCATTCGATATGGAGCGGTTCGCCCCCGAAAAGCCCAAGCGCAGTGGCCTGCCCGGCGACGAGCCGGACCACCGGTCCGTCTTCGCCCGCGACCGCGCCCGCGTCCTCCACTCCGCTGCACTGCGCCGGCTGGCGGATAAAACCCAGGTGGTCGGCCCCCGCGACGGGGACACCCCGCGCACCCGCCTTACCCACTCGCTGGAAGTGGCGCAGATTTCCCGGGGCATCGGGGAGGGGCTCGGCGTCGACGGGTCGCTGGCGGAGCTCGCGGGCCTGTGCCACGACATTGGCCACCCTCCCTACGGCCACAACGGCGAGGTCGCACTCAACGAGCTGGCCCGCGACTGTGGCGGGTTCGAGGGCAACGCGCAGACGTTGCGTATTTTGACGCGCCTGGAACCCAAGGTGGTGGGGTACGGGTTGAACCTCTCCCGCGCCGCCCTCGACGCTGCCATCAAGTACCCGTGGACTGCCCAGGGGCGCAAGAAGTACGGGGTGTACGAGGATGACCTGCCCGTGTTCCAGTGGGTGCGGCAGGGGATCGAGACGGAGGAGAAATCGATCGAGGCGCAGATTATGGATGCCTCCGATGACATTGCCTACTCCGTCCACGATGTGGAGGACGGGATCCTCGCCGGCCGCATTGACCTCCGGGTCCTCGGTGACCTGGTGGAGCTCGCCGCCCTGGCGGAGAAGGGGGCGAAGGCTTTCGGTGGCGAACCCGAGGCCCTCGTTGAGGCCGCCGCGACCCTCCGGGGTCTCCCGGCCGTTGCGGAGGCGACGCTTTTCGACGGCTCGTTCACCTCCCTCATCGCCCTCAAGACGATGACGAGCGAGCTCGTTGGCCGTTTCGTGGGCGCGGTGACAACAGCCACCAAACACGCCAACGGGGATGCACCACTCGGACGCCATCATGGCACCCTCATCGTGCCCCCGGGGATCGACGCCGAAATCAAGCTGCTCAAAACCCTCGCGGTGCTCTACGTCATGGAATCCACGGCGCACCTCAAGCGCCAGGACCGGCAGCGCGACCGCGTGGCAACCGTGTACGAATACCTCCTTGGGGGAGCACCGGGCACCCTCGACCCCGCGTTTGCCGCCTGGTTTGAGCGCGCCGACGAGGATCCGGCCCGACACCGCGTCATCATCGATCAGATCGCCTCCATGACGGAGTCCCGCCTCGAGCGCATCGCCCGCGAAGGTGCGGAGTTCAACTCCTTCTTCAGCTAGCAGGCGAGTTGTTGCTCGGAGCGAGCGCTGCGAGCCCGAGGATGACAAGGGGAGGAGTAACCCGCCACAGGAATCCGGAATTAAGCGGCGGCGTGTGGCCGATGAAGGCCAAGTACACGTAGTTCCACACGACTACAAGCACGAAGCCGCACAGGAGAACGGTTGTGAGGCGGAAACGGGCAAGCATCCAGTAAAGCGCCGGTGCCCCGAGCCCGATCCCCGTCACTACACCCAGCACCTGGGCGAGCCACCCCGCGTCGCTTCCCAGAACCGCGGCAAGAACATAGAGAATAAGGCCTAAAAACACAACCACGTGTCGCATGTGGGCCTCCCTCGTTGATTAGTCCTCGGCGTCTGGGATTTCGCAGAACGTGTCGTAGTGGTCGCCAGTGTAATACCACGTATCCGGGTCCGTCCTGGTCCCGCCGCCGACGACGATGCGCCGCTCACCGCGGTGGCCCGTCCCCGGCGTGGGAACGGTGAACTCACGGTAGTACTGCGAATTCTCCTTGGGCAACCGGTTTTGGTAATTGCCAAAGTGGGTATTGTCATCGCCGGGGAAGGCGTAGGGGCCGCCGGATTCGATGGAATCGGTCACCTGCCTGGCCTCCTTGGGGAGCGAATCGATGGGGCAGATCGCACCTGAAGGTGCGGTCTGCGATGAGGAAGCTGTCTGCTCAGATGGCGTTGTCTGCGCAGATGGTGCGGTCTGTGATGAGGAAGCGGTGGGGGTTTGTCCACCGTCGGCAGACATGTCGATGCCGAGGTATGCTGCCACTACGGCGAGGATGAAACCGAGAATCCAGGGACCTTTCTTCACCACGCCTATTGTAATGTGGGGATAGCACAAGGTTTTCATCGGAGGTTTCATGGCACGCGGACGAATCCCGGAAGAAGATATCGACTACATCCGGGAAAACACCCCCATCGAGGACATCGTCGGGGAATACGTGCAACTCAAACCCGCCGGCGCGGACTCTCTCAAGGGGTTATCGCCGTTCAAAGACGAAAATACCCCCTCCTTCCACGTCCGCCCCAACCACGGCTACTTCCACGATTTCTCCTCCGGCGAAGGCGGCGACGTATTCAGCTTCCTCATGAAGCTCGAACACCTCACTTTCCCCGAGGCAGTGGAGTACTGCGCCGACAAAATCGGCTACCACATCAATTACCAGGGTGGTGGTACGGGGACGCGCGAAAAATCGGGCACCCGCCAACGGCTCGTGCAGATCAACGCCGAGGCCCATAAATTCTTCGTCGACAAGCTAAAAGAACCGGAAGCAGAGCGGGCGCGGGAGTTTTTGACCGGCCGCGGGTTCACCGCCGAGCATGCCGCCCACTTCGGTTGCGGGTACGCGCCGGGAGGCTGGGACACACTCACAAAACACCTGCTCAAGATGGGATTCTCCGCCGAGGAACTGGAGGCCGCGGGGGTCACGTCCATGGGCAGGCGGGGGCCCATCGACCGGTTCCATCGCCGGCTCATCTGGCCCATCAAGAACCTCGCCGGCGATGTCATCGGGTTCGGTGCGCGCAAACTCTTCGACGACGACAAGCTGGGAAAATACTTGAACACCCCGGAGACGCTGCTGTACAAGAAATCGAAGGTGCTCTTTGGAATCGACCTGGCTAAACGCTCCATCGCCCAGGGGCACCAGGCCGTGGTTGTGGAGGGGTACACCGACGTCATGGCCATGCACGCAGCCGGCATTACCACCGCCGTCGCCAGCTGTGGCACCGCCTTCGGCGCCGATCACCTCCAGCTTATCCGCAGGCTCATGCTCGACGATCGCACCTTCCGCGGCGAGATCATCTACACCTTCGACGGCGACGAGGCAGGCCAGAAGGCTGCCATGCGGGCCTTTGAGGGCTCCCAGGAGTTCTCCGGTTCATCGTTCGTCGCCGTCGCCCCCGGCGGGATGGACCCCTGTGAGCTGCGGCAAGACAAGGGGGATGCCGCCGTGCGCGACCTCATCGCCCGCCGCATGCCGATGCTCGAGTTCGTCGTGAAAACGGTGCTCAACCAGTACGACGTCAACACCATCGAGGGGCGTCTCCAGGCCGTCCGCCGTGTCGTGCCCATGCTTGGCGCCATCAAGGACCCTGCCCTTCGCTCCCAGTACGCCCTCCAGCTGTCCGGGTGGGTTGGCTGGCTCAACGAGGACGAGCTCGCCCGCATGGTGGAGGACGCTTCTCGACGCCCAACCGCCACCCCCCGCACCCGCGAGCCGGTCTCACCCGACCCCGTCACCGCGCTTCCCGACCCCCGCGACCCGGCCCTGTGGCCCCAGCGCGAAAGCCTGAAGATCGCTCTTCAAGCCCCTGAGCTCGCCGGCAGCTCCTTCGACGAACTCGACCCCGACGGCTTCTTCCACCCCGTCTACCGGGCGATTCGTGACGGCATCGCCGCCGCCGGCGGGGCCGCCCACGGTGACGGGAAAGCCGGCTGGATCAGCCACATCATGGACGCCATCCCAGACCCTGCGGTGAAGAACCTCGTCTCCGGGCTCGCCGTGGAGGACATCCGCACCGACCGCGACCACTTCGAGGCGTACATGGACGCGGCGTTTGCCCGCCTGGAAGAGGGCGTGGTGGCCAACCAGATTTCCAACCTCAAGGCGACGCTGTCCCGCACCCGCCCCTCCGATGACCCCGAGGCCTACAACGCCATGTTCAGTGACCTCCTCGTCCTCGAGCAGGTGCGCCAGGAGCTCGTCAACCGCGCAATGGGAAGATAAATACATGTGTTCACCGATTCCGCACTACCTCACCCGCATTCTTGACGCCGTCAAGGACGAGGACGAGGGAGACGTTGCCGATTACATCCCCGCCCTAGCGGAGACCGACCCCGCCCGGTTGGGCCTTGCCGTGTGCACCACGACTGGCCGCTGCTACGCGGTGGGGGATAGCGACCCGTTTTCGCTGCAATCCATCTCCAAGCCGTTCACCTACGCCCTCGCGCTGGACGAGTGGGGCTTTGACGCCGTCAGCGCCGCAGTGGGCGTGGAGCCCAGCGGAGACGCGTTTAACGAGCTATCGCTGGAGGAAGACGGCCGGCCCATGAACCCCATGATCAACGCCGGCGCGATCGCCATCAACCAGCTCATCAATGGCGCGGGCTCATCCGTGGAGGAGCGGATAGACAAGATTGTTACGTTCTTCTCCCGCCTGGCGGGGCGTGCGTTGCGCGTTAATAAGGACATCGCGGGCAGCGAGCTGGACACCGCGGACCGCAACTTCGCCCTCGCCCACATGCTCCACTCCTTCGGGATTGTCGAGGACGATCCGCACGACGCCGTGGTCACCTACGTGCACCAGTGCGCCGTCGAGGTCACGGTCGTAGACCTTGCCGTCATGGCAGCGACGCTCGCCTCCGGCGGGATCCAGCCGGTGACCGGCGAGCGGGTAATTGGCCGGGATGCGGCCCGGATCGCCTTGTCCGTCATGGCCACCGCCGGCATGTACGACTTTGCCGGCCGATGGATGACACAGGTGGGAATCCCCGCCAAATCGGGTGTGTCCGGGGGACTCATAGGCACGCTGCCGGGCAGGCTCGGCATCGCCTCGTTTTCCCCACGGCTCGACCCCACGGGAACCTCCGTGCGCGGCCGGAAAGCGTTTGCCACGATGAGCAAGCAGTTCGATCTCCACCTGCTCACCGGCACCAACTATCGGGTGCCCGGCGTGCGTTCCATTGTCGAGCGCGACGGCCAGACCATCATCACTCTTCAGGGCTGGGTCAACTTCACCGTGGCGGAAGAAATTTCCTCCACTTTGCTGCGCTACACGCCCACGCCCTCCCGTGTCGTCCTCGACGTGTCCAGGGTCACCGGTTTCAACACCATCGGCAGGCAGGTAGTGAAGGAACAACTGCGCCGCATTCGGGAGGAGGGCGCCACCGTGTCGCTGTACGACCCGGAGGATCGCATCACCGACATGGAGTACTCCGACGGCACCCACATGGATGAGGTGGACGAGCTCTAGTCGTCGTCCTGTTCCAAGATTTGGTTGCCATCCTCTGTGCGGAGGTTTTTCACCTCGCGCATCCTCGGGTTGGGGTCGAGCCGGTTGGCCAGCGCTGTGCGACCAGCCTTGACGGCGTTGTGCGCGACGGGGGAGTTTACGGCGGCGGTGTAGGCGCGCTTGATCTGGTCGAAGCGTTTCCGGCCCGCCTTGGTGCCGAGGACGTAGCCTGCGGCAGCACCAACAACAAACTGAATCATGCCACCTACCTTACAGATGTCGACAAGCCAAAGGCACCGAGTGGGGAGCCCACCCGGTGCCACAAGTGGGGCTACTCGGGCTCGAACCGAGGACCAACGGATTATGAGTCTGCTGCTCTAACCGACTGAGCTATAGCCCCGCACCAAAGTATATAGGCCACCACGCGTTCCCTAGAAATTGCCCGTTGGCCAGGCGATTTGCCAGTTAAGTGGTGACCCCGTTATAGTTTATCCACGTTGCAAGGAAGCAATATTCCTCCATAGCTCAGTTGGCAGAGCATTCGACTGTTAATCGAAGGGTCACTGGTTCGAGCCCAGTTGGAGGAGCAATCAAAGCCTGGATCTTTTTACGATCCAGGCTTTTGTCGTTACCATTGGCTTTTGTGTCACACGTGGATCCAATGATAACTAGCCTCTATTCCACCCTCGACCTCATCGGTGTGCTGCTCAACGGCATCATCGGCGGGGGCATCGCCCGGCGTCTCGATCTCGACTTCATGGGGACCCTGTTCCTCGCCGTCTTCACCGGCCTCGGCGGAGGCATGATCCGCGACACCCTCATGCAAGTCGGCCCGCCCGTCGCCATCGCCGAACCCATCTACATGACAATGGCGCTCATCGGCGGCATCATCTCACTGTTCATCAACACCGACGGCCGCTGGTGGGGGCGCATCAAAAACCACGGCGATGCCCTTGTCCTCGGCGTGTGGGCCGTCGCCGGCTCCACCAAAGCCCTCACCTACGGTCTGCCGTGGCAATCCGCCATCGCCCTGGGATTCATCACCCCCATCGGTGGCGGCATGCTACGCGACATCGCCATCGGGCAAATGCCCTCCATCTTCGGTGGTCGCACCCTCTACGCCGTCCCGGCCTTCCTCTCCTCCGCGACGATGGTGGGCTTCCACTTCCTTGGCTACGACGCCCTGGGGATGATCGTCGCCGCGCTCATCGGCTGGCTGCTCACCTCCATCAGCTACTGGCGAGGCTGGATCATGCCCACGCAAATCCGCATCCCCGGCTCCCGCAGCGTCAAAGTGTGGACGAGGCGGGCAGGCGAGCGCACCGTACGCGAAGTGGATCCCCTCATGCGGCGCATCGATTGGCTGAAGGAGTCCACCGCGCACGCCATCAGGGATGCGAGAAAGCGCAGGTAGCGCTAATAGACAAAGTGGTTCATATTGACTAAACCGGGTGGTTCGGTCTAGTGTCAAGGGGTCCAAAAAAAGATGATATGACCCCAAAAGAAGGACACTCATGACTACGGCAACAAAACAGAAGGAAGAGACGGCCAAAAAGCCCTCCCCCTTCAGGGGCTTCGCAGTCCAAGTTATCTACGGCCTCATTATCGGCCTTATCCTGGGCTTTATCGCCCGCTCCTTCAGCGTTGACTGGCTTTCCACCACCTTGACGGCGGTCGGCTCGGCCTACGTCACGCTCCTGAAGGTGCTTATCCCGCCACTAGTGATCACGGCGGTTCTTACTTCCATCGCGAATTTGCGCCAGGTGACAAACGCTGCACGCCTGGCGTGGCAGACACTCTTGTGGTTCGCCATTACCTCGTTTGCTGCCGTGATTGTTGCGACCATTGTTGCTCTCGTGCTTAAGCCGGGTGTCAACACCACCGTGGATGCGGGTTCGGCTGCGGCTCCTTCCTCCCAAGGGTCGTGGCTTGGCTTCCTGCAGTCGATTGTGCCGAGCAACATCTTGGGTCTGTCCGCGAAGGCGACCGATTCGGGCGTGGCGCTGAACTTTAATATCCTGCAGATTCTGGTCCTCTCGATCGCCTTCGGCATCGCCGCGATCCAGGTGGGGAAGAAGGCGGAGCCGATCTTCGAGCTGTCCGCGAGCGTCCTTGAAGTGATTCAGAAGGTTCTGTGGTGGGTGATCCGTCTGGCTCCCATTGGCACCGCCGCTCTCATTGGTAAGGCTGTGGCGACCTACGGCTGGGAGGCGCTCACGTCGCTGGGCATGTTCGTCGTGGCGATTTACGTCGGCCTGGCCCTTGTGATGTTCGTCATCTACCCGGTGGTCCTGAAGGCGAATGGTCTCAGCGTCTCGCAGTTCTTCCGCAAGGTGTGGCCGCTGACCTCGTTGGGCTTTGTCACCCGCTCGTCGATGGGTGTCATGCCTGTGACGGAGCGCACGACGGTTGATGCGCTCGGTGTTCCGCGCGCCTATGCCGCGTTTGCTGTGCCGTTGGGTGCGACGAGCAAGATGGATGGTTGCGCCGCGGTGTACCCGACGATTTCGGCGATTTTCGTCAGCCAGTTCTACGGCATCCCCTTGTCGATTACCGATTACCTGCTCATTGCTTTCGTGTGCGTCATCGGTTCGGCTGCGACCGCCGGCACGACGGGCGCAACGGTGATGCTCACGCTCACGCTGTCCACTCTCGGTCTTCCTCTTGAGGGCGTGGGGCTTCTCATCGCCGTCGATTCGATCATTGATATGGGGCGCACGGCGACGAACGTGACGGGTCAGGCCCTCGTCCCGCTCATCGTTTCCCGCCGTGAGAGGGTCCTTGATGAGTCCGTGTTGGCGGATGATGACAAGCGGATCAGCGCTAGCATATAGGCATGATTGATTTCGCCAGTTGGCCCTGCGACCGCGTGGCGGCTGCTTCCACGTCCGACCTCTCCTTCGGGGAGACGTCGGGCGTGTTTGAGTTAGCGAGCGTGACCAAGCTTCTGTCTGCTTACGCTGTTCTGGTCGCCGTCGAAGAGGGTGTTTTTAGCTTGTCGACGCCCCTTGGCCCGCCCGGCTCTACCGTCCGGCATCTCCTCGCCCATTCTTCAGGGCTCGGCCACGACGACCTGACGCCCCTAAAGCCCGTGGAGACTCGCCGCATCTATTCGTCTTCCGCCTACGCTCTTCTCGGCGCGGAGATAGAAAAACAAACCGACATCCCCTTCGGGGCCTATGTCCGCGAAGCTGTTTTCGAGCCGCTCGGCATGACGCACACGGAGATCTACGGGAACCCAGGCTTCGGTGGCCGATCGACCGTGGACGATCTTTTGTTGTTCATTCGGGAGGTTCTCAATCCGCGCGTTCTTCACCCCTCCACTGTCGACGAGGCGACGACTATCCAGTTCCAGGAGCTTCGCGGCGTGGTGCCTGGCTACGGGCCGTACAAACCGTGCCCTTGGGGTTTGGGTTTCGAGATCAAAGGCGAAAAGAATCCTCACTGGACGGGCCCGTCTATGCCTGCCGATACGATCGGACACTTCGGGCAGGCGGGTACGTACCTGTGGGTGCACCGTCCCTCTGGTCGTGGAATGGTGGTCCTCACCGACCGCGCATTCGGCGAATGGGCGAAGCCCCTGTGGATGAACACGAATGAAGAAATCTGGGTCAACAACCTTTAAGTTCGTGTTGAAAGTTTGGGGGGTGAAGTGGTTATTGAGGGTTGCGTGCCCAAAGTTATTCGCGTGACAATTGTCTCATATCGAGGCCGTTGGGGAAGACGAACCTCGTCTTAGGCGCATCTCTTCAGGACGCAGAATGTGCTTTCTTTTCGACGAACAACCAGAGGTTTCCCCATGACTAACGCACTTCGGCTCCCCACCCACTCAGCAATCACCCATTGCACTTTCACCATGCACCTTGACGGCGTCACCCCGAAGGGGAGGCGAAGCGTCGAACAAGCCCTGGTGGAGTGTCTTCCGTCTCCGTCCCAGCTGACGGATTTCGCAACCAGCCCCCTGTTCTCCGAATGGTTTACTCAGTGGCGCCGAACGCCGGGCCGAAGGGGGACAGTCGAATGCAACCAACTTTTGACGGGCAGCCCTGAAGAGGTGGAGTGTCTCCGCGAGCGCCTCGACGAGTTGTCCCGAAGTTACGGGTTCACTGTTGCTCTCACGCGCGTGGATTAAAAATGGCATGCCAATGAGGGCCCGAAGGCCCTGTTGTGGCTGCGCCCGCTAGAGCCCGAGCTGCTTCATCGCGATGGCGTGCCCGGAGTATTGGACGCCATCGTTTTGGTTTGGTCGGACGAGTTCTTCCCCGGGAAGTTTGCGTCCGGCTTGGCCGTGTTCGTCGCGTGCGAGGTAGCCGTTTTTCTCTTTGCCTGTGGTGTAGCGGTCGTCGTCGTTGTGGACGTTGTGGGGCATGCAGGCGAGGAGGATGTTGTTGGCGTTGGTTTCGCCGCCGTATTTGGCGGCTTTGATGTGGTGGGCTTGGGAGTAGATGGCGAGTTCGTGGCAGCCGTCGGCGGCGCAGAAGATTTGGTCGATGGCGAGCGCGGAGCGTAGCTCTTTGCTGGCGAGTCTTTCCTTTTCGAGGAGGTAGTGGCAGCCGATGTTGCCACGCTCGTCGTACACGGTGACGTACCCGAAGTCCCGAAGGTGGGCGTTGGCGATGTCTTCACCTGTGATGATGGCCCCTGAAGTAGTGACGAAGTTTCCGTCTCCCACGTAGTTGGTGCCGGGTGCCGCAATGACGAATGCGGGGACGAGCGAGAGGTCCCATCTGCCGTCGGTTTCTTTGCTGTGGTCGGCGTTGATGAGTCGCCACAGTCCGATGGCGTTTTTCAGTGCGGGTGCTTTGTTGCGTTCCTTGTCGCCGGGCCACCATTTGTGCACGAGCGCTTCGAGTCTATCCATTTGGTCGCTGGGGAGGGCGAGCTGCGCGTAGCGGGTGCCGGTGGGGTCTGCGGTGCGGCTGAAGAGGAGGCTGCAGCGCGGTCTCTTCGGTTTGGTGGTGGCGACGATGGTGTTGGCGTGCCGCTTGAGTTCGTCGGCGGTGGGTGGCCGCCCGGCGGCGGTGGTGGTCGTTGCGTAGGTGATGAGTGCGTTCCGCACTTCTTCGGGGTCTGTCGACTTGTTCATCGCCTGGGAGATGATGCGGAGTTTTTCTATCGATAGCTTGTCGACGCTCCGCTCCACCTCTGCACTCACCTTCCGCCAGTTCTTGGCTGCGGTGAGTAGACTTCCCGCCGTTGTGGTCAGGATCCCGAGCTCGTCGGCCAGCGCCCGCGCGGGGTCTCCAGCGCCGTCGACAAGCGTGTCGATGGCCCTGAAGAAGGAGAGGCCGGTGGGGAAAAGATCGTTCATGGTGCCGACGGTAGGGCGCAGGTGGCGGGCGCGCCAGGCCACAGCCCGAAACTGTGGAGAACTCGGCGGAAAATCGCGAATTCCACAGGCGAAAAGTGGTTAATCGGTGGAAGTATGCTCCGCGACGTGGGCGAGGACATCCCCAACCGTCGACAAGCTGGAAAAAGCGAAGGTGTCGGAGCGCACGCCGGTGGCGTCCTCCACACGGACCGCAAGCTCAATGAGGGCGAGGGTGTCGAGCCCCAGGCCGTCGCGAAGCGTGTCGGTGGGGGAGACCTCCCGGCCAGCGACGTGGGCGATGATGTCAAGGACAGTGTTCGTGTCGGCCATGATCCTCTTCTATACTCTTGTGGCGACTAGACTTTTTAGGCTATTAACAAAAGGATAGACGGTGAACATCATGGACACGGTGGAGACGGTGTGGAAACGTCTCACCCACGGTAGGCAACAGCAAGCCCAGAAGCTTTCCAACACGGAGCGCCCGGGCCTTGTGGGCGTCACCTTCGAGGGCACCCTCGAGCGCGACGGCCACCGCATCGTGTACAAGGAGATCGGGCCCGCCGACGCCCCCGTCACCGTCGTGTTCATCCACGGCTTCACCCTCGCCGCCGACAGCTTCTTCATGGAGACCGACTTTCTTCGGGACAACTACCCCCAGGTGAAGAGCCTGCTCATGGATCTGCGGGGCCACGGCGAGACCGGCGAGATGCCCGCCGATACGCTCACCATCGAGGACTGCGGCGACGACATCCTCGAACTCATCCGCAAGCGCAGCCCCCACTCGCGGATCATCCTCGTCGGCCACTCCATGGGGGGCCTCATCGCGCTCAACGCGATCCGCAAGGGGCTCGAGGACGTGGCGGGCCTCGTGCTCATCGCCACGTCCATCGAGTCGCTGTCCTCCCAGGGCATTCCGCAGGTGCTCGCCTCGCCGCTGGCCGACAAGGCGCAGGAGGCCGTGGAGATGGCACCCGGCGACGCCCAGAAACTCAGAGACGTGATTTCCACGGTGCTCGCCCCGGCGCTCGCCGCCACCGTGTTCAAGCGCAACGGCACCGACTACAACCTCGTGGAATTCCACGCCTCCATGATCGACAACACGCCGCTGGAGACGTTCGTCGGCTTTTTCGACGACCTTCAGGACCACGACGAGCTCGACGCCGCGCCTCTTCTTCAAGGCATCCCCGGCTACGTGCTCGTGGGCAAGAAAGACGACGTCACACCCGAATCCCAGGCCGACCGCATCCACAGCGTGTGGCCCAAGGCCAAGCTGGTGCGCCTGGACAACGCCGGCCACATGCTCATACTAGAAACCCCCGATGCCGTGAATAAGGCGATCGGGGATCTCGTCGAGGGTGCGCTGAAAGATTAACGATCCTGGGTGGCTCCCTGGTAGGTGGCCGTCGGGTCGGTGATCTTCAGGTCCTTCGCCGCCTTCACCGCCACCTCGCGGTCGAGCTTGCCGGCCCGAGCCAACGAGGAGAGGGTGGCCACGGCGATGGATTCGCCGTCGATGTTGAAGTAGCGGCGCGCCCCTTCACGGGTATCGGAGAAGCCGAAGCCATCCGCGCCAAGCACCGTGTAATCGCCGGGCACCCACTTGCGGATGGAATCCTGCACGGCGCACTCGAAGTCGGACACACCGATGTACGGGCCGTCGACCTTCTCCAGCACCTCCGTCACGTACGCCTTCTCCGCATCCTTGGACGGGTCGCGCAGCGCCTCGCGGTCCTTCGCCCGGCCGTCGCGGGCGAGCTCGCTCCACGAGGTGACGGAGAACAGGTTGACGTTCACCCCGTAATCGTCGCGGAGGATGTCGCGCGCCTTGAGGGCCGACTGCATGCCCACGCCGGAGGCCAGGATATTGGCCGTGGGGCCGGAATCATGGCCCTCGTCGTACAGGTAAATGCCCTTGTGCAGGCCCTCCACGTCGAGGTCATCCGGTGCGGCGGGCTGGTGGATCGGCTGGTTGTAGATCGTGATGTAGTACATCACGTTCTCGCCGTCGGCGGAGCCGTACATCCGCTCGATGCCACGGGGGATGAGGTAGGCCAGCTCGTAGGCGAATGCCGGGTCATAGCTCACCACGGCCGGGTTCGTCGCCGCGATGGTCAGCGAGTGCCCGTCGAGGTGCTGTAGCCCCTCGCCGGTCAGCGTCGTGCGGCCGGCGGTGGCCCCGAAGAGGAAGCCACGGGCCATCTGGTCACCGGCGGCCCAGATGGAGTCGGCGGTGCGCTGGAACCCGAACATAGAGTAGAAGATGTACGTCGGGATCATCGCTACACCGTGGGTGGCGTAGGCCGTGCCGGCGGCGATGAATTCGGCCATGGAGCCCGCCTCGCTGATGCCCTCGTGCATGATCTGGCCGTCGGTGGACTCGCGGTAGGAGAGCATGAGGTCATCGTCGACAGGCGTGTACTGCTGGCCGAGCGGGTTGTAGATCTTCAGGGTGGGAAACCAAGAGTCCATGCCGAAAGTGCGGGCCTCATCGGGGATGATGGGGACGAACCTGTCGGCGATGTTCTTGTCCTTCATGAGGTCCTTGAAGATCCGGACGACGGCCATGGTGGTGGCCACCTTCTGCTTGCCGGAATCCTTGAGATGCCTCTTCAGGGTCTCGGTGCCGGGCACCGTCAGCGGTTCGTAGCGGTTGCCGCGGCGCTCGGGCAGGAACCCGCCGAGCTCCTTGCGGCGCTCGAGCATGTACTTGATGGAGGGGTGATCGGGCCCCGGGTTGTAATACGGGGGCTCCTTCGGGTTCTTCTCCAGTTCCTCGTCGGAGATCGGGACGTGCTGCTTGGTGCGGAAGTACTTGAGGTCCTCGAGCGTCAGCTTCTTCATCTGGTGCGTGGCGTTCTTGCCCTCGAAGTTGCGGCCCAGGCCGTAGCCCTTAATGGTGTGGGCGAGGATGACGGTGGGCTGCCCCTTGGTCTCCAGCGCCTTCTTGTAAGCGGCGTAGATCTTGCGGTAATCGTGGCCACCGCGGTGGAGGTGCCAGATCTCCTCGTCGGTCATGTCCTCCACGAGCTTGGCGGTATCGGGGGTGCGCCCGAAGAAGTGCTCGCGGACGTAGGCGCCGTCGTGGCCCTTGAAAGCCTGGTAGTCGCCGTCGACGGTGTGGTTCATGAGCTTGACCAGGTTGCCGTCAGGGTCAGCCTCGAAGAGCTTGTCCCACTCGCGGCCCCAGATGACCTTGATGACATTCCATCCCGCGCCCCTGAAGAAGGCTTCCAGCTCCTGGATGATCTTCCCGTTGCCGCGCACCGGCCCGTCGAGGCGCTGCAGGTTGCAGTTGATGACGAAAGTGAGATTGTCCAGCTGGTTGGTGGCCGCGGTCTGGATGAGGCCACGTGCCTCCGGCTCGTCCATCTCGCCGTCGCCGAGGAACGCCCACACGTGTTGCTGGGAGGTGTCCTTGATGCCACGGTTGTGCAGGTACTTGTTAAAGCGGGCCTGGTAGATGGCATCCATGGGGCCGAGACCCATGGAGACGGTGGGGAATTCCCAGAACTCGGGGCGCCCGTGCGGGTGCGGGTAGGACGGCAGGCCGCCGTGCTCGCGGGAGACTTCCTGGCGGAAGCCGTCGAGGTCTTCCTCTGTGAGGCGGCCTTCAAGGAAGGCGCGGGCGTACATGCCGGGGGAGGCGTGGCCCTGGAAGAAGATGTGGTCTCCTCCGCCGGGGTGGTCCTTGCCTCGGAAGAAGTGATTGAGACCCACCTCGTAGAGGGGGGAGGCCCCCGCGTAGGTGGAGATGTGGCCGCCGACCTCGATGCCGGGGCGCTGGGCGCGGTGCACCATGATGGCGGCGTTCCAGCGGATCCAGCGGCGGTAGTCCTTCTCGATGTCCTCGTCGCCGGGGAATTCCGGTTCGAGCGAGGTCGGGATGGTGTTGACGTAGTCGGTGGAGGTGAGCGATGGAAGCGGTACGCGCTTGGCCGTAGCGCGCTCGAGGAGCCGGAGCATGAGGAAGCGGGCGCGCCCCATGTCGTTGCTTTCCAAAAGTCCGTCGAGGGATTCGAGCCACTCGCGGGTTTCTTCGGGGTCATCGTCGTGCAGGTACGAGGCGACACCGTCGCGGACGAGGATGTAGTTGCTATCGTCCATCATGTTCTCTGCCATGGTGGGTTCAATCCTCCTTGAGGTGAAAAAGATTACTTATCGGTCAATTCTACGGACTCTTCGTCCTCGTCGCCGGGAATCATCTGCTCGAGCAGGCTGCCGTCGACACGCTTGCGGATGAAGGCGAACCAGGCGATGGCCCACAGGATGGCCAGGACAACGAAGGTGGAGATGGTGATCTTGCCGGCGGTGTCCTGCACCCACATGGCGACGATGATGAGTGCCAGGAAGGCGAGGGTGAGGAAGTTGGTCACCGGCGCCCAGAACAGCTTGAAATCGGGGCGCTGGACCTCGCCGCGTGCGGCGCGGCGGACGAAGATCCAGTGGGAGACCATGATGGACATCCACGTGCCGGCGATGCCAATGCCCGCGAGGTTCATGACGATGTTGAAGGCGTCGGTGGGGTAGACGTAGTTGATGAGCACGCCGACGAGCCCGAGCCCTGCGGTGATGGCAATGCCACCGGCGGGGACGTGGTTCTTGTTCATCTTCGCCGCGAGCTTCGGTGCGGAGCCGGCCACGGCCAGGGACCGCAGCGTGCGGCCGGTGGAGTACAGGCCGGCGTTGAGGGAGCTCATGGCGGCGGTGAGGACGACGAGGTTCATGATGTCGCCGGCGTGCGGAACGCCGATGGCGGAGAAGAACGTAACGAACGGGCTCTCATTGGAGGAGTAGGCGTCGTAAGGCATGACCATGATGAGCAGGAAAACAGAGCCGATGTAGAACAAGGCGATGCGCCACATGACCGAGTTGACGGCCTTGGGCATGACCGCGCGGACGTTTTCCGCCTCACCGGCGGCAACACCAACCATCTCGGTGCCACCGAAGGCGAATACTACGCCGAGGGCGAGGGTGACCATGGGGGCGAACCCTTCGGGGAAGAGGCCCCCGTTGTCGCGGATGAGCTGGATGCCCGGTTCGTAGCCGGCGGTGGAGTTGCCGGTGACAATGAAGATGATGGCGATGATCATGAAGATGACGATGGCCGCCACCTTGATAAGGGCGAACCAGAATTCCAGCTCGCCGAACACCTTGACACTGAGCAGGTTGAGTACGAACACGATGGCCAGCGCCCCGAAGGCAAGGATCCACTGGGGGATGGAGGTGAAAATAGACCAGTAGTGCACGTACAGTGCGACGGCGGTGATGTCGGCCATGACAGTGACGGACCAGTCGAGGAAGAACAGCCAGCCCGTGGCGTAGGCGCCACCCTCGCCCTGGAACTCACGGGCGTAGGAGACGAACGCCCCTGAAGAGGGACGGTAGATGGTGAGCTCGCCGAGCGCGCGGATCATGAAGAACGCGAACAGACCGCAAAGGGCGTAGGCGAAAGCGAGCGCCGGGCCGCCCATGGAAATACGGCCGCCGGCGCCGAGGAAGAGGCCGGTGCCGATGGAGCCGCCGATGGCGATCATCTGCATGTGGCGGGGCTTGAGGGCTTTGTTGTAGCCCTTGTCTGCCTTGTCCACATGCTGTGATGACTGTGAAGTCATGATGTGTTCCTAATCATAGAGAGTGCGAATAGTGTCATATCTATTTTAATTGATGGATGTGTGACGCACGTCAATCCCTCTGGTCTCCTACTTTTGGTTGGTAATAGAGGGTTTTCCTGGTGCTCCTAGGGAATTGACAGTAAGATATGGGGCATTATTCACTTTGTTTTCTTTAGAGGAAGGTTTTTTACACGTGGCAGATAGTCGCGATCAGGATTACGCGCGGATCCTGGGGGCACGTCCCGGTCTGATTGTGCAGGAGCTGGGATGGGATGATGACGCAGATAGCGCCATCAGCGAGGCTCTGGAGGACACCATTGGTGCGGACCTCGTCGATGAAGATACGGACGAGATCTGTGACATGGTGCTGTGTTGGTGGCGCGATGAGGATGGTGATCTTGTCGACGGCCTCGTGGACGCAGTTCGAAACCTTTCGGATTCCGGTTGTATCTGGTTGCTCACCCCGGCGACGGGCACTCGGGGCACGGTTGAACCCGGTGTGATAGCCGAATCGGCGCAGCTGGCAGGCCTCGTCCAAACGGGCGCGCAGCGTCTGGGCAGCTGGCAGGGCTCCTGCCTCGTGCAGCGCGGAAACAAGCAGGCTAAGTAACTCTTTTTGCGCGGGCGTAAGCCCGTGCTACAGTTACCTGCACGTCGGCGCTTTTAGCTCAGTTGGGAGAGCATCTGGTTTACACCCAGAAGGTCACAGGTTCGAGCCCTGTAGAGCGCACACAGTAAGCCACCTGCTTCAAACGGAGAGAAGCAGGTGGCTATTTTTTTGTGAAAGGACAAACGTCGGTGCTGTGGTCACTGGTGGCGGGCTTCGCCGCGGACAAAGTATTCGGGGATCCCTCAAAGCACCACCCGGTGGCGTATTTCGGGCGGTACGCGCAGTTTTTGGAAAAACACCTGTACCGCGACTCCAAGCTCGCCGGCGCACTCTTCACGGCGGCTGCGGTCGTCCCGCCGACGCTGGCGGTTGCCGCGCTGCCCGCAAAACTAAGGAAACTCGTGCTCCCCGTGGCGGTGTGGGCATCGCTTGGCGGAACCACGCTGGAAAACGTCGGCAAGCAAGTGGAAGCAGACCTGAAGGCGGGGGACGTCGCGCACGCACGGACGTGGGTGCCGTGGCTGTGCTCGAGGGACCCACACTACCTCGACGGGGACGGGATTGCCCGGGCGGCCGTCGAGTCGCTGGCGGAAAACACCTCAGATGCCGCGGTGGCACCGCTCGTGTGGGCGGGGCTCGCGGGCGCGCCGGGGGTGGTGGCCCACCGGGCGGCAAACACCCTCGACGCGATTGTGGGCTACAAAAACGACCGGTACGGGAACTTTGGGTGGGCCTCGGCGCGCCTCGATGACGTGCTGGGCCTCATCCCGGCCCGCGTGACCACGCTCATCCACTTGGGGCTTGCGCCCAAGCAACGGGAGGTGTGGAGGCGCGTTGCGCGGGCGGCGAGGACGCACCCGAGCCCCAACGCGGGGTGGGTGGAGGCATCGGCCGCTGAGGCGCTGGGCGTCACCCTCGGCGGGCGGACCGTCTACCCGCACGGCGTGGAAAACCGGCCTGAGCTGGGGGCAGGCCCAGCTCCCAGCGTAGAGACGGTGGGCCGGGCCGTGCACCTTTCGCGGCTCACGCAAATTGTGGCTCTCGGCGTGGGACTAGTGCTCCACGAGTTTCAGAAGCGGTCCTGCCGGCGCGCCTCGAACTTGGTGTAGGGGTTGCGGCGCGAACCACCGTAGCGGGATCGCGTGGGGGCAGTCGGACGCTGAGGTTCCTCGTCCGATGCTGCAGCGGGGGCAGTCGCCGCCGTCTTCTCCGCCCCGTCCGAGGAAAGAGCATCCTGTCCTGCCGTCGCAGTAGCAGATCCGGCGCGCTCGCCCGGTGCGGGCTCGGAACCCGCCGCTGTGGAGGGGGCCGCGTAGCTCACCTCCAGCGCCTCGATTTCTTCGCGTTCGCGCTCGTCGCGGCGCCGCTCCTTGAGCTCCATGCGGATGAAGTACAGGAGAGCGAGTGGCGCGCCCACGCCCATGGCGATCCATTGCAGTCCGTAGGAAAGGTAGGGGCCGCCGTCGAGCTTGGGCAGCGGGATGGGTTGCAGCACGCCGGGCTGGTCCTTGGCAAGCTGCACGTAGCCGGAGGCGAGGTCGGTGTCGGTGAGTGAGGAGATCTGTGGCAGGTTGATATCGAGCACGTAATGGTGGTTTTCGTCGCTCGTGGGTTGGCGGCCGGAATCCGGCTCACCGGGTAGCGCGTTGCCGGTGATCGTCACGGTGTCGGTGGGGGCGGCGGGAATCTGCGGCACCCCGGAGTTTTTCTGCTGCGGGACGTATCCGCGGTTGACCAGCACGGAGTGCCCGTCGTCGGTGGTGAACACGGTGAGCACCTGGAAGACGGGGTTGCCGTTGATGGAGCGCAGGCGGAGGATGACTTCCGTCTCCGGGGCGTAGTGCCCGGTAGCGGTGACCTGCCGCCACTGCTTATCCTCCGGCAGATCACCAGCCGGGGTGAACACCTCGGTTAGCGGCACAGGATCGGTGCGCAAAGCGGTGCGGACCTGTGTGTTCTGGGCGCTTTTCACCTCGTGCTTGCCCAGCTGCCACGGCGCCAGCACGGTGATGGCGAAGTAGGAAAACAAGATGATGAGGACAGCGGTGATAACCCACCCGGGTTTGAGGAATGCCTGCCAAATCTTCTTTGTGTTCACAAGGTCCTAGTCTAAGTGATCGAGGCACCACTGAAAAAGACCAGGTAGAGAGTCTTCAATCTGGGTCCTTGTGGTGGTGAACCCGCTCCTGCCGCCGTAGTACGGGTCATCGATCGACGCGCCACGCGGTGCCTTGGGGTCAAAGGAGCGCAGCAGCCGGATTTTTGCCGGGTCTGCTCCAAGCGCGGCGAGGCTGCGGACGTGGTTAGCGGCCAGCGCGACGATGAGGTCGGCGGCGAGGTGTTCCTCACCGACTTGCTCGGCGCGCAGGTAGCTGCCGTCGATGCCGGCCTTCTTGAGCTCGACGAGGGCCCGCATGTCCGCATGCTGGCCCACGTGCCAATCGCCGATGCCGCAGCTTGTCACCCGCACGCGGGTTTCGTCCTGGTGCTCGAGGTAGTCGTTGAACAGGGCTTCAGCCATGGGGGAGCGGCAGATGTTGCCTGTGCACACGAAGGTGACGTGGAGGCTAGCTGCTGTGGATCCAGTCATGCACGTACTCCTTCAATGCCTGCGGGCTTGCCACTACGTCGTGGGCGAGCGCCTGTTCCTGCGGGGTTCCGTACCCCCACTGTACAAGGACTGCGGGAATAGTAAAGGCCTGCGCGCCCTCGATGTCATGGATGCGGTCGCCGATGAGAAGCATCTGAGAGGGGTCGCTGGGGTGGGGGAGGTTGTCCAGGGCGTAGCGGATGACCTTTTCCTTGGTGCGCCGTGGACCGTCCTCTTGGGCTGCTGCGAGGAAGTCGAAGTATTCGAGCATGTGGTAGCGCTCGAGGGTGGCGCGGGCAAACCCCTCGCCCTTGCTCGTCGCGGTGGCAAGTTGTAGGCCCGCCTCTTTGGCCCAGGCGAGGAAGTCGACCATCCCCTCGAAGGGCGCCGAGTTCACCCATCCGGTGTCGCCGTAGTGGTCGAGGTAGAGGGACAAGCCGCGCTGGGCGTCCGCGCGGTCGAGCCCCAGGCGCATCATTGTGTCTTCCATGGGTGGGCCGGCAATGGTGGAGACAAACTCCTCGGAGGGGCGCTCCACGCCCATGTCATCCAGCGCCCGCAGGAAGCTGTCCCGGATGCCGGGGAAAGAATCGATGAGTGTTCCGTCGACGTCAATAAGCAGCGTTTTCATAATGTCCCCCATTTTGCCATACTGGTGAGGTGCACTCTGCGAGCGTAGACCTGGGTTTTCATGGTGATCAAGAAGAGGCGGCGCGGCTGAATTTCGCCGTCAACGTCCGCGGGCTCACCCCTCCCGCAGGCCTTCGGGCAGCGTTGGAGGAGGAGCTTACCACCCTCGGTGCGTACCCGTCTGCGGCCCGGAAGGAGGCGATCGCCGCGGAGCTTGCTCGCCGCAACGGGGTATCCGTCGAGAGGATCGTCCTGCTCTCCGGCGCCGCCGAGGGGTTCACCATCATTGCCCACCTGGGCTGGCGCGACGCGCTGGTCCTGCACCCCGGTTTCACCGAGCCCGAGCAGGCCCTGCGCCAAGCCGGCGTTCCCGTCACCCGGGTTGTGATGGAGCCGCCTTTTAGCGCCCTCCCCGCGCGCACCGCGGACTTCGAGCGCCCCGCGCACTTCGGCGTTGTTGGGTGCCCGATCAATCCGACGGGTACGGTTGTCTCCCCCTCACTGTCCGCTGAGTTTTTGCTTGTCGACGAAGCGTTCGCCGACGTTGCGGACATCGGGGTAAACAACGTGGCCCGGCCGAACACCTTTGTCACCCGCTCGCTGACAAAGACGTGGAACCTTGCGGGGCTGCGCTGCGGCTACATGATCATCCCCGAGGGGTTCAAAGACAAGGTGGAGGCTTTTCGGCCCCACTGGGCGCTGGGGTCGCTGCAGTTGGCGGCCTTCGAGTGGGTCCTGGAAAGCGGAGACACCGAGGCCATCAAGCGCGAGATCGCCGCTGAGCGGGCCGAGATGGTGGAATTGCTCGCCACCGCCGGATTCACCATTGCGACGAAGTCGGTGGCACCGTACCTGTTGGTGAAGCCGCCGGGAGATGCCGAACCTCTGCGCCGGCATCTTGCGGAGCAGGGGATCGCGGTGCGCCGCTGCGACACGTTCCCCGGGCTAGACTTGAGCTATTGGCGCCTGGCCGTACGGCCGGCAGACGATGTACGAGAACTGATGCGAGAGGTGAAAGCATGCCAACGGTAGGAGATATCGTCCGCGTGATGGACTCCCACTACCCGCCCCGGCTGGCCGAAGAGTGGGACAAGGTAGGACTCTCGGTGGGGGATCCCGCTGACACAGTGACAAAGGTTGCATTCGCCCTCGACCCCACCTACGAAGTGGTGAAAGCGGCCATCGACTCGGGTGCACAGATGCTCATCACGCACCATCCGCTCCTGCTTAAGGGCGTGAATTACGTCAACGCCGCAACCCCCAAGGGGCGCATCATCCACACGGCGATTCGCGGCAACCTTGCCGTTTTCTCCGCCCACACCAACGCGGACGCGGCCCGGCCCGGTGTCAACGACGAGCTGGCGCGCCTGGTGGGCATCGTGGGGGACACCGTCGCCCTGGACAAGCAGGAGGAGAGCCTGGATAAGTGGGGGGTACAGTTCCCCGCGCACGGCCCCGTTGACGAGTTCCTCGCCGAGCTCTTCGCGGCGGGTGCCGGCAACGTGGGGGAGTACTCCGACTGCGCGTTCCGGATCCCCGGAGTGGGCCAGTTTCGGCCCGGGGAGCACTCGGCACCGGCGATTGGCAACCACGGTGAGCTAGAAACTTTGGACGAGGTGCGCATTGAGTTCGTCGGCAAGCGAAAGGACCGGGAGGCCATCCGGGCGGCGATCTACAGGGCGCACCCGTACGAACAACCCGGCTATGACTGCGCGGCGCTGGCTCCCGAACCCACCAGGACGGGAATCGGGCGAGTGGGCAAGCTGAAAGAGCCTACGCGGTTTGAGGACTTCGTGCGACAGGTGGCTCACGCTCTGCCGGAAACCGCGTGGGGTATCCGCGCCGCCGGCGACCCCGACGCCACCATCGAGACGGTGGCGGTGGCCAGCGGCTCCGGCGGATCGTTCCTGCCCGTTGCCGCCCGCGCCGGGGCGGACGTGCTCGTGACGAGCGACCTGAAGCACCACGTGGTGGATGATCACATGGCGGCAAGTACCATGTGCGTCATTGACACGGCCCACTGGGCAAGCGAATTCCCGTGGGTACACCAGGTGGAAAGGGTCATCGCCGTCGAGCTTGACGTGGAGACTACAATAATCTCGCTCGTGACAGACCCGTGGACCATAGGCATGCGAAAGGACTCATAGTGCTCACACTCAAAGCTGACAAGCAGCACCTGCTCGTGGAGCTGGCAACCGCAGAACTCGGTGGCAAAAGTGGGCCCACCCCGGAGGATCAGGAGGTGGAGCGCCTCGCCGGTCAACTTGCCGGGGAAAAGGAGGCGTTGAACCGCGCCATCCTCGCCGCTAGCGACACGGACCTGGAGATTCGCCGTATCCAGCAGGACCTGGTCAAGCTGCAACGCCGTGAGCAGGCCGACCGCAAGGAGTTGGGGGCTGCCACCGATCGGGAGACCCGCAAGGATCTGCAGCACGACCTGGCCTCTGCCGCCCGGCGTGCCGATGATCTCACCGGTGAGCTGAAGGAAAGCCACGATGCTATCGCCGCCCACCGCGCCAATAAGGACCTGCACGAGCAGCGTGTGAAGGAGTTGGAGGAGCAGCTTGCCGCCGCGCAGCGTGCCGCTGAGGCGGCCCATACTCCGTCCGACGATTCCGCGCGTGCGGAGGAGATTCGGGCGCAGCTACCTGCCGATGTTGTTGCTGCCTATGACAAGCAGAAGGAGATTTCCGGTTTCGGCGCCTCGGAGTTCACCGGGCGTGCCTGTGGTGGCTGTAACCTCATCCTGCCTGCTGCTGATATTCAGGAGATTCGTTCCGCCCCTGCGGATTCCGTCCCGCAGTGCCCGGAGTGTGGCACGTACCTGGTGCGGTAATGCTCGGCGTCACCGTTTTTGCTGACGGCGGCTCGCGGGGTAACCCTGGTGTCGCAGGCTCGGGCAGCGTCGTTATGGATTCGAAGGGACATGAGCTGCGCGCACTTTCGTTCTTCGTGGGAAAAACGACGAACAATGTGGCCGAGTACCAGGCCCTCATCAATGGTTTGACCGCGGCCCGCGAGCTGGGTGCCACGCACTGCCAGGTGTACATGGACTCCAAGCTTGTAGTGGAGCAGATGTCTGGCCGGTGGAAGATCAAGCATCCGGATATGCAGAAAAAGGCGGCGGTGGCCCACAGGCTCATCGGTGAGTTTGATGAGTTTTCCATCCAGTGGGTTCCCCGCAAGAAGAATGCCCGCGCCGATGAGCTGGCGAACATCGCCATGGATGCGGGGCAAAAGGGTGCCAAGCCGGGCTTCGTCGGTGACGAGGTAGCCCCGCAGCCTGCAGGGACCAGTGCCGCCACACCCCCGGCCCCAGAACCCGCACAGAAGTCTGAGCCTTCCGAATCCGCAGGGCAGTCTGAGCTTGCGAAGACTGCCCTCGCTCCGCGCAACAATGAGTGGGTTGGTGCGACGGGGGAGGCATTGACGATCATCCTCGTGCGGCACGGCCAGACGCAGATGAGCGTGGATAAGCAGTACTCGGGGCTGACGGACGCACCGTTGACCGAGTTGGGCAGGAAGCAGGCCCAGCGGGCCGCCTCCTACTTCGAGGGCAAGCACATCGATGCGGTTATCTCCTCGCCGCTTGCGCGAGCCCAGCAGACCGCCGATGCCATCGCACGCGCCGCTGGTGTCGCGGTGCACACCGACGACGCGCTGAGGGAAGTGGACTTCGGTGCCTGGGAGGGGTTGACCTTCGCACAGGCACACGAGAAGGATCCTGAGCTGCACTCTGCGTGGCTTGGTGATCCGAAGGTGGCGCCCCCGCAGGGCGAGTCACTGGAGCAGGTGTGCAAGCGGGCGAAGTCCTTTGTTACCAAGGCGAAGAAGACGTGGGCCGGCAAGACGATCGTCGTGGTCAGCCACGTTAACCCCATTAAGGCCATTGTCCGCACGGCATTGGGAGCCCCGTCGAAATCCCTGGCGCGAATGCACCTGGATCTCGCCTCCGTAAGCGAGGTGCAGTTTTACGGCGACGGGCCGAGCCTCATGCGGCTGTTTAACAGCACAGCGCACCTGGGCTAGGGACGATAAACGAGGCCCGGCCACGCTGGTGGGACCGTATCGGCCCGCATCCGCGTGCGGGCCGCGAAAAGAAAATCACCGCTGTGACGATCAGCGGTGATTTTTTGGTTTTATCCCCGGTTTTTGGGGCGGTGGGCTGGGAAACTACTCGTATCGCAGCGCCTCGATGGGGTTGAGGCGGGCTGCCTTGCCGGCGGGGTAGTAGCCAAAGAACAGGCCGATTGCCAGCGAGAAGCCGACGGCGAAGATCGCGCCCCCGAGGGGTGGGAACACGAACTGGCCCATCAGCTTGGACCCAATCATCCCCAAGCCACCGCCGATAATGAGGCCGATGATGCCACCGATGACGCAGACGATCATGGACTCGATAACAAACTGGGTGCGGATGTCCTTGCGGGTAGCACCGAGGGCCATGCGCACGCCGATCTCACGGGTGCGTTCCGTGACGGAGACAAGCATGATGTTCATCACGCCGATGCCACCCACGAGGAGTGAAATGCCGGCGATGGTGGACAAGATGGCGGAAATCGCGGTGAAGAACGTTCCGATCGATTCCAGGATGGCCTTGTTGTCCGATACTTTCACCTTGTAATCGTTGGAGGCATCAAAGAAGTTCTCGATCTTTGCTTTGAGCTCCTCCATGTTGGTGCCCTCCGCCGGGCGGACGCTGAAGCTGGTGATGCCGGCAACCGACTTGTCCAGTTGTTTGGCCACAGGGTAGGGCACCCACACGGAGGCGGGACCCGTGGAGAGCATTCCGCCCTGTTCCGTGTTGTACACGCCCACGACGATGAAGGACTGCAGTTCTCCCCGGTACTCGATTGTGATTTCGGACCCGAGGGAGGAGTCGAGATCACCCTTGAACAGTTCGTCGACAAGCTTGTCGGGAATGACGGCGACGTTGCGGTGGTTGGACACGTCCTCGGCGGAAAACAGGTGCCCAGCGACCAGTTTGAGGTCCTGCACGCGCAGTGCGTCGGCGTTGGCGCCACTGACGTAGCCCTGCTCCTTCTTCTTATCGTGTGAGATGGAGGCGTTCCACAGGTCACCGGCGGTGATGGAAATAGCGTTGACGGAGTCCCCCAGTCGGGCGCGCAGCTGGTCGATGGTGTCCTCGCTGATACGTTCGGACTCGGTGGACGGGTCCGCCGGGCCGTACATGGACATGTCGTCGTTGCCCTCGGCATCGGGATTATCCTCGTCCTCGGACTCCTCAGGGTTCTTCTGCTGCAGCATGACGTTGATGTCGGTCGAGCCGATGCTGGAGAATGTTTGCTGCGACTGTGCCGTGAGCGAGTGCCCGAGTGTCATGATGGCGACCACCGAGGCGATGCCGATGACCACGCCCAGCAATGTGAGCGCGGAGCGCATCTTGTTGGCGCGCAGGCTGGTAAAGGCCAGCCGGATAGCTTCGCGGAGGTTCATCGCGTGACCTCCTCCCCGGCGTGCCTGGAGCCGCCGTGGGACTGGGGCGATCGCCCCAGCCCCCGCTCGCCGTGTGGGTTGTCGATACGACCGTCGGTGAGGGTGACGATCCGGTCGGTTTCCTGCGCCAACTCGGGGTTGTGGGTAATAAACACGATGGTTTTCCCCTCCTCCTTGTTGAGCTTGTGGAACATGTCCATGACCATGCGGCCGGTGTGCGAATCGAGGGCACCCGTCGGCTCGTCGGCAAGGATGAGCTTTGGGGCGTTGGCAAGAGCCCGGGCGATCGCCACGCGCTGCTTCTGGCCACCGGACAACTCGTTTGGCTCATGGCCCACGCGATCTCCCATGCCCACTAGTTCGAGGAGCTCACGGGCACGGCGCGCACGCTCCTTGGGAGCAACGCCGGCGTACATCATCGGCATCTCCACGTTCTTCTGCGCATCCATGCGACCGATGAGGTTGAAGTTCTGAAACACGAAACCAATGGACTCGCTGCGGTAGCGGGCCAACTCGTCGGCACGGGAGTTGAGCACGTTGACCCCACCGAAGACATACTGCCCGCTGGTGGGGGCGTCGAGAAGCCCAATGATGTTCATGAGCGTCGACTTGCCGGAGCCGGACTGCCCCACAACGGAAACGAACTCGCCCTCGCGGACGTAAAAGTTGCACCGGTGCAGGACGGTGAGCTCACCCGGCTGGCCGACGTTAAACGTCTTGACGATGTTTTTCATCTTGATGAGGAGACTCATCTACGCACCCTTCGGCGTGAGTTCAATCTTCGCGGTGGAGCCCACTTTCTCGCGGTACTTCTGCGGGTTCGAGATGACGCGGTCGCCGTCCTCCAGCCCGGAGGTGACGGAGATATCGAAGTCATTGGCGGTGCCGGTTGCTACCTCTCGTTCCTCAATCGTGCCGGAGCCGCCGGTGCCGGAAAGTACAAGCACCACGGATTTCCCCTGGTCGTTCTTAAACACAGCGTCGCGGGGCACAGCGATCACGTCGTGGGCCTCGGAGCGGATGATCTGGGCCTTGGCGGAGGCACCGAGGAGAAGCTCGTTGCCGCCGGTGATCTCAATCTCCACGGGGAACGTAACATCCGTGGCACCGGCAGCCGCGCCGCTGGCGGACGAATCCGCGCCGGAGGAGCTGCTCATCCCGGCAAGCGGATCATTGGCCACGGGGGAGACCTTAACCACCCGGCCGGTGAACTCCTTGTCACCGGTGGAGGGCGTGGTGAACTTCACCTTGGAATCCTTCTCCACCTTGGGCAGGTCCACTTCCTTCACCTGGACCACGATCTTCTTGCGTGAATCGTCGGCAACAGTGACGATCGGGCCTGTGGCCGGCGCGCCCTCCTGGGCGGGAACGGCGGTGATGATGCCATCGAAGGGGGCCTTCACATCAGCCGAGTTGATGTCGATCATGAGCTTGTTGCTGGCCAAATCGCTGGCGGCGTTGGCCGAGGCGGCCGAGTTGATGGCCTGGTCGAGGGCTGACGCGGAGGATTCGATCCCCTGCTTCGCACCCAGTCGGGCGGCCTCCACGCCGACGGTGGCATCAGAGACGGCGTTCTCTGCCGCGTTCACCTTCCGCTGCAGCTGACCGAGCTCCTGATCGGCGGCGGTCAGCGCATCGGCGTAGCGTTCCTCAGCCTTGGTACGAGCTTCCTTGGCATCCTGCACATGGTTTTCTGCCTGGCGCAGGGCTGTGGTGGCATCGGCGATGGATTGCTCGCGCTGGGCCTTGCTGCCCTGCTCGGTCACGGCCCCGTTCTCCAGGTCACGGATCTGCTTGTCCAGGGCCTCCTTCTCGGCGGGCGACATGCCTGTGGTGTTTTGCCCCTTGAGCTCGCGGAGCAGCTTGTCGTTGGCCTCCGCCTGGTGTTCGGCCACACCGTTGGTGCGCTGGACGGTGGCGAGACCAAAGTTCGCCTGTGCCCGCGCCAAATCCGCGTCCCGGGCGGCCTTGCGGGCCTCGTCGAGCGCATCTTTTTGTTGCTGAAGCTCGGGGGCCTTGTCCTTTTGTACCTGCTGCGCGCGGGTATCAAAGTCCTTGCGGGCAGCGTCGAGCTCGAGGTTCGCATCGCGCAACGCGGAGTTAGCGGCGTTGACTTCCTGGTTCAGGCCTTTTTCCAGCCTTTCCCGCTGCTGCTGCAGCTGCTGCTGGGCCTGGGCAATGGCGTTTTGGGACTCGGAGCTCGATGCCGATTGCTGCAGTTTCTGGCTGTCCAACTCCTGCTGGATGGACGAGGTATCCATGCGTGCGAGCAATTGATTGGCCTGCACCCTGTCGCCCACTCGCACGGGGAGCTCCTGCACGGGGGTGGTCAGCCGAGTGGTCAGTGTCGCGGTGCGGTAGGGCTCAATGGTGCCCTTGACGTTCACCCTATCTATGACATCGCGTTTAGATACGGTGCGGTAGTCGGTGGAGGCCACGGTCTCCTTGGGGCTGAACGCCATGTAGATGGTGCTACCGATGCCCAGCGTGGCGGCAAGGAGGACAAGAACGATGAGGGGGATGATGATCTTCTTGTGCCGCGAGAAGAACGTGCCCTGCTCGCCGGAGTCGTACTTCTCGCTGAGAGAAATTGCCTCGCCATCGTCGGTTGCGAATTCGTCGTCATCCCAAAACGCGTCCTCCGCCGGGGTGATGTTATCTCCGGACTCGGGTGTCTGTGGGAATTTCTCGGTGTGTTCTGCCATGGCCTTCCGCAGTCGTCGTGTTGTCTTGTTGAAAAATCTGTTTATGATGGTACACCTATTTAATTACTGTGTATACACCTTGCAATGTGCGCTCGGGTACAGGCATGACACCGTAGGAGTGCCGCCACGCGTGCCTTTACACAAAGTCATTTTCCAATTTACCGCAGCACGGGTGCAGAGAAATTACTCATACAAAAAAATCTATGAGATACGCGTGAATTGTCCCCTGTGGGCCATTCCCACTATGATTTTCTTCCGCGAGTGAGTTGGCCATGGCGATCGCGTCGGCGTGAACGAGGAAGCACTGTTTTCCCACGCACGCTGCCGAGGAAAGTCTGGACTCCGCAGAGCACGGTGGTTGTTAACGGCAACCCGGGGTGACCCGAGGGATAAGTGCCACAGAAACGAGACCGCCCGCGTTGTACGCGAGTAAGGGTGAAAAGGTGCGGTAAGAGCGCACCAGCACAGCAGGTGACTGTTGTGGCTTGGTAAACCCCACCGGGAGCAAGGCAAAAGGCCACACCTCCATGGTGTGGCTGCGCAGGCGTACGAGGGCTGCTCGTCCGAGCCTGCGGGTAGCTGCTACATAGAAGGCCGTCAGCAATGGCGGTAGCGAGATGGATGGTCGCCACACGACAGAATCCGGCTTACGGTCAACTCACTCGCCCATACGTGGCCCAACACGGGCACAATGGGGGGCAGCTCTACGCCGCCGATCTCAATTTTGACTCCGTCGCCGAGGAATTTGGTATCAACCGTGGATTTCCCCCGGAGCTAGTCGCCGAGGCGCGTGAAGCTCGGGATGTCTACGCCCAGGACCGCGTCGATGCCCGGGAGATTTCACTGGTCACGGTCGATCCGCAGGGCTCCAAGGACCTTGATCAGGCGGTCTACATCGCCACACGTGGCGAGGGCTTCGAGGTGTTCTACGCCATCGCCGATGTCGGTGCCTTCGTCCGCCCCGGTTCGGGCCTCTATGCCGAGGCACTGCGTTGCGGGCAAACGGTGTATCTTCCCGATTGCCCGGCGCGGCTCTACCCGCCCGAGCTTCCGGAGGGCAGCGCCTCGCTTCTTTCCCGGAGTCGATCCTCCCGCGGTGCTGTGGCATGTCACCGTCGACTCGTCGGGCGATGTCCGCTCCGCCGAGGCGCGCCGGGCCAGTTCGCTGCGTAGGCAGGCGGTCAACCTGTCCCTCCCGGACACTCGGGTTACTAGGCTTGTCGACGGAAAATTCGAGCTTGAACTCGAGCCCCGGAACCGCCGCATGGACGATAACTCCGAGATCTCGCTCATGACGGGCCTCATCGCGGGGCACATGATGGCGGAGGCGGGCTGCGGTTACCTGCGCACGCTGCAGCCGGCACCACCGGAGGCCCTCGACGCGTTCGCCACGGAGATGAGTCACCTTGGGTTCAGCTTCACTCCTAACAAGGAGCTTCCCGCAGAGTTCTCCGGTGGGGTGGGGCCGTTTCTCGCCTCGGTGGATGCCACCACGCCACGGGGGACGGTGGCGCACAAGGAGGCGGCCAAGTTGCTGCGCGGTGCGGATTACCGGTTCCTTGAACATGATGCCCCCGTGGTCCACGCGGGCGTGGGCGGGATGTACTCCCACGTGACGGCCCCGCTGCACAGACTCGTTGATCGTTACGCCAGCGAGTACTGCCTGGCCCTGTGCGCCGGAAGGGAGCCGGAGAGCTGGGCGCACGACGATGCCGAGCAGGTGGTGGACACGATGCGCCGCACCTCCCAGCTCGCGGGAACGGTGGACAACGCGTGCGTGAGGCTTACGGAGGCGACGGTTCTCGCACCGTGGGTGGGCACAACGTTTACGGCGCTCGTTCTCTCCACCAACGAGGAGAAGAATAAGGCCAAAATCTCGCTCAAGGATCCGCCGATCATTTCCACGGACCTCCTCGGCTCACCAGCCGAGGGCGAGGAGACGCTCGTGAGCCTCGTCACAGCGAAGCCGGAGACACGCACCATCGACTTCGCCTGGCCCGCGGATTAGTGCGCGCGTTGTCCCGGACTGAGCCGGATGAGGAGCGTGTCCGGTGTGGGGAGCTCCGGAACATCGAACGGATCGACGACGGTGAGGAGTGCCTCGGACAGCCCGGCTTCCGCCGGACGTGCGGGGACCTCGGGAACAGCAATGGCGGGTGCGGTAGCCTGCGCATACTGGAGTGAAGGCCCAGCGGAGAGGGCAAAGACGTCGCACGCCTCGTCTACCTTGCGGGCGCGAAGTAACTGCACAAAGTGGCGCGCCCGGTCTGCCTCGTCGTGGAGGAACGTTATCCACTGTGTGGCCTCGTCCACGCGGGGATAGCCCTCGGGACCCTTCACCGAAATCACCGCGCTCAACCAGTCGCCGATGCGTGCTGCTGCGCCCGGTAGCTGTTGCAGCGTTGTGACACCGAAATTCGACAGCGCCGCGCAGATGAACTCGCGCTGGCGCAGGAGACGGTCACTGGCCTCGCTCCTGTGGGGCGAAGCCTCCAGTGTGGAAGCGACGACAGCGAGCTCGTAACCAGGCGTGTTCACTAGCCCGGGGGCGACAGTCAACGAGCCGTCAGCGAAGTCGATGACGTTGACACCCTCGCCGGTGCCCCGCAGCGCGGTGATGAATCGTCCACGCGGGTGGATGCTTCCGGCGAAGACCTCGGCGGCCAGGTGGCACACGGCTGCAAGCTTTGCTCTCGTGGGTGCGTCATCGCGCTCGTCGGGCTCGCCGTTGAGCGCCAAAGCCAGTGCAGTTGTGGTGGCTGCTACCCGGCCGAGCCCCGCGTGCGGCGGGATCTCGCACGCAACGGTGATATCCAGGCCAGGCGTGTCGCGGGTGAGCATCTGCCGGTGAATCATGGAGATGACAACTCCGCCGAGCCGCACCGCCCAGTTATCGGTGGGCAGGGTGCCTGACACCGAGTGCCGTTGTGGTTCATTAGAATCGGCGAGGTGTCCTTTGGCCGGTGGGTCGAGGATGCCCGCCGCTGCTTCCTCCAGCTCGTCCAGGGTGGCTTCCCAGCTGTGGTCTACATTCCTAATCGGCTCGCCGGCACCCGCCTGGGTGGCTTGGGTGAAGTGCACGCGGACCTTACGATCAGCGCGGAAGCTGAAGCTCACAGCGGATTCGAGGGAGTGGAGGGCAAACGCCGCGTACCCGCCGGTGAAGTCCGTCCATTCCCCGATGAGGCAGCTGGTGGCGGGTGCAGCCGCGACCCCATCGGGATCGGTGCCCCATACGGACTGGTGACGAGTGGTTACAAGATCAGTAAGCGACCCATGGGGTTCCGGCCACACTACCATCTGCGTCAACGCTCCTGTTCTTCCATCTCACAGCTTGGGTCACGGCCGGGGTACGGCCGTGCTCACCGTATTAGGGTACACGTCTACCGCAGAGCGTTGAGGCGGAGTTGCTCCACAGTAGCAGGGAATAGGGTGAGCAAAGGGAAGCAGGGCAAACGGCACTTTCGGGCAATGTCGCAGGAGGAAGAAGCAGGTATCGTGGAGAGTAAAGCTAGTAGCATGTGGCGCTACCAGTAAGAAGGAGTTTTGCATGAGCGAGAAGTGGTATTTCAACGTCGAAACCGGCGAGGTCCAACAGGGAAAGCAGTCCGGGTGGGATAACCGCATGGGCCCCTACGATACGGAGGCTGAGGCTCGCCAGGCGCTGGACACCGCAGCCAAGCGCACGGAAGCAGCCGATGCTAAAGAGGCCGAAGAAGAGGACTGGGGCAAACCCCCGGCCTGGGAGAAGTAAAGCGCAGTAATAGCGCAGCAATAATGCCCGTGCCGATGTGCACGGGCATCGTTGTTTTACCAGGTTGATGTATCGGGTGCCGCCTCGGCGGAAGCTATCTCCTCTCGGCGCAGCCTCTCTTCCCGCCGGCGTTCGGCCTTCCTTACTTGCTTGTCCAGCTTTCGGTAGGCCTTGCGGATATCCTTTTCCACCTCCCGGTACTTAGACAGCGCCTGGAGCCCGAGCGACATTTCGAGGTGGTAGAGGACACCGTAACCAAAGGTGTCCCTCCCGTGATCCCGTGCCTCTTGGGCTTTTTCCGCGATGACCTCGCGGGAGGTGACGGAATCCTGGAAATCACCGAGCACTGTCTGCATTGCCTTGCAGGCATCGTAGAGCTTCTTGGTCTTGAGATCCGTGGCCTTGCCCACGGCTTCCGCCGAGTAGCGAAGCTTCTTGGCCGCCTTGCGCATGTTGTGGAAGTTAGCTTCCCGGTGGGCGAGGGGCAGGGTGTCATCTTCCCACTCGTCTACTGCCTTGACATGCCTGCGATGCAGTTTGTCATACGCCCTGGCCAGGTGTGCTGCCAGGACACCTTCCGGGGTGGACTCATCAAAATCATTCGATTCGGATTCGCCCGTTTCGTGATCCTCGTCTGCCTCAGGCACCGAGTTATCGGCCGGGGCGGCGCTGGCTTCCTCATCCGCGGCCTTCTCTGGTTCAACCGTGGCCGGCGTTGGTGGGTCCTTGATGATCTCGTCGAGATTGCGCAGGAGCGTGAAGTAGCGGTCGGAATCGAGGTATTCCACAATCCGATCGTGCGCCGTGCGGTACGTCTCAGACATCGAGGAAACCAGGTGAGCGCGGGTGTCTCGCCCGATGATCTCGATGGGCACCTGATCCACGAGGTCGCTGAACCGGGCCTCCACAACCTCTGCGTCGCGTGCGACGCCCAAGAGCCCCGCGAGGTGCTTGAGTTCTTTCTCCAACTCCTTTACCCGCGGTCCGACGATGATTCCCTCGAAGGTCTGCATGTGGCTGCGCAGTTCCCTCGTGGCAACACGCATCTGGTGTACAGAATCCCACTCATCGCGGCGAACCTGCGGGTCCATCTCGATGATTCGGTCGCGTCCATCAGCCAAAGCATTGACAACTGCGTGGAGGGGCGAATCCTCGTCAATCTCTGCCACGGGAGTGGAGGATTGGACGTTGTTGATCGAATCTCCTAGAGCCATGACGAGCTTTGACGGGCTGTGGGAAACCGAAGCCCCGTGGACGATGAGGAGACGGGTGGCGGAGGTGAGCACCTCCTGGCCCACCTCTGACCGGGAGACATCGTTACCGAGTTCTACTTCCCATTCCCGCCATGATTGGCGGCTGCCGCCGGGTAGCAGCGACCACGCTGTGACGTGGTCATCGCAAAACTCCGCCATCTCTGTGCCGGTGCGCGAGCGCAAAACCGTTTCGTGGCGGTCATTATCCACCTGGGCGATGGGCACAAGGTCCCGGTTACGCGTGAGCACTTTCACGGGGCGAAGAACTTCCTCCGGCGGGGTCAACGGGCCCGACTGGTCAGGGTCGAAATCAGCGTGGACCTCCACTCGGCCAAGCTCAGAGGGGAGCTTGAGATGCCACCCCGAATCCTTACCCCCGGTGCGGCGGCGCAATGTCACTTTTGCCCGGGTGAGTGCGAGATCATCCGTGTCGTAGTAGATGGCCGAGAGGTGGTAGACATTCGTGTCATCCACCTCGTCGACGTGGGCAATCTGCCGGAAATCTGGAACCGGCAGAGTGTCCGAAACCGCAAACTTGGCTTCAACCTCAAGGAAATTCTGTGTACCCATACCACTTTTCTAGCAGGTTTAAGCCCACGAGGTGAGATGAGCCTATAACGAGCCGATCGCTCGCAGCCCTCGTATCCCCGCCGAATCACCGCCAAAGTGCGATGCTTGCGCGGACCGGGTTCCTTCGTTGAAGCCACTTGCGTTGTGGGGCTGCACGCGGTGGGTGAACACGTGTGGGAAGATGGTGCGGAAAATCCTATTGACCGAGCTTTCCGCGATAGCGACGGCCTTTTCCTGAGCCTTGGTGAGATCGGGCGATGACTCCTCCTCGGCTTGTCGGAGGATCTCGCCGATTCTCAGCGCGTAGGCAATGATGAAACTGCGCCGGAAAGAGGCGGTCTCGGCGCTATTGCCCGTCAGGTGGGCTTTGGGCGAATTGTGCATGTAATAGAGGCACTGCCGTTCCAAGCTCGCGAACATGTCCTTTACATAGGCAATATCGTCAAGAAAACCCACGAGGCACATGATCCCCGACGAGGTGAGCGCAATGGTTTGAACATTGCAATGGGAAGCGATGGCGTTGAGGAGGACACCTTTTTCCCTCGCGTACGGGGCCGAAATGTACAGCCTGTCGGCCTTCACCTTGGACTTCTGATCGAGGTCAGCCGAAACGTGGGTGATGTTGTACTTGTGCTGAAGTTCTGCTGCCTTGTGGATATAGGTGCTTGCTTCTTCCTCGTACGGAGTTGACTCGGCTTTGCGCAACAGTGCCGCGATCTTTTCCCTGTTTTTGGCTTGCTCATCGGAGGGATCGGTCTTTTTCGGCATGTACAGCAGCGAGTCGACTGAGAGGCTGGGGAGGTTCTTAATGTCCTGCCATAGTTTGCGATAGTCCTCGGAAACGAAGTTGCGCTGTGATACGAAGTGGGTGTCCACTGCCCAGGCATAGCGGATCGACGGGTTGACGCTTTCACTGAGCTGTTGAGCCGCGAGGTACATGGCGTATTCGAGGAGGTTGTTTTCTTTGGTGCAGCGGAGGTGGTGGCGCAGGTCTGCGGGCGTCCACCCGCGTGCGGCGGCATTAGTGAGGAAGGTGGCGGTGTAGGAATCGAACGATTCAATGGACATGTGGGTGCTCCTTTTTAAGCGTGGTGGGTGGTTGGGCGAGTGGCGGATGAGGTACGGGTGGATGAGCAGTGGTCGGATGAGGTGCGGGTGGATGAGCCGTCGCCGGCGGGAGTGCGGGTGAACGGGCGCGCGGGCGCGCCCGGGTTCTCGTGCGAGGCCTGGGGCGTGTACGGAGGGAAGTCGTAGGTGGCTATCTCCTCATCGCAGGCTGTGGCCTGGGGTGCTGTGGGGTGTGGTGAGAGCATCATGGGATGCGTCCTTTCTTTTTCAAACCATCGAACGTTTGCTCGGTGTGATGAGATTTCACCACGCAGTAGTTACGCGAATTACCCCCATTCTTTCGAACACGTATGTTAACCAGGTAAATAACGGGAATGAAGCTACCCCCGCGAGTGTGGAAAGCGAGTGCAGGGCGAGGTGCGTGAACCCGGCAAAAGCTAGATTGGTAACCATGACAAGCTCGCAGGAATTCGTGCTCCGCACGCTGGAAGAACAAGACATCCGCTACATCAGACTGTGGTTCACGGACATGTGGGGAATGCTGAAATCCGTCGTCGTGGTGCCGGCGGAGATCGAGAGCGCCTTCGCAGAGGGGATCGGCTTTGACGGGTCTGCGATCGAGGGGTACTCCCGCGTCGCCGAGGCAGATACCCTCGCCCGCCCGGACCCATCCACGTTCCAGCTTCTGCCGTTCGAGGGGGACGATGGAGCTGGGCTCACCGCCAGAATGTTCTGCGACATCACCACCCCCGACGGGCAGCCGAGCTGGATCGATCCACGGCAAATTCTTCGATTCCAAACGAAAAAGGCCGAGGAACAGGGCTTCACTTTCCACGTCCACCCCGAGGTGGAGTTCTACCTCCTCAAAACCATCTACACTCAGGGGCAACGGCCAGAAGCCACGGACCTCGGCGGGTTCTTCGACCAGGCGCAAAACGACATGGCCCCCAACTTCCGCCGAGAGGCCATGAGCGCGCTGGAATCGATGGGGATTTCCGTCGAGTTCTCCCACCACGAGACCGCGCCGGGGCAGCAGGAAATCGACCTTCGCCACACCGATGCGCTCACCATGAGCGACAACATCATGACGCTGCGCTACCTGGTTAAACAGGTGGCGCTTCGCAATGGTGTCCACGCCTCGTTCATGCCCAAGCCGTTCGTGGAATATGCAGGCAGCGGGTTGCACTCGCACCTGTCGCTTTTTGAGGGCGAATACAACGCGTTCCACGACCCGGACGACGAGTACTACCTCTCAGAAACGGCGAAGCGTTTCATTGCCGGCATCCTCCACCACGCGCCAGAAATCTCCGCCGTGACAAACCAGTGGGTGAACTCCTACAAGCGCGTCATGTTTGGTGCTGAGGCACCAACGGCAGCAACGTGGGGTATGTCCAACCGTTCTGCGCTCATCCGCGTGCCGGGTTATTCCCCACAGAAGGCGAAGACGAGGAGAATCGAGGTGCGCTCGTTGGATTCGGCATGTAACCCCTACCTCGCCTACGCCGTCCTCCTCGCAGCCGGGCTCAAGGGCATTGAGGAGGGCTACGAGCTGGGGGAGCCGGCGGAAGAAGATATCGCCGCCCTGACGCGCAGGGAGCGCCACGCACTCGGCTATGCAGACCTTCCGCAAACACTCGATCAGGCACTGAGAAAGATGGAAAAATCCGAGCTTGTAGCAAACACGCTTGGAGAAAAGGTGTTTGAGTTCTTCCTCCGCACGAAGTGGGCGGAGATGCGTGATTATCAGGCACAAATCACGCCATGGGAACTGGAAACAAACCTGCCACTGTAGGTAGATGAGTCACGTTGACTGAATCCAGAGCAACCACGAACAAACAGAACTCGCCGCGCACAACCAGGAACGCGGTGCCCACCCCGGCGGCGCTCGGCTTTGAAAGGCCTGCTGCGGAGCGTGAACTGGAGGAGCTCGGCTGGTACCAAGCAGAACACATCGACCTGCTGCGTGACATGTCCGGTGCAGCCGATCCTGATCAGGTGCTTCTAGGCTTGTTGCGGTTCAAGGATGCCGTGGCAGAAGAGGAATGGCAGCTGTTCAACCACAGCCTGCACATCAACCCGGAACTGCGGTTGCGCGTCTTTGGCCTGTTGGGGGCATCGACGGTCCTCGGTGATCACCTCATTGCCCATCCGGAGCTATGGCAGGAGATCGGCAAACCCGCCCCCACGCCCGGGGAGATGATGCACTTCATGCTCTCTGCGGTGGACGCACGACCGGACTGCGCGGTCCAAGGGTGTGGCGCCTCCGAGAACCTGGATACGCCGGGAATGTACCGCTCGGCGCTTCAAGGAAGGGACACGATCCGAACCATCAAACACGCGTATCGCACCCTGCTCATGCGCATCGCGGCGGTTGACCTGGCCGGCACGTTCCTCGTGCGCTCCAACTCCGGGGCGGTGGCCATACCGCTGACGTATTCGCACGTCACATCCATGCTCTCCACCCTCGCCGACGCGGCGCTCACCGCCACCCTCGCGTGCGCCCAGGGGACAGTGTGGGGCGAGGACCCGGCCGACGCCCGGCTTGCCGTCATCGCACTGGGTAAGTGTGGCGCGCGGGAGCTCAACTACATCTCCGACGTGGACGTGGTGTTCGTGGCGGAACCCGCAACCCCCAAGGCGACGCGTGTGGCGAGCGAATTCATCCGCATCGGTTCCCAAGCGCTGTTTGACGTCGATGCCGCGCTTCGGCCCGAGGGCAAAAACGGGGCGCTTGTTCGCACGCTCGAATCGCACAAGGCCTACTACGCACGTTGGGCGGAAACGTGGGAATTTCAGGCGCTGCTCAAGTCGCGCCCCCAAACCGGCGACATGGCTTTGGGTAACGATTACATCGTCGCGCTTCACCCGCTGGTGTGGGAGGCGTCCCGGCGAGACTCCTTTGTTCAGGACGTGCAAGCCATGCGCAGCCGGGTGATCCGCAACGTTCCCGAGGACCTCAAATCCCGTGAGCTCAAGCTGGGCAGGGGCGGGCTGCGCGACGTGGAATTCGCCGTCCAGCTGCTCCAGATGGTGCACGGGAGGGTGGATGAGTCGCTGCGCGTCGCATCCACGGTGGACGCGCTCCAGGCGCTTATCCAGGGCGGCTACGTGGGCCGGGAGGACGGCCACGCGCTCATTGCCAACTACGAGTTCATGCGGCTTTTGGAGCACCGGCTGCAGCTCCAGCGTCTACGTCGCACGCACACCATGCCCAAGCACCAGGACGTGGACGCGCTGCGCAGGATTGCCAGGGCCGCGGGGATCACAGGTACCGGCGGGCACAGCTCCGCCACCGAACTGTTGGAGCAGTATCGAAAAACTCAGCACTCCATCGCTGATATTCACACCAAGCTGTTCTACCGTCCGCTGCTCAACTCCGTGGTTAACCTCGACGACGGCACGCTCGCGCTGTCGCCGGAGGCCGCCAAGCTGCAGTTGGCGGCCCTCAACTACAACTTCCCCGACCGTGCCTACCAGCACCTTCAGGTGCTAGCCTCGGGGACCTCCCGCAAGCACAAGCTTCAGCAGCTATTACTCCCCAGCCTCATGACGTGGCTTGGGTCCACCTCCGATCCCGACGCAGGGCTCCTCAACTACCGCAAGCTCTCCGAAACGATGGAGGACCGCAGCTGGTTCCTCCGCTTGCTTCGCGACGAAGGCGTGGTCGGCCAACGCCTCATGCACATCCTCGGCACCTCTCCCTACGTGTCCGACTTGCTGCTGTCCTCACCCGACACCGTCAAGTTGCTTGGCGACGGGGCCAACCAGCCCAAACTCATCGCCGCCAACCCCCGCACCGTGAGCACAGCCTTGGTGGCGGCAGCCGGGCGGCAGTCCACGCCCGAACAGGCCATCAACGTGGCGCGCTCACTGCGACGCGCCGAGCTTGCCCGCATCGGTGCCGCCGATCTGCTCGGCATGATGGGCGTACGCGATGTGTGCCGGTCGCTGTCCATCGTGTGGGATGCGGTACTCCACGCTGCACTTGAGGCGGAGATCCGCGGCGACGAGTCAGGAGAGCCGAAGGCCCGCATCGCGGTCATCGGGATGGGACGCCTCGGCGGCGCGGAGCTCGGCTACGGGTCGGACGCGGATGTCCTATTCGTGTGCGATCCGCTCCCCGGCGTTTCCGATACCGAGGCGGTGACGTGGTCGATCGCCGTGTGCGACCGGATGCGGCGCAGGCTGGCGAAACCGTCTGGAGACCCGCCACTCGACGTCGACCTGGGGCTACGCCCCGAGGGCCGCTCCGGGCCCGTTGTGCGCACCCTGGCGAGCTACGCCACGTATTACGAAAAGTGGGGCGAGACGTGGGAAATGCAGTCACTTCTTCGGGCCACTTACATCGCCGGTGACGAGGAGGTCGGCCGCGCCTTCATCGAGCTCATCGATCCGATCCGCTATCCCTCCGGAGGCATCGATGATGCGACGATCAGGGAGGTGCGACGGATGAAGGCGCGCGTGGATAAGGAACGCCTGCCACGCGGCGCGGATAAGACCACTCACACCAAACTGGGGCGGGGCGCGCTCACGGACATCGAGTGGACGGTGCAGCTTCTCACCATGATGCACGCCCACGAATACCAAGAGCTGCATACCGCCTCCGCTTTGGAGGGCCTCGAGGCCATTGAAAAGTGCGGGATTTTGGATGAAAAGAGCGTCACCAGGCTCCGCGACGCCTGGCTTACGGCGACCAACGCCCGCAACGCGCTCGTTCTCGTGCGCGGTAAGCGCACCGATCAGCTGCCCCCGCCGGGGCCCGCGTTGGCGCACGTCGCCGGCGCTGCCGGGTGGGACCCGGACGATTCGCGCGGGTTCCTGGAGAACTACCTCAAAAAGACGCGTCGAGCCCGCAGGGTGGTGGACAACGTGTTCTGGGGCGAGTCAGAATCGGAGTTTGCCATCGAGCCGTAAATAGTGGTGCCTCGGGTGCCTGCCCGGGGCGTTATACGCCCACGTAGTGGCCGTCGGAATCGACGTCGTGCGCCCACTGGATCACCAGGTCCAGGCCTCGTGAGGCGACCTCTTCTTGGAGGCGAGGCAGCTGCTCCTCAAGGATCCCGCCGTGCCACACGGTGGTGCGCACCTGGAGCTCAAGGAGCCCGGCCGCTGATGCCTCTGCGAGGAAGTTGAGGCTTTCCCACGCGTTGCGTGCGCCGGCCGGCGTGCACCCGACCACGCCCGGCAGGGTCTCCGGCAGAGCCTTGACGTCCAATCCCACCCAGTCCGGACGCGACGTCGGGTCGTCGACAAGCTCATGGATGCGCGAGGGGAGGTAACCGCACGTGTGGAGGCCTACCCCGAGAGCCGGGAACCGCCTGCGCACCTCGCGGATCACCACCGGCAGCCCCCGGTGCATGGTGGGCTCGCCACCGGAAAACACTACGGCATCGAGGAGCCCCTCGCGGCTGGCAAGGAGCTCCATCAGCTCATCAACGGTCGCGGTGGTCTCACCGTACGGATCCTGGAGCGCCGGGTTGTGGCAGTACACGCACGCCCACGGGCAGCCCGTAGTGAACACCGAGGCGGTGAGCTTGCCGGGCCAGTCCGTAGCGGAAAACGGCATGATCCCGGCGATGGGGAAGTTAGCCTGCATGGGCCGCGGCAGCCTTCTCCGTGAAGTACTCGCGCTCGTGGAACTCGCCCTTCTTGCCCGTGTTGAAGGAGCTCACCGGGCGGAAGTAGCCCATGACGCGCGTCCACACCTCGGTGGTCTCGCCGCAATCCGGGCACTGCGGGTGCTCGCCGGAGATGTAGCCGTGGGTGGGGCAGATGGAGAACGTGGGTGTGATGGTGATGTACGG
This sequence comes from Corynebacterium pyruviciproducens ATCC BAA-1742, assembly GCF_000411375.1. GTDB lineage: Bacteria > Actinomycetota > Actinomycetes > Mycobacteriales > Mycobacteriaceae > Corynebacterium > Corynebacterium pyruviciproducens. The sequence goes on along the minus strand of NZ_KE150446.1, from coordinate 1,161,599 downwards.
CAGGCGGAAGTTCGTCAGCGCCCGTCGCACGAGGGTGGCGCAGGCCTCGCCGCTGGACATCGCCGCCCCCATGTACAGGTGGAGCACGGTGCCGCCGGTGTACTTTGTCTGCAGGTCCTCCTGCTCCGCCAGGGCCGCGAACGGGTCCGGGGTGTGGGCGACGGGCAGCTGCGAGGAGTTGGTGTAGTACGGCTCCTCGGGCGTGCCGGCCTGGATGATATCCGGGTAGCGGGAGCGGTCCTCGCGGGCGAACCGGTACGTGGCCCCCTCGGCGGGCGTGGCCTCGAGGTTGAACAGGTGGCCGGTGGATTCCTGCGCCTCGACGAGGAGCTCGTTGAGGTGGTTCAGCACCCGCAGGACAAGCTCGTGGCCGTTGGGGTCCGTGAGGTCGTAGGCACCACCGACAAAGTTGCGCACCATCTCGTTCATGCCGTTGACGCCGATGGTGGAGAAGTGGTTATCAAGACTCGGCATCCACCGCTTGGTGTACGGGAACAGGCCCTTATCCAGGAGCTTCTCAATGGTGGCGCGGCGGCGCTCGAGGGTATCCACACCGATGGCGACGAGCTTGTCCAGCTCATCAAGGAGCCCCTGCTCGTCGCCGGCGTGCAGGTAGCCGAGGCGGGCGCAGTTGACGGTGACCACGCCGATAGAACCGGTGAGCTCGGCGGAGCCGAACAGGCCGTTGCCGCGCTTGAGCAGTTCGCGCAGGTCGAGTTGGAGGCGGCAGCACATGGAGCGGATCATGCCGGGGTCCAGCTCGGAGTTGATGAAGTTTTGGAAGTACGGCAGCCCGTAGCGGGCGGTCATCTCAAAGAGGAGCTTCGCGTTTTCTGCTTCCCACGGGAAATCCTTGGTGATGTTGTACGTGGGAATGGGGAAAGTGAACGGGCGACCGTCGGCATCGCCGTTCATCATAACGGTGATGAACGCGCGGTTCAGCATGTCCATTTCTTCCTGCAGCTCACCGTAGGTGAAATCGCACACCTCCTCGCCGATGTAGGGGTAGTTATCGGCGATATCGGCCGGGCACACCCAATCGAAGGTGAGGTTGGTAAACGGCGTCTGCGTGCCCCAGCGGCTGGGGACGTTTAAGTTGAACACGAACTCCTGCACTGCCTGCTCAACCTGGTCGTAGGTGAGGTTATCGAGGCGCACGAACGGGGCGAGGTAGGTGTCGAAGCTGGAGAAGGCCTGGGCGCCTGCCCACTCGTTTTGTAGAGTGCCGAGGAAGTTGACCATCTGGCCGAGCGCGCTGGACAGGTGCTTCGGCGGAAGCGAACTGATGGCGCCGGACACGCCGCCAAAGCCCTGCTCGAGGAGTTGGCGCAGCGACCAGCCGGCGCAGTAGCCGGAGAGCATGTCCAGATCGTGGATGTGGATGGCGCCCTCGCGGTGGGCCCTGTTTGCCTCCTCGGAGAAGATCTCGGTGAGCCAGTAGTTGGCCACTACCTTGCCGGAGGTGTTGAGCATCATGCCGCCGAGGGAGAAGTCCTGGTTGGCGTTGGCGTTGACGCGCCAATCCGAGCGGTCGAGATACTCGTTGATGGTGGAGATGGCGTCGATATCGACGCGGCTGGGGGCGTGGGTTTCAGTGAGCATCGAGGTCATACCTAGGAATTCTAAGCGAATAATTACACCGGCGTAACTCGAACTAACGGTTGATAAGACACCAAATATGGATAAGTGGAAAGTAAGAAACACAACATGTAGTGCCTACCGCACGATGCGTCCTGCTGTTTTCAGCAACATATTGATATATAAGTGTTAGCTACGTCGCACTCATGGCAACCCCTTTTCGGGGGCGGTTACAATGGGGCTCATGGCACTCACGTTTTCTATCAACCTTGATGACGCGGACTTTTCTGATCTTTCCACGCTTGTCGACGCCGCCCGCTCGTCCGGGGTCACCGCCGACGCGCGCGTACGGCTCCAAGGATCCACGCTCACAGTGACCGTGGAGCCCAGCAAGGCCGTGACCCGCGGGACGCACACGGCACGGGCCACGAGCCCGGAAGGGGAAGCCCCACGGGACGGGCACGTTGCCCCGCCACTGCCGTTTGATGCGGGCCCGTTGAAGGATGCCGTGCGCCAGGTGATCACCGACACGCTCCTCAACAACCCGCCCAAGAAGTAGCTCCGGGCCACGCGGCGGGAGGATGGTGACGCAGCGTGTTTATCCGAAAAGTTGAGGTGGACGAGTCGGCTCTCCACGGTGACCACCCGGTAGAGCTAGGCTACGTCTTACAGCTGCCGGTTTTCGCGGCGCTGACTTCCTCCCCGCTGGAGTTTCGCGCGCCGGTCACCTACGTCCTCGGCGATAATGGCGCCGGTAAGTCGACACTGCTTGAGGCCATCGCCGTGGCCATGCACTTCAACCCGGACGGCGGCTTTTTGGGCCGGAGGAACTTCACTACGACGGGGGAGAGCACCCACTCCGGCCTCCATTCCGCGCTGCGGGTGAGCCGTCCGGAAAACCCCACGGCGGGCTATTTCTTGCGTGCAGAAACTCACTACGAGCAGGTGACAAAGCTTGACCACTCGATGTTCTACGCGGGGGCGCACGCCCATTCGCACGGGGAAACAGTGATGAATGTGCTTGCCGATGCCCTGGGGGACCGCGGCCTGTTCATTTTTGACGAGCCTGAGGCGGGGCTGTCGCCGGTAAGCCAGATGGCGGTGCTGGGGCACATGGCTCTGGCGGCCAGGAGGGGAAGTCAGTTCATCGTGGCTACCCACTCGCCGATCATCGCCGGCGTCCCGGGTGCCGATATTGTCGTCATTGAGGAGGACGGGATCCGCAGGACGGACTACGAGGATACGGACATGGTTCGCGCCATGCGCGAGTTCCTCGATGACCCCGTGGCTTCCGCCAACTACATCATTGGCGATTTGGCGGACTAGCCTACTTCACAAACTTGTGTGAGCCACCCGCTTGTGCAGGAGTAGATTCATCGTCTGCAGCTCCCTCGACGGGGGCAGGTACCTCCGAATCAGCCTCGGATCCTGCTGCAGCTGCGGAGCCCTCCGACGATTCGCCGTTGGCCTGTTCACTGTCGGTGGCGCTGGTGCTGTCTTCGCTTTCAGGCGATGCCGGTGCGGGGGAGGGTTGCTCAGTTTCTGCAGGCGTTTCCCCCTCCGCTGCCTGGCCCGAATTCGCCGCATCAATCACCTTGTAGTGGGCGTAGAGGCTGTTCTGAAAGTCCACCGTCATCCCCCTGCCGAGCGTTTCAAATGGGGCCGAATCGATATCCTCAAGGGAATAGTTCACCGTCAGCTTCTTGCCATCGAGGCGGTATCCAAGAAGCGGGATAAAAGCAGACTTCATCTGCAGGAAACCGCGGAAGGCCTCGACAAAGCTCGGCTCCTTGGTTTCATCGTCAACGAACACTTCGCGGACCCTGCCCACCTTCTTTCCTTGGCTATCGACCACGGTGGCGCGCAGCAGTTCCTGCAGGACATCCGGTTTCCCCACGAAGCATCCTTTCGCTAGACGTAATTACACTCATTCTAGAAGTTCCAGCAGCACCTCGCACCGTCAGGGTTGAATGAGCTGACCGATGAGCACCACGTTATAGTGCAGGTCCCTGTCTGCCGTGATAGCGCAGGTGATAAGTACCAGGCGGCCAGGCTCGTGAGGATCAAACAGACCCGAGTCACTGTGCGCCTCGTCCTTGGGGACGAGGTAGCTGGAATGAATCCGCCAGCGCCGGGATACGCGGTTGGCATCCTCAAGGGTGAGCGTTGCCCCCTCGATACCGGAGGACACCAGGCGAGACCCCTGGCCTGGCGAGAAATCCGTCCGAGTAGTGACGAATCGGGAGACCGGGTTGAGGGCGTAGGAACCCGCAGACCAGGAATGCCCGATGAGAAAGACAGTTCCCTGCTCCGCGTCGCTGGGCGAAACGCCGAGCCCTTCCACCCACTGCACCGCGTTGGGATCTGGGTCGATTGGTTCAAGAGGATCGGTGACGGGAGTAGGCGAGTAGCGTGCAGTGGATACCGGCACCGGTCCGTCGAGGTACAACCGGCCCGTCGAGCGAAGGGGGCCCCGGGCGGATAGCGTTATCTCGGCGGATGTCGGTGTGGGAGACGGCGTGGGCGAGTCGGCTGCTTGCACCTCGTGGTGGCCCTTCACCTGCGTGCTCCCAATGGTGCTGAGTGGAGCATGAAGAGCCTCCTGCGGGTGGCTCACCGCAAGCAGGCCGTAGGTGATCGCCATTGCGACGACAGCCAGGCCTGCGTCTTTCTTCGAATTGAGGATCCCCCGTGTGGATCGATATTTCCCCCTGTGCACGCCAGCTATCTTAGTGCGAGTTGCTTGTGCTCGCAGGGCAAGAAGGGAACAAAAAAGCACCCGCACGGTGTGCGGGTGCTGACGGTTGAAAAAGCTAAGACTACTTGTCCCCAGCGTTCGGGTCGACGAAGCCCTTGATTCCGTCGGTGTCGAGCTCATCGTGCTTGACAGTCTCAGACACGGTGCGGGTCTCCTGAATCTGCTCGGTGCCGAGCGAGACCTTCTCCACCGGGATGGACTCCTTGCTGATGTTCACCTTGTCCTCGTGGAGGGTAACCGTGGCCTCAGCGGTGTCGGAACCGACGTAATTCTTGGCCTCCTCAGGAGAAATCGGGGTGCGCTCGATGCGGACCTCTTCGCGGGTGACCGGAACCTCGACGGTCTCGGTCTCCTCTACCTGGTACTTGCGGAGGCGAGCCTCGCCGGTAGCGACACGCTCGGTACCAACATTGAGGCGCTCCTTCTCCAGGATGATGTCGTTGGAAGCACCAGCAGCCGGGGCGTGCAGATCGCGCTCAGCGTGGTCGACCTCGTGCTCCTCGTGACGTGCGTGATCTGCAGTGCCTGCAGCACCTGCAGCGGCACCGGCACCAGCGAAGCCAGCGGCCTGGTGATCCTGGGTGGAGGGCTGATCCGTCACGTAGGTCTCAACGTCCTGGACGTCGGTGAGGCGGTAGTGCTCGTAGATGCGGTCCTGGTCGGCAGCGGTGAGCTGGTTTTCGAAGTCGATCTCCGGGGCATCCTTGATAAGGTCCTTGTCAAAAGCGAGCTTGAGCTCGTCACCCTCGAGGTGGTGGCCGCGAAGCGGAACCAAGCTGGAGCCCAGGCCAAACAGGCCATGGTCGACCTCGATGAAGGTGGGCTGACCAGTCTTATCATCAACGAACAGGTTGTTGATCTTGCCCAGCTTCTCCCCCTTGGCATCGAAAGCGGTGGCGTTGAGCAGATCCTGGATGTTCCTCTTGTCGGCCATGTACGAATTCCTTTCTGAGGCGAGCTTGTCAGCGTCTCCTAATGTTGGACGCGAGGTAGCTGCCGGCTAAATGTAAATCTCTTCAAAAAGCCGACCACTGTTGGAGCCGGAAATTTTGACTGTGCCTTGCATGGACCGTCAGGGAAAAAGCTCTGTGTCTATGTCATGTTTATGGCATCCATGCGTTTGTGGCACTGAAACCGAGTGTAAGGAACTCTCAGCAGCGATGACGTGCTCAAGCCGAAAAGGTGCTACGCGGAGGTCAGGCAAAACTGGAAAGTTAACCTATTTGTAATATTCAATCCCATTCCGTGGGAAGAGTCCAGCCTATAAAAAATTGACTACATGTACCACATGTGATGTACGTGAAAAGCTATTGATAAAAGGGAAGTTCAGAGAATTAGTGAATGGTATGACCGTTGCGTATGCGGGCTACGGTGAGACACGTTGTAGGTGAAAACTTCTTTAAAAATAACGATTTGGTAAAGTCGCTCCAACGGGCGTGAAATTCGGTGACTTTCACCGTAATGGGTGAGGTCTGATGTCGTTTTTGGCGTGTGGGGCGGAAAAATAAGAAGAGGGAAGCAACAGATATTTCTGTTGCTTCCCTCTATTGGGGGTCCGCAGCGAGTTAAGCGCGGATGAAAAGGAACTTAGAAGATGCCCTTCACCTTGTTGCCAAAGTCATCGGTGGTGATGTCCGTGGACTTGAACTCGGTGTGGTTTGCGACGTTAGCATCGCCCCTGTGGCCACCAGTCTGGGTTACCGTGATGGTGTTGTGCATACGGTGCCCGCGCATGAGGCCGTCACCGAAGTGGAGGTTAGCAATGAGGACTTCCTCGCCAACCTCGATCGGGTTGGAAAGGGTGACCTCGAAGGTACGGGTGGAGGTTTCGCGGTCGAAGCCGAGGTCGCGGGTGTAAGCACCGTTGTACCAGCCAGGAGTCATGAAACGATCAACGCCGTAGAGGTAGTCACCCGGCTGAGCCGTGGTCTTCACCTCAATGCGGAAGGTGGTGTACGGGAAGTCAGGCTCGTAGCGCTTCGTGCCCGTGTTCTTCAGACGCAGAGCAACAGCACCGGAGAAGCCATCGGCCTTAGCGGTGGTGAGGCTCGGGGTGAGCTCGTACTCACCTGCAACAACATCGGTGGAGTCCTTGGCTTCTTCAGCCTTGGAAGCCTCGTCGGCGAGCTTGCCCTCGGCCTCAGCGCCGGAGACGGTCTCGTCCTTCTCGACAACCTCGACAACCTTGTCCTTGTCCACTGCGGAATCGTCGCCCACGACGTCACCGGCATCGACGGAGGTTTCCTTCTCTACGGAAGGAGTGGTGGTATCGGGAACAACCTTGTTGTCCTCGCGGCCGGAGATCTTGTTGTCGATCACAGCATCGTGGGAGCCACCAGCGGTGTCGTAGGTCTTGACAACGATCGAGTTCTTAATCGGGGTGAGGGCGGACCACAGGGTCGGGGTGGACCAGGTGCCGTTCGGCTTGCAGTACTGCTGAGTGCCGTCCATGGTGATGATGCGGAAGCCGTAGGTGGCCTCACCTGTCTGGCCGGGGGCGATCGTGTACGGTCCAATGTTCTGGCCAATGTTCCAGCTCAGCGAGTAGGAAGCGTTGACGCCGAGGGACTGAGCAAGGCTGACAGCGATGCCCGTGGAGCCCTGGCCACCGTCCTTGCTGTAGGAACCGCCGAGGTTCATGCTGGCGGTCATCGTGCGGTCGCCCTTGACGTTGAGGGAGATCGACTGAGACTTGCTCGTCGTCTGCTGCAGCGGGATGGGCTTGTCGGTTTTGTTCGTGGTGGACACGGTGCCCACGGGGAGGAACGTATCGTGAGCCTTGTACAGAACGGTGCGGTAATCTTCCCACGGGTTGCACACCGGGTGCGGGTTGAGGATATTGGCCTTGATGTGGTCAGATCCATGCGTGGTGTTGATGATGGGGAAGACCGGGTTGATCTTGTCGGTCTCATCGTAGTTGTCGTAGATGGTTGCGGCGCTTGCCACGGTGGACAGGCCAGCGACCATAGCTGCGGTGGAAATGGTAGCCGCGAGCTTGGTGAACTTCATAGCGTCTCCTATTGAGATGTGCGGATCGGAAAGGAAAGAATGGTCAAGCCAAACCGAGGATCTGTACGGCAATGACGGCACTGCCTGACGGTCGGCTGGCAACGAGGCTAAATTTAGACCACCCGCCTAGTTCGGGCAAGGGTTGGTCTCGGGAAAATTAAATGTTGGTTATATGACCAGGGGTTTTCACACCCGGTGCAAACCTTAAAAACCCTTATCTATTATTGGGAATTCCCAAGGTTGGGCGGGGTTAGAGCGATGTGAGTTCACCTGTGTTTAGGTTGGTAAAACAATTAAACGTCGGATGAAAGAGGGGTAATTGGCGGGGGTAGCTGAAGTGTCCGACTAACAACACCTGTGAGTTCCTACTCATGGCCACAACCAGGAATGTTGATGGTCTTAACTGTCTGTAGAATCGTTAAACTCGCGGTACAACTTTTGAACCATTGCGTACTTTCATTCCATTACATAAGTGACTGGTGATGAGAGAGGGGCCAGTGGGGAAATTGGTTTAGGGTGCATCTTCTTACGAGGAAGTAAGATGTTCAACAATTAGCACGTTGTTGGGTGCGTGGACACCGCCCCAAGGGACGATTACTCGGAAGATGAACCGTCAGACGCGGCCGAGGTGTCGTCGCTGTGCGTGGAAGGGGCCGCTTGCGCGGTGGGCGCTGAGTCCTTCTGCCCCGTGGATCGATCCGTGTTGACAACCCTGACGTGGCGGCGGCGTACGTGCTTGCGCGAATCGAGGAACATGTGGGTGCGTAGCACTGCTACAAGAACGAGTCCCACGAGCCACGTGGCGGTCACGGCGTGCCAGCCGAACCGGAAGTCCGCCCAGGTGTACGTGGTGGAACCCGTGGAAACATCGAGGAGAATGCCCATGCCCTGCGAGGCAACCATCGCGAAGATGAAGCCACCCATGTTGGCAAAACCGGTGCCCGTCGCAACCACGTTGTGGGGGAGATCCTCGCGGACATAGTCGAAGCCGTAGTTGGAGGCAGGCGCGAGCACCGAGGTGAAGACCAGCGCAACGATGACCGCGACGATGCCACGGGGCTCGTCGGGAAGAAAGAAAATCACCCAGGTGAGCCCCAAGATGAAGGCAAAAATCACGGCGGCGATGTCACGCCTGCGCCTAAGCCGCGAGGAAACAAATCCGTGGAAGGGGCCGATGACAAAGCTCACCAGGGTGTTTACCGTGAGGACGAGTCCTGCGACCGCGGGCGAGAGGCCCATGCCCTGGGTCATCATCGGCATGCCCCACAGCAGCGTAAACGTGATGAGGATGTTCATGCACAGCGCGTGGATGAGGAACGCGAGCCACACGATGGGCTGCCTAGCTACCTTGCCGACAAGGGTGAGCGTGTTGTGGAGGCGAAGCCCACGGGCGCCTTTCTCCTCGTCGGCTTGGAGGCGAGAGAGCGCCCTTTCGTCGCGGGAGCTCGAACGCCTGCGGAGCCGTCCGCCGGTGTGTCGGATGGTGGAACGCATGCGATCGGTACGTCTTGCGTCATGGGACTGCTTGGCGCGGGACTTCTCATCCTTCCGCGCGCGCCGTAGCTCCTTCAGTGCGGCATCGGCCTCGGGGCTATCGGATACGGCCACTCCCGCGCTGAGCGCGACGAGGATGCCCACAGCGCCGAGGGTGACGAAGGCCGGCGTCCACCCCGTCCAGTGCAGGAGGGCGAGGAACGGCACGGCGCTTAGGAACTGACCCACCTGGCCCAGTGACGAGGTGAGCTGGGTAAACATCGGCGACCTGTGGAGTGGGATCCAGTAGGGAAGAATCCTCATGACGGACAGGAATGCCGTGGCATCTCCCATGCCGATGAGGACGCGGGCACCGATGGCGACGCCGTAAGAGGTGGTCAGGCCGAGGGCAAGCTGTCCCACTGCCATGATGAACGCGCCGCACACGAGCAGCCTGCGCGGGCCGAATCGATCGATGAGGAGCCCCGCGGGGATCTGGGATAGGGCGTAGACGCCCACCTGGACGGCCGTGAACACAGCGATGTGGGAGGCGTCAACTTCGAACCGGTCGATGGCCTCCATGCCTGCCACGCCAAAGCTGGTGCGGCCGGTGATCGCGATGATGTAAACGAAGATGGCTGCAAGCCACACCGTGAGTGCGCGACGGGTGACTACTTCATGAGGGTTCGGCATATGATGTGACCTTATACCTATTGGATGCGAGTGCGAAGTGCAGCGTACAACGCAGGGGCAGGCTCGTACACTCGGAAACGCATCGCGGACGGATTCGGCACAGCGGCACCCCTCGCACTTACTTCACAGTCCCTCATCCCTCTTTGGTTTTGCTTAACCCCCATTAACCATTACCTCACCACGGACATAATGCGAGCGTATCGGCAGTATATGCGCGCTATACGGTGGGCTAATCCCGCTCACACGGTGGGTTCAGCTCGAAGCAACACGTTCTCAGGTTAGGGGTGAATTGAGTTCTCGCGCACGCTTGAGGGAGGCATCCAAGTGGGGGAGCAGCGACCCTGGCGGGGTCTCGTCACACAGCGCAATCGATGCCAGGTTGTGCACATTTTTGGGGTCGAACCCATCCTTGTGTCACACCGATCCTCGTGCCACACCCATCCTCGTCCCGTGCGCCTTGCCGGCCCGCGCGGTCGAGCGCTAGGGCTTCCGGCGGGTAGGGTGGAGGGCATGCCAACGCCTGAATTCATTACGACGCTGAGGAAGAAAATCGGCCACGACCCGCTGTTTCTGCCCGGCGTGACCGCGATCGTGCTCAAGCCCGTGCCCGAGGGGGCCGCCGTGTGGGAGGTGCCGCAGGTGCTCCTGGTCAAGCGTGCGGATAACGGGGCGTGGACCCCCGTCACCGGGATCGCCGAGCCGGGTGAGAACCCCCACGTCACGGCGGCACGCGAGGTGAAAGAGGAGACTGGGGTGGACGCCGAGGCGGTGGCCATCATCGGCACCGGCACGTCCGGGCCGACGACGTACCCCAACGGGGACGTCACCAGTTACATAGACATCTGCTACCGGATGGAACTTACCGGCAACGAGAACCCGTTCGTCGGTGACGAGGAGTCGACGGAGGTGCGCTGGTGCTCCGTCGCGCAGCTGCCGCAGATGAGTCAGCGTTTCCGCCTGCTCATCGCCGACGCTGTGGTGAACCTGCGCCACCCCACCAAGTTCCGCCCGCGGCTGGGGTATGAAAAGCGGGTGCGCGGCTAAGACGCGTCGCCTACGTGCTGCTCCATTAGACAGAAAAGCACCTGATAAAGCTAGAAATCCGCCCCGGAACCGGTGGCTCCGGGGCGGATTTTTTGGGTGCCCTAGTGTGCGCGCGGGCGCGCAGTCACAGTGCTACGAGCGACGGTTATTCGGGCTTGGCAAACTTGCCGTCCTTGACGCCCTCGGTGAATTCCTTTTCCAGGGCGACTGCCAGGTCCTTGTCCACGTTGGCCCAGTACTCGTACACGCGCTTCTCGGTGGCGGCGCTCACGCCATCCATGGCACCCGCGATGTTGGACACAAAGCGCTTCTTGGCGGCGTCGTCGTACACGTTGAGGTACAGGTCGCGGGCCTGAACAAAATCGTCGTCCTCGGCGTGCTTGCTGTTGGCGTAGCGGGCAAAATCGCCGTCCTCCGGGTAGGGGTTGACGTAGAAGCCCTCGGAGCCCTCGAAGGATTCCACGGAGCTGGAGGTCTCACCGTCGTCGAGAAGCCCGGCGAGCACATCCGACTTGTTGGGGGAGTACGGGGGCTGCGAGGGGTCGGAGAACTCGTACGCCATGGCACCGTTGTGCGTGTAGGTGACAACCTGGTTGAGGGGCTTGTTCACCGGGATCTGGCGGTAGTTCGGCCCGATGCGGTAGCGCTGCTCGTCGGCGTAGGCAAACACGCGGCCCTGGAGCATCTTGTCGGGGGAGAGCCCCACGCCGGGGACGAGGTTGGACGGGTCGAGAGCGAGCTGCTCGATCTGGGCGTGGAAGTTCTTCGGGTTCCGGTTGAGCACGAAGTAGCCGATCGTCTTGCGCGGGTAATCCTTGAGCGACCACACCTTGGTCAGGTCGAAGGGGTTGAAGCGGTACGTCTTGGCGTCCTCGAACGGCATGATCTGCACCGCGACGTCCCAGATGGGGTAGTCACCGCGCTCAATCGCCTCGAACAGGTCCTTGCGGTGGCAGTCCGGGTTCTTGCCGGCCATCTCGGTGGCTTCCTCGTCGGTGAAGTTCTCCACGCCCTGGCGGGAAAGGAAATGGTAGCGCACCCACACGGGCTCGCCCTTCTCGTTGATCCACTGGAAGGTGTGGGAGCCGTAGCCGTTCTGGCTGCGGGTGGACTTCGGGGTGCCACGGTCGCCCATGAGGTAGGTCACCTGGTGGGTGGTCTCCGGGGTACGGGTCCAGAAGTCCCAGCGCATGTCGGCGCTTTGCAGGCCGGAGTCCGGGGTGCGCTTCTGCGAGTGGATGAAGTCGGGGAACTTCATCGGGTCGCGGAGGAAGAACACGGGGGTGTTGTTGCCAACGATATCGTAGTTGCCGTCCTCGGTGTAGAAGCGGAGGGCAAACCCGTGCACGTCACGGGCGGTATCGGCGGAGCCGGATTCGCCGGCGACGGTGGAAAAGCGGCCGACCATGGGTGTGACGGTGCCTTTTTGGAAGAGCTTGGCCTTGGTGTACTGCGACACGTCCTCGGTGATGTGCAGCTCGCCAAAGGCGCCGTGGCCCTTGGCGTGTGGGATGCGGTCCGGCACCATCTCGCGGTCGAAGGCGGCGAGCTTCTCAATCAGGTGAATATCGTTGAGAACGATGGCACCGTCCTCGCCGGTGGACAGCGACTTGTTCTCGCTCATCACCGGCTGTCCGCCACGGAGGGTGGTGTGGGCGCCGGGGGTGGCGGGGTATTTCCCGCGGTCGACTACCTTATCGGCTGCAGATTTGTCCTGTTGGGGCATCGCATTCCTTCCAGTTTGTTGTCCGACTTCACAGATGTGATGTTCCGTTCCCAGCGTACCAACAATATAGTCCTATTAGCTACAAAAAATTGATAGGTTTCCAAACTGCTCGCCATTCGGTCCCGTACGCTGGCCTTGTAAGGGTGTCCTCACAATTTTGCTTGTCGACGCCCCATCGTCCGGCCTCCCCTCGCACGTCGCCGTCCGGTCGAAAATCGAGTACGCTTTCTAAGAACTCCTGCTTTTTTGACTCGGAAGGACGTGACCTCCATGCACCCACTAGACCTCACCGACAAAAGCCAGGATTACCTCAAAGCCATCTACGATCACGAGGAGCGCTCGGGCACTCCCGCAACGCTGACAAAGATCGCCGAGGTGGTGGGGCAGAAGCCGTCCACCGCGTCGGAGGCGATTAAGAGGCTAAGCTCGCAAAACCTTGTCAATCACGAGCGCTACCAGGGGATCTCCCTCACCGAGGACGGGCGCCGCATCGCTCTCGCCATGGCGCGCCGCCACCGCGTGCTGGAGACCTTCCTCGTGGAGACCCTCGGCTACAGCTGGGACGAGGTGTACGAGGAGGCCGACGTGCTCGAGCACGCTGTCACCGATCGCTTCCTTGAGCGTCTCGACGCCCACCTTGGCCACCCCACCCACGACCCGCACGGGGACCCGATCCCCGCGGCCGACGGCACCATTGCCAAGGCTGCGACGGTCCCGCTCTCCGAGGTGGAGCCCGGCACGAGCATCCATATCGCACGAATCGGTGATTCCGATCCGGAGCTCCTGCGCTACCTCGCGGATAACAACATTCGCCCCGGCCAGCACATCGACATGCCGGCGCGCCCCGTGGCCGGCATCGCCCACCTCACTGTGAATGGAAAAGACGTGCCGGTGTCAGAGGCTTCCCTCAATGACATCTTCGTCTCCCCGCGCTAGGCGGCGCGCCACGACCGCAGAAACTGCCCCTACTGACGGCGACGCACCGCGGCGGAGGGATGGACGAGCGGGGGAGCGTCGACAAGCCACACACGGTTCTGAGAAATCCGGAGACGAAAAGCCCGGCACGACCCCGAGGCTTCAAGAAGGGACCGTGAGGGGCCGGGCAGGAAGCTAAGGAGCCAGGTGGAAGCGCTGGTTAACCTGGCCATCGGGGATGCCGTAGGCGTCTTGAAGGGTGGCATCGGCTGCCTGCGTGTTGTCAACGGGGCCCCAACTGCCGCTGACCGTCCCCAGAACCTGACCAGATAGCGGATCGTAAACCGCACCGCCCGAATCTCCGGGGATTGTTATTGGAGTGTGGAAGATGTTATCCCGTGTCCGGGCGATCTGGATCCCACACAGCCTGCCTGAGCGCGACCCATCCTTGCAGATGAGCTGGCCGGCGTTGTCCGTGGAAATTTGGCCCGGAGCAAGGTCACCGTAGTCACGGATTCCCGTCAGCGCCCGTGGAAAGCTGTTGATGGGACCATTAGATCCTGCAGACTGGGCGTTACGTGTCATACCGATGTGAGGGTACAGGCGGGCGATAGCCCAGTCTGATGAATGCGGGATGCCGAAGAAAATGCCATTTAGTCCGTATTGATAACTAACAAAAGGACGGATAAATCCCTGTGCGATCGTGTCGCCGACCTCAACTAAGCCCCCGCGGAAGCCAACCACGGCCTTTTGCCCCTGATCCAGGCAGTGGCCGGCTGTCACCATGATGTTTTCTGCTGCGCCATCGTCTTTAATGACGGTCCCAGCAAACCCCTGACTGCAATTAAGGTTTCCATTGTGAAGTGGTCCGCCGGGGACTACCTGTGCCGTGGCCGGCGAGGCCAATCCGGCGGACACCGCAAGTCCCGCAGATATGCACACTGCTGCGATAGCTTTTCTCATCGACATGAGTTGTTGACGCTCTCGATCCGTGATTGTCGTGAATTCGGTCCCTGTAATTGCAACAGTAAAACGCTCGAAAAGTCCTGTGAAATAGGTGGGCCGAATCTGAAGGCGGTGCACCACGTGTGCTAACAGGAGCGGTATATTACCGCGGTGACGGGTGTGCGGGGAGGAGGAGGGCGCAGAAAAGTGCGGTCACCGGGGCACGCAAAAAACCTCTGCCCACGGCACCGGGAGGGCGACCGTGGGCAGAGGCTGCGATAACAGGCTCAAGCGAGGGCGTTCGAGCACTCAACTAGCAGTTGTAGTACATCTCGTACTCGAGCGGGGTGGGGCGCAGGCGAGCCGGGGTGATCTCGTTATCCACCTTGAACTTCACGTACGTATCGATGAGGTCCTCGGTGAACACGTCACCCTCGGTGAGGAACTCGGAATCCTCTGCGAGTGCCTTGAGGGCCTCGTCGAGGGAGGCCGGGGCCTGCGGGATCGACAGCGCCTCCTCCGGGGGAAGCTCGTAGAGGTCCTTATCCACCGGGGCGTGCGGCTCAATGCGGTTCTTGATGCCGTCAATGCCTGCCATCATCATGGCGGCAAAACCGAGGTACGGGTTGCCCGAGGGATCCGGAGCACGGAACTCAATGCGCTTGGCCTTCGGGTTCGAGCCTGTGATCGGGATGCGGATCGCCGCGGAGCGGTTACGCTGCGAGTACACGAGGTTAATCGGGGCCTCAAACCCCGGCACCAGGCGGTGGTAGGAGTTGAGGGTCGGGTTGGTAAAGGCGAGCACCGCGGAGGCGTGGTGAAGAATGCCACCGATATAGTAACGGGCCATATCCGAAAGTCCGCCGTAACCGGACTCGTCGTAGAAGAGCGGCTCCCCGTCCTTCCATAGCGATTGGTGGGCGTGCATGCCGGAACCGTTATCGCCCGCCAGCGGCTTCGGCATAAACGTCACGGACTTGCCGGCCTGGATCGCGGTGTTCTTGATCACGTACTTGAAAGTCTGCAGGTCATCGGCCGCGTGGAGGAGCGTGTTGAACCGGTAGTTGATCTCGTGCTGAGAACCGGTACCCACCTCGTGGTGGAAACGCTCAATGTGGAAGCCCACCTTCTGCAGGTTGCGGGTCATATCGTCGCGCAGATTCTGGAGCGTATCCGCCGGTGCGACCGGGAAATAACCACCCTTGATCGGGGTCTTATTGCCCAGGTTGTGGGAGCCATCGAGGTCGAACTCCTTGTCGCGGTTCCACCAACCCTCATCGGAATCGACGTGGAAAAACGCCTGGTTCGTGTCGGTGGAGTAGCGGACGGAATCGAAAATGTAGAACTCCGCCTCCGCACCAAATTGGCACACATCGGCGATGCCGGTAGAGGCCAGGTACTCCTCGGCCTTGCGCGCGACGTTGCGGGGATCGCGGCTGAACGGCTCCTGGGTAAAGGGATCGTGCACAAAGAACTTGATGTTGAGCGTCTTCGCCTTGCGGAACGGATCAACAACAGCCGTGGACAGGTCCGGCAACAACGTCATGTCAGACTCATCGATGGTGGTGAAGCCGCGGATGGAGGAGCCGTCGAACGCGAGGCCCTCCTCTACCGCTCCCTCATCAAATTCCGAGGACGGGATGGAGAAATGGTGCTCCGTGCCGGGGACATCTGTGAAGCGAATATCAATGAACTCCACTTCCTCGTCCGCGATAAATTTCTGAATATCCTCCACTGTTTTGAAGGTCATGTGGTCTCCTCGAGCGTGTCGCTTACAGATGTTTCGAGTCTACTTCATACCGTGTGCCAAATTGGAAAGCGGTGCCGGGTAAGGTTGACCTCATGCGTGACAAGAGTTCGAGCTGGCTCAACGGGCCGATGCTCCCCGCCCAAAACGAGGACCCGTCCAGTCCCAACAGGTGGCCTGGAGAAAAAATCGGCCTCACCCAATCCGGGGAGGGGTCGCTGGCAACCATGATGCGACGCATCGGCGGCCTGTTCATCGATTGGGTTATCGCCGCGCTCATCGCGCTCATCATCACCAGTTTCACCCACGCTCTCGGCGGCCAAGCAACCGTCCAGCTCCTCGTGTGGGCTGTCATCTCCGTTGTCAGCGTCTTCTTCTTCGCTCGCACCCCTGGCCAAGCCCTCCTCGGGATGGGCGTGGCGTGCGTTGATACCCCCGGCAAGCGCGTCGGTTTCCTCCGCTGCCTCGCACGCACGGTACTCACCATCTTCATTCTTCCCCCCATTCTTACCGACGCCGACGGCCGTGGCCTCCACGACCGCGCCACCGGGACCGCCGTTATCCGCGGCTAGGCAGCGCGGTTGGGACCGCGTGCGTGGTCCTCTGGGGCGGCAGCTGACGCTTCCGGTTTAGATCAGCAGGAAGAAGAGCGTCTGCGCGCAGACAATCTTGGTGATCATCGCCATCGGGTACACCATGGAGTAACCCACGCCGGGCATATCGTTGCGCGCCTGATCGGACGCGTAGCTGAGGAGCGCCGGGTGGGTGTGGAGCGCGGCGATGAAACCTGACAAGGTGCCGTAGGGGATCTTCAGTACCTTGTAGCCCACCACCACGGCCGTGGCAGCCAAACCGATCGTGATCACCGCGCCGAACCCGATCACCTTGAGGGAGGCCGAGTCCTGGAGTGCCGCAGAGAAACCGGCGCCCGCCGTTGTGCCGATTCCCGCGAGGAAGAGAGTCAAACCGAACTCCTTGAGAATGCGACCGGCAGCGTACGGCAGGTGCCACACCATCCGCCCCGTGCGCGACACCGCACCCAGGATGAGGCCGACAACCAAGGGCCCGCCCGCCGAGCCCAACTTGAGGGTGACACCACCCGGCAGCGGAATGCCGATCATGCCCACGAGGAGCCCGAGGATGAGACCTGCGAGTAGCGGCAGCATCTCCAGCGTGGCGGCCTGGCTGTAGGAATCGCCGAAGAACCGGCGTGCCTTCTCCGCGTTTGCGCGGGTGGAGACGATCCGGATACGGTCGCCCAGGTGGAGCACCATGTCCGGCCGGGCCACCTGGTCATCGTCGCCGTGCTTGACGCGGGAGATGAGCACGCCGGGAAGCTTGGGCTTGAGCTCCGCCAGCGGGTAGCCCACGGCGGACTCGTCGGTGACAACCAGCCTGTCGTAATCGAGCCCCTTGTTCCGATCGGGGCGGGCGCTGACAAACGAGCCGATGAGCTTTTCCGCTTTCGTCAGCTCGTCGGGCGCCCCGGCGATGGTGAGCACGTCGTTGATCTTCGGCCTGTCGCCGGTGTCGGCAAGAATCTCCTTCTTCCCGCGCCTAATGCGGGTGACAATGATAGCAAGATCGAACACCTCCGGGATATCATCCACCGGCGGCAGGTTGGCCACCTCCACCTTGATCTGCCAGTGCTCGAGGTGGTGGGTGCCAAGCCCCGCCTGCTCCGCCTCCTTGGCGTAGTCGATGCGGAACACCCGCTGGAACACGGCTAATACCACGATGACCCCAAGCACGCCGATGGGGTAGGTGAGGGAGTACGCAACCACGGGCACCTGCGGGTCCCCGATCCCGGAGCTCACGACGGACTCCACCACCGCCGCGAGCGACGGAGTGTTGACCAGCGCACCGGTGAAGATGCCGCCAGCGGTGTCGGGCGCGAACCCGAGAAGCGTCGCGCCGCCGAAGGCCACGAGGGTGATGAAGACCAGGAGGATGACGAGGAACACGTTGAGCTTCCACCCGGTCTTGCGCAGGTTGTGGAAGAAATCGGGGCCAAATTCTAGGCCGATGGTGTACACGAACAGGGTGAGCCCCATGTTGTACAGAAGCGGTGGCAGTTCGATCTCGGGGGCGGCGGTTGCAAGCCCCAGTCCCACGAAGAGGACCGCGGCGACTCCGAGCCGGATGCCAAAGAAATTGATCTTCCCAATTAGCAGGCCAACAGCCATGATCACAACGAGGGTGAACAGGGGGTTGTCAACGAAAAACTCCATAAGTTCCACACCACCAAAGTTTCTCCCTTTTAGCCATCTACACCCCCTAAGGGGGGTATCTTTGACAGCTTGTCGGGGCTGCGCTGACAACGCTGGGGCTGAAAGGGCGGGATGGCAGCGCGAGAGGTCGGTGACCATGGGCTGATTCCGTGCAACTTAAAGCCGTGGCTCAGGCCTCAGTGTGGCTGTCGGTGAGTCGATCGGGCAGAACAGGGGAAGAAATGGGAGCGGGGTGGCTGTTCCTGCATAAAAAGAACCCCCACGAGGGGGGTTCACGCACGCGCATGGGCGTGCGATGCGAAGAGGCGTGGCGTTACTTCGACCGGTTGGCGTGCCGGCGGGCGCGCCGGTTCATGCCGGACATCTTGTTCGCGCCTTTGGGCAGTGGCCCCTTGGGCAGACCCGCGCCGGGGCCGAACTGCGAATCCATGGACTCCACGCGGGCAGCCATGGCCGGAACCGCGTTCTTCTTGTAGTTGCGGGGGAGCTTCATAATCTCACGCTGCAGCTTCTTCACCGGCACCAGGCCCTCGCCCTCGCCCACGATGAACTCGTACACGGGGTACTGCTTGGCAATCCGGTTGAGGCGCTTCTTCTGCTGCTCCATGAGCGGCTTGAGACGGTGTGGGGCACCCTCACCAACGAGGATGATCCCCGGTGCGCCCACGACGCGGTGGACAACGTCCATGTGTGCGTTGGCGGCGACGGCCGTCTTCGTGCGCCACTGCATGCCGGGGCCGTCCTTGAGATTCTCTACCACCCAGGCGGCGGCGCCGGGCTCGTCCTTGGTCCGCTCGTAGAAGCTATTCTCCATGCGCTTGGGGAAGATGTACATGGCCAGCATGGCGCCGAACATGAGGCCGATGATGAGGCCAAACCACTGGGCGTGGAAGATGAGGCCGAGGAGGAAGCCAACAAGCCCCAGCCCCAAGAACGCCAGGAGCATGAGTGGGATGAGCCACTTGTCCTGCTTGCGCTGCATGTTGAAGGCCTGCCACACCTGCTTGCGGGTCTCCTTGCGCTTGGCGCGCTTGGCGGCCTTCGCTTCCTTTTCCTGAGCCTTTACTTTTTCTCTCTTCGCATCTGCCATGGGTACCACCTTAAATCGTCTGGTTTTTGTTGCGCTTTACCGGTGCCGTTGTAGTTTACATGAGGCGCCTGGCGTGACCTGTGTAGCTGGTGGCGGTCACGCCTTACTTCACGCCTACGGGAGTGTCCTTGCTGGGTCCGTACTTCTTCAAGAGCGTGGAGGCCTCCTGCGCGGTTGAGCCCTGGGACGTCTCCGCCAGGTGGGCAAGGTTTGCCGGAAGCTCCTCGCCACGCGCCTTGATGGTCTGGGCGTAGAGGCGCCCCGCACGGTAGGAGGAGCGCACGAGTGGGCCGGACATGACGCCGGTGAACCCGATCTCCTTGGCGTAGTTGGCATGCTCCACAAACTCCTCGGGCTTCACCCACCGGTCGATGGGGTGGTAACGCAGGCCGGGGCGGAGGTACTGCGTGATGGTGATGATGTCGCAGTGCGCGGAACGCAGGTCATCGAGCGCCTCCCGGATCTCCTCGGGCGTCTCACCCATTCCGAGGATGAGGTTGGATTTGGTGATGAGCCCAAAATCGTGTGCCTGGCGGATCACATCGAGGGAGCGATCGTAGCGGAACGCCGGGCGGATGCGCTTGAAAATGCGGGGGACGGTCTCGAGATTGTGGGCGAACACCTCGGGGCGTGCCTCGAACACGATGCGCAGAAGCTCGGGGTTGCCGGAGAAGTCCGGGGTGAGGTTCTCCACGCCGGTGTTGGGGTTGAGCTCGTGGATCTTGCGCACCACCTCGGCGTACAGCCAGGCACCCTCGTCGTCAAGGTCGTCGCGGGTGACACCGGTGATGGTGGCGTAGTTGAGCCCCATCTCGCGCACGGACTCCGCAACGCGCCGGGGCTCGTCGCGGTCGAGGGGATCGGGTTTGCCGGAGTCGATCTGGCAGAAATCGCAGCGCCTGGAGCATTGGGAGCCTCCGATGAGGAACGTCGCCTCGCGGGATTCCCAGCACTCGTGGAGGTTGGGACACCCGGCCTCCTGGCACACGGTGTGGAGGGAGGCACCGGCGACGCGTTCGCGCATGTCTTTCAGCTCGGGGCCGGTGGACACCTGGGTGCGGATCCAGCGGGGTTTGCTTTCAATGGGAGTGGTCGAGTTCCGACGCTCCACGCGTAGCATTCTCTTCTCTGCCATGGGTCTTCCTTCCCTTTCGGTTGGTTCTACTTCTGGTTTCTCGCTTGTCGACGGTGGGGAAGCCCCTTCGTCGGATCCGGTGCCGAACCAAATGTGTGGTCGGCCACCTGGAGGCACCCCTCGAACGCCTCGATGAGGTTGTGCGTCAACGGCCTGGCCACCTCGTCTATCGTCACGTCCCGGCCGAGCTCGGCGCTCATTGTGGTAACTCCCGCGTCGGAGATGCCGCAGGGAACGATGTAATCGTAGTATTCGAGCGTGTTATCGCAGTTCACGGCGATGCCGTGCATGGTCACGCCACGGGTGATACGGATGCCAATGGCCGCCAGCTTTCGATCCGGCTTCCCGTCGGAGGCAGGAACCCACACGCCCGAGCGGCCATCGATTCTGCCTGCGGTGTGAATCCCCATGTGGCGCACCGTCTGAATGATCGCTTCTTCGAGGCGACGCACGTAATCCACCACGTCCACCGGGTCATCGAGCTTGATAATGGGGTAACACACCAGCTGCCCGGGGCCGTGCCACGTGATTCGGCCACCGCGGTCGATGTCTACCGTTTCAACATCAGAGATGGTGGGGTAGTCCTCCGGCTGGGTCCGCTTGCCCGCGGTGTACACGCTCGGGTGTTCCAAAAGCAGGATCGTATCGGGGATCTTCTCCTCGTAACGCTCCTTAGCCAGCTCGGCCTGCTGCTCCCACATCGGCTTGTACGGCTGAACCCCGAGATTTTCCACGCTGATCGGGTCAGATGATTTCCGAATCGGCTTATCGGATGGTGTGAAGGGGGGACGTGGCGCTGTCATACTACCTTTCAACGTTTGCGGGCACCGAAAACTTCCGTACGGCTTCCACATCCACATTGTCCCTGTTCGGTGGGCAACGTGGTGCCACGGAACGGGGTGCTTGCGAGTCGTGGTGGCCGCCACCTGCCAGCTTTCCGCGGTGGCAACTAAGGCTCGCTTCACCGTGTGGTCAGGGACTGAAAAGTACAACCTCACGCTGGGTGCCAGATCTTATGGACTTATTAATTATGTGTGTTATCTTACCGCACCCCGAAGTGTTACCCTCCTGCCGGGTTGCCTGCTTCCCCCGCTTCAGAAAAGAGTGAATGAGCTGCATGAACCGTGAAGCTTCGAAAGCAGAGGGGTCCGTCGCGCAACGCGGGGAGGCGCTGTGCGTACAAGAGTGGTCATCGCCGTGCGGCGGGAGAGTCCTTATCTACCCGCGCGGCAGTGGCCGCGCGCGATTGCGACCGCGCGACGGGTGTGGCCGCGCACGGCAGCAACCACCGGCGATGCGGTTGTGACCGCGCGCGGGGGTCACACAAGCACTGGTCGCGCGGTCAGTCTCCGGCACCTGGAACGCACCGCCACCCGCCTCAGGGGAGGACTGTATATGCGCCGGTGGGAAAACACACGATGAGGTGCCATGAGTGCGGTGGCGCAAGCGGACACGGGATTGTGCTGGCAGTTTAGCAGTGGTGCTGCGGATATCTCGGTTGGAATGTGGCGCGGCGGGGACACGCCCTGCGCTAGGGAAGAAGCTAAATGGCCTGCCGTGGAGGTTGACATGTGTACATAAGCGCTTTGTTAGGTAGTTTAGAAAGTATGGTTGAATTGCTCAGTACTAATACGCTAATTGCGATATTCCTGGTCATCGCACTCGGGGCGTGGTTTGGGACCGTGAAATTCGGTCCCATTCGGTTCGGCGCGGCAGGTGCGCTATTCCTCGGGCTCCTGGTCGGTGCTTTCGTCATGCCGGAGTCCGCAGAACTCACGTTGCTGCAGAACCTGGGACTCGGGCTTTTCGTGTACCTCATCGGCCTCGAAGCCGGCGAGGAGTTCTTCAAAGATATCAAGGCCCAGTTCGGGCTCATGGCCGCGTCAGTGGTGGCCGTGACGGTGGGTGCCGTCGTCGCCGTGTTCGGCGGAATGGCCCTCGGGCTCACCCGCGAGTTCAGCGTCGGTGCTTTTGCCGGCTCACTGACCTCCACACCGTCCCTGTCGCTCGCGCAAGCGCAGACGGGTTCCGCAGACCCGGCCGTCGGTTACTCACTCGGCTACCCCACGGGCATCATCGTCGCCATCGTCCTGGTCCTTCTCACCATCAATAAGCAGTGGAAAGCAAAGAAGGACCAGGTGGAGAAGGGTATCGATGACCTTCGTGGCGTGCTCATCCGCGTGCACAACCCCATGACGAGGGAAGAACTCGAGGATAAGGTCGACGGTGATTTCATCCTCGCCTCCATCCGCAGGCGCGGCAAACTGCACTTCGCACGCGTCGATTACGCCCTTGAAAGGGGCGACGAGGCCTACTTCATGACCAACAAGGCCACCCACGCCGACCTTGTCGGCGTTCTCGGTGATCGCCTTCCCCTGCAGAGGCTGCGCAGCCCTCACGTGACGGTGCAGCGTTACACGGTCTCCAACTCCGATATCACCGGCAAGGAGATCGGGGAGCTTGGCATTTACAAGAACGGCAAGGCACAGATTCTGCGCATTATCCGCGGCGACGATACAATTCTCGCCACCCCGGACACCGCCTTGGATCCCGGCGACCAGGTGGAGGTCACGCACGAGACCATCGACCGCGACAGCATCGAGTCCTTCTTTGGTAACTCCGCCCAGATCTCCGCAGAGCTGGACTGGGTGCCCACCGCGTTGGGTCTCTTCGCGGGCTATGCCCTGGCGATTGTTCCCATCCCGCTGCCTGGCGGCAACGAGTTTGAGATGGGTGCCGCCGGCGGCCCGCTCATCGTGGGCCTCATCCTCGGCGCGCTGCGTCGCACGGGCAAGCTTTCGTGGAAACTGCCTGCCACAGCCAACTTCACCCTGCGCCAGTACGGCCTCATGCTGTTCCTCGCGGCCGTCGGTCTCGCCTCGGGTGACGCATTTGCCTCCGCCGTGTTCAGCCTCACCGGGCTCAAGCTCGTAGCGCTGTCTGCCATCGTGTGCCTGGCGGCCTGTGGCACCATGCTTGCCGCCGGCTACTTCATGGGTCGCGCGGAATCGCGCTCCAACGGTGCTGTCGCCGGTCTCCTTGGCCAGCCAGCTGTCCTCCAGTACGCGATGCAGAATACGACGGATTCGCGTGTTATGTCTGGTTATTCAGCCACGTTCGCCATCGCCCTCATCTACAAGATCCTCGTGATCCCGTTCATGCTCATGTAGGTGCGGCTCCGAAGAAACTACTGCCTGGGTTCTCCCGGGCAGTATTTTTTGGCTTGGAGGGGAATGGATTCTCAAGGCTCAAGGCGAATTCTCGCGCGCCGGGTGTGGCGTGAGCTGTCGAGTGCTTCTACTCCTGCAAACGGGCCAACAGGTGCAGTGATAAGGGCGTGGAGCGCGGCACGTAGGGGGTAATCCGTCGAATGTAGTCCGCGGTACATGCGGTGGTCGGTCCGTGCACTCCGTCTTTTGCACCGCGAGAAAAAACTGGCCGCTAGCCTCGGCCCCTGTGGGGCTTTGCGCTAGCAGCCAGTAAGGAATGTGGATACGCCACGCGTCACGCGCGTCCTACCACGCGTGTGGTGGGTTTAGGCGTTGTCGGCCTCGTAGCCGGCCTTGTCCTTCATCGGGCCAACCTCGGAAACCTGAACCTCGAAGATCCAGCCTTCGCCGTACGGGTCATTGTTGATGATCGCCGGATCGTCTTCCAGGGCCTCGTTAACGGCGGTGATGGTGCCGGAAACGGGGGAGAAGATGTCAGAGACGGACTTGGTGGACTCAACCTCGCCACACGGCTCGGAGTGAGTGACCTCGTCGCCTACGGACGGGAGATCAACGTAGACAATCTCGCCGAGGGCATCGGTTGCGACCTCGGTGATGCCAACCTTCACGGTCTTGCCCTCAGCCTCGGCTGCGGGGGCGTCGATCCACTCGTGCTCTGCGGAGTAAGAGTAGTTCTCAGGCAAATTAGCCATGTTTCAAACCTTTCGTATGAGTAGTTGCCGGGCGTGAGGACACGACCTCGTCCTCACTCATTATGCCCTATGTTTATTTATCGCGCTTGTAAAACGCGCCCTTGACCACAGTGTAGGGGTAGCGCTTGCCACGGATGTCGGCCTCCAGCTTGGCTCCCTCCTGAGCAGCCTCGCGCTTCACGTAGCCCATAGCGATGGGGTAGCCCAGCGTGGGGGAGAGCTGGCCGGAGGTGACGGTACCAACCTCGTTGCCGTCGGCGTCGAAAAGCTTCGCACCCTCGCGAGCAGCGCGGCGACCTTCACCCACCATGTTGGTGAGCTTGTTGGGGGAAACCGGAAGATCAAGGAGAACCTTGCCGTAGAAGTCGCCCTCCTTCTCCTTTCCAGCGATACCGCGCATGCCAGCGTCGACGGTGGTGAGATCGTGGGTGAGCTCGTGCCCGTACAGAGGCATGCCAGCCTCCAAGCGCAGCGAATCGCGAGCGGCGAGGCCACACGGAAGCAGCCCGTGATCCTTACCGGCCTCGAGCAGGGCATCCCAGAGGGCGGGAGCGTGCTCGTTGTCGGTGTACAGCTCGAAGCCGTCCTCGCCGGTGTAGCCGGTGCGGGCAACAAGAACCTTCAAGCCGGCAACCGTGTGGTACTCGGCGGCGTAGTACTTGAGATTTTCAAGCTTCTCGTGCTCGTCCTCGGGGATGATCTCCTTGAGCACTGCCTCAGAATTGGGGCCCTGGCAGGCGATGTTGGAGATCTCGCGGTTCTTGTTCTCGAGCGTGACATCGAAGTCACCCTTGCGCTCGACCATGTTCTCCCACACGGTCTCGGCGTTGGAAGCATTGGGGACAACCCAGTAGATTCGCTCATCCACGTGGTAGATGATGAGATCGTCGATGATCCGACCGTCCTTCTCCACCATGTGGTTGTACTTTGCGCGGCCCACTGCCAGCTTGGAGTAGTCGGCGATGAAGGCGTAGTTGAGGTAGTCGGTTGCCTGCGGGCCAGAAACGATGATCTCTCCCATGTGAGAGAGGTCGAACAGACCGGCAGCCTCGCGCACGGCGCGGTGCTCATCGAGCTCGTTGCCGTACTTCAGTGGCATTTTCCAATCGCCGAACATGGTGAAGGAAGCGCCGAGTTCCTCGTGCTTGGAGTGAAGTGGGCTGTACAGAATTTCAGTCACAAAAGTCTCCTTTATGTAAAAAGTGAATGGAGTGAGGTATGTGTGGGGTGCCGTGGGGCCCGGGACCAGCCTCGGGGCTCACGGCACGGGCAGAGGGGATTACTCGAACGAGAAGCTCTCCGGTGACGGGCACTCGCAGAACAGGTGCCTATCGCCGTAGGCCTCATCGATGCGACGAACCGACGGGAAGTACTTATCCTGCAGCAGGCCGTCGACGGGGAAGACAGCTTCCTTGCGAGTGAACTTGTAGTCCCACTCGTCGGACATCGCGGAGGCCGCGGTGAACGGGCTGTGCTTCAACACGGAATCCTCGAGAGCGATCTTCTCGTCGATGATGTCCTGGATCTCCGCGCGGATGGTGCGCATGGCCTCGATGAAGCGGTCCAGCTCCTCCTTGGACTCGGACTCGGTGGGCTCAAACATGAGCGTGCCGGGAACCGGGAAGGCCAGGGTAGGCGCGTGGATGCCGAAGTCCATGAGGCGCTTGGCAATGTCGGTGGCGGAGACGCCGGACAGCTTCTCCACAGGACGGATGTCGAAGATCGTCTCGTGCCCGACGAGGCCGTTGGGGCCGTGGTAGAGCACAGGGAAGGTCTCGTCGAGTTCCTTGGCCACGTAGTTGGCGTTGAGCACTGCACACGCGGTGGCGCGCTGGAGACCTTCGGATCCCATCATCGCGAGGTACATCCATGTAATCGGGGTGACACCGGCGGAGCCGTAGAGGGTGCCAACCATCGGGATGCCCTGGCCCTCAGGCACAGGCGAGTGGGGATCTGTGGCCAACGGATCGGCGGGCAGGAACGGGATGAGGTGCTTGCGCACACCGATCGGGCCAACGCCCGGGCCGCCGCCACCGTGCGGAATGGCGAACGTCTTGTGCAGGTTGAGGTGGCTGACGTCGCCGCCGTACTGGCCGGGGCGCGACCAGCCACACTGGGCGTTCATGTTCGCGCCATCGATGTACACCTGGCCGCCCACTTCGTGCACCTTCTTGCACACCTCGCGAACCGTGGGCTCGTAGATACCGTGCGTGGAGGGGTAGGTGATCATGATGGCCGCCACGTGGTCGGCGTACTTGGCCAGCTTCTCGTCCAGATCGTCGACCGAGATGGAGCCGTCGTCGTTAGAGGCGATCACCACCACTCGCAGGCCGGCGAGGGCCGCGGACGCGGCGTTCGTGCCGTGGGCCGAGGCAGGAATGAGGCAGATGTCGCGCTCATGGTCGCCGTTGGCCACGTGGTAGCGGCGGATGGTGAGGAGGCCGGAGAGCTCGCCCATAGCGCCGGAGTTCGGCTGCAGGGAGACCTTGTCATAGCCGGTGATATCCTCCAGCCAGCCTTCTAGCTGCTCAAGCATGGCCCGCCAGCCCTTCGTCTGCTCCTCGGGAGCATAGGGGTGCAGGCCAGCGAACTTCGGCCACGTGATGGGCTCCATGGCGGCCGCTGGGTTGAGCTTCATGGTGCAGGAGCCCAGCGGAATCATGGCGCGGTCGAGAGCGAGGTCGCGATCCGAGAGCTTGCGGGTGTACCGCATCATCTGGGTCTCGGAGTGGACCGAACTGAAGATCGGGTGCGGAACCGGATCGTCGCTGCGCTGCAGAGACTCCGGGTATTCCGCGTACTCCGACTCCACCTCGCGGGAGACACCGAAGGCTTCCAGAAGGGCGGTGATGTCTTCGTCCCTGGCGGACTCGCCGAAGGCAACGGATACCTTGTCATCGCCGATCTTGCGGATGAGGTAGCCGGCATCGGCAGCGGCATCGACGATCTGCTGG
Organism: Corynebacterium pyruviciproducens ATCC BAA-1742; assembly: GCF_000411375.1. Lineage (GTDB taxonomy): Bacteria > Actinomycetota > Actinomycetes > Mycobacteriales > Mycobacteriaceae > Corynebacterium > Corynebacterium pyruviciproducens. The sequence goes on along the minus strand of NZ_KE150446.1, from coordinate 1,134,379 downwards.
GCGCGACCGGAAACCCCAACCGTGACGGTGTCGAAGAAGACATCGTGGAGGACGGAGAGATCGCCACCAGCCTTGCGGATGTTCGCGGCGAAGGTGGAAGCGTACGTGTGGATCCTGTCCGCAATGCGACGCAGGCCAGCCGGGCCGTGCCACACGGCGTACATGGAGGCCATGGTGGCAAGCAGCGCCTGGGCGGTGCAGATGTTACTGGTTGCACGCTCACGGCGTATGTGCTGCTCGCGGGTCTGCAAGGTGAGGCGGTAGGCAACGTTGCCATCGGCATCCTTGGACACACCTACGATGCGGCCCGGCATCTTGCGCACGAGCTTGTCGTGCACAGCCATGTAGGCGGCGTGCGGGCCACCGAAGAACAGCGGAACGCCGAACCTCTGGGTGGAACCGACGGCGATGTCGGCGCCGAGGGCACCCGGGGATTCGAGGTGCATGAGGGCCAGTGGGTCCGCCACAACGGTGACGTAGCCACCGACGGAGTGAACCTGCTCAATGACGGAGCGAAGGTCGGTGACATCGCCTTCCGTGCCCGGGTAGGCGAGGATGACGCCGGCCAAGCCCTCTTCGGCGATACCGGAGGTCACATCGGCGATCTCCACGTCGAAATCGAGGACGCGTGCGCGCTCCATCGCGACGGTGAGATCCTGCTGGTGCAGGCGCTCGTCAAAGACAACCTTGTTGGCCTTGCGAGCTGCGCGGACCATAAGCGCTGCAGCTTCCGCGACGGCGGTGGCTTCGTCCAGCAGCGATGCGTTTGCCAAGTCGAGGCCACTCAGGTCCTTAAACAAGGTCTGGAAGTTGAGCAGTGCTTCGAGTCGGCCCTGGGAGATCTCAGCTTGGTATGGCGTGTAGGCCGTGTACCAGGCCGGATTTTCAACTACGTTGCGGCGGATCACCGGAGGCGTGATCGTGTCGTTGAAGCCCTGTCCGTAGAAGGGCTTCAGGACGGTGTTTTGGCGAGCGTAGGTGCGAAGCAGCTCTTGCGCCCCGTGCTCACTCATGGGGGCGAGGAGTTTGGTGACAGCGTTGTCCTCGATGATCTCTTCAGGGATCGCTGCTCGGATGAGCTCTTCGAGGCTGGAAAAGCCCAGATCTTCGAGCATTTTCTTCTGATCGTCGGCATCTGGCCCAATGTGCCTGTTATAGAAAGGCAGGGGTGTGATGGGGTTCGTCATTAGTGGGTATTCCTCCTAATGGTTACAGGGTCCCGATTTGTTATTACCTATCTGATTTTACGTGGAGAAGTGCGAGAAGGGCCGGTAAAACGAACCGCTGTGATTCCTGTCACTGGGTAATTATGCACGAGTATGAAACGTGCTACTTTGGGCTGGGTATGACCACCAGTAACCACAGTATTCACGCATAAAACGTTTTGTGACCACCCCCAAAAGGAGGTGGTTTCGGCTGCTGGAGGGGGAGGGGGACTACAAAACGTGCCAGGCAATGAAAAAGTGGTTCCTCTCTTTGTTGGGAGAGGAACCACTAGGTAACGAGAAATTATTCGTTCGCTACCCCGAGGGGTGCTGGGCTAGTTACAGTCCGAGATCGGGGGCGAAGTCAATGTTCTCAAGACGGTCACGCACGGTGGTCATGAAGCGACCGGCATCGGCGCCGTCGACGACCTGGTGATCGTAGGTCATGGGCAGATACACCATCTGGCGAACGGCAATCGCGTCGACACCGTTTTCGGTGACAACCACCGGGCGCTTAGTGATAGCACCGGTGCCCACCATCGCTGCCTGCGGAGGAACCACGATGGGCGTATCAGAGAGAGCGCCCTCGGAACCAATGTTGGTGATGGTGAAGGTGGCTCCCGCCAGATCGTTGGGCTTCAGCTTACTGTTGCGTGCACGATCGGCGATATCCACGATGGCCTGGGCCAACTCGGGGAGGCTGAGATCCTGCGCGTCGTGGATAACCGGGGTCAAGAGGCCCTGCTTGGTGTCCACAGCGATGGCGAGATTGACGGAATCATGGTACGTCATGTCGGCGGTCTCCGCGTTGTAGGACGCGTTGACGTTCGGGTGGGAGACGAGCGCCTCCACAATGGCCTTAGCAAAGAACGGCAGGTACGTCAGCTTCACGCCGTACTTGTCCTGGAACGCCTGCTTGTTGGCCTTACGCAGCTCAGCAACGCGTGTCATATCGACCTCATGCAGCTGGGTGAGCTGTGCAGCGGTCTGGAGCGCCTCGAGGGTCTTCTTCGCCGTGATCTGGCGAATGCGGTTGACCTTCTTGGTGGTGCCACGAAGTTCCGCCTTCTCAGGATCGACCGACTTCGAGGAGGTGCGGGGTGCCGCAGACGAGCCCTGCTCCGCCGTACCCTTGGTATCCTCCCCGTTCACAATGGCGAGGATGTCCTGCTTGCGCACGCGTCCGCCGATGCCAGAACCTTCAACCTTGTTGAGGTCAACGTTGTGCTTCTTGGCGAGCTTGCGCACCAGAGGCGTGACATACGGAACGTGATCATCGCCGGAGGCGGAAGCGTCAGCCTTCTCAGCCTTGTCTTCCTTCGGCTCGGGCTTATCAGCCGGCTCGGCCTTCTTCTCCTCTTGCTTAGGCTCCGGCTTGTCGGCCTTCTTCTCTTCCTTAGGCTCGGCCTTGTCGGCCTTTTCTTCTTCCTT
>NZ_KE150446.1:1090863-1131263 GCF_000411375.1 Corynebacterium pyruviciproducens ATCC BAA-1742 | reverse complement strand
GGGGAGGGGATCTCGGTGTCGACCTTGTCGGTGGAGACCTCGAGGAGTGGTTCGTCTACCTCGACCTCGTCGCCGACTTCCTTGAGCCAGGTGGTGATGGTGCCCTCGGTGACGGATTCACCGAGTTCCGGCATGGTGACATCGGAAGCGGAACCGGAGCTCTTGTCCTCCTGCTTGGGCTCCGACTTGTCAGCCTCCTCGGCCTTCTCCTCTTCCTGAGGTTCCTCAGCCTCGGCTTCACCCTCCTTATCGAAGGAGGCGGGTTCTTCGCCCTCTTCGCCGATCTCGCAAATAATATCGCCGACCTCGACGGTATCGTCTTCCTCAGCGAGCACCTTAATAAGGACACCTGCTACAGGCGAGGGAATTTCGGTATCCACCTTGTCGGTAGAGACCTCGAGTAACGGCTCGTCAACCTCGACGGTGTCACCAACTTCCTTCAACCATGTGGTGATTGTGCCTTCGGTTACTGATTCGCCCAGCTCGGGCATCTCCACGGAAGTGGCCATTTAGTCATACTCCTTGAGCAGTAGTCCTACGCGTTTAATCCATTGTAAGCCTATAGCCTCACCCTGTGCACGCACCCCACGTTCGTGGAAAACACAGGTAACCCCCATTTATCACCCCTACCCGGGTGTAATCCCACTGGTTGGGACGTATTCGCCGATGGGGGAAAGTGGGGATTGCACGTTCCTCGGTGCCGTTCCGCCGTGAAACAGCGCATCGGATAGAGTCGTAGTGTGTTTGGCTTTCTAAAAAAGGGCAAGAAGAACGCGCGCCCCAAAGGTGTGAAGAGGGCTCCCGGCAGCACCATCCGGAGCAATGACCTCCAGACGCTGAAGCAGTGGGCCGCGCCACGGGGGTACGTCGAGGGGTTTGTGGAGCCGGAGACGTTTGTGAATGAGATGTCCATTGTGCTTGTCGACGAGTCAGGGGAGCACATCCGTCGGAAAATCGGCGGGCCTAAAGGGATTGACGTGGTGTCTAAGGAACTGGGGATTGACATCTACGACGTGGAGGAGACCGGATATCCCCAGCGGATGCGCGATCGCATCGAGCAGGACCGGCTGATCAGAAAGCGGCTTGAGTACAAGGAACGCAAAGCGAAGCTGCAGGAAGAAGCACAACGCGAGGAGCGTGACTAACCTTTCGGCCAGCTACGCTCCTCGTGGTGAAAGCGACGGCGTGGCTACTTACTTTTTCTTCTTCTTTTGGGCGAGGATCTCCAGCGCTGCAAGGAGCGTGCGCACGGGGACGCCTGTTCCGCGCTTCGGGGTGTATCCCCAGCGGCTTCCGGTGTTGTACGAGGGCCCGGCGATGTCGATGTGGGCCCATTGCACCTTCGAGGACACAAAATGCTCGAGGTAAGCGGCGGCCGACAACATGCCACCCGGTCGCTCGCCCATGTTGCGAACATCGGCGACATCGGACTTCATGGTGTCGCGCACCTCTTCAGTAATCGGCATCGACCACGCATCTTCGCCGACGGACCGGCCGGTTTGTGCAAGAAGGTCGCGCAATTGCGGCGTGCCCATGATTCCTGAGGTGCGGTTGCCAAGCGCCACGATCTGAGCCCCGGTGAGAGTGGCTACATCGATGATGTAATCGTGCTTCTTTGTTGATGCGTAGGCGAGACCGTCAGCAAGGACGAGGCGGCCCTCCGCGTCGGTATTGCGAATCTCGCTGGTGATGCCGCCGTAGTGGGTGATGACATCCCCCGGCCGGTAGGCAGCTCCGCCGGGCATATTCTCGGCCATGGGCAGGTAAGCGGTGACACTGATCGGGAGCTTGAGGCGCGCCGCCGCGACGGCAGTGGCGAGAACCGAGGCAGATCCTCCCATATCGGAGATCATGTCATCCATGCCACCTGCCGGCTTGATGGAAATACCGCCGGTATCGAAGGTGATTCCCTTGCCCACAAGCCCGACGCTCGTAGATCCCTTGCCTGCCTTGTAGGTGACAGAAACGAGGCGGGGGAGGCGGGCGGAACCGCCGCCTACCGCAAGGATGCCACCGAAGCCCTGCTTCTTCAGCTCCTTGGGGCCGAGCACTTCGACCTCCAGCCCATACTCGTGAGCAATGCGCTCCGCTTCCAGTGCGTATGTCTCCGGGTAGAGGTGAGAGGATGGAGTGTTGACTAGGTCTCGGGTGAGAATGACGGCTTCCGCCCGAATCGAGGCTGCCTCGATGTCCTTTTTGCTTCCGCCAACCAGGGTGATCGTGCAATCGCCGTGCGGGGTGGGGTTGGTTTTCAGCCCATCGAATGCGTATGACCCGAGGATCAAACCTTCCGCTACTGCGGCGTTGTTTGACACTAGTGGTGCCTTCCCGGAAGCGTTAGCGGATACCTCAACGTTGCCCAACGTGGTTGCCACTCGGGATACTGGATGCAACCGGTTCAAGGCGATAGCGGCGGCCTGGCGTAGCTTGTCTTGAGTGAGCTCGGACTTCTTCCCCAGCCCAACCCCGAGTACCACGTGGTCACCGGTGCGGACAGTGCGGGCGCGCTTCCAATGGCCATCGTGGCCAACAGTGACGAGGGAACGAGTGATCTCGTCGGTTGACTTGCCGTCAGCTACATCGTCGGAGAACAGTCCGACGATGACCGCTTCGGTGTCCTTCGGAATTTTCTTTCCACCCGTGACGGTGACGGTGTGTCCTTGGGGAAAATCAACGCCTGACATCGCTTACTCCTTTGTTCTGTGGGATTTTCGTCAGTGGAATGGAGTCAGAACCTCCATGGCTCCAGTGACCTTGGTGATGACCAGTGTACGCAAACGGGGTTTCTGCCTGAGAGAACAAGGTTTTCTGCCCGAAAAGCGTCTCATTGTATGGCGCTTAGTGTCCATTAGGCGGGAAAGGTGTATTGTGTGGCTATGGCTACACTATCGTTCACTGTTCATAAGAATCCGCATCCCGCGACCGAGGAAGAGGTTGCAAAGGTCCTTCAGAAGCCGGGATTCGGTAACTTTTTCACCGACCACATGGTCACCATCGACTGGTCTGAGGAGGAGGGTTGGCACGACGCTCAGGTCAGGCCCTACGAGGCTTTGGAGCTGGATCCAGCAGCCACGGTTTTCCACTACGGCCAGGCTATCTTCGAGGGCTTGAAGGCATACCGCCACGCAGACGGCGATGTCTACACGTTCCGTCCCGAACAAAACGCACGCCGATTCCAGCGTTCGGCTCGCCGCTTGGCAATGCCGGAGCTGCCTGAGGATGTCTTCCTGGAGTCGCTGCGCCAGTTGGTCGAGATTGACAAGCGCTGGGTCCCCGCAGCAAGCGGTGAGGAATCCCTGTACCTGCGCCCGTTCATGATCTCTACGCAGGTCTCCCTGGGAGTCCACCCCGCAAACGCATACCGCTACGTCCTCATCGCTTCACCCGCTGGCGCCTACTTCTCCGGTGGCGTCAAGCCAGTGTCCGTATGGCTGTGCGAGGACTACGTCCGTGCTGCTCCCGGTGGTACCGGCGCTGCCAAGTTCGCTGGTAACTACGCTGGCTCCCTGCTTGCTCAGGCGCAGGCAGAGGAGAAGGGATGCGACCAGGTTGTGTGGCTGGACGCCACGGAGCGCAACTACATCGAGGAGATGGGTGGCATGAACCTCATGTTCGTGTACGCCGACGGCGACAAGAAGTCGGTTGTCACCCCCGCCTTGTCCGGTTCCTTGCTTCCCGGTGTCACCCGCGATTCGTTGCTCCAGGTCGCCCGCGATCTGGGATACGACACCGACGAGCGCCGGATTTCCAAGAAGGATTGGGAACAGGATGTTGCTGACGGCAAGATGGTTGAGTCCTTCGCCTGTGGCACGGCCGCAGTTATCACCCCAGTTGGTGAGGTCAAGAGCGAGCACGGCTCCTTCACCGTCAACAACGGCGAGGCTGGGGAAGTAACCATGCAGCTGCGCGAGCACCTGACGGGTATCCAACATGGTGATGTGGAGGATTCCCACGGCTGGATGCACAAGCTCGGTTAAGGTTTACATTCCCTTTGCACACCGTGGCCATCGCCACGACAAGGCGTAAGTCTTACGGGTAACGGATAGCCCCTTAAGGCCCCAGGTCTGAAGGGGCTATCTTCATCCGTGCGGCCTGGTGAAAGGGGCCACCAGGCACGTGTGCTGTTGTACATGTGTTGTCTCTTGCCAGACGTTAATGTTCTCGGTCACGCCGGGCAGGGTGTTAGCCCCGCAGGTAGCGGCACGAGCGTGTAACGGCCGTGCGCTAGCGAATGATACGCCGATAAAACCTGAGGAACTGGGGCAGGTAGCTCGCGAACACAAGAATGGTCAGCAGCCTGATCACCTGCATGCTCACCACCACGGCACCGGCCCCGCTTTCAGAGGTAAGTGCGAGGACAGTGTCGATGGCTCCCGGGGTGGTTGCCAGGTAGCCCTCGAAGTACGAAATATCAAGCCATGCCGTCAGCGGCCAGGCGGCCAGCGCACACGTACCAATGAGGAAGGCCACAAAGGCCAAGGTGAGTGGGAGCAGCTTGGAAAACAGCTTCAGGGAGTCCTTGGACAGGCTGCCGCCGCAGAGCCAGCCGACGACGAGGAACGCCACCACACGCATGACCTTGGGAGGGTACAGCGCGATCGAATCCGGGACGATGTTAGCAACGATGAGCATGACCAGAATCGGCCCAATGATCGAGGGCGAGGGGATATGCACGAGCCGGGCGAGGCTCTCCGAGCCGAGCGCCACGGCGAAGATGATCACTAGACCCACCCAACCGGCGATGTCCTGTGCCGGTGCCTCGCTGGTGGGAGTGCTTCCGCTGGAGAGTAGCCAGCCGGACACCAGGGGGAGGGAGATCGACACCGCCAACAACCGCAGGTACTGGTTGAGGGCTACGTACCGGTAGTCAGCCCCCACTTCCTTGGCGATGAGCGGCATGACGGAGGCGCCCCCGGCGAGCATGGACATGATTCCTGTCTCCAGCCCAATCTCGCGGTGACTTCTGCCCAGAAACGTTCCGCCGATAATCGCCATGAGGATGGTGAATGCGGCAACGCAAAGACCGGGCAGCAGGTAGTGGGAAAGCTTGTGTATGCCCACAGCAACAAGTGGAAGAGCCGCGAGAACACCGATGGTGCCGCGGGAGTACCGGAATAAGTACCTGTTGATGGGCAGTTCTTTCCCCGTGATGAGAGCACACGCCGCGGATACCACAAGGGGGCCAATAATCCAGGCTGCCGGCACGTTCCACAGGTCCAGGAGGTATCCCAGGACAACGGATAAGGGTGCAACGACGAGCCATCTCATAGGGGATAGTGTACTGGGGAGTAGCACCTACTGATAACCGCGTGACCGGGCCATACACTCGCGAGTGGCGACGAAAACGCCCAGTTAGAGGCTGGAAAAGTGCGCACAGTGCAGTGGCAGGGCGTGAGTGAAATCGTCGCTGCCCGTGAGGTGTGAAAACACTCTCATATAGGCGGTCACAACGCTACCAGTGCGCAGCTCATGGCCGCGGTGATAACCGTCCCCAGAAGCACGCAGGCACCAACGCAGTCACCGTTTAGTCCATCAAACCGCGAGCTCATGTGCCTGCTCAGCACGTACACCGAGGCCAAAGAGAATGCGGAGGACACGGCGATCCACGGACCGCACACCGGGAGCGAGGCGGCACTGAGAACAGCCCACCAGACACCGATCCACCACCAGTGCACCGTACCGATGATCAACCCTCCGAACCCGGATTCGCTCAGCGGGTCAAAGGTTGTGGTTGCCGGGACAAGGCCCGCAACCCGTCCCGCCCACAGGGAGAAAAAGACAGTCCACTCGGCGGGGCCGGGGACGGACAGCGCCGAAGCAAAGGAGGCGAAAATCACGATGTAGATCAAGGCAACGGCGGCGACGGCGAAGGCACCCGAATGTGAATCACGCAGGATCTCTCGCGCCTTCTCCGGCTTGGCGTACGAGCCGAGGGCATCGGCGACATCGGCGACAGCATCAACGTGCATGAAGCGGGTGAGAAGCTCACTGACCACAAGGGCAACCGCCGCCGCCACCAGCGGGGTGCGGTGGAAGGCGAGCGCTGCGAGCGCGGAAATCGCACCGATAACAACTCCAGCGAGGGGAAGCGCGGCCATCGCGCGTCCGCCCACCTGGCGGTTATACTCGCGCGCCCCGGCGAACGGGAGGATAGTCATCCAGCTCAGCGCCGTGGAACAGGCTTCCCACACACGCTGCACCGCAGTGCCACCTGCTGGTGTTCCGCTGGCCGGATTTGTCCCCGGACCCGCCTTTCCACTCATCGTTTCCTCTTTCGGTTCTCGCTTGGGCTGCCTTTCCAGTTGAGCCGAAAAGGCACAGCACGGGGGATAAGCCTACTTGCACAAGGCCGTGCCTACACCGGCCGACTCAAACGTTGCCATGTAATGGAAAACATTGACGGCAGAGCGAAGGTGCGGAAGCGCCTCCACCGCGCCCGAGCCCTCACCGAGGCGCATCGACATCTCGATGATCGGGGTGAGGCCGAGTTCCTCCAGTGCATACGTGTGCGCAGGTTCGGGAGAGCGGTGGCCGGCCACCCAGTAGTTGGACGCGCCGGGGGCGAGACGGTTCCCCCACAGCGCTGCTGCCGCCACGATCGCGCCGTCGAGGATCACCGGCACCCTCCTCACGGCTGCCTGCGCCATGAATGCTGCCATCGCAGCAATATCGGGCGAACCAATGGCTGCCAGGACCTTAAACGGATCGCGCCCGAGCGACCGCGCGCGGAACATCGCGTCGCGGACCGCGGCCACCTTCGGCTTCCACAGCTCGTCATCGATGCCGGAGCCCCGTCCCGTCACCTTGACCGGCTCTGTCCGGGTGTATGAGCCGATGAGCGCGGCGGCGATAGTGGTGTTTCCTATGCCCAGGTCTCCTGGGATGAGCACATCAGCGCCACCGTCGATCTCCTCGTTGGCGATGTCGATGCCCGCGTTGAGGGCGCGTGCTAGTTCGTCTTCGCTCATGGCATCTTCCACGTCGATCGCGCCACTGGCACGCCGAACGTGGTGGGGATCGTCAGACTCGCGGTCGAGGGAAATATCTACCAGACGGATCGTCGCCCCGTGTGTGCGGGCAAGTGCGCACACTCCTGCGCCGCCGGAGGCAATGTTGTCAAACGTCTGGATGGAGACGATGGGATCAAAGTTACTCACTCCCCGGGCTGCGATCCCGTGGTCGCCGGCGAAGACAACCACTCGCGGCTTCTGAATTTGCGGTGGGGGAACGATGTCGTGGACGGAGGCCACCCACGCCCCGAGCTCTTCCAGCCTGCCGAGCGAGCCGGCGGGCTTGGTCAGCTGCGCCTGCACTTTCCATGCTTCTGCCCGTGCGGAGGCGCTTAAATCTGGGACGTGAGAAAAGAAATCCGTTGATTCCATGCCCATCATTCTAAGCTATCGGCTTTGCGGGCTTGAGCTGGATGGGAAGTCCGGCTGCGACGAAGTACACGTCATCGCAGAGCTGCGCGACCTGGGCGTTGAGCAGGCCGAGGGTATCGCGGAACAGCCGCGCGGAGCGGTGCTCGGGGATGATGGATAGCCCCACTTCCGGAGAGACGATGACAACGGTGGTGTCGGAAGGAAGAGCGCGGAGAACAGCAAGGAGTTCATCAATGGCCTGCTGCGGAGCGTCTTCCCACTCACCGACATCGAACTTGTGAGTAAGCCAGGTGCCGAGGTCGTCGACAAGCGAAAACCTCGAGGCGTGGGGGAGATAGTTGACGAGGTCCTCCTCGTCCACCGTCTCCCAGGAGTCTGGGCGCCGCTCACGGTGGAGGCGAACCCGTTCTTCGAAATCGGGGTCCGGGGTGACGTACGGCCGTGCCGTTGCCACGTACGAGACCGCGGACACCGGGTCCGCCGTAACGCTCGGGACCGTCGCGGCGCGCGAGGCGATGAGGCTTTCGGCGAACTGGGACTTGCCCGACCTCGCGCCACCCAGTACCAACGTGAGCATGCGCGGTTACTCGATGTTCGTGCCGGCCTCTACCTGTGGCTTGGGAGTGCGGAGGCGACGAGGCTGCGAGGCGCGGCTCCACGCGTAAAAGCCCAGCGTCCACCCCTTGAGGGTGGAATCCGGGAAGTGCTTACGCACGGCGGCAGTCGCCCTCCGTCCCTGGTAAATGCCCTCGATGAGGAACACAAGCATGACCACCATACCCACGATGGAGGCGGTATTGGCGATCATCGGCTTGGCCACACCAATGAACATAAAAACAAGAAGCACAAGCATCACCGGCATGAGCCAGGAGCTCAGCATGCGGCGGGAATCCACCCAGTCGCGCAGGAACCGGCGCTCCGGCCCACGATCCCGCTCGAGGAGGTACTGCTCCTCGCCGGCGTCCATCTTTTGCTGGATCTCCTTGTTGCGGGCGTTGCGCTGGTCGCGTTCCTTCTGCTTGTATGCCTTGTATTCCTCTTTAGACATCGAAGCCTTGAGTTCCTTGCGACGCTTACGCATCTCCGAGTAGGACTTGGGGGCCTCCGCCGGGCCGGTGTTGATACCGCGCTCACGCTCCACGTCACGGCGCTTCGGGGTAGCGTATCCCTTCTTGGGCGTAAAGGCCTTGGGGTTCGGTGCCTTCTTGGCCTTCTTCTCCGCCGCCTTTGCAGCCTTAGCAGCAGCGGAATTCGCGCCGGATCCGTCGGTGGCTGCCTGGGCTTGTTCGGCGGCCTTATCCTCTGCGCCGCCTGTTGTCGGCTTCTTATTCCTCAACAGATTTAGATACTTCGATGAACTCACAGGACATAGGCTACTAGGTCGCCAGTGGCAGCCGCCAACATGGGCGGGGAATCAAACGTGCTGGCTGCGTTCCAGTGTGGGGAGCCGGTGGGGAGGCAGTTCGCCCAACGGGGAATAGACATTTTGACGGACGTGTTACGGTAAATGGCAGAAGACGATAGATCGAGCACTAGTTCATACCGTGGTCTTCACAGTTTTACATCGGTTTTCGTACCGTGGTAGCGGGTTTTACCGCTCGTGACCAGCCCGATCGCGTCCCTACAATGATCCAGAGGAGAAGAATTCATGACAGCACCGTCCACCACCGGAGTCACCCTCACCGATGCCGCAGCCGCCAAGGCCAAGGCGCTTATTGACCAGGAAGGGCGCGACGATCTGCGCCTGCGCATCGCCGTCCAGCCCGGTGGCTGCTCTGGCCTGCGGTACCAGCTCTTCTTTGACGATCGTGAGCTCGACGGCGACAACGTCACGGAGTTTGGCGGCGTCAAGCTGGCCGTCGACCGGATGAGCGCCCCTTACCTGGACGGCTCCACCATCGACTACGCCGACACGATCGAGGCTCAGGGGTTCACCATCGATAACCCCAACGCAACCTCCACGTGTGCCTGCGGGGATTCTTTCCACTAAGAACTTAAGAACCAAAAGCAGCCCGCGGAGTGCTTCCATGCATTCCGGGGGCTGCTTTCGTTGCGGTGGGTTTGGGCCGCCCAGGTTTAGATCTCCACTGGGTACTCGCGCCTCTCCACGCCCGGGTCAATTCGCTTTTCGACGAAGATACCATGCCAAATCATGAACGAAATGATCGTCCACAGGCGACGTGAGTGCTCCGCCTCTCCGCGACGGTGCTCCTCGAGCATGGCGAGAACCGCCGACTTATCAAACAGATCATCCGTCTGGGATGCCGTGATCTGGTCCTTCGCCCAACCGTAGAGCTCATCACCGGCGAGCCAATACTTCATCGGCACCGGGAAGCCGAGCTTGCGCCGGTTAAGTACGTGGGCGGGCACGATCTGCTTGAGCGCCTGGCGCAGCGCGTACTTCGTGGTGCCGTGCGACACCTTGAGCGTGTGCGGAATGTGCTCCGCAACGCGGAAGACTTCCCGGTCAAGGAACGGTACGCGGAGCTCGAGAGAGTTGGCCATCGTGATCTTGTCGGCCTTGACCAAAATATCGCCGCGCAGCCACGTGAACAGGTCGAGATGCTGCATCCGGGCGACCGGATCCATATCCTTGGACTTCGCGTAAATCGGTGCGGTGACCTCGCGGTGATCCCACTCCGGCTGTGCCCACGGCATAACGCGCTTGATCTGCTCAAAGTTGAAGGAGCGGGCGTTGCCGTAGTAGCGAGTCTCCATCGGCTGGGTGCCGCGGAGGAGGAGCGACTTGCCCCGCACGCCCTCGGGCAACGCCTTACCCACGGCGCGGAGCCCCTTGAGTAGGGGACCGGGCACGTATTCGAAGGGCTTGAGAGAGAGCGGCTCCTTATAAATGGTGTAACCGCCGAAGAGCTCGTCGGAGCCCTCACCGGACAGCACCACCTTGACGTGCTTGCGGGCCTCGGCCGCCACAAAGTACAGGGGAACCAGCGACGGGTCGGCCACTGGATCGTCGAGGTACCAGATGATGCGGGGGAACGCCTCGGCGTACTCCTCCGGGGAGACGATCTTAACAATGTGCTCCACGCCGATGGCCGCGGCGGACTCGGCGGCCACATCCACCTCGGAGTAGCCCTCGCGCTCGAAGCCGGTGGTGAAGGTCAAAAGGTTCGGGTTATGCCGCTTGGCCAGCGCAGCGATAGCCGTCGAGTCGATGCCGCCGGACAAGAAAGAGCCGACGGTGACATCAGCACGCATGTGCTTTTCCACGCTGTCTTCCAAAGCCTGGGCAATGTCGTCGAAAAGCTTCTGCTCCTGATCCGCGGGAACAGGGGTGACGTTGAACTTCGGATCAAAATGGCGCTTTTCGCTGAACGAGGGGTCCGAGACACTCAGGGTAACCGAGCAGCCGGACTCCACACGCCGGATGTTCGCGTGCAAGCTTTCGGGCTCGGGGACGTACTGGAGGTCGACGTAGTGCTCCAGTGCGCGACGGTCGAGGCCGAGGTCGAGGTGCAGCTCGGGTGCCATCTCGAGGATCGACTTCTTCTCGGAGGAGAATACAGTGCCGACCTCGGTCTGGGCGTAGTACAGGGGCTTGATGCCGAATTGGTCCCGGGCAGCGAACACAGTCTGCGTTTCGCTATCCCAGATCACGATGGCGAACATGCCGCGCAGGTGACGGACGACGTCCTCACCCCAGTGGTGGTAGCCCACGACGATGGGCTCGCCGTCACCCTCAGTGTTAAACGTGTACCCCGTGGCGGTGAGCTCCTCCCGGAGCTCAATGTAGTTGTAGATCTCGCCGTTAAACGTCATGGTGTACCGGTTGGGATTATCCTCCGGGCCCCACTGCAACGGCTGGTGGGAGTGCGCAAGATCGATGATGGACAGGCGGTTAAACCCGAACACCACGTGATCATCGTTCCACGTCCCCACGGCATCGGGGCCGCGGTGGTACATGCAGGGGAGCGCGCGCTCCACCGCAGGCACCAACTCGCCCGCGTTACCGGATGGAACGAGTAAGCCTAAAAGTCCACACATGCGGTTGAGATCTCCTTCATCACTGAATAGGGGGCTTTTTCTCCGGTCAGATCCTGGTTGGCAGCTCACTAGCTAGTGGCAGTCAGCGCTTGCCTGCGGCTCACTGACCGCACGGTGCGAGCACGGCCTCACTGGAGCTCGTGTGGGCTGACAGGAGTTCAGCAAGCGGAGGAGCTGCGCCGAAACTGTACCGGATAACTCAGCAAAGTCTACCCGGACTGTCACGCGTAACCGACCAGGCCTCTCATTCCGCTGGGTATCCGGCACACATGCGGTGGATAATAGAGGCGACTAAGCGGTGGGGAATCGGCGTGGGGAAAGAGCGAGAGGTCAGGGGCGCGGAAACCCGTAGAGCAAACATTACGAGGACAGTGGTGGGGGTAAAAGCTAGTGAAAAGTGGGTGGTGGGTAGCTAAAACCAACCTTGGGGCTACCACTTCCACCTTTGGGCTACACCCGTTCATGGGTAGACGATCGGACAGACCTTTGTGACCTGGGTCACTAAGGCTGATCGGGGCCGCGCGCCAAGTTTCCTAAACCCCCAGCGCCGTGCCCTGTGACTAGCAAAAACGTACTATCGTTGGATATGGCAACGGCGGGCGAAACAGTGTGGATTCTGTTGTCTTTTGCGATACGCTGCAAAGATAGAAATGAACCTTTGAGAGTTCTATGAGTTTTGTACATAGGAAGGCAGACACACGTGGAACAGCGAAAGAAGCCCGGTCTTAGCCGCAAGCTGCTGCTAGCCGGAATGCTTGGCGCCAGCGGCCTCGCGCTCGCCGGTTGTGATGTGACTCCTCCTGGTGGTGCCGTGGGCAAGTTCTTGCGCATGGGCTGGCCGGAGGGAATTACTCCGGAGGCGACCGAAGTTGGTAACTTCTGGGTCTGGGTTTGGGTTACCGCCTGGACAATCGGCATCATCATGTGGGCGTTGATGCTGTGGAACGTTTTCTTCAACACAGCTAAGCGGGCAAAGAAGGCTGGCAAGGGCGAACTCCCGAAGCAGCTGCAGTACAACATCCCGCTGGAGATCGTGCTCACAATCATCCCGATCACTATCGTGTCCGTCCTGTTCTTCTTCACCGTTCAGGCTCAAGATCAGGTCAACGCCCTGGATAAGAACCCGAAGGTGACCGTGGACGTCACCGGGTTCCAGTGGAACTGGAAGTTCGGCTACGCCAACGTCGCCGCCGACCTTTCGCCCACCGGCTCGGACTACGTAGGCACCAACGAAGCCGCCACCAAGGCTGCTGAGGAATCCGCTTACGAGCGCGATGCCGACGGCAACATCAAGACGAAGGAACTCCCCAACGGCGAGGAGTACCAGTGGGGCGGTCCGGTCCACGGCAAGTCCCGTGACGATCGTTCCTACCTCCACTTCAACAACATCGAGACCAAGGGCTCCTCTAAGGAAATCCCGGTTCTCGTTCTTCCGAGCCAGACTCCGATCGAGTTCCGTCTCGCATCCGCAGACGTGTCCCACTCCTTCTGGGTTCCTGAGTTCCTGTTCAAGCGCGACGTGTACGCCAACCCGGAGGCTAACAACTCCGTGAACCGCTTCCAGATTGAAAAGATCGAAGAGGAAGGCGCATTTGTTGGTCGCTGTGCTGAGATGTGCGGTACGTACCACGCCATGATGAACTTCGAAGTTCGCGTTGTCTCCCCGGAGAAGTTCCGCGATTACCTCAAGTTCCGGGAGGCTAACCCTGAGGCACCGAACTCCAAGGCTTTGGAGTCCATCGGTGAGGCACCGTACGCAACGACCACCCGTCCATTCGTCACCGAGCGTGACGGTACCCGTAGCGGTGACAACACCTACGACTACGCGGCAAGCAAATAAGAAAGGGTTGTAGGACACAATGAAAAGCACAGCTCGTATCTTCTACGGTCTGACCATCTTCCTGGTGGTTATGTCGATCATCTACTTCCTCGCCGTGAACTACGTTGAGGATGCCGGCAACTACACCGGAATCGAATGGGCAGGCGGAACCGCACTGGTTGTCTCCGCTCTAATGACGCTCATGCTGGGCGCCTACTTCCACTTCACTGAGGCTCGTCAGGATGTTCTCCCAGAGGATTGGGAAGACGCTGAGGCGGAGGACGGTGCCGGTGTGTACGGCTTCTTCTCCACTTCCTCGATCTGGCCGATCGCAATGGCCGGCTCCATTCTGGTGCTCGGACTGGGGATCATCTACATGCACTACTGGCTCATCGTTGCCGGCGCAGTGCTGCTGATCTTCACCACGTTCCAGCTGAACCTCCAGTACGGCATCCCGAAGGAAAGGCACTAGTAGCACCGGACTAGTTCCGGAGAACTCTTCAGGTTGAAGCCCCCGCCACTCGGCGGGGGCTTTGTCGTATGAGTTCCCAAAAAGTTCCCGGGGCGTGAGAAATATTCTCTTGGGGGTATTTTCACTCCCTCTTCCAGGTAAAAGCCCTGGTCGAAGTGGGGTAAACGAAAGTTGGAGTAGACCGTTTCGGACACTTTCGGAGATGTGAGAAATATCACATCAAATTCCATGAATTCTTCCGGTATTTTGCTCCCACTTACCCAAGAAATATGGGAACCAAGATGCCTAGTGCATGGTTCGAATTAAGAGAGCTTGGGTTTAGCTGGGGGAATGCGAGGTCGTACAAACCAGTGAAATAGTTCCCGTTGGGTGGGGAGGGCAAGGGGAGCGACGCATTGTCAAACGGCTATGCAACTTTCGTAGTCCATGGGTTGCAGTGAGCGGGTGGAGCGGGGTGAATTAGGCCTGCGAATCGACAATACTAATGGTTGTGACAAGCGCAGTTGGAAATAATACGGCAGCACCACGGCGTGTTGCGGCGCTGAACCGACCGAATATGGTCAGCGTCGGCACCGTTGTGTTCCTGTCTCAAGAGTTAATGTTCTTTGCTGGTTTGTTCGCGATGTACTTCGTCTCGCGAGCAAACGGCCTGAAGAGCGGCACATGGGATTACGGCCCGGCACACTTGAACGTGCCGTTCGCCCTCATTGTGACGATCATCCTGGTGGCGAGCTCCTTCACCGCCCAGATGGGCGTCTTTGCCGCTGAGCGTGGCGACGTCTTTGGTCTCCGGCGTTGGTACCTCCTGTCAGCACTGATGGGAGCTATCTTCCTCGCCGGCCAGATGAATGAGTACGTGACGCTCGTTGGCCATGGGTTGACCATCCAGAGCAGCGTGTACGGGTCGGTGTTCTTCATCACCACCGGTTTCCATGCCGCTCACGTTCTGGCCGGCGTTCTGGCTTTCGTAGTGGTCTTGACTCGCGTATCGCTAGCCAAGTTCACTCCGGCCCAGGCAACAGCGGCGATGGTGGTGTCTTACTACTGGCACTTCGTTGACGTTGTTTGGATTGGTCTGTTTACCACTATTTACTTCATTCAGTAGGCCGTATTGGTCGTCTGAGTCCTTCCCTACTGGGGAGGCACAATGTCGGCCTACAGCCATTCACTTTCCATACGAGTTAAAAGGGAAATGATGGATACCACACCACGAAACGCCGAATCGGTGGCCACCGCCGCCGAAAAGGCGAAAAAGGTTAGGGGCCGTCGGAAGATGAGGCGAACCGCTGCTGGCGGACTCGCTTTGACCGTCGGTCTCACCAGCGCTGGTTTTTTGGCCAGTGCCCTTACTCCCGACGCTCAGGTTGCTACAGCTAAGCAGGACAACCAGGCTCTCATCGTAGAGGGTAAATCCCTTTACGAGACCTCCTGTGTGTACTGCCACGGCGCGAACCTCCAGGGTGTCCAGGATCGCGGTCCGTCGCTCATCGGTGTCGGCGAAGGCGCCGTCTACTTCCAGGTTCACTCTGGTCGTATGCCGATGATGCGTAACGAGGCACAGGCTGCCCGCAAGCCCGCGAAATTCAATGAAACTCAGACGATGGCTCTCTCTGCCTTTGTTGCCGCCAACGGCGGTGGCCCTGAGTTGAAGCGCAACGAGGATGGAACCATTGCAATGGATTCTCTCCGTGGTGCCTCGACAGTTGACGGCGAGATCCATCCCGAGGATGTTGCACGCGGTTCCGAGCTGTTCCGCATGAACTGTGCGTCCTGCCACAACTTCACTGGTCGTGGCGGAGCGCTTTCCTCCGGTAAGTACGCTCCTGGTTTGGACCCTGCTAATGAGCAGGAGCTGTACCAGGCAATGCTCACCGGTCCCCAGAACATGCCCAAGTTCTCCGATCGCCAGCTGAGCGAGAACGAGAAGAAGGACATTATCGCTTACGTTAAGGCAGCTAAGGAAACCCCGAACCCCGGCGGCTGGACCATCGGCGGTCTCGGCCCGGTGACTGAGGGCATGATGATGTGGATTGTCGGCATCACCGTTCTTGTCTGCTTCACGATGTGGATTGGAAGCCGCTCATGAGTCACGCAGTAGATAAAAAGTACACTTCCGAGGAACTGAAGAACATGTCCCAGGAAGATCTCGCCCGTCTCGGCACCGAGATGGACGGCGTTACCATTGCTTACCGCAAGGAGCGCTTCCCCATCCCGAACGATCCGGCTGAAAAGCGCGCGGTAGGAACCGTTGGCTTCTGGCTGGTTCTGGGCATTGTGTGTGCACTGGCCTTCTTGGCTGTGTACCTGTTCTGGCCCTGGGAGTACAAGGGCCTCGGCCAGGAAGGCATGTGGTGGTACACTTTCTACACGCCGCTTCTCGGCGTGACGATGGGTCTGTCCATCATCTCCCTGGCAATCGCTTGCGCTCTGTACATCAAGCGCTTCATCCCCGAGGAGATCGCGGTGCAGGAGCGCCACGATGGCCCGTCGGATGAAATTGATCAGCGCACGCTGACCGCACTCCTCAACGATTCGTGGGAGACCTCCTCCCTCGGTCGTCGTAAAGTGCTCAAGGGTCTCTTCGGCACCGGCGCGGTGCTGGCAGGTATTTCGATCATCGCCCCGCTCGGTGGCATGATCAAGAACCCGTGGAAGCCGGGCAAGCTCGGCATCCAGGGCGACGGCACTCTGTGGACGTCCGGTTGGACGCTGCTCGATACTCCTGGCGTGGACAAGATCTACCTCGGCCGCGACACGGGTATCACCGCGGAGAAGGACGAGAACGGAAACTACCACACCAACGGTCTGGCCCGCCTCGTTCGCGTTCGTCCGGAGGATCTGGCAGCTGGCGGTATGGAGACGGTCTTCCCGCTCCTTCCTGAGGCTGTAATCCGCCACGGCGACAAGACCAAGGACGTGTACGAGCAGCATATGCACTCGATTCACGGCCCGCGTAACGCCGTCATGCTGATCCGTTTGCGCAGCCAGGACGCCAACCGCGTCGTGGAGCGCGAGGGGCAGGAGGATTACCACTTCGGTGATTACTACGCCTACTCCAAGATCTGCACGCACATCGGTTGCCCGACCTCCCTCTACGAGGCTCAGACCAACCGCATCCTGTGCCCCTGCCACCAGTCACAATTCGATGCCTTGCACTACGGCAAGCCCGTTTTCGGCCCCGCCGCACGTGCCCTGCCTCAGCTGCCCATCACGGTAGATGAGGAAGGCTACCTCGTTGCAACGAGGAACTTCAGCGAGCCGGTTGGCCCGGCCTTCTGGGAGCGTGAGTCATGAGTAACAAGCTAGCTACCCGTGCTCGTAACGTCGACGAACGCTACGGTGCAGCAGGGTTTATCCGCACGAACATCAATAAGGTGTTCCCAACACACTGGTCGTTCATGCTCGGCGAGATCGCGCTTTACGCGTTCATCGTCCTGCTCCTGACTGGTATCTACCTCGCACTCTTCTTCGATCCTTCAATCACGAAGGTTATCTACGACGGTGCGTACGCGCCCCTCAACGGCGTGGAAATGTCTCGTGCCTACGAGACGGCTCTGAACCTCTCCTTCGAGGTTCGCGGCGGTCTGTTCATCCGCCAGATGCACCACTGGGCAGCAGTCCTGTTCAGCGTTGCGATCTTCGTCCACATGTTCCGCATCTTCTTCACCGGCGCGTTCCGTCGCCCGCGTGAGGCAAACTGGCTCATCGGTGTCACCCTGTTGCTCCTCTGCATGGTTGAAGGCTTCATGGGTTACTCCCTCCCGGATGACCTGCTCTCCGGCGTGGGCCTGCGCATCATGTCTGCGATTATCCTGTCCCTTCCGATTATCGGTACGTGGACTCACTGGTTCATCTTCGGTGGCGACTTCCCGTCCGACCTGATGCTGGACCGCTTCTACATCGCTCACGTACTGCTCGTGCCGGGCATCATTCTCGCCCTCATCGCGGCTCACGTCGCGCTGGTCTGGTTCCAGAAGCACACGCAGTACCCGGGCCCCGGCCGTACGGAGAACAACGTCATCGGCGTTCGCATTCTCCCCGTGTTCGGCACGAAGGCTATCTCGATGGGCCTGTTCACCTTCGGTGTTCTCGCGCTCTTCGCAGGTATCTTCACCATCAACCCGATTTGGAACCTTGGGCCGTACAACCCGTCCCAGGTGTCCGCTGGTTCGCAGCCTGATATTTACATGCTGTGGACTGATGGTCTGGCACGTATTATGCCGCCGTGGGAGCTGTACCTCGGTAGCTACACCATCCCGGCAGTGTTCTGGGTGGCAGTGGTCGCCGGTCTCCTTGTTGTCGTTCTCTTCTGCTACCCGTGGATTGAGAAGGCCTTCACCGGGGACGACGCTCACCACAACATCCTGCAGCGTCCTCGCGACGTTCCGGTGCGCACCTCGCTCGGCGTGGTCGCCATCGCGGCTTGGTTCCTCATGACCCTGTCCGGCGCTAACGATCTGTTCGCTCACTTCGCGCAGATTTCGCTCAACGCCATGACGTGGTTCGGCCGCATCGGGTTTGTGGTTCTGCCTCCGATCATCTACTTCGTTACCTACCGTATTTGCATCGGTTTGCAGCGCTCTGACCGTAAGGTTCTGGAGCATGGCGTCGAGACCGGCGTTATCTACCAGACCCCCGAAGGTGGGTTCGTCGAGCTGCACCAGCCGCTCGGACCGACCGACGAGCACGGTCACCAGATCCCGCTGGAGTACCAGGGCGCTGCTGTGCCGAAGCGTGCAAGCCAACTGGGTTACTCCGGCCGTCCGGGCCGAGGCAGCTGGTTGAAGGCCGACAAGCCGGAGATCGCAAACAAGGCATACGAGATCGAGGAAGCCAACGAGCGTGAGAAGTTCGAGACTCTCACCGAGCTGACCCGCAAGGCCGCCGAGGAAGGCGACTCTCGCAATCAGCTTCGCCGCGGCGACTCGAAGTAAGCTGTAGCGCTTGGCACACAGCTAGTTCATAGACTGGCCGAGAGCCCTCATCATCATCCAGATGGTGGGGGCTCTTGCCATACCCGGAGCATCGAGGCACTGCGTAGGACGCCAGAGGCACCAGAGCGCGACACATGGCCGAGCGGAGCGCTGCCGGAGCTGGTTTGCGGGGGACCTTTCGGTTGCAGGCGACCAACGTCCCGGAAGCAGGCTGGTTTACAGGGAGGGTGCGCGCGTTGCATGAGACAGTGGGGTTGAAGGAAGCTTGCGTCGCTATGTTCGGGCACGGTGGTGCCGAGCATTGGCTGTATAGGCTCCTGGGGCATCTCCAGATGACGCAGGAGGCCTTTCTACGCATTGGCGGTTAGAGGCCAGAGGGTAGCCCCCGGGATGTGGTGAGAAAGAGACGGAGGAGTGGGACGAGTAGTTGTGTAAATGTGGATCGGGAGAAAGCGTCACTAGAGAAGATCAGGCGCGCAGACGCGGAAATCTTGGATAAAAAGGGAGCCGTAGGAGATGGGATGTAACGGAATGTTACCGAAATTCGGCTCAAGTGATAATCCTAACACTTCAAAAACAATATATTCCAGCTCACAAAATGGGGGCGTTTGGATATAACCACTGAAAGGGGGTTAGATCCTTAAAACCTCTGGTGGGCGGGGGTGGAAGTGATATCTGGGGTGTGAGGTACGTGTGTGAATAAGGCGGGAAAACGGGCTCTGGCGGGAGTGTGAAAGAGCGAAAACTGCGCTGTCAGCGTGTTGGGTTGCGGTTGTTTGTGACCATTTTGTAACCTAATTGAGACCAAAGCGTTTTGTTGGTTTGGGTTCCCCCTTTCCACTTTGCGCCAAACGAACCGAAGCCCCCGTGGTTGAGGAGAAGAAAACGGTGAAACCGATTCTTGTTTCTCGCCACAAGCCGGACGGATTAATTTGATCGTCGCACTAATTGTGGCACGTCTGGTGGGCCCAAGAGAAATTTGGAGAAACATCCGTGGGTAAGCACACTAAGGCCTCGAATAATGCTGTCCGTTACGGCTCAGCAGCTTCGGCACTGGCCGTCGGCGCAACCGCCGTTATCGCCCAGCCTGCAACTGCCGCTCAGGTTACCGTGCCTAACAGCAACATCACTTTCGAGGTTCAGGGCCTGGAGAACATTCCGAACATCAACCAGGTGCCGGGCATTACCGATTGGGTGCCCTCGCTGAACCGGCAGGCCGCTACCGTTGATTACTCTGCAAACGTCAACGCGCCGGCAGTTCCCGAGGCTAAGCCCGTGGGTAACCAGATCGTCGACGCCGCTGCCAGCAAGATCGGCTCGCCGTACCAGTACGGCGCTACCGGCCCGAACGCTTTCGATTGCTCCGGTCTGACCACCTGGGCCTACGCACAGGTTGGCAAGCAGATCCCGCGTACCTCCTACGCGCAGGCAGCTCAGGGTCAGCGCGTCTCCCGCGACGAGCTTCAGGCCGGCGACATTATCGCCTTCTACTCCGGTGCATCTCACGTGGGCATCTACACCGGACACGGCACCGTCATCCATGCTCTCAACTACGGCACGCCACTGTCTGAGACGTCCATGGACTACATGCCGTTCCACTCTGCAGTTCGCTTCTAAGCGCCGCACAATCTTCTAGCGCCCGCCCACTGAATGTGGGTGGGCGTTTTGCTATGAGCTAAAGGGGTGCGTGGGGCTGCCAACGGGCTACGCGTCGCCGTTGCAGGTCTTTCGGGAACGCTGGAGTGGTGGAGGGTGCGTCTGCTGGTGAGGTCAATCGATGGTTTGATGGCGGATGAGTAATTGTGCAATTAGCGCCACATACATCACAGAAGTTAACAAGAGTGAGCTGATGGCAGCACTTTTCGTATGAGGAAATAGTTTTGGGGGTAAGGAGATTAATCGGCGGCGGGAGCACGTATATAGTTTGTCCTGTATTGAGGTGTTTACGTCGCGCGATGCGATGGCGACGTGGTTCAGGCTAGAATTTCGTGAGTCTGTCAGGGTGACCGCCGTCGCGGTTTAAGGGAAGAAAGAAACGGTGAGAGTGGTTCGCGTAGGGGAGCTCCGGGAAGCCGGGGCAGGCACAGTGTCCATCGGACGGGGATCAAAGCACGTCTCCGGCCGTCATAGGGCTACAAAGCGCACTGCGGGCACGGCCCGTGGGAGCATCGCCACGCGCATCACGGCCGTTGTCCTTGGCGGCGTCATGGCCTTCCCGCCCCTCAACACACCACAAGCAGCGGCCGATCCTGCTGATGTGCAGCAGATCATCGACGAGCTCGAGGCAACCTCGAGGGATGTCGAGGCGCACAACGAGCAAATCGAGGCGACCCAGATCTCGCTCGACGAGGAACAGCAGCGGATGGACGAGCGCCAAGCCAAGAGGAACGAGGCGCGTGCCAGGGCCGAGCAACTGCAGGCCGAGGCCAACCGCAAGCGGGAGGCTGTCAACGAGGTCGCACGCACCCGGTTCAAGGTGGGCAACGGAGACATCGTGTCCAAGCTGTGGATTTCCGAAAACCCGCAGCAGGTCATTGAGAAGCGCTCCTTCCTCAACGCGCTGCGCGATAACGCGGAAGCGCAGGCGCGTGCTGCGGCCAAGGAGACCCGTATCGCCGCGGACGAGTTCGCCGATGTTGAGTCAGCCGAGGTTACCGCCCGCTTCGAAATTGAACAGCTGCGGAAGAAGCAGCAAGACCTAGAAAAGGAGCGGGAGGAACTCAAGTCCCGTACGGACGAGATCCGCGCCCGCGTGGATGCCCTCAGCCCTGCGGATAGGCAGGTGTGGATAGAGAAGGACGGCCCCGTCCACTACTCCATCGAGGGACTCACCGGCACGAACCCGCTCGGAATGTCCGCGCTTGAGGCGGCGATGAGCAAGATCGGCTCGCCCTACGAGTGGGGAGCGATTGGCCCCTCAGCCTTTGACTGCTCTGGCCTCATGTACTGGGCGTACCAACAGCAGGGCATAACCATTCCGCGCACCTCGAGCGCCCAGATGGCCGGTGGCACGCCGATCTCGCGGGAGGAGCTCCAGCCCGGGGATATCGTGGGCTATTACGCGGGGGCAAGCCACGTGGGCATGTACGCCGGCAACGGCATGATCGTGCACGCCTCCGACTACGGTATCCCGGTGCAAGTGGTACCGCTGGATAGCGCCCCAATCTACGGCTACCGCCGCTACTAGCAGGGTCGATGTCTTCAGTTCTTGTAGTCACTAACGATTTCCCGCCCACCATTGGTGGGATCCAAAGCTACGTTCGCGATTTTGTTTCGCTGCTCGATCCCGCCTTCACCCACGTGCTGTGTTCAACGCAGGACACGGCCGCAGCGCGCCTTTACGATCAGGGCGTGGACTACGTCGTCCATCGGCTACCCCAGCGGGTGTTGCTTCCCACGCCCTCGGTGGCGCGCACAATGGCACGAATCATTAAGGTCTACCAGATTGATGTTGTCTGGTTCGGTGCAGCGGCCCCGCTTGGTCTCCTCGCCCCCGTTGCCAGGCGCGCAGGTGCCAGGAAAATTGTTGCCTCCACGCACGGCCACGAGATCGGCTGGACCATGCTGCCCCTAGGGAAGCAGCTCATTGAATCGATTACGGCCCAGTGTGATGTTGTGACGTACATTTCCAGCTACACGCACGCGAAGCTGAAGCCCGCGATGAGCCCTCATGCACAGTACGTGCGGATGCCGTCGGGCGTGGATATTCACCGGTTCACTCCGGCGCCCCCACCGGCGTATCTAGAGCACCCGGGGGAACTGTGGGTGGTGTGCGTGTCTCGGCTCGTGCGGCGCAAGGGCCAGGATTGGCTCATCCGAAGCGTCGACAAGCTCCGTGAGCGCCATCCCGTCCGCCTTGTGATCGTAGGGGAGGGACCGGACGGGGAACGCCTGAGGAGCCTCGCCACGGGCCTTCCCGTGACGTTTACGGGCCGTGTGAGTGAGGTGCAGATGGTTGACTACCTCAGGGCTGCCGACGTCTTCGCCATGCCGGCGCGCACCCGGTTGCACGGACTGGACGTGGAGGGGCTAGGAATCGTCTATTTGGAGGCGCAAGCCTGTGGCATTCCCGTGATCGCCGGGGCCTCGGGCGGGGCGCCGGAAACGGTGACACCTGACTCCGCCTATGTAGCCCACAGCCCCGTAGAACTGCAGGTACAGCTGGATGAGCTGTTTTCCAACCCGGGGCTGCGTGCCTCGATGGGGCAAGCAGGCAGGGAATACGTGGAGGAGACGTGGAGTTGGGAAATTATAGGTGACATCGCCCGTGGCGTTCTCGCGCTATAATATGAATTTTCACACAGGTCACATCGATTTTTGAGGCGCCGACGGGAGGAATCCCGGCTTGTGCCTCGGCGTCAGTGGGGCCGGATGGTGACAGATTTTTTTGAAGTTTGGAGGTCCACCCTTGAGGAGTAAGAAGACTCCGCTCACGCTCGGCTTCGATATTGGGGGAACGAACCTGCGTGGGGCGGTGGTGGATGCCAACGGAAATATTCTCGATTCCGCCCAGATCCCTACCCCGTCCTCGGAGGATCACATGGAGCGCGGCATCGTCCACGTGGCCAATAAGCTCCGTCGATCCTGGGACGTGAAGGCGTGTGGTCTGGCCATCGCCGGGTTCATCGATCCGGATCTGGAAACGGTGTCCTACGGTCCGCACGTCCCGTGGCGCAACGCGCCGGTACGGGCGCGCCTGGAGGAGCAGCTCCACATGCCGGTGCGCATTGAGCACGATGCCAATTCCGCGGCCTGGGGCGAGTACCGGTTTGGCGCCGCCATGCAGTCGCGCGTGTGGGTGCTGTTTGCCATCGGTACGGGCATCGGAGCCACGCTCATGGTGGATGGCGAGATCTATCGGGGCGCGTTCGGCGTGGCGCCGGAATTCGGCCACCTCGTGGTGGTGCCCGGAGGGCGCCCCTGCTCCTGTGGCAAGAGCGGGTGTCTCGAGCGGTACTGTTCGGGGACCGCGCTGGAAGATACGGCCCGCGAGGTGATTGGGTGCGCCCAATTTGAGGATTCCGAGCTTGCTCGAACCTACTACGATGAGCCGGAAAAGCTCACTGGGCGCGTGATCATGGCGGCGGCGAAGAGGGGCGACCCCGCCGCGGTTGCCGTGGTGAATAACTTTGCCATGTGGCTCGGGCACGGCCTGTCCATCGTCTCTGACGTGCTGGATCCAGAGTTGATTGTCATCGCTGGCGGAGTCGCCGATGAGGCGGCGTTGTATCTGGATAAGGCGCAGGATGCGTATGCCTCGTCCATCGTGGGGGCGGGGTACCGGAAAGTTGCTCGGCTGAAGACCGCAGAATTGGGATCGTCGGCAGGTATGATCGGGGTATCCGACCTCGCGCGCAGCGTGGTGCAATAACAGTGCTAAATGATTATTGGTCTGGATAGACCTGGTGAGGATTTTTCATGCATAACAAGTGGTATTCGCTGTTTAAGGGTGTGCTGGGGCCGTTTTTGTACGTGTACAACCGGCCGAAGATCTACCACGCTGAGCGGATTCCGAACACGGGTCCCGCTATCCTTGCTTCCTCGCACCAGTCCGTTGTGGATTCGTTCTTCCTGCCGCTGTTGTGCCCGCGCCAGATCACTTTCTTGGCAAAGAAGGAGTACTTCACGGGTGAGGGCCTGGTGGGCAAGATCCAGCGGTGGTTTTTCACCTCGGTGGGGCAGATCCCGGTGGATCGGGAGTCATCCACCGCTACGGATGCCGCCGTGGACGCGGCACGCGGTGTGCTAGCAAAGGGCGACCTCTTCGGCATCTACCCCGAAGGCACCCGCAGTCCCGATGGTCGCGTGTACCGCGGCAAGCGCGGCGTGGCCAAGATCGCCTTCGAAACCGGCGAGCAGATTATCCCCATCGCGATGAAGGGGTCGGGGCGTGCAAACCCCATCGGCTCGTGGTTCCTGCGCCCAACCAAGGTGGAGGTCGTCGTGTGCGAGCCGATCGATGCCGATGCGTTCGCATCCGCGCGTGGGTTGGAGCCCGGAAGCTACGAGGCTCAGCGTGCCGTGGTGGATCACATCATGCATGTCCTGGCCGATGCCGTCGGCGCGGAGTACGTCGATGTTTATGCGGCGGACGTAAAGAAGTCCCTGGCAGCAGGGAAGGGATACCCGGAGGGCGCGGAGCCGGGCGCCTAGCCACATTTCTTACAGGGTAGCGGTGTCCGTGCTGCGGCCGTTTCGGGGGGCCTTGAGGGGTGCGAGCCAACTGGCCCGGAGCGTGCGTGTTGTAGCATCCGCGCCGGGTTCGCGCACCCCCATTTCATTGTGTGCTGCGTCACAAAACGGGCGGGGGATTGCCACACAGATTACATTGGGACGGGAAGAGATAAGTTAAAGGTCACGGCTTGGTTTATGAGTAGGTTTTCCGTCCGTGGCCACTGCAGAATCTGGACAACCACTGCGTGCGCTATTTTTATGACACAGAATTTATAGAAGATGGTTCAACAATCGAGTTGATTTCCATCGGAATCGTTGCTGAGGACGGGCGTGAGTACTACGCCGTCTCCACGGAGTTTGACGGCACCCGAGCCGGTCATTTCGTGCGCACCCAGGTGCTCCCCAAGCTTCCTCCGCGCGAGAGCGACGTGTGGAAGCCCTTGCGTCAAATCACCGATGAGGTGCACAAATTCCTCCACACAGACGGCACCCGTCCCCATCTGTGGGCGTGGGTGGGCGACTATGACCACGTTGTGTTGGCGCAGCTGTTCGGAGAAATGAAGGATCTTCCCCAGGACATGCCACGGTTTACCTACGAGCTGAAGCAGTACTGGGAGATGGCGGGCCGGCCCCGGCTGCCCGAGGTGCCGCAGGGAAACCACAACGCGCTCGTGGATGCTCGGCACAATAAGGCGAAGTTTGCCACGTGCATGGCCGTCCTCCCGTTGTCCAACGGCAACTCTGCCGTCTAGGGCCACGCCATCCGGAGGTGGGCACCCATTCCAAGGGTAAGTGGTAGTAAAGGCTTCGACGTGCTAAGAATTAATGAATGAGTTGGACAGTAGATCTCCCAGTAGATGAGTTGCCAGATCTTCCTCCGCTGCCTGAGGGTTTGAGGGAACGGTTTGACGATGTCATCAGCCGGCCTGCCAAGCAGCAGCCGACCTGGGATACCCGCGACGCGTCAAACGTGCGCAAGATTTTGGAGTCGGTTCCGCCGGTGGTGGTGGCACCCGAGATCCGTAAGCTCAAGGCTCAACTGCGGGATGTCGCTTTGGGGAGGGCCTTCCTTCTCCAGGGCGGTGACTGTGCCGAGACGTTCGAGACGAACACAGAGCCCCACATCAAGGCAAATATTAAGACTATTCTTCAGATGGCCGTGGTGCTCACCTATGGTGCCTCCACGCCCGTGGTGAAGATGGGCCGCATCGCCGGCCAGTACGCCAAGCCCCGTTCCAGTGACCTGGATGCCAACGGGCTGCCCAACTACCGCGGCGATATTGTCAACGGGATCGAGGCCACCCCTGAGGCGCGTAGGCACGATCCAGCGCGCATGATTCGCGCGTACGCCAACGCCTCGGCGGCGATGAACCTCATTCGCGCGCTGACCCATTCGGGCACGGCCGACTTGCACCGCCTGCACGAGTGGAACCGCGAGTTCGTGCAGAATTCGCCCGCCGGTGCCCGCTACGAGGCGCTGGCGATGGAGATCGAGCACGGCCTTAACTTCATGGATGCCTGTGGCGTGTCCGATACCACGCTCAATGCAGCCGATATCTTCTGTTCCCATGAGGCGCTGTTGGTGGATTACGAGCGCGCCATGCTGCGCCTGTCCACTAACCCTGAAACCGGCGAGCTTGAGCTTTTCGATCTCTCGGCCCACCAGCTGTGGGTGGGGGAGCGCACGCGTGGCCTGGAGGATTTCCACGTGGCGTTCGCGCGCCTCATCGCCAACCCCGTGGGCATCAAGATCGGGCCGAGCTGCACCCCCGAGGAGGCCGTGCAGTACGCGGATCGGTTGGATCCCAACTTCGAGCCGGGCCACCTCACCATGGTTGCCCGGATGGGGTACGAAAACGTGCGTAAGGTTCTCCCCGGCATTGTCAAGGCGGTGGAGGACAGTGGACACAAGGTCATCTGGCAGTCCGATCCGATGCACGGCAACACGTTCACCTCGTCCAACGGGTACAAGACGCGCCACTTTGACAAGGTCATCGATGAGGTGCAGGGCTTCTTTGAGGTGCACCGCCAGCTGGGCACGCACCCCGGTGGCATTCACATCGAGCTGACCGGCGAGGATGTCACTGAGTGCCTCGGCGGTGCGGAGGACATCACGGATGTTGATCTTCCTGGTCGTTACGAGTCCGCGTGCGACCCCCGCCTCAACACCCAGCAGTCTTTAGAACTCTCGTTCCTCGTGGCTGAGATGCTGCGCAACCACCGCTAGTCTCGGTTCCGGTTTTTTACTTGTCGACGCCCTCCCGGTGCGGTTACTTCAACCACACCCGGAGGGTGTCATTTTTATCAACCGTCGTGTGTGCCGAGGGCTGTTGCCGGTAGGCGGTCCCGTTGGCGTTGCCGCGCAGCGTGGCTGACAGCCCCAGCTCCCGCAGCCTGCGGTCGATTTCCTCGCGGGTCCACCCGGTGAGGTCGGGGATTGTCACCTTGTCGGAGACGACGAGGTCCACCTTGTTATCGCTAGGTTCAACGAGCGTGCCGGGGGAGGGGTAGACGGCGGCAACCGTCCCGGAGTTCGAGTCGGCGTGGCCGACAAACCCGGCCTCGCGGAGGGTGGCCAGCGCCTCGGTGACGCTCGCGCCCTTCACGTCGGGCACGGTGAGCGCGTTGGATACGAGGAGGTTGACGGAATCCCCGGATTCCACTGTCTCGTTTTCCCCGGGGGAACTGGAGATGACCGAGCCGCCGGGGACAGTGGAGGAGAACTTTTTGGTGGTCTCACCGGCCTTGAGGCCGGCCTTTTCCAGTGCTTTGATGGCATCATCGAGTTTCTTGCCCACAAGCTCCGGGATGGAGACAGGCTTCTTGCCTTGCGAGAGGCTGACTGTGACCACGGTTCCCACCGGTGCTACCTGTCCCGGTGCGGGGGAGCTGGCGGCCACGCTTCCTTTGGGTACCGTGTCTGAGTACACGGCGTCGCCGGTGACCGGGGTGAACGTACGTTCCTTGAGAGCAGCTTCAAAATCGGCCAACGACCCGGAGGCCGGGATCGCCGGCACGGTTGGTCTCCCCAGGGAGACGAGCAACGCGACGGAGCGCCCTCGCACGGCGCGCTGCCCGGTGGCGGGGTCGGTGCCCACCGCGTCGCCCTTGGGAATGTCGTTGTTGTACACCTCGACAACCGCGGGCTCGAAGCCGGCGTTATCGATCCGCACAAAGGCTTCCTGTTGGCTGAGCCCAGTGATGTCAGGCAGTTCCCCGTAGCGGCCTGAGCCGAACCACCAGCCACCCACGCCGACGGCAGCGGCGAGGAGGATTACCACAATAAACCACGTGATGAACTTCCCAGTGGAGCGGTTGGTCACCTGTTTCACCGGCTTTTCCGTGAGCTCATCGGGGGTGCGTGGTGCGTCGTATTCTGCCGGAACGCTCTGCCCCTGATTTTCAACAGGCCTTCCGTACGCGTAGTCTGCGTCGGCCTCGGGGTATCCCCGGTCCTGGTCATAGAAACGGGTGCTGTCGTACACCTGAGTCTCCGGAGCCCGTTGCTGGCCGTAGCTCTGCGTTTCCGGGGACTGGCTGCGGCCGTATGCAGCGGTTTCAATTGCCTGCTGTTCGTCCCTCTCGCGTTCGCCGCGGTCGGGTTCCAGATCGTAACGCCGAGTGGGGTCGGCCGCGTGCACGTAGCTAGCAAGCGATTCAGACCCGGCGTGCGAGGCGATGTCTCCTGCGGCTGTGGCTCTTCCCGCGGCTGTGGCTCCAGCCACAGCCGCACTGCCAAGAGCTGCAGTACCAGCACCGACAGCAGTGGCTGCCCCTCCGACAACGCCACTTACGCCTGCAGCCGGAGGGGCCGCAGGCCTGGTTGTGGGAAGGATCGCCGTCTCTTGAGGGCTGGACTGTTGGGATGAGGGAGGAAGGACAGTGGTTGATCTGTCCTCCCTATCGTTGACTCTGGTGAGTACGTCGGTGGGCAGGGTCAGGTTTTCTCCCGCGCGGCGAGCCGCGGTGTTCTCGGGGACAGGGACCACGTAGTCCGGCAGTCGCAGTTCTCGCGCGACATCCTCGAGAGCGTCGAGGAACTCCTGGGCATCGGTGAACCTTTCTCGTGGGTCCCGAGCCGTCGCAGTGGCGATGAGATGATCGAACAGTGTAGGGACGCCGTCGATAAGCGAACTTGGGGGCGGAACAATCCCAGTGACGCGGGCGCGGGCGTGCTCGTACACGTCGTCGCCAGCGAATGGGGTGCGACCCGTGAGGAGCTCAAACAGGACGATCCCTGCGGAATACACGTCGGAAGCGGGGCCGATGGGCTCGCCCGTGACCTGCTCAGGTGACAGGTAGGCGACGGTGCCCGCGATCTTGTGCGAACCGGTGACCGACGTGGAAGCCGCCCTGACAAGCCCGAAATCTGACAGCTTGACCTGGTGGTCGCCGTTGATAAGGATGTTGTCCGGCTTCACATCCCGGTGCACCATCCCCGCGCGGTGAGCCACGGCCAGCGCGGTGAGTACCGGCACCATGACTGCGGTGGCGGCGTGTGGGGGCATCGGACCACGCTCGGCGGTGAGCTCGCGCAGCGTGCCGCCGGTGATGAGCTCCATGATGAGGAAGTCGTAGGCGCCGTCCGAGCCGGTGTCGTACACGTTGACCAAACAGGGGTGGCTGAGCTGCGCCATGGCCCGGGCTTCGCGCTTGAAGTGCGAGCGTGCGACCGGGTCCGCGGATAGCTCCGGTGCCAGCACCTTTGCCGCGACGTTGCGCCCGAGCCGTGTGTCCACGCAGCGGTACACCGTGGACATGCCACCGCGAGCGATAGGGCGCTCTACGCGGTAGCGGTCGTCGAGTAGTTCTCCATTGCGTGGGCCAGTCATGCTCCAAGTATTGCGTATTTCGGTGCCTGCGTGCCATTTAGGGGTGAGTATGAGGTAGTTTAATGAGTGTGAGTTCAGTACCAGTCTCTGAAAACGTCCTGCCGGAAGGCGAACCACTCTACACGCTCGATGAGGTGGCGGAGTTCCTTCGGGTTCCTTTCAGTCGAGTCAAGCAGCTTTTGAAGGAGCACAAGATGATTGCCGTGAAAGACGGCAAGAAACTGTGCATCCCGGCCCGCTTCTTTAACGGCGATCACACGCTCAACAAGCACGTCACCGGTGCGATCACGGTGCTCGCCGACGGTGGCTACAACGATGAAGAGATCCTGCGTTATTTCTTCACCGAAGATGAGACCCTGCCGGGACGGCCTGTGGACGCATTCCACGGCCACCTCGCACGAGAGGTGCTTCGTCGCGCGCAGGCGATGGCTTTCTAACTTTCCTGCCGAGGAAGTTACCTTTCAATTTTACTCGGCGCATCCGCTGAATCGTGCGGTAGTCACGGTGGGGCGCGGCACGCGATGCGCTCGTTTACTTGGAAAGGTAACATCCAGGAACTCGTGTGCGCTGCTTAGGGGCGTGCGCGGCCCAAAAACCAATAAGGAACAAATTCCACCTGGTCCGGAGATATGCTCCACGTTTTGAGAGCATAGCGCCGGACCGTTTTCGTCATCGTGCCTTCGCCACTTGCTCACGTCCAGCTCAAAGAAGGTATACCAGCGCAGCGCTAGCCGGATGTTCGCGTCAAGACCCGCGACAGCAGCGCGGATATTAGAAGTGCCGACCTCAAACGGGGCGGACGGTTTCCCCAGCTCTGGCATGAGGAGGCCAAAAAATTCGTCCGGTCCGGACAGGGGAGAAAATTCCGTCTTGTGAAGGGTGAGCTTAATGTTGCGCGGTGCGATGGCCTCTCGTGCGACTTCCGTGACGGGAATGAGCCGGTGCCTTGTCAATGGTCACTTCTTTCCTCTTTACGTGAGTGCTTCCAGAGTGTGCAGCAGCTACGCCACCTGCCCCGCAGTCGGCGGTGCCTGTTCCAGAACAGTGTATGAGGGTAACCTAACTACAAGGTAAAACCTAAATAAGTTTACCAAAATATTGAAAGGAATCCTTATAGTGCCTACAGTACGACTCAGCCGACACATCCTCGTTGCCATTATCGTCCTGCTCGGGGTGATCGCGCTCGTACTCAGCGGTTGAAGCAGGGGAGACGGGAATGCGACCAGTTAAGCACCGAGCTCCGAGGCTACAGAGCAGTGTGTTGTGTCCCCGTGAATGGGCGACGTGGATACTCTCCTTGCGCTCGGAATTACCCCCGGCATGATCGCCTCGTGGGGTGCCCAAGATGTGCCTGGGACCACCGGTGTCGGTCCGTGGGCAGAGGATGCACTCGGCCCCGCGAGGCCAGAAATACTCAGTGACACGGCGTCGGGCATCTTCTCCGATGCCTCGGAGAAGATTGCGGGAGTCAACCCGACGCGTATCGTTGCCGTGAATCACTCCATCGACGGCGACACAGCCCAGCTTCTACAGAACATTGCGCCCACCACCTTGAAGCCCGACGGTGCCACCAATTGGCAGATTCCGTGGCGCGACCAGGTGAAGCAAATTGCTGCAGGCGTGGATCGGGCCGATGAGGCAGACTCGCTCATCTCGGAAGCGGAAGAGTCCTTCGATTCGTTTCAGAAGAAGCACCCCGAGACGGCGGGCTAGAAGGCAGCGGTGCTCATGCCGTTCGCCGGCAAACTCGGGCTGTACACCTCAAACGACGGACGTGGCCAAATCATCGAATCGATCGGCTACACCATCCCCAAGGAGCTGCAAGGCGACGCGACCGCCAACTCCCGCGAGCTGTCCCCGGAAAACTACTCGGAACTCAATAGCCTTGACTACCTCTTCGTCATGGACTTCCAGGGTGCAGCTGACACCCTCAAGCAGGATCCTACGTTCCAATCTCTCGATGTGGTGAAGGAAAACCGTGTCATCTTCCTTTTTGAGAACGTCGGTACGGCCATGTCCATCCCTAATCCGCTCACCATTCCGTGGGCCGTGGAAAACATTGACAAAGCCATTAGCTAGGCGGAACAACAGCCCCTACTCATAATCTGCTCGAGTGGTCACGGTCAGTGCGGCACACGAGTCGAGTGAGGCCCGCTCTCTCGCCTAGCATCTGGAGAGTGAAATGGACTCTTCTGCGGCCCTCGAGACAGGAGGCACCACACACCGCTGAGGTACGGGGTAGCTGGTTGGTGTGAGCCTCGGCTGGAGTGGAAAAGAAAGCGTGCCAAAAAAAGGCCGACCTGGCAGGGCGGAGTGCCCCGAAATTACCACCTCTAGCGGGCCCAAAATGTAAAAAATTGGCGGAGGTGGCGACAGTAAGGCGGAAATGAGGATGGACCTCGACGTGAGAAAGAAACCCGCGTGAGCAACACGCGCGCGAAGACCGATACCTCGACCGTCCCTGCGGCGCCGTCTCGCCGGCGCCGTCGTCGTGGCCGGGTGTCCTGGCTGCCAGTAAGCACCGTGATCGTGGTGCTTACTGGCCGTAAGCGCTGGGCTTTCTCTCTTTGTCGGTTTACGGCCGCTGCCGGCATCAACCGTCATGGCAACCATCATGGCGGGCCCCGATGCAGGGCTCGAGTGGACACACATCGTCTATCACCTGAGACTTCCCAGAACGGTGCTGGCCACGCTCACCGGGGCTTCGTTGGCCGTGGCGGGCGCGCTTGCGCAAACGTGGACACGCAATCCGCTGGCTGGCCCAGGTTTCATCGGCATCACCTCCGGTGCCGGGTGCGCGGTCTCCGTTGGTCTAACCCTGGGGGCGGCACAATCGATGGGCTCTATCTCCGTCCTCGCGCTCATCGGTGCAGCGGTCGCCGCCGTCATCGTCTTGCTTGCAGCGAGGGCCGCCGGAGGCACCGGCGATCCCACGACCCTCATTCTCTCTGGGCTGGGAGTCACCGCCGCTCTGAGCGCGCTGACCTCGCTGCTGACCATTTCCTCTACCCGCGTCCTCGACGGCATCCGCCGGTGGACTGTGGGGTCCACATTCGGCTGGGGCAGCGACGAGATAGTTGTCGCCCTTGTTGGCCTCATCATCGGGGCGATCATTGCCATCGCCGTTGCACGCCCGCTTGACCTGCTAGCCATGGGGGAGGAGACGGCCACCACGCTGGGAGCTCGGCCAGTCGCTACAGCTTTCCTTGCTGCGGTGGGCATTGTCATCCTTGCCGGAACTGCGACGGCGGCGGTCGGGCCTGTGGCCTTCGTTGGTTTTGCAGCGCCCCATATCGTCCGACTTCTCATCGGTCCCGGGCTCACCACGTCACTGGTACCCGTTGTGCTAACTGGTGGCTTCATCACGCTCATCGCGGACATGGTCGGCCGGGTCATCGTGGCACCTAGCGAGCTAGAGATGTCCATCATCCTGGCGATTGTTGGCGCGCCCATCCTCATCTGGGTGGTTAAACGCGCAGGGATGAGAGGTGAGGCGCGCTAATGTGGGCTGTCCAACGCCGCCGCCGGGTGCGTACCGTCGCAGTGGGGATCGCCTTTGCAATCCTCGCCTGCGTGACGTACCTCCTCATCCTTGGTCACGGCGCAACAAAGCTCTCCCCGGGTGAGGTGCTATCTACCCTGTTTGGTGGCGGTACGAGCCAGCAGATTCTGGTTGTGTGGGACCTCCGCCTCCCCGTCGCAATTGCCACCATCGTCAGTGGCGCGGTTCTCGGGATCTCCGGCTCGTGGACGCAAACCGTCACCCGAAACCCCCTGGCGAGCCCCGATGTCATCGGCGTATCCGGGGGAGCAGCAGTGGGTGCTGTTGCCTCCTTATCACTGGGCAACTCAGGCGGGGCCTCCACCACAGCGTGGGCTCTTGTGGGAGCGGCTGTGACGGTGGCCACGGTGCTCAGCATCGCCGGCATCAAGAACGTCACCAGGCTCATCCTCATCGGGTTTGCGGTTGCCCTGTTCACGCAGGCCGTTGTGTCCTACCTCATCCTGACTGCGGACGTTCGGGACGCAGCGACGAGCCAGGTGTGGCTGTCAGGATCCACTGGGCTGGTGAGATCCCCGGATCTGCCGCGTCTCATCCTGGGGGTCATCCCGTTCCTTCTGTTGGGGCTCATTGGGGCCCACAACTTGCCCATTCTTTCGCACGATGACGCGACGATTGCCGGCCTTGGTGTACGCGCTGGCGCGGAGCGCGCCCGGTTCATCATCGCAGCAACTGGTTGTGTCGGCGTGGTCGTGTCGATTGTTGGACCCATCGGGTTCATTGCACTCATCGCCCCTCATCTGGCACGCATCGCTACACGCGCGCCGCTGGCCTCGCCGCTTGTTTCTGCTGCTGTCGGCGCGGCGCTCATGGGCCTGTGCGAGGTTGCCGCCGAATTCCTCCCGTTTACCGTTCCTGTTGGCATCATTACCTCGGCCATTGGCGGGATCGCCCTCGTCATCCTCCTCATCAACCTGAAAAGGAGCAACCGATGAACGATTCACAAGCAATCGTCGTCGACCACGTCTCGTCCGGCTACGGCGATCACATTGTTGTGAAGGACATCGACATCACAGCGGAGGCAGGGACGTTCACCACGCTCCTCGGCCCCAACGGATGCGGGAAGTCGACTCTGCTCAAGTCGATCACGCGCCTTCTCACCCCGGTAGCCGGCACGGTGACATACGACGCAACCAGCCTGCAGGATGTAAGCCCGAAGAAGCTGGCACAAACTGTGGCCATGCTGCCGCAACACCCGTTCGCACCGGATGGGCTGAGCGTGGTGGAACTTGTTTCGCGGGGCCGCCACCCGTGGCGCTCGCCTCTGCGAGGGCTGAGCGCGGCGGATCGAAGGATCATCGCTGAGGCGATGGAGGAGACCGAGGTCAGCGGGCTTGCTGAGCGGTCCATCGAGACTCTTTCCGGCGGCCAGCGGCAGCGGGTGTGGATGGCGATGGTGTTGGCCCAGGACACCCCGGTCCTGCTGCTGGACGAGCCGACAACCTACCTTGATCCCGCCCGGGCGATGGAAATTCTCAGCATCGCCAAGCGTCAGGCTCAGGCCGGGAAGGTGGTCATTTCGGTCCTCCACGATCTGCACCTGGCGGGCCACTTTTCTGATCGCGTGGTGCTGCTGAAAGAGGGGCACGTCTACGCTGACGGCTCTCCAGCGGACGTGATGACCGTCAACGCGCTCAAGGACGTGTACGATCTGCGTGCCGAGGTGTGGGACGACCCCGCATCTGCTTCCCCGATCATCGTTCCTCGCGGAGTGTACGGGCACGACCAGTAACCCCTCACGCGCGTGCGCACGGTCCAATTCCCAGTTCTTGCCCTGTTCACTGGGGTGATGGCCTTCCGTGTGTGTACCGGGAAGCGCATCCCACCATCTGTACACGTCCTGTTTCCGTGACGGCCTCCGCGTGTGGGCACGGGGCTCGAAGTTACGCATTCCCCTCGAACGAACGGCTCGTGTGCGCCCCACAAAGTTGTGCGCGCACCAAGAAGTTGCGCGCATACGCGGAGGCGTCCACGTGGGTACCCCTGTCTGCCAGGCTAGTTTCGACCGCGTGCGAATTCCGGATGCGTGCGGATATACGAGCGCTCTACTACTACGGCCATGACAAAAGACACGGTAATGAGCGGGACCATGATCCACCCGTTGTAAAGGTGGTGGTTGCCCGAGCCAGCAAAGGCCAAGCTGATGGTCAGCGAGGCGGCGATCGTGAGAACGAGGAGCCAGCGTGGCGGGCGGACGGTGCCGATAAGCGACAGCGGAGACGCGTAGTACCACGGCAAAGTCACCGAGTTGAACACCATGAGCGAGCCGTAGGCGGCAATCGTTCCCTCGATGTTGGCGCGCTTGGACTTCCTAAACAGCCACCAGGCCACCACCAGGCCTGCAAGCATCGCCAAGCTAGACACGGTCCGCAGTATGTCGAGGGTGTGGTTGTACGAGAAATCAGCGTCGAAAAGCCTACCAACAGGGGTGATGAAACCGGCGAGGAGTGAGGGGAGGGCGAGCGGGTTGATGACCTTCGAGTTACCAGTGACCTGGGAGACCCAGTCCCAGCTCGTTCCCGAAGCGACGGTGACCACTGCCAGCGTGGCGAGCGTTTCACCGGCCAGGACAAACCCGGAGAGGAAGAACCCGACCACGGGGCGCACACCCCACAGCTTCTTCATCGTCCGAACAGCGATCCACACGACGAAGGGCAGGGCAATCACCGCCGTCGCCTTGAGTGAGACGGCGATGGAGATGACGGCGACACCCGCAACTATCCACGCCGGCCGCTCCCTCAGCGCCCAATACAGTCCGATGCTTACCAAACCGACCATGACAGACTCGTTGTGCATTCCGCCCACCATGTGGAAGACCATGACCGGATTGAGAACCCCAAGCCACAGTGCGAGGCGAGGATCCCCGCCGATCGATCTCGCGATGCGGGGAACACACCACGCGATGGCGGCGAACCCCGCGATGGAGATGAGCTTGTACACGATCACCCCGGCGGTGACATTCTCACCGACAAGGGATGTCACGCCCTCCCCGAGCCACAGGTGCAGCGGGCCATACGGTGTGGTGGTGTTGCGCCAGTCGTGGGATACCTCCAGCAGGTAGGGGCCGGGGTTGACCGCCGCCCCCTGCTTGTACGGGTTGAAGCCGTCACGGAGCATCGCCCCCTGCATGAGGTAGGAATACACGTCGCGGGACAGGATGGGTGCCGCAACCACAAACGGGGCCACCCAGGCCACCACCGTCTTCTTGAGGTCCACTTCATTCAGACGGAGACCCGCGATGCACCATGCACCAACGAAGAGGATGAGGCCACACCACATGACCGTGTTGGAAAACGACGCACCGTGGCCGTAGGAGAGAAAATCGGCGTGGAGCGCGCGGAGAACGCCACCTTTGTAGCGGATCGCCCCGGCGCCGTAGCTGCCCAGCGCAATGAGAAGCGCTGCGACCATTCCGAGCTTTGTTGGCTCCGGGAGGCGGCGCGCCAGTGCCGTGACGAATTTCTCCGCAAGTGCGGGCTCTCGCTGTGGCTCCCGTGGCGTGGTTGCGGTGATGGTGGGTGCCGAATGCAGTGAGGTGGAGGCGTGCGCGGTCATTTTGCCCGCTGTGTTGTCTTCACGGCCAGCTCCGTCAAAATGCGGGTGGTTTCTGCGGAGATAGAGGCTCCTTGCAAGTAGCGAAGCCCCTCATCCCGCAGGTTTTCAATGCGTTCCTCAATGACATCCACCGCGCCGGACGTGCGGATGATCTCTGCCATTACCTCGATCTCCTGCGGATCGGTTGTTGCGCCGACCTTGTTGAGCAGGAATTCTGCGTCGGCGGTGTCGTGTGTGAGATCGACGGCGGCCGCAAGGAGCTCCGTCCTCTTGCCTTCGCGCAGATCATCGCCGGCGGGCTTACCCGTGACCTGCGGATCGCCGAAAACTCCGAGAAGATCATCGCGCAACTGGAACGCGATGCCCAGGTTATGGCCGTAGCCCCGATACGCCTCCAGAGTGTCCTCATCAACCCCAGCCAGCATGCCGCCGATCTGGAGCGGGCGAGCGATGGTGTATGAGGCTGTCTTGTACACATTGACGCGGCGAGCGGTATCGAAGCTTGTTTCCCCCATGGCCTCCGCGCTGATGTCTAGGATTTGGCCGCCAATGACTTCCGCGCGCATCGCCTTCCACGCGGGACGTGCACGCATGAGCTGATCCAGCGGCACGCCGGATTCCATGAACATGTCCTCGGCCCACACGAGCGCCAGGTCACCGATGAGGATGGCAACTGACCTGCCAAATTCCTCCGCCATCTCGGGCGAGCCGGTGAACTCGTCGCTGCCGTTGAGGTAGGCCTCCATCGTGCGATGCACTGTGGGGTTGCCACGCCGCGTATCGGACGCATCGATGATGTCATCGTGGACGAGTGCACACGCCTGGATAAACTCCAGCGAGGAGCAGGCCCGTTGGACCGCCTCGTTGTCCTTGTCGCCACCGCCTCCGATGTATCCGGCCCATGCGTAGAGCGGGCGGACGCGCTTGCCCCCGGAGATGACAAACTGTGCAAGCGCGTCGGCAGCCACCTTGACATGGGGGCCAATGACATCGACGGATTCCCGGTTAGCAGCTAGAAAGCTGCGCAGATTCTCGGTTACGCCCTTTTGAATAGAGGTCAGTTCAAATGTCACGGGCTCTCCTTATCCCATCTTTGGTCATCTCAGCCACGCTGCACCGCATCCGGTGAGCAGGCGTTTCCTCGGTTCTCCGCTACTTTGGCATCTTGCCTGGAGGAGTCGCGTTGTTTTCCTCTGTAACGATACCTTTTGTGGCGAGCTCCCAAGGCGACTGCCTCGATTGGGTGTTGCCGCACAAAGCCCCAGGCTTTCTAGCGCTCCTAATGGTTCCCAGACGCGGGCGTGTCGCCGGTGGCACCGCGCTGGGCGGGTTCGGCTCCCCGCCAGGAATTGACTTCCCGGTCAGGTTCGGTGGTTGATCGGGTGCGGGTAGCAGGTCTGGTATCCGCGGTGGTGCGGGCTGCGGTGTCACCGGGGGCCCCGGTGTCTAGCTGGGCGAACAATACTGCGAACGGACGGTAATCGCCGTAAAAGTAGAAGGACCGCAAGAGATCCTGGAAGCCGAACTCCGAGGAGCGGTAGAGCGAAAACGCTCGGTTGCTTTCGCCTGGAACCTCAGGCGTAGAAAGAAGTGCGAACGGTGCGTTCGTAGCGCTGAGCAACCGGCGGAGCAACCTCCTGCCGATGCCGTGGGACTGTGCCGAATCCTTCACGTGGATTTCGCACACCTCGAAGTAGGTTTGCAGTAAGCGCGGGGCATCGAGGGCGGTGGGCTTTCTAAACATCACGCCGCGGGCGATCTCCCGGTGCCACCAGCTCGCATCGTCGGCGTTGTGACCGTAGCAAATACCGATGGGGGACTGCGGGAACGCGGGGTCGACGGCTTCAAATGCGACGAATCCCGTCAACGTGGCATCGTGTTCCCACGCTGCGATGCGCGAGGCCCGCAGGCGGGAGTCATACTTCATCGCCGCCATGTACAGATCGACGTAGTGCTCCACGTTGTCCACGAACCGCTCACGGGAAACCTGCACGATGATACTGCGATCCGGATCCGGCTCGTGCGAATCACGCTCTTGCGTGTGTAGTGGGGTGGCCGTTGGTGCGGAGAAATTGGCGAAGCTGGCCCGGGTTTTCCCTTTAGATTCGCGCTCACCAGTCAGCGAAGTAACTTGCGGGGAAATAGGGCCTGAAGTGGCTTGTTTTCCCGATGAAAGCAGGGAAACTACGCGCATCACAAGGCTGGTGGGCCAGTGTGGGGAATGCGACATGGTTGTCTCCTTGCAAACGTTTTCTCTTACTTCACAAGTGTGTCACTTTCTCGGCATCCTTGGAGGTATATCCAGCACCTGGAGCCAAATTAGAACAGATGTGCTAATTTTCGGTGTGGGTGTGAATGCTCCTTTCTAGAGTCAGAGACGTAATAAGCGGTTATCCAAAGGTGTTGGAAAGCGGAAAGGGGCAGAGGCGATGGCTGGACATGTGGTGTCATCCACGGTTGGGGCACGCGCACAGAAAGGAGAACAGGACGTTTTCCTTGATAAGGCTTACGGTCTGCTGTCCGCCGCCACTGAGGCTTTCCACTCCGGTGGCACTGCTGAGGCCCTGGAATATGGCTACCAGGCTGCGTTGAGAATTGCCGGCGCGCGAATTACCTCTCTGGGGGTAAGAAAACGCAAGCGCACGGGGGTGAGCGTGTGGCAAAAGCTGGCCGAAGTTGATGAAGCGGGGGTGTGCCAGGCGAAGACATTCGCGGCCTATTCTGCCAAGCGGTCGCGGGTTCTCCACGGGGTAGATAGCGACGTGTCGGCCCACTGTGTGCAGAAGCTGTTGAGCGACGTAAAAGAATTTATTGATTTCGCGGAACAGGAGCGGGGGTGGCTTTCCGTAGCAGCCTGATAGGCCGTAAGATGAAAAGCAACGGACAAATATAGAACAAATATAGATTGGTGCGCGGGAACATTTCCGTGGGCTCGTCCGTTAGTACATAGTGAAGGGATGCAATGAGCTGTATTGCGCTGATCAAGGTAAGGCCGTCACTGCCTGGGTGCGGCAGCTCACGGAATCCAGGTCATTAACCGCACTTCCCAGGGAGGACACGTGGCACTGACAGATAAGGAAAAGGAAACGCTCCTTGAGATGGAGCGACTATTGGAAGCTGATGATCCAAAGTTTGGCTCTTCCATGCGCTCTGCCGCCCGTGGTAGCTCTGCACAGCCCGGATTAAGTCTCCGTGGGATTGCACTTGTTGTCGTCGGTATCGTGCTTCTCATCGGAGGCGTGGCCCTGGCATCTGAGAGCATGTGGTTCATTGCGCTGAGCGTCGTCGGATTCCTCGTGATGTTTGGCGCGTCCGTGTGGATGCTCAATGGTGGAGGCAAGGTCAACGGTGGCTCCCGCAATCCACGCTCTGCTAAGCAGACTGTGCGTGCCGGCAAGTCAGGCGGGTTTGGCCACGGTATGGGCAGTCAGATGGAGGACAACTTCCGTCGCCGTTTCGAACGCTAAAAATAACGCGCACCACTTTCGCGGTGCGAATCTGCAAAGCCGATCGCTCGATGCGGTCGGCTTTCTTTTTGTCTTGTTGACCGGGCCGAAAGCTTCGGGGTGAGGAGGGGGGTGTTCCTATATAGTTCGTCAACCTGAGGGGGTAATTGGATGGGGGTGACGTTCGATGTGGGGTTGTTTTTGGGTACGCCTAGGAGCCGA
>NZ_KE150446.1:894583-1089398 GCF_000411375.1 Corynebacterium pyruviciproducens ATCC BAA-1742 | reverse complement strand
CTAAGCAGGGACCGGAACAAACATAACCCACCCCAAAAGGGGAGAAACCATGAATCCTCGGGTCCCCAGCAGGGAACTGCCTAAACCGTAATGGGCGGTATCTCATTAGGTCTAAGTTGCGAGCGTGTCGATGCTCCCCATTTTCCCCCACACTGATTCCCCACTTGTCCCCACCGCGGCTCCCCACTTTGCCCCCACCCGGAGGTCATGGAACAGCCTGGGGCTCATAGTAACGTCGCTTACCTGGGCAAAGGGGGTGTCGTGCGGATCTGAGGTTGAAGTGAGTGGTGGGGTTTTGGCTCTCAAGTTATTTCAGTGGTGAATTGTGGCGGGTTGATGGGGGAAAATGGGCGCCTTTTGCGTGTGGGGAGCCGAATTTTCCCCACGATTTTTACGTCGTTGAGCTGGGGTATTGTTGAATATTGCCAAATTTGGGTGGTGTTGGTGGTTGAAAGTGGGGGAAAGTGGGGTAGTGTGGACAGTGTTGGTGGATAGGTGAGGGACGTGTCCCTTACGGATTCACCGAGAGGAGAACGGATTCAGCTGCGAATCTGACTGATTGCTCGCCAGAGCGGGAAGGAGTACCCGAGATGTTTCTTGGTACTTACACCCCCAAACTGGACGACAAAGGTCGCCTCACTCTCCCGGCAAAGTTCAGAGATGACTTGGCCGGAGGGCTCGTGGTGACAAAAGGTCAGGATCACAGTTTGGCCATCTACCCAAAGGAAGAGTTCGAAGAGCGTGCACGCAAAGCGGCACGGGTATCGCGCACGAAACCAGAAGCGCGCGCGTTTATCCGTAACCTCGCTGCGAGTGCCGATGAACAAAGGCCTGATGGGCAGGGCAGGATCACGTTGTCTGCGGCACACCGCAAGTACGCAGGGCTTTCGAAAGCGTGCGTGGTTATCGGTTCCGTAGATTTCCTCGAGATCTGGGACGAACAATCCTGGGTCGACTACCAGGCTGAAACAGAAGCTGACTACTCAGCTGCTGAAGATGAGGTCTTGGGTGGCCTTCTGTAACAAGGGGGCTGCCCGAAGCGCGTAGCGCGTGCAGGAACTCTGCTCGAGTGGCCGGGGTCTTGTTCTGATGTACTTCCCCGATATCAGAACGGACCCGCACTCGGGCAGGGCTCTGTACGCACTCAACTACCACAGACACGTTCACCGGCTCACTGGGAAAGGAGGGGAGTGGCGCGTGAATAACTACAGTGATGTTAAGCAGCACCGTGAGGAAAATGATCGATCCGCCGATCATCACGCCGACCGCGTGCCCCCTCGTAGTGGCACAGATGAACCGAGTGTTTTGGAACCGTCACTGACCGCTGACACCGCACGGGTGCAGCGGTCGTTTGACCTCTCCGCCAACCACGGGCATGTGCCGGTCATGCGAGACCGAATGATTGAGCTTGTGGGAATGGGCATCGATGCCGCAGAGTCGACGGGAATCGTCGTCGATGCCACCCTCGGCGCCGGTGGGCACACCGAATACCTACTGGCCACCAACCCGCGTGCGCGCGTCATTGGTGTCGATCGCGACGCCCAAGCCTTGGCCGGGGCAACCGATCGTCTTTCCCAATTTGGGGACCGCTTCGTGGGTCTCAACGTGCGCTTTGATCTGTGGGTTGAAGCAGCCACCGCCTCCTCTCACCCCCTGTGTGTGGAGGCGAGTAGAAACGGCATCGCCGGGGCACTGTTCGATCTTGGAGTGAGCTCCATGCAGCTGGACCAGGAAGAGCGTGGCTTTGCCTACAAAGTGGACGCACCACTGGATATGCGCATGGATCCGTCCAAGGGAATTACCGCAGCGGAAATCCTCAACACATACTCGCACGG
Organism: Corynebacterium pyruviciproducens ATCC BAA-1742; assembly: GCF_000411375.1. Lineage (GTDB taxonomy): Bacteria > Actinomycetota > Actinomycetes > Mycobacteriales > Mycobacteriaceae > Corynebacterium > Corynebacterium pyruviciproducens. The sequence continues at coordinate 1,087,563 of NZ_KE150446.1, read as the reverse complement.
CGATTTGGCACGCATTCTCAAGAAGTACGGCGACGAAAAATTCGCCGGGAAAATTGCCTCGGCGATTATTCGCGAGCGGGAAAAGGAGCCGTTCGCACGGTCTGGGCGCTTGGTGGAGCTGCTGTATGAGACCATCCCCGCGCCGGCCCGCCGCCACGGTGGACACCCGGCAAAGCGCACCTTCCAAGCGCTACGTGTGGAGGTCAACCAGGAGCTGAAAGCCCTGGAGCAGGTCATCCCCATCACAGCCGAGGCGCTCCACGTGGGTGGTGTCATGGCGTTCATGAGCTACCAATCGCTGGAAGACAAGATCGTAAAAAGGGCATTGGGTGAGTTGACAACCTCGACCAACCCGCCCGGATTGCCAGTAGACCTCCCGGGAACGAAGCCGCACTTCCGGCTCCTCACGAGAGGTGCAGAAAAGGCTTCACCGGAAGAAATTGAACAGAACTCACGCGCGGCGTCCGTCCGAGTACGGGCCGCCCAGCGGACTCTGAATGGAGAAAGGTCATGACGCTACGCACGCGCCCCAGCACTCGACGCGGACGGACCCGCACGGCGGGACAGCCTCGTGAGACCCGTCGGCCACGTACGCCGGCAGTCCCCACGCGGCGTAGAGGCGTGCTCGTCGATCACCGCAAGACCGCTCGTCGCGATTCCGCAGGTTCTGTGATAACCATTCCAAAGTCGCCGGCGGAATTTACCCCGCAGCGTCAGCCGCTACCGGCGCGTCGTTTTGGAACCTCGCCGGTCACCCGACCTGAGCACAAGTTCGGGCGGAGGCTTGGCTCCAAGCAGGTCACCTCGAACCGCGGTCGCAGGGTAGTTCAAGAAAAGGCGGATACCAATACCGTCCGCTTCGTCGTACTGCTTTCGATCTTCCTCGCAGTAGGCGTGGCAATATCCGTGTGGCTATCCGGCATTGCCACCCAGCAGTCGTTCGAGTTGAGCACCCTGGCGCAAAGGGATGTCACGCTATCCCGGGAACTGGAGACAGCAAACCGGGACCTCGAGGAGCTGCGCTCCAGCGCGGAAATCGCCCGGCACGCGCAGGGGACCGGTGCGGTCGTAGCGACCGAGCCGGGGATACTTGCAACCGATGTCACTGGTGCCGTCATCGAGCAGCGACCGGCCAATCCCGCTGAATCCCGTCCTTTGACGGACGTCAATGGCGCGCCGGTTCGCGCCGATCGCGCCTCGAGCTCCCCCGAAGAGACGGAGGAAATCTCCGGCTCTGTTGTGCAGGTGCCGCAGGAAACCAACTCTGCTCCTAGGCTGCGCAGTAACGCGGGGCTTGCCCCGTACGACCCTAACCAGAGGTAGTCGCCGTTGCGGGTGAGCGGTCGCGCCTACCTCAGCTGTGCCGGATTGACGCTAGGCTGTCCGGTAGTTCATGGGGTTCAACGCACAAAGGAGTGAGGATGGCATCAAGATTTTCATCTAATCGCAGCCCCCGGCGAGTTGCAGGTTCCTCGTCCACACCGCGATCGGAGTCGGAGCGACCCGTGTCCGCGGCTAAGATTGTGCGCTCCCGCGTCAAGGTGTTGAGCGCCCTGGCGGCCATCCTCGCGGTGGTGCTCGTCGCCAGGCTTGCCCTGGTGCAGCTCGTTTGGGGGCCCGAGCTTGCTCTTCAGGCTGCGGACCAACGCACACGGGTGTACACCGAGCCTGCCAGGCGCGGTGCCATCCTCGATCGCACCGGCAAGCAACTGGCCTACACCATGAAGGCCAGCACACTCACCGTTTCCCCCAACGTCTTGCGCAAAGAACTCCCGATTTACATGCGCGGCGAGCTCATCAGCCAGGAGGAGTACAAGAACTACACCAACGCGGAGCTCGATAAGCTCGCGGCGGAGAAGGCGGACGAACGCATCGATGAGATGGCCCGCGAAATCCCCGTCATGGTGCGCGAATCTGCGGAAAACGCCGATGACATTAAAGAAGAGGACATCAAGAAGAAGCTGCTTGCAGATTCCAACTATGAAGTACTCGTGCGCAACGTTGACCCGGATGTGGCCGCCACAGTGCACGACAAGTATTTCGGCGTAGCAGCAGATCACCAGGACATTCGCCAGTACCCCAACGGTGCCATCGCGGCCAGCGTGGTGGGCAAGGTGAACAATGAGCAGGATGGCCAGCTCGGGCTCGAGGCGTTCGAGGATAAGGCGCTGGCCGGCCAGGATGGCAAGAAGACCCAGGATGTGGCTGCCAGCGGTGAATCGATCCCGGGCACCCTCCGCGATGTCACCCCCGCTGTCGACGGCTCCACCATCACCCTCACACTCGATCTCGATCTGCAGACCTACGTTCAGTCCCAGGTGCAGCAGGCCAAGGAAATGTCCAAAGCCAAAGGGGCGGAGGCCGTTGTCCTTGATGCAAAGACCGGCAAGGTCCTCGCCATGGCTAACTCGGACACCATCGACCCGATGGGCGATATAGACAGGCAGATGAAGAAGGACCGGACCTTCACTAACACCACCATTACCAGCCCTTTCGAGCCTGGGTCGGTGGCCAAAGTGATCACTGCCGCGGCGGCGATTGAGGAGGGCGTGACACAGCCGGAGACGGTTCACACCGTGCCGGGTTCCATCAACATGGCTGGGGTGACCGTCCGCGATGCGTGGGAACACGGCGATGTGAACTACACCACGGCGGGCATTTTTGGTAAGTCATCCAACGTGGGAACCCTCATGCTGGCGCAACTGGTGGGCGAGGACAAGTACGCCGACTACCTGAAAAAGTTCGGGATCGGGCAGTCAACCGGCATCGAGCTGCCCATGGAATCCGCGGGGCTCCTGCCAGCCCGGGAACAGTGGAGTGGCGGCACTTTTGCCAACCTGCCTATCGGCCAGGGAATGAGCTGGACGCTGCTTCAGATGGCGAGCGTGTACCAGACCATCGCTAACGGCGGTGAACGCATCGAACCGCGGATTGTGGATACCGTGACGGCCGAGGACGGCACCGTCACCACGCAGCCGGAGCCTGCGCGCACCCGGGTGGTGAGCCCGCAGACCGCCTCCACGTTGCTGGGGATGTTCCAGGCCGTCACGCAGAGCGATCCCACGGGGCTAAACCGAGGCACCGCTCCTGACGCCGCCATCCCCGGTTACCAAATTGCCGGCAAGACGGGTACCGCACAGCAGGTTGACCCTGTGACGCACGCGTACTCCAACTCGGATTACTGGATCACTTTCGCGGGCATCGCACCCGCCAACGATCCGCGCTTCGTCATCGCCCTCATGCTCGACGATCCGGAGCGTGGGGTACACGGCGGGGGTGGCCAAACTGCTGCGCCACTGTTTAAGGACATCTCCTCGTGGCTCATTGAGCGGGACAACATTCCCCCCGTTCCGCCGGGCGAACCACAGGTATTGCAAGTACCGTAACGGACAGTCGGATGCGTGCCACAAATGCAGAGGTTTTTAAAACCCAAGCCAATAGGTGCATACTGGTACGTCGGACTTAGAAAAGATTTTTGAGAAAAGGAACATTATTCACCGTGGCTGTGACAATCCAACGCATCGCAACCGAGTGCGGCGGAGAACTGCATCTTCGTCAGGGCGACGCTGACATTGAGATATCGCACATCGCGATCAACGGGGCCGATGCCCGCCCGGATGGAATCTTCGCGGCGGTAACAGGCACCAGGAGCCATGGCGCGAAATTCGCAGGAACCTCGCCGGCTGCTGCGATCGTTACTGATAAGGCCGGATACGAGGTCCTCAAAACCGCCGGAGAAACTCGGCCGGTGCTCGTGTTCGATGATCTACGCGCACACCTCGGGCCCGTGAGCTCACTCATCTGCGGTCATCCATCAAAGGACATGACGGTCATTGGCATCACCGGCACGTCGGGGAAGACCACCACGAGCTACATGGTCGAAGCGGGCCTCACCGCGGCGGGCGCGGTGGTCGGCCTCATCGGCACCACCGGCACTCGAATCGCTGGTACGCCTGTGCCCACCTCGCTCACCACGCCGGAGGCCCCCACGCTGCAGGAACTCTTTGCGCAGATGCGTGACAAGGGTGTCACCCACGTCGTGATGGAGGTGAGCTCGCACGCGATCGCGTTGGGGCGCGTCGGCGGAGTCGATTTCGATGTCGCACTGTTCACCAACCTGTCCCAGGATCACCTGGATTTTCACCCCACGATGGAGGATTACTTCCACACCAAGGCGAAGCTGTTCGTCCCGGGGTCGCCGGTGCGCGCTAAGAAGTCGATCATCTGCATTGATGATTCGTGGGGCGTGGACCTCACCAGGCTCGCCGGCCCCGCCGCAACCACTGTTTCCACCAAGGGGGCCCCGGCCACGTTTATGGCCACCGATCTGGAGTCCGATCCCGACGGCACGTCCCGCTTCCTTGTGAACTACAAGCAGAAGAAGCAGAAGGTCCTCATCCACATTCCGGGTGTGTTCAACGTGGCCAACGCCACGCTCGCCATCGCCGCCGCCGCTGCGGTCGGCGTGGATGTGCGCGCGTTCACCGAGGGGCTCAAGGATATTCAGGTTCCCGGACGCATGCAGAGCATCGCCAACGAGAGTGACATCCTTGCCGTGGTGGATTACGCCCACAAGCCGGCGGCGCTCGAGGCAGCTATCAAAGCCGTTAAGGACGAGGTTAAAGGCAGGGTCATTGCTGTCTTTGGTGCGGGTGGCGACCGAGACCACGGCAAGCGCCCCATGATGGGTGCCGCAGCGGCTGCGGGGGCCGATACCGTCATCATTACCGATGACAACCCTCGGTCGGAGGAACCCGCCACCATCCGTAAGGCGATTGAGGTCGGAGCGAAGGAATACATCGCCGGTCACCCCGGGCGCCGCGGAGTGGAGATCGTAAACTGCGGAGACCGCGGCGAGGCGATCCGGCTCGGCGTGAGTAAGGCGCAGCCGGGCGATGCCATTATCGTCGCCGGCAAGGGGCACGAGCACGGCCAACTGGTCGGGGACACGGTGAAGGAATTCGACGATTCTAAGGTGTTGGCCAGTGCCCTGCGCGACGCGGCAGCCGACAACGACGATGAGGACGCCGGGGACAGCCCTCGACGCAACCAGTAGGTGCGAGGAAAGACTATTGTGAACCGACGACTACCCAGCAGGAAAGCCGGTGCGCACAACGATGAAAGGGACGAATCATGATTCCACTGACTCTCGGTGAGATAGCTTCAATCACCGGCGGCCACCTTGTTGATGGAGCCATCGCGGCCACGGTTGTTTCTGGGAGCGTGGAGTTCGATTCCCGGAACATCACCGAGGGCTCGCTTTTCATCTGTCTTCCTGGCGTGCGGGTCGACGGCCACGATTTCGCCGGAATCGCCATTGAACAAGGCGCGGTCGCGTGCATCGAGGGACACCGCACCGGCCAGCCGGCGATCCTAGTTGAGCCGGACGATTCCGGGGAGTTGAGCGATTCCGCCTCATCCTATGTGCTGGAGGCGGATACGACCGGCGAGGGGCAGGCCGTCATCACGGCCCTGTCCAAACTCGCCCGAGCCCACACGGCCCTGGCCGTGGAAAAGCACGGCCTCACCGTCATCGGGGTGACGGGATCCGCCGGCAAGACCTCCACCAAGGACCTCATCGCTAGCGTGGTGGGGCAGGCGGGGGAGACAGTCGCGCCCCCAGGCTCCTTCAACAACGAGCTCGGCCACCCGTACACGGCCTTGAAGGTCGGGCCAAAGACTACTTTCCTGGTAAGTGAGTTGTCGGCGCGCTCGATTGGCAATATTGCCCACCTCGCGCGGATCGCACCTCCGCGCATCGGCGCGGTCCTCAACGTGGGCACCGCGCACATCGGCGAGTTCGGTTCCAAGGAGAACATCGCTTTAGCTAAGGGCGAGCTCGTCGAGGCGCTCCCCAGCGCTGCGGACGGCGGAGTGGCCGTGCTCAATGCGGACGATCCCCTCGTCATTGGGATGGCCCCCCGCACGCAGGCCAAGAACCTCACCTTCGGCATCGAAAACGATGCCGATGTCCGGGCAACGGACGTGGAACTCGATCCGGTGGCGCGCGTGGGATTCACTCTGAGAATCAAGGGCGAAAAGCCCCGTCGCATCCAGTTGCGCGTCTTCGGTCGTCACCAGGTGTACAACGCTCTCGCCGCGGCGGCGGTGGGGTACGCCGCGGGCCTTGATTCGGAGACCATTGCCGACGCTCTCAGCGAGCACGTCTCTCCCTCGGAGTACCGCATGGACGTGCGCACGAGAGGCGACGGCGTGACGGTCATTAACGATTCGTACAACGCCAACCCTGACTCCATGCGCGCTGGGATCGACGCTTTGTCGTACACGGCCGCAGGCCGTGACAACGCCCACTCGTGGGCCGTGCTCGGTTCCATGGGAGAGCTGGGGGAGGATTCCCTGACGGAGCACGCGGCGCTCGCAGAGGTGCTGTCCAACCGGCACGTTGATTACCTCGTTGCGGTGGGCGATAACCCGGCGATGGAGACGCTGGCCCGTGAGGCGCGTCGTTACGACATCAATACCGAGGTGGTTTCCACTACCGAAGAGGCAGCGGATATAGTTTTAAGGCATCTAAAACCACACGATGTAGTTCTGGTGAAGGCTTCCAACGCCTGCGGACTGTGGGCTGTTGCGCACAGGCTGTTGTCCGCCGAGGAGGCCACCGGTGCTGAAAACCAAGAAGATACACATTCGCGTGAGGTGAAGTAGGGCGTATGACCCAGATCATCATTAGTGGCGTCGTCGCTTTCCTGTTCTCAATCCTCTTTACGCCTTTTTTGATTAGGAAGTTCTCCTCGGAGGGCTTGGGGCAAGAGATCCGGGAAGACGGCCCAAAGTGGCACTTGGCAAAGCGGGGAACCCCCACGATGGGTGGTATCGCCATCCTGTTGGGGATCATCGTCGCCTACACGGTTTCCTCGCTCTACGCGTCGGTCTCTGGCTACGGCGGTGCCACGGCATCTGGACTTCTCGTCCTGGGGCTCACCATCGCCATGGGGTTGCTCGGTTTCGCCGATGACTTCATCAAACTGTACAAGAACCGCAACCTGGGGCTGAACAAGAAGGCGAAGCTCATCGGCCAGTTCGTGGCCGCCATTGTGTTCGGGATCTTGATTATTCAGTTCCCCAACGAGCAGGGGCTGACCCCCGGCTCGACGAGCCTCAGCTTCTTGCGCGATATCCCAACCATCGACGTGGCTTTCGGCGATGGCGGGGTGTTCGGCGTGTTTGGGTTCCTTGTGTTCCTCGCTTTCATGTACATTCTCATCTCCGCGTGGACCAATGCGGTGAATTTGACGGACGGCCTGGACGGGTTGGCTGCTGGCTCAACCGCCATGGTGATGGGTGCCTACACGCTTATTACGTTCTGGCAGTTCCGCAACTCCTGCGCCGTCGCCATCGAGGCATCGTGCTACCAGGTGCGCGATCCCCTGGATCTGGCTATCCTCGCCGCGGCGGGGCTGGGGTCGTGCCTGGGGTTCCTGTGGTGGAACGCCGCCCCCGCGAAGATCTTCATGGGGGATACGGGTTCCCTTGCTCTGGGTGGGCTCGTTGCCGGTTTGTCGGTGACCTCGCGCACGGAGCTCCTCATGATCATCATCGGTGCGCTCTTCGTAGTGGAGGCCGCGTCTGTGGTGATTCAGGTGGCAAGCTACAAGTCCACAAAGAAGCGCGTCTTCAGAATGGCCCCCTTCCACCACCACTTTGAAGCCGGTGGCTGGGCGGAGACCACGGTTGTGGTTCGCTTCTGGTTGCTCTCCGCGATGTCGGCCATCGTTGGTCTGGCGGCGTTCTATGGCGACTGGTTGTCCTCCGCCCCTCTGGGGTAGCTGTTTTTACCGCTTATCGACGTCCCCCTCTCGCCCTTTCCTCGTCACGTGCGGTTGGTTCCTCTTTGCTAGCGGTCGTACTCGCAGTGGCGAGAGTCCCGAAAATCCTAGGATTCTAGGAATTGGACCCCGAACGTTCGGGGGCCATTTTTATTTGCCAGGCAGTTGCGTCTGCACACGTCTCGCCACTCTCGTCCGCCAACGCCATCGCCTGCCCTCAACCCGTGAGGCGGTGAAACCGCTTTAACCGAAACCGTAACCCGGGAGGCGGTGAAACCGCCTCGCCTGCCGGGCCCGCGGTGCTGTGTGGCTTCGGTGTGGAAGGGCGGGGGAGTTCGCTGGGTAACGCGCCAGTGACCGGGAAAAGTCCCAAAATGAAACGCAAGGTAAAATTGGGACTAAAGTGACTGGCAAGAAAAAGTGTGGCGCTTGGGAGGTGCATCCCCGCCTGACGGGCTGGAATGAATAAACTAAGCACCACACATATACACCGCGACTGAGTGATCGGCAGCGACCAAAACAGCGACCTTTCTGTGGAGAAAAAGTGACAACTGAGGACGATAAAGACAAACGAGGCTCGCTTCCGGAGCAGCTCACAGGGCCGCTCCTTGTCGCCGGCGCGGGGGTGTCAGGAGAAGGGATCGCCCGGCTGCTAGTCGCCTGCGCTGCTGACGTGACAGTGGCCGATGCCAACACCGTGACGGGGCAGGCACTCGCCAGCAAGCTGGGGTGCGCCTTTATCCCACTGGACGAGGCGGTGGCACAGGTGGATCGCTACGCCACCGTTGTCACCTCCCCGGGGTGGAGGCCGAACTCGGAACTATTTGTCCAGGCAGCAGCCCACGGTGTCCCGGTCATCGGCGACGTGGAAGTTGCCTGGCAGCTGGATCAGGCGCGCTGCTTTGGAGAACCACACACGTGGGTCGCCATCACCGGCACCAACGGGAAGACCACAACCACAGGAATGGCTGCGGCTATGCTCGCCGGGCCGGATCGCGAACACCCACTGGCACTCGCCGTGGGCAACATCGGTGTCGCCGTCGGCGAAGCCCTGTACCACGAGCCGCGGGTGGACACTCTCGTCGCCGAGCTCTCAAGCTTCCAGCTTCACTACTCCTCAACGCTTCGGCCACGGGTAGGAATCGTCCTCAACCTCGCCGACGATCACCTCGATTGGCACGGCAGCTTTGAGGCCTACGCGGCGGCCAAGGCGAAGGTGCTCCACGCGGAGACACCACTCGTCAACGCCGACGACCCCGTCGTGCGCAACCTCGCCCCCGAAGCGATCAGCTTCACGCTGGGCGAGCCCGCACCCGGGCAGATCGGCGTGCGCGACGGCTACATCGTCGATCGTGCGTTCGTGGACGACAACGTAGGCGAACAATCTGACGGGAAATCACAAGCCGAAGGCGAGGGGCTCGTGATCGCGCCGGTCGAGGGAATCAGCCCGCCCGGTGTGGCCGGAATCGCGGATGCGCTTGCGGCAACGGCCGTGGCCCGGGCGCTGGGCGCGCCTGCCCACGACATTGCCGCGGCGCTCGCGAGCTTTTCCGTGGCCTCCCACCGGGGCGCGATCACTCACCGTGGCGGGGGCGTCACCTTCGTGGATAACTCCAAGGCGACAAACCCCCACGCGGCCGCGATGGCCCTCAAGGGCGTTGCACGCTACATCTGGATCGGCGGTGGGCAGCTCAAGGGCGCGCACATCGACACGTTCCTCCGTGCGAACGCGCCCCACATGACCGCCGCGGCGCTTCTCGGCGTGGACAGGGAAAAGCTGCGCGAAGGTCTCGCTAACGTTGTGCCGGAACTACCCGTTTTTGTCACGGGTAAGACGGACAAACACCGCGCAATGCGGGAAATCTTCGAGTTCGTGGCCTCAGTTGCCCAACCCGGAGACACCGTGATGCTCGCCCCGGCGGCAGCGTCACTGGACATGTACAAGGGGATGGCTGAACGTGGTGATATCTTCACCGCCTGCGCCAAGGAATTTTTCCCCAGTGAAGAAAGCGAGAGTGCCCACTGATGCCACGCTATGCGGTTGAATCGGCCCGCCGTGACGAGACACCAGCACGCCGGGGCGCATCCCCGGTGCCCAGGAATGGCGCCCCCGCGGCACGCGGGGACAACGCCCGCCGTGATTCGGCGCGCCACGACGGCCCGCTGGTGACCTGGTGGCGCGCGCAGCACGCCAAACCACTGGTGGATTACGGGGTCATCATGGTAGTCATCGGGCTCCTCACCTCCCTCGGGCTTGTTGTCGCCTACTCCACCACGACGACGTGGTCGGTGGTGGACGATGACGCGACGGTGTGGAGTTCGGCCGTCAAGCAAACCGTGTTTGTGCTCATCGGGCTAGTTGCGATGTGGATCGCGATGAGGCTGCAGCTTGACTGGGTGCGCAGGCTGTCACCGCTGCTCATGGGGATCTCCATCGTCCTTCTTTTCGTCGTGCTGCTTATCGGCACGGGCGGGCAAGAGGTCGGATCGCAATCGTGGCTCCAGCTGGGGCCGGTCAGCTTCCAGCCGAGTGAGCTCGCCCGCGTCTCTATCGCCATCTGGGGCTCCCACTACCTGGCGGGGCGCGTGGCCCACGGTACCGGGTTGGACAGTCACCAGTGGATTTTCATTGGCGTGTCGGCCCTTACCTGCGGACTCATCTTTTGGCAGGGCGATGTGGGCATGACTGCAACCACGCTCCTCGTTGTCATCGCGCTCCTGTTCTTCACCGGCATGAGCTGGAAGTGGTTCACCGGTGGCGCGATCGTCGCGCTCGCGGCGATCGTCCTCCTCGTCACCTTCGGTAGTGGGTACCGCGTCGAGCGCATCACCACCTTCTTCGACGCGCTCACCGGACACTTCGAGGAGACGCGCTCCAGCTCGTTCCAGTCCTACCAAGGTTTCCTCTCGCTTGGCGACGGCGGTTTGCTGGGCCTCGGGCTCGGACAGTCGCGCGCGAAGTGGTACTACCTCCCCGAGGCGAAGAACGACTTCGTCTTCGCGGTCATCGGCGAGGAGCTCGGCTTGTGGGGCGGGATCATCGTCATCGGCCTGTTCGCAACGCTGGCGATCTACGGCTTCCGCACCGCCATGCGCAACAACAAATCTTTCATGGCGCTCATGTCCGGTACCCTCGTGGCCGGCATCGTCTTCCAGGCTTTCTTCAACATCGGGTACGTCATCGGCTTGTTCCCGGTGACGGGCGTTCAGCTGCCGCTGCTGTCCTCTGGTGGTACGGCGACGGTCATCACGCTCGGTGCACTGGGGCTCGTCGCTTCTTGTGCCAGGCACGAACCGGAGGCGATTTCCTCGATGCAGTACAACGGGTTCCCCGCCATCGACCGAATCTTGCGCCTGCCGGAGCCTTCCCCAACGGATGGATCTCTGCGGACAGCGCCACAGACGAGGGTCCCCAGCGAGGAAATGGTGACGCGAGGAGCGTCGCGCGCGGGTACCACTGACACCGCAGAGGACGAGGGATACCAGCGCCGGGCGGCACCGGGAATGAGCCGGGAGCGCGCAGCGTCGGCCGGCTCACGGCGTGCCGCGCGAGCTTCGGACATCTACAGGTCACACGACGTGAATCGAAGGTCGCGGTGGTCCACCGGAACCGGTGGCGCGCCCCGTGCGGGACGGGGGAGAGCGACCGGAGAACCCGAGCTCGGTGACGAGCGTGCCCCCTCCTGGCAGCGGGAACGCGACGAGCGTGGCAGAGGCACGCCGCAGGCCCCGTGGCGCAGGGAAGGCAATAGGAACGGACGAAATGCAAGGAGACAAAGGTGAGTAAGGTACACGAGCCGCTATCCGTTGTTGTCGCGGGCGGCGGGACCGCCGGGCACATCGAACCGGCGATGGCGGTGGCCGAAGTGCTCCGCGATGACCACGGCGTGCGAGTAACGGCGCTGGGGACAAAGAAGGGGCTGGAAAAAGATATCGTCCCAGAGCGCGGATTCGATCTGCGCATGATTCGACCGGTTCCCGTGCCCCGCAAGGTCAACGCGACGCTAGCCGCTCTCCCGCTCAACGTGGTCAGGGCCGTGAGAGAGACACAAAAGATCCTTGCGGATGTGGAGGCCGATTGCCTCATCGGGTTCGGCGGGTACGTGTCCGCCCCCGCCTACATCGCCGCACGTCTGTCTGGTATCCCGTTCTTTGTCCACGAGGCGAACGCGCGCGCCGGGATGGCGAACAAGCTCGGGATCGCGCTCGGCGGAATCGGGCTTACGGCCGTCGCCGGTTCGGGCGTGAAAGGCGATGTTGTTGGTGTCCCCATCGCCCGGCGCCTCTATCCGGGAAATGAGGAGACACAGTCAAAGCGTCGCGCGGAGGCTTACGCACAATGGGGCCTGGAGGACGGGAAGAAGACGCTCCTGGTCACCGGCGGGTCGCAGGGCGCGCTATCCCTCAACCGCGCGCTGGCGGGGGCGTTGGACTCGATCACTGCGGCGGGCTTTCAGGTGCTGCACGCCTACGGGCCGAAAAATGAGCCACCGGCGCCGCACAGCAATTACGCCGCGGTGGCGTACATCAAGGACATGAGCCTCGCCTACGCCATCGCGGACGTGGTGGTGTGCCGTGCCGGGGCGATGACGGTAGCCGAGGTGACTGCCGCCGGGATCCCCGCGATCTACGTCCCCCTGCCACACGGAAACGGGGAGCAAGCGCTCAACGCGCAGCCGGTGGTGAAGACCGGGGGTGCAACGATCATCAACGATGCCCAGCTCACCGCCGAGACGCTGAGTTCTCAGGTGCTGGCTATCCTAAATGATTCCGAGATTCTAGAATCAATGGCAGAATCGACGCGACGGAGCACGCTCGGCCACGCGTCCGAGGACATCGCCGAGCGGGTCTTCGCCAAGGCACGCAGCTTTAGGAAAGGCAAATAAGTGGATCTTCACCGCGTACATATGGTCGGCATCGGTGGCGCAGGGATGAGCGGGCTCGCCCGCATCCTCTTGTCCCGTGGATCGGTGGTGACTGGGTCAGACGCCAAATCGTCCCGCGTGGTTCTAGCCTTGCGGTCCATGGGTGCACAGATCGCCGATGGCCACGCAGCGGACAACCTCACCCTCTCCGGTGAGCTGCCCACTGTGGTTGTCACCTCGTTTGCCGCCATCCCCAAGAACAACCCTGAGCTCGTCGCTGCGCGGGAGCAGGGGATTCCCGTCATCCGCCGCAGTGACCTGCTTGCAGAGCTGATGAAGAACCGGATCCAGTTGCTGCTCGCCGGCACCCACGGCAAGACCTCCACAACGTCCATGTCCGTGGTCGCCATGCAACAGGCCGGCCTCGATCCCAGTTTCGCCATCGGTGGCCAGCTGAACAAGGCCGGGACGAACGCGCACGACGGCACGGGATCCACGTTTATTGCCGAGGCGGACGAGTCCGATGCATCGCTGTTGAGCTACGCGCCGGATGTAGCCGTGGTGACCAACATTGAGCCCGATCACCTTGACTTCTTTGGCACGCCCGAGAAGTACTTCGAGGTGTTTGACAAGTTCGCCCAGCTGATAGCAGACAACAGCGGCAGCCTCATCGCCTGCATGGAAGACGAGCATGCGGCACAACTTGCCGAGCGAGCACCGGGGACCGTGTACGGGTACGGGTTCCGCGACACCATGGCCGCTACTAAGGTCACCCCGCTCGTCGTGGTGACCGGCGTGGAGCTGACGGAATACGGTTCTGTCGCGGCGGTAGAGGTGCACGTGCCGGAGGGCGAGATCATTCCGGCGCACATGACGGTGCGCACCCCGGGGCGCCACATGGTGCTCAACGCGGCGGCAGCCCTTGGAGCAACGTTCCTCGCCGCCGTGCGGGAGGGCCGACCCGGTGATGCCTCGACGGTGGAGCAGCTTGCCGCCGGGATCTCGGACTTCACGGGTGTGCGGCGCCGCTTCGAGCTCAAGGGGACCGTAGACAAGGGCCCGCTGGCAGGGGTGCGGGTGTACGACGATTACGCGCACCATCCCACCGAGGTCGCGGCGGTACTCCGTGCCTGCCAGGCCAAGTCGGTGGGTGAGGCGCGCAGCGTCGGCAAGTCCGATGATGAACGCGTTCACGTTATCGTCTGCTTCCAGCCGCACCTGTATTCACGGACGATGAAATTCGCCAGCCAATTCGCGCAGTCCCTGGGGATCGCGGATCACGCGATCATCCTCGATGTGTACGGCGCGCGCGAGGAGCCGGTGGAAGGCGTCACGGGTGCCCTCATCGCCGATCAGATGGATGGATCTGCGCAGTACGTGCCCAGCTTCAACGATGTGGCGGCCGCCGTCGCGCGTGTCGCCCAACCCGGCGATATCGTCCTCACCATGGGTGCGGGCTCGGTAACGATGCTGGGGGCGGAGATCCTCCGGTCCCTGGAGGAGCTGGAGAAGTAACCTGGTTCGCGCGTTGGGAACCGCGGTGTGCCCAAGCCAAAAAGACGTGGGCAGCGGTCGCCGGTCCGGCGCGCGCTGCGTGCAGAAACTGGTGATGCCCACCGCAGTGGTGGGTTTAAGCGCCGCAGTGCATGGTTGTGTTGAAGCCATCCCTTTGGGATGCACGGTGAAAGGAGTGGGATAGGACGTGAAGAGGTTTTTTATCGCGTGTGTCTCGGTGGTGGTCGCGGTTGTGGCCGTCTTCGCCTTCGTTATGCTCACGCCGTGGTTCACCGTGAAGACGGTAGAAGTGCACGGAGCCGAGCACATTTCCTCGGACGAGGTTGCTGCGGCCACGGGCGTCACCGTGGGGGAGCGGCTCGCCACCGTGTCCCCGCGCGACGCGGTGAAGGGCGTTGGGGCGCTGCCGTGGGTAAAAAAGGCGACGGTGAGCAAGGATTGGCCCAGCACCGTCACCGTGTCGGTGGTGGAGGAACAGGCGGTTGTCTACCAAACCACGCCCGACGGGACCGTGCTCATCAACGCGGAGGGCATGCCCTTTGTCATCGATCAACCCACCGTGGGGGCGGTAGAGATCGTCGGAGCTAGCGACCCGGCTGTGTTCTCCGCCTGCCTGACAGCGATCAACGAACTCACCCCGGCGGTGAGAAAAGACGTGGCCCGGGTCAGTGCGCCCAGCCAGTATGAGATCACCCTCGAGCTACTCGACGGACGGTCGGTGTACTGGGGGTCCGCCGAACAGGCTCACAACAAGTCGGTTGCCACCGAGATCGTGCTCACCCGTGAGGGCCAGCACTTCGACGTGTCCAACCCGCAGCTGGTCACCCTTGGCTAGCGGAATGGCGGCCGGCCCCAGCTCGGTGGGGTTCGATGGACGTGATGTGGGGAGGGTGAGCCCCACGGAAAGCGGAGGGGAGCAGAGAGTGGGCGTCGGCAAGCCAACCACTATAAACCCTCAACCTCAAGTAGAGGGTGGAGACACGCCGCCCCAATGGTGATACACATTTTCGCTCGTGTGGTTGAAAATTGGAGGGAACCAGAACTTGAACCAGTTGCTGAGCACTAGCAGCGATTTGTAACAGAAAGGCGAGTCCACCCACCATGACCTCACCAGATAACTACCTCGCCGTCATTAAGGTCGTCGGAGTCGGCGGCGGCGGTGTCAACGCGGTCAACCGGATGATCGAGGAAGGTCTGAAGGGTGTCGAATTCATCGCCATCAACACGGACTCCCAGGCGCTCATGTTCTCCGACGCGGACGTCAAGCTCGAGATCGGGCGCGCCGCCACGCGCGGCCTCGGCGCCGGGGCAAACCCCGAGGTAGGGCGCGCCTCCGCGGAGGACCACAAGAACGATATCGAGGAAATCCTCAAGGGTGCGGACATGGTGTTCGTCACCGCCGGCGAGGGTGGCGGAACCGGCACGGGTGCCGCCCCCGTCGTGGCCAATATTGCCAAGAAGCAGGGCGCCCTCACCGTTGGTGTGGTCACCCGCCCGTTCACCTTTGAGGGGCGCGCACGCACCAAGCAGGCTCTCGACGGCATCGAGGCCCTGCGCGAGGTGTGCGACACCCTCATCGTCATCCCCAACGATCGTCTCCTCCAGCTGGGCGACGAAAACCTCTCCATGCTCGACGCGTTCCGCGCCGCCGACGAGGTGCTGTTCAACGGCGTTGACGGCATCACCCGCATCATCACCACGCCCGGCATCATCAACGTGGACTTCGCCGACGTTCGCGCCGTCATGAGTGACGCGGGCACCGCCCTTATGGGCATCGGCTCCGCGCGCGGCGAAAACCGCGCCGTCACCGCCTCCATGCAGGCCATCGAATCCCCGCTGCTGGAATCCACCATCGAGGGCGCACACGGCCTGGTGGTCTCCTTCGCCGGCGGCTCCGACATGGGCCTCCACGAGGTGAACGAGGCCGGCCGACTCATCGCCGAGAAGGCCGACGAGGACGTCCAGACCATCTTCGGTGCGATCATCGACGACAATCTCGGCGACGAGATTCGCGTCACCGTCATCGCCACCGGCTTTGACAACAAGAACAACACCGAGGAAGCAAAGCGGAAGGCTGACGAGGTGCCCGGTGGCCACGCCGAGCCTGGCTCGGCCAGCACTGGCGCCACTTCCGGTGCCGCCGGCGAGGGTGCACGCACCGCGCACAGCTTCCGCGACGACGCGGATTCACCCACCACGGCCTCCGAGTCCCGTGACTCTCTCTTCGGCGGGCGGTACACCCACGACGAGGGTTCCTCACGGCACAGCCTTGCCGACGACGACCGTGGACGCGACGAGCGCCGCGGGCTGTTCACCGACCGTGACGCATCGTCCTCGCGCAGCTACCGCGACCGCGACCGTGACTTTGGCGACGACGGGGACGACGACCTCGACGTGCCGAGTTTCCTGCGCTAGCAGGGTACCGACGGAAAGAGTCAGACCGTGACCGCCACCACCCCGCAGGATCCGTCGCAGCGCGTGCGGATCTTCTTCACCAACCGCGTCACCGGTGCCTCGAAGCCTCCCTACGACGGCTTCAACCTCGGCGACCACGTGGGTGATGACCCCATCGCGGTGGAGGAAAATCGCGCGAGGCTCGCACGGACTATCGGTGTTCCGCGCTCGCGCCTCGTGTTCATGGAGCAGGTCCACTCCACCACGGTGACCGTGGTGGACGGCACCACCCCGGTGCCAGTGCCCGCAACCGACGCCATCGTCACCACCGACGAGGGCCTCGCACTCATCGTGCTCACCGCCGATTGCGTGCCGGTGCTGCTTTGCGACGCCACCGCCGGTGTCGTCGCCGCCGTCCATGCCGGGCGACGGGGCGCACAGGGTGGGATCGTCCCTGCGACGGTGCGCACGATGTGTGAACTCGGCGCCAACCCGGCCGCCATGCACGCGTGGATCGGGCCGGCCGCCTCCGGGCGACACTACGAGCTCCCCGCGAACATGGTGGAGGAAGTAGAGCAGCAGTTGCCGGGAAGTGCCACGACAACGGTGGCCGGCACGCCGGGGGTTGACCTGCGTGCTGGGCTCGTCCGGCAGCTTTACGCGGTGGGTGTCCGCTCCGTGACGACAGATCCGCGCTGCACGATTGAGGACCGCGAATTTTTCAGCTACCGGCGCGACGGGACAACGGGGCGCCAAGCCTCCGTCATTTACCTTTTCGGCCAACCCCGGCACACGGGGCGCAGACGAAGCACCGGTGGACGGCGGTGAGTAGCGGCCTTCTAGCTCTTTGGGCAAGAGACTTAAGACGCTTCCGGTAGAGCACGTGAGAAAAAATAGGCAAGTTTCTACTAAGGAAAGGTGAGACAAGGTGACTCGGGCAGACGAGATAGCTCAGGGCTTGAAGCGGGTGCTTCAGCGCATCGAGGAGGCGAAGCAGAAGGCCGGGAGGTCTGACGAGGTGCGGCTTCTCCCCGTGACCAAGTTCCACCCCGCCGAAGACATCGCCATCCTCCACTCTCTGGGGGTCACCGAGGTAGGGGAAAACCGGGACCAAGAGGCCAAACAGAAGGCCGCCGAATTCCCCTCGATGAGCTTTCACATGCTCGGCCAGATTCAGACGAAGAAGGCTAATTCCGTGGCGCGGTGGGCGCAGGCGGTGCAGTCACTCGACTCCGTCACCCTCGCCCAGGCGCTGGACCGGGGAATGCAGCTGGCGCTCGACAGGGGCGATCGGACGACGGACACCCTCGACGTGTTCGTCCAGCTCTCCCTCGACGGCGACCCGGCCCGCGGAGGCGTGGTGGACGGCGACCTGCCAGAACTCGTAGACGCAATCGCCGGAACGGAGCACCTGCGCCTGACAGGACTCATGTGTGTGCCCCCTGTAGAGGCCGACCCCTACGAGGCGTTCGCTACCGCTAGGCAGGTAAAGGAGAAACTGGAAAAGACGGTGGGGAAGCCGTTGGAATTCTCCGCCGGAATGTCCCATGACCTCGAGGTGGCAGTGGAAAGTGGTTCCACTTTAGTGCGTGTCGGAACCGACATCTTGGGACCACGTCAAATACCGTAACAATAAAGCATAGAGCGACAAACAGTAAGAGCCCGCGGGCATGGTAGAGTGCCTGCACCAAAACCACAGCACTCATAGGTGCGAAAAGGAAGGAAAAAGAGCATGACTAACGTGCAGAAGTTTAAGGAGTTTTTCGGATTCGGTCCGGCGGAGGACTTCGTCGCCGAGGACGAGTACTACGGATCCCAGGACCGCACCCGTACCGAGGGGCGTTACGAGCGTTCCTACGGGTACGCTGATCGCCACTACGAGCCGTCGGTGGTGACGGTTCGTCTCAACAGCTACCAGGAGGCCCGCCAGCTGGGGGAGCCCTTCCGCGATGGTGACGCCGTTGTGTTCGATATGACCGCCATGGATACCGCCGACGCTCGCCGTATCGTGGACTTCGCCGCTGGCCTCGTCTTTGGTGCACGTGGCACGATGGAAAAGGTCGCGCGAAAGACGTTCGCCATCATCCCCGAGGGAGCCGATATCACCCTCGCCGAGCTCGAGCGCGCCGCCCGCCGTTAGGCAGCAGTCAACGGCGGCGTGGTGGACGCACCTATGAGTTTTACCGACACCTAAGTAACGCCGTGCGCCCCCGGAATCGACCGGGGGCCATTTTTTTGGCTAGAGTAGTGCAATTGTGACGACGCTTATTCAAATCCTCCTCCTTTTAGTCCAGATCTACACAGTCATCCTCGTGGCACGCATCCTCATTGAGATGATCGCCTCCTTCTCGCGATCGTTTCGGCCGCCCCGGTGGTTCTCCGTGATCTCCGAGCCCCTGTTTGTTGTGACCGATCCACCAGTGAAGGCGCTCCGACGCCTCATTCCGCCTCTGCGGATGGGGAATATAGGGCTCGATATGAGTGTTCTGGTTTTGTTTTTTATTCTGCAACTGGTGCAAATTTTCCTCACCATGGCACTTCGCTAAAAATACTCTCTTACATGCATGTTTAGCGGATTAGTGCAGGTGGTTCGCGTCCGGATTCATGCGCATTTTGCCATCTAGTTTCCATGTCGTAGGTGTGACTTGCGTTGTTTATGGGTACACTAGTGACAGGAAAAGAATTAAGATTAAGTAAAAGTTGAAGTGCATCCCCATGGGATGCACCCACCTTTACTGGTGCAAATTAGTTTGCAGCAGTCAAACCACCTAGGTAGTGAAGGGATCCGTCAATGCCGCTGACTCCAGCTGACGTGCACAATATAGCCTTTAGCAAGCCGCCGATTGGAAAGCGCGGCTACAACGAAGACGAGGTGGATCAGTTCCTCGACCTCGTCGAGGACGAACTTGCCCGCTTGCAAGATGAAAATGACGCTCTGCGTCAGCGGGTAGAGGATCTGCAGAAGGAGCGTGGCTCCGCCGGCGGTTCCTCCGTCGCCGCCGTCTCCCGTGTGGATGAAGATGCGATCCGTCGCGAGGTTGCCAAGGAATACGAGGCCAAGCTCGCCGATGCCAACAAGCAGCTCGCCACCGCCCGCGAGGACGCAGACAAGGCCCGCCGCGAGGCGGCCTCCGCCCGCAGTCAGCAGCAGACCTCCCGCGTTGCCAGCGCCACCGCCCCCGCCGAGGGTCAGGCCTCTGCAGAAACGCACATGCAGGCCGCCCGCGTGCTCGGGTTGGCACAGGAGATGGCCGACAGGCTCACCAACGACGCCCGCTCCGAGAGCCAGTCCATGCTGGACGAGGCCCGCGCAGCAGCAGAGTCCACCATTTCCGACGCGAACTCCTCCTCGCAGCGCACGCTTGCTGATGCCAAGCAGCGCTCCGACAAGATGGTGCGCGAGGCGGAGGAGAAGGCCGAGCGTCTCATCGCAGATGCAAACACCAAGTCCCAGCAGCAGTTGCAGCAGGCCCAAGACAAGGCAAACGCCCTGCAGGCGGATGCCGAGCGCAAGCACACCGAGATCATGGCCACCGTCAAGAGCCAGCAGGCCGCCTTGGAGAACCGTATCGAGGAGCTGCGCACCTTCGAGCGCGAGTACCGTACACGCCTCAAGACCCTGCTGGAGTCCCAGCTGGAAGAGCTGAACAGCCGCGGTTCCTCCGCTCCGCGTAACCCGCAGGGCACCAAGTAACCCGGACCCCCGTCGCGGTCGTGGATGCGCGAGCTACGGGGCATCTGCCCGGTAGCTCTGCTCGCATTCAAGCATCCCGGTGGCAGGTTGTGCCCACGCAGTCACTGCGGTTAACCAGGTAGATTGGTTCCGCCGCAGTGGGCGTAGCAGTACATGAGATATCCCTTCCCGTATAGCGGGAGGGGATATTTTGCTATGTGGAACGGCATCGGTGGTATAGTTCTTTGCAAGGCTATGACCCGGCTATCACCGGCGAGCTCCCGGAAGAACAGCGTCGCGGCTGCACACCGCAGCGTGGCGCCTAGTAGAACCGGGCGGATATCAGATCGCCGATACAGATCCTTAAAAACTCGAGCGGAAGTGCTAGGCGCTTCAAGCAGGGTGGTACCGCGCAACTCTTGCGTCCCTGCGTTAACAAAAAATGAGAAGTTTTTAAGGAGTGATCCACTATGACGGCGAAAAGCAACGTAGGTAATGTTTACCCGCGCGTCGACCTGTCCGGCGGCACGAGCAATTTCCCCACGATGGAAGAAAACGTGCTGGAGTACTGGGATAAGGACGACACTTTTCAGGCTAGTCTCAAGCAACGCGAAGACTCTCCCGAGTACGTCTTCTACGATGGCCCGCCTTTTGCAAACGGCCTTCCTCACTACGGACACCTCCTCACCGGCTACGTCAAGGACATCGTTCCCCGCTTCGAGACGATGAAGGGCAAGCTCGTCCGCCGCGTCTTCGGCTGGGATTGCCACGGCCTGCCGGCGGAGCTGGAGGCGGAAAAGCAGCTTGGCATCAAGGACAAGGGTGAGATCGAAGATATGGGCCTCGCCGCCTTTAACAAGTACTGCGCCGAGTCCGTGCTCCGCTACACCGAGGAGTGGAAAGATTACGTCACCCGCCAGGCACGCTGGGTGGACTTTGATAATGGCTACAAAACGATGGACCTCCCGTTCATGGAGTCCGTCATGTGGGCATTCAAGACGCTGTACGATAAGGGCCTCATCTACCAGGGCTTCCGCGTCCTGCCGTACTCGTGGGCTGAGCACACGCCGCTGTCCAACCAGGAGACCCGCTTGGACGATGCCTACAAGGATCGCCAGGATCCCACGCTGACCGTGACGTTTCCCATCACCGGTGCGGACGAAGGCAGCGCCGGCGAGAAGGTCCTCTCGAGGCTTTCCGAGGTCTCCTTCCTCGCCTGGACGACCACGCCTTGGACCCTGCCGTCCAACCTGGCTCTCGCGGTGAACCCGTCCGTGAAGTACGTCGTCGTCACGGTGGGCGAGGATGGCCTCAAGGAGTTCGCCGGCCGCAAGTTCCTGCTTGCCGAGGCGCTCGTGGGCGAGTACAAGAAGGAGCTCGGTTCCGCCGAGGTAGTTGATAGCTTTGAGGGGCGCGAGCTGGAGGGCCTGACCTACGAGCCGCTCTTCGATTTCTTCCTCGATACCCAAAACTCCTTCCACGTGCTGCTCGCCGATTACGTCACCACCGACGACGGCACCGGTGTCGTCCACCAGGCTCCCGCCTTTGGTGAAGACGATATGAACACGTGCAAGGAATACGGCGTGGGGCTCGTCATCCCCGTGGACGAGGACGGCAAGTTCACCTCCCAGGTTCCTCCCTACGAGGGCCAGCTCATCTTTGATGCCAACAAGAACATCATCAAGGATCTGAAGAAGGCCATGCGCGTGGTGCGTCACCAGACCATCGTGCACAGCTACCCGCACTCGTGGCGTTCCGGCGAGCCGCTCATCTACATGGCGCTGCCGTCCTGGTTCGTCTCCGTTACCAAGTTCCGTGACTGGATGGTGGAGCTCAACCACAACGAGGTGGAGTGGATCCCGGCGCACATCCGCGACGGCCAGTTTGGCAAGTGGCTGGAAGGTGCCCGCGATTGGAACATCTCCCGCAACCGCTACTGGGGTTCCCCGATCCCGGTGTGGGTCTCCGATAATGACGAGTACCCGCGTGTGGATGTTTACGGCTCCCTCGACGAGCTGGAGCGTGACTTCGGCGTGCGCCCGACGAGCCTGCACCGCCCGTACATTGACGAGCTCACCCGCCCGAACCCGGATGACCCGACGGGTAAATCCACCATGCGACGAGTGCCGGAGGTACTGGACTGCTGGTTCGAATCCGGTTCCATGCCGTTCGCGCAGAAGCACTATCCGTTTGAGAACCAGGAGTGGTTCGAGACCCACTCGCCGGCGGACTTCATTGTAGAGTACTCGGGCCAGTCCCGTGGCTGGTTCTACCTGCTGCACGTGCTGTCCACGGCGCTGTTTGATCGCCCCGCGTACAAGCGCGTGGTGGCACACGGCATCGTGTTGGGCAATGACGGCCTGAAGATGAGTAAATCCAAGGGAAACTACCCCAACGTGAAGGAAGTGTTCGACCGTGACGGCTCGGACGCCATGCGCTGGTTCCTCATGAGCTCACCGATTCTGCGCGGCGGAAACCTCATCGTCACCGAGGAAGGCATCCGCGAAGGCGTGCGTCAGGCGATGCTGCCGATGTGGAACGCCTACAGCTTCCTCCGCCTGTACTCCTCCAGGCCGGCTACGTGGTCGGTGGATTCCACCGACGTACTTGACAGGTTCATCCTGGCCAAGACGCACGATCTGGTGAACGATGTGGACGCTGCGCTGTCCGCCAGCGACATCTCCACTGCCTGTGACGAGGTGCGCGTGTTCTGCGACGTGCTCACGAACTGGTACGTGCGTCGTTCCCGTGACCGCTTCTGGGCGGGCGACGACGAGTACCCGGAGGCCTTCAACACCCTCTACACGGTGCTGGAGACCCTGTGCCGAGTGACGGCTCCGCTGCTCCCTATGACCACCGAGGTGATCTGGCGCGGCCTGACGGGCGAGCGCTCGGTCCACCTCACCGATTACCCGGTTGCCGCGGACTTCCCAGCCGACCCGAAGCTTGTTGCCACGATGGACCTTGTGCGCAACGTGTGCTCCTCGGCATCCTCCATCCGGAAGGCCGCGCAACTGCGCAACCGCCTGCCGCTTAACAAGCTCACGGTTGCTGTCCCGGAGGCCGATAGCCTGGAGGAGTTTGCGCCGGTTATTCGCGATGAGGTAAACGTGAAGAACGTCGAGCTCACCACCGATGTGGATGCGGTTGGCTCATTCAAGGTCAACGTGATCCCCAAGGTTGCAGCACCACGCCTGGGCAAGGACTTCCAGGCCACGCTCGTGGCGGTGAAGAAGGGCGACTACGAACGCGACGGCGATACCGTCAAGGCCGCCGGCCAGGTTCTCCAGCCCGGCGAGTACGAGGAAGTACTCGTTGCTGCCGACCCAGACTGCACTGCACGCATCAGCGGGCACAGTGGCCTCGTGGTTCTGGATAAGAACGTGACTGAGGAGCTAGAGGCTGAGGGCTGGGCCGCCGACGTCATCCGTGGCCTGCAGGATGCCCGTAAGGCCAAGGACTTCGAGGTTTCCGATCGCATCACGGTCCGCCTCCAGGTCCCCGCTGAGAAGCAGGAGTGGGCCGAGCGGTTCGCCGACCACATCGCCGAGGAAGTTCTCGCCACCGACTTCGCCTTCACACAGGAGAAGGGTGATCACGAGATCATCGACGGTGTAACCGCAACGCTGACGAGGAACGAGAAGTAGGCGCGGGCGAAAAGAAGATAACCGCCTAAGACTCAAGGGCTGACGATGACGTGTGTTGTCGTCAGCCCTTGACTTCTTGGTGTGGCGACATCTCAAAACCGACGAGGCTGGTCGCACAGCACGCACCGGGATTTCCTGTGCCACCAGCGGAGGTGCGTGGAATCCGCACATCCCGGGTCACCTTTGCCATGTGCGTTGATCTGCTCTAGCCTCGCGAATTGCGGGAAAGGGGGGAGCTTTAGGATAGTGAGAATGCAGAAACTTTATATCCCGCTGCTGATGATTCTCTCGGGAACCTCCAATTACCTGGGGGCAGCGCTCGCAGTGAACCTGTTTGGAATTGAAAACCCGTGGATTGTGGCGTGGATGAGGGTTGGGGCGGCAGGAATCATCATCGCTCTCGCGTTGCAGCCTTCCCTGACGCAGTGGCTGAGCTGGCAGGCGCTCATCTACGGAGTGGTCACGCTGGGTATGAACACTTCTTTCTATGAAGCGATCCAAACCATCCCGCTGGGCATGGCTGTGGCAATCGAATTCATCGGTCCGATCTGTGTCGCCGCGTGGGGGAGCAGGACGGTGCGGGATTGGATAGCTTTGTGTGCTGCTGCCACCGGTGTCGTGGTTCTCAGTGGAACCCAGTGGGGGGCGAACTTCACTGGCATTCTGTGGATCCTGGCTTCTGCGTTTTTGTGGGCTATGTACATTCTCGTGTCTAACCGGCTCGCTTCGAGCGATTCCACGTTCCACACGATGGGGGTGGGGTTGACCTATGCTTCGCTGCTTGTCATCCCGCTTGTTGCATGGCGGTGGGAGCCTATTCCTGCTACTGGGCCAAGCGTGTGGCTCCTTATAGCGATGGCGATAGGGCTCGGCCTGCTCAGTGCCGTCATCCCATTTGTGCTGGATCTCATCATGCTGAAATCGGCATCGCCGGATTATTACGCGGTGCTGCTCGCCCTTCTGCCCGTGACCGCCGCGGTGATCGGCATGATTGCCCTGGGGCAGATTCCCAGCGCGGTGGAAGTGCTCGGTATCCTGCTCATCGTCATCGCCGTCACCCTCCGTAAACAGACCGCTTAGTTCACTTTCTAGACCAAGCGGTATATAGTGAGTTTGTGGACGAAATCTCGACAAAAGAAACCGAAGGTTACAAAAAGGACCTCAAGCCGCGCCACATCCAGATGATCGCGCTGGGTGGCGCTCTGGGGACGGGGCTCTTCCTCGGCGCCGGTGGCAGGCTGGCCGTTGGCGGACCCGGGCTTGCACTTGTGTATGTGGTGTGCGGGCTCATCGGCTACCTCATGCTCCGCAGCCTGGGGGAGATGGTGGTACACCGCCCCACCTCGGGTTCTTTTGCGTCCTACTCCCGCGAGTTCCTCGGCGAGCGGGCCGCCTTCGTAGCCGGATGGATCTACTTCCTCGCATGGGTGACGGTGGGCACCACGGACCTGACGGCCGTGGCCATCTACCTCAAGTTCTGGCCACTGTTCCACGACGTTCCGCAGTGGGTACTCGTCGCCTGCGCCCTGGTCGTGGTCCTCTCCGTCAACCTGCTCGGCGTCAAGGTGTTCGGTGAGGCGGAGTACTGGTTCGCCGCGGTCAAGGTTAGTGCGCTCGTCATCTTCCTTGTCGTGGGTGTTGTTCTCCTCGTCACCGGCCACGCGCCCGGCGGCACCGTGAGCGCCACATCGGTGGCGGATTGGTTCCCGCACGGGGTGATGCCACTGGTCATCCTCACGCAAGGCGTGGTGTTTGCCTACGCCGGCATCGACATGATCGGCATCACCGCCGGGGAGACTGCCGACCCGGAGCACCAGATTCCGAAGGCCATCAATACTACGGTGTTCCGCATCGTGTTCTTCTACGTTGGCTCGATTCTGCTTCTCGGCTTCCTTCTCCCGTACACCGCCTACAGCGCCGGAGAATCACCCTTTGTCACCTTCATGAATTCCATCGGCGTTCCCTACGCGGGCGACATCATGAACCTCGTTGTTCTCACCGCGGCCCTGTCCAGCGTCAACGCCGGCCTGTACGCCACGAGCCGCATCCTGCGGCCACTCGCGCTGTCCGGCTCCGCACCCGGTTACCTGGGCAAACTCTCTGAGCATGGGGTTCCTAAGAATGGCATCCTCACCACGGCCACGCTCATGGTTGTGGGGATCGTGGCCAACTACTTCGTCCCGGAGCTTGCCTTCGAGGTGTTCCTCAACCTGGGGGCGATCGGAATCCTCGGTATGTGGGCCATGATTTGCCTGTCTCACCTAGGCTTTGTCCGCTCGGGTGCCCCGCGCCCTGCCTACCGCTCCTCTCCGCTTTTCGACGTCCTCGTACTCGCTTTCCTGTTCGGTGTCTTCATCCTTATGGCCTTTGACAAGCCGGTGGGCACCGCCACCGTCGTTGTCACCCTTGTGGGGCTCATCCCGGCGTTTGCGATCGGCTGGTATTTCGTCTCCAAGCACCAAAGAGAAAAGACAGTGGCCGTCCCAGATGTGGAGAAGGTTCCCGCTTCCTAATTACGTGCCGGTGCCCGCGTGTGGCACCAGAAGCGAGAAAGGCGCGATTGATGCGGAACTGCCCCACTGGCGGCTGCACCCCGTGCAGCTGGCAGCAGCACGGGGTGCAGGTGGCGTAGCACGTTAAGATGATCACATGCAGCGCTGGGTTCTTCACATCGACATGGACGCGTTCTTCGCCTCCTGTGAACAACTCACGCGCCCTACTCTGAGGGGCAAACCCGTGCTCGTTGGGGGAGTCAACGGCAGGGGAGTGGTCGCAGGCGCATCCTACGAAGCACGGGCCTTCGGCGCGCATTCCGCGATGCCCATGCACCAGGCTCGAGCCCTCGTGGGCTACACAGCGATCTCCGTCACCCCGCGCAAGGTGGTGTACTCGGCGGTTAGCCGGCGGGTAATGGAGCTGCTCCAGCGGGAGGCAGGGATTATCGAGCAGCTCTCGGTGGACGAGGCCTTTATGGAGCCCGCTGAGCTCCACGGAGCGTCCGTGGACGAGGTGAAAGCGTGGGCGAACCAGCTGCGGGAGAAAATCCGCACGGAAATTGGTATCCCTTCATCCGTGGGGGCGGGTGCCGGCAAACAGTACGCGAAAATCGGCTCGGGGTTGGCCAAGCCCGACGGCACGTTTGTCATCTCTAGGGGGGAACAGGAGGCGATCCTGGGGCACCTTCCCGTGCGCAAGCTGTGGGGTGTGGGCCCGGTTGCGGAGGCGAAACTGCGTGGCCTCGGCATCACCACCATCAGTGAGCTCGCCGCGATGAGCAGGAAAGAGGTGGAGGTCACCCTGGGCAAGGCGGTGGGGGCTACCCTGTGGGAACTTGCCCGGGGAATCGATGATCGTGTCGTCGCCCCGCGCGCGGTGGCCAAGCAGGTATCGGCGGAGCAAACGTATCCCCGCGATCTCATCACGGTGGACGAGGTGGATGACGCGGTCCGGCGCAATGCCGAGGATGCCCACGCCCGTTTGCTTAAGGACGGACGGGGTGCGCGAACGGTGACCGTAAAGCTTAAGATGGCGGATTTCCATATCGAATCCCGCAGTTACACGCTGCCGTACGCCACAGACGAGTTCGACACGTTGTTTGCAGCTGCCATGAGGATCACCCGCTACCCCTCGGAGTTGGGGGCGATCCGCCTGGTTGGGGTGAGCTTCTCGGGGCTGGAGGAGGCGCTGCAAGATGTCCTCTTTCCGGAGCTTGACCAGGAGATCAACCGTGAGGAGGTGGTGACCGAGTACGACGCTGGCGTGGATTTCCCGGAGGTCACCGTCAACGCCGAGGGTGAGGCGGTGGTGTCCCGCTGGCGGGCGACGCAGGATGTTTCGCACCCCGATTATGGACACGGCTGGGTGCAGGGAACCGGGGGCGGAATCGTCACCGTGCGGTTTGAAACTCGTACCACCGGCCCTGGTCGGATCCACACTTTTGATGTCGATGACGAGCAACTACAGCCCGCCGATCCACTCGATAGCTTGGATTGGGACGATCTCGGCAGCGCCGACTAGCCCCCACGACGGCCCCGGCGTTTTCCACGGCCCAACGCTATTTGGCGGGCCCCGACGTTTTCCACAGCCGGGTCGTATTTCGACGGCCCCCCGACGTTTTCTACGGCCCGTCGTATTTCGACGGGCCCCGGTTGATCGTGAGGCTCCCCCCCTCCATTCGTCCCTCGTCCATTCCTGGACGAGGGACGGCCTCACGTTAGGGTTCTCCTAGAAAAATGTTGCGGGGTTCCTGCCGGAAGCAATCGCGGCGGCGAGAAGGATGCGCGACTGGCCGGCGCGGAAGTAGCGAGACCCCAGTGCGCCCTTATCGAGGAGGGTTTTGCCACCGCCGACACCGCCGTAGGTGCCGGAAATCTCGCCACGGGGAACGCGGGTGGAGATGACCACAGGGATGCCCTTCTCCAGGGCGTCGCCAAGCCCCTCAGCGAACTCCGTGCCCACGTTTCCGTTGCCCATCGCCTCCACCACGATGCCCTGGCAACCGCAAGCTAGGACGCTATCGATGAGGTCGCGGGGCGCGCCGGGGTAGGCGTAGAGGACATCCACGCGAACATCGCCAAGCTTGACGGGCTCCACTGGATCGGCCCGCTCGGGCTCCTCGGGTGCGTTGGTGCCAAACGCCAGCTCGTCGGAGGTGTGGAACTTGAGCGCGCCACGGGCAGGAAGCACCGCGTGCCCGAACACAATGAGCGTGCCGATGTCGCGCGCGGAGGGCTCGCCCGCAGTGAGCACTGCCTCCAGGAGGTTCTGGGGGCCGTCCCCGTCGGGGTCATCGAACGGGTGCTGAGCGCCGGTGAACACGACGGGGCGGGGATCCCGCACCAGCGTGTCCACGGCGATAGCTGATTCCTCCATCGAGTCAGTGCCGTGAGTAACAACGATGCCGTCAACATTGTCGTCCTCAAAGACTTCCCGGACCCGCTCGACAATCCGGTCCAGGTCCTGCATCGTCAGCGATGAGGAATCCAGTTGGTCGAGGTGGTTGGGGGTGACGGTGATCCCGGACCCCTCCAGCTGGGGCTTGATCCGCTCGATGAGGTCTTCGCCGGAGACCGTCGGGATGAGCCCACCTTCGCAATGGGTGCAAGCGATTGTTCCACCTGTGGTGATAATGACAATCTGACGTGGGGAAACAGCTTCAGTCATACTATTTACTCTAACATCGCGAGGCTGCCCAGATTCGCTGTTTTACAGGCTGAGTGGAGTTCTGGGCTACGCGGAGGAGTAGTCCCGCCGGGTGGAGGCACCGGGGGAGTCGCGGTGCGCGCGTGGCGTACGGGGCTTGACGCCCTTCATTCATAGCTTTGACTTGGAACAGATAGTTGTGAATAATGGCACCCACGCACGTACCCAGACCCAACGTGGAACAGTGTGCTACTTTGCGCGAGGTAGGAACCACGAATGCTAGTAACGAGCGCGTTGTAACCGTATATAGACCGTATAACGGTGCACTAAGGTGAAACGATGCGGCCGCAGTGGTAATGCTATTTTGACGATGGCGGGACTGTTTATTACGTTTTTGTTACGACACTGACCCGTGTACGATGTAAACGACTGTGGCCTGAGGGTTCAAAGTGGCCAACGAGAAAGCCGAGATGGTGGCTGAAACCACCAGTAAAAGGAGAAACGTGAAAAGCTCGAAGATTGCACTCGCAGCGATGGCTGTAAGCCTGTCCGTTTTTGTCAGTGCCTGTGGCGGTAACTCTGAGGAATCAACCTCGTCGTCCGCATCTGCCTCTGCAGAGGCAACGACGTCGTCTGAGGCAGCCCCCACCACCGCAGCGCTGCCCACCGTCGCCGATCTCAACGCCGTGATCGCAACTGCCACCGATCCGGCTGCCACCGTGGAGCAGAAGATCCTCACCGTTCAGGGTGGCGAGACCGCACCTGAGCTGTTCGAGACGATGACCCAGTCCAAGGCTGAGTCCGGCGCCAACTTCACCGTCGTGGAGCCCGTCCTCCCGGGATACACCCCGGATTCGGTGCTCGCCACCGTCAACTTCACCCTTCCGGATATGGCCCCGCAGACCGCGGAGAACGTCGAGTTCGTATTCGAGGATGGGCACTGGAAGCTCTCCCAGCAGTGGGCGTGCACGCTCATCCAGAACACCGTCCAGCCTGAGCAGGTCCCGCCGATGTGCCTCGGCGGAGACGCAGCTGCAGTTCCGGCACCCGCCGAAGGTGCTGACCCTGCTGCGCCTGCACCCGCAGAAGCCCCTGCAGCAGATCCCGCAGATCAGGGAGCTGCGCAGTAATAGAATTCGGTGCTCGTAGCGGCATCGGATAAAGGGAAGAAAGAATCGTCGCAGGCCCAGGGCCTGCGACGATTTTCCTTTAGCCGAGCTGTGCTCAGCACACGGCTTGTTAGCTCTGCTCCTTTAGCTCCTGCACACCCGTCTCATGGTCCATGAGGAATTTTCTTCCCACCCACCGATCGCGCAGCCACCGGTCGTGGCTCGCGACAATGACGATACCTGGGAAGCTGGCGATCGCCCGCTCCAGATCTTCCGCGAGGGTTAAGGAAATGTGGTTCGTCGGTTCGTCGAGAAGCACAATGTCAGGAGGGCTGGCCAGCGTGATACCGATAGCAACGCGGCGGCGCTGGCCCAACGACAGCGCCCGCATCGGCAGGGCCGCGACATCGGGAGTCAACAGCCCCATTTCCTCCAGGCTGGGGGAACCTGCGGGCGTCGCCTGGTCAAAGGTGGCCGCCGCTGTAAGAGAGAGATCCTCCCATCGGGAGTCCTGCGCCAAGTAGCCCACGGAGAGGCCCTCGGCAATCGTCATGAACCCCTCGGTAAACGGGACCGTCCCCGCGATGACACCGAGCAGGGTGGACTTGCCCGCACCGTTGTCCCCCTGGATGAGGATGTGGTCACGATCAAGCACATCGAGGTCCACCGCGGGCATACGATCCTCCACGGCAATTTCGAACAAGCTGATGGAGGGATCAGAGGAGCGGGTGAGAGTGACAGAATCGGTCCGGCCGGTGGCGAAGGTGAGTGGCTTCGGCGGGGCGGGGAGAGCATTTCTATCCAGCTCTTCCAGGCGGTTACGCGCGCTACGGATCCGGGTGCCCGCAGTCTTCGCCGCACGATCGGCGTAGAACTTGGCTGCCATGCGGGTTTCGGACTTGTTCTCCGTGGAATGGAAGATGTCCTCCTCCGTTTTTTCCAGCTTGTTTTCCAGCATGGCGCGCTCGTTTTCCTGCGCGTTGTACAGCGACTGCCAGCGCGTCCGAGTCTTGTCGCGCTCCTCAAGGTAATCCGAGAAGCTGCCGGTGAAAAACGTCGCCTGCCGCGTCGATTCTCCCCGTCCGCCCTCGGGGGCGAGCCCCGGGTCGAGATCGATGATGCACGTGGCGGCGTTGTCAAGGAAATACCTGTTGTGGCTCGAGGTGATGACCGGGCCACGGTAGTTGTTCAGCTCCTCGATGATGAAATCGGTGGCTTGGTCATCGAGGTGGTTGGTGGGCTCGTCGATGAGCAGGCAGTCAGCGGGGCTGACAAGCAACATGGCGAGGGCGAGGCGGCGGCGCTGGCCACCGGAAATCTCCGCGATGGTGGAGTGGCGGTCCAATCCCTCCACACCAAGGCCGGTGAGAACCTGCTCGATGCGAGAATCGAGGGTCCACAGCTGGAATGCATCGGCCCTGGCGAGTGCGTCGTCGTAGGCGCTGGATAGGCTCACCAGGTTGGGTGCCTCCGCCAGGCGCGCTGACAACTCGATGATGTCCGTCTCGATCGCTTGGACTTCTCCGACAGCGTGATCGATGAGGTCCTGCACGGTGTTGTCGGGGCGCAGGCTGACCTCTTGGGGAAGGTACCGGGTGCGCTCCGGGAGGTGTAGGGTTCCAGAATCCGGGGTGAGCTGGCCCGCTAGTAGCGACAGAGTGGTTGACTTGCCCGAACCGTTTTCCCCGATGAGACCCGCGACCTGGCCCGCGCCAACGGTGAAGGTAACATCCGTGAGGACCCGCGCGCCACCGGGGTAGGAGAAGCTCAGGCCATCGGCCTTGATGTACTTTTTCATCTCATCCTCACAGCATTAAGTGACGGTTGTGGTGAAACCGTCCGGTGGCGTGGATCCCAGATATCGGGCTCCACGGTGGCCAGCACAGCAAGCATGATCCCTGGTGACACACGAATCACACCACTGCAACTGGGTAACTTTTCTATTTACCATTCTATTTCTCCCGGTGAGTAAAAACCTAACGGTCGCTGTGTAGCGAACAATTGCCGCGTGGTGTACATCCGCCGTGTGGCTAACATTCGCTGCGGGGCGAATCGCCACACGGAGGAAAGGGATGCCTGGCAGACATCGATGGCTAAGTCCCCGGTGCGCGCGGGGCCACAAGTCCGTCGTGCCCCGGCGCGAGTCCACACCAGAGGCTTGCCGTGCCGGATAAGGGGCGCGAGGAGAGCGCGGGTGCCAGGCCGGGGAGATTCGAGACTAGGAAAAGTCGGTTTTTTGGAAGGTGTCTTGGACGACGGCGTACTCGCTGGACTTATTGCCGTACACGGTGCGGGTGGTCAGCGTCGATTGTCCGGCGGTGGGATAGGGCTTTTCTAGGTCAATGGTGATGGTGGAGGAGCTGGAGGTCTCAGCGGATTGGACATCGACCGTCTCACCGGAATCCAAAGTCAGGGCCCCGATCGTGGGGTGCTGGGAAACTGTTGCATTTACTACAACGGTGGAGCCCTCATGGCTGACCAGCGTGTACGAGGTGACCTGGGCGGTATTTGATTCACCAATCACCGGCATCTCCACGGTCCAGGTGGCTCCCGGCGCGATGGGGTCGTCGGGGAAGATGACCAGCTGGCCGACGAGGGCGGAAACGTAGCCCTCGAGGAGTGCGTCGACTTCGTCGGTGGAATTATCCGGCTGGGTGTAGCTGATTGCGGTGACGCGGCCGGTTCCCGTGGCTTCCCACGTTGCGGCGATGCCGTTGGCGGGGGAGACATCGACGGTGTCTTCTACATGGACCGCCGACGGGTCTGTACGTGCGAGGTCGGTGAGGGTCATGGTGACGCTGCGGGAGGCGCCTGCCTCGTCGTCGGAAAGCTGCGTCGTGGTGAGCTCGGCGGTGCCTGTCAGCGGCGCTCCCGCGACGTCGGCCGGGGGTTCGGGGGAGACCTGCGCTGCTGGGACAGCGGTTTGGGAGAAGCCAAGACTGACGTTGAAGTGTGCGGTTTGTGTGGCATCGAGGTCCTGGTAGGCCACGGGCCGACGTTCTCCTTCCCCGAAGGAAGTCACCGTGACCCTGGGGGCTTCGATGGATGCTTTCACGCTCGTGTGGTTTGTCTCTGAGGCGGGGGCATCGTCGCCGCTGCTTGCGCAACCGGAAAGGACGAGTGCGGAGGTGAGACACGTTGCTGCTAGAACTGCGCGGGCTGAAAGTTTCACATCTACCAACATAGTGGACCGGGGCATTGCGACGGGCCCACGGTACCGACGGCCACTATGGTCCCGACGCTCACGACGGTCACGCTCACGACGGTGGTTGGGCTTTTCGACGGTCACGACGGTCACGACGGTCACGCTGGGCGACTAGCTGGGCGGAGAGTGGACCGTTGAACCGTTCAAAGTAGGAAGGAAAGCCCTCGGCCCGCGTTATTGGCAATTCTCCCCCTAGATAGGCGAGAATGAATAGGTGGCTACACTCACGAGAAGATATGGAAGGTTAGTTCTAGCAATAACACTCATCGTTGCCGTCGTCGATCAGGCAGTGAAAACACTGGTCCTCGCAAACATGAGCCCAGGGGAAAAGGTACCCATCATCGGGGATTGGTTCCGGTTCCTCCTCACTTTCAACTCCGGCGCAGCATTCTCCATGGGAGAAAACTCCACGTGGGTGTTCACCACCATCCAGCTTGTCTTCATCGTGGCGGTATTTACCTACTTCCTGCCACGGCTAGGTAGCCGGTGGACGGCGGTTGGCGTAGCGCTTATCGCCGGGGGTGCGCTGGGCAATGTCATCGACAGGCTGTTCCGCGCACCGGGATTCTTCGTTGGCCACGTGGTGGATTTCATCTCCGTGGGCAACTTCGCCATCTTCAACGTCGCGGATTCCGCGATCACCGTCGGAGTGGTGGTGTTCATCATCGGTGTTGTGCTTGAAGAAAACAGCAAGTCAACGGCCGAGGAGCCGGTCAAATGACAGTGCGAAGGTTGCCCATCCCCGAGGGAATCGGCGGACTTAGGGCTGATCAAGGGCTGTCCAAATTGTTGGGGCTGTCCCGCTCAGCCGTGGCGGAGATCATCGCGCAGGACGGCGTGCGACAAGACGACCGAGTGGTGAGCAAATCCACACGCCTGGCACCCGGAACATGGGTGGACGTACAACTACCCGGCCCGAAGCAGCCACTCCTCCCGCAGGCGGAAGAAGTAGTGGGAATGAAGATCCTCCACGTCGATTCGGATGTCGTTGTGGTGGACAAGCCAGTCGGCGTGGCAGCACACCCCACCGTCGGATGGGAAGGAAAAACTGTCCTCGGAGGGCTTGCAGCCGCCGGAATCGATGTCACTACCTCCGGCCCGCCGGAGCGCAAAGGAATCGTCCACAGGCTCGACGTGGGAACCAGTGGAGTCATGGTTGTCGCCCGCTCAGAGCGCGCCTACACGCTGCTGAAAAAGGCATTTCGGGAACGCACCGTAGACAAAACTTACCACGCCGTAGTGCAGGGTCACCCAGATCCGCTGGAGGGGACCA
The DNA here is from genome assembly GCF_000411375.1 of Corynebacterium pyruviciproducens ATCC BAA-1742. Lineage (GTDB taxonomy): Bacteria > Actinomycetota > Actinomycetes > Mycobacteriales > Mycobacteriaceae > Corynebacterium > Corynebacterium pyruviciproducens. Next base: position 1,052,950 of record NZ_KE150446.1, on the reverse strand, counting down.
TCGAGGCACCCATTGGTAGGCATCCGAAGAAAAGCTACAAATTCACCGTCATTGAGGGCGGAAAAATGGCCGTCACCCACTACGAAACACTCGAGGCATTCCGCGAAGCATCCCTCCTTAAAGTGCACCTGGAAACCGGCCGCACGCACCAGATTCGTGTGCACTTTTCCTCCCTGCACCACCCGTGTGTGGGAGATCCGATGTACGGTTGCGACCCGAAACTAGCCAAACGATTGGGCCTCAAACGTCAGTGGTTGCACGCCGTGAGTTTGGGGTTTGACCACCCCAACGGGCGGCACCTGGTCATCTCGTCCGATTACCCCGAGGATCTGTCTCATGCGCTGGATATTTTGCGGCAAAACTAGTGGGCCCAGCTTGGCGCGCCGGGTGAAAGCCGGAGTGGTTGGCGGGGCGATGTGTCTTGCCGGGCTTTCCGGCTGCGGGCAGTTCGACTCAGCGCCCGAGTTTCGCCCCTACGAGGATCAGCTGGGGCCGGACTCGGGTGAGTCGATCGATTCCTATGTCGCGCGCACCCCGTTCACTGCTCCAGAGGCGCCCACGTGGGCGATGGTCACCTTTACGCAGCCGCTGCCCTTTGCCGAGGCTGCGCGGTTTGCTCAGTCGTATGCGCCGGAGCGCGTCAACCAGTTGGTGTTTCCTGACCGAGCACCGGGAACCGTTCCAGAGCCGAGCGACTACGCTTCCCGTGAGAAACTGTTCGAGCTCTACGGTAGGCTTGCAGGGGCCGAGGCAGTAAGTGGCCTCGTGGTTCGCGCAGACCCTGTGGCGTTGACCGGGATGAATGAGGATTCCCGTGTGTTCCATGTGGAGGCCTTGCCTCCCGATGCTACGTGGGGGTTCATCGGCGTGCGTCCCGTTCGCTTGTAAGGGTCCCGATCGGCTACGAACGGGCCCGATCGGTGAGGAACGGGGGAGAGCTGTGGGAGGCTGGATGGAGACGTCGACAAGCTAGTCGTTGGGCACGCGTTGAGTAAGCGACGCTAGGACGCGCCGTCGGACGCAGTGGGAACTGTGGAGGGCTCGTGGGAGTGACGGGAACGGGCGAGCTTGGACTCGCTGACGAGGTACAAGACGATTGCATCCCAGATGATAACGAACCCCGCCCAGCGCACGGGCGAAATCTCCTCGTGCTTGACAAACAGGGCCCAGAAAAACTGCATCGTGGGGGAGATGAACTGCAGCATCCCCATGGTGGACAGGCTCACCCGCTGCACGGCTGTGCCGAAGAGAAGGAGGGGTACCCCCGTGACGATGCCCGCGGTGGCTAGGAGGAGAGCGTGGCCCGTGCCCTGAGAAGCAAACGTGCCGGAGCCGGTGACCTCGAGGTAAATGATGAACGCGAGGGCAAAGGGGGTGAGGACCGCGGTCTCAGCGGTGACGGATGCCACCGAAGAGATGGTCACCTTCTTCTTCACTGCCCCGTACACCGCGAAGGTGACGGCCACCCCGATTCCCAGGTATGGGAGCTGCCCACCGGCCACCGTGATAAGAATGACGGCACCGGTGGCGATCGCCACTGCGGCCTTCTTCAACCCGGAGAGCTTCTCCCCAAAGAACAGCATCCCAAAGGCAACGTTGACGAGGGGATTGATGAAGTACCCCAGTGCTGCCTCGGCTACGTGGCCGCTGTTGATGGCATAGACGTAGACGAGCCAGTTACTCGCCACCACAACGCCAGCGATGGCGATGATGCCCCATTGCCTGGCGCTTAAGGCGAGGAGTTCCCGGTGTGCCTTGGTGGCCACGCAGATGATCCCCATGAGCAGAGCCGTCCACACGATCCGGTGGGCGATGATCTCCACCGCGCCCGCAGGCTCGAGGAGCGGAAAATAGGCGGGGAGAAGACCCCACATGAAATAACACAGGGCACCTAAGAGCATGGAATTAGAATAATCGGGAGGATTCTCCCGCGCGTTCCTCAGTACCAGGGAGGAAGTAGTACGTTCTTGTGGTTCGGGCGGATGTCGGTCTGGTGAGTAAGTGGTCGCTCGATGGGTAGAAATGTAGGCACAGCGGGTGCGGTGCCGTGCACGCTGGGCCGGTGGGCTTAGGTGCGCCCCGGCTGTACAATAGGCCATCATGAGTAACTCCTCCTTCGTACACCTGCATAACCACACGGAATACTCAATGCTCGACGGCATGGCGAAGGTGGATATGCTTGCTGACGAGGTCAAACGGCAGGGCATGCCGGCGGTGGGGATGACCGACCACGGCAACATGTTCGGCTCTGACGCGTTCTATCGCAAGATGACCTCCGAGGGGATCAAGCCTATCATTGGCATCGAAACATACATGGCGCCGGACAGCCGCTTTAACAAGAAGCGCGTGCTGTGGGGCGAGCCGCACCAGAAGAAGGACGATGTCTCCGCCTCGGGCGCGTACCTGCACCAGACGATGATCGCCGAAAACGTCACCGGGCTGAAGAACCTCTTCTACCTGTCCTCCATGGCCTCGTACGAGGGCCAGCTGGGCAAGTGGCCCCGCATGGATGCAGAGCTCATCGCCGAACGCCACGAGGGCATCATCGCCACCACCGGCTGCCCCTCGGGCGACGTGCAAACCCGCCTGCGGTTGGGTCAGTTCGACGAGGCACTTGCCGCCGCCGCCAAGTGGCAAGATATCTACGGCAAGGACAATTTCTTCCTTGAACTCATGGACCACGGGCTGGACATCGAACGGCGCGTGCGCGATCAGCTGCTGGAGATTGGCAAGCGCCTCAACCTGCCACCCCTAGTTACCAACGACTGCCACTACGTGCTCCAGTCCCAGGCCCACGATCACGAGGCCATGCTCTGCGTGCAGACCGGCAAGACGTTGCAGGACCCGGACCGCTTTAAGTTCGGTGGGGACGGCTACTACATCAAATCCGCCGCACAGATGCGCGACACGTGGGATTCCATGGTGCCCAAGGCGTGCGATAACACGCTGTGGATCGCCGAGCGAGTGGGGGATTACTCGGAAATCTGGGAGACCCACACCCACGACCGCATGCCGATCGCCGATGTTCCCGAGGGCGAAACCCCCACCTCGTGGCTCACCCACGAGGTGATGGAGGGGCTCAAGGCGCGCTTCAACGGCGGCGAGGTGCCGCAGGAGTACATTGACCGGGCGAAGTACGAGATCGACGTCATCGATTTCAAGGGCTACCCCTCGTACTTCCTCATCGTGGCCGAGCTCATCAAGCACGCCCGCTCGGTTGGGATCCGCGTGGGACCGGGCCGTGGTTCCGCCGCTGGTTCGCTTGTCGCGTACGCCATGACCATCACCAACATTGATCCGATGGAACACGGCCTGCTGTTTGAGAGGTTCTTGAACCCGGAGCGCCCGTCCGCCCCCGATATCGATATCGACTTCGACGATCGTCGTCGCTCCGAGATGATTACCTATGCCGCTGAGCGCTGGGGTGCAGACAAGATTGCCCAGGTGATCACCTTTGGCACGATCAAGACGAAGCAGGCGCTCAAGGATTCCGCGCGCGTGCAGTTCGGTCAGCCCGGCTACCAGATCGCCGATCGTGTGACCAAGCTGCTTCCCCCGGCTATTATGGGCAAGGACATTTCGCTGAAGGGTATCGTCGATCCGAACGATAAGCGGTACAACGAGGCTGGCGAGGTCCGCCAGCTCGTTGAGACGGACCCGGATGTGCGTAAGATTTTTGAAACCGCCCGTGGCCTGGAGGGTGTGGTGCGGCAGGCGGGCGTGCACGCCTGTGCCGTGATTATGGCCTGCGTTCCGCTCATGGATCACATCCCGATGTGGAAGCGCGCCCAGGACGGCGCAATCATCACAGGTTGGCCGTACCCCGCGTGCGAGGCCATCGGCCTGTTGAAGATGGACTTCCTGGGGCTGCGCAACCTCACGGTGTTGGGTGACGCACTGGAGAACATCAAGGATAACCGTGGCGAGACCGTCGTGCTTGAGGATCTCACCTACGATGCCCCCGAGGTGTACCAGCTGCTGGGGCGCGGCGATACGCTCGGCGTGTTTCAGCTCGATGGCGGCGGAATGCGCGAGCTTCTGCGCCGTATGAAGCCGACGTGCTTCGACGATATTGTGGCCGCCTTGGCCCTGTACCGACCGGGCCCGATGGGCATGAACGCGCACCTGGATTACGCCGACCGCAAGAACGGCAGAAAGCCCATCGAGCCGATCCACCCGGAGCTCGCCGAGCCACTGGAAGAAATCCTCCGCGATACCTACGGCCTCATCGTGTACCAGGAGCAGATCATGAAGATCTCGCAAAAGGTGGCCAACTACACGGCCGGCGAGGCAGATTACTTCCGTAAGGCGATGGGTAAGAAGAAGCCGGAGGTGCTTAAGCAGCAGTACGCGAAGTTCTCCGGTGGCATGAAAGATAACGGGTATTCGCAGGCCGCCATCGACGCATTGTGGGGTGTCATCGAGCCGTTTGCTTCCTACGCGTTCAACAAGTCGCACGCCGCGGGCTACTCCGTGGTGAGCTACTGGACTGCCTACATGAAGACTTTCTACGCGCAGGAGTACATGGCCGCGTTGCTCACCTCCGTGGGCGATAACAAGGACAAGTCCGCTATCTACCTGGCCGATTGCCGCCACCTGGGAATTAAGGTGTTGCCGCCGGATGTCAACGCCAGCCGTCTCAACTTCCAGGCTGTCGATGACGATGTCCGCTTCGGTCTCGGTGCCGTGCGCAACGTGGGTGCCGACGTGGTGGAGTCGATCGTCAAGACGCGGAAGGAGAAGGGGCGTTTCACCAGCTTCTCCGATTACCTGGACAAGATCGAGACCGTTCCCTGCAACAAGCGTGTGACGGAGTCGCTCATTAAGGCGGGCGCGTTCGACTCGCTCGGCCACCCGCGCAAGGGCCTGGCCCTCGTATTTGAGGATGCGGTTGATTCGGTCATCTCCACCAAGAAGGCCGCCGATAAGGGGCAGTTTGACCTGTTTGCGGGCTTCGGTGGGGGCGGCGATGCGGCGCAGGAGGCAAACGTCTTTGACGTGCAAATCCCCGATGAGGAGTGGGACCGCAAGCACAAGCTCGCCCTCGAGCGGGAGATGCTCGGCCTGTACGTCTCCGGCCACCCGTTGGATGGCTACGAGGAGGCGCTGGCCTCGCAGACGGACACTGAGCTCACAGACATTGTCGGCGGCGAAATGAAGCACGGTAAAGAGGTGAAGATCGGCGGCATCATCTCAACGGTGGACCGGCGCGTGTCCAAGCGTGACGGCTCGCCGTGGGCGATTGTCACCATCGAGGATCACAACGGCGCATCGGTGGACCTGCTCGTGTTTAACAAGCTGTACGCGATCGTGGCCCAGTACCTGGCGGAGGACAACATCATCCTGGCCAAGGCCCACATTTCCATCCGCGATGAGCGCGTGAGCGTGTTCTGCGACGATCTGAAGATCGCCGAGCTGGGGCTTGGCTCCGGCAGCGGTGTGCCGCTTCGGCTCACCATGACCACGGAGGAGTGCACGCTGGATAATATCCACCGGTTGAAGGACGTTTTGGTAAATAACCCTGGCCAAACGGACGTGTACTTGAAGCTGGTCAGTGGCGAGGAGTCCACGCTCATGGTCCTCGACGAGCACCTGCGCGTTGAACGTTCCGCCAACCTCATGGGTGACCTCAAGGCGACGATGGGCGCGGGCATTCTGGGCTAGTGCTTCGGCCCTCACCACCGCTGGAGGTGGGGGAGGGATGTCGCACAGGTGGTGTCGGTGCCCCTCTCGTTTCCTCGGTGCGTGGCTTGCCGACGCTTCGTTCCTCCGTTTCCTCGGTTCGTACGGTCTGCTCGGTGCGGTCCAGCGGTATCGGGAACACTCTGGTTACCCCCGTATTTCACCCCCGCACGAAGCGTAAAAGCACTAGACAAAGCGGTTTGTTTGCGGTGAAAAGTGAAGATTCTGGCTTTTTGTGCTCACGGAACTAATATAGACCATGCTGTCTATCACGTAAGGATGAAAACACATGGTTAACAAGATTCTCACCACACACGTTGGCTCTCTACCCCGCACCCCAGAGCTCCTGGAGGCAAACCTCAAGCGCGACGAGATCGGCGAGGACGCCTTCCGTGAAATTCTCACCAACTCCGTCAACGAGGTGGTTAAGCGCCAGGTTGACCTCGGTATCGACATTGTCAACGAGGGCGAGTACGGCCACGTGACCTCCGGCGCCGTCGACTACGGTGCCTGGTGGAACTACTCCTTCTCGCGTCTGGGTGGGCTCACCATCACGGACGAGGATCGCTGGGCGAACCAGGATAAGATCCGCTCCACCCCCGGCAATATCCAGCTGACGAGCTTCCAGGATCGTCGCGATCGTCAGCGCTTCCGCGAGGCTTACGAGGACCCGGAGGCCGGTGTGCTCGTCGGTCGCGCTTCGGTGGGCAATCCTAAGTTCACGGGCCCCATCACCTACATCGGCCAGGAGCAGACCGGGACGGACGTTAAGCTGCTGAAGAGCGCCATCGAGGCCGCCGGAGGTGACAAGGGTTTCGTCGCCGCGCTGTCTCCGGGGTCGGCTGCACGTCTGAAGAACGAGTTCTACTCGTCTGACGAAGAGGTCGTGTTTGCCTGCGCGGACGCCATGGCTCAGGAGTACAAGATCATCACCGATGCCGGCTTCACTGTCCAGTTCGATGCGCCAGACCTGGCTGAGTCTTGGGATCAGATCAACCCGGAGCCGTCGCTGGATGATTACAAAAAGTGGCTGCAGATCCGCATCGATGCTCTGAACCACGCCATCAAGGATCTGCCGCAAGAGCTCACTCGCCTCCACATCTGCTGGGGCTCCTGGCATGGACCGCACACAACGGACATCCCGTTCGCGGACATCATCGACCAGATCCTTGAGGTCAAGGCCGGCGGCTACTCCTTCGAGGGTGCATCGCCTCGCCACGCCCATGAGTGGCGCGTGTGGCAGGATCACACCCTGCCGGAGAACACGGTCATCTACCCGGGTGTCATCTCGCACTGCGTCAACGCAGTAGAGCATCCGCGCCTGGTAGCCGACCGCATCATCAAGTTCGCCGAGCTCGTCGGCCCGGAGAAGGTCATCGCATCCTCCGACTGTGGCCTTGGCGGCCGCATCAACGGCAAGATCGCCTGGGCCAAGCTTGAGTCTCTCGTGGAAGGCGCTGCGATCGCCTCCAGGGAGCTCTTTGGCTAGGAATTACCTCGTGCGGACGAAAGCGGGAACCGGAGCCTTCCGATTCCCGCTTTCTTATTATTTACAGGGCAATGACGACAGCGGCGATTAGGAGTATGGCCGCGATGACTGCAAAGCAGATGAGCCCTCGCTTTGAAGCGACCACGTAGTTTTCATCGCCTGTTTTCTTGGAAGATTGCCTAACGAACCCGAAGCAGACGGCGCTGAGGATCACGAACTCCACCGGCCAAACCCATCCGGGGTAGTCGAGCTTCGCCATAAAAATGGCCGATCCCGCGGTGATGAGGGCCCCGAGAGCTATGGAGTAGAGCCACATCGGCATCCTGAAACCGGTTGGCGTGGACAAAGTATCGGTTGCGACTGGTTTACCCATTTGAGTGTTCTTCTTTCTTCTAGTAACTGGCAGCGGTTACGCCTGCTCCGACCGCAGCTCCGCAGGCGAACCCGCCCGCGCCGCCGGTTGCCGCTCCAACTGGGGCGCAGACGAGCGCGTCGGCAGCGACATTGATTCCGAGCCCTACCCATTTATTTTCAATGCATCGATTGGCCACTCCGTCAGTGCTGCCGGCGTAAATGACTCCGTTTGCGAACTTGAGGGCCACCCCTTCAGGGAGGTCTGCCTTAATACTCCCGACGAGCTCGTCATTTGCATCGTAGGTGTTGATGAGATTTCCCTCGATGCGTACTGAATCACTTTTCAGCACATGAGGAACGATGACATTTTCAGAAACGTCAAAGGTGCGGGTTCCTTCGGCAGACTGAAACCAAAACGCAGGTTGATCAGATGCGGATGGAGCCTCGATGGTCTGGCTTTCCGCTTGCTGGACCTCTTCTGCATTAGCCAGGGATGAAATGCTGGCAGTCATGAGGGCTGCGAATGCAAATGCTACTGACTTTCGCAGGGGGGAATGTCATTTTTTTCCTTTCAATGAGATGGTCTTGGGAAAGCTTCAAGGAGACAGTTATGTGTTTATGTGTTGTTTTCCATTCGCTTCATCGCCGAAGATAACATGTGGTTGTCAGGCGATGTCAGCGCAAAGTCGATAATCGTTCAATCCGGTGGACGGTGAAGCGTCTTTTTGACGGTTAGCTGAAAATTTGTACCAGATTAATGGCGAGGTTGAAGAAATCCATTGTCTGGGATGATCCAAAATTGTGAGTTGAATTGGAACATGATGAAAATAAATTGTTCCTGTGCTTTTGATTCTAAAAGAAAATTGATGAATCAAGGCCAAGATGATGGCGTTCTTCATTTTTGGCAGGCGTGGTGTAAGAGGCGGGAGTCTGCTATGACAGACGTGATCTGCACTTTGGTATTTCATCTCACGTCGCCGCCAAAAGCTCAACGAAGATGGGTGGAACCGTGAATCGGTTGCCTCCTTGGAAATTTTGGTGTGATGTGCTTCTGACACTAGCCGAGGAGCTTCTGCAACTGGTCCCTCAGCGGGGCTAGCTGCGGGGCGAAGCCCACGAGGGCGGTGAGCACGGCGAGGAAGGTGGAGCACAGGCTGGCGAAGATGATGTCCAAGGTCTTCAGCCGTCCATCGTCGCTGGAAGTAGTCACATTACCGGGAACGGAGGTGCCGTCGTTCTTCGGGGTTACCTCGAAGAGGGTGGTCGTGCCGGAGACCTCGTTACCCACGGCGAGGAGGTTCTTCCCGTTGGGGGAGGTGGATGCGGGAATGAACGTGAGACCCTCTGGGCCCAGGTCGCCGGCTTCCTGCCACGCGGCGTTGTTGCCCTCCTGCGGATCGACGTTGAAATCGCGGTTGTTGAAGTAGGTGACAAACTGCGCGGCTGCTGGGTTCGTGATGTCGTACACCATGATGCCACCGATGCGCTCCAAGCCAATGAAAGCGTACGTCTTATCGCCGATCGTCCCCAGTGTCAGCCCCTCGGGTTCCGGGCCCTTGTCATCAGAGCGCCCGTCAAAGCTCGTCTCCGTGTGGTTTGAGTTGAAGTACTCGGGCACAGCATCCTTGAGAATCTCCTCAAACTGGGAATCGGAGTTGAATACCCGGTTGCCCGCGGTATCGACGATGGAGAACCCGCGTCCACCGAAGGTGTACAACTCCTCAAAGGCGGTTCCCTCCGCGTTGAGCCCCACGGACGTGGTGATCTTCAGCCTGCCCAGGTTGTGTTTCTTATGCAACTGCTTCGCACTGGTGACCGCCTCACCAGTCTCGGAATCAACGGCACCGGCGAAGTTGAAATCCTCCGCCAGCGGAGGAAGGCTGTCCTCTCCTAGTTCCTTCACACGGGCCTCCTCGGAGTAGCCCGTCCAATCCCTGCTATCGCCCTCGTTGGCTGTCACCAGGTACGTGGAGCCGTGTGCTGTATAGGCACCGATGGAATCGGGCAAAAGAAAGGCCTTGACTGGCCAGTTCGCGATGTTGATCTTGTCATCCTTATCGGATACGTCCATCCCCACGGTCCGGAGATTGACGGTGCCGAGGGGCGCGACATTCTCCACCGTCGCCGTGGCGATGTCAATGGTGGCGATGGCATTGTTTTCCTGCAAAGTGACGTACGCCTTGCTGTCCTTCGTCGCGATGTACTCGGGTTCGAGGTTCTGCGCCACGGTGCCGGGCTTGTCGGCGGGGCCGAACACGCGCACGCCTTCCGGAACGCTTTCACCGAAGGTCGCTGTTGCCACAGTAGCGGTGGTGGAAAGGGCACCGGATGCAAGCTCAGCAGGGACGGAGATGACGCTCACGGAGCCCTCCGGGTCGACGGAGTAGTCCTCGGCCGGCTCGCCCTCGTTGGCCACCACGGCGTACTTTCCGGTCTCGTCAAAGGTCACCATGTCCGGCGGCGCGCCCACGGGGAGACGCTGCAGGATCGTGCCGTCGCCGGCGGCATCAAAGAGAATGACCTCGCCCGGATCGGTTTTGGTGGCAGGCTCCACGGTGGCGATCGCCAGCCCGTCGCTGCGCACGGACACGGAGTTCACCGTCGTCCCCGCACCTGCATGCACGGTTCCCACCTCCGTGGGGGAAGTCGGATCGGAGATATCGAGAATCGTGACCGCGCCGCTTAAGGCGTTGACAACGAGCAACCTCTTCGATCCGGCATCGTAGGCGACGATCTCCGCCGACGACTTTTCAAACTCCCCGGTCTCGTGGGTGCCGATCGCCGTAAGCGTCAGGTCTCCTGTTCCAACGGACACTGGCTTATCGACGATCACCGCCGACGCAGGCGTGCCGGTCACCGTTCCAGCAACCACGAGAGACGTGGTCACAAGCCCCGCGACAAACTTCTTCATCCCATTCACAACCTTCCATACATATGTGTGCTTTGGAAAAGTGTCTCAACCCAAGGTGAGGAGAGTTTCGCGGAAGCGTAAACGCGAGGTTAATTCTTTGTGGTTGCCTATCCTCGCCGGCATGATCTAGGCGATGTTGGGCGCAACGTGCTTGCTGTTCGGCACCGCTGATGGGCGAGCGAAGCGTGCGCACCCTCTACAATTGCCACATGGCACAAGAACTGACGAATTGGACACCCGTAACCGCAGCCGAGATTCAACATGCGCAAGCGCGCATTTCTGCGGTCATCGCGCCCACGCCACTGCAGTACTGCCCGCGCCTGTCCGAGCAGGTAGGCGCAGAGGTGTACCTCAAACGCGAAGATCTCCAAGATGTACGCAGCTATAAGATCCGGGGCGCCTACAACTCCATCGTTCAGTTAAACGAGGAAGAACGAGCCGCCGGAATCGTCGCGGCCTCCGCAGGCAACCATGCCCAGGGCGTCGCCTACGCGTGCCGTAGCCTCGAGATCAAGGGCCGGATCTTCGTTCCTGCCCCCACCCCCAAACAGAAGCTCAACCGCATCAAGGTCCACGGTGGCGACTGGGTAGAGGTTGTCCTTACCGGAAAGAACTTTGACGAGGCCTCCGCCGCCGCCCACGAGTACGTGGAAGAGACCGGCGCCACCATGATCGAGCCGTTCAACGCCCGCAACACGGTCATCGGGCAGGGGACCGTAGCGGCGGAGATCGTCAGCCAGCTTTCCTCCCGCGGCAAGACCGCAGATTCCATCTTCGTCCCCGTCGGCGGTGGCGGTCTGCTCGGCGGCACGCTGAGCTACGTTGCGAGCATGTCACCGGAGACCCGCGTTATCGGTGTGGAGCCCCAGACCGCAGCCTCCATGCAGGCCGCGTTGAATAACGGTGGCCCAATCACGGTCCAGGGGATGGATCCCTTCGTTGACGGCGCGGCCGTGGCCCGGGTGGGCGAGGTGAACTACGCCATCGCCAAGGACAACTGGGACCGTCTTACCATGGTTGCCGCCAATGAGGGTGCGGTATGCACGGAGCTGCTTGAGCTGTACCAAAACGAGGGCATTATCGCTGAAACGGCCGGTGCACTCTCGGTGACTGGCATGGTGGAATTCGACTCGATTGTCCCCGGCAGCGCCAACGTGTGCATCATCTCTGGTGGCAACAACGATGTCCTTCGTTACTCGGAGATCGTAGAGCGTGACCTCGTGCACCGGGGGCTCAAGCATTACTTCCTGGTCAACTTCCCGCAGGAGCCGGGCCAGCTGCGTGGCTTTGTCAACGACGTGTTGGGGGAGGACGATGACATCGCCAGATTCGAGTACTTGAAGAAGAACAACCGCGACTTCGGTACCGCCTTGGTCGGCATCGAGTTGACCGACAGCAAGAACCTCGAGCCCCTGCTACGCCGGATGCGGGATTCCTCCCTGAAGATCCAGCACCTTGTGCCGGGGACACCGGAGTACGATTTCCTCTTCTAACGGTTACTTACCGTCCGCGTAGACATGGCTGCCACGCGTGGGCAGCCATGTCTACACGGACGGTGCCGGTACGTGAGTAGGCGATGTGCTCCTCGTCCCAGTGGGGCAGGGCCTCCTGCCACACGTGGATTGTGCCGTCGGAACGCACCACCCGCCACCACGGTGCGAACGCACCGAATTTTCCCATGATGGTTCCCACGTAGCGTGGCCCGCACCCGGCGGCGATTCCTACGTCCTTGTAGGAGGAAACTCGGCCGCAGGGAATGGAGCACGCGATCTCGACGATCCGGTCGGCCAGCTCCGAAAAGGGAGCTCCGTCACCGTTAGACCCGGCTGACATCGGTGAGAATAGCAAAGCTCCACGGTGGCAACTGCGTTCCCGCATCGCTCACGGCCGGCTCAGTTAAGGAGTATTCCAGGTTGCCTGTGAACGGGGCGGTGGCAGTGTCATCGGAGAGGTTAGCTACGAGGAACGCATCTTTGTAGCCAAACCCGATCCAGTTATCGGTGTGCTCCACCGTGAGCTGGTCGAGCCATGGACGGGTGAATTTCAGCTTTTTGCGGAGCTGGAAAAGCTTCTTGTACGCGCTAAGAATCCGCTCGTTATCGGCGGTGAAATTCCAATCCAGTTTGGCGCTTGCAAAGGTTTTTTCGTCAGCCGGATCCGGCATTGTCGCTACCGCTTCCTCTGAGAACCCCTGGTAGCGGAACTGGCGCTGACGGCCCTCGCGGGTGAGGCGGTTGAGATCCTCGTTGCAGTGCGAACAGAAGAAGGGGAACGGTGTCTGCGCACCGAATTCTTCGCCCATGAAGAGCATCGGTGTGTACGGAGTGCTGAGGACGATAGCAGCTTTCAACACGATTTTCTCCGCGCTCAAGTACTGTGACGGACGATCACCGGCCGGACGGTTGCCGGTCTGGTCGTGTGTAGTCGTGTACGCGAGGAACCGGAATGCGGGCGTTGCCGAGGTATCCAGCTGCCGTCCATGCGTGCGACCGCGGAACGAGGAGAAGGTGCCGTGATGGTAAAACACGTGCGCCACCGTTTGGGCTAGTGCGTCCACGCTGGCAAAGTCCTCGTAGTACGTGTGTGTTTCACCGCTCGTCAGAGCGTGCAGCGCGTGGTGCAGATCGTCCTCCCACTGCGCGTCGAGCCCGAACCCGCCGAGACCATTGCCACCGCGCGGTGCGACCAGTTTCGGATCGTTTTGGTCCGATTCGGCGATGAGCGTCTTCTGCAGCCCCGTTGTTGCTTCGATCTCCGTTGCGAGGATACTCAGCTCTTCGAGGATGTGGGTGGCGCTGGTGTCGACGATCGTCTGCACGGCATCGAGACGCAGGCCGTCGATGTGGAACTCGGTGAGCCACTGACGAGCCGCGTCGAGGACGTAACGCCGCACCTCGTCGGAGCCGGGCCCGCAGAAGTTCACCACGTCGCCCCAGTCGGTGGCACCACTCGTGGTGTACGGGCCGAACAGCGGGGTGAAGTTCCCCACCGGCCCGAAGTGGTTGTACACCACGTCGAGGATGACGGCGATGTTCTTGTTGTGGCAGGCGTTGACAAGGTGCTTGAGCCCCTCGGGGCCACCGTATCCCTCGTGCACGCAGTGCCAATCCACGCCGTCGTAGCCCCAGTTGTGGTTTCCTCCGAAGGGCTGTACGGGCATGATCTCAATCGTCGTCACGCCGAGTTCAAGCAGGTAATCCAGCTTCTCCTCCGCACCCTCAAAGGTGCCCTGCGGGGTAAACGTTCCCACGTGGAGCTCGTAGATCGACTGCCCCGGCAGAATCCGGCCGGTCCACTGATCGTCGGTCCACGTGAAGCCATCGGCGTATACCTGGGATAGCCCCAACGGACCGTCCGGTTGGCGGCGCGACCTCGGGTCCGGCAGCGGGTCCGTCCATTCGCCGGCGCGTAGCAGGCGGAACCCGTAGCGCTGCCCATCGGCCATTTCACGGTCTGAGCACCACCACCCGGTTCCGTTGCCATGCTTGCGCATGGGAAGGTCCTCACCGTCAAGGTGGAGGCGGACATCATCGGCATTCGGTGCCCAAACACTGAAATTAGTCATACATTTGAGGGTAAGGAACCCGTTCGGCGCTGTCAAAGACCTGTGTAGAGTAGTGGCCATGGATCCCGACGCCGAATACCTGCTCCCGCCTGCTGCTCACGAGGCCGTGGCCGAGCTTGAGATCAAGCGCTCCCGGTTCATCTCACACATCGCGCGTGTGCAGTCGGAGGACGAGGCGCGTCAGTTTGTCACCCGCATCAGGCAGCGCTACCCGGATGCTCGCCACCACTGCAGCGCCTACTACTACAACGTCGAGGGGGCCAACCCCGTCGAGCGGTCTTCCGACGACGGTGAGCCCTCCGGTACCGCGGGCAAGCCGATCCTCGATGTCCTCACGGGCTCGGGGCTGGAAGACATCGCCTGCGTGGTGGTGCGCTACTTCGGCGGAATCAAGCTGGGCACGGGTGGCCTCGTCCGCGCCTACTCGGATGCCACCACGGAGGCGCTCCGCCAGGTGGTGCCGGTGCGCAGGTCGCTGCGCATGCTCGCCACCATGCATTTCCGTCACACCGACGCGGGCAGGTACGAGGCCGATCTTCGCGCCCGTGGGTACGTGGTGACGGACGTGGCCTACGGCGCCGATGTGGCGCTCACCGTAGCTATCAAGCCCTCCGAGGAGGAAGCGCTTGGTGCCTACGTGCAGGCCTTAACAAAAGGTGCGGTGGCGCCGGAGTTCGACTCCACCATGTGGGTGGAGCTACCCGCGTAACTCCGTTTACAATAAGACGTTATGAACATGCAACGGTATCCCCAGAACCCCATCGAGCGCCGTAAACAGGCGGTGCGCAGGTACTCTAAGACCGGCGTCATCGGAGTAGGCGGTGGCGTTGTCGGCGGTCTAGTCCTGTCGCTTGTGGCGGAGGATTTCTCGTTCCTCATCGTTGGCCTTGTCATCGCCGTGGTGGTGGGCATCTACAGCTGGTCCAAAGTGAAGGGGATTGTCAACCACAAAGACAACTATTAGGGAGTTTCATGGGTGACGTTGCGCTAGGCCAGCCCGCGGAATCTGTCCGGATCGACCAGTATGTGTGGGCGGTGCGCCTGTATAAGACTCGGTCGGCCGCCTCCGATGCCTGCAAGGCGGGGCACGTGAAGGTGAACGGGGAGGCAGTCAAACCCGCCGACCAGGTGGTCGCCGGGGACCAGGTGCGCGCATGGGTAGCCCACCGCGAGCACATCATCGAGGTTGTCCAGCCGATCAAGAAGCGCGTAGGCGCGCAGGTGGCTCGAACCACCTACATCGACCACACACCGCCCCCGCCCCCAAAGGAAATCATGGCCTCCATGCCGAGGCGTGACAGGGGAGCAGGCCGGCCGACGAAGAAAGACCGTCGCGCTCTCGATCGCCTGCGTGGGAAAAACGGCTGGTAATGGTTCGGGCGCTCCGGCCTCAACTATGTTGGGGCGGATGCGCCACAAACGTGTGGTGTCGTATTCGTCAGGAAAGAGTGGATGAAAACGACACCCCACTAGTGGGGTCGGGGGCCGCGTGGCTTACTTGCTGGAGCCGGCGGTGCCCCAATCAGCGGGCGGGAAATCGATGCCGAGGGGGCGGAAGAAATCCGCGATGGCGAGAGCCCACACGTGGAGAAAATCAAGGAGCTGGGGGAATTCGGTCAGTGACGACATGAAAGTCCTTTCGTAATAATCGTGGTGAAGTCCAGCATAACGATCCCCACCCGTCGTCTCAACGGCGCTCGTCATCGGCCTGCTGTTTAGTCTGTAATTTTTTCAGCCGTCGCTGAAGACGGGCCGGGCGTCGCCCGGGGCGGTAGCCGGAATGCCCCGTGCGAGCGATGTGGGACGAACCGAAGCGCGCAAGCAGAAGGTCGTCGACAAGCCTGACCTGGCTAGGAACATACTGATACTGGAGCGCATCGAGAACCAGGGAAACATCGTCGGGGGATGTGATTGCCTCCAGATCGGCGACGGTGCGCACCCCATTCGCCGTGAGTATTTCTTCCAACCATGGGTACACCTCCGACTTGGAACGGGGGAACCGGTCACCCAACAGGAGGGTGAGGACGTGGGGCAGGTTGCCGTCCGTGAGCGGGACGTTGCCGGCGACCGGATGCGAATCAGCGCGCACGTGGGCGATCTGGTCGAATTGCTGGTCCGCGAGCTCAATGAGCCCGGCGGCGAGGGTGAATGAGCGATCAATCACCGGGTCGGCACCCGTTCCCGCTCCTTTGTAGCGGATATCGTGCTCGAACTCGGCCCACGCGTGCTGCAGGATCGTGCGCAGCTGCACCTCGAATACAAGCCCGGCGTATGCCTCAAGATCCTCGGTTTCCTCGGTGACCTGCACGATGAGGTGGTGGGAACCGTAACCAAAGCCGCCGGAAATCCTCGTCTCAGCGGCCTTGTCCACCGAACGCAACACGGTGAACATCTGCTCAAGAGTTTTGATCACGCGGGGGATCTCCGTGGAGTGGTACGTGATGATGCGGGCCCCCACAACGTCAGTAATTTGCTCCCACGGGTGCGGGTACAGCAGTGAACTGTCCTCATCACATTTGGCGGCCTTCGCCGCAAACGAGCGCCACGATTTGATGCGTGTATCCACACGATCGTAGGCGATACCGGCATCGGACACGCAGTCTTCCAGCGCGAAGCGGATATCGCTTTCCAGCGTGGGGTGCTCGCGCACGAACGTATCGTATTCCTGCTCGAGGCGCTCGAGGTTTGGTTTAGTCATCAGAGGAATTTCTCACAAGTAGTGCAGTAGGAAACACTGACAATAGACTCTCAACGTCGACAGTGCCAGTCACACTGCGCCCAGTGAGCACCTCCGTCCAAGAGCCCTCGGGCACCGTTAGGGCGGTATCGCCCCAACCACCGTCGGCCCACAGGTGGAACGGCTTGCGGGTGGCCACGGCGATAACATCAACGCGATCCGGGCGCGGGCCACGGCCCAACCCGATGAGGTAATCCTCCGCCTCGCCTTCGGCGAACACCGCCTGGTAATCGCTACCGACGAAGTCGCTGGAATAGTTCGATCGCACGTGGAGAGCTGCGGCAACCACTGCCTGCTTCGCATCGTCGTACCGGTCCAACAGGTGTGCGTACGGGTGGGGATCGCCGGTGAGCTGCGAACCGCTCGTCACTGAATCGCCGACGGTGAAACCTTCAGTATCCCCGCCCAACACACGCAGCGTCCGTTCCAGCGTCTCCTTCCTCGCCTCGTAATCAACAAACCGCCGGTTATCCGGGTCCACGAGGCTATCGCAGAAGTACTCTTCGCCCTGGTAAATATCGGGGATCCCCGGCGCGATGAGGTGCAGCATCTTGCGTCCGAGCCCGATGAGCGTGGCGGCATGGGCAAGTGGCGTGATGAACTGCGTGATGCGTTCATGGACGGGGCCGTGGAGGATCGCCTGCACCCATGCGCTAACGCGCTCTTCAAACTCCTGGTTCGGCTCGGTCCAGGTGGTGTGTATACCTGCCTCACGGATGGCCTTGGTGGTGTAATCGAGCATCCGGCGCTCGTACTCGTCGGTGATGACACCGTCGACAGGCCACGTGCCGAGGATGTTTTGCAGCAGGAAGTGCCCGGTGGCACCGTCCGGCGGCGGGGTGATGGAGGTGACCTCGTCGATGATCTCGGAAAACGCCCGCGGGCAATCCGCCAGCTCGATGATGCGTGCCCGCACGTCCTCGCCGCGTTTGGTGTCGTGGGTGGACAGGGTGGTCATCGTCTGCGGCCACAGGCGGGCCCGCTCCTGTTGGAGAAGGTGGAACTCGGCTGCGGACACACCGAACCTGCCGGGCGCTCCGCCCACCTCGTTGAGGGCCACCAGCCGTGAGGCGCGGTAGAACGTGGTGTCTTCCACCCCTTTGGCCATGACGGCGCCACACACCTGGGCGAAGCGGGTGAACGCCTCGCCGCCGGAGATGAGCGCCGCGACGATGAGGTCGAGCGCCGCGCGCCGGGAGGGGAACCGCCGCGACAGGTCGGCGGCGACGGTAGCCGTGACACGGGCGAGGGAGACGTAATCGGCGCGGTACACCGGCATGGAGGCGACGAGCTGCTCGATGGTGAGGACGAGCTGCGCGTCCGTGACCGCCGAGCCGGCGGTGGAGAAGTTATCGCGGCGGATCGCACGGGCTAGCCGGCGCACCTCGGCGGCGAGCTCCGAGTGCGCCACCTCGCGTTTGAGCATGTACTCGGTGGCACTGAGGGCTTCCTCGTCCCACGTAGAACCGGTGAACTTGAGAGCCAGCATGGACAGGGTGTCTTCCGCATCGCGGGCGACAAACAGACCGTCGAGCTCGCGAAGAGCATCGTAGCCCGTGGTGCCGTCGACGCGCAGGCGCGGGTCGAGCGCCTCGTCGACGGCGAGGATTTTCTCTATGACGAGCCACCGATTGGGGCCGACCACCTCTCGTAGGCGTGCGAGGTATCCAAACGGATCGGTGAGGCCGTCGGGGTGGTCGACCCGGACGCCGTCGATAAGATCGTCTGCCACTAGTTCCCGGATGACACGGTGAGAGTGCTCAAAAACCAGGGGATCCTCCTGCTTGAGCCCCGCCAGCGAGTTGACGGAGAAGAACCGGCGGTAGCTGATCACCCCATCGCGCCAGTACATGAGCTTGTAAGCCTGGCGGTCCAGAACCTCCGCCGGGGTGGCCTCCGATTCCGGATCGTACGTCCCCGGAGCGATGGGGAACAGCTGCTCAAAGTAGCGGAGAACGGGCTCCCCCTCGTAGGTGTCAAACGTGAGCTTGTCCTCGTCTCCCGGCTGCCCGAGGATCGGCAGCCCGAGCTTGCCGCCGGCGCCGTTATCCTCGTGCCAATCGATATCGAAGTAACCCTCGAAGTGCGAATCCTTGCCGTTTTTCAGAACATCCCACCACCAGGGGTTGCACTCCGCGTGGGCCACCCCCACGTGGTTGGGCACAATGTCAATGATGATTCCCAGCCCCCTATCCCGGGCGGCGTGAGACAGCGCGACAAAACCCTCCTTGCCACCGAGCTCGGGGTTGATCTCGGTGGGATCGATGACATCGTAGCCGTGGTTGGACTCGGGAACGGCGGTGAGGATGGGGGACAAGAAGAGGTGGCTCACGCCCAGATCTTTGAGGTAATCGAGAATGTCGATGGCATCGTAAAAATCGAACTTGAGGCCCTCAGGATCAGCCTTCGGCCCCCGGAGTTGGAGGCGGTAGGTCGCGGTAATTTGTGTGGAAACCATGGAGAACTGCGTCACCCTTTCTCTGACTCAGTTAATCAAGTCTAGTGACTTATCCTCTCGGGCGCGGGGAGAGTGTAATCTCCGTCACCCGTAGACCGCCTCAATTGTCGCCGGCGACAGGTAATCGATGGGGGTGCGCGTTTGACGCGGGAAGGCATTCTGCGGCGAGAGTTCGGTGGCCTGAGGATCCAGTGGGTACGGCCAGCCACCAGTGATGACAAACGGGGCGGGGGAAATCCGCCTGGTGGTGCGGCGGTAGATGGTGTTCGCGATGCGCGACACCGCCGGCAGCGCGGCGGTGGTGGTGGCGATGAGCGATCCGTCCGACGGGGCGAAAAAGACACGGTAGCGGTGCCCCAGCTGCTGGCCACAGAAATCCAGCAGCAGTTGCGCCGTCACGGGGTGCGCGAGCCAGCTCGTGGCGCACGTATCAAACGAGGTGACAAGCGCGGCTTCCGCACCGAGTGGGGCGTGTGGGAGGGGGACGGTGGAAAACGGCGAGCATTCGTCCGCCCTCGCCGCGTGGTGGAGGTTATCCGCGGCGTACTGCCAGGCGACGGTAACCGGTGCTGCAAGAGCGGTTTCGTCCGCGTGCGCAACAACCTCGCCTCCAAGCTCAAAGCCGACGCGAAAACCACCGGTGAGCGCTAACGACACCGGGTTAGACGGGTGCCCCGTTGACGTTGCCACCGGCGTTTTCGCCCACGGCGCTGTGCGCAACAGCGGAAACAATAATCGCGTTCGACGTGTGTGGTGTGGTGTGAGCATGCCCCCTCGCTTCTCGCCCCGCCGGCTGAAGCATCCCGCCACCCGGGTTGGCAGGACTCGGGCCCCACACGGAGGAGGGCCCGGGGAGCGGTGATGCGTCGGGGCTTCAATCATCACCGCCCCTAGAGAATTAGACGCATCGAGTGCCCCCATCGGTTCCATCTAAAACGGAGGTTCTTCATCCTCCGTGGCCTCAGGCTCGATACCCAACACGGTGAACAGCTTGTCCGCGGGCCAAATATCGATCTGTTGGCCCTGCTCCTGCAGCTGCTCCGCGCGCTTGTGCTTGGATGTTTTCTTCGCCCAGCTGCCCACGACTACGAGCGTGGTCTTCTTGGTCACGTTCTTGCCAATAATCCCGCCGAGATCGGCGATCTTCTGCCACAGCGTCCCCTTGTCCATCGGCTCGAAATCGCCGGTGAGGGTGACATGCTGGTGGTAGAGCAGGCCCTCGGGATTGGCATCCTCGTTGGGCTCCGGGATCGTCTCTGGGGTGGACACGGCCGACCACGCCGGGCGGCCACGCTTGCGGTACCGGCCGTTTCCGGGTGCCGGCTCCTGTTCCTCGGTTTCCCCGCCGCGGCGGTGGCGGATCTTCTGGACGGAGCGAATTCTACCCTTAGTGCCGATGTGGCCGAGCGTGAACCCGGATTGCTCGATGTACTCCTCAAACGATCCCTTGAAGCCATCGGTTCCGGCGAGTGAGGTGACGATCCGCGCGCACGCCTCCGCATCGTCTCCTGCGCAGTGGTGATGCTCCAGCGTGATGCCGAGGCCCTGGCAGACATCGGGAAGCCGGTGAGTGGTGAACCCGAGGCTCCTGGAGCGCGACAGCGCGAGGGTGCACCCAAACGGGTTGGTGGCGGCGGTCTCGTTGGAGGCAGCGCAGGCTCTCGACAGCGCCGTGAAATCGAACTGCGCGTTGTGAGACACCATGGGCAGCTCGCCGACGAACGATTTCACCAGCTCGTAGCGCTCGGCAAAAGGCGGCTCCTCTGCGACATCCTCGGGGTGGATGCCGTGGATCGCGATGTTGTCCTCGAGGAACTCCTCCAGGCCGGGGGGCGGTGCGCACCGCCACGTCTTGCTATCCGCCACGATGCCACCAAGGACCTTGGTCACACCGATTTCAATGATGGAGCCCCAGTCGGCGTTCGCCGTCTCCACATCGATGGCAACAAAGTCGAGACCGGGGATCGGGGTATCCGCCTGCAGTGGGGCCTCCCCTTGGCGGACGCGATCGATGTCAGCCACGAGCTGCTGCAGTGCCGCCTGCTGGGTGCGCTGGAAGCGGATGGTGGTTGGCTCGCCATCGCCGCGCTTAAGCGTGACGGAGCCGAGGCTAAACGGTGTTGGCTTCACCACCGTGTACTCGTTGATGGAAGAAATGGGGATGGTGACCTCTGGGGCGGTCAGGCTCGCCACGAGGGGAGAGTTGTAGATTGTCAGATCCGTGTCACTGATCGCCACCGTGGCGCCGTGTGCTGTGAGCACTGCCTGCCCTTCCGTTGAAACGCTTCCGTCCGCTGAAAAATCGGACGCTTGACCTCACTTTACCGGTCGCGGTTACGCTGCGCCGAAGCGCCTTCTTACCTGCGGTGTTACGGGTATAGACGAGGCCCGTGCCGGCGCTTGGCGGGCACGGGCCTTGGGAAATACGTCTAGGCCTCGGGCGCTTCGGCCGCTGCCTGGTCACCCTCGGCATCGCTTGCGGTGGGGGCCTCATAGCCCTGCACCTGACCGCCGCCCTTGGGGGCACCGGAGACCGGGGGCTCATTTTGCACGGCAACGATGGTGGACCGTGCGGCCACCGACACCTTCTCGCCCGCGCGGAGGATCCGCTCCTCCTCGGTTTCGCCTCGCGGCTGAGTGGTATCGATGATCACCTTCCAGCTGGCACCGTAGGTGGCAACCGGGAGGGTGAACTCCACGTCGGTGTGGGACGCGTTGAAGAACATGAGGAACGAATCGTCCTCCACCTTGGCGCCACGGGAATCCGGCTCGGCAATTTCCTGGCCGTTGAGGAACACCATGAGGGCCTTGCCAAAGTAGAAGTCCCAATCGGCTTGGTCCATGAGTTTGCCGTCGGTTGCGAGCCAGGCGATATCCCGGTGGGCGGATTCATCGCCCAGTGGGCCGCCGGCGAGGAACTGGCGACGGCGGAACACCGGGTGCTCCTTGCGGAGCTCAATGAGCCTCTTGGTGAACTGGAACAGATCCTGGTTCTCCTCGTACTTGCTCCAGTCAAGCCACGAGATCTCGTTGTCCTGGCAGTAGACGTTGTTGTTGCCGTTTTGGGTGCGGCCAAGCTCATCGCCGTGGCTAATCATGGGCGTGCCCTGGCTAATGAGGAGCGTGGTGAGGAAGTTGCGTCGCTGTTGCGCGCGCAGGGCGTTGATCTCGGGGTCATCGGTGGGGCCTTCCACGCCACAGTTCCAGCTCCGGTTGTGGCTTTCGCCATCGCGCCCACCTTCGCCGTTGGCCTCGTTGTGCTTCTCGTTGTATGAGACGAGGTCATTGAGCGTGAAGCCGTCGTGTGCCGTGACAAAGTTGATGGAGGCGGTGGGCCGGCGGTTGTTATTGGAGTACAGGTCGGAGGAACCAGTGAGGCGGGAGGCGAACTCGCCGAGGGTGGCCGGCTCACCGCGCCAGAAGTCCCGGACCGTGTCGCGGTACTTGCCGTTCCATTCCGTCCACAGTGGCGGGAAGTTACCCACCTGGTAACCGCCCTCACCGACATCCCAGGGCTCGGCGATGAGCTTCACCTGGGAGACAACCGGGTCCTGCTGGACCAGGTCGAAGAAGCTGGAGAGGCGATCGACATCGTGCAGCTCACGGGCGAGGGTAGAGGCGAGATCGAACCGGAAGCCGTCGACGTGCATTTCCGTCACCCAGTACCGCAGGCTGTCCATGATGAGCTGGAGGGAGTGCGGGTGGCGGACGTTGAGGGAGTTGCCGGTGCCCGTGTAGTCCATGTAGTGGCGCGGGTCGCCGTCGACAAGCCGGTAGTAGGCGGCGTTGTCAATGCCCCTAAACGCGATGGTCGGGCCCATATGGTTGCCCTCCGCCGTGTGGTTGTACACCACGTCAAGGATGATTTCGATGCCGGCCTCGTGGTAGGCGCGCACCATGCCCTTGAACTCGCTCACCGCGCCGCCGGGCTTGGTCGCAGCAGCATAGTCCTGCTGCGGTGCGAAGAAGCCGAGGGTGTTGTAGCCCCAGTAGTTGCGCAGACCGAGCTCGCGCAGCCGGTCGTCTTGGAAGAACTGGTGGATTGGCATCAGTTCGAGGGCGGTGATTCCCAGGTCTTGGAGGTAATCGATGATGACGGGGTGCGCCAGCCCCGCGTACGTGCCGCGAAGGTTCTCCGGAATGTCCGGGTGGGTCATCGTCAGCCCTTTGACGTGGCCCTCGTAGATCACCGTCTCGTGGTAGGGGGTCTTGGGTGACTTATCGTCACCCCAGTCGAAGAAGGGGTTGACCACCACAGATTTCATGGTGTGGCCGAGAGAATCCTCGGTGTTGCGGCCGTCTGGGTTCTCCGGATCGGTGATGTCGTAGGAAAACAGCGACGGATCGCCGTCGTACTCGCCGTCGAAAGCCCGGGAGTAGGGGTCAACGAGGAGCTTGGAGGGGTCGCAACGGTGACCGTTAGCCGGGTCATAGGGGCCGTGGACACGGTAGCCATAGCGCTGCCCGGGCTGGATGCCGGGGAGGTAGGCATGCCAAATATTGGCATCCACCTCGGTGAGCTCGACCCTCGTCTCGTTGTTTTCCTTGTCGAGCAAGCACAGCTCTACCTTGTCTGCAATATCGCTGAAAAGGGCGAAATTTGTTCCCGCACCGTCGTACGTCGAGCCAAGAGGGTACGACTGGCCGGGCCAGATTTCAATAGAAGTCTGATTTTCTTCACTCATGTTGACCCAGTTTATCGTTAAAAAACCAAGACTGTGAGTTGGCGGTGTGCTAACATCAGGCGTGTTGCAGGCAAAGTCAATGAGGCTATGGGGGTTAGGTTATGGCCTGCATGAAAGATTATTCCACGCCCCGAAACGGGCGCATGAGGGCGCAGAATGGTTCTGTGTGCGAAAACGTGCAGGTTGGCTAATATGTTGACGGGCAGAACAGGGGGGAAACGCTGCACACCTTTCCAGCGCCGTGTGCATAAATTCTTACCGTGCCGTGGTGTTTTGTCCACATTTACGCGCCGATTGTGTTAATGGACACAACTAGTCGCGGCGCGTCTCGATACCCGCCAGGATGAGCGCCAAGCCGGACTCGAAAAGTGCCGTCCCCTCGCTCTCGAAGTCCTCGTGCACTGGGGCTTTTGCTGCGTGCGCTTCCGCGGGTGTGGTGGCCTTCTGGCCATCGTCGCCACCGGGTTTCTTCGCTGGCCGCTGGGTGGCCAGGTCGTCCAGTTGGCGCTGGAACTGTTCGTACTGCACGTGCCCCAAAGTGAAGCTCAACAGTGTGGAGGCTTCCGGCTCCGTAAGGGATTCGTCGGGGGTGCGGATGAGCTCGATGAGTTCGTCGCGGACGAGCCCGGAATTGTTGGCTGCGGCCACCACTTCGGCACCATCGCGGAACTGGAGCATCGCCTGGCGCAGGGCACGGATCATGTCGGCCGTTGTTGCCTGTTCCGTGTCGACGTGGGTGATGATGGCGTGGCCAATGAGGGCGATGAGCTCCTGCTTGTTCTTCACGTGCCAGTAGATGGAACCTGGCGCAGAGTTGAGTTTTCCGGCGATCCTGCGGATGGTCATATCGGCCAGGCCGTAGGTATCCAGGATCTCAAGCCCGGCGGAAATAATTTTGTCTCTGTCCAAGTGCACGTTAGCCAATTGTAGTTGAAAGCCGAAAGAAAGATACAGAGGGTATCCGGCGGGGGCAACCGGCCGGAGAGCGCCGGTGAAGCCCGCTGACGGGCATCAATCGTGCTACACATAATAGAGGTGGGAGAAAATTTTCAGGCAGGTTAAAGTTGGCTGCGCTGGACCGTGGAACTACCTACAAGTGTGCACAGTTGTGTAACAAACCTGTGTGTGCGGTGATACTCTATGTGGCAGGTTTGATCATCTGCTACCGTGCGTTTCGTGCATACATCGTGAGTGTGCCGGGCAGGCAAGGCGGATTCCCTTCGGCGGGGGTTCGGTGCTGCTGTACGTATCGGTGCAGAACGATGAAAAGCAAAGTTATTACGTCTTACCACGTTAAGGAGACCTAACCGTCGTGAAAATTAGTGCAGGTTCGAGGAAGGTTATCGCTTTGACCACGGCTGTGGCCGTCGCGTTGAGCGCTAGCGCATGTAGCAAGAAGGACGATGAGGCGGCCGAGCAGGTGACGGAGACCAACGTGTCTACCCGCACCACCCAGGTGACGGAGTCGTCGGCGCCGTCCTCGAGCTCCGAGGCTCCGTCTCCCACAACCGACTCCAAGGCGCCGGCGACGCTCGCCCCCGAGGCTGAGTCCCAGCCGGAGCTCAACCCGCTGCCGCAGGTTCCCGCCCCTGAGGTGCTTGCTCCTGTGGAAGGCGAACCGGCCAGCGCCGAAGACGCTGAGGCCATTGCAAGCCTGGTCCAGTCCGTCACGTGGGCACCTACGCTGCGTGCTTTTATGAGTAACTTCATGGACAACACGTGTCGCCGTGTCATCGATCAGGCCGGTGGCGCCCAGGGCGTTGACCTCTCTCAGGTGCCGGAGATTCCGCTGGAGCAGATCCCGCAGTACCAGGAAACCCGTTCCACCGTGGATGCGGTGGAGGACATCACGGTCAACGGTGACGAGGCTTCGGCCTGGGTGACCACGACCTCCCAGGGCAACACGCAGTCCGGCACGATGAAGTTCCTCCGCGAGGACGGCCGCTGGAAGATGTGTAACTAGACGCTAAACTAGTGGGCCATGACAACCACGCGCATGGCCACTCGCCCCACCCCACGCCTGGTGCTCGGAGATTTGTCCGGCATCACCGCCGCGAGCCTCGTGTTATCCGGGCTCGTCGGTGTCGCGTGGGGTTTTTGCGCGCCACGGGCCACTGTTCGGACTCTCGGGGAGGGTTCGTTTATCCCGCCCGCCGATTACGGCGCGCATGATTTCCCGCTTTACATCGTCTACCTCCTCATCGTCATCATTGGCGGGGCAGTAATCGGATGGGCGGTCTCGCGGGTTTCCTCGACGCTGGTCGGTCAGCTTGTGGCGGTGGTCGTCGGTGTGGTCAGTGCCGTGACTGTGCTCGCGGCGGGCCACGTAGTGGCCTATCAGCTGTCCGACCGGGCCGCGCTCCTCGGCCCGGAGGGAGTGGAGGTGGCGGTGCGCAGTGCTGTCGACGTCGGCACGGCATTCCTGTGGGCCCCTCTAGCAGCAGCAACGGCATGGTTGTGGGGGATCAGCCGCGCTCCTTCAGAGCCTGAAGAATAGTCTTACATCTCAGAATCATTGTTTTGACATGCATTGATGGGCATAATGGGGAGGGTGGGGAAGTACTCCACGGTTGTTCCACGCACGGTGGCACAGTGACACAGTGGCACGGGCGTTGGCGCCCAGTTGCGCACTCCCGTTCTTCCGCGTCGCCCGGCCGCCACGAGGTGGCGCGAGGAATCCGCGCTGCGCCCGCGCGGGAACAACGTCTCACACCTGGCTCACGTAAGGAGTTGCCATGCTACGCACGATCGATATTTCACAGGGTTCGTATTCGGCCCGACAGCTGCGGGGGATCGTGCCGCGTGGCCATCAGTCCGTCGATTCCATGCTGGACACGGTGCGGCCCATCGTCGAAGACATCGCCCGCCGCGGCGCCGAGGCGGCGCTGGAGTATGGGGAGAAGTTCGACGGCATCCGCCCGCCGAGTCTGAAAGTTCCTCGTGAGGTGTGCGACAAGGCGGCGGCCGACCTTGCCCCCGACCTCCGCGCGGCGCTCAACACCGCCATTGGGCGGGTCCGTGCCGTCCACGAGGCGCAGCGCCCCGACGATGTGACGGTCACCCTCGCCCCCGGTGCGACGGTGACACAGAAGTTTGTTCCCATTTCCCGCGTCGGCCTCTACGTTCCCGGCGGTAAGGCGGTGTACCCTTCGTCGGTCATCATGAACGTGGTTCCGGCCCAGGCCGCCGGGGTGGAGCACCTCGTGGTGGCCTCGCCGCCGCAGAAGGATAACGGCGGCTACCCGCACCCCACGGTGCTTGCCGTGTGTTCCCTCCTCGGGGTGGACGAGGTGTGGGCCGTCGGTGGTGCGCAGGCGGTGGCTCTCCTCGCCTACGGTGACGAGGGGCTCGAGCCCGTCGACATGATCACCGGCCCCGGCAACATCTTCGTCACCGCCGCCAAGCGCCTCGTGCGTTCGGTGGTGGGCATCGACGCGGAGGCCGGTCCCACGGAGATCGCCGTGCTCGCCGACTCCACGGCCGACCCCACCCAGGTGGCCTACGACCTCATCTCCCAGGCCGAGCACGACGTCATGGCGGCTTCCGTGCTCATCACGGATTCGCCGGAGCTGGCCCGCGCGGTGGATGAGAAGGTGGAGGAGCTCTACACCGTCACCCTCAATCACGAGCGCGTGGCCGAGGCCCTCACCGGTGAGCAGTCCGCCATTGTGGTCACCGCCGATCTTGAGCAGTCCATCGCCACAGCCGACGCGTACGCCGCCGAACACCTTGAGGTGCACACCCGCGATGCGGCCGAGGTGGCCTCCCGGATCACCAACGCGGGAGCGGTCTTTGTTGGTCCCTACGCCCCGGTTCCTCTCGGGGACTACGCCGCCGGCTCCAACCACGTTCTGCCCACGTCCGGGTCTGCTCGCTACTCCTCTGGCTTGTCGACGTTAACTTTCCTCAAACACGTGGATGTCATCGACTACACCGCGGAGGCGATGGAAGAGATTGCCGACGATGTCATCCGCCTGTCGGTGGAGGAGAGGCTGCCCGCCCACGGCGAGGCGATCACGGCGAGGAGGGGCGACAACTAATGGAGCTTCCCATCCGCGACGACCTCAAGGGCCAATCGCCCTACGGTGCCCCGCAACTGAACACCCCCGTGCGCCTGAACACCAACGAGAACCCGTACCCGCCAAGCGACGAGCTCGCCAGCGAGATCGGCGAGGAGGTCACCCGCCTCGCGCACACCCTCAACCGTTACCCGGACCGCGACGCTGTCGCCCTGCGCACCGCGCTCGCCCAGTATGCCAGCCGGGCCACCGGGGTGGACCTCACCGTGGACAAGGTGTGGGCCGCCAACGGTTCCAACGAGGTGCTCCAGCAGCTCCTCTTGGCGTTCGGCGGGCCGGGGCGCAGCGCCATGGGGTTCACCCCCAGCTACTCCATGCACCCCATCCTGGCCAAGGGCACGTTCACCGAGTTCATCGAGGTGCCCCGCGACGAGAACTTCGATGTCGACCGAGACGCGGCGCTCGCCGCCATCGACGAGCGCCAACCCAACATCATCTTCATCACCACCCCCAATAACCCCACGGGTAACTCCACCCCGCTGGAGGTCATCCGCGACATTGTCGCCCACGCCCCGGGCATCGTCATCGTCGACGAGGCCTACGCCGAGTTCTCCTCGGCACCCTCGGCGGCAGTTCTTATTGGGGAATTTCCCTCCAAGCTCGTCGTCAGCCGCACCATGAGCAAGGCCTTCGACTTCGCCGGCGGCCGGCTCGGATATTTTCTGGCCCACCCCGCCTTCATCGAGGCCGTCCTCCTCGTGCGCCTGCCCTACCACCTGTCCACCCTCACCCAGGCGGCGGCGAGGGTCGCGCTTACGCACGCCGAGGAGACGCTGGGGAACGTCGACAAGCTCGTGAAAGACCGCAACCTTGTGGCGGCGAAGCTCACCGAGCTTGGCTACAGGGTCATCGATTCGGACTCCAACTTCCTCATGATCTCCCACCCGCGCGCCACGTGGCAGGCCTTCCTCGACGAGGACGTCCTCATCCGCGACAACGGCATCCCCGGCTTCCTGCGCGTCACCATCGGCACGAGTGAGGAAAATTCGAGGTTTCTCGCCGCCGCAGCTAAGGTAGTTGACCATGCCTGACATGTCCTACGCCAGCCGCGACCGCGCCGATGCCCAAACCTCCAAGGACCGCATCGCCCGCGTCGAACGCGCCACCAAGGAAACGACCATCGCCGTCGACATCAACCTCGACGGCACCGGCAAAGCCGACATCCAAACCGGCGTGCCGTTCTTCGACCACATGCTCCAGTCGTTTGCCAACCACTCGCTCATCGACCTCACCATCCACGCCTCCGGCGACACCGAGATCGACAGCCACCACACCGTGGAGGACACCGCCATCGTTCTCGGCCAGGCAATCAACGAGGCACTCGGCGATAAGCGCGGCATCGTCCGCTTCGGCTCCGCCACCATCCCCATGGACGAAACACTCGTCGAAGCAGTCGTCGACCTCTCCGGCCGCCCCTACTTCGTTATGCGCGGCGAGCCCGACCAGATCCTCACGTCTGTTATTGGGGGCCACTACGCCACCGTCATCAACAGGCACTTCTTCGAGACCCTCACCTTCCACGCCCGCATCAACCTCCACCTCATCTGCCACCACGGCCGCGACCCCCACCACATCACCGAGGCAGAATTCAAGGCCGTCGCCCGCGCCATCCGCGCCGCCGCAGCCAAAGATCCACGCGAAACCGGCATCCCCTCCAGCAAGGGGGCGCTGTAACCCGTGGGAGTCTGGTTCGTCTACTTCATGTTCCTCGTCGCCGGCCTCCTCGTCGGCGGCGCCTGGTCCATGTACAAAAACGGGTCCCTTAAGGGAACCATCGTCGTGGGGATTCTGGCGGCGGGGGCGCTGGCGCTCGCGTTCATGAGCTACTCCACCCAATAACAACTTATCCACAGCCCATCCCGGTGGATGGGCTGTGAGAGGGGAGTTATCCACAGGTTTACCGGTGTGGGATGACGCGGTGGCGTACCGGCGCTAGGGTGCGAAGCATGACAGCTTTGAGCACCTACGCCGACCTCACACGCGGCCTCGACTTCCTGCGGGAGGTGTACGAGGTCGACCTCCGCCACCCCAACTCCGTCGAGCTCGTCGCCGCGCAGGCGCAGGTGTTCGAATCCACCGCCTCGGCGTGGCTGACGTCAGCACGCTCGTGGTTCACCTCCAATAACGACGAAGCTCGGGCGCTTGCGGCCACGCTCCCGCTGGACTCATTGGTGGCGATCTCCCGCGCCGTGTACAAAGCAGAACCCGAGCTCCGGGAGGAGTTGCGCACGCAGCTGGCGCGCAGTGCGCAAGGGGAGAGCCCGGAGCGAGTACGGGCCGTCGCCAAGCAAAAACTGCAGGAAACCGTGACGGCCAAGCCCACCGCCACCATGACCATCTCCCACGAACCCGACGTCATGGGCATGAAACACGCGCACCTGAGGCTCCCCGAATCGCAAATGAATGAGCTCCAGGCCCGCGCGCTCGCCGTCACCCCCCTCAATAAGAACGTTCCGGTCTCCGTCAGGCTTGCCGACGGCCTGGTGACACTGCTCTCCGGCACGTCGCCCGACTACTCCAACCACTTCGACCGCACCCTTGTCCCCGCCTTCATCCTCACCGTCGACGACTCCACCTACGTTGGCGACGGCAAATTCGCCACCACCGACGGCCAGATACTCACCGCCGAAGACATCGCCAACTACAACCTCGGCCCCTACGGCTTCGTCAGCATCTACGACTCCGCCGGCCACATCGGCGCACACTACGAGCTTAAGAACCTCCGCTTCGCCTCCGCACAACTGCGCAACGCCATCAACATCGACCAAATCTTCTGCGCCCACCCCGGCTGCCACCAACTCGCCATCTACAGCCAATACCATCACACCCTCGCCTGGGTCGACGGCGGCGAAACCGACTCCGACACCATCATCGCGCTGTGTAAACCTCACAACGCCCAAAACGACGACCACAAATCCCGCAATAAGAACGGCTGGCACGGCAGACACCCCGACACCAAAAAAGCCGGCTACAACCCGCCACACAGCACCACCTGGAAATACAACGACCACCCCGCCACCTACTACAGCGGGCGCGCCCTCCACCTGCGACAACGGGAACGAGCCAGACGCAAAAAAGACACCGCCCGGCGACGACGGCGAAGCTACCGCACGTGGCTGCCCAACGACAAGCCCAGCTAACCCCCAATAAGAAGTGCCACACCCCTCCGAGAGGAGGGGCCCTTGGCATGTCCAAACTCGCCAATTAGAAGTCTGAGTGCTTGAATGTGGAACTGAGACAACCGTTGGAGATAGAAAGGCATCCTCTTGCCCAATAAGAACGATGGGATTGCAAGTGTGTGGCAGGCTCCAGGCTTCCTGGCAGCTCTCATTGCCATCGCAAGTGCGTTCGGTGGGTGGGCGATGCTCCTCCCCGTCGTTCCCTACGCTGTGCTTCGCGACGGTGGCTCCGCCTCCCTTGCCGGGGCAACAACCGGCGTCTTCATGGGGTTCACCGTCTGCACCCAAATGCTCACCCCCAAGCTCACACGTCGGTTCGGTTACACGCCCGTGCTCGTCGTCGCTGCGTTCTTATTGGGGGTGCCGGCACTCGGCCACATCGCAAGCGTCAAAGCCATTCCCGTTCTTACAGTGTGCGCAATAAGAGGCATTGGCTTTGGTGCGCTGTGTGTTGCAGAATCGGCCCTCATCGCAGAACTGGTGCCGGTTCGTTTCTTGGGCAAGGCAACCGCGCTGCTTGGAGTGTCGGTGGGACTTTCTCAGTGCATCCTCCTTCCCGCAGGCCTGACGGTGACCGAAGCGATTGGTACGACTCCGGTGTACATCGCAACTGCGCTGATCTCTCTCACCTCGGCGTTCATGTGCCTGAGGATTCCGAGGCTGCGGCCGCAACCTGCCACGCACAACAAGTCACGCTTTACAGAGGACGGTAGATACATTGCGCCGGTGTGGAAGCTCGTGTTGGTTCCCGCGCTGTGCATCTGCACGGCAGCGATTGCCTATGGCGCAATTTCCTCGTTCCTTCCCAACGCCGTCAAGGAGTCCATGCCGGAGCACGGAGCTCTTATTGGGGGAGCATTGCTCGCCGCCGTCGGCTTCGCCCAGATGATCTCCCGCTACTTCGCCGGGGTGGTGGCGGATAAGCGTGGCGTGCCCGGAACGACGATGATTCCCGCCCAATTCTTAGTTCTTATTGGGGTGGTGGTGCTTGCCGTCACCCTCTCCGGCGCCCTCCCCCGGCCGTGGCTGTTTGTGAGCGTGCTCGTGTACGGCCTGGGTTATGGCGCGATCCAGAATGAGTCGATGCTGGATATGTTTACGCGGTTGCCGCGGTCGAAGCTGTCGGAGGCGAGTGCCTTGTGGAATATGTCGTTTGATTCGGGCACGGGGTTGGGGAGCCTCTTATTGGGGTTTGTTGTTGCCTCGGCGGGTTATGTCGGCGCGTTTTCCACGGCGGCGGTTATTGTGTCGGTGGCGTTGACGTTGCGGATTGTGGACACGGTGATGGGTAATCACCGTATTGTGGAGTATGACAATACGGTGGCGACGGTCCGGCAGTTGGCGCGAGTTGGTAAGCGTGTGGCTGGTCGGGCACCGGTTTTTCGTCGCCGTCGTAAGTAAGAAGGAGCTGTTATGGTGAGGCCTGCTGTTGGCATTGTGGATTACGGCGCGGGGAATTTGTTTTCTGCTGCGCGTGCCTTGGAGGAGGTGGGCGCGAATGTGACGGTGACGACGCGCCCGGATTCGCTTGTCGACGGCGTCCTCATCCCCGGTGTCGGCGCCTTCGCCTCCGCCATGGAGGGCCTGAAGAAGATTTCGGCCCAGCGGATGGTGGAGGAGCGACTGGCCGGCGGCCGCCCGGTCATGGGGATCTGCCTGGGGCTCCAGGTGATGTTTGATAAGGGCGTGGAGAACGGCGTGACCACGGCGGGGCTCGGCCAGTGGCCGGGCGTGGTGGAGTCGCTGGGGGTGACGCCGCTGCCACACATGGGGTGGAACACGGTCGCTCACCCCAATAAGAGCCGCATGTTTGACGGCATTTCTTCTGAGGCGCGCTTCTATTTTGTTCATTCCTACGGGGTCCTGAAGGACCGCTTTGAGCGCACGCCTCCGCTGACGCCACCTCTTATTGGGTGGACGGAGCACTCGGGCCGGCGCTTCATCTCCGCCGTGGAGGACGGCCCGCTGTGGGCCACCCAGTTCCACCCGGAGAAGTCGGGCCGTGCGGGCCTTGCATTATTGCGCAATTGGGTCGCCTCCCTGTAGTAGAATCTGTGGCTATGCTCACTCTTTTTCCTGCTGTTGATATTCGTGGTGGCCAGTCGGTGCGTCTGTTTCAGGGGAAGGCGGGCAGCGAGAAAGTCTACGGCAGCCCGGTGGAGGTCGGCAGAGTTCTTATTGGGGCGGGGTGGCTGCATGTCGTCGACCTTGATGCTGCCTTTGGAGAGGGTGACAATCGTGCGGCGGTGCGTCAGATCGTCGACAAGCTGGGTGTGAACGTTGACGTGTCGGGGGGGTTGAGGGACTCCGAGGCCGTCGCCGCGGCGTTTGCCGCGGGTGCCTCCCGGGTGAGCGTCGGTACTGCGGCTCTGGAGCGCCCAGAGTGGGTCGGTGAGCTCGTCGACCGCTACGGCGACAAGGTTGCGGTGGACCTTGCTTGTTCGCTTGTCGACGGCGAGTGGCGCGTTTCCACCCACGGGTGGGTCAACGACGGTGGCGACCTGTGGGAGGTGCTCGAGCGGTTCGACCAGGTGGGCTGCAGGCGCTTCGTGGTCACCGACGTGTCCCGCGACGGGGCCATGTCCGGCCCCAACGTGGAGCTGCTGCGCGAGGTGGCCGCTGCTACCGACGCTACGATCACTGCGTCCGGCGGCGTATCCACCCTCGATGACCTGCGGACGCTCGCGCGCTACGAGGACGAGGGGATTGACGGTGCCATCGTAGGCAAGGCACTGGTGGAGGGGGCTTTCACCGTCGACGAGGCGCTGGAGGCGCTCGGCTACCCGAGGGCATAGTGGCCATGGATCTGCGTGCCATCGCCGCCGTCGCCGAGGACCTCGTCCGCTCCCAATGGGAGGTCTTTCGCGCCGGTCACGGGGTTGCCCTCGCCCGGCACAAACAAGACGGATCGCCGGTTACCGACACCGACGTGCGCATCGAACGCTTCCTCCACGCTCACCTGGCCGAGGCGACCGGGATCCCCGTGGTGGGGGAGGAATCGATCGGCTGCGTGGAGTCGCGCACACAGGAGATTGAGGAGTTGCACCGGGAGGTGGGGACACGTTCTTATTGGGTGGTCGACCCCATCGACGGCACCTCCAACTACCTGCGCGGAGACCCGTCGTGCGCGATACTGGCCGCCCTGTTCGTCAATGACACACCTCTTATTGGGGTGACGAGCCTGCCCGTGCGCTCCACGACGATCACCAGCGTTGCTGGCCAATCAATGACGGTGACGGTGGGTGCCAACCGGGTGGAGCTTCCAGCCGGTGGGTGGGGCACCCCCGGTGAGGGAGTAGGGCTTATCGATTCCCTCGTCCCCGGCTTCCGCGACGAGGTGACCCACATGGTGGACGCGCTTATTGCCGCCCCCAAGCCTCGCATGCGCATCAGCGGCTGCGTCGGCGCAAACCTCGGGCTCGTGGCCGTGGCGGGGGTGGGCACGACGGTGTCCATGAGCCCGCACGTGTGGGACAACGGGGCCGGAGTCTGCCACCTCACCACGAGGGGCGCCCACGTCACCGACTTGCACGGCAACCCGTGGACGGTGGGATCCGACGGGGTGATCGGCGGGGATCAAAAAACCGCAGGCGTGCTGAGCGCCTCACTACAACGGATTGGAAGGTAGAGCCATGAGTGTCGGAATTAGGGTCATCCCCTGCCTCGATGTCAAAGACGGGCGCGTGGTCAAGGGCGTGAACTTTCAAGGCCTGCGCGATGCCGGCGACCCCGTCGAACTGGCCGCCCGCTACTTCGAGGAGGGCGCGGACGAGCTCACCTTCCTCGACGTGTCCGCCACCCTCCAGGGGCGGGCCACAATGCGGGACGTTGTGAAGAAGGTCGCCGGAACCGTGTTCATCCCGCTCACCGTCGGCGGCGGAGTGCGCAGCGTGGAGGACTGCGCTGAGCTCCTGCGCTGCGGGGCGGACAAGGTGAGCATCAACTCGGCGGCGGTGAAAGACCCGTCGCTCATCGACGCGCTCGCCGAGCGCTTCGGGCGCCAGTGCGTGGTGCTCAGCCTCGATGCCCGCCGCACCAATAAGAACTCCTTCGAGATCACCACCCACGGCGGCACCCAGGGCACGGGCATCGATGCCATCGAGTGGGCACGCGATGCCGAACGCAGAGGCGCCGGAGAAATCCTCGTCAACTCGATGGACGCCGACGGCACGAAGAACGGCTTCGACCTCGAGCTCCTCCGCCTCATCAGGGAGGCCGTCGACGTGCCCATCATCGCCTCCGGCGGCGCAGGGGCAGCCGAGCACTTCCCGCCCGCGGCCGCCACCGGCGCGGACGCGGTGCTCGCTGCGAGCATCTTCCACTACGGGGAGGTTTCGATTGGGGCGGTGAAGAGGCAGCTGGGGTTGGCTGGCTTTCCCGTCAACCCAATAAGAACTCTTCCACAGGCCGTACGCGACAAGGTGCGGTTCAATGCCGACGGGCTGGTGCCTGCAGTTGTACAGGCCGATTCGGGTGAGGTGCTCATGCTCGCGTGGATGGACAGTGTCGCGCTGGCCGCGACGATTCAGACTCGGAAGGCGACCTACTGGTCGCGGTCCAGGCAGGAGTATTGGGTGAAAGGTGCAACCAGCGGGAACACCCAGGATGTTCTCGGTGTGTCTCTTGACTGCGACGGTGATACCGTTTTGCTGCGCGTGCACCAGCATGGAGCAGCCTGCCACACGGGGACGAGAACGTGCTTTGACGATTTCCCCGTGACGCTAGAGTAACTAACCATGAACACCCGATACGTTTGCCCGCTCGCTCTCGGAGCCGCCGGGGTGGCCTCGTGGCTCACCTCACGGCTCACCTGGATTACCGTGACCGTCAACGATGATAAGGCCGGCCAGTCACAGGAGACGTTGACGGGTGCCGCGTGGTCGACGCAGCTGCAGATCTCCTCATTTGTTCTTATTGGGTTGTTACTCGTGGGGCTCATCGTCAAGGCAACCGGCAGGCGCGTCGTCGGCGTCGTGGCGGCAATTGCGGGGGCCGCGCTCGCGTACCCGCCCATCATGGTGCTGACACAGGGGGCGGACGCGGAGCGTGTGCGGGACATCCTGCTGGCCGGCGCAGCGTCGGCGAAGGCTACCGATCCCGTGCGGATCAGTCAGTGGGCACAGGTGAGCGAACCGTCGACAAGCATTGTGGGGCCCGTACTGACGGTGACGTGTGCGGTGGTGGCCGTGGTCGCGGGAGTTCTGTTGGCCATGCGACCGGGGGTGGATGCACAGAAAACGGGCATGTTGGAATCGACGGGGACGCGCCGGGAGCAGCTGGAAAGTGACATCGAGGTGGCCCCGGATTCCGAGCGTGTCATGTGGGATGCGCTGGATGAAGGAATCGATTTAACAGGAAGAGACGAAGAACGGGGGTAGTGGTAAGGCGGGCCTTTAATTTCGTGTGGGTAGGGGCGCGGGCTAAAATTCATAAGCATGGCCACGGTAATCAGGGAGCAACTCATCGCGCGGTTACGCGTGCGGGTGGTGTGACCCCTCATGGCCACGTTATACGACAACATTCTTCAGGGCGTTATCGCTGATGTGGCCGCCCGCGAGGAAGTTGTGCCGTTTAAAGAAATCAAGCGCCTGTCCCGCAACGTCGCGCCGGCGAGGGACGCGCTGAGCGTGCTGCAGCAGCCGGGGTGCTGCGTCATCGCCGAAATTAAACGTGCCGATCCTGTGACCAATCTTGTCAGCTCCATTAGAGATACGGCGGCTTTTGCGAGGCTGTGCGAACAGTCCGGGGCGTGCATCATCGGCTGCCAGACGGAGGAACGTCGCTTTAACGGGGCGCTGGAGGACGTGCGCACGGTCAAAGAGACGGTGCGCGCCCCCGTGTGGTGCAAGTCGTTCATCGTCGATCCCTACCAGGTGCACGAGGCCCGCTACTACGGGGCGGATCTTGTAGCCCTGCAAGTGGCGGCGTTGGAGCAGGATCGTCTTGTGGCCCTTCTAGACCGGGTGCATTCTCTGGGGATGGAAGCGATCGTGGAGGTAGCCGACGAGGAGGAGGCCTCCCGCGGCATCCAGGCCGGCGCCCGTGTTATTGGGGTAGACGCCCGTGACATGCGCTCGCGCACCCTGGACCGGAAACGATTCGCCTCCATCGCGCCGGGGCTGCCCACCGACGTGGTGAAGGTGGCGCTGTCCGGCGTGACGTCGCCCGTGGACCTCATGCGGTACGCGGGGGCGGGCGCAGATGCCGTGGTCGTGGGGGAGGCGCTGTCGCGTTCGGCATCACCGGACAGGCTGTGCCGGTCGCTTGTGGCGGCTGGAATGCATCCGGCGTGCCCGACGGCCCGTTAGGGTACATTGTTGTGGGAAGAATATCTCACACGTGAAAGGTGTCGGTGTGTCCGAATCCATCCTTGCCACCATCCCCTCGCCCCCTCAGGGGGTGTGGTACCTGGGGCCACTTCCTATTCGTGCGTATGCCCTGTGCATAATTACGGGAATCGTGGTGGCCCTGTGGGTGAGCACCAAGCGCTACGTGGCCCGTGGCGGCGATGCTGACATCGTGATGGACGCGGCCGTCATCGCCGTGCCGGCAGGTCTTATTGGGGGGCGGCTGTACCACGTGGCAACGGACTACGATTTTTACTTCTGCTCCACCTGCAACCCGGTGGAGGCGTTGTACGTGTGGCACGGCGGGCTGGGCATCATGGGTGCCGTCATCGTTGGCGTGCTGGCCGTGTGGGTGATGATGCGGGTGCGTGGTCTCCCCATCGCGCCGCTGGCGGACGCTGTCGCGCCGGGCCTCGTGTTGGCGCAGGCGATTGGCCGCTTTGGCAATTACTTCAACCAGGAGCTGTACGGGCGCCCGACCGACCTGCCGTGGGGCCTGGAGCTGTACTACCGCGTCAACGAGGCAGGTGAGCTGGCGCCGATGACGGGCCATTCGACGGGGGAGATCATGGCGATTGTGCACCCGACGTTCCTCTATGAGGCGCTGTGGAACGTGGCCGTGTGCCTCTTCCTCATCTGGGCGGATCGCCGTTTCAACATGGGGCGCGGGCGCGTGTTTGGGTTGTACGTGGCGTCGTACATGTTCGGGCGGTTCTTCATGGAGCTCATGCGGGATGATCCGGCGACGCTTGTTTTCGGGCTTCGGATTAACCTCGTGACGTCAACGGTGTTCTTCCTTGTGGCGGTGCTGTTCCTCGTGGTCCGCAAGGGGCACAGGGAAACGCCGGCGGAGGTTGATCCGCGACCGTTAAAAACAAACTAATGACTTTTTGCGCCCGTTTGTGTTTGTTTGTGTGGATTTCTTCCTCGGGTCTGACCTGCGAAAAGTGGGGTTTCGCTGAGGGTGTGACCGATCTTATGTAGCCATTTTTGGTTTTTTGACCTACCCTTTAGGCGTGCAAAGAAGAACTAAGATCGTGTGTACGCTCGGTCCCGCTGTTGCCTCCAAGGAAGGCATCAAGGGACTTGTTGAAGCTGGTATGAACGTCGCCAGGCTGAACTTCTCCCATGGCGATTACGAGGATCATGTAAAGAACTACAACTGGACCCGTGAGGCGGGCGATGAGACGGGCCAGGCCGTCGGCATCCTTGCTGATCTGCAGGGGCCGAAGATCCGCCTCGGGCGCTTTATTGATGGCGCTACGGTGTGGAACGACGGCGAGATCGTCACCATCACAGTTGATGATGTGGAAGGCACGCACGACCGCGTGTCCACCACCTACAAGGGGCTGGCCAAGGACGCTCGCCCCGGCGATCGTTTGCTTGTCGACGACGGCAAGGTTGGCCTTGTCTGTAAAGAGGTCAAGGGCAACGACGTCATCTGCGAGGTTGTCGAGGGTGGCCCCGTCTCCAATAACAAGGGTGTGTCCCTGCCTGGGATGAGCATCTCTGTTCCGGCACTGAGTGAGAAGGACATCCGCGACTTGCGGTTCGCCCTCAAGCTCGGCGTGGACTTTATCGCCCTGTCCTTCGTACGTTCCCCCGCGGATGTCGACCTTGTTCACAAGGTCATGGACGAGGAAGGCCGTCGCGTTCCGGTGATTGCCAAGCTGGAGAAGCCGGAGGCCATCGAGGCCCTGGAGTCCATCATCTTGGCTTTCGACGCCGTCATGATCGCCCGTGGCGACCTCGGCGTGGAGGTGCCGCTGGAGACCGTGCCGCTCGTGCAGAAGCGCGCCATCCAGATCGCCCGCGAGAACGCCAAGCCCGTCATCGTGGCAACGCAGATGCTCGACTCCATGATCGAGAACTCCCGCCCGACCCGTGCTGAGGCATCCGACGTGGCTAACGCCGTGCTCGATGGTGCCGATGCCGTCATGCTGTCCGGCGAGGTGTCTGTGGGCAAGTACCCGCAGCTCACCGTCGCGACGATGGCCCGCATCGTGGAGAACGCTGAGCAGGGTGGTCAGGTGCCGCCGCTGTCCCACATTCCGCGCACCAAGCGTGGCGTGATCAGCTACTCGGCGCGCGATATCGCCGAGCGTCTCAACGCCAAGGCCCTCGTCGCCTTCACGAGCTCTGGCGACACCGCAAAGCGTGTGGCTCGTCTGCACTCGCCGCTGCCGCTGCTCGTGTTCACCCCGAACCCCGAGGTTCGTAGCCAGCTGGCTCTCACCTGGGGTTGCGAGACCTTCCTGTGCCCGAAGGTGGATTCCACCGACGAGATGCTCAGCGAGGTGAACAAGGCCCTCCTGGCCATGGAGGAGTACAACCGCGATGACATGATGGTTGTTGTGGCAGGTACCCCGCCCGGAGTTGCCGGCAACACCAACCTCATCCACGTTCACAGCCTCGGCGAAACCTCGCACGTGTAGTAAACGTTGTCATCCCTTAAGGGATGGTGCTCCCCGTCTAGCGGGGAGCATTTTTTATGGAGCTGCATACCAGCGGTAGGCCACCGGGGCGTAGCGCTGGAGCGTCACCAGGCTAAGAAGGACGAAGCCGATTCCACCCGTTGCGATGGAGCCAAGCACAACCATGGTGGCCAGGAAGGTAATTTCGTGCCTCAGGTCGACTCTGGCGTTTTGCCACTGGAGCCGGCTACGAACGGTCGCCATGTAGATTCCCGCGACGAGAAAAAGCACGAAAAAGAGGGCGTATGTAGCGAGGTGGAATGTGTCCTCATCGTGACGCGCGAGAGCTTGTGCATGTTGCCCGAGCGCCAAAGGCACAAGAAAGTATTCGGGACGGCGTGCCCAACTGTTCAAGAATCTCTTTATGGTGCCCAACGTTCCTCCTCTTCGGTTCCGTGACGCTTCCACGGTAGGTGAACGAATGCGCGACATTGACGCGCAGGCGTTGTTTTAAGTCAAATAACAGGAAAGTATTAGTTGTTTGTCGTGGCAATAGAGATGGGCCCGGCAGCGTTCTTGCATGCACGAAGGGCCTGACCACGGGGTCAGGCCCTGAAGCTTTCGCGCGGTTATTTTGCCAGGTAGGACAGCGGTGCGAGCGCCGCGGCCTGCCACGCCGCGGTGAGCGTGGGCTGGGGGTCGGGCAGGAAGTCGGGCTGGTGGTTGCTGGGGGCAGCAGCCGGGTCGGCATCCCACACCTCCTGCGGGGTCATGCCGAGGGTCCAGTACACGTAGGGTGCGCCGAAGTGGCGGGGGATCTCGCTGAAATCGTCGGAGGCCGTCCACGGGGTGGCATCCTGGGACCGCTGGCCAAAGGCCGCGTCGAAAACGGGGCGGATCGTGTCAAACACCTCGGGGGAGTTGTCCGTGAGCTCCCCGTGGGCGGAGTAGACGATCTCCGGCTCGGCGGGGCAGGCGGAGGCTTCGCACTCGGCCTTTACCACCCGCTCGATGGAGCGGTAGCAGCGGTCGCGCACCTCCTCGTCGTAGAAGCGCGTGTTGAGCACGAGCTCCGCTGTCTCCGGGACGATGTTGTTGCGGGTGCCGGCGCGCAGCTTGCCCACCGTGATGACGGCGAAGTCGCCGGGGTACACCTCACGGCCGACGATGCACTGCAGGCGGAGGATGATGTGCGCGGCAACGATCGTGGGGTCCACGCCGAGGTGCGGCATGGAGCCGTGGGAGCTGCGGCCGTGGATGGTGATGGTGAGCGTGTCGCACGCCGCGGCCGCAGGGCCGGCGGTGGTGAACACGGTGCCGGCGGGGCCGGGGAGGATGTGCTGACCGAAACAAACGTCGGGGCGGGGGATGAGCTCACCCAGTCCGTCGGCAAGCATCATGGAGGCACCTTGGGTGACCTCCTCGGCGGGCTGGAACAGGGCGATGAACGTGCCGGACCAGGAGGGGCGGACGGCGTCGAGAAGCTTACAGGCACCGAGGAGGGCGGTGGTGTGAACATCGTGGCCGCAGGCGTGCATGCACCCCTCGTTGAGGGAGGCGTAGTCGGCGCCGGTCGCCTCCGTGACGGGGAGGCCGTCGAAATCGGCGCGCATGAGGGCCGTGGGGCCCTCGCCGTTGCGGAAGATGGCGACGATGCCGTGCCCACCGATCCCGGTTTTTACCTCGCAATCAAAATCGTGGAGCACCCGTTGAATATAAGCGGCGGTGTGCTCCTCCTCGAGGGAAAGCTCGGGGTGCTGGTGCATCCATTTGTAGTGCGTCCACAGCCACTCGTAGCTGGGGGCCGCGGGGGAATCGATGAGCTGGGCGATGGTGGAAGGGGTCATGGGATCCTATTTCAGGGTCGAGTTGTACTTGAGGCTGTTGCGCTCCATGGTGCATTCCGTGGCGATCCGGATGTTCTTATTGATGGCGCCTTCGTCGCGCAGGCGGTAGAACTCGGGCACCATGCGGTCGCGCACGTCCCATGGGGAGCGGGTGTTGATGTAGATCTTCGTCCCGCCCTCGAAGCCGGCGAGGGTGGACACGCGCCACTTGATCATGACACGCCACGGCATCGGCACATCGAGGTCGATGGGCTGGTGGTACCACTCCTCGTTGCATGGCACGTCGGTGCCGGTGGCGGCGTGGCAAGCGTGGATGAGATCGCTCATGTCATTGATCTCCTCGGCCGTGTGCTCCCACGGGAAGCAGGCGGCGGACTTGGAGAAGATTTCGAGGGTGGGGTAGCGGTGGCCGAAGCCTGCGAAGCACACGGCGTGATCGTTCTCGGCGATGACGAGGTTGCGGTAACCGGCGTAGTCCACGGCCCACTCGTTGTACATGTTGGGGTTGGAGCGCAGGGTTTGAATCTCCTGGTCGGCCTGCACGCCGCGCTCGTCCACGGCGACGAGCTGCTTGTGCAGGTGGTCGAAGGAGGCACCGGCGGGCTTCAGCCAGTTTTGGAAGGCGACCACGTAGCAGGCGTACCGGTTGCGCTCGTACAGGTCGTGGATGCCGTCGATGGTGAAGTGGATGAAGGCGCGGTGCTCGTCCTCGGTGAGCGTGCCGGAGGAGGCGAGCTGGTTGTCGTGGGTGGCGCCGTCGGTGAAGTGGCGCCTGCCGATGATCACGTCGTGCCCGCCGCCGAAGTATCCCTTGGCCCGCTCGCGCAGCTCTTCCTCGGGCACGTCCGGGTTGAGTCCGGCGGCCTTGAGGCGGGTGCGCACGATGTTAAACACGTGCTCCTTGCCCGCGGGCTCGGACATGTAGCGTTCCATCCGCTCGAGCAGATCGGGGTCCATGGTGAACCCGTAGTTCTTCTCCCAGTAGTCGTAGGTGACGATCTCGAACAGGTTGGGCACGCGGCGGAACTCGGCGGTGGTGTTCGTGAGCTCGCTGTGCTGCAGCCCCTTGAGAATCTCCCAACCACCATCGGTGCGCACCATGCGGGATTTCTCCGGCGGGGTGGCCGTGAGGTTGCCGGAGCAAAACGCGCAGCTGTGGGTGTGCGCGTCGGCGCCCAGCGGCAGGGGGTTGGTGTTGGGGGAGGTAAGCGGCCTGTTGCCGCGGCCCGGCACGGTCCATACCTCGGTGCCGGAGAAGGGGTTGACCTGTTTTATCGTGCCATCGGCCATCGTCTGGATGGGATGGGGACGCGAATGTATTGGAGACATGCCCCCTATACTAATTGGCTACAGTTGACGGTATGGCCACCATCACCTTCGACGTGTACATGCCGGCTGGGCAAGCACCCACGCTGCGCTCCGCATTCCTCCACACTGCCCGGGACCTGCCCGGTGTTGCGGGTACGCGGTTGAGCGTCAACGTTCTGCCTAAACCGGTGTTGCCGGAGGGGGCGGAGGAGCTGTTGGCCGCCACGTACGCCACCACGCGCCACAACCCCGCGGTGGACGAGGGGGAAAGCCCGACGGTGGTGCGCTTTGTCATCCTCGCGCCGGATTTCACGGGGTCGGTCAACCAGCTGGCGATGCGGCTGTCCCGGGTCCTCACCCCGGCGGTCAACCTGCCGGCGGACCGGGTGCTTTTGGAAAACGAGCAGGAATTTGAGGTGGCCGCTATTTATCCGTGGATGGTTGTGGCAGAGCGGTAGTCACCCACTCGGCCAGCGCCGTTGGTGTCCACTCGCGGCTGGTGCCCGCGCCGGTGAGCTCGATAACCTCGGCCCCAGTGCCTGCTGCCTTGCGTACCGCCCGGGTCAGCTGCGTGGGGTTGTCCTCCGGCGTGGCGGTGAGGACCGTCGCTCCCGCGGTGGATTCCACGGCGTTGCGGAG
Source organism: Corynebacterium pyruviciproducens ATCC BAA-1742 (assembly GCF_000411375.1). Lineage (GTDB taxonomy): Bacteria > Actinomycetota > Actinomycetes > Mycobacteriales > Mycobacteriaceae > Corynebacterium > Corynebacterium pyruviciproducens. The sequence continues at coordinate 1,009,256 of NZ_KE150446.1, read as the reverse complement.
GGCCTGGTACGGCTCGGACACGGTGAGGGGGTTGAATACGACCACCTTGCCGGTTCCGGCGATCCCGGTGAGGTAGGTAAGCGCCAGGGGGAGTCCTCCGCCGGTGCCGGACGTCGCCGTCGGTTTCACACCTGTCATCTCACACAGCTTGTCGACGCTCCCCTGCACCTGGGCTAGGCTTTCCACGCCACTCACCGTGGGTGCGTAGACGATCCACGTGGGGCCGAGTGCCTGGGTGTTGAGGCCGGTGAGATCGATGCTGGCGAGCTTTTCCACGGGCCGTGCGCCGGGGCTGAGCCGGGAGCCGTGCTCGTCCTGGAGGAGCACGCCCAGCGCGGTGAGGATGCCGGCACCCAGGTCGTGGGCGCCGCTGTCGCCGGCCGCAAGGACGATGGTGGTGGCCCCGCGTGCCAGAGCATCGGCGATGAGGACGCCGGTGCCGTACGAATCCCCGTCCAGTGGATCGATGCCGTCGACCGGCCCGCTGGCCGCCGCGACATCGATGAACGCGGTGGTAATCGCCTCGTTATAGGTGTAGCTGGCCTCCGTCAGCCGGCCGGAGACCCCCGTGGTGGGCAAAGTGATGCGTGAGCCTTCGAAGTGCTGGGACGTGCCCAGGCGGGCGTCGAGAAGCGGGAAAGAAACCCCACCCACCGCGGCGGCGATGGCTGAGGCGGCCTCGGCGGGGGACAGTGGGGGGAAACGGTCGGGGGAGACGATGATCATGGGGTACACAGTAGTCGAACCAAAAACCGTACGAGCGTTACGCATTGTGCTACGATTTTCGTGGCGTCACAAGCGCGCACATCCCGCCGTTCGAGCCGACTGGCCACTCAGCGGAGCCGGAACCCCGGCACCTGCCGGTAAGAGCCGATGAAAGCCCCACGGCGAAAGGTAGTAAACACAATGGACTACCGCAAAAGCGAACTGTGATAAATGCAACAAACACAATTGCTTGCATATATACACCGTCGATTGGAAAATTATAACGTTCGAAACGCGACCTAGAAGGGCCTTACATGAGCAACGTCGACGAGAAAATCGCCAACTATTACGACCAGATTAAAAAGCGCAACCCCGGTGAGACCGAGTTCCACCAGGCTGTTGAGGAGATCCTCGGCTCCCTCAAGTTCGTCCTGCAGAAGGACCCCAGCTACGCAGATAACGCCCTCATCGAGCGCCTCGTGGAGCCAGAGCGGCAGATCATGTTCCGTGTTCCGTGGATCGATGACCGCGGCCAGGTGCAGGTCAACCGCGGCTTCCGCGTCCAGTTCAACTCCGCCCTCGGCCCCTACAAGGGTGGCCTGCGGTTCCATCCCTCGGTGAACCTCGGCATTATCAAGTTCCTGGGCTTCGAGCAGATCTTTAAGAACTCTCTCACCGGCCTGCCCATCGGCGGCGGCAAGGGCGGCAGTGACTTCGATCCCAAGGGCAAGTCTGATGCCGAAGTCATGCGTTTTTGCCAGTCCTTCATGACGGAGCTGTTCCGCCATATCGGCGAATACACCGACGTCCCCGCCGGTGATATCGGCGTCGGCGGCCGTGAGATTGGTTACCTGTTTGGCCAGTACAAGCGCCTCACCGCCCGCAACGAGGCCGGCGTGCTCACCGGCAAGGGGCTGACGTGGGGCGGCTCGCTTGTTCGCACGGAGGCCACCGGCTACGGCCTCGTCTACTTCACCGAGGAGATGCTCAAGTCCCACGGTGCCTCCTTCGACGGCGCCAAGGTGATCGTCTCCGGATCCGGCAACGTTGCCATTTACGCCATCGAAAAGGCGCAGGCGCTCGGAGCCACGGTCATCGGCTTCTCCGATTCCTCAGGCTGGGTGGAGTGCCCGAACGGTGTCGATCTTGAACTGCTCAAGGACGTGAAGGAGGTGCGCCGTGGCCGAGTGGCCGATTACGTCAAGGAGACCGACGGTGCCACCCTCCACACCGACGGCACCATCTGGTCGCTGCCGGCCGACATCGCACTTCCGTGCGCGACGCAAAACGAAATCACTGGGGCACACGCCCGCCTGCTGGTGGACAACGGCGTGAAGTTCGTGTGTGAGGGCGCCAACATGCCCTCCACCAATGAGGCGATCTCCATCTATCAGGAGTCCGGAATCAACTACGCGCCGGGCAAGGCTTCCAACGCCGGTGGCGTTGCCACCTCCGCACTGGAGATGCAGCAAAACGCCGGCCGTGACCACTGGACCTTTGAGGATACCGACGAGCGCCTCAAGCGGATCATGAAGAACATTTTCCGCACCGCGTCCGAGACGGCCGCCGAGTTCGGCCACGAGGGTGACTACGTCATCGGCGCGAACATCGCCGGCTTCAAGAAGGTTGCCGATGCCATGATCGCCCACGGCGTGGTGTAAAAACCAGGCATAAGCGACGAACCCGTGCACAGTAACCGTGCACGGGTTTCTTTCTGCATAGCCACAGTCAAAGCGACCATGCTGCCCCTTTCTCACAATGTGGGGCAGTATCAGTAACTCGCACGGGGTGATGCTGGTACGGCTGGGGGGCGATTGAGACACAGCTGGCGGGGCGACACTGGCGCGGCTGGCGGGGCGACACTGGCGCGGCCCGCGGGGTTTTAGCCCCATCAGCGAGAGTTTTTTCGTTCGCAGGGGGTGTTGTCATCAGTGCCACGTAATTTCCCGGTAACCTGGGAGCATGTTCAAAGTATTTGATTCGCTGGACAAGCTCGTTGACACCGTTGACCGCGCCTACGGCGTGCCCATGACTGCTAACTGCATGGTTCCCCGCGCCGAGATGCAGCAGTGGCTCGACGATCTCCGCGACGCTATACCACGAGAAATGGATGAAGCCCAAGACGTTCTCGATGAATCCGACCGCATCATCCACGATGCAGAGGAAAAGGCCTACCAGCTAGAAACGCAATCGGCTGCGGAGGCTGACAGGATTTTGGACGAAGCCCACGCGGAGGCAGAACGCCTCGTGCGCGAGGCCAACGAGAAGGCCCAGCGAACGCTCGACGATGCCTACCAGAAGGCAGACGATGTTACCGAGCGTGCCTCGCAGGAGGCCGATACTACCGTGCAGCGTGCCCGCGAGGAATCGGATGCGCTCATCCGCAAGGGCAACGATGCCTACCAGCGCAGCGTAGACGAAGGTCTTGCCGAGCAATCTCGCCTCGTTTCCGAGGCCGAGGTCGTACGCGTAGCAAAGGAAGAAGCACACCGGGTGGTGGACGAGGCCCACACCGAATCCAACCGGCTGCGTCGCGAATGCGACGAGTTCGTCGATTCCAAGCTCGCCGATTTCGAGGCTTCGCTGGAAACCACACTGCGCGCAGTCTCCCGTGACCGTTCCGCACTGCGCCGCGGGGCAGGAGCCTCCGGCGCGGCTGGCCGAGGCGACCGGTAACAGGAGTTCGCCATGACAAACCCACTGATTGTTGACTGCACCCGCTTCATGCGCGGGGTCACCGATCCCGAGCACGTCACCGTGACAGGCTCCAGCCCCGACCATATCGGGCTGGAGATGATGGCGATCAATAAGGGCGATGACATCACCCTCGACGTCGACCTCCTCCCGCTGGGCGAGGGCATTCACGCGCACGGCACTGTAACGGGCGTGGCCCATGCGCAGTGCTCCCGGTGCCTCACCGAGCACTCCGTCGACGTGAGCATCGCCGTTGACCAGATCTACGCGCTCACCGACACGTTCATCACCTCCCACGATGAGGATGACGATGAAGAGTCGGACGAGGACGAGGTGCCACGCGTGGAAAACAACATGATGGACCTCACCCAGGTGGTCATCGACGAGGCGGGGACAACGTTCCCGTTCAACCCCACGTGCGAATCGTTGACCGGCACGCCGTGCCCCGAAGACTCCGACGTGCCAGAATCACAAGACCCGGAAAATCTCATCGACCCGCGTTGGGCTGGACTGGAGAAATTTAAATGACCAAGAAGAAGCGTCTCACCGGCGAAGCCGCGCTAGAGGAGGCCTTCACCGCAATCGACCACAAGCCGCTGCTGGAAAAGCTCGGCACCACGCTCACCGACGAGCACCTGTGCTTGGCGCTCACGCACCGGTCGTTCGCCAACGAGAACGGCGGTCTGCCGAACAACGAGCGCCTCGAGTTCCTCGGCGATTCCGTGCTCGGCTGCTCGGTGGCGTACAAACTGTTTGAGACGTATCCCTCGTCTCCGGAGTCCGTCATCTCCAAGATGCGGGCCCGCATCGTGTCCCGCTACGGGCTGGCAGACATCGCCCGCGAGATCGGGCTTGGTGAGCATATCCTGCTCGGTCACGGCGAGATTCTCACCGACGGACGCAACAAGGATTCCATCCTCGCAGATACAACGGAGGCCCTGTTTGGGGCCATCTTCCTCGAGCACGGCTTTGAAACGGCACGCCACACAATCCTCACTCTGTTTAACGAGAAGATTGTGCACGCTTCCTCCGATTCGCTGCACACGGACTGGAAGACACTCCTGCAGGAGCGCGCAGCGGAACGCAAGCTTCCCATGCCCGAGTACCAGTCGAGCTTCACCGGGCCTGATCACGACCGCTTCTTTACCGCCACCGCCGTCATTGACGGCCAGGTTGTGGGAACCGGCCAGGGGCATAACAAGAAGTCCGCGGAGCAGCTGGCTGCCAAGCAGGCGGTGTCCATTTTGAGGGAACAAAACATTGCCCGAACTGCCGGAAGTTGAGTCGGTCCGCAGAGGGCTTGATTCTCACCTCGTCGGACGCACGTTCGGCGAGGTCACAGTCCTGCATCCGCGGGCCAGTAGGGACACCCCGAACCTAGCTGAGAGGCTCGCGGGCAGACGCATCGAGGGGACCGGGAGGCGCGGGAAGTTCCTCTGGCTTGTCCTCGACGATGCGGAGGCACTCGTCATTCACCTGCGCATGAGTGGGCAGGTGCGGATCACCGAGACCACCGTGCCCATCTCGCCGCACACCCGCATTGTGGCGCAGCTGGACGGCACTGTCGCCCAGTTTGTCGATCAGCGCACCTTCGGGTCGTGGTCGCTCAGCGATATCGACGAGCAGGGAATACCGGTGAGCCTTTCCCACATCGCACCCGATCTGCTAGACGCAGGGCTGGACCACAGGGGCGTCGCCAAGCGACTCAAAATGAGACGTGGGGAGCTCAAGCCGGCGCTGCTCGACCAGGGGCTGGTGAGCGGAATTGGAAACATTTACGCCGACGAGATGCTGTGGCGCGCGTGCCTCCACCCGCGGCAGCAGCCACGCCGGGTGAGTATCGCCCGGTTGACTGAGCTTCTGCACCGCGGTGAAGAAGTTATGCGGGAAGCACTCGCCCAGGGAGGCACGTCCTTTGACAGCTTGTACGTGCACGTCAACGGAGAGTCCGGGTACTTCGACCGGTCTCTTCACGCCTACGGGCAGGGGGGGGGCGAGCCATGCGACAGGTGCGGCGAACTGATGGTGAAGACGAAGGTGGGGGGACGAGGAACTACTTTTTGTCCGCGGTGTCAGCGGCGCTACTGACGTGGAGTGGCCACGTACACGATGATGGCGAGCATGATCGCTGTGCCGATGAGCAGCGTGGTGATGAGCCCCGCCCAGCCGTGATCCTGGTAGACAAGCCCCAGGGTGGAGCCGAGAATGGACGAGCCCATGTAGTAGCTAAAGACGTAGCTGGAGGAGGCCTCGGCGCGTCCCTTTTTAGCCAGGATTCCAACAGTCGCCGATGCCGTGGAATGGATGGCGAAGAACGAGGCAGTGAAGATGAGCAGCCCGATGATGAGCACGGGCAGGGACGGAATGTAGGCGAGGAAAAGCCCCGTTGCGGAGAGGATTCCTGAAAGAACCAAGACCTTGCCTGGCCCGATCTTGGAGGAGAGCTTGCCTGCCTGGGTGGAGGAGTAGGTACCGGAGAGGTAGAGCACGAAGAGGAACCCGACGAGTGCGGGCGGGAAGCCGAAATTCTCCGTCAGGTGGTAGCCGACGAAGTTGTACATCGTGACGAAGAGACCCAGGGCGAGGAACGGGACGGCGAAAAGTGCGACGAGTACGGGCCTGCGCCAGTGGACGAGGATCGCGCGGAACTCGCTGCCAAAAGTGATGGCGCGAGACACAAAGCGTCGCTGCTTGGGGAGCGCTCGCAGCGCGATAAGAGCCAGCACGACGGAAACCACGCCGTTGACTATCAGTGCCCACCGCCAGCCGAAGGCGTTGCTCACGAAGGCCGGGATGAGCCTGCCGGAGAGGCCACCAATTGAATCGGAGGCGATGTACCAGCCCATGACGATGGGCACATAGCCGGGGTCGATCTCCTCGGAAATCCACGCCATCGCTACCGCCGGCACACCGGAAATGGCTATTCCCTGTAGTGCACGGAGTGCGATGAGCATGCCCATGCTGTGAGATAACGGAAGGAGGAGGCCAACGAGGGTGGCGACGAACAAGGAAATACTCAGCACTTTGCCGCGCCCGAAGTGCTCGGAGAGGATGGACACGGGGATCACGCCAATTGCGATGGCACCAGTTGTGGCGGATACGGTGAGAGCCGCGGTGGACGGCGGGGCGGAGAATGCGTCTGACAGCTGGGGGAGGAGGGCCTGAGTGCAGTACATCGCGTTGAAAGCCGCGAACCCTACGAGGACCATCGCCAGCGTCGCCTGTTTGAACTGTTTATCGCCACGCTTGAGTCCACTTACCATGCGACCAATGTTTCTCCCCGGCTTTGTAGAATGCAACCTATGTCAGATGTCCAACTTTTAGCATTTGTCCACGGCCGAGTCCAAGGCGTGGGCTTTAGGTGGTGGGTGAAATCCCAGGCCTTGGAGCTAAAGCTGGCAGGTGAAGCCCGCAATAAGTGGGACGGGCGCGTGGAGATTGTTGCAGAAGGTGGCAGATCTCAATGTGAGGAGCTTCTTAGTCGCCTGCGGGAGTCGCCCTCGACACACAGGCGCCCGGGCAGGGTGGATGCAGTTGTAGAGCAGTGGAAGACGCCTCGCGGATTCGAGGGGTTCTACGAGGCGTAGCCCACTGAATGCAATCGCTTCTTAGGGGCGCTGCCGATGCTAACTTTGGCAAATTAACAAATTAACTCAGTAGGAACCTGAAGACGGCAGCCGCTGAAAACACCGGGCGGCTGCGGAATACGTGGGAATAGCGAACGGCCCGCACACCGAAAGTGGATGTGCGGGCCGTTTGGTGTAGGTGTTCTAGCCACCCACCGTGGCTATTCCACGGTGACGGACTTGGCCAGGTTACGCGGCTGGTCGATATCGAGCCCCTTGGCGCCTGCCAGGGCGCACGCGAAGATCTGCAGCGGCACTGTGGCCAAGAGAGGCTGCATGAGGGTAGCGCACTGCGGGATCCAGATGACGTGGTCAGCGTGCTCGAGGACGGCCTCGTCGCCTTCCTCTGCGATGACCGTGGTGATCGCGCCACGGGCCTTGATCTCCTGAATGTTGGAAACCACCTTGGCGTGGAGCTCGTTGCGCCCGCGCGGGGAGGGCACGATGACGAACACGGGCTGGCCGGGCTCGATGAGCGCGATCGGGCCGTGCTTGAGCTCGCCGGCGGCAAAGCCCTCGGCGTGGATGTAGGCGATCTCCTTGAGCTTGAGCGCACCCTCGAGGGCGACGGGGAAGCCCACGTGACGGCCCAGGAAGAGGACGCTCGTGGAGCCCGACAGGTCCCGGCCGAGCTTCTTGATCTCCTCCTCGCCGTCGATGACCTTCTGCACCTTTTCCGGCATCTCGGTGAGCGAATCGAGGATGTCCTTGATCTCGTCGGCGTACATGTTGCCGCGCAGCTGCGCCAGGTACAGGCCGAGGAGGTAGGCAGCGGTGATCTGCGCGAGGAACGCCTTGGTAGAGGCGACGGCGATCTCTGGGCCGGCGTGGGTGTACAGGTTGGCATCCGCCTCGCGGGGGATGGAGGAACCGTTGGTGTTGCAGATGGCGACCACCTTGGCGCCCTGCTCCTTGGCGTGGCGCACGGCCATGAGCGTATCCATGGTCTCGCCGGACTGGCTCAGCGCCACAACGAGGGTCTTCTCGTTGACGATGGGATCGCGGTAGCGGAACTCGTGGGCGAGCTCCACCTCGGTGGGGATGCGGCACCAGTGCTCGATGGCGTAGCGAGCCACCTGGCCGGCGTAGGAGGCCGTGCCACAGGCGATGACCACGATCTTGTCCACGCTGCGCAGCACGGACTCATCGATGTTGAGCTCGTCAAGCTGGATGTGGCCTTGCTCGTCGAGGCGTCCCATGAGCGTGTCGCGGACGGCGGCGGGCTGGTCGTGGATCTCCTTATCCATGAAGGAATCAAAGCCACCCTTTTCGGCCGCGGCCGCATCCCACTTCACTTCGAAGGGCTTGCCCTCAGCGGGGTTGCCCAGGAAGTCTGTGATCTCGTAGGAGTCAGCGGTGATGGTGACGATCTGATCGTTGCCCATCTCCACGCAGTGCTTCGTGTGGTCGATGAAGGCGGTGACGTCGGAACCGAGGAAGTTTTCGCCCTCGCCCAGGCCAATAACGAGCGGGGAGTTGCGACGTGCGGCGACGATCCGGTCCGGGTGGTCCGCGTGGATCGCCAGCAGCGTGAAGGCCCCCTCGAGCCTGCCGACGGCGAGCTGCATAGCGCGGGTGAGGTCGCCGTTGGCATCGTTGTTGTAATAGAAGGCGATGAGGTTGGCGGCAACCTCGGTGTCCGTATCGGAGTAGAAGTAAATGCCTGCCGCGCTGAGCTCGCGCTTGAGCTCCGCGAAGTTTTCAATAATGCCGTTGTGCACGACGGCGAGGCGGTTATGATCCACCACGTGCGGGTGGGCGTTGTTATCGGTGGGGCCACCGTGGGTGGCCCAGCGGGTGTGACCAATGCCGATGGGGGAAACCGGCAGCGGCGATGCGTCGAGCGCCTTCTCCAGCTCCGCTACTTTGCCCGCCTTCTTCCGGTAGGAGATGGCGTGGTCGGAGATAACTGCGACGCCCGCGGAATCGTATCCACGGTACTCGAGGCGGCGAAGGCCTTCGAGGCATACTTGGAGGGCGTCGTTGACTAAGTTTGAGTTCTCGGGATTACCGACGTATCCAACAATTCCACACATAAGCGAAAGAGTACACGGCACCGCCATGTGAACACAGTTTTACTCGCCGTATGTGCACTGAATTCGCTGCCCCGTGGGCGACAGCAAGAATTTGCGTTCCTCATCTGGTTGGACAACCACTGTTCTGTCAGGCGGGCACAAGCGTTACGAAATGCTCTTCCCGTTTGTTTTTGTTCCCCCCTTTGATCTCTGCCTACTTTTCCATGCACCCCGTGGCACCTAACACGAAAAGGTTTCATTAGGGCACGCCTCTGGCCGCTCGACGGTGCACTTCTCAGCCCAGCTTCCGGCTGCGTGGACTTTAAGAGTGATGACGGGGTGGGATAAAGTACGTGACGTGTATTTGAAATCCCTCACGCTCAAAGGCTTTAAGTCGTTTGCCTCGGCCACGACGATGAAGTTCGAGCCAGGGATTTGTGCCGTGGTGGGGCCTAACGGTTCCGGGAAATCCAACGTGGTTGACGCGTTGGCCTGGGTGATGGGGGAACAGGGCGCCAAGCAACTACGCGGCGGGAAGATGGAAGATGTCATCTTCGCCGGTGCCGGGGGCCGCAAGCCGCTCGGCCGAGCGGAGGTCACCCTTACTATTAATAACGATGACGGCGCGTTGCCCATCGAGTACTCGGAAGTGTCCATCACCCGGCGCATGTTCCGCGACGGTGCAAGCGAGTACGAGATCAACGGCTCCAAGGCGCGCCTCATGGATATCCAGGAGCTGCTCAGCGATTCCGGCATCGGTCGGGAGATGCACGTTATCGTGGGGCAGGGCAAAATCACCGAGATCCTCGAATCCCGCCCCGAGGATCGGCGTGCCTATATAGAAGAAGCCGCCGGCGTGTTGAAGCATAAACGCCGCAAGGAGAAGGCGCAGCGCAAGCTCACCGGCATGCAGGCCAACCTCGATCGCCTCACCGACCTCACCGAGGAGCTGAAAAGACAGCTCAAGCCACTGGCACGGCAGGCGGAGGCCGCCAAGCGAGCCCAAACCGTCCAAGCGGAGGTCCGTGAATCCCGCAGCCTCATCGCGGGCTACGAGCTCACGCGCCTGTTTACCGCCAAGATGGAGCACGAGGAAGCGCAGAAGGCCGCCAACGTGGAGCTCACGGCCGCAACTGCCGGCGTGCAGGAGGCGGAGCAGCAGCACCAGGACGCGGACGAGATTCTTGTGGCCGCCCAGCCCGTGGCGGCGGAGGCCAACCGCATCTGGTTCGAGCTCAGTGCGCTGAAGGAAAAGGTAGACGCGACGGTGCGGATTGCCTCCGATCGCGCCTCCCACGTGGAGGATTCGCGCTACCAGGGGCCGGACCCGGAGGTGACGCTTGCCCAGGCCGAGGATGCCGAGGCCCAGGTGGAGGCGCTGGAGGAGCGCGCGGAGGTGACCGAGGAGCGCCTGGAAACCATCCTTGACCAGGTGGAGGACGCAAAGGAGAAGGCCCGCGAGGCCGACGACGAGCACATGCGCCGGGTGCGCGCCATCGCCGATCGTCGCGAGGGAATCGTGCGTCTCGTTTCGGCAGATGAGCAGGCTCGCGCCGCCGTCGAGCGCGCGGAGGCCCGCGTACAGGAAGCGGCCGCGGAGTGCGACGCATCGCGGGAGCGCGCGAGAAAGGTCGATGCCGAGGCGCGAGAGGCGCGTAGAAAAGCCGAAGAACACGAGCAGCAGCGAGGGCCGTTGGAGGTGGCGCGCGTGCGCGCGGTGGCCGAGTCCGAGGCCGCCGAGTCCCGGCTGAAACAACTGCGCGACGAGGAGCGCGCGGGAGAACAGCAGGTGGCATCGCTCACGTCCCGCATCGAGACCCTCGAGGCGACCCGCGTGGACACCCTGCCGGACACTTCTCTCCAGCCGCTGGCCACCACTCTGCGCGTGGACAAAGGCATGGAAAAGGCCGTCGCCGCAACTCTGGGCAGGTTTTCTGAGGCCGTCATCGGCGCCCCCGCGGAGCACACAGGTGAGGGCTGGCCACGCACCGTGGTGGTGGACGATACGGCAGGCGATGCCTGGCACGTGGAGGTATCCGCGCTGCCCAGCGGCACCTCGTGGCTTACCGACCACGTTGCCGCGCCCCGTGCGGTGCGGCGGATCCTTGCGGATACCGTCGTCGTGGCCTCCGTGGAGCAGGCCTTCGACGTGGTCGCCCAGGACCCGCGCCTGCGCGCCGTGACCACGGACGGAACGCTCGTGGGCGAGGGCTGGGCCGAGGTGGGCGAGGGCACCCGGAGCCCGGTGGAGGTTTCCTCGCTTATCGACGACGCCACCGCCGCGCTTGCCACGGCCCGCGCGACCGTAGAGGAGATGGCGGGCACCGTCGCCGGAGCCGAGGACGCAGCAGAACAGGCGCGAGTGGAGGCCGCCTCGGCCACAGCCGCCATGCGCGAATTCCAGGCGGAGCACTCCGCCTTCGAACGCGAGGCAAGGAGCGCCGCCGCCCGCTCCGAAAACGAGCGGCACCAGCACAAAGCCAACGCGGACAAGCTCGCAGCCGCAGAACAGCGCGTGCAAAAGGCGAAAGAGGAAGCCGCAGAGGCGGCTGACAGGCTCGCCCGGGTGGAGGACACCGACGAGGGCGAGGACGTCTCCACGGAGGACAAGGATCGCGCCGCCGAGCGACTGGCACAGGTACAGGCCATGGAGATGGAGGCGAAAATCGCCGCGCGGTCAACCCGCGATGAGGTGGAACGCGCCACGCAGCGCGCTCAGGGCCTGCGCAGAAAAGCGGCAGCAGATGCGGAGAACAAGAAACGCTTCGAAGAACAACAAGAAAAGCGCCGCCGCGAGGTGGAAAAGGCCATCGCCGTGCGCGATGCAGCCGCCACAGTAGCCGCCCGCGTGGAAGATGCCCTCACGCGGGCCCACGACCAGCGTGAAGCTACCCGCCAGGAGGTGGCACGTGCCGAGGCCACGGTGAAAGAGAAGTCCGTCGCCGTTCACGATGCCCGGCAGCGCCTCTCCCGCGCCCAGACCGCCTACCACGAGGTGGAGATGAAAGCTGCGCAGTCGGCCGTCCGGTTGGAGGAAGCGGAGCGACGCGCCACAGGTGAGACGGGTGTTCCCGCCACTACCCTGCGTGAACAGTTCCACGAGCCCGAGGGGTTCTCCATCACCGAGGAGCGCAAGAAGCTGAAGAGCGCGGAAAAGGCGCTGGCCTCGCTGGGCAAGGTCAACCCTCTGGCTCTGGAGGAATACGCGGCCCTGGAGGATCGCTACTCGTTCCTTACCACGCAGCTCGACGATGTTATTCGGGCCCGTAAGGATCTCCACCAGGTGATTGAGGAGGTAGATGACAAGATCCTCACCCTCTTCACCGATGCCTGGCACGACGTTGAGCGGGAGTTCCCCGAGGTGTTTTCCACGCTGTTCCCCGGCGGCGAGGGCAAACTCCTGCTCACCGATCCCACAGACATGCTCACCACCGGCATCGAGGTGGAGGCCCGCCCGCCGGGAAAGAAGGTCAAGCGCTTGAGCTTGCTCTCCGGTGGGGAGAAAACGCTCACCGCCCTGGCCATGCTCGTAGCGATTTTCAAGGCTCGACCCAGCCCGTTCTACGTCATGGACGAGGTGGAAGCGGCCCTCGATGATGTCAACCTGCGACGCCTCATCGCCCTGTTTGAAAAGCTGCGCGCGACGAGCCAGCTCATCGTCATCACCCACCAGAAACCGACGATGGATGTGGCCAACGTTCTCTACGGCGTGACGATGCAGGGCGACGGCGTCACCCGCGTCATTAGCCAGCGCCTCCACCGGGTTGAGCAGTAGGCCGGCAGATGGCGCGCACCAGCATGCACGTAGAGCAGCAATTCATCGGCGCGACCCCATAGCCGTGGAATTACAAAGAAAGGTACTCCACTCACTAGCTTCTCCCCATATACTCAGTGGTAACAGCTTAAATGTTAGAGCCCAGGAGGTCCGACCAGTGAAACTTCGTGCGCTTTCCGTAGCAATGTGTTGCGCCCTCGCCAGTGTCATCGTTCCTGCGGGTGGCACAGGGGTGGTGCCTGGTGACGGGGCAGGCTCCCTCGTTGCCGTTGCCAGTGCGCAAAGTTTTGGCGGATTGGCCGATGCGACCTTATCTCCAGGGCAGGCGTTGAAGTACACGATTTCTGATACCGTCACCGACTTACGCGTGACAGCGGGGAACCAGTACGCGAAGTTTGTACAAGAAGATGCAAATGACGGTAAGCGTACCTGGCTCTTGAGATTTGCTGAAGGCATCCAACCTGGCACGTACACGCTGGGGTACAGCTGGACCGAGGCTGGGGAAACGAACTCCGGCTCGATGCGGGTGACTGTGACTAACTACTCGCTCAGCTACAAGCTAGAGGAGCCGCTGATCTTGTTGCCAGGGGAGGGGGTAACCGTCACTCCGACAGGGTACGCGCCGGCTGGAACGAAAATTCAGATTCACAGCACACCGTTGAAAGTGACCAGCACAAAGAAACCTGGAGGGGTTCATATTCAGGTACTCGCTGAGGCACACCCGGGCGAGTACACCGTGGGGCTCACCCTTACGTACTCCAATCACACCACACAGGAAGCGGAAATCCACCTCACGGTTGCACCACGGAAGATCACTTTCCCCGCGAGCGTCAACCTTGCCCGTAGTCAAACAGTGTGGGTGAACGCCAGCGGGGATGTACCACCGTGGCCGGATGGGGGAAGCATCCGGGCCGTGCCGTCTTCCTCGGCCAGGGGGCTCATCTCCACTGAGGTGGAGGGCCCCAAAGTTATGGTCAAGGCTGATCCCCAGACACCGCTGGGTGAACACACCGTCACTCTGATTGTGGATTTGCCTGGCCAGCAGCCGATCGTGCGTGAGATGAAGGTGAATATCACTCCTCACGAGTTCTTTACATTCGAGGAATGCTACGAGGCACGTCCAGGAGCCCTGCTCAACCTGGATACAATCGTTCTTCCTGAAGGCGCAGTGATGAAAGTCAATGCCGGCTCGAATAAGTATCTTCGCGTGATTCAGCTACCAGGAAGGCTGGAAATCCAAATCGCGAAGACGATTCCCGCAGGGGATCACAATGTCTACTTCCACATCACGTACCCGGGCCAGCCGGAAACGACGAAGGTTTTCCTGCTCCGTGTTGGGGGAAAATGCGTCAAAGAAACGACTACGCCAGAAACAACTACGCCGAGCTCGCCGGAGACCACCACTCCAGCAGAGCCGACGGTAACGACGGAGCCGACGGTAACGACGGACCCCACGGAGCCGACGAAGCCGACGGAACCTACGACCCCGGAGACACCGGACCCCACGGAGCCGACGAAGCCCACGACGCCGGAGACGCCGGGTAGTGAGAATCCACCAGCACTGGAAAGCGCTGTCTTCCCCAGCTCCGTGAGTATCAGCAGTTCCGGGACATCCGTGATTCGCCCTGTTCGCGGCACTCTGCGCGATTCCACTAGGCCAAAGATCACCGCGCCCGAAGGCTGGACAGTGACTGTGAAAGACGGTGCGCTCAACGTCACGCCCGTGCAGGGTGCAACGCAGGGCATCATCGGTGTCGAAGTAGGAGGTAAAGCACAGTACATCACCGTCACCGTGACCACAGATGACCCGGCCAACCCGGGAGGGAACACACCTGGTGGAACCAGCGGTGCCTGTGTCGAGCCACCCGCCGGCTATGCGGTTCCCCTTGCGTGGGTGATTCCGCTGCTCGGCCTGGCAGCCGTGCATTTCCCGTTACCCGGACTTCCACAGCCCCTCGCTAGCTACCAAGAGGGATTAGGCACGAACGTGTCCATGGGGATTGGTGCTGTGCTCAGCGTCATCGCTATCGCCTCCGCCATCGGATACGGAGTGTCCTGCTACGGCACCTCCACCGGGCAGGAGCCGTAGCGGCGCCATTAAGTCACGGTGCGCATCGCCTTAGTGGCACGTGGCGCTCACCTCATCAGACCCGTGGCACTAACATGGTGGCGTTACCAAACCGTGCGCTGGGTGAAAGTCGCGGTAGGCTAACTATCCACGGGCCACGATATTTTGACTAACAAGGGTTCTTACAAGAAAGGCGAATTTGGTGTCCACGGGCGTTCCTCAATCCCCAATCGCAGATCCGAACGATTCCCTCCTCGGATGGGCGTCACAAACAGAGCTTCAGCTCGCCGGCAGGCTCAAGGACATCGGCTGGTTCACCGATAGTGGCTTAGGGCACGACGAGTGCGAGGCGATTGAGAAGTTCTACGGCACATTCCTTGGGCGACAACTCGATTTCGGAGCCGATTTCGCAACCCTCATCTCCTCCACACCTGCGCTAACATCGACCACCCTGGTCTACCGCGCCTCCCGCATGGTGGAGCCAGACAACCTCTTCACCGAATACTTCGGTGGACTGGGCATTGGTGGCACGGAGGGGGCCAACGAGGACTTCCTCCGCGAAAACATCGCGGAACTCATGGCCAAGGTGGGCCTCACGGTAGCCGACGGGGCAGACCCGATCACCTTGCTTACCCTCCATGCGGGAATCACCAGCAGCGAGGTTCCCGCACTGTTGGAAGAACTCGATTTCGGTTCGTCCGACGATCCATTCGAGGCCTGTCCGCTTCTTCACTCCGGACACGACGTGGCACCCGAGAGGGCAACAGCCATCGTCGAGTCTGTGCGCAGGCTCCGGCAGCACACAGTGGACAACTCGGCAACGTGGCAGTTTGAGGATGACATTGAAGCACCGCAACTGGTGAAAGAGAAAGTCTTTGCAGAACTCGCCGAGCGGCCCGCCGGGACCGAAAACCGCCGCGATGCGGTGGGTGCGGGCCACCGCGAGGAACGCCCACGCCTCGTCCTCAACCTTAGGCAAGGAAAGGTGTGTGTGCGCCTGCCTGAGCAGATCCTCGACGAGGGCGAGGATGTCATCGACTGGCGCGTCTCCGTCGGCGGCACCACCGAGGTCTTCCGAACCAACCGCCCGTGGGGGAGCACCCGCAATTTGACCGAGTCTCTCGACCTCACACTGCGGCACCAGGTGAAAGACCTTCAGGTAGCGGATGTTACCAACCAACACACCTGGGTGGTACCCGTGGTGCGCAACGATGACCCGCTCCTCGTGTTTTCCACCCGTGGGCAAAACCTGACGGAGAAGCATTCGCTCCACCACGGTGAGCTCGCCGTCGTGTGCCCAGCTGACAGTCAGCTTATCGACGTTGTCACGGGCAAGGCCCTGCCCATCGTTGAGACTTTTGAGGTTGAGGGTTGGAACGGCTGGGTCGGTCACGTTCTGGACTGCTCTAGTGCCGATTCCATCCAGCTCCTGCGCGCCGGGGAGACCCCCAGCCCGATGAAAGCAGTGCGCAGCATCGACCCCCGCCAACGTGTGGTGTTCACCGAACCTGACAACGTTCTTCCCGATGTCCACTCGTCCATGGACCTTCCCGTTCACACCGAGTCCCTCGTGGTGGAATTCCCGCCCACGCAGTCGGGCACCACCGAAGAGTGGTACCTGACAATTTCCTCCTACGCGGGCGTTGACCAGCAGGGTACAGAAATCGCTCCGACGGAACCATTGGAAGTTCCCGCAGAAGGCGGGGTATTTGACGTGTTCGACCCGGAGGCCTACGACGCACCGTGGGTGGGGGAGTTCCTCGTCCGGATCCGTGGACCACGCGGGGAGAGCTTCCGCCACGAGTTTGCCCTCGTGGAGGGCGCGACCGCGGTTGTGGAAGGTTCCGGTCCCTCGCTGCGCATCCCGGCCCAGGGTGGGTTGTCTACCGCGAGCTTGCACCTGCGCCCCGGCGAAAAAGAGTTTGAGGTGGCCCCACGCGTGGTGGATGTTGCCCCCGAGGAGGCTGGCGCATACTTCACGGTAGAAACGGACGAGGGAACCTCTATGCCGATGCGGTTCTTCCCCTCACGCCTACGTTTCCAGCTTCCCATCAAGGAGTGTGGACCCATTTGGAGGACGACGCGCATTGTCACTCCGGCGACGGATATCGATCTAGCAGGGCGTTTCCGTGTCCGCGCGACGGGCGAGATTGGTAAGCCCCAGATGACGGTGCGTAACCGTACGGGCGCCCCGGTGCGAACCCTCAACCTCAAGCAGGAAGACTCGCGCACCTACTCGGTGGAGCTCGCTTCCCTCGGCACCGGACTCGTCGGGGTCAACGGAGGTCGCGTTGAATTTGCGTGGACCGACCCCGGCACCGACCGCAGGGTATCCGTCAACATTGCCATCCTGGATTCCACGCCCGTGGCTACTGGCGCGACCATCGAGGGTTCGACGATGAGCTTCACCGATCTTGCAACAACCACAGCTAACGGCTCACCGCGCACGCTCGCCGCATGGATCTGGCCGGACACAGCCCCGTGGGAAAATGCCATCTCCCTTCCTGTGGAGGATGGGACAGTGGAGCTCCCCGAGCGTTATGTGGGCACCGGCCAACTCTCCGTCTACCTGTACACCCCGGATCCCTTCAACACGGTTCGGCCACCGCTCAATCCACCGTCGACAAGCCTCAGCGCGGAACAGGAAGGCCACTTCCCCTCGTCGAGTCAGGGCTTTGACGAGCTGTCCGCCTTCCTTGCAGGCGAGACGGAAAACCCGCCCGCTGATCCGTCCATCATGCCGGTTTTGTGGGACAGTGCCATCACCGAGGGCGTATCCCGCAAGGCGATCGTCGCCGTGTTCACCGCGCACCCATCGGCCGCGCTGTCGGGCCTATCCGCCTCCCTCATCCCGGCGGAGAAGCAGCCTGCCAGGATCATCAGTTCGGGGCTCATCGGCTCGCTGTTCAATACCGGCGAAGAAGTGACCGATACGCACCGCGCGCCGTGGATCGGTGCGCTGCAGCTCATCGGGCAGCTCCGTGCAGGGATGGACGTTGATGATGACGAAGCAGCAGACAGTGCCACGGCGTCCGAAAACACCACTCCCGACGAGCCGTTTCCCGCGGTGCTTGACCCCAAGGAACGCAAACACCTCATCCGGCGCCTGACCGATGTGGGTGGCAAGCGCCTGGTGGAGACCCTCGCCACGGGACGTGATGCAACTCTTGACACCGCGTGCGTGGACAAGGGAATCGTGCAGATTTCGCACATGGACCCGGCGCAGCAGGAGACGCTGCTGAGCATGTTCTTCTCCTCCGCGGAGATTGTGCCGGGGTCCATCCTCGATGATTCGAGCCGTCTCCTGGCGGTGTACGAGACCTTCCAGCACCGCGCTGAGCTCAACGTGCTTCTTGCGGATCAGCAAATGATCAAGGCTGCAGTGGCGCTGTTGCGTGGCCTGCGTGGTGCGAACCGTCAGCTGTACACCTCGGCGCGCATCCGCTTTGACAAGCTCGATGGTGTAGATACCGAAAACCATGAGAACGTGTGGGCTCTCGCACCGGTGGTCTCACTGGTGTTTGCGCTGGCTGCCCGCATGCACGCGTACGGGCTCATCGGAAAGTCCAAGCAGCTCACGCAGGCTTCCCGTGGTTGGGCGAAGCTCGCCACCATCGTTCCCGAGCTCGTCACCGGCGACATTGTGTCTGCCGAGGCGATGGTGTGCGCGGTGACCTCTCCCGGAATTGTGGGATAAGGAGGTCAAATTGGTCATCAAATAGGTCTCTGTATCCCGGGGACCTCGTTGCAGTTCGTGTGGCAGAAGGCACCTGGCTACATGCCGTGTAGACGGCAGTGGCTGGTGGCCCCAGCGCGGGAAGCGATGGGACGAGTGGTGGAAGCGGAGTCTGCGCGGACGCTAGTAGGCGAACCTGTGTCATTAGTGTCAACGCTTTGCTGAGACCACCAGTAGCCCGCGTAATCTCGCGCGCAGTCGCACGTTGCGGGCGCGAGCCGGTAACGTGGGTTCCATGATTGATTCCACAACGTTGCCCTACTGGATCATTGGCCTCGTCATTGCGGTCATCGTCATCGCACTGATTATCTACTTTGGCCTCAAGAGGGGGAAGTCTAAGCAGGTCTCCTTTGAAAAGAAGGAGGAGAAAAAGGAGCTTACCCAGGCCGAAAAGTCGGGGAATTACCACGCCAAGAGTGGCTTCAACTTCGCGGCGGGAAATTCCGCAGAGAAGGAACCTGTGCTTCGCGATGGGCAGAAACTCTCGCCTGCGCAGTCTTCCTCGCCACAGCCTGCAGCGTCAGGTACTCCAACCACGCAGCGTGATTCTTCTACCGACACTCAACCCACATCCACCGCTGCGGATACCACGGCGGGTGCGTCCGCTGCAGAGCGCAGCACCTCCACCGCTGCCACGAAGGCGGGGGCGAGCATTGCAGGAGCTGCTGTGGCAGCGGCAGCTGGGGCAGGAGTAGCGAAGACAACCGGCGCGGACAAGAAGAATGAGACCGCGCAGGCTGGCGATGAGGCAACGGATCAGTCTCTCGAAACCGATTCGCGCGCCAACGCTGAGGCGGAACAGCCGGTTGGGGGCGAGGCGGAGCACACCGCCACAGTGGGCGGCGAAGAGCAAGCCACAGTGGCAGAACCTGTCACGCCGTCCGCGGACGGTGCTCAGTATGCGGAAACTGCACCGGCTGCCGAACCGTCCCACGAAGTGTTCCAGGTGGAGGAGCCCGAGGTTTCGCCCACCGTCGTTGACAGCGACGCCCACCCGGAGCCTGACGTGGTCGTCGAAAAGCCGGATACGGAAGAAAACGCAGCCAAGCCGGGCAGCGTTGACCAGGTGACCGACCCCGATGCCCCGCAACCCACTGCCACCAATATGCCGGCAACTGTCCCCACGCCGGGTGAGAAGGAAGATCACGGTGCGCAGGCCGTGCACACCGACGAGCCGGCGGAAGCAGCGGCACCGGAGGCTACCGAGCCACCGACGCAGGAAGAAATCGACGAGTCGGCGGCCGCTGCGGCCCAGCAGGTAGAGGCCGCCGAGGCCGCGCGTGCGCAGGAAGCGCCGCAGGCCTCAGAGCAGACCGTGACAGCCGAGCCCGAGCCTGCCGAGGTTCAAACTGAAGACATTGCTCCCGCGGAAGGTCGCTTGGGGCGCCTACGCGGCAGGCTGTCCAAGTCGAACAACGTCATCGGCCAAGGTGTGCTGGGGATTCTCTCCGCAGGCGACCTGGACGAGGACGCGTGGGAGGAGATCGAGGACACGCTCATCATGGCGGACCTCGGTGCCACCACAACTATGAAGGTGGTTGATTCTCTGCGTGAGAAGATCGCTGCCCGCGGCGTGAGCAACGAGGAGGAAGCACGCGCCATGCTGCGCGAAACCCTCATCGGGGCAGGCAAGCCAGAGCTTGACCGCTCCATCAAGGCGATGCCCTACGACAACAAGCCCGCCGTCGTCCTCGTTGTGGGCGTGAACGGCACGGGCAAGACCACCACCGTGGGCAAGCTCGGGCGCGTGCTCGTGTCCATGGGGCATTCGGTCATGTTCGGTGCAGCGGACACGTTCCGTGCAGCGGCCGCCGACCAGCTTGAGGCGTGGGGTCGCCGCGTGGGTGCCTCCACTGTTCGCGGCAAGGAGGGGGCGGACCCCGCGTCGGTGGCATTTGATGCGGTGGCCAAGGGTACCGAGGAGCACGTCGACGTGGTGCTCGTCGATACCGCCGGACGCCTCCACACCTCGACGGGCCTCATGG
Source organism: Corynebacterium pyruviciproducens ATCC BAA-1742 (assembly GCF_000411375.1). Classification (GTDB taxonomy): domain Bacteria; phylum Actinomycetota; class Actinomycetes; order Mycobacteriales; family Mycobacteriaceae; genus Corynebacterium; species Corynebacterium pyruviciproducens. Next base: position 988,652 of record NZ_KE150446.1, on the reverse strand, counting down.
ATCAGCTCGGCAAGGTCAAGCGCGTGGTGGAAAAGAAGGCCAAGGTGGACGAGGTGCTCCTCGTTCTTGACGCGACCGTTGGCCAAAACGGCATCATCCAGGCCCGCACGTTCCGCGACGTGGTGGACATCACGGGCGTGGTGCTCACCAAGCTGGACGGCACTGCCAAGGGTGGCATCGTGTTCCAGGTTCAGGAGGAGCTTGGTGTGCCGGTGAAGCTCGTGGGCCTCGGTGAGGGTGCCGACGACCTCGCACCGTTTGAGGTGGAGAGCTTTGTCGACGCTCTCCTGTACTAGCGTGCGGTAACCGCGACACTCGCGCTCGCGTACTGAGTTCTCGCCACCCCGTGCCCGCCCCATCCACCTGCGTGGAAAGGGCGGGCAACGTCATCTGCGCCTACAATGGCACCATGGCTGCAGAGCAGATGAAACGAATTCAGGTCAACGACGAGCGTCTGACACAGATCACGAGATTCAACAACGCCCACGAGAACTTCCCCGAGGACCTAGCTCAGGCGTGGGACACCCTCAAACCACTCATTGCGTACTACGAAGGTCAGTGGTCGCGCGACCTCGCCGAAACCGACGCCGCCTACGGGGTGCTCAGTGAGGACGGCGTGTGGAACGAGATGGGCAACTTCTACGATTTGCTCAAAGAGCTATCCCAGGTGAGCACGCGTATCATCGAGGAATACGAGGGAGAAAACGCTGTGGAGTAGCACCGCGTTCGGTGGAATATTCTGCGCCGATGACCGAATAAAAGCGCCGTTCGCGCCGTTGGCTACCATGTAAGAAGCTGTGTTACCGTACTGTCTCGACCACAGTAAGAAGGGATGTAAGTCGAGTGTTTGAATCACTGTCAGACCGCTTGAGCGATGCGCTCACCGGGCTTAGAGGAAAAGGCAAGCTCAGCGAGGCTGACATTAACGCCACAGCGAGGGAGATTCGCCTCGCTCTCCTTGAGGCCGACGTGTCCCTTCCCGTCGTGCGTGGGTTCATTAAGCGGATCAAGGAGCGTGCCGGTGGTCAGGATGTTTCCCAGGCGTTAAATCCCGCCCAGCAGGTGGTGAAGATCGTCAATGAGGAGCTGGTTCAGATCCTCGGCGGCGAGACCCGCCACCTCCAGCTGGCCAAGACCCCTCCGACGGTCATCATGCTCGCGGGCCTGCAAGGTGCCGGTAAGACGACACTGGCCGGCAAACTGGCCAAGCACCTGGCGTCCCAGGGACACACCCCGATGCTGGTTGCCTGTGACCTCCAGCGTCCCGGTGCCGTTCAGCAGCTGCAAATTGTTGGCGAGCGCGCCGGCGTTCCCACCTTCGCGCCGGACCCCGGCACCACGCTGGACACCACCGAGCACGAGATGGGCACGTCCCACGGTGACCCCGTGGCCGTGGCCAGGCAGGGTGTCGAGGAGGCCAAGCGCCAGCAGCGCGACGTGGTCATCGTCGATACCGCCGGTCGCCTGGGCATCGATGAAGAGCTCATGCGCCAGGCTTCCAACATTCGCGATGCCATCAACCCTGATGAGGTGCTCTTCGTCATCGACGCGATGATCGGCCAGGATGCGGTGCAAACCGCGCAGGCCTTCCGCGATGGTGTCGATTTCACCGGCGTGGTGCTCACCAAGCTCGACGGCGATGCCCGTGGTGGTGCGGCCCTGTCCATCCGTGAGGTGACCGGCAAGCCGATCATGTTCGCCTCCACCGGCGAGAAGCTCGACGATTTTGACGTTTTCCACCCCGAGCGCATGGCCTCCCGCATCCTCGGCATGGGCGATATCCTCTCCCTCATTGAGCAGGCCGAGGCGAACCTTGACCAGGAGAAAGCCTTTGAAGCTGCCACCCGGCTTGGCTCCGGAGAGCTGACGCTGGAGGATTTCCTCGATCAGATGCTCATGGTTCGGCGCATGGGGCCGATCTCCAACATCTTGAAGATGCTGCCCGGCGGCAAGCAGATGAACCAGATGGCGGACATGGTGGACGAGAAGCAGCTCGACCGCATCCAGGCCATCATTCGTGGTATGACTCCTCAGGAGCGGGCCGATCCGAAGATCCTCAACGCGTCGCGCCGTAAGCGCATCGCCAACGGCTCCGGTGTCACGGTGCAGGATGTCAACCAGCTGGTGGAGCGCTTCAACGAGGCCAAGAAGATGATGGGCAAGATGGCAGGCCAGATGGGTATGCCGGGCCTGGGTGGCTTCAACCGTTCTGCTACCAAGAAGCAGAAGAACAAGCGCAAGGGCAAGAAGGGGAAGAAGGGCAAGAACAGGCGCCAGTTTGGTTCCATGGCCCAACAGAACCAGCAGCCTACTGCACCGAAGATGCCGTCCATGGAGGAGCTGCAGAAACTGCAGAAGGAAATGGAAGAAAACGGCGGCATGCCGGACCTGAGCAACCTGGGCAAGGGCTTCCCCGGCATGGGTGGAAAGGGCTTCCCGGGCATGGGCGGTATCGATCCGACGAAGTTCGGCTTCCCTAAATAGAGGCTCCACACAGTAGTTGAACAACTCACCGTGTCGCCAATGCTGCGGCGGCATGGTGGGTTTTTCTGCAGTGCGGTTGGATCGGCTCGTGGGCCACGTTGTTTGCGCTGGCCGGCGCTCGCCTTAGCGCGTCATGCGATTTGAGCTGCTGACCGCCGAACGTGTATAGTACTTCAAGTTGTCTATGGCAACACTCAGTTTTCGCGTGAAAAGCGGGAATCGACGCTGTCCACGGCATGGCTCACAAGTATCTGCCACCGCTGGCTGCAACCGGCCCGCTGTCACCACGTGAAAACTGTGGAACTGTACATTTTGAAGGGTTGAAACCGGCCTGCCACGTTGTAGGCGCTGTACTGCCCAGTGACATACAAAGGAAGTTTTCACCATGGCTGTGAAGATCAAGCTCGCCCGTATCGGACGTCTGCACAACCCCCAGTACCGTATCGTCGTCCAGGATTCCCGTGGTCGCCGCAACGGTCGCGTCATCGAGAACCTCGGCATTTACCAGCCGAAGAATGACCCGTCCATCATCGAGGTCAACTCCGAGCGCGCACAGTACTGGCTGGGTGTCGGTGCACAGCCGACCGAGCCCGTGCTCGCCATCCTCAAGGTGACCGGCGACTGGCAGAAGTTCAAGGGCATCGAGGGCGCCGAGGGCACCCTCAAGGTTGCCGAGCCGAAGCGCTCCAAGCTGGACATCTTCAACGAGGCTCTCGAGGAGGCCAACAACGGCCCGACCGCCGAGGCCATCACCGAAAAGAAGAAGAAGGCTAAGGAAGAGAAGGAAGCCGCTGAGGCTGCTGCCAAGAAGAAAGCCGAGGAAGAGGCCAAGGCTGAGTCCGACGCTGAGGAGACCACCGAGGCTCCCGCTGAAGAGGCTGCAGAAGAGGCTAAGGACGAGGAGAAGTCCGAGTAGTCTTCGCGATTAGCTCATACAAGGCACCCGCCGCACGGTGGGTGCCTTTTTGCTGCTGCAAGTAACGGCGAAGAGGTCGCGCACACTGGTTTTTCCGATTCCTGCTGCAGCTCGCCGTGACTTTCAGGAAACCCAAATTTTTTCAACCCCAGCTATGTGGACTCACGTATTGGGGTTGTGGCGAAAGCCCTGCCATGTTCTCGTCGGCGTGGTTAACAGTAGAATGTCACGCATGGAGTACCGAATCGGACATGTGGTGAAAACCCACGGCATCAAAGGCGAGGTAGTGGTTCAACCGACCACCGACGAGGTGGAGAAGCGTTTCTTCGTGGGTGCCGTTCTTCACGGCCGTGCCGGTGGCGGGCGCGAGCGGGACCTTACCATCGAGTCCTTCCGTCCACACCAGGGGCGTCTGCTGGTGAAGTTTGAGGAGATCCCGGATCGCACGGCGGGGGAGTCCCTGCGTGGCACGCAGTTCTTTGCCCCGCCGCTGGAGCACGACCCTGCAGAGGACGGCTACTACGATCATGAGCTTGAGGGACTCACCGTTATCCACGAGGGGAAGGCGATCGGTGCGGTCACCGATGTCACCCACGGCCCAGCCGCAACGCTCCTTACCGTCACCCTCGACGAGGACTCCCGGGAGGTCCTCATTCCGCTTGTTAACGCCATCGTCCCGGCCATCGACCTCGACGAGCGCACCGCGACGATCACGCCTCCCGACGGCCTGTTGGATCTGTAGTCTCCTTTCTCACCCCTGCTCTGCCATCTTTGCCACGAAAGGTCTGTTTTACGCCGTGAAAATTGACGTCATCACCATCTTCCCTGAATACCTCGACCCGTTGCGCCACGCGCTGCTGGGCAAGGCGATCGAGGACGGGCAGCTGAGCGTGGACGTGCACAACCTCCGCGACTGGGCATCTGGCGTGCATCAGTCCGTGGACGATTCTCCTTACGGAGGCGGGCCCGGCATGGTCATGTTGCCCACGGTGTGGGGCGACGCCCTTGAGGATGTCGTTGCGGGTAAAGCGACAGGAATGGAACTCGATTCGGCGGAGCTCCACCGTGGTCAGCCACGGCACGATGAGGTGCACGATATTCAGTCGCGTGGTTACGATAGCCTGGCCAGCACGAGCGGTGACCACCGTCCGCTGCTTATTGTTCCCACTCCCTCCGGGACGCCGTTCACGCAGGACATGGCGCGGGAATGGTCCAACGAGGACCACGTGATCTTCGCCTGCGGGCGCTACGAGGGGATCGATCAGCGAGTTATCGACGATGCTCAGCGCTACGCCCGCGTGAAGGAGGTCTCCATTGGCGATTACGTCCTCATCGGCGGCGAGGTTGCCGTGCTCGTCATGACGGAGGCGATGGTCCGTCTCATCCCCGGCGTGTTGGGCAACAGCGAGTCCCACGAGGACGATTCGTTCTCGCACGGTCTTCTCGAAGGCCCGAGTTACACCAAGCCACGGGTGTGGCGGGGCATGGAAGTGCCAGAGCCGCTGACAAGTGGCAACCACAAGCGTATTGCCCAGTTCCACCACGAGGAGGCGGTGAAGAAGACGGCGCGCGTGCGCCCCGATATCTTCGCTGACCTCATCGAGCATGGCAAGCTCAGCAAGGAGGACATCCGCCTAGGCGCGGCGCAGTACCCGCTGCGCACCCGGATGCAGGTGCTCGTCCGCCAGCGGGACTTGGATGCGGCGCTCGCGAAGTTGGAAGGCTCACTGGAGCGCCATAACGTGTTCGTCTCCGATGTTCAGACCGCCCCGATGAATCTCGCGTGCGACCCGAGCCACGCGCTCATCGACGAATTTGAGCGCACCCACGATCGCCCTGCCACCAGTGAGGAAGTGTTCACCCTGGACATCCTCGTGGATTCGCTTGCTCCTGCCAAGGAGATCACCGGCTACGTCATGGAGCTCTTCCCCGCGGGAACCCCGTGGATGGGCACCACTATGCCAGCACTCGTCTCCGCCCCGCTCAACGTCGCCTCGGACGGCTGCACACCCCAGGCCTAACACCCGTGCCCCCAGCTCAATGAAGACTGCCCACAAGACAGCGCGTACGCGTCGACACGGTCCGGGGAATCCCGTTCTATGAGGCAACCAGGGGATGGATCGCAGGTGAGGTAGGTACGTTCAAAGCCACTGCAGCCGGTTCAGTGTGAGGATCCTGTAGTGCGGTAGCCGGCTAGATCCTGCGCTGAGTGTGTGTTCCTGCGATGAGTATGTGTGATTTTTGTCATGTTGTTGGGGGGAAAAGTGGTTTTAGGCTGTAAATGACAGGCAGTTTTACTGAAGGAGACTTCTTATGCGAAGGGTTTTGTGTGTTTGTGTGGTGGCATGTTTGACCTTTGCAGGGACTTCAGGGGCTGGTGCTGAGGAGTCGCATGTCGGTGCGTTTTCTTCTGCTGTGGAGGAGAGTGCAGTTCTCGGTTCAGATGACGCGGTTGTGGGTGAGGCAACAGCGGTTGGTGGAGGGGCGGGGTATGTGGCGTTCGTACGACGCTGCTACTCCCTCGATTGATCTGGATTCCAACGGAGGATCGAGTGTGTTTCCTTTCGATATTGTGAGTAGTCCGTTGTTACAGGAGTATTAAGTCGTGGTCAGTAATGGTAAAAAACACCGTGATGGTGTATTTCGTTGGACTCGCCGGTTGGGCTGTGGGTGCGGCGCTGTTTTCTTAGTGCTGCTTCTTATTGTCGCGATCATTATTGTCGTTGATTCAATTCCGTCTGAACGACATGACATGCCTGCATCTGCATGGCAGGGGCCGCCTCTGTTAGTTACCCTGCGTGAGAATAACTCGGGGATCCACAATGAAATTGCAGATATACGGCTTCTCAAGGATGGTGTGCTGACTCCTCTTGCACTTGTGCCCACTGATGGTGAGGAGTTCACAGCTGTTCCAGTTGATGGTGGATTCGTTGTTGTTACTGGACGTGCGTTGCGGACTTACAACTGGGAGGGGAAATTGCAGGAAAAACGTGATTTCCCCGGTTTTGATGGGGTGAAGTCGGCTGTGATTGAAGGCTTTGGCTATGCGGTGACGAGCATTCCTCACACTCGTGAGGATAAGAATGGGTGGTGGGTTGATTACGCCTTTATCGGACGACGCGGAGACATCCATATTGTCAGTATTTCTGGTAATTCTTCAGCGGTAGCGTTCTGTGGTGACAAGCGTTACATTGCGACCACCGTGTTGTCCAAGGACGATGCTCTTCCGAATGAGATTGCTGTGTATGAGCTATCACATGATTGGGTGATCGGCGAACCGCTGTTTAAGTCTGGTATTCCAGGGACCATAGACAGCGAAGCCGGGGTGACAGTTTTTACAGATCTCATCGTTCACTTGATGGGGTGTGGTCCGGGTGAAAGTCTTGTCGCTTTGATAGATGCCCCGGAAACCGATCCGACGGAGTTTTGGGAAAATCGTGAAAATATTTCGGTGACAATCGATATTGCGAATAAAACAGCTTCGTACGCACCAGCACCAGCCAAGTTATTGGAGTTCTCAAAGGGACAGTTTTCCCGAGGGAAAACCAGGATGGAAGGGGTCTCAAGTGAGGGAAAGACGCTGGACTATGATTTCGTCTCCGGAAAGTTTGAATCGCCATGGAGTGCCGAAATTATCCCGGATGGTAACAACTATGTGTATTCGATAACTCCCGAAATGGTTGTGGTCGCACCCTGGTATGACCCGAACGACCCAGATATGCTTCCATTCACGGCATACGATCGGCAGACCGGCCGTATGTTGACAAGGGTCGAAATTAAGTCAGATAACAGCCTTAGACAATCTGTGCAGGAAATTGAGATCATCCCGCCGGGGAGCGGAATCTAGAACCCGAGTGGGGATCTGTCTGGCTCGTTGTATCGAAAATGATATTTTGCACTCCGTTATTTGTGTGTGGGCTGCGAGAATCGCAGCGGACTTGACCAGGCCTCTTAGTGAGGCGAAGAACTCGGTTGCGGAGAATGGTAGCTAGAGGCATCTGGTGAGGACGCACCCGCAGACACAACTGGGTGAGGGAAGCAGTACATTTTCTTAGTACGAGTGGCCCGACGGGAAAATCCGAAATGGTAGTCACTACAATTGGGCGAATGATTGCAGCGACTATCGCACACGAACTGGGGGTGGACGTTGCCAAGGTAGAGGCGACAATTCGGCTCCTCGACGAAGGTAACACCGTCCCGTTTATCGCCCGTTACCGCAAGGAAATAACCGGCGGGCTCGACGACACACAGCTTCGCACGTTGGAGGAACGCCTTCACTACCTGCGCGAGCTGGAAGACAGGAAGCAGACGATCCTCGCGTCGATCGAAGAACAAGGAAAGCTCACCGATGAGCTGCGCGCCCTCATCCTCGAGTGCGATTCCAAGGCTCGCCTCGAGGATCTGTACCTGCCGTTTAAGAAGCGTCGCAAAACCAAAGCGGATAAAGCCCGCGAGGCCGGAATTGGCGCGGCGCTGGAGGAGATCGTCGACAAGCCAGGAGCAGACCCGGAGGAAATCGCGGCGCGGTATGTCACCGAGGGGTACGAGGACATCAAAGCGGTGTTTGACGGGGCGCGCGCCATCCTGGCCGCCGACCTGTCCGTCAACGCCGACCTCGTGGGCGACCTGCGCGACGAGCTCGCCAAGGAAGCCACGGCAGTCGTCGGAGTGGTTGAGGGCAAGGAAGCGGAAGGAGCCAAATACCAGGACTACTTCGAGTTCTCCCAACCCGCTAAGGACATGCCCTCCCACCGGGTGCTGGCCATCCTGCGCGGTGAAAAGGAAGGCGTTCTGCGGATGGAGCTGGACGGGGGAGACGATTCGCTCTATGAATCCATGGTGTTTGACCACGCCGGCTATCCGCACTCCGAGTGGCTCGACAACGCCGTGCATCGTGCGTGGAAGACCAAGCTTGAGGTGTCTGCGGCGCTCGACGTGCGGATGCGGATGAGCGAAAAAGCGGAGAAGGATGCCCTCGCCATTTTCGCGGTCAACCTCCGCGACGTGTTGCTTGCCGCGCCTGCAGGGCAGAAGTCCGTGCTCGGGCTCGACCCCGGCTATCGCAACGGCGTGAAGTGCGCCACCGTCGACGCCACGGGCAAGGTGCTGTCAACCACCATCGTGTACCCGCACCAGCCACAAAACCAGTGGAACAAGGCCGTCATGGAGCTCGCCTCCATCGTGGCGGAGCACCACGTGCAGCTCATCGCCATTGGCAACGGCACCGCCTCGCGGGAGACAACCAAGCTTGCGCGTGAGGTGGCGGACATGATTGGCAAGGCCGGGGGAGAAAAACCCGTCCCCGTGGTCGTCAGCGAGTCCGGCGCCTCCGTGTACTCGGCATCGGATCTGGCCGCCAAGGAGTTCCCAAACATGGACGTCTCGCTGCGCGGCGCGGTGTCCATCGCCCGCAGGCTGCAGGACCCGCTGGCGGAGCTGGTGAAGATCGATCCGAAGTCCATCGGCGTGGGGCAGTACCAGCACGACGTGAACCAGACGGAGCTTGCCCACACCCTGGACGCGGTGGTAGAGGATGCCGTGAACTCCGTCGGGGTGGACTTGAATTCCGCCTCGGTGCCGCTCCTCAACCGGGTGGCGGGCATTACCCCGACGCTAGCAAAGAACATCGTCACATACCGAGAGGAGAAGGGGGCCTTTGGCGCCCGGAAGGATCTTCTTTCCGTGCCTCGGCTCGGGCCCAAGGCCTACGAACAGTGCGCCGGCTTCCTCCGTATCCGCGGCGGGGACAATCCGCTCGACGCCTCTGCGGTGCACCCGGAGGCCTATTCGGTGGTGGAGGACATCGCCAAGAGTAGCGGCGTGGGCGTGCAGGAGCTCATTGGAAACACCCGTGTGCTGCACAAACTCAACCCCGCGGACTTCGCCACTGAGACCTTCGGCGTGCCCACTGTCAAGGACATCCTTGATGAGCTGGACAAGCCGGGCCGGGATCCGCGCCCCGATTTCCACACCGCCACCTTCAAGGAGGGCGTGGAGTCCGTCTCCGACCTCACCCCGGGGATGATCCTCGAGGGCACCGTCACCAACGTGGCGGCCTTTGGCGCGTTCGTGGACGTGGGAGTGCACCAGGACGGGCTCGTCCACGTCTCGGCGATGAGCCACAGCTTCGTGTCCGACCCGCACGACGTGGTGAAAAACGGCGACACGGTCAAGGTCAAGGTGCTTGATGTGGATGTGCCCCGCAAGCGCATTTCGCTCACCCTCAGGCTTGACGACGAACCGGGCGCGGGCGACAAGCAGCGGCGCGGAGGCGCGGACAAGCGCAAGACCTCACAGCGCGACCGTCGTGACGCACAGGACCGACGCGACGGACGCGGTGACAGAGGTCGTCGCGGAAACCGTGACCAGGGATCCGTCGGAAAGCGTGGGGCCCGTGGTAACGGTGGTACCGGCGGTTCCATGGCGGACGCGCTGCGCCGGGCAGGATTTGGGAAATAGCCGTTCGTGTGGCACAATCCCAAAGGTTAATGTAACGGATATGAACCAGCCGAGCACCGGGAAGCCGGAAGCGCCGCTAGGTTCCTCTTTCCTAGCAAGTTTGAAAGGGTTCTTTAAATGAACAACATCCTTGACAAGGTTGATGCAGCATCCCTGCGCGACGATATCCCGGAGTTCCGTCCCGGCGACACCGTCAACGTTGGCGTGAAGGTCATCGAGGGTTCCAACACTCGTGTGCAGTACTTCAAGGGCGTCGTCATCCGTCGCCAGAACGGTGGTATCCGTGAGACGTTCACCGTCCGCAAGGTGAGTTTCGGCATCGGTGTCGAGCGTACCTTCCCGGTGCACTCCCCGAACCTCGATTCCATCGAGGTTGTCACCCGCGGTAAGGTCCGTCGCGCCAAGCTGTACTACCTGCGCAACCTGCGCGGCAAGGCGGCCCGCATCAAGGAGCGCCGCTAGTAATCACCGCGCCCCCTCCCGCAGGAACCGCCCGGTACACGGCGTTTTCACACGGTGAAAACGTAGAGAGTGGTCTGCCCTGCAAGGCGGCGTGAGCGATCTGCAAACGTAACCCAGTGTCCCCGCTGTGTGGGGCGCTGGGTTTTTTGCTGGTACTATGTGCCAACGTGAGTAAGCAAGAAAAGCCCCAGCAGCCGTGGTACATCGAAATTCCCATCGTCATTATCACCACGCTGATTATTGTCTTCTTAATCCATACATTTGTGGGGCGCATTTACCTCATCCCCAGCCAGTCGATGGAGCCCACTCTCCACGGCTGCGCGGGCTGCACGGGCGACCGCATCGCGGTAGAAAAGGTCTCCTACGCGTTCACCGACCCCGAGCCCGGCGATGTTGTCGTGTTCAAGGGGACACCCGCGTGGAACACCAACTTCGTGTCCAACCGCTCGGATAATCCCGTGGTGAGGGGGCTCCAGAACGCGGGCTCCCTGGTGGGGCTCGTGGCACCGGATGAAAACGATTTGGTCAAGCGCATCGTGGCAAAGGAGGGGCAGACCATCCAGTGTCTCCCCGGTGACGAGGGTGTCAAGGTTGATGGTGAGCTCATTGATTCCTCCTACACGCTCAACCCGCCGGCGTACCCGGTGGAATCCTCGAGTGGCTCCGATGCGTGCGGCGGCCCGTATTTCGGCCCGGTGACGGTGCCTGAGGATAGTTTCTTCATGATGGGGGATAACCGTACCAACTCGCTGGATTCTCGCTACCATATGAGCGATGCTCTCCAAGGCACGATTCCAAAGGAAAATATTCGTGGGAAGGTGCAGGCGATTATCCTCCCAGTCAACCGCATCGGCGGCGTAGATAATCACCCGATTCAGCCACAGCAGCTCGAGGCCGCGAAGTAGCAAGTGCTCACTACATACGGCGGTCGGCCGGTGCGTCCCCTCAAGGGGATGCGCACCTACGAGGTCGCGCTGGACCGGGCTGGGTTGGGACCGGTTGCCGGAGTAGACGAGGCTGGCCGGGGCGCGTGCGCTGGTCCCATGACAATCGCCGCGTGTGTCCTCCCGCCCCGGTACATTCCGGAGCTGGAGCTTCTCGACGACTCGAAGAAGCTCACCCCGCGCCGTCGCGCGCTGCTCTACCCGCTCATCAAGAAATACGCTACAGCGTGGAGCATCATTCACATTTCGCCTGAGGATATCGATGCTTTCGGGGTGACCGAGGCGAATATTTCCGGGATGCGCAGGGCCGTCGGGTCACTCGCCGTCCATCCGGGGTATGTGCTTACCGATGCCTGGTGGGTCCCCGGGTTCAGTCAGCCCTCGCTGCCCATCATTGGGGGCGATGCCACCGCGCGCTGCATCGCCGCTGCGAGCGTGCTGGCCAAGTATTCCCGGGACTGCATCATGGTGGAATACGATACGGAATACCCCGACTACGGGTTCGCCTCCCACAAGGGGTATGGCACCGCCACACACATGGATGCGGTGCGCCACCACGGTGCAAGCCCCATTCATAGATATAGTTATTCCAACGTTCAACGTGCCCATAGTGACTGGATGGAAGTGCAATCATGAGTTCTGAGGACTTGGAAAACTACGAAGCAGAAGTGGAACTGAGCCTGTACCGCGAGTACCGGGACGTGGTGAGCCAATTCTCCTACGTTGTCGAGACTGAGCGACGTTTCTACCTGGCTAACGGCGTTGAGCTGATCCCGCACACCGAGGGGGGCGAGGTGTACTACGAGGTGCGCATGTCCGACGCCTGGGTGTGGGACATGTACCGCGCCGCCCGCTTCGTGCGTTACGTGCGTGTCATCACCTACAAGGATGTCAACATCGAGGAGCTGGACAAACCCGAAATGGTGATTCCGGACTAATTAGCGGGGCAACCGCAACGGACAGCAAACCCGGACACTAGCGACGGGGGAGCGTCGACAAGCCAGGGGTACGTGAACGTACCCCTTTTTTCTCAGCCAGTGCCTTTGTTGAGCCCTCTTTTAGGGCTTCCGCGAGCGTGGGACTGTGCGGTTGCTTTCGCTGAGGGGCGAAAAAAAACTAAGGCCGGAGGTCTCTTCGGGGAGGAAGGTGAGTCAGGGGAGGGATACTGCTCGCTCGTAGCCGGAACGCGTGACCCACCGCAGATTCCCTCGGCGGGGTGTGGCGAGGAGGCGGAACCTGAGCCTGTGGATAAATTTTTCCTACCAATAGTTCCGAAAGAGGGGGTTATCCACAGGGAACAGTATGGAGGGGTGACGGCGAGGCCGGTGTGCGCAATACTGGCACCACCGGCTGCGCGCCGCGCAACCGGGGAATACCACCACCGCACCGCCACGGCTTGTACCTGTGCCTCACACTGAGCCACGGTCGCCGCAACCGGTGCAACGAGACAAACCGGGGAGACATGAGCACCAAAAATGTGTTAGTGGGCAAACGGGGGGAAACCCGTGCCCGCAGGTACTACCAAGAAAAAGGCTATACGTTCGTAGCCGCCAACGTGAGGTACACGTGCGGCGAGATCGACCTCATCATGCAGCAGGGTGATACCACCGTGTTCGTGGAGGTCAAGACGCGAACGACGGGGGTGATGGGCGGCGCGGAAGCCGTCACACCGACCAAACTGCGGCGGGTGCACCGCGCCGCCATGCGCTGGCTTGAGGGGAAGGCCTACCGGCCGATCCGCTTCGACGTTGTAGAAATCATCGGTGGCACCGTCACCTGCTTCAAGGGGGTCGACCGTGGCGCTTGCTAGAACCGTCACCGTCGCGTTCGAGGGGGCAACAGCCACCATCGTCGATGTGGAGGCCAACGTGGGGCCCGGGCTCCCCGGCACATACATCGTGGGACTGGCGGATAAGTCCGTCGCAGAATCGCGCGACCGCATCAAACTCGCCACCCAGAACTCGGGTCTGGCGTGGCCCAAAACCAAGATCATCGTCAGCCTCTCGCCGGCGGCGCTCAAGAAATCGGGCTCACACTTCGACCTCGCCATGGTCCTATCCATCCTGTTCGCCTCCGACCACGATGCCTACGCCGAGACGATCCTCACCACCACCATGTTCCTCGGCGAGGCGAGCCTCAACGGGCGTATCCGACCGGTCGCCGGGGTGATACCCGCCATCCTCGCGGCCAAGAAGGCGGGCTTTACCAGGGTGGTCATCCCCGCGGAGAACGCCGCCGAGGCCGCCCTCTGCGAGGACATCGACATCTTCTGCGTCGAGTCACTGGCCCAGGTCGTGCGCTGCGTGACCGGGGACGAGGAGTGGGAGCCCATCGACCGAGGTGAGGTTGACCCGCCAATAAACCACAAGCAGTTGCTGGACATGCGCGACGTCGCGGGCCAGCCCGAGGCGCGTAGAGCAGCCGAAATCGCCGCTGCCGGCAAGCACAATTTTCTCATGATCGGCCCACCGGGCAGTGGAAAATCTATGCTCGCCGCGCGGATGCCGGGAATCCTGCCCGAGCTTACGCCGGATGAGAAGCTCGAGGCCACCGCGATTCACTCAGTGGCGGGCAAGGCATTCAACGGTCCCATCATGAGCCCACCGTACGTGGCACCACACCACTCGGTGACTCGGGCCGCTCTCATCGGAGGCGGATCCGGCAACCCCGTTCCCGGTGCGGTGTCTCTGGCGCACAGAGGTGTGTTGTTCCTCGACGAGGTCTCGGAGATCCCCGCAGCAATCCTCGATAGTCTGCGCACCCCGCTGGAACAGGGGTACGTGCGACTCATTAGGTCGCGCCGGGACGTGTATTTTCCCGCCAGGTTCCAGCTCATCATGGCGGCCAACCCGTGCCAGTGCGGGGCGGAGGAACCGTCAGCGTGCAGGTGTTCCGCCAACGCCCGGGCCCGCTACCTCAACAATGTGAGCGGGCCATTGCGTGACCGGTTGGACATGATCGTGTGTACCCACGCCCGGGGTGCGGTCATCCGCAGTGATGTGCAGGAATCCACGGCGATGATCCGAGATCGCGTCATCGAGGCGCGGGGGAGGGCCGGACACCGCTGGGCGCGGGCCGGGCGGCCAACCCTGAGTAACGGGGAGGTGGATGGCGCGTGGCTGCGGCGCGAGTATCCGGCAGATGAGGAAGCGATGGAGTACCTGGCGGTGTACCTGGCCAAGGGGGCGATCAGCCAGCGCGGAGTGGACCGGACGTTGAAAGTCGCCTGGACCATTGCCGATCTCGCCGGAGCCGAGGTGCCTGATATTGACCATGTCGCACAGGCTCTGGAACTGCACGATTACGGCTCGTGGGAGGTGGCAGCATGAGCGATTCCTCGTACCCGACTCAGTGGGATGCCGGCGGACGCTCTGGCGTAGCGGGTTCCGGGGGACGGAAGTCGGCCAACACCATGCCCACCAAGCGCCGTGAAGCGTGGGCGTATCTCTCGCGGGTGGTGGAGGGCCCCAGCCGTAGGCTCAACGAGCTGCTTTCCCAGGGAGTTGATGTGGAGGACATCGCTAGCGGTGTCTTCCACCAGCAAGAGTGGCTCGGCGATCTGTGCAAGCAGACGGCCACGAGACACGAGTGGCTGCGCCCCGCTGAAGACCTGGAAGCCATCGATGCCGTCGGCGGCCGGCTTATCACCCCGGAGGATCCTGAGTGGCCCGCAGATGAGTTGGGAGCAGCCTTTGGGTTTGCCGCCTCGGGGATGAGCGACCACTGTCGCTCCTACCAGGAGGATGCGGTGCCCCCGCACACATTGTGGGTGCGAGGTACAGAGCGCCTCGATGGACTCGTCTCGCGCAGCGTCGCCTTTGTGGGCACCCGCGGCGCGAGCAATTACGGGATTGCTGCCACGCGTATGATCGTCAACGGGCTTGCCGCCCACCAGTGGACAATCGTCTCCGGCGGGGCCAAAGGGGTGGATACCGCCGCGCACACGGAGGCCATCGATTCCGGCGGGAGGACCGTCATGGTTGCCGCCTGCGGGCTCGACGTGAACTATCCTTCGACCAACGCCGAACTGTTTGCTCGCATCGCCACGCACGGCGTACTCGTCAGCGAGTACCCGCCGGGTATTCACCCGGCTCGCCACCGTTTTCTCACTCGCAACAGACTGGTCGCGGCGTTGGCGCAGGGCACTGTCATTGTGGAGGCTGGTTGGCGTTCTGGCGCTCTCAACACGCTGAGCTGGGCGGAGGGGCTGGGCCGGGTGGCGATGGCGGTGCCGGGCCCGGTGACGGCGAACACGTCGCTGGGCTGCCACGCCCGTATCAAGGAGGGGTCTGCGCAGCTGGTGACCTCAGCCGACGATGTCCGTGAGCTCCTCGAGCCACTGGGCACGTGCGACCCGGACGGTCAGCGTGAGCTGGAGTTCCCAGGCTCGCCGGTTACCTCCCTTACCCGCACGGAAATGAGGCTTTATGATGCCTGTTCCACGGTGCCGCGTACCAGTTCCGACATTGCCCGCGACGCGGGGCTTCCCTTAGGGCTTGCGATGCACGTGCTCGTCGATCTTGCCCAGCGGGGAGTCATCGTGCGCAGCGGCAAACTCTGGTCGCGTGCCGGCGACTGCAGCTAGGTAAGCAGAGAGAGCGGATCGCCGGCGGCGGTGCCGGGAGCGCGCTTCATGTGGGTGGGCCATTACACTACGGGTATGGCCACACCTGATTTTGATGAACTCACCGAGGACTTCTGTGACCATCTGCGCTACAACGAGGGGAAGAGCGAGGCAACTATCCGTGGCTACCGCGCCGATCTTCATTCATTCCACCAGTTCGCTGGTGGGCTGGAGAACTTCACTCTCACGGCGCTGCGCTCGTGGCTGGGAGACGCTGTGGACAAGGGACGGGCCCGTGCAACGCTTGCGCGCCGGGGTGCCTCTGTGCGGAAGTTCTCCACGTGGGCTTGTATCCACGGATACCTGGACCGCGACGTTGCGCAGCGCCTGCGGGTTCCGTATCAATCACATCACCTACCCACTGTGCTCACCGGGGCGCAGGCAGCTGAGATGATGGGCAATGCGGGTTCGCATAGTGAACCCGAGTTTCTCAGAGACTCGGCGATTCTCGAATTGCTCTACGCCACGGGGATGCGTGTGGCGGAGTTGTGCAGCATCGATGTCGCCGACGTGTCAGACGGACAAAGCACTGTGCGGGTCACGGGAAAGGGGAACAAGCAGCGGGTGGTGCCGTTTGGTGAACCAGCTCGTGATGCGTTGGATGAGTGGCTTGCCAAGGGGCGTGGGCATTTTGCAACAAAGGAGAGTGGGGATGCACTTTTCCTCGGCGTGCGTGGTGGCCGTATTAACCAGCGGCAGGTGCGCCGTATCGTGGAGAAGGCCGCTGAGATCACCGGTGTTGATGGAATTACCCCGCACTCGCTTCGTCACACTGCGGCAACGCATCTTCTCGAGGGCGGCGCGGACCTGCGGGCCGTGCAGGAATTTCTCGGCCATTCCTCTCTCCAAACCACACAGAAATATACCCACGTTTCCGGTGAGCGTCTAAAGAAGATCTACAACCAGGCCCACCCGCGAGCCTAAAGGAGGCCGGCGACTGGTTAAGACTCCCTTATGTGGGTCGTAACCAATGGTGCTGATAGTACTGGCAATTTTTCATCCGTGATCGCCCATAGAGGTAATCTTCCCCTATGGGGCTCATGAATCCGCTCGGGTATTTGCCGAGGTTAGGGTGCATAGAATTGAGGCGCCTCGATAATCAACGAACGAGCCTAGGTAAACATTCATGCCCTGTGTCAACTATGCCATCTGCACTGGGATCTTCCTCGAAAACGAGGGGAAGCACGATGTTAGCAAAACTAGCCCGGCACATAGCGGGAACGGTGCGCAGTGAGGAGTGGTGGCACGTGTCACGGTGATGTGAGCGGTGACGCACGTCTGGAGTAACTAATCGTGCGCGAAGTTCGGGCCTGCTGGATATCAATGGGGACCGGGAGCAGCCTGATTTTGGGATCGTGCATGAGATCCAACGGGTCCATATACGTCTTCGGTCCGGTCTTGGCGCCCCAGTGGAGGCCTGTATGAGGAGAGGGGACGTTTGCGACCACGCCTATGGGCTGGCCTTTGTGAACGGGTTGACCAGGTGCCACCCATGCAGTAACTGGCTGGTAGGTGGTGATGATGTCCTGCGCATGGTAGATCGAGACCGTTGGTTGCGTGACCACAATACCTGCGAAGCGGACGACACCGTCGCCGGTAGCAAAAACAAGCGCGCCCGGGGCGGTGAGTACGTCGATTCCGCGGTGACCCGGAAGGTAGGGGTTGGGAAGTTCGTCAAAAGGGCGGGTCACTGTGGGCGGAAGGGACGTTCCTGTAGTGGGGCTGACGTATTCCCCCGGGTAGGTGGTTCCGGCAGCCGGGCCGGAAAGACAGGTTAGCGTGACCCCTACCGTGAGGAGAAACGCAAGAACCTTCCACGCCAGTGGTGCAAGAGGTAGTGGACCACGAGGGCGGAGGATTGGACGTTGAACTAGTGCAAACACACCATCAGTTCTTCCACTTCCTAGTGCGTCGCGCCGGGAGAGGGAACATTCTGTGGACAACTCCGCTGTTTCGGAAAGAGCAGGAGGAATTGTTATCCACAAGCGGTTCGGCCACACATAGCGCGCACACCGTGAGCTGACCGTGAACCGTCCCAAGAGAACGTCGAAAAGCCATTATCAAAAAGGTGAATGGAACGCAGACGCTCATTCCTCCGTTAATACGGATATCACAAGAACGCGTGATGCCCCGTGGCGCTGTCACGAGTCGCAATTTTCAGCATCGAAAATGGGGTGGAGGTGACGCATGTGAAAGGATGGAATGGTTGAGGTGAATGCCTAGATTCTTCCGTTGGAAAATTGTGATTTCCAACGAAGAACGTCTATACTCGTCTATCGCAGTGTGCCTATTTTGGGGAACCTTACCGCACAAGAGCGCGACGCGAAAGTCTACCGCGCTCATGTGCAGCACGTTTCCCAACGTAAGTAGCTGACTACGCGCGGCTTTCCGCAAAGTCCGATCACGTGGTCCCCTCGGGGTGTGGTTGGGCGGGAGTCGCTAGGGTGCAGGAAAAACCTGCACGTTGATACATTTTGTAACCACACAAGTAAAGGATCCATCATGGCAGTTGTAACCATGCGAGAGCTCCTCGACGCCGGTGTCCACTTCGGCCACCAGACCCGTCGTTGGAACCCGAAGATGAAGCGTTTCATCTTCACCGACCGTAACGGCATCTACATCATTGACCTGCAGCAGACCCTGACGTACATCGATCAGGCCTACGAGTTTGTCAAGGAGACCGTCGCCCACGGTGGCACCGTTCTCTTCGTTGGCACCAAGAAGCAGGCGCAGGAAGCCATCCAGAACGAGGCCGAGCGCGTCGACATGCCCTACGTCAACCACCGTTGGCTCGGCGGCATGCTGACCAACTTCCAGACCGTGTCCAAGCGCCTTCACCGCATGAAGGAACTGCAGGCCATGGACCAGGCCGAGGACGGCTACGCCGGTCGCGGCAAGAAGGAAATCCTCATGCTCACCCGCGAGCGCACCAAGCTGGAGCGCGTTCTCGGCGGCATTGCCGACATGAACAAGATCCCGTCCGCCATGTGGATTGTTGACACCAACAAGGAGCACATCGCGGTTTCCGAGGCTCACAAGCTGAACATCCCGGTTGTTGCCATCCTCGACACCAACTGCGACCCCGACGAGGTTGACTACCCGGTGCCGGGCAACGACGACGCCATCCGCGCCACCACCGTCCTCACCCGCGTCATCTCCACCGCTGTGGAAGAGGGCCAGAAGCTCCGCAAGGAGCGCGAGCTCGAGGCAGCCAAGAAGGCCGCCGGCGATGACAACAAGGACGAGGCAGCCGCCAAGAGCGAGACCTCCACCGAGGAAGTCGCCCCCAAGGTTGAGGAGACCAAGGAAGAGGTCGCCCCCAAGGTTGAGGAGACCAAGGAAGAGGTTGCTCCCAAGGTTGAAGAGACCAAGGATTCCGACAAGTAATTCTTAGGGTCATTCACACCCGGGAACGTTTAATTCCCCCACGGCCCTCACGTGCTTCGATTGCGTGGGGGCCGTTCCTGGATAACCGCGGTTCAGCCACCCGGCGAAGCCCGCGATTATCAAGTACGCTTTAGCAAGTACGCTTTTAGTAAGCGAAACGATCCACATATTTACACTCAAGGAGGATCGCCCCACAATGGCGAACTACACCGCTGCAGACGTGAAGAAACTGCGTCAGATGACCGGCTCCGGCATGCTCGACTGCAAGAATGCACTGGCAGAGACCGATGGTGACTTTGACAAGGCTGTTGAGCTGCTCCGCATCAAGGGCGCAAAGGACGTGGGCAAGCGCGCCGACCGCGACGCTGCCCAGGGCATCGTTGCTATTTCCGGCAACACCATGGTTGAGGTCAACGCTGAGACCGACTTCGTGGCTAAGACCCCCGAGTTCATCGAGTTTGTTGACAAGGTAGCCGCAGCAGCTGACAAGGCCAAGGCCAACTCCGCTGAGGAGCTCGCCGCCGTCGACGTTGACGGCCGTCCGGCAGCTGACGTGCTGCAGGAAATGTCCGCAAAGATCGGTGAGAAGCTGCAGCTTCGTCGCGCCGTCACCCTCGAGGGTGCCAACGTCGCAACTTACCTGCACCAGCGTTCCGCTGACCTGCCCCCGGCCGTCGGCGTGCTCGTCGCCTACGAGGGTGAGGGCGATGCAGCCAAGGAAGCCGCTCACCAGGTGTGCCTCCAGGTTGCAGCTCTCAAGGCTCAGTACCTCACCCGCGAGGATGTCCCGGCCGAGGTCGTGGAGAAGGAACGTTCCATCGCCGAGCAGATCACTCGCGAAGAGGGCAAGCCGGAGAAGGCTATCCCGAAGATCGTCGAGGGTCGCCTGGGCGGCTTCTACAAGGATGTCGTGCTCGTCGATCAGCCGAGCGTTGCGGATAACAAGAAGACCGTGGGCAAGCTCGCCGAGGAGGCTGGCATCACCCTCACCGGCTTCGTCCGCTACGAGGTTGGCCAGAAGTAACAGCACTTTTCACTCGTTACTTCTCCTGCTTGCTGGCGTAGGGCCTTAAACAGCGAGAGAAACGCGGGTAAATTGCGTAAGGCGCACTACCGGTTCCCATGGGATCGGCAGTGCGCCTTTGTCGTACGGTAAGATAAAGCCGATTGACAAGCTTCAAACGAACCTGGCAAGTGGGTCGACATAAGGAAGGACAGTTTCGTGGACGACGAGGTCGAAAGCGTATCCAACCGCGGCGGTTTCAAGCGCGTGATGCTCAAACTCGGCGGTGAGATGTTTGGCGGAGGCCAAGTAGGCATTGATCCCGATGTGGTGGAAAACGTGGCCAAGCAGATCGCCGAGGTATCCAACAACGGCACCGAGGTGTGTGTTGTCATCGGTGGCGGCAACTTCTTCCGCGGCGCCGAGCTGCAAAAGCGCGGGCTCGACCGGGCTCGAAGCGATTACATGGGCATGCTCGGCACCGTGATGAACTGCCTCGCGCTGCAGGACTTCCTCGAGCAGCAGGGTGTGGAAACGCGAGTACAAACTTCCATCAACATGGCTCAGGTTGCCGAGCCCTACCTCCCGTTGCGCGCCAAGCGACACCTGGAAAAGGGACGCGTTGTGATCTTCGGCTGTGGCATGGGTATGCCGTACTTCTCAACTGATACAACCGCCGCCCAGAGGGCTCTGGAGATCGACTGCGAGGTGCTGCTCATGGCGAAGGCCGTGGACGGCATTTACTCCGACGACCCGCGGACGAACCCCGATGCCGAGCTGTTTGACACGATCACGCCGGATGAGGTCATTCGCCGTGATCTCAAGGTCGCCGATTCCACCGCGTTCTCATTGTGCAAGGACAACGGGATGCCGATTCTCGTTTTCAACCTGCTGACGGAGGGCAACATCCGCCGTGCGGTCAGCGGTGAAAAGATCGGTACCCTCGTACGGAAATAGAAGTGGCCCGCACAGCGCCGGTTGTGGTTGCCAGTGCGGGTGCGCCAAACGCAGAGGCGCCTGTGGCGTGCCGGAGCACCGGTCGGCCCACCGCCCCTGCGTTACGTGTAAGACGAACAAATCTCGCCACCACCGATGCGTCAACGCGTACGATACGTACGTAAGTGGCAAAAACTAAAGGAGAAACGTTAGCTCATGATTAATGAAGTTATTTTGGAAGCCGACGAGCGGATGGAAGCCACGGTGGATCACACCCGTGAGGAGCTGTCCCACATCCGCACCGGCCGGGCCAACCCGTCGATGTTTAACGGCGTCATCGCCGAGTTTTACGGTCAGCCGACCCCCATTAACCAGATGGCTACCATCTCGGTGCCGGAGCCGCGCATGCTGCTCATCAAGCCGTACGACCTCAACTCGATGGATGACATCGAGCGCGCCATCCGCAACTCGGATTTGGGCGTCAACCCCACCAACGATGGCCAGGTGCTCCGTGTCACCGTCCCGCAGCTCACCGAGGAGCGCCGCCGGGAGATGGTGAAGGTGGCAAAGACCAAGGGTGAGGACGGCAAGATCGCCATCCGCAACATCCGCCGCAAGGGCATGGATCAGCTGAAGAAGATCCAAAAGGACGGCGACGCTGGTGAGGACGAGGTCCAGGCAGGCGAGAAGGAGCTGGACAAGGTCACCAAGAAGAACGAGTCCCGCGTGGAAGAGCTCGTTGAGGCCAAGGAAAAGGAGCTCATGGAGGTCTAACCCCTCCCTGTGCACAGTGGCTCGCGCGGGGTCCCAACAATCCCCAGCGAGCCACTAACCTCAGTAACCGGCGCACGGTGCCGTACGGGCACGTCCGGTTCGCGGGTGTTGGTGCGTAGCCCACTCGTTTCATGTCACCACCAAGGAATCACACGATCACAATGTCAGATCACCAGTTTTCCGGGTTTCCGCAGATCAAGCTATCTGAGATGAAGATGCCCCGGCCAAAGAACGACTCGGGACGCAACATGCCGGCCGCTATCGGCACAGGCGTTGTCCTCGGCGCGATCGTGTTGGTGGGAATCTTTGTCGGCCCACTGGCGTGGTACCCCATCGTAGCCCTCGCCATCGGCCTGGCCACGTGGGAGGTTCACCGGCGGCTGACGGAGGGCGGCTACGCCATGAGCCTGTCCATTCTCCTGTTCGGCGGCCAAATCATGGTGTGGGCCTCGTGGCCGTGGGGGCTGTGGGGCCTCATGGCGGGCTACGTGAGCAGCATTTTGCTGGTCATGTTCACCCGCCTGTTCCGCAACGGTGCCCACACCCCGCCGCGCAACTACTGGCGCGACATGTCCATGTCCACGTTCGTACTCACGTGGATTGCGCTATTCGGCTCCTTCATCGCGATGCTTTCCAACATCACGCGCCACGATATCCCGGGGCCGATGTTCATCCTTACCTTTATGCTCTGCGTCATCGCCAGCGATACGGGTGGGTTCCTCGCCGGTGTGGGCTTTGGCTCCCATCCGCTTGCTCCCGCAGTGAGCCCGAACAAATCCTGGGAGGGGTTCGGCGGCTCGCTCGTCGCCGGAATGGCAGTGGGGGCGGTAACCGTCCGTTTCCTCCTTCACGCCCACCCGCTTTTCGGTGTGCTGTTGGGGACGCTGCTTGTGGTGGCAGCCACCCTGGGCGATCTGGTGGAAAGCCAGTTCAAGCGCGAATTGGGGATCAAGGACATGTCGCGCATGCTTCCAGGCCACGGCGGACTGATGGACCGGCTCGACGGGATGCTGCCGGCCGGCGTTGTCACCTGGCTTATCCTGTCGATTCTGCAAACGTAGGAGAGCCGCCGCGCGGTACATAGCGGGGATCCTACGCTGCGCGTTCGACTAAGTTGGGGGAATGCGGGCGGAATCTGGCACAATGAGGGTTATTATGCCCACACCCGTTGTTTTGAACTTCAACCATGCTCGCCGTTCCATGCCGCCGAAGCATTTTGCGGATTACACCAAGCCCGAGAGGATCGAGATCCTCAAGGAGCTGGGGCTGCCCAAATTCCGCGATAACCAAATCGCCCGCCAGTACTACGGGCGTTTTCAGGCGGACCCGAAAAAGATGACGGATCTGCCGGAAAGCGTGCGGGAGAGGATCGCGGAAACCCTGTTTCCGCCGCTGATGGAGCCCGTCCGGGAGACCTCCGCCGACGACGGCAACACCCAAAAGATGTTGTGGCGCCTGCACGATGGCACGCTTTTGGAATCGGTCCTCATGGAGTACCCCGATCGGGCGACGCTGTGCATCTCCTCCCAGGCCGGGTGTGGCATGGCCTGTCCCTTCTGCGCCACGGGCCAGGGCGGCTTAGACCGCAACTTGTCCACTGGTGAGATCGTGGACCAGGTGCGGGCCGCGGCCGCGACGATGCAGGCCAAAGGTGGCCGGCTGTCCAACATCGTGTTCATGGGGATGGGGGAGCCACTTGCGAACTATAACCGGGTGCTCAGCGCCATCCACCAGATCACGCAGCCGTCGCCGGAGGGGTTTGGAATCTCGCAGCGGGGTATCACCCTGTCTACCGTTGGGTTGGCTCCGGCTATTCGACGCTTTGCCAAAGAGGGGTTGTCCTGTCGTCTTGCGGTGAGCCTCCATACGCCTGACGACGAGCTTCGCGATTCCCTCGTGCCCGCGAACAATCGCTGGCCGGTGGAGGAGGTACTCGATGCCGCCAAGGAGTACGCGGATGCCTCCGGTCGCCGTGTTTCTATCGAGTACGCGCTCATCAAAGACATTAACGACCAGCCCTGGCGGGCGGATCTTCTGGGCAAGAAGCTCCACGGCGCGTTGGGTGCCAAAGTGCATGTCAATCTCATTCCGCTCAATCCCACGCCTGGCTCGAAGTGGGACGCGAGCCCCAAGCGGGTGCAAGACGAGTTCCAGCGCCGCGTCATCGCCCGTGGCGTGACGTGCACGGTGCGTGACACGCGTGGGCAGGAGATCGCCGCGGCGTGTGGCCAGCTTGCGGCCGAGGAGCGCTCGGGCGCAGCCGCAGAGCTTGCAGCGAAGAGAACGAGCGAGGCGGCTCGTTCAACGGAGGAGATCCGCTCCCACGAAACACCCGCGCACTAGTCCCGTACGAGGAGGCACTGGGCCGGGACCACCAAGTGGCGATCGGGTTCAGTAGCAAAAAGCCACCTTCCGCGTGAGGCGGAAGGTGGCTTTATCCCTACTACTCCAAAAAGGAGGTCAGTGATGCTGCGTGGCCGTTACTGCTCTTCGATGACAGCGGTGGTCGTGGCTGCAGGTGCCGCGATGTGGCGTGCCTGCTCCTGCTCGCGGGTGCGACGCACGAGCTCAGGATCGTAGTTGAGGCTGCGGAGCTGGGAATCAGAAAGCTCGGTGTAAACACCGGTGAGGTGCTTCTGGTCGTAGTTCCAGTCACGCTCCACGTAGCCCTGGGGCTGGTTATTCGCGGTGACCTTACGAACCTGGTTGAGATCCGGTTTGAGGGCGAAGATGATGAGGCCGAGCGCGATGACAACGGCCAGACCGATGAGCCAGATGGTCTCCACGTGGCCACGGTGGTTACCGAAGTTGAACGCGAGCAGGAGGACAACGCCGAGCCAGCCACAGATCTGGATGACACCATTGCCGATACGGTGCCAGCCCCACTTGGCTGAGGGCTCATCGAGCGTGTTGACGCCGTTGTAAATCTCACCACCCTGGTCTGCCTGGACGGCAGGCTTACGGTTCTTGCGAGCCTTCTTCACTCGTACCTTCTTGCCTGGCTTGGCAGAATCGGCATTCACAGTGTGGGAACCAGCCACGGTAACTCCTTTTAAACGTATTGATGAGCGCTTTTACATCTGCTCGCCGATCTTTTTGGGAACCGGCGTAGCAGACATGCCTAACGCAGCATGTGCACTTTTTCTAGATACGCTAAATCTTTCCACACTTTTCCCACATCGTCGAACAACCGGGCGGGTATCCCCCAAATCTCCGCCTTTCGACGTACCCTATTGGGCTTCATTCGGGTGAAGTAGGGGTGCAGTAGAACCGCAACAGCACCGCAGAGGGACTACATGCACTCCACCGGACGTCGAGTTGCCTGCCGCGTTTCCTCCGAGGCGTTGCACGCGGCGCGATATGCACACGTGTGGCGTTGTACACACGTGTGGTGAAGCGCTAGCTGGGGCGCGAGCCGAGCCACCAGCGGAGCGGAAAGCCACGTAAGATTTGTCGTGGTTGCTTCTTTTCCCCGCGACCAGCCACCGTGCGGCCACGTTTCACGCGGTACAGCTAGTACCAACGGGTCACGCCCATGCGCGCATCGGCAATGCACACCATGCAATGGACGCATCTGCAATGCGCGCATGTGCAATGTGCGCACGGGCACTGCGCGCTATGGGAATTTGGTGGGTCGATGGGAAGAGAAGACAGGTTGTGACAGCTAGACAGGAGAGAACATGGCACGTACGGTCTTGATTCTCGGATCGACAGGGTCGATCGGGACGCAGGCACTCGAGGTGATAGCGGCGAACCCGGACAAGTTCACCGTCGTTGGCATCGCAGCAGGTGGTTCGCACACCGACCTCCTCATTGAGCAGGCAAGAAAGCTGGGCTTGTCACCCGACCGGGTGGCGGTCGCCTCCCACCACGAGGTGGTGGAGGATGCCCTGGGAGGGACAGTGATATCCGGGCCGGACGCGGCAGAGAAGCTGGTACGCGCGGTCCCGGCGGAAACCGTGCTCAACGGCCTCGTGGGTGCCATGGGGCTCGCAGCAACGCTGGCAGTGCTCGAGATGGGGGAAACCCTCGCACTGGCAAACAAGGAATCCCTCGTCGCGGGCGGAGACCTCGTGATGAAGACGGCACAGGCGGGGCAGATTGTCCCCGTCGATTCGGAGCACTCCGCGATGGCCCAGTGCCTTCGTTCCGGCACCCACGCCGAGATCAAATCCCTGGTGCTTACCGCCTCGGGCGGCCCGTTTAGGGGATGGACGCGGGAGCAGATGATGGATGTCACGCCCGAACAGGCGGCGCAGCACCCCACCTGGTCCATGGGACAGATGAACACGCTCAATTCGGCCACCCTGGTAAATAAGGGCCTGGAGCTCATTGAGGCCAGTTTGCTGTTCGGTGTTCCTGCTGAGCGGATCGAGGTAACCGTTCATCCGCAGTCCATCGTCCACTCAGCCATCACGTTCGTCGATGGTGCCACCATCGCGCAGGCATCGCCGCCTTCGATGAAACTGCCCATCTCCCTGGCCCTCAACTGGCCAGATCGCGTCCCCGATGCGGAACCGAGCCTGGACTTCTCCCAAGCGCATTCGTGGACGTTTGAGCCTGTCGACGAGGTCAATTTCCCCGCCGTGCGGCTTGCGCGGCAGGTAGTCACCGCCGGAGGCACGTGGCCTGCGGTGTTCAACGCCGCCAACGAGGAAGCCGCCGCCGAATTTCTCGCCGGCAGGCTTCGGTTCCCCCATATTGTCGACGTGGTGGAGGCCGTGCTAGACAAGGCAGCTGATTTCGCGGGGACGCCACGCGATTTCGATGATGTCATGGCAACTCAAGATGCCGCCCGCACGTGCGCCCACGATGTCTTAAACACGATGAGAAGCTAACTTTTAGCGGTGTGGCCAACGCGTCCGTGCGAGCGGGCGCGCTGGCTTTATTCTTGGTAAAACACGGGTTAGAGTTCGTAGAGATTTCTCACCACGCCTGCGCGCCACGAGCCCTGCAGTAAAAGTGGTGGGGAAACGAAATAACGATGAGAGAAAGAAGGGCCGGCGCCGGATGAGTTACTTTGTGGGAGTCTTCCTCTTCGCCCTCGGCATTGCGGTGACTATTGCGCTGCACGAGTTTGGGCACTTCGCCATCGCGCGTCTGTCCGGCATGCGGGTGCGGAGGTTCTTCGTGGGTTTTGGGCCCACGGTGTGGAAGTTCCGGAGGGGCAACACGGACTACGGGTTCAAAGCCCTCCCGCTCGGCGGGTTCTGCGACATCGCGGGGATGACGGCGCTTGATGAGATGACCCCGGAGGAAGAGCCCCACGCCATGTACAAGAAGCCGGCGTGGCGTCGGATCGCCGTGATGAGTGGCGGAATCGCGATGAATATTCTCGTCGGCACCGTTATCTTGTATGGGCTCGCGGTGACCACCGGGCTGCCAAACCCGAACCCCGATGTCACCCCGGTGGTTGCGGAGACAAAGTGCATCGGTGAGGGGTGCTCCGGAAACGGCCCCGCCTACGAGGCGGGTATCCGCCCCGGAGACGCGATTCGCACGGTCGCAGGCGTGGACACCCCATCTTTCCTGGACGTTCGCAACGAGGTGTTCCTTCACCCAGGCGAGACCGTGGACGTCACGGTCGAGCGCGATAACACGACGCTGACGTTCCCGGTTGCCATCGGTAGCGCCGAGGCAACCTTTCCCGATGACACCACCAAGACGGTGGGTGTCATGGGCGTGTCGAGCGCCCCGATCAAGGACGCGTACCTGACGTACGGCCCGGTTGAGGGGATTGGTGCCACGGCCTCCTACGCGGGTGACCTGTTCGTGGCTACGTGGGACGGTCTCAAGTCATTCCCCG
Source organism: Corynebacterium pyruviciproducens ATCC BAA-1742 (assembly GCF_000411375.1). Taxonomy (GTDB): domain Bacteria; phylum Actinomycetota; class Actinomycetes; order Mycobacteriales; family Mycobacteriaceae; genus Corynebacterium; species Corynebacterium pyruviciproducens. The sequence continues at coordinate 960,857 of NZ_KE150446.1, read as the reverse complement.
GCAAGATTCCCAGTGTAGTGGCCTCCATTTTCGGCGGCGAACGAGACCAGTCCTCACCCATGAGCGTGGTGGGAGCGTCCCGAGTCGGCGGCGAGCTCGTGGAACGGTCCCTGTGGGCTATGTTCTGGATGCTGTTGTCCAACCTCAACTACTTCCTGGCGCTGTTCAACCTCATCCCGCTGCCCCCGCTCGATGGTGGGCACATCGCCGTGGTCATCTATGAGAAGATTCGCGACGCCATCCGCAGGTTGCGTGGACTTGCCCCCGCGGGCCCCGCGGACTACACCAAACTCATGCCCGTCACCTATGCCGCGAGCCTGGCGCTCCTCCTCATCGGTGGGCTAGTCATTGTGGCCGACGTAGTCAATCCCATCAAGCTGTTTTAGCCAAACGCAGGCGCGATGGGGGCCACCGGGCCCACGGCCAACGGACACCAGTGTGGCAGTGTAAACTGGTGCAACGAAAGTTTTCCCAGCTAGAGAATAGGTTTACGAATGTCAGCACCCATTGGACTTGGAATGCCTGAGGTACCACCAGTTCTTCACCCGCGCCGGAAGACCCGCCAACTCATGGTTGGAAACGTGGGAGTTGGTTCTGATTACCCGGTTTCCGTGCAGTCGATGACCAACACCAAGACGCACGATATCAACGCCACGCTGCAGCAGATCGCTGAGCTCACCGCGTCCGGTTGTGACATCGTCCGCGTTGCCTGCCCGAAGACAGTGGATGCCGAGGCTCTGCCGGCCATCGCGCAGAAATCCCCTATTCCGGTCATCGCTGACATTCACTTCCAGCCCAAGTACATTTTCTCTGCCATCGAGGCCGGCTGTGCCGCCGTTCGCGTGAACCCCGGCAACATCCGTCAGTTCGACGGCCGCGTCAAGGAGGTTGCCAAGGCCGCCGGTGACGCGGGTATCCCAATCCGCATTGGCGTTAACGCTGGGTCCTTGGACAAGCGCATTATGGAAAAGTACGGCAAGGCTACTCCAGAAGCGCTCGTTGAAAGCGCCATCTGGGAGGCCGGGCTGTTTGAGGATTGTGGATACGGCGATATCGCCATTTCCGTCAAACACCACGATCCCGTTGTCATGGTGGAGGCGTACCGCCAGTTGGCAGCCAAGACGGATTACCCGCTGCACCTCGGCGTGACCGAGGCCGGGCCCGCGTTCCAGGGCACGATCAAATCGTCTGTGGCCTTCGGCGCACTGCTTGCCGAGGGCATCGGTGACACCATCCGCGTGTCACTGTCTACAGAGCCCGTGGAGGAGATTCGGGTGGGTGACCAAATTCTGCAGTCGCTCAACCTGCGCCCGCGGAAGTTGGACATCGTCTCCTGCCCGTCCTGTGGTCGGGCCCAGGTGGACGTGTACAAGCTGGCAGAAGAGGTCACCGATTCGCTGCACGGAATGGATATTCCGCTGCGCGTCGCCGTCATGGGCTGCGTTGTCAATGGCCCAGGTGAGGCACGCGACGCCGATCTGGGTGTGGCCTCCGGCAACGGGAAGGGTCAGATCTTCATCAAGGGCGAAGTGATTAAGACCGTGCCCGAGGAGGAGATTGTGGACACCCTCATCGAGGAAGCAAAGAAGCTCGACGCGAAGATGAAGGCGGAAGCCGAGGCGTAACACCGCCGCGCAGCGAGCGTGAGCGCTTACAACAATGATGGCCACAGAGAACACTCTGTGGCCATCGTCGTTAGTACACGTGGGTCTTTAACTAGTAAGCAGTGCTACGGGGCCTGTGGTGAGAGCCCCACGCGATGCTTGCCCGTCACCCCGCGGGTTCGCGGTGGGGTGGCAGCGCTTGCTAAATCCCCCGGAGCAACCGCCACGGGCCTGCGAGCACCGGGCGTGGGTTAACGGGAGAGATTGGCATGGGAGGCGTAGTACTGCAGCCAGGCGTAACCGGGGGTGAAGCCGGAGATACCGCAGCCGGGGAAAAACTGTGTCTCGGTGATGGACGGCGGGCGTGGCGGATCACCCAGGAAGTTCATCTCAGGTGCGAGCCAATAGGACCGTATCGCCTTGTTGTAGCCGTGGATAAAGTCCACGTAGAGTCGCACAAAGCGTGGCGACTCGGTGGCAGCGGAAAGCTCGGCGAGTTGGTGCTTCAGGGCTTGCGTGGAGGCGCGTTGATCCTCCGTGAGGAATTCCTCCAGGTCCCTTTCAAGTAGACCGATGGTGTCCCCGCGAGATCCGGCAAGTCCGAGCTGAAAACCGTAGAGCTGTGTAATGGATTTCTCCGCGTTTTTCCATCCCTCCACCTGGGCAATAAACTCTGGCGCGTGGGCGAGTGCCTTGTGCCAGCGTGGATACGGGTGGTTGGGTGAGTACGTTGTCTCCCCAGTGCTGGATGTCTTTTCCCACACAGGTTCCCACGTCCCGTACTTCAGTTGGTGTTCGGCCTTTGTAAAATCGTCGCGCTCCTGCTGTAGTTGCGTGAGCTTGGAAAAGGAGGACTTCCATTCGCTTTTCACCGCTTCGGTGAGAAGCGGTGGCGTGAGCTTGCGGTATTTCTTGTTGGCTTCCTCATACGCCGCAATCACCTCATCGAGTGTTTCACTGGCATCATTGAGTGACGTTCCTTTTTCGCGGTTGCGGGTGAAAACCCCCATACGCCTGGTGAGAAGGATGACGATACCCACGTTGCAACAGATCACGCCGAGGACCGCGATTACGACGATTGCAATCCCAATCGGATCGGTATCGTTGTGTGGCACCTCCAGCAGTAGGAGGGAAAGAATGATCAGGATGGTACCGATTGTGATGCTCCACTGGGCCGGTCTCTGCAGCCTTTCTGTATCCATAACTTAAGTGTATGGCGATTAGACGTTTTCGCATTTCGGGGAGAATATGCGGAGACTAAGCGGTCGTGACCTCGGTGGGCGTGACCATCCGGGGGTAGCTACTGTTCTCACTGGGAAGCATCTGGGTCACTGTCCCGCGTACGGGCATCGGGCGGAAGTGACAATGTGAGTAGCCAACCGTGGTACGAGCTAGCGCTGGCGAGTAGCCCGCACCTGGTGCGCCGGTCTCACGGGTGAACCGGGGCACATGTACTCGGCGGGGGAACCCCGCTAAGGGGGCGTCACCGACTACATTGCGGGGGTATGAACAGGCGGATCATTGCGACATGCACGGTGTTGTTGGTTACAACTGCGGGGCTGTACAGCTGCACGCCCAAGCCGTCCACTGCAAACCCTGTCGTGGAAGAATTCGCCCAAGCTCTTAGCGACGAAGATTACGAGGCTGCAGCACAGCTCACGGATCAGCCAGAAATTGCGCTGGCCCAGCTCCAGCAATCTGCCCAGGGGTTGCAGGCGGAAGGCATCGAGGCGTCAGTGACCGGTGTGGACAATGCGGATACGCTCGCCACGGGGCATCTCGAAATGACGTGGGAATTGCCCCGCGACCGTGAGTTTTCCTACCAAGGAGAGGTCAGCCTTAACAAGGTGAATAAGAAGTGGGTGATCCGGTGGGTCCCGGCTGCCATTCATCCCACTTTGGGTACCAATCAGCACCTGGAGCTGCGCCCCATCGAGGCTCAGCGGGCCTCTGTTGTCACGCAGGATGGGGTAGAGATCCTCGTGCCGGGGGTGAAGCACCGGATTGTGGTGGATAAGTCCGAGACAACGAGCATTCCCGGGACGGTGACGAAGATTTCCACCGTCCTCACCGAGCTCGGCCAGCCGCCTCTCGCCGTGGCCGAGGTGGCGCGCAACATCGCGGAGACTGACGGAGTGTATTCCGTCGCGACGGTCCCGCAAGAGGTGGGCGAGGCGGTCAAGCAGCAGCTGGCAGGGGTGTCTGGCGTAACAATTAACGATGAGGCTGCGCTTGTGCGCCCCCTGCCGGATTTCGCGCCCGAGCTCGTCAGCGCCGTGGAGAAAGAGGTAACCGAGAAGGTCGAGGGGACCAACGGCTGGAAAGTGGTGACGGCGAACAATGACGGTGCCGTCATCGACACGCTCGATTCGCACGACCCGCAGCTCCAAGCCGCGGTGAGCGTCTCCCTTGACCACAAGGTTCAGGAGGCGGCCCAGGCCGCCGTGGACAGGCGGCCCGAGATGAAGGTCATGCTCGTTGCCATGCGGCCGTCGGACGGGGCGATCCTCGGCATTGCGCAGACCAAGAAGGCCGATGAGGATGGCAACCTGGCCCTCATGGGACTGTTCCCTCCGGGATCGTCGTTCAAGATCATCACCGCGATGACGGGAATGAATAGCCAGGGGCTCGTTCCCGGGTCAACCGTCCCGTGCCCCGGAACGATGGAGTTAGGCACGCGCATTGTCACCAACTACAACTCGTTTTCGCGCGGCATGACGAGCCTCACCGACGCGTTTGCCTCCTCATGCAACACGACCTTTGCGGATATCTCCTACCGCCTTGCCCCCGGCGAGTTGAAGCAGATGGGGCAGCGGTTCGGGCTGGGGGTGGACTACATAGTTCCGGGCCTCCAAACGGTGACAGGTTCGGTACCGGAGGGTGAGGAGCCGCTCGACCGCATCGATGCCGGTTACGGCCAGGGAGATGATTTGGTCAGCCCGTTTGGCATGGCACTCGTGTCCTCCACGGCCGCACACGGCTCCACACCCGTCCCGTGGCTTATCGGTGGGCTAGAAACAGAGGTGAAAAACCCGGCGGAGCCTCCCTCCCCGGAGCAGATCGCCGCTCTCCAGGGCCTCATGCGGGCGGTGGTCACGCAGGGCACGGCACGCGGAATGCAGGCCGGTGGGGAGATTCACGCCAAGACCGGTGAGGCCGAGTTCGCCGGAGGCTCGCACGCCTGGTTCACCGGGTACCGTGATGACCTCGCCTTCGCCACCCTCATCGTCGGTGGCGGTGGGTCTGAATCAGCCACCGCGGTCACCGACGCGTTCTTCACGGAACTCGACCGCCCCTCGTAGCCCCTCACTGCGCAGTCGGTGCTCTTGCACCGACCGCTTGTGCTTGGTCGGCTCCGCTGACTGCGCATGTGGGGCGTCGATAGCGACGGCTCTTTAGACGAGGTTGATGTGGAGGGTGTCCCTCACCCAGGTGACCACAGCATCGGCAGCCGTGCCGAGCAGCGCAGCGATGCCGCCAAGGGTCGCCAGCACGCCGGCGATGAAGCCTCCGATCACCCCGCCGACGATGGCCCCGGTGTCAGTCTGTGAGCTTGTCGACGTCTGGCCCTCGCCGTTTTCTTCACCCGTATCGGTGCCCTTGCCGTCACCGTTGTCGGAGGCGCGGGCGGTGAGCCACTGGTCGGGACCGAGCGGGTGATCGACGATGCGGACCTCGCCGATGGAGCCGAACCAAGGATCGACGGGCTTGCCGTCATCCATGGATGTACCCATGATCCACGTCGATTCACCGCCCAAACCAATGGGCCCGTAGCCATCGCGGAGGATGGGGGCGCCGTCAATGTACATGTTGACGGAGGCGGTCTTCGGATCGTTAACTATCGCCACGTGCATCCACTGGCCTGTGGGAACCTCGTGCGACCAGTTGGAAAAGCCCTCGTTGTTGGCGCCGTGCGACCAGTAACGGATCTCCCGCAGGTTGGACACGCCGAGCATCTGGGCCGGGTCAGTGTCGCCGTTGGAAGGATCCGCGTCCGTGACGCGCCCGCGGCGCATGAGCGCGTTGGACCAACCGTTATCGTCGCCGTTGAAGGCCCCGTCGAGCTTGACAAAGGCCTCCAGCGTGTAGCCCTCGGGGAAGTGCTCAGAGTTGATAGTTGCCCCGGTGGCTGTCTCGAAGAAGTTAACATCCAGCTTGCCAATGGGTTTCTTCCACGCCAGTGAACCGGAGTCGCTGGAAAGCGGGTGCTTGTCCGAGCTGAAAGTGATATCGTCCGTCACTCCGCCCTGCAGGGGTGCCCGGGTCATGTCGTTGGAGCCGGCGATGTCGGGAATGACGGTGCCAACCGGCGCCACCGCACCGTCGGCAAGCTGGGTGCCACGGTAGGTGGCCTTGCCCGGCCGCCAGTGAACCACGGTCCCCTCAACATGGACGTAGTCGTTATCGTTCTTCGGCTTGTCGGCCTCCGTGATGATGTAGGGCGTGTAGCCTGCCGAGACGATGGCGCGGGCCGTGGCTGCGTAGTCGGGGTCATTCTTGTCGCCCTCCTTCCACTTCGGGGCAAAGCCCGCGAACCACTCGGAGAAGTTGAGCGGCACGGTGTAGGAATCACCGGCACCCTCAGGCAACAGGTGATCAAATTGGGTGAGTTTCACCTGGTCCTTCTTTTGCACCCACGGGGAAAGCGCCGTCATATCCAGCTCGTTGCCCGTGAGGTCAAACTGGAGGAGCCCCATGAGGCCATTGCCGCCGAGGTAGGCCATCTGGTAATCCTGCAAGATGGTGACCACATCGTGGCCGTAGTTGTTCTTCAGCACCGAGTAACCTGCGCTGTGGTGGTGGCCCGCGATGGTAAGGAAGATCTGGTCATTGCGGGCGATGAAGCTATCCCACAGGTGCTGGCCGTACTCCGGCGTCAGCCCGATGTTGCCTTCTCCATCGATGTTGGAGATCTCATGCGAGGTGACGATAACCGGCAGCGTGGGGTTCTCGTCGATAACCTTCTGCGCCCACGCGAGGGTTTCATCGGGGGCGCGGAACCCGAGCGCGAAGAGGAGGTAGCGTTGGCCCTCGGCCTCAAAGATGTGGTATTCACTTTCTACGTCCTGGCCGTCCACCTGGCCCACAGTCCGTCCGCCGAAGGTGGAGTTCTCCTTCGCCCGGTCCTCGCCAAAGTGCTGAGTGAACGCGCTCGTCGCACCGTCCATTCTCAGATCGTGGTTGCCCGGCAGAATGGAGTAGTCCATCTTGCCGTCTTCAAGAACCTTCATCGCCTTGTCCGCCACATCCCATTGATCGGCAACGTCGGACTCATCGACCACATCGCCCAAGTGCGAGGTGAACGGGATATTGAGTGCCTTGGCGTTGTCCACAACAAAGTGTGTCTGGAATTCAAACGGGTTGGAACCGTACCTATCGGCAAACATCGAGCCGCCCGAGGGGGCGTCGTACCGTGAATAGAACTGCGTATCCGGAAGGATCGCGAGCGTAAAGCGGGACCCGAGTGCGTCGTCTGCCTGGGCACAGGGAACGAGAGCCAGGGTGAGAGCCGACACCGTGACCGCGGATGCAACGCGGGTGAAGACGCGGTTGCGCATACTTATGACCTCCAATTTTGCCTCATGATGTGTGCGCCGGTGCTTGCGTTCTGGCCCATGGCAGCACCGTGCCTTTCGAAAGGGCAGGAAACGAAGCTGGCCGGAACGTTTCCATCGAGTTACGTACGTATGACCGGCAGGGGAGCAGAACATGAACTTTAAGAAGACCTGCAAGTATCAACATTCGACGCGACCGCGTACCATGAAGCACATGGAAAAACGCGCACAAAAACCAGGAAAAATCGGTCCCATCCGGAAAGTCCCGAAGGACATTGAGCGCCCAGAGTACGTGTGGAAGGACGAGGTTCAAGAGGCCATCGGCGAGCCCTACGTGCAGACACCGGAAGTCATCGAGGCGATGAGGGAATCCTCCAAGATCGCCGCCAACGCCCTCAAGGTCGCCGGCGAAGCGGTCAAGCCCGGTGTCACCACCGACGAGCTGGACCGCATCGCCCACGAGTATATGTGCGATCACGGTGCCTACCCCAGCTGTCTTGGCTACCGCGGCTTTAAAAAGTCCGTGTGCACCTCGGTCAACGAGATCGTCTGCCACGGCATTCCGGACTCCACCGTTTTGCAGGAAGGCGACATTTGTAACATCGACGTCACTGCCTTCAAAAACGGCGTCCACGGCGACACCAACGCCACCTTCCTCGTCGGAGAGGTAGCCCCCGAGGTGAAAGACCTTGTTGAGCGCACCAAGGAAGCTATGATGCGTGGCATCAAGGTGGCCAAGCCAGGCCGTGAGGTCAACGTCATCGGCCGCGTCATTGAGACCTACGCAAAACGCTTCGGCTACTCCGTCGTCACCGACTTCACCGGCCACGGCGTTGGCCCCACCTTTCACAACGGCCTCGTTGTTCTCCACTACGATTCGCAGGTGTACCGCGACATCCTCGAGCCCGGCATGACGCTTACCATTGAGCCGATGCTCAACCTCGGTGGGCTTGACTACCGCATCTGGGACGACGGATGGACGGTGCAGAACACCGACCTCAGCTACTCGGCACAGTTCGAGCACACCCTTGTCATTACCGAGGACGGCAACGAGATCCTCACCATCCCGGACTAAAAACCGGCAGTGAACCCGAGCCGGAAATAACGGCGGGCCGGGGGTACCAACAAGCAAGAAAGGACGACAAGTGAGCGCCGTACTGATCTGTGGAACCACCTCCGATGCCGGGAAATCCGTGCTGGTCGCGGGGCTGTGCCGAGCGATCGCGCGCCGGGGTATCTCGGTGGCCCCGTTCAAGGCGCAAAACATGTCCAACAACTCCGCCGTGTGTCCCACAGGTGGGGAGATTGGGCGTGCGCAAGCCCTCCAGGCCTTCGCCAGTGGGCTGGAGCCAAGCGTGGAATTCAACCCTATCCTGCTCAAACCGGGCTCTGACCGGCGCTCGCAGGTCGTGGTGCTCGGCCACGCCGAAGGCGACGTGGGGGCGAAGGACTACTTTGGCCATCGGACGCGCATGCGCGAGATCGCAGCCGCATCGCTGAAAAACCTGGAAAAGAAGTATGACATCATCGTGTGCGAGGGGGCAGGGTCGCCTGCGGAGACGAATCTTCGTGCCACCGACGTGGCCAACTTCGGCCTCGCTGAGGCCTGTGACCTTGATGTGTACGTGGTTGGGGATATCGACAGGGGAGGAGTGCTCGCGCACCTGTTTGGTACGTACCATATTGTGGACAAGGCAGATCAGCAGCGCATTAAGGGTTTCATCATCAACAAGTTTCGGGGCGATCCCGATATTCTGAAACCGGGGCTCGACGATCTGGAGGCCCGCACCGGCGTGCCCACCATCGGCATCCTGCCGTTCATCCACGGCCTGTGGATCGACGCGGAAGATTCGCTGCAATCTGCAGAAGGGCGCATTGTCGGCAACGCGGCCACAGTGGCGCCAGGGGAACGTGCGCTCAGCGTGGCAGCCGTTCGGCTGCCCCGGGTGAGCAATGCCACCGATGTGGAGGCGCTCGCAGTCGAGCCAGCCACCACCGTGCAGTGGACGAGTGACCCGGGGCTCGTGCGCTCTGCTGACCTCGTCGTGGTGCCCGGATCCAAGGCAACGGTGTCTGATCTGGAATGGATGCGCAGCAACGGCATTGCTGAGGCGCTTTCGCACCGCACAAGTCCTATCCTTGCCATCTGTGGCGGGTACCAGATGCTCGGCACGACGATCAGCGACGATGTGGAGTCCCACAGCGGGGTGGTTAACGGCCTGGGCCTGTTTGATATGGATATCCGCTTCCACCCGGAGAAGACGCTGAAGCGGTGGACGGATGGAACCTATGAGATCCACCACGGTCGGGTTACCCGCAGCGGCGATCCCACCTGGCTTGACGGCGAGGGATCCCATGTCGGTAACGTGTGGGGGACGCACCGCCACGGCATCATGGATAACGACGAGCGCAGGAAGGACTTCCTGGAAGAGGTATTCGAACTTCCTCGGTCCTCCGCTTCGTCTGCCGGAGAGCGGTTAAAGCAGGTGGATCTCCTCGCTGATGCGGTGGAGGAGCACCTTGACGTGGACTCCTTCATCGACCGCTACAGCGGGCGGACCACGGCGTAGAGGCCAGCTCCGTCGAGTGGAGAGTAGAAAATAGAGAGCGGGCGTGGGTGCCCGCTTTCTTACTCGGTTGCTATGCGTTACCGGAACTGTCTGACACTTTCATCCACCTCTGGGGATCACCGACGCCGCGATGCCACAGCACCCACAAGGGGATTGTCACGAGGATGACAACGAAGAAAATCGTTCCGAAGTTTGCAGCGGGAGACCAGCTCGCTCCGAACACCTGCACGAGCGCTGCAAAGGACACCATGGTTGTGGTGCCCACAACACCCATGACCTGCAGCGCCGAGGCGACAAACCCGGTCTGCTGTGCCGAGGCGAGGCCGAGGGTGACGGAGTTGAGGCGCGGGTAGATGAAGCCCATGCCACCGGATGCGGTGCCCCAACCCAGAACGGTCACCAGCCAGTGCCACTGGAATATGGCGGTGCCAAAGCACAGGAGAACGCCGATTACCATGATGGTGAACCCGGTGCGGAAAACCTGCGGGGTGGGGATGGATTCACCGAAGCGAGATTGCGTTTCAGAGCCCGCGAACCACAGCAAGCCGGAGGCCGTGAGCGCCAGACCAGTCAGCGTGGGCCCCAGCCCGTACACCTGGGCGAGGAGCAACGGGATGTAGATCTCCACGGTGAAGAAAGTATCCATGAGACCGCGGGTGACGATGAGCCGCGGAATGCCATGGCGGGCGCGGATGGTGCCCTGCGGAACGAGGGGCAGCAACGAGAAGAACATGATCGCGAGGCCCACGACGACGAGGATGGCGCAGAGGGCCGGCGAGACCTGGGAGGATGCGTTGAAGATCGATGTGCCTGTTGCCAGGCACAACGCGGCGATGAGCATTTTTGCGCTCTTGCCGGAGGATTCACCCCGCTGAGCCTCCATGCCGGCAGTGGCCTTCACCACGATGAACAGGGACCCGATGAGCAAAATGGCGATGAATGCAAACACTGCATGCCACGTGAACCACACGGTGAGCAGGCCTGCGAGACCTGGTCCGATGAGGGAGGGGACGACGTAGGCACCCGCAAACGCGGAAAAGACCGCTGGACGAAGCCGGGGTGGGTAGACGACGGCGATGATCGCGTAGATGGCCACTATGAGTCCGCCGACACCGATCCCCTGCACGGCGCGGGAGAACAGGAATACAGCCATGTTGGGCGCGAAGATGGCCAGGATCAGGCCCGCGATGAGGATGATGGCCGAGCCGATGATGGAGGCCCGCGCGCCAAGCTTATCGGTAACGATCCCGCCGAGAACCATGCCGACAATGGAGGTGGCGTAGGTGGCGACGAACGTCAGTGAGTAGGCGTTGACGGAGCCGAGATCGGCCACGATGCGTGGCATGATCGCGGTGACGGCGGTTTGATCGAATGCACTGGCCACCATCAACACGATGAGACCGATAGTCATCCACGAGTACGGCCGGTGGTAGATTCCGCCACCGGAACGTGCCCCGTCCTTCCTAGAAATGGACAGGCCACGCCCGTTGCGTCGGAGGTCACGTCCGGTGGGAAGGCGAAGGAGGCGTTTCCTGCCACGGGCCAACCGTGCCTTGCGCACTTTTGTCGATTCGCTCTCCAGCAAGCGGGCCTTCTCCCGCTCCATCGCCGAGGCTGACCGCACTGACGACGAGCCGCTCGATTGGCTCGCGGGCGTCGTGTCCGTCGCGGGCTCGGGGCCCTCGTTCCCCGTGTGTTGCGTGCTCTCGTCTGCCACCGATTGTCCTCCCATCGTGCGTGTCGTGTGCTTTTCACTTCCGATACTATTCCGATTTTCCGCCAGCGCAGAAACTTCCAGCAACCCTGCTACAGAAAACAGAATTGCAGTGGCCGGTCAAGGCAGCTCTCCGACCCCTTGGGGAAGGAATTAGTCCAGGCCGAGCAGCGCGTTTTCCACCACCTCTGGCAACGCCGGGTGGATCCAATACTGGTTGTGTGCGAGCTCCTTGTAGCCGATATCCCACACAAGACCGGTGATAAACGTTTGAATGAGCGTGGTGGCTTGCGGACCAATTAGGTGCGCGCCGAGGAGTTTCCCAGTGGAGGAGTCACCGATGACCTTGACCAGGCCGGTCGTATCTTCCATCGCCCAGCCGAATGCCACATCGCCGTACTTTTGCACCTTCACCGTTACTGTGTCGCACCTGTTGCGCGCCTCTTCCTCGGTGAGGCCCACGGTAGCGATCTGAGGATGAGTAAAGATGCCTGCCGGGACGACATCGTGCGGGTACTCCTTGAGATCATCCGGGTGAAGAACGTTGTGAGCGACGGCCTTCGCCTCCGCGTTGGCGACGTGTTTGAGCTGGAACGTGTTGGAGGCATCACCCAGGGCCCACACACCCTCCGCGGAGGTGCGACCATACTTGTCCACGGTGATAAGCCCGCGTTCGTGTTTGATTCCTGCTGCCTCCAGGTTCAGGAGGTCACCGTTGGGTCGCCTGCCCGTCGCGGCGAGGAACACATCGGCGGTCACGGTAGTGCCGTCGTCAAGGACTGCAGTGATGGAGCCATCGGCACCCGTAGACAGGGATTCGATAGTGTGCCCCAGGTGCAGATCCCAGCGGGAGGCGGCAATCTCGTTAAACCGATCGCGGATATCCGCGTCGAGGTTCTTCAGCAGCTTCTCAGACCTGTTGATGATGCTCACCTTGGTGCCCAAGGCCGAAAAGACATGTGCAAACTCTGCTGCGATCACTCCACCGCCCTGGATAATCATGGACGCAGGCAGCTTCTCCATCCGCATGATGTCTTTATTGGTGTAGTAGCGGATGCCGGAGTTCTTCACCACGTCGAGCACGTTGGTGCGGGCTCCGGTGGCCAGGATGATGGTGTCGCCGGTGATTGTCCATTCCGTGGGGCCTTGGCCGGTGGCAAGGGTGCGGGGGCCAACAAAGCGAGCGTGCTGGTCAAAAACCGTGATGTTCGGGGTTTCATCACCCCGGCGGTACGCCTCACCGCCCGCGGCGATCGGGTCAATGCGCTTGCCAAAAACGCGCTCCTGCACGTCCGCCCAGTCGACGGAATCGTACGATGTGGTGAGACTCAGCGCGGAGGAATCGCTGGCCTCCAGTGCGCGGTCTGCAGCATAGACGAACATCTTGGTGGGAATACACCCCACGTTGAGGCAGGTGCCACCGAAGCGGTCTTCTTCAACGATGGCGATGGACAGATCGTCGAACCTGTCGTCGGGGATCATATTGCCGCTGCCCGTGCCTACGATGATGAGGTCAAAATGGGCCGTGCTTGTCATAGTGTCCACTCACTCTTTCTGTCTTGTCCACGCTCCCCATGACGAATATTCAGTCATGGTGCCACTAGGAATCAAGTCTACGAGATGAGTTCTCCCTCTGCCGTGGGGAAGTCGAACCGCAACTCGGGAGACAACCGTGTGGAGAACCACCAGTTGCGCGTCGACAAGCAAAGCCAAGGCAGGGAGGGTGCGCCACAGTGGTGGCGAATGAGAGGCGCGCCTTGAGGTACGGCGCGACGGGAGAAGAACGCTACGCCTGCAGGGCGCGAAGCCAGTCGAGTGTAAGCTCGAAAGCTTTCTTGCGCGGTGTGGGAAGCGACAGGAAAATATCGTGCCGTGCGCTTTCGATCTCCCGCAGGTCAACGGACGGGCCAAGCTTGGGTGCGTACGCGGCCACATCGTGCACGTTGAGAACAGCATCGGCAGTATCGGTAGCCGCCGAATACGGCTTATTCAGCCACGATTTAGCTGAGCTCAACACCAAGATAGGCAGGTCGCAGTGCACCTTTCCGTGTTGAATTGTGTCCTGGTAAGCCATGACGGTTGCAATGAACCCCCAGTAGACCGGGTGGCCCTCGACCGGTTTCATGGTCTCGTCAAACTCCCACTCGCCGTAGTGCGACTTACTCACGGACTTGCCGTAGGCAGACAGGCCGCCGCCGGGGGCTTTAATCTCCGTCATGGGGCTCACCCGCGACATGACGAGAGATGCCAGCTTCGCGCCGACCACGAGCGCCGGGTTGTACTGCATGCCGAGCCACGGGCTGTTGAGGATGAGTCCAGACAGCCTCGAAGCAAAGGGGAAATCGCCCTGTGCCGTGTGCTGAACATGGTCCACCCACAGCGGGAGAATGAGGCCACCGGTGGAGTGTCCCATGGGGATGAGGGAATCGTGGTGTGCGCAGATGATCGAGGCTGCCGCGGAAATCTCCTCAAAGTGGAAGGAAAGATCAGACACGTAGTGCCAGGTTTGGCCGGGGCGGTGCGAGCGGCCACACTTGCGCAGATCAAGACCGTAAAAAGCGAAGCCTTGATCTGTAAAAAACTCTGCCTCGTGAGTCTGGAAGAAGTAATCAGACAGGCCGTGAACGTAGAGGATCGCCGGACGCTCGTGCAACTGGCTTTCCGTCACCCCACCGGGGAGATGCCGGACGAGAGTCGCTACGATCTCACCTTCGCCATCTGGATCGTCGGCAAGCGGGATCGTTACCTGCTGAAAATCGGGGCCGAGGAGATCCTCTACCCAGTGGGGGGCGGCCACGTCATCGCTGAGATGTGCAGCCTCCGAACCGTGCTGTTCCCTCTTTTCTCCTGTCATGGGTGCAAGCATATTCCATTGCACCCCGCACGACCGGCATAACCCAGGGATAACTCGAGGCGCGCTGCCGGCGTGCGGCGTGCGTGCGTCGGGCGAGGCGGTAAACGTAGGGGAAACGGCCCCGGTAGCGCGAAGGCGTGATCAGCACAAAAACCTATGCTAGAAGTAAGAAACCGGGGGCCACACGCGGTGCCGCGGTGCGCCAAGTGTGAGATGGGGAACAAATTGCGCGGATGCGTGGCCGATAGTGAGGTAAGCAACGGTCGCATTCGCAACGTGAAATCATTCACCTCTATACACCCAATTAGGGGCAATAACGTGCCAATTTGGGGTCTCACTCACATAACCAGAACCCTGTGGGTGAGAGGTGGGGGTACACTCTGAAGCAACCGAAAGCACACACCTCGCACTCCAGTTCGGTACATAGTTGGAGTGTGTTGTAGCTATGTGGAGTGGCGTTCCATGCGGGGAAACTGAAGCTTCTGCGGGGCCGAACAGGTTGCGCGGGTAGGCCTCAGCTGCCGTAAACGGGACGTTGCCGGATGGTCTCCGGATTCCGTGTCGCACAGTTTCGGCCCCAGGGTGAGCTTGGGGACGGCGCGCCGGGTAGCGGTGCTTTCGACGGCGTGCGTTGATCATTTACGAGATGCAGGAAGTGGTTCTATATATGTTAGGTAACAAACTCCCGAAGAAAGTCAGTGACGAAGCAGATGTTGTCCTGATCGGCGGGGGCATTATGAGCGCCACTCTTGGTGCCATGATTCACGCCCTCGAGCCGGAATGGTCGCAGATTCTTTTCGAGCGCCTGGATGCGCCGGCTCAGGAGTCATCATCCCCGTGGAATAATGCGGGTACCGGCCACTCCGCGCTGTGCGAGCTGAACTACACCCCGGAGGTCAACGGCCGGATTGACGTGACCAAGGCGGTGACCATCAACGAGAAGTTCCAGCAGTCGCGTCAGTTCTGGTCTCATCAGGTGGAAACCGGAGTTCTCAAGGACCCCCGTGGATTCATCAACCCGGTCCCGCACGTGTCCTTCGCTCAGGGGCAAGAGCAAGTTGACTTCCTTCACAAGCGCTACGACACGCTGGTCAAGCACCCGCTGTTCCCGGGGATGCAGTTCTCGGACGATAAAGAGGTGTTCTCCGAGAAGTTGCCACTGATGGCCAAGGGCCGTAACTTCAACCACGAGCCGGTGGCCATCAGCTGGACGAAGATCGGTACGGATATTAACTACGGAAACCTGACCAAGCAGTTCCTTAACCACTCCGTTGAGCAGGGCACGCAGGTCTACTACGGGCACGAGGTGTTCAACCTGCGCAAGGATGGAACCGGCTGGAAAGTGTACGTAAAGAACATCCACACCGGCGACCAAAAGTGCGTGCACGCACACTTCGTGTTCGTGGGGGCTGGCGGTTATGCTCTTCCGCTACTCATGAAGTCCGGTATTCCGGAGATCCGCGGTTTCGGTGGATTCCCTGTCGGCGGCCAGTGGCTGCGCTGCACCAACCCCGAAATCGTGGAGCAGCACGAAGCAAAGGTCTACGGAAAGGCAAAGATCGGTGCACCGCCGATGTCTGTCCCGCACCTCGATACTCGCGTTATTGATGGCGAGCGCAGCTTGCTGTTCGGCCCGTACGCTGGGTGGACCCCGAAGTTCCTGAAGAAGGGCTCGTGGCTGGATCTTCCAAAGTCCTTCCGTCCTACCAACCTGTTCTCCATGCTGTCCGTTGGCGTCCAAGAAATGCCACTGACCAAGTACCTCATCGAAGAGGTACTCAAGGATCAAGACGATCGGATTGAGGCTCTCCGCGAGTACATGCCGACTGCCAAGGCGGAGGATTGGGAGCTCGTTGAGGCCGGGCAGCGTGTCCAGGTCATCGCCCCGGTGGTAGGCCCGAGCTTTGGTAAATTGCAGTTCGGCACGCAGCTTATCTACCACTCCGATGGTACGATTGCTGGTGTTTTGGGTGCGTCCCCGGGCGCGTCCATCACCCCGTCTATCATGATTGAGCTGTTGGAGCACTGCTTCGGCGATCACATGATTGAGTGGGGCGACAAGATCAAGGAAATGATCCCATCCTATGGTGTCCGTTTGACCAGCAACGTCGACCTGTTCAACGAGCAGTGGGAAAGGACACAGAAGACTCTCGAACTGGAGGACTAAACCCCGATGATCAACACCCTCTATCCGTTTACTGCTGTTGTTGGTCAGGATCAGCTCAAACTTGCGCTAATCTTGACTGCGATCAGCCCTCGGATTGGGGGTGTTGTTGTGCGCGGGGAAAAAGGCACCGCCAAAACTACGACCGCCCGTGGTTTTGCCGCGCTCATGCCTCAGGGGCAGCTGGTCAACCTTCCGTTGGGGGCGACGGAAGATCGCGTTGTTGGTTCCCTCGATCTGGAGAAGGTGCTCACCACGGGGCACGCGGAGTTTCGGCCCGGTTTGTTGAGTGAGGCCAACGGCGGCATTCTGTACGTCGACGAGGTTAACCTCCTCAGCGACCACCTTGTCGATATTCTCCTCGATGCCGCTGCAACCGGTCGCGTGACCGTGGAGAGAGACTCCATTTCTCACACTGAGCAGGCCCAATTTGTGCTGGTGGGAACGATGAATCCGGAGGAAGGGGAGCTGCGTCCTCAGCTGCTGGATCGCTTCGGATTGGCCGTTGATGTGGTGGCCTCCCACGACGTGGGTCAACGCGTTGATGTCATCCGGCGCCGGATGGAATTTGAGAGTGACCCCGAGCGATTTGTTGCGCAGTTCTGTGACGAGGAGAACGCGGTTTCGGCCGCGCTCGTCCGCGCGCAGGAAATCGTGGACGAGCTCGACTTAACAACGAACAATTTCCAACGCATTGCGATTGTCTGTGCGGGATTCGATGTCGACGGAATGCGAGCCGATCTTGTTATCGCCCGCGCAGCAGCAGCTCATGCCGCGTGGCGGTTGGCTCGTGCTGAGGCTGAGGGCGCTGCCAACCACAAGGAGCGGGGAATCACCGATGAGGATATTCGCGTGGCGGCCGAGCTTGCTCTCCCGCACCGCATGCGACGCAACCCCTTTGATAGCCCGGAGATGGATGAAGAAAAGCTCGATGAGCTTATGAATCAGCCGCTTCCGGAGGACCCGGGCGATGACGAGGACACGCCGCAGGCAGAAGACGAAAATAACGCCGAGCAAGCCGAAACGGATGAACAGCAGGTGGATGCGGAGCCGCAAGGCGAAAATTTGCAGGACGGCGGCGCCGGGGACACAACCGATAACCGATCGTCAGATAACGGTGCCCCAACACCGCCCGCTGCCAGCGCAGATTCGTTACCGTCGGCGTCGGCAGAGGACCCGGTGGACACCTCTACAACTGCTCCTCTGGCGAACAAGGAGGACCGCGCCGTTCAGGGCGCGCCCTTTCGTCCCTAGCCTCGTCACCAAGCAGGGTATGGGAGAAGGTGGCCCGCTGGGGCGTCGTTCTCGCTCCTACTCGCACCGAGGAGAGGCAGTGCGTCCGGCACCGCTGGGGCAGGGGCACGGTCTGCACCTACTGGGAACGCTTGTCGCGGCTGCGGAAAGAGGCGCGCATGTAGATGAGAGCGGGGTGGACTTTGAGCCTCGTGATCTGCGCGGCGCGATTCGCCTGGGGACGGAGGCTAACCTCGTTGTTTTCGTCGTCGACGCGTCGGGTTCGGTAGCTGCGCACGACCGGTTGAAGGCGGTCAGCGGTGCGTGTGTGTCGATTCTGCAGGATGCGTACCGGCGCCGTGACAAGGTTGCCGTGATCAGCGTGCGTGGCAAGAAGCCAACCGTTCTTGTCCCCCCGACGAGGTCAGTGGAGATAGCTAAGGAGCGCATCGCGAACGCGCGCATCGGCGGGAAGACCCCGCTCGCTGCGGGGTTGGAATGCGCCTATCGGATGGTTGAGCGAGAGGTGTTCAAAGCGCCGGGGCTTCGTTCGATCGCCATAGTTCTCACTGACGGGCGGGCAACGGATGGCTTGCGCCGAGTGAAGAAGGTGGGGCGTGCGTTCGCCGACCGCAGCGATACGGGGAGTCTCGTCATTGATTGTGAGACGGGGCGCGGGAGGGTCCGGCTGAACCTAGCCCACGATGTCGCTCACGCCATGAATGCTCCGGTGGTGTCCCTAACGGAGTTTGAAAGCGCAGCGACGAATTCCGTCCGAGCATTCTCGGTGTAAATGTAGTGTAAAACACAATTGGGGGTGATATTGTGGTTGAGAGATACCCCTGAAACCTGGGTTTAATGTAATAACCTTCAGCATTGAACCTTGCAGGGGGCGAGCATTCCGGCAATGGTCGGACCATATATTGAAACCCGGGGGCTAAGTTTTCCATTCGAAGGTGGGGGGGATGGAAACCTGTGAAATGAAAATATTCGGAAAAATAAGAAACGCCTGAGAAACTAAGGATTGATTGAATTCTTCCGTTAGGTGGATAAAAACCCTGCGCGTAGCACATTTTATGAACGTGGCAAGTTGTGAGAATCTAAGAAATTTTGATAGAGTTAATGTTAAAGCTAAGGAGTGGGTCAGGAATCTTAGAGAAGGTCCTTTAAGGGGCGTTCTCACGACGCTTTTGTTGCCCGAAGGCACAACCATGCGGTTGTGTCTTCGGGCCTGAAATGTGTGGCTGAGATTTTCTCAGATGAATGATCGTCACGTGTTGCCTGGCATGCTTCTCACGGCGAATCTGCCCCTAGAATGGCGGTATGAAGAAACAGTGAGTGGCTATAGCTGTAACGCGTGGTACATGAGTAGGTAAAAATTCAAGGAAAGGGCACTCGAGTGAGTTTCATAGTCCCCGTCATGCGCTTCGATGACGAACTCGATGAGGCGATTGACTTCTACGACCGTGCATTTTACAACGCTCGAGTAGAGAAGGTGTACCACTACCCAAGTGATCCGGACACCTGTGGCCTGTTGCACGAACACCCGGAGGTCGCTGGCCAAACGATGGGCGCCAAGCTGACCATCGGTAACTCCATCCTCTATTTCATCAACGCTCCTGTCCCAGTGGATACCGATGAGTCTGTCTCTTTCATCGCGAATTTTCAGGGAATCGATGATCCGCAGATGTATCACCGCGCCGAAGAAACGTGGGAGAAACTGTGCGATGGGGGAGAGGTTCTCGTCGACTTTGAATCCTTCCCCGGCGGCCGCAGTGCCGGCATCGTCAGGGATCGCTACGGCGTGACCTGGGAGATCATGGTCACCATTTCAGATGGTAAGAAGCGTCAATTCCTTGTCCCCTCCATCGCTTTCGGGGGACAATACCAAAACCAAGCTTCCGAAGCCGTCGATTTCTACACTGAGGTGTTCCCCGAGCACATTGTCGATGAAACACTGTGTTACCCAGAAGATGATGGACTTGTAACGAAGAAATCATTGTTGTTCTGCGCCGTGCAAGTTCTGGGGCAGTGCTTTGTGTTCCAAGACGCGGGTGTTCCTACCGAGTCCTCTCCCCGGCGCTCGACGGTGTTCGCCATCTTCTGTAAGGACCAGGAAGAGATCGACACTCTGTGGGATCAACTCGCCGCCAATGAAGAGCCCAGTGGATTCCCGGGGTTATGCACAGACAAGTACGGCATCAACTGGATGGTTGTTCCTGATCACATGGCCTCCAAGGCGGAAGACGGGCCGACGATGGAAAAACTCTGGTCCATGGAAAAAATCGAGTTGGCCGACCTGTAGAGCTACGCCTATCGTTTCCTTTCGGAACCGTATGAAGCGTGAGAATAGGTAAATAGGAAAACGCGACATGGGAGCAGTCAGTGCTTTGATGTCGCGTTTTTCCTTGTGTCCAGCACTGGCATCTTCCTCACTGACGTTTCCTTTTCACCTTCACGTGTGGCCCGTGTTTCAATACGGGCCGTCATGAGCAAGCCGGGCGTGTGGTGTCTGCTTCAGCTGCGTCTACGATGGGAGTATGCCTCAAGGACATGTAGATTCTCGCGCCTTGCCCAACGATGGGCTTACTACCCGCCAACGCCGGCAACTGCCGGTCACTGCTGTGTTCACCGGTGATGGGAAGGGGAAATCCACGGCAGCGTTTGGGATGGCGCTGCGCGCGTACAACCAAAAATTTTCCATCGGCGTGTTTCAGTTTGTGAAATCACCCAAGTGGAAAGTGGGGGAGGAGGCCGTTTTTACCACCCTCGCCGGGCTCGAGGGCGCCCCCGCCGTGGAGTGGCACAAGATGGGGCAGGGCTGGAGCTGGATTAAGAAGAAGTCCGACGGCATCGACCCCGCCGAGGCGGCCAAGCAGGGCTGGGACGAGGTGAAGCGACGGCTTGCCAACGAGACCCACGATTTTTACCTGCTGGACGAGTTCACCTACCCCATCGAGTGGGGATGGATCGACATCGACGATGTCTGCCACACCTTGACCCATCGCCCAGGGACGCAGCACGTGGTGATGACAGGCAGGCGTGCCCACCCGCGGCTTATCGAGGTGGCCGACCTGGTCACAGAGATGCGGAAAATAAAGCATCCCATGGATGAGGGGCGCAAGGGGCAGAAGGGCATCGAGTGGTAAGCGCGAATCCTCTGGTCACCACGGCCGTTGGTGGCGGACGGGCATCTCATTCGTCCCCGACTCTCGTTCCTGGCGTGGTCATCGCCGGTAGCGGTAGTGGCACTGGGAAGACGACCGTGGCCACGGGGCTCATGGCGGCGCTGGCGAAAGACCGCACGGTGGCGCCATTTAAGGTCGGACCGGACTTCATCGACCCCTCGTATCACGCGATTGCCACTGGCCGGCCGGGGCGAAATCTCGACTCGTTCCTGTGTGGGCGCGAGCTTATCGGG
Organism: Corynebacterium pyruviciproducens ATCC BAA-1742; assembly: GCF_000411375.1. Taxonomy (GTDB): domain Bacteria; phylum Actinomycetota; class Actinomycetes; order Mycobacteriales; family Mycobacteriaceae; genus Corynebacterium; species Corynebacterium pyruviciproducens. The sequence goes on along the minus strand of NZ_KE150446.1, from coordinate 939,742 downwards.
CCTCTGTACGCCCACGGTTGTGCGGGGGCGGAGATCTCCGTCGTTGAGGGGGTTATGGGGCTTTTCGACGGTCGAATAGCCACCCGCTCCCCGGAACCGGGCGACCGGGAACCTGGTGAGGCGCGGTTCCCGGGGTCCACAGCGGAAATCGCTGGTCTCATCGGGCTCCCCATTGTCCTCGTGCTCGGCGTCAGGGGCGTGAGTGCCACGGCGGGGGCCATCATCCATGGCCTGTCTACCTTCGATCCCGGTGTCCACGTCGCCGGAGTCATCCTCAACAATGTGGGCAGTACCAGACACGTGGCGGCCTGCACACGCGCTATCGAGGAGACAGGAATCCCTGTTGTGGGAGCGATTCCGCGGGTGAAAGACATCGCTGTGCCGTCACGCCACCTGGGGCTAATCACAGCTGAGGAATCCGGTGCTGCCGCAGAGCAAGCGGTCGCGCGAATGGGTGAGATAGTAGCAAACAATGTGGACCTCGACGCGCTGACGGGGCTTTCCTCTGTCTCGTACTCCGGCCCCGCGTGGAGCCCCACGGTGGACTCCCCAGTACACGGCCGAGTGCGTATCGCTCTCGCCGCTGGACCCGCTTTCACCTTTGTGTACTCGGAGTTGCCAGAGGTCCTCGAGGCCGCCGGGGCGCAGGTGATTCCCTTCGATCCTCTCACTGAGCAACTACCAAAGTGCGACGGGCTTATCATCCCCGGTGGTTTCCCGGAGGAGCACGTGGAACCCCTGAGCGCGAACACGCGGTTGCTGCACCACATCCACGACGAGGCCGCCCGCGGGATGCCCGTGTATGCAGAGTGCGCCGGCCTCCTCACACTGTGCGCGAGCCTCGATGGCAAACCAATGGCCGGGGTGATTCCCCGGAACGCTTCCATGACTGGCCGGTTGACGTTGGGGTATAGGCAGGCGCACGCGGAGAGCGAGAGCGTACTCTTTGCCGCCGGAGAGACCGTAGCTGGCCACGAATTTCACCACACGAGCCTTGTCCCCCAGGAGAACACCTCCGCTGTGGCGCGGACGAGCGATGCTGTGTCCCCAGCGTGGGGCTGGGAAACCTGGCAAGGTGATCGTGTAACCGAGGGGTTTGTCACACGCAACGTGCACGCAAGTTACCTGCACACACACCCTGCGGCAACAAAGAATAACCTGGGGAGGTTCGTGTCGGCCTGCTGGCGGTTCGGTCACTTGGCAGGAAGCTAATACACTGGATTCTTATGAAACACAGTGAGCACGAGGGCGTGGATGGTGCCCGCGGAGAATACGTGACCGAGTTCCGCCCCACACCCGGGATGGTTTTCCTCATCGGCGGCGGGCCGGGTGCCGCAGATCTCATCACGTTGAGGGGGCTAAAGGCGCTGGAAGCAGCCGATGTTATTCTCACGGACCACCTCGGGCCGTCGAGTGTGTTGGACGAGCTCATCGATACCACTGACAAGCAGGTGGTGGACGTGTCCAAACTTCCGTACGGGCGCAAAGTATCGCAGGAAAAGACCAATGAGATGCTCGTCGATTTCGCCCGCGAGGGGAAGATAGTCGCGCGCCTCAAAGGTGGCGATCCGTTCGTTTTTGGTCGCGGGTTCGAAGAGGTCCAGGTGCTCACGCAGGCGGGGATCAGCGTGCACGTCATCCCTGGGGTGACCTCAGCGATTTCCGTTCCGGCGGCCGCCGGAGTCCCCATCACGCAGCGCGGATTGGTACACAGCTTTACCGTCATTTCCGGCCACCTGCCACCCGGCCATGAGAAGTCGCTCAATGATTGGGCGGCGCTTGCGTGCACCGGTGGTACCCTGGCCGTCATCATGGGTGTGAAAAACGCACCAGCGATTGCCGCGAGCCTTATCGCCAACGGCCGGCCCGAAACCACCCCGGTGGCACTTATTGAGGAGGGCACGACCGACCGGCAGCGGTCCTTCCGGTGCCAGCTCGGGGAGCTGGGGTCCGTGATTGAGGCCAACGGCGTTCGCCCGCCCGCCGTCTACGTGATTGGAGAAGTCGCAGGTCTATGAGTCAATCGCAGCGCGTCGCCTACTCAGTAACCGGCTCGGCGTACGGCTGGCCGCTCATCGTGTTGTGTGCACTCCAACTCATGGTTGTGCTCGACGGGACAGTGGTCAACCTCGCTCTTGCACGTATTCAGCAGGACTTGGGGCTTACCGACGAACTCCGCAGCTGGGTGGTTACAGCGTACGCGCTGGCCTACGGTGGGCTGCTCCTGCTGGGCGGGCGCATCGGCGACGTGTTCGGCAGGAAGAAAGTGTTCCTCCTCGGCGTGGGGTTATTCACCCTCGCCTCTCTCGCGTGTGGCGTGACCACGAGCGCGGAGCTCCTTCTTGCCGCCAGGGTAGTGCAGGGGCTCGGCGCCGCGATCGCCTCGCCCACCGCGATGGCACTGCTCGTTGTCACTTTTGCCCCTGGTAAGGCACGCAACCAGGCGTTTTCTGTATTCGCCATGATGACGGGCTTAGGCTCGGTGCTCGGCTTGGTCATCGGTGGGGCCTTGACTCAGGCCTCCTGGCGGTGGATTTTCCTCATTAACGTTCCAATCGGCGTGCTCATCCTGCTGCTGGGTACCCGTCACCTGCGTCACGTGGGAGAGACTGCAAAGATGTCTCTTGATGTGCGGGGAGCGGTGCTCGCCACCGGTGCCTCCACGCTCCTCGTATTCGGACTGACCGCCGGTGGCAGCGGTGCCTCGCCACTCATCGTCGCGGCCCTTATCCTCGGCGTGATCGTTCTCGTTGCGTTCTTCCTCTCTCAGCGAAACGCCACCCACCCTGTTTTGCCTTTGAGCATGTTTGCCAACCGTTCGCGGGCCGCGGTGTTCGTGTGCCTGCTGCTCGTCGGCGCGCTCATGATGGCGATGACGGTGCAGGTGGCGCTCTTTGTGCAGGAGGTCCTGCAGTACACTCCGCTGCAGGCGGGGCTCGCGTTTATCCCGTTCGCGTTCGCCCTGGGTGCGGGCTCCGCACTGGCCGGCAAAGTCGCTGAAACGGTGGCACCGCGCTACATCGCTGCGGTGGGCGGTGCAATTCTCATCGGCGGCTTTGTTTACGGCTCCACCCTCGATACGAGCGCGTCGTACTGGCCCGATCTCCTCATTCCCATACTCATCATCGGTGCGGGAATCGGCATCGTCCTCATCCCGCTCACCCTGTCCGTCGTCGCCGGGGTGACCCCAGACGAAGTGGGGCCTCTGACAGCCACCTCGCTTGTGTGCCAAACGCTCGGTGGCCCGCTGGGGCTCGCCGGCGTGACGGCTTTCTCCGAGCGTGTTGCCCGCAGCGCTCTGGGCGACCCAGGTTTCGAGTCCCTCGACCGCAGCCTGCTTAACAACGTAGAGCGCGACGCGTTGGGAGCGGGATACACAGATTCGCTGCTCATCTGCGCGACACTAGCAGCACTTGTGGTGATCATCTGCCTCACTCTCGTGCGGTTCACGCCCGAGGACATCCGGGAAGGCAAGGTGGCCGAGGAGCTCGCCAACCAGGGCTAGTGGGAAGAAATCCGTCGCTAGAGGGTAATGTCTATACCCATGATTACTCGTTTGTCCACCCTCTTTCTCCGCACCCTGCGTGAGGACCCCGCTGATGCGGAAGTGCCATCCCACAAGCTGCTCGTCCGGGCAGGATACATTCGTCGCGTCGCCCCCGGCGTGTACACCTGGCTACCCCTCGGGCTGCGCGTCCTGCGCAAGATCGAAGGCATCGTCCGTGAGGAGATGAACGCCATCGGCGGCCAGGAGCTGCAATTCCCCGCTCTGTTGCCACGCGAGCCCTACGAGCTCACGCACCGCTGGACGGAGTACGGCAACTCCCTCTTCCGTTTGAAGGATCGCAAGGGCAATGACATGCTCCTCGGCCCCACCCACGAGGAAATGTTCACCCAGGTAGTTAAGGACATGTACTCCTCGTACAAGGACTTCCCGGTTCTCTTGTACCAGATCCAGACCAAGTACCGCGACGAGGAGCGTCCCCGTGCCGGCATCCTGCGCGGGCGCGAGTTTGTTATGAAGGATTCGTACTCCTTCAACATGGACGACGAGGGGCTCGCCGAGACGTACCGCCAGCACCGCCAGGCCTACCAGAACATCTTCAACCGCCTCGGCCTCGAATACGTCATTTGCCAGGCAACCTCGGGTGCCATGGGCGGCTCCGCCTCGGAGGAATTCCTGGCGGTGAGTCCTAACGGCGAGGATACATTCGTCCAATCCACGGACAAGACCTACGCCGCCAACGTGGAAGCAGTGGTGACTCCTCCCGCGCCCACCCGGCCCATTGAGGGGCAGCCGGAGGCCGTCATGCACGAGACGCCGGCGGCGGAGACCATCGATGCCCTCGTCGAGTGGGCCAACAACGAAGGCATCACTGTCGACGGCCACGCGGTTACCGGCGCAGATACGTTGAAGTGCATCGTGGTCAAGGTGGCAAAGCCTGGCGAAGAGCCGCAGCTGACCGCTGTGGTCCTCCCCGGCGACCGCGAGGTGGACATGGGTCGCCTCGAGGCGGCACTCGAACCATCGACCGTGGAGCTCGCCTCCGACGAGGACTTTGCTAACAGCGACTTCCTGGTCAAGGGCTATGTGGGGCCGGCCAGCTTTAACCAACAGGGGCTGACGGTTCTGGCCGATCCGCGCGTGGCCGAGGGCACCTCCTGGATCACCGGCGCCGATGTGCTCCAGCACCACGTTGTCGGCTGTGTGGCAGGGCGCGATTTCACCATCGACGGCTACATCGAGGCCGCCGAGGTACGCGAGGGCGACCCGGCGCCGGAGGGCAAGGGCACGCTCACGCTGCAGCGCGGCATCGAGATTGGCCACATTTTCCAGCTGGGCCGCAAGTACACCACGGCGATGGACGTACAAATTCTGGATGAGAACGGCAAGCGTTCCATTCCCACCATGGGCTCGTACGGCATCGGTGTGTCCCGTGCCATGGCCGTGGTGGTGGAGCAGAACTACGACGAGAAGGGCCTTGTGTGGCCGGTCGCCGTCGCCCCGTACCACGTCCACGTGGTGGTGGCTAACAAGGACAAGGCCGCCCAGGAGGCCGCCGAGGAGCTCGTGCGCGAGCTCGACACCGCCGGCATTGAGGTGCTGTACGACGATCGCCCCAAGGTGAGCCCCGGCGTGAAGTTCAAGGACGCCGAGCTGCTCGGCATCCCCTACACGGTGGTGCTCGGCCGCGCCTTCAAGGACGGCGAGATCGAGTTCCGTGTTCGCGCGGGCGAGACCTCCACCATCCCCGTGGATGGCGCGCTCGACCACATCGTGAAGACGGTGAAGGACGCGCTCACTAACAAGTAATCGCGTGGGCGGGCACGCGCAGTAAGCCCACGGTGTCCACCGTGTCCACGGTGGACACCGTATGAATTGTGTCCACGATGTCTACTGTGGCCACCTTATCCATATTGTGTCCACGGTGACGACCGTGGACACACTCCTCATGAGGTGAGCTGAGAACTAAGGCGCTCCCTGTGGGGAGCGTCTTGCTGTTAGCCGCGGTTGTGGCTGTTTTCCTGGCTGTAGGTGGTGAGGTGGGCGATGATGGGGTCGAAGTGTGCCTTCATGGCCTTCACGCAGGCTGCCTCGTCGCGGGATTCAAGCGCATCGACGATTGCACGGTGTCTCTGGGCGTGGGCGAACTGCTGCTTGCGGATGGTGGATTCAAACGGCACGCGAATATAAGCGTCGAAAAGCGCGGAGACAAGCGGAGCGTACAGGGCGTTGCCCAGCCTCTCGTAGAGGGCGACATGGAACTCGCGGTCGGTATCCGTGGTGACGTAGCCGGCGTGTTGCTCCGCATCCATGCGGGCGATGATGACCCTCAGCTCAGCGACGTTTTGTTCGTCCGCGTGGCAGGCGATCCTCACAAGACTCGTTTCCAACACCGAGCGCAGCTGAACCATGTCCCGCAGCGTGGAGTAGCCATCGTCGGCATCCCGTTGGGAGGCGAAGATGAGTTGGGTGGTGAGGGCCTCCAGGTTGATGTCATTGACAAAGGTACCGGAGCCCCGCTTGATGGAGACAAAGCCGAGCGCCTCCATCACCTTGAGGGCTTCCCGCACAGCGGAACGCGATGCGCCGGTGAGCTCAATGAGCTTGGACTCCGGGGGGATCGGCTCGCCAGCCTTGATGCCTTCCCGTAGAATATAGTCAGTGATCATCGTTCGCACCTGCTGCGTCCGGGACGGAACCCGAGGGTGGGTGCTACGACCAGCAGCGCCGAGTGTGGCGTTCATCGAAACTCTCCTTTGTCCGGGAGGGACTCGATTCGCCGTACACAGGGCCGAATACGCGGGGAGACAACACATTTCTCACCGCGAGCTTCGGGCTGAATCCGAGCCCATACATGATTCAAATATAAGCCATTGAGGGGGCTATATCCAACGCCTCACGCCTGTGGCAGGCCGGCCTCCTGCGGGGACATGCCTGCGGCCGTGATGAACGGCAGCGCGCGTTGCGCCGCCAGCCCGGCGGCACGAACGCACAGCTCGCGCCATGCGGGATCCTCTGCGGTGGAGGCAAGCTCGAGCCACATGCGGGTGGACTCCACCTCGGCAGTGACCGCGAACTGAAGCGCGGTGGGCTGGTCCACGGGGGTTACCTGCGGGGTGGAGTATCCGGCTGCGGCACCGGGGGTGGCATCGTGCACCAGTTCCTCCAGCAGGTGCTCGAGGTCCTCGTGGGCCCGTGCGGCCGCGACCATGGTATTTCCGCTATCCGGCGTGGCGAACGCGGCGGCGGTGGTAAGCCCGTACTGCGCCGCTTCCTGCCAGGCCAGGGCCCGGTTCAGTGACTGCTTGTCATTCGCGCCGAGTGTCACCTCACTTGAACAGCCACGAAGTGAGGGAAGCTGATCTGTCACAGGGATGCTTTGGTCTAGGGCGAGGCTCGGGATGTTGGGATTGGCCGCTGCCGCCTGGACGTAGAGCTGCGCGATGAGCGGGCGAGAGGATTCGTCCACCTGCGAGAGGCCGGTGAGAAGCGCGTTACGGGCGTCCTCCTCGGTGCTGGCGACCTGCTGGGACACCGCTACCGCGACCTTGGCGCAGGTGGTTGCGTCGATGGTGTACTCAGGAAGTGGCGGCTGAGGGAGCTTCTTTGCCGTGCGCTCGTGGTCTGAGCGGACCTCCAACGTACCCGGGTCCACCGTGTACTCGCAGCTGGACGGCGTTTCACCGTCGCGGGTGACACCGCACAGGCGGACAGCCTCGCCGTGGAGCTGCGTGGCGATGTCCGACCACTGGGCCGTGCCGTTTCCTGCGGCGACAGCGGTGGCGGTGCGCTCCAATCCGACGAGCGTCGCGTCCGGCACCGGGCCAGACACGAGGGAACAGCCACTGGCCGTAACGGCGACAATGCTGAAGGTAGCAAGAGCAGGGATCAAAGAACGCACGGGAGACACAGTGGAAAAGAGTACCTGTTCCACAATCCACGGACTAATAGTGTCCCCGGGGCAGCAACCGGTACCATCGACGGTATGGCACTTCCATCTGAACAAACTCTGCACGATATCGCGGCCGAGATCGGCACCCCGTGGGGAATTTTCCCGCTGCGGGTAAAGACCACTCTGGCCGGGGCGAAATCGACGGTGACCGTTGTAGTGGACTCCGAGAAGGAGCCAGACATCGACGCGGTGGGGGAGTTCTCCACTGCCTTGTCCCAGGAATTTGATGCCCGTGAAGAACGCGGGGAGCTGGACTTCGGTGCCGGGTACAACCTGGAAGTGACCACCCCAGGAATCGATGAACCGCTGGTGAAGCCATACCAGTGGGCGCGCAACCAGGGGCGCCTCGCAGCCATCACGCTCACCGATGGAACGACAGAAACGGTGCGTATTGGCAGCATGAGCCCAGATGGCGAGCGCCTCGCCGTGGTCTATTCCCAGGGCCCCAAGGGGAATAAGAAGGCGGCAAAGAAGATCGTGAATTTACGCGATATCGCCCGGGCCGTGGTAGAAATTGAGTTTAACGGGGCGCCGAAAAACGAGGCCGCTCTGTCCGCCGAACCATTCGAGGAGTAGCACGTGCCCACACTGACCCCCGCCACCAGCGGTGTGCAGGCGTGCGCGCCCCTCAACGGGAATCGTCGCGTGTGCGCAGTGCGTACACTGGGAACCGTCTGCACACGCTCACAACAACACAAGAGGATATAAACAAGTGAATATCGACATGTCCGCGCTTCGCGTGCTCGAGAAAGAAAAGGGCATCTCCGTAGAGGAGCTTCTGACCACCATCGCGCAGGGTTTGCACCGTGCCTACCTGCAGGCGCACCACCTCGACGATGAGGAGAGCGCCCGCGTGGAAATCGACCCGGACTCCGGCGTGGTGACAGTCTTTGCCATCGAACGGGACGAAGACGGGGAAATCATCGCCGAGCACGATGAAACCCCCCACGACTTCGGTCGCCTCGGCGCAAGCGTTGTCCGCGATGCCGTCTACCGCAAGATGCGCGAGGTGAAGACGGACCGCGACTTTGACGAGTACGCGGGCCTGGAAGGCAAGTGCGTCTCCGGCGTGGTGCAGGCCGATGCCCGTGCCAACGAGCGTGGCATCGCCGTCGTCCGCCTGGGCACGGAGCTCAAAGGCCAGGACGGCATCCTGCTTCCCAGCGAACAGATCCCCGGCGAAACCCTCAAGCACGGTGACCGCGTGAAGTGCTACATCGTCGGCGTGGGCAAGGGCCGTGGCTCCCTACAGATCAACCTCTCCCGCACACACCCGGAGCTCGTTCGCCGGCTATTCGAACTTGAGGTTCCTGAGGTGGAATCCGGTGACGTGGAGATCGTCGGGATCGCCCGCGAGGCAGGCCACCGTTCGAAGATCGCCGTGGCGGCCCGCACCAAGGGCGTCAACGCCAAGGGCGCTTGCATTGGCCCCAAGGGGCAGCGCGTCAACAGCGTTATGACGGAGCTGCGCGGCGAGAAGATCGACATCATCGATTACGACGAGAACCCCGCAAAGTACGTGGGTAACGCCCTCGCTCCGTCGAAGGTGGTCGACGTTGAGGTGCTCGATGCCGAGAACCAGATCGCCCGAGTGACCGTGCCGGATTACCAGTTGTCGCTGGCCATTGGCAAGGAGGGGCAAAACGCCCGCCTGGCTGCCCGGCTGACCGGTTGGAAGATTGATATCCGGTCCGACGAATCCTAAGGGGCACAAGGCTCATCACCAGCTACGCCACCGGCGCGGAATTTTCACAAAATACGCGCTGGTGGCGTAACATGTTTTAAGGCTCGTTGTTCACACCAGTGACCACGAGTTCTTTTATGGAGAAGACCGTTGGTTTTGTGGATTACTCATGCGGAGGTGCTGAGCTGACAGTGGCGAGTGAAACGGCTGCGAACGTCGACAAGCGAAAGTCTTACGAACGTTCGGTTCCCACTCGGCGCGTACGACAGCGCACCTGCATCGCCACAAGGAAAACGGTGGCTGATACCGAACTTCTCCGTGTCGTCCACGATCAGGGCACGCCTTCGCGTGTCATCCCTGATCCGAGGCGGCGGCTTCCCGGGCGCGGAGCCTGGCTCGCGCCCACCATGGAGGCCTACGAGATTGCAGAAAAGCGTCAGGCGTTTGGCCGGGCGCTGAGAATCGGGCGCAAGCCTGATACCTCACTGGTGCGCGAGTATATCTTGCGTGCGCACTCCGCCGAACTGGGGAATAACAACCGAGATTGCCCCGTTGTAGGCGGTATGACTACGACAAAGAAAGACCCTAGTAACTGATGAGCACACGATGAAGCATCAGCGATGAAAGTCCAGACCATGTCACGGTAGTCGCACAACTTGGCTTTTCGGGCCACACTACATTCCTCAGATGGTAGGTGGTGCCAACGATTGTGGGCTGCACGTGACCTAACCAGATTTACAAGGAGAACAGTGCCCGGAAAGCTACGTGTCCACGAGCTCGCCAAAGAGCTCGGGGTAACAAGCAAAGAATTGCTCGCCACGCTGAAGGAGCAGGGCGAGTTTGTGAAGACGGCATCGTCCACAATCCAACCGCCGGTCATCCGCAAGATGCGTGAGCATTACGCCGCGCAGGGTGGCGCAGACGACAAGGCCGCAGACAAGCCGGCCAAGGATGAGGCGAAGAAGCCCGCCAAGAAGACCACAAAGAAGGCGGCAAAGCCCGCCGCAAAGCCCGGCCCCAAGCCCGGCAAGCCTGCGGCGAAGGCACAGGACGCCAAGCCGGCGAAGCCGGCTGCACCTACGCCCGCGAGCGTTGCCGGGGATACCGCGCATTCCGCGTCCCGTACGGCACCCAAGCCGGGCGCCTCTACGGCCAAGCCCGGCCACAAGGCACCCACGCCGGCAACCGCCGCCCACAAGACGGCACAGGCACACGGCACTGCCGGCAAGTCCTCGCCCAAGCCGGGGCCGAAGCCCGGCATGCCACCGCGCCCGCGTGGTGGCGCGCCACGTGTGGCCAACAACCCATTTTCCACCAGCAGCTCAGGCACCCGTGCGCCCCGTCCCGGCGGCTCACGTGGCGGCCGTCCGGGTGCAGGCGGAGCCTCCGGCCAGGGTGGTCGCAGCGGTGGACCGCGCCCGGGTGGTACCCGCGGCACGCACCGCACGTCGAGCCCGTCCCGCGGAACGGGGTCGAGCCACGGTGGCAGGCGCCCGTCGCCGGCCTCCATGGCGGCGCATCCGAACCCGGCACAGATGCCGAGCCACTCCGCTACCTCTAACGAGAGCCGAGGCGGACGCGGCGGTCGCGGCCACGGCCACGGCGGTGGCAACTTCGGTGGCGCCGGTCCGCGCGGCGGTCGCGGCGGACGTCGCGGCGGTACCGCGGGTGCATTCGGGCGTCCGGGTGGCGCACCACGCAAGGGGCGCAAGTCTAAGCGTCAGAAGAGGCAAGAGTACGAGGCAATGAAGGCCCCGAAGGTCGTCGGCGGCGTCAAGCTGCCGGACGGCAAGGGACAGACCATCCGCCTTGCACGCGGTGCCTCCCTGGCCGATTTTGCGGACAAGATCGATACCGAGGCCTCGCAGCTCGTACAGGCGCTGTTCAACCTCGGCGAGATGGTGACGGCTACCGCCTCCGTCTCCGATGAGACGCTGCAGCTCCTCGGCGAGGAGATGAACTTCAAGGTGGAGGTCGTCTCGCCCGAGGATGAGGACCGTGAGCTCCTGGAGAGCTTCGACCTGCAGTACGGCGAGGACGAGGGCGACGAGGATGATCTCGAGCGCCGTCCGGCTGTCGTATCCGTCATGGGCCACGTCGACCACGGCAAGACCCGCCTGTTGGATACCATCCGCCACACCAACGTGGGCTCCGGCGAGGCCGGCGGCATCACGCAGGGCATCGGCGCCTACCAGGTCGAGGTCGAGGTTGAGGGCAAGCCCCGCAAGATCACCTTCCTGGATACCCCGGGCCACGAGGCGTTTACCGCCATGCGTGCCCGCGGCGCCAAGTCCACGGATATCGCCGTGCTCGTGGTTGCCGCCGATGACGGTGTCATGCCACAGACGGTGGAGGCGATCAACCACGCCAAGGCAGCGGACATCCCGATCGTGGTGGCCGTGAACAAGATCGATAAGGAGGGCGCGTCCCCGGACAAGATCCGTGGCCAGCTCACCGAGTACGGTCTCGTGCCAGAGGAGTACGGCGGCGATACGCAGTTTGTTGATATTTCCGCCAAGCAGAACGTCAACATCGACCAGCTGCTCGAGGCCATCGTGTTGACGGCCGACCTGCAGCTCGAGCTGTTTGCCAACCCGGAGATGGATGCCCAGGGCGTGGCCATCGAGGCCCACCTCGACCGTGGCCGTGGCCCCGTTGCCACCGTCCTGGTTCAGCGCGGTACCCTCCGCGTGGGCGATTCCATCGTCGTGGGCGATGCGCACGGCCGTGTGCGCCGCATGCTCGACGAGTACGGCAACGACGTGGAGGAAGCCCTCCCGTCCCGCCCCGTTCAGGTGCAGGGCCTCGATGCCGTGCCTGGCGCCGGTGACTCCGTCCTCGTGGTGGAGGACGACCGCGTCGCCCGCCAGATCGCCAACCAGCGCAACGCTCGCAAGCGCAACGCGCTGCAGGCGAAGCGGAAGAAACGCATCTCGCTCGAGGATCTGGATGCTGTGCTCAAGGAGACGCAGGAGCTCAACCTCATCCTCAAGGGTGACAACGCCGGTTCCGTGGAGGCCTTGGAGGATTCGCTCCTCAACATCGAGGTCGCCGATGATGTTGTACTCAACATCATCGACCGTGGCGTTGGTGCCGTGACGGAGACGAACGTCACGCTCGCGGCTGCATCGGATGCCATCATCATTGGCTTCAACGTCCGCGCCGAGGGCAAGGCCACCGAGCTCGCCCACCAGGAGGGCGTGGATATCCGTTACTACACGGTTATCTACGATGCCATCAACGAGGTGGAGTCCGCTCTCAAGGGTATGCTCAAGCCGATCTACGAGGAGAAGGAAATCGGCACCGCCGAGATCCGCCAGCTGTTCAAGGCGTCCGCCGTCGGCCTCATCGCAGGCTGCATGGTGGAAACCGGCAAGGTGCGCAGGAACGCCACGGTGCGCCTCACCCGCGACGGCAACGTCATCGCGGAGAAGGCCACCATCGACTCCCTGCGCCGCGGCAAGGACGATGCCACCGAGGTATCGGCCGGCTACGAGTGCGGCATGGTACTCAGCTACCCGGATATCGCCGTGGGCGACCAGATCCAGGTGTACGAGATGGTCGAGGTTCCGCGCGACTAGTCGCGCGAACCGACGGCTTAACTGAGAGCCGAATGAGGCCGGTCTGCTTTTCGCAGATCGGCCTTTTCGCATGTAATATGGCGGGGGCTTAGGTCACAATCGAGAAAAGGAGTTACTCATGGCTGATAAGGTACGCGCGGGGCGGATGGCGAAGAGGATCCAAACGATCGTGGCCACCGCGCTGGAACACGAGATCAAGGATTGGCACCTGGAGTTCGTCACTGTGACCGACTGCACTCTCACAGGTGACCTCCACGATGCCACGGTGTACTACACTGTAAGAGGTAAGACACTCGATGAGGAGCCCGATTATGCTGCGGCCGCCGAGTCTCTTAACCGTTGGAAAGGGCGACTTCGCAAAATTGTTGGGGACCAGCTCTCTGTGCGGTTCACCCCGACTCTTTCATTCGAACTGGACACAGTTCCGCAATCCCGCGCACACATGGAAGATCTCCTAGCCCGCGCCCGCGCGCGCGATGAGGAGGTGCGCAAGCTCGCCGAGGGAAAGAAGCCCGCCGGCGAGGACAACCCGTACAAGTAAGGAGAAAGTCATGTACACCACTTTTGCCAAGCAGTTCGCTGAGGAGCTTCCCCGGCTTGTCCGCGCCTCGTCGGTCGCCGTCGTCGGTCACATCCGACCCGATGGCGATGCCATCGGGTCCGTCACCGCCCTTGTTGCGCTGCTCCGGCAAAAGGGTGTCAACGCTCACGGTTTCATCGGCCAGCCTGAGCGTTTCTCCGAGGACTTGTACACCATCCCCGGCGCCGAGGACGTTGACACGGTGACGAGCTTCCCTAAGGACGTCACCGCGTGCATCACGGTGGACTGCTCCTCCCTTGACCGCACGGGTGCGCTGCAGGAGGAGATCGCTGCGCTGGAGAAGACGGTGGTTATCGATCACCACGATTCCAACACCGAGTTTGGGTACAAGAATTTTGTCATCCCGGAGGCCGAGGCGACAGCGGTCATGCTGTACTACGTCGTCGCCCCGCTCGGCGTGGAGCTCACCCAGGACATCGCCCACAGCCTCTACGCCGGTGTGCTCACGGATACCGGCAGCTTCCGGTGGGGTGGCCCGCACATGCACGCGGTGGCGGCTGAGCTGGTGAAAACGGGGATCGATCAGCAGGCGATTGCCTACGAGCTTGTCGACCGCATCACCACACAGGATCTGCGCTTCAACGGTGAGATCCTGTCCAAGCTGCAGGTGCTCAATGCCGGCGGGATTAAGATCGCGTCCCTCACAGCCACCCACGAGATGATCGAGGGCCGCCCGAAGTCCACCATCGAGTCCCTCATCAACTTCGTCCGTGCCACCGATGACACGGATATGGGCTGCGTGTTTAAAGAGCAGCACCCGGGGGAGTGGACCGTGAGCTTGCGCTCGCGCACCCTCGATGTTGCCGAGTACGCCCAGGCTCTCGGTGGTGGCGGACACAAGCCTGCCGCCGGCTACTCCGATACCGGCACCGCCGACGATCTTGCCCGCCACCTTGTGCAGGTGGTCGAGGAAATCGGCAAGAACGCGCAGTAGCTCACGGGCAGAAGGCTTGTGATACCTAAGGCTAACCATTAAACAGCTCTGTATACGGCACAATGAGGTCCATGGCGGAGCTCATATTCTCGTACTTGCTTCTATCAAGCTCCGGACTTCCCAGACCTATAGATTTTTAGCCCCTGTCCACCACCGGGGGTTCATCTCCGACCCCGTTTTCTACCGGCTTTAGAGTTTTTACTCCGTGTGTTTCGTTGGGGCGTCAATACTCACGGGTCGACCAGTTAGCCATTTTCACGTGAACAGAACTAAACGGTAGAGGTCAGTCAGCCCGCTGTGGTTTTTCGCGTCGTGACATCGATTACGTACACTGCAGTAGTTGATGTTTTCCCGTTGTGATGGAGAGTTTTTCTGTGGCAGATACAAGGCAGGTAGAGGGAGACCTTTCTAAGGTGACCTTTGGCACGATCCTCAAGCTGGCGCTGCCGGCGCTGGGGGTGCTGGCGGCATCGCCGCTGTATCTGTTGTTGGATACTGCGGTGGTGGGCAGACTCGGCGCCGTCGACCTGGCGGCGCTCGGCGCGGCGACGACGATCCAGTCGCAACTGACCACCAACCTCACGTTCTTGAGCTACGGCACCACAGCGCGAGCCTCCCGCAAGTTTGGTGCAGGGGACAAGAAGGGAGCCATCGCCGAGGGCGTGCAGGCCACGTGGGTGGCTCTCTTCGTGGGCATTGCCATCTGCCTGTTCGTGTGGATTACCGCGCCGTGGCTCACCCTGTGGCTGTCCAACGACCCGGGGGTCGCAGGCGAGGCCACCATCTGGCTTAGGGTGGCAAGCCTCGGCATCCCCATGATCCTCATTACGATGGCCGGAAACGGCTGGCTTAGAGGCATTCAGAACACCCGCACCCCGTTCTACTTCACGCTCATGGGGGTCATCCCCTCGGCGGTGTCCGTGCCGTTCCTCGTGGACCGGATGGGGATCGTCGGCTCTGCGTGGTCGAACCTCGCAGGTCAAACGATCACCAGCGTCTTATTCGTCGGGTTCCTCATCTACACCCACAAGGGTTCGTGGAAGCCACAGTTCAGCGTGATGAAGCAGCAGCTTGTTCTCGGGCGCGACCTCATCGCCCGGTCGCTCGCGTTCCAGATCGCGTTTATTTCCGCGGCGGCGGTGGCCGCGCGGTTTGGCACGGCATCGCTCGCCGCTCACCAGGTGCTCATCCAGCTGTGGAACTTCCTTGGTCTCATCCTCGATTCGCTAGCGATTGCCGCTCAAACGCTCGTGGGCGCGGCGCTTGGCACCAAGAACATTGGCTACGCCCGCAGCGTGGGGGACAAGGTTGCCCGCTACTCGGGAGTCTTCGGCGTGGCTCTGGCCGCCATTATCGCCGCCGGGTACTCACTCATTCCGGCAATTTTCACCCCCGTGGCCGAGGTACAGCACGAGATGCACGCCGTGTGGATCCTCTTTGTGGTCATGGTGGTGCTTGCCGGAGTGGTCTTCGGTCTCGACGGTGTGCTTTTGGGAGCCGCCGACGCGGCGTACCTGCGTAACCTCAACATCGCGGGCGTGGTCATCGGATTCCTCCCCGGGCTGGCGCTCGCCTACTACCTCGACGGCGGGCTGCCCGCAGTGTGGCTGGGATTGGGAATGTTCATCCTCATCCGCATGATCGGAGTCATCTGGAGGTTCCGCTCTATGAGGTGGGCGAAGTAACGACGTACCATAGTGGAAAGGCCAGGATTTTTCGGTAGAGAGGACGGCTCTCATGACGTCGTCGCAGAAGGCAACAAAGACGCTGTGGGCAGTGTCCGACCTTCATGCTGCGGTAAAGGCGAACCGTGACCCCATAGAAACGATCACCACGGATAACCCCGCCGACTGGCTCATTGTGGCCGGTGACGTGGCCGAGCGCACGGGTCTCATCATCGACGTGCTGCGCACCCTGCGTGCCAAGTTTGACAAGGTCATCTGGGTGCCCGGGAACCACGAGCTGTACTGCAGGAGCAAGGACCCGTTCACCGGGCGGAAAAAGTACGACGAGCTCGTGCAGGGGTGCCGGGACATCGACGTGCTCACCCCGGAGGATCCCTACCCGGTGTTCGGCGACCATACCATCGTGCCGCTCTTTACCCTCTACGATTACACCTTCCGGTTCCCCGGCATGACGGTGGAGCAAGCGATCCAAACCGCGCACGACCGCGAGATCGTCATGACCGACGAGTTCGCTATTGCGCCATTTGTGGATATCCGCGGCTGGTGCTGGGACAGGCTCGCCTACTCCATCAAGAGGCTGTCCAAGGTAGAGGGCAAGACGATCCTCATCAACCACTGGCCGCTTACCATCGAGCCGTGCGAGCGGTTACGGTACCGCGAGATTCAGTTGTGGTGCGGGACGCGGCACACCCGCACGTGGCCGGCGCGCTACCAGGCCACCGCCTGCGTGTACGGGCACCTGCACATTCCGGGGACGACGATGGTGGACGGCATCCCACACGTGGAGGTCTCCCTGGGGTACCCGCGCGAGTGGCAAAACCAGCCGGGCAGGTCTAAGCGCCCGTGGCCGTACCCTGTGTTGGAGGTGGAAGAGGATGCTTGACCCGTTGCTCTTCCCGTCCTCGGCGCACTACGCGTACATGTTCACCGATAGGGACACGCCGGACCTCACCCACTACAACAACCTGCACCCGCTGGAGAAGGCGCTCGTGTCGCACGCGGTGGATTCCCGCAAAGCGGAGTTTGGCGATGCGCGTTGGTGCGCGCACCGTGCGCTGAAAGAGATGAACCGTGACACCGGCCAGCCGATCCTCCGTGGCGATCGGGGCATGCCGCTGTGGCCGTCGTCGGTGTCCGGCTCGCTCACCCACACGGAGGGGCTGCGGGCGGCGGTAGTGGCCCCGCGTCTCTTAGTACGCTCCATGGGCATCGATGCCGAGCCCGCCGAACCGCTTCCCGCGGGGCTGGTTGATTCCATCGCTTTCGGTCCCGAGCTCGATTGCATCGAGGAGCTTGTCGACGACCTCCCGTTCGCCGATCGTCTCATGTTCTGCGCCAAGGAGGCGACGTACAAGGCCTGGTTCCCGCTTACCCACCGGTGGTTGGGGTTTGACGAGGCCAACGTCCTCCTGCGCGCCGACGGCACGTTCACCTCGGTTCTCCTCGCGCGCCCCACGCCGTTTCCCGCGATCGAAGGCAAGTGGGTGTGCCGCCACGGCTACATCATCGCCGCCACCGCGGTGGAGTAGCTGTAGCCAAGGCTACAGCTGTAGAAAAAGGTACAGCCACAGCTAAGGCTACAGCCGCAGCTAAGGCTATAGCTGCAGTTAGAGCGTCGACGGCCGCGCCACGAACACGGTGGCCAGGCGCTTGCCCTGTTCCTTGATGAGCGCGATAGCGCGACCGTCGGGGGCGACTGCTGCGTGGGTGCCCTTCAGTCCACGGGGCGTGAGCCACTTGCCTTCGCTTAACGCCTGCGCCTCCTCGTCGGTGACCGCGAGAGTGGGGTAGCAGGCCTGGAGCGCCTCGTCGAGGGTGAGGCTCAGCTCCGGATGATCCTCGAAGTGGGCGAGGGGGTGGGACCGTGAGATATCGAAGGGGCCGACGGTTAAGCGTCGCAAAGCAACAAGGTGCGCACCCACCCCGAGACCGTGACCCAGGTTGCGAGCCAGCGCCCGGATGTAGGTACCGGAAGAACAGTGGACCCGCACCCGCAGGTCCGTGCCCTCGCGGCCGAGAATATCAAACGAGTGGATCGTCACCGGGCGCGGCGGGATCTCCACCTTCTCGCCCTCGCGCACCAACTGGTGGGCGCGCTTCCCGTTAATCTTGATGGCGCTCACTGAACTCGGGCGCTGCATGATATCACCGGTGAGCCCCGCCACCTCGCGTGCGATCTCCTCGTCGGTGACACCCGAGGCATCCACCTCGCGGGTGATCTCACCATCGGCATCCTCTGTGGTGGTCTCCTGGCCCAGCCGAATCGTCGCCTCGTACGTCTTCGTCTCCGCCACCAGGTGTGCCAGGAACTTCGTGCCACGCTCCACGCCGACAACAAGCAAGCCGGTGGCCATCGGATCCAGCGTGCCCGCGTGGCCTACCTTCTTCGTACCAAAGTATCGACGAATCGCCCCCACCACGCTGTGTGAGGTCATCCCCCTGGGCTTATCCACTAACACGAGCCCGCCTAATCTCTTCTCATCGGTCATACCCCCAAAATATACGGAACAAGATAAGGCAGTACTGTCTAAGGGGTGAATATCTGGCCAGGATTAGACGAGTTCCCGCACGACATCGGGAAAACAGTAGTCACCATCGGCGTGTTCGACGGCGTCCACAGGGGGCACCAAAAGCTCATCTGTCGCGCCGTGGAGAAAGCACACGAACTTGGGCTGCCGTGCGTCATGATCACCTTTGACCCGCACCCGCTCGCCGTCATCCGCCCCCAGGCCATGCCGCCGATCCTCGGCACCGTGGAGCAGCGGGCGCGCCGGGCAGACGAACTGGGGGTGGACCACATCGTCGCCCTGCAGTTCGACCGGGCGCTCTCCAGCCTCGAACCGGAGGACTTTTTCGAACACGTGCTGCAGGACAAGATTCAGGCCGCAGCAGTCCTCGTGGGAGAGAACTTCACCTTCGGCCATAAGGCTGCTGGCACTACGGAGACCCTGCAAAAACTGGGGGAGAAGTACGGCGTGGAAGTGGACGTGGTGGAGCTCCTCAAAGACCACGGGGAACGGATTTGCTCCACGATGATCCGCAAAGCGCTGCTGCAGGGCGACATCAAAAAGGCCAACTGGGCGCTCGGCCGCCCATTCACCGTCCGCTCGCTGGTGGTCCGTGGCGCCGGCCGCGGCGGGGCGGAACTCGGCTACCCCACGGCAAACATGTACTTCGGCCCCGACGTAGCCATCCCCGCCGACGGCGTATACGCAGGCTTCTTCACCGTACTGGACGAGGCCCCTTCCACAGCTCCCATCGAGGGCACGATGAAGCCCGGGGTGCGGTACATGACGGCCGTGTCCGTGGGCAGCAACCCTACCTTCGGCGACGAGAGGCGCTCCGTGGAATCCTTCGTGTTGGACGAGCACGCCGACCTCTACGGCCGGTACTGTCGCGTGGAGTTCATCGACTTCATCCGTGGCATGGAGAAATTCTCCAGCGTGGACGAGCTGCTCACGCACATGGACCGCGACGTAGCCAAGGCACGCGAGATCCTCGCGGACGCGGACACGCCGGTGGAGAACCTGAAAGAAATCAACTAGTGAAACTCATCCTCGACCTGGACACCGGCATCGACGACGCTCTAGCCATCGCCTACGCGCTCGGCTCGCCCGACGCCGAGCTCGTCGGCATCACGGGGACGTACGGCAACGTGACGGTGGAGCAGGGCGTGGCCAACTCCCGCCGGCTGCTGGAGATCCTCGGCGCGCCGGGAATCCCGGTGCTCCCCGGCATTGGACACCCGTGGGGCAAGCGGGAGTTCGTACGCAAGGATGCCTCCCGGTTCATCCACGGCGATAACGGCGTGGGTGGGGTGGACATTGGTGCCCCAGAACCGCAGTTCCCCGCAGACAGGGAGGAGGCGATCGCATTCATCGCGGACCAGGTGCGTCTTATCGGAGAAGACCTCACCATCGTCCCCACGGGTGCGCTCACCACCATCGCGGAGGCGATGAAACGCCACCCGGAGGTGGCCCGTGCCCACATTGTGCTCATGGGCGGGGCCCTCACCGTGCCCGGCAACGTGAGCGCCGTGGCCGAGGCGAACATCTCCCAGGACCCGGATGCCGCCGATTACGTCTTCCGCCACGGAGAGAACGTGACGATGGTGGGGCTCGATGTCACGCTGCAGACGCTTCTCACCACCGCGCACACAAGCCTGTGGCGCGAACTCGGTACGGTTGCAGCAGCAACGTACGCGGACATGGTGGACTACTACATCGGGGCCTACGCCACGATGTCCCCAGACTTGGGTGGCTGTGGTCTGCACGACCCGTTGGCGGTGGCCGTGGCGCTTGACCCCACGCTGGTGACAACGCTTGATACCAACCTCAAGGTGGACCTCGGCGGGCGCACCATCGGCGACGAGGCGCGCCTTTCCGATCCGGTGAAAAACACCTACGTCGCGGTGGGCGTGGAAGCGAACCGTTTCGTGGGGGAGCTCATGGCACGCACGCTGCGCCTGTTCGATACAAAATGACCAAAATGACATAGCTGATTTGCCATGGGCGTGGCTTAGCGATTACTATGTCGAAAGTTCGTGTTTGTCTGCGGTCCGCAGCAGATGAGCACACGGAAACGTGAACTATCATGCGGAACTGAAATATAAGGGAGTTTAACCCATGGCACTGTCTTCCGAAGAGAAGAAGGAAATCCTCAAGGAGTTCGGCCTTCACGAGACCGACACCGGTTCGCCCGAGGCTCAGGTTGCGCTGCTGACGCGTCGCATCACCCAGCTGACCGAGCACCTGCGCACCCACCGTCACGATCACCACTCGCGTCGTGGCCTCATGCTCCTCGTTGGTCGCCGCAAGGGCCTGCTCAAGTACCTGGCTTCCCGTGACATCGACCGTTACCGTGACCTCATTGCACGTCTCGGTCTCCGCCGCTAAGAGCTTCACACACTAATGCGCTAGGTTTGCCTAGCGCATTTTTTGTGTGAGTAAGCAACATAGATTGCGGACGCAATCGTGGCGAGTGCTGTCTGCCGTAACCAACAGCAGGTCGATTTGCGCCGTTGCCTGTGTCTTTCGATCCCTCTGTTCGTGCATTTTGGTCATCAGTGATGCAGCGGCGTTCCAGTAATCCCTCGACACGTGCCAGAGGAATCTGGGTACAGCACGAATATGACTCTTGTAGTGCAAGGATACCTGGTGCGACTCATCCGGTGGAAAGAATTCTCCTCGTACAGCACTGCGGACACGAACCGGGACGATAGCGATATCAACAATTTGCTGTGTCGGCGTGGAGGAGTACTGTTGCGCCCTCAATACGACCTGCAGTTATCTAATTGACTAGCTCGATTTCTTGAATCCACAGTGATGGACCCATGTCTTTGGGAATGGCAACATGAGAGGTTTTCTCACCTGTGTTGGCATCGTAGGCGGTGAAATAGAACGTGTCCTCGTCGCTTGTACCTGTCACAACATAGTCTTGGGACAGCGTGCTTGCATACGGGGCATCCTCCGGCAGTGGATCAGTTTGCCATGTTGTTTCCAGGTGCGACGTGTGCCGGTCCCAGGAAGTCATTATACCGGGTCGATTCAGCCAGGAATAGTTCCCGTCACTGATTAGACTGTTATAGGGCGATAGCTCCTCATATTCCTCCAGCAGGGGAGCGAAAGCCGCAGACTTTCCTGCTATGTCGATATTCGCGCTCATCATGTGGCTTCGACCTTCCGGATCATCCATGCTGATAAAAACTGTGAGCAACCCGTCATCGTCGCAGCTAGCCATTTCTGTGAAGATTTGCGCTAGCGGACGTGGATCCCCCGGAAGCTCAACAGTAAACAGAGGATCCCCGATGGTCCACTCGTCGGATACTTCATAGACCTTGATGGAGCGACGTTTTGATTCGTATGTCGTCTCGTCATAATCGATTTCCACAGCAGCGATGTAGCGCTTTCCTCCACAAACCCCGGTGGCGCTGGAATTGCCGTTAACCGTAATGACATGAGTTTCACCTGTGCGGTTAATAAAAACATAATCATCCACCCACCCATCGGTATTCTCTCCTGAATGGGTGATGCTCGAAATTATGTACCACCCATCTGTTGTAGCGGAGCGCTTCACTGCATCGATTCCAGGAAAGTCCACATTACCGGTGAGGTTACCGTCCCAGTCGTAGAAGCTAATTGTTTCTGCGGTCACGAGGGCGAGCCCATGATCAAGGGGGACGGCGGTAAATTCCCCGCCGTGAGTTCCTGTCCACACCAAGGGGGTAAGCTTTCCATCTTTCAGAAGTCGCACGTCCGCAGTTTCCAGTCCAGTGCCGAAGAAACCTGTTTTTGTGTAATCGCTTTTTAGAGTTACTAACACGGGTGGACCGTCCCACGCCTCTGCTCCAACCTCCTGGGGCTTCGCCCCAAAAAAGTACGTTGCACCAACATTGGCGCCCATCAGGAGACCAATCAGAACCACTACGGTTATACAACCGAGACCGCAGCCCGCCAGCCAGCGTTTCGGACGCGACAAGCCTCTAAAAAAGCGCACAAGCTTAGACATCGCACCCACTAGTATTCCTCGAGTAAACCACTGCGCACGATGTTGAATGGATAGACTCCTGGGCCGCGGTTAGAGTCGAGATTGATTGTCGGTGCAGCTCGCATGTAGGCCCTCCATACCAGCTCGGAACAGTTTAGCTTGTCTTCTGCATGTGGTCCGAAACTCTTATTAAAGGCGAAGTTTAGATCGTAAGGAGTTTTATTACGAGCGTGAAACGAAGCGAAGGCGGTTGCAGAGGAAACTTGGCTACTGGATGCAGAGGGAACATGGAAATAGCGAAGCCCAGGGCGCAAAACATTATCAGGTGTAACGATGAAGCGTGCGGTTTTCCCGATTCCCTCGGCTTCAACGGCCGTGTTGGGATTCACAAAAATCCCAACGTGGCCGTAGTTAGCAGCAGTAGCCTTGCCTTCTTCAACAAGTTGTTGTTTGCTGCCCCGGCCAGCCCAGTTATAGTAAATGTCCCCACTTCGGCGCAGTTGTGCTTTGGTTTCTATGAGGGGTTTCTTGTCCTGAGGTTTTCGGGAAAAATCGAAAATCTGTGGGTTCGCACTTCGTTCGGTGGCGTAGCTGGTGGTGAGGGGTTGGCCGGTCATCTCTGCGAGTCCTTCTCTGAGAGCTGCGTTTAGTTTGGCGGGATCCCCATCGACGTACTCTAACGCTGCGCGAATAACCTCCGGCAGAATGGAAAAACCAGCCCACACCCCAATCGCAGACGCGGGGTTATTCCAACCCCGGTACCGACCACCCTGAAAATCCTGACTAATCATCGCAGTACCAGGATCCTCCACACCGTCAGAAGTTGGATACCCCCACGATCCCACCTCGTAGCCTTGCTCCTGCCACTGGCGAAACACACCAATATTGACCGGATGCGCACCAGTTGCCGGGTGCCAATAAATCCACCCATTTTCAAAACGGCTCATCCTGCCCACCCCATCAGGCAAACCAACCTCATCAGCAACAGGAAAACCCAACCATGAATTCTCTGCCCCCATCTGCTCATACTTTTTAAAAATCTCCCCATAGACCGCCACCCCCTGGTTCAACTTCCACAAAAGAGCACCATGCTCAAAATACTGCTTACGGCCCATAGGCACCCGCGTACCATGCTCATCACTCGTGGGGTACCCCAACGGGCCCTGTTCATAACCGGTCCTGCCCCACATCGGCATAAAATGCGTCGGCACACTCCACGCCCCTGTACGCGGATGCCAATAGATCATCCCATTGAGGAACTGGGTTCTCTTTCCCACCCCATCAGGGTTTGTCAGTTCATCCGAGACAGGGGTCAGGAGAAAACTGGTCGGCCCACCCAGTTGAAGGTACTTCTCCAAAATCGCCCCGCACACAGTCTTATTCAGTGGCGCAAAAACGGCACATCCCGCCACAGACCGTTGCCTCATCACCCGAAGAGAACGGTTAGCTTTCCGTAATGCTGCAAGCTCAGCATCCGAAAACTGAGGGACCGCACGCGTGGTCTGTTTATCCCGCTCAACTTGCTGCGGGTCGGTGAAATCATCCGTATTCAACACGTCCAACACCACATCCCCCGCCCCTCCACCAACCGAAGTTGCCTCACCCAAAACTGCGTCATCTGAACCGAGAACTACACTCTCCTCCAAAGCAGGAGAAAACGCACCAGCATCAGACTCCTCAGCACCAGCCCCTGAAGCCCCTGCAAAGGTCAAACATGCCACCACACAAACACACAAAACGCTTCGCATAAGAAGTCTCCTTCAGTAAAACAGCCTGTTATTTACAGCGTAAAACCACTTCCCAACCCAAAACAACATGACAAAAATCACAGTGGCGGAGGGTCTTCGCTAGGGTCTCGACCGTTCGAGGGTGCATCACTCGCTTTGTTGTACTCATTGGCATTTCGAACTCGATAACTGGCGTGGAGTACAGACAACGGAGCAAACGCCTCACTCTCAAAATAGGGTAAGGCGTTGTGCATCGTGGTCTCTCAAAGTGACGTACTTTATATTGATGAGAATCCTCCGTGTGATATTCGACATAAAGGGTGGCAAAAGAGAGTACTCACCTTCTTTAGGGCGTATTTTAGGTAAAAAGACGTTGCGACCTCAGGCTGGTGAATACATGCCTTCCTTCCTAATAAAAACTGGCCGTGACATTTTCCGCACGGTGAGAGAGCGGCTAATAAAAGGTCATCCTTATAGTGCTAGTGCGGAGGAATTTCGAGTTTTTGAGCTGACTATAAATTTGGTACAGACTTGCAAGGACCCGACCCCTTGGATGTGGACACCTGGGGTGAAAATTTGATTGGGTTTGATCTTAGCAGACGTGGTTAGGCGACACGGTACATCTGTTTCTCCTCGAAAGTGTTCGGGGCTTGATAGCCACACCAACTGTGGCGCCTGGATGTGTTGTAACGGGCACACCACCGGAACACTTCCCTACGGCATTCAAGCGGGTTTGCGAAGGTTTTCCGATCCTGAAGTACCTCTCTTTTCAACGTGGAGTTAAACGACTGAAGCAAACGCGTTATCAGCACTGGTTCCCACAGACCCCATCGATTGGGTGACACCAAGGTCACTGCAGGTTTTCTTAAACACATCCGAGGTGTACACACTGCCGTGGTCGGAATGAAACACCGATCCTGCAAGGCTTCTACGGGTGGCGCATGCATTGTTCAAGGCCTCAATCACAAGCAAGCTCCGCATGTGGTCATTGAAAAGCAAAGCCTACAAGCCTGCGAGAACAACAATCCAATACTGTCGCCAGATACATGTTCGACCCGTCAGCGATAGGCAGGTAGGTGATGTCCCCAACATAAAGTTTGTTGAGTCTATCGGCGTAGAACTTGCGGCGTACAAGGTCAGCAAACACGTTTCGGCCTTTGGCTCGCACGGTGGTTTTTACTCTTCGTCGCCTGGTATACCCGTAAAGGCCTACATTCTTCATGATCCTGGCCACACGCTTGTGGTTTAGGGGAGTAGAACCTGGATCATCATTAAGTTTAAGCCGTGATGCGTTTTGCACCGTAGCAGCCGTTTTCTTGCCGGAAGACCTCCGTGATACGCACCCCAAGAAGTGCATCTGACAAAGCCTTGTGATCCCGCCTTTCGCGTCTACTACGCCAGGCGTTGTAGCTACTGCGGTGGATTGTCAAAACGGCACACATCCGCTTGACCGAGTATTCGGTGCGGTGGTCATCAACAAACCGGAAGCGGATCACCAGTTTGTCTCTTCTGCGAAATATTTCGCGGCCTTGACCAAAATATCCCGCTCCTCACGAAGCCTCGCATTTTCTTTCCTTAACCTGCGGATTTCCTTTTCCACAGTGGGATCAACATCCGGCTTCTCCACAGCAACAGGTGTTGTCTTCTTACCTGTTCCAAACTGGTCAATCCAATAGCGCAGTGTGCCTCGATTGATCCCCAAATCCTTGGAGACCTGGTTCATCGACACATCGGGATTGTTCTCATACATCGCAACCGCATCACGTTTGAACTCCTTAAGAAAAACTTCTACGGGGCATGACAGTAGACTACCTTTCCCCCGACCCAACAAGCCGGGAATCAGGGTGTCCACACAAACGGGGTCAGCTCCGGCATTGTTTTCTACGTGGTTGCGGCAGCGGTTCTTGTGAGCATGGGACGCGACACGATTCATGGTACGGTCTCGATCGAAGCGCTCACAGCCGCGATCGCGTTTGTGCCCAAGCTAACTAACTCGCTGGCGATGATCTTGATGTCCGTCACTGCGCTTGGATCGAGTGTCCACACTGTCGATCGATTCCTGTGGCTGCGGGAGTTTATCAACACCGGACTCGAGCAGAAAGCGCCTGAGGACCAGGTTCCCGTGCCGGCGGAACTTAACCAGGGAATCGATATCCAAGGCCTCACCGTGACCTATGCGGGTCAAACCTCACCGGCACTCAACAAGGTGAACCTCCACATTCCCGCTGGGAGTGTGCTGGCGGTTGTGGGTGAAAACGGTGCCGGGAAGTCTACGCTCGCGCAGTGTCTTCTGGGGTTGATTGATTACGAGGGCTCCATCAAGGTCGATGGGCGGGAGCTCACCACAATCGACGGATGGAACAGTGCCACGTCGGCCGTACTGCAGGACTTTCTCAAACCACAGATGACTGCGGTGGAGGCCGTCACTCTTGGGCTCGGAACGAAGTTTGGCGATGAGGATGCAGCGCGGAACGCGTTAGATCGAGCCAACGTGGGGGACCTTTGCGAGGCGCTGCCGGAGGGATTTGCCACTCGCCTCGGATCGCTTGGTAAAGGCCAAGAACTCTCCGGTGGACAATGGCAAAAGGTGGCGCTCGCTCGCGGGTACGCGCGGCCGTCTCCGCTGCTCACCGTGCTCGATGAGCCCACATCGGCACTTGACCCGGAGTCCGAGAAGCGCTTGTTTTCCAGCTACCAAAAGATCGCGCGGGATAATGCCACCTACGGCGGTATCACCGTCATCATTAGCCACAGGCTGCCCACCTCGTTCCTCGCTGACACGATTGTGGTGCTTGACAACGGTGATGTAGCAGAAGTCGGTTCACATGTGCAGCTCATTCATCAGGACGGTCTCTACGCCGAGCTGTTCCGTATCCAGAGCGAGGGCTACACCAAGGAATAGGCAAGGAATACAAACCGCGCGCCCTCGTTTGCCCTTCAAACGTGGGGCGCGTCCATCGTGGTGCGGAGGCACTGTCAGTGCTCACGTATGGCAAGAATTGGGGTCTGGTTTAATGGGTGTCTGGTCTACAACGCTTGCCGTAAAGGAAAGGAAACTATACAATATGAATTGTAAATTTATTTCCTGTATAAGGAGATTTTCCTATGGCATCGAGAGAAGCATGGTTCCACCGCGTTCCTTCTTGTTGCTTATGTGCGCCTGGTGCGCGTGACGCTTAGGAGCGGATACCAGCTGTGGCCCTTGTGGCGATGGCTGCAACGCTACTGGCGGCGATCATCCGGTATAGGAGAGAGAAGACAAGGCGGGAAGAAATTGGGTGAAACTAGACCAAACTTGGTGCGCAAATACCGGCGGTGGGAAGAGCTGACGCAGGCGGAACTCGCTGAGAAAGTGGGCGTGTCGCGACAGACTATCGCGAATATTGAGCGCGGTAACTACTCTCCGTCCGTGCATCTTGCGCTGGACATTTGTGACGTGTTGAAGCAATCGGTGGAAGTCATCTTTGGTGGAAAGGATGCGAAATAATGAATCTTGGAGATCGGCTCGTCGCCCAATATGAAAGGGCTGTTGACGACGAATACGAGCGCCTCGTGGTGCACCAGGCATCGACGGTAGCGGTGCAAGTGAGAAATTCCATCACCATGATCTGCCTGGCCATCCTGGGCTGGGTGTTACCCGGGAAACTGGTGTGGTGGTCGTTGTTGCTCTTGGTGCCGGTAGTCGGTGGGGAACTGCTGTCGTTTTTCTGGTACAGGCGCAAGATTGCGATGCCACGGGCGATTGCGTACCCGTGGCAGGTCAACCTCGTGTTCCTCATACTTCTCGTGGTGTGGGGGACCGGTGTCGGGTTCAACACAGGAGTTCCGTTCGCCACGGCGATTGGCGGTGCCATCGGTTTCGCCGTGGCTCTCATCGTCGTCCCGCTGGCCCTCATGCACCGCCGCGAGCGCGACATCGTCTCCTTTGAAGGGGACGACTAAGCGGAGGGTGCCGTCGCAGTAGCGGTTAGCGTCCGTTCGCCCGGGGCATCCCCTCGAGGAAGCCGGAGGCGGACTGGACGCCAACGATGGCGCGCTCGTGGAACGATTCGAGGCTATCCGCGCCGGCGTACGTCATGGAGGAGCGCAGGCCGGAAATCATCCGGTCGATGAGGTCCTCCACGCCTCCCTTGTTCTTGTCCACGGTGATCTTCGCGGTGGAGATGCCTTCCTCAAACATCTTGCGGCGGGCCCGCTCGAACGGGTCGGTGGTGGCGTTCCGGTTTTTCACGGCTCGGCTCGACGCCATTCCGAAGGATTCCTTGTACCAGTTCCCCTCGCTGTCAACGTGAAGGTCGCCGGGGGATTCGAACGTTCCGGCGAAGAGGGACCCAACCATGACGTTGCTCGCGCCGGCCGCCAGTGCGAGCGCCACGTCGCGGGGGTTGCGCACCCCGCCGTCGGCCCACACGTGACCGCCGAGCGCACGGGCCTTCTCTGCGCACTCGAGCACGGCGGAAAACTGCGGCCGGCCCACGCCGGTCTGCATGCGCGTGGTGCACATCGCCCCCGGGCCCACGCCCACCTTGGCGATGTTCGCGCCCGCACCGAGGAGGTCCGCAACACCGTCGGCGGTGACGACGTTGCCGGCCACAATCGTGACGTCCGGCAGGGCCTTTCTTACCTTGTCGACGGCCCGGAGTGCGGTTTCCTGGTGACCGTGCGCTGTGTCCACCACAACGAGGTCCGCGCCACCGCGCACCAGCTCGCTCGCCCGCCCTGCCGGGTCACCGTTGATACCCACGGCTACGCCGACGCGGAGCTTTCCCTCCTCATCCACGGCGGGGGAGTAGAGCGTCGCGCGCAGCGCCGACTGCCTGGTCAACACGCCGACGAGGATGCCCTCACCGTCGATGACAGGGGCGACCTTGCGGGAAGCGTCGACAAGCAAACCAAAGGCAGCCTTGGGGTTGACGGAATCCGGAATCGTCATGAGCTCCGTCGACATGATGGCGCGCACCTGTGTGAAGTTGTCGCGGTTGGCCAGGTCCTTGTCGGTGACGAGGCCCACAGGGCGACCATCGGTATCGACGACGATGGCGGCGCCGTGCGCGCGCTTGTGGATCAAGTTTTTGGTGTAGCCCACCGTGTGGTGGGGATTGACGGTGATCGGTGTATCGAAGACGGTGTGGGAGGCCTTGACCTTACGGATCGTCTCCGCCGCGATGTCGGACGGAACGTCCTGGGGGAGGATCGCAATGCCACCGCGGCGGGCGACAGTCTCCGCCATCCGGCGACCGGCAACGGCCGTCATGTTGGACACCACCAGCGGGATCGTGGTGCCGGAACCATCGGTGGTGGCGATGTCAACGTTGCCTCGCGAACCGACCGCAGAGCGGGAGGGAACCATGAAAACGTCGTGGTAGGTCAGCTCGTAGGGCGGGGTGGAACCATTCAAAAACCTCATGTCCCTTACCCTATCGCGGTGCCCCAGTCTCCGGGACCGTGACACGGGAAGGGCACCGGAAGAAGGACACCGGAGGTAGGGCACCGGAAGCGGTTCTCGCGCCAGAGTAAATTGCCTGCTAGAATGGTTCGCGGTCTGAAAACCATAAGAAAGCTAATGAGGGCAGCACCGACGATTGCCCGAGAGGATTACTGGATACGAGGAGTGAACTCGTACATGAACGATGTACAGACTTTTGTCGATCAAGAGGTCGGCACCTTTGAGGCCACGGCCACTATTGATAACGGTGACTTTGGTACCCGCACCATCCGCTTTGAGACGGGCCAGCTAGCCCGCCAGGCGGACGGTTCCGTCACCGCCTACCTTGACGATGACACCATGATGCTCGCCACCACCACGGCGAGCAACAACCCCCGCGAGGGCTTCGATTTCTTCCCGCTGACAGTTGATGTGGAAGAGCGCATGTACGCCAAGGGCAAGATCCCTGGCTCCTTCTTCCGCCGTGAGGGCCGCCCCTCCACCGACGCGATCCTCGCCTGCCGTCTCATCGACCGCCCGCTGCGCCCGACCTTCCAAAAGGGCCTGCGCAACGAGGTCCAGGTTGTTATCACGGTGCTCAGCGTTGACCCCGAGGAGTTTTACGACGTGGTCGCCATCAACGCCGCGTCGGCCGCAACCCAGCTGTCCGGCCTTCCCGTGTCCGGTGCCGTCGGCGGCGTGCGCATGGCCCTCATCGCCGATGAGGACCACAAGGACGGCCAGTGGGTCGCCTTCCCCAACGCGCAGCAGCACGAGGACGCCCTCTTCGAGATGGTCGTCGCCGGCCGTCGCGTGAAGAAGGGGAAGAAGAACGACGTTGCCATCATGATGGTGGAGGCCGGTGCCACCGCCGGCGTGCTGGACAAGGTGTCCGACGGTGCTCCCGCACCGACCGAGTCCGTCGTTGCTGAGGGTCTCGAGGCCGCCAAGCCGTTCATCGATACCCTGTGCCGCGCGCAGGATCAGCTGAGCAAGCTTGCCGCCAAGGAGAAGAAAGAATTCCCGATCTTCCCCGATTACACCGACGAGATCCTCGAGGCAGTGCGCAAGTCCGCCTCCAAGAAGATCCGCGAGATCATGTCCATCCCCGGCAAGCAGGAGCGCGACGGCGCGACGGCCGAGCACATGGACGAGATTGTGGACAAGCTTCTTCCCCAGTTCGAGGAAGAGGACGAGGGAGCAGAGAAGAAGATCCGTGCCGCCTACAACGCGGTGACCAAGGAGATCGTCCGCCACCGTATCCTCACCGAGGGCTTCCGCATCGACGGTCGCGATGTCAAGCAGATCCGTGACCTCTCCGTTGAGGTTGAGCTCGTACCGCGCGCCCACGGTTCCGCTCTGTTCGAGCGTGGCGAGACCCAGATCCTCGGCGTCACTACGCTGGATATGCTCAAGATGGAGCAGCAGATCGATTCTTTGACCCCTGTGACCTCTAAGCGTTACATCCACCACTACAACTTCCCGCCGTACTCCACCGGCGAGACCGGCCGCGTGGGTTCCCCCAAACGCCGCGAGATCGGCCACGGCGCACTCGCCGAGCGCGCCCTCGTCCCGGTCATTCCGTCCAAGGAAGAGTTCCCGTACGCCATCCGCCAGGTCTCTGAGGCGCTGGGCTCTAACGGCTCTACCTCCATGGGCTCCGTGTGTGCGTCCACCTTGTCCCTGCTCAACGCGGGCGTCCCGCTCAAGGCGCCCGTTGCTGGCATTGCTATGGGCCTTGTCTCCGACAAGATCGACGGCAAGATGCATTACACCGCTCTGACGGATATCCTCGGCGCCGAGGATGCCTTTGGTGACATGGACTTCAAGGTTGCCGGTACCTCCGAGATTGTCACCGCCCTGCAGCTCGATACCAAGCTCGACGGCATTCCGTCCAACGTTCTCGCCGCAGCTTTGCAGCAGGCCCACGAGGCCCGCATGGAGATCCTCTCCACCATGGCTGAGGTTATCGATGGCCCCGATGAGATGAGTGAGTTCGCTCCGCGGATCACCTCCATCAAGGTGCCGGTATCCAAGATCGGTGAGGTCATCGGGCCGAAGGGGAAGAACATCAACTCCATCACCGAGGAAACCGGCGCGGATGTCTCCATCGAGGAGGACGGCACCGTTTACGTGTCCGCCACCACCGGTTCTGCTGCGGATGCCGCGATTGAGAAGATCAACGCGATCGCCAACCCGCAGATGCCCAAGGTGGGCGAGCGCTTCCTCGGCACCGTGGTGAAGATCGCCAACTTCGGCGCGTTCGTCTCCATCCTGCCCGGACGCGACGGACTGATCCACATCTCCAAGCTCGGTGGCAAGAAGCGCATCGAGAAGGTGGAGGACGTTATCAACGTGGGTGAAAAGGTCGAGGTGGAGATCGCGGACATCGATAACCGCGGCAAGATCTCCCTCATCCCCGTCGATGGCCACTAATTTAACGTTGGCTGCCTAACCGGTAGCCTTCCTTGCACTGCCGTCACTTGGCTTCCAGGTGGCGGCATTTCTTGTGCTGTACCAGGCTGGCCATGGAAGCTAGTAGGATGTAGACCATGTCTTTGTTGAAAGTTGGAGTTGTAGGTGCACACGGCCGTGTAGGCCAGGCAGTTGTGGAGGGCGTCCAGGCGGCTGAGGATCTCGAGCTGGTCGCAGCAGTCGACCGGGACGATTCCCTGGAAGAGCTCACCAAGGCGGGGGCAGAGGTCGTAGTGGATTTCACCACACCCGCCGTAGTGATGGATAACCTGCACTTCTACATCGACAACGGGATCAACGCCGTGATCGGCACCACCGGCTTCGACGATGACCGCATCGCTACCGTCAGCTCCTGGCTGGAGGGCAAGGAGAACCAGGGTGTTCTCATTGCGCCGAACTTCGCCATTTCAGCAGTTCTCACCATGGTGTTTGCCAAGCAGGCCGCCCGGTTCTTCGAATCCGCCGAGGTGATCGAGATGCATCACCCGAACAAGCTCGATGCCCCCAGCGGCACGGCTATCCACACCGCCGAGGCGATCGCCGCCGGCCGTGAGGCTACGAGCGAGCCCGATGCGACGGAAAAGAGCCTGGACGGTGCCCGTGGTGCCGATGTCAAGGGCGTTCCGGTGCACGCCATCCGCATGACGGGTGCCGTCGCGCACGAGACGGTCATCTTTGGTACGCAGGGCCAGTCTCTCACCATCAAGCAGGATTCCTACGACCGAACAAGCTTTATCCCCGGCGTGCTTGTTGGCGTGCGAAACATTGCCCAGCACCCGGGGCTCACCGTCGGCTTGGACAAGTACCTGGGGCTGTAGGACATGGCCCAGCACGCAGACCTTTCAGTGCAACTTATCGCCCTGACGGAGTTCCATCCACCGCAGGATGTGGAGTGGACCACGGATGCCGAGGATTCGCCCGAGGCCTTGGTGGAATTCGCCGGTCGCGCCTGCTACGAAACGTTTGACAAGCCAAACCCCCGTACTGCCACCAACGCCGCCTACCTTCGCCACATCATGGAGGTAGGCCACCTGTCCTTGCTTGAACATGCTTCGGCGACGATGTACGTGCGTGGTATCTCGCGCTCGGCAACGCACGAGCTGGTCCGGCACAGGCACTTCTCGTTCTCGCAGCTCTCGCAGCGCTACGTACACCCGGGGGAGACGGAGGTTGTTGTCCCCGCGGAGATCGCGGGCGACGAGGAGCTGGAGAGGCTCTTCATGCGCACCGTGGATGACACGCGCTTTGCCTTTGAGGAGATCTTGTCTTCGCTGGAGGAGAAGCTTGCCGACGAGCCCAACGCGTTGCTGAGGATGAAGCAGGCGCGCCAGGCTGCCCGTGCGGTGCTGCCCAACGCGACCGAGTCCCGCATCGTCGTCACCGGAAACCTGCGCGCGTGGCGGCACTTTATCGGGATGCGGGCGACGGAACACGCCGATAAGGAAATCCGCACTTTGGCGGTGGAATGTTTAAAAATACTGGCTAAGAAGTGTCCCGTCGTGTTTGGTGATTTTGAGGTCGCCACGCTGTCGGACGGATCCGAAATGGCAACGAGTCCGTACGTAACCGATTTCTAGGAACTATCAAGATTTAAGGAGCGCTCATGAGTAACACATTTGGAACAGTCGCCGTAGCGATGGTGACTCCGTTCGATTCCGCTGGCGACTTCGACGAGGCTGCGAGCCGAAAGCTGGCCGCACACCTGGTTGACGGTGGGTGCGACGAGCTCGTTCTCAACGGGACTACGGGAGAGTCGCCCACAACAACTGTTGAGGAAAAGGTAGCGCTTATCCGGGCAGTCAAGGATGAGGTAGGGGACCGTGCAGTCATCGTCGCGGGGGCCGGGACCAATAACACCCGCACGTCCATTGAGCTTGCAAAAGAGTCAGCGAAGGCAGGGGCGGATGGGCTCCTCGTTGTTACGCCGTACTACTCCAAGCCGAGCCAGGAAGGCCTCAAGCAGCACTTCACTGCAGTAGCCAATGCGACAGATCTGCCGGTTATCCTGTATGATATTCCGGGTCGCTCTGGTATCCCCATTAAACCGGATACAATTCGGGCATTGGCCGAGCACCCACGAATCAAGGGTATGAAGGAAGCAAAGGGCGATCTTGCATCCGCCGCAGCTCTCATTCCCGAGACTGGACTGGAGTACTACTCCGGTGATGATTCGCTCAATCTCCCCTGGTTAGCGGTGGGAGCACGTGGGTTCATCTCCGTTGCTGGCCACATTGCACCGCAGCTTCTACGAGAACTGAAAACGAGCTTCGAGGCCGGCGACCTCGCCCGTGCACGGGAAATTAACGCCACGTTAGCACCGCTGTATGCCGCTCAAGCACGACTTGGGGGTGTCAGCCTAAGTAAGGCTGCTCTGCGTTTGCAGGGCATTGAAGTGGGAGACCCCCGCCTGCCACAGGTGGCAGCAACACCTGAGCAGGTGGAGGAGCTCCGCTTGGAACTAGAAAAGGGTGGATTCCTTTAAATATGACCGAAACTCGCAACCGGAGGCGTCGCGCGGAGCGGAAGACTGGCTCTGCCGACGCTCCTTCGAACGTCGACACCTCGGCGGCTACCAAGAAGCGGAGTAACAGCCGCCGTGCCACAAGCTCACACAACCGTGGCAACGGTGGGTCTAACAACTCCGCACAAAACAAGAACGCGCGCAACAACAACGGCGCGAAAGCCAACAACAACAAGAAGTCGGGCCGGCAGCACGGGCGCAACGTTGTCCACTCCATGCAGGGCGCGGATCTGACCCAGCGTCTGCCCGAGCCCCCGAAGGCCCCCAAGAACGGGCTTCGTATTGTGGCCCTTGGTGGCATCTCGGAGATCGGCCGTAATATGACCGTCTTCGAGTACAAGAACCGCATTCTGCTGGTCGATTGTGGTGTTTTGTTCCCGAGCTCTGGCGAGCCGGGCGTGGACCTCATCCTGCCGGACTTCTCTTACATTGAGGACCGCCTCGACCAGGTGGAAGCCCTGGTTATCACCCACGGCCACGAGGACCACATTGGGGCGATCCCGTTCCTGCTGCGTCACCGGCCGGACCTGCCCATCCTCGCGTCCAAGTTCACGTGTGCGCTCATCTCGGCCAAGTGCCAGGAGCACCGCCAGCGTCCGAAGCTCATTGAGGTGAATGAGCTTTCTGAGGTTGACCGCGGACCGTTTAACATTCGCTTCTTTAACGTGGGGCACTCCATTCCGGACTGCTTGGGCATTGTTCTCAAGACCGGTGCAGGCACGATTTTGCACACCGGTGATATCAAGCTGGATCAGACCCCTCCGGACGGCCGTCCGACCGACCTGCCGGCCATCAGTCGGTACGGTGATGAGGGCATTGACCTGCTTATGTGCGATTCCACCAACGCCACCACGCCGGGTATTTCCGCCTCGGAGGCGGATGTGGCACCGACCATCAAGCGTCTCGTGATGGGTGCAAAGCAGAGGGTCATCCTGGCCTCGTTTGCCTCCAACGTGTACCGCGTTCAGGCTGCTGTGGATGCCGCCGTGGCCGCTGGCCGCAAGGTTGCTTTCAACGGCCGCTCCATGATCCGCAACATGGATATCGCGCAGAAGCTCGGCTACTTGCAGGCCCCGCGTGGCACCTTTGTCACCATGGATGAGGCTGCGAAGATGGCGCCCCACAAGGTCATGCTCATCACCACTGGTACGCAGGGTGAGCCCATGGCTGCGCTGTCCAGGATGGCGCGTCGTGAGCACCGCCAGATCACGGTGCGCGACGGCGACCTTATTATCCTGAGTTCCTCCCTCGTGCCCGGCAACGAGGAGGCAGTGTTCGGCGTGATCAACATGCTGGCGCAGATCGGCGCCACGGTTGTCACCTCGCGCGATGCACAGGTGCACACCTCCGGCCACGGCTACGCCGGCGAGTTGCTGTTTATCTACAATGCGGCCCGCCCGGTCAACGCGATGCCGGTGCACGGCGAGTGGCGTCACCTGCGCGCCAACAAGGAACTGGCAATCTCCACGGGCATCGATCCCTCGCGTGTTGTGCTCGCACAAAACGGCGTGGTTGTGGACCTTGTCGACGGCCGCGCACAGGTTGTTGGTCAGATCCCGATCGGCCACCTGTACGTCGACGGCACGACGATGGGTGACGTGGGTGAGCACGTGCTCGCCGACCGCACCGAGCTGGGGGAGAGTGGTCTTATCGCTCTCACCGCCGTGATCGATAACCGGTCCGGACGTCTCCTTGAGCGTCCGACGGTCCAGGCTCGCGGCTTCTCCGAGGACGCGAAGTCCATGATGCCGGAGATCGCGGAGCTTGCGGAGAACATCATGCTCGATCTTGCCGGCGAGGGCGAGAACGATACCTACCGTATGGTTCAGCAGCTCCGCCGCAGAATCCGGAAGTACACGGAGAAGAAGTGGTCGAGGAGCCCGATGATCGTCCCCACGGTCGTCCAGATGGCTAGCCAGACCGATTCTCTCGATGACGACGACGTCGCCCAGACCGTCGAGTCGAGGTAACAACAAAAACGACCACCGCCGCACTTTCGTGCGGCGGTTTTTGCTTAGGCTCAGAGGCTTAGGTTCAGAGGGTCGTTGCAACGCTAGCTCTTTGCGAGTGTGTTGTTGTGGTTGTGGGTGCTGGCCCGTTTCATTCGCTGACTGAGTCTGATCGTGTTCAGTTGATTGCGGCGGTTGTGATGAGGCGGTCTTTCGGCGGAGCCTGCAGTGCGGGCTCTCGCCGCGCGGACTGTGGTGGCTATCCCTGATCGGGCTAGCCTTTCGAAGGCGCGGAGGGCGATGCTCGAGCGCGGACGGCCCCGGCGTTGGTCCTATGTGCGAGGTACACTCGTCCTATGAAGTTTGCAGAAGTGGAACGTCGCCGTCTAGCCGAGACACTACTTTCCGTGGGGCCCGATGCGCCCACTTTATGCGAGGGGTGGACAACCCTGGACCTGGCCGTGCACCTGTACGTGCGCGAAAATCGGCTCGATGCTGCAGCGGGGATCTTCATACCGCTGTTCAAGGACCGGCTGGAGACCGTGTCCCGTGAGGTTGTCTCGTGGGGGTATGAGAGCGTGGTGAAGAAGTGGGCCAAGGGCCCGCGGTGGCCCGTGCCGGCGCAGATGAACACGGCTGAGCACTTCGTCCACCACGAGGACGTGCTTCGCGCGCAGGAGGGCTGGAATGGCCCGCGCGCCCTCAACGAGTCCGAAGAAAAGGAACTCTACGCCTCGCTCAAGATGATGGCCCCGATGCTGCTCAAGGATCAGCCGGTGCCGGTTGTGGTGGAGCCCACCGGTTTTGGCCGCTTCGTGGCGGCTGACAAGCACGGCGTGGCGGAAAACGGCAGCGATGTTCTCCGTGTCAGCGGCCCGGTGGGCGAGATCTTCATGTGGGCCTTTGGGAGGAACGTGTACCGGGGACTCATTAAGTCACGGTAATTTCCGCTTTCACACGGCGTTGCCTGTGTGAAAAATGTTGCATGAGGGGTTATTGTTACTTACATGACTGTGCGTAACTCCTCTGCAAGCCGTAGAAAGAAGGCAGAAACCGGCCCGTCTACCCGTAGACCCGCCGGGGACTCTCGTACGCACCCGCGTTCCTCTGCTTTTCGCGCCGCCGATACGGCCGGCGAAAGGACGGGCAGCGCCACCCGTGCCACCGCCAAGGGCGTGAGCACGCTGCTGAGCGCCGTGGCGCACGGCTCCGCCAACATCGTGCGCTCCATCGCAAGCCCGAAGCCGAACCCCGAGGAGTTTGAGGAGGACGATTTCTGGAACGAGGAAGACGATTTCGCCCTCGACGAGGAAGAACCTCAGCGCCCCCCGCGGCGACTGAGAAAAAGAAAGAACTCTCCTGAACCTGTAGAGGAGGCCGACACTACGCCCACTCCAGAACGGGGCGATCCCGCCCCGCGAGCCAGCGCACGCGACAGCGAGCCCACACCGAGCTCCGACGGCATTGCGCTGACGCTGTTGGGCCTCGCCGTAGTCCTTGCCGCCGCAGTGTGGTTCAACCTCGCCGGACCGGTGGGGGAGTGGATCTCGGTAGGGGTCGGCTCCGTCATCGGTGCCGCCCGGTGGCTTCTTCCCATCGCACTCGTCGCCCTGGCGTGGATCCTGTTTTCGGGCAAGCAGGTGACGTTTGAGAGACGGAAGGAGATCGCCCTCGGCGGCACCATCATCGTCGCCTGTGTCCTCGGGATCCTCCACATTTTTGCTGGGCTGCCGGGTGATTGGCCCGGCCGTATTGAAGCGGGTGGCGCCGTGGGGCTCATCGTGGGCCAGCCGCTGGCGCTCGGTTTCTCCCGCTACATCGCCATCCCGCTGCTTATCCTCGCCGTCATCTACGGTGCCGTTGTGGCAACGGGAACCACCGTGAAGGATTTCGCCACGGAACTGTGGAACTACCTGGGATTCGGCTCCGCAGGCGGTGGAGATTTATCCGCCGAGGACGACGATCTCTACGGTGATGCCAGCGATGAGATAGATGCGCTGGCCGAAAACCGCCCGCTTCCTCGCCGGTCCGAGCGTGCACGCGATGTGAGGCCACCGCTGCCTCAGCGCGGCAGTCGGGGCCACACCACGCCGTCCCCGCGGCGTCTGTTCACAGCCTCCACCGAGCCCGAGCCGGAGACCACCGCGCCGGAGACCGCCGCGATGCCCGCCGTACCGACGGGTGAAACGGCGGCAGCAGCTGCCCCCGAACCCCAGCCAGAGCCTGAGCCTCGGCGCGCACCCAAGCCACAGCCGGCGCCGGAGCGTCGACAAGCCACCCCCAAGCCACAGCCGGCGCCGGAGCGTCGACAAGCCACCCCCAAGGCAGCCTCGGTGAGCGAGGAGGACACCGACGAGGAGGACGATTCGGCGCCCGCTATGGACATGGTGTCCTCCCATGCGAACTACGTCCTGCCATCGACGTCACTGCTCATCCCGGGCAAGCCACCGAAGGCACGCTCTGCTGCCAACGACCGGATCATCGATGCCATCGACGAGGTGTTCCGCGAGTTTAAGGTGGGCGCCCAGGTCACCGGGTTCTCCCGCGGGCCGACAGTGACCCGCTACGAAGTGGAGCTGGCGCCGGGCGTCAAGGTGTCCAAGATCACCAACCTCCAGGCGGACCTCGCCTACGCCGTGGCCACGGATAACGTGCGCTTGCTCGCCCCTATTCCGGGCAAGTCCGCCGTGGGCATCGAGGTGCCTAACAGCGACCGTGAGATGGTGAGGCTTTCCGACGTCCTCAACGCGCCCGCCGTGCAGAAAAACGACGACCCGCTGGTCATCGGGCTGGGCAAGGATATTGAGGGCAACTTCGTCAGCCACTCTATCCAAAAGATGCCCCACCTGCTCGTTGCCGGTTCCACCGGTTCCGGTAAGTCCGCGTTTGTTAACTCGATGCTCGTCTCGCTGCTTACAAGGGCCACCCCGGACCAGGTGCGGCTCATCCTCGTTGACCCGAAGATGGTGGAGCTCACCCCGTACGAGGGCATCCCGCACCTCATCACGCCGATTATCACGCAGCCGAAGAAGGCCTCGGCGGCCTTGCAGTGGCTGGTGGAGGAGATGGAGCAGCGCTACCTGGACATGAAAGCCGCGCGCGTGCGTCACATTAAGGACTACAACAAGAAGGTTCTCAGCGGAGAAATTCAGGCCCCGGCCGGTTCCGAGCGGGAGTACCGCCCGTACCCGTCCATCGTGTGCGTGGTGGATGAGCTTGCCGACCTCATGATGACGGCCCCAAAGGAGATCGAGGATTCCATCGTCCGCATCACGCAGAAGGCCCGCGCCGCCGGCATCCATCTCGTGCTCGCCACGCAGCGCCCATCGGTGGACGTGGTGACGGGACTTATCAAGACCAACGTCCCCTCCCGCCTCGCCTTTGCCACGAGTTCGCTCACGGACTCCCGCGTGATCCTCGATCAGGGCGGCGCCGAGAAGCTCATCGGTATGGGCGACGGCCTGTTCATCCCGCAGGGCGCCGGTCGCCCCCGCCGTATCCAGGGTGCCTTTGTCACCGACGAGGAAATCCAGGCCGTGGTCGACGCCGCCAAGCAGCAGGCCGAGCCCGAGTACGCCGAGGGCGTGACCGAGGAGAAAGAACCGGAGAAGAAGGCCATCGACGAGGAGATCGGCAAGGATATGGATGACCTTCTCGAGGCCATCAATCTGGTGGTGACCTCCCAGCTGGGCTCGACCTCCATGCTGCAGCGCAAGATGCGCATTGGCTTTGCCAAGGCAGGCCGGCTCATGGACTTGATGGAGTCCCGCGAGATCGTCGGCCCCTCGGTGGGCAGCAAAGCCCGCGACGTGCTGGTCAAGCCGGAGGAGCTCGACACCGTCATCTGGCTTGTCAAGGGTGCCGACCCCGCGACTGCCCCCAAGGAAGTAGCCGAGGAGGACACCGTCGACGGCGAGGTCGTCTCCGAGGAAGTCGCCACCGCAGACCCGCAGACCACGACGGTTGAGGTAGCTCGCCCCACCAACGGAGTGTTTTAGGGGCCGCCGGCGCGTGTCGCTACGCAATGCCCGTGCCACGCCGCGTTGGCGCAAACAGGCGGGTGTGGGCTAAAGTCGGTACAGTTGTGACGAGGGGAGTAACCCGCAACGGCGTGAACGTCATCACGGTGCACCGCAAACCGGTGGCGCATCCGGGCACGTCGGCCACGCACGTGGTGGGTAAGACCTCACAGGTACTTTTGTCTTACCGGAGGTCTATTCATTCATGGAAGTACACCTAGTAACGTGGATCATCACCATCGTGGTGTTGCTCGGGTTCATCGTGTTTGATTTTTACTCACACGTCAAAAGCCCCCACGAACCGACGATGAAAGAAGCCGGCGGGTGGATGGCGTTTTACATGAGCCTCGCCGGGCTGTTCACCATCTTCCTCTGGTTTAACTGGACGCACGAGCACGCGCTCGAGTTCTTCAACGGTTACATCACCGAGCTGTCGCTGTCCATCGATAACCTGTTTATCTTCGCCCTCATCATCGGCTCGTTCAAGACCCCGCGGGCCTACCAGCAGAAGGTGCTGCTCATCGGCATCGCCCTGGCGCTGGCCATGCGGCTCATCTTCATCCTCCTCGGCGCAGCCGCCATCAACGCCTGGAGCTGGGTGTTCTACATTTTCGGCGCGTTCCTCCTCTACACGGCCATCAAGCTCGTTGTTGACGAGGTCAAAGGCGATGACGATACGGACATCGATGACATGTTCGTGGTGAAGACCGCCCGCAAGGTGATCCCGGTTTCTTCCAAGTTCCACGGCGATCACCTGTTCACCGTGGAGAACGGCAAGAAGATGGTGACCCCGCTCATGCTCGCGCTCGTCTCCATCGGTTTCATCGACCTGATGTTTGCCTTCGATTCGATCCCGGCGATCTTCGGCCTCACGCAGGAGCCGTACATTGTGTTCGCCGCCAACGCGTTCGCCCTCATGGGTCTGCGCCAGATGTTCTTCCTTCTCGACGGCCTGTTGGAGCGGTTGGTGTACCTCCCTTACGGTCTCGCCACCATCCTCGCCTTCATTGGCGTGAAGCTCGTCCTCCACGCCCTGCATGAGAACAAGCTCCCGTTTATCAACGGCGGTGAAGGCGTGGAGGTCCCGGAGATTGGAAACATCACCTCCCTCTTCGTCATCGTCGGCGTGCTGGCTGTCACGGCCATCGCCTCGATTATCAAGACCAAGCGTGATGAGGCTCAGGGGGCGGTTGCCCCGGACTGGAACCCGGCGTCGCACACGCCAAAGGATGAGGACGCAGAACAGCAAAGCGCCTCCGAGGCTCCTACTTCCTCCGAGATACACCCCCGGCGTTAGTTCGCGCCACAAGGCAAGGCTCCCGTCCCCAACGAGGGACAGGAGCCTTCTTCATTGTCTAAGAGATGGCTGCGTTAGAAGACGCGGAGGACCGGGTCCCAGGCCACGATTCTGCGGACTGCGATCCTGTTCTTGCGGTTGAACGGGTCGTCATCCATCACGGCCTCGGCGTCGGCCACGGTGGCGCCATCGCTGAGGGAGAGGACGATAAGCGCCTCACCGGGTTCGGTCTCCTTGAGTGGCCCGGATCCTACGAGCATGCCCTTCTCCTTGAGTCCCGCGAGGAACTGACGGTGTTCGGGGCGCACAGGGGAAACCGCCTCGGCATCGGTAATGTATGTGTAGAGGACTGCAAAGTATGTCATGGCATAGAGTGTAGTGAGTACGTGATGAAAATCCTGTCAGTGAAGGTGGTTAAGTGGCTGCTTCTGAGCACACGGTGACAACGTCTACAACGTCGCCGAAACAATCCAATGTCAACCTCCCCAACGCACTGACCACGTTGCGCATCATCGCCGTTCCCTTCTTCGGGTGGGCGGTGCTCAAGAGCGGAGGGACCGATTCCACGTGGATGTGGTGGTCGCTTGCGATCTTCGTGGCCGCCATGATCACCGACAAACTCGACGGCGACATTGCCCGGGCGCGCGGGATTGTCACCGATTTTGGCAAGATCGCCGACCCGATTGCAGATAAGGCGCTCATGATCACCGCGCTGGTCACGCTCAACATTGTGGGCGGGCTTCCGTGGTGGATC
Source organism: Corynebacterium pyruviciproducens ATCC BAA-1742 (assembly GCF_000411375.1). Taxonomy (GTDB): domain Bacteria; phylum Actinomycetota; class Actinomycetes; order Mycobacteriales; family Mycobacteriaceae; genus Corynebacterium; species Corynebacterium pyruviciproducens. The sequence continues at coordinate 897,147 of NZ_KE150446.1, read as the reverse complement.
ACGGTGGTGATTGTCGTCCGTGAGCTGGGAATTACCCTGTGGCGGATGGTGAAGTTGCGCGACGGGCAGGTTGTGCCCGCGTCCAAGGGCGGAAAGATTAAGACCACGCTTCAGGCGATCGCCGTGGGACTCTACCTCGCGCCGCTACCCGGGTGGATGGATATTCCGTCCCTCGTGGTGATGCTGGCGGCGGTGGTTGTCACCGTATGGACGGGTATTCAGTACCTTGTCGACGCCAAGAAGCTGAAAGGATAGGTAGTCACCGTGAAGGAGCCTCTTCCTGTCGCCGTGGAGCTCGTGCGGGTTTTGCGCGAGAGCGGTCAGACTGTGGCGTTTGCCGAGTCACTCACCGCCGGCCTCGCCGCTGCTTCCGTTGCCGATGTGCCCGGCGCCTCCGCAGTGTTGCGCGGTGGGGTGGTTAGCTATGCCACCGATGTGAAGCGCGATCTGCTCGGAGTCGATGCAGATGTGTTGGACAGCGTGGGGCCGGTGTCGAAGCAGTGCGCGGAGCAGATGGCCGCGTCCGTGCGGGCGCTTCTCGGAGCAGATTGGGGCGTGAGCCTGACGGGGGTGGCAGGGCCGGATACCCAGGATGGGCACGCGGTGGGGGAGGTGTGGATCGGCCTTGCTGATCCCCACGGTTATGCCGTGGCGTTGAGGGCCTACCCTAAGCGCCATCACCGGTGGATTCTGGTGCCCGGTGAGGAGACACCCGTCGCGGTGGTGGATGGCGATAGGAACACGATTCGCGCCGCCTCCGTGGAGGCTGCTCTGGACGAATTGCTCACCCTGGTGAACTTGATGAACGAGGATGAAACGGGAGGACACGACGCTTAGGGGCGCTAGCGGAACAAAATCGGCACCCCGCTCGTTGAAGTAAGTGATGGTAACAACAATTTCCCCTGTGAAGATAGAAGCGATGTCGGCTCACGGAGAGCACAGCGGCAATCACGCGCCGCAGGTGCCCAGCCGTCACCGCAGTCCCGATATCCTGCTGCGTGAGGCTTTGGGCACCGCGCTGCGTACCTTCCGTGCGGACAGTCACTTGACGCTGCGCCAGCTCGCTGACCTGGCTCGGGTTTCTCCCGGCTACCTTTCTGAGCTGGAGCGTGGGCGCAAGGAAGTGTCGTCCGAATTGCTCGCGTCCGTGTGCCGGGCGCTGGGCGTCTCGGTGGCGGATGTCCTCATCGAGGCAGCCGGCACCATGGCGATGGTGGATGCAGCGGCCGAGCTCGAGCACGTCTAAACTCGAATGGTGATTGCCTCGGTGCTCCCGCTGACGGCGGGCTAACGAGGGTCTACACTTAGGTATCAACACAACGAAACTAACTGTGCATACGCACGCTGCCCGAATTTAGCGGCAGTGAATGACGAAAGGCTGGATAACTCACCGATGGCTAATCCCTTTGTGAAAGCGTGGAAATACTTCATGGCTCTCTTCGATTCTAAGATCGAAGAGAATGCTGATCCGAAGGTTCAGATTCAGCAGGCTATCGAGGAAGCGCAGCGTCAGCACCAGGAGCTGTCCCAGCAGGCTGCTGCGGTCATTGGCAACCAGCACCAGCTGGAGATGAAGCTGAACCGCAACCTCGGCAATATTGAGAAGCTTCAGGGCAACACCCGCCAGGCTTTGCAGCTGGCTGACAAGGCTCGGGCCGAGGGCGACGTGCAGAAGGCACAGGAGTACGAGAACACGGCCGAGGCTTTCGCCGCACAGCTGGTGACCGCTGAGCAAGAGGTTGAGGACCTCAAGGCGATGCACGACCAGGCTCTGCAACAGGCGGCTGCCGCTAAGCAGGCTGTGGAGCGTAACTCCATGCAGCTCCAGCAGAAGGTGAACGAGCGCACCAAGCTGCTCTCGCAGCTTGAGCAAGCGAAGATGCAGGAGAAGGTATCCGAGTCGATCCAGTCGATGAACTCTCTCACCGCTTCCGGTTCCACCCCGAACCTTGATCAGGTGCGTGAGAAGATTGAGCGCCGCTACGCCAACGCTTTGGGCAAGGCGGAGTTGGCTCAGAACTCCGTGCAGTCCCGTATGGCGGAGGTTGAGTCCGCTGGTTACCAGCTGGCCGGTCACAGCCGTCTGGAGGAAATCCGTGCGGAGATGAAGGGCGAGCTGTCCTCCGGTTCCGGCAGCACCAAGCAGCAGCTGACCCAGGGGGATACTGCAGAAAAGCAGCAGTAGTTCCCGCTCGGCTACGTTGTGATGGCGCACGTTCGCGTGCGCCATTTTTGCGTCTTCTACCGCGTTCAATTTCGGGTACCCGCTGGCGAAGCACAAAGCAAAGCACCTTAAGGGAACTCAAGAGCGGGGAGGAGCGGTGCCGCACTCGGTGATGCCGACGATGGAGGATGCGGCATTCTTCTTCCCACGGCCCAGGCCGAGGGGGCAACAAAAACCTCAACGTGGACTGTTTCCCCAATGAGGAGAGAATCCGCCGTCAGAGTGCAAACTGGGTCTATCGAAGCCGGTTTGCGGAATAGCAGGTCGAACGTAAACCTGGGTGAAACAAAGAGCCCGGGTGAACGAGAAAACCTGGTTGAACCAAAAAACCTGGTTGAAC
>NZ_KE150446.1:532705-894518 GCF_000411375.1 Corynebacterium pyruviciproducens ATCC BAA-1742 | reverse complement strand
AAAACCTGGTTGAACCAAAAAACCTGGTTGAACTTTAGTTCAACCAGGGTGTACAGGTTTGTTAGATGACTTCTTTCTTCTTGAGCCAGTTGGCAAAACCGAGGATGGCTAGCACGGGGGTAATAATGGATAATTTCACATCACTCTTTGGTACTGCACAGCCGTTCTCGTCCGTGGAGTAGCCCTTGGTGGTGAGGCCGAAGAAGAAATCGATGATGCTGGAATCCGTGAGGAAACCGGTCTTCGGGCGAGAGTTCCTATCGGCGTAGATGGCCTGGCAATCAATCACCTCAGAATCGGACGATCCGGAGGCGTTAGGGGCTGCTTGCGCAGGTGCGACAGGAAGTAGCGCACCAGTAAGGAGCGCGCCACTCAGGGCTAGTGCGCTCAGCCGGGTGCGGTTCTCTTTCATATCTGTAATTCTCCCCCACAATGTGGCAGTTGTCAAAGATTGCCTGAGAAAATGCCGTGATTCTCCCGTTAGGTTGAATAACCCCTAAGAAATTAGCCCCGTAAGGGGGGTGAAAAACGTTCGCGGGTGAACATTGTTCGGTGGTAAGTGCTCAAGAGTTGGGCGTGCACGGTGAATGGGGAGCGGTATCAATGCGATTGAGGCAACCGACGGTCCGCCTAGTCACCCACCCCGCGCGCCACGAGAGCATCACCGACGGCCTGGGAGCGCCGAATGGCGGAAATGAGAAACGGGATTCCAAAAGCCAAGAGGGAATGATCGGCACCACGGGCCTTCCGAGCCTGGAGAACCTGGACGGCACTCATGGCGATGAGCGGGATCAACCGAATCGTCAGCGATATCGCAAGGGCTACCATGTCGGCGTTGACACCAAACCGTGACAGTGGACGGAGCCAGCGCTCCAGGGCGTCGAGAAGCTCCTCAATCGTCGTGGTGAGGGTGAACAGTGCGGCGGCGGCGATGGCAGAAATGAAGGTGAGAGCGAGCGTGATTGCTGCCGGCAGGCCCCGTTGCCACCAGGTGAAGGTGCTGAAGAACAGGACAATGGGGAGTGGGGTGAGGATTTGAGACAGCGCGATCTTGAGGGGGATCCGTGCGATGACGTAGCCTGCGAGAGGGAACAGCAGCCACACCAGGGCATGCCAGGGCCGCGACGACAGAATCGCCGAGGTGATAACGAAGATGAGGAGAATGACGAGCTTTGATCCTGCGGGGAGCCGATGCAGGGGGGAATTTCCCGGCACGTACAGGGCTAAGGGGATAAAACGGGAGACATTATTCACTGTGGGTCATCTCCGTGACGTACTGATGGATGACCTCCGCGGGGTCGCCGTCGGCGCGGATGGAACCGTCAGCGATGTAAAGGACACGGTCGAATCCCTTGAGTAGCTCAAGATCGTGGGTGGCCACGATGATCTGTTGGTCGAGCTTGGTGAGCTCCTCCCTGATCCGCACGCGATTGCGCAGGTCGAGCAGAGTCGTCGGCTCGTCGAGGAGGATGACAGAGGGCTCCATGATGAGGATGGAGGCGAGTGCGAGGAGCTGCTTTTGGCCCCCGGAGAGCGTGTACGGGGAATCGTCGGCGTGCTCAGCCAGACTGAACCGTCCGAGCATCTCCATCGCCCGGCGCTCGCGCTCGTCTGAGGACAGTTTGAACCGCTTGAGCGAGAATCCGATATCTTCCCTCACAGTGGGCATGATGATCTGGTTCTCAGCGTCGGAAAACATGAACCCGACCTTCTTGCGCACCTGTTTTCCGTGCTCTGCCACGGAAAGGTCATCGACGCTTACGGTCCCTGCGGTGGGGGTGCCGAGGCCATTGATGAGGCGGAGAAACGTCGATTTCCCGGAACCGTTGGCGCCGATGATGCCCACCCTATCTTGCGTTATCTCGCACGATAGGGGGCGCAACACCACGCGGTTTTCATAGCGGACCTCAACATCCGTAAAGGCAATGTGTGACACCGTGACAATCTATCCGTTTCTGTAGCGATGGGACCTAGCAGCGAGTGGTTGGACTCGCCGCAAGGCGTGAGACGAAAGTGTAATGGACAAGGGGGAACTGCAACTAACGGGGCACCCACATGCATTGGGGGTGAGCAAACCGCCGAGTGTGGGGGTGAATCACCTCGTCCCCGCTGCGGTGGAGACCTGCGTTAACCGACGTTTTCCGCGCTCATTGAAGAACTTCGGCCACGCGGAGGCGTGGCCGGGCTGATGTGGGGTGAGGGTTGTTTACGCCGTGATCATTTTCTGGGGGCGGAGGTTGGGGAATGCCATGTGGACTGCCACAGCGATGGCCACCCAGAAGATAATCTCCAGCAGGTCGGTCGGGATGAACACGAGCTGAGAGGTAAAGGCCTTACCCCAATCCAGCCCTGCACGGAAGACGAGGCCGACGATGCCGGCGCCGTATTCGATGAGCAGACCCAGAACGCCGGCGATGAGCATGTACACGATGAGCGGGGTGCGCTTGCGGGGTGCGCGGTAGGCGATGAAGCCTGCTAGCGCCGTGGCGATGACGTAGCCCACCAGGTAGCCGATCGTTGGGCCAACGATGGCGGTGAGCAGGGTCTTGCCGGAAAGGACGGGGAGGACGAGTCCGATGGCGAGCCAGAGGATCACCGAGAGCGTGCCACGCTTAGGGCCGAGAACGAGGCCGGCCAAAATGACCGCGGTGTTCTGGAGAACGATGGGCACGCCGAGGACGCCAACGGGAATGGAAATGAAGGCGAGGACGGAAATGAGGGCTGCGAAAACGGCGATGTAGCCGAGGTCGCGTACGTCAAAAGCTGTTTTATTGTTCACGGTTCAATTACTTTAGCAATTGACGGGTGTTTAAGAAAGCGGAAGGCGTGCGATGGGGGAGGCTGACGCACCCTCCGCTCAAGAGACATGTCCAGCTGTTCACGGCGCGTAGTGCCTGTCCCGTGGCGTGGCCGCAGGGGAGGGGATGGCGACGAGTCGGCCTTTAGTGGTTGCCGGCGGGGAGGAGAAGGCTCCGCCTGTAGGATAACCGTATGCGTCTCAATCATTTCTACGAGCTTGTTCACCACGAGTTTGGCGAATCTCGCGGCGATTACATCGTCGATCACCATGAGATCTCCGGTCTCGGGGATACGGCGGCACACCTGCTGGACACAGAAACGGACGTAAAGGCGATCTGGGAGGGCCTGTGTGACGATTTCGAAGTGCCAGAAAGTCGCCGGTTCGGGCCAAAAGGCCTCACCTAGATAACTGTCACCCCAGGAATGTGCCTCACGGTGCTGAGGTGGCGGCATCAACGTGCAGGTGAGAAGCTGCTCGGCGGTGATTTTGGGGCTTGGAGGCGGAGAGCTTCGGGCGCGTGCGCGTGCGGTACGACACCCTCACCCCATATGCGCGCGTTCGAACAGATGTGCAGGTATAGTGGTTGGAGATAACGCGGTGCTCGTATTGTATGTACATGGCTGCGGGCCAAGCGGAACCTCTGGTCCCCGTACCCCCGGGTGCGGAAGAAAGCGCAGGTGGAAAAAATTCTTTTCACTTTTTTCGCTTTCTAGGGATCCAAAGCGGTGGTTGATTACGTCTAACTGTTAGAGGGAGCTTTTCTCCTCGCAGTGGGTGCGATCAACCACGGTGGTGCTTGCTGAGGGTGGAACAACACCCCGCGGGCGGGCCACCGTGAGCCGTACGGCCAACGTTAAATACATTAAGTAGGCAATGTGATAGCGAAGGAATAGGAAGACATGGCAAGGAAAACAACGACATCGAAGAAGCCGGTGACCAAGTCGAGTGGCAGTGACCGCGAAAAGGCCTTGGATGCCGCGCTGAAGAAAATTGAGAAAGACTTTGGCAAGGGCTCGATCATGCGCCTGGGGGATGAGAAGCACCCGCCCATCGCCGCTATCTCCTCCGGTAACACCGCTATCGACGTGGCACTCGGCATTGGCGGGTTCCCCCGCGGGCGCATCGTGGAGATTTACGGCCCGGAATCCTCCGGTAAGACGACCGTAGCCCTGCACGCCATTGCCTCCGCGCAAAAGGAGGGTGGCATCGCCGCCTTCATCGATGCCGAGCACGCGCTCGACCCGGAGTACGCCCGCAAGCTCGGCGTGGACACCGATCAGCTGCTCGTATCGCAGCCGGACACCGGCGAGCAGGCCCTCGAGATCGCCGATATGCTGATCCGTTCCGGTGCCATCGACATGGTGGTGATCGACTCCGTGGCCGCGTTGACGCCGAAGGCGGAAATTGAGGGTGACATGGGTGATTCACACGTCGGCCTGCAGGCCCGCCTCATGAGCCAGGCGCTGCGCAAGATGACGGGTGCCCTGTACCAATCCGGCACTACCGCCATCTTCATCAACCAGCTGCGTGAGAAGATCGGCGTGATGTTCGGCTCCCCGGAGACCACCACAGGCGGTAAGGCGCTGAAGTTCTACGCCTCCGTGCGCTGTGACATCCGCAGGATTCAAACCCTCAAGGACGGCGCCGAGGCGATCGGTAACCGGACAAAGCTCAAGGTTGTGAAGAATAAGGTGTCGCCGCCGTTTAAGGTTGCTGAGTTCGACATCATGTTCGGCGAGGGAATCTCGCGCGAATCCTCCATCATCGATCTCGGTGTGGAGAACGGGATCGTGATGAAGTCGGGCTCCTGGTTTACTTACGAGGGTGACCAGTTGGGCCAAGGCAAGGAAAAGTCGCGCCAATACCTCAAGTCCAACCCCGAGATCGCCGACGAGATTGAGGATAAGATCTTCAAGAAGCTCAAGGTGGGCAAGTACTCCCAGGTTGAGGACGACGCCGACGCCGACGAGCTCACCGATGACCTCGTTGATGTTGTCCCGAGCGTCGATATGGATGACGATTTCTCCTTCGACGATGAGGACTCCTCGGCCGACGAGTAAGCCCCATCCCGCACTGATCCGCCCCGCATCGCAGCCTCGGCTCGTGCGCGGGCGGTTCTTTGCGCCTGTGTAGACGAACACCAGCAACCCACGGTAAGAAAACGAGGATTTTTCGTGAGCAAAACGCACCGCGACCCGTATTCGGTGAGTAAGGAAGAAAAGATTGAGCTTCTCGCCCGCGCAATTTCGGAGTTCGAGGCGTCGGATGAGTCGCTACTGTTCGACGACACCTCTGAAAAGGCGAAGGCCCCCGTCCGTGAGCGTGCGCTGCGGCTTCTCGACGCTCGGATGAGGTCCGCCCACGAGCTCACCGACCGCCTGGTCAAGGCCGAGTTTCCCCGCCCCGTGGTGGAGGAGGTGGTTCGGGAGCTGGCCCGCGATGGGCTTGTCGACGACGCTGTGTTTGCTCGAGAGTGGGTTCGCGTCCGGCATGCCCGCCGTGGTAAATCATCCGCGATGCTCGATCGTGAGCTGGAGCGAAAGGGGATCTCCCCGGAGCTCCGCGCGGCGGCACTCGAGCAGATCAGTGAGGATGACGAGGAGTCCATGGTCCGCGCGCTCATCGAGAAGAAGGCGCGGAGCATTAAGGAGGTGCCCACCGACTGCAAGGGGCGTGACCGGAATCTCCGTAGACTCGTGGGGGTGGCCGCTCGGCGCGGCTTCCCGCAGGGGCTGTGCATAAGTATTGCCAAAGAAGTAGCGGCGCGCCGCTACGAGGAGCTGTAGATAACAAAACGCCTTCCCGGCCGCTGTTGGCGGGGAAGGCGTTGTTGCGTGTGTACGGATATTAGCCTGCGAGGAATACGCCGGCATCACCAACGAGCGAAATCACCCATGTGGGCAGCACGCCCATGACGATGGTGAGGATCGCCGTGATGGCGATAATGACGCCCACGGAGCCCGACGCGGAGCGCACGCGTGTGGTGTCCTTCACCGGTTCGAAGAACATGATGGTGAGGAACCTGAAGTACGCGTATGCAGCAACGGCGGACAGGAGGAGCGCCACAACCACCAGCCACGAGTGACCGGCGAGCCACGGAACCGCGAATGCTGACAGCTTACCGATGAACCCACCTGTCAGCGGGATACCCGCGAAGCTGAGGAAGTAGATGACAAACGCGGCACCAATCGCGGGATGTGCCCGGCCGACACCGGCCCACGAGCTGAAGTCCGTCGCCTCTTTTCCGTCCTTGTCGCGCACGAGCGTCACAACGGCGAACGCGCCGATGGTGGCGAGCCCGTAGGCAAGCAGGTAGATGATCGCGGCGGACATCGCGGTGATCTGCAGCCCAGCTACTTGGAACGCACCGCCAGGTGCCCCCACAAAGGCCGCGAGAATGAATCCCGCGTGGCCAATGGAGGAGTACGCGATAAGGCGTTTGACGTCGCGTTGCGCGATGGCGACGATGGCGCCGTAGGCCATGGACACCGCGGCGGTGATCGCGATGACCAGTTGCCACGTGTACTCATCGTTCATCGGCACGATGAGCGTGAACAGGCGACCTAGTGCCCCGAAAGCCGCCAGCTTGGTAGCAATAGCCATGAAAGCGGTGACGGGGGTGGGGGCACCCTGGTACACATCGGGTACCCAGGAGTGGAACGGAACTGCGCCGATCTTGAACAGCAAGCCGGCGACGATGAACAGGAAGCCGAGCAAGAAGTTTGCCTCGGTGCCCATCTCCGCTACGTGGGCGATGGTGGTGTAATCAAAGCTTCCCGTGGCGCCGAACACGAGCACGATGCCGTACAGCATGAGTGCCGCTGCCACCACGCCGAGGAGGAAGTACTTGAGCGAGGCTTCCTGGCTACGGTTGGGGCGGTAACGATCGAGGCTGCACAGCACGTACAGGGGGAGCGACAGCACCTCGAGGGCGATGAACAGCATGAGCAGGTTAGACGATGCCACGAACATCGTCATGCCGAACAGCGAGAACAGCGCCAGAGCGTGGATCTCGCTTTCCAGCTGCCGGTTTTCACCCAGCGCCTCGCGCGCGGGCTTTGCGGTGTGCGTGGCAAAGAGGAACATCGCTCCCAGCGTGAACACGATGAGTAGCGCCTGCATGATGTATGCGGGTTTATCCGCGATGAGCAGGCCACCACCGTAGGTACCGAACCGGTCGTGGGTGAAGTTGTACGCCAGAACGCCCAAGGCCACACACAGCGTGGCACCAACGGTGAACACCTGTACCACGGTGCGCTGGGTTCCCTTGACCATCGCCTCGAAGAGGACAGCCAGACACGCGCCTGCGAAAAGCACGAGTAGGGGAACGAGGATCTGGTAGTTCAAATCTGGTGCTTCCATCACCTCTGGGCTGCCGTAACGGTTACTCGATTGAGCAACTGCGGTCACGTCATAGGCCACAGCAGTAAGCGCCGTCATTTGACCGCACCTCCTTCACTAGAAAGATCAGCTTGCAAGGGGCTGCCCTCCTCCTCGTCATCGGCACCGCCGACGACGAAGTAGTAGTTTGAACCCACCGGTGGAACACCGTTGTCATGAAGGTAGTTGACGGTGTTTTGCGCCGCCGGGTTAACCATGGTGGTCAGCGGCTCCGGGTACACACCGAAGACGAACAGCAAGACGATGAGCGGTGCTAGCACCCACCTCTCCGGGTGGGTGAGGTCCGGCATCGTGCGGATGACATCGTCGCCGGGCTCGCCCGTCATCGTGGTCTTGTACACGCGCATGATGTAGCAGGCCGCGAGCACCATGGCGATGGCCGCGATGCCGGCAGCCACCGGAGCGCCGTTGAACGTTCCGGCGATGACACCGAATTCGGAGACGAACGGGGCAAGCCCCGGAAGCGCGACGGCGGACAGGAGAGCGATGAGCAGGTAACCACCCAAAAGTGGGGCCACCTTTTGCACGCCACCGAAGGCGTGGATATCGGCGCTGCCGCGGCGCTTAATCATGTACCCCACGACGAGGAACAGCATGGCTGTGGACAGGCCGTGGTTGAACATGTACAGCGAGGCAGCGGCGGTGCCGGTCTCGTTGATGGTGAAGATGCCCAGCACGATGAAGCCAAAGTGCGACACCGAGGTGTAGGCGACAAACCGCATGAGGTTTGTCTGCGCCAACGCAGCTAGAGCACCCCAGATGATGGAGAGCACGGCAAGCCACACCATGACATCCCTGAACTGGTACGTCGCACCGGGGAAGAGACACATGGCGAAGCGGATCATGCCGAAGGTGCCGATCTTATCCATGATGGCCACCATCATGACGGCGCCACCGGGGGTGGTGTTCTCCGCGGCGTCGGGCAGCCACGTGTGGAACGGAACCATCGGGGCCTTGACAATAAACGCGATCATAAAGCCGGCGAACAGCCAATTCTCCGCGCCTCCGAAGGAGGCGTTCTCCTGCAGATCGGTGAGGAGGAACGAGCCACCACCGAGGACGTACACGCCGATGATCGCGGCGAGCATGAGCAGACCGGAGCCCAGCGAGTACAGCAGGAACTTGATTGCTGCGTACCGACGGTTCTCGCCGCCGAACCCGCCGATGAGGAAGAACATCGGGATGAGAGTTGCCTCAAAGAAGAGGTAGAACAGCAGCACGTCGGTGGAACTGAACACGAAGATGGACAGGCCCTCGATGGCGAGGGTGAAGCCCAGGAATGCGTGCTCGCCCATCTGATCGGAGCGGTAGTGTTCCGTTCCGGAGTAGAGCACCACGATGGGGGTCAGGATCGCGGTGAGGAGGATCATCGCCAGCGCGATGCCGTCGACTCCCAGCGAGTAGTACGCCCCCAGCGCGGGAATCCACGGCACTTCGACCGAGTACTGCATCCCGACACCGGGATCAAAGCCCATGACCATGTAGATGGCCAGAGCTAGCGGGACGAGGCTGGCAACCAACGCCACAACACGTGCGACGCCGGTACGCAGGAACGTCATGAACAATGCCGCTACAAGCGGAACCAGAGCGGCTGTAGTGAGTATGTACATCTAATCAGCTCCTATGCCATCTGATTCACAACGAGGAGGATTGCTGCAACGACGACGGCGCCGACGACCATGATGAGGCCGTAGGTGCGGGCGAGGCCGTTTTGCAACTTACCCAGGGCGGACCCTAGCCCCGCGAACCCGCGGCCGCCGTCGTCGACAGCCGTGGTGATGCCCACGGAATCGACGAGCGCTGCGGTTTCCGCGAGCACGTGGGTGGGCTTGACAGCGACCCAGTCATTGATGGTGTCAGCGTAGAACGCGTTGTCGCCGATGAGGGTGGCAACGCCCGGGTTGGTGCGAGTGGTGGGAATCCGATCCCTAAACATCCACCAGCCAAGTGCCACACCGGCCGCCACCACGAGCAGGGTGATGAGAGTCATCGGGGTGAGGTGGACGAGCGGGACATCGTGGGCGGTGCCACCGACGGCCGGGTTGAGCCACGTGGCGATGCCATTGGCAAGTACCAGGCCACCGATGACCGACAGGATGCCGAGCACCACGAGCGCCGTCACCATGGTGGGGGAGGACTCGTGCGGATGCTGATCATCCCGCCAGCGCTTCTCGCCCATGAACGTCATCATCATGAGGCGCGTCATGTAGAAGGCGGTGACGCCGGCACCGATGAGGGCGGCGAGACCGAACACCCAGCCCCGCTCAAAGGCCGCCTCAATGACGGCGTCCTTGGAGTAGAAGCCGGCGAATCCGGGGAACCCGATGATGGCCAGGTAGCCGGCAGCGAACGTGATGAACGTCCATGGCATCGCCTTGCGCAGGGCACCGAACTCGCGCATATTCACCGACTCGTTCATGCCGTGCATGATGGAGCCGGCACCGAGGAACATGTTGGCTTTGAAGAAGCCGTGGGTGACGAGGTGGAAGATGGCCAGCGCATAGCCTGCCGGCCCAATGCCGGCGGCGAGCACCATGTAGCCGATCTGGCTCATGGTGGAGCCGGCGAGCACCTTCTTGATGTCATCTTTGGCGCAGCCGATCCATGCGCCCACGAGCAGCGTCACAGTACCGATGATGACAACGGCGAGCGACGCGGCCTGGGAGTGTTGGTAAATTTCGCCCGCGCGGACGACGAGGTAGACACCGGCGGTGACCATCGTCGCCGCGTGGATGAGGGCGGACACTGGGGTGGGGCCCTCCATGGCGTCGAGAAGCCAAGCCTGAAGCGGAACCTGGGCGGACTTTGCGCACACACCCAGAAGGAGAGCGAACCCCATGAACGTGACAACCCCGGTTGACAGTGTGGGGACCGCAGCGTTGACAGCGGAGAACTCGGTGGAGCCGACCGCGGCGAACATCGTCGCGATGCCCAGCACCATGCCAACGTCGCCCATACGGTTCATGATGAACGCCTTATTGGCGGCGGCAGCAGCCGAGGGGCGCTGCGCCCAGAAGCCGATGAGGAGGTAGGAAGCAAGGCCCACGCCCTCCCAACCGATGAACATGATGAGGTAGCTGGCCCCCAACACGAGGGTGAGCATCGCCGCCATGAAGAAGTTGAGGTAAGCGAAGAACTTACGGCGCTTCTCGTCGTGGGCCATGTAGCCCACCGAGTACAGGTGGATGAGCGAGCCAACGCCCGTGACCAACAGTACGAAGACGATGGAGAGCTGATCGACGCGGAGCGTGAGATCCGTCTCCAGCCCCGGCAGCGTCATCCACTGGAACAGTGGGGCGTGCAGCGGCCTGTCTCCCACCGGGCGGCCGAGCATGTCAGTAAACAGGGTGGCACCGCACGCGAAGGCGGCGACGCTCAATGCAACGGCGATCCAGTGCCCGAAGGCATCGAGGACTTTGCCTCCGACGAGGAGGATTGTCGCTCCCGCGAGCGGGAGCAGGATGATAAGCCACGCGAGCGTCGTTGTGGTTTGGTCTGCTTGAGCGACCGCAGCACTCGACGCAGCTTGTGCTAATTGCGAGATATTCACGGGGCCTAACCTTTCATCGCACGTTCGTCGTCGACGATCACTGTGCCCTGCGAACGGTAGATGGACACAACGATGGCAAGACCGACCACCACTTCGGCGGCGGCCACCACGATGACGAACAGTGCCGCAACGTGACCCTCCAACTCACCCCAGTGGCGTGCATACGCCACGAGGCCGAGGTTGGCCGCGTTGAGCATCAGTTCGATGGACATGAGCGATGCCAGCGCGTTGCGGCGGGAGAGGAACCCCCAGATACCGACGCAGAACAGGATCGCCGAGAGTCCGACGTAAAATCCGGTAGACATTTACTCCTCACCTTCGCTTTGCTTATCCAGCGACGCGTAGGTGCGCTTGGTTGCATTGACAAAACCACTCGTGGGATCGACCTCGTCGCGCTCGTACAGGACGGGGTTGACCGAGTCCTTGAGCTCGGAGCCGTCGGGCAGCAGCGCGGGGACATCCATGGCGTTGGAATCGGCGTACACACCGGAACCGGCCAGCGGCCCGACGTTGGTGCCGTGCTCCTTGTAGGCGCGGAAGCGGGCCTTGGACAGTTCACGCTGCGAGGAGCGCTTGACGGCCCGCACGCGGAAGATCATGATCATCGCGCCCACAGCGGCGACGATGAGCAGCGCCGATAGGACCTCGAAGGCGACAACGTACTTGTTGAAGATCTCCACGCCGAGGCCGGCGATATTTCCACCGTGTTCGGCGTTGGCCTCCGCCATCCCCTGCGGGCCTGAAGTGAGGCTCATGTTGACGGCAATGCCGATGAGCGCGAAGAGGGCGGTGGCCGCGATGCCGCTGACGATTCGCTGCGAGGCGGGGGCGGGGTTGTCACCGTCGGCGGCTTCGCCTCGGGCGCCCACCATCATGACAATGAAGAGCATCATCACCATGACAGCGCCCGCGTACACAACGATTTGCACGACGAAGACGAAGGGCGCCCCCATCGTGGCGTACTCGACGGCGACACCGACCATGACAAACAGCAGGCACAGCGCCGAGTGGATGAGTTCCTTACACATCACCATGCCGATTGCGGAGGCGATGATGGCTGCGGCGAGGATCCACGAACAGATCTGACCGAACAGGCCGAACCCTTGGTACGCGGTGGCAACCTCGCCGGCTGCCAGGAGAGACTGGTGTGCGGCTAACTGTATCATCGTGCTCCCTCCTGGTGAATAGCCGCGCCGGTGGCCTCCGTCTTCTCTGCTACCGCGGTAGCCGATTGCGGTGCCGTATCCTCACTGGGGTCAACGTCGATGTCGGCACCCGGCGAGGTGGGAAGACCGAGGAAGTAACCGCGTTCGTCGTCGGCGAGACGCCGTGGATGCGGTGGTTGTTCCATACCGTCCTCCAGCGGCGCGAGCAGCTTGTCCTTGCCGTAGATGAGAGCCTCGCGGGAGACGTTGGCGAGCTCGAAATCGTTGGTCATCGTCAGCGCCCGTGTGGGGCACGCCTCGATGCACATGCCGCAGAAGATGCAGCGCAGGTAGTTGATTTCGTACACCTTGCCGTAGCGTTCGCCGGGGGAATAGCGCTCCTCCTCGGTGTTGGCCGCGGCCTCCACGCGGATAGCGTCGGCGGGGCACGCCCAGGCGCACAGCTCGCAACCCACGCACTTTTCTAGGCCATCGGGCCAGCGGTTGAGCTGGTGCCGGCCGTGGAACCGCGGGTTTGTCTCAGCAGGTTTCTTTGGATAGCTGACGGTGGATTTCTCCCGGAACATCGCTCCGAAAGTGACCGCCATTCCCCTCCAGCGGGAGAAGATACTCATGACATTTCCTTCTTTCGCGCGGTTGTGGTGAGCGTGGCCGCGTCATAGTCACCGTGGTCAGATCCGAACTTCTTGCCGTCCAGCTCGGGCAGCGGGAAGATGGTGGGATCGAGCTCGGCGATGTTGCGCACACGGTAGGGGGTGGACAGCTTGCGCTCTGTATTCTGCCGTTGCACGGCAAGGACGACGTAGCCGACGACGAGGTAGAGGGCCACGATGGCGAGCAGCGTGGCATCGTCGCGCAGGAACGAGCCCGGGGCCGACAGCTGGCGTGCCTTGAGGTAGATTGCCTCTACCATGAGGAAGCCGAGTGCCAGGGGCAAGAGCGTCTTCCAGCCAACATCCATGAGCTGGTCGTACCGGTAACGAGGAACGGTGGCGCGCACCCAGATGAAGAAGGCCAGCATGAGGGCCACCTTGATGACGAACCACAGGAATCCCCACCAGCCGCCATCGAGTGCAGTCTCGTTGAGTGGCCACGGGGCGTGGAAACCACCGAGGAACAGCGTCGCGCAGATGGCGCTCAGCGTGCCCATGTTCATGTACTCGCCAAGGTAGAACATTGCGAAGCGGAAGCCTGAGTAGTCGGTGCCGTAGCCGCCGACAAGCTCGGATTCACATTCCGGCATGTCGAACGGAGCACGGTTGGCCTCCGCCAGCATGGTGACGCAGTAGACCATGAACGCGGGCATGAGGATGAGGAAGTTCCAAGCGGGGAACGGTGATTCCCAGCCGAACAACGTCAGTGTTTCGCTCTGCGCCTCCACGATGCCGAGCGTGCTCATCGTGCCTGCGACCAGGACGACGGCGACAACGGCAAGCCCCATGGAGATCTCGTAGGAGATCATCTGCGCGGCCGCGCGTAGGCCGCCGAGGAGTGAGTACCTCGAGGTGGAGGACCAGCCGGCCAGGACGAGTCCGTAGGTGCCGAGGCCCGCGATGGCGAGGATGAACAGCACGGCGACGGGGAGGTCGCCGTTTTGGAGCTGCGTCTCATGGCCGAAGATGGTCACCCGGCCGCCGATGGGCAGCACGGACCAGATGGAGAAGGCCGCGGTGCCGGTGATGAACGGCGCGAGCGTGAACACGAACTTGTCCACACCACTTGGCATGAAGTCTTCTTTGAAGATGGTTTTCACGCCGTCGGACATCGGCTGCAAGAGGCCGATGGGGCCGGCCATGTTGGGTCCGAGGCGACTCTGCATGAAGGCGAGGAGTCGACGCTCGTACCACACGGTGACGATGGCCATGAGCAACGGCAGGGCAAAGAATATGATAGCTTTGATCAAAATCAGCCACCATGGGTCATCCCACAGCCCGATTTCTCTTTCAATCACGGTTGTTACCTTTCAGTCGATTCTTTTTCCTGCTGCTGGGCAGTTCGCTCCGTTGCAGGAGCGCCAGGATTCTCCTCGGCGTGCGAACCGCAGGTCAACCGTGTGGCCTCGAGTCGCACGCGGGGGCCAGCGACCCCGTGGGGGAGAAGCGGGAGCCCCGCTGTTGCCGGGGCATTGGATGGCACCCACACGACGTCGTCGGCGAGGGTGGGCCACACGGCGATGCGCAACTCCACCGACCGCTCTCCCAGCGTGATCCGCACCGCGTTTGCGCCGTGGTCCCCGCAGCTCTCGCCGTGGTTCCCGCCGCAACATGGGTGAGGCGCGGTAGCTATCCCGAGCTTCTCGGCGGTAGCGGGGCTGATGCGAGCCTTCCCGCGCCGGTGATCGGAACGCACAAAGTTGGTTTCCGCGAGGGCCTCGGACTCGCCCATGAGTTCCGGCCAGGTATCGAGCACGAATTCGCCTTCGCGTAAGCTGTCGGAACTGTCCTCGCCATAGCCACTGACATTGGCGCCGGCGCGAGGCCGCTCGGCGGTGGCGGGGGACTGTCTGCGAATCTCCGCCACAAGGTCGGCATTCTTGGGGAGGCCGAGGTCTACTCCCATGGCGCGACCGAGCGCGGTGAGCACTTTCCTGTCGCTCATGGCAGAGACCTTGACGCCGGCGAGTGAGCGAACGCCGCGCCAGCGTGCCTCCCAGTTCACAAAGTGGCCGTTCACCTGGCTTACGAGTGCTACGGGGAAGACCACATCGGCGTGTTCGGTGAGGAGCGTGCGGCGATGCGCTAGCTGTACTGTGAAGGCGGAATCGGCTGCGGCAACCAGTGCCTGCGGGTCCGCGTAATCGCGGTGGTCGCACTCACCAAGAACGAGGCCGTCAACCCCGCCGTTAGCTGCCGCAGCGATGATAGCAGCGGTATTCTTGCCGCCTTCGGCGGGCAGGATGCCGGCCTCTACGGCGCCTCGATCGCCAGCGTGGGCGGGCACCCAGGCAAGGCAGGCACCAGTAGTGTCGGCCACCTCCGCCGCGGCGGTGAGCAGGCCGGGTGTGCGGGCGGCACGCTGGCCGATGAGAAGCACCGTGGAGGAATCGATGCCCTCGATGGAGCGGAGAGCTGCTTCCTCCTTCCCCGGCGTTGCTGTAACGAGCTGCGCCCCGAGCTTGGCGTTGCCAATGGAGAGGTGGCTTGACACGGCGACGATCTCCGTGCCGTGTTTGCGGTGTGCGTTGCGAAGCCGCAGGAAGAACACGCCAGCCTCGTCTTCAGGATCGAAGGCGACAAGGACGACCTTGTTCGCGGCATCGAGATCGGCGAAGGTTACGCCCTCGTGACCGGCGACGCTTGAAGCGAGGAACGATGTCTCCTCGTCGGTGGCGAAGTCGGTGCGAAAATCGACCGACGGCGTCTTCAGCGCCGTCTGCGCAAACGCCTTGTAGGCGGCCTGGTTCTCCACCGTGGTCGCGTTGGGCGCGATGACTGCGGTGGAGCCCGCAGCGGCAAGTCCCGCGGCCGCGGCCTGGAGGGCCTCGGTCCACGAGGCCTCCACAAGTTGGTCGTCCCTGCGTACCAGCGGGGTAGTGAGGCGGAATTCCTTGAGCCCGTACCGGTAGCCGTAGCGTCCCTTATCGCAACTCCACTCCTGGTTGACATCCATATCCTCGCCGGCGAGTCGGCGGGTGATGGTGCCGTGGCGGTGGTCAACGCGGAGTGCGCAGCCGACCGAGCAGTGCTCGCAGGTGGTGTCCGTGGAGACGAGATCGAACGGGCGGGCTTGGAAGCGGTAATCGGAGCTAGTGAGCGCACCGACGGGGCAGATTTGCACGGTGTTGCCCATGAAGTAGCTGCCGGCGGAGGAAGCCGGATCGGCGAAGATCTGTTCCTCTGCGCCACGCTCTGCCTTGGCAATGCACGGGTCGCCGGCGATCTGTTCTTGGAACCTCACGCAGCGGGTGCACATGATGCAACGCTCGCGGTCGAGCAGCACGCCGGACACCAGGTTGATGGGCTTGGGGAACTCCCTCTTTTCCAGATCAAATCGGGTGGCCCCCTGGCCCGCGCTCATCGCCTGATTCTGCAACGGGCATTCGCCACCCTTATCGCAGATGGGGCAATCGAGCGGGTGGTTAACCAGGAGAAACTCCATGATTCCCTGTTGTGCCTCGCGTGCCATGTCGGAGGTGTACTGGGTTTTCACCACCATGCCCTCGGCGGCCTGCAGAGAGCAGGAAGCCTGGGGTTTGGGGAATCCGCGGCCGTTGCCGGCATCGGGGACATCGACCATGCACTGGCGGCAGGCTGCGATGGGCTCGAGACCGGGGTGGTCGCAGAAACGGGGGACATCGATGCCCAGCTTCTCCGCGGCGCGGATGACAACCGTGCCCTTGGGGACGGTGACCTTCTGGCCGTCGATTTCTAAGGTGACGGTCTCAACTGGTTGGTTCTGTTCCACCGTTTCGGTCTCCTTGTCCGTAACCTTGTCACTCATGGCAGCATCTCCTCGTCAGAGAAGATGGCGCTCTTTTCGTAGGGGAACAATTCCCATGCCGGCGTGGTGTAGCCGGCCTCGAACTCCTCGCGGAAGTTGGCCACTGCGCTGGTGACGCAGGCGACGGCACCGTCGGCAAGCGCGCAGAAGCTGCGTCCGCCGATGTGATCGCAGATGGAGATGAGCTTGTCCACATCCCCCGGCTTGCCTTCGCCCCGTTCCAGGCGCTGGAGGAGCTGCAGCAGCCACCACGTGCCCTCACGGCACGGTGTGCACTTGCCGCACGATTCGTGTTTGTAGAACTCCACAAAGCGGGTTGTTGTACGAACCACGGAAGTGGTCTCGTCAAAGATCTGCAGCGCCTTTGTCCCGAGCATAGAACCTGCGGCGCGCAGCGCCTCGTAATCGAGCGGCACGTCGAGATGCTCGGGGGTGAGGATCTGGGTGGACGAACCACCAGGCGTGAAGTACTTGAGGTGGTGACCGTCGCGGATGCCACCGGCCATCTCGATGAGTTCACGCAGCGTGATGCCGAGCGGTGCCTCGTACTGCCCGGGACGTTTGACGTGCCCGGACAGCGAGTAAATGGTGGCTCCCTTGGATTTCTCGGAGCCGATCGCCGTGTACCACTCGGCGCCGTTGCGCACGATCGCTGGCACGGAGGAGATGGACTCAACATTGTTGATCACTGTGGGGGAGGCATACAGGCCTTCCACGGCCGGGAACGGCGGGCGCAGCCTCGGGTGGCCGCGCTTGCCCTCGAGCGAATCGAGGAGAGCGGTCTCCTCGCCGCAGATGTAGGCGCCGGCACCGGAGTGCACCTGGATGTGCACGGTCTTGCCGGAGCCCATGATGTTCTCGCCGGCGTATCCCTTGCGGTAGGCCTCCTGGATGGCTGCCTGGAGGCGGCGGGCGATGTGGACGACCTCACCGCGTAGGTAAATAAAGGCGTGCTCGGAATGGAACGCGAGGCACGAGATAATCGCGCCCTCTACCAGTGTGTGCGGTGTAGCCATCATGAGCGGCATGTCCTTACACGTGCCGGGTTCTGATTCATCGCCGTTGACAACGAGGTATTTGGGCTTGGGGTTGTCCACGGGGACGAAAGACCACTTTCGGCCGACGGGGAACCCGGCACCACCACGGCCACGCAGGCCGGAGTCAAGGACGAGGCTCACCAGGTCCTTGGGGTCCATGTCGAGGGCTTTGCGCAGTGCCTGGTAGCCACCGCGACGCTCGTAGCTTTCGATCTTCCACGGGGTCGGGTCTGCCCAGTTGGCGGAGAGGATCGGCGTGATCTTGAGGTGGGGAAGCCCGCCGGTGCTTTCGGGGCTAGTCATGGTGTCCACCTCCCACGGTCTCGTCGTAGGTGTAGCCGTCCG
Organism: Corynebacterium pyruviciproducens ATCC BAA-1742; assembly: GCF_000411375.1. Taxonomy (GTDB): domain Bacteria; phylum Actinomycetota; class Actinomycetes; order Mycobacteriales; family Mycobacteriaceae; genus Corynebacterium; species Corynebacterium pyruviciproducens. The sequence continues at coordinate 876,779 of NZ_KE150446.1, read as the reverse complement.
CGATCTCCAGGCCGCGGAGGCTGGCTGGGCCGGCGGCGGGGCCATCGTCGGCCCGGCCGTCGTAGAAACCGGCGAGGACACGCTCGTTGTCGCGCCAACTTGTGATTTCAGGCCCGCGCGTCGAGTGAACCGGCGTGCCATGGCGCAGTTTGTCCAGAATCTCGATTGCCTTCTTAGGCGTCATGTTGTCCATGAATTCCCAGTTGAGCATGAGGACGGGGGCGAAGTCGCACGCCGCGTTGCACTCGATGCGCTCGAGTGTGAACATCCCATCGCTCGTGGTGTCCTTGTCCTCGAGGGAGTGCTCTTTGTCGAGCCCTAGGTGGCGCCGGACGGCGTTGTAGATGATGTCACCGCCCATCGTTGCGCACAATGCGGACGTGCACACGCCTACGAGGTGTTTTCCTACCTCGTGGGTGTGATACATCGAATAGAACGTCGCCACGCCGACGACCTGAGCCTCCGTGAGGTGAAGAATCTCGGCGATGTGGCGAACCCCCTCGCCGGATACCTTGCCGTCCACGCTCTGCACGAGGTGCAGCATGGGCAGCAGTGCGGACTGGGGGTTAGGGTAGCGGCCCGCAAGCTCCTTCAGATCAGCGACATCAGCGTCGGTGAGTTTTGTTTTAGTATCGGCGAGATCGACGCGGTCGTCGTCGCCAAAGTGTGCCTCAAAGTGCTGGTGAGGCGCCTGGGTGGTCACCGGTCTACACCTCCAAGTACGGGGTCGATGGAACTGATTGCAACAACAACATCCGAGAGCGTCCCGCCCTCACAGAGAGCAGGCAGCGCCTGGATGGCGTGGAATGCAGGGTCGCGCATGTGGACTCGGTAGGGATGGGTGCCGCCGTCAGAGACCACGTGGCAGCCGATAATGCCCTTGGGGGATTCCAGCTCCACGTATGCCTGGCCGGCCGGCACCTTGAATCCCTCGGTCACCAGCTTGAAGTGGTGGATGAGGGATTCCATGTCTTGGCCCATGATGTTCTTCACGTGCTCGTAGCTGTTGCCCTGGCCGTCCTTGTACACCTTGAGGTAGGCGGGGCGCGCGATCTTGGGATCTTCAATCATGAAGGGCTGGCCCTCCGTCTCAACGAGACGGTCGCGGCATTGGCGGGCGATCTTCAGCGATTCGAACATCTCCGCCAGGCGCACTCGGTAGGCGCCGTAGGCATCGCAGGTGTCCCACACCGGAACATCGAAATCGTAGGTTTCGTAGCCCAGGCACGGTTCGGCCTTGCGCAGGTCCCACTTGAGGCCCGCGGCACGCAACCGTGGTCCGGTGATTCCCAGCGTCATGCATCCGGTGAGGTCAAGGTAGGCAACGTCAACGAAGCGCTTCTTAAACACCGGGTTATCGTTGAGCATCTTGGAAAAGTCCGGCATCCTCTTTTCCAGCCAGTCAAGGCACGTATCGAGGATCTGCATGCCGTCTTCCGGCAGGTCGCCGGCGACTCCACCGGGGCGGATGTAGGCGTGGTTCATGCGCAGGCCGGACACGCACTCGAAGAAGTCGAGGATGTGTTCGCGTTCGCGCAGACCGTTGGTGAGAAGAGTCGTGCCACCCAGCTCGTTCCCGCCTGTGGCCAGTGCCACTAGGTGGCTGGCGATGCGGCAGAGCTCCAGGCACAGCACGCGGATGATTTGGGCGCGCTGCGGAATTCTGTCCGTGATTCCCATGGCCTTTTCCACGGCCATGGAGTAGACGCACTCGTTGAACATGGGGGCGACGTAATCCATGCGTGTGACGAGGGCGGAGCCCTGCGTCCAGGTCCGGTATTCGGCGGTCTTCTCGATGCCTGTGTGAAGGTAGCCGATGGCGGGCCGCAAGTTGGTGACGATGTCTCCGTCCATCTCCAGGCACAGGCGCATCACGCCGTGGGTGGAGGGGTGGGCGGGACCCATGTTGATAATCATGCGGTCCGCACGGTTTTTGTGCTGCGCCTCAACAATCTGCTGCCAGTCGCCGCCATCAGCCTGATACTGCGGGATGGAGGGATCTGAGAACTCTTGCTCCGGCGACAGGGCTGTCGAACCCGCGGGAGCGGTGTATCCGGTAGTCACTAGCGGTACCTCCTTCGGTTTTCTACGGATGGGATGTCTGTATCGGAGAACTCCACCGGAATGCCACCGAGCTTGTAGTCCTTCCGCTGCGGGTGGCCCGACCAGTCATCCGGCATGAGGATGCGGGTGAGGCAGGGGTGACCGTCGAAGATAATGCCGAACATGTCCCAGGTTTCCCGTTCGTGGAAGTTCACGCCGGGGTAGATGGATGTGAGGGACGGGATGTGCGGTTCGTCCACCGGGCACACCGCCTCGAGGCGAATGCGCCGGTTGTGGGTGAAGGAATACAGGTGGTACACAGCGTGGAGCTCGGCGTCCTTATCGTGCGGGTAGTGCACGCCGGAGACCGAGGAGCAGGTTTCGTAGCGCAGTTGCGCGTCGTCGCGCAACGCCCTGGCCACGCGGAGCAAAAGCTCACGGGGAACATAAACCGTAAGCTGGTCGCCTCCGGAGACCACCGGAGCGTCGATAAGCTCAGGAACCAGTTCGGTGAGCCGTGCTATGATCGGATTGTCCTGCGGGTTCTCGTCGGAAACGATCCGCGGAGGAAGGCGCACGATCTTGGAGAAGCCGGACACATCTCCGGTGCCGTCAACCCACATGCCGCGCTTAGCGCCAAAGACAGCGTGAGAACCGTCGCGGGCGTCGTCTCCGTCGCGGGCGTCAATCTGCTGTTCCCCTGCGGGGGGATTCTTATCTGTTTCAGTCACGTCGCACTCTACTTCTTCATCTTCACTAGCTTCTCGGGAGCCTGCCGGATCTCGCCGGCCAGTGCCGCCTCTTCTTTTCGGCGCTCGTCCTCGATCGTGTGCGTCTCGCCCACCTTCGTCTGCTTTGCGATGATCGCGCGCAGCTTGAAGGTTGCGTCGATGAGCATCTCGGGGCGTGGCGGGCAGCCGGGAACGTACACGTCAACGGGGACGATGTGATCGGCACCCTGGACAATGGCGTAGTTATTAAAAATTCCTCCGGACGAGGAGCACGCGCCCATGGCGATGACCCACTTGGGGTCAGGCATCTGGTCGTACACACGTCGGAGGATAGGGGCCATCTTCTGGCTCACGCGTCCGGAGACAATGAGCAAGTCCGCTTGGCGTGGGGAGGCACGGAACACCTCCTGGCCCCAGCGGGAGGAGTCATAGCGGGGGCCCGCGAAGCTCATCATCTCGAACGCGCAACACGCGAGGCCGAAGGTGGCTGGCCACACGGACCACTCGCGAGTGAGCCCGAAGAGCCACTCGGTTGTGGTGGTGAGATAACCGCCTTTGAGGTTGTCTTCAATTCCCATGGTGAATAATCCAGTTCCTTATTAATTAACGTGGGTAGCGGGGATAGGGGGTTGCCAGGGTTGCTGGGTACGTGTGGTGCGTGAGGGGAGACACGCACCTGAACCCGTGTTCCCCGTGTGCACCATCGCGTGCCCTTCTATTCCCAGGTGAGTCCGCCGCGGCGCCAGACGTAGATGTAGGCGGTAAGGAGGGTGGCGACGAACAAGATGATTTCCACCACCATGAACCAGCCCATGAGCCCGAAGCTGACGGCAAAGGGGAACAAGAAAATTGTTTCTACATCGAAGATGATGAACATCATGGCGATGGTGAAGTACTTGAGTGACATCTTTCCACCGTCAGATGGCCTATCCACGGCTTCGATGCCACACTCGTAGACGTCGTACTTGGCGTTGTTGTGGCGGTGCGGACCCAGAATGATGGAGACCACAATCATCACAGCGACAAAGATTGCCGCGATAGCGACGAGTGCGAGGATCGGAACGTAATAACTCACGAAATTCTCCTCTTTCTATTAACTATTGGCCTGCTGCGCGGGCTGACTCATCGCTTGACGCTTACGCAATACATCGGCGACAGTAGCGGGTAGCTGCAGCGGATCGACAGGAAGTGGCACCACCTCGTCGGCCTTGGACCACGTGGCGATCCACGCGTCGTCTCGCCGGGCGAGCATGACAACAAGTGGTGGGGGATTATCCACTTCGTTACGAATTTGGTACGCCAGTCCGATGCCCCCGAGCGGCGCAGTTTCGCCGTCCAGGAGGCAGAGGTCGAACTCGCGGTTGTGAAGCGCGCGCACAAGGATGGGCGCGGTAGCAAAATCTGTTAGTTCCACGGCGGGGAAATCAGGCCCGAGAGAGCCGCCGATGGCGGCGCGGACATCATCTCTGATGGTGCGTCGATCGGAGTACACAGCAATCCGTACCGGTGATGTTGCCGGGTCCGGGCTTTCGTTGGTGGAGCTAACCGCACTGGATTCTGGCATATCATCAGACTAAAACATTCCACCCCAGATTTCGGGGTTTTCAATGTTGTCGGGTCCTCAAATTCGCAGCTCCGCATGATTTTTCCCGCCACTCACAACCGTGATTTTCGCAACGGATTTGGTTCCTAATTCCTGGCGTGGATGAACGGCGCGAAATTGTTCACTTAAGTAACACTATTTCTGCGGTCAAGGAGGAGAGTCTGCTGTATATATTAAGTTCCATGAATAGCATGTGGGTACCCCCGAAACATCTGACCAATCCTGTAAGCGGGGCAACCCTCAAATCTGAGCGCCGTGAAACTAGTGACTGGCACCACAAAAACATGAGTAATTTTCATGTGATTGAAGCCTATGTAACACCCCGTGGTGACCGCTGTCACGATCGCTTGGCTATTCGATCGGGGAGGCGACGGGCCACCGCCACCCCACGAGGTGCGTCCCCGAACGCGGAGGACCCGTGCCCTCATTCGGGGTGAGCGCTTTATTCACTTGCCTGTAACTTTCACCGTTCCAGCTCTAGCTTGTCGACGGCCCCGACGCAAGGTCGGCCCCGACGCAAGATCGACCCCGGTGCAAGGTCGGTACCGACGCTCACGACGGGCTCACCGCCGCCTAGCCCCCACGTAGTGGCCGAGGTGATACGTGGGTGGGCGGGGAAGCGCCCAGCCGGTGCCGTCGCTGACATCTTCGCGGGACCGTGAAAAGTGGCGAGGTGGCGTTTATGAAGCTGGGGCGGCATACCATACAATGTTGTGCCGTGACTGCCTCGATACAAAAGACCTACCAAGTGCGCACCTTCGGTTGCCAGATGAACGTTCACGATTCTGAACGCCTCGCCGGAATGCTCGAAGAAGCAGGGTATGTGGAGTATCAAGGCGAAGACCCCTTAGTAGCCGGAGACCACACCGAAGTTCCGGACCTCATTGTCTTTAACACCTGCGCCGTGCGTGAAAACGCCGCGCAGCGTTTGTACGGCACGCTGGGGCAGCTCCTGGGCGTGAAAGAGGATCATCCGGCCATGCAGATCGCGGTGGGTGGCTGTCAGGCGCAAAACGACGGTAAGAAGATCGTAGAGAAGGCGCCGTGGGTTGACGTAGTCTTTGGCACACACAACCTGGGCTCCCTGCCGGCCTTGCTGGATCGGGCCTCCCACAACAAGCGCGCGGAGGTGGAGATTAAAGACTCCCTGGAGGACTTCCCCTCCGTCCTGCCCGCAAAACGGGAGTCCGCCTACTCGGGGTGGGTGAGCATCTCCGTTGGCTGTAATAATACGTGTACTTTCTGCATCGTTCCCCACCTGCGCGGGCGGGAACTCGACCGCCGGCCGGGGGACATCCTCGCCGAGGTGCGGGCCTTGGTTGACCAGGGCGTGGAAGAGGTGACACTGCTGGGGCAAAACGTCAACGCCTACGGCGTCAACTTCGCCGATGCCACGATCGACCGTGACCGTTCGGCTTTTTCCAAGCTCTTGCGCGCGTGCGGCGATATCGAGGGATTGGAACGAGTGAGGTTCACCTCGCCGCACCCGGCCGAGTTCACCAGTGATGTCATCGACGCGATGGTTGATACCCCCAACGTGTGTCCGCAGTTACACATGCCACTCCAGTCCGGTTCGGATGCCGTGCTGAAGAAGATGCGACGCAGCTACCGGACGAAGAAATTCATGGCTATCTTGGACGAGGTTCGCGAGAAGATCCCGCATGCGGCGATCACCACAGACATCATCGTGGGTTTCCCAGGGGAGACAGAAGAGGACTTTCAAAAGACTCTGGATATTGTGGAGCGGGCACGCTTCAGCAGCGCTTTCACGTTCCAGTACAGCCCCCGGCCCGGCACGCCCGCGGCCGAGTACGAGGAGCAGATTCCGAAGGAGGTTGTGCAGGAGCGGTTCGAGCGTCTGCAGGCACTCCAGGAACGCATCTGCGCGGAGGAGAATAAGCGATTCATCGGCGAGGAAGTAGAGCTCCTCGTGCAGGACCACGTGTCCAAGAAGGGCTCCGCCAACCACAGATTGTCTGGCCGTGCGCGCGACGGTCGGTTGGTGCACTTCACGCCCCATGCCGCCGCTGGTGAGACGAGCGTCGGCGGAACGCAGACCGCAGCGAACTCCGCCATTCGGCCCGGAGATTTTGTGACCGTCACGGTCACCGAATCGAAGCCGCACTATCTCATCGCCGATTCGGGCGTGCATACGCACCGACGTACCAAGGCAGGGGATAACTTTGAGGCCGGGACAATCCCTACTACCGCCCCCAACCCGCACGAGGTTGGCCTGGGGATGCCCGCCATGCCCGGCCGGGCCTGAACCGGCATAGCCGGACCCACCGCTCCGGCCGATGGCCTACGATGGCCTACTATTCAATGAGAAGGTCGGGCTCATGCCAAGGCTCGCGATAAACAGGTAAAGGAAGTTACACATGTCATCCCACGATGAACAGTCCAACAGTGAGCATCGTCCGGCTTCCTCAGACGGTTCCTCTCCGGCTAAGCCCACGATGAGCTCGGCGGAATTGGCGCGAGCAGAAAAGGCAGCCGGGCGGAAGATTTACGTCGGCGGGGCAGCCTTCATGCTCCCCATCGCCCTTGCCATGTTTATCGGCGCCCAGTTCCTCCGCTATTTCGGGTCGCTCACGGGCATCGACGTATTTACCGTCAGCGAGGGCGCAAAGGAGTACATGCTCAGCGCGCCGATTTACATTTCCTCCTGGCTGGGATTGACTGCACTAGTGATCCTCGGTCCCGTCACGTTGATCACGCGTTCCGCGGTCGTTTCCTGGATCGGTTGGGCAACAAGTACTGCCGCGTTCTTCACCTCACTTCTGGTGTGGTGGCTGTCCCTCACCCCTCCCGGTGATCTGCCGTGGGGAGTGGGACTCGGGTTCGTTATCCAGGAGGCGGCCTATATTCTGGCGATCATGGGATTTGTGCTCACGCTGTTCACAAAGACCCCCGAGCAGATCGAACTGGCGGCGGAGAGGCGCAGGATCGATACGGCCCGTGAGCGCGCGAGCGAGCAGTCGGTTTTGTTGGCCGAGACACGTAACGCCGATCACCCGCTGCTTGCCGACGATCGTCGCAGCCGGGCCCACAATCGCACCCAATCGACATTTGCCCGGCAGACTCGTCGCGATGAGGCACCAAGCCAGCCAGAGCGAGACACAGACAAGTAAACCGACCACCCTTTACAAACAAAACATCCCTCAGAGGCGCACCGCGCGTGCGTGGGTGTGATACAGAAAGCTCCCGGCGGACGAGGAAGTCCGCCGGGAGCTTAGTACATTCGGGTGGAATGTAGGCTAGCGATTCTCTACTGCCTGGGATGCGGTCTTTGCCCATTCCTCCCACTGGGCCGCCTGCTCGCGCAGCTCGGCGGCCTTCTTTGCCTTGCCCTTGGCCTCGGCTTGCTCTGCCTGCTGGGTCAGCTCCTCCACCTTCTTGCTGAACTGTGCTGCGCGCTCTTGCGCGGCAGGGTCGGTGCGACGCCACTGATCGTCTGCCGCGTTGGACACGCGAGACTCGACGGCTGCGATCTTCTGCTCGAACTCGCGGATGCGTGACCGGGGAACGTAGCCGATCTCTTCCCACTTGTCCTGCAGCTCGTGGAGCTTGTGGCGGGCCTGCTCGAGGTCCTTGTCGGGCTGGATGAGCGGCTCGTACTCATCAAGTAGTGCCTGCTTGGCCTCGGCGTTCTGCTCAAACTCCTGGTCGCGTTCGCGGGTGACTGCGTCACGATTTCCAAAGAACACGTCCTGAGCTGCACGGAACCGTGCCCACAGCTTGTTGTCGGCATCGCGGGGCGCCCTGCCGGCGACCTTCCACTCCTTCATAAGCTCGCGATACTTGCCGGCGGTTTCTCCCCAGTCGGTGGAATCCTGCAGGGCCTCGGCCTTCTCCACCAGCTCTTCCTTGATCTTCTTGGCGGCTGCGCGGTTGCGGTCAAGTTCGGCGAAGTGGCTGCCACGGCGGCGCCGGAACGAGTCACGCGCGCGGGCGTAGCGCTTCCACAGCGCGTCATCCGTCTTGCGGTCGATGCCGTGAATGGTCTTCCATTCCTCGAGGATCTCCTTGATGCGATCACCGGCGGCCTTCCACTCGGTGGATTCCGCGGCGATGTGCTCCGCCTCCGCAATGAGCTCTTCCTTCCGGGCGATGGCCCGCTGCGCCCTCTCCGCCTTGGCCTTCTTCGCCTCTTCGCGGGCCTCGTCGGTGGCGCTGATGAGGAAGTCAAGGTAGGCGGTAACGGCATCGAGGTCGCCTACGACCTGCTCGCCGGGGAGCCGCTCGGCAATCGCCTTAGCCTGGGAGGCGATGGTGTTCGCCTCATCGGGGTGGGCCTCGAGTCGGTAGCCCAGGACCAGGACCTCGGTGCGCAGATCGTCGAAGCGCTGGGCGAAGTGGGTGAGACCCTGTTGGGGGTCACCGGCCTGCCACGAGCCAACGGCGACCTCGCCCACTGCTGTGGTGCGGTAGATCGTGCCCTCGGAGTCGACCCTGCCGAACTTGGATGGTTGGTCGGCTGCGGTGGGAATTGTGGGCGCTCCGGAGAGGCTGAACGCCGCAGATGCGGACCCTGCGGAGGGCGAAGCCGGCGTTGCAGCCGCGGGCGCGGACGTGGTTCGCGCTGCTGGGCGTGCACCCGGGCGCGGGCCGGGCTTGGGTGTGGGACGCGACTTGGGCATCGCACCGGGGGTGACAGAGCGCTTCTTGGGGGTAGGTGCTGCTGCTGAAGTATCGGTGCGTGGGACAGCCCCTGGGGCGGGGGTGCGGGGGTCGTCGGAGTTGGGGTTTTGCGTCGTCATGGTACTAATCCACGTCCTTCTACCGCCGTGTGGCGGCTAGGTTGTGCCGCGCAACACGGCTGCCAAAATAATTCGCCCGGGTGAAAACACCCTAAGTCGTCTTTATTTTACAGCGAATCTCCGCATAAGTCCGTACTTTACCTGCCTAAATTCCACCACTGCGGGGATGCCATACGCCTTGCCCGCAGCGGGCGCTGGGCTCATCCAGCCGTCGGGCAAGACAGAGCCCGATGGTGGGGAGGTAAGCGATTTCGTGTAGTAGGTGGTTGCGCACAGGTTTGCCACCTACGCTTATTGCGCTTTTCTCACCGTCACGTGAGCCAGCACTCGAAGCGCGCGGGCAGACGCTGCGAGCAACTTCCACGGGCATCTGCCGCGAGCGCCTCCCGCGAGCAACTCTCAGGAACTACTGCGGTGTGCAACTTTCCAGAGCTGAAGCGGGCGTTGCTGCTCGTGGGTGCCTCGCTAGACTAACCGTATGGTTTCACCTCACTCAGTACAGCCCAGCCTCACCCCGATCGTCATCGTCGGGCCGACGGCCTCCGGGAAGTCCGATCTGGCACTGAGCCTGTGCGAGAAGGTCGGGGGAGAGGTTGTGAACATGGATTCCATGCAGCTGTATAAGGGCATGGATATCGGAACTGCGAAGCTGTCCCCAGAGGAACGGCGTGGCATTCCTCACCACCTTCTTGATATTTGGGAGGTGACCGAGGAAGCGTCGGTGCGCAACTACCAAGAGCTGGCCGTGCGAACTGTTGAGGGCCTCATGGACCGGGGAATCCGCCCTGTCCTCGTTGGTGGTTCGATGATGTACTACCAGTCGCTTGTTGATTCCTGGACGTTCCCATCCACGGACCCGGAGGTACGGGCCCACTGGGAGCAGGTCCTATCCGATGTTGGGGTGCGTGAGCTCCACCGGTTGCTTGCGCAGCGTGACCCGGACGCCGCGGAGACGATCGAAGAAAACGATTCTCGCCGCACCGTCCGCGCGCTGGAGGTAATTGAGCTGACTGGTAAGCCGTACCGTGCGAGCCTGCCCACCCGCGGGGGTACGCCACGGTGGGGGGCGACCATCGTGGGATTGGCGACAGTGTCTCAGTGGCTCAACCCAAGGATCGAACTGCGTGCCCGTCGCATGTTCGAGCTGGGTCTGGTGGAGGAGACGCGGGACCTCGTCGGCCGTGGCCTCACGCGCGAATCAACCGCAGGACGCGCCATCGGATACGCGCAAGTGTTGGACATGGAGGCCGGTCTGGTGAGCTTTGATGAGGCTGTAGAGCGGACGATCACAGGGACGCGGCGCTACGTGCGCAGGCAGCGCAGTTGGTTCAAGCGGGACAAGCGGATTCACTGGATCGACGCGCAGGCGGGCGGTCACGGCGCGCCCGGCCTCGCCGAGGAAGCGCTCGACGTTCTACACTTAAACGCATGATTCCATCTCGGTTAGCTCACGCGATGCTCCTCAAAGGCCACGGCACGGAGAATGACTTCGTCCTTCTCGTCGATGTGGAGGGTCAGCTGGCCCCCACCCCCGAGGAGGTGGCGCAGCTCTGTTCGCGTCGCAGGGGCATCGGTGCCGACGGCCTGTTGCGCGTTGTTCGCGCCAGCGATGTTGACGATGACCTCGCTTCCGCCTCGCAGGCCACGTGGTTCATGGACTACCGCAACGCGGACGGATCCGTAGCCGAGATGTGTGGCAATGGGTCCCGTGTGTTTGCGCACTACCTGCGCGCTTCGGGTCTAGTTACAGAGGACACGTTCCTCATCGGCACGCGTGCCGGCGATAAGCGGGCAACCGTAGAGAGTTTCGATGGACACCACGCCGTTGTGTCTGTGGAGATGGGGCACGTGGAGGTCACCGGCCTTTCCACCTGTTCGCTTGGGGAGACAACGTTCGCCGGGTTGGGGGTGGACGTGGGCAACCCGCACCTGGCCTGCATTATCCCCGGGCTGACGGCGCAACAATTGGCGGCGCTTCCCATTGAACAAGGGTTCCGCTACGACGAGGAGTTCTTCCCCCAGGGAGTGAATGTGGAAATCGCGACGGAACTTTGCGACGGTGCCGTCTCCATGCGAGTCAACGAGCGAGGGGTGGGTGAGACGCGTTCGTGCGGCACGGGCACCGTTGCCACGGCGATGGCTGCGCTTGCCGACGCGGGGCTTTCCGCAGGCACCGTCTCCGTTCATGTCCCCGGAGGCGCCGTGACGGTGACGATTGCCGATGGGGAGGCGACGCTGCGCGGCCCGTCCGAGCTCGTTTTCGCCGTCGCTGCGACGGAGTAGCGCGTCGACGGGGTAACTCGGCGAGGGGCAGCGCGCCCGGCGCGCCCGGCGTAGCGTGCGCGAGGTGGCGGTTAACGCGGTGGGGAGGTTACTCTTTGCCGTCGGCTTCGGGTTCGTCTGCTCTACGCTTACCCCACATCTTTCGCCATTGGGGAGTAACTGAGGTATCGATTCCGGCTTTATTCCACGCCGTCATCGGGTCGTCGGTGAGGCGGCGGGATTCAAAAGCTGATTTCGTTCCGATGCGGAGGGCGGAGCGACGCGCGGCGGCCCACTTTTCAGCGATATCAGCGGCTCTCTCATCGGTCGCGTGGAGAATGCGGCGCAACTCCTCGGAGGATGTCGCAGACGCTGTTTTCGCCCCCAGCCGGTTGAGAAAACGGTGGCAATTGGCGGCTGCGTAGTGGAACGATTCGATATCCGGATCGGTGGAATCCGGGTTCGCGAGCTCCGGGCGGTGGAGCGTGCGGTCCGCGAGGTTATCGGTATCCGCACCTGTCAGAAAATCGTCGTACTGGGCGAGGGTTGATTCAATGTCTTCGCTCGACAGCCGAATGGACATGATGAGCGCATCGCGCTCGGTGGACTTCTGATCCTGGTTGACCAACAGGAAGGTGCACAAGAGGATGAAAACCGACAGAATCAAGCCCGGGATTTTCAACCATAGTGAGAGGATGATGCAGCAGACCACAACCACCGCAACGGGGAAAACAACCCCGGGCCGTTGATTCAAAGGCGCACCATTGTTAGTGGTGCCGTCGTCGTCCACAGCTGCATCCTTTCTGCTTCTGCACGTATCTACGAGTTGTTGCCCCATAGATCCGTGCGCGGGATTTCATCTTTTTACGCCATGGTCCCCACGGGACTCTTCCATTATTATCCGTCCGGTATCAGGTGTGGTGCCCGCTACCGGATGAATCTCAAACTACCGTGATTCTACCCCGCGGTGTTTTCCGGTCACAGTAGGTAGTGGGGGTTCACTTCGGCGGGGAGAAGCCATCCTCATCGCTGCCGAGAAGCGCAGTTTAGGGGCCATTTTGGTGTGCCGGACCGGTAATTCCAGGGACCGTGGAAGGCTCCTTGCTTGTCTGGTTAACCAGACAAGACGGCGACGTCCCACCCGCCGCAGGCCGCCTGGATGAATCATCAAACTACACGCCGTGGCGACCGCGGCGACAACATCGTCACGGGGTTTGGAGCAGTAGCAACCGCGGCGATGAGGAAGAGCCCTGTGCGCCTTGGCTGGGGGAGCTTGCCTGTCCACACCTTACGGGTGGGAGACACCCGTAACGTGTGCGGACCACCGGCCGGGAACGCCGGTGAGAGAGCACGCTCCTAGTGGCCGCCGCAGCCACAGCCACCGCCGCCACAGCTGCCACCACCGCAGCTGCCACCACAGCTTGAGGAGGCAACCGAGACGGAGCCGGTGAGCATGACCGTGCCGGTGAGGATATCCCCCTTAGCGGGCAGCTCCTCGGCATCGGGGAGGCAGATATCCATCGGCAGCGGCTCATGGACCACGGTGTGGATGAACCGCTGGCCTGTAAGCTCCGAGGTGCGGTAATCCGCCAGCACAATGGGGGCGGTGAGGCTGGCGGAAGCGTCGGGGACGGCAGCCCCCGACCCAGCGTCGATAAGCTTCGCGCCGGGGGACTCGATGGAGGGCTCGCAGTCACGGGCGGGCTCGACGGTGGCATCGAGGGCCAGCGCCGTGAGTTCTACAGCCTCGAACTGCAGTGGCTCGGAATCGACGAGCAGGGGGCCCTGCGCGAGGTTGACGGTGAGGGAGGCCACGTGGTAGCCGTCATCGTTGACCACGTCGAGGAGCGCCAGCACGTCGTTGACCATGGTCACATGGGCGGTAACGACGGTGGAGCCGGTGAACCCGCTGAACACCGCGTAGGGCTCGGAGGTGAGGATGGAGATCCGGCCGCCTGATGGATCGTTGTACTGAACGAGCTGGCCACCCTTTGTTTCTCCCACCACGCCGAGGGCGTTGCTGTTGATCGCTGCTTCTACGGTCCGCGTCCAATCACCGAGGTCGAGGCCGATACACCGGAGGTCTTGAGTCATGGGGACAGTATAAACGTCTCACCTAAGGGCACAGAGAGGAGGGGCGGACGGACGCGCGCGTAGGAATACGCGCGCGTAGATAGACGTGATGTTCGTGACACGGTCGCGGTGCTGACCTCCGTAGGTGCACGCGCGTAGGAGGCGCGTAGGAGTATGCGCGCGTAGGAGCACGCGCGCATAGATACATAAATAGATGCCCCGGGGAGAAGGCAAGCGGCCCGAGCAGGATGCTATTTTCCCCGGCTGACGCGGTGTGGAACAATGATGGGTAATGGCTAAGTTTGATTCATCTCTCTACCCCCGTGGCGGCGCTGCAGACCGAGACGCGATCCTGGCTGAAGTATTCGCCGATCACCGCGACACCACCGCCCACACCACGCACCCCGGCGCAGCAGCACCGCAACCCTCCGTCGGCGAGCTCGACCTGGAGGACCGCTCCCGCCACCGCGGGATGATGAAGGAAACGGAGATCTCCCGCACCGAGCGAGAAGATGGATACGACGTTGAGTACCGCAAGCTGCGCCTCGAACGTGTCGTCCTCGTCGGCGTATGGACCGAGGGGACGGTGGCCGAAATCGAAGCGGCCCTGGACGAGTTGCGCGCACTCGCAGAAACCGCCGGCTCCGAGGTAGTGGACACGCTGTACCAAAAGCGCGACAAACCCGACCCCGGCACCTACATCGGCCAGGGCAAGGTAGGAGAGCTGAAAGCCACCATTAACGCCCACGATGCGGACACCGTCATCTGCGACGGCGAGCTCTCACCCGGCCAGATGATCGCGTTGGAGAAGGCGCTCGACGTCAAGGTGATCGATCGCACCATGCTCATCCTCGACATCTTCGCCCAGCACGCGAAATCCCGCGAAGGTAAAACACAGGTCGCACTCGCGCAGATGGAATACCTCATCACCCGCGTGCGTGGCTGGGGTGGCGCACTGTCCCGTCAGGCCGGTGGCCGCGCCGGGTCTAACGGTGGCGTGGGCCTGCGTGGCCCCGGTGAAACCAAGATTGAGGCCGATAGACGGCGGCTGCGCAGCGAGATGGCAAAGCTGCGCAGGGAACTCGCCTCCATGAAGAAGGCCCGCGACGTGAAGGCGATGCGGCGCCGTGGCTCGACGATCCCCAAGATCGCCATCGCCGGGTACACCAACGCCGGCAAGTCATCGCTCATCAACGCTCTCACCGGCGCAGGTGTGCTGGTGGAGGACGCGCTGTTCGCCACCCTCGACCCCACAACTCGCCGTGCTCAGCTTGTCGACGGCCGGTCGATCATCTTCTCGGATACCGTCGGTTTTGTTCGACACCTGCCCACCCAACTCGTGGAGGCCTTCCGTTCCACCCTCGAGGAGGTTCTGGGTGCGGACCTCATTTTGCACGTGGTCGACGGATCGGACCCCTTCCCCCTCAAACAGATTGAGGCCGTGCGGAGGGTGATCCTGGACATCGTGCGCGAAGAGGAAGTGGAGGCACCGCCGGAGATTATCGTGGTGAACAAGATCGATGCCGCCGACCCGCTCGTTCTCGCCGAGCTGCGCCACACCCTCGACGACGTGGTCTTTGTTTCAGCGCTTACAGGGGAGGGGATCCACGAGCTGGAAAGCGCCATCGAGCTCTTCCTCAACACGCTCGATGCGCATGTCACACTCCACGTGCCCTTTTCTCGAGGCGACGTGGTGGCGCGGGTGCATGAGGAGGGAACCGTGCTTGCTGAAAGCTACACGGAATCCGGCACCGTCCTCGATGCCCGCCTGCCCCAGCAACTGGCCGCACAGCTGACCCAGTTCGTGCACGAGGGCGACGCGGAAGACGAGTAAGCCCCACGGACCGGCTCCCCCGAAACGACGCTCCGATTTCGTTTGTTGCTCGTGTCTTGCGATAATAAGGGCTCGTGAATTGGAATTGGGGCTGGACCGTCCACGGAGACGGCAAACGCATTGAGCCAGGCGGCGTGGTTGCGCCGGAAGAACGGCTGTCATGGCCGAGGACAATTGGGATCGGGATGCAGCACGTCATCGCCATGTTCGGCGCGACCCTGCTAGTACCCACTCTGACGGGTTTCCCCGTTAACACCACACTCTTGTTCTCTGGCCTGGGAACAATCATCTTCCTCCTCATTACTCGCAACAGGCTCCCCAGCTACCTGGGGAGCTCTTTCGCGTTCATCGCGCCGCTGACTGCGACGGCAGGGGAGACGATGTCCGCCCGTTTGGGAGGCGTAGTCGTCACAGGTGCCCTACTCATCGTCGTGGGCTTCGTGGTCAAGGCAGCGGGGAAGAAGGTCCTCGATGCCGTCATGCCTCCTACGGTCACCGGCGCCATCGTGGCCCTTATCGGGCTCAACCTGGCGCCCACGGCGGCGACGAACTTCTCCAGCTCGCCCCTTGTAGCCACAGTGACGCTCTTCTCCATCCTCATCTGCACCGTAGCGGGGCGCGGGATGGTATCCAGGCTGGGCATCCTCATCGGCGTAATCATCGGGTGGGTCTTCGCTGCTGCCACCGGCAACCTTTCCGAGGGTGCAGAGCAGGCGATCGCGGAAGCCCCGTGGATCGGCTTGCCCACCTTCCACACGCCCTCGTTTGAACCCTCCGTCATCTTTGTCACCCTGCCCGTCATCATCGTGCTCATCGCCGAAAACGTGGGGCACGTCAAGGCGGTCTCAGCAATGACGGGCCGCAACATGGATGATCTGGCCGGTGACGCCTTGCTCGCCGACGGCGTAGCAACCACCTTCGCCGGCTGCTTCGGTGGCTCGGGCACCACCACGTACGCGGAGAACGTTGGTGTCATGGCCGCCACCAAGGTGTACTCCACGGCGGCCTACTGGGTTGCCGCGGCCACGGCCATCGCCCTCGCGTTCATTCCCAAGTTTGGTGCGCTCATCTTCACCATCCCCACCGGCGTGCTGGGTGGCGCGACGCTCGTCCTCTACGGTCTCATCGGCATGCTGGGTATCCGGATCTGGCAGGATAACAACGTCAACTTCAACAACCCCGTTAACCTCACCGCGGCGGCGGTGGCGCTCGTCGCCGGCATCGGCAACCTCACCCTCACCGTGTTCGGGATAGAGCTGCAGGGAATCGCCTGGGGCTCGGCGGGCATCATTGTCTTGTTCCCCGTGATGCGGTGGCTGTACTCCCACGTGGGCGAGGGGGCCAACATCTACAACCTAGGAGACTAGGTCTCCCCGTGTAAGCAGAAAAAAGCACCAGCGGTTGTCGCTGGTGCTTTTGTTCGTCTTGAGGGGAGTTACTCCGCGTCGAGATCCTTCTCAATGAGAGCGGCGATTGCCTCCACGGCCTCCGCGTTATCGGAGGTCACGGTCACCTCGTCGCCGTGCTCTGCACCCATCGCCATGATGGACAGGCTCGAGGCGGCATCGGCCTCGTCGTCCTCATCGGCGCCCACGACGAGAAGCTCAATGTCTTCGTCGTAGTTGCTGGCAGCCTCAGCAATGAGGGTTGCGGGGCGGGCGTGGAGTCCCACGGAGGAGCCGACCTTGACAGTCTTGGAAGCCATAACTGGATCCTTTCAGAAGTAAAGTTTACTGTTGTGCGGTCTCGCCTGAATCCTCGATCCACCGCCATCGTCCAGACACTGTGGCTGTGACGGCGTGGATTCCAGCTCAACCTCGTTGTGAAATTATTACCGTCAATCGTACCCGACTTGTTGCCGGCGGGGAGCCTGATGTGTGAAACCGGGCACCAGTGTGAGGTATATCCCACAAATAGAAACGCGCCCCGCGGTGAGCGGGGCGCGTGGGGTGGTTCCGGGGAGTTCCCGCAACCGTTAGCTACCGTTTACGCGTTGGCTTCTTGCTTCTCGGCCGCCTCAGCCTGCTTTTCGACGATCTTCTGAGGCCACACGGTCTTGAGAAGAACGACGACGGCTGCGGAGACGATGACGCCGGCGATGATGGACACGAGCCAGCCGATCTTCGGCTCAATAGCGAACAGCACGAACACACCACCGTGCGGGGCGCGCGAGCCAGCGCCGAACAGCATGGACAGCGCGCCAGTGACGGCACCACCGGCCATCATCGAGGGGATGACGCGCAGCGGGTCAGCAGCGGCAAAGGGGATCGCGCCCTCGGACACGAAGGAGAGGCCCAAAAGCCACGAGGACTTCCCGTTCTCCTGCTCGGCGGGGGTGAACACGCGCGGGCGAATGAGCGTGGCAAGCGACAGCGCGATGGGCGGAACCATACCGGCGGCCATGACAGCTGCCATGATCTTGAGGGAGCCCTCGTCGCCAGCCGACAGGCCGGCGGTACCGAAGAGGTAGGCCGCCTTGTTCACGGGGCCACCGAGGTCGAAGCACATCATGAGGCCGAGGATGATACCCAGCACCACAGCAGAGGTGCCTGTCATGGAGTTCAGCCAGTTGGTCAGCCCGGTCATGATTCCGGCCAGCGGAGCGCCGAGGAGGAAGAACATGGCCAGACCAACGATGAGCGAGGTGAGCAGCGGGATGATGACCACAGGCATGAGGGAGGCCACGATGCGGTGTACCTTCCACGAGCCGATCCACCAGGCGATGAAGCCGGCGAGAACACCGGTGACGAGGCCGCCGATGAAGCCTGCGCCGAGCAGGACAGAGATCGCACCGCCGACGAAGCCGGGGGCGATGCCCGGGCGGCCTGCGATGGCGAAAGCGGTGTAACCGGACAGTGCGGCGACGATGAAGCCTATGGCCATCTGGCCTGTAGCGAACAACACCGCACCCAGGTAGAGCATGAACCCGGACTTGGTGAGCGTCATGACCTCGCCGTCGACGGTGATGTCATGGCCCGGCAGGTTCGTGAGGGAGTAGTCCGTCACAATGGTCTGCCAGGCGTTGGCCATATCGTAGCCACCGAACAGGAAGCCGAGGGCGAGGAGCAAACCACCGGCTGCCACGAACGGCACCATGTAGCTCACGCCCGTCATGATGGCCTGCTGAATGCGCTTGGGCCAGGAGAGGGAGGAGCTGGAATCGGCGGACTCGCTCGAGGCAGCGGCCGCAGTGCCGGCAACACGGTGCGCGTTGGGGTCCTTGCTGGCGGCGATAGCCTCTTCGATCATGACGCGTGGCTCGTTAATGGCCCGCTTGACACCGGATTCGATGACGGGCTTCCCAGCAAAGCGCTCGCGGTCCTTCACTCCCACGTCGGTGGCGAAGATGACGGCATCTGCTGCCTCAATGACCGCGGGATCCATCGGGGTCACGGCGCTGGAGCCCTGCGTCTCGACGGTGAGCTCTACGCCGTCCATCTCGTCGGCCGTGTTGGTCAGCGAGTCGGCGGCCATGTACGTGTGCGCGATGCCGGTGGGGCAGGCGGTAATGGCCACGATACGGGTGACATCGCCGGCCAGCGTGGACACCGCCTTGAGCTGAGCTGCGGGTGCATCCGCGGTGGTGGCGGTAGCAGCCGCAGTACCAGCAGCTGCGCCAGAAGCGGCCTCGGCAGACTTCTTCTTCTTTTTCTTCGGCGGGTTGTTGAGCACATCGGTGATGAGGCTGACGACCTCTTCATCCGACTGCGCGGAGCGCAGGCTCTGCACGAATTCCTTGTTCACCAGCGCACGAGCAAGTGTGGACAGAATCTTGAGGTGTTCGCGTCCGCCACCCTCAGGAGCTGCAATAAGGAAGGTGAGATCGGCGGGGCCGTCCGGAGCACCGAAGTCCACCGGGTTCTTGAGGCGGGCGAATCCCAAGGTGGGCTCGGTCACCGCCGCACAGCGGCAGTGGGGGATAGCCACGCCACCGGGGACACCGGTGTGGGACTTCGCCTCACGTGCGTGAGCCGCAGCGGCGAGCTCGGCTTCGCTTGTGGAGCGACCGGCCTCGGTGACGATTGCGGCCAGGCTCGTGATCACTTCCTCGGGGGTCGAGCCGAGTTCGGCATCGAGCCTCACCAAAGAGGGATTGATAATCTTTGTCTCCATTGTTATTTCAGTCGATTCCTTCGATCGTGTGATGGTTATGAAGTCTGAAAAGTCTATAGTTCGCGAACAGCAGTCTGCTCGAGATTAATCTGGTCCGGCGCGGGGATGGTCGTGCCAGGAAGCCCCGTGGCTGCGGAGCCGTAGGCCACTGCCATGGCTGCACAGTCAAGCATGGAGGAACCCATGTGACGGCCGCGGAGGAAACCAGCCAGCGAGCTATCTCCGGCCCCCACCGTGGACACCGGGTCTGTGGGTGGTGGCGTGGCGATGAACGAGCCCTCCGGGGAAACGAGGAGCGCACCCGCAGCACCGAGCGTGATGAGCGCAGCCTTCACGCCCTTCGCCTGTAGCTCCTGGGCGGCGTCAATGACGGGTTCGTACGAACCGCTCTTGCCCGCGGTCTCTAGCGCGTTGCCGTCGATGCCAAGGATCTGACCAAGCTCAAAGGCGTTCGGCTTGATGAGGTCCGGGGCAGTCTCTGGGAACGACGCCGCAAGATCCTGCAGCGGTTTATCGGAGGTGTCCACGCAGATGAACACGTCCGGTGCCTCGGCGCGAAGGCGTCGAACCATGAGCGCGTACCAATCGGAGGGGAGTCCTGGGGGCAGCGAACCGGCAAGCACCACCGTGGTGGCGTGCTGGGCTTCCTCGATGATGGCATCCTCGAAGGCCTGTCGCTCGCTCTCGGACAGGTGGGCACCACTCTCGTTCAACTTGGTGGTGGTACCGTCTGGCTCGCACAGCGTCACGTTGGTGCGCACCTGGCCTTCGATATCTACCCTGCGCTGATCCACGCCGACCTTTGACAAGAGGCTGACGAACAGATCATCGCTGCGGGCTGGAAATACCGCGCGGGTGGGAACACCCGCCTTGTGAAGGGCTACGGAAACGTTGATCCCCTTGCCGCCAGCCACGGACTCATGTCCGGTCAGCCGGTGGACGGAGTCCCGTTTAAGGTAACCCGGTAGGTAGAGGGTTTGGTCGATGGACGGATTAGCCGTCACTGTAACAATCATGCTGTAACAACCTTTATGTTGTATTGGAAACAACTGTCAAGAAAATCACTCGGGGCGTGAGCATCAGTCACGATGGCATCCACTGTGGTAAGTTGTGCGAAAGTAACGAGGAAATCCCTGCCTATCTTGGAAGAATCGACCAGGGCAACCGTTTTCTTTGCCGATCGTGCGATCGCACTCTTCACCGCTGCCTCCGTAGGATCCGGGGTGGAAAACCCGTGTGAGGGAGTCACGCCGTTGGCTGCGATGAACGCAATATCTGCCCGCAACGAGTAAAAGTGGCGAGCCGCCGATTCTCCCACGATGGCCCGCGTGTATGGGCGGAGGTTGCCTCCAACGAGATTCACGCCCGTGAGGCCTCCACCGGAGAGGATCTCGGCCACCGGCATGGAATTGGTGACGTACGTTGCGCCCTTGTTCGGAGAGGACTGCCGTAGCGCCGCGGCAAGTGCCGCCGTGGTCGTTCCGGAGTCAATCGTGATGGAGCACGGTCCCGGTGGGATGAGCTCCATGGCGGCGCGTGCAATAGCGGACTTTTCGTGCACGTGCAGGTGCGCTTTGTCGGAATACGCTGCTTCTTGCCGAAACGCTGGCCCGACTACCTCTGAGATGTTGGCGGTGTAACCCGTGGCATCATCGGAGTTGTGTACCGGCGGGATTGCACCACCGTGGACTCGGCGGACGAGTCCCATCTTTTCTAACTTGGCTAAATCGCGACGGGCGGTCTCCGGAGCCACCTCGCAGGCTTTAGCAAGAGCAGGAACACTCACGTGACCGTCCCTAGCGAGGGACGATTCAATGAACGTCTGACGTTCAGAGAAATTCACGCTATTCCTCCTTCCTTTGGGCAATCTCAGACCGCCGTGACAGTTTTGCTTCTCGGTGGGCCGAGCGTCGCAACCTTTTAAAGTTAGCTTCTTTGCGGCTGCGACCGGTATGACTGTTAATCTCGTGATTGAGAGTGGGTGTTGCCAACCGTAGGTGGGAAAACAAACATCCTTTCTGAGGTCACGCCTAGCGGATGATCGAGTTTTTTACCCTCGGTAAATTGGCTGTCAACCTGTGGCTACACCTTAGTAGCGAAGAGTGGGGATTGAATAGGTGAAAATCCCGTTTGAGACATAGGCCACCCCAAATCTGCCCGAAACCGGGCATGGAATGCCGGTTGAGTGTGACGGTGTCTACCGCCGTGCGAGCGAGCGCGGAGAGGGATGCTCTTTTACTGGTCAGCGATGATGACGTTGATAGAACGCTCGCGCATGGCATCGACGAAGCTTTGGGGTGCCCCGGCATCAGTAATGACAACATCGATATCATCGAGGGAGGCGAAGCTGACGAGGTAATCCGAACCCATCTTTGTAGAATCGCACAACGCGACGACGGTGCGAGCGTTGGTAATCATTGCTCGTTTTACAGCCGCTTCCTGGCTATCAGCGGTGGACAACCCATGATCGAGGGTGAGGGCGTTGGTGCCGATGAACGCGACATCAGCGCGCATGAGCGCCAGTGCGCGGAGGGCTGAATCGCCAACCACGGCTTGAGTAATCGCACGGACGCTGCCTCCCAGCAGCTGGACCTCATCCAGACCACTGGATGCAAGATCAAGAGCGATGGAGAGGCAGTTGGTCACGATAGACCACTTTTTTGCGTCGGGCTCTTCCGCAATCATGTGAGCAAGCTGCATGACCGTGGTGCCCGCGTCGAGGAACATGCCACCTTGCGGTTCGGGGAGGAACTGGAGAGCGGCCTTTGCGATTTCATGCTTGGCCCCCGAGGCGCTGCGAGCCCGAATATCGATGCTGCGCTCTGTAGTCTGGTAATTCTGGCTGGCCACTGCACCTCCGTGGACGCGGTGGACTGCCCCCTCTTGGTTGAGAACCGCGAGGTCTCGGCGGATGGTTTCAGCGGTAACGTTGAATCGATCAGCGAGCTCGGTTACATTGACACGTCCTTCCACTGCGGTGAGGGAAGTAATCTGTCGCCTGCGTTCCTCTGCATACATTCTCGTTCACTCCAATCGTCGCTGCGAAACTCAATAGCCCTCGTACGCAAAGCAATGGCAGGCAAACAGTGGGCCTGTCAGGCCGGGCGCGGTGGCTGTAATCCAACACCATTTTTACATGGATTCTGTGGGAATGCTTGTGTTCGGACATTTACGAGCGACGTGTCGGACCGCTTCAATATTCCGCAATCTGCGCTGTCATTCAATATAACGCGTGGTCACAAAGGTAAAGAAGCGACGTGACGTTCGGAAGCTGGAACGGAAAAGCGGACAAATAAAATTTCTGGACGGGCATAAAGCGTACCCCAATGTGGGGTTGAGTGTGGTTTTTATTCCGGTTGGAGGGCGTGAGAAATGTTCTCGTTGCCGGTGCTCGGTGAGTACGGCCCCGGGATAGGCGTGGGAGGGATCAAGGGCTAGCGACGAGGAGACCCGCCCCTGGGCACCACCTGGGTGGGCACGGGGCGGCGTGGCGGGTGTTAGTAACTGCGGAAGACAGCAGTGACAATGCCGAGAATTTCTGCGTTATTGCCCGGGATCGGATCGAACGTCTCGTTGTAAGGCAGAAGCCATACGCCAGTGGAATCCTTATGGAATTCCTTGACGGTAGCTTCGCCGTCGATAAGCGCGGCGACAAAATCGCCCTTCTCTGCGATGGATTGGCGTTTACAAACAACCCAGTCGCCGTCCAAAATGCCGGCATCCTTCATGGATAGGCCATTAACCTCGAGCATGAAGAGCTCGCCATCGCCGACGAGATCCGATGGAAGCGGCATGTATTCCTCAATAGTTTCCTCAGCCAGGACGGGCAGGCCGGCGGAAATTGTTCCAACAACGGGAATGTAGGTGGCGGAGACGAAGCCTTCCTTAAGCACGCCATCCTCGTCTACCGTGACCTTTGGCTCTTCTGGTGCGGTTTCACGGAGGTGGCGCACATCGACGGCGCGGGGCTTATTTGGATCGCGTTTGAGAAATCCCTTCTTTTCCAGCTCTTTCAGCTGGTAAGCGACGGAAGATGTTGACTGAAGGCCGGTCGCGTCACCGATTTCTCGGATGCTCGGCGGATAGCCACGAAGGGCCACTGAGTCCCGGATCACTTCCATGATTCGTTTCTGTCGGTCACTGAGCAGCCGTTGGTCCAGGTGTTGTTTACCCTTGTTGTGCTCGGAGTGCTTCTTACGCGTTGGCATTGTCCATCCTTACCCTGTAGAGCAGGCAAAACTTGCCAAGGGCAAGGGCCTGCGCTGTAACTGTCGCTTCTAAAAAGATAGCTTAGCAAAGCTACAACAAGTGTTCGAGAAAATGCGGATGAGTGTTGACTGTAGCTGCGGATCCTTCTTCTTTACAAAATCGCCCACATGTTCTAATGTGGGGTTTATATTCGAAAAAGGAACGTGTCGCGTTCCCCGTGCATTGTAGTGTGTGAGGCGTAAAGAAAGAGAGCGGAAAGGGGTCATATCATGGCTATAGTTACAGAGAATAACAATAGTAAATACGTGGGAGAATTTAGTAGAGATCTGAGGGTCCTGCCGGCTGCGGTGTGGGATGGCGGAGTACCCGCCGGGGTCACGCGGAAGGGTCGCACTGTTCGAAACGTGAGGGTCGAACATCGAACGGATGAACACCTACTTCGTTCTCGAGCGCCAAAGTCAAATCTTTCGAACGCGGTTACGGCGTCCGCGGGGCGACCAGAAGAAGCCGCGGGCGCCCGTGAAAGCGCAATAGTTAGCCCAACTCCGCTTAGCCGTGTGCGCGATCTGGGGGTGGGTCTCATCTTCGGTCTTCTCATATTCGGGTCTTTCCTCGGCGGCACTGCAAACGATTATTCGCAGGGGGATGTCGCACAATTCTCTTCGGTAGCTGCAGCACGCTAGGCTTTCTCGGGAGAATTTTCCCGTCCGCATTGAACGGTAAGATGCGAGAGGGGAGACGGATCCATATCGAGAGTGCCATCTCCTCGAAAGTGACAAGACCAAAGCCGCGTACCGGCGAAGTGGATCGTAGTGGTGGAGAAAGGCATCGAAATGCACTGTCCGTTTTGTAAATGCGAAAACAGTCGAGTGATCGATTCTCGCGTGGTGGACCAAGGCAGCGCTATTCGCAGGCGTCGTGAGTGCCCTGAATGTAAGGGCAGATTCACCACTATGGAACAAGCGGTGCTCCTTGTGCTCAAGCGAAACGGGTTGACGGAGCCATTTAGCCGGGAAAAGGTCATCCGGGGTGTTCGGCGCGCGTGCCAAGGGCGCTCGGTTTCCGAAGACTCTTTAAAGAAGCTGGCTCAAGAGGTGGAGCTAGCCGTCCGTCAGAAGGGATCGTCGCAGATTCCAGCAAATGAGATTGGCAAAGCGATTCTGCGGCCGCTCAGGGATCTCGACGAGGTTGCCTACCTACGATTCGCCTCGGTGTACAAGTCTTTCGACTCGGCTGACGATTTTGAAAAGGAAATACGGCAGCTTAGACGTGACGAGAGGCGAGAAAACCGCCTGTAATGTCATCAACGGGGAGGCCGAGCGGGGTTGGTTTCCCCGGACAGGCCTGCGTCAGTGCTCGCTTACAGGGCGGAGATCATCTTCGAGATCTTCTTCTCGGAAACCTTGTGAGCGGTGCCGAGCTTTTGTGCAAATAGGCTGACCCGCAATTCCTGCATCATCCAGATGAGATCTTTGTATTGTTTGCTATGGCGGATGGAAGCGGGCTTTGTGGCGAGCTTTGAAGTCAACTGCCCGTTCAACCTGTCCATCACGTCTTGCCTATCGGCATCTCTATCCGGTGAGGTCTCAAGATCGGTCAACCGAAGCCTCGCCGCCTGAACGTAGCGTCGCAGGTGTTTTAACCTCTCGATTCCGAAAGTAGAGACTGCGTTAGGGGGAAGAATTGCGTCCAACTGTTTCTTTATGTCATCGATTGCTGGACCATCCCACAACTTCAGCTCCTCTCGCAGAGACTCGTACTCGTACAAGGCTGGGGCGAGGACTGTGACGGTGCGTCGAACGTAGCCGGGGGTTTCTTCAGTCACGTTCTTCTTCAGCTCAGCGAATTGATCCGGATTACGCACTGGGCCACCGTGGGCAAACATGAGGTCGCGAATACTTGCAACTCGCGCGTCGTTGACCAACCCCTCGGCACCGCCATGGGGATAATTCTCCACAGCTACCCGCTGTTGAATAGGCAGCCCTTTGAGCATTCCCTTCGTGCCCACCGATATTGCATTGAGGAGCATCGTCAAAGTGGACTTGACCATGGCAGCGTCCGCTGCGGCTTTGGTGGGCATGGCTTGCATGGACAAGCCATCGTTACCAGCTACGAGTGCCGGGTAAGCCTTTACCTCCTGGCCATCGACTTTCGTATCCACGGTCTCGGGGATCTCTCCGAGAGTTTCCTGAGTCCACGAGCGTACCGTCTTTGACTTGGAATTCTTTGCGGCCTTGCGGATGGAGGAGCGGATTTGGCCTGACCGTCGGGCTTGCAAAGCCTCCAGGTCCTTGTCCGAGTCAGTGATTTTGCCCCGCCTGTCTACGGCGGCAAACGTCAGCCGCACGTGGGGAGATAGTGATTCGGGATGGAAGTCCTGCGTCTCCAGATCGTGGAGTCCCATGGTCTGGAACACCGCAGCGAGCTGCTCGACGAGCGTTCCCTCGTATGGAATGAGACGAGGCAGCACCTTGTCGGCGTAATCCGGCGCGGGCACGAGCAGGCGGCGGTAATGCTTGGGCAAGCTGCGGATGAGCTCAGTTACCAGTTCCTTGCGCAAGCCCGGGACCTGCCACGTGAAAGCGGCGGGGTCGGCCGTAGCGAGGAGCGGAAGCGGTACGCGCACCGTCACACCGTCGAAAGGGGAACCCGGTTCAAAGTGGTAGGACAGCTCGAACTCCAACGTCCCCTGGCGCCAGACATCAGGAAACTGGTCCTCTTCAACCGTTGCCGCGTCCGGGTTAATGAGCTTGTCGGGGTCGAAATCGAGGAGATGTGGATCCTTTTGCCTTCGGCGTTTCCACCAATGGTCGAAACGAATCCCAGAGGTAATGTGCGCCGGGAGGATGCGATCATAAAACGTAAATAGCGTGTCATCGTCAACGGTGATATCACGCCTGCGCGCCTTCTCCTCCAGGTCACGAACCTGCAACAGCTTCTCTTGGTTCTCGTGGAAGAAGCTGTGGTGGGTCGTCCAATCACCCTCAACCAAGGCGTGACGGATGAACATGTCGCGGGCGGCTTCCTCGTCGACTGATCCATATTGAATGAGGCGATCGGCTACAACCGGAACACCATAGACCAACACTTTCTCATGCACCATGGCGGCGCAGCGTTTACTTGACCAGTGTGGCTCGAAGTACGTCTTTTTCACCAGGTGGGGTGCTAATTCTTCCACCCAGGCAGGGTCAATCGAGGCAACCCCACGTGCCCACAGCCGAGAGGTATCAACCAGCTCAGCCGACATGATGAATTCCGGCGGCTTCTTTGTTAGTGCCGAACCGGGGAAAATGAGGAAGCTTGTGCCACGGGAACCGGCGTACTCCTTGGAATCGCCTTTCCGTGCTCCAATGTGAGACAAAAGACCACTGAGGAGAGCCTTGTGGATGGAATCGGAGTCAGAGAAGTAGGAATGGGCTGCCGAAACCGGGGTGATTTGGGTACGGGAGTCTTTTCCTTTGTGGGATGACGCTTCCCCGCCACCGAGGTTCGGCGGGGCCGTGAGATCCGGAATATCTTCGCACCACAGCAGCGAGGTGTCGACGTTCCAATACAGCCCCTCGTAGATGGAAACTAGCTGGCGAACCAGGTCCCTCCATTCTCGTGCGCGCATGAAGTGGAGGAATTCCCTCTGCAGGCGCTTTCTGTATTGGTTTCCGGAGAGCCGGTCCTTGAGCGAACACAGGTATGCCCACAGCGCGAGGTAACCCATGAGGTCAGACGAACGATCCTTGAACCGCGCGTGCATCTGATCGGCCTGCTGCTGCTTCTCCAGTGGACGCTCTCGGACGTCCTGTAAGCTCAGTGCCGCGACGATGATGGTGACGGGCGCCAATACGTGAAGGCGCTGCGCCTCGATGATCATGCGCGCTAGGCGCGGATCGACGGGTATCCTGGCGATGTCTCGGCCGATGTCGGTCAGGCGGGGAGTGGAATCGGCCGCATTGTGCTCCGTAATAGCGCCGAGTTCTTGGAGTAGCTGAAGGCCGTCACGGATTGATCGCTCCTCGGGTGGCTGAATGAATGGGAAATTACGAATATCTCCCAGTTTCAGCAGTGCCATTTGGAGGATCACGCTAGCCAAGTTCGTGCGCTGGATTTCAGGGTCGGTGAATTCCGGGCGGGCTTGGAAATCTTCCTCCGAATAGAGTCGGATCGCGATTCCGTTTGCGACACGGCCACAGCGTCCGGACCTCTGGTTTGCCGATGCCTGACTGATCGGCTCAATGGGTAGACGCTGGACCTTTGTGCGGTTAGAGTAACGGGAAATTCGGGCGAGGCCCGTATCCACAACGTAGTGAATCCCCGGCACAGTGAGAGACGTCTCTGCGATGTTGGTGGCAAGGACGATTCGACGTCCCTTGTGAGGTGCAAATACACGGTGCTGCTCGGCGTTCGAAAGTCTGCCGAACAGGGGCGTCACCTCTACTCGGGGCAAGTTGGCCTTGTTAATGGTCTCCATTGCATCGCGGATATCACGCTCGCCTGCGAAGAAGCAGAGGATATCGCCGGGTCCCTCGGCCATGAGCTCCTGGATCGCCGAGATCAGCCCTTCGTCCACGTCAATATCGATGTCTTTGCCGTCGACCGTGTCTACCAGGGGGCGATACCGAATTTCCACTGGGTACGTGCGCCCTGAAACCTCAATAATAGGGGCCGGTTTGCCCCGTTTATCCGCAAAGTGATGGGCGAACCGCTCGGGATCAATGGTTGCGGAGGTAATGATAATTTTGAGATCCGGTCGCTTGGGGAGCAACCTCTTGAGGTAACCGAGGATGAAATCGATGTTCAAGGAACGCTCGTGGGCTTCGTCGATAATGATCGTGTCGTACGCGTTGAGGAACCGGTCCCGTTGCATTTCGGCGAGCAGGATGCCGTCTGTCATGATTTTGACAGCGGTATGAGGCCCGACCTTGTCGTCGAACCTGATGGCGTACCCGATGGAGTCGCCCACGTGCTGTCCTACTTCATCGGCGATGCGCTCCGCGACGGTGCGGGCCGCAATCCTGCGTGGTTGCGTGTGACCGATCATCCCACGTCTCCCGCGCCCGAGTTCGAGGCAGATTTTTGGAATCTGTGTTGTCTTGCCCGACCCTGTTTCGCCCGCGATGATGACTACCTGGTTATTCGCGATCGCTTCGGCGATGTCATCAACCCGCTGGCTAACGGGGAGGGCATCGGGGTAGCTGATTGCGGGAATGTGCTCCGCGATGGACTGAGCCCGTTTCTCTGCGTGGAGAAGATCCTTTTCAATCGCGGTAAGAGCCTTGTCCGTCCGGGCCTTCTTGAGGCGCGCGCGGAATCGCCTATCGTCTAGCAACGTGAGTGCGCCGAGTCTGTCGTAGAGGGATTTCTTTGTGGGGGCGGAGTTAGTCATGACGTCCACATTCTATGTGTACTTCACGTGGTGCTCCAAGTAGCGTGGAACAGGCGCGCAGGGGAGAACCAGAGGCCACTTGGGGTAGCTGGAATACCGGGAGATAAGTTGACCCAAGCGATGAGCCCGCCACCGTGTTGAGAAGCGCGGCGACGGGCTGAAAGAAAATAGGGACTTTAGATGTCCTTGGATGTAGTTAGATGTCCTTTTCAGGCACCGACTCGTAGGCGGCCTTGAACACTGCCCCCAGTTGCTCGATTTCCGCGGTGCGGGAGCTGGAAGAACGGTGAACGAGACCGATGGTGCGACGAGCGCCGGCTGCCGGTTCAAACGTGGCGAACGCGAGCCCTGGCCGGTGGATTTCGGAGTGCAGGGCGGATACGGGGAGCAACGTTGAGCCCATCCCGTTGGCAACGCATTGGACAACCGTCGTGAGGCTGGCGGCGCGGGTTACGCGGCTGTACACCCCAGGCTTGACGTCGGCTGCGCGGCACAGATCGATAACCTGGTCGCGGAGGCAGTGGCCGTCGTCGAGTAGCAAAAGCTCGGTGTCGTTGAGCGCCGAGACCTTGAGGTTCTTTTGTCCAGCAAGCTTGCTATCCGCCGGCACGACGAGTACGAAAGGCTCCTCGTAGAGGGGGATATCGATGAGGCCGGAAGTATGAGAGGGGAGGGCCATGAGGTTGACGTCGATGTGCCCATCCCGGAGAGCTTCGACGAGATGGTTGGTCTGATCCTCGACGATACGCGGCTTGAGTTCCGGGTACTCTTCCTTCAAGGCGGTCAGGGCGTTGGGAAGGACATACGGGGCAACGGTGGGAATAATGCCGATGGTGAGCGGCCCAGTGAGGGAGCCGTCAGCGCCTCGGGCGTGGTTGTAAAAAGCATCCGCTGCTTCAAGCGTCTGCTTGGCGTAGGGGAGAAGTGCCTCGCCGACGGGTGTAACAAGAACGCGCCGTGTGGAGCGCTCAATCAGCTGGATTCCGAGCCCGGTCTCCAACGCCACCAGCGCCTGGCTAAGAGAGGGCTGGGAGATGTTGAGCTTGTTCGCAGCGGCGCCAAAATGCTTATTTTCAGCGATCGTGACAAAGGTGCGAATCTGCGCAAGCGTTGGTTTGTAGTCTTTGTTACTCATACTCATACAATAACCTATCTTTGGTTACCCTCAGTAGAACAGTCACCACCCAAAAATAAATGGAGCATTATGAAAGCATGTTGGGGCTGGATAATGTGGGTAAAAAATAATTTATGAGTTGTGTCACATTCTTGCAAGTGTGGTATTTTTAGGGTGGGGTTTGGGCTTAATTGAGAAAGTTATCGTCGGGAAACAATAGATCATATCAGTTATAAAGCCACGTGAACGGGGCGGGAAAGGTGGTATCAGAATGTGAGAAAAAATGCGAGGGCGGATTAGTAGCACCAATAAGGGGTGGGATTCTCGACGGGTACAAATATAGGAAAACGCGTTTAGTAGTAATGGTAACTATTGATTAAAGCGAAATTTTGGGGCGGAATTGATTACGTGAGGTGATGACGGATCACTTCAGGGTGTTGTAAAACAAATATTAGTCAATGGGAAAACCATTTAATTGGTGGCGTTGAGTGGCTCTTGGACGAGAGCGGATCGAGACGACGGAAGTGCAATTCCTTGCTACGTCACCAAGCTGTGAAGCAGATGGAGAATTGGGCGCTGAGTAAGGGGGTTACAGCGCTACGCAGTACATCTGCACCAGATCACGGGGTGTGTGCTCCGCATGCGAGCTTACTTCGGTCACATCAATTGGACTACGCGGGTTGCTGCTTCAAACAGGAAAGTCACGCCTACTCCGGCAAAAATGATGCCCGAGCCAATGTCGATGAAGGCACCTGCTTTGAGCAAACGCTGTTGGATAGCGGGCGTTGAAACCACGATAGCGAGGAAAGAGAAGAAGGCGAGGGTGGAAAGCGCCATCACCGCAACGATGGAAGCCGACACGAAAAACGACGGTTCCGGGGGCACGAGTGGCGCAAACACGGATAGAAGGATGAGCAGGAATTTGGGGTTGGAAAGGTTAGTAAACAAACCGAGCCGTAGTGCCTGGAAGGGGGATTGGTTTTCCTGCGTGCCTGACTCCCCTGGGAGGTGGAGATCGTTATTGCGGTTCTTCCATTCACGGAGCCCGGAACGTGCCGATTTGATGCCGAGATACAAGAGCCAGATGCCACCGAACAACTGGATGAACACCATGATTGACGGGTGTGTGACAAGGATAGCGGCGATGCCGATGACCGTGATTGTCACCCACGTAAAGTTGCCCAGAGTAATGCCGATGGCGGCAAAGAGCGCCCGGACCCGCGACCGTACCGCAAGGCGGAGAACGAGGAAAATATCGGGGCCAGGAGCGACCATTCCGACGACGTTGAGCAGAACCATCGTCAGTAGCATCTTTGCCATTGGGTCACTCCTTGGGAAAATCGTGTGCACGGCGTAGTGGCGTTAATCACCGGATTTGGTTATACCATAGTGCCGTTTAGTCGCTTTCCCATGGAGGCTTAAGTAAACACTGCGCAACGCCTAGGCGAGCAAATCGCTCTTTCCAAACATGCGCGCTGTGTCGATCGCCGTGGGATGCCCGATTGTCAGCGAAGCCCCGGCATTCCGGAGCATGTGGACGATCTCATCCTCGCCCTTAAACAGCGCACCCGCGATGA
Organism: Corynebacterium pyruviciproducens ATCC BAA-1742; assembly: GCF_000411375.1. Lineage (GTDB taxonomy): Bacteria > Actinomycetota > Actinomycetes > Mycobacteriales > Mycobacteriaceae > Corynebacterium > Corynebacterium pyruviciproducens. The sequence continues at coordinate 845,083 of NZ_KE150446.1, read as the reverse complement.
TTGACTGGTTGCGTAGGTTGAGCTTGTTCACATCCGCACCTAACCGGATGAGGCCCCTAACCGCGTCGGTGTTCCCGCTGTAGGCGGCGAGCATGAGGAGTGTGTTGCCATCCTCATTGGTGAGATCGACGGGTACACCGGCTTCGATGTACTGAATAAGCAATTGTGCATCTGCGGGCGTGCCGGAGCGAGCCAAATTGAAAATCTTCCCGGCAAATTCCGCAGTCTCTTGGTCCATGGCGGGCGCGTCGTTGTTCGGCTTATCCGGGTGCGTTGGTTGGGAATCGGTCACGGGTGACACCACCTCAAATTCTAAATAGTCGTGTGCTGATCAGTGCTAGTTTTGCTCAATGGTCAATGCCGATAGCCTGACTTCGCCCTCCGCGTCGGAGGCATCCAGGTCCACTGTGCCAACGAATGCGAAGGACCTGTCGTCCTCGGGGTCTTTGACTATTTGGCGAACATGCCACGAGCGGCCTTCCTCGGTGAGCCGGAAGTAGTCCTTGCCACGGGCAGCGGGGCTCAGATCAAGGTCGGCGTAATCATCAAAATAAGCGTCGAGGGCGGAGGAAAAGTCGGGCTGGTCATCCAGATACTCGGTGAGCTCTCCAAGCGTGTCCTCCTTTTCCAGCGCAAAGAGTTCCACCAGGTGGAAGAAGTAGTTGCGAACCATAATGGTGAACGCCCTCTTGTTGGCGCTGAGAGCATTCGGGTCTGTCACCCCGAAAGCAAGCTGTTGCTCGATCGTATCGGCGGAGACAGGCGCATCGGGGTCCGCCATCTGCGCCCACTCGTCGATAAGCGAGGAGTCGACCTGCTGGATGATCTCACCGAGCCATACGACAACGTCGTCAAGCTCGTCGGTGTAGTACGCCTCCGGGACGGACTGTTTCAGGGTGCGCCACGCGTCGGTGAGGTAGCGCAGAAGCTCTCCCTCGGAACGGGACACCCCGAACTCTGCGACGATATCGGAGAAGGTGAGGCCGTGTTCGATCATGTAGCGGATAACCGACTTGGGGGTAAGCTCGTATTCTCTCACCCACGGATGCCCCTTGGCATACATCTCGCACGCGCCGGTCAGTAGCTCTCCCAGAGGTTGGGGCCATGTGACCTCATCGAGGAGAACTCGGCGCTCGTTGTAGTCCACACCCTCATCCTTGAGAGCGGCGTTTTCCTCCGCTCGCTCCGCGCGCTGCTGAGCCCGCAGAAGGTTACGGGGGTTCTCCAGAATAGACTCAAACACGCTGATCACGTCCAGCGTCAACGTGGGTGATTCGGGATCCAGAAGTTCGAGGGCCGCGAGAGCAAACTGCCCCAGTGGCTGGTTGAGGGCGAAATCGCGGGGAAGGTCCTCGGTGAGTTCAGTCCCGTTCTCCTCCGACACCACGCCTGCTTCAACGAGGCCTCGGTATAGCTCAATGGCCGTCAAAATGTCGTGGTTTTGCTGCTTACGCGTGTTGTGGGACGTGCGCAAGAGATGGCGGAAATGCTCAAGAGTATCGCCGTCCCTAGCCAGGACGTTGATGAGCATCGAGGTGCTCACCCTGAATTGGCTTGTCAGCTGCTCGGGAGACGAGGTGGTCAGTTTCTCAAAAGTGTCGTCGCTCCACGTCACCTCTCCCTTCTTCACCTTGGCTTTGCGGAGCTTCTTCAGCTTCTTCTCGTCCTGGCCGGCACGTTTGCGCAGCTTGTAGTTCTCAATCTCGTGCTCTGGCGCTTCGACGATGACGGTGCCCTTGGTATCGAAACCGGCGCGCCCGGCGCGGCCCGCGATCTGGTGGAATTCACGCGACTTGAGCACGCGGCTGCGGAACCCGTCGTACTTGACAAGCCCCGTAAACAGCACGGTGCGGATGGGCACGTTAATTCCCACTCCGAGGGTGTCGGTTCCGCAGATGACCTTGAGCAGACCGGCCTGGGAGAGACGTTCCACGAGCCTGCGGTACTTTGGCAGCATTCCGGCGTGGTGCACGCCAATGCCCTTGCGCAGCAACCGGGAGAGGGTCTTGCCAAACTTGGTGGTGAAGCGGAAGGAGCCGATTTCCTCGGCGATTTTCGCCTTCTCTTCCTTGTTAGCGACGTTGATGCTGCTCAAAGCCTGGGCGCGTTCGAGTGCCTCCCGTTGCGTGAAGTGCACGATGTAAACGGGGACGGTCCCGGATTCCAAGAGATTCTCCACGGTCTCCTGTACCGGTGTGTACACGTAGTGGAATTCAAGAGGAACCGGTCGCACTGACCCGCTGACCTCGTTGGTGGGCCTCCCCGTGCGCTTGGCAAGGTCTTCCCGCAGAGCGGTCGTGTCGCCCAGCGTGGCGCTCATGAGGAGGAATTGTGCCTTGGGCAGCTCGAGCAGAGGTACCTGCCACGCCCAGCCGCGCTGTGGATCGGCGTAGTAGTGGAACTCGTCCATGATCACCTGGTCGATGTCGGCCTCGGCGCCGTCGCGCAGGGCTATGTTGGCAACAATTTCTGCGGTGGCGCAGATGATCGGTGCCTTGCCGTTGACGGTGGCATCGCCTGTCATCATGCCCACGGTCTCGGGCCCGAAGATGGAGCAGAGGGCGAAGAATTTCTCACTGACCAGCGCTTTGATTGGTGCCGTGTAGAAGGACCGCTGGCCGCGGGAGAGTGCGATGAAATGTGCGGCGTTGGCCACCATGGATTTGCCGGAGCCAGTCGGGGTGGAGAGGATGACGTTGTCGCCGGCGAGGATCCCGAGGGCGGCTTCCTCCTGCGCGGGGTAGAGCTCGATCCCCTGGGAGCGGACGTAGTGGATGAACGAGTCAAAGGTTGCTTCGTCGACGAGCGATTCGGGGACCTCCTTGAGGTCCGGCAGTATCTGGGCAAGGTTCTGCGACACTGTGTCCTTTCGTCCTTTCTTTTCGACGTGCCCTCTCGTAGGTGTGGGACTAGCTTCCAGCGTACTTGCGCAGTGCGGTGGGGGCGAAACGGGAAAGCCGGCCCGGGCCACGGGTGTTTCCCGCGGGCTCAGGCCGGCCGTGGCTGCTCAGGCTTTCGTGGCTATTCGGCATCGTGGTCGCCGGTGGCCCCATCCTCACGGTTGGGACCATCCTCGTGACTGCTGCCACCCTGCTCGCCGGGGTTGTTGTGCGGCGCAGAGGTGGGATCCTCTGCAGTTGGCTCGCTATGCAGCGAGTTGAGGGCCTCACGTGGGTCCGTGGTGCCTGGCATGGGGCCACCTGGCTGGGAGGGCAGGCCCTCATGGGCCGAGGACAGCGACGCTGAATCGTCGATGGAGGCCAGGTACTGCTCGAATGCCTCGCCCAGTTCCTCTGGGGTAGGCAGGCTTGCCTCTCCCGGAAGTGCCATTCCCGGGTGGGCGCTCTTGAACTCCGCTAGACGCTCGTCGTACTGGCGTTCAAGCAGCAAGACAACGGTCATGATTTCGGAGTTCTCGGCGGTCTGCTCGTACAGTTGCTCCTCTACCTTGGCCGCGTCGCGCTCCAAAACATGAAGCGGGAGCTTAAGGTCTGCGATTCCTTCCACAGACCGCAGGAGGTTGAGTGTGGCCGCCGGGTACAGGGAGCCGGAGACGTAATTGGGCACCATGGCAGTAAAGCCGCCCGATTCCTTTCCGCGCTTATCCAACTCCATCTCGATGTTGAGCTGAGCGGACCCAGGGAGGTGGACGATGGAATCGAAATAGGGGTGCTTCTCCTTGATTGCCGGGAAATTGCCGTGCGCCGTAACCACCAGGGGGCGGGTGTGGGGGACAGACATCGGGGCAGAGTAGAGGCAGATCGTCTTGTCTACGCCGAACTTCTCCGCAAGGTCAGTGACCGCCTGTGAGAAGGCCTCCCACCGCATGTCTGGTTCCGGCCCGGATAGCAGGAGGAAGGGGCGTCCCTCAGTGTCTCGTACAACACGCAAGCCGAGCTCGAGAGACTCGACGCGGGAGACGTGAGCATCGTGCATGGTCACCGAAGGCCTGCGGGAGCGGTAATCCAACAATTCGTCGTTGTTAAAGGAGGCGACGAGGCGGTTATCCAGCGCTGCTAGCAAATGGTCAGCAGCCGCTTCGACCGCGTGACCAGCATCGGCGAACCCCTGCAGTGCGACGATCATCGTGACCGAGGAGTCGCGCGAACCGGACATTTCCGGCGCCGGATACTCAAGCTCGTACATGGGGCGCTCAGTATCAGCCATGACTCAATCCTTTCCATTCCATGCGGGCCACACCGCGGCCGTCGTGTTTCGCAATCCAGGTCCACTCCCGAAGAAGTGGAAAACCGTATTGCGCGATTCACACGTGATGTGGCTGTACGAGGAAAATACAAGTATAACCACGAGTGCTGAGTGGCAGTTAGCATTCCCCACGCTTGAACCGCATCCCGTTGTGGCGGTCATTGTGTTTGTACTAGTAGCAACGGTGGGCGGGATGAATTTATTCCCCTCTTTTTGGCAACGTTGCCCGCCCACGGCGATTGCGTTAGCACGGGCCAGCCAGATAACGCAAGAAGAAGGCACTGTGATCGCTGAAACAGTCCGCTATGACCCAGTGCACTCGGCAAGAAACAGACTCCGGGGACCGTGGATAGGCTGTGTCCCGTCCACGTGCAATTGACCAGTAGCAGAAAGGCTATAGGGGGCCGTGTTGTCTGTGGATGAATTCGCCCTGTTAAGCAAGCGCCCTACCTAGGACGAGGCCGATAGTGGAGTCATGACACAACGCATACACGTCACACCAGCACAGATATTTGCTAACATACCGGGTCTTCTCGGGTTCTACCCCGAGGAGTCAATCATCTTCCTGAACTTCGCGCTTGTCAAGAATGGTTCCAAGGTTCGCTTGGCTTTGGACTTCTCGTCACGCACTGACCTCAACGATTGGAACGCCACAAAGCAGGCCTGCACCGTCATCGCCGACCACAAACCGGACGTCGTGTGGGCGCTCATCGTCTCTGGAGACAGTGATCCCTACATCATCGACGAGGCGCTCGAGGAACTCGTTGATCTGGCCGAAAGCGCCCACCTTCCACTCGCCGCCGTGTGGGTAACCCCCGAGATCGCCTCAGGCAGTCCCTTCGTCCTCGGCGTCCGAGCGGAGGAAGACAGCGGCATCACCACCATCCCGTGCGACCCCGAGTGGGTGGAGGGAGAAATCAGCGATGTCGCAACCGCAGTCTCGACGATGCAACTCGTAGAAGACGGGCAGCTGCCAGAACTGAGCCGGGCTGACGTTTTGTCAAGGTTCGCGCAGGGTAACCCCCATGTGGAAGTTTCCGCCTCCCAACTGAGGCGACTGGCTGAAGACGCGAGGGAACTGGCCGCGACGATTCGCCTCGGCGGCGGCGTGGACCGGGTCCGAGACGAGTTCCGGATGCTACTCACAGCCTCGGCAACAGCCACAAAAGAAACCGCCGTGATGAAGAACGAGGACCTCCTGTTCCGCGGCATCACAATCATGAGCAACAAACTCACCCGTGATCTCACCATCGATCTTGTCTTAGAGCAGCCGGGTGCCTCCCGCAGGTTGCTTCTTGCCATCGCCAAGACGGCTACCGGGTTCCCTCGGCACAACGCCCTGTGCCTCTACGTCCTTGCGTGCATCGCCACTGGCGCCATCGCCCACAACTTTGCCGCCATGGAGGTCACCCTGCAAGAAAACCAGCACCACGTCCTAGCCCAATGCATCGTGCAGGCGCACATGCACGGCATTCACAAGGAACTCATGAAGGCCTGCCTGGAGGGGACAAAGGAAATCATCCGGGAATACGGGAGCCCGCGCGGTGGCAACGAACCTGCCGAGCACGTTCAACCGCAGCTCCGCGCCGCCGCCGGCAGCCGCGGTGCCAGGCAGCACAACGAGCAGCGTGAGACCAACAAGGTCACGGACCGAAAGCATCTTGTCACGGACCGAAAGCCTCTCACTGCCACGGAGGCGGGGGATAACGAGGACACCGAGCCCGAACAGAAAGCCAGCTAACCACCAGCAATAACCACTGAGAACACACGGGGACGGGGAATCACGATGACAACTATCAGGGCACCTACTGAGGGCAAATGGGGATCAGACCACGGGGATGATCGAGGGGCCAAATAACGAGAGATACGAAACGGGTGTGTCACACCACCTGCGGGAGGGGACACGATGCGACTACTGGGGGAAAAGAAGTGGAACATACCGGAGCGTGGGGGAGAAAATCCCACCTCACTCATCGCGCCGGGTGTCGAGCACATGCGTACTCGAAGCACTTGTCACGAGAGGAACAAGGGGGACGGGGGAACTACTCGTGGGGACCGGTACCGGGGAGGCCACTGGTGAATGTAGCCGAGCGGGGGAAAACGCGTCGGGTGAGCATGTCACGCCACGTCAATGGGGGAGAGAAAGGAGCCGATGGATGACCGAATTGTAGGAAAAGGTCGGGCCCGCGCACGTTAGCTAGCGCGGGCCCGCCCCGTATTATGCGTCGGATGCCACCTTCGCCCACACTGGCGAGGGAAGGCCCATGCCCCTTCAGTCACAGGTGCGTGACTGCGGGGGCGTATTACTTCCTCAGGAAGTGCATATCAGCGTTCTTGGTGAACTCCCACGCGTCGGAGACAATGCGGTGCAAGTCCGTGCGGGTGGGATTCCACCCCAGCTCCCTCTTAATCTTGTCCGAGCTGGCGACGAGCACAGCCGGGTCGCCGGCGCGCCGGGGTGCGGCCTCAGCCGGGATGGGGTGGCCGGTAACCTCGCGGCAGGCCTCGATGACCTCGCGCACGGAGTAGCCATCGCCGGAGCCCAAGTTGTAGATCCTGTGGGTGGAGGGCTCGTTCGTCTCGAGGGCGAGCATGTGTGCGTCGGCAAGGTCGCGGATGTGGATGTAATCGCGGATGCACGTGCCGTCCTTGGTAGGCCAATCGTCGCCAAAGATCTTGATGTCTTTGCGGGCGCCCAGGGGGACCTGCAGGATGAGCGGAATGAGGTGGGTCTCCACCTCGCGGTTTTCGCCGATAGAGCCGTAGGCGCCGGCGACGTTGAAATAGCGCAGGCTCGTCGCCGCCAGCCCGTAGGCTGCGCAGTAAGAAGAGATGGCGTAGTCGATGGCGAGCTTGGTGGCACCATACGGGTTGGTGGGCTGGGTGGGGAAGTCCTCGGTGATGGGAACCCGCTCCGGCTCCCCGTAGGTAGCCGCCGTGGAGGAGAAGACGAGGCTTGTCACCTTGTTCTTCACCATCGCGTTGAGCAGCGTGAGTGTGGTGACCATGTTGTGGTCCCAGTACTCGGCCGGCTTCTCCACCGATTCGCCCACCAATGAGCGGGCGGCGAAGTGGAGGACTCCGTCGTAATCGCCGGCTGCGAGGACATCGTCGATGACATCGCGCACGTCTCCCTCGACGAACGTGGCCTGGGGGTGGACCGCCTCGCGGTTGCCGGTGGAAAAGTTATCGATGACGGTGACCTCGTGGCCACCCTCGATGAGTACCGCGGCGCAGACGCTACCTACGTAGCCTGCGCCACCCGTGACTACCAACTTCATTGCTGTTACCACTTTCGCGCTTGGTGTTGACTCGGCGCTTCAATCCTCGTGCGGGCGTGGCCCCGAAAGGGGATAACGCAGGACGCTTTGAGGGCTGTGAAGCTCGAAAACAGTGTACATCGGTGGTCACCAGGCGCAGTGGAGCGCACACGGTTCGCCGGCTGGTGCCGCGGGCATCGCAACTGGGGCACGCGGGTGGGTGGATGCGGATGACTGGAGTGCGAAAACTTACGCGTTCTCCGGGAAGATGCGCACCGCGTGGACTACTTCCTCCGGCAGGTCGATGGTGGAATCGTTGGCGCGGATCTCGCCCCAGCTGCCGTGGTTGATAGCGACGAGCGCGTCGCCGGGGCGGAGTTTCGACTCGCAGAAACGCCGGAATAGTGAGGGGTGTACCTGGACAATCTCGTGCAGCTGCGCGAGGGTGCCCGCGACCTCCTCTTCCTGCGGCAGATCGACGATCCGGACACCCATGGTCTGGGAGTTCGCCGTCACGTCGGCATCGCCGGCTTCCTGGGTATCGAGGTTGTCTAACCCCGGGATCGGGTTGCCAAAGGGAGATTCTGAGACGTCGGAGAGGACGGTGACAAGTTTCTCCTCCACATCGTCGCTCATCACGTGCTCCCACCGGCAGGCCTCGTCGTGCACCTTGTCAATATCCAGGCCAATAACGTCGTAAAGCAGCCGTTCTGCCAGCCGATGCTTGCGCATGACGGCGGTTGCACGCTTGCGGCCCTCCGGTGTGAGCTTCAAACGCCGGTTGGGTTCGACCACGAGGAGGTTATCGCGCTCCATCCGGCCCACCGTCTGGCTTACCGTGGGGCCGGACTGTTCCAGGCGCTCGACAATGCGGGCGCGAAGCGGGGGAATGCCTTCCTCTTCGAGCTCGTAGATGGTTCGAAGATACATTTCGGTTGTATCAACAAGTTCCTTCACAGCGGGCAGCCTTTCATCTTGGTCTATATGTTCTCAGACTAGCAATAAGTGCAGACGATTGAGGCGAGTCGGCGGTATCGACACGCGGTGTCGTTTCAGTCTACCGCCGAATGCCTGCGGGCGGGGCAGGGTGAGTGAGCGCTCGCCGGGGTGGCGCGCGGTGGCGCAGGTAAAGCGGCACCGCACGCCGCATCGCCGGTCCGCGTGCTCCGCAGCATCCGGCGAGGTCACTCGTTGGCGGTGAGTTAGACCAGCTCCACGCCCTTTTGCTCCGGAAGGGTAAACGCCGCAGCGGCCGCGACGGCGAAGGCGATCCCGAACACCCCGAATACGGCGCTGTGCCCGCCCATGAGCAGCAACGGGGGAACCACCAAGGGTGCGAGGATGGAGCCGACGCGTCCGAATGCTGCGGCGGCGCCGGTACCCCGCCCGCGGAGGAAGGTGGGGTAGAGCTCCGGCCCGATGGCGTAGAGGGCGCCCCATGCCCCGAGGTTGAAGAAGGAGAGCAGGCAGCCGGCGAGGATGATTGTCCACGCCGAGCCCGCGAGGCCGTACATGACGGCGGCGAGAGCGGAGCCCGCGAGGAAGACGGAGAGCGTCATCCGCCTCCCCCACACCTCAATGAGCCACGCTGCGGCCGCGTAGCCGGGAAGCTGCGCGAGGGTGATGATGAGGGTGAAGCTGAAAGATTTGACAAGGGTGAAGCCTTGATCCACTAGGAGGGAGGGGATCCACGTGAACGCGCCATAGTAGGACAGTGAGACGCAGAACCACACGCACCACAGGGCTGCGGTGCGACGTCGACAAGCCGAAGACCAAATCCCGTGCCGGACCGTGAGGTCGGGAGCGGACGCAGTGTCTTCGCCCGGCTCGGCGGAAACGCGCGCCTCAAGCGCGGAGGAGGCGCTCTCTTCAAAGCTGCGGACCACCTCTTCGGCTTCGTCGGTTTTGCCCTTGAGTTCGAGGTAACGCACAGACTCCGGGATAGAGCGGCGCACGTAGAGGGCGTAGAGCGCGGGGAGAGCCCCCACGGCCAGTCCCCACCTCCAGCCGTTGGGTGTCTGCGCCACCACGAACGTGCCGATGATCGCCGCGGCGATCCAGCCGACGGCCCAGAAGGCCTCGAGGAGGACGACGATGCGCCCCCTCACGTGGCGCGGCGCGAATTCGCTCACCAGGGTGGACGTGACGGGAAGCTCGGCGCCGAGGCCGAGACCGGTGAAGAAGCGGAAGACGAGGAGGGCGGTGACGCTCGTCGCCAACGCGGAGGCCCCCGTTGCCAACCCGTAAACGAGGAGGGTGACGGAGAAGATGCTGCGTCGCCCAAACTTATCGGCCAGCAGGCCCCCGAACGCTGCGCCGAGCGCCATGCCGATAAAGCCGATGGAGGCGATCCACGAGGTGGTGTGCTTATCCAGGCCCCAGTCGAGCGCGAGGGAGGCGATGACGAAGGAGACCAGTCCCACGTCCATGGCGTCGAGTGCCCAGCCGATGCCGGAGCCGAAGAGTAGTTTTTGGTGCTTCTTGGTAAAGGGGAGGCGGTCCAGCCTGTGTGCACGGGTTGGACTCTCCGTTGAGATATTCATGCGGAGAAATTTAAGCGTCGCGGTGGCGAAAAGCGACAAGTCTCACACATTCTCACAAATTTGGGGGTGAAAACTTCTGTGTAAGGGGCCCGTGAGACCCCGGGGTGCACACAATAACCCGCCAGCTGCAACGCTGACGGGTGGTAGTAAAGGAGATAATCCGTGGCGGGGCGGGGCACCGGGCCTAGTTAGCCGGCGTAAGCGCGCAGCTTCTCCGCGCGGGAGCCCTCGCGAAGCTTGGCCATCACCTCGCGCTCAATCTGGCGCACGCGCTCGCGGGAGAGCCCGTAGCGGCGCCCGATCTGGTCGAGTGTGCGTGGCACGCCATCGTCGAGGCCGTAGCGCATCCGGATGACATCCTGCTCGCGGGATTCGAGTGTGCCGATGACCTCGCGGATATCGGAGTGGCGCAGCGCCACAACAACGGCCTCCTCGGCATCGGTGGCCTCGGAGTCCTCGATGAAGTCACCGAGCGGGGCCTCTTCATCGGCGCCGACCGGCATGTCCAGGCTCACCGGATCGCGCGACTGGCGGAACAGCATCTCGATCTTTGTCTCATCGATGCCGGATTCCTCGGCCAGCTCCTCGTTGGTGACCTCGCGGCCGAACTGCTGGTACATCTCACGCTTGATCCGTGACAGCTTGTTCACCTGCTCAACCAGGTGAACGGGCAGCCGGATGGTGCGCGACTGGTCGGCCATTCCGCGCGTGATTGCCTGGCGGATCCACCACGTGGCGTAGGTGGAGAACTTGAACCCCTTGGCGTAGTCGAACTTCTCCATCGCGCGGATAAGCCCCAGGTTGCCCTCCTGGATGAGGTCGAGCAGCGGCATTCCGCGGCCTGAGTACCGCTTGGCTAGGCTCACCACGAGGCGGAGGTTTGCCTCCAGCATGTGGGTGCGCGCCTTCTCGCCTTCGCGTGCCAACACCTTGAGGTCGCGCTTCATCGCGCGGGTGGGTTTGTAATCCCGGTCATCGAGCAGGTGCTGCGCGTACAAGCCCACTTCCACCGCCTTGGCTAGTTCCACCTCTTCCTCCGCGGATAGCAGGGGGGTCTTGCCAATCCCGTTGAGGTACACGCGGACGAGGTCCTGCGCGGGGTTGTCGTTGGTCTGGTGCCTACGGTTGCGTGGGTCGACCGTTTGCTCTTCCTGCTTTACTTGCGTTGTCACTAAGGTCAGCCTCCAACCGATAGGGTGTGCGTTCTATCAGTTCCAACGGGTTGTTGCCGCCAAAGGTTCCGTTAACCTACCGAACACCCCTAAACAGGGGTATTTGTGGGGTGGTGACCTGCTGCTCGGCGTGTCGGCGCAGCGTTCACACCCAATCCCTCTGCTTCTCGGCTCCGCTGGGCAGGTGTGCTAACTTGTCGACGCCCCTAGGTTTCCTTTGAGCAGCCGACTAGCTTCGGTCACCGTCGCCGCGGTGCGCGTTGCGGTGTGCGTGCGTCAGCACTCGACAAGGACGGTGAACGGCCCATCGTTGACAGATACGACCTCCATGTGGGCACCGAACCGGCCGGTTTCCACAGTGAGACCACGGGTGCGGAGATCCGCCGCGATGGCATCGATCACAGGTGCCGCGCGGTCACCGGGGGCGGCATCCGACCACGAGGGGCGGCGCCCCTTGGCGGTTCGGCCCATGAGCGTGAACTGGCTAACAAGCAGGACGGGGGCTCCGGCGTCCGTGGCGGAGAGCTCACCGTCGAGGATCCTCAGCTCCGCAATCTTGCGGGCCATCGTCTTCCAAGCGTCGTCCGCGTCATCGCGGCCGATGCCAACAAGCGCGAGGATCCCACCGGTATCCGGGCAGTCGATCGCCCCCACAGTCTCACCGTCGACCGTGACGGATGCGGAGGTCACCCGTGTCAATACTGCTTTCATGTGCTCATCCTTTCTCAGCGTGCACACCGTGTCGCTAGTGTCGATCCTATTGCAGGGAGGATTCATCCCGTCGCATGGCTGCGGGGCTTACCTAGCCTCACCCACCCGCGCGGAACCCACACGCCCACCGCTTGGGGTCTCACTTCGGCAGGAGAGCTCGGCCGTGGACACCCCCACCGCAGCACCGGGGAGAGGCCACCCGTACAGAGTTGCCGGGCGCCTCACCAGATGAGGCTACTCACCTGTTCCCCTTGTCGGGGCGCACCGGACCGGGGCGGGCACCTGTGCGCGAGGGGACCGCATGGTGCAAGGGACATCTTCTACCAGAGGCTCAGTAAAACGAGGCGGGGGAAACGAGATCCGCTGGGAGCACGATCCCATGCTGGATGAGTGCGGTGAGAAGAGGCAGAAATAGCCGGGTAAGTTCCTCGCTATCCACACCGTTTGCCAGCGCGAAAAGCTCCACGACCTCGCCGAGGGGAAGCCCCTGCGGGGAGAGCCCGGACAGGAGTGACACCATGTCCGCATCGATCTCGTGGGTGTAGGCGAATCCGTCCATTCGCGTCAGGCGCATCACGTGGTCTTTCCACCCCACGGTCTGCTCGGTATCCGGGAGCGACACCTTCTCCAATGCAACGCTCGGGCGAACAAGGTAGGTGGCGGCAAGCATCGAATCCGGTGTATTCGTGCGCAGCCACTGCGCGCGGGTGAAGAACTCCGCCACCTCGTCGCCAGCGCCTTCCCCCAGGGGCGTGAGGATCTCCTCGGTGAAAACCTCACTGGGGGTGTCGTCGTCGAGTCGCTGCATGTGGATCATGCCGAGGCCGATGCGGGTGACCTCGTTGGTGCGGAAGTACTCCAGCCAGCTGCGCGTCATCTCAATACCGCGCTGGGAGCGGGGATCGATGCCCTCGTCCCGCAGGTACATGGCCGTGTAGGCGGCGGGATCGACGAGGTCGCGTTGGATCGCCCAGCAGCACACGCCAGTATCCGGCACGAACCCGGCGACATGATGCTGCCAGGATTCCTCGGCCGTGAGTGCCCACGCGCCAAGCACATGCGCGGTGCCACCGTGGGCGAGGTAATCCGGCAGCGTGCGGAGGACAAATTCCGTCGCGCCGTCGAGCGCAAATGTGGATTGGCGGTATGTTTTCGCCCCATCCTCGGGGGCGATGACAAACGGCGGGTTGGCAATGATCCGGTCGAAGGTGAGCCCTTTCACGGGCTCGAACCAGGATCCCTGTTTCAGCGAGGCACCGGTACCGGCAAGAGTCAGCTCGGCGAAGTCGAGCGCGCGCTGTGAAATGTCGGTGCCCCACAATTCGCGGGCGTGGCCAACCTGTGACAGGAGCAGCGTTCCCGCCCCGGTACCGAGGTCCAACACACGGGCCACAGGCGTGGTTGGTACCACCTGCATGAGCAGGCGAGATGCCGCGCCAAGCCCCATGACGTGCTGGTCCGAGATCTCGTTCACGTGCATGGAGGGATCGGGATCGGAGTAGGCCCAGCGGGGCACATCACCGAGCGTGTGCGGGCGAATGTCGCAGGTGAAGACGTGGGAGGCGGTACCTGTGACCGGTGACTGCACTGACTGGATTACACCTGCCTCCGTGCCACGCCGCGTGAGTTCCTCGCCCAGCGCGAGTGAGAGGTCCGCCGGCATGTGGAGGATAGCGGCCCGGATAATCTGATCCAGCGGAGTGCCTGAGGAGGTGGCCTCAATTATCGGCGCGGGTTCTCCGCGCGCAATGCACGCCATTACGTCCTCTCCCAGGTGCTCAGCTAAACCTTGCGGAGTAAACCCGAGTTCGGTGAAGTGGCTTGCAAGTTCCAGCCCCAGCTCTCGCCGGGGGGAGATGGAAGCAGCGCTGTGGGTGCCAGGTGGGCGTCGTCTCATAACAGAATTATGAACTACGTGGCCGTGTCCTCGCCACCGTGGGCGGTAGCCGTGCGAGAGTCCCGTGCCACTAGCCACGCACAGAATCGCACCCGCAGCGACACTAAAGCCGCTAGCCCGTGCAGAATCGCAATCGCCAGCAAAGAAAGAAAACCGCCCGGTAACACGTGAATAGACGGGGCCCATAGCCCGTGAATTGACGGGCCCGCCAACACGCGAACAATCGGGTGTGCGGCAAAAGAATTGAAAAGTCCGCTGGCCGATGCAGAACAACGATGCAGAACAACACAGAGTGATAAGGCGGCGGGTAGGCAGAGGCGCGAGGCGGTGACACGCTCGGGTGCTGCCGCTGGAGCGGATTGGCTTCCACGGGGTGAAAAGTCCTAGCCTTGTGCCTAGCGCAGATTCCTGCCGGTACGCGGAATCAAAGTGCTGTGTGGCACCCCTTTGCGGTGCAGAACCGAAGTGGCCTATGCGCCTGAGTCGGAGGCGGCTTCTCTCGCCGCGGTAGCCTCGCCACCTGCCGGTGAGGTGGACGGCTCGGGTGCCTCTTCACCGTTGTGACGCGCCGGGGCCTCAAGCTCCATCCGCACCGGCGCATGGAAGGCCATGTACGCCGAGTGCGCCTGCTGCGCACGGATCCGTTCCGGCTTGTATACGTTCTGCTCGCGCTTATCCCGAGGTTCACCCACCCCGTTGGCGATGACCACGCTAATCCAAGGCAGGGGGATAGATATAAGGAAAAGGCACCAGCTGAGCAGAATATTCTGCCAAATCAAGTAGGAGATGGCGGACATAACAAGAAACGGGATGCGCATTCCCTGCAGCCACATGTAAATAACTTTGCGATGTTCGTGATTTTGCCACGGGGTGCGCTTTTGCTGGTCCGTGATGAGCTCAACGGACGAGGAGCGACGGACGTGGGTCGCCCACCAATGCTTGGCGTGCTCGCCGAATCCCTCGTCAGAGTCTGCGGTGTCCGAGGGATCCTCTGCGTCGATCACCATCGCGCCTTCAGCATCCGGCGGGGTTTCGGAGTTAGACGTGCCTGTATCCCTTGTCTCGCGCGCGTCGGTCGCCCCGCGCGCGTCCCTTGTCTCGTTCGCATCCCTTGTGTCGTGCGCGTCGGTCGCCCGGCGCGCGTCCTCCGAGTGATCGGCATTGTGCGCGCGGCCGTCCTGAGAGGGGTGGCCCTCGGTCTCGCCACCGCGCGGGTGGGCATCGCTCGCGCCGGGGCGGTCACCACAGGCGGAACCGAAATCGGAGGCATGGCTGTGCGAGCCAGCCGCGTCGTGCGTCTCCTCACCTGGGTTTGGGCCTGTCATAACCCTTAGGTTAAACCCAATTGAGAATTTTCGGGGAAACTGGGGCATGATAGGGGGCGTGCCTACTTCTACCAAAACTATCGAGCGCCCGGATGTGCGTGAGGATACATCCACGTCAGACGATACCCCCAGGTTCTTCCACTACGTAAAGAAGAATCAGATCGTTGATTCCGCTGTGAGCGGCAAAATGGTTGTCGCGTTGTGCGGGGAAACGTTTCCTGTACGGAAGCAGGCGAAGCCCGGATCTCCCGTGTGCCCCGATTGTGAGCGGATCTACAAGAGCCTGCGCAAAAGGTGAGCATGGGGCTACGCAACTGGCAACAACGTGCGCTCAACACCTACCTGCGGGAAAACCCCAAGGACTTTCTTGCCGTCGCTACACCAGGCGCCGGCAAGACGACGTTTGCGCTCACCGTAGCCTCCGAGCTTCTCAACCGACGCATTGTTAACCGCGTCATCGTCGTTGTGCCCACTGAGCACCTGAAAACCCAGTGGGCACAGTCGGCTGCCCGGTTTGGGATCTCGCTCGACGCGCACTTTTCTAACTCGGATGGCGTCAACCCCGCGATGAACGGGGTGTGCGTGACCTACGCACAGGTATCGATGCACCCTTACAAGCACCATGCAGTCGCGGAGGCCAAAAAGTCGCTCGTGATCCTCGATGAGGTGCACCACGGTGGTGATGCGAAGAGCTGGGGCGAGGGTATCCAGATGGCCTACGGCGACGCGGAGCGCAGGCTGTCCCTCACCGGTACCCCCTTCCGCTCCGACGATGCCGCCATCCCGTTTGTCCGCTATGCGCCGGACGGGAATGGGCACCTGGTTTCGCAATCCGATCACACGTACGGCTACGGCGAGGCGCTTGCCGACGGAGTTGTGCGTCCGGTTGTGTTCCTCGCTTACTCTGGGCAGGCACGCTGGCGAGATAGCGCTGGCGAGGAATACGAGGCGCGACTGGGTGAGCCCCTCAACGCGGAGCAGACAGCCCGTGCGTGGCGCACGGCCCTGGACCCCAAGGGCGATTGGATCCCGGCGGTGTTGCAGGCCGCCCAGACGCGGCTGGAACAGCTGCGCCAAAACATGCCTGATGCCGGTGGTCTCGTCATCGCTACCAGCAAAGAGACCGCCCGTGCGTACGCCAAGATTTTGGAGAAGCTCTCGCGCTCACCGGTGACTGTTGTGCTCTCAGACGATTCCAAGGCCAGCGAGAAGATCGCTAACTTTTCCAAGAGCCAGGATGAATGGATGGTGGCCGTGCGCATGGTGAGCGAGGGCGTGGATGTTCCTCGCCTCGCCGTGGGCGTGTACGCCACGTCAGCCTCCACTCCGCTCTTTTTTGCCCAGGCGATTGGCCGTTTTGTGCGTTCGCGGATGCCAGGGGAGACGGCATCAATCTTTCTCCCCAGCGTCCCCGTGCTGCTCGATCTTGCCGCCAAGCTGGAAGATTCGCGCGATCACGTGTTGGGCAAGCCCCACCGCCCCTCGGAGGGGTGGGACGACGAGCTCCTGGAAGATGCGAACAAGGAGAAGAACGAGCCCGATGCCGAGCGAGGGTACGAGTCGGTTTCAGCGGAGGCGGAGCTCGATTCCCTTATCTATGACGGTTCTACCTACGGCACGCCTACTTTCACGGGTTCTGACGAGGAGCGCGACTACCTTGGCTTGCCTGGACTTTTGGACGCGGAGCAGATGCGTGAGCTGTTGCGGCGTCGGCAAAAGGAACAGCTGGATAAGCGTGAGGAAGAGCGTCGAGAAGCCGAGAAAAAACAGGAAGAGGAGCGCCAACGTCGCTCGGACAGTGGCGGTGTAGCGGCCGCCAAGAGCAGGGTCGCCTCCCAGGAGATTCCGCGTTTGCGCAAGGAACTCAACGCCTTGGTGCAAATTGCTGCCGCCCGGAAGCACCGCCCGCATGCGCAAATTCATACCGAGGTGCGCAAGGCCTGCGGCGGGCCACCTACATCAATGTGCACCGCCGCGCAGCTGCAGGAGCGCATCGATTACCTCCGCAGGTGGTGACTTGTCGCGCTGAATGGCGCGGCAGACGCCTGCTCCCTCCCCGTCCAAAAAATCGCCCCATTGGGGCGGGGAGCGTGGCTGATTCCGCGCGGTAGGCGGCAAACCCGTGGCAGCTGGATGTGCCCTCTGCCCAGGTGCACTCATGTCCAGTTGCCAGCACTGGTCCGCGGCGGACAGCCAGTGTGAGCGGGGATCTTGTGTGTCTCTCCTCCGACACCGCCGAGCCAAGGAACGACCCCACCGACGGCGGGAGAACGCACAAAAAGTGGCGAAGACCACGAGGAGTTCTCGGGCTCGTGCGGTTGCAAGGGGGATAGCTAAGGCGCATACTGTATAACGTTCGTTCAATAAATTGAGAAGGGGCCCCAGTGACAACAAACAATCACGAAGACGGTGCCGACGAAACCCGCGTCAACCCGCAACGTGAGGACAAGGCCACCCGCCTTAGCGAGTCAGCAGTAGAGAATAAGGCCTCCGCCTCGGAGCAGGGCTCAGCCAGCGGTGATGCGACCAACGCTGCCGAGGCACACAAACCTACTCATGCGGACGAAAGCTCACAGGTGGCACAGTCCGTTAACGATCCGTACGGCCTAGGTACCACCTACGGTTCGACGGGGCACGCCGGTGGGGCCGGAGCAACCGGGGCCACCGAGGCGTCTGACTCCCAGCACCTAAGCCAGGGCGCACAAGGAACTGCCGGTTGTAACCCCTACCCGGCGCAGCACCAGACGCAATCAGCGCATGGCTCAGGCTTTTCCGCCACAACGCGGCAGCCTGCGGGATCTCCGGCAGCCCCGTCAATCTCTCCCAGCGCCAGGCCCGATGTCGCTGGGCAATCGCGGAGCTTTATTTCTGCGCTGTTCGATTTCAGCTTCTCCCAGTTCATCACCCTGGGGTTTGCAAAGCTCATCTATATCGTCGCCGTCGTAGCAACGGCAGTTCTGATATTCTTCACGGTCATTGGTGTTTTCGCCACGGTATTCTCTGGCTCTGTAGGCATCGTCGAAGGCATCTTCGTCTTCATTTTCGGCCTCTTTGCAGCGATCGTTGGGGGCGCCATCAATCTCATCGTTGTGCGCCTCGTGCTTGAGCTTGCGGTCAGCATCATCCGTCTCGCACAGAATTCCACTGAGATAAAGGAAGAGCTTCGCCGGAGGAACATCTAGCACTCTCCATGACGCTTGCGTCGCGCATGATGCCCGCAATAGCGATGCTGCCCGCGGTACACCTGACGCTCGCGACGGTGACGACGCTCGCGACGGTGACGACGCCCGCGACGGTGACGACGCCCGCGACGGTGACGACGCCCGCGACGGTGACGACGCTCGCGCCTGAGACATAAAACATCCCTCGCACCGTGATGGTTGCGAGGGATGTTTTGTGTTTAAGTTACTCGAGGTAGTCGCGCAAAACCTGGGAACGAGAGGGGTGACGAAGCTTCGACATCGTCTTCGACTCGATCTGGCGAATACGTTCGCGGGTAACGCCGTACACCTGGCCGATCTCGTCCAAAGTGCGTGGCATGCCGTCGGTAAGCCCGAACCGGAGCTTCACCACGCCAGCCTCGCGCTCGGAGAGCGTCTGGAGCACATCCTGCAGCTGATCCTGCAGAAGTGTGAAGGACACGGCATCGACGGCAACAACGGCCTCGGAGTCCTCGATGAAATCGCCGAGCTGGCTGTCGCCTTCGTCGCCGATGGTCTGATCCAACGAGATCGGCTCACGGGCGTACTGCTGGATTTCCAGCACCTTCTCCTCAGTGATGTCCATTTCCTTGGCCAGTTCCTGAGGAGTGGGTTCGCGGCCGAGGTCCTGCAACAGCTCACGCTGGATACGCCCGAGCTTGTTGATGACCTCCACCATGTGCACCGGGATACGGATCGTACGAGCCTGGTCCGCCATAGCGCGGGTGATGGCCTGCCGGATCCACCAGGTGGCATAGGTGGAGAACTTGTAGCCCTTGGTGTAGTCGAACTTCTCCACCGCGCGGATCAGGCCAAGATTGCCTTCCTGGATGAGATCCAAAAACGCCATGCCACGGCCCGTGTAACGCTTGGCAAGGCTCACCACGAGTCGGAGGTTCGCCTCGAGGAGGTGATTCTTTGCCTTCCGGCCGTCACGAGCTACCGAGCGGAGGTCTCGCTTTTGCATGTTGGACGGTTTCTCGTGATCTTGTAGCCACTCGGGATCCTTGAATTGGTCGAGGATATGCGTGGCGTAAAGCCCAGCTTCAATCCGCTTGGCTAGCGAGACTTCCTGCTCAGCGTTGAGAAGTGCGACCTTGCCGATCTGCTTGAGGTAGGCACGAACCGAGTCAGCGGATGCGGTGAGCTCCGCATCCTTGCGGGCTTGGCGGAGTGCTGCGGACTCCTCCTCGTCCCAGACGGAGTGTTCATCTTCGTCTTCGTCAGCGACATCGCCATCGGCACCGCTGTCGAACGGGTGATCCTCGTCCTCAGCCTCGAGATCATCAAGATCAGCGTCTTCTGCCACCTTTGTATCCTCGTCTTCGTCCGCGGCCTTGGATGAGCGCTTGGTGGTCTTCTTAGCAGACTTGCGGGTGGTCTTCTTCGCCGTCTTCTTGGCGGACTTCTTCGCGGTCTTCTTGGCAGTGTTCTTTGCCGTCTTCTTAGCGGTCTTCTTCGCGGGCGCTTCCGAGGTCTCTTCCGCGTCGCTGGTTGCGGTGGATTCCTCCGGGGTGGAGGTCGAATCGGCAGTGGTCTTTGCTGAGGCCTTCCGCGCAGTCTTGCGGGTGGTCTTCTTCGCCGCCTTTTTGGCCGTCTTCTTCGCAGGGGCGGTGGCCTTCTCGGACGAATCCTCAGTCGGCTCTGAAGCAGATGCAGCCTTTCTCGGGGCTGCCTTACGCGCGGTCTGCTTGGCAGTTTTCTTCGCCGTCTTCTTTGCAGGGGCAGCAGAAGTGGTTTCCTGCTTTTCCTCAGGAGCGGCAGAGTCTGCCTCTGTCGAGGCAGAGGCGGTTGATTTTGCAGTCCGCGCCGAACGTGTGGCCTTTCTCGGGGCCGCCTTTTTGGCTACTTTCTTAGCAGTGCGAGGAGCCTTTTTTGCCGTCTTCTTTGCAGGGGCGGTTGTGCTCGCAGAAGGGGAAGTCTCCTGGGACTGGTTCTGGGAATTATCCGAAGATTCAGTGGCTGTCACGTACGCCCTTTCGCCTCAACTACAACATCGAGTCATCTCCGCCACAGGCCCGGGAGCATTGCTCACGGTATCCCGTACCGAAGACCGTCTACGGCACTACATAATAGTTTGGGAGCTTGACATGCAAGCAATCACCCTGCCGTAGACAATCGACCACCCAGTATAGGTCAAATTAGTGAGGAGTGTTGTTTTCCGTCCCCTTATTTTGTGTGAAGTTGGTCACTTGGGGGTTCCGCCTTTGCACGATGTTGTGTATAGAGAATGCCTCGGCGGAAACTCAATCTACGGGCGCAGCTTGTTCTCTGCAGCGTAGGCCGCACCGATGATCCCCGCCTTGTTGCGGAGTTTTGCCGGCACCACTGGAGTCTCGCAGGTTAGCAGCGGGACCCATTTATCGGCTTTGCGGGAAATTCCGCCACCGACAATAAATAGGGAAGGCCAGAACAGGTTCTCGTATTCCTTGAGAACCTTGGACACTCGCTTAGCCCACTGTTTATAGGAAAGGTCCTTCTTGTCCTTTACGGCGCTGGACGCGTACTTCTCGGCTTCATGGCCGTCAACTGTAAGGTGGCCAAGTTCTGTGTTGGGGAACAAGGTGCCGTCGATAAGGAGTGCAGTTCCAATTCCGGTGCCCAGGGTCACGAGGATCACGGAACCGTGGGCGGCCTCCTTGACGCCATAGTTCACCTCGGCAAGTCCGGCCGCATCCGCATCGTTGAGCACGTACACCTCTTCGGTTCCGAGGTGCTCAGAAAACAGCTTGTGAGCATCAGTGTTGACCCACGATTTGTCGATGTTGGCCGCCATGAGCGCGGTTTGATTCTTCACGGCGGAGGGGATCGTGATGCCGATGGGACCGTCCCATTCGGCCTGGTCGACGATCTGCTTCACGGTATCTGCCACTGCCTCAGGGGTTGCTGGCTGCGGGGTGAGGATCTTTATCCGCTCACCGATGAAGTCACCCTTATCCAAATCAACCCTGGCTCCCTTAATGCCGGAGCCTCCAACGTCGATACCAAATCCGATGCGCGTCATGCATTCATCATAGCCTGAAGCACCACATCATTCTCTGGAATCCGCGTGGTTACGGGGAAAACTTCGTCTCATACCCGTCACTGGTCACTGTGAAGGGTGAAGCAAGATGTTCGCTTACGGCGGTTTCTCGCGGTTTGCGGTGTACCCATTGTGTACTGGGAACAGGTGAACGGTCATGGGTTGCGGCCTGGTTGTCTCAGCTGAGCTTTCTTGTTAGGGCCGGGGGTTGGTCTGGCGGAAACTTTCGAGGTGACGCACAATTGTTGTCAGCAGTACCGGCGGTACAGGCGAACACCGCGAGCCCGGGCAGGATTCTGGAAGTGGCAGTGCGAGTTGGTCAACGAGCTAACTCGGCCCTGCGTGTTGCGGGGAAGAACCGGTCGTGGCCTGGCGGCGTTGAAGTAACGCCGGATCTAACGGAGAGAGGAAGAAAATGAACCAGCCAAGCAAGGACATTGACCGCGGGGCATCTGCGGATGGGCAGCCCAGTTATGAAGAACTGCGGGACATTGCCTTCCGTATCGCCGTTGAGGCGGCGGCGCTGATCCGGCGGGAACGTGCAGAAATCGGCGATTTGCAGGCGGTGACGGAAACCAAGAGCTCTGCGGTTGACCCGGTGACCCAGGTAGATAAGCACTCCGAAGAGTTCATCACCGGGGAAATCGCCCGCCTGCGGCCCGAGGACGGAATACTTGGAGAAGAGGGTTCGAATAAAGAGTCCACGTCAGGCTATACCTGGGTAATTGATCCCATCGATGGCACCGTCAACTTTATTTACGGGATTCCCCAGTTCGCGGTGTCCATCGCATGTGCCAAAGGCGCTGACATCGTTGCCGGGGTGGTGATCAACGTGTCCACCGAAATGGCTTATCTTGCCGCGAAGGGCAGCGGAGCGTACAAGGTCCTCGCCCTCATCGATGAGGACGGTACCCCTGTAGAAGACGCGGCAACGAGGCAGAAGCTCTCGTGCTCTGGTGCCACCACGGTGGGGGAGAGCCTGCTTGCGACGGGCTTCGCCTACCTTGCTTCTCGGAGAAAACAGCAGGCCGAGTTGCTGACCACGGTGTTACCCCAGGTGCGCGACATCAGGAGGATGGGCTCCGCCGCCCTCGATTTGTGCGCGCTAGCTGAGGGGACCGTGGACTGCTACTACGAGCACGGCATTCATCCGTGGGACTATGCCGCTGGTGCCGTCATATCCAGCGAAGCGGGGGCCCGTGTACATTACCCGGGGCTAGATGTTCCGGGAGCCAACGGGAATCCTGTGTGGGGTGCAGCAAGTGGCGTGGAGCAGCAGTTTCACCACATGCTCGAGCGTGCCGGTGGGCTGGAGAGTATGCCGCAATCCGATTAGGGGAAAAGGAAGGGCGGAGGAGTGGCCACCCGTCACAATTCGGGTGCCATTTCTCGGCCTGGTGTGGGCTGAGGAAACGGCCCCACATGTATGTGAGAAAATCTTATTGTTCAGTTAGAAATACTTAGAAACAATTTGAGTGGGATACGTCACCAAAATACCCCCGTGTAAGTCTGTGAACTGTGTCTTTCGATGGTGGGGGTAGTTAAAGTGACAACGTTCCTAGGCCGGCTCTACTATGCCGAGAAAGCAGGATATGCGCTATCGATTCCGGCGCATTTGACAAGTCTAGGGATAAGGAATATTCAACATACATGGCTACCGATTATGATGCTCCGCGTCATCTCGCAGATGATGACCTAGAAGCCGACTCTCTCGAAGGTCTTCGCTCTCAGGAGAAGCAGAGCGACGATATGGATGACAACGGCGACGAGGTGGAAACGTTCGATATTCCCACTGCCGATGTCACGCGTGAGGAAATCGATGTCTCGGTTGTTCCCAAGCGCAGCGACGAATTCACGTGCGGCTCGTGCTTCATCGTCCAAAGTCGCAAGCGCCTGTCCCACCAGGAACCGGACGGAACGCTCATTTGCATGGACTGCGCCTAAGGGTAATTAAAAAGGCCCTCGTGGAACGCTGCAAGCGTTCACCGCGAGGACATAGGTGGTGCAACAACCATGCGTGACCGTGGTCGGCGGGACCAGTGTCGCGCGACGGCGGGTCTGGCTATTTATCGCCGCCTCACCTGGAGGTAACGGTGCTCCCGCCGTACCCGCACATCACCGCCCACTCAGGGGCGAGGCATGAGTGAGGGCTTTACACAACTGACAGCTTGCAGGGAATTCCACGGCTGGCAGGGTGTAAAGCCGTTTTTTTCATGCGGTGTTGCAGCAGGTGGCGTGTTGTGCGGGAGAATTTTTCCGTTGGGGAGTGGAGAGTCACTTCGTTGGAGCTGCAAACGAGACAATGCACTGTCAGTCAAGCGACGTCAACCGAGCAACGGGGACGGGCAGCGTCTGCCGGGCGATGCCTGCCGGGCAATGTTGGTAGGGCGATGTCAGCCGGGCAGCTGTTTCGCCACAGGTGTCCTCGCGGGTAGCGCGGTACCTCGGTACGAACTATCGCGGAACTGCTGCCCAAAGGGGTCTTATGCTTCGGCTTCTCGGACGAGGGAGAGGGCTTGGTCTACTTGCTCGGGCACGAACGTGCGGATGAGCGCCTCGGGGTTACGGGAGCTGACCAGCCAATAGGGTGTGGGATCGTCGGGATCGTCGAGCACAAACATGGCGAGCTCTTTCACCCAGCCGTGGTAAATGAGGAACGCCGCGGGATCGAGTTGGCGTCCCATGGCTGACTGCTTGGCCGAGGCGGGAATCGCCAATGAGCGGGATACAACAGAGGCCGGAAGGTTTGCGCCCTTACTGGTCAGCCAGCGTTCCCCGGAGGGGTCTTGCTCGACGCGGACGGTAGCCGACGATAGGGAGGCAAGGAACCACACCACGGCACCACCAAAAATCACAAAGGTGACTACGCCCCACACGGGCTCCCGGTTGTGCTGCACCTGGGCCGCGATGAGCAGCGCGACTGCTAGGCCGAATACCCACCACCACAGGGGTGCGTGGTGCTTCTCTTGGTAGAGCACGGTCGGATTATTGGCATCAGTGGTCTCTTTCTCTCCACTCATAGTGTGTTAGTTTACTTCACCTCGAACTTTTGACGGATAACGGGCTGGTCTTATTGTGTCACAGAACACGTTTAGCGGTGGGTAACCGCCTTGGGCAGCCGGAATTACTCTACGTTAAGGGCTAAAAGAATGTCTAAAGTCCTCTCCTGTGTACCCGATTAATGCGGGAGAAGCAGATGCAGCTTTGGGCCGCGCGGCCGGTACAGACAGCGCCACCGTGCTTTCTGGCGAGCGACAACTGGCGCGGTGACACGAACCGGCGGGACTTTTGTAGTCTAGACAGGTGGAAAAAATTGCAATCAAGAGATTAGACCCGGGCCTGCCGTTGCCGCAGCGTGCACACTCTGACGATGCTGGTATCGATCTCCACTCCGCGGAGGACGTGGTACTTCAGCCAGGTGAGAGGAAGCTCGTATCTACAGGCATCGCGATGGCCTTGGATACCGGCTATGTTGGGCTGATTCACCCACGCTCGGGCCTTGCCGCAAAGAGGGGGCTATCCATCGTCAATACGCCGGGAACCATTGACTCCGGCTACCGCGGCGAAATTAAGGTGTGCTTGGTAAACACCGACCGTACGGAGCCAATTGAGATCCATCGTGGTGACCGCATTGCGCAGCTGCTCGTTCAGCGCGTCGAATTGCCTCAGGTAGTGGAGGTAACGGAGCTAGGCTCCACCGACCGCGGTGAGGGAGGCTACGGCTCCACCGGAGGAGCATCGGCTCTGGAGTAAAAACCGATGTTGGGTACCTTTGTGTGATGCAGGAAGATAGCGCGGTTACGGGCTAAGTAGTTGCCAAACCGGACTGCGTCGAACCATGAAAGGTACCATCCGAAGTAGACCGTGCAGTCACACTCCGAGTGTGACGCTGCCAAATGAGCAGAGGATGAGAGAACATGGATATTTTTGGCCCCTTTGATGCCGATAGTCCCGGTGCCCAGGAACTTGATGTCAGCGACTTTTCGGAGCACATCCTTGACCTTGGATCGCTGAAGATTCCCCTCCCGCACGGTGCAGAAGTGCAGGTGGAGATGGGCGAGCAGGGCCCCAAACTCCTGCACATCGTCACACCGTTTGGCCGCATGACTCCGGTCGGTTTCGCGGCGGCGAAGACGGGCAACCTGTGGCGCGAGGTGTACCCCTCCATCGTGGACGGGATGACCAACGACGGTCTCGTCGCACACGTGGAGGACGGTCCCTGGGGCGCCGAGGTTGTGGGAAAGACGGAGCGCGCGACGCTGCGCCTCATCGGTGTGCAGGGTGGTCGGTGGATGATTCGGTTCACCTGCGCGGCTCCCAATGAAACTGCCGACGAGATGACCGAGGTGGCTAGGGAGACGATCTCCCGCACCGTCGTTGACCGTGGCTCCACCCCGATTCCTCCGGGGCAACCTCTGCCGATCTCCGTGCCCAATCAGTTGGCCGATCAGATTCGGCGGGCGATGGAACAGAGCTCACGCGCCGGGGCGCAGGGCTCTACGGGGCAATCCACTATCGCCAGGCAGCCAAAGGACGTTCCGCCGACGCGGGATACGCATTCTAGCGATGCATCCGGCTGCTCGCACGAGGAGGTGTCGCGGCGAGTCGAGTCCCTCCAAAGCGACGATTTAGGTGTTGCTTCACCCCACAGCTTCGATCAGTCCGCGCACGATCGTCGCACCGAGGCGCCGGGAGTTAACCGTCCCGATTCCTCTCAGAATCCGTCGGACTCACGGTTTATCGAGTCCACCCGCGGCGATGCTCAGCCTCACGATGCCAAAGAGGCACGTCAGAGGATGTTTGAGTGGAGGTCGGACAGCGTCAACGGTTCGGCGATCCAGCAGATCGCGCCACAGAATCGGACGTTCGGGCCGACGGAGAAGTAACCACGTAGCCTGTGAACCCCGCAGCTAGGGTGCCCGGTGTGCAATGGGAACGCTTGCGTCGCTTGGCCCGCCCAGGTGGGGTTTTCCTGCCTCTCCGCCGTCGAACGGTTTGCTTAGCTCTTGCTGGGCTTGTCGACGTCCCGTGGGAGCGGTAACTGCGAAATCGTGCGCTGAGGAGAGAGGCAGGGCGGTGGCCGGTTGTGCATAGTTGTACATACTGTGGTGGTGGGTTTCGGCTCGTAGCTCTTCTGCCACACGTGCACGTTTGTGCTCGTATTGTGTGACTATGGTGCAGGCGCTGTAATGTGACAACATTGCGGTAGCACACGACGAAATGAGTAAGGGACTACGAAGTGAACGAGGATCAGCCCACGCACGTGGATGATAAAGGCGAACTGACCGCCGCCATCGGGCAGCAGGAGCGAGTCGATGCGCAGCCAGCTGATAGCGAGGCATCAACCCCCAGCCTCCTAGACCAGATGGGCGGCCTGTCCGGGCTGGTTGCTACCACACTGCCGATTGTGGTCTACGTGCCCGCGAACTCATTTTTCGGCCTACAGGCGGCGATTGTCTCAGCCCTCGTCGTTGCCGCCCTTGTCTTCGTGTGGCGCCTGGTCCGCAAAGAGACGCTCCAGCCGGCGGTGTCCGGGTTCCTGGGTGTGCTCTTGTGCGCGTTCATCGCCTGGATAATCGGCGATGCGAAAGGGTTCTTCCTCTATGGAATCTGGATGTCGCTCCTGTATGCGGTCGTATTCGTGATTTCCATCGCGGTGCGATGGCCTGCGGTGGGAGTTATCTGGAAAGGAATTAAGGGCGACGGGTTCGGTTGGCACCGTTACCCGCGGGCCCGAAGGTACTACGATGTGGCAACACTTGCGTGGTCACTCGTTTTCATCGCTCGCTTCGTGGTTCAGAATCACCTCTATAACGCAGACTCCACCACGGCCTTGGGTGTGGTCAAGATCCTCATGGGCTGGCCCCTGACCGGATTGGTGCTACTCGTAACGGTGTGGGCGATCCGCAAGGCGGACGGAATTATCTCTCAGCAAGAAGATAGCAATGCAGAAAGTGACGGGAACGCTCATGAGTGACAACGGCAACCACACTGAATCCGCCAAGGCCACGGCAGCAACAGCCGAGCCCCAAGGCGAAGCCGAAGAATCAACGGGCCTCCAGGTTGGAACCACCCTCCAGGTCACTGCGGAAAGGCCGGCCCACGGCGGGGAAACCATCGGCACAACCTCTGCGGGTGTCATCTTTCTCGATGGTGCGCTGCCAGGGGATACCGTGATGGCTGAGGTCACCCAAAGGAAGAAGTCCTTTTCCCGCGGGCGTGTCACCTCTGTGCTGGAATCCGGCCCCTACCGCGGGGCCTCACGGTGCGCCGCAGCGGATGCTGGGGCCGGGTGCTGCGATTTTCACCAGGTCATCCCTGAGCGCGAGGCGGAGCTCAAGCAGCTGATCCTGGAGGACCAGCTGCGCCGTGTGGGGAAGTTCACCGCCGGATCCGAGGAGCTCCCTCAAATCCGGATTGTGTCCATCGACGAGCAGCCCGGAACACGGACACGAGCCCGCTTTGGTGTAGGCGCAGACGGCAAGGCGGGGGTTCGCCGTCGTCACTCCACCGATGTCATCACCGAACGCTGCAGCGCCATCGATCCGCGGATTTATGACGAAGTAGAAAAGCACTCTTTTACTCCCGGTGCGGAGGTCGTGTGCGCGGTGGATTCGCTGGGCGAGGTGCATGTGACGGAGACTGCGCGAGCGCCCCGCGGCAAGCGTGTGAAGCACAGCCGCAAGGTTGTTGCAGGCAGTCCGCTGGTAACCGAAAAGGTGGGAGGCACGACGTTTGTGTTCCCGGTTACCGGATTTTGGCAGGCACACAGGGAAGTTCCGGAGATCTTCAGCACTCTTATTCGCGAGGCTGCGAGCTACGCCCGCGAGGATGACGGTCCTGCTTCCGAGGAGGAGCCCCTGTGCGGGTGGGACCTCTACGGCGGTGTCGGCGCCTTGGCTCCCGCCCTTGTCCAGGCACTAGGCGGGCACAACGCCGAGGTGATCAGCGTCGATACCACCTACGTGAAGGACTGGCAGGGTAGCGATCACGTCTCGTTTGCCCGTGGTGACGTGGCGGGAACAATTCCGATCCTCCCGCAACCGCAGTTTGTCGTCCTTGATCCTCCGCGAACTGGTGCGGGCTTCAAGACCATTGGCGCCATCGCCGCCCACAAGCCCCACACGGTGGTTCACTTCGGGTGCGACCCGGCAACGTGTGCCCGCGATCTTCGCTCGTGGGTGGACTACGGGTACCGGGTAGTGGAGCTCAACCTGGTCAACGCGTTCCCTGGCAGCTACCACTTCGAGACGGTGGCTGTGCTGGTTGCGCCCTAAACGGCGCCACCATGGGGAATTGCACCACTCCTGATACCAGGTGTGGTGCCACGTCGCACCGGAGCAGGGTAGAGAGCCAAAGGTTTACCCCCGATTCAGCTGAACGTAACCTATCGCCGTGGTGGTTTATCTCCTGCAGGTACACTCTGATGTATCGAAAGTGCCCTGCGGTTAAGCAATGCTGTAAGCGGGAGTTTCACCCCGGGGCGCGTGTAGGGTGACGTGCTTTTAACTGTGTACCGATCGATCTAAGCATGATAAGTGAGGCATGAAAAAACTTATGGGCCTTCTCAGTAGGATTACTTCTCCCAGCGACGTCCGTGCTCTCCCGCAGGAGAAGCTCGACGATTTGGCAGCGGAGGTTCGCGACTTCCTCGTGGAGAAGGTCTCCACCACCGGCGGTCACCTCGGCCCCAACTTGGGCGTGGTTGAGCTCACTATCGCTTTGCACCGAGTGTTCGAGTCCCCCAAGGATCCGCTCATCTTCGATACCTCCCACCAGTCCTATGTGCACAAAATTCTCACCGGCCGCGCGGACAAGTTTGACACGCTGCGGCAGAAGGGCGGCCTTTCTGGGTACACCGATAGGGGAGAATCGGAGCACGACTGGACAGAATCGTCCCACGCCTCGGCAGCGCTGAGCTACGCCGATGGGATGGCGAAGGCGTTCGCGCTCACCGATCAGATTGACCGGAAGGTGGTTGCTGTTGTCGGCGATGGCGCCCTGACTGGCGGCATGTGCTGGGAGGCGCTCAACAATATTGCCGCAGACAAAACCCGCAACATCGTCATCGTGGTCAACGATAACGGCCGCAGCTATTCGCCCACGATCGGTGGGTTTGCCAATAGCCTGGCGGATCTTCGCACGCAGCCGTTTTATGACAAGGTGATGGAACAGGGCAAGTCCACACTGAACTCCATGGGGTGGGTGGGCAAACGCACTTTCGAGGTCATGCATGCCCTCAAGGAGGGAGTGAAATACCACGTCATCCCCACGGAGATGTTCCCGGAGCTCAACATGAAATATGTGGGCCCGGTGGACGGCCACAACATTCAGGCCCTGGAACACGCGTTCAAGTACGCCAAGGGGTACACCGGCCCGATCATCATCCACTGCGTGACGCAGAAGGGGCGCGGCTACGCACCCGCGGAGAACAAGACGAGCGATCTCATGCACTCCACCGGGGCTATCGATCCCGTCACCGGTGTTCCGCTGGCCAAATCGCAGCGTTCGTGGACGGATGTGTTCACTGAGGAACTCCTCGAGGCCGGTGCACGCCGCGATGATATTGTCGCGATCACCGCTGCGATGGCTGGCCCGACTGGGCTGGCCAAGTTTGGGGAGAAGTTCCCTGACAGGCTATTCGACGTCGGAATTGCCGAGCAGCACGCTACAACGTCGGCGGCGGGGCTCGCACTCGGCGGGCTTCACCCTGTGGTGGCGCTGTACTCCACTTTCATGAATAGGGCGTTTGACCAGCTCCTCATGGATGTGGGATTGCTGCACCTGCCGGTGACGCTTGTTTTGGATAGATCCGGTATCACCGGGTCGGACGGCGCCTCGCACAACGGCGTGTGGGACATGTCCATTGCGGGGATCGTGCCCGGCATGCGGCTAGCTGCCCCGCGCGACGACGTCCGCCTACGCAAG
Organism: Corynebacterium pyruviciproducens ATCC BAA-1742; assembly: GCF_000411375.1. GTDB lineage: Bacteria > Actinomycetota > Actinomycetes > Mycobacteriales > Mycobacteriaceae > Corynebacterium > Corynebacterium pyruviciproducens. The sequence continues at coordinate 814,819 of NZ_KE150446.1, read as the reverse complement.
CAGTTTAACGAGGCAATCGAGTACGAGAACGGCCCAACCATCGTTCGCTTCCCCAAGGGGGCGCTCGTGCCCGTCATCGACGCAGTGGATACGCTCGACGGTGGAATCGATGTCATCTACCGCAGCGACCGCGCCAACAGGGCCCAGTCGATCCTCATCGTGTCTATCGGTGCGCTTGCCGGCGAGTGTGTGGCCGCGGCGAAGAAGCTCGAGGAGGAGGGGCTCGCCGTCGATGTCATTGACCCGGGCTGGGCGATTCCGGTCTCACCCGTCATCTCCGAGTTGGCTACGTCCTACGACATGGTCGTGACAGTGGAAGACGGTGTCATCCACGGTGGCGTGGGTTCAATGATCGATACCGTGTGCGATGAGAACGGCGTGGACACCCCGGTGCGCATCATCGCGGTTCCGCAGAAGTTCCTCCGCCATGCTTCGCGCTCGGAGGTGCTGACGGATCTCGGCATGGATGCCGAGGGCATCGCCGAATCCATTCGCACCTGGAGCGGGATCAGTGCAGAGGAAGAAAACACCACCGCCTCCGTGCATTTCCTGCGGGCCACAGGAAGCAGTGGGGCCAAGGGCTCCATCTTTAAGGACTAGGCTACTGGCTTACCGCTCCAGTCCGGGGCGCATGAACCGGTGATGAGGGCGGGGCGTTGCATGGGGTGCAACGGGAGGGGCCCGTGAGGGCCCGTTGATTTTTGGCGGTATGGCTCGGCCTTCCCGGCGTGGAAGACAGACTTTAGAGGATTTCCTCCAGCGGCGAAGCGACAAGCTCGACCTGCCAGTGCCTTGCGCCGAGCTCGAGCAATTTCTGCTCGGCACCCGTCTCGTCTCCGTCTACGATCCGGCCCCAGATAAAGTCACGCAACAGTGCGGGGGAGAGCAAAACAATGGGATCAACGCTGCGGTCTGTGGCGATCTCATCGAGGATATCGTGCGCCTCGTGGAGGGCCTCCCAGGCCGGTGTGGACAGGCGCTTCCAGGCACCCTTGGAAGGGGTCCCCTCCTCGTGTGGGAGCTGTGCCCAGGAAGTGCGTGGCTCGTCCAGCGCCGCGCGGATCACAGAGGCCCACTTCCTTGGGTTGGAACGACCACGCATGATCGTGGCGGCATCTGAGGCCGTGGTGGGGTGCACGGAGGCGAGCTCGCTGAGAAGCTTGTTGTTAAGAATGCGCCCCGGCGCCACGTCCTTCTTGCGGGCGATGGAGTCGCGGGTGGTGAACAGCGCGCGAGCGGCTTGCAGCTGTGGCCCGTGCATGCGTCGAACTCCCTTGACATCGAGCCATGACTTGGGCTCATGATGCGGAGGGTTAGCCACGATGTAGGCAAACTCTTCGCGGGCCCAGTCGAGCTTGCCGTCGCGATCCAGCAGTTCCGTGAGGGCATCGGCGAGCTCGACGAGGAGCTCCACGTCGAGGGCCGCATAAATGAGCCAGGAGCGGGGAATGGGACGCTTGGACCAGTTCTCCGCAGCGTGGCCCTTCTTCAGGTCAATGCCCAGGATCGCGTTCGTCATCGCTGCGAGGTTGACCTTGTCAAAACCGAGGAAACGACCGGCTACCTCCGTATCAAAAAGCGTCGGCGGGCGCATCGAGAGCTCCTCCAGGCAGGGGAGGTCACTGATGGCCGCATGCAGTACCCAGGGGCAGGAATTGACCTGGGGTGCAAGAATCTTTGGAATGCTGTCGCGCAGGGCGGCGGCATCGACGAGGAAGGTTCCGCAGCCCTCTTGGCGGAGCTGTACGAGGTAGGCGCCGTCGTTATAGGTGAAGCCCGATGCCCGTTCGGTGTCGAGGGCCAGGGGCTCCTGCGGATCCAACGAGTGTGCGAGTTCCTCCAGCCGAGAATCGGTAGTGACCAACGGATAGTGACCGTCTCGTGGTGCTGTGAGAAGCATCGCTTGAGTGCTCTTTCCTAGCGAATATGCGGTGTCGCGTGCGGTTTAGGTTCTGTTCTTTAGTGGCGTGGGGGCCTTCGAGCCTGAGGCGAACCCCGCTCTAGCCAATGCTTGTGACGCCCACCGGGGGAAGCCCGGCAACAGCGCTGAGCACGTGGGCGAAGCCCTCGACGTGCGAGGAGAGGTCTGCACCCGTGGCGGTCCAGGAGGCTCGCAGCTCCACCTGGTAGGCACGAGGCGGGCCACCGATCTCGCCGTAGCGCACGGATGCGGTAGAGGTTACTGTTCCACCCATGTTGGTGTACTCGGCGTGAGCGTTAGCGAGCCCCTCTTTGAGCCATTCCCAGGCAACCTCGGGGAGCAGGGGGTCACTTGCCACCGAGCTGTCCAGATCCGCCTGAATGTAGGCGACCATGCGCATGGGGGAATCCCACGTATCTTCGGAGTGCGGGTCGTAGAGGAGAATGAGGCGCCCGAAAGCGTCGCCCTCGGAATCGATCGCGCTCAGGTCTGCGTCCTCGGATTCGCGATCTACTTCCAGCCCAATGGCGTGACTATATTTGGCGATGCGCTGGGGCGGGCGGATCGTGCTCAGGACAATCTCATTTCTCAGCTTCGCGGCGTGCATTGAGTCGACGGCAGCGGAAAACTCCTCGGGGATACCGGACTGAGTTGCCTCTGCCTCTTGCACATGAGCAAGCGCGTCGATGCGCTTGGAAGATACCTGTTGGTCAGTCACGTAACCCACGGTAATGAAGCACCCCCGAATTCTGTAGAAGCCACGCCGAGGTTCTCTTTACACCACACAAACACGTATGATGTCCAAAGTAGTTCAAATGGTTGATGTAGGAAGGTAGTTACATGGGAAAATTCGACCATCCTGATTTCCAGGCCCTCAATGAGAAGAAGCAATACTCACAGTTCCTCGTCTTCGATGTCATTCCCGGCGTGTTGCCGGACGACCGCACCGAGGTGATTGACGAGCTGCACACGTTCTTCGATGGTCTGAAGTCCAAGGGGATCACCGTGCGTGGCATCTACAACATCTCCGGAGTGCGCGCCGAGGGCGACTTCATGATCTGGTGGCACGCCGAGGAGCTCGAGGATCTCCAGGATGCCTACAACGCGTTCCGGCGGACGACGATCCTCGGCGCGGCGAGCGAGACCACGTGGATCGGCACGAGCATTCACCGCCCCGCCGAGTTCAACAAGTCCCACCTGCCCGCGTTCATTATGGGGATGGAGCCCGAGCGCTGGGTCACCGTCTACCCGTTCGTGCGTTCCTACGATTGGTACCTGCTCGACCCCAACGAGCACCGCAAGGTCCTGGCCGATCACGGCCAGGCCGGCCGCAAGTTTGGCAACGTGCTTGCCAACACGATGAGCGCCTTCGCGCTGGGCGACTACGAGTGGCTCCTCGCCTTTGAGGCACCGGACATGGGCACGATTAACGAGCTCATGCACGCCATGCGCTACACCAAGGCCCGCGAGCACGTCCGCGTGGAGATTCCGTTCTATTCGGGCCGTCGCGTGGACGACGTAGCCGAGATTGTTAACGTTTTGCCGTAGTGCGCACCGGAAATCACGTAAGCCGCAGGTCCTGTGGGGGGCCTGCGGCTTTGTTGCGCTAGAACCTGCTAGTCAGCCTTGTGGGTGGGCTCCAGGGTAAGGCACACCGAGTTGATGCAGTAGCGAAGATCGGTGGGGGTGTCATACCCCTCGCCCTGGAAAACGTGGCCGAGGTGGGACTTGCAGTTAGCGCACAGAACTTCGACGCGGCGCATCCCGTGGGAGAGATCCTCACGCTCGATGACACGGTCGCCGGCGAGCGGCGAGAAGAACGACGGCCAGCCGCAGTGGGAGTGGAACTTTTCCTGAGAGCGGAAGAGTTCCGCGCCACACGCCTTGCACGAGTAGACGCCCTCGGTTTCCGTATCCGTGTATTCACCGGTAAAAGCGGGCTCCGTCGCTCCCCGGCGCAGCACCGCAAAGGAGAGGGGATCGAGGCGCTCACGCCACTGGGAATCAGAAAAGTCTTCGTAGTTTGTCATGGCCCCGAGCCTACAGCCGAGCGGGAGAGGACGACAGGGGAGCGTCGACAAGCGCGGAGGGCCTGCTGTAGTACAGGCGGGCCACGGCGCCCACGGCGATGACGAGGATGAGCATTGCCCAACCGGCGGTGGGGAGGAAGTACTGCACCCACATCCCCTCCGCGGGGAACGTTGCGGACTTCCAACTATCCGCGGTGAAGATGAAGTAGGCCGCGAACCAGGCCAGCGGGTTGTGGGCCAGGGAGCGGGGGCGGATGACGGAGATGAAGAACGGGAACAGGAACATGGAGTAGTACATCTGTCCGAGGGAGGAAAGGAAGAACACACCGGCCAACAGCAGCGTAGAGGTGTTGACTATCCACCACAGCCGGTCCGAGTACCGGAACGCGAGCAGGGCGATGACGCCTGCTGCGACGACGATGGCGAACACCACCCACAGCACGGCTGTGAGCCAACCCGGGGCCCCGGACCACAGCGCCATCCCGCGCAGGGAGGAGTTGGAAAAGTCGCGGATGGTGGAGATGTAGGGCATCGTCCGGGTGAGGTAATCTCCGGCCCCCGGCACGAGTGGCCAGGCGATGAGGTTCATTGCCAGGGGCACACCCAATCCCGCTGCGATCGTCTTCCAGTTCATCTTGACCAGGGGAAGTACGAGGAGGGGAAGGAAGATCGGCTTAAAGACGATGGCGAAGCCGATGAACACGCCCGCCCACCATGTGTGGCCGCGCATGAGGAAGTAATAAAACCCAACGAGGAGGAGTAGCAACACCCCGTTGATGTTGGAGAAAATGAGCGTGTTGCGCACGGACTCGGTCAAGAGGGCGACGGCGCAGAACAGGGGGATGAAGCAGCTCGAAAGCTTCTCGCCGATGAGTTTGAGGAACCAACCGATTGCAGCCAAAACGGAGAGAGCGTTGATGATAATGAACCCGAGGCGCGCAATTTTCAACGGCGCGAGGGAGAAGGGGAACAACAGGATGGTGGCGCCGGGCGACCACAGGTAGTGGGGGTCGACGTACATGTAGTTCTCGTTGTACACGGGGATGCCGTCACGCAGCCTGCCGATGGCCTCGTACACGGTTGTGAAATCGTCAGTGATGGCGCCGTCGATGGACAGTAAGGCAATGCGGTGGATGAGCAGCATGGCCACCATGGGCCACAACACCCAATTCGCAACTGTGTTCAACGACGGACCTGCGGGAGAATTCCGACCCTGGTCGTCTGCCACCCACGTGGTTCTGAGCGATTCTGCGAGACTAGACACGTGTTAACCCTAGCAATTACCCGTCCCGGCGAGGATTCGGCTCCCTTAGCGTGTTGCCGCACCAAGTCCCACACCGCGCGAACGGGCGTGGCTACCAAGCAGAACGGTACGAGCAACATCCCTGATAGAGTCGGTTCTGAGGGCCGATGGAAAAGGAGAGGGGAGCGGCAGCTTAGATATCTGTTGCTTTGCATGCAGTAAGCGGCGAGAATGTCCGATGGAAACGTGAACGCCCGGCCCGCACCAACGTGGGCGTTGGGTGAGAAAAACCCTGACGTAACCCACGGGAGGAGATAAAGAAAAAGCCCGCATAAGCGGGCTAACGTGGTCCCAGCTGGGATCGAACCAGCGACCTTTCCGGTGTGAACGGAACGCTCTTCCACTGAGCCATGGGACCGACGAATGAAAAGGTTACACGGCTCCCACCGGATTGGCTAATCGCCTGGTCAATCCCGATATATGACGGGTGTGGGACGGTGAAGGCGGCGGCGCGGTGGCAGCGCTAGTGGTTACTGCGGTGGGCGTGGTTGTGACCGCCAGGGATGGACGTGGTCTACTGGGGAGGCGGCCACAACGGCTTGCATATGGAAGCGTTCGGCACCTCTCCCGTGGTGGCATCGCACGGCAGTGCGTTGGTGCGACGGTCACTGCGAGAGAATCCTCGCGTTAGCGTGCATGTGAATGCCAGGGGTGTCATTCAAAACGCGTGTGAAGATATGGCTGTGAACTGGTGATTTGTAACAGCTTCAAGTTCCCGCTATTGTTTTGGGAGCAAGCAACGCACAGCAACAAGCTGTGAGTAGCGAAATGCGGATGTAGCGCAGTTGGTAGCGCATCACCTTGCCAAGGTGAGGGTCGCGAGTTCGAATCTCGTCATCCGCTCGGTGAAACTTGTTTTCACGTTTCGCGCGATTAGCTCAGCGGGAGAGCGCTTCCCTGACACGGAAGAGGTCACTGGTTCAATCCCAGTATCGTGCACTGAGAGCATTAGCTCTTTGCGGATGTAGCGCAGTTGGTAGCGCATCACCTTGCCAAGGTGAGGGTCGCGAGTTCGAATCTCGTCATCCGCTCCAAGGCCCCACCTCATAATTGAGCTGGGGCTCGTCATTTACAATAGGAAATGACTTGGTGGAATGGCCGAGTGGTGAGGCAACGGTCTGCAAAACCGTGCACACGGGTTCGATTCCCGTTTCCACCTCCATGAGAGGCTCCCGCACTGCGGTGAGCCTCTTTTTCGTCTGCTGCCAAGCTTTGGGGGAGCGGTGGCGCGGCACGGTGGGCTGCGGTTGGTGGGGTGGGCGAGATTCTCGATGGAGCGCTGCCTCGTGGGCGCGTGCCTGGAGGCGGAGCCGTAAGGATGGCAATACGTTTATATGCTTAATGTTTAAGGTTGCCTAACTTGATAGTGGGGGGCTTTAACCTTAGGCTGACGATGGTGGTAATGACCAAACGAACGGTGCCTCATAGGTACAATTGTTTAATACCTGATTGGTAATTAAGTGTAATGAAAATTCAAGCACCCTATTGACCCCGAATTGGGGAGAATGGGAACTAAACCGAATAACCGCTCGACTAATAGAGATAACTGGATCCTCAAGCCCTCTCACCAGAGCGGGTGGATCCAGCTTGTAGAAAGGATGTGCACTTACGTGGCTTCGCACACGGCACCCGGCGTTCGGATAGGGGCAGCACTCATTGCGGCTCCGCTCATGTTGGCCGGGCTGGCACCTCTGGCTGCAGCCCATGACGTTGTCATGCGTGCAACTCCGGAGGATAAGTCGGTTGTAGAGGAGTTTCCGCACAGGGTTGTGCTGGAGTTCTCCGGAATTCCGAAGCCAAACTTCAACACGCTTGCGATTTCCAATGCGGATACGAAGGAAATCCTGTTCACCGGCCAGCCGGAACTGGATAAACAATTCGTCTCCATCAACATCCCCGAGGATATAAACCCTGGTCCTGGAAACTACATTGTGGGCTTCCAAATTACGTCCTCGGATGGACACTCCACACGCGGGAAAACCACCTTTAGTGTTGGTGACCCTCAGGCCGCGCAATCGGCCACAGCTGAGGGCTCGCAGCAAGCTCAGCAACAGGTTGCTGAGGAAAGTGGTGGGGTACCCGTGTGGGTGTGGATCGCCGGCGCTGTCGTTCTCCTCGCTGCCATCAGTGGAGCAGGGCTCCTGCTCACCAGGAAGTAGCGGGGGAAAAGGGAAACGCTGTCCCGTCCGCCTTCGTAGGCGGTAGACACCGAAACAACCGGTTCGTTACACCACGTAGATGCGTATCTGTGTCAGCCTTTTGGTGAAAGGATTAAATAAATGAAAATTCAGGTCTCCCTCGTTGCTGTCGCTATGGCGAGCGCGCTTGCTCTCACCGGCTGCTCCTCCAGCAGCGAGAGCGCGAGCTCCACGGCATCCGAGACTGCGGCCACCGCAACGAGTGCGGCTGCTGAGAGCTCCTCCACTAAGGAGAAGTCCGCGGAGGCGCTGACCTTGGAGAATGCTTTTGTGAAGGCAAAGCCAGAAGGCAAGGACATGACCGGTATCTTCGGCACCTTTGAAAACACCACCGACAAGGACATCCACATTGTCAAGGTGTCTGGGTCGCTGGATGCCAAGATGTGGCAGCTGCACGAGATGCAGGGCACCACGATGGTGGAGATGGCTGACGGGTTCACCGTTCCCGCGGGTGGCTCCTTTGAGATGGCTCCGGGTGGCGCCCACGCCATGCTCATGGGTTATACCCCCGAGGTTGCCGCTGGCGATGCCATCGACGTGACCTTCGAGGATGCGGACGGCAACTCCTACGAGTTCAAGGACATCCCGGTGCGCGACATCCAGTCCGGCATTGAGAACTACGGCCCGGATGGCCAGGTTCAGGGAGATAACGGAATGAAGGACATGAACATGGATCACGATATGTCCTCCATGTCCGAAGCTCCGAGCAAGTAAAAACACATAGATCACTGGGCGCGCCGCTCGCGGCGCGCCGCGTTTAAGGAGGGACTTCGTCACAATGGCGCATGAGAACGCTCGTAGTTCGGTGAGCCGTCGCGGATTTCTTGTCGGTTCGACGGCGCTAGCCGGGTCGGCTTTTGCTGCACCGGCTTTTGCTAAGGACAAAGACGACAAAAAGGATAAAGGTGAACAGATAATCACGGGTGATAGCCCGGACTCGGATATGCCGCTGAAGAAGGCGGAAATCGAGTTCGAAGGCGACCACCAAGCCGGGATTTCCACCCCACCGCAGGCATTTGCCAACCTCATTGGCTTTAACCTGTATCGCGATGTTGATCTTGACGCGGCCAAGCGACTCATGCGCCTGTGGACGGAGGATGCCCACAAGCTCGCCCAGGGTGAGACACCCGTGGGTGACCTGGAGCCCGAACTTGCCTGGACTCCGGCAAACCTCACCATTACGTGTGGCGTGGGCGAGCCATTCTTTGACAAGCTCGGCCTCACGGACCGCAAGCCGGGCTGGCTCCACCCGATTGACAAGTTCGACAAGGACAAGCTGGAAGATCAGTGGGGGCAGACGGATATCTGCCTGCAGATCTGCACCGATGATCCCATTACCTTGGCTCACGCGACTCGTCACTTCATCCGCTCCTCGGTGAGGTACGCGGAGGCCAAGTGGCTGCAGCATGGCTTCCTCCATGCCGTGGGAAGCGTGGAGAAGGGTGCTACTGGGCGCAACCTGTTCGGTTTCAAGGACGGAACGGTCAACCCGTCCTCCGACGAGGAGTACAACGATCAGGTGTGGATCGATGAGGGGCCCGAGTGGTCCCGAAACGGTACGTGCCTGGTTGTGCGACGCATTTCCTATGACATGGATGAGTGGGAGAAGCTCGACCGCATGTCTCGCGAGATGGTCTTCGGCCGCACCATGGGCGAGGGCGCACCGCTTTCCGGTGGCGACGAGTTCACCCCCGCGGATTACAAGAAAACCGACGAGATCGGCCTTCCGGTCATAGATCCGATGAGCCACATGGCTCGCGCCGTGAACCCGGACGATCTACCGCATCAGAAGCTGCGGAGGCGTGCGTACAACTACGATCTCCCGCCGGTTCCCGGCGATGTGGATCACTCCAACTCCGGGCTCATTTTCATCTGCTTCCAAAAGAACCCCGAGGAGCAGTTCACCGCCATCCAGAAGCGCCTCAACGAGGCCGACCGGTTGAACCAGTGGATCACCCATATCGGCTCGTCCGTGTACTTCTGCCCGCCGGGTGTGGGCGAGGGTCGCGATAAGTACTGGGCCCAGGGGCTACTCGAGTCTTAGCGCGGCGCGTATCAGGGCGGTGACGCCAGCCGCGCCACCGCCAGTGCCACTGCCTGTGCGACGCTTGGAACAAGCCACCAGCATCAACGAAGATTGGTGTTGGTGGTTTTTCATGTGGGCCCGGACGCGGCTCCATCGCTCGTTAGCGCAAACCTGCACCAACGCGGGCGTGCACATGTGGGTGCGCACAAAGGAGGCACCCAACGCCCGCGCTAGCCGGAGCGTCGCGGGGATGAGCTTCGTGCTCCGGGTGAGGTCGTTTTTAGGGGGAATACAAGGGGAGCCGGCGTGTATTCCCGGGCACTGACCAGGCGCGTGTTCCGCGCCGTGGGGGAGGTGGTAGTACGATGACAACAGCCCAACGTTTGGCTGCGGGCCCCGCGAGCTGGCACCTACCGTTACCGGTGCCCTCGGCTAGCGAGGTGAAGTACGCGTCCTGCCGGTGGGCAGCCTCCCAAGAGGAGGCAGAGATTTTGACAATGCGGGTGCCGGGCCGGCCAGGTATGTCGGTAGGCACCCCCAACATGAGGAGTGGAATCCACTGTGACTGAATTTTTGGTGCCTGCCGGCGTGCCCGCCGGGAAGGCAATGCGCGAGCTGGATCTCCCGTCCAAGGGACCTGACGCCGTCGTTTGCGTCAAGACCGCGGCCGGAGATCTCAAGGACCTGTCTTACGTCCCAGAGGCGGACGAGACTATGTCCACCGTGATCGCGGCTTCTGAGGAAGGACGTGGGGTGATCCGGCACTCCGCCACCCACGTCATGGCGCAGGCTGTGCAGGCTGAGTTCCCCGGAACCAAGCTGGGTATCGGGCCGGCCGTGGACAACGGCTTCTACTACGATTTCGGCACCGACCACTCCTTCACGCCCGAAGATCTCATCAAGATCGAAAAGCGGATGAAGAAGATCATCAAGACCGGCCAGCGCTTCGAGCGCTTCGCCTGGGAGTCCCTCGGTCAGGCCCGCGACGCGATGGCCGACGAGCCGTACAAGCTTGAGCTCATCGAGGACAAGTCCAAGGGCACCGTGCTTGACGAGGCCGCCGACGTGGATGCCCACGGCGAGCTCACCGGCTACCGCAACGTTAACCCGCGCACCAACGAAACCGAATGGTTTGACCTGTGCCGCGGCCCGGCTCACGTCCCTACCACCCGCTACATCCCGGCGTTCAAGCTGCTGCGTTCCTCCGCCGCGTACTGGAAGGGCGATCAGTCCCGCGACGGCATGCAGCGCATCTACGGTACCGCGTGGGAATCCAAGGAAGCCCTCGATGAGTACCTGACGATGATGGCCGAGGCCGAGAAGCGCGACCACCGTCGCCTGGGCCAGGAGCTGGACCTGTTCAGCTTCCCGGATGAGATCGGCTCCGGTTTCCCGGTGTTTCACCCGGACGGCGGTATCGTCCGCCTGGAGATGGAGGAGCACTCCCGCCGCAAGCACCTCGAGCACGGCTACTCGTTTGTCAACACTCCACACTTGACCAAGGGCGACCTGTTTAAGAAGTCAGGCCACCTCGATTTCTACGCGGACGGCATGTTCCCGCCCATGCAGCTCGACGGCGAGTACGACGCGGAAGGCAACTGCATCAAGCAGCCGCAGGATTACTACGCCAAGCCGATGAACTGCCCGATGCACAACCTCATCTACGCATCGAGGGGGCGCTCGTACCGCGAGCTGCCTCTGCGCCTGTTTGAGTTTGGCACCGTCTATCGCTACGAAAAGTCCGGTGTGGTGCACGGACTCACGCGTGCCCGCGGCTTCACCCAGGATGATGCCCACATCTACTGCACGGAGGAGCAGCTCGAAGACGAGCTCACCGGCGTGTTGAACTTCATCCTGAGCCTGCTCAAGGATTACGGCCTCAACGATTTCTACCTCGAGCTTTCCACCAAGGACCCGAACAAGTTCGTCGGCTCCGACGAGATCTGGGAGAAGTCAACGGCGATCCTCGAGCGCGTAGCCAAGGCCTCCGGCCTCGAGCTCGTTCCGGACCCGGCGGGCGCCGCGTTCTACGGCCCGAAGATCTCCGTCCAGGCCCGCGACGCCATCGGCCGTACGTGGCAGATGTCCACCGTGCAGCTAGACTTCAACCTGCCGGAGCGCTTCGAGCTGGAGTACACGGCATCGGATGGCTCTAAGCGTCGCCCGATCATGATCCACCGCGCCCTGTTCGGCTCCATCGAGCGGTTCTTCGGCGTGCTGCTGGAGCACTACGCCGGTGCCTTCCCGGCTTGGCTCGCCCCACACCAGGTGGTGGGCATCCCGGTGGCCGACGAGTTCAACGGCTACCTTGAGGAGGTCGTCGAAAAGCTTGGGAAGCAGGGGATCCGTGCGGAGGTGGACACCTCGGACGACCGGATGCAGAAGAAGATCCGTAACCACACCACCCGCAAGGTTCCGTTCATGCTTCTCGCCGGTGCCCGGGACAAGGAGGCCGGAGCCGTGAGCTTCCGGTTCCTCGACGGCTCCCAGGTCAACGGCGTGCCGGTGGAGAAGGCCGTGGAGACCATCGTCTCCTGGGTGCGTTCCCGCAACAACGAGCAGCCGAGTAAGGACAGCTTTGAACTCGCCTAAGAGTGAAAAGCCGGAGCGCACTGATCGGCTGGAGCGCCTGTGGGCGCCTTACAGGCAGAGCTACATTGTCAGCGATGAGCGCAAGAAGGTAGCCGACCCGTTCCTGGAGATCCCCAAGCTCGAGGATCGGGAGGGGCTCATCGTCGCCCGTGGCACCACATGCTACGCGGTGATGAACAAGTTCCCCTACAACGCCGGCCACCTCCTCGTGGTGCCCTACCGCAAGGTGGCGAACCTCGAGGACCTCACCGACGACGAGTTCGGCGAGCTCATGGAGTGGGCGCGCGTTGCCGTCAGGGTGATTAAGGAAGTGAGCTCCCCGGATGCCATGAACGTGGGCTTCAACCTCGGGCGCGCCTCCGGCGGGTCCGTGGGCGAGCACCTCCACCTCCACATTGTTCCCCGCTGGTCGGGCGACTCCAACTTCATGACGATCATCGACGCCACCAAGGTACTGCCACAAACTCTGCAGCAGACAAGGGACCTTTTGGCTAAGGTGTGGAACGACGCGGAGTGGGCGCCGGGCCACGTAGTGGTAGGGAAGGAGTAGCAGGTGCTCAGCGTACATGGGCGAAAGCCTACGAAAGTGGTGGTGGAGCCCGTGGCAAAGGCGGCGCTCCGCGTGGGGCTCACCCCCAACGTGGTCACCTCCGTCGGTGCCGTGTGTACCATTCTTGCCGCCGTGGTGCTCATCCCCACGGGGCACCTCGTGGCAGCCGTCGTCCTATCCGGGCTGTTCTCCGCCTTCGACATGATCGACGGCACGATGGCCCGGCTCAGCGGCGGGGGAACCCGGTTCGGGTCCACCCTTGACGCCTCGTGTGACAGGGTCACCGATGGTGCGCTGTTCTCCGCCATCATCTGGTGGGAGGTGTTTGTGGCAGGCACCGGCCGGGCGACCATCGCGGCGACGTTTGTGGCGCTGGTGGGTAGCCAGGTCACAAGCTACGTCAAGGCCCGCGGCGAGGCCAGCGGCTTCACCATAGTCGGTGGCCTAGTCGAGCGCCCCGAGCGACTCATCATCGCCTACGTGGGCATCGCGCTGGCAGGCTTCGGCGTGTCCGGCGGCTTCGACGTGGCCATGTGGCTGCTCGCGGTGGGCTCCGTGTGGACGGTCATCCAGCGGCTCGTCATGGCCTCCCGCGACCCGCTGGCCAAGGAGCTCAGCGCCCCGCCCGCGGGAGCGTAACTCGCCAGCCCTTTTTATAACGCCGGAACCTTGTGGTTCCGGCGTTGTTTTTGCGCTCGGACCCGTTAGATCCCGGCCACGGCTCTTCCCGGTTCCAAGCGCGTTCTTTTCGCCCGTGCGTCCCTCGCGGCTCTGCGCCCTTAGTAAGAGAGGCGCCTGCTAGCGTGAAAGGCGTGCAAAGCTCCTTGGGTTCGCTGTTAGTCCGTCTCCTGCGCCGCCGGCAGTGGGTTGCCGCCGGCTATGTCACCGGGTGGATGGTGGTCTCCGCACTGCCGGAACGCGTGGGGAGGCGGCTTTTCCGTGCGGGCGCGGGCTACGCTGGGTGGCCGACGCAGCTCGAGCGCAACCTCACCCGCGTGTTGGGCAGGCCGCCGACGGGCGGCGAGATCCGCGCCAGCCTCGACTCCTACGCGCGCTACTGGTACGAGGCGTTCGCACTCACCACCATCGTCCCGGATCACCTTGCCATCGAGGGACTGGAGCACCTCGATCGTTCCAGCGGTGCCGTCATTACGCTCACGCACAGCGGCAACTGGGACCTCGCCGGTGTGGCCCTCGTCCGCGAGGTGTCAGGGCTCTCCACCGTCGCCGAGCACCTCCGTCCCGAGGAGCTCTACAAGGCGTTTGTTGGCTACCGAGAGGCGCTAGGATTCACCGTGTACCCCCACGATTGCCACCCACTGCCGCAGCTTGAGGCGGACGTCCGCGGCGGCCATGTGGTCGCGATGATGGGGGAGCGCGACCTCAAGGGCCGGGGGATAAGCGTTGACTTCTTTGGCGAGGAGGCGACGTTTCCCGCCGGCCCCGCCGTCCTCGCCGCCCGCGCGGGCGTGCCACTTCACGTGGCGGATGTGTACTTCACCGAGGCGGGCTGGGGCCTGCAGCTGCGCCCAGCCATCGAGGTGACCACGGTGGAGGAGACGACGCAACGCATCGCCCGCGAGTTTGAGCACACCATCGCCGCCCACCCCACGGATTGGCACATGCTCCAGCCGGTGTGGGTGGCCGACCGCGCACGCTAGCGTGCGTGCCCCGCGTCCGTTGCCGTTAGCCCGTGCTCACCGTTGTTCTGAGCTGACCGTTGCTCCGTGTTCTCCGATGTTTCGTGCTTCCGTTAGGCGTTGGTCACCGTTAGCCCGTGCTCACGAAAGTGAGCACCTTTCCGCTTGTCGACGCCCTTTCCCCCAGGTTTCCTCGCTCGTCACGGTGGTTGTGAGTACAGTTAGTGCAATCATGCGTGTCGGAATTGTGTGCCCTTACTCCTTTGATGAACCCGGAGGAGTCCAAAACCATGTCCTGGAGCTGGCACACACGCTCATCGATGCAGGCCATTACGTGCGAGTACTCGGGCCCTGTTCGGCCTCCACCCCCGGAATTCCGCGCTTTGTTGACCGGGGCGGCAGATCCATCGGGGTGCGCTACAACGGGTCGGTCGCGCGCATCGCCCTCGGCCCCACGGTCTCAGCAAAAACGCGAGCGTTCATCACCGACGGCTCGTTTGACGTGCTTCATATTCATGAACCCAACTCGCCAAGCTATTCCATGGAGGCTCTGCGGCTCGCCGAGGGGCCAATCGTGGCCACCTACCACGCCTCGGCCGAACGGTCGCTCCTGCTCAAGGCGGCATACGCAACGTTTCTCACACCGCTTCTGGAAAAGATTGGCGGCGGCATTGCGGTGTCTGACACAGCCAGGCAATGGCAGGTTCGTCAACTAGGCGGTGACCCTGTGGCCATCCCCAACGGGATCCACGTGAGGGCATTTAGCCCCTATGCGGAAGACACCGTGCCACGCAGAATCGCCTTCGTCGGAAGGCTGGACGAGCCACGCAAAGGACTCGATATTTTGTTGGGAGCGCTCCAGCAACTCAACTGCGACTACCACGTCGATGTCATGGGCTCGGGACATCCCCGCCCATCTACCTCCCGGGTGACGTACCACGGTCGCGTCACCGACGAAGAAAAGGCACGGCTCCTGGGCCAGGCGGATATCTTTGTGGCACCCAACACCGGGGGCGAAAGCTTCGGGATTATCCTCGTGGAGGCCATGGCGGCCGGCTGCGCGGTCGTCGCCTCGGATATCCCGGCATTCCCTGCGGTGCTCGGCGATGCGGGGCTGACCTTTGCCAACGGCAACAGTGCCGACCTAGCCACCCAGCTGCACAGGCTCCTTGATGATGCGCCCTTACGCGATCGCCTTAGGCAGGCCGGGAAAGCCCGGGCTAGTCGCTACGATTGGTCCGTTGTCGCCCGGCAGGTGCTCCAGGTCTACGAGACCGTTGCAGACGGCACCAAGGTCACGTGCTCCACGCCACCGAAGCGGCGAGCATGGAGGAGAAAGGGAGAGGCACGCCGATGACGGAAACTATCTACCTCCTGGTTGGTGTGGCACTCGCTTTTGTTGTGGCGTGGTGCTACTTCACCGCGCAGCGCCTCAACCGCCTGCATATTCGCATGGACCGGGCACGCTATTCCCTGGAAAGCGCGCTTAACCGTCGCGCAGCCGTTCTGGCAGCCCTCCACCCCGCGGTCGCGGATGCTGCGCGTGCCGCAGAGGAAATCGAGTTGAGCTACGAGAATTTTGACGCCCGACGCGAGGCCGAACAGGCCCTGCTCGACGCCGTCGGTTTCCCGGGCGACGGGGAGATGGTTGCTGCCGTCTCTGAGCCCGCTCGATTGCAAGTCACACCTAGTAACCAGGGCGATGTTCAGGCGAGAACGGATGAGTTCGATGCGGGTACCGCTGCCCTCGCCGATGCGAGCGTGCGTGTTCACCTCGCCGCCCGCTTCTACAATCAGGCGGTCTCCGATGTGCGTCACCTACGTCGTCGTCCGCTAGTGACGTTCTTTCGTCTCGCCGGAAACGCCCCTCAGCCCAGCTACTACTAGGCGCACCTCGTCTCGCTCAGACGCGGTTATCTTCGTTGCCAAGCAGAATCCGTACGCAGGCCCCACGCAGTTCCAAGTGCAATGGGAGATACCAGCAGACCTTGCTGGTCGCATGGCTTGCCTTGGGGGTAGCAACGCATGTGGAGCTACGTCACCCACTTTTGTGAACTGCGAACTAGTGGTGAACAACGTTGGGGGTGCGACCGTTTCCAATTCGCACGTCTACACCTTTGGCTCGGGGGTACTTCGACGGGTACACCCGCCCGGGAGCCTGTCCACTTTGCAACATAGAGCACGGGTTATGACCTCTGTACGTAACTCGGGGGTTATGATGAATCAAAGGTCAAAATATGCCATAAACGGCAATGAGCAAAGGAGTTGTAGGTGTCTGAGAACGAGGTTCAGACGGAGCATGGGACTGCCCGCGTCAAGCGCGGACTAGCAGAGATGCTCAAGGGTGGAGTGATTATGGACGTAGTCACCCCGGAGCAGGCGAAGATCGCCGAGGATTCCGGAGCGACCGCTGTCATGGCGCTCGAGCGTGTTCCAGCAGACATCCGAGCCCAGGGTGGTGTCGCCCGGATGAGCGACCCGGACATGATCGACGGAATCATTAACGCCGTCTCCATCCCGGTTATGGCCAAGGCTCGCATCGGTCACTTCGTGGAAGCCCAGGTGCTGCAATCGTTGGGTGTGGACTTCATCGATGAGTCGGAGGTTCTCACCCCCGCTGATTACCAGAACCACATTGACAAGTTTAAGTTCACGGTTCCGTTCGTCTGCGGTGCGACCAACCTGGGCGAGGCCCTTCGTCGTATCAACGAGGGCGCAGCCATGATTCGCTCCAAGGGCGAGGCCGGCACAGGAGATGTGTCCAACGCCGTGACCCACATGCGCACCATTCGCGCGGAAATCAACCGGTTGTCCTCCATGGCAGAGGACGAGCTGTACGTTGCCGCCAAGGAACTCGGTGCCCCGTACGCGCTCGTGCGTGAAGTTGCGGAGAACAAGAAGCTCCCCGTCGTGCTGTTCACCGCAGGTGGCATTGCCACCCCGGCCGATGCCGCAATGATGATGCAGCTCGGTGCCGAGGGTGTGTTTGTCGGGTCCGGCATTTTCAAGTCCGGCAACCCAGAGAAGCGCGCGAAGGCAATCGTCCAGGCTACGCAGAACTACGATGACCCGGATACCATCGCCAAGGTGTCGCGTTCGCTGGGTGAAGCAATGGTCGGCATCAACGTCGACGATCTCCCCAAGGATCACCGCCTCGCGGATCGCGGCTGGTAATCCGCGCGGTTTTAGTTAAGGCCGATAATAGGGAGGGCCGTTTGCTGCAGGCCCACGCCTGCAGCGGACGGCTTTTGCCTTTTGAATCGTCGCTACGTCCACGGTCACACCAACCACGTTGAACCCAGTTAGCGTATTTCGGCGTTCCCGACAAAACCCGGCTTGATTCCGGCGTACCCCAGGAGCAATCCTCAAAATGATCGTCTCTACCGGAGGCCCGGAAAGTGGCGAGTTGTACCGTAGAATCGCATCAGGCAAGGCCACACAGGTGATCAGGGAAAGGGCACGGAGAACTAATGGCCATTATCACCGGGTTTGAACCCTTCGGAGGCAGGACAGACAATGCCTCGTGGGAAGTAGCCCAGCACGTGGCATCCCTCCTGTCTAGCGAGGGCATAGCGATAGAAGCGCTGCGTTTACCCGTGGAATTTGACGCAATCGCGCCCTTCATTGCCAGGCATCGTAGCGGTGCAGTGATCAGCGTGGGCGAGGCGGCGTCAGCGAAGCGGGCGCGCGTGGAAACAGCCGGTCGCCTGTGGCAGTGTGGCACGGATAATTCGGGGCGTACCTTCAACCGGCCACTACACCTCAACCTCGACCCGCCCAACCACACTGAGCAGACGCTCATCGCCCCTGAGCTCTCAACCAGCTCGGATATCAGGCCACCGGACTGGGTTGCAGGCGACGAGGGGCTGGCCGATGCCGTCCGTGCACCGCAGGAATGTGCCCGTCTGGCCCGCGTCGCCGGATTGGATGTGTCGGACGACGCGGGAACCTACATTTGTAATACGACCACCGCGTTGGGCTACACACACCTTCGACGCTTCGCGTTTGTGCACGTGCCGGCACAGCAACCGACCGATGAAACCATGAGTGCGGTGACGACTTTTGTCCGCCTACTCTTGTCCGTTAAGAACCAGGGAGACAACCATGAAATCGAAAATTGAGAAGACGCTGTCTCTCGAGCGGATCGACGAGAGCATCTTCGTGGGCCCCATCGTGGAGTCACATTTCATCCGCACTTTTGGCGGTCAGATCGCTGCCCAAACGCTGGTGGCGGCCACCCAGACTGTGGATTCGGAGCATGCAGTTCATTCCCTGCACGGGTACTTTATCCGGCCCGGGAAAGCTGAGCTCAAAACCGTGTTCCTGGTTGAGCGGATCCGCGACGGGCGCAGCTTCGTCTCACGTCAGGTGAAGGCGGTGCAGGAGGGCAAAGCCATCTTCATCATGCAGGCAAGCTTCCACCGTATTGGTGACTCCGGGATCGAGCACGCCGACCGGATGCGCGATGTGCCGTCGGCGGACGAGCTGCCCGAGGGGCCACTGGAATCGATGAATGCGACCTACAGGGCTCTCCTTGAGGAGTGGAGCGACTGGGACATCCGTGTCGTGCCGCCAGAAAAGTACCAGCACAACCCCTATACTCCCTCCCAACAGGTGGTGTGGTTTCGTGCCAAGGACAAGCTCCCCGACGATGAGACCTTCCACATCTGCACGTTGACGTATATGTCCGACATGACGCTCTTGCAGTCCGCGTTGGTTCCGCACCCAGGAATTGACGTGCAAGAGGCGTCGCTGGATCACGCGATGTGGTTCCTGCGCCCGTTCCGGGCCGATGAATGGTTGCTTTACGATCAAGTTTCACCAAGCGCGGCCAATGGACGTGCCCTCACGCAGGGTAAAATTTTTGATTCGTCGGGCAACCTCGTGGCGGTGGCCACGCAAGAGGGCCTGACAAGAACTCTCAAGGCCGGAACAGCACCTGTTCCCATGACAAATTTGAAGGGATAAGCCCCATGAAAATTGGTATCCTCGCTGTTCAAGGTGGAGTGGCAGAACATGAGCGAACACTGCGCCAGGTGGCAGAAAAGTACGAGGGAAAGCCGTGGGGAGATCTCGAGATTGTCCAGGTGCGGCGAGAAAGCCAGCTTGAGGGAATCAACGGGTTGATTCTTCCCGGTGGAGAATCCACCACCATGTCGAGGCTATTGACTCTGTCTGGCCTGGACAAGGTTCTCGCTGCCGCGTTGCAAGAGGGACTACCTGCTTACGGTACGTGCGCGGGAATGATCCTACTGGCTTCCAACGTGCTTGATACACGCCCGGATGCAATCTGGCTCCACGGCTTGGACATCACCGTTCGGCGTAATGCGTTCGGACGCCAGAGGGATTCCTTTGAAGCAGACCTTGCCTTCCACGGCATTGATGAGCCCGTGCACGCAACGTTTATCCGTGCCCCGATCGTCGAGGAGATTGGCTCCGGAGTGGAAGTTCTATGTCGCGAGCCGGAGGGCAGGATTGTCGCAGTACACCAAGGCAATGTTCTGGCGACATCGTTCCACCCCGAGGTCAGTGGCGTGACTGAGGTGCACGAACTCTTCCTCTCTATGTGCGAAGAAGCAGGCTTTACCTACAAGTAGTGGGGCGCGATGCCACCGGCTGCAGGAGGCACAATGCACCCCGACGCGTGGCAGCAGCACGGGTGGGGTGACGAAATGTGCAGCTGCCGTGTCGCTCCCGAATGCCAGCTCGGCTGATGGTCGCTACCATGGAACTCACGATGCGGGCTCGCCCCATCGTCCCGCTGTCGCTCGATCGCGGGATCAGCTGTGAGGATTTCAATCACGCTGGTGGGGCGATTCGTGTGCACTGGGAAGGCGCACAAAGCGTGCTACCCCGCGTACAGTAACCAATTCCTACCGCGTTGAACGGTAGGGTGTGCGCGGGTGTAGCACACGAACCCGTATAATGGCTACGTTCAGTGAAAGTTACGGAAAGGATCCTGGTCTATGTCGGGTCACTCAAAATGGGCAACCACGAAGCACAAGAAGGCCGCCAACGATGCCAAGCGAGGCAAAGAATTTGCCAAGCTCATCAAGAACATCGAGGTAGCTGCGCGCACCGGTGGCGGAGATCCCGCTGCAAACCCGACTCTGGACGATATGATCCGCAAGGCCAAGAAGGCCTCCGTGCCGAACGACAACATCGAGCGTGCCCGTAAGCGTGGCTCCGGCGAAGAGGCCGGCGGCGCGAACTGGGAAACCGTCATGTACGAGGGCTACGGCCCCAACGGCGTAGCAATGCTCATCGAGTGCCTGACGGATAACCGCAACCGTGCGGCTACCGAGGTGCGCACGCGTATGACCAAGAACGGTGGCAACATGGCTGACAGCGGTGCTGTGAGCTACATGTTCTCCCGCAAGGGCGTCAGCACCGTCAAGAAGGGTGAGCTCACTGAGGACGATGTCCTCCTCGCCGTTCTGGATGCCGGTGCCGAAGAGGTCAATGACCTCGGCGATATGTTCGAGGTCGTTTCGGATGCCGCCGATACCAAGCCGGTGAAGGAAGCGCTCCAGGCAGCCGACATCGAGGTTGAGGATACCGAGTCCGAGTTCCGTGCGTCGGTGGAAAACCCGGCTGACCTTGCCACCGCCAAGAAGATTCTTCGTCTCATCGATATCCTTGAAGAGTCTGATGACGTGCAAAACGTCTACACCAACATGAACATCCCGGACGATGTTGCAGCCCAGCTCGAGGACGAGGACTAAGCCTTGACGCTAGTGCTTTCCGGCGCTGCCTAAGCAACCGCAAAGACGTAGAGTTCTGGGAGCGCCCTAGAGCGTAGTGTGCGGGGCCCATCTTTGGTGGGCCCGACCACGCAATGTGCCGCCACCACGGTTTTCCGTGCTGGCGGTTTTCCTTTTGCCTGTTTTGTTCAAGGCAGTGCTCGTCAGGCAAGGCGTGATTTTACGGGGTGTCACTTTAACGTGCCTAGGGGTCGAACGCCGAAAGGGGGCGAAGGAGAGGGGCAGTCGAACTTGTGGAGGCGTGATTGCCGTGGGTAGTTCCGCCTCGCCCATGCGCGTAACGGGGTGTGCTAGTTTATTGGGGAACGAAGTTTCGAATACGAGAGAAAGTTGGGCGGGATGGAGTCTACTGTGGGGCTGCGAGTACTGGGCATTGATCCTGGTCTCACCCGTTGTGGCCTGTCGATCGTTCAAGCCGGTCGTGGCAGAACCGTCATCCCGGTTGCCGTGGGCGTCGCGCGCACTCCATACAAGGCGGCGATGGGGGATCGGCTCAAGGAACTTTATGAGGCGATCACGGAGTGGATCGCGGAGTACAAGCCGGACGTTGTCGCTATGGAGCGTTTGTTCGAACGCGGTGAGGTGTCCACCGTCTTGCACACCGCGCACGCCGTGGGGGTGCTCATCCTCGCCGCCTCCCAAGCCGGGCTGGACGTGCACGAATACACCCCGTCACAGGTGAAAAAGGCCATCACAGGAAACGGCAAGGCAGACAAGAAGCAAATGACTGCCATGGTGACACGCATTCTCGGCCTTGAAAACCCGCCGAAACCTGCAGATGCCGCAGACGCGCTCGCCATTGCCATCACCCATTGCTGGCGCGCACCGCAGATCCAACGTGAGGAGCAGGCGAAGCAGCAGCTGCGGAGGATGGGTATCGATCCTGATCGAGCGGTAGGTCCCAAGGGGATGAATACGAACTACCACCCGCGCGTTGTCCCGACACCCCAGGTAACAGGAGAAACGCTGCGCTCTCTCGGTGGCGATAGCGCACACACGTGCAACGCACCGAAGCGCTAGCTTCGTCCGTGGCCAAACCACGGGTGTCCACACCAATTCCATCCCGCGTTTCAGTTATATGACGCCAAGCTGCAATAAGCTGGAGCTCGCGTGGTGGAACCAGCAAGCGGGAAGCCGTTTAAGAATGTACAAAAAGGAGAAAATAGCAGATGATCGCCTCGTTACACGGTGAAGTCATTTCCAAGACGCTGACAAGCGGTGTTATCGAATGCGGCGGAGTCGGATATGAGTTCCTCGCAACGGCGACGACCCTCGCAGAACTTCCGTTGGGAGAGCGTGGTTTGGTTCTCACGTCGATGGTCATCGGTGAGAAGTCTGTCACGCTCTATGGCTTCGCCCATGACTCCGAGAGGACGATGTTCTCCCAACTGCAAAGCGTCCAAGGGCTCGGGCCCAAACTTGCCCTTGCCTGTCTCAACACCTACTCGCCAT
This sequence comes from Corynebacterium pyruviciproducens ATCC BAA-1742, assembly GCF_000411375.1. Taxonomy (GTDB): domain Bacteria; phylum Actinomycetota; class Actinomycetes; order Mycobacteriales; family Mycobacteriaceae; genus Corynebacterium; species Corynebacterium pyruviciproducens. The sequence goes on along the minus strand of NZ_KE150446.1, from coordinate 792,343 downwards.
CAGAGATCGCAGTGGCTGTGGCCAATGAAGATAAAAAGACGTTGCAGAAGATACCTGGTGTGGGTGCCCGGATGGCTGCCAAAATGACGGCAGTGCTCGACGGCAAACTAACCGAGTACATCGATGCCACGCAAGCCCAGCCTTGCCAGTCGGCACCGGCGGTCAGCGGCTCAGCCACCGTCATCGCTGCACTTGTACAACTCGGATTTGCAGAAGACGCCGCCGAGCAAGCAGCCGGGGTGGCAGAAGAGCGTGATCCTAGCGCAGATACCGGGGCTAAGCTCCGCCAAGCCCTCCAGTACTTGGGAAAGCGGTAGCCGTAACCGAGGCCATCGTTTCCCGGCTGGTTGTACAAAGTGGCTTCGTCGAAAGAGAGTCTGACGGATTGGTGGTCAGCGAGCGATGCTGTACACGATGGGCTCACGCCCGATAGCCAGCGCACGATGGTTGGCCTTGGACGTGCTCACCATGCACCAGTTTCGCTGTATTGTCGTATAAGGAAGGGGGCTAATAGTGGCCAATGTAGAAAAGACCGAGTTTGTTGTTCCGGATGACTCACGTGCGCACGCAGGTGACGGTGGCATCGGGCGCGATCCGGAAGTCGCAGCAGTCAGCCCGGAGCGGCAAGCGACTGATCACGATGTGGAGATTAGCCTCCGGCCGAAGTCCATCGATGAGTTCATCGGCCAGGATAAGGTGCGAAAACAGCTTCGCCTCGTGCTGGAGGGTGCGAAGAAGCGGGGCTCCGCCCCGGACCACGTCCTTCTATCCGGCCCACCAGGGTTGGGTAAGACAACCATGGCGATGATCATTGCTCAGGAGCTCGGAACATCGCTGCGAATGACCTCTGGTCCCGCGCTCGAGCGTGCGGGCGACCTCGCCGCCATGCTCTCCAACCTCATGGAGGGCGATGTCTTGTTCATCGACGAGATCCACCGCATTGCCAGGCCAGCAGAGGAAATGCTGTACATGGCAATGGAGGATTTCCGCATCGATGTCATCGTGGGCAAGGGGCCTGGGGCCACGTCTATTCCTCTGGAACTGGCTCCGTTCACGCTGGTAGGTGCAACCACTCGTTCCGGCATGCTCACGGGTCCGCTGCGGGACCGCTTCGGGTTTACGGCCCACATGGAGTTTTACTCGCCTCGAGATCTCACAGCCGTGGTGCTGCGGGCAGCCAAAATCTTGGGCGTGAACATCGATGATGATGCCGCAGCCGAGATCGCAGGACGGTCCCGCGGAACACCGCGTATTGCGAACCGTTTGCTGCGACGCGTCCGCGATTACGCCGAGGTCCACTCGGACGGTCACATCGATGTGGAATCCGCCAGAGCCGCGCTTCTCGTCTTTGATGTTGATGAGATGGGACTCGATCGCCTGGACCGCGCTGTTCTCGACGCGCTCATTCGCGGTCACGGCGGGGGACCAGTGGGTGTTTCGACGCTGGCCGTCGCCGTCGGTGAAGAACCCTCGACAGTAGAGGAGGTGTGCGAGCCATACCTCGTGCGCGCAGGCCTCATCTCTCGCACGGGCCGGGGGCGTGTGGCCACGGCCGCGGCCTGGCAGCACCTGGGATTGACACCCCCGGACGGCACCGTCGGACTCTTCTAACCAGAGAATGCTTTGGTGAGCTGCTTCGCTTCGCGGCCGGCGGTGCGCGCCGCCGCGCCGTGGGGTCTCGGCGAGGCGTGAACCTGTAGGTAACCGGTGCCGCCCGTTTTGCCGCTGTAGTGGCCTCGCGGCAGTGCGCAACCCCTGAACTTTCACAAGAATGAACTATCTGGAACAATTCACCGTATGGATCTACTTATTCTTCTTGTTATTCTTGCCATTTTCGCAGCCCCCATGTTCCTCATGCAGCGCAAGCAAAAGAGGCAGATGGATGAGCTGCGGACGATGCAAGGCCAGCTGAAGCCGGGCGATCACGTCGTCACCACCGCTGGTCTGCACGCATTTGTCAACTTCGTGGATGACACGGAGGTGGATTTGGAACTTGCCCCCGGCGTAATCACGCGATGGGAGAAGATTGCGATTGTGAAGAAGATCGATGAGCCCACCACTACCGGGGCAGCTAACACAGACGTGGACAATGTCGAAGGCGAAGCGCCATCCACCGATGCCACCGATAACTCCTTCGGTGACCAGGGTGGGCGTAGCGCCGGTGAGGACACGGACCGGTAGGTAGAGCAGGGCTGGGCCGCCAACGAGCGTCACAGCCCGGTACCGGACAACCGGCGGCGGACATCCGGACGCAATTTGCTGCCTGTGGATCAGCTGCCACCGGGGATTCCGAGCGACGTTCCTGGAATTATTGTTGCCTTCTCGCCGTACGAGCGCCCCGCTTTTTGAGCGGGGCGTGCGTGCACTTGAAAGAAGCATGTCGTAACATATACGCGTTGTGCACCTTTCAACTTTGTGGAAGGCAGACAAATTTATTGCTGAAGTGACGCTCACGGGCGTCAGAAAAATAGTTGATGGGCCAAGGGTCTTCCCCCAGGGGAGTCCAGCACACGCGCCATGTGCGCAGGTGACTTGGCCTGTCGTGGAGGAAATACTGTGGCGTCACAATCTGAACGCGAGGCCGAACACAAGGTTCGGCACACCACGGACTTCGTTGGCCGTTACCCGTGGGGTGCCCTCGCTATCTTTGGCATCATCTTGGTTCTGGTGTACTCGCTTCTGTTCTTTACACCTGGATCCAATACCCCAAAGCTAGGCATCGACCTGCAAGGCGGTACTCGCGTGACACTCGTTCCCCAAGGTGGGGAACCCACTCCGCAGCAGCTCGACCAGGCCCGGACGATCCTGGAAAACCGTGTTAACGGCATGGGCGTGTCCGGTGCTGAGGTGGTTACAGACGGCAACACGCTTGTCATCACCGTTCCCGGTGAGGACACTGCACAGGCCCGCACGCTGGGACAGACCTCCCAGCTGGTGTTCCGCACCGTTGCGCAGCCGACACCCCCGCAGATTGACCAGATCATGCCCACCATTGAGGACATGGCCAATCGCTGGGTGAAATACGGACTCGTCACGCCCGAGAAGGCGAACGAGGTACTCAAGCAGTACCACGATCTTATGAACCAGCAGGCTCAGCAGGCCGGGGGAGAGGCAGCCACTGGCGAGGCCCCCACGGTGACCGAGCAGCCGCTTCCTGAGCCGAAGAACTCCATCGAGGAGCAGAAGCGCCGCGATGAGGTATTCCATGTCATGCTCAAGGATCGCCAGGCCACCGATGGCGCAACCCAGATGGCGGCTGCCGCACTCATGCAGTGCACCGAGGACAGCACCCACGATCCCATCGCCGGTGGCGATGATTTGTCCAAGCCTCTCGTGGCTTGCTACCCGGAGATGGGCCAGGCTCTTCTCCTCGGTCCCTCGCCACTTCTTGAGGGCCAGCCCGAGGACGGCCGCCGTTTGACTGGTAACGAGATCGACACGAACCGTCCGATCACAGGTGGCATCAACCCGCAAACCGCCCAAAACGAAGTGGTCTTCACTTTCAAGAACGACAACGGTGAGACCGGCTCCGCAACGTGGGCAAAGCTGACGCAGGAGTACCTGAACAAGCAGGTTGCCGTCACACTGGACTCCCAGATCATTTCCGCACCGCAGGTGCAGTCCGCCACGCCGGTGGGCTCCTCCACCATGATTACCGGTATGAAGAACGAGGAAGAGGCCAAGGCCCTGGCCAACAACCTCCAGTACGGTGCTTTGCCCTTGAGCTTCGTCGGTGAAAACGGCGAGCGCGGTGGCACGACGACGGTGATCCCGCCGACGCTCGGTGCGGCCTCGCTGCGCGCCGGTCTCATCGCCGGCCTCATCGGCCTGTTGGCTGTCGCCATCTTCTCTCTCGCCAACTACCGCCTCTACGGTGTCCTCGCAATGTTCACGCTCGTTGCCTCCGGCACCCTCGTGTACGGCTCACTTGTGCTCCTCGGTCGCTGGATCGGTTACTCGCTGGACCTTGCCGGTGTGGCCGGCCTCATTATCGGTATCGGCACCACCGCAGACTCGTTTGTCGTGTTGTACGAACGCATCAAGGACGAGATCCGAGAGGGCCGAACGTTCAGATCCGCGGTGCCGCGAGGTTGGGACCGCGCCCGGAAGACGATTATTTCCGGTAACTTCGTCTCTGTTATTGCTGCGGTTGTTCTTTACATCCTGGCCGTGGGCGATGTCAAGGGCTTCGCCTTTACCCTCGGTTTGACCACCGTGTTCGACCTGGCAGTTACCTTCTTCGTCACAGCACCTCTGGTTATTCTCGCCTCCAAGCGGAAGTTCTTTGCCAAGGCGAGCGTCAACGGCCTGGGCAAGGTGTACGAGCTCGTCGAGCAGCGTCGTGCTGCGGGCGAGGTTCTCGAGGCCGACAAGGGCTGGTACAACCAGCGCTACCTTGCACAAAGCGCAGACGATGCGGCCTCCTCCGACTCCGTAGGCGAAGAAGAAGAGGATAAGGAGCCTGGCTCCTCGTCAATCATGGTGGATGATGACCGGCCTTCCGCACTTATCTCGCTGGAAGAATCCATCGCTAACGAGCCTAAAGTTCCAGAACACCTACGAGCGAAACCCACTGAGGAAGACACCCCACATGGCCCCGCTAATCCTGGGCAGGAGGAGAAGTAACAATGACTACTCAAGTACGGGTCGATAAGAAAGAACTAGACCCTTCGCAGCACTCCTTCTTCACCCGCCTGTACACAGGTGAGGGCGGAATCGACTTCGTCGGCCGACGTAAGCTGTGGTACATCATCACGCTCGTCGTCCTCGCTGTGTGCGTGCTCGGAATCGTGTTCCGTGGCTTCACGCTCGGCATCGACTTCGAAGGCGGCACCAAGATGACAATGCCCGCCGCCAACCTTGACACCACAGCTGTGGGGCAGACCTTCGAGCAGGTCACGGGTGTCACCCCGGAGGATGTGCAGATCGTCGGTGCCCAGGATTCGCGTATTCTCGAGATCGCCTCGGAGCGCCTGTCCGACGACCAAATCATGGCGGCTCGCGAGGCTCTGTACACCGAGTACCAGCCGCAGGATGCTTCCGGTGAGGTAACGCCGGATGCCGTGGGCGATTCCACTGTGTCTGAGTCCTGGGGTTCCACCATTACGAACCGCATGGTCATCGCTTTCGCCGCGTTCCTGCTCCTTATCTTCGTGTACATCGCAATCCGCTTCGAGCGTGACATGTCCATCGCCGCTATCGCCGCCCTCGGCGTAGACGGCGTGTTCATCGCCGGCTGCTACGCCCTGTTCGGCATGGAGGTCACCCCGGCCGTGGTCATCGGCCTTCTCACCGTGTTGTCCTTCTCCCTGTATGACACCGTGGTGGTGTTTGACAAGGTGGAAGAAAACACCGAGGGGTTCGAGCACTCCACGAGGAGAACGTACGGCGAGCTGGCCAACCTGGCTGTGAACCAAACGGTGATGCGCTCGATCTCTACAACGGTGATTTCCGCGCTGCCGATTATCGCGCTCATGGTTGTGGCCGTGTGGATGATGGGCGTAGGCACCCTCAAAGACCTCGCCGTGGTGCAGCTCATCGGCGTTATTGAAGGCACCTTCTCCTCCGTGTTCCTCGCTACTCCGTTGCTGGTGAGCATGAAGAACAGGCAGAAGAAGTACAAGCGCCACAACATCGAGGTTGCCGCCGTGCGCCACACCGATGTGGACGGTGCAACGCTTCAAGAGGCTGTCGAGGCAGGTCTCATTAACGAGGACGGCACCCCGTCCATCAACGCCACTCACCACGAGGTAGAGGGTGTCAACGAGCTGCGCCCGACCGGCGTGGCCCAAGATGAGGCGGAGCGCTTTAATACTGACGATGGCGATACTCCGCTGGGTGCGAGCTGGCGCCCGAGCCGTCGGTACTAACGGCCCGTAGCCGCCACGCATTCGACCCCACCCCGGATTAACCGGTGTGGGGTCCTTTGTCTCCGCATCCAGGCGTACCGACCCAGGGGTGTCCCACCAGACACTCCGAGACAAGGCAGACCGAATGCCGCCATGCAGTCGCTCGAAAGCGCCGGCGAGGCTCGGGCATACATGGCACCGGACGGGCCCGATGTGCGGATCCCCGCAGGCCGTTTAGCAGCAGCGTGGTTAACAACCTAGAATGAAGAAGTACGCGAACGTCGCTTAAGGCACCATTGTGCAGGCACTGTAGGCGGAGCATAGGGTCGCAAGACAGCTCGGCTACCGGAGGAGGAACTGAAGTGAAGATGCGTCGGATACTCAAAGCCGTGACAGCGGTGGTGTGTTCTGCGATGCTTCTCGGGTCATGCTCTTCGGATGGGGGACAGCGAAGCGATCAGGCTTTGTTCTCCTATTTCGTCCCGGAGCAGATTGCCACCAGCAACTCCGCCAGCTACCTCGGATTCCTCACTGATTCTTCGCTTATCAGCCCGCGCCTGTACCCCGGAGTTTTTGTGCACGGCCCCGCCGGGCAGATGATCCCCAATCGCGATGTTGCCACGGCACAGCTTCTGCCGGGGGCAAAACGTCAGGTTGTCTACACCATCGCGGATAACGCAACATTTTCGGATGGGGCACCTTTGACGTGCACCGACTTCACCCTCGCCGTGCAGGCGGGGAAATTCCCCGAGGTGTTTAACTCTCATGTGCCGCTCGTGCAGCAGATTGAGGAAGTCAAGTGCAACCCGGGTGCCAAAGAGTTCACTGTTGTGTTCCATGAGGGGCAGGGCTACAGGTGGCGTCACCTGTTCCGCTCTGGCACGGTGATGCCCGCCCACGTGGTGGCCTCCAAGTTGGGGATTACAGAGCAAGATCTTTTTGGTCGCATCCAAAGCGGCGATGTCGAGCAGATGCGGCAAATCGGTGAGACCTGGTCGGAGGCGTTCCGGCTGGATCGTTTCGATCCTGCGGCGCAGGTCAGCTTCGGCCCGTACAAGGTGGAGCGCATCACCGAGGGTGGTGGCCTGGTGCTTGTCGCCAACGAGCTGTACAACGGCGATGCCCCGGCGATTTCCCCGCTGGTCATTCGCCCGCAGAGTTCGACGGCAGGCAGCTTCCACGAGGACGGTGGTGCCGTGGGCATCGCTGATGTTCCGGCCGTCAGCGATGCGGCGTGGACGGAAAAGAAGTCCACGTACCGGGTCGAAACAACTAGCGGCAAGTTAGTGGACGAACTCATCTTGCAAAAGTCCGGGCAACTGGCGGCTCCGGAAGACCGGCAGGCGCTCGCCGCGTGTATTGACCAGGCACAGGTGGCACAGGAGTCCGCCACGGTCTCGGGCGTGACGGTGAGCCCACTGGGCACGCGGCTTTCTCCGGCGGATACCCCTACGGCCATCGCCACGCAGGATATCGGCGCGGCACACCTCGGCGTCGATATTCCTGCGGCAGAACGGCTGCGGGGAAAGACGATCCGCGTGGCGTACGTCGGGCCTAACCCCAGGTTTGCCGCCATGATCCAGGCGATGCAGAAATCCTGCGAGCCAGCTGGTATCACAATCGAGGATGTGTCGGCCGACTTCGATCCGGCCACCGCCACGATCGAGCCCCCGATCATTGGTGATGCCAGTGCTGCCTTCCCAGAAAACGCAGGCCTTGTGGCTCCGGATTCGCAACCCCAGCCGCAGGCGACCACGTATGCGGCCAGCAACTATGCCACCGCGTCCGCATCCGTTGTCCCACCCCAGGCAGATGCCTTGCTTATAGCCGTGGAACCTGGGTTTGAGTACGGTAATGTGGCAGCCTCGACGGAGGAGCAGGAGGAGCTACGACACGCGGAGGAGATGCTGTGGCAAGAAGTACCGACCATTCCGCTGGCGTCGCAGCCGCGGGTGTTTATCATTGACAATGCAGTTGAGAACGTGGCGATCGGAACGACTCGTTCCGGGATCGGCTGGAATATGGACCGCTGGTCTAAAGGAGCGAAATAAATCATGACTTTTACTACCGCACGCGAGGCTTTGGACGCACTGACACGGCATGTTCCGGGTTTCCCGGCTGAGGGCGTTGTGTTCGAGGACCTTACCCCCGTGTTCGCCGACGCGGACGCTTTCCGTCTCGTCATCGATGAGCTGGCACAGTTCTGCAAGCAGCTCGATGGGGAGGTCGTCGCGGGTCTTGATGCGCGCGGATTCCTCGTCGGCTCCGCCGTTGCGTACAGCCTTGGGCAGGGTTGCCTCGCGGTGCGCAAGAAGGGGAAACTGCCTCCGCCTGTCATCACGGAGGAGTACACGCTCGAGTATGGCACCGCTGCGCTGGAGATTCCCGCGGAGGGCATCGACATCAAGGGCAAGAGGGTTGTGCTTATCGACGATGTCCTCGCTACCGGTGGAACGCTGACGGCGGCAACGGACCTCATTCGCCGGGGCGGTGGGGAAGTCGTCGGTTATGTGGTGATCCTGGAGGTCGATGGCCTCGGTGGTCGCGAAAAGCTGGGTGATGCTCCGCTGCTGGTACTTTCCCATGATGGCGAGTAGATTTTAATAAATGGCGGGTGATACGAATAAACAGCGGCCGCGCCGGAGCATGTCGGCCCGGCTGGCTAAGAGCCTTACTGGAGGGTGGTCGCGTGTCGACCCCGCAATTGAGCCGCTGTTGTCCATTCACCGCAAGTTTTACCCCAAGGCGGATGCCGAGACCATCGAGCGCGCCTACCACACCGCGGAGCGCCTCCACGAGGGGGTACTGCGCAAGTCGGGGGATCCGTACATCACCCATCCGCTAGCGGTTGCGACCATTTCGGCGGAGATGGGTATGGACACCACCACGGTTGTCGCGTCCCTGTTGCACGATACCGTCGAGGACACGGATTACACCCTTGCAGATCTCACCCGAGATTTTGGGGAAGAGGTTGCCAAGCTTGTCGACGGTGTAACCAAGATCGATAAGGTCGCCCTCGGTGCCGCAGCTGAGGCTGAGACGATCCGGAAAATGGTCGTGGCGATGGCCGAGGACCCACGCGTCCTGGTGATTAAAGTGTCTGACCGTCTTCACAACATGCGTACAATGCGGTTCTTGCCGCCGGAGAAGCAGGCCAAGAAGGCCCGGCAGACGCTCGAAGTCATCGCGCCACTTGCACACCGCCTCGGTTTGGCGAGCGTCAAGTGGGAGTTGGAGGATCTCTCCTTCGCCATCTTGTACCCCAAGAAGTACGACGAGATCGTGCGTCTCGTTGCCGAGCGTGCTCCCGCCCGCGACCGGCAGCTCAAGGAAATCATTGCGGCCGTCAAAAAGGAGCTCAAGGCCAACCACATCATCGCCGAGGTGGTCGGTCGCCCGAAGCACTACTGGTCAATCTATAAAAAGATGACCGACCGCGGGCACGATTTCAACGAGTTGTTCGACCTCGTTGGCATCCGTATCCTCGTTGATACCAAGGCGTTGTGTTACGAGGCCATCGGCGTCATGCACTCGCTATACCCGGCTCTGCCAGGCCGCTTCAAGGATTACATCTCCAACCCGCGCTACGGGGTGTACGAGTCACTCCACACCACGCTTCTCGGCCCCAACGGCAAGCCACTGGAGGTGCAGGTTCGTACTCATGAGATGCACTACCAGGCGGAGTACGGCGTGGCGGCCCACTGGCGCTACAAGGAGACCAAGGGCAAGCACACCGGCGGCCAAGCTGAGGTCGACCAGATGGCGTGGATGCGTCAGCTGCTCGACTGGCAGAAAGAGGCGAGTGACCCCAACGAGTTCCTAGACACGCTGCGGCGCGACTTGAGCTCGAAGCAAATCTTCGTGTTCACGCCAAAGTCGGATGTTATCAACCTGCCGGCGGGTTCCACACCGGTGGACTTTGCTTACCAGGTGCACACCGAGGTGGGGCACCGAACGATCGGCGCGAAGGTCAATGGCCGGTTGGTTGCCCTGGAGACCACGCTCAACAACGGCGACCGTGTAGAGGTGTTCACCTCCAAGGATCCGGATGCCGGACCGTCGAAGGACTGGGAGTCTTTTGTCGCCTCTCCGCGCGCAAAGGCGAAGATTCGCCAGTGGTTTGCCCGTGAGCGGCGCCAGGAGGCCCAGGAGACTGGCAAGAGTGAGCTCACCACTGCGATGCAACGCTCCGGGTTCCCGCTCTCCAAGGTGTTCACGGAGAAGACCGTCAAGGTTGTGGCCGATGAACTGCACTACCAAGATTCTCAGGCAATGTTCGCAGCCATTGGTTCGGGCACAGAGACTGTGGAGCACGTGTCCAAGCGCCTTATCGCCCTGTTCGGTGATGAGGAGATCCCCGACCCGGAAAAGGACGCTGAGGCGCTTGCAGAGGAGCTTATCGCTGCGGCTCCACGGATCCAGCCGAATAAGAAGGGGCACAAGGGCAACGAAGCGGGGATCCTCGTCGAGGGTGACCCTGATATCGCGGCGAAGCTTGCCCGGTGCTGTATGCCGGTTCCAGGCGATGCCATCTTTGGCTTCATCACTCGTGGGAGCGGGGTGTCAGTTCACCGCGTGGATTGCACGAACGCGGAGCAGCTGCACAAGGAGCCATCGAGACTGATCAACGTGTCGTGGGCCCGCGAAAGCCAGGGTATCTTCTCCGCCACGCTTCAGGTGGAGGCCTTGGATCGAGACAACCTTCTCTTCGATCTCATGAAGGTGGTCAGTGAGCAGAAGGTGTCTCTGCTTGCTACCTCGTCACACTCCAGCGACGATAACGTGGCGTTCTGCCGGTTCTCTTTCCAGGTATCGGACACAAAGCAGCTGGGTGCCCTCACATCGCAGCTCCGCAACGTTGAGGGCGTCTACGACGTCTACCGGCTCACCTCCGGGGGATAAAGCCGAATAAGCCACGCGATCCGCAGTCAGCGGATAGAGCATCCCGCCCGAGAACTGTCTCTGTGCCCATGCGTATGCACTCTCGCCATGAGTTAGGCGCTACTTCCTGATGAATTCGCCGTGTGGCAAATCCGCCGCTAAAGGCCGCACCAAAAAAACTAAAAGGCACCCACAAAGCGGGTGCCTGCAAACGTATCTAGTTACTGGAGAAGATTACTTAATGAACTTCTGAGCGGTGGTGTAGATCGCGAACAGCGCGCCGATAGCTGCGGAGATAGCGGCGATGTAGGCGGAGATGTCCTTGATTACATCAATAGCTTTCTTGCGGTTGCAGTTCGTTGTTCCTGCGTTCCACATGAAGTCGGCCTTCTGAGTGACGGTGTCACAAACGATGTTGTTGTCTTTGTCCTTCACAGTGGTGTCGACACGGTGGTTGTCCTTATCCTTCTTGATGAAGTAGTAGAAGGTTTCCTGCGAGGAACCTTCGCCATCGGTGTAGACGCGCTCGAAAGTCATGTCCTTGACATCTGTGATGTTTTCGGGGCGCTCATCGGCGATGGCAGGAGATACAGATGCAAAAGCTACAGTGGCAGCGGTGGCTACGGCGAGAATGGATTTACGCATACCGTGATGATAAACGGAAAGCAGGCCATTTTCAAGGTTTACACACTGAATTGGAAAAATAACAGTGGAAATTTGGGAAATTTAATCATTTCGTAACCACTTGTGAAGCTACGTAACAGCATGCCACGGAACGGCAGAATGAAAAAAGGACACACCGTGAGGTGTGTCCTTAGAATTAGTTGCTTGAATACTTTGGAAAGCTACTTCACAAAGTTGGTTGCAGTGTTCATGATGCCGAGGACTGCCGAGATAGCCCCAGAGATGGTCGTGATGTAGGCGGTGATGTCCTTGATCACCTGGAGCGGGGTCTTGTACTCGCAACGCCCGTTGTGGGAGGTGAACATGAAGTCGTTGACAGCGGGGTTCTGGCTGTCGCACACGAGCTTGTCACTCGGATCAACAACGGTGGTGGCATCGAGGTTCCATGGCTTCTCCTCGTTCCAGCCGAACGTGTATTGGAAGGGCTCATCGGAAGAACCGAGGGTCACCGGGCGGGGGGTTTCCTCCCAATTGGTCGCAGAAGCGGGAACGGCGAGCCCAGTGGCGAGAACCGAGGCGGTGGCAACGGCCAGAAGTGTCTTACGCATAGTTAAATCCTTACCTGGAAACAAAGAGGTATGTTCTTGAATTTTGTGGCTTGGTTGAAAGCCAGGCCAGATTTGCTGGGGGATTCCCGGAAAATCGTCTTGGGGAAAGTATAGTGGATAAACCTGCGATGGAACAGTGCCACAATGAATGGGATAGTCAACCTGGTCAAAAGACGTGGGAAAATATGGTCGCTGCGCCCGGAAGTACCGGTAAATGTGTGAGAGAATCTGCCGGTTCAACGAGTGTTGGCAAGTACGGTGTTTGGCGAGTACAGGGTGCCGGGGAGCGCCGTCGTGGTTAGAAGAAGCCCCGCACCCATGATGAATGGGAACGGGGCGTGGGCGGTATTGCGGTACCGGGAGGCCTAGTTACTCGACCTCAGCGGACTCGATGCGAACCTCGTCAGCCGGGGCGCCGTCGGAGCCACCGGTCTTGGTGCCCTTAGCGGCGATGGCATCGATGGTGGTGAGACCCTCATCGGAGATCGTGCCAAAGTAGGTGTAGTTCGGGGGCAGCGGGGAATCCTTGTAGTTGAGGAAGAACTGCGAACCGTTGGTGTCCGCGCCAGCGTTAGCCATGGCGATGGTGCCACGCTGGTAGTTCACAGGAGAGTTCGTATCCTCAGCCTCATCGGTGGGGTACTCGTTGGCAAAGCTGAAGCCCGGGCCGCCGGCACCGTTGCCCGTGGGATCGCCACACTGCAGCACGTAGATGCCCTGAGTGGTGATGCGGTGGCACACCGTATCGTTGTAGTAGCCGTTGGAGGCAAGGTGCGTGATGGCGTTGACGGTGCAGGGGCTGACGGAGCGGTCCAAGGTCATCGGAATATCGCCCTGGTTCGTCTTCAAAGTCACGTTGACCGTGCCCGTTGCGGGGATATTCTCGGTATCGGGGGCGGAAACCTCCTTGGCGGCCTTTCCGTCCTCCGGGTAGGAGCAGGTAACCGTCTCCGGCAGGGCTTCCGACCGGGCGAGAGCCAACGCGGGGGCCGTGACCTGGTTCTCGTCGGGGCTTTCGGTTGTGGTGGTCATCGAGGTGGAGTTCACCGTGGTCGTGGAATCCTCGGCCTCGATCTTCTCGCCGTTGTCGCGAGAGGCAAAGAAGTAAATGCCTGCCACGACGAGGACGATGACCAGTGCAGACGCAAGCACGGTGCCCAGCGGGCCACGCTTTTGCTTACGTTCCCGCGTGGCCAGGTCTTTGCGCAGCTTTTCCAGAGATTCCTCGCGGATCTCCCTGTTCGTGTGCGAGTCGGAATTAGTCACTCAAAACTCCCTGTTGGAAAAATCTCAAATTAGCGTCATCAAATGACAGTTCGTGTGCATTTTATCCTAGTCTGCCTTGGTGGCCGGTCCCGCACCACGGCAACGTATGCGTGGTCTGCGTCAGGAGCCCACTTGTGGGAAAACGGACCGCGGGGAGCCTTACCGGTTCGAGTGTCTCACTACTGCGTTCCACGGGCTCGGCAGCGCTCAAGCGCTGTTTAGCTCGTATTACCAGGGCAGTGGTTGGTAGGCTCACTGGCATGGAATGCAAGATTGCAGTTACTGGCCCTTTCCAAGCGAACACGTACGCTGTCATTGATGATGGCCGTGTCACGGTAATTGATCCGGGCATGGGTGCCAAAGATGTCCTCCAACAGTTCTTTACGGAAAACGGTTTGACCTTGGACTCCGTCGTGCTCACCCACGGGCACATTGATCACGTGCGCGACGCCGCTGCTCTTGCTAACCCGGCACACGTTCCTGTCTTCTTGCATCCCGACGATTGGTTCATGCTCGACGATCCGGGTGCGGGTGTGTCCCCCGAGGCGGCACGCGCGTACCACGCCGAGGACATGGAAAAGGTGGATGACCTGCGCGAGCTCACACCGGAAACCGGTGCCACCATCGCCGGCCACCAATTCGAGGTGCGTCACTGCCCGGGGCACTCGCCGGGTTGCGTCATTCTCGTCAGCGACGAGGTGAAATCGGTATTCACCGGGGACGTGCTGTTCCGTGGTTCCATCGGGCGCGTCGATTTGCCGGGCAGCTCACCGGCCGCGATGCGGGAGTCGCTGCGCCAGGAGGTGAAGACGTTGCCGGAGGATTACACGTGCTTCCCGGGCCACGGCCCAGGCACAACGGTGGCGGCGGAGCTTTCCTCCAACCCGTACCTGGTCTAAAACGCTAGGTCGCTTCTTCGTCGGCTTTGCTTTACCCGGACGCTATACAGCGTTGCCGCTCGCACCGGTCGTCGTTTCCCCGTGGGGTTGGTTGAGTTACCGGTAGGTCGGCTGTATGAACGCGCCGGAGGACGGGGAGGCGTGGCGTGGTTGCCCGCCCGTTTCGGGCGGTGGCGGCGGAAAATGGCGGGTCGAGTAAGATGCCATGTGTGACTGACGTTTCATTTTCTGCCCCTAAAGGTGTCCCCGATTATGTTCCTCCGCAGTCCCGCGAGTTCCTCGCGGTACGCGAGACGTTTACCCAGCAAGCACATCGTGCCGGATTCGAGCACATTGAGCTGCCGATCTTTGAGGATACGCACCTCTTTGCACGCGGGGTAGGCGAGTCCACCGACGTTGTTACCAAGGAGATGTACACTTTCGCCGACCGTGGCGATCGCTCCGTCACCCTGCGCCCGGAGGGGACCGCCGGCGTCATGCGTGCCGTCATCGAGCACAACCTTGACCGTGGGCAGCTGCCGGTCAAGCTCGTGTACTCGGGCCCATTCTTCCGTTACGAGCGCCCCCAGGCCGGCCGCTACCGCCAGCTTCAGCAGGTGGGTGTGGAGGCCATTGGCGTGGATGATCCGGCCCTGGATGCCGAGGTCATCGCCCTGGCGGATCGCTGTTACAAGTCTGTGGGCTTGACTGGCTACAGGCTTGATATCTCCAGCCTGGGGGATTCCGAGTGCCGCCCGGCCTACCGGGACAAGCTGCAGGAGTTCCTCCGCAAGCTCCCATTGGATGAGGAAACACAGCACCGCGTCGATATCAACCCGCTGCGCGTACTCGACGATAAGCGCCCCGAGGTGCAGGAAATGCTCGTAGACGCGCCGCTCCTCATTGATCACCTCTCCGCTACCTCCCGCGAACACTTCGAGACGGTGACTGGGCTTCTCGACGACTTCGGGGTGGCCTACACACTCAACCCGCGGTTGGTCCGTGGCCTGGATTACTACACCAAGACGTGCTTCGAGTTTGTGCACGAAGGCCTTGGTGCTCAGTCCGGCGTCGGTGGTGGTGGGCGTTATGACGGCCTCATGGCGCAGCTCGGGGGACAGGAGCTCTCCGGCATCGGCTTCGGTCTCGGTGTCGACCGCACCCTCCTGGCTTTGGAATCCGAGGGTGTGAAGGCCGGCAGCGCGAATCGTGTCGACGTGTATGGCGTCCCACTGGGGGCCGATGCGAAGCGTGCTCTGGCTCTCCTCGTCAATGAACTGCGCCAGGATGGCGTCAGCACGGATATGAGCTACGGCGACCGTGGACTCAAGGGTGCCATGAAGGGTGCCGCCCGTTCCGGCGCGAGGTACGCCCTCGTGCTCGGCGAACAGGAGCTGGCAGACGGCACGGTTGTGGTGCGCGACATGGAAACCCACGACCAAGAGGCCGTGGCGCTCGATTCCGCAAAGAAGTACCTGGCAGACAGGCTTGCGTATGACGCAGGCCTGCCTTAGTGGCAGGCCTGGGTAAGAGGAACGCCTGGGTAAGAGGCAGGCCACAAAAAACCGGACCACGAGGATGGTCCGGTTTTCTTATTTGTTCATGGGAAGAAGGTGCGGGTTAGCACTCTGTGATCGTGACGGGGAGGCCAATGTTCACGGCGAGGCCACCCTTGGAGGTCTCCTTGTACTTACTCATCATGTCCAGGCCTGTCTCCTTCATGGTCACCACGGCGTCGTCGAGTGAGACATGGTGGCTGCCGGTGCCCATGCGCGCCAGGCGAGCCGCGTTGATGGACTTCACCGCGCCGATGGCGTTGCGCTCAATGCAGGGGATCTGGACGAGCCCACCTACCGGGTCACACGTTAGCCCCAGGTTGTGCTCGAGTGCGATCTCCGCCGCGTTTTCCACCTGTGCGGGCGTGGAGTCAAAAAGCTCGGCAAGGCCCGCCGCAGCCATGGCGCACGCCGAACCAACCTCGCCCTGGCAGCCGACCTCGGCGCCGGAGATGGAGGCGTTGGTCTTGATGACGATGCCGATCGCCGCGGCGGTGAGGAGGAAGCGGCGGGCAGCCTCGCGGTCGAAGCTAGGAAGGTACGTCTTGGCGTAGTACATGACCGCGGGGATGACACCAGCAGCTCCGTTGGTGGGGGCGGTGACAACGCGCCCACCGGCCGCGTTTTCCTCGTTGACGGCCATGGCGTACAGGTTGACCCACTCCATGGCGGTGAGCTGACCGGCACGCTCGGCGTTTTCGTGGCGCAGGAGCTTTTGGTGCAACGCGTAGCAGCGCCTCTGCACTCCCAGGCCACCGGGTAGGATGCCGCGTCCGCGCATCCCCTTCTCCACGCACTCGACCATGGTGTCCCACACGAGATCGAGGTGCTTGTTCACGAACTCCTCCGAGCCGTGGAGTGTGACCTCGTTTTCCATCATGACCTCGGGGATAGAGAGCCCCGAACGCTCGCACCGGTCGAGCATCTCCGCGCCATTACTAAACGGCCACGGCACGTCCGCCTCTTTATCCTGGGTGGCAACACCTGCCGATGTCTCGCCCGGGGCCTCCTGAGCTGCCCTGAGCTCCGCCTCGGACTGGATGAACCCGCCGCCGACGGAGAAGTAAGTCTCCGTCTCGTCGGTGGGGTTGTCGCTTTTGTCCAGCACGGTGAAGATCATCCCGTTGGGGTGCTGGGGGAGTGCGACATCGTTAAAGACGATGTGGAAAGAGATTTCGGTGCCGTCAATGCTCGTGATCGAGCCGTGCTCGGGAACGGCTGCCCCGGGTTTGGGGTCGATATCGAGAGGAACAGTGACCGGTTCATAGCCGGCGAGTCCGAGAACGCTGGCGCGGTCCGTGCCGTGGCCGTGGCCGGTGGAAGACAGCGATCCGCGCAACTCGATTTTCACGTTCGTGGGGTGAAACTGTTCGGCAAAGCGCTTCGCGGCTCTCATCGGTCCCACCGTGTGCGAGGACGAGGGGCCGATGCCGATGCTAAAAATGTCAACAGCACTGATTGTCATGGTTCTCACTGTAATGGAAGATGAGCCCCATACGCTAAACCACAATCCCGTTTATGCAGTGCTTTGAATAGCGATCATGGGAAACGATATAGAATAACCCTAATACTAGCTATGGCCAGCATCAATTCTCGTTCCACCGAGACAATTATCACACGATTTTATGCGCTTTTATGCGAGCGCTGAGGTCCCCACGTGGGCAGCACAAGGGGGCGGAGCATCCGGCTTCCTAGTCGCCGGAATGACGACGCAACAGTGAGGAAAAGCTATTCGGTGAGGACTGAGGCAGGGGCGAGGACGGACCGTCGGAAAGTGGACCTCCCAAACCACCGGCGTGGTCCCGTTCCGAGACAACCTCGCGCGCAAGCTGGCCCGCGGCGCGCGCCATCCGCTGCTCCAAGGCCTCGGAATCGTCGGCGGAGAAGTCCTCGGTGGCGACGAACACGGCCGTGGGCACGATGCGCGCGCGGAAGAAGGAAAACAGGGGCCGCATCGCGTGCTCGAGCATAAGCGAGTGGCGCGGGGTGCCCGCTGTGGCGGCCAGAAGGACCGGCTTATCCGTGAGCAGGTCCTTGTCCATCACATCGAAGAACATCTTGAACAAGCTGGAGTAGCTGGCGGAAAACGTGGGGGAAACCGCGATCACCCCGTCCGCGTTGGCCACCGCCTCATAGGCGGAGGTGAGCTCCGGCGACAACGTCCGCGAGATGAGCGCCTTGGCCAGGTCGATGGCTAGCCCCCGCAGCTCAATCGTGGTGATGGTGGCCTGCTCGCCCCTCGCCCCCACCGCGGATCTGACCGCCGTGGCCAACTGCTGGGCGATCGCTGTTGTGGTGGACGGCTCGCTGACGCCACCGGAGATGACGACGATGGAACGCATGGTTTTACAGATCCTTTCCGGGGAGAACGTCAAAGTGCGGGGAATCGCGGTGGGCCGCGAGGTACGCATGGGTCGGCGGGTCGCTGGGGACATGGTCCGGGCGGCGCTCCTCGAACTTCTCGCGCAGCACCGGCACCACATCGCGCCCCAACCGCTCAATCTGGTCTAGAACCACCTCGAGGGGAAGGCCCGCGTGATCGATGAGGAACAGCTGGCGCTGGTAATCGCCCACCCAATCGGCAAACTGCAACGTCCGCTCGATCACCTGCTCGGCGGTTCCCACTGTGAGGGGAGTCAGCTCGGTGAATTCCTCCAGCGTCGGCCCGTGACCGTACACCGGCGCGTTATCAAAGTACGGGCGGAAGAAATCCTTGGCCTCCTTTTCCGTATCCGCGATGAACACCTGGCCTCCCAAGCCAACGATGGCCTGGTCTGCCCGCCCGTGCCCGTGGTACTCGTAGCGATCCCGGTAGATCTGCACCATCCGGGCGGTGTGCTCCTTGTTCCAGAAAATGTTGTTGTGGAAGAAGCCGTCGCCGTAAAAGGCAGCCTGCTCGGCAATCTCGGTGGAGCGGATGGAACCGTGCCACACGAACGGCGGGACACCGTCCAAGGGACGGGGCGTAGAGGTAAAGCGGTTGAGCGGCGTGCGGAATTCGCCTCGCCAATTGACGACGTCTTCCCGCCATAGCCTGCGCAGCAAGTGGTAATTCTCCACGGCTAGGGGGATTCCCTTGCGGATGTCTTTGCCAAACCAGGGGTAGACGGGACCCGTGTTGCCACGTCCCATCATGAGATCTACGCGCCCGCCGGAAAGGTGCTGGAGGAACGCGTAATCCTCGGCGATCTTCACCGGATCATTGGTGGTGATAAGAGTGGTGGAGGTGGACAGGATGAGGTTTTTCGTCTGCGCCGCGATGTAGGCGAGATGCGTGGTGGGCGACGAGGGGACGAAGGGCGGGTTGTGGTGCTCACCTGTGGCGAACACATCGAGCCCCACCTCCTCGGCCTTGAGCGCGATCTGTGTCATCGCATCTATGCGTTCACCCTCCGTGGGAGTACACCCCGTTGTTGGGTCCTGCGTCACATCACCGATAGTGAAGATGCCGAACTGCATGGTGTCCTTTCTGCGTTTTTGCGGGGTGCCACGCGGGAGTGTGCGTGGAAAAGCGGAGCCTTAAACCTTGGTCCTCGCCAGCAGGCCGTGGGACACCACCACGCACGCGCGTGAGCGGATCGCCCGCCATCGGCCTTCCTACCCAGCGAGGAGAAAAAGTAAGCTCAGCCTTACTCTGTCACTAGCTGCAACACGTGCTGCGAAAAGTTATTCCGCCCCGTCCGTCGGTGCAGGTGAACGCAAAATGAATCGGGCGGAGGACAGTGTAGAGGGCTGGTGTGTGCGCCGTGTATCTCAAAGGTTTGGCCCCCCTTTAGCGTCCTGTGCTTCTAGTACTGCCCGTGCAGGAACAGTGGGCCGAAGGGGCCTACGGCGGCGAGAGCGTGGCTACGAGGTGAACATATCGAGAGACTCCAACAGCGGGGCGATGTCTGCCTCGGAGACTACTCGCAGCGGCTTTTGGCTGCGCTTGCCCTTCTCGGTAATAAGGACAATGCGGGGCGCCCGCTGTCCCTTCTTTACCCGCATGAGGGTTTCTGCCACCTCGAACGACGTTGCCGTGCGCGGGAGGAACTCCACTCGTTGCGAGTCGCGTGCCCTGCCCAACACATCCTCGACGGTGATGGTTGTGAGTTTGCCGTCGTCAAGGATGTCCTCTGCCAGCCACTTTGCAATGGAATTTGCCGTGAGGATGCCCACGAAGTCTTTGCCCTGATACACCGGGAATTGGGAAAATCGCGTGGAATGGAGGGTGGCTAAAACATCGCGCACCGAGTCCTCCGGGGCGAAAGTGACAACCTCGCGCTGGGGAAGAACCGACATGGCCAGGGGCGGATCGACGAGGAAGCTCCGGATGGTGGCGAGATCGTCAATGATGTTTTCCCGCGGATCAGCGACGGGATGGCCATCGCGGTAGGTGCCGTGCGTGATCGAATTGCGCAGGTTGGCCGCCGCCTGGAGGGTATCGGATTGGGTGGGAGTGAGGTGTTGCTTCTTCTCGCATAGCCGCACCATCCACGTAAAAGAGTCGGATGGTCGTGCGTCGAGTAGCTGGCGAAGTTCCTGCTCGATGTCATTGAACAGAGTGAGGAACCGCAGAGCAGGCGACTGGCCATCACCGGCTTCCCGGGAGGACCCTCCCTCCCGCCCGGTTGGTGCTGTCGCATTCTTGGTACTCATAGGGTCTCCGCCATCCTTTCCGTCACGTGTGTTTCGGGCGCATTTTAAAGCGGCGAGGCTTCGCGCGTCCGTGGCAGGCAGCCGGCGGGCGCCCGTGGAAACCAACCAGCGGGACCCGCCCGAGCGTTGCCACCAGTGTAAGCGCGAACCTGGCGACCATGCGGGGCGCTAAGGTAGCGCAGAAGTTAGACGAATTGGTGACGGCGACACAGCCACAAATGCTGCGGCAAAATAGGGGCGCTGCCGCCCGGCAGGTTACTGCTTGTACACACCCCGATCAAGGAAATCACATGAAGCCATGGAACCTGTTTCGTAACCCGTGAGGAAAGACTGTGTGCGCTGCTCGGAGGAACCGTGAGTCCACTGGTCAGGGCGCACCTCGCCACCGGAACGCTTCTGAATGTTATCGTCGCCCACAGCCATGGCGGACTGCACAGCCGACGCGACCTGCTCATCGGTGATCGGCTCGAGGAATGCATTCTCACCCTGGGCGGCGTAGTGGGCCCACAGGCCGCCGTAGCAATCGGCCTGCAGCTCGATCTTTACGGCGTTCGAATCAGCACCTGGGTTCTGGTAATCGCTGAGCCCGAGTGTCCCCTCCATCTGCTGAATGGCGTGGCCAAACTCGTGGGCGACGATGTACTCCTGGGCGAACGGATCGCTCGAGCCACCGAGCTGCTCAAGAAGGCTAAAGAAGCTGGCATCAAAGTACGCTGTGTGATCTGCGGGGCAGAAGAACGGGCCCGTGTTGGCGGATGCTTGCCCGCAGCCGGTGTTCACAACCTGGTTGAACAGGTGCATCTGCGGTGCCTGGTACTCAATGCCCGCCTGCTTCGGAAGCTGGGTTTCCCACACCTGGTCGAGTGACTTCGCAGTCCACTCGAGGCGGCACTCGGTGTTGGTGTTCGCATCTTCGGCGGTCTTGCAGATCACCTCACCGTCTGTGGAGGGGGCTGTCTCCTGCTGAGACTCGTACGAAGTTCCACCGCCCGTGAGGCCACCGAGCAGCCCCGGGTCGATGCCAAAGAACAGGGCAACAAGAACGATAATGAGACCGCCGATGCCACCACCTGCGATCATTCCGCCTCGTCCGCCGCCACTGCCACGGGAAGCTCGATTGGAACTGGACGTTAAGCCTTCTCGGAATGTCATGGGACTATTCTTCCATGCCGTGCGTGCGCGCGCCGGAACCCCTCGCGCTTTCGCGCCGATTTGGGGTATCGCTGCTTCTAAGGAAGTC
Source organism: Corynebacterium pyruviciproducens ATCC BAA-1742 (assembly GCF_000411375.1). Lineage (GTDB taxonomy): Bacteria > Actinomycetota > Actinomycetes > Mycobacteriales > Mycobacteriaceae > Corynebacterium > Corynebacterium pyruviciproducens. Next base: position 770,803 of record NZ_KE150446.1, on the reverse strand, counting down.
TCGCACCGCTCGCGCCAGTTAGCTCTCAGCCTGCGCGGGGTCCTACGAAAAGGGCTTACGCGAGGAGCGTGTGCCACAATTCTTGTCGCAGTTGGGTTTCGCGGGTGACGGATTGTAGATGCGGGAGGAGTTATTGCAGGTGGCGGCCTTCAAATGCACATTGCGTGGATCCCGGACATGTGGCTTGCCTGCATCTTGGATCCGGCCGTGGAACGTAAGCACTCAGCGGGTACCACGGAACAGGGGGAGTGCCCCTCTTGGAGAACAAGGGGAAGATGATTGAACGGATCTGCTCGGGGCTTCTGGGAGTTGTGCTACGCGCATTCCAACTTGGACGAGAATGCACTCGTCGAGCTGTGTGTCCTCCAGTAACGCAAGGCGAGTAAACTACTCTCCAAGGTGCGCCCTATGGCACACGACACATGAAAATCTTGCATTTTTACAGGTAGCGTTTTTGCCGCTCCTGAGAAAGACAATGGACGAAAGGAAGGCACGACAGGTGCTTCGCACTCATCTAGCAGGCGAATTACGCAAGGAGAATGTCGGCGACACCGTCACCCTGACCGGCTGGGTAGCCCGTCGCAGGGATCACGGTGGTGTGATCTTCATCGATTTGCGTGATAGGAGCGGGCTCGCCCAGGTCGTCTTTCGCGAGTCCGATGTAGCAGAACAGGCCCACCACCTTCGCAGCGAATTCTGCATCAAGGTAACCGGTGTGGTGGAGGCGCGTCCGGAAGGATCGTCCAACCCGAACCTGTCTTCTGGCGATATTGAGGTGAACGTCAGTGAGCTGGAGATCCTCAACGAATCCGCAGCACTGCCGTTCCAGATTGATGATCCCTCGTCGTCCGGCGAGGTAGGCGAGGAGACCCGCCTCAAGTACCGTTACCTCGATCTGCGCCGCGAGCGCCAGGCCAACGCGCTGCGCCTGCGCTCAAAGGCGAACCACGCCGCCCGCGAGGTGCTGGACAAGCACGATTTCACCGAGATCGAGACACCGACCCTGACGCGTTCGACCCCTGAGGGCGCTCGTGACTTCCTCGTGCCCGCCCGACTCAAGCCGGGTACGTGGTACGCGCTGCCGCAGTCACCCCAGCTGTTCAAACAGCTGCTCATGGTTGCGGGCATGGAACGCTACTACCAGATCGCACGGTGCTACCGCGACGAGGACTTCCGCGCAGACCGTCAGCCGGAATTCACCCAGCTCGACGTTGAGATGAGCTTTGTTGATCAGGACGACGTGATCGCTCTGGCCGAGGAGATTCTCACGGCGTTGTGGAAGCTCATCGGGTACGAGATTAAGACACCGATTCCTCGCATGACCTACAAGGAAGCGATGGAGAAGTACGGCTCTGACAAGCCGGACCTGCGCTTCGACATCCAGATTGTCGAGTGCACCGAGTTCTTCAAGAACACCACCTTCCGTGTGTTCCAGAACCCGTACGTTGGTGCCGTCGTCATGGACGGTGGCGCTTCGCAGCCCCGCCGCCAGCTCGATGCCTGGCAGGATTGGGCCAAGCAGCGTGGCGCAAAGGGCCTCGCCTACATCCTCGTCGGTGAGGACGGAACCTTGAGCGGCCCGGTAGCCAAGAACATCACGGACGAAGAGCGTGCGGGGATTGCAGACCATGTTGGCGCAAAGCCCGGCGATTGCATCTTCTTTGCCGCCGGTGATGCCAAGAGCTCCCGCGCACTGCTCGGTGCCGCTCGTGGTGCCATCGCTGAGAAACTCGGCCTTATCAAGGACGGCGACTGGGCCTTCACGTGGGTCGTTGACGCTCCGCTGTTCGAGCCCTCTGCAGATGCCACCGCCTCCGGCGATGTGGCGCTGGGGCACTCCAAGTGGACCGCCGTGCACCACGCGTTCACCTCGCCGAAGCCTGAATCCATGGACACGTTCGATACGGATCCGGGCTCGGCACTGGCCTACGCATACGACATCGTGTGCAACGGTAACGAGATCGGTGGCGGTTCGATCCGTATCCACCGTCGTGACGTGCAAGAAAGAGTATTCGAGGTGATGGGAATCACCGAGGAAGAGGCTCGCGAGAAGTTCGGCTTCCTGCTCGATGCCTTCGCCTTTGGCGCTCCGCCGCACGGCGGAATCGCTTTCGGCTGGGACCGCATCGTGTCGCTCCTCGGCGGTTTCGAGTCCATCCGCGACGTCATCGCCTTCCCCAAGTCTGGTGGCGGAATCGATCCGCTGACCGATGCGCCTGCTCCCATCACGCCCGAGCAGCGTAAGGAAGCCGGAATCGACTTCAAGCCGAAGAAGAAGGAAGAAAAGTAACGTCCGGTGTGACCGTGAGGTCACACTAGCCGGGGCCACCACGATGGTCCCGGCTTTTTCTTTGCCCGGCACGCTCATGACCGGTGCCGGAACCGAATGCAAGTAAACGAAGCAAAGCAGGACACGCGAGAAAGCGACGAGCCGTACCTCTCACACCCCCATTGGGAAGGTCAGCGTTGGTTGGGGATAACGGTAAAGTAGAAGGGACGAAAGGATAGGGATGCAATCTAGGGAACCTGAGCCCACTGATAATGACCAGCACAATCGTCTCATTGAGAAGGCAGAAGCACTACTTTCTTTGAGGTTCGGCGGTCAGCAGCAACTCGCCCTTGTAGATGACATGTCTAATTCCCCGGAGACCACCGTTCTCCGCGTGAAAGTGGCCCCTAACCCCTTCGTCCCGCAACGCACCCTCGTGCTTAAGCAAACCCCGCCGAGGGATCATCCTTACTACCGGTATTCGTTTGAATGCCAGCTCGTTGCCTACCAGTTTCTCACCGCGCTGTCCGAGGATGTCCGGCCCGGACCAATTCTTTTGGGCAGCGACGTGGACAACCGGATCCTCATCATCTCGGATACGGGGGTGGGGACGACGTATGCGGACCTCCTTGCCAGTGATGACGAAGAGCTGCGGCACGTAGTCTTGCGCAAGCTGGGCTCAACGATTGGAAGAATGCACGCCGGCACCGCCGGCCACGAACGCCACTTCGATGTCCTGTTTCAGCGGATGAGCAAGCTGGACCCGTCTATGAAGACGTATCAAAATTTGCACTCAGATATCCTCCGGGCTGCGGTGGAGGAGGGTGGCAGGTTGCTTGAACGGACGGGGATAACCGTACCTGAACAGGCAACCGAACTGGCAAAGGACGCGGTGCGTCGACTAGCCCAGTCGAACTTCAAGGCCTTCACGCCCTTTAACCTTGCCCCGGACAACATTCTCGATGCCGACCGCACAAGTTTCCTCGATTACGAGTGGTGCGCCTACCGTGACGTGGCCTTTGACATTGCGTGTGTGGCCGCCGGCTTCCCGCAATACATCACTACCCATCCGCTGACGGAGGCGGAAGCAGACATCTTCATCTCCAGCTGGGCTGCCGAAGTCGCGAGTGTGTGGCCTTCTCTAGCAGAGGAGGAGCGACTCCATTCGCGTATCCTCACAGCGATGGTGGGCTGGGCGTTCGGTTCGCTCGCCTACATCCATCACGGATCGCTGAGCAAAATTGTTGAGGCGTGCAAGCTTCCCGTGCCACCGTTGCCTCACGAAGGCTTTGCCGCGCTGCGGGGAGACGACGAGGAAATGCAGCGACTGTTTGACCTTGGCAAGAAAGACCTCACGGAAACTTACGCGTCGCTTGCTGCCTTTTCCAGTAAGAACCCCCGCTTTTCGGCGGTGACTACATTTGCTAACGAGTTCATCGAGTGGTTGCAGGAGCAGTGAGCTAATGGCACAAGACGCGCTGTTTGGGACGAGCAACTCCGAGGACGATTCGGCCCAGCAGTATTTCCACCCCGGGGGCAACGCCCCGTTGGCGGTCCGCATGCGCCCACGCACCTTGGACGAGGTCGTAGGGCAACAGCATCTGCTCGGCCCAGGCAAACCGCTGCGACATCTCATCGAGGGAGACGGGGAAACATCCGTAATCCTGTACGGTCCTCCTGGGACAGGCAAGACGACGATTGCCTCCCTCATCTCGGTGGCAACCGGCAACAGGTTTGTCGGCATGTCTGCTCTTGATTCGGGAGTAAAGGAAGTGCGGGCGGTGATCGACACCGCCCGGCGCAAGCTGATCGAGGGCACCAGGACGGTGCTCTTCATCGACGAGGTGCACCGTTTTTCTAAGACTCAGCAAGATGCTCTGCTCGCGGCTGTTGAAAACAGGATCGTGCTGCTGGTAGCTGCCACCACAGAGAACCCGAGCTTCGCGGTGAACGCACCACTATTGTCGCGTTCCCTGCTGCTCCAATTGGAGAGCCTGAGCGAGGACGATCTCAAGACCGTTGTGCACCGCGCTCTCACCGACGAGCGTGGCTACGGAGGGAAAGTAGGAATCACCGACGAAGCCCTCGACCAATTGGTTACCCTTGCCGGCGGTGATGCGCGGCGTGCTCTCACCTACGTGGAGGCGGCTGCCGAGGGGGCGATGGAGCACCCGGGCAGTAGCGCCGACGATTCCGGTGTTTGCGATGATGCCGATGAAGCCACTGACGAATCTGACGAGGGAGAAGATAAGTCCGACTCGCAGGCCGCTGCGGAGCAGGTGGATGGAAATGGGCCTGATACGCCCGTTACGCCCGCGCGGCTTATCACTTCCGAAACGTTGGAAGCGACAATCAACCGTGCTGTTGTTCGCTACGATCGCGACGGCGACCAGCACTACGACATCATCAGCGCATTTATTAAGTCGGTTCGCGGATCGGATGTGGACGCTGCCTTGCACTACCTTGCGCGCATGATCGAAGGGGGAGAAGACCCGCGATTTATCGCCCGCAGGCTGATCATTTTGGCCAGCGAGGACATCGGGATGGCCGACCCTACAGCGATGCCTGCCGCGGTTGCGGCGGCGCAGGCTGTTCAACTCATCGGAATGCCCGAGGGGCGTTTGAGCCTTGCCCAGGCAACCATCCACCTCGCCCTGGCACCTAAGTCAAACGCGGTTATCACGGCGATTGACGGCGCCTTAGCAGACGTGCGCCAAGGCAAAAGCGGCCCAGTTCCCCGTCACCTCCGCGACGGCCACTACGAGGGTGCGAAACGGGTGGGCGCGGCGATTGGATACCGCTACCCGCATGATGATCCCCGTGGGGTGGTGACACAACGCTATAATCCGGAAACCCTCGACGATGCGACGTATTTTGTTCCAACCGGGCACGGGAGGGAAGCCGGAATCCAAAACGTGGCGCCCGCGTTGCGGAAGATCGTGCGGGGTGAGCAGTAGCCCAAGCGTGAATTGGAATGACTCTCCTGCAGCTCAGACTGTGGAAAGGGGGTGCCAGGGTTGGTGCAACGCATGGATAGTGGCGGTGAGGCAAGCGGGCCATTGTAGCCAGAACGCGAGCATGCACGTTTGGAATCACGGTGACTAAGTGTTTAGGTGTGCTGAACTCCGGGGTGAGAAACACGCGTTACCTACCTGGTGGGGTAACATAACCCAAGTTAAAAATATTTTCCGTGTGAGAAAGGCCATCTGGCATGCAGACCCATGAGATTAGGGAACGTTTTACCAAGCACTTTGTTGACGCTGGGCACACCGCCGTTCCAAGTGCCTCCCTGATCCTCGATGATCCGACCCTGCTGTTTGTCAATGCAGGCATGGTGCCGTTCAAACCCTACTTCCTGGGGCAACAGAACCCGCCCTTTGAAAACGGGACGGCAACCAGTATTCAAAAGTGCGTGCGCACCCTCGACATTGAGGAGGTGGGAATCACCACCCGCCACAACACGTTCTTCCAGATGGCGGGCAACTTCTCCTTCGGTCAGTACTTCAAAGAAGGCGCTATCACTCACGCGTGGACGTTGCTGACCGGATCCGTAGAGGATGGTGGATACGGCCTTGATCCGGAGCGCCTGTGGGTGACCGTGTACCTCGACGATGACGAGGCTGCCGATATTTGGCACAACAAGATCGGGGTGCCTGAAGACCGCATCCAGCGCCTGGGAATGGCGGATAACTACTGGTCGATGGGTATCCCCGGGCCGTGTGGTCCGTGCTCCGAGATCTACTACGATCGCGGGCCTGAGTACGGCAAGGAAGGCGGCCCCATCGCCGACGATAACCGTTACCTCGAGGTATGGAACCTTGTGTTCATGCAGAACGAGCGTGGCGAGGGCACGGGCAAGGACAACTTTGAAATCTTGGGCCCGTTGCCCAAGAAGAACATCGATACTGGCATGGGTGTGGAGCGCATCGCCTGCATCCTGCAGGGCGTGGATAACGTGTACGAGACCGACCTCCTGCGGCCCGTCATCGACGTTGCCGAAAAGCTCACAGGATCCACTTACGGCAAGGGTTCCCACGAGGACGACATTCGTTTCCGCGTTATCGCCGACCACTCCCGCACGGCCATGATGATTATCCTCGACGGCGTGACGCCGGGCAACGAGGGGCGCGGCTACATCCTGCGCCGCCTCCTGCGCAGGATCATCCGCTCTGCGCGGTTGCTGGGTGCCAAGGGCAACACGATGGAGACGTTCATGAACACCATCATGGACACGATGACTCCGTCCTACCCGGAGATCAAGAAGGCCCGCGAGCGCATCCTCAGCGTTGCTGTCAACGAGGAGAAGGCGTTCCTGCGCACGCTGGAATCCGGCACCGAGCTCTTTGAGCAGGAGGTTGCCGCGGTCAAGAGCCACGGCTCGACGGAAATCTCCGGCGAGAAGGCCTTCACGCTTCACGATACGTACGGTTTCCCCATCGACCTCACCCTGGAAATGGCGCGCGAGCAGGGGTTGACCGTGGATGAGGAAGGTTTCCATGCTTTCATGGCGGAGCAGAAGGCTCGCGCCAAGGCTGATAACCAGGCCAAGAAGCACGGCGCTGCCGACCTCACGGTGTACCGCGAGTTTGTGGATAACCACCCGACGGAGTTCGTTGGCTACAACAACCTCGAGGGTGAAAGCCCCATCATCGGACTGGTGTCCGGTGGCCAGAAGATCAACGCTGCCTCTGAGGGCGACGAGGTTGAGGTTATCGTCGAGTCCACCCCGATGTACGCAGAGTCCGGCGGTCAGCTTGGCGATCGCGGAACGATCACCGTGGGGGATGCGACCCTCGCAGTCAACGACGTGCAAAAGATTGGTAAGAAGCTGTGGGTACACAAGGCCACAGTGACCAACGGTGGGATTGAGCTCGGAGATACGGCCTGCCTCCACGTCGATGAGGCGTGGCGCCACGCCGCTCGCCAGGCGCACTCCGCAACCCACCTCATCCACGCTGCCCTGCGCCAGACCTTGGGGCCGACGGCGGTGCAGGCTGGTTCCATGAACAAGCCCGGTTACCTGCGCTTTGACTTCAACTACGCACAGGCGTTGACGCCCGCGCAGCTGGAAGAAATCGAGCTAGTGACCAACGAGGCCGTCGATACTGACTGGGATGTCAACACGACGGAGATGCCTCTCGACGAGGCGAAGGCGATGGGCGCGATGGCGCTGTTCGGCGAGAACTACGGCAACATCGTCCGCGTCGTGGAAATCGGTGGTCCATTCTCCATGGAACTGTGTGGTGGCACGCACGTTGCCCACTGCGCGCAGATCGGCCCGGTTGCTATCCTCGGTGAGTCGTCCGTGGGCTCCGGCGTTCGCCGTATCGAGGCTTACTCCGGCCTGAACTCCTTCAGCTACCTGTCTAAGGAGCGTGCCCTCGCTGAGGGGCTTGCCACCTCTCTCAAGACCCCGAGTGAGAACCTCCCCGAGAGGATCGCACAGCTGACGGAGAAGCTGAAGGCAGCCGAGAAGGAGATTGAGAACCTTCACGCCAAGGCACTTGCTCAGCGGGTCGGCGAACTCACCGATTCGGCCCGTCAGGCGGGTTCTTTCGAGCTTATCGCGGAGAACCTTGGTTCCTCCGTGGGGGGCAAGGATCTGCGCGCAATGGCCCAGGATCTCATCGGTCGTCTCGGCAGCAGGGCTGCTGTCGTCGTGCTGGGAGGCTCCCAGGGCGGTAAGGCTCCGTTCGCAGTTGCTGCTACAGATGCCGCCATTGCCCAGGGCATCAAGGCCGGCGACCTGGTTTCTGTGGTTGGAAAGTACGTCGGAGGCAAGGGTGGCGGCAAGCCTGCCTTGGCTCAGGGCTCCGGCACAACCCCCGATGGTTTCCATGACGCTTTCGAGGCAGTCGCGCGCGAGCTGTCTGAGAAGTAAGTAGACCGTGGTTCAGGGGAAACGACGCCGCCAGGCTTCCGGGCGCTCCAAGGGGTTCCGAGGCAACCGACAGTCTCGTGGGCGTGGGCAAGGAAGCCCCAACGGGCGGGTCCCCGGAGCAGCTGACAAAGGGATCGACCCGCGGCTGGGTGAGGAGGCGCTGCGCTTGATGGGGCTTAGCCCCATCGAGCCCGACCGGGCCGGCGAAAACGACCCCGGTGAGGGACGCCGTCTGGCGCTCGACGTGGGAACGGTACGGATCGGTGTCGCTTCCTCTGATCGCGATGGGCGGCTCGCCATGCCCGTGGAGACTGTTCGTCGCTCGCACAAGCGCGTCGGTGACGAGATACCCGACGGGGAAGACATCCGCCGGCTGCTGGAGATCGTGGAGGAGTATGAGCCCGTCGAGATCGTCATCGGGCTGCCCCGAGATCTCAAAGGCAATGGCTCAGCTTCCATCGTCCATGCCCGCGACATTGGTCGCCGGTTGGAGCGGCGCTTGGCCGCCAGGGAGCTCACGATTCCTGTGAAATTTGCCGACGAGCGACTCACCACCGTCATTGCCACCCAGGCGCTCCACGCCTCAGGCTTGACCGAGCGTGCAGGCCGCCGCGTGGTGGATCAGGCCGCGGCTGTAGAAATCCTCCAGACGTGGCTCGACGCACGGCGTACTTATCTTGCACAGAAGAGGGGGGAGGAATATCCCGGCGGGGAAGAACCCCGGCAGTAGACCAGAAACAAGGCCCACGGGAACAGTCGTTCCTGTGGGCCTGCGCTGCATATGCCCAAGGGGCGCGCCACCACCGTGCTGGCTTGGGACGAAATTAGGCGGATCTAGGGGCCGCGTAAACCAACTGCTGGTCTCCATTCACTTGGCTGTATCCCCAGCGGAGGCAGAGCGGCCAAAAAATTTTCGCAAAACTAAGCAGAACTGCCGGGTCGTAATGCACAATTTGGTAACAATAGGATAAAATTTCTATTTATGGCACGCAGACTACCAGGTGAAGACGGCCCAAACGCCATGTCCCATGCCCACAGCGGGCGGAATTCCCATGCGGTGGGAAAGAAGCGGGGGCAGCGAATAGGCGTTCTTGTCGGCATGATCCTTGCGCTCATCGCAGCAGCCATGTACATCGGAATGATGGGTCAATCTGGTGGAGATTTTCGTGGCGACGGCAACGGGAACACCGTCTTGGCCGAAATTAAACCCGGTTCTACCTTGTCTGAGGTTGGCCCCAGCCTTGTGGAGAAGGGCGTTGTGTCCAGCAACGAGGCCTTCCAATCAGCTGCGGCGACGACACCGAAAGCGGCTGACATCAAGCCGGGCTTTTACAAGCTGCAAGAAAAGATGAGCGCCCAGTCTGCGGTAGAAGCATTCCTCAACCCGGAAAATAAGGTCGATCTTCTCAAGGTTCCCACCGGGGCAACGCTCATGGATAGCAAGGTTGTGGGCGGAGACACGCGCTTTGGCATTTACTCCCTGGTCTCCTCCATTACGTGCAGTGTGGGGGATAGTTGCCTCAGCGCTGAGGAGATCGCCAACGTAGCTGCCACTGCCGATCCGGTTTCCCTAGGCGTACCCGAGTGGGCTCTGGAGCCCGTGCAGAAGGCCAGTGGGGACCCCAAGAGGTTGGAGGGGCTGATCGAGCCCGGTGAGTACGTGGTGGATCCGGAGGCCAGCGCCGAGGAGACCTTGACGCAGCTCATTTCCGCTTCCGCCGAAAGCTTTGCCAACACTGGCATTGTGGACCGGGCAGCAGCAATTAACCTCAGCCCCTACGAGCTTCTCACCGCCGCTTCACTGGTGGAGCGCGAGGCACCTGCAGGCGAGTTTGATAAGGTGGCGCGCGTCATCCTCAACCGGCTGGCAAAGCCGATGCGCCTGGAGTTCGACTCCACCGTGAACTACGGCCTCGATGAGCAGGAGGTTGCTACCACCGACGAGGATCGCGCACGGGAAACACCGTGGAATACCTACGCCAAGGATGGCCTGCCGGCAACCCCGATTGCCTCCCCGTCTATCGAGGCGGTCACCGCGATGGAGAATCCGGCACCTGGCAACTGGTTGTTCTTCGTAACCGTTGATAAGGACGGCACGACGGTATTCAACGACACATTCGAACAGCACATGGCGGATACGCAAAAGGCTGCCGAATCTGGTGTCTTGGATTCGAACCGCTAATCGGAGCGAGTAACACAGGGCAGTGCACTACGTGCACTGCCTTTTTTCGTGCACTGCCGTTTGTACACTGCCATTCGGGCAGCGCTCTCGGCAGCGCATCTGCTTTGTGCGATGCGGGAGACGGTCGTCTGGTGGCCCCTGCGCGGTCCGGGTACCGCCGCCATGGCGGAGAAGTGGAGACAGGAGTGACTGCAGTGGGGTCGGGGCTCAGGGCGCTGAGCAAGTTGTGGGAAAGCGCCTGAAGCAGTGGGTCCGTGGACCCGGAGAGGTGAGGAAGGGTGGGGGAGGAATCAGTAGTGAATTGCGCGGTGCGAACTTGGAAGTTTCCCTCCACGGTATGGGTAGGTAACGTGAGACCGTAACCCAGACAAAACTGTTGACGCTTCGGACTATTCGCAGTACCGCCGCGCTGAAGCTAGGAGGAATATGTTTACTTGCTACGTCATCGGCTCACCGATCCGCCACTCCTTGTCGCCGGTGCTCCACGAGGCAGGCTACCGCAAGTACTCCATGGAGGACGAGTGGCGCTTTGAACGCCACGAATGCACAGCGGACCAGGTGGCCGAGTTCGTAGCCGGATGCGATGCTTCGGTGAGGGGCATAAGCGTCACCATGCCGTGCAAGTTCGCGGCGCTGGACGTGGCCGATGAAGTCTCCGAGCGGGCGGCAACGATCGGCTCTGCCAACACGCTGGTGCACAGGGGCGACGGCACGTGGGCTGCGGATAACACCGACTGCGAGGGGATCCTCGGCGCGCTTGATGAGCTGGGAGTGACGGACAAGATTGCGGGATCCGAGGTTGTCATCATCGGCGGCGGCGGGACCTCTCGCCCGGCGTTATGGGCGGTGGGGAGCCTGGGTGCCGCACGAGTCACGGTGATTAACCGCACGGACAAATCGGCGCAACTACGACCTCTGGTGGGGGACGCGGAGTTTAGCTACCGTGACTTCTCCGGTGACTTGTCACACGTTACGCGGCAGGCAAGCGTAGTGATCAGCACCGTGCCCTCGGCAGTTCTTGCGGGAAGAGAAGCGGAGATCGCCCACTGCCCGGTACTCGATGTCATCTATGACCCGCGACCCACACCGTTGACTCAGGCAGCCCGGGTCGCGGGGTTCCCCGCGGTAGAGGGCAACGTCATGCTCGCGCACCAATCCTTCTCGCAATTTGAGCAATACACCGGGCGCCCGGCGCCACGTACTGCGATGCGAGATGCTCTGGAAAGCTTCCTCTCTTAAGTTTCTCGCGGTGTCAGGCCAACCGGGCACAGGGTGTACCTTGATGGCAGGAGCAGCCGTCTACTTGCCACACCGCACGGCGATTCCGGCAGGCTACTGAGCCTCCCAACCTGTTTGTAGTGCAGGCCACCACCCACCCTCCGTTCGTCGGCTAGTCTAGGGCCAACATCTCGAGGGGAGGGGAGACCGTGGGGGTTGCACCGGTGTTAGGGGTAGCTGTGCTCGCCTGGGCAGTGCTACTGGTGGGAAGTGACGTATGTTTTCACAGGCTGCCGGACTGGCTCACCGTCCCCGCCACGCCGCTCATTATTACGCTTGTCCTTGTCACCTACCCGGCTACTCTCCCGCAGCGGCTGGTAGGAGGGGCGGTGTGGTGCGGCACCTACCTTGTAGTCTGGGCAGTCACTGCGGGGATCGGCGGCGGGGACATCAAGCTCTCCTTTCCCCTCGGACTTCTCGCCGGCTTCCCGGGGGCGCTGCCCGCCATGGCGATTGCAGCACTTGCTACGGTGGTTGCCGCAGCCGTTGTCGTCCGGCGTGCGCGGGTGCCCCACGGCCCAGCCATGGTTGCGGCAACGTTCCTGGTGGTGTCTCTGCAGCTGAGCCCGTGATGAATAGGCCGGTCGTGTGCGCCCGAGGGCACCACACGTGGTGCAACCGGTCGTTGAGCACGTGGTGCAGCCAAGGCACAAGAATCCACGGTGAAACGCTCCCGTGCCGTGCAGGCGACGGGGTACGTGGGCTACGGGGCAGAGAATATGGGATTCGGCATGGAACGTGGAAGAATGAACACATGCTTCGATGGTCAACTTCTGGAGAATCCCACGGACAAGCCCTCATCGCCCTGCTTGAGGGGATGCCGCGGGGGGTTGAGATGAGCACCGCTGATGTCCAGGCGGCGCTCGCACGCCGCAGGCTCGGCTACGGGCGGGGTGCACGGATGAAATTTGAAGCCGACGAGGTGACGTTGGTGGGTGGCTTCCGCTACGGGCACACGCTGGGGAGCCCAATTTCCATCCTCATCGGCAATACCGAATGGCCGAAGTGGACCACGATTATGAGCCCCGATCCGGTCGATGCCGAGGACCCGGAGGTGGCCAAGGCCCTCCATTCCGGCCGCGGTACCACGCTGACGAGGCCACGGCCGGGGCACGCGGATTTTGCCGGAATGGTCAAGTACGGTGCCACCGACGCGCGGGACATCCTGGAGCGTTCGTCGGCGCGCGAGACCGCGGCCCGAGTAGCCGTCGGTGAGGTGGCTAAACAGTTCCTCACGCAGGCAGCGGGCATCACCATCCTCTCCCACGTCGTCGCCATCGGCGGCAGTGAGCCCCGCGATACCGCCCTTCCCCAGCCGGGTGACGAGGAGCGCATCGACGCATCGCCCGTGCGTGCGCTGAGTGAGGAGGCGACGCAGGCGATGGTTGCCCGCATCGACGAGGCAAAGAAGCAGGGCGATACATTGGGCGGAGTGGTCGAGGTGGTGGCCCACGGCCTGCCCATCGGACTGGGATCACATGTCAGCGGCGGCTCGCGCCTCGATGGTCAACTCGCGCAAGCGGTGATGAGCATCCAGGCGATCAAGGGCGTGGAGATCGGCGATGGTTTCGCGGAGGCGGAGCGCCCAGGGAGCGCCGCCCACGATGAGATCATCCTCGAGGGCGGGACCCCCACGCGGGCGAGTAACCGGGCCGGGGGGCTCGAAGGCGGCATGACTAACGGTCAGCCACTCGTTGTGCGTGCAGCGATGAAGCCGATTTCCACGGTGCCACGCGCCCTGCGCACGGTGGACATGGCAAACGGCGAGCCCGCAACCGCCATTCACCAGCGCTCGGATGTGTGTGCCGTTCCGGCTGCCGCGGTGGTGGCCGAGGCCGAGGTGGCGCTCGTCGTGGCGCGGGCGGTGCTGGACAAGTTCGGTGGCGATACGGTGGACGAGGTAGCGGCGCGGGTAGCCGAGTACCGCGAGTACGTCGATTCCCGGCTGCACTTTGCGGAGGGTAGCCATGAGTAAGCCGCGCATTGTCCTCGTCGGTCCTCCCGGCGCCGGAAAGACCACCGTCGGCCGCCGCCTGGCAAGCACGTTGAGCCTCCAGTTTGTCGATACCGACCAGCTCATTGAGGAACAATATGGCACTGCCTGCGGGGAGGTGTTTTCCTCACTGGGGGAGGAGCAGTTCCGTGTGGCGGAGCGCGCCCAGGTGAAGAAGGCACTGGCTGGCTCCGGCGTGGTGAGCGTGGGCGGCGGTGCGGTGACTACCGAGGAGACCCGCGAACTGTTCGCCGACCACACGGTTGTGTGGTTGGATGTGTCGGACGAGGTGGGGTTTTCTCGCACTAGCGCCGCGGGGACCCGGCCCGTGTTGGAGGCCGACGATCCGCAGAAGCATTACGCGGAGCTCCTCGCCTCTCGCCGGGATTGGTACCGGGAGGTGTCCACCTACCATGTGGGCACAGACGGAAAGCGTCCGAGTGCGCTCGTGGCTGAGATTCTCGAGCTGATAAGCAGGGACTGACCTCCCGCACTATGTAAACCACGGTTATTGCCACAGCGGCGATGGCATCGTCCGCGTCCACCGGCACCACGGGGCGCACGGCGGGGGTGGAGTGTCACGGATTTGTACCACCGCCCCCGCTTCCCGCGCGCCACCCGTCCCCATAGGCGAATGCGCCTGGTTTCTTAAGGTACCAGCAACTTCGGCCACGGTCTCCCAGCAGGTCTCCATACCGGCGTGTGTGATTTCGGGCACTGTGTCCAGACGTGGGTAGAGTCGCGCAGATCACGAATGCGTCTGTGTGTGAAGAAGTGTGCATGGTGGTTGTAACATTACGCACATGATCTACATCGTCTAGCAGGGGAGCTGAGTTGTGCTCCTCGCGGCTGACTGTGGGGAAGGTCGGGCGGTTTTCGCGCTGCGGGCTACCGTGCTGCGGTTTTATAGTCTTCTTACGCGCACCTTGCTGCGTGGCCCCTCCTGCGGTTGGTGGCTCACCAAGTGGCGAAGTTGATTGCCCGATCTCGGGCATCTGCAGTAGGTGGGGTGGATAAGAGAATAATTGCCCCATAAACCGTCTAGAATCTACTAAATATTTACCCACATACTTATGGCGATAACACCAAGGAGGCTCCACATGTCAGGCGTACGCACGATCGAGGTCAAGGCACAGCGCGGATACACTGTGACAATCGGGAAGAATCTGAGTGCGGATATCACTTCTTGCGTAGCCGGGATGGACCAGGTCCGGCGAGTAGTCATCGTCCACCAGCCGCCATTGCGTGAGGCCGCCTTGCGGATGGAGAGGGAGCTGACCTCCGAGGGCTTGGTCGGTGTGCTCACGGAAATTCCTGACGCGGAGGCGGGGAAGACCGCCGCCGTCCTTGAGCGCCTGTGGGAGACTTGCGGCAAGCACGATATTGAGCGTTCGGACGTGGTCGTGGGTGTCGGCGGCGGTGCTGCAACGGACGTTGCCGGATTCCTGGCTGCCACGTGGATGCGGGGGGTGCGTCTAGTCAACGTTCCCACTTCGCTGCTTGGCATGGTCGATGCGGCAGTGGGCGGCAAGACGGGCATCAATTCTCACTTTGGTAAGAACCTCATCGGGTCCTTTTATGAGCCAGAGGCTGTCTTCGTCGACCTCGACAACCTCTACACCCTGCCTAAGGAAGACCTCATTTCTGGCGCCGCGGAGGTCATCAAGTGCGGGTTCATTCGCGACCCCGAGATTCTGTCGGTTCTGGAGTCCAACCCCAGCTGCTTCACGGAGTTGGGTCCGGACCTCAAAGACATTATCTGCCGGTCGATCCAGGTGAAAGCTGACGTGGTCTCCCAGGATCTGCGGGAGTCCGGGTTGCGTGAGATCCTCAATTACGGCCACACGTTCGGTCATGGTGTGGAAAACTACGAGAATTACCGGTGGAAGCACGGCAATGCCGTGGCGGTGGGAATGGTCTACGCCGCGCAACTGGCGCGCATCCGCGGTCTTATCGACGAATCGCTGGTTGATCGTCATATTTCAATCCTCGAGTCGGTTGGTCTTCCCACCACGTATAAGCAGGGCATTTTCGGGCTGCTGTACGAGTCAATGAAACACGATAAGAAGGCCCGCAACGGCTCGCTCCGTTTCGTCTGTTTGGACGGCGTGGGCAGCACCACCAGAGTCGAGGGCCCGAGCTTTTCGGAATTACGCGCCGCCTACGATTGCCTGGCGGCGGACTAATCCTCCGTCGAGCAAGCGTTCGTTTGGTAGGCCTGCTTTTTGCAGGCCTACTTTTTGGTGGGCCTACTTTTTGCAGGCCTACTTTTAGTAGGCCGCGTTTGGTAGGCCTGCAGCGACTTTGTCTTCCTTCGGTAGTTCTACGACGGAAGGCCTACGTTCGGTCGGGCTCCGTGAGTCGGCCGGCGGTCGTTGGCCCCAGTGGGAAGGCTAGCTGTGGCGCTCACCGTTTGTGGGGTGGGAGTTCTAGCTTGACGACGCGCTGCCGCGGCCCACGTTGCCTTGTACCGGTAGTTTCGCGTCGGTGTTACACAGCTTCTTTCCGCGCCACGGTGGGGTGCGGCAAAGTCCTTCTGTGCACTGGCTTAAGATTGTCACCACTTACGTCCACGATCTTTTTAACGGAGGAGATCTCCCATGAGCTCGACGAGCGATTTTTCCACAACCGCGCCCTTGACCAGCGGTGCCGATGTCCTGGTCCTCAACGGGCCAAACCTGGACAGGCTGGGCAAGCGTCAGCCTGACATTTACGGAAGTACCACGCTTGCGGACGTGTGCACGCTCATTGACGGCGAGGCCTCCTCCCTCGGACTGACCGTGTGCCACCGCCAGTCCAACCACGAGGGACAGCTCATCGGCTGGGTGCACGCAGCAGCTGACGCGGGCATCCCCGTCATCATCAATCCCGGCGGCTTCACCCACACCTCCGTCGCGCTGCGCGACGCACTGGCGGAGGTGAGCGACGGGCGCGGGTTTGTCGAGGTCCACATTTCCAACGTCCACGCCCGCGAGGAATTTCGCCACCACAGCTTCCTTTCGCCCATAGCCAGGGGAGTAGTGGCAGGGCTCGGAGTGTTCGGCTACGTCGCGGCGCTGCAGTACATCGCCCGCGTTTGAGGGGGCCGGGGAGGAAATTACGGAGTGCTACTAACGCTAAGGGCTATCATTTAGACAAACGATTCATCCACAAGATAAAGGTGGTTTTGTTATGACTGTCTATGCAGATACCCGGTTCCAAACCCGTCGCCGTCGACTGGCGTCCACGCTTGCTGGGAAGCGCATAGACGCGATGCTCGTCACCCACCTCACTCACGTGCGTTTTCTCTCCGGCTTCTCCGGGTCAAACGGCGCAGTGCTGGTGAAGAAGGATGTCACGGCGTTGATCTCCACCGATGGTCGCTACACCACACAGGTGGGGGAGGAAGCCGCTGATCTCGAACTCATCAGCGCACGCAACTGCGGCCAGGCATTGTTGGACACTCTCGAAGGTCCGCGCAGGGTTGGCTACGAGGTGGATTACGTCACCGTCAGCGAGCTTGAAAGCCTCAAGCGTGCCTGCCCAGAGGGTGTCACCCTGGTGCCCGTTTCCGGTGTCATCGAGGAGATCCGCCTGGTCAAGGACGAGGTGTCCCTCGAGCACCTACGCAAGGTAGCGCGCATTGCCGTGGATGCATGGGAGGAACTCCTCGAGGCGGGCGAACTCACCGCTGGTAGGAAGGAAAGCGAGGTCGCCGCGGACCTCGAGTACCGGATGCGCAAGCACGGGAGCGAGCACACGTCCTTCGATACCATCGTCGCCTCGGGACTCAACTCCGCCAAGCCGCACCACGGTGCAGATGACACCGTGATCCAGGACGGCGATATCGTCACCGTAGACTTCGGCGCTCACCTGCTTGGGTTCAACTCGGATATCACTCGCACCGTCATCGTCGGGCACACAACCGACTTTTCCAAGGAGATTTACGATGTCGTTCTGCGCGCACAGCTCGCCGGCATCGAGGCCGCCACGCCCGGCACGAGGCTTGTTGACGTGGATCGCGCCTGCCGCACCATCATCGAGGATGCCGGCTATGGCGACTACTTCGTCCACTCCACAGGCCACGGCGTGGGGCTTGACGTGCACGAGGCTCCCTACGCGTCGGTCAGCGGGCAAGGGGTGCTCGAACCGGGGATGACACTCACCATTGAGCCTGGCATCTACGTTCCGGGCAAGGGTGGCGTGAGAATCGAGGATTCGCTCATCATTCGCGCCGGAGCGCCGGAAATCATCACCGATACGCCAAAGGAACTGCGCCTGGTGTAAGATTTACCCGCTAGTAAGAAGATAAGTCTTGGCGTCTCCCAGGCCCACCCAGGTTGGTGGCACTTTTGGTGCCTGCAGCGGAGTGAATAAGCGCAGGCGGGACGTGTCTATTTGATTCGAAGGAGTTCGTTCGGTGGCAACTACCGCTGATTTTAAGAACGGTCTTGTGCTCAAGCAGGACAACAAACTACTGCAGATTGTCGAGTTTCAGCATGTGAAGCCCGGCAAGGGGCCGGCTTTCGTGCGCACCAAGCTCAAGGATGTTGTCTCCGGCAAGGTGCTGGATAAGACGTTCAACGCCGGTGTCAAGGTGGAAACCGCTACCGTCGACCGTCGCGATATGACCTACCTGTACAACGACGGATCTGCGTACGTCATGATGGATGACAAGACTTACGAGCAGGTCGAGGTTTCCCCCGAGAAGATCGGCGAGCCTGCCCGCTTCCTCAAGGAGAACATGCCCGTGGAGGTTTCCTTCCACGAGGGCGAGGTGCTCTTCGCCAACCTGCCTACCTCGGTGGAGCTGGAGATCGCTCACACCGATCCGGGCCTGCAGGGCGACCGCTCCACCGGCGGCACCAAGCCTGCCGAGCTGGAGACCGGCGCCGAGATCCAGGTTCCGTTGTTCCTCGAGACCGGCAACATTGTCAAGGTTGATACGCGCGACGGCTCTTACCTCTCTCGAGTACAGAACTAAACCTTGAGCGAAGAAAACAAGCACGCGAAGCATGGCGCCCGCTACAAAGCGAGGCGCCATGCTGCGGAAATCCTGTTCGAAGCCGAGGCGCGCGATCTCGATCCCGTGGAGGTAACTCGCACCCGCGAGGAGCTGTCCGTGGGGCCCGAGCCCGTCTCGGCACCCGTGCGCCCTTACACGAAGCAGATCGTTGAAGGTGTAGCCGTCAACCTTGATCTCATCGATTTTGCCATCGAAAGGGAGCTCACGGACACGGATTGGACGTTTGACAGGCTTCCTGGAGTGGACCGTGCGGTGCTCCGCGTGGCCTCGTGGGAGCTGCTGTTCAACGGCGATGATGTGCCGAATAAGACCGCGGTGACGCAGGCTGTGGAATTGGTGAGCGAACTGTCCACCGATGATTCCCCGAGCTACGTCAACGCCGTTCTGGATGCGATGTGGAAAAACCCCGAGTCCCCGGCAGACGCGCTCGCTCGCGCGGAGGCGGAGGCCGAGGCAGAACGTCTCGCCCGCGAGCAAGAAATTGCCGAGCGCCGGGCCGAGGCCGAGCGTCGTGCAGCGGAGAACGCCGCCTTCGCCATCGAGGGACTCGACGATGTCGACGGCGAGGACATTGCCGTGACTTCGTTTGATGACGATGACGATAGCTTCGCGGTGGATGCCGACGATGCCGTGCCGTCGCAGGTGGGCGGATCCGCGTCCTTGTACGGTGGAGGCTTCTCGGAGGCCCCGGCATCTGAGCCGGAGTCCGCACCCGAGGAGATCGGCGTTGTGACAAGCCTTCCCCACACCTTCGAGTACGCTCCCAGCGTTGAGGAAGAAGGCGAGACTCCTACCGGAGGACCGGAGACCACCGAGGCACAGTCCGAGTTGGTCGGGAACAACGAACCTGAAGTTTCCACGCAAGGCGAGGAATTGGATGTCGACAAGCTAGAACCCCAGGCCCCGTCCACGGAGGACACTACCGCGGCGGCTGAGCCTAACGAGGGCGAGGGAACCGACTAGGCTCCCACACCGACATCGCTCGGTGGCGCTGTGCTTAGGCGACCTTGCCCCCAAGGGCTGTAAGCGCCACGGGCCCAAGGTTGCCCCTTTCACGGGCCGTGTACCAGGGAAAACAACCCCTGGGGCACGGCCCGTTTTCATACAAGCGAAAGTTTATTCCACCGGCTGGTACGTTCGAATTATGGCAAAATTCTCCGTACAGGATGCACTCGACCTGGCAGTAGGCCCCCACTTTTCTCTATCCAACGTCGACCCGGATTCCACACCCCACTTCGACTGGGACGAGGATGACTGGGAAGAATACTTTCACAAGTACGACGAAGAGCTGGGAGACCTGCAAGAAAAGCTCTACGCCAACTACCGGGCAAAGGTTCCCGGAACCGGCAGCATCCTCCTCGTCCTCCAGGGCATGGATACCTCCGGCAAGGGCGGGATCATCCGCCACGTGGTGAGCGTGCTGGACCCGCAAGGGGTGACACTGGCAAGCTTTGGCAAACCCACCGAGGAGGAGCTCAAGCATGATTTTCTGTGGCGGGTGGAAAAGAAGCTGCCTGAGCCCGGATTCATCGGGGTGTTTGACAGGTCACACTACGAAGACGTGCTCGTGCAGCGGGTAAACGAGATGGCGCAGGCGGAGGAAATCGAGCGCCGCTACGGGGCCATCGCGCAGTGGGAAGCGGATCTGGTGCAAAAAGGAACCCGCATCATCAAGGTGATGCTGCACATCTCCCGGGACTTCCAAGAAGAAAACCTCCTCGAGCGCATCGAGCGGGAGGATAAACACTGGAAATACAATCCGGACGACGTGACCGAGCGCGCCAAGTGGGACTCCTACATGGAGGCCTACCAGATCGCGTTGACGCGCACGTCCACGGCGACGGCCCCCTGGTACTGCATCCCCAGCGATAACAAGCCGTACGCGCGCATGGTGGTGAAATACCTGCTGCTCAACGAGCTCCGGGCGATGGACCTCACGTGGCCGGAGGCAGCCTTCGACCCGGAGGAGGAAAAGCGCCGGCTCGAGGAGTCCTAGGCTACGCGGTGCCGGCCCGGATGCCCAGCTGCTACAGGTGGCGGCGGATCTCCGAGGCCTCCCTGGCGAGGATCCCGTGAGAGGCGACAACGCCCGTGTAGGCGGTGTACAGCTGGGCTGTCAGCTGCTGGTCCGTCAGTCCGGCACCCGTGAGAATCTCGTACTCAATGCGGGCGACCGGATCGGTATCCACGTCGGTGATGAGGGCCTTGACACCGTAGATGCGGGAGTTCACGGTGTTCGCCGCGAGGTAGTCGGCCGTGAAGGTGGAATCATCTACCTCGTTGCCCGCGGGGTTGAGCCGGCGGTCGGCCCGCACGATTGTGGTGGCGGGGGAGAGCTGCACCACGAGCGTGTCAAAGCCGTTGAGGTTCACTTTCCATACCGAGGGTTGCGGCTGGTCCGGTGAGCCTTGGGCCTCGGGCATGGCGACGGGGGTGAGGGTGACATCTGCGGCGGCCGAAGCGGCGACGATGCGCTCCGGGGTTACTTCTGTGGGTTCAATCATGTCGGTCTCCAAGCAATAATTCTGGGTACGGGCGGGTGTCGGCGGTGTGACTGGCGAGGGAAAGCCTGGCTACGGTGGGGTCTACGAGGCGGGCTCGTCGTCCCAATCGACGGAGTCCGGGAAAATCTGTGCGAGCCAGTGCGCGGCGTTGCCACACTGCTCGAGCGTGGAAATGAGCCACGCTCCGAGCTGGTTGTAGGAAAGCCCGTAGGTAACGTCCGTGCCACGCCTGAGGAATACGCTCAGGGTGTCTCCCTGCCTTTCAAAGCTCATCGTGGGAAAGACCTGGGTCTCGTTGAACGTGGTGCACGCAGACAAGAGCTGGGCCGAGGCGGAGATAGGAAGCGTCCCCCGCCACACGCCGGTGGCTGTGAGCTGGTCCGAGGCGACGGTGAACTGAACGACGAGATCGGTGAACCCAACAAGGAGGTTGTCACCGCGCAGCTCCGAGCGGATTCCGTTTTCGTCGAGGATGGCGACGGCGCGCTGCGGCTCGTAGGGGGTGGGTGTGTTGGACGTCATGAGGTTATGGTCTCAGGGTTTGCGGCCCGTGACAATCGGCGGGCATAGAATGGGGGTGGAAAAATCCATGCGTTGCATGTTATACGCGGTGTTGTTTGCTCCTCACGCGCGTGGGGCGGACATCGTGGTAGCATGTGCACCTAGAAAAATTAAATACTTTTTAACTAGACATCCTTTAACGGACCGCACAGAGAGGCGGGGAAGGGGGTCACGATGAAAAACGACGGTAGTCCCGCTGAGGGCGGGGAGTCCACGGAGCTGCTCACCAGCGCCGATGTGTCTCGCACTATCGCACGCATCGCGCACCAGATTATTGAAAAAACTGCGCTCGATTCGGACGCGTCGCGCCCGGTCATTCTCTTGGGTATTCCCTCAGGTGGTGTGCCCTTGGCTCATCGGCTCGCCGAGCTGATCCAAAAATTCACCACTGTCACAGTCCCCGTCGGGACACTCGATGTCACGCTGTACCGGGACGATCTTCGCCACAAACCGCACCGCGCGCTACAGCCGACCACCATTCCTCGCGGTGGTATCGATGGTGCCGTAGTTGTGCTTGTCGACGATGTCCTGTTCTCCGGTCGCACCATCCGTGCGGCGCTCGATGCACTGCGTGACATCGGCCGCGCGGAGGAAGTCCAGCTCGCCGTCCTCGTCGACCGCGGCCACCGGCAGCTGCCCATTCGCGCCGACTACGTGGGCAAGAACATCCCCACCTCCCGCAGCGAGGACGTGGTGTGCTTGCTGGAGGAACTGGATAACAAAGACAGCGTCATTCTCATCCGCCCGGACGAGAGCGCGGAGCACACGAACAGCTCGGGCACAGATGCCAGCTCGTCCAACACGAGAGCAAGTGAACACGTACGGGATTAACTCAAGGGAGAAAAATATCGTGAACCTCGTAATCACCAACGTCCGCCCCTACGGTGAGGGCGACCCCACCACCGTCACGGTCGAGGACGGTATCATCACCGCGATCGGCGGCCGCGCTGCAAGCGCGGTGGCAAGCAAGGCACAGTCAAGCGACAACGTGCAGGTAGTTGACGGCAACGGTGGGGTTCTCCTACCCGGGCTCGTCGATATTCACGTGCACCTCCGCGAGCCGGGGCGTGAGCACACCGAGACAATCGAAACCGGCTCGCGGGCTGCCGCTCGTGGCGGCTTCACCGCGGTCATGGCCATGGCCAACACACAGCCGGTGGATGATAACCCGATTATCGCCGAGTCGATCTACCTCAAGGGCAAAGAGTACGGGCTCGTAGATGTCCACCCCATCGGTTCCATCACCAAGGGGCTCGAGGGCACCACACTCACCGAGTTCGGGCTGATGAAGAACAGCCTCGCCCACGTCACCATGTTCTCGGATGACGGCAAGTGCGTGGCCAATTCGCAGATTATGCGGCGCGCACTCGAGTACGCGGCAGGCCAGGACGTGCTGCTCGCCCAGCACTGCGAGGACCCGCTGCTCACCGAGGGCGCCTGCGCCCACGAGGGCGAGGTAGCCGGCAAGCTCGGGTTGCGCGGCTGGCCACGGGCAGCAGAGGAATCCATCGTCGCCCGCGATATGCTGCTCACCCGGGATTACGGTGGCCGTCTCCACCTGTGCCACCTGTCCACCACGGCCTCCGCCGATTTGGTTAAGTGGGGCAAGGAGCAGGGCATCAACGTTACCGCCGAGGTCACCCCGCACCACCTGCTGCTCACAGATGACCTGCTGGTCAACTACGAGGGTATCTACAAGGTCAATCCCCCGTTGCGCGAGAAGAAGGATACGCAGTCACTGCGCCAGGCGCTTCTCGACGGCACCATCGACGTCGTCGCCACCGACCACGCTCCTCACGCCGCCGAAGACAAGTGCGTGGAGATCCAGAACGCACGGCCCGGCATGCTGGGGCTGGAAACCTCGCTGGCGATCGTCGCGGAAATCTTCGTCCGCTCCGGCCTGGCGGACTGGCGGTTTGTGGCTAAGGTGATGAGCGAGCGTCCGGCCGAGATCGTGCGCCTCAAGGACCAGGGTCGCCCGATCGCCGTGGGGGAGCCGGCGAACCTCACCATCGTCGATCCGGATCACACGTGGATCGCCCGCGGCGAAGAGATGGCCTCCAAGGCATCCAACACCCCGTACGAGGGGATGGAGTTCCATTCCCGCGTCACACACACCATTTTGCGTGGCAAGGTCACGCACAACCTGGCAATAGTAGAGGGAAGCTCGAAATAGATGCAGAACAACAAGTCGAAAGTGGCTCACATGGTGCACACGCCAGCAATTCTTGTGCTTGCCGACGGGCGGGGCTTCCGTGGCGTCGGGTTCGGCGCGACGGGTCGCACGCTTGGTGAGGCCGTGTTCACCACGGCAATGACCGGTTACCAGGAGACGATGAGCGACCCCTCATACCATAAGCAGATCGTCACCCTCACGGCACCGATGATTGGCAATACCGGCTATAACGATGAAGACTGGGAATCCCACGGCGACAAGATCTGGGTAGCTGGCCTCGTTATCCGCGACCTGGCCGTGCACCACTCCAACTGGCGCGCCAACCAGTCACTCGAAGAGGCAATGGAAAAGCAAGGCATCATCGGCATCCGTGGCGTGGACACCCGCGCCCTCGTGCGGCACCTGCGCAACCACGGTTCCATCGCCGCCGGCATCTTCTCCGGCGAGGAAGCTCTCAGGGACACACAGGAGCTCGTCGACATCGTCAACGGCCAGCCCTCCATGGAGGGAGCAGACCTCGCCGCTGAGGCGGGCACGAAGGAAGCGTACGTGGTGGAACCGACCGGGTTGAGCCCGGAGGAAGCCGACAAGGCACCGACGGTTGTCGCCTACGACATGGGTATCAAGTCGGCCACGCCAAAGAATATGGCGGCGCGTGGCCTGCGCGTCTACGTGGTCCCGGCTAACACGCCCTACGAGGAGATCAAGAAGTATTCTCCGGATGGTGTGTTTGTCTCTAACGGTCCGGGTGACCCCGCTACGGCCGACACCATGGTGGGGATCGTCCGCGAGATCCTCGCGGACGGGGTGCCGTTCTTTGGCATTTGTTTTGGCAATCAGATTCTCGGCCGTGCACTGGGGCTCAAGACCTACAAGATGAAGTTCGGCCACCGCGGCATCAATGTGCCCGTCAAGAACCTCATCACCGGCAAGATCGATATCACGAGCCAAAACCACGGTTTCGCCCTCGAAGGCACTCCGGGGGAGAGCTTTGCCACTGATTTCGGCCCCGCCAAGGTCACTCACGTGTGCCTCAACGACAACACCGTCGAGGGCGTGGCGCTGGACAACGGCCTCGCCTTTTCCGTGCAGTACCACCCCGAGTCCGCAGCTGGCCCCAACGATGCTAACCAGCTGTTCGACCAGTTTGTGCAGCTTATCAAGGACGGTCCGGGGGTAGGGCCGTACCTGCCGCTGGCGCCGTTTACACGCAGCGCTTCGAGCCTCATTGACACCGACAACGATAAGAAGGGCGACAAGTAACAATGCCAAAGCGCACTGATCTTCACCACGTCATGGTCATCGGCTCCGGCCCGATCGTTATCGGTCAAGCCTGTGAGTTTGACTACTCGGGAACGCAGGCGTGCCGCGTGCTTCGCAAGGAGGGACTGCGCGTCACCCTGGTGAACTCCAACCCAGCGACGATCATGACGGACACGGACTTCGCCGATCACACGTACGTGGAGCCCATTAAGCCCGAATTCATTGACAAGATCCTGGCCAAGGAAATGGAGCAGGGCCGCCCCGTCGATGCTGTCTTGGCAACGCTCGGCGGTCAGACCGCCCTCAACGCTGCCATCCAAATGGATCGGCAGGGGATCCTCAAGAAATACAACGTGTCCCTCATCGGCGCGGATATCGATGCCATCGAGCGTGGCGAGGATCGCCAGAAATTCAAGGACATCGTGGAGAAAGTAGGCGGGGAGTCCGCCCGCTCCCGTGTCTGCCACAACATGGACGAGGTGCATGAGACCGTCAAGGAGCTCGGTCTCCCCGTCGTCGTTCGTCCCTCGTTCACTATGGGTGGCCTGGGCTCCGGGCTCGCCTACACTTACGAGGATCTCGACCGCATCGCCGGCGGCGGACTGGCTGCCTCCCCGGAGGCCAACGTGCTCATCGAGGAATCGATCCTCGGGTGGAAGGAATACGAGCTCGAGCTCATGCGCGACGGCGCAGACAACGGCGTTGTTATCTGCTCTATCGAGAACGTCGATGCGCTCGGTGTTCACACGGGTGACTCCGTCACCGTGGCTCCGGCTCTTACGCTGACCGATAAGGAGTACCAGCGCCTGCGTGACCTCGGCCTTGCGATCATCCGTGAAGTCGGCGTTGATACCGGTGGCTGTAACATCCAGTTCGCTGTGAACCCCGACAACGGCCGTGTCATCGTCATCGAGATGAACCCGCGCGTGTCCCGTTCCTCCGCGTTGGCTTCCAAGGCTACCGGGTTCCCCATCGCCAAGATCGCCGCGCTGTTGGCTATCGGCTACAACCTCGACGAAATCACCAACGACATCACGGGCGAGACCCCGGCTGCCTTTGAACCAACCCTGGACTACGTGGTGGTCAAGGCCCCGCGGTTTGCTTTTGAGAAGTTCACGGGCGCCGATGACACGCTCACCACCACGATGAAGTCCGTCGGTGAGGCGATGAGCCTCGGGCGCAATTACATTTCCGCACTGAACAAGGTCATGCGCTCCCTGGAGACCAAGAAGTCCGGGTTCTGGACTGTTCCGGATTCTGCTATTGCCGGCGATCAGTGCACCGATAAGGATGCTGTGCTCGAGCTCACCAAGCGTCCCACGGACGGGCGCATGTACCAGGTGGAGCTCGCCCTACGCCTGGGAGCCACGGTGGAGGAGCTCCACGAGGCAAGCGGTATCGATCCGTGGTTCCTCGCCGAGCTTCAGGGGCTGGAGGAGTTCCGCTCCCAGCTGCTTGAGGCCCCGACGCTGACGGAGGGGCTCCTGCGTCACGCTAAGTACTACGGGCTTTCCGACGCTCAAATCGCCACCCTGCGCCCGGAGATCGCGGGTGAGGAGGGCGTGCGCCGCCTGCGCTGGTCGCTCGGCATCCGCCCCGTGTACAAGACGGTGGACACCTGTGCCGCCGAGTTCGAGGCCAAGACCCCGTACCACTACTCGGCCTACGAGCTCGATCCCGCCGCCGAATCGGAGGTGACAAAGCAGGAAGACAAGCCAAAGGTCATCATCTTGGGCTCCGGCCCGAACCGCATCGGCCAGGGCATCGAGTTTGACTACTCCTGCGTCCACGCGACGATGGAGATGTCCCGCGTGGGCTACGAAACGGTGATGGTGAACTGCAACCCGGAGACCGTGTCCACGGACTATGACACCGCCGATAGGCTGTACTTCGAGCCCCTCACGTTCGAGGATGTCATGGAGGTCTTCCATGCTGAGAGCGAGTCGGGCACCGTTGCGGGTGTCATCGTGCAGCTCGGCGGGCAAACACCGCTGGGGCTCGCGCAGAAGCTGCGTGACGCTGGTGTCCCCGTCGTGGGCACCACCCCGGAGGCCATTAACCTGGCCGAAGATCGTGGCGAGTTCGGTGGCGTGCTCAAGCGCGGCAACCTGCCCGCCCCGGCTTTCGGCACCGCAACAAGCTTTGATGAGGCTAAGGCCGTGGCGGAGGGCATCGGTTACCCGGTTCTCGTTCGCCCTTCGTACGTGCTCGGCGGCCGCGGCATGGAGATCGTGTACGACGAGGACAGTCTGCACGATTACATTTCCCGCGCCACGGAGATCACGAGCGACCACCCGGTCCTTGTGGATCGGTTCCTGGACAACGCGATTGAGATTGACGTGGATGCGTTGTGCGATGGCGAGAACGTGTACGTCGGCGGCGTGATGGAGCACATCGAGGAGGCCGGCGTTCACTCCGGCGACTCGTCGTGCGCCCTGCCCCCGATGACGCTTGGCTATGAGGATCTCGCAGCCGTGCGGAGGTCGACGGAGGCTCTCGCACACGGCATCGGCGTCAAGGGCCTGATGAACGTCCAGTACGCGCTCAAAGACGACGTTTTGTACGTGATCGAGGCCAACCCGCGCGCTTCGCGCACCGTACCTTTCGTGTCCAAGGCAACGGGAGTTCCGCTGGCCAAGGCCGCGGCCCGGATCATGATGGGTGCAACCATTGCGGAGCTGCAGGAGGAAGGGATGATCCCCACGTCCTACGATGGCGCGTCGCTGCCGCTGGATTCGCCGATCGCAGTTAAGGAGGCTGTCCTGCCATTCAACCGCTTCCGCGCCCCGGACGGTAGTGTGCTGGACACGATCCTTGGCCCGGAGATGAAGTCCACGGGCGAGGTCATGGGCTTGGCGGATAGCTTCGGCGCCGCCTACGCCAAGGGTGAGCTCGCGGTATCGGGCAAGCTGCCCACTGAGGGCACCATCTTTGTCTCCGTGGCAAACCGTGACAAGCGCACCCTCATATTCCCCATTCAGGAACTGGAGGCAATGGGCTTTAAGCTGTTGGCCACGTCCGGCACTGCTCAGATGCTGCGCCGTAATGGTGTGGAGTGCGAGACGGTACACAAGGTCTCCGAGGTCGCTGGAAAGAAGGATGCAGGTGACGCATCTGAGAACCCGGTTCAATCCATCACGGACCGCATCTATGCCGGTGACGTGGACCTCATCCTCAACACGCCGGCGGGTTCCTCAGGTGCACGGCACGATGGCTACGAGATCCGCGCCGCCGCTGTTGCCACGAACACGCCGTTGGTGACCACCGTGCAGGGCATCACTGCTGCAGTCCAGGGGATCGAGGCCTTGCGCAAGGGCGGCCTGACGGTACGAGCCCTGCAGGAGCTCGATCAGTCGGTAAAATAAGCGCTGGGCGTGCTTGCCCTGCGTGAGATGCGACGAAACCCCCGCAGGGCAAGCAGCCGACGCCGTTGCTCATGCCCGGGACGCTATCCGGATGTCGCCCGGCGGCCTGATAGGTGGCCTAGGCTGCCGCCAGCCACAGCAGCTTAGAATCTTGCGGAACGGAGAGTGCACGTGTGGGCTCGGCGACTGGGAATATTTCGGTCCCTGGGTACCCCGATGTATCCGCGCCCCAGGCACGCCTGTAGCCCAAGCTCCTCCGCATTTTCAACGCCAACATGCTTCCGTGGCCTCGTCATCTGAGGAGCTTGTAACTGGGTACGTGGCTAGCTCCCGCACCCGGGAGCTTAGGCATAGTGGAAACCTGGCTGTTCCACATCCAAACTGGGTGCGAGTGACGGGAAAAAGGCAAGCGAAGGCAACCGACAAGCCAAAGGCATGCGACAGTTCACGTATGGTGACCCACGTAATCACCGTGGCACCTGAAGCACCAGGGGTGGTAGAAAGTGACGGTGGCGGCCGCACGCACGGCTGGCCAGGAAGGCCACACACTGAGTGGCAAACCCCGCGTGCGGAAACTGTGACGAGAATTCCGCCGGTGACGCGACAGGTAGTGGCTTGTCCACGGAGAGCGCCCCATACCAGCAGATAAGCGCCGCGGCCGACAATGCGATCGAGGTAGGTAACCGTTTTATTGTGCTCGAACGGGGGAGGAGCACCAGGGAATAAGAATCTCCGGAGTAGAACCAAAGAATCTACGATGTTGCCTAACACGAGAGTTTCGTGAAGACACACTGACAGGCTGCGCGCACGCCAGCCACTGTAAAGCTAGAAGAATCTTGAAAAGAAAAGTGGAATTGTTAAATGGATAGTTTTGGTAAGCACCTAATGGAAGTATCGCAGCGCACTAATAGGCTCTGCGTGGGGATTGATCCGCACCCGTATCTGCTGGAAGAATGGGGCGTAGACTTGCGGGAATTCTCGCAGATTTGTGTGGAAGCATTCGCTGGACGGGTGGCCATGGTCAAACCGCAGGTGGCATTCTATGAAGCGGAGGGGGCACGCGGGTTCAGTATTCTCGAGGAGACGATAGGCCGACTCCGGGAGGCCGGGACCCTCGTTCTCGCAGACGCAAAACGTGGCGATATCGGCTCCACTATGGCTGCCTATTCACGCGCGTGGCTCGGCCAGGGCGCGCCGCTCGAGGTAGACGCAGTCACCCTGAGCCCGTACCTGGGAGTGGGCTCCCTGACGCCAGCTTTCGACCTCGCAGCTGAGAATGGCAAGGGTGTCTTCGTTCTCGGTGCTACGTCGAACCCGGAGGCCTCCACTGTGCAAGGTTGCGTGACCAGCGATGGCGTCACGCTTGCTGAGGATGTCATTGGGAGAGTCGACGCTTTGAACAAGAAGCACTTTGCGGGCGAGGATCTAGGTAGCTTCGGTGTGGTCTTCGGTGCAACGGTCACCCTCGACGCGAATATCGGTGCTTTCACCGGACCGGTCCTGCTACCAGGAGTTGGTGCTCAGGGAGCAACAGTGGAGGATGTGAACCGGCTCATGCGAGGCAACGTGGACAGAGCTTTCCCGAATATTTCGCGAGCACTGCTTTCCCATGGTCCCAACGTTGCTGAACTGCAAAAAGAGTGTGATTCCCTGGCAGGAAGTCTCTCCTGAGCTCGTGCTGCAGCGCCTTTTTGGCGGGGTTATTCGTGGTGCTTTTGCGTTGTGCCTGTACACTTGCGCCTTGTGCCCGCGAAAAGGTGGTAAACTTCATTGCAGTTTCGACAGCCCTTCGCAGGTCAACCACATGTGGTTTCGTGGACCGCTTCGAAATTTACGTGGTAGGCTATGGCAAACACGGTTGGTTTATACCCTGAGGGTATAGACTTGCTCATAGTATTTACCGAGAAAAACTTTTGAGATTTGGAGGAACTCCTCATGGCCCTTCCCAAGTTGACGGATGAACAGCGCAAGGCAGCCCTCGCCAAGGCCGCTGAGGCCCGTAAAGCTCGTGCAACGATGAAGGAAAACCTTAAGCGCGGCAAGATCACCCTCAAGGAGGTGCTGGACAAGGCCGGTTCTGACGAGATCGTCGGCAAGACCAAGGTCTCCGCACTGCTCGAGGCAATGCCGAAGGTTGGCAAAGTGAAGGCACGCGAGATCATGGAGGAGCTTGAGATCGCTCAGACCCGTCGCCTTCGTGGTCTTGGTGAGCGTCAGCGCCGCGCGCTTCTCGACCGTTTCGGATACGGCGAGGAGTAATACTCTTTCATGACTGACCAGAATCGTCAGGGGCGACTCGTTGTTCTAGCCGGCCCCTCGGCGGTGGGAAAGTCCACCGTAGTCAGTCGTCTCCGTGAAGTAGTTCCCAACCTTTACTTTTCCGTCTCGATGACGACGCGTTCGCCACGTCCGGGGGAAGTGAATGGTCGGGATTACTTTTTTGTTACCCCTGAAGAATTCCAGGAACACATAGACAACGGTGAAATGCTCGAGTGGGCGGATATTCACGGTGGCCTTCAGCGTTCGGGGACCCCGAGGCAACCCGTCGTCAACGCGGTTAACGCGGGACGGCCGGTGCTCGTAGAGGTCGACCTGGCAGGGGCGCGCTCCATTCGCCAGTCAACCCCGGATGCGACCCATGTGTTTCTTGCTCCGCCGAGCTGGGACGACCTGGTTGAACGTCTCAAGGGGCGTGGCACGGAAACCGACGATGTCGTGCAGCGACGTCTCGAGACCGCACGCACCGAATTGGCTGCTCAAGATGAGTTTGACATCGTGGTAGTAAACAGGGATGTCGAAGAGGCAGTGTCCGAATTGGCGGACATCCTCCTCGGATAAGGGCAAACTGCCGTCCGAGTCACTTTGGGTAAGTGCACGTGATGCACTACAATGGCAACGATGGCGACATGGACGCTGATCGCGGCATATGTAATTGCACGCGATCAGTCCAGTCAGCCGAGGTACCACGTCGGGTATCCGTCGGTGAATAACAGCTAAAGGAATTGTGGAGATTACGTGGTGACTGATAAAGAAGAGAACAAGACAGTTTTCGATCCGCCAACCGGAATCACGGATCCGCCTATTGACGAGCTCTTGGAGAAGGTTTCTTCCAAGTACGCTCTTGCTATTTTCGCAGCGAAGCGCGCACGGCAGATCAACAGCTACAACCGGGAGAAGGGTGAAAGCGTCTTCGAGTACGTCGGGCCGCTCGTGCCCCCGGAGAAGGGTGAGAAGCCTCTCTCCATCGCGCTCCGCGAGATTAACCAGGGTCTTTTGGATCACGAGGAAGGCTAACTTCGTCGCTGACCCGGTTTGGTAAAACCCACTGCACTGGTGCAGTGGGTTTTTCGTTGGGCGCAGTAGTGTACGGGCTGGTACACGGGGTCGACATGTGCGACGGGGGAGCAAACTGCGAGCCTGGTGCCCCGAATGTTGGAAGTAGCGGTCACACCGTTACGGGGTGCGCTCCCGACCACTGGGCCACTGACGGTGGCAGTGCGTAGTTTCCTGGCGAATCCGGACTGTCGCTACTCGTTTGCGGTGGACTGGACCAGCGTTGTGGTGTGCTACCTGCCTGTGCATGCCGCGGTGGACGTGGGCAGGCGGGCAAAGCCAACCCCGACGGGGTCGAAACAGTATTCTAGGTATATCACGTGAGCGGACCGGAGGCCGGGAAGCTCACCCCGCTGAGCGAGATAGGCCCGGCGATGCCGTAGAACATCGCCGGAGCGCTTTTCGCTCAAGATCGAAAGGTTTTTCTGTGCCGTCTTCTGCCACTGAGCGTACGGAGTCACGAGGAGATTCCACGCGGAAGAAAATTGTCGTCGGGGTCACCGGTGGCATTGCCGCGTACAAGGCGTGCCAGGTGATTAGGGATTTTACAAAGCGTGGCGCCGATGTCACAGTTGTGCCAACTCCGAACGCCCTACACTTCGTGGGCTCAGCCACGTTTGAGGCTCTCAGTGGCAACCCGGTGACGACGAGTGTGTTTGAGCACGTCGACGAGGTCCGCCACGTAGAACTGGGGCAAGACGCAGACCTCGTTGTGATCGTCCCGGCGACGGCTGACTTCATCTCCCGCCTCGCCCACGGCCGCGCGGATGATCTCCTCACGGCGACGTGCTTGGTAGCAACCTGCCCCGTGGTGGTGGCGCCTGCAATGCACACGGAGATGTGGAAAAACGAGGCCGTCCAGCGCAACATATCTTTGTTACGCGAGGATGGCCTATGCGTCATCGAGCCCGCCATCGGTAGGCTCACCGGTCCAGATTCGGGAGCTGGCCGTCTCCCAGATCCACGGCAGATCGTCGATCTTGCACTTGCCCGTCTCGATGGCGTGACGTTCCATCGAAACCTGGCAGGAATTCGGCTCCTTGTCAGCGCCGGGGGGACGCGTGAGGATCTCGATCCGGTGCGGTTCATTGGCAATAGATCGTCTGGTAAACAGGGCTTCGCCCTCGCAGAGATCGCGGCCCAACGGGGCGCACAGGTCACGGTCGTTGCTGCAGCAACCGATGAACTCCCGGATCCGCTCACGGCAACCATGGTTCACGTACGCTCAGCGCACCAGTTGAAAGAGGCGATGGAAGAGTACCTGCCCGGCATGGACGTAGTCATCATGGCGGCCGCGGTTGCAGATTATCGCCCCGCGAACGAGTCCGATACCAAGGTGAAAAAGGGCTCGAAGGGTGAGGAATCGTTGCAGACCCTCTCCATGGTGGAAAACCCAGACATTCTAAAGGAGCTGGTGGCGCACCACGATCACCAGATCATGGTGGGGTTTGCTGCGGAAACCGGGGATGAAAGCCACACGCCGCTGGAACACGGGCTGGCAAAGGCGAAGCGCAAGGGGTGCGATTTCCTCATGTGTAATGAGGTTGGACGGGACAAAACCTTTGGCGCGGATTCCAACGGTGGCTGGCTCATCGCCAAGGACGGCACCTATCAGGAGCTCCCGGCCGCCTCGAAGTACGTGGTGGCGGGGGAGATTCTCGACGCTGTTGCGCAGCTCGTGCCACGCCACTTGCAAGTCTAGACCGCTTGGTCTAATTTAATGGTTGGTTATTGTGTCAGCGGCTGCGGGAGTTCGCGGGCACAGAATGAACATTATCGAAAACCTTTGAGAATATATCCGCCGAAGGAAGAAACGAGTAACAGGTGAGACTTTTTACCAGTGAGTCAGTAACGGAGGGGCATCCGGACAAGATTTGTGATGCCATCTCCGATACGATCCTTGATGCGATGCTTCGCGAGGACTCTCATTCCCGTGTCGCCGTGGAGACCGTAGTTACTACAGGCCTGGTGCACGTCGTGGGAGAGGTTCGCACCGAGGGATACGTCGAGATCCCGCAGCTGGTGCGCGAGAAGCTCAAGGAGATCGGCTTTACCTCCTCCGAGGTCGGCTTCGACGGGACCACCTGCGGTGTCACAGTGGCTATCGGTGAGCAGTCGAAGGAGATCGGCGACGGCGTCGATACCTCCCACGAGGCCCGTTCCGGCGTCGTCGAGGATGACCTTGACCAGAGCGGCGCGGGCGATCAGGGGCTCATGTTTGGCTACGCCACCAACGAGACCCCGGAGCTCATGCCACTGCCCATCGCCCTGGCACACCGCCTCGCGCGGCGGCTGACGTTGGTGCGCAAGGCGGGCATCGTCCCGCACCTGCGCCCGGACGGCAAGACCCAGGTGACGTTCGCCTACGAGGAGGACGGGGCGACCCCCAAGTACCTCGACACCGTGGTTATCTCCACCCAGCATGACCCGGAGATCACCCAGGAGTGGCTCGCCGATCAGATGCGTGAGCACGTGATTAAGCCTGTCATCGCGGAGATGAACCTAGAGAACCTCATCACCGACGAGCTGACGGTACTCATCAACCCCTCGGGTTCGTTCACCGTCGGTGGTCCGATGGGGGATGCCGGGCTGACCGGGCGTAAGATCATCGTCGATACCTACGGTGGCATGGCCCGCCACGGCGGTGGCGCGTTCTCCGGCAAGGATCCGTCCAAGGTAGACCGCTCGGGTGCCTACGCCATGCGCTGGGTGGCTAAGAACATCGTGGCGGCCGACCTCGCCGACCGCGTCGAGGTGCAGGTTGCCTACGCTATCGGTCGCGCGCACCCGGTGGGTTTGTACGTGGAGACCTTTGGCACCGCCAAGCACGGGTTGACCAACGACCTCATCCAGGGCGCTGTGTCCAAGGTGTTCGACCTGCGCCCCGCCGCGATTATCCGGGACCTCGATCTGCTCCGCCCGATTTACGCGCAGACCGCGGCGTACGGCCACTTCGGTCGCACGGATATTGACCTTCCGTGGGAGCACACGAATAAGGTCGATGAACTTCGCACGGCCCTGCTAACATAGCTAACCATGCCAGTAGCCCGCGTCCCCGCCTCTCAACAGCCGGTGGCGCGGGTTTTGCCGTTGCTAGGGCTTCCGCACCTGGACAGGCTTTTTGATTACTACGTTCCGGAGGCTTTCAATTCTTTGGTACTCGTCGGCTGTCGGGTCCGGGTTCGCTTTTCTGGGAGGCTTGTCGACGCCATCGTGTACGGCCGATCTTCGACGAGCTCGCATGGTGGTCGGTTGAGCTTTATCGACCGGGTGATCTCCCCGGCGCCGGTGCTCACGCCCGCCATCGCTCAGGCAGTGGAAATGCTTGCTGATCGCTACGCGGGAATTCGGTCAGATATCGTGCGCCAGGCGATTCCCAACCGCCACGCGGGCGCAGAGAAGGCGGATTTCTCGGCCCCGTGGGAAGATTTGGGCGCCGTGACCGAGCCGGATCTCTCCGGATGGACAAGCTACAGGTACGGCCCGTCGTTTGTGGACGCTGTACTCTCCCGGGTTCGCCCCGCGGCCCGGTCCGCGGAGATCCGCACGTGGCTCACCATGTCGCGCGACGAGTCGCTGCAGCGCCAGCGCGTGGCCAAACCGCGAGGCGAAGATAATGAGGCCACCACAACGGGGGCCGAAGACGATGGGCAGGCGGCCGAGACGACGGACGGGAAGCACGGCCGCCCCGTACTCAGCCTGGTGCAACAGGATACCGCCGCGAGCGCCACGGCGCGGATTCCTGCGTCGGAAGGAAAGCGTAAGAAGTCCAAGTCCGGTAAGCGTCGCGCCCCCGATTCCTGGAAACACAAACAGCACGCACCGTTGAACTCCGCAGTGCCCGCGCCACCCAAGGAGCCGTGGGAGACGGAGACCACAAGCATCCTCGCCGAGCACCAGACCAAGACGACCACTGGTGACTTTGCTGAGTCCTTCAGCCACGGGGAGCAAGCATGGGCAGGTCAGGGGAGTAAGCCCGCCGACACGGACGAAAGAGAGCCCAACGTCCCCGCGAATCAGGAAGATATCACTGCCGTTCAGACGAGAACACCCGCCGCACAGGCGGGACCAGAATCGCTAGAGGTCGGGGACCGTCGTGAGGCGGACAGGGACCGTCCCGAGGGGGTCGGGGACCGTCGTGAGGCGGACAGGGACCGTCCCCGTCGTGAGGCGGACGGGAACCGCGTCGAGGAGGATGCTGATCCAGGCGCTGCTGCTGCTTCCAGCGAGCGAGCAGCCGCTGTGCCGCGGGCAGCTTGGCAACTCCTGCCCGGCGAAAAGTGGGAGGAGCTTATAGCAGCCCTGGCAGCAAAGGTCGCCATCGACGGCGGCGGAGTTCTCATCGTCGTGCCCGATGCCCGAGACGTCGCCCGGGTGGAAACCGAACTGCGTGCATTCGTGGCCGCCAAGCAGTGCACCACGCTGGAAGCCTCACTCGGCCACCAGGCCCGGTACCGCAGGTTTCTTTCCATCCTGTCCGGGCAATCCCGCATCGTCGTAGGCACCCGCTCCGCGGCGTACGCACCGGTGGAAAACCTCAGCCTCATCGTCTGCATGTTTGACTCGGACGATTCCCTCGTCGATCCTCGGGCACCCTATTGCCACGCTCGCGAGGTGCTCACAACGCGCTCGACTATCGAAGGAGCGGCGCTCGTCATCGGTGGCTTCACCCGCACGGCTGAGGTCGAGCTGTTTGTAGAGACCAGGTGGATGCACCCGCTCGAAGCCCCGCAACCGGTTCTTGAGCAAAAGCGTCCCAGGATCTCAGCCGTGGGGGAGTCGAGCCTCGCCTACACGCACGATCCGCACGCCGCCTACGCGCGCATTCCGTCGCGGGCGTTCAGCGTGGTCCGCGAGGCCCTGGGTAAACACCTGCCTGTCCTCGTTTCCGTACCGCGTGCCGGCTACATTCCCACGCTCGCCTGCCAGGACTGCCGCGCGCCGGCGCGGTGCCGGTATTGCAACGGCCCGCTTCGTCTCAACCAGGCAGATGCCATTGCCCCTCCGTACTGCGGGTGGTGTGGCAGGCCCGCGGCGAATCACCACTGCCTGGAGTGCGGTTCGACGCGGTTGCGCGCCGTGGTGCGGGGCAGTGACCGGACAGCGGAAGAGCTTGGCCGGGCGTTCATCAACGTGCCAGTAGTGAGCTCGTCCAGCGACCACATCATCGACACGGTCGATTCCGAACCCCGCATCGTTGTTGCCACCCCGGGTGCGGAGCCACGTGCGGAGGACGGTTTCGGGGCCGCCATCATCCTGGACACGTGGGCGGTGTTGTCCCGGGCGGACCTGCGCGCCCACGAGGAGGCGTTGACGCAATGGGCAGAGACTGCCTCACGGGTGCGCGCGGACGGGCATGTAGTAGTCATGGCGGAGCCGACGCTCGCCGTGGTGAGGTATTTCCTTCAGTGGAACATGCCTGGTGCGGCGTACCACGAGCTGGCCTCGCGGTCAGAGGTACGGTTTCCCCCGACGGTGCATATGGCAGCCATCGACGGGCCGATGGATACCATCTCCGAGTTCCTCGACCACGTCGAGCTTCCTCCCGGAGCGGAGATTCTGGGGCCCGTCGACCTACCAGTGGGGGTGCGGATGCCCGCCGAGTACGACACCGCCCAGTGGGGCGTTCCCCAGCGTGTCCTCATCCGCAGCGCGCTCGGCCCGCGTGCTGAGCTGGGCGGTGCGCTGCGCAAGGCCCGGGCCCTCAATGCAGCGATGGCCAACCGCACGAGGATGCGGATCCAAGTGGATCCCCTCCACATCGGCTAGCGGAACGGACCGTGAGACGGCAGGGAAAGGGAACACCGGGGCGTCGACAAGTCCAAAACAGCGCTCCAGGAACGCCGAGGCACATAAAAGAGCAGAGATGCGGGGGACAGTCGCGCCACTGTGCTCACCGGATAGCTGCCAATTCCCCGTCTCGTAATAGGATGGACTGCGCACATGCTCGGTGTATGGTGGCACGGGTACACTTCAACGGAAACTAATGCTAGTGCGGTCACACGCCGTGGTACCGGTCACGTGCACACGCGATGTACGTGCCAGGACGGAACAAGAAGAGAGTAGAGGACGAATGCTGAGGAAAATACGGCTCATGGGCGATCCCGTGCTTGTCTCGGAAGCACAGCCAGTAGAGGAGGTCACAGCCTCTACCAAAGCCTTGATTGAAGACATGCTGGAGACCATGGATTCCGCAGGAGGCGTGGGACTCGCAGCCAACCAAGTAGGCGTTCTCCAGAGAGTTTTCGTGTACGACTGCCCAGTCAACGATGAAGACCCCGACCCGAACCGAGAGTACAAGCGCGGCGCTATCGTCAACCCCGTGTGGGAGGCCATCGGGGACGAAAAGCAGCTCGGGCAGGAAGGCTGCCTCTCCATCCCCGACGTGTACGCGGACACGGAACGTTACCAGTTCGTTCGCGTCACCGGCTTCGACGAAAATGGCGATAAGGTGGACTTTGAAGCAAAGGGCCTGCTCGCCCGCTGCATCCAGCACGAAACGGATCACCTGGACGGTGTGCTGTTTATCAAGCGCCTGACCCGGGAACGCCGCAAGGAGGCGATGCGGGAAATCCGCAACTCCGAGTGGTTCATGAACAATAACTAGGTCCGCCCTGGTCAAAGGAATAAAGCCTGACGCGTGGAACGGTGGCTCGAGGTGCCAACGCCGACGTGTAAGGATGTAGGCCACCTGAGCCATCGAGGAAGAAAAGAGGAAAGCGCGAAATGAGGATTCTGTTCGCAGGAACCCCCGAGCCCGCAGTGGCAACATTGGAGCGTCTCATCGCTTCCGATCACGAGGTGATCGGCGTAGTGACGAGGCCCGATGCCCGCAGGGGGAGGGGATGCACCCTCCATCCCTCGCCTGTTGCGGCGTGCGCCGACAAGCACGGCCTGACGGTGTACAAGCCGGAGACCCTGCGCGGCAACGAGGAATTCGCCGAGCTGCTCGCTGAGCTCGCTCCCGACTGCATGCCCGTCATCGCCTACGGTAACCTCATCCCCCGTGAGCTGCTCACTATCCCCCTCTACGGTTTTATCAATGTCCACTACTCGCTTCTTCCCCGGTGGCGTGGCGCCTCGCCAGTCCAGGCCGCCATCGCAGCGGGTGACAAGGAGACGGGGGCGACGATTTTCCGGATCGACGAAGGCCTCGATACCGGCCCCATCCTGTCCACGCTCACCACCCCGATCAAGGATTCTGATACAGCGGATGATTTGCTCACCCGTCTGGCCTACGCCGGGGCGGATCTCCTGGTTGAGACCCTGGACAAGCTCGAAGCCGGGGACATCACCTCCAAGGAGCAGAAGGGGGACGCATCCTACGCGCACAAGCTGACGAAGCAAGCCGCACAGGTGGATTGGACGGGTGACGCGCGGGTGATTGACCAGCGCATCCGTGCATTCACTCCGGCTCCGGGTGCGTGGACGCTGTGGAACGAGGACAAGGTCAAGCTGGGACCGGTGACCCCGCTTCCGTGCAGCACGCTGCCCAACTCCTCGCTGCCGCTTGCTTCTGAGGTCAAGCTCGGGCCCGGGGAAGTACGGATTGACAAGAACGACGTCTTTGTGGGGACCGGCACGGTTCCCGTGCGCCTGTCAACGGTGCAGGCACCGGGGAAGAAAATGATGGACGCCGCCGCCTGGGGCAGGGGCATCCATGATCACGACGGCATTGTGTGGAAGTAGAACGGATAATAACGCTATGAGTGGTGGATTTAGGTCTCGCAGTTCCAAGGGTGATCCCACCCCGGAAACCAACCGCGGCAATCGTCACGACGCGCCCCGCGAGGGTGCCGGCGACCGACGGGATGAGAGGCAGCGCGGCGACCGTCGGGAGCGAAACTACGGCGCGGAACGAACCTCGCGGGAAGCAGGCGATCGTCCCGCTCACGGAGCACGAAGTGATGGTGGGGACAGCTCGGCACAGCGGCGCATCAGCGTTGGCGGTGGGCACCAGCGCGCGTCGCGAGATAGCCGGGACTCCTGGGATCGCCACACGGGCCAGGGGGAGAACCGCACGCGTCGTGGCGACCGCTCCGAACGGGGCAGCCGCGGTGACCGCACCGGCGGTGGGTTTCGTAACACTGGCCGTGGCAAGGGAGGCGGCTTCGACCGTCGGAACAACCAGCGAGGTGGCCGTTCACGCGAGGACAACCACCGAAATGAGGCCCCACAGGTCGACCTGCCACGGCTGACAGCACTCTCAGCGATTGGAGCAGTGTTCAACGACGGCGCGTTTGGCAACATCGCCCTGCCGCGCGAAATCACAGAGGCAGGACTAACCGGGAGGGACGCTGCTTTTGCCACCGAGATTGGCTACGGCACCATGCGCTTGGTTGGCGTGCTCGACGAGATTATCGGCACGTGCTCTTCCCGTGAACTGGGCAAACTCGACCCCATCGTACTCAACGCACTGCGCATGGGCGCCTACCAGCTGCTCTACACCCGTGTGGAGGACCATGCCGCCGTGGATACATCGGTGCGCCTCGTGCCGCAGAAGGTCAAGGGTTTTGTCAACGCCATTTTGCGCCAGATTCAAAAGAAGTCCCGCGAAGAATGGGTGGCGAGCCTGGCACCTGACTCCGAGATCGGTGCCATCGCCTTTGAGAGCGGACATCCCGAGTGGATTGCCCGCAGCTACGAGGCCACGCTGGAATCTCCAAGCGGCGCGCCAGTCGCTGCAAACGAGGTCGATAGCGTCACTTCCGCAGCTGCTCTTTCCGTTGACACCATCGCCGCTGATGCTGCATCGGAGGTCGACGTAGATTCCGCAGCTGACACTGACCCGGCAGGGACTGAAGCAGCCACCGCTGCGGAGGCGTCTCACGATGACAGTAAGCACGAAAGGGAATTTGCCGAGCTAAGGAAGGCGTTGGAGGCCGACTCCCAGCGCCCCATCGTGCACCTTGCAGCCAAACCGGGGGAGATCTCCGCGGACGAGCTTGCCCTCATCACCGGCGGTGAAGTGGGGAAGTACTCGCCCTACGCGGTATACCTCGACGGTGGTAACCCTGCGCACATCGAACCGGTCCGCGAACGGCTTGCCTTTGTGCAAGATGAGGGCTCGCAGCTCATCGGCCGTGTGCTTGTCACCGCCCCGGTGGACGATGACCAGGGTCGCTGGCTCGACCTATGTGCCGGGCCCGGTGGGAAGGCCACAATGATCGGTTCCTTAGCTGCAATCGATGAGGCAGAAGTGACGGCGGTGGAGGTTGCGCCCCATCGCGCCGACCTCATCCGCTCGGCAACCGAAGGGCTGCCTGTCACGGTTGTTGTCGGTGACGGGCGCACCGTCGAGGTTGGTTCGGGGTTTGATCGGGTGCTTGTCGACGCCCCGTGTTCCGGCCTTGGCTCGCTTCGGCGCCGCCAGGAATCCCGGTGGACCAAGGACGAGGCTGACATCGAGGGGCTTACGCAGCTGCAGTACGAGCTCCTGGCTGCCGGGGTGGAGAGGGCGAAGGCCGGCGGAATCATCGTGTACTCGACGTGCTCGCCGGATCTGCGGGAGACACGGGCGATCGTTGATAAGGCGCTAGCTAACCTTCCCGTGGAGGAGCTTGATGCGCACCCCCTCGTCGCACCCATGACGAATGTGGGAACGGAGAAGTCCGTGCAGATGTGGACCTACCGCCACGGCACCGACTCGATGTTCTTTGCGGTGCTGCGTAAGCAGGGGTAATGACCTGTTCCGGGAAGCAGCGTGTTGTGGCTAGTATTGGTGGTATGACGCTTCCAACTCGACCAATCATTGCCCCCTCGATTTTGGCGGCAAACTACGCCGCTCTTGGCGAGGATATTGCAAAGGTAGACAACGCTGGCTGGATTCATGTGGACATCATGGATGGTCACTTTGTGCCGAACCTTTCGTTCGGCCCGGACGTGACAAAGGCGGTGAACGGAGTGACCGACCAGATTCTCGATGTGCACCTCATGATTGAGGAGCCGGAGAAGTGGGTTGACGAGTACATCGCCGCCGGTGCAGACTGCGTCATCTTCCACGTGGAGGCGACGGATAACCCGCGAGCGCTGATCGAGGCACTCAAGTCCAAGGGCGTGCGCGCCGGTTTCTCTGTCAAGCCCGGCACTCCCATAGAGGACTACCTCGACCTCGTCGATATCGCCGATCTGGTGCTCATCATGAGCGTGGAGCCCGGTTTTGGCGGCCAGAAGTTTATGCCGGACATGTTGGATAAGGTCCGCACCGTTCGCGAATACATCGATGAGAAGGGGCTTCCGGCCCTCATTGAGATCGACGGTGGCGTAGGCGAGGGCACGATCACCAAGGCTGCGGAAGCAGGTTGCGATGCTTTCGTTGCAGGGTCGGCGGTCTTTGGGAAGGACGATCCCCACGCAGCCGTCGACAAGCTCAAGGAGCTCGCAACCCTGTGATAGACAGGAGTGATGAAACCCACGCGAGCGACGTAACGGACGCGGGCGATGTAACGGACCTCCAGGCTGTAGCGGGGGCAAGTGAGCTCACCGAAGAACAACGGCTGGGAATCTCGGCTGCGCTCGACGCGGGCGAAGAAGCCGTGGGCAGGGCACGCCCCAACCCGGCGGTGGGGTGCGCCCTCGTGCGCGAGGGGCGCGTCATCGCCACAGGGTCAACCCAAGAGGTCGGCGGCCCACACGCCGAGATCATGGCGCTGCACGCAGCAGGCGACCAAGCCCGCGGTGCCACCGCCTACGTCACCCTCGAACCGTGCAACCACACAGGCAGGACCGGGCCGTGCTCACACGCGCTGGTAGAAGCAGGCATCGCCGCAGTGTGCTACCTCACCGCGGACACGTCCTCGCCCGAAGCCTCCGGCGGGGCCGACTACCTGCGCGAACACGGAGTAGACGTAACCTATATTCCGATCACCGTACCGGCACTCGAACCGTGGTTATTCGCCCAGGAACACAAGCGGCCGATGTTCACCGTCAAGCTCGCCCACACCATCGACGGCTACGCAGCGGCGCTAGACGGAACGAGCCAGTGGATCACAGGAGAGGCGGCCCGCGCCTACGCGCACCGCGACCGTGCCCGCAGGGATGCCATCCTCGTGGGGACAGGCACGGCGCTGGCGGACAACCCGTCGCTCACAGCGAGGAAGCCCGAAGGTGGGCTGTACCCGTACCAACCGGACCGGATCGTCTTCGGCTCCCGGAAACTGCCCCGTAGTTACAACCTGTACTCCACAGGGTTTTTGCAGGTCGATACCCTCGAGGAACTGCTGGCGCTGCCGTACAACGATATCCTCGTGGAGGGCGGCCCGGGGGTTGTGACAACGCTTTTTGCCGCAGACCTCGTGGATAGGGTCCACTCGTACGCAGCGCCCGCCTTTCTTGGAGCGGGAAAACCACTCGTCGCCCACGGCTGGGGCGAATCAATGGCAGACATCAAACGATTCAGGCGTACAGATACCATCCTTCTCGGGGATGATGTGCTCAACGTCTTAGAAAGAGATACACCCACGTGTTTACAGGCCTTGTAGAAGAAATCGGCACCATCGCGGGGCTCGAGCACCAGGCAGATTCCGTCGTCATCACCGTTGAGGCACAGCGGGTACTGTCGGGTGTCCAACTGGGCGATTCCATCTCGGTCAACGGTGTGTGCTTGACCGTGACGGAATTTACCTCATCCACCTTGTGCGCCGATGTCATGAAAGAGTCCCTCGACCGCTCAAACCTCGGCGACCTTTC
This sequence comes from Corynebacterium pyruviciproducens ATCC BAA-1742, assembly GCF_000411375.1. GTDB lineage: Bacteria > Actinomycetota > Actinomycetes > Mycobacteriales > Mycobacteriaceae > Corynebacterium > Corynebacterium pyruviciproducens. The sequence continues at coordinate 727,305 of NZ_KE150446.1, read as the reverse complement.
CGTGGGGAGCCCCGTCAACCTGGAGCGCGCAGCCGAGCTCGGCTCCCGCCTCGGCGGGCACCTCGTCCAAGGACACGTCGACGGCGTGGCCCGATTGCTCTCACGCACCCCGGGCGAGCGCTGGGAGGTGTTCCGTTTCAGCCTGCCCAGCGAACTCGAACGCTACGTGGTGGAAAAGGGATCCATCTGCGTCAACGGAACGTCTCTCACTGTCTCTGCGGTCAGTGATCTGGGCGCCGGTGTGCAAGGCGACCGCGACACGCGATTCTTCGAAGTATCACTCATTCCGACCACCTTGCGCGACACCAACCTGGGGTCCGCCACAGTGGGAGACACGGTGAATATCGAGGTGGACGTGATAGCGAAATACGTGGATAGACTCCTCGCACCCAAGGACTTTGACCGACCTGTTACAGACTAAGGTGAAACGCGTGACTGAAACTGTAAAGCTCGATACCGTTGATGCAGCAATCGCGGAGATCGCTGCAGGAAGACCCGTTGTTGTCGTTGATGACGAAGATCGCGAGAACGAAGGCGATATCATCTTCGCCGCGGAGAAGGCCACCCCGGAGCTCATGGGGTTCCTCGTCCGCTATTCCTCCGGCTACGTGTGCGCCCCGCTGAGGGGAGAGGACTGCGACAGGCTGCAGCTCCCGCCCATGGTGCGCAACAACCAGGACGTGCGTGGCACCGCGTACACCGTCACCGTCGACGCGGCAACCGGCTCCACCGGAATTTCCGCAACGTCGCGCTGCGAGACGGTGCGTAGGCTGGCGAGCGCAACCTCCGTCCCCGAGGACTTCACCCGCCCCGGCCACGTGGCACCGCTACGGGCCCGCGAAGGTGGCGTGCTTGTCCGCGCGGGGCACACCGAGGCCGCCATCGATCTCGCCCGCCTGGCGGGGCTGCGCCCTGCCGGGGTTCTGTGCGAGGTTGTCTCCGAGGACGATCCGACCGACATGGCACGGCTGCCCGAGCTGCGCCGCTTTGCCGATGCGCACAGTCTCAAGCTCATCTCCATCGCCCAGCTCATCCAGTGGCGTCGCGAGCACGAAAAGCTTGTGGAGAGGGTAGTGGAGACCCGGCTTCCCACCGAATACGGTGAGTTCAAGGCTTACGGTTACACCTCGCTTGTCGACGGCATTGAGCACGTTGCCCTGGTAGCCGGAGAGATCGGCGACGGCGAGGACATCCTCGTGCGCGTCCACTCCGAGTGCCTCACCGGTGACGTCTTTGGTTCCCGTCGGTGCGACTGTGGCCAACAGCTGCACGCGGCACTGAAGAAGATCCAAGAAGAGGGCCGCGGAGTCCTCCTGTACATGCGTGGGCACGAAGGACGAGGGATCGGCCTTTTAGCCAAGCTCAAGGCCTACGAGCTGCAGGATCACGGTGCGGATACCGTGGATGCCAATCTGGCGCTCGGCTACCCGGCGGACGCGCGGGAGTACGGCACAGGTGCGCAGATTCTCGCCGACCTCGGTATCAAGAGCGTGAAGCTTATTACCAACAACCCCTCCAAGCGCGTGGGCCTCGACGGGTACGGAATTAACATCGTTGGCCGCGTGCCGATCTCCGTCGAAGTGAGCGAAGATAACTTCCGCTACTTGGAGACGAAACGCGACAGGATGGGGCACAAGCTCCCGGAGCTTGACGAGTTTGCCAAAACGCACCCCGAGTTTGTCAACCGGCTGCACCAGTCCATGGGCTCCACCCACGACGCGGGTTAAGGAATACGCCCAGCCTGGGCTACCATAGGTATAGTTTGTCAATCCCCGCCCGCCCGGCGGGGTTTGCATATGCGTGAAGCGAAAGATAATGAGGTAACAATGTCCGGAGCAGGTCTTCCCACCGTCGGCACACCCGATGCGACGGGCCTGAAAGTCGCCGTCGTCTCCTCCACCTGGAACGAGGAGATCACCGACGTGCTGCACGAACACGCCATCGCCATGGCGCGTCAGTGCGGGGCAACCGTCTATGCCGTGCGCGTTGTCGGGGCCCTCGAGATCCCCGTTGTGGTGCAGAAACTGGCCTCGGTTATGGACGCGGTGGTGGCAACCGGGTGCGTGATCAAAGGCGGCACCCCGCACTTTGATTACGTGTGCGATTCCGTCACGCAGGGCCTCACCCGCATCGCGCTGGACACGGGCACGCCGATTGGAAATGGCATGCTCACCACGAACACCGTGGAGCAGGCGCGAGAGCGTTCCGGTATCGAAGGCGCCACTGAGGATAAGGGCGCGGACGCAATGGTCGCAGCATTGCACACCGCCCTTGCACTGCGCACAATCGATGATGACGTGGAAGCTTTGAAGCAGTAGAAGGTAGAGTTTTCTCCGCACAGATGAGGGAGTTAGACAATGAGTGATTATACGGTTCCTGATAAAGACACCTCCGCGCCCGGCGCGGCCGGGCACTCTCCGCAGGGCGTTTCCTCGCCGAGCGACCACGACGAGAAGACCCTGACCCGGATGGTTGCGCTCGACCCCACAATCAGCTCCTCCAAGCCGTGGATTTTTGAGACCCGGTCGCGGTACCTCACCAAGGTGATGATCGGCGTCATGGTGCTCGTTGTTCTCGGTGGTGCGTTCATGACAGTGGCGGTGGGAACCGATGAAAACGGTGCCGCCCTGTCCGTAGCCGATGACCTTGCCTTTGTGGGGCTTGGCATCATTGGGCTGCTGTTGTGCCTGTTCATCCGCCGGCCGCGCGTGCGAGCAAACGAAGATGGGGTAGAGGTTCGTAACTTCCTTGGCACACGGTTTTACCCGTGGGAGATTGTGTACGGGTTGGCATTTCCCAAAGGTGACCGGTGGGCGCGCCTGGAGTTGCCGGAGTTCGAGTTCGTCCCGATGCTCGCTTTCCAGGCCGGAGACGGCGAACAGGTAGTGAAGAAGGTACACGAGTTCCGCGAACTCGAGGACAAGTACATGCCGGACGAGTAACTTGTCCGTCTGACTCCTGCGCTTAGATTTTCGCTCCCCGCAGCACAGGCTTTGCCTAGGCCTGAGTGCGGGGAGCTTTGTTGTGGCGCAGAGTTACGCAAAAACATAAAGTAACGCGCACGTGGCAGTGGGGCGAGCCGTGCGCGAGCCGGAATGGTGGGGCAACGGGCGTGCTTGTGAGCTGTGTGGGCACCCCGCTACATTGATAGGTGATTGAAGGAAGGACGAGCGCGAGTGGCTGATCCGTTGACATACCGCCCGGCACCAGGGACAATTCCGGAGGAACCGGGGGTGTACAAGTTCCGCGATGCCCACAAGACCGTGATTTACGTGGGCAAGGCGAAGAACCTCCGAGCCCGCCTTGCCAACTACTTCCAGCCGCTCCATGATCTGCACCCTCGTACCCGCCAGATGGTCACCACGGGTGCCTCCGTGGAATGGACTGTTGTTGCCTCGGAAGTGGAAGCGCTGCAGCTGGAGTACACGTGGATTAAGAAGTTCGATCCGAAGTTCAACGTCCAATACCGTGACGATAAAACCTACCCCATGCTCGCGGTATCGCTGAAAGAACAGTATCCGCGGGCGTTTGTGTACCGCGGGCCGCGGCGCAAAGGGGTGCGCTATTTTGGGCCGTACTCGCATGCCTGGGCAATCCGTGAGACCCTCGACCTGCTCACCCGCGTTTTCCCCATGCGCACCTGCGCCAAGGGTGTTTTCAACCGGCAACGCCAGCTGGAGCGCCCGTGCCTTCTGGGATACATAGAGAAATGCAGCGCCCCGTGCATTGGAAGGGTGACCGCCGAGGAGCACCGGGAGATCGTCGACGGCTTCTGCCGGTTTATGGCAGGCCAGACTGACGTGGTGACGCGGAGACTCAAACAGGAAATGGCGGACGCCGCCGCGGCCCTGGACTTTGAAAAGGCTGCCCGGCTGCGGGACAACCTCAAGGCCATCTCCAAGGCGATGGAGAGGCAATCCGTTGTCTTTGGCGATGGAACCGATGCAGACCTCATCGCCTTTGCCGTTGATGACCTCGAAGCTGCCGTGCAGATTTTCCACGTCCGCGGCGGCCGCATCCGTGGACAACGGGGCTGGGTAGTGGAGAAGGAAGGCGACGAGGATGTCCCCGAGCTCATGCAGGGGTTCCTCATGCAGTTCTACAACGATGCCAGCAGAGCCGGTGAGGAGACGGCTGTGGAACTGCAACGCCGAGGCGTGGATCAGCTTTCCCACGTGGATGTGAACAAGAACGCAATTGTGCCGCGGGAAGTCCTCGTCCAGCAGCTGCCGTTAGAAGTGGACGTGGTAGCAAGCCAGCTGGAGCAGCTGAGGGGCGCAGGTATTTCCCTGCGAGTTCCCCAACGTGGCGAGAAACGCGAGCTCATGGAGGTGGTGGAGCGCAACGCGAAGGAGGCTCTCAAGCAGCACAAGCTCAAGCGGGTGGGCGACCTGACAGCGCGCTCGGCCGCGATCGAGCAGCTCAAGGAATACCTCGAGATGGACGAAGTCCCACTGCGTATCGAGTGCACCGATATTTCGCACATTCAGGGAACCGACGTTGTTGCATCCCTCGTAGTCTTTGAGGACGGGCTGCCCAAAAAGTCCGATTACCGCCGCTACATCATCCGGGATCAGCCCGGAAACGATGTCGCGTCCATCGCGGAAGTGACACGGAGGCGGTTTAAACGCTACAACGAGGACAAGCTCGACATGCCCGAAGATGTGGAGTTTACCGACGCCGAGGCACAAAAGAGGTTCGCGTACCCGCCGCAACTGTTCATCGTCGACGGTGGCCTGCCACAGGTTCATGCTGCGGCGGAGGTCTTTGAGGAACTGGGAATCACAGACATCAAGCTCATCGGCTTGGCCAAGAGGCTGGAAGAGGTGTGGATCCCGGATGACGATGATCCCGTCATCCTGCCACGCTCGTCCGAGGGCTTGTACCTGCTCCAGCACGTTCGAGACGAGGCGCACCGCTTCGCCATCACCTTCCACCGGCAAAAGCGATCAAAACGCCTGCGAGTATCGGAACTGGATTCCATCCGGGGCTTGGGTAACCAGCGGAAAACCGATCTTGTCAAACACTTTGGTTCGGTCAAGCGCCTCAAGGAGGCCGCGGTGGAAGACATCACGGAGGTTAAGGGGATCGGTCCCAAGCTTGCGCAGTCCATCTTTGACGCGTTGCACCCCGATGCGGCGCGTACTGACGGTGCCACCCCGGCCGAGTCGGAGTAGAGAGCAGGGCTGGGACCCGCAGCTTCGCGGGGTAACCGCTTACCCAACGCGGTTACTCGCCCCCGCTTCGAGTGCCACTTGAGCCCGTCCCGGCGGCGAAGCCTGGTTGCAGTAAATCCGGGCCCTCCGGCGCGCTGAGGCGGTATTGTTGGAATCATGACTACTGATCCAGGAACCTCTGTGGCACGCGATAACGGCGACACATCCAACGAGGCGTTTGCCGGTGACAAGACGACGACGGAAAACCGCCCCGTACTCCTGACCGGAATGTCTGGGGCCGGCCTCAACACCGCGTCCCGGGTTCTGGAAGATATGGGTTTCTTTGTATCAGAGAATCTGCCGCCCCAGATTATCCTCGAGCTGGTCAAGCTCAGCTATTCCGAGGACTCCCCGGTGACCAAACTTGCCGTGGTCACCGACGTTCGCTCGAGGGAATTTCGAGGCGGGCTGATGCAGACTATCGACGAGCTTTCCGCGCGCGGGCACAACCCCATCGTCATGTTCTTGGAGGCCCGGGACGATGTCCTCATCCGTCGTTTCGACTCGGTGCGCCGTACCCATCCCCTCCAGGGAGCCGGGACGTTGCAGACGGGAATCGCCAGGGAGCGCGAGATACTGTCATCGGTGAAGGAAAACGCCGACATTGTGATCAATACCTCCGACTTGAGCATCCATGACCTGCGCCGGGCGATCGAGGCACGGCTCGCCACTATCGCACAGATGAAGCGCCACATCACGGTGCTTTCGTTCGGTTTCAAGCATGGTGCTCCTGCCGATGCTGACCTCATCGTCGACGCACGATTCCTCCCCAATCCGTACTGGGTTCCGGAGCTGCGGCCGTTCCGCGGTGTTGATAAGCCCGTGTCGGACTACGTCCTTGGCCAGCCCGGTGCCCAGGAGTTCGTGGACAAGTTCGTCGACATGCTCAACACCATGGTGCCCGGCTACCGAAGAGAGGGGAAGAACTTCATCACCATCGGAGTGGGGTGCACCGGCGGGCACCACCGGTCGGTGGCCGTGGCGGAGGAAATCGCCCGGCGTTTGCGGACGGCGGGCGAGGAAGTGTCCGTCTCCCACCGCGATATCAGCCGCTAGCAGCAGGCACGCTGCCTATTACAAGACCGGGCGACGGGTGGCCGTGGCCGGGTCGTAATCTACATAGTTGATTCTGTGGAAGTCACTTCTTTCACAGTGGGAAGTAATCACGATCAAGTGAGGAAAGGGTGACACGTGGCGAACATTGTGTGTCTCGGTGGGGGCCATGGACTATTTCAAACTCTCACGGCCCTGAGAAGGCAGGGGGAGAAAGATATCACCGCTGTCGTCTCCGTGGCTGATGATGGCGGGTCATCCGGGCGGATTAGGAAAGAACTGGAGCAGATTCCACCGGGAGACTTGCGGATGGCTATTGCAGCTCTCATTCCCGATAACGCCGGCAGCTCACCCGTCGGTTGGGAGGAGCTTCTCCAACATCGCTTTGGCGGCCACGGCGCACTCGCCGGCCACGCGGTGGGAAACCTGCTCATCGCCGCGGTGACGGAGATCACGGGGAGCTCGGTAACAGCCTTGGACACAGTGGTGCGTGCATCCGGCGCAGTGGGCCGGGTTCTCCCCGTCAGCTGCCAACCTCTGCAAATAGAGGCGGACGTATCCGGCCTCGATCCCACCAACATTGGCAATATTTACCCCGTGCGAGGCCAGGTGGCGGTTGCCTCAACAACCGGCTCTGTGCAGAGAGTGCGCCTTATCCCGGCGAACCCACGGCCCAGCGAGGAGACGTTGGACGCAATCTCCCAGGCCGACCTCATCACCCTTGGGCCCGGTTCCTGGTTCACATCCGTGATCCCCGATGTTCTCATCCCCGGGGTGGAGCAGGCGATCAACGCATCGTTGGCGACCACGGTGGTGGTGCTCAACCTGTCCGCTGAGCCGGGGGAGACCGCCGGTTTTACCGCGGAGCGGCACCTGTATATGCTCAAGCGGCATTCGCAGCGCCTCCACGTTGATTACTTCCTCGTGGATAAGAACATGGTGAATTCAGAAAAGGAACAGCGCGAGCTCGTCATTTCTGCATCAGATTTTGGGGCCCAGGTGTTGTTCCGAGACCTGTGCGAAAAGGATCAGTTTGGTACCCCAACCGATAGGCATGACCCTGCCTTGCTCGGTGCCGCGCTGATGGAAATCAAGGATCACGTGGCTTCCTAATGAAACCTAGGTCGCTCAAATTAAACCGCACTGACAATGGAGGAAGCGGAGTAGCCAATGACACTCACTAACGATGTGTGTGCGGAGCTTGTCACAGTTCCGCTTGATCGGACTTCGGCTGCCAGCGAGTTGGCAACGATCATTCGCCTGGCCGGTAGCTTCGAGCACGGATCGCAGCTCACGCTCACAATCGCGTGTAGCGATCCACGTGTGCTTAAGAGGGTGTCTGTTCTCCTCCACGAGGAGCTGCTGCTTAACGGGCGGATTGACGGCGACACCCTCGTCGTGAGCGACAACGTGGCACCGGCGCTGCGAAAATTGGGGCTCATCACGCGAGGAGGGACTCCCGTGCGTGGCTTGCCCATGTTCATTGTCAATGGGTCGATGTTGGAAGCAGAGGCGGCGTGGCGCGGCGCGTTCCTGGTTGCCGGCACCCTGATGGAGCCAGGCCGCAGTTCTTCCCTGGATATTCAGTGCCCCTGCCAAGAGGTAGCACTCGCCCTGGTGGGCTGTGGGAGGCGCCTCAACTTCACCGTGAAGAGCAAAGACGTACGTGGATCTGAGCGCGCTGTAATCAAGGACGAACATGATATCGGCGCACTGTTGACGCGATTGGGGGCGTCCCGGACGCGGATCGTGTGGGAGGAGGAGCTCAAACGCCGCCAGAAGACGACGGCCAACTCACGGCTCGCGAACTTTGACGATGCCAACATGCGCCGCTCCGTCCAGGCGGCGATCGCCGCCTCGGCTAAGGTCAGCCGTGCTTTGGAGATCCTCGGTGACGATGTTCCCGATCATCTTGCCGAGGCTGGCCATCTCCGCACCACCTATCAGCAGGCATCCTTGGAAGAGCTGGGCAAGCTCGCTGATCCGCAGATGACCAAGGATGCCATCGCCGGCAGGATTCGCCGTCTGCTCACCACGGCGGATCGGCGGGCCAAGGAACTGGGAATCCCGCCCACATCGGAGGCCCTCAAACACCTCGATGAGGAGCCTGATGGCTTCTATCCAAGGCAGTGATAAGAAGGTAAACGAGCCCGCGTGGTGCGGTGTACCGGAGTGGCAAGCATCGCACCAGGTGGGTTTCTTCACTAGGGAATAGCTCAGGCGGGGGTTCACTCAGGCAGGGGCAATCACGTGGGGTTCACACGCGCGAGGTTTCGCTCGCGCGAGGGCTCGCACGAGTGGGGAAATGTGAAGGACGAGGTTGCCTTGCTGAGGCGAATTTCCGCGTCGTAAGTGTGAAGAATGCGCGGGGCAGTAGCCAGTGTGACTAAAAACACAAAGGTGTACCTTTGTTTAAAATGAGTGAACTTTGCCGGTGGTGCGGGCTAGCGGGCGAGTTACGTTTTTCCACGAAAACGGGCATGAACAAACATGTCTGTGCCGCGAAAGCGGGCACTTGTGGTCTCAATCGGGCAGTTTTTGCCCGTGATTATGCCCGTTTTGCTGGCGCTTTCGGAGCCGGAGAAAAGATGTTCATGCAGGATGTTGATTATCCCGGTACAGTTGGAAACGTGGAGTTGAGAAACTGACATCGCCCACATGAGGATCGTCTGCAAGCTCGACAAAGATGTTCGGCTTGGACGGGCTCACGGAAGCAACCTCCACACTAAGGCGCTCACCGCGCGCTGGCTTAGTGCCGGTTGTGAATAGGTGCCAACAAGTGCGTCGGTTTCGAAACAAAACACGAACTGCACAACAAAACTTCAAGGAGAAAAACGTGACTGTACGTGTAGGTATCAACGGCTTTGGTCGTATCGGCCGTAACTTCTTCCGCGCCGTCCTCGAGCGCGGTTCCGACCTGGAAATCGTGTCCGTCAACGATCTGACTGACAACAAGACCCTGGCTCACCTGCTCAAGTACGACTCCATTTTGGGCAAGCTCTCCGATGACATTACCTACGACGATGAGTCCATCACCGTCGACGGCAAGCGCATCATCGTTCACGCAGAGCGCGACCCCAAGAACCTCAAGTGGGGCGAGGAGAACGTGGACATCGTCATCGAGTCCACCGGTATCTTCACCGAGCGTTCCGCAGCAGCTGCTCACCTCGAGGCAGGCGCCAAGAAGGTCATCATCTCTGCACCGGGCAAGAACGTTGACGCAACCTTCGTCGTTGGTGTGAACCACACCGACTACGATCCGGAGAACCACGTCGTCGTGTCCAACGCTTCCTGCACCACCAACTGCCTCGCTCCCGTGGCCAAGGTGCTCAACGATGAGTTCGGCATCGTCCGTGGCCTCATGACCACCGTTCACGCTTACACCGGTGATCAGCGCATCCACGATGCCCCGCACCGCGACCTCCGCCGTGCACGCGCCGCAGCTCAGAACATCGTTCCGACCTCCACCGGTGCCGCTAAGGCTGTTGCTCTCGTGCTCCCGGAGCTCAAGGGCAAGCTCGACGGCTACGCTCTCCGCGTTCCGGTCATCACCGGCTCCCTCACCGACCTCACCATCGATGTGGAGAAGGAAGTCACCGTTGAGGAAGTCAACGCAGCTATCAAGAAGGCTGCTGAGGGCGAGCTCAAGGGCGTTCTCGGCTACACCGAGGATCCGATTGTTTCCACCGACATTGTCACCGACCCGCACGGCTCCATCTTCGATGCCGGCCTGACCAAGGTCATCGGTGGCACCCAGGTGAAGATCGGTTCCTGGTACGACAACGAGTGGGGCTACACCAACCAGCTCGTTCGCCTGACCGAGTACATGGCAGACAAGTTCTAAGCAGCATTAGTTAGCTCACTGTAGCTACAAGCAAGGTACATCCTGATCCTCGTGCCAGTCGGATTCCGCAGCGAGGAATTGCCTTAGGCTTTGACTGAAAGCCCCGCATCCTGGCACTTTCGCGAGGGTGCGGGGCTTGTCTTATGCGGTGCTCCACGCTTTAGTGCCTGCAGCACTGCGCCGCACCGTTGCGCTGGGGTGAGTTGACGCCCCACCGCCAACACCCACAGAGTTACTAGCAAATTTTTTCCAAAGGAGTTTTTTTATGGCTGTTAAGCAGCTCAAGGACCTCATTGAAGCAGGTGTTGAAGATCGCTACGTCCTCGTGCGTTCGGACTTCAACGTTCCGCTCGATGACGACCGCAACATTACCGATAAGGGCCGTATTACCGCCTCTCTGCCCACCCTCAAGGCGCTTGTCGACGCCGGTGCCAAGGTTGTCGTTATGGCCCACCTTGGTCGCCCGAAGGGTGAAGTAAAGCCTGAGTTCTCCCTCAAGCCCGTCGCCGAGGCTTTGAGCGACGAGCTCGGCCAGTTCGTCGCTCTCGCCGGCGATGTCACCGGCGAGGACGCGCACGAGCGCGCCAACGGCCTCAACGCCGGCGACGTTCTGCTCTTGGAGAACGTCCGTTACGATCCCCGCGAAACGTCCAAGAAGGAAGAGGAGCGCGCAGAGTTCGCCGACGAGCTCGTCGCCCTCGTTCCCGGTGGCGCCTTCGTTTCCGACGGCTTCGGCGTGGTCCACCGCGCCCAGACCTCCGTGTACGACGTTGCCAAGCGCCTGCCGCACTACGCCGGCGAGCTGGTGAACAAGGAGATCTCCGTTCTCGGCTCCGTAGCCAAGGATCCGAAGAAGCCGTACGCCGTGGTGCTCGGCGGCTCCAAGGTCTCCGACAAGCTCGGTGTCATCGAGGCGCTGGCGAAGAAGGCCGACAAGATCATCATCGGTGGTGGCATGTGCTACACGTTCCTCAAGGCTCAGGGCTACAACGTTGAAAAGTCCATGGTTGAGGATGACATGGTCGAGACCTCCAAGAAGCTGCTCGAGGAGTACGGCGACAAGATCGTTCTCCCCGTTGACCTCGTGTGGGCCGACAAGTTTGACAAGGACGCGGACAAGAAAGTCACCGACCTGGACAACCCGCCGGCCGGTTGGCTGTCCCTCGATGTCGGACCGGAGACCGTGAAGAAGTACGCCGAGGTTTTGGCCGATGCCAAGACCATCTTCTGGAACGGCCCCATGGGCGTGTTCGAGTTTGAGAAGTTCTCGGACGGCACGCGTGGTGTGGCTGAGGCTATCATCGCTGCTACGGACAACGGCGCGTTCTCCGTCGTCGGCGGCGGCGACTCCGCAGCCTCCGTCCGTACGCTGGGGCTGCGCGAGGATGGTTTCTCGCACATCTCCACGGGCGGTGGCGCATCGCTCGAGCTGCTCGAGGGCAAGGATCTGCCCGGTATCAAGGTTTTGGAAGAGGAGAACTAAATCATGGCACGTAAGCCACTCATCGCTGGCAACTGGAAGATGAACAACGACCACCTTGAGGCAACCAAGGAGGTCCAGGCTTTTTCCTTCGCACTGGAGAAGCACGACGATTACTTTGACAAGGTAGATGCCGCGTTCCTCGTTCCGTTCACCGACATCCGCAGCGTGCAGGTGTTCGCAGAGTCCGAGAATCCGAAGTTCACCTACGGTGCGCAGGACATCTCTACCCACGACAAGGGTGCCTACACCGGCGAGGTATCCGGCGCCATGCTGAGCAAGCTCGGCTGCACCTACGTTGTGGTGGGCCACTCGGAGCGCCGTGAGTACCACGGTGAGACCGATGAGCTCGTGGCAGAGAAGGCTCGCGTCGCGATCTCCAACGGCCTCACCCCGATCATCTGCGTGGGCGAGAGCCTCGAGGTGCGCGAGGCAGGCAACCACGTGGAGTTCGTCGTCGAGCAGACGAAGAAGTCCATCGAGGGCATTGAGAACATCGAGGATGCCGTCATCGCCTACGAGCCCGTGTGGGCCATCGGCACCGGCAAGGTTGCAACGCCCGCCGACGCGCAGGAAGTGTGCGCCGCGATCCGTGAGGTAGTGGGCGAGGGCGTCCGCATCCTTTACGGTGGGTCCATGAAGGCGGAAACCGCCGCGGACCTCATCGCCCAGAAGGACATCGACGGCGGCCTCGTCGGCGGTGCCTCCGTGCACGGCGAGGACTTTGCCAAGCTCATCGCCAACGCCGCCGAGAGCCTGTAAGAGCTGTCGTAAGCGGCCCTTACTGGCCAGCCTGCGGACAATCCCGTCGGGCTGTGCCCAGCTGAGCGGTAAGTGAAATAACCCGTGCCACCCTCCGTAACGAGGGTGGTACGGGTTTTTCCTTTTCTTTCCACTAACTGGGCTAGACCAGTGTGGGAAGCTCATCGCCGTCCAGTCGGAATCTACAACCAGCGGGGTGGTGCGGGGACCTCGCCGGAGGCGGTGCCTGCGAGGTGTACGCCAACGAAGCCACGGCCGGCAGCCCACCGTGCCGGGGAGGCTACCGAGCCGCACACCTCCGTGGTGGGCGTAACCGCGTCATCCACGGTCCAACGCGCACCGGAGGCGTCGTCGACAAGCACAATGCCCTCGCCCACACCTTTCGAGTGCCACTTGCCCACGATGTCCGGGAGGAGGGAGCGCAGGAAAACGTCGGGCATCGCGGAGAAGCGGGCCGTTTTGCCGAGATAAACGGCGTGAATCCACACCTCACGGGCCCGCATCCACAGAGTCTCCTGCATCGGCACGGTACGGCCCTGAGCCGTCTTTACCGTTGCCTCCCAGGCCTTTCCATCCGCCTTCTCCCACACCTTGAACAGGCGGATGACGTGGAGATCGTTGAGGTTACGGATCGCCCCAGGTGGAAGCGTGGCGCCGAAGTTGATCTCCTCGCCACGTGCGGTGGGTGAGGAGTACATGGGCTTTTCCTCGCCAGTAAGCGCCCAGTACACGAGGTTGGTGACCGCTTTGGCGTTGTATTCCACGTGTGCCGTGAGGTGAGCGATGTCCCAACCAGGTAGGTTGGAGGGCTCCCCAAATTCGTCATCGGGGATGAGACCCACCTGTCCAAGGTAATAGGCGGTGCCACGGCGGACGATGGACAACCGCTGCTCGATGGTCAGATCGTCAAACGGACCGGCCATTACGCATACACCGTTTTGTTGGCAATTTCTCCCAGTCCCTCAATCTTGACGGTGACCACTTGGCCATCGCCGATGTAGAGTTTCGGATCGCGGGCGTGACCAACGCCACCCGGAGTGCCGGTAGCGATGACATCGCCGGGGTTGAGCGGGTACAGCTGGGAAATGTATTCCACCAGCGCCTCCGGATTAAACACGAGGTCATCGGTGGGCGTGGTCTGCACCTTCTTATCATCCAGGTAGGTTGCAAGCTCACCACCGAAGGTGAAGGAATCTGCGGTGGTCATCCACGGTCCGAAGCCAGCGGATTTGTACAGTGACTTGCCCTGGTGCCACTGGAGGGTACGATACTGGAAATCACGCAGAGTGTAGTCGTCCATGATGGCGTAGCCGGCGATGAAATCGGCTGCGCTATCCTTGGACACCTGGTAGGCGGTCTTACCGATGATGACGGCAAGCTCGCCCTCCCAGTCGAGCGCCCCCGTGGCGTACGAGGGCACGTGTACATCATCGTAGGGGCCGGTGAGAGCGTCGGGGAACTTGACAAAGAGCGTGGGATTCTGCGGTAGTTCCCGGCCCATTTCCTTAATGTGGTTGGCGTAGTTCAGCCCCACGCAGATCACCTTTTGAGGGCTCGGGACCACGGGTGCGAGATCGGTCTTGCCAAAGGTGATTTTCTCGCCGGAAGCTTCGGCTGCCCGGTCCTTCCAATCGTCCTTCATAAGCAGGGCTCCCAGGTCGGCGAAGCCGAAAATAGGTGTGGCGGCGGTGTCCGAATCGGCTCGGGCGCAGACGGTGGTGCCGTGGTGACGGATGGTTGCTAGACGCATGGTTATGCTCCTTCTGGTACGTAGGTACTTGCAAAGTTCAGCTCTTCAAAAATTGGGGCATCGGAGAACATGAACATGTCCACGCCGTTGTCGCCGGCGGTGACAGTCCACAGCTTCCATGAGGGAACGACGGTGACATCACCGTGATTGAGCTCGAAGGTCTCATCCTCCGATGGTAACCGTGGCGGAGCCCTCAAAGCACTGGATCACCCTGTTGCCCACCTCGCGCAGAGGGGTCGTGGTGGTGCCGGCAGTGAGGCGGTGGAACTCCGCGCGGATGGTGGCCATCACATCGCCACCCGTGGTGGGGTTGGTGTAGCGAAAGGCTGCGTGGCCCGGTTCCACTACACCGGGGAAGCCCTGTTCCTCGAGCTCAAGCTGGTCATTGAGCGCGGCATCGGTGTGTGCCCACGAGTAGCAGCCGATGGGGGTGATCCCGGCGGAGTCTCCGTTTTCCTCGAACCGCCCGGCCCAATGACCACAACACCAGTGCCCAGGCTTTACGACGTTCCCGATGCCTTACAACGGTTCCGGGGTGTACGACGGTCCCGACGTTCACGACGGTCCCGACGCTATTCGACGGAGGCTACCGTGGCTCCCCTCGATGTTGGTCGCGCCACTCAATGTCCCTAAGGTTGACAACCGCCATCGAAAGTGAGGCCTGGAAACTTGTCAGTACTGCAGCATGTCGGTTGTAGGGGCAGATTGGCTGTAGTGTATAGTGGTGAGATGCGTACGCGGGAGTGGTAGCATTATTTTCTCCCAACCGAGCTGCTAGTAAAGGAATTATTCGTCCATGACCTTGGCACTTCAGATCATCTTTGTCATCGCGAGTTTGCTCATGACGATCACTATTCTCTTGCACAAGGGCAAGGGTGGCGGTCTGTCCAGCCTGTTCGGTGGTGGCGTGCAGTCGAACCTGTCCGGTTCCACTGTGGTGGAAAAGAACCTGGACCGCATTACTATCGTCATGGTCGTGATCTGGGTGGGCTGCATTATTGCGCTCAACCTCATCCAGTCTTACGGTCTGTAAGGATCTTCGAATTCCTTCTACTTTTACTTTGCCCGAGACCATAAAGCACGGTCTCGGGCATTTTGTCGTTTCGTACCCGCACACGTATTGCGGGTTAAGGTGCTCAACGGATACAGGGATTGTGCGTGTCGTCCATGGTATCTCGCCTAAGATTCGCTGCCTAAGGAGATCAACTCAAGGGGATTGTGATCGCCAAAGTAGTGAATTGCTCGGTTTGATGGGAGGCCAACACTGTTTTGATGCCTTCCACTGTCTCTTGACGGTTTCTCGCGGATATAACCATTCTTATGTGATGTTTTTCATAGGTCTGTGTGGTTGTGGGGTGGTGGAGGGGTGGTTTTATGATTGGGGTGGAAATTGCTGGTTGGGTTGTGGAGGGTGTTGTGGTTTGTTCTGTGTTGTTTTCGAGGGTGGCGGTGGCCTCGGAGTTTGAGCCGTTGTGCACGGATACTATGCAGACTGTCGCCCCAGACCAGCGGGAGGATTTCCGCCCCGATTACTTCACAGATGATGAGGATTTTGCTGCTGTGGCACCGGCGGATGGTGGGTGGCGTACCCGGAGTGCAGACGACTGGTGCAGCGCATTGTACGGGGTGGAGGAGAACAGCGGGGAGGCGGAGGAGTCCGCGCGGTTCGTACCCACTAGGTTGGGGGATGACCTGGTGATGGTTTCTGCCTCAGAGATGGGATTGATCCAGCAGATGATGGAGGATGCCTACGCTTCGGGGGAGTCGAAGGATCATGTGGAGTCGTGCGGGATGTGGTCTGATCAGGTGGATCTTTCGGTGGTTGCGGATGTGGCGGTGGATAAACACACCACTGATGTGGCGGAAACTTTGGTGGCTGCCCAGCAGCAGGAGCGGCGTGCGTGTCAAGCAGTGCGGCCCACAGGAATTGAGATTTGTGGGGCGATTTTAGACAAGTACCGCCAGTTGGGGTGGCCTGCTAACTGGTTGGGGTGGCCGACAGAACCAGAAAGTGTCAACCCTGATGGGCAGGGCTATAGGCAGCGGTTTGCTACAGGGTTTATTTATTGGCACCCCGCTATTGGTGCTCATGCGGTTGCGAAGCTCAGTGTCTGGTCAAAGAGAGAGCCCTATGCGGTCTATCCGATAGATTTATTGCAATCCTTTTGGACTACAGAGTATGATCGGCAGAATTTTGACAAAGGGCCGTCAGGCTTATGAGCGACCGCAAAATTGGCTGGGCAGTAATTATACTGTGCCTTGTTTGCGTTATCGTCGTCCCTCTCAGTCTCTTTGGGTACTCCTACGGTGGCGAGATTTGGTCGCACATGCAAAGAGATCGAGCGGGGGAGAATCCACATGGCTTGCCTAGTGAAGTAGGAATTCTCGGTGTTGCGGTTTCAATTGATGATTTTTCTGCTGATGATATATGGTTTCAAACCAATGAACATGGTGAGTATAAGAAGGATCTGAAACACCGGATTTACGCAGCTTCTCTCATTCGATGGGGTGAAGGCAACTACGCGATCATGAATGAAGGGTCCATTGATGTGATCAATCCTGCTCATGGTTCAACTAAATCTATCCCTACGGGAGTAAACGCCTTTGGAATGATGTCGGGTGTTCAATCAGAAAATGGGACCCACTTACTCCTTAAAACGTTTTCAGAAGAAAGCGCTGACCGGCTTTTTACTTTGACCGACGGGGAACGGACACGGCCTGTGTGGGTAGATTGGGAATTAGAACCCGAGCACTTTGCTGTGTCTGACGAGGGAGAAGCGTTCATTCTCCAACGAGATGAGGATCGTAAGGGCTTCTGTATCACGAGTTTTACATATACCGGAACTGTGCAACGCAACTGTGAGCGCATGGATCGAGACCGCTACGTTGATCTAACAGTATTTGGTTTTATCCAGGGCACACCATATTTATTTGTGGACTGGTTATCCGACACTGGGGACGGCGGTTGGTACGTATATAAAAGGGACGTAGACGGGTGGAAACGAGTCAACGGGCAATCTGTGTTTTCATACGACGCTAAGAAGCAGGGCTACATTGTAGAAAGGTTTGCCTTAAATGGAAGAATCTACATGTTATCAGAGGAAGCGGGCCTGTTGTCGTTTCCGATACCGACGGCCGATACTGTGGACCTAGATGCTCGTTTCACCGATCTTAGTGACTCAATCAACGGGCCTTTGATCTCATACACCGTCGACGGCAACATTATCCATTACGTTTTCTACAAGTCCGACGATGTTTTTTCCGGCCCTTACCTAGTCTCGTTTAACATCGATGATCCATCCAAAAGAGTCGGCCCCTGGGAGATTCCCCCTGAACTCGTAAGAGAGTCTCTCTTTAGTTCGTACCGGGAGATTAGGTCCACAATCATCTATGACCAAAAGACTCGGGAAAAACTAGGTGCACAGTAGTGGCTACAGCGAAAACCGCTGTACCCGTCTACCACGCACCTGCATCGGAGATAAGGCAGCTACCCAAGCTCCGAGGTGAAGACCGTCGCATTCGTGCGGCGGGTGACCTCTGCTGCGGGGCACTCGGTGGCTGGTTTGCCAGCGTCAACTGCCGCGAAGGCAGCTGCCTTGGCCTTTCCGCTGATGAGCAGGATTGCTTTGTCAGCGCGCGCAACCGCGGGGAACGTCAGCGTAAGCCGCTGCGCCGGGGGTTTAGGGGAATCGGTGACAAAAGTGACGAGCCAGTCCTCTTCGACGAGAGCCGCGTGGCTGGGGAACAAGGAGTTGACGTGGCCGTCGGGCCCCACGCCGAACAGGTGCACGTCGAAACGCTCCGGAAGGAGCGCCTCGTACTCGGTGGCCTTGTTCGTAAGGTAGGCCGAGTCCTCGGTGCCGTCGAGCCCGAAGGAGTGAATGTTGGACTCCGGGATCGGCACGTGGTTGAGGAGCGCCTCACGGGCCTGGCCCTCGTTGGATTCGGGGTCAGCTACCGGCACGTTGCGCTCATCGCCGAAGTAGACATGGGTGGTTTCCCAGTTGATAGCGTCAATGGGGAAGCTTTCCCGCTGTTGCTCCGCGGCCTGATGTAGGGCGAGGAGCTGGCGGCACGTCTCTATCCCGGCCGTCCCACCTGTGAGCACAAGGTGGGCCTCTCCACCGGAAGCTTGCTTGGCGGCGAGAGTGGTCACCACGTCCTGCGCGGCGCGCTCACACATATCGCGGAGGGTGGGAAGATCGGTGTGGGAAAAAGACATGGGGTGGCTCCTTTGACTGTGTTACTGATCTGCTTCGAGGTAGGTGACCTTGGACAACCCGTCGAGGGCGCCCGCGTAGGCCTGATCGGGGACGAGGTGACGCATTTCCTCAGAAAGGCAGTCCACGTCGGGCCTGCGACCCTGGGCGATCTTCGTCGCCGGGCCATCGCCGATGGTGAGCTCAATCGTCTCCGAGTCGGCGACAACGAGGCGGACGCTGCCGGTGTCCCTTTCCAGGATGACTTCCGCGACCGGGGTGGCAGGGTTGCCGTTGTGATCGACAGGGCGATCCGCGGTGCCCCGCACCTCACGGTACACCGGAACCCCGAGGACGTCGGCAAGCCAACCAGCAGCAAGATCGACGGTCGGGCTCACCGCGAGCCCAAACACCTTCGCGCTGCGCACCGGTTCGAACGGAGGCTGATCCAGGGCCGAGGCGAGGATGCCACGCCACGGGGTGAGCCGGGACCAGCAGAGATCCGAGTCGCCCGGCGTGTAGTTCGAGCGGCGCCGGTAGATGGCATCCTCGGCGGGATCAAAGAATGAGTCGGTGATGCGGCGCATGGCCAGCTTTCCCAACGGATCGTGCGACGGATTGACAGGTGCGGAGGCGGGCCACCACACCACGATGGGGGTATCGGGCAAAAGCAGGGGAGTGACCACGCTATCGAGGTGCTCAGTCACCTCGCCACGCAGCTGCATCCAGATGATCTCCGAGGCGCCGGCATCACCACCCACGTGGAGCTCGGCATCGATGACGGACGAGGCGTGGAAGCCGAGGCTGTGCTCCTCGGCCAGTGGCTCGAGCACGAGCACGCGCGACGGGTGCTCTTTGGACGAGGACGAGATCGTGTGGAACAACCGGTCCTTATTCGTCTTGCCGTTAATAACCACGATGAGCGTGAGAACATGGTTGGTGCGTGGCTGCATGCCGGAGGTCTCAATCTGCTCCAGCTTGGAGGCGATCTCCTTAGTGGACGTGTTGCGCAACTGGTGCATGCTAGTTCCTTCCTCGTGGTGTGCCTGCGGTTGTGTGCTTTGTGCGGGACATTACGGAAGCCTCCACGCACGGCCGGTTCGACTCATCATTCGATCAGCGGACGGTGGGCCCCACGTACCCGCTGGGTAGTCCTCCGGGGTGCCGTGCTTGGCCCAGTGCTCGATGATCGGGTCGAGGATCTTCCACGAGAGCTCAACCTCCTCGTTGGTGGGGAACAGGCTCGACTCGTTGAGGAGCACGTCGAGGATGAGGCGCTCGTAGGCCTCGGGGGATTCCTCGGTGAACGATTCGGAGTAGGAGAAGTTCATGTTCACGTCCCTTACCTCCATGATCTGGCCGGGCACCTTGGAGCCAAAGCGCATAGTGACACCCTCGTTAGGCTGGATGCGCATCACCACGGCGTTGGAGGTGAGCGCGTCATCATCCTCAAACGGCATGTGTGCGGCCTTCTTAAACACCACGGCTATCTCCGTCACGCGCCTACCCAGCCGCTTGCCGGTGCGCACGAAGAACGGGACACCGTCCCAGCGGCGGGAATGGATGGCGAGTGTGCAGGCGGCAAATGTCTCAGTGCGGGAATCCGGGTCAAAGCCCTCCTCCTCGCGCAGGCCGACGACCTTCTCGGAACCCTGCCAGCCGGCGGTGTACTGCCCACGGGCCGTGGTGGCGCTCAGCGGGTAGACGGGGGAGGTTGCGCTGAGCACTTTGATCTTCTCCGCTTGGAGGGCCGCTGGGCTAAAAGCGGTGGGCTCCTCCATCGCCACCAGGGCCATGAGCTGGAGAAGGTGGTTTTGGATCACGTCGCGGGCGGCACCGATACCGTCGTAGTAGCCGGCGCGACCGCCGAGACCGATATCCTCCGCCATGGTGATCTGGACATGATCGACGTAGTTGGCGTTCCACAGCGGTTCGAACATGACACCCGCGAAACGCAGGGCGACGATGTTCTGTACCGTTTCCTTGCCCAGGTAGTGATCGATGCGGTAGACGGACGACTCCGGGAACACGGAGTTCACCGTCTGGTTGAGCTTGCGGGCGGAGGCGAGATCATGGCCGAACGGCTTCTCGATGATGACGCGGCGCCACGAGTGCGGGTTCTCCGGCTTCGCGAGCCCCGAGCGGTCCAGCTGGTAGCAGACGTCGTCGAAGAAGCTCGGCGGGACGGAGAGGTAGAATGCCCAGTTCCCATGGGCGGTGCGCAGGCTATCCAGGGTGGAGGCGAGGCTATCGAAATCCTCGTCCGAGTTGAGGTTGCCCTTGACAAAGGTCATCCCCTCCGTCAGGCGCTCCCACACGTTCTCCCGGATCTCGGTGCGGGCCCCTGCCTCCACAGCGGAGCGAACATAGCTGGCGAACTCGTCGCGGTCCCAATCGCGGCGACCAAAGCCGACGAGCTGGAAACCTGCGGGCAGGAGTCCACGGTTGGCGAGGTCATAAACCGCTGGCAGCAGCTTCTTGCGCGCCAAATCGCCGGTGACGCCGAAAATAACGATGCCACACGGGCCCGCGATCCGCGGCAGGCGCGAATCCTGCTCCCTTCGCAGCGGATTTTCCCACATCTCATCTACCACTTGAGCTACCTCTCAATCAGCCACGAATGAACGTCAATAAATATAACTGCATTAAATTTTCTGCAAGGCAGGAGCCGGGCTCTCCGGCGAACCCCTGTACCGCGAGGCTGCTCGCGGGCACAGGCCACAAAGAGCTGAACATTCGGCATGGAATCCGCTGCCAAGTGTTGCTCGTCCGGCCTGACTGAGTCTTGCTGTACTAGAACATCATAGGGCAAAACGACGCCACCACCCGCATGAACCGCACCTTTCCTGTGTTACCCCACGAGCGCCAGCGCAGAGACAGTCGGACGCGGTGGCGCAACCGACTCACGCTCCGGAATAGTTCATTGAAAAACGACCCCGCACGGGGCAGGGTCGAATTTCAGCAATGAATTAGGGGAGTGTGCGAGCTTAAGCGAGCTTGCCCTTCATAGAATCGAGCAGCTCTTCCCAGGCCTGCACGAACTTCTCCACGCCCTCGCGCTCGAGGACCTGGAACACATCGTCGAAGTCGATGCCCAGGGTGCTGAGCTTTTGGAACAGCTCCTCGGCCTCGTCGCCCTTGCCCGTGAGTGTGTCACCGTGGATACCGTTACCCTCGATGGCGGCGTCGATCGTCTTCTCCGGCATCGTGTTGACGGTGTCGGGTCCTGCCAGCTCGGTAACGTACATGTCCTGCGGGTAATCGGGGTTCTTCACGCCCGTGGAGGCCCACAGCGGGCGCTGAACGTGCGCGCCCTCCGGCAGATCAGCGTCCTCGAACAGATCCTCAAAGGCAGCGTAGGCGCGGTGCGCGTTGGCGATGCCGGCCTTGCCCTTGAGCGCGAGTGCTTCCGGGGTGCCAATCGCGTCGAGACGCTTATCCACTTCGGTATCCACGCGGGACACGAAGAAGCTTGCCACCGAGTGAATCTTGGACACATCGTGGCCGTTTTCCGCCGCGCGCTTGATGCCGTCGATGTAGGCCGCCACCACGCTGCGGTACACGGGGACGGAGAAAATGAGCGTGACGTTGACGGAGATGCCCTCGGCGAGGGCATCGGAAATCGCCGGCATGGATCCCTGGGTGGCGGGGATCTTGATCATCACGTTGGGGCGGTTCACGCGCTCCCACAGGTTCTTCGCCTGCGTCAGCGTTGCATCCCGGTCGGCAGAGATCCGGGGATCAACCTCGATGGAGACGCGACCGTCCTTGCCATCGGACTCCTTGTAGATTTCGGCGAACAGGTCGCAGGCATCCTGGACGTCCTTGATGGCCATGGTGTACACGCCTTCATCGACAGAGGAGCCGGACTGCTTGAGCTCGCCGATCTGCTCGTCGTACGCGGTGCCCTTGCCCATGGCAGCGGCAAAGATGGACGGGTTGGTGGTGACACCGACGATGGACTTGGAGCTCAGGAGCTCCTTCAGGTTGCCGGAGGTCAGGCGATCGCGGGAGAGATCGTCCAACCACGTGGAGGTGCCGACCTTCTTCAGATCATCAATTGCGTTCATTTATGCATCTTCCTTTACAGCAGTGAGGGATTCCTTGGCGGCTTCGAACACGGCATCGGCGGTGACGCCGAACTCCTGATACAGCTTCTGGTACGGGGCGGAGGCACCGAAGTGCTCGATGGAGACCGGGCGGCCGTACGTGCCGAGCCAGCGATACCACGGCTGGGCGATGCCTGCCTCGACGGAGACACGTGCCTTGACCGCGGAGGGCAAGACCTCCTCGATGTAGCTTGCATCCTGCTCTTCGAACCAATCGAGGCAGGGGACGCTCACCACGCGAGCGGCAATGCCTTCCTCTTCGAGGCGCCCCGCCGCCTCGACGGCGAGCTGCACCTCAGAGCCGGTGCCCATGAGGATGACATCCGGGGTTTCCTTAGAGCCTTCCACGAGAACGTAGGCGCCCTTGACCACGCCGTCCTTTGCCTTCTCCTTGGTGCCTTCCAAAACCGGCACGTTCTGGCGGGTCAGCGCGATGCCCTTGGGGCCTTCGCGGTAGAGCAGGGCCGCACGCCAGGCGGCGGCAGTCTCGTTGGCATCAGCCGGGCGGAGCATGGACATGTCCGGGATGGCGCGCAGCGATGCGAGCTGCTCGATGGGCTGGTGGGTGGGACCGTCCTCGCCGAGGCCGATGGAATCGTGCGTCCACACGTAGAAAGCGTCGGTGTCCATGAGGGCGGCCAGGCGCACGGCCGGGCGCATGTAATCGGAGAAGATGAGGAACGTGCCACCGTAGGGGCGGGTGGGTCCGTGCAGCGAGATGCCGTTGAGGATGGAGCCCATGGCGTGCTCGCGGATACCGAAGTGGAGGTTGCGGCCGAAAGGCTGTGCGGTCCATGTGTCGGTGGAGATTTCCTCGGGGCCGAACGAATCATCGGCATCGATGGTGGTGTTGTTGGAGCCGGCGAGGTCGGCGGAGCCGCCCCACAGCTCGGGGAGGGCCTCTCCCAGTGCCTGGAGCACCTTGTGGGAGGCCTTGCGGGTTGCCACGCCCTTGGGGTCAGCGTCCCAGGTGGGAAGGCCTTCGTCCCAGCCCTCGGGGAATTCGCGGTGGGTGATGCGGTCGAGCAACGCCTTGCGCTCGGGGTTGTCGGCGGCCCATTTGTCAAACTTCTTGTTCCACTCGTCGTGTGCTTTCTTGCCACGCTCGCCTACCTTGCGGGTGTGGGCGATGACATCGTCGGCGATGAAGAACTTCTGCTCGGGATCGAAGCCGAGCACCTTCTTAGTGGCTGCGACCTCGTCGTCGCCGAGGGCAGCGCCGTGGATTCCGCCGGTGTTCATCTTGCCGGGGGAGGGGTAGCCGATGACTGTCTTCACGCGGATGAAGGACGGGCGGGTGGTGTCCGCCTTGGCTTCTTCGATGGCCTTCTCAATGGCGGCGATGTCCTCGCCGGACTCCACCTCCAGGGTCTGCCAGCCGTACGCCTTGTAGCGTGCGACGACATCTTCGGTGAAAGCGATCTGGGTGTTGTCCTCAATGGAGATGTTGTTGTCATCCCAGAAAACGATGAGGTTACCCAGCTTTTGGGTGCCCGCGATGGAGCAGGCCTCGCCCGTCACACCCTCCTGCATGTCACCATCGGAGGAGATGACGTAAATGTAGTGGTCGAACGGGGATTCGCCGGCGGGGGCCTCCGGATCGAAGAGGCCGCGCTCGCGGCGGGCCGCCATGGCCATGCCGACTGCGGAGGCGAGGCCCTGGCCGAGCGGGCCGGTGGTGATTTCAACACCCTTGGTGTGGCGGTACTCGGGGTGGCCCGGGGTCTTGGCGCCCCACGTGCGCAGTGCCTTGAGGTCGTCCATCTCCAGCCCGTAGCCAGCGAAGTAGAGCTGGATGTACTGGGTGAGGGAGGAGTGGCCACACGACAGTACGAAGCGGTCGCGCCCCAGCCACTGATCGTCGGCGGGATCCAGCACCATTGCCCGCTGGTACAAGGTGTACGCCAGGGGTGCGAGGCTCATGGCGGTGCCGGGGTGACCAGAACCGCAGTTTTGCACTGCGTCGGCTGCCAGGACCCTGGCCGTGTCGACGGCTTGGGTGTCCAGGTCAGTCCAATCAGAGGGGTAGTTGCGTACAGTCTTTGCCTGCAGCTCGGGTGACAGCTGGTGTTCGGTCACGTGTTCCTCAATTCCTGTCAGTATGAATAGTTTCCTCACCAAGCTTAGCCGGAAAATGTGACCATTAGGGGCGCTATTGCCAAAGGTTTCATTTCACCTTGTGAGCCCCGGCGTCGCCTGCACCCCCACACCCAGCAAACCGTTAACGCCAGGGTGAGCTGACGCGCCAGTTCATAGGTAATAACGTGATGACATTGATTGGCTGGCAAGCATTGCTCGCCACTGTAAGCCGACCTGATGGGATGTAGTAGAAATGCATGGGTGTAACTTTGTACATGCTCTGACGGAGGGCTTTATACGGATGGCGGAACTCGGAAAGAAGTGGTGCCGGGTTCCGCGCACACGTCGCCACGTGGGTGGTGGGTTAGGTGTGTCGAGCGTAGTCGGATTGAGAACTCGGGGGTAAACTTCCTTACGTGTAATTGCGATTTACGTCCAATCAAACGATAGTATTAACGGGAACCAAACGACACTGGTTGGAGGGAGAGACGTTCGTGGAGACAGTCAAGGCCTATATAGCCTTAACTAAACCCAGGGTTATTGAGCTCTTGCTCATTGCCGCGATCCCCGCCATGCTCCAGGCCGACCGTGGGACCGTCCACCTCGGCCTCATCATCCTCACCCTCATCGGTGGTTGGATGGGTGCCGGTGCAGCCAACACGCTCAACATGGTCGCCGATTACGATATCGACCAGAAGATGCGCCGCACCGAGGGGCGCCCGCTTCCCAAGCATTCCGTGGGCAAACGACAGGCCCTCATCTTCGCCGTGTGCCTGGCCATTGGTTCCTGCGCGATCCTGTGGTTCTTGGCGCACTCGCTTACAGCAGCGATTTTCATCCTTATCACTATTGCCTGGTACATCGGGATTTACACCAAGTGGCTGAAGCGGCGCAGTTCCCAAAACGTTGTGTGGGGCGGCGCCGCCGGCTGTATGCCCGTCATGGTGGGCTGGGCCGTCATCATCGATAACACGGCTGGTCCGGCGAACTGGTGGCAGGCCGTTGTCTTGTTCATGGTTATTTTCTTCTGGACGCCGCCGCACACGTGGGCACTGGCCATGAAGTACAAGGAGGACTACAAGGCCGCCGGTGTGCCGATGCTTCCCGTGGTGGCAAAGCCACAGGCGGTGACCAGGGCGATTCTCATTTACACCGTCGCCACGGTCATCACCACACTCCTGCTTACCCCGGCTGCCGGTGTGTTGTACCTCGCCGCCGCAGTTCTTGGTGGCGCGGCGTTTATCTTCCGGGCCTGGCAGCTGCACTCTCGGGTGCGCGCGGGCCACACGGTCCACCCGTTCCAGCTCTTCCTGCTGGCTAACGTGTACCTTTCGGTCGTGTTCATCGGCCTTGCCCTCGACGCGGTGTTCCTGCCCAGCCTCATGGAGATGTTTTAACCCTCAGGTTCGCCATGCTCGGCCTCGTCGCGCGGACGTGTGTCATGTGCGACTTCGTTACGCTTCCCCGCGTGGCTTGTGTTGCTTGGGCACGCGATCCCACCTAGCACGTGCGACGTGGTCGCACGTCCCTTTCTAGTTGAGTGAGGGCAGCTCTCGGCCCGCAAGGTAGCGCAGGACACGAGGGGGAGAGTCCGTGGGTTTCTTCCCCGCACTGTTTTCTGGCCGGGTATCGCCCGCAGGCCCACCCTAATCTTGCTTGTCGACGCTCGCCCGTTCCTCCGGGTCGGTGAGATCCTCTCGCTCCAGGTGGTCCCCACCCTGGTTGAGCTTTCTCTTCACCACACCCGGTGTACCGACAACAAGGCTATCAGAGGGCACATCGCGGGTTACCACGCTACCTGCGGCGATGACGCACCGGTCACCCACCGTGACACCCGGCATGACCATGGCGCCGGCACCGAACCAACAGTCATCACCGATGGTGATGGGGCGCGCCCGCTCCCACTCCTTGCGTCTCATGACCACGTCATTGACGGGGTGCTCCACCGTGATGATCTGACAGGCCGGCCCGAACAACGTGCCGCGCCCGATGGTGATTTCGGCGGTGTCGAGGAACACGCAGTTGAAGTTGACAAAACAGCCCTCGCCAAAGCGGATGTTCACCCCGTAGTCAACGTAGATGGGCGCAAACACGCCGGGAATAGCCGAATCGGGTGCCAGGAGGGCGGCGAGCTCCGTGCGGGCCGCCTCCTGGTCGGTGTTAGCAAGTTCGTTTAACCGCTTGAGGTGGCGCGTTGAGATCTCCCGACGGGCGAAGATTTCCGCCGATGAGGGGATGTGCCACGTCCCTGAGCGCAACCGGTCCATACCGTGATCAAACATCTAGTTGTCCTCTACCCGCAGCACGATGGAACCCGTGGTCTTCCTGCTCTGCAGATCGCGGTGCGCCTGTTCGGCGTGCTCGAGCGGGTACTCGCCGCCGACTCGGATGTGGAGTGTACCGGCGGCCACGGCCTTTGTCGCCGCCTGGCAACGCATGGCGAACTCGTCGTCGGTAGCCACGTAGGCGCTGATCGAGGGACGGGTTAAGAAAATGGAGCCGTGGGTGTTGAGGATCTGCGGAGCGATCGGGTCTACGGGGCCGGAGGCGGCACCAAACAGCGCGACGGTGCCACGCGGACGGACCACCTCGAGGGATTCGTGGAAGGTATCTTTGCCCACGCCGTCGTACACAACATCCACACCCCGCCCGCCGTTAAACCTGCGTACCTTCTCCGCAAGTTGGTCACTGTACCGGAAGACTTCCGTGGCACCGGCCTCGCGGGCCAGCGCCTCCTTCTCGTCCGAGGAGACCACCGAGTACACAGTGGCCCCAACGCTCACCGCGAACTGGGTGGCCAGCAAGCCGACACCGCCGGCGCCGGCTGTAATGAGGCACGAGGAGTTCTCATCGAGGTGGTAGACGCCGTCGGTGAGGTAGTGAGCCGTCACGCCCTGCAGGAGCATGGAGGCAGCAACGGGTGCGGGGATGGTGTCCGGCACTGCGACGATCCTGTTGCGTGGCACACACACGTACTCGGCGTAGGACCCAGGTGCGGTGAACCAGGCGACAACGGTTCCCTCCGCAATCTCACCGCGCGGGTCCGTGACAACCTTGCCGGTGCCCTCCTGGCCAGGAATGAACGGCAGTGCCGTGTGGTAGATGCCGGAGCGGTAGTAGGTGTCAATAAAGTTAATCCCAGCCACATCGACCTTGACCAGTACCTGGTCGTCGGTGGGCTGGGGGATGGGGACCTCCGCCGGAGTGAGTACCTCGGGGCCACCAGTGTGATCTATAAGGATTGCGCGCATACCTATAACGGTACTGTGCCTTTTGTTAAAGCGTGAGCGCCGCTGCCGTGTTCTTTGTCTCAACGGCCTGGTCGCTGGGGACCCTGGTGATCCCGTGTGCGTACACGAAGCCGGTCACCGCGGTGACAACGGAGCTTAAGAAAACGTGGATGGGGACGGTCCACCGGGGTACGCCAAGGTTGACTTGGAGGATACCCACAAACGCCTGGGTAACGATGACGCAGACAAGGGCGATCGCCCACGAACGAGCTACCTTGGAGGCGGTCTGGGAGGCGAAGATTGCGGCCAGCAAACCGATGGTCAGCCCGAGGAAGAGGTACATGGTGCCGGCGTGAATGTGGCTCATCCACTCGATGTCCACTTCGAGGCGGCCTTTCATGCCGTCGTTAGCATCGCCGGCGTGGGGACCTGCACCGGTTACCATGGTTCCGGTGCTGAGCACGAGCGCAAGTGCGACAGATACGCCCAGCGCGAGCTGCCGGATTACCTTGGGGTAGACGGGCTTGTATTCACCGTCGTCAGGCTCCATGATGCGCACGCACGTGATGGCAGCGAAGAAAACGAGGAGCACGGAGGGGAGGAAGTGTAGCGCCACTGCGTACCACCGCAGGTCAGCGTGGACGCTAATACCACCGATGACCGCCTGGACGATGACGCCGACAAGCTGTACCCACGCGAGGTTTTTGATGTATTGCCGGCGACCGCCACGGTACACCGCGATGAGAAGCCAGATCGTAAGAGCGACGAGAACGCCTGTGAGGGTTCGGTTGCCAAATTCGATGAGCTGCTGAATCCACGGGGCCGCCCCACGAACGGGGATAAGAGATCCGGGGTGGCAGTTCGGCCACGTATCACAGCCTAGGCCTGAGCCGGTAACGCGAACGATAGCACCAGTCAGAGTAATAAGACTTTGCCCAGCTAAAACGCCAAAGGCCGCGTTCCGCTGATTTCGCACAGACCGCTCTGTGGCTTCGCGGTCGATGGTACTTGCTATAGACATGGCCTAAACTTTAGTCGGACTGTGAATTAAATGTGAAACCGGTCGGGGCGAGTCTGAAAAAACCGCAAGGTGGGCAAAAGTAAAGGTCATGATGGCGTGCTCCCCGTCTTGTGTGCTGCGAAGCAGGCGGGGAATGTATCCATCGTAAGAATGATTGGACGGGTGGGGTTAGCGAACCCAGGGGAAAACGGGCGCCGAGGCCCTGAAAACTGGCTGGGGGTGCCGGAAATCCAGGCCGTGGGGTCGTCGCCATTGCGGATAAGCTGGGCGATCCTGGCTCGTCTGTGAGCCTGTGACAGGCGTTGTGCCCTGGCACGACTCTAGCAAACAGGACAGTGAGAGTATCCGGAGGGTAAGCTTCTGCGGGGTTTCCAGAACCGGGCAGTTGGTTCTATCTGCTGTAGGGGCTCAAAAAGACGTGGCTGGCCCGGCTACAGCGGATGAGGGTCTAAGGTCCCCCGAAGCCGTTTGGTGATCGGCGACATAACGGTCACCAGGTGTAGCCGTCATACCGGATGGGTATGCACCGGAGCCGGACTGGTTTGGTGCCGGCCCCGGACAGGGTTTTAACCTCCATGGGGTTGGTCAGCCGGGGGAGCTTCCCAGCCGGAGAGGCGTGGTTAGGGAGCCCCGCCAGCGAACTCGACTGGGGAGCTATTTGTACGTGAAGCGGAAGTAACGGTTGGCGAGGAACGTGCCCACCACGGCCCACACTGCGAGGACAACGAGGTGGACGGCGGGGAAGGTGCCCAGGGTGGCCAGCCACAGGGCATCGGCAAGCGCGATGGAAGGAACGAGGGTGAGAGCCACAGGCACACCAGGACCGTAGGCGAACGCCGCGGCGCCTGCGGCACCGAGCAGGACGAACCAGATGAGGTTCGCCCCGCCAAGGACGATCTCAGAGGTGGACGTCCCGCCGAACAAAAGGCCCCAGGAAATAAACGCCCACAGGCCTACGAGGATGACCACGACCGCAATCGGAATGGCGAGAAGCGAGCAGCGCCAGCCCAGCGCCAACGCGATGCCCACGAGGACAACGGTCTGGATGAGGCTGACAATGAGGACGGCGATGATCTTGCCACCGATGATGATCCGCGGGGGCACACCCGAGGCACCGATCCGCTTAAGCGCTCCGTAGCGACGGTCAAACACCACGCTGATCGCCTGACCGGTGAACCCGGCAGACATCGCCGAGAGCGCCAGAGAGAAAGGCGTTGCTAGTTCAAGGGGATCATCCAACCCGAGGTAGGGAAACAGCGCGAGGCCGACGAGCGAGAGCACGGGGATGAAGAGCGAGAGCAGCAGCTGTTCGCCGTGGCGGAGGATGAGAGTTGCCTCCATCCGCGCTTGCCGGGCGAGCATGGTGGCCGTACTGGCGGAGCCCGCCTGAGGAGTGAACGTGCCGGGGGCAAAGCGAGTGGCCTCGTCGTTAGCCGTGGTGGTGCCGTGCGGCGCGGGGGACTGGGGAGTGGTCACAGCGTACTACGCATCCTTTCCGGTCAAATCGAGGAAGATGTCCTCGAGGCTAGGGGTGGCGGCGGACAGCTCAATAAGCGGTGCGTGAAGATCGGCGCACGCTGAAGCGAGCGAGGCGAACGCTGCGGCGGTGGGCTGGGTTGCCACAAGGAACGTGTCCGCCCCTTTCGCGCCATCGTCTTCTGTGCGGATGTGCTCAGCCGTCAGCGTGAGCCCGTGCTGGGAGGCACGTTGTGCGAGGACCGCTGGGTTCACCACCTCGGAAATGCTGGAGTCACGTTGAGCCGCGGCCCGGTCGATCACCACGCGCACGTGGGGCGCCGAGCGCTCGCGCGCGGTACGCTGCAGTTCAGCC
Organism: Corynebacterium pyruviciproducens ATCC BAA-1742; assembly: GCF_000411375.1. Classification (GTDB taxonomy): domain Bacteria; phylum Actinomycetota; class Actinomycetes; order Mycobacteriales; family Mycobacteriaceae; genus Corynebacterium; species Corynebacterium pyruviciproducens. The sequence goes on along the minus strand of NZ_KE150446.1, from coordinate 696,731 downwards.
GGGCTGCCCGAGGCAACGAGGCACCCCTTTTGGATGATGAATACCTGGTCGCTCAGCGCTTCTGCCTCATCGAGGTGGTGGGTGGTAAGCACAACCGCCACCCCGTCTGCGCGCAGTGCCTCCACGAGCTCCCACACAAGGTGGCGCGCTTGCGCGTCGAGGCCGGCGGTGGGCTCGTCAAGGAACACTAGCTCGGGCCTGCCCACCAGCGCGCACGCGAGGGAAAGACGCTGCTGCTGGCCGCCAGATAGGCTCTTGTACGTGGTCTTTTCCAGCCCGGAAAGTCCCACCAGATCAATGAGCCACGGAACATCCAGCGGGTGGGCCGAGTAGCTCGCGGTGAGTTCCACAAGCTCGCCCACGCGGATCCCCGGGTAGGCGCCACCGCCCTGCAGCATGATGCCGATCCGAGAGCGCAGCTGGGTGGAATTTTCCAGTGGATCCAAGCCCAGCACGCGCAGAGTGCCGGAGTCAGGGCGAAGAAAGCCCTCGCACATTTCGATAGTGGTGGTCTTGCCCGCGCCGTTGGGCCCCAGAAGCGACGTCACCTTCCCGCGCGGGATGGTTAGGGTCAATCCATCCACGGCGGTGTTCGCCCCAAAACTCTTGGTCAGGTCAGTGAGCTCGACCGCGGCAGCGGAGTGATCCGCCACCGAATCGAGGGGCTGGGCACCGGCGGCACCGGTGGCTTGCGCGCGAGATTCGTCGCCATCGGTTTGCTGAGGGTGCAGGGAAAAAGAATGTGTATCCACGTCTACTGCTTCTCCAACCTAACTAACTTATACGTATCGGCCCAGCTGCGGCCCATGAGCCTAAGCACGGTGCCCACCAGGAAACAAACGAGTGCTAGGTGGGCTCGCTCGCGCCCGCGAGGCCAGCGGTTGTGGTTTTGGCCAGACGTGTGGCTATTCTAGCGAGCGCTGGTGGCCTCGGGAAACCCTTTCGCTCCTCGCCGGGGTTGGCACTGGTAACAGGGGTGAGGGAGCACACAGCGCACGGGGCAGCAGTGTCCGGGGCGGGTGCCGAGGGGCAGCGGGGCGGCAGGTGAGGCGAAGATCTCTAAACCCGGGGGCCGTAGAGCTTGACGCGGGCGAACAAGAGGACGCCGACGACGGTGACAAAGGCGAGAAGGGACGCGACGTAGATGCTCAGCACCGTGGCCGGGGGAAGGGCGAGGCCACGGGGCAGAACGAAGAAGCACATGAGCGAGGAGTACCCGATGGCCGCGTAGCGGAAAAGATTCTGGTTGGCCCAGGCGGCCAGCGGGACGATCGCCCACAGCATGTACCACGGGTGGACAACGGGGAACAGCACCACGAGGACAAACGTGCTCACCCCGAATCCGCCCACGGGGTTGATAACACCGCGGAATGTGGCGATGAGCATGCGTACCATGAAGGCGAGAGAGACAGCGATGCCGATACCGCGGGTGATGACGAGAATCGAGGCCGTGTGATCGCCGAGCCCCAGCAGCATTCCGGCCCACCCGCTGATCACGCCGAGGTCAGTAGTCATGGACATCCACGAGCGGATCGTTGCCGCGCCGCCTTGGCCCGTGACCCAACCGAACCCGATGCCCGTGACCGCGCCGACGGCGACGGCGGTAACCAAGAGGACAACCAACTGAACTGCAACGGCGCGAATAATGTGGAACCAGTGGTGCATGCTCCAGCGGTTGTTAGGACGATTTCGCTCGAGGGCGCTGAGCTGACCAGGGGAGACCGACTCGGTGGAGGTGGCCGAAGCATCGAGGGCAAGCCGCCCGCCTGCTGTGCGATAGGTGACGCGGGCCAGGGCCATACCCACAAAGCCCAACGCGATAAAGCCTGTGACCTTGACCATGCCCGCCATAGAAATGAGGATGCCCGAGACGACGATGTACCCCCACGGTGCCAGCCGCTGACGCATGGACAACGCCGTGGCCTGTGACCCGCCGGTTGCCGGCGCAGACAGACGGGAGGCGCGGGCGATGTTCACCTCGCGCATCTGATCAACGCCACGCAGGCCGAGCTCCATTCCGACGAGGCTGAGCCCGAGCATGAGCGCCTCGTTGTGGATCCCGCCAATGAGGTGGAGGATGGCCAGCGGATTGAGAACTCCGAGCCACACAGCGGTTTGTGAACGCACGTCACACCGGCGGGCAAGCTTGGTTACGGACCAGCCGACGGCAATCATGCCCAAGACGGCAACAAGCCGGTGGGCGATCACGCCCCAGAACACGGATTCACCGGTGACCACGTTGATCACGGCGGCGATGCCCAGCGCGATGGGACCGTACGGGGACGGGGAATTCGCCCAGATGAAAGGGACGGAACGGGCAAGGTGATGCTCAGGGCCAAGGATCTGCACGGGGCCCGCAGAGTACGGATCCAGCCCGTAGCTCACCGTAGCGCCCTGCGCGAGGTAGGAGTAAATATCCTGCGTGAACAGTGGCGCTGTGAAAATAATGGGGATCACCCAGGCAACCCACGTGCGGCGGAGGGTGGACAGGGTAATAAGTGGTGCGCCAGTGACGTTACTGCGCGAAGAGGCGCCCACGTAGGGGGCCATGAGAACCCACGCCATCACGAGCAAGCCCGCGCCCACGAGCACGATGACGGACGAGGTCTGCAGCATCCGCCCCATGAGCCGCCCAAAGGGGAGGTTGGCGTAGGGATTATCCACCACGGGTAGCGCGCCCGCGCCGAGCCCGCCCATGCCCATGAGCAGGGTGCCAAGCGTCCCGAGCCAGCGCAGCTGCCCAAAGCGGGTGAGATCCAGAAACGATAGCCGCGGGCGGTTGTCGATCCGGGTGTTTCCTTCGCCGTGGAGCTTGGTCGAACGGCTGCCCGGGGTGCCCAAGCGGGGCATGACCCCGCGGAAAAGTGGTTCCCGCTCAGCCATGTCCGCCCTCACAGTAACGGCGCGACAAGGAAAAGGGTGAGGCCATGAGCCGTCTCCTTTCTCTCGTCGTGGGGGACTATGGGGGGCGCCACCGGCTGGGAGACGCCGCCAGTGGCGTGCCACGGGATCGCGTGCCCGATATAGGAACTGAGTTTAGTGGGTGGAGGCGCGGGGCGAGCCACACCGTTCGGTTGCTCGTGTCGCGGGGGACTGTGGGCGTGGAAAGCGGGCGTCGAGTGTGTTGCGTGGATGTCGTTGAAGCGTGGACGGTTACCGTTCTGCGCGACAATTTCGAAGCCACTAAGTGGTGCGTGCTGGCCTGTTGAATCACCTGTTATAGGGTTTGGTGCAGCGCAGCGGGGTGATTAAAAGGGTTTACGGGGCAGGTGTTGGAAAGCGTGGTAAAGGAATGTACATTGGTACGTGCCACGAATTTTGAAAACATGACTGTTGCTAAATTGGCTGTTGGCCGACAACCTGGCCGAAAGGAGGAGCCGTGGACACGAGAGAAACCATACTCAACCTATTGCTGAAGGATGGTCCGCTTGCTGCCACGGACCTCGCCATCCGGCTTTCCATGTCTGCTGCAGGAGTGCGCAGGCAGCTCGACCTCCTTGAAGGGGAAGGCTTCATCACGGCGACGGAAGCGCGTCAATCGAAGGTGCGTGGACGCGGTCGCCCCGCGAAGAAGTTCATCCTCACCGCAAAGGGGAGGGAACAGTTCGGGCACGGATACGACGAGCTGGCCGTCAACGCTCTGCGCGCACTCCGGAAATCCGGCGGTGAGGATGCCATCATGGTGTTTGCCCGCGAGAGAATTGAGGAAATCCTGCACTCCGTGGAGAAGCAAACCGCCACCGAAGGGGCCGTTTCCGCAGAGGAAGTGGAGGAGCTAGCCCAGAAGTTGGCCGAGGAACTTACTCACCACGGCTACGCTGCCGAGGTGCAGGAGAACAGCAAGGGTGTGCAGCTGTGCACCCATCACTGCCCGATTTCCGAGGTTGCCTCCGAGTTCCCCGAACTGTGCGCAGCCGAGGGGGAGATCATCTCCCGTATTCTTGGACAGCACGTTCAACCGTTGGCAACCATCGCGGATGGAAACGGAATTTGTACGACCAACATACCGATAACACCGATTGATAGAAGGAGCAACGCGTGACGGCACCAACCGACAAGAAGAGGTCGGATGAAGAAATCATCCAGTCCATGTCAACCAAGTACAGCTACGGTTGGCACGATTCCGATACTGCTGGTCAGGCGGCACGTAGGGGCCTGGACGAGGACGTAGTTCGCCATATTTCCGCGACGAAGAACGAGCCGGAATGGATGTTCGAACAGCGCCTCAAGGCACTGGAGATTTTTGAGAAGAAGCCGATTCCCAAGTGGGGCCCGGACCTCTCCTTTATTGACTTCGACGAGTTCAAGTACTTCGTTCGCTCCACCGAGAAGCCGGCGAGCAGCTGGGAAGAGCTCCCGGACGACATTAGAAACACCTACGACAAGCTCGGCATCCCCGAGGCTGAGAAGCAACGCCTCGTCGCGGGTGTTGCGGCCCAGTACGAGTCCGAGGTGGTGTACCACCAGATCCGTGAGGATCTAGAAAGCAAGGGCGTTGTCTTCCTCGATATGGACTCCGGTCTGCGCGAGTACCCCGAGCTTTTCAAGGAGTACTTTGGCTCCGTAGTCCCCGCTGGTGACAACAAGTTCTCGGCGCTCAACGCCGCGGTATGGTCCGGTGGTTCCTTCATCTACGTGCCCAAGGGTGTCCACGTGGACATCCCGCTGCAGGCTTACTTCCGTATCAACACCGAATCGATGGGTCAGTTCGAGCGCACGCTCATCATTGTGGACGAGGGGGCCTATGTGCACTACGTGGAGGGCTGCACGGCACCGATCTACAAGGCGGACGCGCTCCATGCCGCAGTGGTGGAGATCATCGTGAAGGAGAACGCCCGCTGCCGGTACACCACCATCCAGAACTGGTCCAACAACGTGCTCAACCTCGTCACGCAGCGTTCCCGCTGCGAGGCCGGCGGCACGATGGAATGGGTCGATGGCAACATTGGCTCCAAGATCTGCATGAAGTACCCCGCCGTGTGGCTCGCCGGCGAATACGCCAGTGGTTCCGTTCTCTCCGCGGCCTTTGCGGGCGAGGGCCAGATTCAGGACACGGGTGCCAAGATGGTGCACCTGGCTCCGCACACGTCGTCGAACATCGTGAGCAAGTCTGTTGCCCGCTCCGGCGGCCGTGCTGCCTACCGTGGCCTGGTGCAGATTAACGCGAACGCGCACCACTCGACGTCGAACGTGGAGTGCGACGCGCTGCTTGTGGACGATATTTCACGGTCGGATACCTACCCGTACAACGATATTCGCAACGATCACGTGTCCCTCGGCCACGAGGCGACCGTGTCCCAGGTCAGCGAGGATCAGTTGTTCTACCTTATGAGTAGGGGACTCGCGGAGGACGAGGCCATGGCGATGATCGTCCGTGGCTTTGTCGAGCCGATCGCAAAGGAGCTGCCGATGGAATACGCCCTCGAGCTCAACCGACTTATCGAACTTCAAATGGAAGGATCCGTGGGTTAATCAATGGCCGAAACAGCAACAGCCGAAACAGTATCAACAGTCCACGATAACAAGGGCGATCTGTTCGCCTCCTTCGATGTCGCCGACTTCCCGGTTCCGCACGCCAAGGACGAAGTATGGCGATTCGTTCCGCTGCGCCGCCTCAACGGACTCCATGATGGAAGCTTTGACAAGGCAGTTCCCGCTCAGGTCTCCGTGGAGATCCCGGCGGGTGCCGATGGCATCAGCCACGAGGTAGTCTCCCGCGACGATGACCGGATCGGTGTGACCGGGGGCGGCGTCGATCGCGTCTCCGCCCAGGCGTGGACCTCGTCCACTGAGGGGCACGTCATTACCTTTAAGAAGAACTGCCACAACGAGGAGCCGGTCGTGGTAACCATTACCGGCACCGGCGAGGGTGTCACCGCGTTTGGCAACCTCGTCATCGAGGTGGAGGACGGCGCGGATGCTGCCCTGCAGATTCACACGGTGGGCACCGGAACACTGGCAGACAACCACGAATACCTGCTGGGCGACAACGCGCGGCTCACCGTCGTTGTCCACGAGGATTGGGACGATGGAGCGGTGCACCTCGGGTCCGAGGTCGCGCAGCTGGGTCGCGATGCGGTGCTGCGCCACAACGTGGCACTGTTCGGTGGCTCCGTCGTCCGCCTGCAGCCCCGCGTGAAGTTCCTTGCCCCCGGCGGCGATGCCGAACTCCTCGGCGTGTACTTCGCGGATGATGGACAGTTCTTCGAGCAGCGGATGCTCGTTGATCACGCGCAGCCGAATTGCCGTTCCAACGTGCTGTACAAGGGCGCGCTGCAAGGAGATAAGTCAACACGTGCCCGCGAGGCCCGCACGGCGTGGATCGGTGACGTGCTCATCCGCTCGAACGCGCAGGGCACGGACACCTACGAGGCCAACCGCAACCTTGTGCTCACCGAGGGGGCGCGCGCCGACGCGGTGCCGAACCTGGAGATTGAGACGGGCAACATCGTCGGGGCCGGCCACGCTGCCACGGTGGGTCGGTTCGACGACGAGCAGCTGTTCTACCTTATGTCCCGCGGAATCCCCGAGGGTGAGGCGCGCAAGCTCATCGTTCACGGCTTCTTCTCCGAGGTCATCGCTCGTATCCCCGTCGAGGGTGTGCGCGAGACGCTGGAGGCCAAGATCAACGACGAGCTAGCAGGCATTGAGCTCTAGCCGCGCACCAGCTACGCAACTTTCTGCACAGTTTTTCATCAGCATCTACGAAAAGGTTTTTAGATATGTCCACGTTGGAAATCAAGGATCTCCACGCCGTAGTCACCTCGGCCGACGGTAAGACCGAGCCGAAGGAGATTTTGAAGGGCGTGAACCTCACCATCAAGTCCGGTGAGACGCACGCCATCATGGGGCCAAACGGGTCCGGTAAGTCCACTTTGTCCTACACCATCGCTGGTCACCCTCGCTACGAGGTCACCGGTGGTGAGGTGCTTCTCGACGGTCGCAACGTCCTCGATATGGCTGTGGACGAGCGCGCTCGCGCTGGTCTCTTCCTGGCGATGCAATACCCGGTAGAGGTGCCCGGCGTTTCCACCGCCAACTTCCTCCGTTCGTCCGTGTCCGCCGTCCGTGGCGAGGCCCCCAAGCTGCGCGATTGGATGAAGGAAGTCCGCACCGCGCAGGACGAACTGAAGATTGACAAGTCTTTCAACGAGCGCTCCATCAACGAGGGCTTCTCCGGAGGCGAGAAGAAGCGCCACGAGATCCTCCAGCTCGGCCTACTGGCCCCCAAGTTCGCCATCCTCGACGAGACGGATTCCGGCCTCGACGTGGACGCGCTGCGCATCGTCTCTGAGGGAATCAACAAGTACCAGGAGCGTACCGGTGGCGGCATCCTCATGATTACGCACTACAAACGCATCCTGGACTACGTCAAGCCCCAGTTTGTCCACGTGTTCTCTGACGGCAAGGTGGTCTACTCCGGTGGCCCCGAACTCGCCGACGAGCTCGAAGCCGAGGGCTACGAAAAGTACGTCAAGTAGGCACACCGTGTATCATCTTCCTGCCCCGGACTACACCTGATGTAGGTTCCGGGGTCCAGGACAGCCGGGCAGCACAGCGCGAGCCCGTTCACATCAGACCAGCAAGAAAGAATGTCATCGAAGATGAACGAATTTCTCACACGTGAGGGAACCCTGGACGTCGATCGTGTTCGCGGCGAGTTCCCCATCCTGTCCCGCACAGTTCGCGATGGTAAACCGTTGGTGTACCTCGACTCGGGTGCGACCTCGCAGCGGCCCGAACGCGTCTGGCGGGCAGAGGAGGAGTTCGTTCTGCACAATTTCGCCCCGGTCCACCGCGGCGCGTACGAGCTGGGTGAAGACGCCACTGATTCCTACGAATCGGCACGCGCGAAGATCGCAGCCTTCGTCGGAGCCGAGGGCGAGGAGATTGCCTTTACCAAGAACGCGACCGAGGCCCTCAACGAGGTAGCCTTCATCCTTTCGGATAAGCGCGCGGGGGATCTCTACGTGGGCGAGGGTGACACCGTTGTTGTCACCGAGCTAGAGCACCACGCCAACCTTGTGCCGTGGCAGGAATTGTGCCTGCGTACGGGCGCGACGCTCAAGTGGTACAAGGCAACCGACGATGGCCGCATCGACCTGGACTCGCTCGAGTTGGACGATTCCGTCAAGGTTGTGGCATTTACCCACCAGTCCAACGTGACCGGTGCGGTAGCGGACGTGGAGGAGATCGTCCGCCGGGCGAAAACCGTGGGCGCGATGACTGTGCTCGATGCCTGCCAGTCCGTCCCTCACATGCCTGTCAATTTCCACGAGCTCGGCGTGGATTTCGCCGGTTTCTCAGGCCACAAGATGTGTGGTCCCTCCGGCGTCGGTGTCATGTACGGGCGCAAGGAACTGTTGGAGCAGCTCCCTCCGTTCTTGACGGGAGGCTCGATGATTGAGGTGGTCACCATGGAGAAGACCACCTTCACCGACATCCCCACTCGCTTTGAGGCTGGCACCCAGATGACCAGCCAGGTGGTGGGCCTCGGCGCCGCCGTGGACTTCCTCAACGAGGTGGGAATGGAGGCCATCCATGCGCACGAGCAGAAGCTCACCGCCTACGCCCTGGAGAAGCTCAAAGAAATTGATGGGCTCACTATCCTGGGGCCACTGACCGCTAAGAACAGGGGTGGCGCAATCAGCTTCAAGCTTGACGGCGTCCACCCGCACGACATGGGCCAAGTGCTCGACGACTCCGGCATCTGCATCCGCGTCGGTCACCACTGCGCGTGGCCGATCCATAGGAGCGCTTGCATGCAATCGACGGGTCGAGCCTCGTTTTACCTGTACAACACATTCGATGAAGTTGACCAGTTGGTTGCTGGGCTTCACCGGGTCAAAGGATTCTTCGGAGTGTAGCAATGCGACTTGAACAGATGTACCAGGAAGTCATCCTGGACCATTACAAACACCCGCAGCACGCGGGCTTGAGGGAGCCCTTTGACGCAGAGGTTCACCACGTGAACACCTCGTGCGGCGACGAGCTGACGCTCCGCGTCAAGCTATCCGACGATAAGAAGACCGTAGAGGACGTGTCCTACGATGCCGAGGGGTGTTCCATTTCCCAGGCGGCCGTGGATGTCCTTACCGAGGAGGTCATTGGCAAGCCTCTGGACGAGGCGCTAGATAAGCTCGCCGAGTTTGAGAAGATGGTGACCTCCCGGGGTGAGTACGAGGGCGACGAGGACCTCATCGGCGATGGTGTCGCATTCGCTGGGGTGGCCCAGTACCCAGCGCGTGTGAAGTGCGCCCTGTTGGGGTGGAAAGCCTTTGAAGCCGCCGTGGGCGAGGCTTAGCAATAAAGACAACGACGACAAAGGATACATCTGACTGTGACCACTGAAGATAACGAGTACACCCCGCAGACCAGCGCGGAGGCGGCTGCATCGCACGAGGCTGCTGCGCCCGGGGATGCTACCGGTTTCTCCGCCCCGCAGCCTGCAGGCGAGGAGCTTCCGGCGCAGCGACCGCCGCAAAGTGAGGAAGATTTCGAGCTCGCCTCCGACGTGGAGGAGTACCTGCGGGACGTCATCGACCCGGAGCTCGGCATCAACGTTGTTGATCTGGGCCTGGTTTACGATATCTGGATCGAGCGCGGCGACGACAAGACCACCGCCGTGGTGAACATGACTCTTACTTCCCCGGCCTGCCCGTTGACGGACATGATTGAGGAACAGGCGGCGGGTGCCGTTATGACCCACGATTTGGTGGATAAGCTCACTATCAACTGGGTGTGGATGCCTCCGTGGGGTCCGCACATGATTACCGAAGAGGGCCGCGAGCAACTGCGCGCTTTGGGCTTCTCCGTCTAATCAGGGTTCGCCTGTACAAGCAAGCGAGGACGTGCCAAACTTCTGGCGTCCTCGCCTTTTTGCGCTTAAGCATGGCCGGTTCAGCAGGCAAAAATGCACTGAGCCAGAACTTGGGGGAGAGTAGGTCGTGGCCGATCCGGGGGATCGGCGCTTACCTGATCCCGGCACGGTAGTCATCGGGGTTTCCCAACCCAGGCACGTGAGACGATCGTGCAGGTTAGGTCGCAGCTAGCAGAGGCGGAGGAAAACCTAGGAGGCGATTGACGTACACCGTGTTTCCCTTTGACATGAGCTGGGCCCCTTGGAGCCCGAGCCGGGTCCGCTGGAACCTCAGCTGGACCCCATGGAACCCGAGGTGGTCTTCACCGGGGCAGGGAATATTCAGCGGTGCCCGGGCAACTGTGCTCCCGAGGAGTGGCTCACGGGGACGGTTCAGTGGTCCGTCAGTTGCGTCTCGCATACAAGACTGAGGGTAAAGATTTTCGCCTCGACTGCTGCGCACGCTGGGTAAAATCGGTAAGGGTTGATTAATTGGACAACCCTTAAAAGCTACCGAAAGGTTCGAGAATGGAAACTGTCAAGGTCGGAGTAGGGGCCCTATCGATCGAGGATGTTGTCAACGTAGCTCGTTACGACGCGCCCATCGAGATCACCGACGAAGCCCTTGTCACCATGGGGGAGACTCGCAAGCGGGTGGAAGAACTTGCCAGCAACCCAACACCCGTCTACGGGATTTCCACCGGATTCGGTGCACTGGCAAAACGGCATATCCCTGCCGAGATGCGCGCCACCTTGCAAAAGTCCCTAGTACGCTCCCACGCTGCCGGGTCTGGGCCGGAGGTGGAACGCGAAGTAATCCGTGCCCTCAATCTCCTTCGTATTAGCACGCTGTGCACGGGGCGCACCGGTATTCGGCCGGAGGTGGCCCAGTGCTACGCCAAGCTGCTCAATGCGGGCATTACCCCCATCGTGCATGAGTACGGCTCGCTTGGTTGCTCCGGGGATCTCGCACCCCTGGCCCATAGCGCGCTTGTGCTGCTCGGCGAGGGGCGCGCCCGCACCAAGGATGGCACGGAGATCACTGGTGCTGAGGCGTGTAAAGCCGCCGGCTTCGAGCCGATTGAGCTGAAGGAGAAGGAAGGCCTCGCTCTGATCAACGGCACCGATGGTATGCTGGGGCAGTTGTGCCTCGCCATCGACGATATCCGCAAGTTGGTCACCACGGCGGACATTGCGACTGCGTTGTCTCTCGAGGGCCTCACAGGCACGGATACCGTCTTTGCCGCAGACCTGCAGGAACTGCGCCCGCACCCGGGCCAGGCGGTCGCGGCCGCGAACGTACTGGCGCTCGTCAAAGACTCGGAGATTCTTGCCCGGGCAGCGGAGGATTTTGCCCAGAACCAGGTGCAGGATGCCTACTCGGTGCGCTGCAGCCCACAGGTTGCAGGCGGTGTGCGGGATACTCTTTCGCACGCCATTACCGTTGCAAACAACGAGCTCGCTGCCGCGGTGGACAACCCGGTGGTCGCCCTGGATGGACGGGTGACCTCCAACGGCAACTTCCACGGTGCCCCACTGGCTTACGTCTTGGACTTCCTCGCCATCGTTACCGCGGACCTTGCCTCCATCTCGGAGCGGCGAACCGACCGATTCCTCGATCCAGCCCGCAACCGAGGGCTCCACGCGTTCCTCGCTGACGACCCAGGCGTTGATTCCGGACATATGATCGCACAGTACACGCAGGCCGCCATTGTGAGCGAGATGAAGCGCAACGCCGTTCCGGCGAGCGTGGACTCCATCCCGTCCTCGGCGATGCAAGAAGACCACGTCTCCATGGGGTGGTCTGCGGCGAGGAAGCTGCGCCGCAACGTCGACGGGTTGACTCGTGTGCTCGCTATCGAGATCCTCACCGCGGCACGCGCCATCGACATGCGGGAAGGAAAACCGGGTGTGGGAACTGGAGCGGTGGTCAGCCTCCTGCGCGAGAATGTGGAGGGCCCAGGCCCGGATCGCTTCCTTGCCCCGGATATTGAGAACACGGTCCAGCTCGTCCAATCGGGTGAGATCGTGACAGCCGCACGCGGAGCCGTCGACAAGCTTGGTTAGAATGGGCACAGACTAACCGGGAGCGATGGGCTGGCCGGACGGAAGAATTTCTACCGTTTGACCAGCCCCTTTTGTCTGCCCCACCGGAGTCAGGCGCACCGGTGATGTGGACAGGGCCAGGCGAACGGCTCAGGCCTGCGTGGTTTCCTCGATGAGAGACGTCGCGTCGCTGACGAGGCGGGCAGCTACCTTCGCAGTGCGGTCATCAACGTCGTAGGTGGGGTTGAGCTCGACAATGTCGATCAACTTCACCTTATTCGTGTGGATGCAGGCGGCGAGGCCGTCACGGATGGTGTTAAGCGGGACGCCCACCGCGGCCGGGGCGCTTACACCCGGGGCGACCGCCGCCGGCAGGACATCGAGATCGATGGACACGTGAAGGATGTCAACGTCCCGTGCCGCCATGGCAATGATGTCCTCCACCGATTGCCGACGCAGCTCGTCGTCGGTGACAACGGTGACACCGAGGCGCTCGGCCTCATCAAAGAGCACCCGCGTGTTGTTGGGGCGGGAAATGCCCACCACGGTGTAGCGAAAATCGTCCACTGCCTCGGCGATCTGCTTAAAAGGTGTGCCGGAGGTCGGGCGATCGGCCGTGCGCAGATCGAAGTGTGCATCGAAATTGATGATGCCGATCCTCGCCTCGCCCACGCTGCGCACGAGCCCCATGTGTGTGCCGTACGCGGTCTCGTGGCCGCCACCCACGACGATGCACGTGCTGCCGGCGCCAGTCACGGAGGACACCGCCTGAGTGAGTGCCTGGTGGCCGCCCTCGAGGTCCTCCCCGTCAACGGAGATGATGCCCCCATCAAAGGTGGGAATCGAGTGGTGGACGGCGAGACTCCCCAGCGCTGTGAGCGCCTTGGCAGGCCCCTCATGTGCGCCCACACGACCGTGGTTTCTCCGCACACCCTCGTCGGAGGCGAAGCCAACGATGGTGACGCTGGTGGTGGGCAGTGATGGCCCTGAAGTAGCGGATTGCTCATTGAGAGGGTTAAACGGGAGGGGAGAGATGGTGGTGAACCATCGGGCGTGTTCGGGGCCGTCGCCATCGTTTCGCCCGGACCAGGAAAATGTGGGGGAGTAGCTCATATTCCTAAGCATATTAGGTAATCTAACAAGTATGTCCCACGTCCCTGCTGCCGCGAATACGCTTCGCATCCTCACCCTGCTCTCCACCCTCGACACGCCTGTCAGTGCAGCACGGATTCAACAGGAACTGGGGCTTCCGCGTTCGACCACGTACCACCTCCTCACCGTGATGATCGAATACGGGTACGTGATGTACGTGCCGGAACGCCGTGCTTTCGGCCTTGGTATCGCCGCATATTCCATGTCGGGCGCGTACGCCACGCAGCAGCCACTCGTGCGGGCCGCCGCCCGCCCGGCGAAACACCTGGCAGACATGGTGACGGGAACGTGTCACGTGTCCCGGATCGTGGGCGATGAGGTGTTGTACATGCTCGAAGTGCCCTCGGCTAATGCGCCCCGGCTCATCACAGGGGAAGGGGTCCGGCTCCCCGCAATGAAGACGGCGTCGGGCAAGGCAATGCTCGCCTTCATGGATGACACGCGCATCTCCGCGGTGTTGGGCCACGTCCCGGCCGAGCTGCGGGAGGTCTGTGAGCGAGGCTACGCCGAGGAGATTGAGGTGGTGGCACCCGGACAGGAGACCGTGGCCGTGCCGATCCTCAACCACCTGCACAAGCCCGCAGCAGCGCTGGCGGTCACCTTCGCTAAAGGATCATTGACTAAGGATGTCAGAGAGACCCTCGTGGAGGATCTCCAGATCCGGGCTGCGGGGTTGGAAAAACGCGTGTTTGGGCAGTCCACCCGGCGTTAACGTGGAGTGGCCGCGAGCAGCGGAGCCTTTGTCGGGTGGAGTCCGAGGGCCCCGCACCCGGGGCTAAAAGCTCAGTCTCCGTGTCTGGTATTTCAGACAAATGGGTACTGAAAATGGACTATTGAACGCGCCATCTCCCCCTAGAGTGGGTGGAAGAAACACACATTCCTCCCATCCCTCGTGTTGGTTCCGCATGTGGCACCCCTCCCACGTGTGCTGCGAGTACGGAGCCACAGGCAAGAAAGGTTGCGCTGTGAACCCTTACCTCTCCACCCCCGGACATGGACCCCGCGAAGTGCACGCACCCCGGGGCACCACGCTCAACGCCAAGAGCTGGCAGACTGAAGCCCCGCTGCGGATGCTCATGAATAACCTCGACCCAGAGGTGGCAGAAAAGCCGGACGAGCTCGTGATCTACGGTGGCACGGGGCGCGCAGCCAGGTCGTGGGAAGCGTTCGACATGATCGTCGAGACGCTCAAAGAGCTGGAGGATGATGAAACGCTGCTCATCCAGTCCGGCAAGCCCGTAGGCGTGCTCAAGACCAACGAATGGGCCCCGCGCGTGCTCATCGCCAACTCCAACCTTGTAGGCGATTGGGCCACGTGGGAGGAGTTCCGCCACCTCGAGGACGAGGGCCTCATCATGTACGGGCAGATGACCGCGGGATCGTGGATCTACATCGCCACGCAGGGGATACTCCAGGGCACTTTCGAAACCTTCGCGGCGATCGCCCGCAAGCGCTTCGGGGGAACACTGGCCGGCACGATCTCACTCACCGGCGGCTGCGGCGGCATGGGTGGCGCACAACCGCTCGCCGTCACCCTCAACGGGGGCGTTGTCATCATCGCCGACGTGGACCGGGGGCGGCTGGAACGCCGCCAGTCCAAGCGGTACCTCGACACCATCGCCGAGAGCATCGACGATGCCGTCGCGCAGGCGAACAAGGCCAAGGAAGAAAAACGCACGCTGTCCATCGGCCTGGAGATCAACGCCTCGGAGCTCTTCCCGGAAATGCTGCGGCGACACAGGGCGGGGGAGATCCACATTGACATTGTCACGGACCAAACGTCCGCCCACGACCCGTTAAGCTACCTCCCACAGGAGATCCCCTTTGACCGGTGGCATACGGAGGCCGCCGATGACCCGCAGACCTTTACCAAGAAGGCGCGTGAGTCCATGGCCGCGCAGGTCCAGGCGATGGTTGAGTTCCAGGACGAGGGTGCCGAGGTGTTTGACTACGGCAACTCCATCCGCGACGAGGCCCGCAAGGCCGGCTACAACCGGGCGTTTGAGTTCCCGGGTTTTGTTCCCGCCTACATCCGGCCCCTGTTCTGCGAGGGCAACGGCCCCTTCAGGTGGGCGGCGCTGTCGGGCGACCCGCAAGATATCAAGGTCACCGATGATGCCCTGCGCGAGCTGTTCCCCGAAAACGAGCATCTCATCCGCTGGCTCGACGCGGCCGAGGAGTATGTCGAGTTTGAAGGCCTCCCAGCCCGTATCTGCTGGTTGAGCTACGGCGAGCGGCACAAGGCCGGCCTCAAGTTCAACGAGCTCGTCCGGGATGGCAAGATTTCCGCCCCCATCGTTATTGGGCGCGACCACCTGGACTCCGGCTCGGTGGCGAGCCCCTACCGTGAAACGGAGGGGATGATCGACGGCTCCGATGCGATCGCCGATTGGCCGATCCTCAACGCCCTGGTCAATACCGCCTCCGGCGCCACATGGGTATCGTTCCACCACGGCGGCGGCGTGGGAATTGGCCGCAGCCTTCACGCGGGCCAGGTCACCGTTGCCGACGGCACGAAGCTTGCCGCGAAGAAGCTGGAGCGAGTGCTCACCAACGACCCGGCGATGGGCGTGATCAGGCACTTCGATGCCGGCTACAACCGCGCCCGCGACGTCGCCGAGGAACTCGGAGTGCGGATCCCCATGGAGTTCCGCTCCCGCGAGAACTAACAGCCCCCGGCGGGTCGCCCGAACAACCGCGTGTCACGGCGCACAGTTGTAGTAAGCCCCAGAGGCTAGGCGGTGGGGACCCGCCGCCTAGCCCAACGCGGGGTACCGAGGACTCTTACGTCTACCGTGGTCTTCTCCTTTGAAAGAACCGGTTACCGCGGGTTTCGGTAGCCTGGGCTGGACAGCGCGTGATGCCAGCCCACCCTGTCTTACCAATCGCACAATTTTCGGAAGGTACAAAGTGTCCACTCTGTTTACTGGAATCTCTGAGCTCCGCACAGTCAGCGAGGGAACAATCGAGGACGCTGCGCTCGTGGCCGACGCGGGGTGTGTCGCGTGGGTTGGCAAGGCCGGTGCCGCTCCCGCCGCAGATGAGCGTGTCGATTTCGGTGGACTCGCGGTTCTGCCTGGGTGGGTGGATTCCCACACCCACATGGTGTTTGACGGCAACCGGGCCAACGAGTTTGAGGCACGCATGGCAGGTGAGTCTTACGCTGCGGGTGGCATTCGGGCCACCATGTCCGCCACCCGGCAGGCGGGGGAGGCACGTCTTCGCTCATTGGTGGCGGAAAGGACGCAAGCCTGCCACGCTGGGGGAACGACAACGGTGGAATCAAAGACCGGCTATGGGCTCGATATCCCCACCGAGGTTCTTTCAGCGAAGATCGCCGGCGACTACTGCGACGACATCACGTTCCTCGGCGCCCACGTGGTGCCACCGGAGTGGGATGCTGATTCCTACACCGACCTCGTCGCCGGCGACATGCTCGATGCCGTGGCCGAATACGTGCAGTGGATCGATGTGTTCTGCGAGGAGGGGGCTTTCACCGCCGAACAGTGCAGGGCCGTTTTGGAAGCCGGCAAAAAGCACGGGCTTGGCCTCCGCGTTCACGGAAACCAGCTGGGCGAGGGGCCAGGAATCCAGTTGGCCGTGGAGATGGGTGCCGCGTCGGTCGACCACGTCACGTTCCCCTCCGACGGCGACATCGAGGCGCTGGCGGGCTCGGAGACGGTGGCAACGATGCTCCCCGGTGCCGATATTTCCACCCGGCACCCGCTGGCACCGGGGCGTGCGCTCCTCGATGCCGGCGTCACGCTGGCCATCGCCAGCGACTTGAACCCCGGCACGTCCTACACCTCCGCGATGAACTGGTGCGTGGGGACAGCTGTGTTGCAGGCTCACCTCACCTTTGAGGAAGCGCTGGAGGCCGGAACACTCGGCGGGGCCATGGCGCTTCGCCGCCACGATGTCGGCGGAGGCAAGGATGCCCAGGGCCGCCCCGCCGTCGGTGCGCTGTCCGTCGGCTGCGCCGCCAACCTCCATGTGCTCAACACGCCGCACGCGGTCGACATTGCCTACCGGCCGGGAATGCCACTGGATTTCCACACGTACATCATGGGTAAGCGCGTGTTTTAAACTCTGCGTGAAAGCCCTACCGGGGATGTCCTACGCGACTGCTCCCAGCGGAGCGTGTGCAGGTAAGCAGGTAACGCCTCGTGGCGTGGAGCTTGCCTGCGCCCCACAGTGCTTGTGCAAACTGCGGGGCGGGCCACGGCACGCGTGCCATGGGCTTACCACGTCCGTGCACTACCAGCTGCAGCCACGCCTAACGGTTCGAATTCGGGCTACTACGCCTCGCGGTGTGAATTTCGCGTGATTATTTCAGGTATTCACTGTGAACCATCGTGGCCCCCCTTGGGGCGGTGTACCCTGTTTTCCAGTGCAATGACCTGGTCAAAGGAGAATCGTAGTGCAGGCGCTGGAACTCATCCTTGTTCTCTTCACAGTCATCCTGGTCTCATCCGTTTTGGACCAGGTTCTCACCAGGCTGTCGCTGCCCCTAGTGCAGATCGCGATGGGAGTGATCGGCGCACTCATCATCGGGGAGCCTTTTAAACTCACCTTTGATTCTGAACTGTTCTTGGTGCTGTTCATCGGGCCTTTGCTGTACGACGAGTCCCAGCACGTGGCCAAGCGAGCCATGATGAAGAACGCGGGTGCCATCCTTTCCCTGGCCATCGGGCTCGTGGTGGCAAGTGTTTTCGCCGTTGGCTTCACTCTCCAATGGATTGTCCCTTCCATCCCGCTCGCGGCCGGGCTTGCCCTCGGCGCCGCGTTGGGTCCTACCGATGGGGTGGCGGTGTCCGCCCTGTCGAAATCGACAACGCTGAGCGACCGCCAAAGTGCGATTCTGTCAGGCGAATCCCTCATCAATGATGCCTCCGGCATCGTCAGCTTCCAGTTCGCCGTTGGGCTTGCTGTCACAGGAATTTTCTCCGTCAAGGATGCAGCGACCACCTTCGCCATCTCCTTTGGTGGTGGCCTCGCGTTTGGTGTGCTTATGGGCATCGTCGTGATCATGATTCAGCGGGCCGTGCGCGGCATCGGGCTCGAATCCACGGTGTTCCACGTGACGTTTGAGATCCTTACCCCGTTGTTTATCAACTTGCTGGCCGAGAAGCTGGGCGTGAGCGGGATCCTCGCCGTTGTCGCGGCCGGACTGCTCATCGCCTTGATCCCCACGCGCAGCACCGTGTACGCCGCCCGGGTATCCCTCGTCTCTGAGGGCGTGTGGGAGGTCATGGCCTTTATCCTCAACGGTGTGGTGTTCGTGTTCTTGGGTTCCCACCTGCCCAGCATCTTCACCCACGAGTGGGAGGATGATTCCAAACCGTTGTCGCTGGCCACGGCTGTTATCGTTCTCACCGTGGTCATCACTGTCTTACGGTTCCTGTGGATTGTTGTCCTCGACTTGGGGGCTCGCAAGCGTGGGTCGATCCCGCACGACCTGCCCTGGGGCGCGTTCTTCCTTCAATCGTGCGCCACAACCCTGGGCGGCCCCAAGGGTGCCGTCACGCTTTCCATCGCGCTGACACTGCCGCAATCCCTGCAGGGCACCAATGGCGCCCTTATCCGCGACGAGCTGTTGTTCCTCGCCTCCGGGATCATATTGTGCACCCTGTTGTTGGCGAACTTCGTGCTGCCGGTGCTGGCACCCGCTCAGGATTCGCAGGAGGATGAAGCAAGAGATACTGCCGTCCGCGTGCTTGTGAAACGGCGACTCATTGAGGCTGTGCGTGACGAACTCGGGCAGGAGCACCCCCGCGGCGTCTCGCTTCTCATCGCCAGGTACAACCGAGAGATCGGGGAGCTGACCATGGGGAAAGAGTTTGAGAGTGCTGTAGGTGAGCAGCGGACCAACTTGCTCCGGGAACAGGCGCGCTACCTGGAGCAGCTGCATCGAGCCGGCGAGATCGACCAGTCCGTGTACGTGGCATTTAAGCAAGCCAACGAGAGGCTGATGAGAGCGGTGAAGATGCGGACTTCGCAGCGTTTGAGCCTTCGCCGGATCGCCATGCGCCTGCGCAGGGGATTGAGAGACCGGGTCTTGAGAACCGGGAAGGCATCCCGCCCCGAGGTGTCCCAGGAAATCCTCGATGTCCGCGGTAAGTTTGCCCGTTTTAACCTCAACTACCTGCAGGGTCTCACGCCCGAAACCGAGGCGAGCAGGCATGCGACCGACTTCCTCATCATGGAGAACCAACGAACGCTCACGCTGCTGGGCAACATGCAGGCCGGACAGGGCACAACGATGACGCTCGCAGCCGAGCAGAACATGCTGGAGGTGGAGGCCTTGCGCCTTGAGCTGGGGTGTATCCAGGAGCTGCGCGAACAGGGAGCTATCACTACCGCGGAGGCCTCGAAGCTTCGCGACGAGGTGTACCTGCTGCAGATGAACCTGTCCGACTACGGTGCCCAGTAAATCAGTGCGGAACGAGCCTGCCACCAGTCCAGATCATCGCGCCTCTGCGTATGTTCGCGGTGACAGGGTAAACACCACGCCCGCGCGAATGCCGTGAAAGAAAAAGAGGTCGCCGGCTACGCCGGCGACCTCGCCTCGAACCCTTGGGTTCGGCTGCCTCGAATTTACTTGTCTAGTTCGCGATTACGGATCGTCCGCTTGACGGTATCCTGGCCTTCCGCAATGACACGGTGCAGTGCGGACGGGTGATCGGAATCGAGCAGCACCTGCGCTGTGTCAACGGTGTCCTGAGTGGGGGCGTAGTGCGGGAAGAGCCCCTCCACTATCTGCAACGCAGTCTCCGAGCTGAAGTCCTTCCACATCCGCGGAGCCAAGGCGAAGTAGTCCTTGGCAAACGGCTGAAGAAGCGGGGCGGAGCCAGCAAACGTGAGGCCCTCGAGCTTGTGGCGGCGCTCCAGGTTGCTCATGGAACGGCCCGTGTCCGTCAGCTCCTTCCACACCCGGGTCTTGACCTCCTTGGTGGGAACGGCGGCCTCGGCACGCCACGCGGCGTTTTGCCCGGAGGAGAGCTTATCCTCCGCACGCATCTCGGCGATGCGGGCCTCGGGATCGTCGATGGCACCGGCGGCAATGAGTGCCGTGAGAGCCTTCCACTTGAGCTCAGCGTCAACCTCCACGCCCTTGATGGAGGGAGCACCATCGAGGATGGAGCGGAAGAACTCCTTCGCTTCCTCTGCGGGAATTACCTGCAGCAGCTGGTTGACAAAGGCCACCTGGCGGAAGCCCTCAGTCACCTTCGCGCCCTCCAGCAGGGTGGTGGCAAGAAGGGCATTGCCCTCCTTTTCCGCCCACTCGGGATCCGAGTAGCGGACGATAGCTGTAGTCGCCTGGGCGAGAATCTGGCCGAGCACGGCCGTTTCCTTCTCCACCGGTGCACCACGTCGGACGAGCTCTACAAAGTCACGGCCACGCATCTTCCCGTTGCGGGTCATCTGCCAGGCGGAAGACCAACACAGCGCGCGGGCCATCGGGTCCTCGATGTCGCCGATGTGCTCCTGGATGAAGCTGAGGGAGTCGGGGTCGAGCTCCATGATGGCGTAGGTGAGGTCGTCATCGTTGACGATGACGAGATCGGCGGCATCCTTGCCCACAAACTCTTCGACGTCCTTGGACGCGGAATCGATGTCCACCTCAACCCGATCGGTGCGGGTGACCTTGCCGCGGACAAGCCTGTACAAACCGACACCAATGCGGTGCGTGCGGAACTCACCCTCGCCGGGCTGGGCCCCATCCTGCTCCACAGCAAACGAGGTGTACTTGCCGTCCTCCACCGTGAACTTCGGGCGCAGGGCGTTGACTCCCGTGGTCTTCAGCCACTGGTGGGCCCAGTCGCTGAGGTCGCGCCCGGACGATTCGGAGAGCGAATCCAAGAGATCATCGAAGGTGGCGTTGCCAAAGGCGTGGCGGGCGAAGTGGAGGCGCACGCCCGCGAGGAATGCATCCTGGCCCACGTAGGCCGCGAGCTGCTTGAGCACGCTCATGCCCTTGGCATAGGTGATGCCGTCAAAGTTCTGCTCCACAGTCTCGATGTCGGTCGCATCGGTGGAAATGGGGTGTGTGGTGGGCAGGGTGTCCTGGGTGTAGGCCCAGGCCTTCTCCACGTTGCAGTACGTCACCCATGCGGTGGAGTACTTGGTGTTGGCCACCATCGCCGTGGCCGAGGACCACGTGGCAAAGGACTCGTTGAGCCATAGGTCATCCCACCACTGCATGGTGACAAGATCGCCGAACCACATGTGGGCCATCTCGTGGAGGATGGTGTCGCAGCGTCGCTCGTAGCGGTATTCGGTGGGCTTGGAGGTGAACACGTACTCGTCACGGAAAGTGACGCACCCGGCGTTTTCCATCGCGCCCATGTTGTACTCCGGGCAGAACACCTGATCGTACTTGTGGAACGGGTACATGACGCCAAAGACTTGGTGATAGAAATCGAAGCCCTGCTTCGTCTGCTCGAACAGCACGTCCGCGTCAAGGGATGGTGCAATGGACTGGCGGCAGTAGATGGACAGCGGGATGGTGAGCTCGTCGGCCTGGCCCTCGTGCGGGCCGTAGGCGCCTTCCGGAGTCTCCGGGTGCTTGGTGAGCTTGCCTGTCCAGGAATCCTTGACCTCAAAGTACGGGCCGGCGATGAGGGCCACGAGGTACGTGGAGAGCTTGTAGTCAACGTGAGAGGTGTGGGTCTTCGCGCCGTCCTTCGCACTCGTTTCCACCGGGGCGTTGGTGACGATGACGAAGTCATCCGGGGTGACCACTGTGAGGTCGTAGGTGGCCTTGAGGTCGGGCTGATCGAAGCAGGCAAACATCCGCTTCGCGTCGGCGGCCTCGAACTGGGTGTACATGTACACGCGGTTATCGGCGGGATCAACGAACCTGTGGAGGCCCTGGCCGGAGTGGGAATACACGGCATCGGCGGTGATACGTACGGAGTGCTCGCCTTCCGTGAGACCTGTAAGTGCGATACCGTGCTCCTCGTCGTAGCCGGATTCAATGAGCGGAACCGCCGTGTCGGTGATAACCTCGCCATCCAGCATGACCTCTGAGACCTTCCTCGCCCTCAGGTCGATGAACGTATCTCCGGGTTTCTTCACAGTGAAACGCGCGGTGGTGACGGAGCTGAATGTCTCCTCGCCTGTGGTGAGATCGAGGTGGATGTCGTAATGCTCGACGTCGAGCATGTCGCTGCGGTGCTGTGCCTCAAGCTTGGTGAGGTTAACCGAGGTCATGGGTATCCTTTCCTATCCAGGTGTAAGCCATTGGCCGCGGCACTGGCGAAAGCACGCGCCAACTGGACCTTGTCCGAGCCTGCGAGCGTCGCCCAAATGCGGGCCATCCCTTCTAGGGTAGCGCCGGGATACCCTAAAATGAGGAACTTTCTTGCCAGCTCCGGGCGCAGTGAAAACACGCTCTCGATCATCGTCCGGTAGAGAGGTGGTGGAACCGAAAGCAGTGTGCGTAGACACAGCGCTGAGAGGTAGCGATCGGTGCGGAAGCTGGGCTTTTCCCAGGGGAGACGCGGTGACGAACCACCCGTCCCGTGTAACAGGCGGGCCGAAATTGCGTCCACAGTCTCGTCCGCCAGACAAAAAGACGTGGCGATGGAGTACCCCGTAAATGGGTTAACAAAACACGCGCGCGCACCGTAGGGGATGTGTGACCCGGCGTAGCGGGAGGCAAGAAGCGGAATAAACACATCCGCCTCCTCCGGGGGAGTCCGTGTAGCGAGGACGGTGTCCTGGCGGAGCAGCCGCGTCGAATCGAGAGGAATGCGGTAGCTAAACCGATCGCCGGGCATGTCACGGAAGTCCATGAAGACGGTCTCGTGCTCCTGCTGCGAAGCAGCCACAATCTCATCCGTTGCAACCTGGACTGGGCTGCCGGGCGTGTACAGATCACGTGTGCCACGGGCATCGACGATGACGTCAGCACCGAGCTCAGCTGGCGTGACAGTGTCCGCATCGACGAGCTCTCGGTGGACGGGAAAAGTGGTGAGCTTCTGCCACGTACGCTCATTGTCCAGTACTCGGTATTCGCGGTCAATGCGGATCTTCCGCCCGTCGTGGGTGTACACCACCGGGGTGGTAGTTGAGCGTGCAGGGAGATTCTTGGCCCACGCAGGCAGCTCGTCCGTGTACACGCTGAGCACGTGCGGTGCGTACGGTTGCGGGTCCCACGCCTCCACGTGCATCCCGCGGGCCGCGGCACGGTGCGCGAGTGCGAGCCCGGCGGGCCCTTGCCCGATAACTGCCAGTTTCATGAGTTCGATGGTAACCAGGAAAGCCACGGAAAGGTGGTATGTACCGTGGTTGTTGTACACTGTATCGCCGTGATTGTTACGCAGGATTTAGAGGTACGTGTTGGGGCGAGGACGCTCCTTACGGCTCCGGGACAGCACCTTCGCGTGCAGCCCGGCGATCGCATTGGTTTGGTCGGCCGCAATGGTGCGGGAAAGACCACCACGATGCGTATACTCTCCGGCGAAACTGAGCCGTGGCGGGGGAGTGTCACCCGCTCCGGCGAGATCGGCTACCTGCCGCAGGATTCCCGCGAGGGCAACATTGACCAAACGGCGCGCGATCGTGTCCTCTCCGCCCGCGGGTTAGGGGAGATCCAGTCCTCCATGGAACGCCAGCAGGAGATCATGGAGACCACGACCGATCCCAACAAGCAGGCCAACGCCATTAAGAAGTACTCGCGGCTGGAGGAACGCTACCATTCGCTTGGCGGCTATGAGGCGGCGGGGGAGGCCGCCCGCATCTGCGACTCGCTCGGGCTCCCTGCGCGGGTGCTCGATCAACCTCTAAAGACTCTCTCCGGTGGCCAGCGGCGCCGCGTGGAGCTGGCCCAGATTCTCTTCGGATCGACGGCCGGCTCCGGAAAGTCCACGATGACGTTGCTGCTCGATGAGCCCACGAACCACCTGGATAGCGATTCGATCTCCTGGCTGCGCGAGTTTCTGCGCAAGCACGAGGGCGGCCTGCTTGTGATCTCCCACGATGTCGAGCTGCTCAAGGCCGTGTGCAACAAGATCTGGTTCCTCGATGCCGTCCGTGCAGAGGCTGATGTGTACAACATGGGCTGGGAGAAGTACGTTGATGCGCGCGCCACGGACGAAGCGCGCAGGCGCCGCGAGCGCGCGAACGCGGAGAAGAAAGCCGCCGCACTGATGAAGCAGGCCGACAAGTTGGGCGCCAAGGCAACCAAGGCGGCGGCAGCAAAGCAGATGCGTGCCCGTGCCGAGAAGATGGTGGCCCGCACCGATGAGGTCCGCCAGCACGACAAGGTTGCACATATCTCTTTCCCGGATCCGGCACCGTGCGGCAAGACGCCACTCAACGCGACGGGGCTGACAAAGATGTACGGCTCCCTGGAGGTGTTTGCCGGTGTCGACCTCGCGGTGGACAAGGGATCCCGGGTGGTCATCCTCGGTTTCAACGGCGCGGGCAAGACGACTCTTCTCAAGCTCCTTGCCGGTGTGGAGCGCACCGATGGCGAGGGCGGGATCGTCCGTGGCCATGGCTTGAAGATCGGCTACTTTGCGCAGGAGCATGACACCATCGATCAAAGCGCAACGGTGTGGGAGAACACGATTGCTGCGTGCCCAGATGCCGACGAGCAGCAGTTGCGCAGCCTGCTGGGCGCGTTCATGTTCTCCGGCGACCAGCTGCAGCAACGAGCCGGCACTCTCTCCGGTGGTGAGCAGACCCGCCTGGCGCTCGCTACGCTCGTGTCTTCGCGCGCGAATGTTTTGCTACTCGACGAGCCGACGAACAACCTTGATCCCATCTCCCGCGAACAGGTACTTGACGCACTTCGCACGTACACGGGCGCTGTTGTCCTCGTCACCCACGACCCAGGCGCGGTTCGTGCCCTTGCCCCCGAGCGCGTCATCATCCTGCCCGACGGCACCGAGGATCTGTGGAACGACGAGTACATGGACATCGTGGAGCTCACCTAAGCGTGCAGCACCACCGTCTCAAGCCGTGTGGGATACTCCCACGCGGCTTCAATTCTGTTGCCAACGGGTTTCACCCCATCGAGGGGCTTGCTACCGGCCGAATTTGCATCGTATTCGGCCGGCTTTGCCCCAATCTTCCTCGTTTGCGCTCCCTGTAGAAAGCACTGCGTGTGAATTTGCTCTCGCACCAGAAAAGCCGGGGGCTGTCGATGCCTGGTTTGGTACCGTGAAAAGTATTCGGAGAACTGCTACTGCCATTGTCTGATGGACTATCGGATCCCGATGATTGAACCGCCAACGTCTGTGCAATCACCTGGAGAGTTTCTCTGCCCAAAGGACATCCTGGACATGCAGGGCCGTCACCACGATGGCCTCTTCTACATTCACACAGGAAAGGGAATGCTCGTGTCTGCCTCGGTATTACAACGGATTAATCGCGCTGTGGAGAACCACTTTCGCCGAGCCAGAGGCGTGACCCTAGCTGCCGTAGCCGCATTGACGGTGGCTGCGCTTGTGCCAACCTCGGTGTGGAACGCAAACGTGGTGGGGGCACGTTCCCTCACCGCTTCGAGCGCGGCGGCGACCTCGCCGGCCCGCGCAGTGGAAAGCCTAGACGGAGGTGACGGCCCGTCACGAGTGCAGCAGACGGGCCGTTGGTTTACGGATCAAGAGGGCAGGGCGTTCCTCACCCAGGGAGTCAACATGGTGTACAAGCATGCTCCCTACACGGCCGAGGCGGCCGGGTTCGACGAAAACGACGCGCAGTGGCTGGCCGAGCAGGGCTTTGATTCACTGCGCCTCGGGGTGATGTGGAAGGCAGTGGAGCCCGCTCCGGGGATTTACGACGATGCCTATCTTGACAGTTTGGTTCGCACCACGGACCTGCTGCACCGGCACGGCATTTACGTCCTGCTCGATGCCCACCAAGACATGTACAACGAGCGCTTTGAGGGCGAATTCGCGCCCGATTGGGCGGTCAAAGACGATGGACTGCCCAGCCAGCCGAGAGTAGGTTTTCCTGGCAACCAGGCGGTCAATATCGGACTCATCCGGGCTTACGATAACTTTCTTGCGAATGCTCCTGGCACGGACGGGGTAGGTCTGAGAGATCGCTTTGCCGCCATGTGGGGGCACGTGGCCAGCCGCTTTGCCAATCACCCGGGCATTATGGGCTATGACGTTCTCAACGAGCCCTGGCCCGGCAGCGCCTATCCGCTGTGCTACCTCACAGGTGGCAACTGTGGCACGGCTGCCAACTCGGCACTCACCGCCCTGCACCAACAGGTGGCGGATGCCATCACTGCCGAGGACCCGCACGCCATCATCCACTTCGAGCCGTACTCCCCGTGGAATATCGGCCTCAACACGAACCCGCAGCGGCCACAAACCGAGCAGGCAGCGCTGAGTTGGCACGTCTACTGCGTGAGCAACGCCTTGGCGAACCGCTACACGGGATGCGAGCTGCTCGACGGGCGGGTGTTTGACAACGCTGAACGGGTGGCGACGAGCCAGAATACGGCAACAATTCTCACAGAGTTCGGGGTGACGGACGATCCGGAAACGCTCGCCGGAGTCATCGGCTTGGCGCGCAATGCCCTTGTGGGGTGGCAATACTGGTCTTACTGTGGCTGCAACGATCCAACCACGCAGAACCAAAAGGAACAGGGGATCGTGGAGGACCCCACCCGTCCGGGGCCGGTGACCGCGGATGCGGTCAATCCGGAGAAACTCCGCATCCTCTCGGCGCCACACCTGCGCTTTACAGCGGGAACACCCGTGAGCGCGGCGTGGGACCCCGCCACCTCCATGTACGAGGCGACATGGGAGACCAATCGAGTCGATGGTAAGGGAGCCTTCCCCGCCGGTTCTGTGACCGAGATCGCCGTCCCTCCCAGCAACTATCCCGCCGGTTACATCGTCGCTGTACACCGGGGAGAAGTGAGAAGTGTCGAGGACGCGGGGATTCTGCTCGTTCGCTCCACGGGTGCGGAACTCGTAACGGTGAGGGTGACCGCCAAAGCGTCGTAAAGGTAGGCGCCGAGCGGCAGATGGGGTCACTTTCCTCACCGTCGAGAAGCGTGTGTGACAGTAAGCCCCACCAACGTTGGCAGAGCCCCAAGGCCTGCTCGTCCGGCGCAGTGGTTACCACCGCGAGGCGCGGGCTGCCCCACGCTCGTGCCCTACCACAACTCGTGCCGACGCGAAGCGACGTGGCGCGCAGTGGGCGTGTAAGCGAGCAAAGGGGCCGACACACCCCTAGTTGCGGAACCCGTGGACCGGAGCCGGGATGAACCCACCGCGGGAGACAAATTTCTCAGCGGATTTGCGCCCCACCTCGATAACCGGTGCGTAACCCAAGAGGCCACCAAAATCGACATTGTCGCCCACTGTGGCGCCGGGAACCGGGATGACGCGCACGGCGGTGGTCTTGTGGTTCATCACGCCGATGGCGGATTCATCGGCGATGATGGCCGAGATGGTGGAGGCCGTGGTGTCTCCGGGGATGGCGATCATGTCCAGGCCCACCGAACAGATGCACGTCATCGCCTCCAGCTTTTCGATGCGGAGGGTGCCTGCGCGGACGGCATCGATCATGCCCTTGTCCTCGCTGACGGGGATGAAGGAGCCGGAGAGGCCACCGATGCGGGAGCATGCCATGAGCCCGCCCTTCTTCACGGCGTCGTTGAGGAGCGCCAGCGCTGCCGTCGTCCCGTGGGTGCCCACCTGTTCCAGGCCCATGTGCTCGAGGATGTGGGCGACGGAGTCGCCCTGCTCAGCGGTGGGGGCCAGTGACAGGTCCACGATGCCGAAGGGGACTCCCAGGCGCTCAGAAGCCATCGTGCCCACGAGCTGACCGGCGCGGGTGATCTTGAACGCGGCGCGTTTGATCTCGTTAGCCACCTGGTCAAGCGTCGCATCGGTGAGTGGGCCGAGGGCCCGATCAACGACGCCGGGACCGGAAACGCCCACGTTGATCACCACGTCGGCCTCCTCCACGCCGTGGAAAGCGCCGGCCATGAAGGGGTTATCGCTCACCGCATTGGCAAACACGACGAGTTTGGCGCACGCGATTGCTGACTGGTCTTTGGTGAGCTCTGCCGCGTCCTTGACCACCTCGCCGAGGAGCTTGACCACATCCATATTGATGCCGGCGCGGGATGAGCCCACGTTGACGGAGCCACAGACGATGGCGGTCTCGCTCAGCGCCCGCGGCATGGACTCGATGAGGCGCCGCTCGCCCGCGGTGAGCCCCTTATCGCACAGTGCGGAGTAACCGCCGATAAAATCGACGCCGACCTCCGCTGCGGCCTTGTCCAACGCGTGGGCGACGAGTACCGGGTCGCCGTCGACGGCCGTGGCGAGCAGTCCGACAGGGGTAACGGAGATCCGCTTGTTCACAATCGGGATGCCGAGCTCGTCCTCGATCCCCTCGCACACTGGAACGAGGTCACGAGCGGTTTCTACGACGTGGGAGTAGACAGCATCGGCGGTGTCTTCCATCGTGGAGCGGATACAGCCGAGCAGGTTGATGCCCATGGTCACCGTGCGGATGTCCAGGCGCATGTGCTCGACCATGTTGATGGTCTCGAGAATATCGCCGGCGTTAGTGATGAGGGGTGCTTTGCCAATCGGAGTAGACATATTTGTGCTCCTCCTAAATGCGGTGCATGGCGGTGAAAATCGCCTCGGACTGGACCCTGATGACCAGCTGTTGTTCTTCTTCCACGGTGGTCATGCGCTTTTTCAGTTCAGCTATGGAGGTGACGGAATCGTCGAACTCACCGTGCAAGATCATGGTGAAGAACTCGTCCATGATGGTCTGGCTGATATTCAAAATGTTGACGTGTTTCTCCGCGAGTGCCGCGGCGACTGCGGAAACAATGCCCGTGTGATCTGGGCCTGTGACGGTGATAATCGCGATCATGAAAAATGAGTATATCGCGGCCTCGCGAGTATTATGCATTCGGTGTTGGCCAGGCGGTGGGGTCTCGATATGCTGGTCACCCGTGAAGGAATTTGATGACGCCCCAGTACAAAAAGACCAGCCGGTTACGCAAGATCGCCAACGCCACGGTGGGACCTCGCGTACCCTTGCGTGGCTTCTCGACGATCTCATCACCATCCCCGGCACCAACCGGCGGGTGGGGCTCGACCCGCTGGTAGGGCTTGTCCCCGGCGCCGGTGACGTCCTCACGATGGTTGCTACCGGCTCCACGCTTATCGACGGTCTTCGCTACCGCGTGCCCCTGCTCGTCCTGCTCCGGATGATCGTCAACATGGCGCTCGACTCGTTCGTCGGCGCGATTCCTGTGGTGGGGGATGCCTTCGACTTTGTTTTCAAGGCGAACCGCCGCAACTTGGCCCTGCTGGAAAACGCCATCGCCGATGGCAACCTGGCCCGCAACCAGTCCAAGCGGTACTTCATCGTCGCGGGGATCGTCGTTCTCCTCGTCTTCATTGCCGTCATCGCGCTCATCGTGTGGCTCATCGCGTTTAGCGTGGGCAAGATCGGCTGGTTCTAGTCGCTAGCCGCGAATACGCGAGCAACGGGCCATACGCCACCGGGTGTGCCCCACAACACAGATCCCCGGGGTAACTGCCCTGGGTGAGTCGCCCCAGCAAGGTGCTCGTACACCGGTGGCGAAGGCAAAAGAAAACACCCGCCACAGCTGCGGCGGGCGATAGTGCCCGGGCACGAGGCCCGGACGGGGGAACAAGGGGCTTGGAGGGGCGAGCTACCAGTTCTTGTTGCGCTCGAGATCGGCCTCGGCGGGAACCACAGCCGGCAGCTTGGTTACCAGCTTGTGAATGCCCCACAGCCCGAGGAACACGGGGATGCCGAGGTACGGGGTGAGAATAGCGAGGAAATCTTCACCGGCGGCAACCGGCCCGATGGCCTGCCCGATTACCACACCGAAGCAGAGCACCAGTGCTACGATGGCCCCGAGAGGGAAGAACGGGCTCTTGTACGGGAGGGTATCGAGCGACACATTTTGCGCCTTGAGCGCCATCCTGAACTTGTAGTGAGACCAGGAGATGCCGATCCACGTGATAAAACCGGCGAGAGCCGACAACGTGAGCAGGAAGGTGTAGGCCACGCCGTCGCCCACGATGGAGGTGATGAACCCGCTCATCCCAATAACGGTGGTGGCGCACAGTGCACGCAGCGGCACGCCGTGGGAGGTGAGCTTGGCAAAGAACTTCGGCGCTTGCCCCTCCGTGGCCAGCGAGTAGAGCATACGAGTGGAGGCGAACAGACCGGAGTTACCTGCCGAGAGAACCGAAGTGAGGATGACCGCGTTCATGAGAGCGGCCGCAAACGCCACGCCCGCACGATCGAAAACGAGGGTGAACGGGGAAATCGCGATGTTTGATTCGGAGGCGTTGAGGAGGTTCGGGTCGGTGTAGGGGATGAGGAAACCGATGACCGCAATGGCACCGATGTAGAAGATCATGATGCGCCAGAAGATTGTCCGAATGGCCTTCGGAATTGTCTCCTCTGGGTTTTCTGCCTCGCCTGCGGCGACGCCAACAAGCTCGGTGCCCTGGAACGAGTAGCCTGCGGCGATGAACACCATGAGGATGCCGAACCCGCCGTTAACAAACGGAGCCTCGCCGGTGGTCCAGTTCTCCAGCGCGGATTCCGAGCTGAAGAAGATGCGGATGATCATGATCGTGCCGAGGGCAAGGAATACGAGGACGGTGACCACCTTAATGAGCGCGAACCAGAACTCGCTTTCGCCGTACGCACGGGAGGATAGTGCGTTAATGCAGAAAATCGCTGCGAGGAACACCACCGACCAGACGATGGATGGCACCTCGGGTAACCAGTACTTCATCACCAGTGCCGCAGCGACGAGCTCGGCTGCCACCGTGATCGCCCAGTTAAACCAGTAGTTCCAGCCCATAGCAAAGCCGAAGCTGGGGGAGACGAACCGGCGCGCGTACTCCTGAAAGGAGCCGGCGACGGGGAGGTAGGCAGCCATCTCACCGAGAGACTGCATGATGAGGTACACCATGATGCCGATGAGCGCGTAGGCAACGAGCGCACCGCCCGGTCCCGCCTGGGAAATCGTGGTGCCGGAGGCCACAAAGAGTCCGGTACCGATTGCACCGCCAATGGCGATCATGTTGAGGTGGCGGGCCTTTAGTCCTCGCTTTAGCTCTGTAGCCGCCTTGTCTGTCATAATTCAACTACTTTCCATGTCGGTGCAGGTAATGATTAGATTTTCGACGGGCCATTAAGAAATGTCAAAGTGACCCCCCATTGGTGGAAGTAGGCCTCCACCTGCGAAGAAAAGGGGTGATCAATGAGCCCGCCCACCTTCTGTCTATGCAGGAGCCTTACGGGTCTCGCAATAGCGGACAAACGATCTAAGCACACCGTTGGAATAGGTCGTGTCCACGGAGGGGAGGGTGGCGACGATCTTGTCAAAATCTTCGCGGTGGAAATAGCCGTAATCAATGTAGAACCGCATCCGAGCCTCCATCGAATCGGGGTTCATCTCGGCGTGGAACTGGCATGCCCAGGTGTGCTCCCTGTACCTAAAGATCTGCACCGGGCAGGTCGGTCCGGTGGCAAGAAGCGTGCACACCGGGTTGAGGTCGGTGATGTTTTCTGTGTGCCCTGTGAGGGCCTGGAACTCCTCGGGGAAGCCAGAGAACAGCGGGTCCTTCTTGCCTTCCTCGGTGAGTTGGACAAGGGTGGCGCCTGATTCCTCGGGGTGCGTGCGCCCCACAGCGCCTCCGAGGTCGGAGGCGACGTAGCCGGCACCAAAACAGATGAAGATGGTCGGTAGCTCGCAATCGACGAGCCTGCGTAGCTGGCCCATGATGTGGATCTGTTTGGGGGTGTGGAGCTTGTCCGTGATGTTAAATGGGCTGCCACCAATGAGTACGCCCTTGTACTTGTCAATCGGCGGGACCAAGTCTTCCGTACTGTCTAGTTGTACTTGGTCAAGCTCATCGGCGCTGAGCCCGGTGGCTTGGAGAAAGTCCTTATACTCTTGTGCGACAATGTCATCGCCGGTACGTGGGGAGACCAACAGGAAGGAAGACATGGGGATTATCCTACTGTGATACCGCCCACGACCAGCTATCGGGGTGCGGGCGGCGGCGCCTTGAACGGTGCCGAGCAGCTACTTGCCTACCTCGCCGGTGCGAACCGCATGCTCGGCGAGTGAGAGCACCTCCCGCAGGATGGCCGGCTCTTCACCGACCGAGAGGCGGGAGATCAGCCCATCGAGGATCGTTTCCAAGAACGCACGGTGCACCTCGATGGCGTGTTCGTCACGGTTGGCAGGGGAGCCGCCCACCGGGTTCTCTGCCAACCTCTCGCGCAGGGCGTTATCCACAATCTGCTGCTGGTCTTGCCACCGCTCGCGAAAGTGTGGGTCCGTACGCACAAGGCGAACCACTTCCAGCCTCGTGGCTAACCAATCGTGGCGTTCGGGGTGGTCGAGCATCTCGTGCATGACCTGAACGAGCCCGGCGGAGGCGATGACATCGGCCTGCCGTTGAGCATCCTCCCTTGCCAGCGCGAAAAAGAGCCCTTCCTTATCGTCAAAATGATGGAAGATCGCGCCACGGGATTTCCCCGTCGCTTCCTCGAGTCTTCGTACGGTGGCTCCCTCGTAGCCGTAGTGGCCGAAACAACGGCGTGCACCGTCGAGGATTTCTGCTCGGCGATTGTGGAGGTCTTCTTCTGAGACACGAGGCACGGCAACTGTACGCTTTCTTTTAACAAGTAAGAGATGTTTGAAAGGCAGGCGAAACGCCCGCACATATTTTATTCCGCCACGCTAAGTACCCGATACTGTGGGCGCACGTTGCACCCGGCGTCGCGGGCGCGCTGTGGGGCTAGCGCAATGGGTGAGGGGAGACGGCTCTATTACCGTCTCCCCTCACATTGTTTAGTTCACCGCCAGCACATTCTGGGGTTTTGCCGCGGGTAGGTTACTCACCCTTGGCCATGTTCCGCAGCACGTACTGCAGAATGCCGCCGTTGCGGTAGTAGTCAGCCTCACCGGGCGTGTCGATGCGGACGACGGCGTCGAACTCGACCTCGTCGCCGGACTCCTTCGTTGCCGTGACGTGCACGGTGGAGGGGATTTCGCCCTCATTGAACGCGGTGATGCCAGCGATATCGAATGTCTCCGTGCCGTCGAGACCCAGGGACTCATGCGATTCGCCCTCGGGGAACTGCAGCGGGATGACGCCCATGCCGATGAGGTTCGAGCGGTGAATACGCTCGAAGGACTCAACGATGACGGCCTTCACACCGAGCAGGTTCGTGCCCTTGGCTGCCCAGTCGCGGGACGAGCCGGAGCCGTACTCCTTACCACCGAGAACCACGAGCGGGATGCCCGCCTTCTTGTAGTTGACGGAGGCATCGTAGATGAAGGACTGCGGGGCGCCTTCCTGTGTGAAGTCGCGAGTGTAGCCACCGGCAACATCGACGAGCTGGTTGCGCAGGCGGATGTTGGCAAAGGTGCCGCGAACCATGACTTCGTGGTTGCCACGGCGGGAACCAAACGAGTTGTAGTCCTTGCGGGCCACACCCTTGGAATCGAGGTACTGCGCCGCAGGAGTGCCAGGCTTGATGGCGGAAGCAGGCGAGATGTGGTCGGTGGTGACCGAGTCACCCAGCTTCACCAGCACGCGGGCACCCTTGATGTCCGACACCGGCTCCGGCTCCTTCGGCATCCCGTCAAAGTACGGTGCCTTGCGCACGTAGGTGGAGTTCTCGTCCCAGGCGAAGGTGTCGCCCTCCGGGGTGTTGAGGTTCTGCCACTGCTCGTCGCCCTTGAACACGTCGGCGTAGTCGGCTTCGTACATTTCGCGGGAGATAGCGGACTGGATCGTCGATTCGATTTCGTCCGTGGTCGGCCAGATGTCCTTGAGGTAGACATCGTTGTCTTCCTTGTCCTGGCCGAGCGGCTGGGTTTCGAAATCGAAGTCCATGGTGCCGGCGATGGCGTAGGCGATGACGAGCATCGGCGAAGCCAGGTAGTTCATCTTCACGTCGGGGGAGATGCGTCCCTCGAAGTTACGGTTACCGGACAGGACCGCGGTTGCTGCCAGGTCGTTCTCGTTAATCGCCTGGGAAACCTCGGCGGGCAGGGGACCGGAGTTACCGATACACGTGGTGCAGCCGAAGCCGGCAAGGTAGAACCCGAGTGCCTCGAGATCCTTCCACAGGTCTGCGCGCTGGTAGTAACCGTCCACCACTTGCGAACCGGGAGCACAGATCGTCTTCACCCACGGCTTTGCGGCAAGTCCCTTCTCCACGGCCTTGCGGGCGACGAGGCCTGCGCCGATCATGACAGACGGGTTCGACGTGTTCGTGCACGAGGTGATGGAGGCGATCGCCACCATGCCGTGGTCGAGGGTGTACTCGCCACCGTTTTGCGAGGTAACGGTGATCGGGTTGGAAGGACGGCCCTTTGCACCAACGGCGAGTGTCTCACCGTGGCCTTCGCCCGACTTGTTGAGGTCGGTAACTTGCTGGTTGTCCTCAATGTTGCCACCCTCGGCAGCCATCTTCTTGGCGGGCTTGGAGTCATCCACGCACACCTCGTCCTCGGTGTAGTTGGCAAGATCCTTGCGGAACTGCTCCTTGGCCTCGGAGAGGAGGATGCGATCCTGCGGGCGCTTCGGGCCGGCGATGGAGGGAACAACGGTGGAGAGGTCGAGCTCCAGGTACTCGGAGTACTCGGCATCGACGGTGTTCTCATCCAACCACATGCCCTGAGCCTTGGCATAAGACTCCACGAGGGAACAGTGCTCCTCGGAGCGGCCGGTAAGACGCAGGTAATCGATCGTGACCTCGTCGATGGGGAAGATAGCGCAGGTCGAGCCGTACTCCGGGCTCATGTTGCCAATGGTGGCGCGGTTAGCCAGCGGCACCTGCTTCACACCCTCGCCGTAGAACTCGACGAACTTCTGCACCACGCCGTGCTGGCGCAGCATATCGGTGACCGTGAGGACCACATCGGTAGCCGTCACGCCGGCGGGGATTTCGCCGGTGAGCTTGAAGCCCACGACGCGCGGAATCAGCATGGACACCGGCTGGCCGAGCATGGCCGCCTCTGCCTCAATGCCGCCGACACCCCAGCCGAGGATGCCGAGACCGTTTTCCATGGTGGTGTGGGAGTCGGTACCAATACAGGTGTCGGGGTAGGCGAGGCCCTCGTTATCAAACACGAGCCGGGACAGGTATTCGATGTTGACCTGGTGCACGATGCCAGTTCCCGGGGGAACGACTCGGAAGTTGGAGAAGCTCTTGGAGCCCCAACGGAGGAATTGATAGCGCTCGGCGTTGCGCTCGTACTCGATCTTGACGTTTTCTTCCAACGCCCGATCATCGCCGAATGCCTCGACGATGACGGAGTGGTCGATCACCATCTCCGCGGGGTTGAGGGGGTTGACCTGGTCGGGGTTGCCACCGAGGTCCTTGACGGCCTCGCGCATGGTGGCAAGGTCGACGACGCACGGAACGCCGGTAAAGTCCTGCATGAGGACGCGCGCAGGGGTGAACTGAATTTCCGTTGACGGCTCAGCCTTGGGGTCCCAGTGCGCTATGGCGTTGATGTGGTCTTCGGTGATATTCTTCCCGTCCTCGTTGCGGAGCAGGTTCTCACCAAGAACCTTGAGCGAGTAGGGGAGCTTCTCCATCCCCTCGACGGCCGAGAGCGCGAAGTAATCGTAGGTCTTATCACCAACGGTTAGCTGCGTCTTGGCACCAAATGAGTTCTTTGAAGTGGCCATAGGCGTAAACAGACTCCTTAAGTTGATCTTCACCAGTGCACATTTTCATGATGTGGCCAGTTGCATCGGGTACCCGTCCTGCTCCGAGAACAGACGCGCTAACGCATCCACGATGGGCTGCGTAGCGTTGCCGGAAGCATCGAAGTACACTCACGATTTCTGCATACCGTGGAGAACAACTAGCTCACTCCAACAATAATAACAGTACGAGCGTTCTGGTTCCGAAACTCGACGAAAACGTGCGCCAACTCACGCAAATAAGCTCATTACTAGCCCCAAGTGGGGTTGATTCCCACGTCACTTCCACGCGAGGCGGGCGAAAACTAAACTTGGCACACCCCCTCATTGTCTCGTGCGGGTAGCACACCAACACGGACCACGCCACCGCGTTCCTACATATATCTAGGCTCATGCCGAGTCCGACGTTCCGTGGACTAGGAACCCTAGCGCAACGTCATCGCTGTTGACCCCGACCAAACGCCGTCAATCTTTAGCCCTCTGCATCATGCATAATCTAGTGGCGTTCACCGGCCCCATCGCAAGAATTGATCCCGCAACTGGGTACACGTCGTGCACACGGTCCCACGCAACATCCTCACTCGACTCTCCGGGCCTCCTTACTCGTCGCCGGGATGCCAACCGTTAGAATGGGGGAGCTGGCAGCCGGATATCGCCGTCGTTACTTTGATAGTGCACGGTTATGATGCCGCGGCCAACTGGAAAGACCGCGTTCCTCTCAGGGCGCGTGGCCGATAGCGCGCCGCCCCCCCCACAAACGGGCGGCAAAGAAGACGATCGAAAGCGAGACGACAGTGATCCCTGACGACGTAGACATTAGTGAGCTAGTTGACGAGCTCAACGCCGACGGCGTCTACGTGGGATCTCTTGGCGACAAATATCCCCGCATGGAAGACCAGCTCATCGCCGTCACCGAGAAGGCGCAGGAGCAGGGGATCGGAGATATGCGGATTGCCTTCCTAGATCAAACTCCGGCGCACACCGCAGACCTTCGCGATATCGCACAGGAACTCATCAATCGCACCGGCGCCGACCTTGTTCTCGTTCGCAACCCGGTATCCGGGGCGGTCGTGTCCGACGACATTTCTCGCGCGACACTTGAAGCGGCCCAGCATCACTTTCTCGCTGACCCCGATTACGTCCGGGCAGCGAATTTCTTCGTCGATTACGTCAGCTCGACCCATGTGTCATGGGGGATCGTCGCCGTACTCATTTTCATTGCAGTTGCCGTCGTCGCCGCCGGTACGTGGTTTGTCACGCGCCGCTTGTATTCCAAGTAGAAGCTATCTGCAAGATAGATTTCAAGCCACGTGGCATGAACGTTGAAGCCACGCGGAGTGCTGGCAGTGGCCACTCGATAGGCAGGTAATAGCCACGTGGAACACGGGTTCAGCTGCTCATATCCCGAGCAATGAGCCGGCAGGTGCAGAACTTGGTTCCTGGCGGCATACGCCAACCAAGTAACCTCACATAACGAAGCGGAAGCACGAACGCGGAACTCAATCCACGAGGGCACGTTGGGGTATGGAGCGGAGGAATGCCTCTGTTCCCTTCGCGTCTGTACACACCCGAGCCTGCGAACACCCTCCGGTCTCACGGTTACTTCTCGGCTCCAGCTCTACTGCGTCACCCCTCACCATCACATCTGACTTATGCGAAGACCGGCAGGGAAGCGCGTGGTCGATACTCTTTTTTAAGCCAATGAACATTCTGCCTATGAACCGGCGAACCGCAGAGCCACCCCGCATGGATCCATACCTTCGGTCAACTATGACGTCCACTTCGAGCTGTTTGACACACCGCAATACGTGGGGATAAGCAAGGGGAGAGGTGTGTCCAGCAGTCAAGTCTCCTTACTTGTCTAACTAAGTCATCTGAAGTCGTCCTACACTGGTGGCGTCGGGACATCCCCCGGAGCCGTTCGCACGCTTGGGAGAAAGCAGAGAAGCGAGAACTCGCCGCTTCTTTCATTCGCCACACCGACCAGACCCACGGTGTCGTGCTGTGGCTAAAAACTTCTTACCTTTCCAATTCTCCATGCGTTGACCACTCTTTCAAGGCCTGTAAGAAGCCTGCATATTCCGTGAGAAAGACTGCTGTTGAGGCGCGGCTAGAGGGTCGAAGCGGGAACACTTCGTTATCAGAATCCACATCCAATACGGGTAAACATATGGGCGTGTCGGCCCCATGTGACAAAACTCACATAACGAATCTATAACGGTCAAACGCCAGGTAGCGACATTGTTAGTCATGTTTCCTGGCTTTACTCATGTGAATATCGTGAATATAGTTCCCAAATTTGACCAAAGTGAATTAATCTATCCGTAGTCGGCTCACGAGGCGACGTACAACTCAAGAACAACATGAATCACATTTGGTACATGATGACTTCCGTCAAGGTTTAGAACTTGATCAATTCGATTGCGATCAATCGATGCTTTCAGCCAGTGGGGAAGCTTGCGAGAAAGCGACGGTCATTTTCTTCGCCGATGCCACAACGGTGGCAGCGGGTAGTGCGTTGGGTAACTCAAGGGGATTCGCGGTTGGTCTCGGGATGGGTGTTGTCACGCAGCCGGCTATTCCTGCACACGCGTGCACGGCCTCGCGGAGGGCGAAATTCTGGATCGCTCTGTCGCGTGGGTGAGGCGCGCACAATAATTGAAGCTTCGTTCATCTTTTGAACATCAACGCACTGTCGCGTGGGAACTAATCCCCACGAGAGGGCTGCGCTTCCTCTAAGCCTGGGAGAGCCCATGAACTCCACCGGACTTCTCGGCGTGGCAGCTAAGCGTTAGACAACCAATGTTTGATGGAGACTCGACTCGCGTCAAAGCTCCACTGACACGGGTTGGTCTAGTGCGGCCTGGACACGGCGTTATTCGTAACAGAAGGCGCGCGGGGCTTCAACGTTCAAGAGGAGACCTCGTGGTTTGCTTTTCACCAGTCCGCGGACTGAAACATCGTGCCCTGTCTTTGGGCGCGGCCGGCATGATTGTCGTGTTGGCCGGAGCGAATGCCCCTGTGGCTAGTTCTCAAGATGCGAATTCGATGCAGCTGACGCAGCTGGCCAGCCAGCTTTCCAGCACCGTTTCGGAGATCGCAGCCCTAGAAGCGCAGATGGGGGGTTTACAAGAGGCAGTCAACCAAGCACTCGTAGACCTGAAGGACGCACAGATCATCGCGGAAGCTGCGCGCCAAAACGCAACGGCCGCCGGGGGCGAGCTGAAGAAGGCTGAGGACGACATGGCCTCAGCCCAGGACAAGCTCAATGAGCTGTCCCGCACGGCCTACAGGCACAACGCGAGCGGGGCTAACCCGTCAGCCATTGCCTCCCAAAGCGATGCCAAGCGGCAGCTCGATCGCTACACTTTCCTGCGCCGGCAGGCCGCCGAGCAGCGAGGTGTTGTAGAGGCACTCGATGCCGAGCGAACCAAAAAGGCGAACAAGGAGTCTGCCCTCAGAGCGGCTCAGAAGGAAGCTGAAGACCGCGAGGATGTAGCACGCCAGGCAGAACAGAGTGCGAAGAGCGCCATTACGACGCAAACGCTTGCGCTGCAGTCCAAACAGACTGAGCGAGAGCAGCTCCTTGAGCAGGCCCGCTCGGTGAAAGAGCAGATTGACAATCTTCGAGCAGCTCGCAGCGGCGCAGAGGAAGGTGCCGCTGCTACGGCCCGTAGCGCTGCACTGCCAGGCGAACAAGGACAGACCGATCCGGCTGCCGACACCGCTGCTCCCGCGTCCGCGCCCGTGGTCCAACCCCAAGCTTCAGCCCCGAGCGATTCTGCTGCAGAAACAAGCGGGTCCGAGGTGGGTGGGGCGCCAACCTCGACAAGTGCCCCCTCGACCACTTCGGATGCCCGGGCGAGCGATTCACAGGGACAAGGTGAAGGCGCCGAGACTTCCACGCCTGCAGTAGCTTCCACACCCACCGCTCCTCTCCCGCCCGCAGGCACCGCGTCTCGCGCAGCCACTGGCACCGCGTCGGACATCGATTATCTCCAGTTGGCTAACACGGCAATCGATACTGCCCAGGCGGTTGTTGATTCGGGTCTGTTGGATCCTGGCACGCTTGATGATCCGTTCAAGACTCTGGACGCGGTGGGCACCGTGTTGCCCGCACTGTCTGGCTCGTCCTCCTTGAGTTCAGACGATGGCACGTCGACCTCGGATGCCAGCGGAGATTCGAACACCACCGGTACAGGAAACTACCTCGACCTGGGCACGATGGAGGACCTCACCAACAAGGCTTCGTCCTTGGTAACCGGTTCGAAGGATGCACGCATTGAAACTGCCATTGCTCGTGCTAAGAGCCAACTCGGCACCCCCTACGCGTGGGGTGGTGGGGATGCGACCGGCCCGACCAAGGGAATCCGAGACGGCGGAGTGGCCGATACCTACGGCGACTATAACAAGGTCGGCTTCGATTGCTCTGGTTTGGTTCTCTACGCCTTTGCCGGCGCCGGAATCGCGCTTCCGCACTACACCGGTTACCAGTACCAGCGTGGTACCAAGGTGCCCATCAGTGACATTCAGCGCGGCGACCTGCTGTTCTGGGGCCCCTCAGGCAACCAGCACGTAGCGATTTACCTGGGCGACGGTCAAATGATCGAGGCTCCGCAGTCTGGTGGCGTGGTTCAAATCAGCCCGGTTCGTTACGGTGGCATGGCTCCCAACGCGGTGCGCCTCATCTAATCCACCACGCCCCTCAGCCAGGGGCTCACGTGACACGCTGCTCGCTCAAAAGAGCAGCGACAATATAAGACCAGCCGTGAGGGTGCGTGTGCAGGACACACCCTCACGGCTTCATTTGTTCGATCGGGGAAACGCACTGGTAAGTTCATTCTTCCCAGCGCACAGCCGGAGCAACGTTTTCGCCTAACTGACGTAGGCGCGACGTTAGTCACACCTGTCCAACTAAGGTTTGCCCCTTTCATAACGTATCGCAGAGGGGCTACATTTCTGGACGCCTCATTTACACACACGACACTGAAAGTAACAGTATTGTGCCATCACCTGCCCTGCGGGAACACGTTTGGTAAATAATGGAGTTATATCGTCTCCACGACGGCGATGCTGTGATGAGCAAATCGGGGGTAGCCTTGGGACTATTCATGTGAGGCGACGAGGGATAAACGGAACCGTATCCCGCGTTCCGGGTGTAACCAGGCGCACGGTAGTATTCCCCTCATGGCTTCACACGAGAATATGTCCGCCGCTAGTTCCCCGCGTCGGGGCAGTGCTACTGCTGCTGTCGCCACTGCCCATCACGAGGATTGGGTGAACGGGCAGAGCGCTCTCCTTGTGCTCTCCTTTGGCGGTCCCGAGCATCACGATGATGTCCGGCCGTTCCTTGAAAACGTGACCCGTGGACGAGGCATCCCGCCGGAGCGCCTGGACGAGGTCGAGGTTCACTACCACCACCTCGGTGGCGTGAGTCCGCTTAACGGTCTCAACCGGGAGCTCATCAGCAACATCGAGTCGGAACTCGCGCGCCGTGGAAGGGATCTTCCCGTCTATTTTGGAAACCGCAACTGGCACCCGTTCATTGAAGAGACCGTGGAGGAGATGGTCAATGACGGAATCACCCACGTCTACGTGTTTGCCACCTCGGCCTGGGGCGGAAGCAGCGGATGCCGTCAGTATGACGAAGACATCGAGCGAGCGTTGACCCACCTGAAGAACAAGGGGCTGCCCACCCTAACGATGGTCAAACTGCGCCAGTTCTTTGATCACCCGGGATTTATCCACCCATCTGTGGACTCCATCCGAAGGGCGATGGACGATTTTCCCGAGGATTCGGCGCCACGGCTCGTATTCACGGGACATTCCATCCCCACCGCCGCCGACGAGCGCTCCGGTGTCCCCGAGGACGGGACCCTGTACTCCAATCAAATCCGTAGCGCGTGCGCAATCATCGCGGGGGAACTGGGCGTGGACGATTACGACCTCGTGTGGCAGTCACGCTCCGGTTCGCCACATACTCCGTGGCTGGAGCCCGATATTGTCGATCACGCGCGGGATCTTCACGAGCGTGGAATTAACGACCTTGTCGTCTACCCCGTGGGTTTCATCTCCGATCACACGGAGGTTGTGTGGGACCTCGACAACGAGCTGAAGGATGCGGCAGATGAATGGGGAATGAGGATTTC
The DNA here is from genome assembly GCF_000411375.1 of Corynebacterium pyruviciproducens ATCC BAA-1742. Classification (GTDB taxonomy): domain Bacteria; phylum Actinomycetota; class Actinomycetes; order Mycobacteriales; family Mycobacteriaceae; genus Corynebacterium; species Corynebacterium pyruviciproducens. The sequence continues at coordinate 654,789 of NZ_KE150446.1, read as the reverse complement.
CCGCGCAGACACCGTGGGATCAACCAGCGAATTCACAAGCATGGTGGTCGACCTGATCGAAGAGTTCGATGCCGCCGCTTTACCAGTGCGGATGCCCAGCCCTGTGACAGTGGTGCTGCGTGGCTGCTCCATTAACGGTGCGCCGTGCGCCAAAGGATGCTGTGTTTCGCGGCCCCACCCGCACGGGCACCGACCGGCCGGGATGTCTCAGTCCTAGCGGCGGTAACGACCGGCAGGACGCACCCAAACTGCGAAGCTGCTCCACAAGCACCACGGGCTTGGAGGAGCGCTGGCGTTTGGCGCGACTACCAGGCGTCCCCGCGAAGAAATTCTCTGTCCGCCGCTGCGACTGCGGCCATCCGCGCATCGGCGATGGGGCCCACGAGGGGGAGAAGTTGGGCATCGAGAGTGTGATCGTGGACGCGATCTTTGAGCGTTTCGATGATGGCCGAGACTCGGTTGGCCCGGGCGATGAGTTTCTCGGCCCGCGGTGTCACTCCCGGGGGAATTCCCGGTGCCTCGTAGAAATCGGTGAGGGTGCCGACGATGAGCCGGGGATGTGACAACCGTGAGGCAGCCGAGGACCGCGGCTGGAGGGCGTCGACAAGCGAAGTAGCCTGACGAGTGGCCTGGGCGAGCGTGAAATCAGCCTCACCGGGCATCATCGGTTCGCTGGCCTGCAGCGGATCGCAATGGGTGACATCCCAGCGGGCGTAACCGTCGCCGCGGGGACGTGCCGACCAGGCGTAGAGCACGTGGGGCGTGAGGATACCGAAGCCGTCACCAACCCCAGCGGGCAGCGGACGCCCAGGGTGGCCGAGAAGTAGTCGCACAACCCCGGCCCCGTCGGTCCTGAGCATTGCGCCGAGACCATCGTTTACGTCAGGTACGTCGGTCCCGAGCGCTGCGTCGGTACCGCGGGCCTCGCGGGCGAGCTTAAGGACCTCGCGGATGACCTCATCATCCATGGCCACGCCGAGCTCCCACAGGCTGTCCTGCGCATCGTCGACGGAGACAACGCCATGAACCCACGCTGACACCCACAGCGCAACGTTTTGTGCGGGCGAGTAGACAAGCGCGCGCGGATCCACAGTGCTCCCTTCTCTTCGGCGACGTTCTGCACGCACACACTAGCAGCGAGACTAATCGTTTCCGTAACTGCGCACACCACTGTGTGCCACCAAGAACCCGGCAAAAGTACTATTCATACCCATGGACCGGTATTCAGGCAATATCTTTGACGGGCACAAGCGACTACAGAAACCCACATACCCAGAGGTCCCGGCACAGCCCGGAACCGTGTTCGAGGTGTTTGCTGATGGCTACGTGGGAGCCGTCGTCGGCTGGGAGAAGACCCCGCAAGGGGCCATGCTGCGTCTCGAGGACAGGTACAGCGCCACCCGCATCTTCCCGGTTCGCGCCGGCGCTTTTATGGTGGATGGGCAGCGCGTCACGCCAACGCGCTATGTCCCGGCACGCGCACCGCGCCGCTCAAACTCGGGATCACGGATGGTGGAACACCACGAGGCCAGGGTCGCGATCCCGTCGCACATCTGGGTGGAAGGCATCCACGACGCGGCAATTGTCGAACGGATCTGGGGCCACGACCTGCGCGTCGAGGGCGTTGCCGTGGAGTACCTCGAAGGTCTGGATAACCTGCCGGAGATGCTGCGGGAGTTTCAGCCCACCGCCACCCGCCGGGTAGGAGTACTTGCAGACCACCTCGTCACCGGCTCCAAAGAGCGGCGGCTCACCCAGTCAGTTGGCCCTCACGTACTGGTGACGGGACATCCGTTCATCGATATCTGGGAGGCGGTCAAGCCGTCCTCAGTGGGCATCCGGGCATGGCCGAAGGTACCGCGCGGGGAGGACTGGAAGCAGGGGGTATGTGACCGGCTGGGGTGGCATGAGCCAAAGGAGGGCTGGAACCGCGTGTACAACGCGGTTCACTCCTACAGGGACGTGGATTCCTCGCTCATCAACGCAGTTGAGCGGTTGGTCGACTTTGTCACCAACCCGCAGCTGTCCAAGGAGGACCTGCAGTAGCCGTAAGGGCGGGCGACACTTCACGGGGCGGGGCGTGCCGGATGTCGGTCCGGCACGGACTGCCATCATGTACCCTAATTTTGTGGGTTCATTAGTTTGGTTGATTGCAGCATTGGCGCTCGGCGCGGCCGAGCTGGCAGTGGGGGACTTCACGCTGCTCATGCTCGCGCTGGCGGCACTGGGCACGTCCGGGGTCTCCCTTTTCGGCGTCCCCATCGCCGTGGAAGTGGTCGCCTTTGCCATCTTCGCCATCGGCCTGTTGTTCCTCCTCCGACCCTGGCTTCGCCGCCGGATGCAGAAGGATCCCATCCTCGATACGTCCCAGAAGGCGCTCGAGGGCAAGGCCGGTCATGTGCTTGAAACCGTCACCGGCCAGTCCGGGCAGATCCGGCTCGCCGGTTCCATCTGGAGCGCGCAGAGCCTCGACCCGCAGCGTGAGTTCCTTCCCGGCGAGGTTGTCCGCGTGGTGAGCATCGAAGGCAACACCGCGATCGTGTGGGAAAACCTCTAGCTGGCTGCCCGACGTGCGCTGACGAGGGCTTGAACGGTGTGCGGTAGAGGGATAGGCCCCGTGCACGTACACTCGTGTGCGCACGTTATAAATTTCACGAACACCGACTGAAAGGCTAGGAACTTCAATGTCCAGCATGTCACTCATCGTCTTCGTGCTCATCCTCCTGCTCGTAGCGGTCCTTGTGGCCCGCTCCATCGCGTTAGTCCCGCAGGGGACCGCAGCCGTTATCGAACGGCTGGGGCGCTACACCCGCACCGTGGAGGGCGGCATCACGTTGCTGGTTCCCTTCATTGACCGCATCAGGGCGAAGGTGGACACCCGCGAGCGCGTGGTGAGCTTCCCGCCCCAGGCGGTTATCACCGAGGACAACCTCACCGTTGCCATCGATATCGTCGTCACATTCCAAATCAACGATCCCAAGCTCGCCATCTACGGCGTAGACAATTACATCGTCGGCGTGGAGCAGATCTCCGTGGCAACGCTTCGCGATGTCGTCGGTGGCATGACACTCGAGGAGACGCTGACCTCCCGCGACGTGATCAACCGTCGGCTGCGCGGCGAGCTCGATTCGGCCACCACAAAGTGGGGCCTGCGCATTTCCCGCGTGGAGCTCAAGGCCATCGATCCGCCGCCGTCAATCCAGCAGTCCATGGAAAAACAGATGAAGGCGGACCGCGAGAAGCGCGCCATGATTCTGACAGCCGAGGGCCAGCGTGAGGCGGATATTCGCACCGCCGAAGGCGAGAAGCAGGCACGCATCCTCATGGCGGAGGGCGAGAAGCACGCGGCGATCCTCGGTGCAGAGGCCGAACGCCAGGCGATGATCCTGCGCGCCGAGGGCGAGCGAGCTGCCCGGTACCTCGAGGCACAGGGCGAGGCCAAGGCGATCCAGAAGGTCAACGCCTCCATCAAGGCTGCAAAGGTCACCCCCGAGGTGTTGGCCTACCAATACCTGGAGAAGCTGCCCAAAATCGCCGAGGGCCAATCGTCCAAGGTGTGGATGATCCCGAGCGAGTTCGGCGATTCCTTGGAGAAGTTTGCCAAGTCGTTTGCCCGCAAAGATGATGACGACGTGTTCCGTTACGAGCCGGCCCCGGTCGATTCCGAGGCGCTCGACGTTGTTGGTGATAAGGAAACCGAGGACTGGTTCTCCACGGAATCGGATCCCGAAATCGCCGCCGCCGTGGCAAAGGCCAACCGCGAGGCCACTAAGCCTGTAGATGCGGCTCCGCACGAGGCGGCGCACGCAAAGAAGGCGCAGCAGTCAGTTGATTCCTCGGCGACGGATGCCGACGGTAACCAGCAGGCGATCGAGCAAGCACCGGGCGTGAGCACGGTGTTCCCCGAGGCGGCAGCACGCGAGCCGGAGGTAGTAGAACGCCCCCAGAACTCAGGAGAAACGGGAGAGTACCCCAACTTCCCGAATGCACCAAAGTTCGGCGAGTAGGGGCAGGTCTGCTCGCGGCGCAGGTCGTCTGCTCCCCTTAAGCTTCTTAGAGGGAGCGGGAGACCTGCGTCAACAGCATGGTGGCTAGCTCCCAGCCGGCGGTCTCAGCGTCCCAGCCGGCGGCCTTCAGGCGCTGACTCATCGCCTGCTTGGTAATCCCCAGCTCATCGGCGGCCTCCACCTGGCTCAGGCCACTGCGCATGAGCCCGGTGGCCTCGCGGCCCTGTTGGGACCGTTTGGACAACACAAACGCGATGAGTTCGAAGGCCGCAGCGATGGCTTCCTCAAAGATCTCCTCGTGCGCGGGGGTGGCAACGGTGACCGGGGCGGAGCGGGGCCCCCTTTCGGCGGCCCCGGCAGCGCAAGCGAGAGCTTCGTCGGCACAAGCCCCGCAGCCGAGGCTGACAGCCCACATGTCAGAGGAAAGTAGAGCCATGATGATGGCAACGGTGCCTTCGGGGGACGGCAGGGGCGCCGTGATCGTGTCGACGTGCTCGACAACAAAATCGGGGCCCTCGGTAATCGTGGACAGGGCTGCAGCGGAACGGCGTACCGTTTCACCACGACGTTTCTCTTTTCCCTTGTACGTCGCCTGCACCGCAAACATCGTGGCTCCTTCCTGACCCTCGCCGATACGTTAATTCTCCAGCGGCCTCACCTGGCTACCACCTCCCGTCAGCGCACGAAGGGCATCGACACCTGTCGCGCGGGTAGTGGGTGGGCCACAGCTGAGGACTGAACTTACCGCCAGTCTATCCTGGAGCTTTTACTTTGTGCTTTCCACCACGCCAGAGCCGCGGACCGGAAGTTTCGCGTCGAGCACAAGCCCCGAGACTCCGATGACTAACAGGAGTGCGGATACCAGCAGCAACGCCGGGTTGACGTTGCCGGTGAGCGTGTCACCGAGGAGCACGATGGCGATGGTGTTGGGGGCCGAGCCCACAAAGGTTGCTGCGATATACGGAACGAACCGGATGGAGCTGACGGCCGTGGAGTAGTTGAGCACGAAGAAGGGGATGCCAGCGATCATGCGCAGGCAGGTGACGGACAGCCACCCACGTTGGCGGAGCCGCTCGTCAATCCCGTGTACGGCCGGGTGCGTCAGCTTGGGGGCCATCCAATCCCTGAGGAAGTGGCGCACAATGACGAAGGAGATGGTGGCAGAAACTGTCGTCGCCGTCAGCGCCAGCAGGCAACCTTTCATCGGGCCAAAGAAGATCCCGGACATGAGCGTGAAGAAGGTGCGGGGGATGGGGAATTGGGTAAAGACGATATAGATAAGGAAGTACACCAGGAAGAACCAGTCCCCGGCACCATCCGCCCACAGCCGCAGGAGCTCAACGGAGGGGATATCGACCATGAAGAGGAGCACCACGGCGGCAACGGCAGCAGCTACAACTGCCACCTTCTTCCACGCGGGAAATGCGAGGAAGGTGGCGATGGCATCAGTGATCACGCCGCGACAAAAGTCGATGAATTGGAGGACCCACGCCCCGAACTTGCGGAAAATTGCTGCCATGGTCGCCATATTCTAAACCACCTCGGCGGGCAACGAGTAACTCGACGAGGCTTTTCGGCGTGGCCACGGCCAACCAAATTCGGGCACAAAGCAAACTTTTCGGGTGAGATCGGGCACATTCGGAGAGTGAATGATCAGATCAATACCCTTAAAGGTGCAGTTAGACGGACTGACAGGTCCGACCACGCCCCACGCAGGTCACCGTTTGGTTCCAGCAATCAACTAACAACTTCGTTAGACTTAGAAGCTGAATGTGTTTAGCTGACCGGCTACGTTCACGTAAGTAGCAGTAGTGCACGTGTCGTGCATCGCAAAGTACGCGCTTTGTGGCTTGCAAGCGTTTATGTGGCCGCCCGGTGCCGGCTGAAGCAAAGGAGATAGTGCCCAGACGGAACCGAATCGATCAACACACTCGTGTACACAAATTAACTAACCAGTACTAGGGAAGAAGGTTCATCCCCGTGACTGATGCGCACAACGGCACTCCGTTGCCGGCTGATTTCGAAGAAACTCAGCAAGAATGGTGCAAGGCAGCTGCGAAGGTCTTCGCTCGTGTCCACAAGAAGGACGTCGCCGACGTTCCTCTGGACATTTGGAAGCGCCTCATCCGCACCACCTACGATGACATTAAAATTAACCCCCTTTACACTCGCGCGGACGAGATTGCCGAGGCTCCGGAGCCCGGCAAGTTCCCGTACCTGCGCGGTTCCCACGGCCCGGGCGAGAAGCCCGAGGGCTGGGGCGTAACCGAGCGGTTCGGTGAAGAAGGCGACGCGAAGACCACGAACGAGAAGATTCTCCATGCCCTTAACTACGGCACGAATTCCCTCGTTATCGATCTCCGCGGTGCGGATCACATCGGCCCGTCCGATCTCGCCCAGGCTCTGGACAATGTCCTGTTCGCCTACGCTCCCGTCCGCCTCGAGGCGGGCAAGGATGCGGTGGAGGCCGGCAAGGCTTTGATCGAGTTGGCCAAGGGCCAGGAGAACGAGGACAAGATCGAGATTGAGCTCGGCGCTTCGCCGCTGACCTCCAGCTTCGACGAGTCCGAGTCTGTGTCCCTCGAGGATGCTGTTGAGCTGGCCAAGCTGGCCAACGAGGCTCCGGTTACCACCCGAGCCATCCTCGTCGATGGTGTCGCCTTCTCCAACCAGGGTGCCTCCGACGGTGAAGAGGTCGGCTTTGTCCTCGCCGCTGCTGTTGAGTACCTTCGTAAGCTTGTCGACGCTGGGCTTTCTGTCGAGGACGCGTTTGACCAGCTGTCCTTCCGTTTCGCTGCGACGGATTCCGAGTTCGGCCAGATCACCAAGTTCCGCGCGGCTCGTATCCTGTGGGCCCGCGTCGCCGAGGTCCTCGGAGTAGCAGAACGCGCCGCGGCTACCCCGCAGCATGCCATCACCGCCCCCGTGATGTTCACGCAGCGCGACCCCTGGGTCAACATGCTGCGCAGCACGGTGGCGGCGTTCTCCGCCGGCGTTGGTGGAGCAACCGACATGGAGGTTCTGCCTTTCGACTACGCCATCCACGGCGGACTGCCGAATACCTCCCGTGACTTCGTGCACCGCATCGCACGCAACACCAACCTTCTCCTCATCGAGGAATCTCACCTCGGCTACGTCATCGACCCGGCCGGTGGTTCCTACTACGCAGAGAAGCTCACCCAAGAGGTTGCGGATTCCGCATGGAAGATCTTCACCGAGATCGAGGGCAAGGGTGGGTTCACCGCCGCCGCCGATTTCGTCCGCGAGACGCTCGACACCACGTTGAAGGCCCGCTACCTGGATATTTCCAAGCGCAAGAAGTCCATCACGGCCATCAACCAGTTCCCGAACCTCGCTGAAAAGCCCCTGTCCAAGGAGGCCCGCCAGGAGCTCAAGGGTGTGCGTCGCTGGGCCGCCGAGTTCGAGGCAATGCGTAACCGTTCGGACGACTACCTCGCCGAGCACGGCGTTCGCCCGACCGTTGGGCTCATCCCGCTCGGCCCGCTGGCCAAGCACAACATCCGCACCGGCTGGATCACCAACCTTGTTGGCACCGCCGGCATCGCCGTGAACAACCCCGGCCAGGTCGTGCCAGGCGAGGATGGATTCAAGGAAGCCGCCGAGGCCTCCGATATCCTCGTCATCTGTGGCAATGATAAGGAGTACGAGGCCAGCGGCCTCGAGGCTCTCAAGGCACTGCGTGAAACCGGAAAGACGATTCTTCTTGCCGGCTCTGAGAAGAGCTTCGAAGGCAAGGAGGACGCTCCCGATGGTTACCTCAACGTGAAGATCAACGCAGGCGAAACCCTGTCCGACATGCTCACCAAGCTTGGTGCCTAGGAGGATTGAGAAAGAAAATGGCAACCATTCCAAATTTTGCAGACGTCACTCGCGTTCCCGATGAGCCGTCCGCACCTCACGCCGGTGAGGCACAGGTCAAGGATGAGCACATCTGGGAGACGCCGGAAGGCATCGAGGTTAAGCGCGTTTTCAACCGCGCCGATCGCGACGCCCTCCTGAGTGGTGAGACGCCCCACCCGCTGGATTCTTTCCCGGGTCTGCGTCCGTTCATGCGTGGCCCGTACGCCACCATGTACACCAACCGTCCGTGGACGATTCGCCAGTACGCTGGCTTCTCCACCGCCGCAGAGTCCAACGCCTTCTACCGTCGCAACCTGGCCGCCGGCCAGAAGGGCCTGTCGGTGGCGTTCGACCTGGCTACGCACCGTGGCTACGATTCTGATAACGAGCGCGTGCTCGGCGACGTGGGCATGGCCGGCGTGGCCATCGACTCCATCCTTGACATGCGCGAACTGTTCCAGGGCATCGACCTTTCCAGCGTGTCTGTGTCGATGACCATGAACGGCGCCGTGCTTCCGATCCTCGCTCTCTACATTGTGGTGGCCGAGGAGCAGGGCGTGGAGCCCGAGCAGCTGGCAGGTACGATCCAGAACGATATCCTCAAAGAGTTCATGGTTCGTAACACCTACATTTACCCGCCGAAACCCTCCATGCGCATCATCTCGAACATCTTCGAGTACACCTCGCTGAAGATGCCGCGCTGGAACTCCATCTCCATTTCCGGCTACCACATCCAGGAAGCCGGCGCTACCGCAGACCTCGAGCTCGCCTACACCCTGGCGGATGGTATTGAGTACATCCGTGCCGGTGAGGACGTGGGCCTGGAAGTGGACAAGTTCGCACCGCGTCTGTCCTTCTTCTGGGGCATCTCCATGAACACCTTCATGGAGATTGCGAAGCTGCGTGCCGGCCGTCTCCTGTGGAGCGAGCTGGTGGGCAAGTTCAACCCGAAGAACCCCAAGTCGCAGTCCCTGCGTACCCACTCGCAAACCTCCGGTTGGTCGCTCACGGCCCAGGATGTGTACAACAACGTCGCCCGTACCTGCGTGGAAGCCATGGCCGCCACCCAGGGCCTGACGCAGTCACTGCACACCAACGCACTCGACGAGGCACTGGCTCTGCCGAGTGACTTCTCCGCGCGTATCGCCCGTAATACCCAGCTCCTGCTGCAGCAGGAATCCGATACGTGTGCGCCAGTCGACCTGTGGGCCGGCTCGTACTACGTGGAAAAGCTCACCGCCGAGCTCGCCTCCCGCGCGCGCAAGCACATTCAGGAGGTTGAGGAGGCCGGTGGCATGGCTCAGGCCACCATCGAGGGCATTCCGAAGCTGCGCATTGAAGAGTCCGCTGCCCGTACTCAGGCCCGCATCGACTCCGGCCGTCAGGCCCTCATCGGCGTGAACAAGTACAACGCCCTCGAGGACGAGGAGATCGAGGTTCTCAAGGTGGAGAACTCCCGCGTGCGCCACGAGCAGCTGGAGAAGCTGAAGAAGTTGCGCGAGGAGCGGGACGAGGCTGAGGTCCAGAGGACCCTCGATGCCCTGACGTACGCTGCAGCCCACGAGGACGAGAAGAAGCCGGGCGACCTGTCGCTCAACCTCCTCAAGCTCTCGGTTGATGCCGCTCGCGCCAAGGCAACCGTCGGTGAAATCTCCATGGCACTGGAGAAGGTCTTTGGCCGCCACGAGGCTGAGGTCAAGACGCTGTCCGGCGTGTACAAGGAAGAGGTAGGAAAGGAGGGCCAGGTGGATAACGTTCAGCACGCTATCGCCCTGTCCGACGCTTTCGAGAAGGAAGAGGGCCGTCGCCCCCGCATCTTCATCGCCAAGATGGGCCAGGATGGCCACGACCGTGGACAGAAGGTTGTCGCCTCCGCCTACGCCGATATGGGCATGGATGTCGATGTGGGACCGCTGTTCCAGACCCCTGCCGAGGCCGCTCGCGCGGCCGTGGACGCCGACGTCCACGTCATCGGCGTGTCCTCGCTCGCCGCTGGTCACCTCACCTTGGTGCCGGCGCTGAAGGAAGAGCTGAAGAAGCTCGGCCGTGAGGATATTCTCATCTGCGTCGGCGGTGTCATCCCCCCGGGTGACTACCAGGAGCTCTACGATATGGGCGTCATCGCGATCTACGGTCCGGGCTCGGTTATTGCCGATTCCGCGATCGACCTCATTGAGAAGGTCGCCGCACATATCGGCATTGATCTCGACGTTCCCGAGAAGTAGCAGGGGACGCGTGCCCCTGGCTTCGGCCGGGTGCACGCCGAGTTCATAGAGATCAGGGCCACATTCCAGTGGCGCGCTTGGGTGGTTTACAAGCTAACCACCTATGTCTACGGCCGTACTTCTCGCGAGGGGAGTACGGCCGTTGCCGTACCCGCGTGCGGATTACCCACCGCTTACAGCCGTACGGGTGATCGCGGAACGTGGCACCGCAATCGTGCACTATGAGCTCGTGGATTTAGTTAGACTTTAATAAAGGTACAAGCAATATTCGGTGCCGCTGAGGCACCGGTGTGAGGACAGTAGTTGTGAACGAGGATCTTGAATTTTTGGAACACCACCTGGGCAGTTTGACCACTACCGCGGGCACCGATCTGGGTGATGTCACGGCCGTCGCTCCCGAGGTGGTCAAGCGGGCCCGTCGTCGGATCAACGTGGACGAGCTTGTTGCGGGCGTAGAATCCAACAACCGCCGTTTCATCGCGCAGGCGATCACGCTGCTGGAATCGACTGCCGCGGCGCATCATGTCCTCGGCCAGGAGCTTCTTGTGCGCCTGCTCCCCAAAGCAGGACACGCCCTCCGCGTGGGGATTACCGGTGTGCCTGGCGTGGGTAAGTCCACGTTCATCGAGGCGTTAGGGCAGAAGCTCATCGCGGATGGACACAAGGTTGCGGTGTTGGCCATCGATCCCTCGTCAACCAAGACGCGCGGATCCATCCTGGGCGATAAGACCCGCATGGCCAAGCTGGCCGCCGACGACAATGCCTTCATTCGTCCCTCGCCCTCGGCAGGCACCCTGGGTGGTGTGGCCAAGGCCACCCGCGAGTCCATCGTCGTCCTGGAAGCAGCAGGGTACGATGTTATCCTCGTGGAGACCGTGGGCGTTGGACAATCCGAGGTGGCCGTCAGCCAGATGGTCGATATCTTCACTTTCCTCGCGCTCGCCGGTGCCGGTGACCAGCTCCAGGGCATTAAGAAGGGCGTGCTGGAAATGGCCGATCTCGTCGCCATAAATAAGGCCGACGGCAAGAATGTCCGCAACGCTAAGCGTACCGCTCGTGAGCTTGGTTCGGCCATGCGAATGGTGCGCCAGCCGGATGAGGATTGGAACCCGCCGGTGATGACGATGTCCGCGGTGGAACACACCGGGGTGGACGAGTTCTGGGAACACGTGCTCGAGCACCAGAAGGTGATGCGCGAGAACGGGAAGTTTGAGGAGAACCGTCGCGAGCAGCAGGTGAACTGGACGTGGCAGATGGTCCACGAGACCATCCTGCAGCGGCTCAACTCTCACCCCTTGGTTCAAAAGAGGAAGGAAGAGACTGAGCATCAGCTCCGCGATGGCACGATCACGCCCACACTCGCGGCCCAGCAGATCGTCGAGGCCTTCGATACCCCGATTCCGAAGAGCTAGGTTTGTAGCCTTACGCACCGCCAACCGGGCGCCGACCAGCGTGGTTGCGCCCGGTTCGTCGTACTCTGGATCCCGATCCAGCGATGCGAGGGCGATGCGAGGGCGAACTACGGGCGCCAATTGGCGTAGCACTAGAGCGGTGGTCTGTCGTGCTGGGTTATCTCCGTCTGGAGGGAATCAACATACCGAGGTGGAGCGACTACCCAGCCCGCTGCAGAGGCCCAGTGCGGCAAGGAGCAATGGGGCAGTAGCCTACGAGCGGCGGGGTGACCCAAGCCGGAAAATGGCCAGGTTAGGGTGGGCAAAGCCCGGGTAACCGCTGCCTTAGTCACGTTTTCTTCGTTACACTGGTTGCTGCCGATACGTTGGCTCCGCACACTAGAAAGGTACATAGAATTATGTCTGATTTGCTCAAAGATCATGGCCCGAATCCCTACGTCCTGGACATCGAAAAGGCCACCAAGGACAACGAGAATTTCCGGGACACGCTGTGGACTGGCAAGTACCTCCAGATGACGGTGATGAGCATCCCCGCCGGTGGTGAAATCGGCGCCGAGGTACACGACGATCACGATCAGTTCCTCCGCCTGGAGGAGGGCAAGGCCCGCGTCATGATCGGCGATTCCGAAGATAACCTTGACATCGACCAGGAAGTAGAAGACGACTGGGCGATCTTCGTGCCCGCGGGCAAGTGGCACAACGTGGTGAACGAGGGGGATAAGCCCTTCAAGGTGTACTCCATTTACGCAGCCCCGGACCACGTCGCCGGGACCGTGCACAAGACCAAGGAAGACGCGGATAACGACCCGAACGAGCAGCACTAAGTAGCGCTCACCCGTAGCGTCGGGGCGCGGCTACACGCGTCCCACGTACGCGAAAACGAAGGCGACATGGCCAGTAGGTTTCTGGCCGTGTCGCCTCTTTTCTTGCCTGCCCTGGCCCTTGTGCCGCCCCTATGGCACCCGCACGGAGAAGGGGCTAGTTGCTGTGGTTGGGGCGCTCCGGCATCGTGCCCGGGTGCCACATGCCAAGCTCGGAGGGCATGTCGTCGTCGTCCGGGATCTCGCCCAAGGGTACAAACCCCAGGCGCTTGTACAAAGCTGCGGAGTCGGGAGTGGAGGCCTCGAGGTAGATCGGTGTTTCGCCGGCACGCTCCATCCCGTGGCGCAGCAGCGTTGTTCCCAGGCCTTCTCCTTGGTGGCCGGGGCGGACGGCCAACGTGTACAGGTACCAGTGGGGGAATTGGGGGTGAAGCTTCTCGGACTTCCGCTCGCGCAGAACTGCGCCAATAAATGACTTGCCAAACACTCGAACGTAATCGGGGACGTAGCGGAGAAGAGACAGGAATGTAATCGGTTTGCCCGGTTTGTTCCACAGGGCAACTCCGAGCATCTCACCCTCCTCGTTGAACTCCACGTCGACGATGCCGTATGGCAGGTATTCGTGACGCAGCTGCAGGTCGAAGATCTTTCTCAAGTTCTTTGTCTCGTCCGATAGCGGCTGCATAATGCGTCGAAATGCTGGATCGGTCTCAAACGCGTCAGTGAGGATGTCAACGATCTGGTTGACGTCTCCTTCGCTCGCCGGTCGAATAGTAAGCTTCATGTCTTCCATGGTAGTGACCACAGTTCAGGCCCGCCCACTCACACCGCGCATGCACGAGTCCGGCACACACTCCTGAAACCCCTCATGGGGTATGCCCCTGTGCGACGTGTGCCGGGTATGTGCAGAGTTACGGAGATAAAAAATCCTCCCACCAAAGGTGAGAGGATATTGTGCCCGAGGGGGGACTTGAACCCCCACCTCCGTTAATAGGAGACTAGCACCTCAAGCTAGCGCGTCTGCCAATTCCGCCACCCGGGCAAGGTGTTGTTCGCACTCTCGTGCGTGGCACGAGGAATACTTTAACCCACATCCCACAACACAAACAAATCTGCAGGTCACCTAAGCAAAAGGGGGCAAAGAACTTACATCGGTGTTGTTTTGTCTGCACTTGCCGTCAGCTTCACGTAAGAATGGAGGTATGACTGATTACAGAAACGATCCGCGTTTTCCCGGCCCTGATCCATACGCGCCGCTCAAAGATCTTCCCACGTTCACCGTCACGTCCACCGACTTCGCCTGTGGGGAACAGCTCCCCGTGAAGCATCGCGGTGGACAAAGCGTCTCGCCGCAGCTGTCCTGGGACCCGAGCGAGCTCCCCGCAGGAACTAAATCCCTCGCCATCACCTGCTTCGATCCCGATGCTCCCACGGCATCCGGCTTTTGGCACTGGGGAGTGTTCAATATCCCCCTCTCCTGCACCTCTGTTGCAACCGGGGCCGGTGGCGAGACTCTGGCCGGTGTTCCAGAGGCCGTGAACCTCAAGGGCGATTCCTTGCGGCGCGGCTATTACGGATCCAATCCTCCGGCAGGCCACGGTCCGCACCGCTACCTCTTCGCCGTCCACGCCGTTGACACCGAAACGCTGGACATTGCACCCAATTCGCCGGTGACGGTGCTCGGGTTCAACCTCTACTTCCACTCCCTTGCCCGAGCGATCTATTGGGGCTGGGACGAGAACTAGCCCCCAGTTCCTGTAAGCCTAAACCAAAGCAAAGCCACCGTTTAGCCGTCAATACGACTAAACGGTGGCTTTAAGTGTCTTTAAGCCCGCCGCGGCGAGTGTCCTAGGCCTCCTCGGGCACGTACGGCTGCTGGCATCCCACAGCATCGCTGAGGCTCTGGTAGCCGTGCTCGTCGAGCTGCCTCAGAAGGTCCTTGTGGATGTCACGGATGAGGTCCGGGCCGAGGTAAATTAGCGACGTGTAGATCTGGAGCAGGTTCGCACCTGCGGCGATCCTTTCCCACGCGTCCTGCGGGCTAAAGATGCCACCGACGGAGATGATGGCAAGCTCGCCACGCAGGCTCTTATACAGTCTCTCCGTCACTTCCAGCGCGCGCTTGGTAAGTGGCCGCCCGGATACGCCACCAGCTCCCATCGATTCCACCTTTCGGTGTGGCGTGGACAACCCGTCCCGGGAAATCGTCGTGTTCGTTGCCACAATACCGGCCAGCTTCATTTCTTTGGCTAGTTCGGCGACAGCATCGATATCCTCATTGGCAAGATCGGGTGCGATCTTCACAAACACCGGGGTAGAGGTAGACTTTTGCACGATGTCCACGATGGGACGCAACTCGTCCACGGCCTGCAGGTTGCGCAGCCCTGGGGTGTTGGGAGAGCTCACGTTGATGACGAGGTAATCCGCGAGATCACCGAGCAGCGTGGCCGAGCGGCGGTAATCATCCACCGCCTGTTCGACGGGAACCACCTTGGTCTTGCCAATGTTGATTCCGATGACATCGTCGGACGTGCGCCGACGCAGATTATCGGCAACCACAGCAGCGCCATTGTTGTTGAACCCCATCCGGTTGAGGATCGCCTTGTCTGCGGGCAGCCGGAACAGTCGCGGTTGCGGGTTGCCGGGCTGCGGAGAGGCAGTCACGGTTCCCAGTTCCGCGTACCCGAAGCCCACAGCGGACCACGCGTCCGGGGCTACGGCATCCTTATCAAAGCCAGCAGCGAGCCCCACCGGCCGGGGAAAGGTGACACCACAGACTTCCTGCTCCAGCCTCGGATCATGGACGGCAATCACCTTTTCCATGACACGGTTGAGAGGTGTGACGGTTTGCAAAACGCGCAATCCCCCCATGATGATGTCGTGAATACTCTCTGGTTGGAGTGTGAACATTCCCTTTAACGCGATGCTATACAGCGACGTTCGGATGGGATGAGCCATGGTGCCGGTTCCTTAACTGGTCAACTAAATGGTGGACAGGCGCGAGGCGCAGCGCTTTCCTCCTCGCCGGGATCGGCGCGGAAATGGGGGGCCAGGCTCGCACGCGCGTCCGGTCCCGCACTGTTAAAGGGGAAAGTAGCACTTCGCATTGTTTTCCAGAGAATAATGTACCCCACGTCAACTACGGAGGGCGAAGTCCAAGCGCCACGGTGGGGTTGGACCCGCCCGCAGCCCTAGTTCGGGCGAATGATCTGCAGCCCTAAGCCACTAGCAGAGCCGATGGCCAGCGATCCGTCGCCCAACACCGCCAGTGACTGAGCATCCGCCACCGTCTGCCGCTGCTGCTCAAGGATCGGGACGCCGGTTTTCAGCGAGTAGCTCGATACCTTGTTATCGCCGAGGGTGGTTACCCACGCCGTGTTCGTGGTGGCATCCCACGCCACGTCCCACGGGTGCGGGCCAATCGGAACGGATTGGTGCAGCCGGATTACGTCGAGGTTGTTGTAAATCCGCAGGGAATCGCCAATATTATCCGCTACCAGCATGGTTGTGTTCTCGCCCGGAGCGATGCGGGAGACTCCCACCCCGGCCCGGAGTGCACCACCGGTGCGGGTCTCCTTGAGATCCACGCCCGTCACACGGGTGGTGGCCATGTCGGAGGCCACCACGGCATCGGGAAGGTCGCTGTCACCGGTGCGGGGCAGGGCGATCACCTGGTTCACGCCCCCGCCTGTGTTCACCTCCGTGGAGGAAGTCGTCTCATCCGGCGCAAACACGGTGACGTTATCGCTTTCGGGGCTGCCGCCGATTACCGTGCCGTCCGTGGTGACAGCTGCGGCCACAAAGGGCTGCAGCGCTGTGCGAACCGTGTCCAGGGCGGGCGAGTGCGCGTCGATGAGGAAGATTTCGCCCGAGTTACCCCCATCGCGAGCCGTCGGGCAGGCCAGCACAAACGTATCTCCCGTCGCGGTGACATCGCCGCACTTGGCGCTGATCTGGAGGGCGGTGTCTTCCCCCGCGCGCAGCTGGTCCACGGTACCCACATGGAGGAACGGCCCAGTGCGCACGGCGAGAATGTCACCGGCTGCCTCCACGTCGGTGATCCCGGGGAACTTCTCGTCCACGGGGAACACCTCACCGTCCGGGTCCACCGAGGCGGGCGACTCCTGTGGCGTCGCATTGCCGACGGGGTTGTTCACCCAGTCCGTTTGCTCCTCCGTCGCCTGCGGGTTGACCCCATCGGCGCCGTCAGATCCTGTGCTGTCGTCGCCTGAGCAGGCCACGAGCCCCGTGCTGAGGGCAACAGAAAGCCCGAGTGCGGTCAAAATTCTACGGCTACGCATATTCACGGGTTTAACGCTACCATGCTGGTACCCTTCACCCACCCGGGGCTGACCACGTATTTTCCACGGTTCCGCGCACCCGGTGGGTGCCCACGGTGCCTCCGGGGACCCGCCGGCGGTGTAGTCTGTCTCCGTGATTGAAACGGATTTGGCAGCAACAGCTGCAGCGCACACCGCTGACTCGATGACGTGGGGACAAACGATCGTGTTGTCCGTGGTCCAAGGCCTGACGGAATTCCTCCCAGTGAGCTCCTCCGGGCACCTGCGCATCGTAAGCGAGCTGCTGTACGGCCACGACGCGGGCGCGTCCTTTACCGCCGTCGTCCAGCTCGGCACCGAGGCTGCCGTGTTGGTGTACTTTGCCCGCGAGATTTGGACGATCATTCGCTCGTGGTGCGTGGGACTCGTGGATAAGACAAAGCGAGATTTCTACTACCGGATGGGCTGGATGGTCATCGTCGGCACGATCCCCGTGGGGCTTCTCGGGTACTTTGGCAAGGATCTCATCCGCGAGAGCCTGCGCAACCTGTGGATAACGGCCACGGTGCTCGTTTTGTTCTCGTTCGTGTTCATCTGGGCGGAGCGCGTGGGCTCCAAGAAGCGTAACTATGAAGACCTCGCCATGAGGGACGCGATACTGATGGGGCTCGCCCAGTGCCTGGCGCTCATCCCGGGTGTTTCCCGTTCCGGTGGCACGATCTCCGCGGGTTTGCTCTTGGGACTCAACCGCGAGGTCGCCGCTAAGTTCTCCTTCCTCCTCGCCATCCCCGCGGTTCTGGCCTCCGGTCTGTTTTCGCTTCCCGACGCCTTCTCGCCCGAGGCTGGTCAGGCAGCCTCCGGTGCCCAGCTGTTGGTAGGAACGGTGATCGCCTTCGTCCTCGGCTACGCGTCCATCGCTTGGCTGCTCAAGTTTGTGTCCAACAACTCGTTCGCCTGGTTTGCCGCCTACCGCATCCCCGTGGGCATCCTCGTCATGATCCTGTTGGCGGCGGGAATCCTCGCTGCCTAAGCGGGGTCATCTCGGGGGAGTGGGCGCGAGTGGGGCGCGCCCACTAATGTGGAGGCCATGCAATCGTGGCCAGTTCCTCAACATTCATCATTCGATTCACTCACCGGCGAGCCCGTCCAGCTCAAGCTGTACGATTCCGCCGATGGCCGGGTCAAGCCCGTCGAGGCGGGCAAGCTAGCGACAATGTACGTGTGTGGCATCACGCCGTACGATGCGACCCACCTCGGGCACGCGGCCACGTACCTCACCTTCGATCTCATTTACCGCCAGCTCAAGGCCAACGGCCACGAGGTTCACTACGTACAAAACGTGACGGACGTGGACGATCCGCTGTTTGAACGCGCGGAACGCGACAACGTCGATTGGCGGGAGCTGGGCACCTCCCAGATCGACCTGTTCCGCTCGGATATGGAGCACCTGTCTGTGTTCCCGCCCCAGGATTTCGTGGGCATCGAAGAGTCGGTGGGGGAGGTCATTGACATGGTCTCCGAGCTCATTGAGAAGGGCGCCGTGTACGCGATCGATGATCCCGAATACCCGGACCTCTACGCCCGGATCTCCGCAACGGACCAGTTTGGCTACGAGTCGCGCTTCAGCCGCGAGGAGATGATGGAGGTGTTCGCCGAGCGCGGTGGCGACCCGGATCGCCCTGGCAAGGAGGATCCGCTCGACGCCTTGGTGTGGAAAATGGCGCGCCACGGCGAGCCGAGTTGGAAGGCACCGTTTGGTGAGGGCCGTCCCGGCTGGCACATCGAGTGTTCGGCGATCGCCCGCAACCGCCTCGGGGTGCCGTTCGACATTCAGGGTGGCGGACGTGACCTGGTGTTCCCGCACCACGAATTTTCCGCGGCACACGCGGAGGCAGCAACCGGCGTCACCCGCATGGCGGGTCACTACGTCCACGGTGGCATGATCGCCCTCGACGGCGTGAAGATGTCCAAGTCCCTGGGCAACCTCGTGTTCGTGTCCAAACTCGTGGACGAGGGCCACACGCCGGATGCGATCCGGCTGTCGGTGTTTGCGGGGCACTACCGCGAGGACCGGGATTTTTCTCAGGACCTGTTGGACAAGTGCGAGGACCTCGTGAAAAGGCTCTCCGAGGCCGTGGACAAGCCGTCGTCGATGAAGGATGCCGACCGCCTCGTGGCCACCATCCGCGAGGCGCTCGCCGACGACCTCGATACCCCGCGTGCCGTCGCGGCGATTGAGCAGTGGGCTACAGTGGCCGTCAACGCGGAGGGCGATGACCTCTCTCTGGAGGCCGGAACCACCGTGAAGAACGCGCTCGATGCGCTGCTGGGCCTCACGCTGGCGTAGCAGCCGGTGATTACGGGCCGCTTGGCGCCCGCGTACGACGTGCAAACTGGGACACAATCGGAGACAATAGACACCATGAGTATTCGCGAGAGCATGCAGGCGAGCGTTGACGAGTTCATCGCCAACCTGGAATCCTACGCAACCGGTTCCTACCTGAGGGACAACGAGAAAGAGTTCTGGGAGCAGCCGTTTGACCCGGAGGTGCTGCCCGAGCTTCGCGGAATTGTCCAAGATTTCCTTGATAGCCTCGATCGCCTCGGCGGCGACCCTTCCATGGAAGCGGTCAACGGCGTGGTTAATGGGTTCATTGAGCGCACCGAGGACTTTGACGAGAAGAACGCCGGAGCCGTTATCGAGCCCGAGGAGGAAAACGATCTCAACCTCTTCATCCACCGTGCCCTGGAGGCCGGCGGTATCTCCGAGGAGATCATTTCCTCCTGCCCGCAGTTTGAGTAGCAGGTAACCCGGGAGGATAGGGAGCCGTCTCCACTCCCGCCGCCCGGCCTTCTTTTGGGCCCGCGTGCCGGCTTGCGGCCCCTCCTTTCCCATCCCTTGCCCCAAGCGTCTAGCGTTAACTGCATGGGAAAATCAACGCCTGACTCCGTGAGTCCGAAGGAACAGCGCAACGGCCGTGCCTACGTCACGGCGATGGGGTTGCAGGGGATCGGCGATCAGCTAGTCAACGCCAAGACCGTGCTGCCGTGGGTGTTCTCCATGGCGGGTGTCTCCTCTTTCTTCGCGGCGCTCCTCATCCCGATTAGGGAGAGTGGTTCCATGCTGCCGCAGGCGGCGATCACCCCGTGGCTGACAGCCAAGCGGCGGCGGGCTACCGTGTGGTCCATCGGCGCTCTCATTCAGGCGATTTCCGCCATCCTCATGGGGCTTTCCATCGGGTTCGCCCGTGGGGCGCTCCTCGGTGTGCTTGTCGTCGTGTTCCTTGCCACCTTCTCGCTGGGCCGTGCCATCGGCTCGATTTCGGCCAAGGACGTGCAGGCCCGAACCATTTCCAAGGGCCGCCGCGGGAGGCTCACGGGCACCTCGACCATGGTGTCTGGGCTCATTGCCGTGACGGTAGGGATCGCAATTCGGGCCCTGGGGCACAGTTTGTCTCTTGGTTTCCTCGCCCTTCTCGTTGCCGCCGGTGGCGTGTGCTGGCTTTTGGCTTCGCTCGTATTCACCCGCATCGATGAGCCCACCGACGAGGGTGGACAACAGGGCAGCTCAAAGGGGTGGGCCGCCGAGGCCTGGGAACTTCTCTCCACCGATCGGGCTTTTCGACGCTTCGTCATCGTCCGCTCCCTGTTGCTCGCCTCCTCACTGTCTCCCGCCTTCATCGTGCAGCTTTCTTCCCGTTCCTCGAACCTCTTGGCGGGGCTCGGTTCGTTCATCGTCGCATCCGGCCTGGCAAGCCTCATCGGCGGGCGGGTATCGGGTGCGTTAGCGGATAAGTCGTCGCGCAATACGATGTCCTACGGGGCGCTTGCCACCTCCATTGCTCTCCTTGCCATCGTTGCGGTGAGCTACGTGGATGCGATCGCCGCCTGGGCGCTACCTATCGGCTTCTTCATCGTCACGCTCATTCACACCGGTGTGCGCGTGGGACGGAAAACCTACGTTGTGGACATGGGAGAGGGCGACCAGACCACTAAATACGTCGCTGTGGCGAACACCGCGATGGGCTTCATCCTCCTCTTCTTCGGTGCCGTGTCGGGCGTCATTGCCCTGGCCGGTGCTCGTGCCGCACTCGTCGCCTTGGCCCTTGTTGGCATCGCCGGTTTCCTCACCGCGCGCTCCCTTCCTGAGGTATCAAAGGGCCACGCCTAATCCGCACCGCATTCGCTACGCAAATTCGGATATAGTGGCGGGGAAGTGGAGACCCGAAGGTGCGAGGGCGCCGGTGGGTCGATCAATTATCCTCGATCCAAGAGTGGAGCTGTGCACACGTGACGCTGAAAGCAATCTTTTTTGATATGGACGGCACGTTGGTGGATTCCGAACCCTTGTGGGGCCAGGTCACCGCGGAGTTTTCGCGTCGGTTGGGCCACGAGATGACAGACGAGGAGCTGCTGAACACCATGGGTGGTTCATTTGATCACACCGTGACGTATGTGGGTCAGCTCAACGGGCGCACCTTTAGCAAGGAGGACCGCCGCCAGCTCATGATCACGTTCTACGGAGAGGTCATGCAGCTCATGCACGATGTCCTCGAGCCCAAGCCGGGTGTGACGGACCTGCTGCGCTCTATTCGCGCGGCGGGCATTCCGCAGCTCGTTACCACGAACACTTACCGCAAGCTCGCGGACAGTGAGATCGCCGCCGTGGGCACCGAATTCTTCACCTCGTCCGTCGCGGGCGACGAGGTATCGGAAGGCAAGCCCAGCCCTGAGATGTATCTCAAGGCCGCCTCCATCACGCAGGCCGCCCCAGAGGAGTGCCTTGTCTTTGAGGATTCCGTCGCCGGGATGACGGCCGCCCGCGATGCGGGCTGCCAGGTCATTGGTCTGCCTCCCGCACACGGAAGCATCATCGAGGGGGTTACCTCCCTGAAGGACCTCCACGGGTCGGACTCCTTCGTTGGGGTTACTGTGGACCACTGCAAGCGCTGGTTCGACGAGCTTCGCGCGTCCGCCTCGTAGGGAGCTGGTGCCGCGAGCCGCGGGCTCACGGTGAGGGGAGGCGGGGGAGGCGCGTCGACAAGCGTGACAGGCCACCCCGTGTCTAGGGGACGGGGACCAGATTCACCGGCGGGCCCGAGCGATGTGTGGCACAATTGTTTGCTATGAAAACCTTTGAGTCTCTGTTTGAGGAGCTAACAGCCAAATCCGCCGACCTACCCGAGGGGTCCGCAACCACCCACGCCCTCACCGAGGGCATGCATTTCATTGGCAAGAAGGTTATCGAAGAGGCCGGCGAAGTCTGGCTGGCGGGGGAGTACCAAAGCGACGATGAGCTGGCCGAGGAGATCTCCCAGCTGTGGTACTGGACCCAGGTGATGATGCTGCACCGCGGACTCACCCTGGACGACGTGTACAAGTACCTCTAGCGTCGCGCTTTCACCAGCACACACACCACCCACCGGTAGGAAAGACCGCACATCATGCTCCGAATAGCAGTTCCCAACAAGGGATCTCTCAGTGAAACCACCATGGAGATCCTCGCCGAGGCGGGCTACGCCACGCGCCCGGACAACAAGACCCTCACCGTGATGGACAAGACCAACGGGGTGGAGTTTTTCTTCCTCCGCCCCAAAGACATCGCCATCTATGTCGCCGGCGGCCAGCTCGATATCGGCATCACCGGACGGGACCTGGCCCTCGATTCCCAGGCTGCCGTAAAGGAGCTGCTTCCGCTGGGTTTTGGCGATTCCCGATTCTTCTACGCAGCCCCCGCCGCGCAGAAATGGTCGGTCGACGACCTGGAGGGCGCACGCATCGCCACGAGCTACCCCCACCTCGTGCGCGCGGACCTCGCGCGTCGCAACATCAAGGCCACGGTCATTCGCCTCGACGGAGCAGTGGAGATCTCCATCCGCTTGGGCGTCGCCGATGTCATCGCCGACGTTGTCTCCACCGGTCGCACGCTGCGCAAGCAGGGGCTAGCCACCTTTGGAGAGCCGTTGGTTTCTTCCGAGGCGGTGATTTACTGCCGAGAGGGCCGTGATGTCACCAGCGAGATGGAGGTGTTTACCCGCCGTATAGAGGGCATTCTCACTGCGCGGACGTTCATGATCCTGGACTACAACTGCCCAACCGACAAGCTTGAAGCCTTGACGGAAATCACGCCAGGCCTCTCCAGCCCGACGGTGTCCCCGCTGGAGAACAAGGAATGGGTGGCAGTGCGTGCGATGGTGCCCCGTAAGGAGGCCAACGCCATCATGGATCGCCTTTCCGCCGGCGGCGCCGAGGCCATTCTCGCCAGCGACATCCGCATCGCAAGGCTGTAGACCACCACAGAAAAACACCGTGGCTGCTGGATCACCAGCCTCCACGGTGTTTGTTAGCTACGGGTCAGTGCGCGAGGGCACCCATCGGATCCCACACAGGCAAGACGATGGGCTCCCCACTGAGGGCCGCGCGGTAATCCTCAGGCAGGGTGTCGCGGTGCACCGCAACGGCGAACACGTACTCATCAAACCACGAGTCGTTCATCGTCCAGAACCCCTTTTCGGCCTTGTCCGGGCCCCAGGAATTCTCCACGCGCCAACGGCGCGGGGTGCCGTCCTCGGTCTCGTCCACGCCTGTGAACACCATGGCGTGAGTCATCAGCGACTCGCCGGAAAGAACCCGCGCGAGCTTGTCCATGGACAGATCGACACCGTAAACACCCTCGTAATCGAGTAGGTGGGCATCCCACACGCCGGAGTTGCGCTCCGCCTGCTGGGTAGTGTCGCACCCGAACCACACCGAACGGCCCTCATTGAGGGTCTTCTGGATCGCTGCCTTCATCACGTCCACAGGGGCGTTGAGGTAGGTAACCGGCTTCGCCCCAACGACGTTTCCGAGGTACTCCACGGTGAGCATCTGTTTGGGGGCATGGCGTGGATCGTTGACCACGCACACGTACTCATCGAGGTTGACCGTGACATACTGATCGCGGAACGAGGCGGGGGTCATCGTGCCACCGCGGGTGAATTCGTTGTCCTTATTCCTGTACTGCCAGGTGAACTCCTCCGGCGGGGTGCCCAGGTGGATGGTGAGGATGCGGTAGGCATCCTCCAACGCCTGTCGCTTGACCTCCGTGCGTGCCTGCTCGGATTCTTCATTGCGCAGCGCGTAGGCAGCACACCGCAAAACGGTAGACAGGTCACGGTTCATCGCGCGGGTGTCCGAGGAGGATGCCGTCTCTGGCATCGCGTACTGGGGCACGATTCCGTACTTCTCAATGAGGGCGACGAGCATGTTCCACTGCCCACCATCCTCGATCGGAGCCTGCATGAGATGGGCGACCGTGCGATCGAGGATCTCCCGGTCACGCAGCTTATCCATCGCCTCGAGGAAGTAGTTGGCCTTCTCCCACTTATCCCAGAAGTGGACGAACGTTTGGGAGAGCTCGAAGTCCTTTACCTTGGTCTCCTTCATGATCGCCGCACGCAGCATGTTCATCCCGGCGAAGATCCAGCAGCGACCGGATTTCTTTTGGTTGGCCACTGCCCAGTCATCCACCTTGGTGGACACGCTGGAATCAATGGAGCGCAGCACGCTCCTGTCAACGGCGACGGTATCGATGCCCGTGGTGGTGACGGCGTTGCGCGCGATGCGGAAGGCCCGATCTGCAAGAAGAGCCTCGTTCTCAGTGGCGATAGACGCAGGTGTAAGTCCACGCTGCTCAGATTGTGTAGCCATAGTTATTTGTCTCCTCTCGTTTCTAGCTCATCGGGTCCCAGCAGGGGAGGAGGATTGCCTCTCCATCCCACGCCTTGAGTAGCTCTTGTGGCACGTACTCCCTCTTCACCACGACGGAGAAGACGTTATCCGCAAACCACTCGGAGGACATCGTGCCGTAGCCGTCGCCCGCCAGTTGCACGCCCTTGTGGTCCTTGACGCCCCACGAGTTTTCCACGCGGAAGTGCTTGGTCTGCTCGTCGTATCCGGTGAGCACCATCGCGTGGGTGGGTTTGACCTCCCACGTCATCATTCGGCCCTCACGGCTGTAGCCCATATCAACGCCGTAGATATCCTCGAGGTTGATGAGGCTGCGGTCCCACATCCCCAGCATCGGGTCGAACTGCGTGTTTACATCACAGCCGAACCACACCGGGTCCTCGCCCTTGATGGACTTAATGGCAACGCTGCGCACCGTCTCGATATCGGCGTTGACATAGCGGTACACGGGGCGGCCCCACACGTTGGTGGCCAGGTCCGTGTCATAGGCCCGGTTGGGCTCGTGATCGGCGCGAGCATCAAAGGCAACCTCGACGTACTGATCCAGGTCAGGCAGGTACTTTTGGGCAAACTCCTGGGGTGTAAATTC
Source organism: Corynebacterium pyruviciproducens ATCC BAA-1742 (assembly GCF_000411375.1). Lineage (GTDB taxonomy): Bacteria > Actinomycetota > Actinomycetes > Mycobacteriales > Mycobacteriaceae > Corynebacterium > Corynebacterium pyruviciproducens. The sequence goes on along the minus strand of NZ_KE150446.1, from coordinate 629,866 downwards.
GCCTTCGCGGTGGAAGTTTCCGTCCTTATCGCGGTACTGCCACACAAACGAAGTCGGAGGCGTGCCAAGGTGGATTCCAACCACCCGCTGGATCTCCTTCATCGCCTCATCGATGGAGCCCTGGGACATCACGGTGCGGCGAACGATGGTATGGATCGCCCGGTTCATGGCAGGCGTGTTGCTGGCGGAGTCGGAATCCGGCATCGCGTACGAGGGAACCACCCCGTACTTCGCTACCAGGTTATTGACGTAGTTGAACAGGCCACCGTCATCGGCAGCCCCGTCGAGCACGAACGCCGTGCGACGATCGGAGAGGTCTACCGCACCATCCTCCGTGTGCGGGGCGTGTGGCTCCTCGTTACCGAGCAGGAAGTTAAGCGCAAAGTAGGCCTTCTCCAGCTTGTCAAAGTACTGGAGGTACGCCTCGGAAAATTCAAACTGCTCGAGGTTCAACTGGGTAGCGATCTTCTGGCGGTACATGTTGAGCGCGGCAAACATCCAGCACCGCCCGGAGGTCTTCTGGTCCGTCACCTTGAGGGAATCCAGCTTCACCTCGACGGACGGATCCAGTGCCAGCACTTTGTTCCGATCGAGAGCAACTTTGTTGACACTCACGGCGGTAACGGCGTTGCGCGCCACGGCTACCGTCGGATCGGCGTCCACCTTCTTTTGGATATCTTCCCTGCAGTCCTCGGTGAGAGGCTGCATCATCGTCGTTGTTTCCATACTTCTTTTATACGCTGGTTATAAGCACTATCTTGGAGATACCCCGGGGCTTTCCCACAGCAGGGAATGTACAAGCTGGTGTCCACAGCGCCAACCTGTGTAGCACGCGCTTTAACAGCCCATTTGAAAAGCACTGATGATGGTCGACCAGGTCCCCGAATTTGGATCCACCCGCCGCGAACATCCGCGCTTGTCTAAAATCCGAGACAATTTGTTTCATTGACAAGGGGAGCATTCCCCCCGAATAGCTATCACCCCTCACGTTCTGCCGCGTGTTTGCTCTCCATCGGGAGGCTCTCCGTTTCTTCAGCCCAGGCTGGTCATATACGGGAGGGGCTCGTGCGATACGATCCCCACTTGCAACGCCGTAACATGGGTGTGCCACAACATCTCTATGAGAGGCCATTCCTATTTTGTTAAAGGGTGAAAAATGTATGTTGAACAGAATATTTGCACAAATGCTTCGTCGCTATTAGGGTAGACGTGTACTTACGACAAGGTAGGTTAAAGCTTCGCTCCCGTGATTCACGGGATAGCTCTATCTGTCTGAACAGCGCCGCTAGACCAATCCGGTGAAGGCAGCGAGGAAGGATCAATAATAGGACAGGATTCGAATAGGACAGGCTCATAGCTCCACATGAGGCAGAGCTATCCGCAACGAAGCAGCCTTGCGCACGTGGAAGTGCACAGGGAAGAGTCGTCCGAGTTTAGCCACATCCACCTAAGCGTGGCTGGCTACAAGAATCGCCTCACAGAAATCTGAACAAGAGCCGTTCACACTCGAACTTTGTCCGCCGTGGCAGCTGGTCGTTAGATCAGATCCCTGGCGTGTGGTGAACGAGTAACACCCCTCCGCAGGGTCACCGTTTTCCTTGGTGGTGGGGCACCGATCCACGCTAACAGGCGAGGGGAGGGAATACCCGTTCGATTCATATGTGTTGCGGCTTGCCGTTTCCCTCTCAAGGCCAACTGGCCGTAGAAACACAGTGAATACTCAAAGGGAGAATTCCACCACATGCTTGTAGCATTGCAAATACTTATTGTTCTTGGCGCCATCGTCCTCGGCGCGCGCCTCGGTTCTATCGGCATCGGTTTCGCCGGTGGCCTAGGTGTCCTCCTCCTCGGCATCGCCGGCGTACCCGTCACCAAGGATGACATCCCCTTCGACGTCGTCGGCATCATCATGAGCGTCATCGCCGCCATCTCGGCCATGCAGCTCGCCGGCGGCCTGACCTACCTCGTCCATTTGGCTGAGAAGGTGCTCCGCAAAAACCCGAAGAACATTACGTTCCTCGCGCCGGTAGTCACCTACCTCATGACCCTTCTTGCGGGTACCGGCCACACCGCCTTTTCCACGCTGCCGGTGATCACCGAGGTGGCTAAGGAAGGCAAGGTCCGGCCTTCGCGTCCGTTGTCCGTGGCCGTGGTCGCCTCCCAGATGGCCATCACGGCATCGCCGATCTCCGCCGCCGTGGTGTTCCTTGCCTCCGTGCTTGAGCCGCTGGGAGTGGGCTACCTGCAGCTCCTCGCCGTTGCCATCCCGTCCACGTTCCTCGCGATTTTCCCCACCGCATTCCTCTCCAACCACCTGGGCAAGGAGCTGGAGGACGATCCGGTGTACAAGGATCGACTCGCCCGCGGACTAGTCCAGGCGCCAACGCGCCAGAAGGACTACACCGCTCCCAAGGGTGCGAAGTTGAGCGTGGGCATCTTCCTCGCCGCCATCGTCATCGTCATGGCGTACGCAACGCTTATTTCTGATCAGATTGGGCTCATCCAGAACCCCACGCTGCCCCGCAATGAGGCGATCATGTCCATCATGCTGGGAGCCGCCACGATCATCATCATCGCCTGCAAGCTGAAAGCAGGGGAGGTGCTCAACCAGCAGGTGTTCAAGTCCGGCATGTCTGCCGCCGTGTGCGTCATGGGCGTCGCCTGGCTCGGCACCACGCTGATCAATCAGTACATTGACCAGATTAAGGCCGCCTCCGGCAGCGTCCTGCAGGATTACCCCTGGTTGTTGGCCGTCATCTTGTACCTTGCCGCATCCCTGTTGTACTCGCAGGCCTCCACTACTAAGGCCCTCGTGCCCGCAGCGTTGGCAGTGGGCGTCAGCCCGCTCGCCGCGGTGGCAGCGTTCCCGGCGGTATCCGCACTGTTCGTTCTGCCCACGTATCCCACCCTCCTCGCCGCCGTTGAGATGGACGACACGGGATCGACTCAGATTGGCAAGTACGTGTTTAACCACCCGTTCATCATTCCCGGCACGGTGTGTATCGCAATCTCAGTGGCGCTCGGCTTCGCCTTCGGTTCCGTCATCTTGTAGGTGACGGGTAACCAGTCAAACTTCACCAGCAACATTCGCAGACGACAAGGTGGTGTGTTCACAGGACATATCCGAATCACGCGTACGACACCATGATCTGGGCGCAGGTAGCGTGATCTCCCCTTTATGGGGCTAGCCACGGTGATTTGATTGAACAATTATCCGCCGGGCTAGCAGCTACAACAAGGTTTCCCAGAGCAATGGATTCTCGGTCGGCTCAAGTCGGTGCCGCAATCGGTGGCATACTTGGAACCGTCCGAGATGAGAAGCAAATAAGCAGCTGAATAGCTCTTTTCAGATCACTCTCCGACGTTATGCGGAGAACGAACAACGAATAGAAGGTATCGAAAAAGTGGCAGACAACACTAACTCCACAAACAACTCCACCCGCACCGAGGAAGACCTCCTCGGAACGATGGAAATCTCCAACGACCACTACTACGGGATTCACACCCAGCGGGCCATCGATAACTACCAAATCTCCGGCGTGACCGTCAACAGCCAGCCAAACTTCATCCGTGGAATGGTGTACACCAAGAAGGCAACGTCCATTGCCAACAACAAGGTGGGCGCACTGTCCAAGGAGAAGTCGGATGCCATCAACTGGGCGTGCGACCGCATCCTCAACGATGGTGCATGCATGGATCAGTTCCCCATCGACCTGTTCCAGGGCGGTGCCGGCACCTCGCTCAACATGAACACGAACGAGGTTGTCGCCAACGTTGCCCTCGAGCACCTGGGCAAGAACAAGGGCGACTACGACGTCATCCACCCCAACGATGATGTCAACATGAGCCAGTCCACCAACGACGCGTACCCCACCGGCCTCAAGCTCGGGTTCTACGCGGGTGTTCAGAGCCTCGTCGAGGAGCTGGAGAAGCTTATCGGCTCGTTCGATGCCAAGGGCAAGGAATTCGCATCCGTTCTGAAGATGGGCCGCACCCAGCTCCAGGATGCTGTTCCGATGTCGCTGGGCCAGGAGTTCTACGGCTACGCCCACACCTTGGGAGACGAGATCGACAACCTCCAGCGCGCAGCCAAGGAGCTGCTCGTGGTTAACCTGGGCGCCACCGCTATCGGCACCGAGCTCAACACCCCAGACGGCTTCACCGAGGCTGTGACCAAGGCTCTCGCCGAGGTGACGGGCCTGGACATCACTTCTGCCCCCGACCTTGTGGCCGCCACCAGTGACCAGGCCGCCTACGTCTCTGTCCACGCCGCTCTGCGTCGCTTGGCCATCAAGCTCTCCAAGACCTGCAATGACCTGCGTCTGCTTGCCTCAGGCCCCCGCGCAGGCCTGAAGGAGATCAACCTTCCGGAGCGCGCCGCCGGTTCCTCCATCATGCCCGCCAAGGTCAACCCGGTCATCCCCGAGGTTGTTAACCAGGTGTGCTTCAAGGTGTTCGGCAACGACGTCACCGTCGGCTACGCCTCCGAGGCTGGCCAGCTCGAGCTCAACGTCATGGAGCCCGCCACGGGCCAGGCCATGTTCGAGTCCCTCACCATCCTCACCAACGCCATGAAGACGCTGCGTGAGAAGTGCGTCGACGGGATCACGGCCAATCCCGAGATCTGCAAGAACCACGTTCACAGCTCCATCGGTGTCATCACCTACCTCAACCCGTTCATTGGCCACGCTGCCGGTGACCGCATTGGCAAGGAGGCCGCCGAGACGGGCAAGCCGGTCCGCGATCTCGTCCTCGAGCACGGGCTTCTCGACGAAGAGACCCTGGACAAGGTGCTCTCTGATGAGAACCTCATCAACCCCTCCATGGACATCGCTCCGCACAAGTAACCGCTAACTAACAGTTCCCGCCCCGGGAACTGCCTCACAGAGGCCACAACCTTTACGGGTTGTGGCCTTTATTGTGCGCTCCGTACCGGTCAGACGGGTAGGTGATGGCTTCTCGACGGCCACCCCACCGCCCCCTGTCACCACCGGGTGTGTTCACCCCCCCTCAAAGGGGGTGTTGAGCTACACACCTTGGTGTTATAAGTGTCACTCCTGGGTGCCGCCGCTCGGCCGTGGGGATTACCCAGCGGGGGATGCGGTAACGATTGGTCCAGTGATAACACCTTTGGGTTTGGAGAAAGGTGGGGGAGTTCCGGCCGAAACGGCGCGCGGTTTAGTAACACCAAGGCGCTATTCCCTCCTCTTCCACCGCACCCCACAAAGTGCAGGAGTCGGACATTTGTCAGACATAGACCCCCAATTCTCGGTAATCTAGACCCATGACAGAAAAAGTCCCCTCAGATGTTGAAATTGCACAGGCACACCATGCCCTCCCGATCACTGAGATCGCGAAATCCGCAGGAATCCCCCAAGAAGCACTCATTCCCTTCGGCACCAACAAGGCCAAGGTAGACATCAACTTTGTCAAGGACCACCCTGAGCAGGCAAAGGTCATCCTCGTGACCGCCATGTCACCAACGCCCGCCGGCGAGGGCAAGACCACCACGCTCATCGGTCTCGCCGATGCCCTCAAGCTCGAGGGCAAGAACGCCTTCGTCGCCCTCCGCGAGCCCTCGCAGGGCCCCGTCATGGGCATCAAGGGCGGTGCCGCCGGCGGTGGCTACGCCCAGATCGTCCCGATGGAGGAGATCAACCTTCACTTCACCGGTGACTTCCACGCCCTCGCCGCCGCCAACAACACGCTGGCCGCGCTCATCGACGCCCACATCCACAACGGCAACGCCCTCAACATCGACCCCCGCCAGATCACGTGGCGGCGCTGCCTCGATGTCAACGACCGCTCGCTGCGCCACATCGTCACCGGCCTCGGTGGCAAGGCACAGGGCACGCCCACGGAGACTGGCTTCGACATCACCGCTGCCTCGGAAATGATGGCCATCCTCTGCCTCGCCTCCGACTACAAGGACCTCAAGGAGCGCATCGGCCGCATCGTTGTCGGCTCCACCTACGCCGGCGAGCCCGTCCAGGTGTCCCAGCTTGGCGTGGAAGGCGCACTCACCGCCCTCCTCAAGGACGCTATCCACCCGAACCTGGTGCAGACCCTCGGCGGGGTTCCGGCGTTCGTCCACGGCGGACCGTTCGCCAACATCGCCCACGGCTGCAACACCCTGACGGCCACCAAGACGGCTATGAAGCTCGGCGATTACGTGTGCACGGAAGCAGGCTTCGGTGCTGACCTCGGCGCGGAGAAGTTCTTCGACATGAAGGCACGCTACGGCGATATCAAGGTCGACGCAGTCGTCCTCGTCGCAACCATCCGCTCCCTCAAGTACAACGGTGGTGTCCCCCGCGACGAGCTCACCAACGAGAACCTCGAGGCCCTCGAGGCGGGCGTAGTCAACCTCCAGCGCCACGTGGAGAACGTGCGCAAGTTCGGTGTGGAGCCGGTCATTGCACTCAATGATTTCGTGTCCGATACCCAGGCGGAACGCGACTTCATGTCTGCATGGGGCGAAAAGAACGGTGTCCCCGTCATCGAGTCCAAGGTGTGGGCCAAAGGCGGCGAGGGCGCGCGCGAGCTGGCCAAGGCTGTCATTGAGGTGGTCGAAAGCGGCAAGAGCGACTCCCACCCGCTGTATGACGTGGAGGACGGCATCGAGGCGAACATCAAGAAGATCGCCACCGAGCTGTACCACGCAGGCGACGTGCAGTACTCCGCCAAGGCCCTCAAGGACCTCAAGTTCATCCAGGAGAATGGGTGGGACAAGCTCCCGGTCATCATCTCCAAGACCCAGTACTCGTTCTCTGACGATGGCTCCAAGCTCGGCGCCCCGGAGGGCCACACTCTCCACGTGCGTGAGCTCCTGCCCAAGATCGGTGCTGGCTTCATCGTCGCCCTCACCGGCAACGTCATGACTCTTCCGGGTCTGGGCAAAACACCTGCGGCCCTGAAGATCGACATCGACGATAACGGCGTTATCAGCGGTCTTTTCTAGCCGCCGGTCACCCCGTCAACTCATCGCGGCCTACCAGGAACCCCTGGTAGGCCGCCTTTTATGGGCACAGCAACCGCGCGCCTAGTCGGCGTTCGGCCACCCCGGGTACGGAGGAAGCGTTCCACCGAAGGCGGGGCACATGGTTTGAAAATCGCACCAGTTGCACAGCTTCGAGGGGCGGGGCTCGAACTCTCCGGTCTTGCCCTTGTGCCTTATCTCGTCCCACAGCACGACGAGCTCGGCGGCGAACGCCTCCAGCGTTGCCTCATCCGGGCTGAGAGTGAGGTCATCACCCACGGCGAGGTACATAAGCCGCAGCTGGGCCGGGATCACCCCGTGCAGTTGCCACCACACGAGCGCGTAGAACTTCATCTGCGCCATCGCATCATCGGCGAAGCGGGGGCTCGGCTTCTTGCCCGTCTTATAATCCACGATGCGCACCATGCTGGAATCGTTGATATCGATGCGGTCGATGAAGCCACGCAGCGGCACATCGTCGCGCAGAGTGGTGGTAACGAATTCCTCCATCTTCTCTGTCACAAGCCCCTGCGGGTTTTCCATCATGAAGTAGCCCTTGACCAGGTTTCGTGCCTGCACAAAAAAGTCCATTTCCTGCGCCTCCGGAACCACGGTGCTGAGCTCAGGATCGCGGGACTTCATCTGCTCCCACCGCGGAACAATCAGTTTGACCGCGCGGGGATAGGTGCGTTCCTCCGGTGGCAACCCCATGAGCTCCTCTAAGACTGCATGCACCAGAGTGCCTTTGAGCTGATAATCCTTGGTCTCCTGGGGGATCTTGTCGATGGCGGAGAGGCGGAACGACAGCGGGCATTTCTTATACTGGCTCACCCGCGAGGGGGACAGCGCTACCTTAAACCGCTTGAAGTTGTCAGATGATTTCTTGCTCACAATGGATTCCATTCTAGCCACTTCCGCCTTTTCTCTTTGCCCCTGTGGTGTGGGGCTTGGGGACGATCGCATGCGCTGGGTATTCTGGTTTCCATGAGTGCGTTTACCGATTACCTCGACGCAAGCCCAAGCTCGTTCCACGCCGCAGATGAGGCAAAGAACCAACTTGTCGCTGCCGGTTTCACCGAACTTTCTGCCACTGACCCGTGGGATAATTCGCCCGGGGGCCACGTCATGGTCGTTGGGGGAGCAGTCCTAGCCTGGTGGGTGCCCGAAAAGATCACGGTGAGCCCAATCCGGATCGTCGGGGCGCACACCGATTCCCCCGGATTCAAGCTCAAGCCGCAGGCGGAATTTACCGCCCACGGTTTCTCCCAGGCCGGGGTAGAAGTCTACGGAGGAGCGATCCTCTCTAGCTGGTTCGATAGGGAACTGGTGCTCGCCGGCACGGTGACGCTCGCCAGCGGGGAAACGCTGCTCGTCACCACGCCTCCGGCACTGCGGATCCCGCACCTGGCTATCCACCTCGACCGCTCCGCCAACCAGGGCTTCTCGCCCGACAAGCAGGATCACCTGCAGCCCATCGTGGACGTGGCACCCGACCCGTCGCTGGGCGCTGATCCGATCGGGGTGCTTGAGCTCATCGCCACCACTGCGGATGTCCGTGCCCGCGATATCGTCACCTACGACCTCATCACCTGCGATGCCCAACCGGCCGCGCTGACGGGGGCAGCCGGAAACCTCATCGCCTCGGGGCGCCTGGATAACCTGTCCAGCGTGTGGCCCGCGATCACTGCCCTTGAACGGGCCAGCAAGACAAACCCGGATTCCATCATCATGACGTGCTGCTTCGATCACGAGGAGGTGGGCAGCTCGTCTCGCACTGGTGCAGGTGGCCCGCTGCTGGAGCAGGTCATCCGCCGCACGCTCACCGCTGCCGGCTTGTCTACCGACGAGATCTACCAGGTCATCAACTCGTCCATCATGGTCTCGGCGGACGCGGCGCACTCCATCCACCCGAATTACGCGCAGCGCCACGATCCGCACACGTTCCCTATCATGGGCTCCGGCCCGGTGGTGAAGTACAACGCCAACCAGCGCTACGCCACCACGTCGGAATCCGCAGCGGCCTTCATCCATGCGTGTGACCAGGCGGACGTTCCGGTGCAGGAGTTCGTGTCCAACAACGACGTGCCGTGTGGCTCCACCATCGGCCCGATCTTCTCCACCCGCACGGGAATCTCCACCGTCGACGTGGGAATCCCACTTTTATCCATGCACTCGGCGCGCGAGCTGTGCCACGCGGACGACATCGATTTCCTCACCGAGGCGCTGCGCGCGTTCTTTGAGGCAGATCGCTACGAGTAGGGGAGTAATAGCATGAAAGATCAAGTGGAGTTTGTGGAGAACCTCTACAGAAAGTTCGAGGACACGGAGGCACACGATAAGGTGCGGTTCGCCGCCTGGTGTCTCCACCGTGCCGCTACGCTTCCAGTGGTGGCGGGCGTGAACACCGACGAGCTGGAGAGGCTCGCCCATCTCCTGTGGGACGGTGACGACCCGCTCGCCGACGCTCCAACAGGCGACGAAGCCCCAGCCACGATCGTCGCACTTTCCAAGGACGATGAGGATGCCGCGGCCATCGCCGACGAACTTAGCCAGTCCGTGGAGGACGCGCGCGAGGCGCTCAAGGACAATTCTGCTGAGGCAACGGCTCGGTGTGCCGAGCACAACCTCACCATCCTCACCTTCGCCACCTATCCCCACCACGAGAAGGTGGTGGAAAAGGAGATGGCCGATCTGACGAGTGCGGCCGATAAGATCATCGGCGCTGAGGCAATGTCCATCGACTACCTGGCGCCCGCGACGGCTACGACGCCCGCGACGGACACGATGCCTGCGACGGACGCAGGAGACCCAAACGAACAAGACAGCGAGCTAGGTCACTCGGATCGAAAGGAAGAAAAGCACTAGATGGCATACTCGGGACCGTTTCAGGCTGGCGATCGCGTCCAGCTCACCGACCAAAAGCGACGCCACCACACCATCGTGTTGGAGCCCGGCGAAAGCTACTTCACCCACAAGGGCGAAATCCGCCACGACGATATCATCGGCTCAGACGAGGGCAGCGTGGTCGAGTCGACGCTGGGGGAGGAATACCTGTGCTTCCGCCACCTCATGGTGGACCACGTCCTGTCCATGCCCCGCGGGGCCGCCGTCATCTACCCCAAGGACACCGCCCAAATACTTGTCGAGGGTGACATTTTCCCCGGCGCGCGCGTCCTTGAGGCCGGCGCTGGCTCCGGTGCGCTGTCCATGGCGCTCCTGCGCGCCATCGGGTGCGAGGGCGCACTCATCTCTTACGAGATCCGCGAGGATCACCTGGAATTTGCCCGCAGCAACGTGGCCTCCTACTTCGGCCACGAGCCGGAGCAATGGGACCCGCGGCTCGGCGACCTGTCCGAGGTGCACCTCGACGATATCGACGGGCACGTCGACCGCATCATCCTCGACATGGTGGAGCCCTGGACGTGCATCGATAACGTCGCGGAGCTGTTGCGCCCCGGCGGCGTGTTCATGACGTACGTACCCACGGTTCCCCAGCTCATGAACATCATGGAGCACATCAGGGACAAGAAGTGCTTCACCGAACCGCGGGCGTGGGAGACCCTCTTGCGCGAGTGGCGCGTCGAGGGGCTCGCCACCCGGCCCGAGCACCGGATGAACGCCCACACCGCGTTCCTCGTGTGGGCTCGCAGACTTGCCGACGGCGTGACGCCGCCACGCCCCAAGCGCCGCGTACGGAAGTAGGTGGCCGTCGGCCGATCGGGTGTCCCGGCTACGAGGGCGGCGCGGTACAGTCAAAGGTATGACTTCAGCGCACGATTCCACCGGGACAGCCCGCCCCTCACCCAAGTCGGAGGAGACGAGAAGAGAGGCCGATGAACGTCGGCGCTCGGCGGATTACGCCAGGGTGATCAGGCAAAACCGGGACCTGGGGGCCCGCAACCAGAAGCTCGTCGAGCTGCTCAAGGCCTCCCGCGACAAGCTCTCAGAGCTGTACGGGGAGCTGGAGGAGCTCGCCACCCCGCCGTCTACGTACGGCACGTACCTCGGCACCGAAGAGCCGAACTACTCGGCGGAGATCTTCACTGGTAACCGCCGCATGCGCGTCATGGTATCGCCCAGCATCAATACTGCCGACCTGCAGCCGGGCATGCGGGTGCGCCTGGCCGAGGGCAACATCGTGGTGGAGGCCTGCGGCTTCACCGCCCACGGGGAACTTGCCGCGATGGTGGAAAGGATCGGGGAGGACCGCGCGCTGGTCGTGTCTGTCACAGGCGACCGCTCCGTGGTTGAGCTCGCCGGCCCCATCCGCGGCGTGGCCGAGGCGGGGGACACGCTGCTCATCGATCCAAAGGTGGGCTTCGCCTTCGAGGTCGTGCCCGTCACGGAGATGAACCGCCTCAACCTGCAGGAGGTCCCGGACGTCACCTACGACGATATCGGCGGGCTCGACGCGCAGATCGAGGCCATCAAGGATGCCGTCGAGCTCCCGTTCCTCCACCCCGAGCTGTACGACCGCTACGAGCTCAAGCCACCCAAGGGCGTGCTCCTCTACGGCCCGCCCGGCTGTGGCAAGACGCTCATCGCCAAGGCGGTGGCCAACTCCCTGGCGCAGCGCATCGGGGGAGAGGAGGCCAGCTACTTCCTCTCCATCAAGGGGCCGGAGCTGCTCAACAAGTTCGTCGGCGAGACCGAGCGCCAGATCCGCGTCGTGTTCGAGCAGGCCCGCGACGTGGCCGAGGCCGGCCGCCCGGTCATCATCTTCTTTGATGAGATGGAGTCCATCTTCCGCACGCGTGGCTCGGGTGTGAGCTCGGACATGGAGACCACCGTCGTGCCGCAGCTGCTCGCCGAGCTCGACGGCGTGGAGTCCCTTTCCAACGTCATCATCATCGGTGCCACCAACCGCGAGGAGCTCATTGACCCGGCGATCCTGCGCCCCGGGCGTCTCGACGTGAAGATCCGCATCGACCGCCCCGACCGCGACGGTGCCGCCGACATCTTCTCCCGCTACATCACCGATTCGCTGCCGCTGGCCGAGCCCGCCGAAGCGCTCATCGCCTTCGGCGTCGAGCAGATGTTCGCCCACACCCCGTACGTGGAGCTCACCTTCGATAACGGCGACACGCACACCCTGTACTACGAGGATTTCATTTCCGGCGCGCAGATCGCCAACGTGGTGGATCGCGCCAAGAAGCAGGCCATCAAGTGCCACCTCGCCGATTCTTCCCACCCGGGCATCACCCGCGAGCTTGTTGCCGCGGCGATCACCCAGGAGCAGCGGGAGAGCGAAGACCTGCCCAACACGCAGAGCCCGGACGAGTGGACGCGGATTGCGGCCAAGCGCACCAAGGGTTTAAAGAACCATACCGTCGTAAAGGCCACCCCGCTCTAACCCACGGCGGTGGGACTCCCACCGCAACCACGAGACGTCGACAAGCCACTAAGAGGAACCAATGACAACCTTCATCGGAACAGAGACCGAGTACGGGATAGCCACGCCCGGCGACCCGGCGCTGTCACCCATCGTCAGCTCCACCCACGCCGTGGTGGCCTACGCGTCCACCACCGACCAGTCGCGGGCGCGGTGGGACTTCGCCCAGGAATCCCCCCTCAAGGACCAGCGCGGCTTTGACCTCAGGCGTTACCACACCGTCCCGGTCGTTGACCCGCGGGCGATCGGCGTGGCCAACGTCGTGGTGGATAACGGCGCACGGTTCTACGTCGACCACGCCCACCCCGAGTACTCCTCACCGGAGACCTCCAACGCGCTCGACGCCGTGCTCTACGATGCCGCGGGCGACGTCATCCTCCGCGAGGCCGTCGCCGCCGTGCGCGAGCACACCGAGGCGGGCCACTCCATCCTCCAGGGGCACGACCCGTGCCCTGACGTGAAGATCTACAAGAACAACGTGGACGGCAAGGGCGCCAGCTACGGCAGCCACGAGAACTACCTGTACTCGCGCGAGGTCGACTTTGACGAGCTCGCCGCGGCCCTCACCCCGTTCTTTGTCGCCCGCCAGGTGCTGTGCGGGGCGGGGCGCGTGGGGCTCGGCCAGGAGAGCGAAGAGGTCTCCGGAGTGGATCCGGAGACGGGTGAGGAGCTCCCCTGGTTCCAGATTTCTCAGCGCGCCGACTACATCGAGACAACAATCTCGCTGGAGACCACCCTCAACCGCGGCATTATAAACACCCGCGACGAATCGCACGCCTCGGCGGGGTTCGCGCGTCTTCACGTGATCAACGGCGACGCCACGCTGAGCCACACCTCGACGCTCCTCAAGGTGGGCACGACGGCGCTCGTCATCGACGCCATCTCGCGCGGGGTGGACTTCAGCGACCTCCAGCTTGCTCACCCCGTCGCCGCCTTCCACACCGTCTCCCGCGACCTCACGGTGTCCGCTCCTCTCCAGCTTGTTAGCGGCCGGTCCCTCACCGCCATCGGACTCCTGCGCGAGTACGCCGCCCGGGTGGAGGCATCCACCGCCGCCGAGTCGCAGGTGATGGACACGTGGACCACGGTCATGGATCTTCTGGAACGGGACCCGCTTTCCACCTCACACCTTATCGATTGGACCGCCAAGCTCGCGCTGTGTCGCGGCTTTGTCGCCCGCGGGGTGAGCTGGACTGACCCCAAGCTGCAGGCGATCGACATCCAGTACTCGGACATCGACCCGCGCCACTCGCTCTACCACGCGCTGGTGCGCAAGGGCCGCATGACAACCCTGTTCACCGATCAGGAGATCGCCCGGGCCGCCCACACGCCGCCCACGGATACGCGCGCCTATTTCCGCGGCCTGCTCATGCACAATTACGGGCACTACGTCACGCGGGTGAACTGGGACGCGGCCGTCGTTGCCCCCGATACTGGCGACACAGAATTCACCGTCCGGTTCGCGGACCTCGCCTCATTTACGGCCGCGCAGCTGGGCGACCTGTTTTCCCGCGGGCTGCCGGTGGGGGAGTTCCTCGCCGAGCTCGAGCGACACGGCACGGTTTCTCCGGCCTAGCCGGTCTCAAGCCCCTACACTTACATAGCAAAGTAAAGAATCTAGAAAGGTAAACCGCACCCATGGCAGATAAGCAGGTGTACAGCTCGGGTGGCAAGGGCCCCACAGACGACGACGTTGTGGACGGCGGTGCCGGCCAGGTACAGATCAACACCCATGAGGCCGACTCGCTCCTCGACGAGATCGACTCCCTCCTAGAGACCGATTCCGAGGAGTTTGTGAAGTCCTACGTGCAAAAGGGCGGCCAGTAATCCCTATGGCTTCCTTCGACCCGTCCCGCGCCATCACCCGGCGCATCATGGGAATCGAGACCGAGTACGGGATCGCCTGCATGGGGCCAACGGGGGCGGCGGCGAAGCCCGCCGATGAGGTCGCCCGCCTGGCGTTCCGGCCGCTCGTCGAGTCCTACAACTCCACCAACGTCTTCATCGCCAACGCGGGGCGCCTGTACCTCGACGTCGGCTCCCACCCCGAGTTCGCCACGCCGGAGTGCGACAGCGTCGGCCAGCTCGTCGCCTACGAGGAGGCCGGCGACGTCATCGTCAACCGGCTGGCGGAGCAGGCGGAAGAAAAGCTCGGCGATGATACCGCCCAGGTGTACATGTTCAAGAACAACTCGGACTCCGCCGGCAACTCCTACGGCTGCCACGAGAACTACCTCGTGGGCCGGGATGTCTCCGTGAAGAAGCTGGGCAACATCCTGTTGCCGTTCCTCATCACCAGGCAGCTCATCTGCGGCGCCGGACGCGTCGCCATCCCTGAACGCGGCAACCCCGCCACGCAGTTCGGCGCCGGGTTCTGCATCTCGCAGCGCGCCGACTTCATGTGGGAGGGCGTCTCCAGCGCTACCACCCGCTCCCGCCCGATGATCAACACACGCGACGAGCCGCACGCGGATTCCAGCCGCTTCCGTAGGCTCCACGTCATCGTCGGTGATTCCAACATTTCCCAAGTGTCCACCGCCCTCAAGCTCGCCAGCACGACGCTCCTGCTGGAGATGATCGAGGCCGGCGTGAACCTGCCGTCCTTTGGGATGGTCAACTCCGTCGATTCCATCCGTCGGGTCGCCCGCAGCCTCGATGGCTCCCAGGTCGTTCACCTCACCGACGGCGTCGACGTCACCGCCCTAGACATCCAGAAGCGCTACCACGAGCAGGCAGTTCAGTGGCTCGAACAGCGCGAGGCGGAGCCCGGGGAGTTGCCCCGGCTGGTAGAGATGTGGGGCCTCATCCTCGACGCCGTGGGAAGTGGCAACCTCGACGCCATCGCCCGCGATGTGGACTGGGTGGCCAAGTACCGGCTACTCCGGGGCATTAAGGAGCGCCACGGCCTCAGCTGGGATGATCCCAAGCTGCGGCACGTCGACCTCATGTACCACGACATCCGGCCCGGCCGCGGGCTCGGCTCCGCGCTGAAGCGCAAGGGACTCCTCAACTCGTGGGTGTCCGACGCTGCCGTAGAAGAGGCCACGCGGGTGGCGCCGCCCACCACGCGGGCGCACCTCAGGGGCGAGTTCCTCGCCGCGGCGCGCGCCGCGGGCATCGACATTTCTGTGGACTGGATGCGCCTCAAGGTGCTGCGTCCCGAGCCCCACCTGGTGGAGCTGAAAGACCCGTTCACCAACAGCAGCGAGGAGGTAGACACGCTGATATGTCGGATGAAGGGCGAGTAAAGAGGCTCGAACGC
The DNA here is from genome assembly GCF_000411375.1 of Corynebacterium pyruviciproducens ATCC BAA-1742. Lineage (GTDB taxonomy): Bacteria > Actinomycetota > Actinomycetes > Mycobacteriales > Mycobacteriaceae > Corynebacterium > Corynebacterium pyruviciproducens. The sequence goes on along the minus strand of NZ_KE150446.1, from coordinate 614,233 downwards.
CAAATCAACCTCATGACGGTTCTCTCCAATGCCCACGGCACGCCGCTGACCTCTCAGGTGTTGCGGTCCCGCACGGTGGGCTACGGTGACGAGCCGAAGGCATCCCACCAGATGTTCCTGCGGGACCTCAAGGCGCTCAAGTCCATCGGCGTGTTTGTGAAGAAGTCACACGAGGCGGGGGAGACCCTGTACTCCCTCGCGCCGGCGACGTTCCTCCCCGAGGAGGAATTCACCCCCGAGGAGGCCTACGTGCTGCAGCTCGCCGGAGAGGTCAGCGCGTATCACGCGCTGGGCAGCTCCGCCCACCGCGGGTGGAGCAAGCTCGTCGCCTTCGCCGCGGACCGCGACCGCGAGCCCGGCATCCCCTTCTTCACGCACACTGAGCTCTGGGAGGTCCCCACCGACGTGGTCTCCGGGCTGCTCAACGCGATCCGGAAGGAGCAGGCTGTCCGTCTCACCTACCGCAGGGACAAGCTCACCTCCCCGGAGACCCGGCGCCTCGAGCCGTGGGGAATCGTCTCTCATAACGAGCGCCAGTACGTCGTGGGCTTTGACCTTGACCGCGAGGCTACCCGGAGCTTCCGGCTCCTGCGCATCACCGCCGTTGAGTCCGCGGGCCAATCGACGCACCCGCGGCCCGAGGATTTCCGCGCCGCGGCGGCCCAGGCGCTCCAGAGTTTCCATCCCACCGTCACCGCAACCGTCACCCACGTGGAGGATGCCGCCCAGGCGTTCCTCCGCACGGGTCAGCGGGTGGACGCCACCACCGTCCGCTTCGAAAACGTCGACCGCGAGTGGCTCATCCGCAATGCCCTGAGCTACTGCGAATCCGTCACGGTGGTGGAGCCCGCCGAGGTGCGCGACGAGGTGGTCGCGCGACTGCGCCAGATCGTGTCCAGCTACGAAGGGAGCAATTGATGGCATCATCGGCCAAGCAGGCACGCATGGACCTCATCCGGATGCTCAACCTCCTGCCGTACTTCTCCCGCCATTCCGGCCGCACCGTCTTCGAGGCGGCCGCCGACTTCGGTGTCTCGTACAAGCAGCTCCAGGAGGACCTACTGCGCCTGCAGTGCTGCGGGTCCGGCCTGTACCCCGATGAGCTCATCACCTTGGCTACCACCCGCACATCCGTGTCCGTGAAGGACCCGCAGGGCCTGGACAAGGTGGTGCGCTTGACATCCAACGAGGCGGTCGCGTTGCTCCTCATCCTGGAGTCACTCGAGGGCATAGACGGCCTCATCGATCCCACGGTCGTCCAATCGACCGTCGACAAGCTGAGGACCCTGACCAAGCAGCCAGAGCGAGCGATCCAGTCTCTCCAGGACACCGATGACGACGCGGTGAGCCCCGAGTACGCCGAGCTTCTGGACGTTTTCACCGACGCGTTCACCCGACGAATGAAGGTCTCGTTCACCTACTACAACCGCAACACCGACGAGTCCACTCAGCGGCTGGCGGACCCACTTCAGCTGTTCACTCACGACGGTATCGGCTACCTACGCTGCTACGACAACACTGTCAAGGGCGTTCGCACCTTCCGGCTCGACGGTATCAGCGATGCCACAGTCACGGACACACCGAGCAGGCTTCCGCGTTCCGACTACGAAAAGGACGCCTCCCAACCCTTCGACTTCTCATCCGCCTCCGAGACCGCTCACCTCGCGCTTGCCCCGTCTGCTCGGTGGCTTGCCGACGAATCCCCGATGGACATCACCGGAGAGCTTCCCAATGGCTGGGCGGCAGCAGAATTGCCACTGGTCTCGCCGGATTGGCTCATTCGGTTTTGTTTGGCCTATGGCGGTAAGGTAGTGGTGACCAAGCCGGAAGACGTGTCCGCCGAGATTTTTGCGCGAGCACAGTCCGCGCTTAGTAGATACGAAACATAACGCTCACACAGGAGAACACCATGAATCTTGGACCAGCAGAGATTGCGATCATCGTCCTTGTCATCTTGCTGCTTTTCGGTGGCAAGAAGCTTCCCGAGCTGGCCCGTTCCCTCGGTCGCTCCATGCGCATCATGAAGTCCGAGGTTAAGGAAATGCAAAACGACGACGAGGCCAGCAAGCAGCCCCAGCAAGCTCCGCAGGCCATCGAGCAGGCCGGCTACCAGCCCGCGCCACAGCAGCAGCCTGTTCAGAACCAGTACAACAACCCTGCGCAGAACAATAACCAGCAGTAAATGAGCCAACAGAAGTCACGCCGGAAAAGGAAGAAGAAGAACCCCGACGGCACCATGAGCCTCGTTGACCACATCAACGAGCTTCGCCGTCGCCTTTTCATCTCGCTGGTGGCCCTCGCCGTAGGTACCGTCATCGGCTTCCTGTGGTACCAGCACACGTTCCTGGGGATCCCCACACTGGGTGAAATCCTCCGGGGGCCGTACTGCAGCCTGCCGCCCGAGGTGCGCGCGGACTTTTCCGGCGACGGCCACTGCCGGCTTCTCGCCACCGGGCCGTTTGAGATGTTCCTCCTGCGCCTCAAAGTGGGGGCGCTCGCCGGCCTCGTCTTTTCCTCCCCCGTGTGGCTCTCGCAGATCTGGGGTTTCATCACCCCAGGCCTGCACAAAAACGAACGGCATTGGACCTTTACGTTCGTGTCGCTGGCCGTGCTCCTCTTCGTCATGGGTGCTGTGTTGGCCTACTTTGTTGTCGCCTACGGTTTGAGCTTCCTGCTCACCATCGGCAAGGAGGTGCAGATCACTGCCCTGTCTGGCGAGCGCTACTACAACTTCGTCCTCGGGCTCCTCGTTATCTTCGGCGTGAGCTTCGAGCTACCGCTCGTCATCGCCATGCTCAACATCGCGGGGCTAGTGGAATACAATGACCTCAAGGACAAACGCTCGTACATCATTGTGGGGTTGTTCATCTTCGCCGCTTTTATGACACCGGGCCAGGACCCGGTCTCCATGCTCATCCTGTCCATTGCGTTGACGGTCATCGTGGAGATCTCCATCCAGTTCACCCGCATCAACGATAAGCGGCGCAAGAAACGCGATGGGAACCTGTCCGACGACGAGGCCTCCCCGCTCGGCGAGGCGTACGGCGACGAGGTGGCGGCGCCCATTCCGCGCCCGGAGAAGATCGCCAAGCCGATTCCTGTCAACCCGAAGGCGCGACGCGTGAAGGACTACGGCGGTGGCACGCCCAAGCCTCGGTGGACTCCCCGCAACATGGAGGGAGCCCAGGAGAGAGGAACACTTTCTAAGCGCGAGCCCGGCGACTTTGACGATGTCCTCTAGACTTGGGGCATGACTTTCCTCGCAGAGTTCGCGCAACAGCAGCCCTTTCCCCTCGATGATTTTCAGATCGAGGGGTGCCGAAGCATCGAACAGGACAGGGGAGTCCTCGTGTGCGCGCCCACCGGTGCGGGCAAAACCATCGTCGGAGAGTTCGGGGTGTACATCGCGCTTCGGCGCGGGCTCAAATGCTTCTACACCACGCCTATCAAGGCGTTATCCAACCAGAAGTACCACGACCTTGTCACCACCTACGGGGAAGAGCGCATCGGTCTGCTCACTGGCGACGTATCCATCAACGGTGGCGCCGACATCGTTGTCATGACCACCGAGGTTCTGCGCAACATGATCTACGCGGAATCCGATGCCCTCACCCGGTTCGGCTACGTGGTCATGGACGAGGTCCACTACCTCTCCGACAGGGACAGGGGCGCGGTGTGGGAAGAAGTGATCCTCAACCTCGATGAATCGGTCACCCTCATTTCGCTATCCGCCACCGTGAGCAACTCGGAGGAATTTGGTCAGTGGCTGGCAAAGGTGCGCGGTGCTACCGACATCGTGGTCTCCGAGGTGCGTCCCGTCCCGCTCAAGCAATACCTCCTTGTGGGGGACAACCTATGCCCACTGTTTAACGAGGACTCCACCCGCATCAGCGGCGCCGTCAAGCGGGCTGTCGCCCAGCGAAACCGCGAGACCATCGGCTGGGGAGGGGACAAAGACCGCCGCTACCGGCCGCTTGGTCGGCCGGAAGTGCTGCGCCTGTTGCGTAGCGAGGGGATGCTCCCCGCCATCACCTTTATCTTCTCCCGCGCCGGCTGCGACGGTGCTGTGACCCAATGCCTCGGCGCACGCCTCGACCTCACCACCGACGAAGAGAAGAAGCAGATTGAGGCCATTGTGGACGAGGGAGTGAAGGAGATCCCTCCGGAGGACCTCGAGGTGCTCGGCTTTAGGAGGTGGAAACTCGCCGTCACGCGTGGGTTTGCCGCCCACCACGCCGGCATGCTCCCCGCCTTCCGGCACATCGTGGAGGAGGTCTTCGTCCGCGGGCTGCTCAAGGCAGTGTTCGCCACCGAGACGCTGGCGCTGGGGATCAATATGCCCGCGAAATCCGTCGTGCTTGAGCGCCTGGTGAAGTTCAACGGTGAGGCACACGTCGACCTCACACCCGGACAATACACCCAGCTCACCGGGCGCGCCGGCCGCCGGGGAATAGACACTGTGGGGCGAGCAATCGTCACCTGGGAGCCCACCATGGATGTGGAGGCGGTAGCCGGTCTCGCCTCCACGCGCACGTACCCCCTCATCTCCACGTTCTCGCCGGGCTACAACATGTCCGTTAACCTCATCTCCACTATCGGGTACACCAGCGCCAAGCGGATCATTGAGAGGTCGTTCGCCCAGTTCCAGGCGGACAAGTCCATTGTGGGTGTAGCACACGACCTCGAGCAGGCGCAGCGTGCGGTGGATGCCGCCCGGGACGAGCTGGAGACAGTGATGGACGGGCCCGTGGACGAGTTCCTCGAGTACATGCAGCTGCGCGCCGATCTCACCGACGCGGAACGGACGGCCAAGAAGGCGTTTCTTGTCGACCGCCAGAAAGAGGCAACCGCCGTCCTCGCCAAGCTGCAAAAGGGCGATGTCATCGCTTTGCCGGGCAAGAAAGTGACGCTCGCCATCGTCATCGACCCCGCCCACAGGAGGAACGACCCCCGCCCACAGATCATCCAACAGGGTGGCTGGAAGGGGCGCGTCTCCCCGGAGGATTTCCCCGTGCCGCCACTCACCGTGGGCCACACCCACCTGCCTCGCCACGGCCGGCTCAACCGCTGGGCAGATAACGAGCTCAAACACGGCGACTACCCGCGGCCCAAGAAGATCCGTGCGCCTCGTCTCAAAGCTAAGAAGGATCCACAGATCAAGGCTTTGCGGGACGCGATCCGTAACCATCCGGCCCACTCGTGGGAGAACAGGGACCAGCTGGCACGCGTAGGTGAGCGGCTCATGCGTGAGGAGCGCCGCCGCGACATCCTCCAACACAAGATCAACACTGCTCGCGAAACCCTGGGCAAGACTTTTGACAGGATCCTCGACCTCCTCGCCGAGCTCGATTACATCACCCCGGGAGACGACCCGCAGGTCACCCCGGAGGGGGAGAAGCTCGCCCTTTTGCACAACGAGTCCGACCTGCTCATCGCCTCGTGCCTAAAGCGGGGAATCTGGGACGAGCTGGACCCGGCCGAGCTCGCCGGCGTGGTGAGCATGACCGTGTTTGAAAACCGCAAGGAGGTCCGGGGCAAGGCCGGCGCCCCCACCGACCGCATGGCGACGGCGATGAACAACACGCTGCGCATTTACAACGAACTCGTCACCGACGAGCGGCGGCACAACCTCAATCTCTCCCGCGAACCCGAACCCGGCTTCGCCCTCGCCATGCACCAGTGGGTGGCTGGCGCGCCCCTGGATTATGCCATGCAAGCCGCCGCGGCCAGTGGCACGGAGCTCACCCCCGGCGATTTCGTCCGCTGGTGCAGGCGCGTCATCGACGTGCTCGAGCAGATCGCCAAGACGGGCTACTCCGACGCGATCAAGCACCACGCGAACCAGGCCATCGACGCGATCCGGCGTGGCGTGGTTGCCGTCGGCGATTAACACCCCTGGTTGACCCTGGTGGTTGACCGTGTTTGGGGTTGGTTTTGGGGTGTTTTTCCTGGTGGGTGTGGTTCCATCGGGTGGCAAGTTTTTTTCGCCGTGCGGGCATGCCCCACGCACGCTAGTTTGTGGGGCATGACGTTGCGTGAGATGAAGTCGATCGTCTCCTCGCACTCAATGGAGCTTGTGGGGGAGTACGCCGGTATGACAACCGGCGACATCATGCGCGCCGACGGCCTCGACGACGTGGAAGCCCGTACCTTCCACGACCTGGCCACCGTGTATTACGGGCACACCCACGCCTCCCACCAGCAAGCCCAAGCCAGGGCCACCGCCATCACCAACCACCACACCATCGCCACCCTACGGGAGATTGAATCCCAGGTCCGCAAACTGCACGATAAGTCCCACGCCTGGCAGGTCCGTGTGGCTTTGACTAAGTGCCGGGCGAATTGTCGGGAGATCCGCACCGAAGCCATTGGTGTGTTGGCACGGTTTAACACGATGCGGGCGAATAACCCCACCAATTCTCTTTCCTGCCGGCCAATACCCGGCACCACCAAAATGCGGGTGTCGGTGGTCGCCGATGCGCACACCGCCCGGCTGGCGGTGGACAAAGCCCGCAGCATGGCGAAGGCACAAGACTCTGACGAGGCCGACGAGTTTCTTACCGCCGCGGCCTCTAGTGGCAGTGGTCAGTTGCCGGCGGTGGAGCCTGCGATCATTCTTCCCGCGGACACCACCATCATGGGCACCACCATGGATGAGCGGGGTAACTACATGCTGTCGCTGACAGACGGCACCACGGTGACCGCCCAGGAGTTCTCCCAGATGAAACTCACCGAGTACGGGTGGGCTGTCCTTCTGGAGCCACTAACCGGCAAGGAGTTGGGAGTGTACCGGTTCCGGACTGATACGGCCCGGTTTGCGGATCCTTTCCAGCGCAAGCTGCAACGGTTGAAAACCCCTGTGTGCGCGGTGGAGGGGTGCACGTGTGGGGCGGATAACTGCCAGGTCCACCACATTCAACCGTTCAAAGACGGTGGGCCCACCATTCTTGCGAACTTTTCCCTGCTGTGTGGGTTCCACAACGGGCGAAACGATGACGATCCGAAGAAGCCCCGCTACGGGCGAATAGAAAAAATCACAGGCCTCGACTACTACGTCCCACCCTACGGCGGCAGACCGAGACTCAACATGACACCCTGCGCCCAAGGCGGGGCCGTCCGCCTTGCCCAAAAAATGGTCGGACACCAACCACAAGCAGTACTCTAAGCGAGTGCAGCGCGTATGTAGTCACGATGCGGTAGAACGCAGGCGATCGTCGACAAGCCAGTGTTGACACCCCAGGGGTTGAAGACCAGCGACTGGACACCGACGATCTCCCCCGCGCGGAGAACCGGGCTCCCCGAGTCCCCCAGGTGCACCTTCCTGCCCGGGTCCGGAACCACAAGTGCACCGCGACGGACCCGGATCCGCCCCTTAGAACCAATGCCGTAGGGGACCGGGAGTGCAACGGTGCCAGGGATCGGATCCTCGGCGACGGTGAGCACCCGCTCGAACGCACGCACCGGAGCGTTGGCCAGGGAGGGATAGTACGGGTGCAGGAAATCGTGCGGGTACCGCGTGGGCACGGCGTAGCGCGCCTGCGTAACAACGAGGGCCAGATCCGTGCCTGCAATGATGTCGAGGGCAACCACGCGCCGGTAGGAGCCCGTCGCCACGAGGTGGACGCGCACATCCTCCGGGGAGACGGTGTCGAAAAAGTGCGCCACCGTGAGCACCACGGCCCCCGTCTGGTTGTGGCCAATGACGCAGCCGTGGCAGATGGTTCGACGTGTCTGACCGGCAGGACCGGCAACCGCCGCGGACAGCGTGACGAGGTAGGGATACACCATGACACCAGGGTAACCGAGCCGCACCACGGCACGTATAAAATGATCCACATGACTGAGACGTTCGACCATTCTGTTTACCAACGACGACTCGACATGGCCCGCACGGCCATCGCGGAGAGGGGGCTCCACGGTGTCATCATCGGCACTGGCGCGGAGCTTGCCTACCTCACAGGCAGCTGGATTTCCACCCACGAGCGCTTCACCGCCCTCATCATCGCCGCCGACGGCACGGCCACCCTCGTCGCCCCCGGCGTGGATAAGGGCGAGCTCAACCGCTCCCCGGTAGGCGAGATGGACATCACCATCGCCGGTTGGGCCGACGGCGAAAACCCCTACGCCATCGCGGCCACTGCACTCGGCGGCGATGCCCACGGCGCGACGGTGGGCGTCGGTTCCTCCATCACCGCCGACCACCTCTTCCGCCTGCGCGAGGAGCTCCCCGGCGCGACGTTCGTGCTCGCAACGACGGTGCTCAAGGAGTTGTTCATGCGGAAGGATCCGGAGGAGATCGAGTGGCTGCGCACCGCGGGCAAGGCCATCGACAACGTATTCCTCCAGGTGCCGTCGCTGCTCCAGGCGGGGCGCACGGAGCGCGAGGTGGCCGCGGATATTGAGAAGCTCATCCTCGAGGGCCATGACGTGGTCGATTTCATCATCGTCGGCAGCGGCCCCAACGGTGCCAACCCGCACCACGATTTCTCCGACCGCGTGCTTGAGGCCGGCGACGTGGTGGTTGTGGACCTCGGTGGCACGGTGGGCCCCGGGTATCACTCGGACTGCACCCGCACGTTTGTGGTCCCCGGCGCGGAGCCGAGCGAGGACTACACCAAGTTCATTCCCGTCCTTCTGCGTGCCCAGGAGGAGGCCGTCAAGGCGGTGCGTCCGGGCGTGACGGCGGAGTACGTGGATTCGGTTGCCCGCGACATCATCTCCGAGGCGGGCTACGGCAACGCGTACTTCCACCGCACCGGCCACGGCATCGGGCTGTCCATGCACGAGGACCCGTTCATCATCGCCGGCAATACGATGCCGCTGGAGGAGGGCATGACGTTCTCCATCGAGCCGGGTATCTACCTCACGGGCAACGTGGGCGCGCGCATTGAGGACATCGTGGTTGTCACGGCCGACGGGTGCGAGCGGCTCAATAACTCGCCGCGCGCATGATCACCGTTGTCGGCATCGGCTGCGACGGTGTGGAGGGCCTGGGGGCAGCGGCGCGGGATGCCATCGCCTGCGCCGACATCCTCGTCGGTGGCGCCCGCCACCTGGCTATGGTTCCCGCGTCGGTGACGGCCTCACGGCACAGCTGGCCGCGCCCCCTTGTCCCCGGTGTGAAGCCATTGTTTGACTCGTTTCCCGCTGCGGCTTCCGTCGTCGTCCTCGCCTCGGGCGACCCGATGTTCCACGGGGTGGGCACCACGCTTGCCCGGTTGCTTCCCGACGTCGCGATGCGGGTGATTCCCCACGTTTCTTCCGCGGCTCTGGCGTGCGCCCGGCTGGGGTGGACGGTGGAGGACACCCCCGTGGTGAGTCTGACGACGAGCCATCCGGATGAGCTTGTGCCGCTGGCGCAGGCGGGCAGACCGTTTTTGGTGCTGGGGGCTCCCGACGTGGTCGCCGAGGTTCTTGCGCGCCGCGGGTACAGCGCTTCCGCTCTCACGGCGCTGGCGGAGCTCGGCGGGCCGAATGAGGCCATCGCGGAGGGCACCGCCGCGGCCCCGCCGCAGACGTCATCGTCACTGGTGGTAACGGCCGTGGTTCCCGTCGGCCCGGTGGAGTCGCTGCTGCCCGGGCTTGCCGACGATTCGTTCGACAACGACGGCCAGCTCACCAAGACCGGTGTCCGCATCCACGCCGTGACGGCGCTGCGGCCCCGCCCGGGCCAGCTGCTGTGGGATATCGGCGGGGGAGCGGGCTCCATCGCCATCGAGTTCTGCCGCAGCACCCCGTCCACCCGCGCCCGCTGTTTCGAGCGCAACAACGAGCGGGCCGACCGCATCGCCGCCAACGCGGAGGCACTGGGGGTCTCCCGCCAGGTGGCGGTGAGCCTCGGCGATGCGGGCGAGTCCATCGCTGGCCTCGACGAGAGTCCCGATGCCGTCTTCATCGGCGGCGGGCTCAGCGATGCCGCGATGGTGGATGCCGCCTACGCCGCTCTGGCCCCGGGCGGGCGGATCGTCGCCCACGCGGTGACGCTGGAATCCGTCGCGCGCCTTCTAGAACTCGCCGGTCAGTACGGCGGGGAGCTGACGAGCGTGAGCATCGGCACGCACCACCCCGTGGGCAGGTTCACCACGCTCAAGCCGGCGCTTCCTGTAGTGCAGTGGATTGCTGAGAAAGGAAAAGTTTCATGACCGTCTATTTCATCGGCGCCGGCCCCGGCGCCGCGGATCTGTTGACAGTGCGGGCCGACAGGCTCATCCGGCACGCGTCGGTGGTGATGTATGCCGGCTCTATCGTGCCTGAGAGCGTCCTGGAATCCACCCCGGAGGGCTGCGAGCTCATCAATACCGCGCGGATGCCACTCGACTCCATCATGGAGACCATCGCCTCGTACCACGAGAAGGGCGTCGACGTTGTCAGGTTGCAGTCCGGCGACCCGTCGGTGTACTCGGCGCTTGCCGAGCAAGTCCGGCGCCTGACGGACCTGGGGATCGACTACGAGGTCGTCCCCGGAGTCCCCGCCTTCGCCGCGGCGGCCGCCACCCTCGGCCACGAGCTCACCGTCCCCACCATCGGCCAGACGGTCATTCTCACCCGCGTGTCCGGGCGGGCGTCGGCGATGCCGGAGGGGGAGGACCTCGACACGCTGGGGAAGTCGGGCGCAACACTCGTCATCCACCTCGCGGCCCACGACGCCGAGCGCGTCGCCCACGAGCTGGAGCCGAACTACGGCGCGGAGTGCCCCGTTGCCGTCGTCGCCTATGCCTCGCGCGAAAACGAACAGGTGGTTCGGACGACCGTCGAGAAGCTCCCTCAGGACATTGCGGCGGCGGGCATCACCCGCACCGCCGTCATCATCGTGGGGAAGGTGCTGTCCGCCACCCAGTTCCCGGACAGCTTCCTCTACTCCGACGACCGGCCCCGCGACGAACACGGGAGGACGATCCCATGCGTGCACTAATCCTCGGCGGCACGAGGGAGGCCCGCGACCTTGCCAAACGGCTCGTTGAGGCGGGCGACGATGTGGTGAGCTCGCTCGCCGGGCGCGTGAAGAACCCCGCTTTGCCGGCGGGCGAGGTGCGCATCGGCGGCTTCGGCGGGCCGGAGGGCCTCGCCGCATGGATCAAGGACAACAACATCGACATCCTCATCGACGCCACTCACCCCTTTGCCGAGAAGATCTCCCGCTCGGCGGCGACCGCGACGGCTACAACCGGCACCCCGCTTGTGCTGCTGCACCGCCCGGCGTGGGAGAAGCAGCCGGGGGAGAAGTGGATTGAGGTGTCCTCCATGGACGAGGCAGCGGCGGAAGCGTCAACATTTGGCACCGTGCTGCTCACCATCGGCAGGCAGAAGCTTGCGAGCTTTGCCCCCTACGCCGCCACCCACTTCGTCATCCGGTGCGTGGACGAGCCCGAGGTCGCCCTGCCCCCGGACCACGAGATCATCTACTCCCGGGGCCCGTTTACCGAGGAGGGCGAGGAACAGCTCCAGCGCGAAAGCCGCGTGCAGGCGCTGGTGACCAAGAACTCCGGCGGCGGGCTTACTCACGCCAAGCTCATCGCCGCGAAAAAGCTCGGCATCCCCGTCATCATCGTGCAGCGCCCCCCGTTGCCCGCGCTGGAAGACACGTCAAAACGCCCCGTCCGAGTGACGCACACTGCGGACGAGGCGTTCGACGCTCTAGCTACACTCCGAAAGTCCGGAAAACCCAGCCGCGGATAGGGCCGAGGAGCGCCAACAACACGGTCTGCACCACGGCGGAGATGGAGAGCACCATGAGGAAGCGCTGCAGCCACTCGGGCAGGCCGGCGAACCACGTCGCGGTCTTTTCGTCGCCCAGGTCGCTGGAGACGTTTTTGAGTTCCGAGGACTCGTTCTTGGAGGTCTCGTCGTAGCCGAACCAGTCGTCGGCCTCGCTGGAGGACTGTTGCTGATCCGCCGGCAGGCTGGGGTAGATTTTGTCCGCCGCCGTGGCGGGGGTTGCCCCGGCCAGCAGGCTGACGCTCACAACGCCAGCGATGACCTTCTTCGTTACTGAGCTCATCAATGCATCCTCCTTTTAGGTGCTGTCTATGTGCTAGTAAGGATACTACTGACTGGGCTTTTCTCCCCACTCTGGGGTTCCGTAGTACCGCGAGGTGTACACGCGCGGGCCGTCGTCGGTAGAGTAGGCGACGCTCGTGGAGGCGCCGACCACGAGCATGGTCCGCATATCCACCACGGAGGGGTCGAGCTCGCCGAGGGTGGTGATGGTGACGTGTTCCTCGGGGGAGCCCACCGCGCGGGCGACGATGACCGGCGTTTCGGGCTCGCGGTACTCCAGCACGATGTCTTTGAACTCCTGCACCTGCCACGTGCGCTTCTTGGAGGCCGGGTTGTAGATGGCCATCGCCATGTCCGCTCCGGCCACGGCACGCACGCGCCGTGTCACCTGGTCCCACGGCTTGAGGCGGTTGGACAGGCTGATGAGCGCGAAGTCGTGCCCCAGCGGTGCGCCGACGCGGCTGGCCACGGCCTGTGCCGCGGTCATTCCGGGGAGCACGTGGACGGGAACATCTTCGTAGCCGCGGGTGTGTTGGACTTCGAGGACGGCGCTCGCCATGGCGAACACGCCGGGGTCGCCGGAGGAGACAACAACCACGCGTTTTCCTTCGCGCGCGAGCTGCAGCGCGTGCTCGCTGCGTTCGGCTTCGACCCGGTTGTCGCTCAGGTGTCGGACCTGCCCCGGGCGCTCGGGCACCCGCTTGACGTAGGTGGTGTACCCGACGATGTCGGTCGCCTCCCGCAGCGCCCTGGAAACCTCGGGGGTAGTCCAGCGAGCGGCACCGGGCCCGAGACCTACGACAGTCACGCTTCCCTTGGGCTTCTCGACGTCCTCTCCGCCGAGATCACTACGCACGTCGTGCGCGGTGGGGACGACGGCGACGGAGAAGTACGGCATGTCTGCGGGATCGGCCTCGTCCATCCGGCACGTCCGCTGCCCCTCCATGCCAACTTTCACGGCGACGTAGGCGCGGTGGAGGAGTCCCTGTTCGGCGAGCACCTTCTTCACCTTGGGGAAGTTGCGCCCGAGCTTCATGAACACGGCCGTATCGCACGTGGCGAGGCTTGCGTGTAGGGCATCCTCGCTGAGGGTGGCGGGGATGATGGATAGGACTTCGTCCTCCTCAGCCAACGGCATTCCCAGCGCATCCGCCGCGGCGGTGACGGAGGGGATGCCGGGGATGATGCGCTGCGGGTAATCGCCAAGCAGCCTGGCGAGGTGCTGGTACGAGGAGTACAGCATGGGGTCGCCGACGGAGAGCACGGCGACTGTCTTCCCCGCATCGAGGTGCGCCGAAAGGCGCTCGGTGATTTCCGTGTAAAAGCCGGCGAGCGCCGCCGCGTAACCGTCGGGGTGCGTCCCGGTTGTTACGGGGTATTCGAGCAGCTCGTGCATCTGGTCGGGGCGGAAGTATTGTTCGGCGATGGCACGCGCGTGCGAGGTGCCACCCGGCTTGGCGTGGTAGCACACGACATCCGCGGAGCGGAGCGCGTCCACGGCCGCGACGGTAAGGAGGGCAGGGTCACCGGGACCGACGCCGATTCCCACAAGTGTGCCGGTCAAAGGATCTCCTTGCTTGTAGCCAGGGCGTTGAGCGCCGCGCAGGTGATAGCGGAGCCCCCACGTCGCCCGTGAACGGTGATGTATTCCACGCCGAGGTCCCCGGCCACGGCGGCGAGGTCGCGCTTGGATTCCGCCGCGCCGACAAACCCCACGGGGATGCCGACGATGGCCGCCGGGCGGGGGACCGCCGGGTCCTCCAGCTTGTTGAGCAGGTGGTACAGCGCCGTCGGGGCGTTGCCGATGGCCACCACGCTGCCGTCGAGGTCCCACAGGTCGACGGCGGCAGCCGAGCGCGTGGTGCCCAACTGGCGGACCCGCTCCACTATTCGCGGGTCCTTCAGCAGGCACTCCACGCGGTTATCCGCAGGCAACCGCTTGCGGGTGACACCCGTGGCCACCATGGTGACGTCGGTGAAGATCGGCTTGCCGGCCTCAAGCGCCGACCGCGCGGCGGACACCACGCCCGCGGACATGTCGATGTCGCCGGCGAGATCGGTCTGGCCAGCCGCGTGGATCATCCGCACAGCGATCGTTTGCTGCTCCGGGGTGAAGCGCGAGAGGTCGCTTTCCTCACGGATGATGGCAAAGGAGCGACGGTAGATTTCGTCCCCGTCACAGATGTAGTCAAATGTCATCGGTTTTTACCAGCTGAGTTTGGCCTCGGTGACCTCGTATTCGCCATCGCCGGTGGCGAGGTACTCGGTGTGATCCTGGAGCGGGTGGCCGCAGCGGCGCTCGCAGCCGACGAAGTGGACGAGCCCCGAGGGGACCTTTCCGCTTGCGACGAGCTCTTGCGCGTCGCGGCGCGTGTTGGACTTGCCCTTTTGACACTCGGGCAGGCCGGTGCAGGCGGTGACGCGCAGCCACGGGGAGTCCTTGTCAAAGATGAGCCCCGCCGGTGCCAGCTTCTTTACGGCTTCCTCGGCTTCGGCCTCGGTGAAGCCGTGGATGACGATCCTGTGCCACGGGGTGACGGTGGATTTCTTGCCCGTCGCGGCGATGAGATCGGCGAGCTCCGCGGGGATGACACCGAAGCGCACCGCGCCCACGAGCGTGACAGAGTTGTCGCGGTCGATCCAGCCGATGGGGCGGTCGTGGTTCGGCGGGATGTTCGGCGGCGCGGTGAAGGTGACCTCGCCGTCGAGAACGCGGATGAGATCGTTGCGCTTCTCCGGGCGTTCCTTCACGCGCCAGGACTTACCCCGGATTTCCTGCCACTTCTCGGCGATCGCCACGATGGAGGCGGCCACCTGGTCATGGTTCATCTGCACGCCGGTGAGGGTGCCGCCGAGGATGAGGTAGAACACGTCGTTGACCCGGATGGCACCGAAGTCTACCTCGTGAGCAAAGATCAGCCCCGAGCCGTCGTCAAGCCCGAAGAGGGTGCGCCCAGACAAGCCTGTAACCTTGTCGGAAGCGAGGAGGGCCCGGTCAAGGTCGCGGACAAGGTCGGCAATCTCGCCGTCCATGGGGGAGGCGATGATGTTGCGCACCTTGTCGTGCGCGCGGGAGGGAAGGAACCCGGAGGAAACGACTTCCCTGGTGAAAGCGTCCTCGTCCGTCACGCCCCGGATCTGCAGGTTGCCTCGGGTGGTGAGGTGGATGTCACCGTCGCCGAGCTCGCGGGCCATGGCGGCGAGGGCCTTCCAACCAGCCGGTGTGAGCTGGCCACCTGCGACACGCACCCGGCCAATCGCGCCGTCGACTGCATGATGCATGGTGAGCGCCCCGGGGCAGCCGTCCTTGCGGTCGCGATCTCCGAGGGTAAAGGAATTCTCAAGGGTGGAAACAGGTTTCATAAAACCCATTCTAGATAAGCTGGGAGCATGAACCAGTCGACCGCAGCCGCCCTCAGAGTCCTCGCCGGACAGTCACTAGACATCGGACGTCTCATGACATCGCGGGCCTGGCGCCGCCTGAGGGGCGAGCACCAGCACAGATCGGAACATTTTCAACCAGGCCTCTTCGATATTAGGCCAACCTTTGTTGAGCCAGAGGCTGTGGCAGGTTTCACACCTGGAGACGTCATCCGTCACACGCCAATGCACGTTGTCGGGCTCGGGTCCCCGCGCCACAACCCGTGGCGCGTGCCGGCACACGTCGAGCGGATGGATTTTGTCACCACGGACTCCCACGGACGCCGCCAGACGGCCACCGGGGGAGTCATCCACCCGCGCCTGCCGTGGACAGGCCCGGGGCCCCGGCCCACCATCGCCATCGCCCCCGCCACACAGGGGGTGGCCAAGCACTGCGACCCCTCGGTCTCGCTCGCCCTCGGGTTCCGGCTCCTGCCGGGCCGCCCCTTCGACTTTGTTGCCGCCTACGAGCTGCCCACCTTCAACTATTTCGTCGCCCGTGGCGCCAACGTGGTGTTCACCGACTATCCCCGCAACCCGGATACCGGCATCCAGTACTACTGCGATCACATCGCCTCCGGTCACTCGCTTGTCGACGCGGTCCGGGCGGCCACCAACCTCGGCATCCCACCCGGCTCACCCCTCGGCTTGTGGGGGTTCTCGCAGGGCGGTGGGGCGGTGTGCTCGGCGCTGGAGCGGCCGTCGTACGCCGCCGGGCTCCCCCTGCGCGCAGCGGTGGCCGGGGCGCCACCGGTCGACCTGAGTGCGGTGTTGGACTACATCGACGGCACGATGCTCGTCGGCGTGTTGTCTTATGCCATTGCCGGGCTCGCGGCGCAGGGCGATGCCGAGTTTTCCGAACTCGCCTCACTCTTCAACGAGACGGGACTCTCCGAGATCGGAGTCAACCTGTCCACATGCGCAGGCGGGATGCTCGCGCAATCTCGGTACCACTCCACGGCATCGTGGACGTTGTCCGGGCTCTCCCTCACCGAGCTCCTCACACGCGGGGCGGCACCCGCAGTGAGTGCAACCATCGAACGCCAGAAGCTGGGGAAGACGGGAGCGATCCCCTCGGTGCCCCTGTTCCTGTGGGGCTCGGCGCACGACGATGTCATCCCGGTGGGCCCCGTCCGTGAGCTCGCCCGCCGGTGGCAGGGCGCCGGAGCACCGCTGGCGTACTGGGAATCCGCGCTTCCCGATGTCCCCGGCAGGACCTCCATCAACCACAACCTGCCGTACTTCACTACGCTGACCCGCAACGCTGACTGGCTCATGGAATTGGTAGGCCACCCTAAGTAAACTGGAGCGCATGTTTTGCTTGCTCTCCACCTCGGACACCGACCTCCTCACCGCCACGCTTGCCAACGAGGAACCGGACGTCGATTTCGAAGTAGCCAACCCCACCCGCCTCACCTCGGAGCGCCTCGCCGATCTGTGCGACCGCGCGGAGGTCATCATCGTCCGGCTGCTCGGTGGCAAACGGGCGTGGGAGACGGGGCTAGCAACCATCCTGACCACCGGCAAACCTGTGGTGTGCGTCTCCGGCGAGCTCGCCGTCGATGCCGAGCTCACCGAGTTGTCCACGGTTAACTCCAACGTGGTCACGCAGGCCCACACGTACCTGGCCGAGGGCGCCCCGCACAACCTCGCCAACCTCTACTACTTCCTTTCCGATACACTCCTTCTCACCGGCTTCGGCTTCGAGCCGCCACAGCACCTGCCCATGTGGGGGAGCCTCGCGGGCTACGAGGACGAGGTGCAGGCACCGGCACGTGAGGGGAACACCCCCCGCATCGGCATCGTGTACTACCGCGCGCAGGAACTCGCCGGCAACACCGCCTACGTGCAGGCGCTCGCCCAGACGGTGCGGGACAACGGGGGAGTCCCCGTGCCCGTGTATTCTGCGTCGCTGCGCCAACCCGCCCCCGAGCTCCTCGAGGTGCTCGGCACGTGCGACACCATCATCACCACGGTGCTCGCCGCCGGTGGCACCAAGCCGGCCGGCGTGGGCGCGGGCGGCGACGACGAGGCGTGGAACGTCGAGCACCTCGCGCAACTCAACGTCCCCATCATCCAGGGGCTCGCCCTCACCACCCCGCGTGAGGCGTGGAAGGAGTCCGACGAGGGCCTGTCGCCCATGGACGTGGCCAGCCAGGTAGCCGTCCCCGAGTTCGACGGCCGCATCATCGCCGTGCCGTTCAGCTTCAAGGAATACGGCGCCGACGGCCTCATCTCCTACCAGGCCGACCCCGAGCGCTGCACAAGGCTGGCCCGGCTCGCCATCAACACGGCGATGCTGCGCGTGAAGCCCAACGCGGAGAAGAAGATCGCCGTCATGCTTTCGGCGTACCCCACCAAGCACGCCCGCATCGGCAACGCCGTCGGGCTCGATACGCCGGCCTCCACCCTGCGCGTGCTCCACGCCATGGCCGATGCGGGCTACGATCTCGGCGATACGTCGGCCATCCCAGGCTACGACGATCTCGACGGCGACGAGCTCATGCGCGCCATCATCGCCGCCGGCGGCCAGGACCCGGAGTGGCTCACCCCCGAGGTGATGGAGAAGAACGAGCTGCGCGTTCCCGCCGCCACGTACCGGAAGTACTTTGACACGCTGCCTCAATCCCTGCGCGAGAAGATGGAACAGGCGTGGGGGAAGGCCCCGGGCGAGCTCTACGTGCACCCGGAGACGCAGGACATCTACGTGGCCGGCCTGAGGTTTGGCAACGTTGTAGTGATGGTGCAGCCGCCCCGCGGCTTTGGCGATAACCCCGTGGGCATCTACCACGACCCGGACCTGCCCGCCACCCACCATTACCTCGCCTCCTACCTGTGGCTGCGGGAGACGTTCGGTGCCGACGCCATCGTCCACATGGGTAAGCACGGCAACCTCGAGTGGCTGCCCGGCAAGACCATTGGCATGTCCAGCGAGTGCTTCCCGGACCAGGCGATCGCCGATCTGCCCATGATCTACCCGTTCCTGGTCAACGACCCAGGCGAGGGCACGCAGGCCAAGCGCCGGGCCCACGCCACGCTCGTGGACCACATGATCCCGCCCATGGCGCGCGCGGAAACGTACGGCGACATCACCCGCCTCGAACAGCTCCTCGACGAGCACCAGAACCTCGTCGCCCTCGACCCGTCCAAGCTGCCGGCGATCCGCCAGGAGATCTGGACGCTTCTCACCGCCGCCAAGATGGACAAGGACCTGGGCTGGGAGAAGCGCCCCGATGAGGACGTCTTTGATGACATGCTCATGCACGTGGACGGCTGGCTGTGCGAGATCAAGGATGTCGCCATCCGCGGCGGCCTCCACATCCTGGGCGAGGTTCCCACCGGCCGCACCCGCATCGAGCTGCTGGCGGCGATGCTGCGCTCACGACAGCTGTGGGGCGGCACGCAGACACTCCCCGGCATCCGTCAAGCCTTGAGCCTTGATGTTAAGGACGACGGCGAGGACCGTGCGGGCACCGACTCCACCCAGGAGGTGGCGGAGGCCCTGCTCACAGCCCTGGACGAGCGCGACTTCGACGCCGCCGTGGTGGATTCCGTCATCGCGGCCTCCGAGCTGCCAGCGGGCACGGACCGCGAGGCGCTGCGCGGCATCCTCACGTTCACCTGCACGGAAATCGTGCCGCGCCTCAACGAGACCAAGAACGAGGTCCACCAGATCATCCGGGCGCTCAACAGCGAGTTCATCCCGGCTGGCCCCTCGGGCTCGCCCATGCGCGGGCTCATCAACGTGCTTCCCACCGGCAGGAACTTCTACTCGGTGGACCCCAAGTCCATCCCGTCCCGGCTGGCGTGGGAGACGGGGCAGCTGCTCGCCGATTCACTCATCGAGCGCTACCAGGCTGACCACGACGGCGCCTACCCGCGGTCGGTGGGCCTGTCGGTGTGGGGCACCTCGGCCATGCGCACCTCCGGCGACGATATCGCCGAGGTCTTCGCGCTCCTCGGCGTTCTGCCTGTGTGGGATGAGGGGTCGCGCCGCGTCACGAGCCTTGAGGCCATCCCGCTGGAGGAGCTGGGTCGCCCGCGCATCGATGTCACGGTGCGCATTTCCGGTTTCTTCCGCGATGCGTTCCCCCACGTTCTCTCGCTTATCGACGACGCCGTGCAGCTCGTCGCGGGCCTGGACGAGCCCAGCGAGTCCAACTTCGTCCGCGCCCACGCGCACGCCGACTCGACTGCTGCCGGCAGCACCCACGTCAAGCGCATCTTTGGCTCCAAGCCGGGCACGTACGGGGCCGGGCTGCTGCAGCTCATGGACTCGGGCCAGTGGCACGGCGACGACGACCTCGCCGCCGTCTACACCGAGTGGGGTGGCTACGCCTACGGCCGCGGTATCAACGGCGAGAAGGCCGTAAAGGAGATGGAGACGGCTTACCGGCGCATCTCCGTGGCCGCCAAGAACATCGACTCCGCAGAGCACGACATCGCCGATTCGGACGATTACTTCCAGTTCCACGGCGGCATGGTGGCCACCGTGCGGCACCTGACGGGGAAGGACCCCGACGCCTTCATCGGCGATTCCACCCGCACGGAGAGCGTCAAGACGCGCACCCTCCACGAGGAATCCAGGCGCGTGTTCCGTGCCCGCGTGGTCAACCCCCGTTGGATCACCGCGATGAAGAAGCACGGCTACAAGGGCGCCTTCGAGATGAGCGCCACGGTGGACTACCTCTTCGGCTACGATGCCACCACCGGGCTCATGGACGACTGGATGTACGAGCAGCTCACCGAGAGCTACGTGCGCGAGAACCGCGAGTTCTTCGAGGAATCCAACCCGTGGGCGCTGCGGGACATCGCAGAACGCCTCCTCGAGGCCGCCGACCGCGGGCTGTGGGAGAACCCCTCCGAGGAGGACCTGGACACCCTCAAGCAGACCTTCCTCGATATGGAGGCCGAGGCCGAGGGGGATGACGAGGAGGACGAGTAAACCGCACGGTGGTGAGCTCAGCCCAGCACGAGGACGTCGACAAGCCACAGACGTTTCACTGGTAGCGAACGTGGACATCCGGGGCGCTCGGTCTCATTACAATGGTGCATGATGAATTTCGTTGCACTATTTCTTGGATATGTTCTGCTCGAGGGGCTCACGTTCTGGGCGGTGGCCTCGCTCCTCGGCGCGGGCTGGGCGCTTATCGGCCTGCTGCTGCTCCTCGTCCTCGGCACCGGCTTTGCCATGTACGAATCGCGCAAGCTCATGGCCCGGGCGGTGGAGGGAACGGCCAGCGCCGGCCAGGTCCTCGGCGATAATGGGCTCATCACGATGGGTTCCGTCGCTTTGGCGCTGCCGGGTTACCTGTCCACGCTCTTCGGCCTTGTGCTGATCTTCGGGCCGACGCGGGGACTGATCCGCCGGGCTATCGCAACGCGCCTCCAGGAGCAGGTGGACTCCATGGCTACCTCGATGTTCTCGCAATCCCGTGGCGGTTTCTTCCCGGGATTTGCTACCGGCGTGCCGCAGGCTCAGCGCGAGAACAAGTTCGGCACGTTCGGCGGTGACCACACCGTCATCGATTCCGATGACATCGCACAGTGGGAGTCCGAAATGACCACGCGCCCCGAGGACGAGGACCAGTGATCCTCCTCCGGTTGTTGCTCGCCGCCGCCGGCGGTGCGCTGGCATACACCAGCTACGAGCCACACGGCTATTGGTTCCTCGGCCTCGTGGGCGCGGCGCTGTTCATTGGCTCGCTCGTTCCGTGGGGCACGGCCTCCTCGAAGCGGGCCGGGGCGCTCCTCGGCGTTGTCCACTTTCTTACCTGCTACCTCCTGCTCCTGCCGTGGGTGGGGGAGTTCGTTGGGGCGCTCCCGTACGTGGCGCTGGCGGTAACGGAGGCGCTCTACGGCGCGCTCATCGGCGCGGCGGGCGTTGTCATGCTCCGCAGCCGCCTGTGGGCGCCGTTCTTCCCGTTTGCCTACGTTGCGGTGGAGTTTCTGCGCAGCTCGTGGCCGTTTGGCGGGTTCGCGTGGGTACGCCTGGCGTGGGGCCAGATCAACGGTCCGCTGGCCTTGCTCGCCCCGGTCGGTGGGCCCGCGCTCGTCACCTTTGCTGCTGTCCTTGCGGCCCTGGGCCTTACCCTTGTTGCTTCTCGACGCTTCGTCCCCGGCGTGAGCCTCGTCCTCGTCGTGCTGCTCACCAGTATCAGCGCCCTGCCGCTGACAAACTCGTCGGCGACGGACACGGGGGAGAGAGTGACCGTTGCCGCGATCCAGGGCAACGTTCCCCGCATGGGTTTGGATTTCAACGCCCAGCAACGGGCGGTTTTGGCCAACCACGTGGAATCGACCAAGAAAGTCACCGAGCCGGTCGACCTCGTCATCTGGCCCGAGAACTCCTCCGATGTCAATCCGTTCGCAGATAAGAAGGCAAGGGCCCTCATCGAGGAAGCCGTGGCGAGTGTGCAGGCACCCGTTGTGGTGGGAACGATCACGCGCGATGAGGTCGGACCCCGCAACACCATGGTGGTGTTCGACCCGAAGCTGGGGACAGGGGAGTACCACCACAAGAAATACCTGCAGCCCTTTGGCGAGTGGATGCCGTTTCGTTCCTTCTTCCGCCTGTTTTCTCCCTACGTAGACCAGGCTGGCAACTTCAAGCCAGGCGACGGCAACGGCGTGGTGCACATGGTTGCTGCGACGCTGGGCCGCACCGTCGCCGTCGGGATTGCTACCTGCTACGAAGTCGCCTTCGACGCCGCCTACCGGGACGCGGTGCGCGCAGGAGCCCAACTTCTGGCCACGCCAACCAATAACGCCACGTTCGGGTTCACCGACATGACCTACCAGCAGCTCGCCATGAGCAGGTTCCGCGCGAAGGAGCTGGACCGCGCCGTGGTTGTCGCCGCCACCAGCGGTGTGTCCGCGATCGTCGCACCGGACGGAAGCGTGCGTGACCACTCCGAGATTTTCACACAGGACCAACTTGTGGCTAGCCTCCCGCTCAAGCAGGGGCTTACGCCCGCCGCGCGCTGGGGCGGAAATATCCAATGGGGGCTGACAATTGTCGGCATCCTGGCGTTTATCTGCGCCGCGCTCACCGCGCGCCGCCGGCCTGGCAAGGACCGGGTTCTGGCAACACTGACCACAGTTCCGTCTCACAGCAAGGAGTAACGTAGTTTCTATGGCTGACAACACCACTTTGGTTATCATCCCGACGTTTAACGAGCGGGAAAACCTCCCCCTGATCTCCGCGCGGCTGATGAAGGCCGTCCCCGAGGTTGACCTCCTCGTTGTGGACGATAACAGCCCCGATGGGACCGGCGAGGTGGCCGACGGGCTGGCGGCGGACAACCCCCGCATCCACGCTGTGCATCGGACGGCGAAGGAGGGATTGCTCGCGGCCTACGTTGAGGGATTCACGTGGGGCCTGGACCGTGGATACCAGGTCATCTGCCAGATGGATGCCGATGGTTCGCACGCCCCGGAGGACCTGCCCAAGCTCCTGCAGGAAATCGAGCGCGGCGCGGACCTGGTCATCGGCTCCCGTTACGTGCCCGGTGGCAAGGTGGTCAACTGGCCAAAGAAGCGGTACGTCCTGTCCAAGGGAGGCAACCTCTACATCGGCCTCATGCTCGGCGGTGGTCTCACGGATATGACCGCCGGGTACCGTGCCTTCAAGCGGGAGGTTCTCGAGGCACTCGATTTTGACGAGCTGTCCAGCGCCGGCTACATCTTCCAAACCGACATCGCCCGCCGCGTCCTGCGAATGGGCTTTGACGTGCGCGAAGTTCCGATCACCTTTACCGAGCGGGAGCTCGGCGAATCTAAGCTCGACGGATCATTTGTGGGGGATTCCCTCAAAGTTGTGACCGAGTGGGGACTCAAGCACCGTGGCAAGCAGGTTCTCTCCTTCGCCGAGGGGCTCGCCAGGAAGGCGGCCGACGGGTTGAAGAGCGTCAATGGCAAGATTGACGAGTAGTACTGGATAGACAAAAGGCACGGTTTAAGAAACCGTGCCTTCTTCTTTTCTAGGATTCCTTCTTCGCTTCTTCTTCCTTTTGCTGCTTGAGCAGCTTGGTGGCGGTGCGGCGGCGCTTGCGAAGAGCATCGATCCGCTCGTCGAGAAGCTCCTGGAGCTCATCCATGGAGCGCCGCTCACACAACATGTCCCAGTGGGTCCGCGGCGGCTTGGCGGGCTTCGCCTCGGTGCCCTCGCCTTCCACGAGGGTTCCCATCTTGCCGTTCTTACACAGCCACTCCTGAGGAATTTCAGCGTCGTCGGCAAACGGCACCTCGAAGATCTCGTTGTCTTCGGTGCGATACTTCACCATCTGGCGCGGCGCGAGATCATGATCGCGGTCAGTTTCGTAGCTTACGGCGCCCATGCGGCTGCCGCGCAGTACCCGATCTGCCATGTAGCTGCAACTTCCCTTCGTGAATTTGTAATTGATACTGTTCCGGCCACGCGAAAACAGTCGCGTAAATCACCATTATAACCCATGGTGTCTGCTCGTCCCGTCCGTGACGTAGGGTTAGTAGCGTGGAACCGCCAACCAAACGCCGCAAACAGCCGACCTGCGCGTGGTGCGGCAAACCCCTTGCTACCGGTACCCGCGGGCGTCGCCGCAAATACTGCAGCCAGGCATGCCGCCAACGAGCATACGAACAAAGAAACAACCTGGCCAACACGAATATTCCCGCCGATGCCGTGATGATTACCCCCGAGCAGGTGGAAGGGCTAAAAGACCAGCTCTTTGAGGTACGCTGCGCGGCCGAAGACATCCGCGAGGCGATTGCCGACGGGGCGTCCACCGACGAGCTGGCTCCACTCATCGATGAACTGGTTACCCTAACTAGAGAAGCCGAGCGTTTGAGGTAATATAAGCCACATTATGCGTCGCAGGAAATTACCTCTCATCGTCCCCATAGCCATCGTGGTTATCGTCGTTGTCACTCTCGCCGGTGTGGGCCCGATCGTGTACCGCGCTTTCACCTCGCACGGGGTGAAGACGGAGGGGATTAGCCAGACCGGCCTGACCCACGCGTCCACCGATCTCAACGGCACCTGGAGGGTCGTCCCGGGCCCGGAGGCCAACCACTCGTCGGTTGGTTTCACTTTCTACGAGATTCTTCCCAACGAGAAGAAGTACACCTCTGGCTCCACTCGCGCTGTGGAAGGCGAGGTAACAGTGGAGGATTCCACGCTGACCTCCGGCACCGTCGAGGCAGATCTGGTCAAGCTGCGCACGGATGTGCAGGACCGCGACGTGAGCATCCGCCTCAAGCTGTTCCACACCGATCAATTCCCAACCGCGACGTTCACGTCCACCGAGCGGGTCGATCTGTCTGGGCTACCTGAGGACGGATCTGTGGCTCAGGTGACCATCCCGGGTGACCTCACTGTTCATGGTGAGACCAACCATGTCAAGCCGGTATTTGACGTCGTTCGCCACGGAAAGCAAATTACAATTGCTTCCACTTTGCCTATTAATCGGCTCGATTACAACGTCAAGCCACCGGAGTTCGTTGCAGCACTCATCAACGAAGAGGGCGAGGCGAACATTCGCCTCACGTTTGAAAAGGAGTAACCCGGCGTGTTGATGAACCGCATGCTGCCTTTCATCTGGATCCGGCTTGTTGTCCTCATCGGCTTCACAATCTTCGTCGCCGTGAAGTCGATGTGGGTTGTCACTATCATTGCCGTGGCGCTCATCGGGTGGACCATTTTCCAATTGGTCTACGCGTACAAGCATTTGTGACCGCAATTCGTCACAGTGACGTAATGGTGACGCATATACAGTCAACCAAAATCGAGGGGTGAGGGGGTAGATAGGCCTCAATCGGAGGCTAAAAACCCCGTGCCGCCGTGCGGATAGCTCACGCAGAGAGGCGGGCCGAAGTGGGGATCCACACCGCTGAAAGAACCCAGCCAGTCGCACACACAGACAACTCGGAGGGGCGTTCGCATGCTAGCTCACGCTGCGAGACGGCAGGTAACCAGGAGGGACGTTCGCGTACCACCGACATTTGAGCCCTTTCTATATAACTGTCCGATAATGTACATTATGTCATTTAGGATGAGGGCGGTACACCCCGCCGCGTGGCTACGCGGCGGCGAACTGGTCGTAACCTAGCTTGGCTGCCATGACCACTACCAGTACGAGGATGAGCACGCGCAACATCCCAGCCCCCTTTGCCAACACCATGCGCGCTCCAATTTGTGCGCCGATCATGTTCGCCACGGCGAGCGCGATTCCCAGGCCCCACATGATCTCGCCACTCAACGAGAACACGATGAGCGCGCCCAAGTTGGTGAACGTGTTGGTGATCTTCGCCCACGTGGCGTTTTCTAGAAAGTCCCCGCCGCGCAGGCTGACGAAGGCCATGATGAAGAACACACCCGTGCCCGGGCCGAAGGATCCGTCGTACACACCGATGGCCAGGGTCGCGACGCACATCGCAATGATCCGCCCCACCGTCTTGCTGTGGACTGCGGTTTGTTGCCCAAACGACGGCTTGAACAAGACATAGGCTCCCACAAGGACGAGCACGACGGCAATGATCGGCCGCATGATCTCCTTGTTAATACTGGCCGCGACGAGTGCCCCTCCCGCAGCGCCCAGAAGCGCAAACGGCGCGTAGCGCAGCGAGCTTCGAGCGCCGTCAATTTTACGGCCCAGGGTGACGGCCGCACTCCCCGTTCCCACGATCGCCGCGATCTTGTTTACCCCGAGAGCCTGAGCGTTGGTGAACTGCGGGTTACAGATGAGGATGAGAGGGAGAAGAATGAGACCACCGCCACCGATGAGGGCGTCGATAAGCCCAGCGACGAGAGAACCAGCGAACAGAAGCAGGAAGACCAGCGGAGACACCAACACCCCTTGACAAAAATAAACGGTCGCGGGACAGATTCCCACGACCGCAAATTTTACAACTCTACGCAGACACTGCTGCAAGCGCCTCGTCGTAGTCCGGTTCCTCCCCGATCTCAGGAACCTGCTGGGTGTACAGGACGGTGCCATCCTCGTCCACAACCACCACGGCGCGAGCCAGAAGGCCAGCCAACGGGCCCGATTCCTGCACCACGCCGAAAGCCTCGCCGAAACCGTGGCGGAAGTCGGATGCCGTGGTCACATTGTCCAACCCCTCGGCAGCGCAGAAACGTTCAAGTGCGAAGGGAAGATCGCGAGACACACACAACACCGTGGTGTTATCCAGGCTCGAAGCCTTCTTGTTGAAGGTACGCACCGACTGGGCGCACACGCCCGTATCCACGGACGGGAAAATGTTGATGACGAGCTTCTTGCCCGCAAAATCAGCGTTGGTCAGTTCTTTGAGTTCCCCCGAGACGACGGTGAAGTCCGGTGCCTTGCTCCCCTTGCTCGGGAGCTCACCGGACGTGCGGACCTCTAAACCTTGAAAAGTAATCGTAGCCATGCATCCCAATGTAGAGAAAACACCAACCGTACGCCACGGACAGGCCGCTCACCTGCCCTTATCCCCACCCTATGAACCGACGACTACCTGTCGCACGCCCACATACTTCTCCTGGGCGAGCGCCTCCATCGAGGCGAGGCTAAACTGCACGAGCCTCCTGTAACAGGAATCGAAGCCCATGGCCGCGGCCTGCGCACCCGCAACCTCAAAGTTGGTGCGGGAAGCACGGAAACTCGGGGCGACGTGGGAATCGTAATCAACACAACTACGCAGAGGCATCCCCGTCTCCTGTACAAGCAAACCGGGCAACGCCTGTGCCGCGGGCAGGGTGAACGTTGGCGCAAGGTAATCGCGGAAAAGCTGGAGAACGTGGTCCGTCGGATTTTCCTGGCCGATGGAGACGAGCGCTGCGACACCCATCGCCCCCACCGGTGACACGTTGTGACGCGCCCACCGCGCGAAAGCCTGAAAGGAATTAACCGGCAGGAAGTTGGCGTAATCGCCGGTGACAACAGCGGTGAAGCGTCTGGCGGCATGGCCTTCATGGGGAACCGGGAACGGTATCCGTGTCACGTCCACACCCGGCAGGCGCATGGCTCGAACCTTCTCCACGTTGAGGGCGTCGGCGCTGAAGTACGACGCGCGCGCCCCCAACGAGCGGGCGGTGGCGCTGATAGCGGCACCGTTAAACCCAAACTCTCCAACCATGTCCCCGCTGCGAATATCAAGCGATTGGCACAAGGTGGTACAAGCCCGCTGTTGCGCCTCTCCTATGTCCGCGGCCTCGACAGAACCTGGTGCAGAGATAGACGTTGACTCAGTGGTGGACGTTGGATGCAGCGTGGTGGGAATACCGGAATTAAAGATCCCGACGGCGCAGCTCGCCCCATCGCCGCTGAACAAGCTGCGAAGCTCGTGGGGAATTCCCATCACGTCATCGGCATCAGCAACCGCATCGAACGGCCGACGGGCCCGCGCCCGCTTCTTCCCCACCGGCTTGACGGTGAGGCGGCGCTTGGGCTGGTACCCCACCGCAATGAGCTTCCTCAGCACGGATCCGAGATCCGTGGCGTCCCATTCCCCTGCCATGTAGGACTCGCCGAGCCCGAGCCAGCCAGCTTCGGCGATCCGGTAGAACAAGGCATCCGAATGGACCACGAGGTCACCGTCAAGACCAACCGTAAGCCCGGCAGCGTCGAACGTGCGCGCCAAGTGGGCCTCTTCCTTCTTGGCCTGCGGTCCGCGAAGAAGCCCCATGGTTGGCACGGTGGCCACTGCCGGCCACAGCTGGGGATCGATGTGTTCTAAGTGCGACGGAGTTTTCATTGCCTATTATCTTTGCAAAGTTCCGGGCAACCTGGCACCAGGACACACCCTCGCGCGATAGTAGGAACCCGCTCTCACCCCACAACCGGAAACAAAATGTGGGGATCGCGAAAACGCGAAGCATTGGCAAACATCAGACCCCCGTCAGTGAAGATCGTACCTTTGCCCTAAAACTACCTAGGAGCAAACAGTCCCGAGCACACATCGTCACACATAACTCGCCTCCCTCAACTTATGAACCACGCCGTATTGGACCGCAGATTACCTATAAATAGCCTAGGAATTCCTCAAAAGGGCTTGTTAGAGCGGCAGCGCGACGGATCGCCACACTTGCTCCCCTCCCCCTTCGCCATTAACCATTGATTATCGTGCCCTTTTACTCGCCACTCGACCGAGCCAATCGCCTACCCAGCCAACTCGCTTGGTTGTCTGATGTCCATGACCGGAAATTCTTCCCCGTTTTAGCCAACACTTCCAATTTCCCCTTTACGGGGGCAATGCGTGCGTACTTCATTCAATACCAAAAGGACAGTTTTAACCTAGGTCATCTGATGTCTGCTTGATTAACCTTGCCTTTTACATCTCTCCGGGGCTAGAGACGATACCCATACGGTCAAAGATGTGTTTTTCAACCCCACTTTCTTTGTGACATGCCTCATATTTTACATATAGATTTCTCACATTCCACAGTCGGACGAACCCCGCTTCGGATATAACCAGGCTGGTCAGCGCTTCAATGGCGGTGACACCTCGCAACGCCACCGCCATCGGCTAAAAATTGTTCACCATTTCTTGTGTACAGTGAGTCCCGAAAGGCCGCTTGTCGCGGACGCACCCTGGCGTGCGACATTCACGGTAGTGGGGACACTCCTGAACTATTGACAGCGACTCCCGGCCATAAACCGTAAGTTTTTACTGACCTAACCCGAAAGGCGGGAACTGTGACTGCACAAGTAGACAACAAGCAGGTCGCTCCAGAGTGGGAGGGCTTCGAGCCCGGTAACTGGCAAGAGGAAATCGACGTTCGCGACTTCATCCAGAAGAACTACACGCCGTACGAGGGCGACGCCGAGTTCCTGTCCGGCCCAACCGACAAGACCAAGCGCGTGTGGGATCACCTCGAGGAGAACTACCTCTCCGTCGAGCGCAAGAAGCGCATCTACGATGTCGACACCGAGACCCCGGCGGACATCGACGCTTTCCCGGCCGGTTACATCTCTGAGGATGACAACGTCATCGTCGGCCTCCAGACGGATGTTCCGCTCAAGCGCGCCATGATGCCCAACGGTGGCTGGCGCATGGTCAAGCAGGCTATCAAGGAAGCGGGCAAGGAAGTCAACCCGGACGTGGAGAAGATCTTCACCCGTTACCGCAAGACGCACAACGACGCGGTGTTCGACATCTACACCCCGCGCATCCGTGCTGCTCGTTCCTCCCACATCATCACCGGTCTTCCGGATGCCTACGGCCGTGGCCGCATCATTGGCGATTACCGCCGCGTAGCGCTGTACGGTGTCGATTACCTCATCGAGGAGAAGACCGCCGCTAAGGATAAGGTCGCCGGCGAGAACTTCTCCGAGCACTGGGCACGCTACCGCGAGGAGCACTCCGAGCAGATCAAGGCCCTCAAGAAGCTCAAGCACATGGCTGAAATGTACGGCTTTGACATCTCCCGCCCGGCCAAGACCGCTCAGGAAGCAGTCCAGTGGACCTACTTCGGCTACCTAGCCTCTGTGAAGAGCCAGGACGGTGCCGCCATGTCCTTCGGTCGCCTGTCTGCTTTCTTCGATTGCTACTTCGAGCGCGACCTCGCCGCCGGCACCATCACCGAGCAGGACGCTCAGGAGATCATCGATGCGCTCGTGATCAAGCTCCGCATTGTTCGCTTCCTCCGCACCGAGGACTACGACCAGATCTTCTCAGGCGACCCTTACTGGGCAACCTGGTCTGACGCTGGCTTCTCCAACGACGGTCGCCCGCTGGTGACCAAGACCTCCTTCCGCCTGCTCCAGACCCTGCGTAACCTTGGCCCGGCCCCGGAGCCGAACATCACCATCTTCTGGGATCCCGCGCTTCCTGAGGGCTACAAGGAATTCTGCGCAGCCATCTCCATCGAGACGTCCTCCATCCAGTACGAGTCTGACAAGCAGATTCGTAAGCAGTGGGGCGACGATGCCGCAATTGCCTGCTGTGTGTCCCCCATGCGCGTGGGTAAGCAGATGCAGTTCTTCGGCGCTCGCGTGAACTCCGCTAAGGCTCTCCTGTACGCCATGAACGGCGGCCGCGACGAAATGAGCGGCAAGCAGGTCACGGATGTCCGCGACGGCATCAAGGGCGATGGCCCGCTGGACTTCGACGAGGTCTGGGAAAAGTACGAGGAGATGCTCGACTGGGTCGTCGGCACCTACGTTGAGGCCCTCAACATCATCCACTACTGCCACGATCGCTACGCCTACGAGTCTGTGGAGATGGCTCTCCACGATTCCGATATCGTGCGCACCATGGGCTGTGGCATCGCTGGACTGTCCATCGTGGCCGATTCGCTGGCCGCCATCAAGTACGCCAAGGTGTACCCGGTCCGCGACGAGACCGGCCTCATTGTTGACTACAAGACGGAGGGTGACTTCCCCCGTTACGGCAACGACGATGACCGTGCCGACGATATCGCGGCAACGGTGGTCCACACGATCATGTCCAAGATCAAGGAAATCCCGATGTACCGGGATGCCATCCCGACCCAGTCCGTGCTGACCATCACCTCCAACGTGGTGTACGGAAAGGCCACCGGCGCCTTCCCGTCCGGTCACGAGGCGGGCACCCCGTTTGCACCCGGTGCCAACCCCGAAAACGGTGCGGACAGCCACGGCATGGTCGCGTCCATGCTGTCGGTGGGCAAGCTCGACTACAACGATGCTCTCGACGGTATTTCCCTGACCAACACCATCACTCCTTCCGGCCTCGGCCGCAACAAGGATGAGCAGGTGAACAACCTGGTCGGAATCCTCGACGCAGGCTTCATCATCGATGAGAACTCCTGCCCGGCCTAAGATTTCCCACCCTAACCCGGGCGTCCCCGCCCACAACACATCAGAAAGAGAGAAAACAATGTCTGCTCAGACTTTCGAATCCCGTATGGCTTCCATGAAGGACAACCGCGAGAAGAACAACTCCGAGTCCGGTCTCTACCACGCCAACATCAACGTGCTTGACCAGTCCACCCTCGAGGATGCCATGGAGCACCCCGAGAAGTACCCGAACCTCACCGTTCGCGTCTCCGGCTACGCCGTGAACTTTGTTAAGCTCACCCGCGAGCAGCAGCTCGACGTTCTTTCCCGCACCTTCCACCACAACGCGTAGGATGATGCGTTCCCCCGCCGTTTACGGCGCCGGGGATAACTTGTGAACAACGCCCGCGATGTGTGCAAACACTCGCGGGCGTTACCCTTTACCGCCGATGGCATTTAGGTAGTATCTAACGTACGGTAATAAGGGAGCCCACCGAGGCCAGGGGCTCTACGCTGGTGGCCTCCAACTTTTTCAACACACATTGAGGTGAACACACTGTGGCTGACGGTCTAAATTCAACCGTGACTATTGCCCCTTCAGACGGTGAACGTGTGAGGGGCATGGCTGGCGGCATCGGCGGGAACGTAGAGCTCGAGGAGGCTCAGCGCTCCGAGCTGTTCGCCGCGAGGAGAACGGGCTCTGTGGGGCTCGTCCACTCGTGGGAGCTCGTCACCGCAGTTGATGGCCCAGGTACACGGATGACCCTCTTTCTCTCCGGCTGCCCGCTGCGGTGCGTGTACTGCCACAACCCGGACACGATGGACATGAAGGAGGGCACGCTCGAGGACGTCGAGGCGATTATCAAGAAGATCAAGCGTTACCGTCCAGTTTTCAACGCTTCCGGCGGCGGACTTACCATCTCCGGTGGAGAGCCCCTCTTCCAGATTGCTTTCACCCGACGGATCTTGGAAGCAGTCCATGCCGCGGGCGTTCACACGGCCATCGATACCTCCGGGTTCCTCGGAGCGCGCCTCACCGACGAGGATATTTCCAACATCGACCTGTTTCTGCTCGACGTGAAGTCTGGGTTCCCGGATACCTATAAGCGCGTCACCGGGCGCGACCTGCAGCCGACCCTCGATTTTGGTGAGCGTCTGACCAAGTTGGGCAAGAAGATCTGGATCCGATTCGTCCTCGTGCCGGGTTGGACCGACGCCCCCGAGAACGTGGAGAAGGTCGCCCAGATCGTCTCACGGTGGAAGAGCTCCGTCGAGCGCGTCGAGGTGCTCCCCTTCCACAACATGGGAGCGGACAAGTGGAAGAACCTGGACATGGAGTACAAGCTCGAGGGAGTCAAGCCTCCCTCAAAGGAATCCGTGGAGGCGGCCCGCGACGTGTTCCGCTCGTACGGGCTCAACACTTTCTAGAGTTTCCGCAACCGACCGAGATCGATCGTCGCAGTTTTCGCGCGGGGCCTGTCGTGCCCCGCGCGTTGCGCTATCACCACGGCAAACGTCGATTTTCCCCGGGTGAAGGGGCGGATGTCCCAACTGCTCAAAAGGAGGGATGTGGTGAGCCCCGCCTCCTCGATGTCTGCTTGGCATTGCTCCAGGCTGTAGCCTCTATCCAAGCCAAAACCGGCGGCGATGCGGCCACCCGGCGCAAGCACGGCCGCGAGGTTGGACCAGGCCGTGACTTGGGTGCCTGGCTCGAGGAA
Organism: Corynebacterium pyruviciproducens ATCC BAA-1742; assembly: GCF_000411375.1. Classification (GTDB taxonomy): domain Bacteria; phylum Actinomycetota; class Actinomycetes; order Mycobacteriales; family Mycobacteriaceae; genus Corynebacterium; species Corynebacterium pyruviciproducens. The sequence goes on along the minus strand of NZ_KE150446.1, from coordinate 581,376 downwards.
CGTCAGCACGTTACCTGCGCTGACGATGGCGTCGAAAGGACCACGCGGAAGCCCCTCTCCCACAAGATCTCCCACCTGCCACGTCGCCTCAGGGTGGCGTGAGCGGGCTATCCCGATGAGGTAGGGATCGATGTCTACTCCGGTGACCGTGTGGCCACGCTGAGCGAGATAACCTCCGATCCTCCCCTGCCCACAGCCAGCGTCTAAGATACGAGACTTCCTGTCCACCAGGGCGTCGACAAGCCTAGCCTCCCCAAAAATATCCTTCCCCTCGGCGGCGATTCGGTCCCAGCGCTGGGCATAGTTGGCGGAGTGCTGCGGATTACGGTCGGTGATTTCTTTCCACGTTGGCATAACAACTACTGTAGCCTACCCACTCGGGGGTACCCTGAACGCTAAATATGGTTTGTTTGCGGGCATGTTGAACGCTTAGGGTGGTGTACAAGACGTGTTGAACAAATTGTGACCCGTTCAACATAGCCAGTCCCGTCTCCGACTGAAAAGGACCATTATGGCTGCAGAAAACGATTCCTCGACCAGCGCCGCGACAGAATCCGCCGCGCGCTTCGACGAGCTCCCCTCCGACCTCAAGGCCTACGACCGCAGTTGGGTGTTTAGCCTCTTCGGCACGGCCGTCGGTGCCGGAATCCTGTTCCTCCCGCTCAACGCGGGCATTGGTGGCTTCTGGCCGCTGCTTATTGTCACCCTCCTCATCCCGGGGATGACGTACTTCTCGCACCGTGCGCTGTCACGTTTCGTGTGCCTATCCCCCGGCTACGGCGATGACATCACCGTGGTCGCTGCGCAGTACTTTGGCCGCATCCCCGGCTGGATCATCACGATCCTGTACTTCCTGGCAATCTACCCCATCGTGCTCATCTACGGGGTATCAATCACAAACACCGTCAACTCGTTCTTTGTCAACCAGCTGGGCTGGCCCGAAGTTCCGCGAGCGATTCTAAGCGCCATCCTCATCGGCGCCATGATGGCCGTGCTGCTGTGGGGCGAACGGCTTATGCTCATTGTCACGGGATGGATGGTCTATCCCCTCATCGCCTGCCTGTTCGGCGTATCCATTTACCTCATTCCCTCCTGGGACTTCCGCGGGCTGATGGAAATTGGTGACAGCTCCCCCAGCGCGATCGCGTACTCGGTGTTCATCATCATCCCCGTCATGGTGTTCGCCTTCAACCACTCGCCGGCCATTTCCCAGTTCTCCGTAGCCATGCAACGCGCCCACGGATCCCGCTCCACCCAGCACGCCTCCCGCGTCCTGTTCTGGACCATGGTGCTGCTTGTCGTGTTCACCATGTTCTTCGTGTGGTCCTGCGTCCTCTCCCTCGGCCCGGACGGAATGGCCGAGGCCAAGGAACAAAACCTGCCCGTTTTGTCCTACCTGGCAAACGTCCACGGCAACCCGTTCATCTCCTACCTCGGGCCGCTCATCGCCTTCGCGGCGATCGTCTCCTCCTTCTTCGGGCACTACCTCGGCGCCTCCGAGGGCGCAGCCGGCATCATCCGCGCATCGGCCCCCGCATTTGTGGAGCGTGTGGGGGTGAAGACGGTGAACATCGGTGTCGCCGTGTTCATGTTCATCACCACCTGGATCGCGGCGATCATGAACCCGTCCGTCTTGTCCATCATCGAGTCGCTTTCCGGCCCGGTCATCGCCGCTATTCTCTACCTCATGCCGATGGTGGCGATCTACACCGTGGACGTGTTCAAGCCCTACCGCAAGAACGCCTCCAACATCTTCGTCATCGTCACCGGCCTCATTGCCATCAGCGGCATCTTCCTCGGGCTGGTCAACCTGTTTAACTAACGCGTGCGCGCCGCCCCACATGCGGGCGGCTCAAACCCGTGCTTACCACGCCGTCTCGCCCCAGGCGAGGCGGTTTTTTTAATCCATGCGGGGCGATAACACGATGCAGCGAACAGTGGAGCGGGCAAGAATTCGCCCCTCACACTCGCAGCTGACCTCCCACAGGTGCAGGGTCCGCCCCGTGTGCACCGGGCGGGCCGTGGCGCGAATTGTGCCGTGGGATGCCGACGCGATGAAGTCGGTGGAGTTGGAGAGCCCGGCGATCCCGCGCCGGGCCCCCGTAGCGACGAGGGATCCCACCGATGCTGCCGACTCCGCCAGCGCGGCGTACACCCCGCCGTGGACGATGCCCCAGGGTTGCAACACCTTGGGCGTGATCTCTAATTCCAGCGACACTTCCTGCGCACTGATGTGCACGTAGCGGGTACCGAGGGTGCGATCCACACCCGTGATGAGCGAGTTAAAGGTTGTTCGTTCATCCTCGTTCAAGGGGCGGGAGGCGGCAGTCGCACAGAGGTCACGTAGATCCATGACCTTCACGCTACCGCACAACGCTCTCTCCAGGCCGAGTATGCGCCGCACAGACAGAAAGAGTTGGCAACTACACGGCTGTTCCTATGACCGCGGGGCGCGTCTGGGTACGATACAAGGTATGACAGACTCGACTACTGCTTCCGCAGCACAGCACAATTCCCTCGCACAGATCGGCGTGGTAGGACTCGCCGTGATGGGCTCCAACCTCGCCCGCAACTTCGCCTCCAAGGGGTACACCGTGGCGGTGTACAACCGCACCTACGCCAAGACCGAGGCGCTCATGGAAAACCACGGCTCAGAGGGCAATTTCATCCCCTCCGAGACGATCGAGGAGTTCGTGGCGAGCCTGGAAAAGCCGCGCCGCGCCATGATCATGGTGCAGGCCGGTGCCGCCACCGACGCGGTCATCGAGCAGCTTGCCAGCGCAATGGAGGAGGGCGACATCATCATTGATGGCGGCAACTCCCTGTTCACCGACACCATCCGCCGTGAGAAGCAGGTTCGCGCACGTGGACTCCACTACGTGGGCACGGGTGTGTCCGGCGGCGAGGAAGGCGCCCTCCACGGACCGTCGATCATGCCCGGTGGCACGGAGAAGGCATACGAGTCCCTCGGCCCGCTCCTCGAGTCGATTTCTGCCAAGGTCGATGGCGAGCCGTGCTGCACCCACATCGGTGCCGACGGTGCCGGTCACTTTGTCAAGATGGTTCACAACGGCATTGAGTACGCGGATATGCAGGTCATCGGCGAGGCCTACGACCTGCTGCGCCGGGTCGGTGGGCTGACCACCGATGAAATTTCCGAGATCTTCACCGAGTGGAACAAGGGCGACCTCAACTCGTACCTGGTTGAGATCACCGCCGAGGTGCTCGCCCACAAGGATGCCGAAACCGGCAAGCCGCTGGTGGACGTGATCGTCGATGCCGCAGGCCAAAAGGGCACCGGACGCTGGACCGCCAAGGAGGCTCTCGACCTGGGTATCCCGGTCACCGGCATCGGCGAGGCCGTGTTCGCCCGGGCGCTGTCCTCCAGCCGTGAGCAGCGTGCCGCCGCGCAGGACAAGCTTCCCGCCGGCGAACTGTCCACCGACGCCGTGGACAAGGAACAGTTTGTGGAGGATGTCCGCCGCGCGCTGTACGCCTCCAAGCTTGTCGCCTACGCGCAGGGCTTTGACGAGATTCTTGCCGGAGCCAAGGAATACAACTGGACGATCAAGCCTGGAGGCTTGGCCAAGATCTGGCGCGGCGGCTGCATCATCCGTGCCACCTTCCTCAACCGCATCACCGAGGCCTTTGAGAAGAACCCGGAGCTTCACTCGCTGCTGCTTGACCCGTATTTCAACGGCGAGCTCAACGACCTCGTTGATTCCTGGCGTCGCGTTGTTGTTGAGGCGACCAAGCGAGGCGTGCCGGTTCCCGTGTTCGCCTCCTCGCTCAGCTACTACGATGGCCTGCGTTCCAAGCGTTTGCCCGCGGCCCTCATCCAGGGCCAGCGTGACTTTTTCGGTGCGCACACCTACAAGCGAGTGGACAAGGAAGGCACCTTCCACACGCTGTGGTCCGAGGACCGCTCCGAAGTACAGTACTAACTGAGGAATAACTGCACACTGTGACAGCGACCTGTGCCTGCTCCGACGACGTCGGTGCAGGCATTTGCTGTTATGCTATGTGTGATCACTGATGGACATATTTTTAAGCATTCTTTCCCTGCTCGGCTTTGTCGCCCTCACTGGGCTTACAGGGTTCTTTGTGGCGATCGAGTTCGCCCTCACCGGCCTCGAGCGGGCGACCATCGACAGTCACGTGAAGCAGGTGGGCGACCGCCCGGCGAAGGCGATCCAGGATGCCCACAACAAGCTCTCGTTCGAACTTTCCGGAGCTCAGTTGGGTATCACCATCACCACGCTGGCTACCGGGTACCTCGCGGAGCCCGTGTTGTCCACGTACTTCACACCACTTTTGACGTGGCTCGGGCTGCCCACGGAGATGGCAACCACCGTGGCGCTGGTGCTCGCGCTCATCGTGGCCACCTTATTGTCCATGGTGTACGGCGAGCTTGTTCCCAAAAACCTCGCCATCACTAACCCTCTGGCCACGGCGCGTTTCGTGGTTCCCCCCGTGCAGTGGTTCAACAAGGTGTTTTCCTGGTTCATTCGCTCCCTCAACTGGGCCGCGAATTTCCTCGTTCGCAAGCTGGGGGTGGAGCCTGCCGACGAACTCGCCTCGGCCCGCACGCCCCAGGAGCTGGGAGCCCTGGTGCGCAACTCCGCCAACCACGGCAAGTTTGATAAATCCGAGGCCCTCATGCTCGATCGCTCGCTGAAGTTCGGCGAATCCGACGCGGACGAGTTCATGACCCCGCGCTCCACCATCGTCTCCCTCCAGGCCGATGACACCATCACCGACCTCCTCAACGTGGCCATCGAAACGGGGTACTCCCGGTTCCCCGTGGTCGACGGCGACCTCGACGAGACGCTCGGCGTAGTACACGTGAAATCCGCCTTCTCCGTTCCGCGGGAGAAGCGTTCCACCACGAGCGTGCGCGAATTCGCCCGGAAGGTCCCCGTTGTCCCCGAGTCCCTCGACGGCGACGCGGTGCTCAAGGCCGTGCGCTCCGCCGGCTCGCAGGTGGTTCTCATCGCCGACGAGTACGGTGGCACCGCTGGCTTTGTCACCATGGAGGACGTGGTGGAGGAAATCCTCGGCGAGGTGTACGACGAGCACGACAACGCCGACGAGGAGATCGAGATCAGGCGCTTGGGCACGCACAGCTGGGATGTTTCCGGCCTTGCCCGGGTGGACGAGCTTGCAGAAAAGATCGGCTACTTCGCCCCCGAGGGCCCGTACGAATCTCTCGGTGGGCTCATCATGTACGCCCTCGGCGCGATTCCATCCGGTGGGGAAACCCTCCTGCTCCCGGAGACTGATCGCGATTACCTGGACGAGTTCGAGTCCGGGTTGCCGGGGCGATGGGTCGCGCGCATCACGTCCATGGACGGACGGCGTGTGGATAGAGCGGTGCTCACACCCATTACCGCCGAGGAAGCAGAGGAGTTCAAGTAAATGACTATCTGGACCGCTGCTCTCCTCATCATTGTTTTGTTGCTGGCCAACGCCTTCTTTGTGGGTGGCGAATTCGCACTCATCTCCTCGCGCAAAGACCGCCTGGAAACCCTCATCAGCCAGGGCAATCACCGCGCCAAGACGGTTCTTGGGGCGATGGAGCACCTGTCGCTCATGCTCGCCGCCGCCCAGCTCGGCGTGACTATCGCCTCACTCATCCTGGGCAAACTGGGCGAGCCCGCGATCGCGCACCTGCTTGAGCGGCCGTTTTCCAGCCTCGGCATTCCGCCGGACTTGTTGCACCCCCTGTCCTTTGCGATCTCGCTGTTCATCATCACGTTCTTGCACATCCTGCTGGGAGAGATGGTGCCCAAGAACCTGGCTATCGCTGGCCCCGAATCGACCGCGTTGATTTTGGTGCCCGCGCTCATCGCGTTTGAGAAGGTCACCCGCCCGTTCATCCACTTTGTCAACTGGATCGCCCGCATGACCCTCAAGGCGTTCGGGATTGAGCAGAAGGACGAGCTGGACTCCACCGTTGACTCCTCGGCTCTGGCCGCCATGATCGCCGAGTCACGTTCCGAGGGGCTTATCGACGCCGAGGAGCACGCCCGGCTCAAGAAGGCTCTGGCGGCCGCCCGCCGCAGTGTGAAGGAGCTGTGTATCCCCCTCGACCAGGTGGTGTCCCTGCCGCTGAACCCCACGGTCAACCAACTGGAGGAGGCCGTAGCCGAGACGGGCTTCTCCCGCTTCCCCGTTCTTTCCTCAACCGGGTTCGTGGGCTACATCCATGTGAAGGATGTTCTGACCACGATGGTCAGCGACGATCCGGCGACCGAGCAAGAGACGATCCAGCGCAGCGACATCCGCTCGCTCAAGGTTCTCGATGCCGCCACCCCGATGGATGACGCGTTGCGTATCCTGCGCCGCGACCGCGCCCACATGGGCCTCATTACCGAAAACGGGAAGATCTTGGGCATCGTCGCGCTAGAGGACCTCATCGAGGAATACGTAGGAACAGTGCGTGATTGGACCCATGAGTAACACCGACACACTCCACCCGGGCTCCCACACGGCACCGGTTACCGTCCTTGCGGAAGAGGAATGGCGCGAACTGGCCGAGGCACACGCAACACGGATTGACGAGCTCACCCGCAACCACCTGGAGCGCCATGCCCGCGGCGAAAAGCACCCTGTGTGGGACTTCCTGTTTGACTATTACCGCTACTCCCCCGGCAAATTTCGCCGCTGGCACCCCGGCGTCACTGTGGCTCTCGAAGGCGAATGCCCGCACCGCGAGTGGAAATACTACCGCTCCGACGGTGGGCTGACGCAGTGCGATAGCGACGCGTTTTTGGCAAAACGTGGCAAGGCGGCGCGCTACATCGCCGACCTGCTCGCCGGCACGATGGCCCGCACAGCCCATTTCGATTGTTTTTGCCTCCACGAGTGGGCCATGTGCTATAAGACGGATACCCCACGACACAACCTGCCTTTGCGTCTCGGCGGCGCGGGCGTCAACACCGTAGTCGAGTCGCACGATATTCGTTGTACTCACTACGACGCGTTCCGTTTCTTCACCCCGCCTGCTCGTCCTCTCAACGGCCAGCAGTTGACCAGGGAGAGCCAGCTTTCCTGTGAACAATCCGGGTGCCTCCACGCGACAATGGACCTGTACAAGTGGGCTTTCAAGCTAGAACCCCTCATCCCCAGCTCGCTTATCCTCCAGGCCTTTGAACTCGCTAGCCAAGCGCGGATACTTGACATGCAGGCCTCCCCCTACGATTGCGCGGAGCTTGGGCTCGCTCCCATTCCGGTGGAGACAACTGAAGGCAAGGCGGAGTTTGTCCACCGGCAGCGCGCACTCGCTGAACAGGGCACTGCTATCCGCCGGGAACTTCTCCTCGTGCTCGATGCCGTGGGTGTTCGTCCCGCCTCGCCCGACGAACTGCCTGTACAATAAGAGCTCAGGCTCAAAACTCTCCTACAATGGGGAACGGGGTGCGCCTCACGAGCGTGCAGCTGGCGGGCCGGCCCCGATGGATCATGACCGAACTACAGAAGGTGAGCTAACCGTGGCACGTCACTCGACCGGGGAAAACAATTACTCCGTGTCTAAAGGCTTCATCGCTTTCCTCGTCATCATTGCCCTCGCTCTCGCGGGGGCGGTGTACGCCTGGATGAACCGCGATTCACTCGGCGGGCAGTCCGATACTGTGGCGGTTGACTGCGCGGAAGGGGACGTTCAGTTCAAGGTAGCCGCCAGTACTGATAGCCCAGTGATAGACAAGCTCACCGCTTACCAGGAGTCCTCCCCCGTCGTCCAGGACCACTGCGTCAAAGCTAGCGTCACCGACGACATCAACGCTGCGGCCGGCATCGCCGTTGCCGGGACCCCGTACAGCGTGCAGCAGTATTTGGCACAGTCTGGTCGCTCCGGTGCCTCCGAAAACTGGCCCATCGCCGCCGAGACGAAGCTCGGGCTAGCGCACAAGGATGGCACAGACTTCCCGGCCGGAGACTGGAACAACCTGCGCAGCCTCGAGGTCGCTTTCCCCTCCGATAACCCGACAGTTTCCACCGCAGTTGCTGCCGCGCTTGCAAACGGCGATGCCGGCGCGGCCTCCGAGCTGCTGGAAAAGGGGCAGGTTGAATCCCTCGATGCAGCTGTGTCCGAGGGGCGCACCGTCATCGCGGTGAGCGAGTCGCAGACCCCGGCGGGTTACTCATTCCACAGCCCGGACGGGTTCGCCCTTCCCACCTACTTTGTTCCTCTAACGGCCACGGATAATGTGTCCGAGCTCGAGGCCCGGGCCGCCTTCGATTTCGCTTCGTCACTGACGGGGGACAACACGATCGCCCAGCCGGACGATACCCATGCCCGGTGGCTTGCGGCCGGTGCCGCGCTCAGTGGAGCGGGACAGGCCCCAGCAGATCAGTCGGCTGCTCAGGCGGAGTCCGTCGAGCCCCGCGATACCCTTATCCTGCTTGATGCCTCGGCTGCCATGAGCAACGTGGCGCAGGGGTCCGAGAACTCGTGGCTGAGCGAGGCACAGTCCGCAGTGGCCGATTATGCCCGTGCCGTCGGCGGCGCAGGCAAGAGCGTCTCCCTGTGGAACTACTCGTCTCCGCTCAACCCGGGTGTGACCAAGGGCTGGCGCCAAAACGTCACCTTCGACGCTGGCCAGGGCGGACAGGAGGCAGCCGACCACGTGGTTATCCTCGGTGCCGGCGGCGAGTCATGGACCCGCTCCAGTGTCCTTGCCGCTCTTAGCACAGCCGCCGATAGAAGCCGTCAGATCCAGGCCCCGGTTGACCTCACCGTCCTCACCACGGGGACGGCCGATCGTGGCGATGACGCGGCCTTCGTCGACCAGCTGGGCGCTGCCCGCGGCGATGCGGACGTCCGGGTGAACGTCATCCACATCGGCCGCGGCGAGCACGACGAGCCCCTCGGGCAGTGGGCCGAGTCCACCGCGGGAATGACCACCGACGTCGCCACTCCGGAAGCCCTGCAGATGGCACTCACCTCGCTGGCGCCCCAACAGAATTAGAGTCCCCCCGCCACCACACCAAGGCTCCCACCACTGTGGGAGCCTTCGTTTCATATAGATGACTTCGCCTACTCTTCCCCTCGCCACGCCCGCTCCACCCGCGAACACCACGCTGCATAACCTGCGTCAGTAGCCCCTCGCCCACCGCGTTTGGGCACACAAAACCGCGCGGTGGAAGGCACCCTTAGCCTTCCACCGCGCGGCCGAAATCTTCCACGACTCCCGCGCACCTACGCGGGAGGTCAAGCGGCGGGGTCGAGCAGGACCACCTCGCACGTGCCAATCACGTGGCAGCTTGTCCGCTCAGCGTCTCCCCCGCTTATGCCCTAGGAGAGCTTGCGGCGACGGCGCTCAGCAAGCTCATCGAACCCGGTGCTCACGGTATCCTCGCCACCCTGGTCGAGGCGCTCGTGCGGGAACTGCGTAATTGTGCCGGTGAGATCCTTCATGATGCTGGGAACAGCGATACCAAACACGCCCTGGCCACCATTGAGGAGGTCGATGACCTCGTCCGCCGAGCGGCACTCATACACAGTCTTGCCATCGGAGACAAGGGTGATGTTGGCCAGATCGTTGACACCCAGGTCGCGCAGCTTCTCCACCGCTGACCGGATGTTCTGCAGCGAAATGCCGGTATCAAGAAGACCCTTGACAATCTTGAGCACCAAGATGTCACGGAATGAGTAGAGGCGCTGGGAGCCGGAGCCGTGCGCGCCCCGAATGGAGGGCTGCACCAACTTGGTGCGATCCCAGTAATCCAGCTGGCGGTAGGTGATGCCAGCCACCTGACACGTCGTGGGGACCCTGTATCCCACTTCCTCATCGGGACCGATATCAAAGAGGGACTCTTGCATCGGGCGCTCGTCGTTTACCATGTGCCGTCCTTATAGTCGTGGTTTTTTTCGTTGTCATTCACAAATGTAGGGTATTCCAACCCTGTAACTCTGAAGTTCAACTTTAACATTAGTCACACTCATGTAGTTTACAAGTCGAGCGCGGTGTGTCGCGCCCCAACTTAGAACAGGTGAGCGAAAACTGGGCCGTCCTCGGGGGACAGAGCAAGCGACATCCCGCCCAAACTAGCCTTCGTCGCCCTCGCCCACGCCATCATCGGGGCCGAGATCTTCCATCCCCAGCCGCAAATCGTTCTCACTGAAGCCCAAGTCTGTCATCAACGCGGAGAATTCGTCATCGTCCGAGATGTCAATCGCAGTGCCCGCATCCACGTGCGTCGCGGGCGAGCTCAGCTCCTCGGTGCCCTCGAAAAGGTCGACGATGTCCGTTTCCTCGTCCACCGAGAAGGCGCATTCCTCTACCACGGTGTCGCTCACAAAAATCGGCTGCTCGACAATGTCGGCGATGATCAGCGCATCCGTCGGCCGGCAATCAATCTCCTCGCCGTCGTTGAGGAGCACGGAGGCGTAGAAAACACCCTCGGAGTAGCCAGTGATAGCGATCTTATCCACCCCGGCATCCTCGATCCTGTCAAACAACAAGTCGATGGCCTCGGGCCGATTGGGTTGCTGCAGGAGTCTCCGTTCCAGGCGTTGGGCGGTGTTTCCGCTCACCCAGACAGGAAGGAGCACGCCCTCCATCCGGAAGCTGAGGCACGCGTACATGCGGTCGAAGGAGTACCACACCTGGTCCAGGGTCACCTCGTGCAGCGCAGGCTTAGAACTCACGGTGGCCCCTAACCGCGCAGCGCGTTCTTCAGCAACGTCGCGTGCAGCGACACGACAAGCGCAGCGATTTCCTGCTGCTTCTCGTTGGCACGATGCCGCGCCGTCTCGTCCTTGGCCAGCGCGTACGGGCGGGTCACCTGCTCCACAATGTCCGACTGTCGCACGGCCGCGTTCTTCAGGCTCTTGAGGTGGCGGGACTCAAGCCCGGCCTCCGTCAGCCTCGCCACGGTGGACACGATGGCCATGTCGTCGGCGGTGAAATACCCGGCCGGGTCCGGGGCGATGAGGCCCAGTTTGATGCACTCGGCCACGAGCCCGTCGTTGGTGCCCGCCCCGGAGGCTAGGTCGGCGTCCGAGAGTCGCACGGGTGCGGGGTCGCGGAAGTTCTCCGGGCTCACCACTGGCGTGGAGGAACTTCCGCTCATGATGGAGGCGACTTCACCGGAATCGATCGCTTCCAGCTGCTCGCGGATAACTTTGAGGGGAAGGTAGTGGTCCCGCTGCGTGACAAGAATGTAGCGCAAGCGGTTGACATCATCCTCGGTGTACCGGCGGTAGCCAGACGAGGTCCGCGAGGGCGAAATGAGCCCCTCTGACTCAAGGAACCTGATCTTTGAGACGGTGACCTCAGGAAATTCCTCGTTAATCCGCTTCAGCACCACGCCGATCGACATGGTCTTCTTCGCCCGGGGAATACGATTGCTTTTGGCCGGCCCAAAAGCCGCCGCGGTCATCTCGCTTTTACGTGCAGGAACGCTCACACAATCCTCTTCTACTGAACAACTCACCGGTAAGCTAACGCCGCTGCTTACCTTTTCACTCCATCGTAACAGCCCCAGGCTGGCACCTGTGCCGCATGAAAGAAATTGTACTCGCCCGCCACGGGGCTCATGCCGGCGAATTTGTGGGCACACACAGCGACGAACGGCGCGCTTCACACGGCCGTTGGTGCTACCGGTGGGTCCGACTAACGGTTGGAGCACTCCGGTACCTCGCTACGGAGCCACTCAGGCACCTCACGCACCCTTATTTTCGCTTGTCGACATCCCGTCCCGCGCCTCGTGATACCGTTCCACACCGCCCACAAGTCAAGGCCCAGGACCTGACAAAAAAGAAGCAGCCCCGAGGAGCTGCTTCTCTCACACAGGTTGGCTTACAAGTAGGCCACCCGACAGCCCGGGTGGGCTTGACTCCCTGCAGCCACCTACTTAGCTACTTAGCCTGGAGGTAAACCAGCCTGAACTTACCTATCTGGACCTCATCGCCACTGGAGAGCACCTGGCTGTTCTGCGGCTCGCGGTTAACGTAGGTGCCGTTGAGCGATCCCACATCGACCACCTCGTAGCCACCGTCGGTCTGCTTAAACTCCGCGTGGCGGCGCGACACCGTGACGTCATCGAGCAGGATATCTGAGTCTGGGTGGCGACCAGCGGTGGTAACCGGCTGATCGAGAAGGAAACGAGCACCCGCGTTGGGGCCCCGCTTAACCACGAGGAGCGCAGATCCTGCCGGAAGGTTTTCCGCGTTCAGCCCTGTCTTCGGGTGTGCCGTAGCCCCTGACTCCATCTCTTTGAGCAGATCCGCGCGGAACACGGACGTAGTTTCTACCTGTGCCTCAGGAATCTCGTTATGGTCTGCCATGCAACGGCCTCCAGTTCTCGTAGGAAAGCATTCGGTTGTATTCAACTATAGCCATTTCCGGCCGGGGTGGGGGTGATTTTGGCACGGGGAACTGACCTCGTTCCTCGCCTGGCTTTGTCCACACAGCGGTAGCACGCGTTGTGCAGGTGAGGGCACCGAAACGCCCGCGGAACAGTGGTCACGCACTGCCTAGGCAGGACGGACCCTGCACGCTGCCAGGGGCAAAGGTGAAAAGACCACACACTACCAAGGGCAAAGGTGGAAAGGCCACACATGGCCTTGGCAGAACCACCCGCCTGTGGCCCCAGGGTGCGCACCGATGCGCGACCGGCTGCGGCGATGCCACAGCCGGTCTGGTGCAAACGGTTAACGGAAAATGTCTGTCACGCCTTGGATAAAGCGGCCGGTCTTCTTTTCCAGAGGGTTGTCTCCCACCATGTAGGTCCATGTTGCCGAGGGCCTGCTCAGCCCGAGATCGTCCAGATGCGCGCCGTCGGCATCAATGAGCACCGTGGTAAACGTCTCCACAGCCTCATCGACGGCCCGGTTGACCAGGCTCTTGAACTCCCTCACGGCGATCCGGTGGAATTCCGTCAGCGGTGTTTCCCTGGCGATAGCCCGCAGGTGAATGGATTCTCGCACCTCGTCCATGAGTGCCAAATGATCACTCCACCCCATGTCCAGGTGGTAGAGCATGACCTCGCGGGCGGCCTGGACCAGCACGTCGTGGTCCACCGTCCCCTCCAGCTCTGCTACCCGCTGCGGGGCTCGCTCACGGAAATCCTCCAATGCCTTTTCCGTATCGAGGATTGTCGCGCGGCGCTCATCGATGATGACCCGCTGGTCCGCGAGGAGCTTAGAGTACTTCCAGGTTTGGGAGTGGATCTCCAGCAGCTGGCCTTCGGTCACGCGCTGGCAGTGCTCCACAAAATCCTGGATGCGCTTCTCCTCAATCAACCCGTCCGGACCGGGGTGGGCGGTGACGGATTCGCCGTCGCCGCCGGACAGGATGAGTTCGTCCTCCAGGGACACGTAGAACACGGCATATCCGGGGTCACCCTGGCGGCCCGCGCGTCCGCGAAGTTGGTTATCCAACCGGGAGGATTTGTACCGCCCCGTGCCGATGACGCACAGGCCGCCGAGTTCCACCACCTTGTCGTGCTCGGACTCGTCTGCGCCGCCGAGCTTGATGTCCGTGCCACGACCCGCCATCTGCGTGGACACGGTGATGCGCCCCACGTCGCCGGCCTCCGCGATGATGGTGGCCTCCTCGGCATCGTTCTTCGCGTTGAGCACGTTGACATCGATGTCATACTCCCGGATCGCCTCCGCCAACTGCTCGCTTTCAGCCACGTCGTGAGTGCCGATGAGGATGGGCTGGCCGGTGGCGTGGCGCTCAAGCACGTCCTCCACCACGGCGTTCATCTTCTCCTCGGCGGTGGCGTAGATCCTGTCGGCCTCGTCGAAGCGGCGCAGTGGCTCGGCGCGGTCGATGACGGAGACGCGCAGGTTATAGAATTCCCGCAGCTGATCGGTGGCTTCCACGGCGGTGCCCGTCATGCCACACACAGTGGGGTAGCGCCCGATAAGCGCCTGGAGCGTCATGGAATCGAGGATCCGCCCGCCCTCGGTGACGTCGAGCCCCTCCTTGGCCTCCACTGCGGCTTGGATTCCATCTGGCCACCGTTGCAGATCGGCAACGCGCCCCTTGGACGCGTCGATAAGCTGAACCTTCCCATCCCGGACGATGTAGTGCACGTCGCGCTGCAACAGTGCCTGCGCGTGCAGAGCCAGGTTGACGTGGACAAGTGTGGTGCCCACGTGCTCCTCGCTGTACAACGAGTCGATGCCGAGGGCTTTTTCCACCACCGCGGCCCCCTCGTCGGTGAGGAACGCGTTTCGCCCGTCGGCATCCACCGTGTAGTGCTTGCCGGCCTTGAGCCCGCGGACGATGTCGGTGATGTGTCCCTGCGGGGCTGTACCCGGAACCGAACCGGCGAGGACGAGCGGAACCAACGCTTCGTCGACAAGCACACTGTCCGCCTCGTCAACAATGGCGATGTCGGCCCCGTGCTGGACGGCATCCTCCCGGCGGACGATGAGCTGATCGCGCAGCACGTCGAAGCCGATCTCATTGACCGGGCCGTAGATGATATCCGCTTTGTAGGCGGCGATGCGCTCCTCGCGGGTGGATTTCTCGGTGATGAACGCCACACTGAGGCCGAAGAACTCCACGAGCGGGCGCATCCACGTGGCATCGCGCTCGGCGAGGTAATCGTTGACGGTGATGAGGTGCACGCGCTTGCCTTTGAGCGCGAAGCCCGTGGCTGCCATCGCCCCTACGAGCGTCTTGCCCTCGCCGGTGGCCATATGGATGACGTCGCCGTCGAGGAGCCGCAGCGTCGCCTGGGACTGGACGGCAAACGGCGTGAGCCCAATGGTGCGGGTGGAGGCGACGGACAAGGCGGCCAGAAACGCCGGCTTGACGTCCACGTTCTCACGTGTGTACTCGGCGAGCTCCGCGTCGCTCAGAGCAGCGAGATCGTCCGCCACGGTTGTCGCCTCGGCCACGATCTTCTTACTCTGCTTCTGGTTACGGCCCTTCTTTGCTCCAAGAGCATTCCAGAGCCAATCCATCCCAGCCATGTTGTCGCCTTCCTTTCGTCGCTCGTGCACACCACTGCATCGGCCTGTTTACCGTCGCGTCAGCTCGCGGAGCCCAATTTGGCTCACGGTCATGCCGATCGGCACCACCGACACCAGTGCAGGAGCATCGATAGCACGCTTACTACGGGCCACCACGGTGACGTAGCACAAACTGTGCGGACACCGCGTGACAACGGACAAAACTAGCTTTTAGCTTAGCCTACAGGTGGATACGTCACCTTCCCTAGGGGCACACTTCACCGGTCGTACGCACGCGAGCCGACGCCACCTTTCCTCACCAGTAGTGTGGGGGGCAGCACTGTGGGACCGCACACCGCATCTTCTCCCCACCGATCACCTCGTACAGCCTCGTTGCGCGTGGCGCAGCTCACCCCCGCCCGCTCGGCCCACCACTGACACACCTTTTCTGGGGGATAAATCACTACCATTGAAGGCGCACAAACTTCACCGACGCGGGCCCTCGTGAGTAGCCTATAGTGGCAGGCAGAACGGATTGTTGGACAACTCGATCCGACCTTGTCCTGAGGGGCCACGGCGGCTCCCGGCACAACACGATAGGTGGGAAGGAACACATGCACTCAGTAAACGTCACAGTCCCCTCGTCCCAGGGGTTGAAACTTGCGGCTACCATTGACTTTCCCGATACCGAACCCAAGGCGTTCGCAATCTTCTCTCACTGCTTCACCGGCAACCGCCACACCCCGTGCGCATCCCGCGTGTCCAAGACGCTCTCGGAGTACGGGTACGCCGTCTTGCGCTTTGATTACCCAGGCCTCGGCCAATCCGAAGGCGTGTTCGCCGAGCAAACGTTCACCTCAAACTGCGAAGACCTCTTCGCCGTGTACCAGTGGCTCGAGGAAAACTACGAGGCACCGGCACTCCTCGTGGGCCACTCCCTCGGCGGCGCCGCAGCACTTCGCACCGGCCAGAGGATGAAAAAGATCAAGGCCATCGCCACCATTGGCGCCCCGTTCGACCCCGCGCACGCCGTATTCCAGTTCCCCGACGCCATCAGCGAAGTGGATCAGCACGGCGATTACACCTTCTCCCTCGTCGGTCGCACGATGACCATCTCCCGTCTGCTTCTGGAAGACCTCGCGGAAACGAACCCGGAAACCTACCTGCCGGATCTGAAGAAGCCGTTGCTTCTCCTGCATTCCCCCACAGATCAGACCGTGGGCATCGATAGCGCGCAGCTCATCTTCCAAGTTTCCCGGTACCCCAAGTCTCTCGTGGCATTGGACAGGACGGACCACCTGTGCACCAAGCCGGGCACTGCGGCCCGCGCCGGGCGCCTCATTGCGGAGTGGGCGGAACCCTACACCAAGGTGGGCGACCAGCATTACGAGCAAGTGGACGAGACGATCGCCGAGGCGCGCTCCACCCGTACCGGCAAGTACACCGACGCCGTTCGCGCCGGTGTACGCCACTTTATCTCGGACCGTGAAACGTCCCGGGGAGGCAAGGGCTACGGCATCACCCCCACCGGCCTCCTCATGAGCGCCATCGCCACGTCCACCTCGCAGCAAATCCGCGTCAACGCGAAGGGGCTGCGCATCCGCGGTCTCGAGGATGTTCACGTCGAGGTGCAGCAAACCCCCACCGCAGCAACGGAGGTTGCCGATTTCACTGGGGACGGTTCGTTCGAGCTCACCCGCTCAGTCCAGCTCACCGGTCGGCTTACCGACGATGAGGTGAAGCGACTCACTGAAACTCTGGACGATCCCCTCATCCACTCTTTGCTCGAGGGTGCCCTTCAAATCACCGATACAATTACCGCAGCCCCCTCCACGGACTAGCCCGGAATTAGCGCGATTACCAGCTAATTTTGGATCCAGATTGCAGTGTTGTAATCTAAATGCGCTGCCCGATAAGGGTGGCGGCGGACTGTGGCGCAGCTTGGTAGCGCACTACACTGGGGGTGTAGGGGTCGCAGGTTCAAATCCTGTCAGTCCGACAAACACCGTGTTCAAGGTTTTTCTTGGCACGGTTTTTTTGTTGCCTTTACCCAGCTCAGGGCATAATTTTGACCGGCTTACTCATCGGTGTGTTTCAGGCCCGATACACCAAAAAATGGCCGGAAAATGAATAGAATTGGGCACAAATTGGGCACGAAAATTCCTGGTATTCGCAAGCTAAAAAGCGGGCGTTACCAAGCAAGATACACGGGTCCGGATGGGATTCGATACACGATTTTGGGCACGTGCCCAACGGTTGAGGATGCCTCACAGAAATTGCTTGAGGTTAAAAAACGAATCGATAACCGCTCTTGGATGCCGCCGGATGCCATGCCGCCAGAGGACATACCCACTGTCGGAGAGCTTATCGACGAGTGGCTCGATTCAGTTCGACCCTCGCTACGCAACAGCTCAATCGCAACCTACGAAAGCATCGTCAAAAACCGGATACGCAATCATTCGCGGCTATGCGCTACCCCAGCGGATCGACTCACCCCATCTATGGTTAAAAATTGGTGGAACTGGGTGACACGGCACTATCCAGACACCCCTGAGCGAAACCATAAGGCCTACGAAAAGCTGCGGTCAGCATTCGATCTGGCGACCGAACTGGAATACGTTAACCGAAACCCAGTGAAGCTCAAAAGGGCCACTAAACGGCCTCTGAGCGCTCGAAAACAATTACCCGACCAGGAAGACCTGGAAGCAATTCTAGGGGCTATAAAGCCCCAATACGCCCTAATTACGCTGCTCTGTCTGTTCCACGGGCTCCGTCTTGGTGAAGCCCTAGCCCTCAAAGGCAAGCATTTTCACTTCAACGATGGCGAGATCAGTGTTGAAATAGAAGGCACGCTCACTCGAGTGCCCAACGGGCACGGAGGTGTTCGCATGGAACTACACCCACCCAAAACCAGGGCAGGTTATCGGGTTGTACCGATACTCCCGCGCTTCTATCCCAACGTCATTGCCCACTTGAAGAAATACGCTCGAGGCGAAGACGATTACGTCACCACGACAAGCCAAGGAAAACCTGTGTTTGACACCTCCTACAGGTCAGTCTTCAACCGAGCAAAGGCTTTAGCGAATGTCCACAAGCCACTCACACCTCACTATGGACGAGTGTTTCTCACCACGCAGTTGGCAGAAAATGGTGCAACTCCCAAAGAAATTGGCCTACTCTTAGGCCAAGATGATGTCACAACAATCACCAGAACCTACATGAGGGCACGAGCTAAACGTGCCGAATCCATCATGAGAAATCTGTAGGATTTCATCCCTAGTAGGCAAACGCTCACCGTTTGCCACAAATAGGCCCGCCCTTCAGCGGGCCACTAATTTAAAAGGCCCCTCGAAAGGGGCCACAAAACTATTGGCAACCCAGACGGTTGCCAACAAATATGACGGACGCTCATCGCCCTACCTACTTGACAGGGCCCCATCAAGGGCCCTTCAGTACGTTTATGGGGCCCGATGGCCCCAATCACTGTGTAGCCCCATCACAGGGGCTACCAACAGTAACTACTATGCCCGCAACAAAGCGGGCTCTAGTAGAGCAACCTGCTGTGGTTGCCTAAAAAAAGCCCCCTTTGAGGGGGCTAATTAGTAAACAACTTCTAGTTGTTTATTCTCCCCTCCGTAGATTATTAGAAAGAGAGTGGGGGTTAATGGGGTGTAACCCCTATAAGGGGGGTTACATGTGAACTGTTAACACCCATTGACCTGCACCTTTAGATACAGATGTTCACACCCCTATTCACACACCCACATTCTCACCAGGGGAAATACAAGAATACCCCTCTGACATGTGAACTGTTGTTAACTTTCGTAGTAGCCCGTTTCCTGTGGCCTACTACTCGGCACGAGTAGGCTCTTACGTTCGAGATCTTTCAGAGTCCGACGGTACAAAGTTTCCGAGCTAATCCCCATAAAGGATGCTACTTCACGCGCCACTTCCTTCTTCGTCTTTTTACTACTGGATTTAGCCCGACAAACAATCTCTGCGTTTTGATCAAGTGTCTTAGCACCACGCTTGGGCGTTTTCTCATTGTCCCGTATGTTCTTTACCCTGCCGTTAACAAGGTCGAACAACTTGACGAGAGGCTCACTGTAATTGCTATCCACCGTCACCCGTCGTGTCACACTGTCAGGCTTTCGCGGATTACCAATCTGATCGATCTCCATCTGGCACCGCGTGAACTGCTTTGCAGCACTGTTGCCCGCAATCCTGTGGGACTTATTACTTCCGCCCCAATCTGATGAATGAGCCAACAACACCACTGGGCAGAGGAATCGACCGATCTTATCCTGGTACAGTTCCCTCCACGGTTCCCTATCGTTTGGATCCCCATCCAGCATTCCTGTTGCATGGTCGATAATAACTAATCCAGCGGAAATCTCCCCGGCCAATGCTCCATAGAGAAACCACTGATCCGTATCTTCTACACCCACGCCAGGAACGACACAGACCTTGCTGAGATCCACTTTCAACTTTCCTAGCCTGTCTCGATATTCCAGCTCTGCACCAGCATCCGAGCACAAAATCAAAACACTGTCTACCGTATTCAGCGGCTTAACGCCGAGAAACTTTTCGCCAGTAAGCACGCACCTGATAAGTTCGCAAGCCAGTACGGACTTACCCGCACCGGACACCCCGTACAGGGAGTTGAGTGTGCGACAGACCAAGTTAGGGATAAGCCACACATCTTTTCGTGTTACAGGCTTCAAATCAGACAGACGAACTGCTCCAGCCAGCTCCTCTGTATACGTCCAAGTGCTAGGCTCCATAAATCACCCGGTTATCGATTCCGACTTGAGGATGAGCCAGTCCCTTGTATCCAGTGTCAACTTTCGAAGGTTGGGTCAAGATCCTCGATTTAAAAAACGCAAAAGCGTCATCGTCATGCTTGCGCTGGTTGCATTCCATACATGCTGGGACCAAATTAGCTAAGTGATGGTGACCGTGGGGCTGCGAGACTCCAATCTTATGATCCAAAGTTCTGTAGTTTGTCGTACTACGTTTTTCATCGTTTTGTAAATTCACTCCGCAGTAATAGCATTTTTGGGGGTCAATCCCGTTTTTAATCCAGTATTTTAATAATTTGTCTGATTTGTTGTTTCTAAATAAAAGGGTTTTTCGTCCTGCCTTTTTGGCCCGGCGATAGCCCCTGTCTAAACTTCTTTGCCACGGATCTCTCAGATGGCGCTTTTCCTTTGCGCGATTATCCGTGCAGGTTTTACATTCTGGCCTTAAACCTCGGTTGCCGTTCTTTGCACGGTAAAACTCGCTTACCGGTTTGATCTCTTTACAGTGACGGCAAGGCCTCAGCCCCTTTTCTGCTAATTCATCTCGTTGCTGTTCGAATGTTTTCAGTATCTTTCCTTTCTTTACGGTGCGACAAACACCGCACTAAATTACCTATTCAGCACGGAGAAAATAATTATTCATTTGTCACACAGCGGATCTTTAATGTTACCTGTTTTCGAACACTCATTTGCCATGTTTTTGACATTTTGTCTAATATTTCTTCGGATCAAGCCTGCACCCTTGACGTTCGGTTATTTTAGATCATTCTACTAACCCCATAACAGTGTAAATTCAACCTCTCCAAAAAGCTTCATTTCGCTTGCATCAGCAGGGAGGGAAAGTCAGTCGGACGCACCGATAGCAACGATATTGTCCGAGCACCAGAATTCGAGTACATCACACCAGAACAACCATTAGCCACCTGGTGTGCTCGGTCTCCCAAAAATGATAACCAGACAGGAAACCACGTCGACTTCGCAACCCGTACAGGAACAGGCAGGCGCAGTGACCGCCGATCAGACACCCGAGGTAAGGGGATACCCCCTAGGCCCTACCCTTACCATTTCCACGCATTTCACACTCCTATAATTAGCCAATACTCATGCCACGTAATGGTGGCGTAGCTAATTTCATACCGTCGAGTCCCCTCGATGTTTAGTCTCAAAAACGTAAGCAAACGGAGTTCGAGTTGCCTTCACATAGCCACACTAATCTGCCCTACCCGCAACTGGACCCAAACTCTAGCCAAACGACACTACTCCACTCCGGTGGGTCTCCCCTCCCATCCGATAGCCCCTAGCGAAGACCCTGCACCTTTTTCGACTCGTTCCCCTACCCCTAGGTGTCTAAACAGGGTATACCTCAAATCGCTTTTATAAGCGGCGGAAAACTGTGTCCAAACAGGGTTCCGATTTGACCGATTAGACAATTTCTAATTGATGTCTTAGACTACGTCTAGACACTCAATACGGAAGGATCAAGAAAATGGCCCGAATCGGATACCAGAGAGTAAGTACAGTAGATCAAAACGAATCTCGACAGTTGGTCGGAGTACCCGTCGACATCACTTTCACCGACAAAGCAAGCGGCAAAGACACGAACCGCCCGAAGCTCCGGGAGGCAATCCGATACTCACGACAGGGAGACATTTTCCTCGTCCATTCCATGGATCGCCTTGCCCGAAACCTTGTCGACCTACGACAGATTGTCGATGTTCTCACCGAGAAGGGTGTGACAGTAGCCTTCCAAAAGGAAAATCTCACCTTCACTGGCGAGGACAACGCAATGAATAATCTCCTCCTTTCTATGCTCGGAGCAGTAGCAGAATTCGAACGATCACTCATTAAAGAACGCCAGAGGGAGGGTATCGCTATAGCAAAGAAGCAAGGGAAATATAAAGGAGGTAAACCAAAGTTGAGCAAGAGCCAAACTGAGGAGCTCCGAACAAGGAGAGCTAACGGAGAATCAGCAACCAAACTCGCCAAAGAGTTTGAAATCAGTCGCGCAAGTGTTTACAACTACACAAAATAGAATCTGCGGATTCTTTAACGTTCTCCACTTCGTATTGCATTCATATTTAGTTCCGATCCTCATATCCTGCGAGACATAAAGAGTGGAGATTGCCTTCAACCAACAGATCAGGCTAATCAGCAAATTCACTCCTTGATTATTTTTTCCCCATACCCTCTACTCTCTGCCGATTCGGGCACAAATTGGGCATACAGTGTGGTACCGTTTCACCTCAGAGTTGTTGATAAAGATGACACGGAATGGCTGTAGGGATAATTCACAAATCCTGTCAGTCCGACAAACACCCGGCGAGGCCAACGGCCCGCCGGGTTTTCTCTTCACCCCCCATGCTCAGGACGACGTGGACCGCACAGGTGCACGTGAACAGAACCTTGACGCCGTGACAAGTCACAGGCCCTCGATCGAGCTCCCCCGCCGTGTGGTTGTTTAACCCTGCGGGGGTATCAAAAGCTTCTTATTTTACCTCGTAAATTAGCAGCTCACACGCTCATTTCAGCTGAAGATTTGCAAATTTTCTACGAAGCCCGGAACCGGACTATAGTTTTACATTGGTTTGTTCAACGACGAACGCGCCGGTTTTCCGTCAGCCCCGCTGCCACTCCCGGCTCATCGGCGTGACGCATGAACAATGATTACACGATCCATCCCCTCGTTAGGAAGTTGCAGGTCCAGTTGCTGACTATGAAAAAGACTAACACTCTCCGCGTGGCGTGCGCCGCAGCTCTTGTCTCCCTCTTTTCCGCGCTCTCTGTACCGGCTGGCGCAGCTACTCAGACTACTACTGCACCCCCGCAGGCCACGGTCACGGCCACCGCGACCACTGCAACCACCGCGACCACTGCAACCACGGTGACCACAGCACCCGCGGAACCTTCTGCGAGCACCCCAGCGACCGACCCCGCGCCTACTACAGACAAGTCGACCCCGAGCTACGCCAACGTGACGTTGCCGCCCATCGCCAACCCTGAGGGTGCACCCAGCTTCCTCAACGATCCCACATGCGTTCCTGACCCCGAGCACCCCACTCCGGTGGTATACCTCCACGGAACAACCCGGAACATGAGAGACTTTTACGGGTCCGCAGAGGCACTTCATAACGCGGGGTATTGCGTGTGGGGCTATAACTACGGAAAGAACACGGGCGTGTCCATCCAGAGCCTTGCCCCGTCGATGTATGCGACCGGCGACATCTTCACCTCGGTTGATGAGGTAGCCCGCGATATCGACTACGTCCTTTCCAAAACCGGTGCCGATAAGGTCGACCTTGTCGGTCACTCCCAGGGCGGCATGATCCCCAAGGCGTACATCGCCAAATACGGGGCAAGCAAGGTCGACCGCGTCGTTTCGATGGGTGCCCCGTTCCACGGTACGGAGTTCAATGGAATGGGTCGCTTTGCACGTGCCCTCATTAATTTCGCACCGCACATCATGACTTTCTTCTTGTCCCCCGCCAGCGCGCAGCAGATCATCGGCAGCGACTTTAATGCCTGGCTCAACAGCCATCCCGATACGGTCGCCGGTGTCACCTACACGAGCTTTTTCTCTCCCGATGACACGGTTGTAACTCCTAACTCCACGAGCCACCTCACCGCCGTTGAGGGCGCAGACGTTGCAAACGTCAACGTCAAGAAGGTGTGCCCCTTCCTCGGTGACAAAATCATCCACGATGATCTTCCTACCTCCACTACGATGGCTTCGTTGACTTACTGGGCACTCAACCGCGAAGCCGGAGATACTACTCCAACCGCTGATGCCTGCACTGCTCTTCCCAACGACGAGCTGTCCTGGTACTAGCCACCATGCCGGAGGTGCCCAGCGATCCGGCGCCGTAAATCAAGCCCTGAGCTCATGCTCAGGGCTTCTTGCATATCTGCATCTACCTGCTCCTCTGGCAGGCCTCCTCCGCCACCACCAATCAAGAACCAGGTTTCCTAGCATTCCGGCTTGTAGGACGGTCCCGACCATGCGGACGGTCGCGCTTGAGTCCGGTCCCGATGCCTGGGACCGGTCCAGACGATTATGGGGCCCGACGTGGCCAGGCCCCTTGTTGCTCATCGCTTCCTTTGTGATGCGCCGGAAACGGAATTTTCAGTTGCTGCTCGTTACTCTGACTTGGTCACCGGTGGCTCAGCCGACCACGGGAAAGCGATCCACTTGTCGGTGCGGTGCCACACGTAATCCGGCTCGATAACAGAGCGCGACTTGCCATAAATCACAGCGGAGCGCACCTCGCCAGCCCACTGCTGCAGAATCTTCAGTACCAGATCGAGGGTCCGGCCAGAATCGGCGACATCGTCCACCACAAGCAGCTTCTTGCCGCCCAGCGCGTGAGTATCGAGGAGCGGCTCGAGCAGAATCGGATCGGGCAGGGTCTCTTCCACATCCGTGTAAAACTCCACGTTGATAGCGTCGGAAAGCTTGACCCCCATCGCGTAGGACAGCGCCCCAGCGGGCAAGAGTCCCCCACGGGCGACGGCGATAATGATGTCCGGTTCATAGCCCGAATCAACGATAGTTTGGGCAAGCTCACGTGAAGCCTGGCCGAACATATCCCACGTAAGTACTTCGAGGTCCTTCATGTTGGAAGAGTCTGCATGGTAAGCCATGTATTGAGGATACCGCCTCGAAGAAGTCCGCGGTAATAAGTCCCGGCTACACCCCTCACGTGCCCTTACTACCTGCTAACAGTCGGGCGCTAAGGTACGGCCCACGTGCACATGTGACAACCGCGATTTTTTTCAATGGTTTAAGCAGGTCTAAATTACTTTCCTTGAAAACACGTCGTGTAATCTACCCGCATGAATATTATTGAAGGCTTCAACAGCATGATGAATGTGCTGGAAGATGCCGTAGGAACCTTTAACGGTCACCTGTGGTCATTCTTGCCCATTCCTTTGCTTCTCGCGGGAATCTACTTTGGAATTAGAACCTTTATCGTCCAGATCCGCAAGATTCCGGACATGTTTAGGGCGGTCGTTGAAAAACCTGCGGAGCAAAACGACGAGGATATCTCGGCGTTCAAAGCGTTCACCATTTCCGCGGCGTCCCGCGTGGGTACCGGCAACGTTGCCGGTGTGGCCATCGCAATTACAACCGGTGGCCCCGGTGCCGTGTTCTGGATGTGGGTTGTTGCAATCGTCGGTGGCGCCACATCGTTCGTGGAATCCACACTGGCCCAGCTGTGGAAAACCCATGACCAGGACTCTTACCGAGGCGGCCCGGCTTACTACATGACGCGCGGCCTCAACTCCAAGGTTCTCGCCACGATCTTCGCCGTCGCCATTTCCTTCACCTTCGGCTTCGTGTACAACGCCCTGCAGTCCAACGCGGTCGTGGAAGCAATTGCCAAGTCCGTGGAAACTATCGGTTCCCCCATGGATGAGCACACTACCTTCCTCGTACGCCTCGGCATCGGCGTCATCATGGCGATCCTCGCCGCCCTCGTGATCTTCGGTGGTGTTCAGCGCATCGCGAACTTCACGCAGATGATCGTGCCGTTCATGGCCGTCGCTTACCTCATCCTGGGGTTTATCATCGTCGCCCTTAACTTTCGCGAGGTGCCTTCAATGATCGCCGATATCTTCGGGGCCGCCTTCGGTTTCCGCCAAATCGGTGGTGCAACGATGGGCATGGCTTTCATGTACGGCATGCAGCGCGGCCTCTTCTCCAACGAGGCCGGCGAGGGTTCGGCTCCTAAC
This sequence comes from Corynebacterium pyruviciproducens ATCC BAA-1742, assembly GCF_000411375.1. Lineage (GTDB taxonomy): Bacteria > Actinomycetota > Actinomycetes > Mycobacteriales > Mycobacteriaceae > Corynebacterium > Corynebacterium pyruviciproducens. The sequence goes on along the minus strand of NZ_KE150446.1, from coordinate 555,924 downwards.
GCCGCAGCCACGGCAACGGTGTCTCACCCCGTCAAGCAGGGACTCGTGCAGACCCTTGGCGTGTACTTCGATACCCTCCTGGTGTGCTCCATCACAGCCTTCATCATTCTGCTGAGCGATTACCACAACGCCGATTCCGGCCAGACTTCGTCGCTTACGCAAGATGCCGTCGCCGCGTCCGTGGGCAACTGGGGTATTCACTTTGTCACCCTGGTTCTCTTCTGCCTCGCCTTCTCCTCGCTCATCGGCAACTACTACCTAGCCCAGGCAAACGTTCAGTACCTCACCAATTCGAAGGTCGTGCTCAACGTCTTCCGTTGCGCCGTGCTCGTGTTCGTTGTGTTTGGTTCCGTGGGAACCGTGCCGCTCATTTGGGCACTCGGCGACACATTCGCCGGCACGATGGTGATCATCAACCTCATCGCCATCGTTCCTCTCGGAGGGGTTGCCATCAAGCTTCTGCGCAACTACTCCGAACAGCGTTCTCAAGGGCTTGACCCCATCTTCCACCGCGACATGCTGCCGGAGATCAAGAACGTGGAGTGCTGGGATGGTAGGGATTCTGCCACCAAGAATTACCCGGTCGCTTTTGAAGCCCTCGGCCTTCCTGTGCCGCAGGCTGCTGATCAGCAGCCGCCAGCGGACAACGCCGGAACTAAGTAACAGCTCCGGATCAAGCACCGGCTGCACCAGCGCCGGAGCTCCAGCCGTCGTCGCAGGCCTGGCCGAGAATTGGGCTCGCCTGCGGGGAGGAAGATCCTCGCCGAGCGGTGGCCGAGACTCACGTCGAGGTAAGACCGCGGTGTGCTCGCCTCTGGAGACCAGATACTGCCATCCCTATCTAGATTCCGGCTCCTTTTGAGCCGATTGCTCGCCTTGTAACGTGGGCGATCTGGAAACAAGTACAAGCCGTCACTCCCCTCGAGTGGCGGCTTTTTCTCGGTCCGAGCGGGGGGTAATCGGAACGAACGGAAGCCTCGCTTTGCCAAGCAAACTCCACAAACTCCAACTAAGGTGGACCTCTGTACTTGTAGTCGATTGTTGTAAGCGGAGATTTACGTGAAAATTGCAGTCCTCGGTGGCGACGGTTTCTGTGGCTGGCCCACGGCCTTGCACTTGTCCGATATTGGAAACGATGTGCTTATTGCTGACAACGGTTCCAGGAGGAGGATCGATGACGAGCTAGGTGCGTACTCCCTCACCCCCATCCGCACGCTGGATGAGCGAGTGGCCGCGTGGAAGGAAATCACCGGCAAGGAGATCCGCACATTCGACATCGACATCGCCCAAGACTACGACGCGCTGCGGGAGTTCCTTGCAACGGAGAAACCCGATGCGGTTGTTCACTTTGCCGAGCAACGCTCAGCGCCGTACTCCATGACGAACTCCACCCACAAGCGCTACACGGTAGACAACAACGTCAACGCAACCCACAACCTCCTCGTCGCCATCGTGGAAAACGACCAGGACATTCACGTCGTCCACCTGGGCACCATGGGCGTGTACGGCTACGGCACAGCGGGCATGACTATTCCCGAGGGGTACCTCAACATCACTGTGAAGACTGAGGGCAAGGAAATCCAGCAGGAAATCCTCTACCCCACGCACCCCGGTTCGGTGTATCACATGACAAAGGTGCTTGATCAGACGCTCTTCGCCTACTACGCCAAGAACGACGAGCTGCGTATCACCGATCTCCACCAGGGGATCATCTGGGGAACTCACACGCCACAAACCGAGCGCGACGAACGACTCATCAACCGTTTCGATTACGACGGGGATTACGGCACCGTGCTCAACAGGTTCCTCATGCAGGCCGCCCTCGGTTACCCGCTCACCGTCCACGGCACCGGCGGCCAAACGCGAGCCTTCATCCACGTGCGCGACATGGTTCGCTGCATCCAGCTGGCCATCGAAAACCCGCCCGCCCGCGGCGATCGGGTGAAGATCTTCAACCAGATGACCGAGACACACCGCGTCCGCGACCTCGCACAGCTTGTGTCACGTATCACCGGTGCCGAGGTGCAGATGGTGCCCAACCCGCGGAAGGAATCTGCCGAGAACGAGCTCAAGGTCACTAACGAGAACTTCCTCAAACTCGGCCTTGAGCCAACCACCCTGTCCGAGGGGCTCCTCCACGAGGTGGAGAATACGGCAAAGAAGTACGCGGACCGCGCCGATCTGGACAAGATTCCAGCTCGCTCCCTGTGGACAAAGCACCAGCACGCCGGAGAGCCGACACTGAAGGACAAGTAGCACACCAGCCTGCCACGCCAGCGCCCACGGCACTGGCTCAGGTCTACGCTCTTCGGTTCACCTACTTCCTATTGTTCTCATCTTTTCCTCCCCACTTATCTTTTCCCCATGCGCATTGCCTTTTTTACCGAGGTATTCCTCCCCAAGATCGACGGCGTTGTCACACGGCTAACTAAGACGCTCGAAGAGCTGGCTGCGATGGGCCATGAGTGCATCGTCGTCGCTCCCCAGCCCTGCCCGGATACATTCGCTGGATTTCCGGTTATTGGTGTGCCAGCGTCCGGTCTCCCGGTCTATCCGGAACTGAAATACGGCTGGCTAACTCCGCACGCGACAAGAATCGTCACGGATTTCAACCCAGACATCGTTCACGTGGTCAACCCCATTTGGCTCGCCGCCGGCGGAATTGGGGTGGCAAAGCTTCACCGCACTCCCCTCGTTGCCAGTTTCCACACCAACGTCCCTGATTACATGAGCGATCTTGGACTCGGGTGGTTCTCCGGTGCCGTGCAGCGGCTCATCCGCTTTCTTCATAACCGGGCCCAAGCCAACCTTGTCACGTCACTGCCCATGCTTGAAAGAGCGAAGCAGGTGGGGATATCCAACGTCACCTTGTGGCCCAAGGCCGTTGATACCCGCTTGTACGATCCGCAGCGTGCCCACGCCGGAATGCGATCCCGCCTCACGCAGTCCCACCCCGACTCACCGCTGTTCCTCTTCGTTGGGCGCCTGAGCAAGGAAAAGAACTTGGAGTTCCTGCACGGGGTTATGCAGGGCATTCGCGGCGAACTGCCCGATGCACGGCTCGCCTTTGTGGGGGCGGGTCCTGACGAGGAACCCCTCAAACAGCTGTTTAACCAGCCGTGGTGCACCTTTACGGGATACATGCGGGGCGAAGAACTCGCCACGGCATTTGCCTCAGCCGACGTGTTCCTTTTTCCCTCCAAGACGGAGACGCTCGGGCTTGTCGCCCTGGAGGCGATGGCCAGTGGTGTTCCCGTCGTCGGTGCCCGCGCGGGAGGCATCCCGTTTACCATCCGCGATGGCGCGACCGGCTACCTCGCTACGCCCGATAACACCGTAGAGTGGGTGGACAAGGCGGTGACATGCTTCAGGAAGAAGGAGTTCCGCGCCGCCGCCCGCGCCGAAGCCGAGCGCTACTCGTGGGCGGAAGCCACCCAAGCGTTGACGGGCGTGTACTCCGAGGTTCTCCAGCACTCGGCTAAGAAGGCGTGACATGGGCCGCAAGAGGCGCGGACGCAGAGAAGAAGCGGTTGAGTCACCACGGCGGGAAAACGGCCGAGAATACCCCATCGACACAGGTGTCGCGCGATGGGAGAAGGTTGCAGGCTACGAGGATTCGTGGAACCTCCTCATCAACGGCCAGTACTCCTCGCACATCACGGTTGGGGCGCCGACGCGCCTCTCTTTCCCGTACATGCAATGGATAGCCGCCTGCGTCGGCTGGTGGTCAACCGCGCAGGGAATTGCGCCGTCACGGCTTCTTCACCTCGGCGGGGCGGGGTGTTCACTCGCCCGCTTCATGGCGGCAACCTATGCTCAAAGCTCCAACACGGTGGTGGAAATCGATGCCGCGCTAGCGCGACTTGCGCGGGAGCTGTGCGACGTGCCAAAGGCACCGCGGGTGAAGATCCGTGTGGGGGAAGCGCGCGAGGTTACGGAATCTCTTCGACCCAGGTCCTTTGACGTTGTCATCCGCGATGTCTTCTCCGGCAGCACCACCCCATCGCCTCTGTGCACGCAGGAATTTTTCCAGGCCGTGGCCCGCTCCATGCAGAGTTCGGGGATTGTGCTCGTCAACTGTGCCGCCCGGTCCTCGCTGAACCACGCCCGCAGTGAGGCCGCAACTCTCGCGAGTGTGTTCTCAAACGTGGGCCTTATCGCCGATCACACGGTGTTAAAGGGAAAGCGCGGGGGCAATATCATTTTCCTGGCTTCAAACAATCCTCTGCCACGGCGCAATTCCCCCGCGGCGACCACGCTGGGCGCCGAGGTCATGCGTGGCCAGGTTCCGGCCCACTACATGGATCCCTCGTGGGTGGAAAGGTTTGCATCCGGCGGCGAGGTTTTGCGCGATCCGGTTCCTTCTGGCGACGACCACTAAGGGCCCACCACCCGACTAACCGGTCGATTCAGCGTGAACCCGGTGCCTGTAGCGCGGTGAGCTAGTCCTCGTTGCCGGCGAGGATGTGCTCCGCCACTGTCGAGTCGGTGACCAGGTGCGTCGCCATTCCACCTTCAAGCGCGACGCGTAGTGGCTCCGCCTTGTCCAAACCGCCCGCTACGAGGAGGCGAGTGGGCACCTGCTTGAGATCGGCGAGGGAGATTCCCACAGACCGCTCGTCGATTTCCGGTACCGCGATCTCACCGTCCGAGGTGATCCAGCGCGAGCAGATGTCCCCCACCGCGTGTTCGAGAATCTGTCGAACATCCTCATCGCTGAAGTAGCCCAGCTGCAAAAGGGTGGAATCCGGCTTTGCAGCGCCCACCGTGAACACCGCGATGGTGGACTCCCGCGCCAGCTGGGTGAGTTGTGTGATGAAAGGCTCGCCCTCCACCAGCCGCTTCACCTCTGCCGACTGGAACACCGCTGGAAGTGGCAGCAGATGCGCCGGGGCATAGAAGGCCTCGGAGAACTTCGTTATGGTGTCGAAATCGTTGGTGCTCCTGGCCGAGTGGGATAGCCCGCCCTTCAGCTGCACGATGTGCACGCCGGTGACAGTTTTACGGTGCAACTGGTTGGCAATGGAGTGGAGAGTGTTCCCCCAACTCACGCCGATGAGATCGTCGTCCGTGACCAACTCATCCAGGACCTCGGCGCCGATCTTGCCCAGCTCGGTGAGCAGTAGCGAGTTGGACTCTTTGATGCGGCGACCTGTCCCCGAGCCAACCGCGGGAATGACCCTCGCCGAGGTAAGGCCGAACCATTCTTCCAGGCGGCGGGCAAGGATGGAGCTCGAGGTCCGCGGATCATCGATTTCGATCCTCACGTAACCGGAATCGCGTGCGAGGGTGAGCAGCTTCGACACTGTCGGGCGCGACACCCCCAGAGCGTGTGCTACCTCGGATTGCGATAAGCCCTCAATGTAGTAGAGCTTAGCGGTATCAATTGCCAGCGCAGCCCGTGAATCCATGGGTTTAAGCCTACGCTATCGCTGAGTTGCCACTAGCGCTAGCCCACGCTTTGGCCCGAAAGAGCACCACGCCGAACACCAACAAACACGCAGGCACGACCCGGAGCCTGGCCACGAGTCTCGTGCCGGGAAAGCCACCACTGACAAAGGGGCGGCACCATCCGGTGCCGCCCCTGCGTGATGTCACCGCGGGCAGTGGGTGCCCGCCGTAGTAACCGTAGCTACCGCTTGCGGTTGGTCTTGCCGTGGCGCCGTTCGCGGACACGAATGGCGATGCGCACCGGAGTGCCCTCAAAGCCGAACTGCTCACGGAACTTGCGCTCCAAGTAGCGCCTGTAGGAGGCATCGAGGAAGCCCGTGGTGAACAGGACGATCACCGGCGGCTGTGTGGATGCCTGGGTGGCGAAGAGCACACGGGGCAGGCGCCCACCGCGCATCGGTGGCGGGTTGGCGGCAATTGCCTGCCGCAGCCAGTTATTGAGCTGCCCGGTGGAGATACGCTTATCCCAGGATTCCAGGGCTTCGAGCATGACCGGCTCGAGCTTTTGCAGGGAGCGACCCGTCTTGGCAGAGATGTTGACGCGCTTCGCCCACGGCACGTGGCGGAGCTGCTCGTCGATCTCGCGCTCGAGGTAATCGCGACGATCCTCGTCCACAAGATCCCACTTGTTAAACGCAAGGATGAGAGCCTTGCCGGCATCAACGATCATGCCGAGGAGCTTTTGATCCTGCTCGGAGACGGGTTCGGACGCGTCGATGATGAGGATGCACACCTCGGCAGCATCGATGGCGGTCTGAGTCCTCAGCGAGGCGTAGTACTCGTGACCGGAGGCGTTCTTCACCTTCCGGCGCAGGCCGGCCGTATCGATGAACTTCCATAGCCCCTGGTCCAGCTGCACGAGCGAATCGACGGGGTCGACGGTGGTTCCTGCCACGTTGTCCACCACCGCACGCTCCTCCTTGGAGAGCTTGTTGAGGAGCGAGGATTTGCCCACGTTGGGCTTGCCCACCAGCGCCACGCGGCGCGGACCGTCGGTGATGGAGGTATGGCGTGGCTCATCAGGGAACAGCTCGAGGATTTGGTCGAGCACATCGGCGCCGCCCTTACCGTGCTGGGCGGACACAGGGTACGGGTAATCCAGACCCAGCCCCCAAAACTCGGCCGTTTCCGCCTCCTGCTTGGGCGAGTCCACCTTGTTTGCAACGAGGATCACCGGCACGTCGGAACGCTGTAGGTTGCGCGCCATGACCTCGTCGCTCGCGGTAATACCGACGTTTGTGTCCACCACCATGACGATGACGTCGGCGGTCTCCATAGCCACCTCCGCCTGGCGGGCGATGGCAGCATTCATGCCCTTCGCGTCAGGGTCCCACCCGCCGGTGTCCTGTACCCAGAACCTGCGGCCGTTCCACTCTGCAAGGTAGCTGACACGGTCACGGGTGACCCCCGGGGTGTCCTCCACGACGGCTTCGCGGCGCCCGAGGAACCTGTTGACCAGGGAGGACTTGCCCACGTTGGGGCGGCCCACGATGGCGACGGTGCACAGCGCTTCCTCGGTGTGAGTTTGCTTCTCCACACCGAAGGCTCGCTCGAGTTCCGCCCACCTGTCGTCGTCGGTGAGCTCGTCATCATCGAGGGAGTCAACCTCATCGTCGAAGACGGAAAAATCAAAGTCCTGAGGCTCGAACTCGGAGTTGGCGTAGCCCTCGCCCGGGACTACCACGTCCTCTTCCAGGAACGCCTCGTCGGCGGGGATTTCGCCACCGTCGTTTGCCGGGTAGACGAAGACTGTCTCGTCGGCCGACTCCTCGGGCCGGTAATCCTTAGTGGTCATTTTTCCTCCTTGTAGGCCTCGATGACGGCTGTGATGACCTCATCCATGGTGAGATCAGAGGTATCGATGATGGTGGCATCGTCCGCGGGGCGCAACGGGGATGCAGCCCGGCTGGAATCAAGCTTGTCGCGCCGCACAACGTCGGCGAGAACCGTGTCAAAATCCGATTCCTTACCAGCGGCCAGGTTCTGCTCGTGCCGCCGCTCGGCGCGGACCTCCGGGCGAGCGTCGAGGTACACCTTCGTCGGGGCGTCGACAAGCACAACAGTGCCGATGTCCCGACCTTCCATGACGATGTCACCGGCGGTCCGGGCGATACGACGCTGCTGGGCGACGAGGTTCTCGCGGACTTCGGGGATCGCGGAAACGGCAGACACGGCACCAGTTACCTCCGGGCCACGGATCTCCGCGGAAACGTCCTCGCCAGCCAGGTACACGCGGGTATCGGCCGGGTCGTCGGAAATGGTAAGCGGCAAGTCCGCCGTTCGCTCAATCACGGCGGCGGTGTCCGCGGGATCGATACCACCACGCAGCACATGCAAGGTGGCGATGCGGTACATCGCGCCGGTATCCAGGTATTTTGCCCCCAGCTGCTCGGCTACCGCGCGGGAAACGGAAGACTTTCCGGTACCCGAGGGTCCATCGATGGCGATAATCACATTTCCACCGCCTTGTACAGGGAACGCAGCTCGGACTCGTTGAGATGGCGGATCGCGCCGGGGGTGAGCTCGCCGAGCTGGATGGTGTGGATCTTCGTGCGCACGAGCTGCTGGACCGGGTATCCCAGTTCCTTGAGCATGCGGCGCACGATGTGCTTGCGGCCCTCATGGAGTTCCACACGAATGAGCGAGCGCCCCTCGTAGGAGTCCACTACCTGGGCGTAGTCGGCCCTGGCGATGCCGTCTTCGAGCTCGACGCCGTCTCGCAACGCCTTGATGAGCTCCTTATCGCCCTCACCGAGGACGGTAGCGAGATACGTCTTGGAGATGTGGTACTTGGGGTGCATGAGTCGGTTGGCCAGCTCCCCGTCGTTGGTGAGGAGCAGGAGCCCCTCGGTCTTGGCATCGAGGCGCCCCACGTGGAAGAGGTGCACACCGGCGTCGACCTTTTCGCCCACGATGTCGCCCACGCAGGGACGGCCCATGTCATCATGCATGGTGGACTGCACGCCGAGCGGCTTGTTGAGCGCGATGTAGACGAGGTCCTCGTTTACCTTGACGCGGACACCGTCGACGCGAATGACGGCCGTCTCCGGGTCAACCCTCACGCCTTGACGCATGACGATCTGGCCGTTGACCTCCACGCGGCCCTGATCGATGAGTTCCTCAGACATGCGACGCGACGCTACGCCGGCCTTGGCCAGCACCTTCTGCAGACGCATGCCGCCCTCGACGTTGACGGAGCTTCCAGCCCCATTCGTCTCGACGTGCTGGTGACGAGCCGGCTTTGCCTTAGAGATGTAGATATTCTCGGCGCGCCTGGACTGCCCAGGAGCCTTGGACTGCGTCTTTCGCCCGTTGCGGCCCCCTGCGGCACCACCGGTGCGTGGAGCCTCGTATTCACGGGAGCGACGGAAATTCCTGTTGTTGGAGCGGTTCTTTCCTGCCCCATTCTTTTTTGTTGACCGGTTAGCCGAGCCGCCTGCGCGGCCTGCGTTCCTTCCCGGTGTGCCCTCTCGGCGAGCGGATGATGTCACAAAAACCTTCTTCTGTTGTTCTTTTTCTTGCGCCAGCCTCGGTTACCTAACCTCAAGCTCCAAGGCGACGAAAATTGGCCAGGTCCGATTGTACGCGTGGAACTACCTGCGGTGCCTGCCGGCGAGCCGGGCCAGCGCGTCCTAGTTCTGGCTTTCACGCATCGCCTCCGGCCTGCATGTCCGCACGATAAGCGCACGGACTGCCATTGGCAACTGCGGGTGACTAGATTACAGCCCGCGTGCTCTCAAGTCCAGCCCACGCCAAACTAAGCCCAAAGGTGAGCCCTCCGATACCACAGTGTGCGCTGGACACCAGTGAGTACTTAACACACAAGTGAATACTGAACACCACGACAACGCCGCAGAACCGTACGCACCGAGTTCATCGGGAGATGGCGCGTGCGGTGCGCGGTGGTGAAACTCAAGGGCCTAAAATTCGTCTATCTGGTCCACTTCTGGCAGTAGCGGTGCGAGATTGGGCAGCCGGTCAAGGGAATCGATGCCAAGGTGCTGGAGGAAGAGCTCCGTCGTCTCGTAGAGGATTGCTCCCTGTTCTGTGCCACACTCCCGAATGAGACCCCGCACGGTGAGTGTGCGCATGACACCGTCAACGTTGACGCCGCGGATAGCTGAAACCTGCGAGCGTGTCACCGGCTGACGGTAGGCGACAACAGCCAGGGTCTCCATGGCCGCCTTGGTGAGCTTGGAGTGCGAGCCACCGGTCACGAACTTCTCCACCACCGGCGAATTTTCTCGTCGGGTGTACAGCCTCCAGCCACCGTCAACTTCGCGCACATCGATCCCGCTGGACCTGGCAGAATACTCAGCAGCAAGGGCCCGCAGTTGGGTGAGAACCTCATCGTCGGAGGCTCCCGTGGCCGCGGCCAATGCGGAGACACTGGCAGGAGAGTCAGAGACAAGGAGCAAAGACTCCAGCTCGGATCGCAACTTGGTACTCATCTGTCCACTCCAGTCGTTAGATTCTTCTGCTTGCCTTTTTACCCGCCACTGCCGACGGAGGAGCCCCGGCTAATCTTCCTAGCCACATTACGTGCTCCAGCCACGCGCTTAGAGCCAAGCACTAGCGGTCTACTCGACATGTTTCTGCCATGTACCTTAAGCCATGAACGTTAGTCACCTCCATTCGCTGGAGTCTCTCACCGCCTCCCTGAATAGTAAAGCCTGACCAGCAAACCGTGATCCCACGTTGATCCTTTGCCGAGTGACCTGCCGGTGGTGACCGCCTCGTGTGTTCGGCCGTGTGACTATGGCCTCATGACGTAGCCTTTTTAACTACTCATGGGTCTCAGGCACCGTATGTGCTCTCTTCCAGGGCGCCAAGGCGTGAGTGCACTTCTGCCGAGGCTCTAGTCCCAGTTGGAGGCCGCTACCACGGCAGGATCCACCGTCTTTCCGGTCCACGCGATATCGAGTTCTTCCAAGGGCTCCTCTTGGTGCACATCCACGGCACGGGCCTTAAACAGCTCAAGGATGGCAAGGAACCTACCTACTATCTCCATCGTCAACGTGCAGTCACGCGTGAGCGTGGAAAACGTCATCCACTTTCCCTCGCCCGCCGCAGAAAGTGTGTCCAGGAGGAAGCCGGCCTCGTGGGGCACCGACACTTCCACCTGGTGGAGGTGGCTCGTATCCACTATCGGGTCCTTGTGCGGGCGGAACACGCTCGCCGCAAGTTCGGCAAAACCGGCGAGGTCCACGTTCAATTTCACGGGCGGCAAAAGATCAACAAAGGGTTCCTCCATGGACACTTCCCTGGGGAAGGTCTTGTCCGCCTGGGCTTCCCATTTCCTGAACACGGCCGCTGCCTGCTGGTAGGCACGGTACTGGAGCAGCCGCACAAAGAGCAGCTCACGCTCCCGCAGCGCCTCCAGTTCCTCCTCCGAATCACTCTCGCCGTGAGGAATGAGGCGCGAGGCTTTGAGGTCCAACAGCGTCGCCGCGACAAGGATGAACTGAGTCGTCTCATCCAGGTCTGCGGTTTCCCCCAGCTGCCTGGTGTAATCGATGAACTCGTCAGTTACCTCCGCCAGCGCAACTTCGGTGATGTCGAGCTTTCTCTTCCCAATGAGGTGCAGAAGCAAATCAAAGGGCCCCTCAAAATTGTGCAGCGCCACGCGGAATCCGGTGAGCTCTGGCTGAACCACACTGTGCGTAAGCGTGGGATCCATCATCCCTGTTTTCGGAGCCACACTCACACTCGGGTCGTCCGTTCAATAACTTCCTTGGCCAGGTCGCGGTACTGCTCAGCGCCCTGGGACTTGGGTGCCCACGTGATGATCGGTTCCCCCGCAACTGAAGTCTCCGGGAACCGCACCGTACGCGTGATCACCGTATCAAAAACCTTATCTCCAAAGACTTCCACCAGGCGATCCATCACATCGCGAGAGTGCGTCGTCCGCCGGTCGAACATGGTGACGAGGATCCCCAGAACGTCGAGGTCAAAGTTCAGGCGATCGCGCACCTTTTCCACGGTGTCGGTGAGCAGCGCCAGTCCGCGCAGGGAGAAGTACTCGCACTCCATGGGGATGATGACGCCCTGCGCACAGGTGAGCGCGTTGACGGTGAGGAGCCCGAGGGAGGGCTGGCAATCGAGCACGATGTAGTCGTAATCGCCACGGATGGGACGCAACGCACGCGCGAGAGTCTGCTCGCGCCCAACCTCGTTGACGAGCTGAATTTCCGCGGCAGATAGGTCAATGTTGGCCGGCACGATGTCCATGTTTGGAACTCGCGTGGTGAGAATTGTCTCCTCAATGGTGGATTGGCTATCGACGAGCAGGTTGTACACCGTGACGTCGAGCTCGTCCTGGCGAATCCCCAGCCCTGCGGTGAGGGCACCCTGCGGGTCGAGATCAACGAGCAGGACTTTCCTCCCCTGCTCTGCAAGGCACGCGCCCAAGTTGATGGTGGAGGTGGTTTTGCCCACTCCTCCCTTTTGATTGCACATGGCGAGGATCTTCGCGGGTCCGTGGGAGGTTAGTGGTGGTGGCTCTGGAATTGTGCGGAGGGGACGACCAGTAAGACCGACCTCGGCATTGGCCGGTAGATCGGACCTTTCAAACAGCCCGTCGTCTTCGCGCGTGGACACAGCACCTCCAGGATCCTCGTATTGGTGGCCAAAAGGTCTCTCGTCGGCGGAGAAACACGAGCGACCACCGAATAACATTGACGTAATTAACTCTGCGTTATGTACTTGAGTCTACATCGAAGCCTCACGCCTCTCCGCCGGGCTCCGTCGCGTGTCCAAACCCTCAACGTGCACTTAAACGTTACTTTTTGGTGCCGCGCTCGGCCGCCGCTTCCCCGCTGTTCCTCCGTCCGCTTCGGCCACGGCACCGTCTCTTCTTCCCTCCCCCCACGAGGCTTTCCGACGAAGATTCGTCCGGCAAACCGGGTCCGGTCTCCCACTCCCGCGTCACTTGTTACGCCCGCGACGGTTACGACGCCCGCGAAATCACGGTGATCGCAACTCTGGTTGGGCTTGCTTCGCTGTTATGCCCGCGGGTGGGCTGTTCTCCACATTTCGCGGAGGCTGTCGGCGGTGATGTGAGTGTAAATCTGGGTGGTGGTCACCGAGGCGTGACCGAGCAGCTCCTGCACGCTGCGAACATCCGCGCCTCCCTCGAGCAAATGGGTAGCAAACGAGTGACGGAGCGTGTGCGGAGAAATATCTTTCTTAATACCGGCCTCCTCGGCGGCGGTCTTCACCACCTGCCAGGCGGATTGGCGAGACATCTCCTTGCCACCCCGTACGTTGAGGAACAACTTCGCCGTCTTCCCTTTGCTCAGCTGGGGCCGAGCCCGGACGAGATAGGCGTCAAGAGCGGCGCGGGCCTTCGAGCCGACGGGGACGATGCGCTGCTTGTCACCCTTGCCGGTGAGAACGAGGATGCCGTCGGTTTCATCGAGGTGGGTGACATCATCCACGGCAAGCGCGAGCACCTCAGAAATGCGCGCGCCCGTGCCGTACAGAAGCTCCAGGAGGGCACGGTTCCGCAAAGCCACCGCGCTATCCCCGGCTTGGCTCGAGATGAGGCGGTCAACCTCGTCCACGCTTAACGTATCGGGCAAGTGCTGCGGCATCGCCGGAGGGGTGATATCGCGTGCCACATCCGCTAGAACGTATCCCTCCTGGAGGGCGAACGCGTGCAGGCCGCGGATAGTAGATAACATCCTGCGCACGCTGCTCACCGCCTGCCCCTCACGCCCCAAAGACTGCAGGAACGCGTCGAGGTCAGGGGCAGAAAGCATGCTCAGCCTGCGGTCACCAACAAACTCCAGGTAGCGGCGAAGATCACGACGATAACTGGCGATCGTGTTGGGAGACTTTCCCCGCTCCACCGTGAGGTAGCTCAGCCACTGGTGAGCGACCTCACCGCCCGTGGGTTCATTCATTGCGTGCCGGCATCGTGGCTTTTGAGCGCCTCCTTACGCCCCGCGAGCGCATGAGGCCGAAGCTCAAACGGCGTGTCCACGCCGCGGTCATTGAGGCCGCAGCACATGATCCCCGCGATGGCGATGGAATTGCAGATCTCTCCGTTCAACACCATCTGACGAGCCTTGTCCAGCGGCACCCATTGCCACGTCAAATCTGCTTCCTCGTCCTCCGCCTCGGGCCGGGGCACCTCGGAAATCCCCGTCGCGTGGAAGATGCGCACCGCCTCATCGCAAAAGCCGGGGCTTGTGACCAGGTCCGTGACGAGTGACCACGTATCGGCGTGGAGACCTACTTCCTCGCGCAGTTCTCGCGCCGCACAGTCGAGAGCCGGTTCACCGGGCTTGTCTAACAGACCTGCGGGCAGCTCCCACAGGTGCTTTCCCACGCTGTGGCGGTACTGCTTTTCCAGGACGATCTCGCCATCTTTCTCACACACCACCGCGATGGCGCCGAAGTGCTCGACGATCTCGCGGTTGGCTTCGCCCGTGGGCATGGTGACCCGGTCCCTGCGGACGGAGATGATGGGCGCATCAAGCAAGTGTTCGCTGGAGAGAACGGAAAACTCGAAACTCATTACGCCGGCGCCACCGCATCTGTCTTATCGGCGGTACCGTACGCGCCCGAGCCTCCACCAACTTGCTCCACGGTGGCGAGCACGGTGGCGAGCCTGCCATAGAAGCGGTCGATCGAGTCGACGGTTGACACCGTCAACGCATCCTTCTGGTTAGTCCGCAACCGCCCGATGAGTCCATCGGGGCCGGCAGCCGGCAACCGTCCGGCGACGGTGGTGGGAAGACCGCTGGCATCCAGTGCGCGGGCAAAATCAACGTACTGGGTGACCCGGAAGGAATCATCGCGGCCGTCGGAACCGCCAGTGACGAGTACCGTCGCGGCCGAGGCGGGCACTTCTCCTTCAAAATCGATGTAGCCGGCTTCTTTCAACGCGCCGAAAACGAGAGTCCGTTCCTCCTGGGATACGGGCTCGGCGGCAGTCTGCGTCTCTTTGTCGGTATCCGCCGCAGATTCGACATCGCCTGCGTCGCCCTCGCCGGGTTCTTCTGCGGTGGCCTCGCCCTCCGGTTGTTCGCCCGAGGTCAGCGTTGTGGGCGCGGTCGATGCCGAGGCTCCCAGCAGTTCGCCCATGTGGGTGCCCACCGAGCGATTGTCCTCGCTGAGCTGGACTCCCGCGGGAAGTGTGCTGGCGGCGAGCGCCTTGAGCGGTTCCGCGGAATCCTGGGTGAGGAAGGTGTCCGTGAGCTTCACTCGTGTCACGCTCGGGGCGCCGGCGATCTTTGAGAGCCACTCAATGTGCCCGTAGTCCTCCTCATTCACATCGGGCGTGGTGAATAGAATCACCGGTTTATCCGCGAGGCGCCCGCGCACGGTGTCCTCGGCGATATCAGCGATGTAGCTGTCCGCGGAGTTCGCCTGCGCCGAAGCCACCTCCAGCTCACTTTCGGCCACGGTCAACTTGTCGCCCACATTCCCCGCGGGATTAGCTGCGAGACTTGGCGCCATGAGGAACGTCCCCGCAACGAGTCCACCGGCCAGTCCAAACATAATCCCCGCCGTCACTGCGGCGGTCGGGCTCACACGCGTCACTTGTATTCAGCCTCCTTATTTGAACCAGCTCTGAATGGTCAAAGCAAAGTTGTTCCACGTATTTACAAGATTGTCAGCAAAGCTTCCGTCCCCGGTGAATCCGGCGATGAGGACGATCACGGTGGCGAGCACGATGAGGCCGAACAGGGCCCAAATCCAGGCCACAGCCGAGGTGTCCTGCAGTACGTAGAGATCGGACACCGCTCGTGCGTCGACAAGCTTCCCACCCGCCTTGAACCGGGTGAGCAGGGCCGAGGGCTGCTCCGTAGTGCCGGCGAACACGGTTGTCAGATCCACCGGGCGCCCCAGGTGGACAATCATGGATGCACCGTGGAAATCGGCGAGTAGGATCGCAAGTTCCATGCTCTCCTTGCTCAGTGCCGGGAACGTGATGGCTCCCACGCCGAGGTCCTGGATGCGCTCCAGCCCGGGTGCGTGGCCGTCCGGATCGGCCGGCATGACCACTCGCGCGCCACTGCGCAGTGCGTCCGCGGAAATAATTGAGGGGTCACCGACGATGAGATCGGGCTTGTAGCCAGAATCGGTGAGAGAGTCGGCCCCGCGGTCCACACCGATGAGAACGGGATCGTACTCACGAATAAAGTTCTTCAGCTTCTTCAGCTGCTCGTCGAGATCATCGCACGGCCCCACGAGGAGAACCTTCCGGTCCTCCATGTCGATTCCCGCGTCGGGCACCCCAACGCCGTCGACAAGCAAGGGGGCCTCGGAGTGAATGAACTCGATGGCGTTGCCAAAATACGCCTCCATACGGTCTACCAGGGAGGACTGGGCGACGCGGTAATTTTCTACCGCCAGCTCGGGAGTGACGAGGGTGCCACGGGCGATGAGGCGATCGCCCACGTAGACACCGTCGCCATCGACACGCACCTTCTTGCCGCTCTTTACCTCCGAGCGGATCTCAGCACCGACTCCCTCGATGAGGGTGATTCCTTCGTCGAGAAGCAACTGGGGGGCGAAGTGCGGAACGGACCCGGAGACAAACGAGCCGATATTAATGACGGCGGCCGGGGCGGCCTCCGCAAGCTTGCTGGCAAAGCTGCGGCTCATATCGTTGGCATCAACAAGCGCGATATCGCCAGCGCTCAACTTGCGCAGGTGGGCCGGGCACTCACGCAGCGTGCCGGTTATTCCTGGTAAATCTTTTCCAGATCCGAACAGACTCATGGCCATTATTGTGCACGTGAGCTGCTGCTTGTTGTGGTAGGCGCGCGGGACGCCCCACAGGGATGCCTGCTACCCCACCGTGGCCCGAGGCTACCTTTCTTTACTCGGCGTGACCTGCGGTGAACTCGCGTGCCCTCTGCAAAAGTTCCGTGGCGTGCGCGCGGCCGGTAGCGGAATCGTCCATTCCAGCCATCATTCGGGCGATCTCCTCCACGCGCTCCTCGCCCTCAAGAACCTTCACGGCCGATTCCGATTGCTCTTTTTCCACGTCTTTGGACACAAAGATATGCGTCTGCGCGTACGCGGCCACCTGCGGCAGGTGGGTGACGACGATGACCTGGTTGGTCCTCGCCAGAAGCGCAAGCCGCTTGCCTATCTGCACCGCTGCTCGTCCACCAACGCCCTGGTCGACCTCGTCAAAGACGAGCGTGCTGCCACCGCTGGACACGATCACCTCGATGGCCAGCATGACGCGCGAGAGCTCACCGCCCGATGCACTGGAGGAGAGCTTCTTCCCGTCGAGCTGGAACTCCACCTGGTCGCACCCGGTCGCGGTGGGCTTAATCGGCTGAATAACAACGCCAAACGTGGAGTTAGGCATGGATAGGGCGCGGATTTCACCGGTCACCGCCTCGGACAACGCCCGCGCAGCTGTGTCCCGCGCACGCGTGAGCTTCTGCCCTGCCCCGCGGAGTGTTTTCTCCGCGCGGGCTACCTTGCGCTTGAGTTCCTCCAGGCTACCCTCCGAGACATCGAGCTTGCCCAGCTTTGTCTCTGCCTTCTTCCACCAGGCGATGACGCCGTCAAGGTCGGGCGCGTATTTGCGGGTAAGCCCCTTGAGCGCATGCTGGCGAACCAGCGCCTCGTCCAGGGCCTCGGGGTCAAGCGGCAGGTTATCGAGGAATCGCCCCAGGTCGGCCGACACCTCCGAGAGCTGCGAGGTTACCCCTGCGAGAACGTCCGCCAGGCGAGTGAGTTCCTCGTCGTCCGCCGCCGCCAGCGCGGCCTGCGCCTCACCTAGTGCGGAGGCGGCGGAGGCATCCTCGAACGAGTCCTCGTCACCATCGATGATCGCCAGCGCCGTAGACGCGGCCTCTCGCAGCTGGTCAACGCTTTGCAGCCGGTGCACGAGCGTGGCCAGGCTCTCATCCTCACCCGCCTGGGGCGACACCCGGGAAATCTCCTCGATGGCAAACCGCAGACGATCGGCCTCCTGTGCCAGTTCTCGCCGCCGCTCCGTCTTATTCTTTAGCTCCCGCGCCAACTCGCGCCACGTGTCAAATGCTTTTACGTAGTTCTCACGCAGTGGTGCGATGGCAGGATCCGACTCGTCCACGGCATCCCGCTGCGCATCGGGCGACATGAGCCGGAGCTGATCGTGCTGGCCGTGGATGGTGATGAGGTTTTCCGTTACCTCCCTCAACACGCCCGCCGGCACCGCTCGCCCGCCGAGGTAGGCTTTACTGCGCCCCTGGTCCGTCACCGATCTGGTGATGAGGACCTCCCCGTTTTCGTCGATCTCTCCGCCCAGCTCCACCACTGCGTCTCGCTCGGGCTTGTCGACGGTGAAATGCCCCTCCACCATTGCTTTCTTGCAGCCCGTTCGGACCCTGCTGGCATCGGCACGATCCCCCTTGAGGAGTCGCAGGCTCTCCACCACCATTGTTTTGCCCGCACCGGTTTCACCGGTAACCACGGTGAGACCGGGCCCGGGTTGGGCACCAGCCGCAGTGAGCACACCGAGGTTTCGGATTGCCAGTTCACTGAGCATTGAGGCGGACTCCTTCTAACACCGTTGCGCGGGCCAACGCCCTCCACTGTGGCGTGACATCGACTACTTCCAACTCTATTGGCTACTTGTTGTGCGGGCCAGCCCACGGCACCGGGCGCCGCCACCCCTGAACGGGCAGCCTGAACTTGGTTACCAGGCGATCGGTGAAGGTGGAATCGTCCATCCGCACCCACCGTACCTTCTGCTGCCCGTAACAGACCTCCACGCGTCCCCGCTCGGGCACGGGCAACACGCGGAAACCGTCGCACACCGCGTGGGCCTCCTTGCGTGTGTCCACCGCTACGTGCGACTGGGGGCTAACCACCAGTGGCTTAGCAAATAACGCGTGCGCATTGTTCGGCACCACGAGGATGGCATCAAGCGACGGCCACAGGATGGGGCCTCCGGCGGAGAACGCGTAAGCAGTGGAACCCGTCGGGGTGGAGACGATGACACCGTCGCAGCCGAAGCTGGACACGGGGGCACCATCGACGCTGAGGATCGAGTCCAAAACGCCCCGCCGCTGCGCCTTCTCCAGCGAGCACTCGTTGAGTGCCCAACCCGTATCGGTGACGGCTCCCGTTTCGTCAAACACCGTGACATCGAGCGTCATCCGCTCCTCCACCCGGTAGTTCCGCTCGGCGACGGCATGGAGCGCGGTTTCCAGCGAGTCGGCCTCCCATTCCGCGAGGAAGCCAACGTGCCCCAGGTTGATGCCCAGCACCGGGAGGTCAGCGGCGCGCGCTAGCTCGGCTGCACGGAGAAAAGTGCCGTCGCCGCCGAGAGACAAGACGAGTTCGATGTCATCCGAGCTCGATGCCGGGTCAAGGTCTCTCACCACCGTGATCCCGTGCGACTGGAGCAGCTCCACGGCTGCTCCCACGTCGTGCCGTTCAAAGTGGGACACGACCAAAATCTTGCGTTCGTCACTCACTGGGGTCCCTCCTTCACTGCTTCTTCTACAAGCCGGGAAACGTCCTCTTCACCTAGCGGTTCGGCGCCCTTTACCAGCCACAGGAAGTACTCCACGTTTCCGCTGGGGCCGGGAAGCGGGGAGGCGACAACGCCGTGGAGGCCGGCGCCCTGCTCCTGCGCGAACAGCGCGATGTCTCGGGTGACCTCCGCGCGCAACGCGGGGGAACTGACCACCCCGCCATGCCCCAAACGATCCTTGCCTACCTCGAACTGCGGCTTGACCATGGGCAGCAGTTCCGCGCCGTCGCGCAAGCAACCGAGGATGGGGGGCAGGCACAACGTGAGGGAGATAAACGAGAGGTCCCCCACCATCATGTCGCACATCCCCCCTACCGCTTCCGGGGTGATGTACCGGATGTTGGTGCGGTCGAGCACCGTGACGCGATCGTCGTTTTGCAGGCGCCACACCAGCTGTCCATATCCCACGTCGGCTGCCACTACCTCCGCAGCCCCGTGGCGCAGGCACACATCGGTAAAGCCGCCGGTGGAGGCCCCAGCATCGAGGATCTTCTTCCCCCGCAAGCTAAGCCCCCGGGGTTCGAATGCCTCGAGAGCTCCGAGGAGCTTATGAGCTCCTCGGGAGGCGTAATCGTCCACGTCACCCTCGACGCGGATCGAGACATCACCGGTGACCCCGGTTGCCGCCTTGGTAGCTTTAAAGCCCCCCACGTACACTTGCCCTGCCGTGATGAGCTGCCGTGCTTGATCGCGTGACCGGGCGATTTTCCGCCTCACCAGCTCCGCGTCAAGCCTGCGGTGTTGCACCATGGCAGCCTCTCCTTCATCACATTGTGTGGACCTATCAAACGTCGGCAAGCCAGGGGGACAACCACTAACCGTACCCATGCCAGCCACCGCCAGGCACCAACCACCTGGAATTAATCAATGATACCGCGAAATGCGGTCACGGAAGCGCACCGGGCTCACCAGCAAAAACCAACCCGCAATATAACCCCGCCCCATAGCCGCCGCTGCCGGCGGCGGCGACCACACTCGTGCTACCGCAACTCCGCGTTCAAGATGCCGTACGCCTTGGTGAGCACGTCAACCTCCGCTGCCAACGAGTCGCACGGCTCCTCGAGGAGCTCATTGATGCGCTCGCCGAGGGGCCGCGTGCGTTCAAACAGCTCCGCCGGGCTCGGGGCGGACGCACTCGAGCGACCCCCTGACCGCTCGGATTCCGCCTCGTGCCGCACCTCTAGCGCCACTGCTCCAGCACCATTTCAGCCGGCGTGGACGTGGGAATGATGCTCGTGGGCGTAGGGCCCTCGTACGACCACACCACCTGCAGTACGGTGCGCAGTGCCTGCATGGCGGTGGAATCGGTGCGGCCACCGGCGAGCACAACATCATGCCCCTTGACCATGGCGGAGAAGTCACCCTGCCGCGACGGCCGGAGGCTTTCCAGAGGCGAGTACAGGTCCCTCAGGTCCGAGGCAATAAGCGACGGACGCTCCTCGGGACGCGCTGCCACGAGCGCGTGGTGCCCGGAAACACCCGTCATCACGTGAAGCGTGTCCATCCCAGCGGCGTTTCCGCCCGCGATATCCGTGTTGAGTCGGTCTCCCACAGCAAGCGGCGTGTGAGACCCGAGCGCGCGGGCCGCGTCGTGGAACATCTCCGGACCCGGCTTGCCTGCGGATTTGGGCCTCACGCCCGTCGCGTGGACCACAGCCTCCACCATGGAGCCGTTACCCACCATCATCCCCCGCTCCTGGGGGAGGGTCGCATCCAGGTTAGATGCAAAGAAGCGCGCGCCCTTGTGAATAGCCAGGGAGGCCTCGGACAACTGCCTCCAGCCGGTATCCGGATTGTGGCCCTGGAGAACCGCAACGGGGCCCTCGTCCGCAGAGGAAACTGGTTCGTAGCCGGCCTCACGGACGAGGTCAACAAAGGATTCCGTTCCCAGCACAAGCACCTTGCCCGAGGGAATCTCCCGCTTGCACATTTCAATCGCCGCCATCGCGGAGGTAATAACGTCATCGCGAGTGGCGGAAAAACCCATGCCCGTGAGCTTGGAGGCCACGACCTCGGGGCCCCGCGAGGCGTTGTTTGTCACGTACATGACGGGCACGGTGCAGCCTGCAAGAGCATCCACAGCGTGCGGGATGGGCTCGTCGCCCATCCACACCGTTCCGTCGAGGTCAAGCAATAAGGCGTCGTAGCAATCAATGAGCCGCATTTACCCGAGCTCCTTCAGCCGGTCTTCCGCGTCGAGCAGCTCATCCACGTCGGCACGGGCCGCGGCCTGGAACCATTCGCGGGCGGACTCTTTGTCCCCAGCCATCTCGTAGGCGTTGCCCAAGGCGTAATCGAGGCGAGCGGACTCCGGATCGGTCGCACTTGCGTCCGGGTTCAGCTTTGTCAGTTCGGTGATCGCCGCGTCAAACTGGCCCAGGTCCTGGCGGGCCCCGGCGAGGACGATCGCGAGCTCGATGGAATCCGCACGGTTCAGGCCGGAGAGATCCTCTTCACGTGCCATCTCCAGGGCCTTCTCCGGGCGACCAAGACCACGCTCGGAATCAGCCATGACGGCGATGAGTCCGGGTCCACCGCTCATGCGACGGGCCGCACGAAGCTCGGAAAGCGCCTCCTTCCACTCGCCGGCGTGGTAGGCAGCGATGCCGTTGGTTTCGCGCACAACGGAGACACGCCCAGCCCGGTTCTTTGCTGCACGCGCGTGGCGCAAAGCCAGTTGCGGGTCGTCCGCCATCCACGTGGCGGCCATAATCATGTGTTTTGCTACGGCGTCGGCATTGTCCTTGGACAAGGAGCGCAGGTCCTGTCTCACGCTCGAATCGAGATCCCTGACGTTGACATCCTCTGGAAGATCGGGCTCGTTGGCGTGGATTGCGAGCCTCTCATCACGGAAACCAGGACGCTGACCCTGCGAATTCCGGTGACCGCCACGGTCGCCGCCGCGCTGCTGGTTGTGCTTGCGGTTAAAGGTGCGGGTGCCTTTACCCCTGCGGTTGCCCTCTCCACGTTTACTACGCTCCTGGTACTGGCCCCCCTCTTCGTCGCTGCTGCGGTTACGGTTGTGCTGCGGGCGACCCTTTCCATCGGTGCGTGCGACATCGACGAACTGCCCGCGGCGGGGGTCCCACCGGCGCCCCATCGAACCAGCACCCTGCCTGCGGTTGGTGTTATCGCGTGAAGAAGATCCGTCCTTCTTGCCTTCGAAGCCGTCCCGTGGAGCCATTGTTGCCTTAACTTTCCTTTACTTTTAAATCATCCGAATGCGCTCGTGCACAAAGGCCGAGCACATCCTTCCAGAATCCGCAATGACCAGCGGGCGTTTACCTCTCCCAACGAGCTTGCGCGCACTAGTCATGACCGCACTATCCTACCAGCTCACAGGCGAAGTGCCTACCTCGCCCAGCTCATCAGCTACGCCACACCAGCTAAGCTCACCTGCACTGCCAATCCGGACAGCTATTCCGCACGGCCACAGCCGATGCGCAGAGGCAATCAGCAAAGCTTGGGCAGCCGGTCACCATGACACAATGCCCTATAGGGCGTGGTCGAGATCTCGATCACGAGGGCACACAAGCAGGTCGACGGTCAGAGAATAAATACCAAAGACGTAGGGCGTTGCCCCTAAGATGACTAGCCTGTCGAACTCCAATGTAAAAAAGGAGGCCACCAACTTTGATTGTTGGTGGCCTCCGTATTTTGTTTGTGGTCGGCGGTGTCCTACTCTCCCACATCCTCCCGGGTGCAGTACCATCGGCGTGGGTTGGCTTAGCTTCCGGGTTCGGAATGGGTCCGGGCGTTTCCCAACCGCTATCGCCACCGACACGTTTGTTCAGGGCTTGTTCACTTCTTGGGTTTTGGTGCTCGCGCATGTTTGTGCGTGTGTGGTGTGTCTGATATTGCATAGTGGACAACGTGTGTGTTTGTGTTTTTTAGTTTTGCGGCTATTGTTTGCGTGGTTGTTTATATTGGTTATTAGTACCAGTCACCTTCACACCTTGCGGTGCGTCCAGTTCTGGCCTATCAACCCCATCGTCTGTGGGGAACCTCATGGAAACCTTATCTTGAAACAGGCTTCCCGCTTAGATGCTTTCAGCGGTTATCCTTCCCGTACGTAGCCAACCAGCCCTGCCACTGGCGTGACAGCTGGCACACTAGAGGTACGTCCATCCCGGTCCTCTCGTACTAGGGACAGCCTTTCTCAAGTTTCCTTTACGCGCGCGGCGGATAGAGACCGAACTGTCTCACGACGTTCTGAACCCAGCTCGCGTGCCGCTTTAATGGGCGAACAGCCCAACCCTTGGGACCT
>NZ_KE150446.1:494511-530720 GCF_000411375.1 Corynebacterium pyruviciproducens ATCC BAA-1742 | reverse complement strand
CCCCCAGCCACAAAACCAGAAAACCAACACAAACCCAGCACACAAACCATGCCAACAACAAAACTTCAAAAAAAGTAGTACATCAACACACTATCGAGTTCTCACACAACATGCACACCAAGAGAAACAACAATCACTCTTGTTACCCCTCAAGGCGCTTTGTTAACACTAGATGAACAGTCAACCAAAAGTCAAACCACTCACAACCACTGTGACTAACGCCTCAGCGGCCCGTGCAACGAAGAGAAAATATACACACACCCCAAAGAACACACAAACTCCCAGGCAAACGTCCATATTTCTAACCACTCATGAAACGACCCCGGCGATGCAACGCTATGCGTTGCATCGCCGGGGTTTGCGTACCTAGGCGCATTCAGCTCATACTCGCGTGACAGTTGTGTACCTATTTCGGGAGTTACGAAAGCCTGCGAGCCCCCCTACTGGGCTTTGCGGTGAGGAAGCTCGGCTCAGCAAACCCGCGTGTGTGGGACGCTTCCCTAATCGAGGCAACCGTCGCCTCCACATCCTCCTGCCTTACAAGCGCGATAATCGAACCACCGAAGCCGCCTCCGGTCATCCGGGCACCGAGGGCACCTGCCGACAACGCAGCATTGACGGCCGAGTCCAATTCCGGGGTGACGACCTCGTAATCGTCCCGTAGTGAAACGTGACTTTCGACCATGAGCGAGCCAAACTTGGCAAAGTCTCCGTCGTGCAAAGCGCTGACAGCATTCTTCGTACGTCGCGTCTCGGAGATGATGTGACGCACTCGCCTCAGGTACACGTCATAGTCGGAGCACTCGGGAGCTTTACCCAACATTTCGAGGACCTGTTCAACTGTAAAGTCCCGGTAAGTGCCGTCCTTCTTCCGAAGCACCTCCGTTACACCGTCGATAAGTCCACGCCTGGAACCGTACTGGCCATCGATGAGCTTGTGTGGCGCATTGGTATCTGCCACGAGCAAAGCCAGTCCGTGTTCCTCAAAATTGCAGGGAACGTAGCTGAATTCGTCATACAAGAAATCAATCTCGAGGGCCTGGTTCTTTTTGCTGTACAGGCTTGTACGCTGGTCAAGCCCACCGGTAGAGGCGCCAACGACATCGTTTTCTGCCCTCATCGTGGCTTCAACCATCACCGGATACATCGCCATTTGTCGGAAGGAGGCACCTTTGACATCGGCGGCCGCGAGCGCGGTTGAACATTCCAGCGCGGCAGAGGATGACAGCCCGGAACCGACGGGAACATCGGAGACGATGGCGATGTCCATACCGGTCTTGCAGACAAGTGCATTGGCTTTGTTCAACGCCCAGATGACGCCGACAACATATCCTGCCCAGCTGCGGGGGTTCCCCTTTCCTACTTCTTCTAAATCGATCGAAGTTTTTTGGGGTTCTTCCTCACCTGGAAGGAGCGAAACAATGTTGACGGTGTTGTCGTTGCGTCCCGCTGCCGCAACTACTGTGAGCTGCTCCAAAGCGAAGGGAAGACAGATCCCCTCGGCGTAGTCCACATGGTCGCCGATGAGGTTGACGCGGCCAGGTGCAGCCCACACTCCTACTGCCTTTTCGCCATAAGTTGACGCAAATAGTGCCGTTACATCGTCGATGAGCTCTTTCTCGGTGCGAGTCTTCGCCCAGTGGGTGGTGGCCATTACCAAACCTTTCGTAATGTGTCAGCGATGATTTCTGGGGTCGTGTCGTTAATCCACACCCCCATGGCGGACTCGCTCGAAGCGAGAAACTTCATGCGGTGCGGCGAACGCATCAGGGAAAAAAGTTGGAGGTGCATACGGAAACAGTCACGCGCCGGATGCTTCACCGGTGCTTGGTTCCATGCGGCGATGTAAGGAGTGCGCTCTACTCCTTCGAAGAAGTTGTCCACGGCTGTGTACAGTCGTTTGAGAACCCGCGACAATTCTTCCTTTTCTTCGTCAGTCAGCTCAGTGAAATCGGCGACCTGCCTGCGTGGCATAACCATGACTTCCAGTGGCCATTTGGCGGCGGCCGGAACAAACACCACGAAGTGATCGGTCTCAGCCACAATCCGTCGCCCGTCCTCAAGCTCACTGGCGAGGAGATTCTCGAACAGTTTCGGGTGTTCCTCGAGCTGGTGCATAATGCTCGAAATTCGCGGGGGAAGGAATGGGTAGGAGTAAATCTGCCCGTGCGGATGCTGCAGTGTTACGCCGATTTCCTCGCCGCGATTTTCAAACGGAAAAACGGTTTGTACTCCCTCGATGGCAGAGAGCGCACGTGTGCGGTGCGCCCACACCTCGATGATTGTCCTGATGCGGTACGCCGGCAGATCCCGAAACGAAATGTCAGGATTGGGAGCGAAGCAGACAACCTCGCAACGCGCCTGTGCCGGCGCGCGAGGCACCATGTGGGCAGGGTCCGCGTACTCCGCATAATCGGCCGGTACGTCCATGTGCATGGAGAACGAGGGGAAACGGTTTTCGAACACAACGACGTCATAGTCATCGGCAGGAACTTCCGTTGGAAGCGCACCAGGCTTCGTAGGAGCCAGCGGGTTCTCGTTCGCCGGCGGCAAGAAAGTTCGATTCATACGGTGAGCAGCGAATACAACCCAGTCCCCGGTGAGCGGGTCCTTGCGCATCTCGGATTCGGTATGCGTTTCAGGCAATCCTCGGTGATCAACGGAGTTGCGCGTCACCTTGCCGGCTAATGCCTCGGGTGAGTCATCGAAAAACAGCAACTGACGGCCGTCGGAAAGCGTAGTCTCAGTGACCTTCACTTCATGTTCGCTCATAGTTGTAATGGTACGTCCTTTAGCTATCGTTCGTGCTTGCTCCTCAGTTTCGCTGCTCATCGCAGTTACTCACCGTGGTCTCCGGTGGTTCCAGCAAGCTTGCGGTTGCATTCAACGAGCGCCTCGGCCCGCTCTGCTTCCATTTCCTGGTGGTGCTGTTCACGTAGCTTCATTGCCTCCGCATCCACGCGAATGGGGCGGAAGTTCGCCCACAGAACGAACAGGACGGAGGCAGCTATGAGACACAGACCGGTGACGAGATTGTAACCGGCGTTCTTGGGCTCGCCCGTGTCGATGTTGACGCCCGGATCAATTGCGATCCAGGAGAACAACAAGAAGATTCCGAACAAACCGAGAAGCAGGGCGATCATGTTTCGAATGTCGAACGCTCCCGCTGTCTTCTGCTCCGCGGGGTTGCTTTCCTTGTTCGGTTCCCCTTGACTACCGGTAGTTGCTACGCTCTGGTCGACCGTGCTCGAGGTCTTGCTTGTCGACGATTCTTGGTTACTCATTGTCTTTACCTACCTTTTACGCGAACACGATGTTGAGTGTGATGACCATTGCCAGGCAGAGAATTCCCAACGGCACGGTGCGCTTGTACCAGGGAAGGGTGGCCTCGACGGGATCGGTGAGGAACTCTTTCGGGGTCACTGACGAAACGAATCCGACGAGTTCGTAGTCCGGCTTCGGCTTGGTCACAAGTGTCACCACAACGCTCACTAGGACGTCGGTTGCAAAAGCCAGGGATGCCGCGATGAAGGCGGTGCCTTGGCCAGGGAGGTTAAAGAATGCTGCCTGTGCATCTGTGAAGGAGGAAACGTACCAATAAATGATGGCGGCAGCCGTGCCGGAGACCAACCCGGTCCAGCCGGCTGCGGGGGTCATGCGCTTCCAGAACATGCCGAGCAAGAAGGTGGCAAACAGTGGCGCGTTGAAGAACCCGAACAGTGTTTGCAGGTAATCCATGACGTTGCCAAAGTTGTTGGCGATCATCGCCGTACCAATCGCGATGATTGTCGCCAAAACTGTAGCAATACGGCCAACGGTGAGGTAGTACTGATCGCTTCGGTTCTTCACCACATAGGTTTGCCAGATGTCGTAGCTCATCACCGTGTTGAAGGCGGAAATGTTCGCCGCCATGCCGGCCATGAAGGCTGCCAACAACCCAGCAATGGCCACACCCAAAAGCCCGTTGGGAAGCAGATCCCTCATGAGGTACAAAACCGCATCGTTTGGTTGCGCCGAGCCGTCCTTGATCGGGGTGACGATGCTAGCGGCTATCATGCCGGGAAGAACCACGATGAAGGGGATGAACATCTTGGGGAACGCGCCAATGATGGGAGTCTTTCGAGCAGAAGACATCGAATCGGCGGCCATGGAGCGCTGCACCTCGACGAAGTTAGTGGTCCAGTACCCAAAGCTCAGAACGAACCCCAGGCCGAAGACGATGCCAACGACCGACCACACGGGTGAATCGAAGCCTGATAGTTCCATGCCTGGCCACGTGTGGAAATGACTTTCGGAGGCGAGGTGCTCCTTCAGGCCGCTCCAGCCACCGACATTGTTCATGCCAATGATTGTCAGCGGCAACAGGGCGGCGACGATGACGAAGAACTGAATGACCTCGTTGTAAATCGCCGCGCTCAACCCGCCGAGGGTGATGTAGCTCAACACGATCGCCGCGGCTACAAGAAGGGTGACCCACATGTCCCATCCGAGCAGGGACTTCACTACCTTGGCCAAAAGCAGGAGGTTGATTCCTGCGATGAGCAGCTGCGCAAGAGCAAACGAAATGGCGTTGACGAGGTGTGCGCCCGGGCCGAACCGCTTGCGCATGAATTCCGGAACGGAACGCACACGCGAGCCGTAATAGAACGGCATCATCACAATGCCGAGGAAGACCATGGCGGGAACAGCACCGATCCAGAAGTAATGCATCGTCTGGAGGCCGTATTGCACGCCGTTGGCCGACATACCGATGATTTCCACCGCGCCGAGATTGGCGGAAATAAATGCAAGGCCAGTAACCCACGCGGGGAGGCCGCGTCCGGCGAGGAAGAAGTCAATGGAACTGGATACCTTGCGGCGAGCCGCGAGGCCGATTCCGAGGACGAAAACGAAGTAAATAGCAATGAGGGTGTAGTCCACCCACGACGCATCGAGTTGTAACACCGACGCAGAGTTATCCATTGTAGTTAGCACTTTCTTGAGTTTTTCTCGTCGTTTCTACTGTGACGAGAACGTTCTCTTTGCTGGCGGCAACAGGGTGTTCCCGCGGGCAAGGGAGTCCTTTTAAGTATCGTGTGTTGGGGCGTAAAGCTGCATCACAAAACCTTCGGCGACACATCTGCGAGCGACCACGTTGTTGTTTGGTACACTCACGATGTGGCGAAACCGCGGTACCTACAGCGGTTCGATCGCGCTCATCGTGATTGAAAAGCGGGACATCGCCTGGGGTTCTAGCCGTGTAATTCCAACCCCTGAGCGCAGCGCATCCGGTGGTGCAGTCATCGGCTCCACGGCGAGCGCTCTACCACGTCCTGGAAACGGCGCGTCATGCGCGGGATCCGCGGTAAAAACCTGGAACCAGTCGAACTCGCGGGAACACGTAAGTTCCACCCCTCGTCCGTTCGGATGCACGAGCCGGGCAGTGCGGGAGTCGCTTGCTGCGGGGGCCGCTGCAAACGCATGGTCCAGCCACACGCCGTCCATGAGCTGACCATGGAGAAGATCCACGTTCTCCGGCATGCGTGCAAGACTGCGCTCCGCTGGTCCTTGGCGCACCGGAATGCCGTGCAGATCGGAGTCCCCATCGTGTGAATCGGTCTGGTCGAGGGGGACGAGTGACAACGGCTCTATGGGGAGGTTCCGCTCGCTATCCAGCGGTAAGCAATGAGTAACGGGGATAGTCGCGACGCACTCATCGAGCGGCTCGCCCCACGCGTTGAGGTAAGTATGCACGCCAAACGCCAGCGGGGAATCTTCGGCCCCTGTGTTTGTCACCGAGTAGGTAACGGTCAATCCGGCCTTCGCAGCGAGCTCGAACACCGCCGAAACCCGGAGTGGCCACGGCCACCCTTCAGACGGATCGACTTCGCACCACAACTCGCCGCGGCCAGCATCGGCCCCAGCTTCGATGTTCCACCGTCGCGTACCCACGAGACCGTGGATGGCGTTGTTACGCTCGGGCTCCGTCAACTCGAGATGGTAGGTCTTTCCTCCAAACTCATACTGACCATCTCGCACCCGGTTTGGCCAGGGTGCGAGCACAATACCTGCGCAAAACGGAATCGCTTTGGCATCGCTGGAAAGTTCGTATGCATCGGTCAGCGGGTAACCCTTGAAAGTGAGGCTTCTCAGCGAGGCACCCACGGTGTTGATTCGGGCTTCGTACGGGCCCGCGTGCAGTACAAGTTCTTCGGGCAATGCGCTGGTGTTGCAGGGCCCACTGGCACCGCCGCCAGAGCGACTGCTCGTTGAGTCAATTGAAGGGGTCATATTGTCGCTTCAAGCCTCCAAAGTATGACCAGCTGCGAAAATTTCGTCACAGGCATTCGATGTCGCGCCCACGCGGGCGTGGCCGGGGAGACGATTTTCTTAGCCAGCGTCAATCGCCGAATTGTCTTCTTTATCGTAGCTAGGGCCTAACTTCCGCCTCAAAAAGTGCGTTTCCCTATTGCCCCCACCCGCTTCCGCTTATGTTGTGGGCCTCTACTCCATTCCGAGCGTCATAAAGTCCCGGTGACACCCTCAGGAAGGTCACCACTTTGGTTTGCACGGCGACAATCTACTGCTGTTCAACACGAAGCCGTCCACCCCCGGTTATGACCGGTTTCACATTCCCGTACGCCCGCCCAACACCCGATTTCTGCTTATCACCGCGTAAGAAGGCCGGAAAACTTGTCATCGCCAACCAAATTCACCAACAACATGAACACGATTCCCTCTCCGCGGGTTTACCCCTTTTCCCCTTTCCACCAGTGGTTATGTGTGTTTCCAGTGGGAGTCGATTTCGTTTACAGCCACCGGTTAAAACTCCGCTCCTCCGCACTCCCCCACAGTGGGCAAGCCGTGCGCAGGCACCAGTGTAAGAACATCTGATTTCACCCCGCCCCACGCCACTCAACGATGGTGCCTCCATGTCTGTACACAGCGGGAAGCCTTATATGAAAACATCCCCCAGACGAGACAGGCTGGCCTCATCTGGGGAATAAACGGACGCTTGGAAAGCGGGTCACCCACTGATGCACGGGCTACTTGGCGAACTTGACCCCCGCAAAGTTCTTCTTCCCCTTGCGCAGCACGAGCCACGATCCGTGGAGCAGGTCCGCGGCCTCCGGGGTCCACTCGGCATCCTCGATACGCTTGTTATTCGCGTATGCACCGCCTTCCTTGATGGCGCGGCGGGCAGCTCCCTTGGAATCCACCAAACCTGCCGAAACGAGCAAGTCGACGATGGTGGGATTGTCTCCCGCCGGAACCTCGGCAACGGTCGTCTCCGAAAGCGCACCTGCCAGGGTCTGTTCATCCAGGCTGGTGAGCTCTGCCTTGCCAAACAGAGCCTGCGCGGCGAGCTCCACGGACTTGGTGGCTTCCTCACCGTGGACGAGGGTGGTGAGCTCCTCTGCAAGACGGCGCTGGGCCTCGCGCTTGTACGGCTCCTCAGCCACCTTCTTCTCGTATTCGGCGATCTCTTCCTGCGTGAGGAACGTGAACCACTTGAGGTAGTTGATCACCACGGAATCGCCGGCGTTGATGAAGTACTGGTACCAGGAGTACGGGCTGGTCAGCTCCGGATCAAGCCAGAGCTTTCCGCCGCCGGTGGACTTACCAAACTTCTTCCCCTCGGCATCGGTGACGAGCGGCACCGTCAGCCCGTGCACCTTGCGGCCGTCGAGCCTGCGGTTCAAATCCACGCCGGAGACGATGTTGCCCCACTGGTCACCGCCGCCGATCTGCAGCGAGCAGTTGTAGTTGCGGGCCAGGTGAACGTAGTCATTGGCCTGCAGCAGCATGTAGGAGAACTCGGTGTAGCTCATACCGTCGTTATCCAGGCGACGCTTGACGGTGTCACGATCTAGCATGACGTTGAGCGAGAAGGACTTGCCAATGTCACGGAGGAACTCGATAACGTTCATCTTCGAGATCCAGTCCGCGTTGTTGAGCAGTTCGCCTTTGTCGCCGTCAAGGTCGACAAACTTGGAGATCTGCTTCTGAATGCTGGCGAGGTTCTCCCGCACCGTTTCGTCGGAAAGCATCGAGCGCTCCCCCACGTCACGGGGGTCACCGATCATGCCTGTGGCACCGCCACCGAGGGCGAGAACGTGGTGACCCGCCATCTGGAAACGACGCAACATGATAAGCGGTACGAGGTGCCCCGCGTGGAGCGACGCACCGGTGGGGTCAAACCCGCAGTACAAGGTGATTGGCTCCGCGCAGGCCTGCTTCAGCGCGTCGAGGTCCGTGGACTGGTTGATGAGCCCGCGCCAGCTCAGTTCGTCGATAATATTCATGAAAGTATTACTCCTTCAGCATTTCTGGATGATCGGTTAATCCGTGTTTTTTCTGTGTGCTTCGTACGGCTGGGCCTCGGATTCAAGTAGCACCGGGATGTCCTCCTCGATGCGATAGGCGATCCCCAACCGATCGTTGACGAGCAGCTGCTCTTCCTCCAGATATCGCAGTGGGCCCTTGTCCTTGGGGCATACCACTACGTTCAATAGCTTGGGGTCAATACTCATAAATTGTGATTGTACATACTTCACGCACGGGGGCTAGTGCACGGGTTCCACCCGCACAAAACCGCCCGTCCCGCGCATCGGCGCGGCGGGCGGCTCGTGGTTTGGGGCCGTAGAAACGGCGTGGTAGTGAGGGGGTTACTGGCCTGGGCTAACCGACGCCCACGCACGCAGCTTTTCGACGTTCTCCTCTACCCGGTCACGCTGTTCCTTCACCCTCTCCGGAGCTGTGCCACCGTATCCACGACGCGACTTCACCGCGCCGTCGATGGTGAGTACCTCGCGAACCGCAGGGGTAAGACGCGGATCTGCGGACTGCAACTCCTCGTCGGTGAGATCGATGAGGTCCACTCCGCGGGCTTCGGCCAGGCGCACGCACTCGCCGGAAGCCTCGTGTGCCTCGCGGAACGGCACGCCCTGGCGCACCATCCATTCAGCCAGATCGGTGGCGAGGGTGTAGCCACGTGGGGCGAGCTCGCGCATGCGGTCCTCGTGGAAGGTGAGGGTGGACACAAGCCCGGTCATTGCGGGGAGCAGGAGGTGGAGCTGGCTGACGGAATCGACGATGGGCTCCTTATCCTCTTGCAGGTCACGGTTGTATGCCAGGGGCTGTGCCTTGAGCGTTGCCATGAGGCCGGTGAGGTTGCCAATGAGGCGACCCGTCTTGCCACGGGTGAGTTCCGGCACGTCGGGGTTCTTCTTCTGCGGCATAATCGACGATCCCGTGGACCAGGCATCGGAGAGAGTGACATACCCAAACTCGGGAGTCGACCAGGCGATGATCTCCTCCGCCAACCGGGACATGTCCACCGCGATCTGTGCCAACACGAACGCTGTCTCCGAGGCGAAGTCACGGGAGGCGGTGCCGTCGATGGAGTTCTCCGTCGCGGAATCAAACCCGAGTTCCTGGGCAATGGCCTGCGGGTCGAGATCGAGGGTAGAGCCGGCCAGCGCGCCGGAACCGTACGGGGACACGGCAAGCCGCTTGTCCAGGTCGATGAACCGCTGCACGTCGCGGATCAAGGGCTGCGCGTGGGCGAGCAGCTGGTGGGCAAGCAGCACGGGCTGAGCAGCCTGGAAGTGGGTTTTACCCGGCATGATGGCGGTCTCGTGGGCCTTCGCCTGGCCAACGAGGGCTTCTACAAGCTCCAGCACGCCGAGGGATACCTCGCGGACGGCGTCACGCACCCACATGCGGAACAGGGTTGCCACCTGATCGTTGCGGGAACGGCCCGCGCGCAGGCGGCCGCCGACCTCGGGACCAACGCGCTCAATGAGCCCGCGCTCCATGGCCCCGTGCACGTCCTCGTCCTGCGGGTCCGGCTGGAATGCCCCGGATTCGACATCCTCGCCAAGCTTGGTGAGCCCTGCGATCATGGTTTCAAAATCAGCGTCGGACAATAGCCCCGCCTTGTGCAGGACCTTGGCGTGTGCCTTGGACGCTCGCACGTCGTAGGGGGCGAGAACCCAGTCGAAGTGTGTGGACACGCTGAGCGCAAACATGGCTTCCGACGGCCCGCCTGAGAAGCGTCCGCCCCAGAGTGCACCCTTGTTCGTTTTGTGACGATTATGCATGATTCAAACTGTAGCAGTGGCTGTGCGACGATGATTTCCACTGGGCACTATCCCGCCCACCAATTCCTGTGCCGCCCGATCACGCTACCGCCGTGGATTGCGGGCCCAGTTTCCGATCGTGCCGGGCACCATGGGAGGCACTGGGCCGATTATTGCCTCCACGTTGGCATCTTGCTCAAGCCCCGATGCCACCGCCTTAACGGTGCGTGACTTGCGGTTCTGGCCGTTGCCTCCCATTCCCATGGGAAGCACACCCCGCTGAGTTCCCGCCACGCCCCGGCCTCCAGCAGCGGGTGAACTCGTTGCAACCCGTCCACCGCCCTGTCCACCCGTTGCTCCCACCCCACCCCGCTGCGCGAGGGGTGCCTCGGACTTTCCTATTCCGGTACCCGGTGCGCCCGCTCCGGCACCGTTTGCTGTGGCTGCCCCAGCCAGGCCAAGGCCAGCACCCGCGAGCCCCAGACCCGCGCCTAACTGTGTCCCAACGGTCCTACGGTTTAGCGCACGGCTCGACTGACGACGTGCCTCGAAGCTGTCCTTTCCCGTCGCGTTTTTCCACGCCTGTCCTCT
Organism: Corynebacterium pyruviciproducens ATCC BAA-1742; assembly: GCF_000411375.1. GTDB lineage: Bacteria > Actinomycetota > Actinomycetes > Mycobacteriales > Mycobacteriaceae > Corynebacterium > Corynebacterium pyruviciproducens. The sequence goes on along the minus strand of NZ_KE150446.1, from coordinate 520,065 downwards.
CGATGCGGAGGCCACGGTGCCCCTCGGCGATGTGGCGGCTGGACGCGCGCGTTGTACCGATCCACGAGCGTTTCCTCGACGAGGTTCGCTGCCCGCGGAGCTACCGCCAAGTACTGGTGCCCCTACCAGCCCTAAGGTCGGCCCGTTCGACGTGGATCCCGTCCACGCGGATTGGGCTGCCACTGCCGCACCGCCACTAGGAGGAGTGGGAGCCACCGTTGCTACTCCTGGCGCTGCAATGCTCTGCGCGGTTGTGGCCGGGGCCTGTCCGCCTTCGAGGCGACCGTCTGGAAGGCCCGCGGAACCTTCGAGTGCCCGGTACTCCCGCACCAGTGCCCGATCTGGAGTGCCCTGCCTGATCGCCTCGATATGACGGTCCAACACTCTCGTGGACTCGGCTGCTAGATCTTCAAGCTCAGCCTCCACGGTGCCGCCCTGTGAGGGTGGCACAGTAACGCTGAGGAGGGATGTGCCCCGTGGCTCGGCGAGTGCTACTAGCGGAGGCATGGCGAACTTTGCGTAAGCGATGATCGCTAACTTTTCTCCCACCTGCTTTGCTCCGAAGACGGGGTTTGCCAGCACCGATCCATTGATAAGGCTGGCTTCCGCCAGCCCTAGTTTATGGGTGAGCTGCATTCTCCCGGTCCACCTCGACATCGCCTCCGCGTTCGTAGCAAACGACTGCGCTGCTTCGCTCGTCGTGCGCAATCTCCCCACGATCGCATCAATGACCTCGCCCTTGTTGGCTGCTTGGATATCGTTGGCTACTTGGCGCAGCCGCGCTACCACATCATCCATCGACTCTGCCACCGCGCGCCACGAATCGACGGCCTCCCCGATCGCTGACGTGTGTGTGGTGACGTAACTTTGAAGCAGCTCAGCAGCGCTATGCGCGGGCACGATGGTCTTGGGCGCAACTACTACCGGCACGGGCACCATGGCCTCCGGCATTGTCAGAACCGCTATTTCTCTGCCCACCGGTTTAGCGCATCCTTCTGCCTCTCTGCCTAACTCCGCCAGGCCTCGCGCGAAGAGTTCTTCTTGCACAGAGAATCCACTCGCCGTTTCCCTTACCCCTCGCGCCAACCCTCGAATTACCCCGGCCAACCCGCGTGACACCTCCACCGCAGAGCCAGGCCCTGAGCTCAGCAGCCCCGCGTGTTCAGTGCCCAATTGATCCAGGCCCGAGACCGTGGTGAACGAAGCGAGCTGATCCGCCCGGTGGCCTTTCGAGGAGTTCTTCTCAACAATTCTCCCCAAAGCTTGCAAGGCCTGTGAGGACTCATGTAACTGGTTAAGATCGATGTGAACGATACTCATTGAGTTTTCCCCCGATTAATATATCAAAATACTTTTCTGCATCTGGGCAGTCCTGTTCAGGAGTTTTCATATCGAAATCATTTGAAGAAAACTCAACGAGGACTGTGCCCTGGTTCGTTTCTGCGGCAACCGTACAGCCAGTAGATCCGTTCTCCGAAAACACGAATGCGGGTTGTTTTTCAGAGGTGACATCGTACGGAATGGCCACAGCGTCTTCCCTTAGTCGCGGCAATTTGAGCGCGGCACTCGTCACGACAACAGAATCATCGTGTTGAGTGAAGAATGAACACATCTCCAACCCGCTTTTCACCTCAGGATCCTCGTCTTCCTCCATCTGCCTTAACCCCAGCTCTTGCAATTGCTCGTCACTGATGTCTTTGCAAGGCGTTGCGAGTTCGAAGGATGGATCGGAAAGATCGAACAGGTACAGCTCGTCCTCCGGCGCCAGACCCTGCGGGTCACTTGCAACCGTGCTGCAGCCGCTGAGTCCCACGACCGGGACGACGGCGAAAACGACGAGCCCCACGATTCTTCTCAACACGTTCACGGCATTCCTTTCGGCAGAAATTGTCCATACCTGTTAGACGGAGTGTGAGACCCCAACGGTTCCATGGGAGGCTCACATTTGGCCATTATTTTTCTTCTCCGTGCACAACTGTGCGGCGAGACTGTGCGAAGGAAGGCGGGATGGGGGCGTCGACAAGCGAAAAGATGCCACGGCCCGCGGGGACGTGCGAACCAACCGTCCCCCACGCACCGCAGCCTACGAGGACACGGTCCCCGGGGAGTCGCCACCCTCCGAGGTGAACGGACCCAGCGGATTGGTGGCAAACCGATCCCGCAGGAGTTGCGCGTTGGAGCTCAACGTATCGAGGCTATCCTGCACAATCGCAGTACGAATCCGCGAGACAGCATCGATGAGCGAATCAAGCGCGCTTACAACACTGGCAACCGCGTCGGGGTGGAGCACGTTGGGCACATCCGCATAATCGTTGACCACCTGCGGGAAATACACCTGCACCACATCGCTCATGGTGAGCTGATGGTTAGGTTCATCCTCCAGGTCATCCCAGTGGAACAGCACGAATTTGACGGCAGTGCGCAGCTCATCGGCCTTAGCCGCGACCTTGTCCGGCACCTCCGCCGCCTCCAGCTTGCGCAGGGTGGCTTCCAGTGTCTGCTCCAACTGCACCTGCGTCGGCACTGCCGGTGCAGGTGGCAATTGTTTTTGCGCGGGCGCAGGAACAAGGAGCACGCTGGCTCCCCAGCCACACACCGCCACCAGGGGCCACAGGGCACCCAACCCGACCGTCACGTGGATGATCACGATGAGCACTGCGACAATAACGCCGACGATGTTGGGGCGCGAGAGCAGGAACGGAGTGCTCGCCTCCTGCTCACCTTTCTGGTTATGCACTGAGTGCTTACTGGAAGCCACGGATCTCCTTAAAAGCTTGCTCGAGGTCGCCGTTGACGGCATCGAAAACCTTGCCTCCGGTGAGCCTGCTCAGCTTGGTCATCTCTTCCTCGCTTGCCTCGCCGTACAGGATGACAAACACCGGCACCGACCGCGCCTGCTCGGGCAACGCGGCGTAGGCCGCCTCGAAGTCCGAATACGTCATGCCGGAGGTCTGCATACCGTCGGTCATGAGCACGATGGTGGAAATGTTCTCCGACTCACCGCTTTGCTGGAGGGCCTGGTAAACGGCGCTGTACAGGGCGGTATTGCCAAACGGTATCAGGCCATTGACAAAATCGGTGAGCTGTTGCTTGGCGGCTTCGTCGCTGCGGTTGTAGGTAACCGTCATGGTGTGCCCTGGCTCGGTACTGAACTCGTTGAGCGTCACTTCCTCGTTGTCGCGGAAGGCAACGTTGCCTGTAAGCGTCTGCGCGGAACCGTCGATGAGTTTGTTCATGATGGACTTGAGGGATCTCATCCGATCGCCCTGCATCGACCCCGACGTGTCCAGCACGTACGCGGTCGACCCCGGCGTGCGGTACTCATTGTGATAGGCGGTAACTAACTGCTGGACGGTGGAATATTCCTGGGGAAACGGCAGCTCAAAGACTGTTTGTGAGGTAAGCTCCTCGCGCATCGGAACCGCTGGATCCACGGGGCGCCGAAACGAGGCAGCAAGGTCTTCCTGGTGATCTAGCAGGAACTCGCTAAGCTTATCCACTTTCTCCTTGGAACCGGGATGGGCGGGGTTCGTCAGCGCGGCCAGCGGGTAATCTGCACTGATCGCGCCGTCCGCCGGGACGATGACCGTGATGGGGAGCCCGGCATCGCGAAGTTGCTGAAGGTTGGCCTCGTAGTTGACAATTCCGTCCACCTTCCCGGGTTCCTGGGCAAACGTGTCAGCCAACCAGCCGGACGACCCGGACGTAATCGTCTGCCCCTTGAACAGCGAGGTGAGATCATCGTAGTGGGCCTCAATATCCTGCGGAGTAAGTGAGAGACCGGTATCTGCCAGCGCCGTCGCCACCGACACGAGCGCAGAGAAGCCCGAATTGGAAGAGGTGGGGTCCGTCATGCCGAAGGTGAATTCCCCGCTAGCCGAGGCTGCCGCAAAGTCTGCCCACGTCGGCTGCTTCTTGTCCCACCCCAAGCGTTGCGCAGACTCCGTCCAGAGACCAAAGGCAACCGGGCTCGAGGCGATGGACGTGGCGGACTCCAGCTGGTCGCCCCCGCCGATGAGATCCACGTAGCGGTTAGTAGCAAACCAGGTGGCATCGACACCCCCGTTGAACTGGCCGTCTTTCAACTTCTGGGAGTTCTCCAAGGTGCCACCTGGGTAGGTCATCTCGATTGAGAAACCCAATTCGTTGGATGCCCGCGCAACCAGCGGTTCCAGGTCCTTGAGCTCCGTCGCCGCAGCGATGACGAGAGGCGACGATGAGGAAGCCCCTCCACCGTCTCGACCGGACGTGGTACTTGTGGCACCATCCGTGTCACCCCCGCCGGCCGCGCAACCCGCAAGCCCGAGAGCTGTGACGATGCTGACTAGAAATGCGAGAACCCTATTCATGTGCATCCTCTTCCATCGTTGTCGTTGGCTTGCCCGCATAGGCAACACCAACCCTCGTGATGAGGTCTTCCAGCCTGTCGTACGACGGTGGCGCGATTGAGTCCGCCAGATCCGACGGCGGGGTAAGCGAATGCTCCGCCATCACGTCCGCGAACACCTGGGAATTGTTTGGCCGAAAACCGTGCCGAGCGGCGAGCTCCTGGAGAGTCGCGTCCTCCACCAGCGCGCGACCAAGGTTCTTTCCCTCCTCGGTGAACCCGACAACCGTGTGTGCCGCCAGCACGGTGGGGCTCGGGTACACAAGTTGACCGTCCGCGTGCAGGCGCGGTGTGTCCCGCATCGCCTCGCCGAGATACTGCGCCTCGTAGATCATCACCATGGGCGCGGCGCCGATTCCCTTGCTGAGGTAATCCGCGAACGGACCGGCGGACGAGCTCGAGGTGTACCCCTGCCCAGAGAAGAACGGGATGATCGCCCCGGAGAGCTGGTCGACATTGTCTTTCATCTCCGGCGCGCGCTCGGAGAAGAGCCACGAGAGGATGGACAGGTACATCGCCGCTGAATTGGACGTGCGGATATCCGTTGTGGAAATCTGCACGCGCCGGGGCGAGGCGACCTCCGGCCCGAGGTCCCTCCACCGCTTGTCCGATTGGGCGAGGTCAATGTAGGCGTTCATATCCAACACCGTGGTGCCACCCGCGTCTCGCACCACGCCTTCCCTGGTGAGAACGTCGACCACGGGCGTGAACGTGGCGATGGCCATCGGCGAGTAGAAGGGCTCGAACTGTTCTGATCCGGCCACCTTCCCCTTGATCTTCTCTGCCGCGGGAGCCGAGGAGGGGAACGCGAAATCGTACGCATTGAGGTCTTGCTTTTCCGCGATCTCCCGCGAGCCCGAAGTCTCGACGCTGACGTTAAAGCCAAGCTCTTTGAGCCTTTGCTCGACCTCAGGATCATCAAAGAACGGGCGCTTTTCCGAGCCGATAACCCCGCGGACCTCGGTCACCCCCGGTCCCGATGAGGCCGTAGCGTCGGAGTCCGAGCCACCGAAGCCGAAACTCAGCCCGCCCGGACTGCGTCCGGCGACGACCAGCGCAAGGGCGACAACGATAAGGAGCACCCCACCGATTACCCCGCCCCGGCGGCTCTTGTTCGGCGTTTCGGACTCATTCATAGACAAATTGTAAGGCTGCGTTTCATCATCCGCATCCGGAGCAGAACATCTTCTACCTTGCGGGGGTAGGGTGGCCTTCTTGCACCTTGCAGCTGGGTTCTTACCCCCACCTGCGAAGAGGAAACCCCGGGAAGCACTACCTCAATGAAAGGCGGAGTTGCTTCCCGGGGTGGGATTTCATTGTCCAAGCCGAATATCACTGCACGGCAGTGAACCCGGTTTGTGACGAGTCAATTAAGCGCCGTGGCCCTCGCGGTCGCGCTTGGAAGCGATCTGGGAAGACAGGCCGTGGAGCTTGACAAAGCCCTTGGCGTGGCTCTGATCGAAGGTATCGCCCGTGTCGTAGGTGGCCAGGTTGAAGTCATACAGCGACTGGTTGGAGCGGCGACCGTTGACGGTGATGTTGCCGGCGTGAAGGACGAGCCGGATATCGCCGGTGACGAACTTCTGTGTCGACTGGATGAAGGCATCGAGGGAACGCTTGAGCGGACCGTACCACAGGCCGTCGTAGACCTCCTCGGACCAGCGGGCATCGATAAGCCTCTTGTAACGCGCGAGCTCACGCTCGACGGTGACATCCTCGAGAGCCTTGTGGGCGGTGATGAGAACCATCGCGCCCGGGGCCTCGTACACCTCGCGGGACTTGATGCCCACAAGACGATCCTCCACCATGTCCAGGCGACCCACGCCCTGGGCACCGCCGCGGCGGTTGAGTTCCTCGATGATTTCCAGGACGCACATCTTCTTGCCATCAATAGCGGTGGGCACACCGGATTCGAAGCTGATCACGAGCTCGTCGGGGGCGTTGCCCAGGCCCGGATCCTCGGTGTAGGCGTAGAGATCCTTTGTCGGCGGGTTCCACAAATCCTCGAGGAAGCCGGTCTCGATGGCACGGCCCCACACGTTCTGGTCGATGGAGAACGGGGACTTCTTGGACTGCTCAATGGGCAGGTTGATCTTCTCCGCGTAGGCGATGGCCTTGTCACGCGTCCACGCGTAATCGCGGGCGGGGGCGATGATCTCCAGCTCCGGAGCGAGGTTGGCAAAGCTCACCTCAAAGCGGACCTGATCGTTGCCCTTGCCGGTGCACCCGTGGGACACGTGCGTGCCGCCGTGCTCCTTGGCCGCCTTGACCAGGTGCTTGACAATAAGCGGACGGGAGATGGCAGACAGCAGCGGGTACTCGCCCATGTACATGCCGTTTGCCTGGATGGTGGGCACGCAGTATTCCTCGGCGAACTCATCGCGGGCATCAACCACGATGGCTTCCACGGCACCGCAGTCAAGCGCGCGCTGGCGCACAGCCTCCAGATCCTCGCCGCCCTGGCCGAGGTCGATGGTCACGGCGACAACCTCTCCCCCGGTCTGCTGCGCGAGGTAAGGGATAGCGACGGAGGTGTCAAGGCCACCCGAGTACGCAAGAACTACACGGTTCGTCATGATGAAAAATGCTTCTTTCTAGTTGATTACGTTGTAAAGATTGTCATTGTGCCCACACCACTCACGGCGGTGGCAGTGCACTCGCTAGCCGTGGCCACAACCAAGACCGAGGATCCCCTGGCAGAAAGCGCCCAGCGGGAGGGATTTCGCCGCGAGCGGGCGTCTATTGAGCTCGGATTTCCGCCTGGACTTAGTGGTCCCACGGCTCTCTGAAACACTGTAGCCATGTGTGCGAGCTGCCATGAGCCGCCACGCGGACACGCACGGCCGAACCAGTGGGCGATTGTAGCCGCGCAGGTGAGCTGCCCTTTGCACCGGCCCGCGCCGGGGTGGTCCACAGATCCCGGCTATCGCTTGAGAAAAATATCTCCCAAGTCCGCGCCGGAGAGCGGCTCGCGGGCGAGAACAAAGATGGTGTCATCACCTGCGATACAGCCAACCACCTCGTTGAGGCCTACTCTATCGATGAAGCTAGCCAGGTACTGAGCGGCTCCTGGCGGAGTGCGCAGCATGGCGATGCTACCCGAGTGGTCGACGCTGACGAGCATCTCGTCGAGCATCCGTCGGAGCTTTTCACGCGGGCCGTGAGGAGACGTACTGAGATCCGTTTCCATCGGTCCGACAGCATAAAACGCCCGCCCGTTATCCGGGCGGATTTTCTTCGCCCCAAGCTCGTCGAGGTCGCGTGACAGTGTTGCTTGGGTGATATCAATTCCGTCTTCCAGAAGCAGCTCAGATAGCTGCACCTGGCTAGACACCCTGGATTTGCCCAGGATTTCTAGGATCCGCGCTTGGCGCGCGGTACGTGAAACAGGATTAGACATCGGCGGTGTTCTGATTCCTTTTCTCCACGGTCCCAGTGTGTGGGACCACAAACGGCTATAGATTTCACACGATTGTATAACAAACCATGACGGTTTCATACATTACGTAGCATACTATCCACAGTGTAACAGACACCGCCGCGGAGAGTGTAGTCGAGCATGAGCCGCGAAATGGGCGAAAATTCAACGCGATCCCCGCGCCTCGCACCGATGTGCCGGCCCGGGGAACAACCCCAAGTTTTCAGTTTGGTGTACCTGTCCCCTCTCGTCCAGGCTGTCTCCCCGATCCGCGCGGGGTGCCCAGATGGGGCGTTGCGGTAGGCACACCGTAGACCGCCTTACAGGCACACCCCACTCGGACCGCCGTGGCGGCCGGAGTTACCAACGATATCCCGGCTTAGTGAGTTGCCCGCTGGCCCGCATACGGGCCAGCCGCCATGCGGATGTGCCGGCATTCGCGCTGCCGGCTTACTTTGCCTCTGATTTGGCAGCCTGGAGGGACGGCCGGTTCGGGTTCATAGCCAGCATCCCCAGTGCGACGATGGAACCACCGATGATGTTGCCGATGGTGACGGGCAGCAGGTTATCCCATAGGAAACCGCCCATGGTGAGATTCGACATGTCCAAACCGTTGGTGGCAGCGAGGATATCCGGATTGCCCTGCGCCTTGAGAATGAGGCCAAACGGAATCATGAACATGTTCGCCACGGAGTGCTCGAAACCAGAACCCACGAACAATGCGATCGGCAGCGTCACGGCGACGATCTTATCGGTCAGGCTCCGTCCGGCAAAGGAGAGCCACACGGCGAGGCAGACCATGATGTTGCAGAAGATGCCCAGGACCAGCGCCTCAAACCAGCCGTGGCTCACCTTCGCCGTGGCCGTTTTGAGGATAACAGCGCCCCAGGCACCGCCCGCCTGGGTGCCCGTGCCAGCGGCAAGAAGCCCCACCGCGACAAGAAGCGAACCGCACAGGTTGCCCAGGTACACCACGGCCCAGTGGGACAGGAGGCGCGAGGCGCTGAGCTTATGTTCAACGGCCAACAACGTGGTCATGCTCGTGGAGGTGAACAGATCGGCGCCGGTAATCACTACCATTCCCAGGCCGCAGGAGAACACGACGCCACCAAGCAGCTTGGTGATGCCAAACGGCATGTCCCCCATCCCCGTGTTGACGGTGGTGAAGAACACAAAGCCCATGGCGATCATGGCGCCGGCGAACATCGCTGAGATAAACGTAGCGCCGACCCCCTTGGTCGCCTTACCCTTCAGCCCCTTTTGGGCAACGTCAATAATCCCGGGCGGGGCAACCGCTGAAACGTAATCGGACACTTTAATCTCGCTTTCTTATAAAAGTATGGTGTGTAATTACGGTAACACCTCCGGCAGTTGTTATTTCGACTTACACCTGAGATCTGGGCTACACACCGCAGCTTGGATAGTTCATCGGCTGCGCCACTAGCGCCACGGGTGAATTCGGGGGCGCTCAATCTGCCAATGAACAGGGAAGCAGAAACCGGACCCGTGGAAGATTCCACGGATCCGGCTTCATCGGGTACACGTCCAGCCACGCCGTTGGCGTTGGCTGTGGTTGGGGGCTACTCGCCACGCAACACTGCGCCGAAGCGCTCGACGGCGAGGTCGACGGCAGCGTGGCGCGCCACGGAGGCCTCGTCGTCGGTAAGCGTGCGATCAGGAGCACGGAACGTCACAGCAAACGCCAGCGACTTTTTGTTCTCCCCCAAAGCCTCGGAGCGGTAGATATCGAAAAGCTCCACCTTCTCTGCCAGCTCGCCGACGCCCTCCTGGACGGTGGCGCGCACGGCCTCGGCGGGCACGTCCTCGTCCACCACGAGCGCAATATCCTGCAGGTTCGTGGGGAACGCGGAGAGCACGGGTGCCGGTGCTGAGGGCTCGAACGGGAGCGCGGAGATGTTCATCTCCATCGCGCACGTGCGGGCCGGCAAACCGAGTTTTTCCAGAACCTGCGGGTGCAGCTCACCGGCGTGGCCCACGACCTCACCATCAACGCGGATCGCCGCGCAACGCCCCGGATGCCAGGGCAGGTACTCGGCGTTTTCCAAGGTGATCTGCACGTCCGCAGCCCTGGCAACAACGCGGGCGGATTCGATGGCGTCCGCAAAGGTGTAGGCGCGTCCCTCACCCCACGGGCCGGCGAAGTCGACATTGCCCACGCCGACCGTGGCCACGTAGAGCGGCTGGTGCGGAAGGGTGGCGCGCAATGCGGAGACTTCTTCGTCACTCGGACGGGCGGAGGTATCGGGCATCGGCGATTTCCCGTCGCCGTGGTTGATCGCCACCTGCTCCACGCCGTAGAGCGAGAGATCGGTCGCGCCGCGGACAACGTTGCGCCGCACCGCGTCGAGCATGGACGGCAGAAGCGTCGTGCCGAGCACAGAATGGTCTGATTCCAGCGGGTTTTGCACCGTGACCACATTGCGACGCTCGTCGTCGGCAGCAAGGCCCCACGTGTCAAAGGTGTCGGTGGCGATGAACGGGGTGGGAAGAATCTCCACGTACCCGCTGTACGCCAGGGCGTGGGTGATGTGGCGGCGGCGCAGCTGGGAGGCGCTGAGACCATCGCCGGCAGGAGCCTGCGGGATGAGCGACGGGATCTTGTCCAGGCCTTCGAGCCTGGTGACCTCCTCCACCAGGTCGCACTTCTCCCGCAAATCGCCACGCCACGTCGGCGGGGTGACGGTGAGGGTATCGCCGCTACGGTCCACCTGGGCACCGATCTCCTCAAGGCGGCTGACCACGGCGTTTGAATCGTATTCGTAGCCCGCGACGCGGCCCGGGTAGCTCACGTCCATGGTGATGGACGCGGGAACGTCGGGCTCGCCGTAGAGGAACCTCTCGTCGGTGGCCTCTCCCCCGGCGATCTTCACCAGGAGGGCACAGGCGACATCGAGGGCGACCTCCACGAGCGCGGAGTCCACGCCGCGCTCGTAGCGCCTGGAGGCATCGGAGGAAATCTTGCGGCGCCGGGAGGTGCGAGCAACTCGGACCGGCTCCCACACCGCGGCCTCGAAGAACACGTTAGTGGTCACGGCATCCTCGATCTCCGAGGTGGTGCCACCCATGACGCCGGCGAGCGACTGCGCGCGGTTGTCATCGCAGATGACCACGTCTTCCTCGTGCAACTTGTGCGCGGAGTGATCAATGGCGGTGAACTCCTCGCCCTTGTGGGCGTTGCGGATGGTCAGGCCACCGGCGATCTTGTCCGCGTCAAAGGCATGCATAGGCAACCCGAGCAGCAGCATGACGTAGTTGGTCACGTCCGTCGGGGCGTTGACGGGGCGCAGCCCGGAGAGCATGAGCTCTCGCTGCAGCCAGTAGGGGGATTCCGCGTTCGGGTCGATGCCACGCACGTGGCGCAGGCCAAAGCGACGGGTCTGCGTCTCCGGATCAATCGTGATCTCAATCGGGGCCGAGCCGGTTGGTGCAGGAATCTCCGGCAACTCGAGCCCTGCTACCTCGGGGTGCACAGCCGGATCCACAAAGTTGAGGTTGAACGCGCTGGCCAGCTCGCGGGTGAGCCCGCGGGCAGAAAGCGCGTAGCCGCGGTCCGGGGTGATGTTGACATCGAACACGGTCTCCGCGAGCCCGAGCTTGTCCGCCGCCGGCTCCCCGGGCTCACCGAATCCCTCGGGAAGCGTGATGATGCCCTTGTTCTGGGCTGCGGTAAGGCCAAGCTCAGCCGCAGAGCAGATCATCCCCTCGGAGATGTGAGAGTACGTCTTGCGCGCGGAGATAGTGAACCCGCCCGGCAGGACAGTTCCCGGCAGCGAGATCACAACAAGGTCGCCCTCTTTGAAGTTGCGCGCGCCGCAGATGATGTTCTGCAGCTCGCCGGTGCCGTTGGCGTCGCCCACGTTGACCTTGCAGTTGCGGATCGGCTTCTTAAATCCGGTGAGCTCCTCGATGTTCTCCACGCGGCCGAAAACGAGCGGGCCTGTGGTTTCCTCGATGGGCTCGTAGCCCTCCGTTTCAAAGCCGACGCGGACGTAACCGGAGTCGAGCTCCTCGTCGCTGACGGACCACTGCGAATTATCGGGATTGCTGGCGCGGAGGAGGCGGGTGACCCACCCTTTAGAAATAAGCATGATGCGAAATGGCTTCTTTCAAAATAACTATTAACAGGTACGTGTGTCTGTGTGCGGTACCGGGTGCGGTGTAGCGCAGCCGGCCCCGCGAGCGCGCTGTTAGGCGCGCACGCCGAACGGTGCTGTGAAGCGAATATCGCCTTCCACCATGTCGCGCATATCGCTCAGGCCGTTGCGGAACTGCAACGTGCGTTCGAGCCCCATGCCGAACGCGAAGCCGGAGTACTCCTCCGGGTCAATGCCGGCCGCGCGGAGAACGTTGGGGTTCACCATGCCGCAACCGCCCCACTCGATCCAGCCGGCGCCGCCCTTCTTGTTGGGGAACCACACGTCCACCTCGGCGGACGGCTCGGTGAATGGGAAGTAGTTCGTGCGCATGCGCGTGGTGGTTCCCTCACCAAACAGCCGCTTGGCCAGGTGGTCGAGCGTGCCCTTGAGGTGGGCCATCGTCAGCCCCTTATCCACAGCAAGCCCTTCCACCTGGTGGAACACCGGGGTGTGGGTGGCATCAAGCTCATCGGTGCGGAACACCCTGCCGGGGCAAGCGATGTAGACGGGCAGGTCACGCGAGAGGAGCGTGCGCACCTGCACCGGTGAGGTGTGGGTACGCAGCACCTGTTTGGAGTCTTCGGGCCCCACATGGAACGTGTCCTGCAGCGTGCGGGCGGGGTGGTCTGGGAGGAAGTTGAGGGCATCAAAGTTGAAGTATTCGGCCTCCACCTCGGGCCCCTCGGCGATCTCCCACCCCATGGAAACGAAGATATCCGCGACTTCCTCGCTGAGAGTGGTGATGGGGTGCATTGCTCCGGCCTGCCGACGCGTCGTGGCGACGGTGACGTCCTCACGCTCGGCAACCAGCACCTCCGCGTTGCGCTTTTCCTCTAGCTCACGCTTGGCTTGCGCGTACCGCTTTTCGACGGCCCCCCGCGCCATGTTCACGAGCTTGCCGGCGTCCTTGCGCTGGTCCTTGGGCAAGGAACCAAGTGCGCGGCGCGCCTGCGGGATGGGGGCCTGGTCGCCGAGATGCTCGTGGCGGGCGGTGGCCAGATCTTCCAAAGAGGTCGCCGCATCAAAGGCAGCGATCGCCGCATCCCTGGCATCGTTCATTTCCTGTTCGGTGATCTCCACTTCGCTCACTGTTGCTTTTCCTCTTTTGCCTACACATTGTCGTTAGTCGCGGGCACGCACCGTGCCGAGGAGGCCTCGCCTCCACTCAGTCGCCACGCGTCCACCAGGCCACGCTAACTGCCAGGTGCCTGCGCCACGACGAACAGCCCACTGCGGTTACCCACGTCGGCTTCACCCGCACGTGATGTCCCTGTGTGGACTCGGCATCATAGCTGCGGGCGCACTCGCATCTCGGTTGCCTTTGTAAGGTAATAATGTAGTCGAGCGGTGCAGAAAGTTCCCATTTGGTCCCACTTGGTAGGCGTTCCGCGGCACGGCACGTAAGCGGCACGTACTCGCCTCGGCAGCTGCTCCCGTGGCAGCGCAGGCTACTTCCCCATCACCACCGACTCCACGGCCTCCCTCCACATGGTCTCATTCACCCACTCCTCGCAGGTGATACGCGCTAGCCAGGCGGATGGACGGACAGTGCTAAGGGCAGGGCGTGAACTGAGCGCGCACTCCTGACACATGCCCGATACCGGACCACTGCGCACGTCACCGGGTGGCGAGGATAGCAACACGCCCACCCTTGACGGCTCGCCCGCGCGCCCTGGGTCCGCCGGGCGGGACACGGCAGGAGGCCGCGCAGTTTTCATCGCTGTCGTCCTCTTAGCCCTCCTGCATGAGCCCAAACCTCATTACAGCCCGGTGAAATTAGTCCTCGTCGGTAGTTTCAGGCCGGTCCTCTCCATCCGTACCGGCACCTGCGCCACTTTCTGCTGTGAGATCTGCCGGGGTGCTTTCACCCGTGCCGGGTTCTCCGTCATCCGGGTGCCCCTCGGACTCCGTCGCCTTGACTTGGTACTTTGACGATTCGAAGAGGCAAATGGAGGCGGCCGTGGCCAAATTGAGAGATTCGGCCCTCCCCCGGATCGGGATGCGAACACGCACATCGGCCGCCTGCTGCAGCTCCTCGGGGAGACCGTGGGCCTCATTGCCAAACAACCACGCGGTAGGTTGCGCGAGCAGCTCCTCCGCCTCCGTCAAGTCAACTTCGCCGTCGGCGGCGGTGGCCACAATAGCTAGCCCCTCCGCCCGCAGCATGCTCAACACCTTCATGATGTTGCGCTCGCGCGCCACGGGAATGTGGAACAGCGAGCCTGCGGAGCTCCGCGCCGCCTTTCCCGATTGGGGGTCAACGGTGTCGCCGGCAAAGAGGACGGCATCCGCCCCCATCGCATCGGCAACCCTGATGAGGGTGCCAGCGTTGCCCGGCTCGTTTGTTTCAACCGGCACGCACATGAGCGTGGGGCGACCTTTCATTACCTCCCGAGCGGACCACAATACGTCCCTACACACGGCAAAGATCCCGGTCGAGGTGACTGTATCTTGCAGGCTGCGGGCGGCCTTCGCATCAATGAGGTGGATAAACGTCCCCATCGCCTGCCCGGCCTCGAGGATGTCCGCAAAGCGCGCGGCGGCAGACTTGGTAACGAAGATATCTGTGGCCGCACCCGTCGCCACGGCTGCTTCGACACAGTTTTCCCCTTCCACGAGGAACCGCTGCGTCTTGCGCCGCGCGGCGGTCCGCTTCAGCTTCGCCGCGTTGACAACCCGTGGGGTGCGTTCGGTGAAAATCTGTTCCCCGTCCACCGATTCTTCTTTCTGTTCAGCCCGGATTTCCTCGTGGACCCCTTCCCCACGCCGGCCGCGTTGGGGCTTGGTTGAGGGCCGTTCCCTACGCGGACCGTGTTGTGCGCGCCCGTGCGGGTGGCCGTGGCCTCCGGTTCCGCGAGCGGACTTGCGATCTCGTCGCCCCGGTTCTCCGCTCACTCGTCCACCCGGGTTGTGAGTATGCCCCGCTTCCTCGTGGGCCTCTCCTGTCACGCGTGGGTGGGAATCGTTCTGCCTGGACGAGCGGGCACGGAATCCGCCTCCCTTGCCGTTGTTGCTCATGGACGCATCGGCCTCCCCTGCCCATCGGTACCGCCCTTCACCACGATAAGAATGAACTCTACGAGGAGCCACACGCTCAACAGCCCCCAGCTGAGTAGAGCAACGGGAATCCCAAGAATGCTGAAGAACAGCCCCCAACCGGCGAGGTTAAGAACCAACTGCCCGATGCCATAGTTCATCTTCCCCATGTAGAAGTTATGGATGCCGAACCCGCCTAAAAATACGAGCAACAGAAGAGCGATGATCCAACTCCTATCGCTTACTGGGCTCATCCCACCTGCGGCGTAATACGCCTGCTGTCCTGCTCCCAGATTGGAAAAAGGCGCGGGGGTGGTGGACCACTGCGGGTTCGCTGATTGCTGCCACTGGGGCCCATTGGGTTGCGGGGCCGACGTAGTGGGGTTCTCGCCAAAGCGGGGCGGTTCAGGCCTTGGTGCAGTGCGATGCTTCTTTGGCATCCCATCGCGGTCGAAGTCGTCGGGGTTATACAGCGATGACATTACTTCTCTTTCGTTTCTTGATCAGCGAGCGCTCAGAGCGGATTAACACGTTTTCATGTGTTTCCTATTCTAGCGTCCAGCAAGACCGCGAAAATCCGCCACCGGCTGCTTGCACCTGGGAAGGAACCGAACCGTCTGTGCAGGGGCTAGGTGCCCACAAGCGGTGGCGAAACCCTAGTTCCCGAAACTGGTTCCCAACAGGAAGAAGAGCAGAGCGACGTGGTGACGGCAAGGCAATGAGCAGGTAATGACGAGGTAAGGACGATGTGATGAAGAGCTGGCAGCAGGTACACGGTGTGAGCGCCGGGCGGAAAAGAGTTGGCGGCAGGCCACCCGGCAGGGACAACGCGCGAGGTGACCGAGCACGAGCTCGACGCAGCGGTGCCACACGAGGTTGGCTGGTGCCCCGCCTTGGAGGATTCCTCAGCTTGACGGCGCATCGTTGCTGCCCGTACGCCACCGGGGCGTTACCGTCACTGCCAGCGTAACCGCCAGGAATCCCCTTTCACTATGGGTGCAGAATGAAACGATACGTACGTCCACGCACGCGGACTACTTCTCCGCCGGTATAATCCGCCACAGTGGCAGGCGAACGGACGCCCCTCACATAAGAGAGGTAAATTAGAAAGGCCCCTTGTGACAGCCAATCGCAACGTGTACACACCTGAGCAGCGAACCATCAAGCGCGTGGGTCTCATCACGAACCCTGTGGCGGGAAACAGCTCGCAAGACGTGTCTGCCATTGCTGCGGCAGAGTTCATGCGCCACGGTGTCAACGTCACATCTGCCACAGGCCTGGACCCAGAATCCACTCGCAACATCGCGTCGTGGATGCTCAAAGACCCGCACGTCGATGCAATCGTTATCGCTGGTGGCGACGGTCTGATAAACCACGTCCTGCAGGTACAGGCCGGAAGTGATAAGCCGATGGGCATCGTCCCCGCAGGCACGGGCAACGATTTCGCACACCACTACGGTATTCCCCGTAATCCTGCGCGCGCGGCCCGCGTCATCCTCAACGGCAAGGCCCAGCACACCGACATCGGCATCCATACCACCGCTGATGGGGCTAGCGAATATTTCGCCACCATCACGTGTTGCGGCTTCGATTCACGGGTCAATGACCGCTCGAATCGGCTGTCCTGGCCCACGGGAACGCCCCGGTACGTGGTTGCCGTACTCATGGAGATCCCGAGCTTCCACGGCTACCCGGCGACCGTTACACTCGACCACACCACCGTGCTGGAGCAGGATTCGTTCACCACAGTCGCTGTGGGCAACACGAGCTCCTACGGCGGCGGGATGAAAATCAGCCCTCATGCTGATCACACGGATGGGCTGCTCGATATCACCGTCATCAACGGGATGAGCATTCCCCGCGCGCTGAGGACTTTTCCCAAGGTATTCAAGGGCGAGTTCTCCAGCCAGGACGGGGTGTTCACCTACCACGCTAAGCACGTCCGCATTGAGCTCACCGGCGCGCCGGTGTACTCCGATGGCGATTATGTCTGTGACCCGCCCGTCGACATCGAAATCGCACCAGCCCAAGGATTCTTCCTCGTCCCCTAAGTTCCACCCGTGGGTTTTCGCCACGCCTTCTTCTCACGCACGCCGTATGCGATCCGGTAGCGGCCGACATGTAGCGCCGGGAACGTAGCGCCCGGCTGGTCAGACCCCGCGCGTAGAGCAAGCACGTGGGGCCGGTATGTACAGTGCATCGTCCGCCGAGTGTCAGAGGAATTCGGCTGCGGGGGTTGCAACGCAGGCAGCGGAGTTATTGCACAAGATGCGAGGGGGCACACAGGCTGCTGGGGATCCTCCCCCACAGGGTCGATGCGGTGCGAGACAAGTTTTCCCCGCGGGGCTACACACCAGAGCTCGCGCTGGTGCACCAGTGATGTACCTGTGGTGTACCGTACCCGTGGTGTTTCAGTGCCACCTCGATCCGATTGGGTGTGCTGTATGCACAAGCCACCCGGGTCCCAGGTGGGAAACTCGGGTGGCTTAGTGCTTGAAGCTCAATCTCGCTTACTACGCAGCGTTCTTCGGGGCGTTGACGTCCTCGGGGAGGGCGTTCTTGGCAGCCTCGCAGATCGCGGAGAAAGCGGCGAAATCGTTCACAGCCAGCTCGGCGAGGATCTTGCGGTCAACCTCGATCTCAGCAAGGCGCAGGCCCTGGATGAGACGGTTGTACGTAATGCCGTTCATACGCGCAGCGGCGTTGATACGGGTAATCCACAGGCGACGGAACTGGCTCTTACGCTTACGACGATCGCGGTAAGCGTAGGTCATAGAGTGCAGCCACTGCTCCTTGGCCTTACGGTACAGGCGGGAACGCTGGCCACGGTAGCCCTTGGCGGACTTAAGAATTTCGCGACGCTTCTTCTTGGCGTTTACTGAACGCTTCACACGTGCCATCTTGATAACTTCCTTCGGTTTATAGCTTGGTAGGTCGGACTATGGGCGAGGCGACTTAGGCCTTGCCAAGAAGGCGCTTGACGCGCTTCACGTCTGCGGAGGCAACGTCAACGGTGCCCTTGAGACGACGCGTACGCTTCGAAGGCTTGCTCTCAAGGAGGTGGCGACGGCCAGCACGCTCGCGGCGGAGCTTGCCCTTGCCAGAAATCTTCACACGCTTAGCCATGCCCTTGTGGGTCTTCTGCTTCATGGGATAAGTCCTTACTTCTTAAAAGATCTGCTTGCAGATGGTTTACTTCTTGCCCTTACGGACAGGTCCGAGAACCATCGTCATATTGCGACCGTCCTGCTTTGGGCGGGACTCGACAACGCCGTAGTCCTTGACGTCCTCCGAGAGACGCTCCAGGAGACGGTAGCCAAGCTCCGGGCGGGACTGCTCCCTACCGCGGAACATAATGGTCACCTTTACCTTGGAGCCCTTCTCCAGGAACCGGACGACATTGCCCTTCTTCGTCTCGTAATCGTGATCATCGATCTTGGGACGAAGCTTCTGCTCTTTGACCACAGTCTGCTGCTGGTTCTTCCGAGCCTCGCGAGCTTTCTGTGCCTGCTCATACTTGTATTTCCCGTAGTCCATGATCTTGCACACGGGAGGCTTAGCCTTGGGTGCGACTTCGACCAGATCAAGGTCGGCATCGTACGCGAGCCGTTGAGCATCCTTAACTTTAACGATGCCAACCTGCTCACCACTAGGTCCGATGAGACGGACCTCGGGAACTCGGATTCGCTCATTGATGCGAGCTTCAGCGCTGATGTGGACTCCTCAATTCACAGAAATTATTTACGGTTTACTTCGACCGCGCATAGTACTCTGATGGACAGTCAAGCGCTTTCCCCATACAAAAAATCCCACCTGCTGTTTCCAGCACGTGGGAGATCCGTACGCTCTCAACCCGAAGGCAAGAGTGAGAACCATTATCCTTCCCGGTTTTCTCCGGGCGGCATCTGGTGGGAGGGATCTCCACTTGATGTACACCGCCGTTAACGCGGTAGCTGTTGCAATATAACACACACCGCTCCAAATACCAAAATTGTGCGCGGTGCACCGCTGTAACATATCGGCGGCGCACGCATGCAGCCTATGCGCGGTGCACCTATGTACCGTGTGCGCGGTGCACCAATGTAGCCTATGCGCGAAACGTCAGTATCGCGCATAGACGGTACTAGGATCAAACGCTCGGACCACGCTCACACTAGTGCGCGAGATCCGCGGCTTGGACATCGCAAGGAGACTGCGAAAGACGCGGGGAACGTCCCAGTGCCAGGTGACAGGGTTCACCAGCTCTGCCACGTGGAAGGGTGTTCCAGCAGATAATATGAACACCATGTTTCGCCGTCTCACCGCCACGGTGCTGTCGCTGGGCATGATAGCACCGCTCACCGCAGTGGTTACCCCAGCTACTGCATCAGCCAATCCGCTGTGCACTCCTGTGTACGCCATCCAGGCGGCTGGAACCGGCTACTCCAGCAGATCGCAATCCACGCAGCCCATCCCGTTATATGTGGACGGCTGGAACCCGGCAGATGCGTTGCAGCGGCGCTTCGGTGCCCGCAACGTCGGTGGCTATAACGTCGCCTACCCCGCAAGCCTTGGACGCATCAGCGCCTTCACCGCGAACCCTGCCGGCACCGAGGACACCACCTACGGCGAATCCGTCCTCGCGGGAGCCACTACCGCCACCGACGAGATGTCACGAGTGGCCGCTGGCTGCCCCGCAACAAAGTTTGTCCTCGTCGGTTACTCGCAGGGTGCCTCCGTCATCGGCAACGCCGCCGGAGAGGTTGCCGCAGGCCACGTCGCTCACGTCACCACAGATTCCATCGCCGGTGTCGTCCTCGTGGCCGATCCTGGTCGCGCACCGGTGGTACCCAACCCGCCCAAGGAGCGGGCAGACCTGGCCGCGCGCAACGCCGGGGTGCCCGGAGCCAACGGGGAAATCATCGTCGGCGGTAACTCGGGTGTCCTCCCCAGCCGGGTCGGGATGACCGGGCCACGCCCAGTGGGCTTTGCCGGGCTGGAGGGCAAGGTCATTTCGCTGTGCAACAGCGATGACATGGCGTGTTCCATCCCGGAGGGCTCCCTCATCCGCGATCTAGCCGACTACGCCAACCGCGTCGAATGGCCAGGCCCCAGCGATAGGCAGACAATCGAGACGATCGCATACATAAAAGAACAGCTAGAGGCGGGTGTGCCGCTGGACAAGGCGCTGGCCAATGCGGACTTCACGTGGCTCGGCGTGCTCAGCCTGATCTCCGCCATTGTGGAGGTAGGGGCCTACCTCAAGATTGTGGATAGCCACACGCGCCCGGACCTCAACTTCGTCCAGCTCGTCGCGCTGTCACTCATCTCGGCGCTACCTGGCCTTGCCGCCAAGGGAAACTCCGCCGAGTACCTCGTCCCCGCAGCACAAGGCCTGGTATCCGGGGTTGAACAAATCTCCCCCGTGGCCGCCGCGACAATTTCCCTTGTCGCAGAGTCTTTCAACCTTGTGTTCACCGCCGAGCGCCCGTTCCGTCAGTTCAGCGATGCACGGGCGGTGTCAACAAGACGCGACGCGGAAAACCTGCTCGCCATCATCGCCGCAAACACCGGCCTGGTGCCTCTGCTCCGCGACCCAGCCAACGCCAACCTCGTCGAGTCGATGGGGGTGGCCGGCGACTTTGGCTTCGCCCACATCTCCTACTTCGATGATCACTTCATGGTGGGTGACCGCACCGGCACCGACTTTGCCGATGATTGGCTTGCCACGCGTGTGGCCGAGCTCATCCCACAGGGTAACGGCAGCTCGCAGAGCGCGCCTCGCTAGCACAACTGGCTCGGCCGCTTTTACTTTCCGTTCTTGCCCGCGCTGGCGAGCATGTCCTTCAGGTACAAACCGGTGTACGAACCTTCCACCTGCGCCACTTCTTCGGGTGTTCCCTGGGCTACAACCTGGCCACCACCGGAGCCACCTTCGGGCCCCATATCAATAATCCAGTCTGCAGCCTTGATCACATCGAGGTTGTGCTCAATGACGATGACGGTATTGCCCTTGTCCACCAGCCCGTTGATCACAAGCATGAGCTTGGAAATATCGTCAAAGTGCAGGCCGGTTGTGGGCTCGTCCAGGATGTACACGGTGCGCCCCATCGACCTCTTCTGCAGCTCGGAGGCGAGCTTAACGCGCTGCGCCTCACCGCCCGACAGAGTTGTCGCCGCCTGCCCCAGCTTGACGTAGCCAAGGCCCACCTCGTCCAGAGTGTTGAGGTAGCGGTGGATGGAGGTGATGTTCTTGAAGAACTCGGCCGCCTCAGAAATCGGCATGTCGAGCACCTCGGCGATGTTCTTGCCTTTGTACTTCACCTCGAGCGTCTCGCGGTTGTACCGCGCGCCGTGACATACCTCGCAGGGAACGTACACGTCCGGCAGGAAGTTCATCTCAATCTTGAGCGTCCCGTCGCCCTGGCACGCCTCGCACCGGCCGCCCTTGACGTTGAAGGAGAAGCGCCCTGGCTTGTAGCCACGCACCTTCGCCTCGTTGGTCTCGGCGAACAGTTTGCGCACCTTGTCAAAGACCCCTGTGTACGTCGCGGGGTTGGAGCGCGGGGTGCGCCCAATGGGCGACTGATCCACCTGAACAAGCTTGTCCAGGTTGTCCAGGCCCGTTACGTCTTTCACGTGGCCCGGCACCTGGCGGGCACGGTTGAGCTTGTTCTGCAGGGTCTTGGCCAGAATCTGGTTCACCAGCGTCGATTTGCCGGAGCCACTGACGCCGGTGACGCACGTGAGAACGCCCTTGGGAAAATCGACGTTGATCCCCTTGAGGTTGTTCTCCTCGGCCTTGACCACATGAATCATGTTCTTCTCATCCACGGGACGCCGCGTGTCCGGCACCGGCAGTATCTTTTTGCCCGAAAGGTACTGGCCGGTGAGGGATTCCTCACACTCCAAAAGCCCCGCCGGGTCACCCTGGTAGACCACCTCGCCGCCGTGCACGCCGGCGCGCGGTCCGATGTCCACCACGTAGTTCGCCTCGCGGATCGTGTCCTCATCGTGCTCCACCACGATGAGGGTGTTGCCAATATCCCGCAGGCGCTTGAGCGTCTCGATGAGCCGGTGGTTGTCGCGCTGGTGGAGGCCGATGGACGGCTCGTCGAGCACGTACAGCACGCCTGCCAGCCCGGAACCGATTTGGGTGGCGAGCCTAATGCGCTGCGCCTCGCCGCCGGACAGAGTCCCCGCAGAGCGGGACAGCGTGAGGTAATTGAGCCCCACATCCTGGAGGAACTTGAGACGGGCATCGATCTCACGCAGGATCGCCTCGGCAATCTTGCGCTCCCTGGCGCCGAGGTCGAGGTCGCGGATGAAGTCGAGCTCATCGTCGATGGACAGCTGGGTCAGCCCGGCGATGGACTGTTCGCCGTGCTCGTGGGAGGCAAGCCGCACGGCAAGTATTTCGTCGCGCAGACGGGTGCCGTGGCAGGCGGGGCACGGAACCTCGCGCATGTAGGCGAGGAGCCTGTCCTTGGAGCTTTCGGTGCCCGCCTGCTCCACCTTGCGCTGCACGAAGTTCGCCGCGCCCTCGAACGGGGCGGTCCAGCTGCGCATCCTGCCGTACCGGCTCTTGTACCGCACGGACACCTTTTCCTTGGAGCCGTAGACGAGCGCGCGCTGCTGCTTCTTGGTCAGCTCACTGTAGGGCTGCTCGGGGTCGAAACCGAGTGCCACGCCGAGCCCCCTAATGAGAGCCCGGAAATAGGAGCTGTTCGGGGAGGAGCTCCACGGATGGACGGCCTCGTTGACCGGCGCGTCTGGGTTGGGAATGAGCAGGTCGATGTCCACTTCCTGCCGGAATCCCAGCCCGTCGCACGTGGGGCAGGCGCCGTATGGCGAGTTGAAGGAGAATGCTCGCGGCTCAAGGTCCTCCACGTTAATGTGGTGCCCGTTGGGGCAGGCCATCTTCTCGGAAAAAGTAAGTTGTTCCCCGGAATCAATGAAGTCGGCTACCACGATGCCGTCGGCAAGCGAAAGTGCCTGCTCCACGGAATCGGTGAGGCGCTGCTTTTGCGATTCTTTCACCTGCAAGCGGTCAACAACCACGTCGATATCGTGCTTGATCTGCTTCTTCAGCTTCGGCGGGTCGGACAGCTGGTGCATCTCACCGTCAACGATGACGCGGGAAAAGCCCTGCGCAGCGAGGCTTTCAAAAAGGTCGACGTGCTCGCCCTTGCGGGTTTTCACCACGGGCGCGAGGATCTGGAACTTTGCTCTCTCGGGCTGCTCCAAGATCTGGTCAACGATCTGCTGCGGCGTCTGCTTGGAGATCGGGGCATCACACTCCGGGCAGTGTGGCGTGCCCGCACGGGAGTACAACAGGCGCAGGTAGTCGTAAATCTCGGTGATGGTTCCCACCGTCGATCGCGGGTTGCGGTTGGTGGATTTCTGGTCGATGGACACGGCCGGTGAAAGCCCCTCGATGAAGTCGACGTCCGGCTTATCCATCTGCCCCAAGAACATGCGCGCGTAGCTGGACAGGCTCTCCACGTACCGCCGCTGCCCCTCGGCAAAGATGGTGTCAAAGGCAAGCGATGATTTGCCGGAGCCGGAAAGCCCAGTGAATACCACAAGCTCGTCGCGCGGGATGTCTACGTTTATTCCCTTGAGGTTATTCTCCCTCGCCCCGCGAACAATCAGCCGATCAGCCACTGAACACTCCTTCATCCACTGTGTTTAAGGCACACGATTACCGTCTCGAACATACCAGCGAACAGGCACGTTTGCTAATTGTGACAGGCCAGCGGCCCACCGACATTCCTCGTCATCGCTACTGTGGGTCGTATGGCTTTACGTTTGCACCACATTTCCGTGTCCTCGATGGACAACAACTGCTACCTCCTTGCGGAGGGCGACAAGGCTTTGCTTGTCGACGCCGCGGCCGATGCGCCATCCCTCCTCTCCCTCGCGGCCTCCGCAGGCTGCACCATCACCGCCGTCCTTACCACCCACCGGCACCACGACCACGTGGGCGCCCTGGGGGAGATCCTCGATGCGACCGGCGCGACCCACTACGCCTCGGCGCTCGATGCACCGGCGCTCCCCCGCCCCGTCGATCACGAGCTAGGCCACGGCGATACGCTCGATTTCGAGGGTCACCACTTGCCTGTTTCAATCCTCAGGGGGCACACCCCTGGCGGCGCGGCCATCGCCGCCAGCATCGACGGTGTCACCCACCTCTTTGTGGGCGACAGCCTGTTTCCAGGAGGCGTGGGCAAAACCACTAACCCGAAGGATTTCCAGCAGCTGCTCACTGATGTCACCGAGCGCCTCTTTGAGGTGTACCCCGACGATGCCATCGTCCACCCAGGTCACGGCAAGCCCACTACCCTCGGCGCGGAACGGCCGCACCTTGCTGAATGGCGGGAGCGGGGTTGGTAGGCCTCCCCGTTACGCTAGACTTAATACAGCACTTGAGAACGAACGTATAAAGGAGCGTTTAACTTATGATCCGGAAGATTATCCGGCCGATGATTGCAGCGGTGTACGTTGCAGACGGCGTCAAGACTCTCAGCAACCCGGAAGAGTATGTCGAGGGAACCAAGAGCGTTCTGGATAGCGCCCGCGCCGTTCTCCCCTCCCAGTACAAGGGGTACGTACCCACGGATGCAACGATGGTCACCCAGGCAGCCGCAGGCACGCGCGTTGGCGCCGGCTCGCTGCTGGCTATTGGCAAGGTTCCGAGGCTCGCTGCCGCCACCCTGGCTGCAGTCTCTATCCCCACCATCTACGCCCGCAACGCGTTCTGGAATACCGACGATGATCAGCAGAAGGAGCAGCGCAAGAACGGCCTGCTCACCAACCTCGCGCTCCTCGGCGGCCTCGTCCTCACCTCGCTCGATACCGAGGGAAAGCCGGGGCTCGCATGGCGTGCAAAGGATGCAGGCCGTCGCGCCAACAAGGCTGTGCAGCAGGCCCTGCCGGGCAAGAGCGAGCAGGAAGAGATCCGCGACACCATCGTCGAGGGTGCCACCAACGCCAAGGACAACATTGCCAAGGGTGCCGCCACCGCGGGCACCGCGACTGCAGGTTTCCTGTCCACGGCTGGCGACAAGCTGTCCGACGCGTGGAACGAGGTGACCGACTACGTGGAGGACAACAAGGATGATTGGCTGTCCACCGCCAAGAAGAACGCCAAGATTGCCAAGAAGCGCATCGTCAAGGCAGCCGACAAGGCGCAGAAGCGTGCCGAGGAAGCCGCCTTGGAGGCACAAAAGCGTGCCGAGGATGCTACCAAGAGCGGTAAGAAGTCCGCTCGCAAGCTTGCTAAGAAGGCCGACAAGCGCGCCAGCAAGCTAAGCAACAAGGCCGAGAAGGCCGCCAACAAGGCAGAGAAGAAGCTCTCCAAGAAGCTGGAGAAGCTGAGCTAAACGCGTTAGAGCGCCGCGAACTCGCCCGGGTAACCCCGGGCGTTTTCTTATTGCTGGAGGTTCCGGTTGCAGCGGCGGCACCTAAAGCTCGCTCACCTGACGATCACTCCGGCGGTCTGACCGCCGTACGGGGCCGCCGCCTATGACTGCAGGCACGGGGCCACCACCTATGACTGCAGGCACGGGGCCACC
>NZ_KE150446.1:453495-494501 GCF_000411375.1 Corynebacterium pyruviciproducens ATCC BAA-1742 | reverse complement strand
CCTATGACTGCAGGCACGGGGCCACCACCTATGACTGCAGGCACGGGGCCACCGCCCCGTGCCTACCCCACTGACGTCGCACGCAACCGGGAATAATTCTGGTGGTGCCCACGGTTACACCGTTGTACGAACATTCGACGGGCATGAGGGATATGCCTTCAGTTCCACGCACGCCTGCTACCTCGGATCGACGTGGAAGCCCGGCCGCAGTGCGGTAAAATAATCACTTCGATTTTCCGCGGTAGAAAACAACTGGACACAACTGACATGAGGCGGAGGTTGACCCCGGTGACAGACAAGCTGACAGATAAACAGGACGCGATCGCGTCCGAACAGTCCTACGTAGACGGGCTTTTCGCCCGCATCGACGGAGACATCGACTCCGCCCGTTCCCGGCTCGAGCAGGCGGTGAAGAAGCTCGACACCAACAGCCCGCTCGCCGAGGACCTCGTCCAGCGAGAGGTGGAGGTAGCCACCCTTTCCAAACGCCTCGACACCATGAACCTGGCACAGGTGGGACTCGTGTTCGGCCGCATCGACGTGGACGATGCCGACCCTGAGACCCCCGTGCCTGGCAAGCCTCAGCAGGATCGCCGGTACATCGGGCGCATCGGTGTGGACGCGCCAGAGGACCACTACAAAACGCTGCTCTTGGATTGGCGCGCGCCTGCCGCCCGCCCGTTCTACCTGGCAACCACGGCACAGCCCGAGGGAGTCCATGTCCGCCGCCATATCCGCATGTCCTCCCGTGAGGTTACTGATATCGCAGACGAGGTGCTAAACGCTGACGCGCGCGCCGATGTCGCAACCGGTACGCGCCCGGCCAGCGACACCGTGGCCGGCGAGTCCGCACTGTTCGAGGCCCTCAACCGGGCCCGCACCGGTTACATGTCCGACATTGTGGAAACGATCCAGCGCGAACAGGACACCATCATCCGGGATCCCTCCCGCGGTGTAATGGTGGTTGAGGGCGGCCCGGGCACGGGCAAGACGGCAGTCGCGTTGCACCGTGTGGCCTACCTCCTCTACACCTGGCGGGATGTACTCGCCCGAACCGGTGTGCTGCTCCTCGGGCCCAACACAACGTTCTTGGAGTACATCTCCAGGGTCTTGCCCGAGCTCGGGGAAACGGGCGTTGTTCTGCGTACGCCAGGCACGCTCTACCCAGGTTTCCAACCCGTAGCTGAGGAGACACTCCTGGGCAAGGAGATTAAGGGCAGCGAGGAGATGGTGCATATCCTCACCGCTGCGGTGCAGCGCTACGAGGCACTGCCCCAGGAGGCGGTGGAAATCCAGCTCGATGGCGTGCGGGCCTCCATCACGCCCGCGATGGTGAAGAAGTCCCGCACCCGCGCCCGGCGTTCGAGGAAACCACACAACGAGGCGCAGGGGATCTTCCGCGACCAGCTGGCCCAGTTGACGGCCCGGGTCATCACCGACATCATCGGTGCCGATCCACTCGGCGGGGACAACTTACTTTCTCAGGCAGATACCGCAGAGCTCACCGACGAGTTGCTACAGGACCCCGGATTTGTCTCCGTTGCGGATTCGTTCTGGCCTGAGCTCACCCCAGAGGGCGTGCTCGCCGAGCTGCTCAGTGATGAGGCCGTGCTGGACGAGGTGGCGCACGATTACGACGAGGAGACGCGGGCGGGGTTGTACCGCCCAGACGGTGAGGCGTGGACGGATTCCGATGGGGCACTTGTGGACGAGCTTGCCCACCTCATCGGGGTGCTCGACCCGGAGGAGCAGCGCGCGCGGGAACAGCGTGAATGGCAACGCCAGATTGCCGAGGCACAGGAGGCCCTCGATGTTCTCCAGTCCTCGGAAAATACTGACCTCGACGACGAGCTCGAGGCCGAGATCCTCTCCGCCCACGACGTTATCGACGCCGAACAGCTGGCCAAGCGCCAGCAGGAAACCGATGACCGCACGACGGTAGATCGCGCCTCAGAGGACTACACGTGGGCCTACGGGCACGTCGTGGTTGACGAGGCGCAGGAGCTCACCCCGATGGAGTGGCGCATGGTCATGCGGCGCTCCCCCAACCGGTGGATGACGCTCGTGGGCGATACTGCACAGACCTCAGCACCGGCCGGCGTGGAAAGCTGGGAGGAAACCTTGGAGGGGTTCGTCGACAAGCGTTTCACTGTCCACCGACTGACTGTGAACTACCGTACCCCAGCGGAGATCATGGAGTATGCGGGTGAGTTGCTGGCGGAGATCGACCCCGAGCAGGAGCCCGCGCGGGCCATCCGTGAGACGGGGATCCCGGTGCGCAGGCTGTCTGCGGGCACCGACCCCGACACGGTGGCACGGGAGTTCGACGACGGGCGACTTGTGCGGATTATCGATGCCTCCAACGTCCATGACATCAAGGGCCTGGAATATGACCATGTCATCCTCGTCAATCCCGAGGAAATAGTGACACAATCGCCCCAAGGTTTACAGGATCTGTACGTGGCGGCGACCCGGGCGACGCAGACCCTCACCCTCATCGGCGAGTGAGTGGCCAAGATGGCCTCCAAGAACTAGCCCGGCTGGCCCATCGCCACTGACCGGTAAGAACCGCGACGACCAGCCCGCGCGGGAAAGTGGTGAGGTCAATCCGCAGCGAATAACCGCAGCAAAAAACCGGCCCCACACCACGAGCGAATGCTCGCGCTGGGTGGGGCCGGCGTTGCGCTAAAAGTTACTGCACCGTGTGAACGATCATGACATCGCACTCAGACTGGCGAGCCACGTCTGCGGGGACGGAACCGAGCAGGCGCCCGGTGAGGGAGTTGATCCCGCGGTTACCGACGACGAGCAGGTCTGCACCGTTTTCGTGCACAATGCTCATGAGAGCCTCAACAGGGGTACCCGGCTTGATCGCGGTCTCAATGTCGGTAGCACCGGCGCTTTCCGCCTCGGAGCGAGCACTCTCGAGGTTCTTCAACGCCGGATCGTCGCCAAGCACGGTGACGGAATCCTTGCGGAGAGTCTTGGTGGCCTGCTCCTCGTTTTCGTAGTAGGCGCAGCCGATGATGAGCTTGGCGCCAAACGCGGCGGCGATCTGAGCAGCGCGTTTTACTGCAAGAAGTGAAGACTTAGAACCATCAGTTCCCACAACGATGTTCTTATAAGCGGACATTCGTTACCTTCCACATGTGTGATTAGTTTGCCTGTTCCCAAGATTACATGGTTACCTAAATACCCGCTTCTTTCAACCCCCTCAGTTCCTTCTCCAGGCTCAGCACCTCGTCTCTCAAACGGGCCGCGAGCTCGAAGTTCAGCTCGCGGGCAGCAGCCCCCATTTGTGCACGGAGATCCTTGATCAGCTTCTCCACCTCGTCCTGGGCCATGCTCGACACGTCATAATCCTTCGCGATCACCGCATCGGCTTCGGGCGACTCCTGGTCCCCCTCGTCCTCGTAGACGAGGTCGAGGATGTCCGCGATCTTCTTGCGCAGCGGCTGCGGATCGATCCCGTGTTCCTTGTTGTATTTTATCTGTAGCTCACGGCGGCGTTCCGTCTCATCAATGGCCTGCTGCATCGAATCGGTGATGGAATCCGCATACATGTGGACCTCGCCCGACACGTTACGGGCGGCACGGCCGATCGTCTGGATGAGCGACTTGGTCGAGCGGAGGAACCCCTCCTTATCGGCATCGAGGATGGAGACCAGGGACACCTCCGGCAGATCCAGGCCCTCACGCAGCAGGTTGATTCCCACTAGCACGTCGAATTCGCCGAGCCGCAACTTGCGCAGCAGCTCCACACGCTGGAGGGTATCAACATCGGAGTGCATGTAGCGCACACGGACGCCGTTTTCTTGCAGGTACTGGGTGAGATCCTCGGCCATCTTCTTGGTCAGGGTGGTCACCAGAACGCGCTCGTTCTTCTCCGCCCGCACACGAATCTCGTGGATGAGGTCGTCGATTTGTCCCTTCGTGGGCTTAACCACCACCTTGGGATCGACCAGCCCTGTCGGGCGAATAACCTGTTCCACGAACTCGCCTCCGGCGGCGGCCAACTCGTAATCGCCGGGGGTAGCGGACATGTAGACCGTCTGCCCCTTACGTTCCTCAAATTCCTCCCACGTCAGGGGCCGGTTATCAAGCGCGGACGGCAGCCGGAAGCCGAACTCTACGAGGTTGCGCTTGCGCGACGCGTCCCCCTCGTACATGCCCCCGATCTGGGGCACGGTGACGTGGGACTCGTCGATGATGGTGAGAAAGTCCTCCGGGAAATAATCGATGAGGGTTGGCGGCGGATCGCCCGCATCGCGTCCGTCCATGTGGCGCGAGTAGTTCTCAATGCCCGAGCAGAAGCCCATCTCCTCAATCATCTCGAGGTCGTATTCCGTGCGCATCCGCAGTCGCTGGGCCTCAAGCAGCTTGCCTCGGTTTTCAAACGAGGCGACGCGATCCTCCAGCTCCTTGCGGATCTCCACCAGGGCCTTTTCCACACGCCCCTCGGAGGCGATGTAGTGCGTTGCCGGGAAGATCCGCAGCACATCCACGTTGCGGATGATCTCCCCGGTGAGCGGGTGAATGTAGTAGAGCTGGTCCACCTCGTCACCGAAGAACTCGACGCGAACGGCCACCTCCTCATACGCCGGGATGATGTCGACGGTGTCTCCCTTGACTCGAAATGCGCCGCGCTTGAGGTCATAGTCATTGCGGTCGTACTGGATATCCACGAGTAACCGCAGCAACCGGTCCCGGTCGATCTCCTCCCCCACCTCGATCTTCAAGGAACGATCAAGGTAGGACTGCGGGGTTCCCAGACCGTAAATACAGGAGACGGAGCTCACCACCACCACATCCCGACGCGACAGAAGCGCCGAGGTTGCGGAGTGGCGAAGCCGCTCGACATCCTCGTTGATGGACGAGTCCTTCTCGATGTACGTATCCGTCTGCGCGATGTAGGCCTCCGGCTGGTAGTAGTCGTAGTACGAGACGAAGTACTCGACGGCGTTATTGGGCAGCAGCTGGCGTAATTCGTTGGCGAGCTGCGCCGCCAGCGTCTTGTTGGGAGCCATCACCAGAGTGGGCCGTTGCACCTGCTCGATGAGCCAGGCTGCGGTGGCCGACTTACCGGTGCCCGTGGCACCCATGAGGACGATGTCCTTCTCACCGCGGTTGATCCGCTCCGTCAGCTCCTTGATGGCCTTGGGCTGATCGCCCGCCGGCTCGTACTCGGAGATAACCTCGAATGTTCCCTCACGTCTCTCCACCGCCTCCACGGGGCGGAAATCAGAATGCGGTAAAATGGGGTGCTCCATCGGAAATGCCATAGTTACAGTCTACGGTGGGCTCCACAGGCGGGCGAACAACGACGTTTCCCACCCCGTGCCCATCACCGAATCCCTTCCCAGCCGTTGCCTATGCTCCAACGGTTCCCCTTCCCACGTGGCCCAAAAACCCGTTTTCCAGCGCTTTTTCTCCGTACAGTGGTGGGCCTTATGCCCGGGCATAGTCCGCCCCCTGGGAACTGCCTCTGCACGCGAGCAAACCCCGTCCTCCGACTGTCCGGGCACGAGCCACCCTCTTCACCAGCTCCATCACCGTGCACATAAAGCACAGTGAGCCGCCCCACAGCGTGATGCGGATGCCAGCGGGGAACGCCGTGAGAACGCAGTGGTTGCAGCATGTTGACATGATGTTTCCTGTCGGAGTGTTTCATCCATGCACTGGGGCCTTATTCGAGCGAAGAAGGCAACACGGGGGTGAAACTACGCCGACGAGCGTGGACTTTTTCAATAACACCCCCAACCAGGACAGTCTCATATACCAGACGATTGAGTGCGTTCAACACGTCACCCCCAAAGTTCAGACGAGTTATAGGCTGTTAACCTTTTATCTGTTAAGTCAAAAATGCTCACCAGTGTGATGTATTCCACACTGGTTTTTTGACGGGGGCTGCACACGCAGTCCGATGCCACCGGAAGCGGTGGCTGTTGTTCCAGAAAGGAAGATTATGGGTAAAGACACGCCAGATACCCAGCTAGAAGGCATCGCCGGGGTGGCTTCACGAAAGTCCCTGTACAAACCCACTGGCCTAGTTACTGGCCCGCCTAGAGAAGACAAAGCTTTCCTCGGCCATCCAGGCGGGCTTCCCTGGATGCTCCAAGTTGAGATGTGGGAGCGATTCTCGTGGTTTGGCATGCGAGCCATCCTCGTTTACTTCCTCACCGATACCATCGCCAACGGTGGCATGGGCCTGTCAGACAACGCAGGCCAGGTTGTCATGGCTTCCTATGGCGCGGGCGTACTCCTCATGACGATTCCGGGCGGCGTTCTCGCCGACCGATTACTCGGGCCATGGCTATCTACCCTTTCCGGCGGTGCCGTGATCATGGGTGGGCACCTCGTCCTCGCAATCCCCACGGTCCCAACCTCGTGGGTTGGTTTAGTGCTCATCGCAATCGGCACAGGGCTTATCAAACCGAACCTTTCCACCGTTGTCGGCGGATTGTATGAGGACGGGGACCCGCGGCGAGACCAGGGCTTCCTCTTCTTCTACATGTCCATCAACATCGGCTCACTTTTCGCACCACTGGTGACCGGCTTCCTCAAAGACCGCTACGGCTACCACATCGGATTCATCGCAGCCGCGATCGGCATGGCGTTCGCGCTCGTCGCCTTTGTCTACGGACGCCGCAAGCTCCGCGAATTTGCGTTCAATATCCCCTACCCCCTGCGCAAAGGAGAGGGACGAAAGCTCAGCCTCGCCGCTGTTGCTGTCCTCGTGGGATTCCTCGCACTCGTCGCCCTGTGCACCGCCATCTTCGGCGAGCTGACATCGGGCATTGCCTACTCGCTGTTCTTCTTCGCAGTTGGCACGAGCCTGTTCTACTTCCTCACCATGTTCAAATCCCCACAGGTCACCAGCCACGAGCGTGGCCACCTCATGGCGTTCATACCGCTGTGGGTTGGGCAGGTTCTCTTCGTGATGATTTTCGAGCAGGCAGCGGGCAAGATGGCAACGTTTGCCCGAGATAACACCGACGGTGCGGTCGGTTCGCTGTTCACCCTGACCCCCGAGCAGTACCAGATGTTCAACCCGATCTTCGTGCTCATCTTCGCACCTATTCTCGGCTGGATTTTTGCCAAGACTCAGGGGCACTTCCCCAACACCCCGCAGAAGTTCGCTCTCTCGGTGTTCATCATCGGGCTTTCCGCCCTCCTCATGGGCTTCGGCTTTGGCCAGTGGCCCGGTGGCGAAGGAGGCCTCTCTCCGTGGTGGTTCCTCGTCGCCGTGTTTGCCGTACAGACGGTGGCCGAGGTGATGATGAACCCGATCGGCCTGTCTAGCGCGACCAAGCTCGCCCCGGTTAAATTCGCCTCCCAAACAATGACACTGTGGCTGCTCGCAGCAGCTTGTGGGCAGGGACTAGCGGCCGTTGTCATCGAGCGCACTTCGGCGCTTGGCGATGTGGTCTTCTACTACGGTGTTGGCGGAGTCACCCTCGTTGTCGCCGTCTGCCTCTTCCTCATCTCCCCGTGGACGCAGCGGCACATGGAGGACGTGGACCGTCTGGAAGCCATGGAAGCCGAAACTGCAGCCGAGTAGTCACTTACCTCTCCACGTGCCAGATCAGAGATCCGGAGTTACCGCTGCCCCTTTCATACCCAGTCGGTTGGCTCACAGAGGCGGAACGGAGAGGACTACCCAGACGGCTGCGCCTAGCGCTTCCACCCGCACGCTGTAAGTAGCGTGCGGGTTTCGTTTCTGCAGAGGAAAGCACCTCAGTTTGATCCCCTCTGCCATCCCTCGTGGTGGCGAGTGCATGCCTGTGCACGGGCAAACGCCGAGGGTTCTCCTCCAAGTACGCCTCGGAATATTCGGCATTGACAGCTCAATGACAGGTTAAAGGGGGCCAAACACTTGCGTGAACCCCAGAATTCATTAAGGTTTGTTCCATGGCTAGCACTAACCGTCATCGCATCGCCCCGGTCCTCGCTACAGTTGCACTTGCCGCAGGGCTTGTGCTCCCCATGGCACCGTGGACCGTCACTGTCGCTTCTGCGGCACCGTGTTCGCCGGACAACGGTTCCTCGGCGATGAACATTTCCTCCCGGCTTGCTGTCGGTTCCTCCTTATCCAGTGGCTCGTCCGATTCGAGCCGTCAATTCACCAAGGACGAGAACTACCTGGGCAGCTCCAACCCGCCCTTCCTCAAGGGCCAGCCGGGCGGGATGCCGGTACTCAAGGGGCACACGCAGGTGACGCAACTGGTGACGGGGCCGGGCTCCCCCGATCGCACCGATCGTGTTTTTGATGTGACGGGCACCGACCTGGGCATCACCTATGACGATAACCGAGGCAACACGATGCTCGTGCTGGGTGACACGATGGCCTGCAACTTTGCCGCCAACCAGTGGCGCTCCAACACCATCCTCCGCTCCCACGATTACAACTATCGGGACGGTTTCACTATTCACGAGGGGCTCGGCGCAAACGGCTACATGGAGGGTGGCCACGCCACCGAATTTATCTCCTCGCTCAAGATCCCCGGTGTCGAGCAGACCACCATTCCCACTGCTGGAATCGCGGTTGGGGACACGCAGTTTGTTGATTACATGTCGGTGCGGAACTGGAACGAACCCGGCACGTGGGTGACCAACTACGCGGCGACCGTTAAATCCACCGACGGCGTGCACTGGACACTCGTCCCCGAATCAATCCGCACCAACACCGACGCGCCGGCGGCACTGAACTTCCTGCCGGGTTTCAGGGCCGGCAACCAGAAGGCACAAATGTCCGCCTTCATCGAGCACGACGGCTTTGTCTACCGTTTCTCCACTCCCTCGGGACGCAACGGCAACGCAATTCTTGGGCGTGCGCCGATCGGCCAGTTCCCCAACGAGAACGCCTTCGAGTACCGCGTCGGCGACGGCTGGACGCGCGACCTCAACGCCGCCACCCCGGTCATCAACGACCAGGTCAGTGAGCTCTCTGTGGCATGGAATGATTACCTGCACAAGTTCATCGCCATGTACACCGACGGCAGGGGCCTCGTCGTCCGCACCGCAGACTCGCTCGAGGGACCGTGGTCAGAAAAGACCATGGTGGTGGACGTTGACACCATGTACGACTTGTACGGCGGGTTCATGCTCCCCCACCAGAACGGCAAGGACCTGTATTACGTTCTCACCACGTGGTCAAACTACAACGTGATGCTCATGCACACCGATCTCAACGCCCTGTTCGCGCAGCGTCCGAATCCTGTCTGGGACGACGGGCTGGAAAACCACGGCGTGGCCACCTACAAGTAACGAGACACAATCTCCCCGGCGACTTTCTCCACTTGGGCCTCCAGGTGGTGGAGGTCGCCGCTGTTGTCTATGACGAAATCTGCGACGGACCGCTTCTCTTCATCGCTCGTCTGGCTTGCGATACGTGAACGGGCATCGGCCTCGTCGAGCCCGCGCAACTGCACCAGCCGGTTAACCCGCACCTCCAGGTCGGTTACAACCACCACTACCTCGTCGCAGGAGGCGTAGAAACCCGTCTCTACAAGCAACGGCATATCTACCAAGACCGGATTGTGGCGGGGGTCCGCCTGGTCAAGCAGAGCCTGCGTACGAGCCCGAATGGCGGGATGGGTGATCAGGTTGAGACGCTGCGTTGCGGCATCGTCAACAAAGGCACGGGAGGCAAGCAGTTTCCGGTCCAGTGGCGAGGAAGGATCGCCTGTGAGAATGTCAGCGCCGAAGGCCTCAGCAAGCTTTGCAAGGACCTCCGGGGTCTCGACTTCCTTTCGCGCGATGGCGTCGGAATCAATGACGGCAAACCCGTGACGGGCAAACAGCTCCGCCGCGGTGGATTTCCCGCTCCCGATTCCGCCTGTCAAGCCAACTAGCATGGGGTAAACCGCCTCTCTGCAATCATTAGTGCCCCGCCATTATAGGACGGTGCAACGCGGAAATTTCCGGAGTGTCACTCCCCGGTGCGGTACGAAGTCGCTGCCCCGCAGCGAGATTAAATAACAGCACGTGTGATGGCCCCTGGTGGGGTCTTAAAAGAGGACCATCCACAGGACCGCAGTTACTACGAGGGCGAAGACGGCAACGAGTATGAGGAGGAACCTTCTGTTTACCTCCGGCAAACGGCGCTGCGGAATGTAAATGCTGTTTCAGTATTCCGGCCTCAGGGTGATTACCACCGACTTCTCTTGCAGCACCGCATCGGCAACGCATTCCAACGCTTGAACGGAAGCAAGGTCCACACGGGAGGCGTCGTACACCTCGTATTCGATCCCCGTGTGCGTGGATTCCGAGTACGCCAGGTTGGTGAGGCTGCCAATGCATGCGAGGATATCCGCCTCGGCCACGTCCGTTGGCTTGTTCACCCGCTTGACCCTACGCTTTCATTTTTGATAACGAACAAAAAGCAACGCCAGCTCATGGTACATCACGCGTAGGAATTATTCTTCCGATAATGAGCGGCTCCCCGGGCAGCGGGCGAAAGTCCAGGTAACGCAGAGGTCCGCCCGCATTACGCGGACGGACCTCTGTTTATTACCAGCAGCTTATATAGCTACGGGTGCAACTTAGTTGCCTGCGAGCTTCTCACGCAGTGCAGCGAGCTGCTCGTCGGAGGCGAGGGAACCCTCGGCTGCCGGAGCTTCGCTGGTGTAGTTGCTCGGCACATCGGCGCCACCCTTTTCGGAGCTTGCTGCCTCGGCAGCGGCGGCGCGGTTGCGCTCGATCTGAGCGGTGTGAAGTTCGAAGCGACGCTCGGACTCGGCGTAGCGCTCCTCCCACTCACGACGCTGCTCTTCGTAGCCCTCGAGCCATTCGTTGGTCTCGGCGTCGAAGCCCTCGGGGAAGATGTAGTTACCCTGCTCGTCGTAGGAGTCGGCCATGCCGTACTTCGAGGGATCGAACTCCTCGGTGTAATCCTCGTCAGCCTGCTTGAGGGAAAGGCTGATACGACGACGCTCGAGATCGATGTCGATGACCTTGACCATGATTTCCTGGCCAACGGAGACAACCTGGTCCGGAACCTCCACATGGCGCTGAGCCAGCTCGGAGATGTGGACGAGGCCCTCGATGCCCTCCTCGACGCGGACGAAGGCGCCGAACGGAACAAGCTTGGTGACCTTGCCGGGAACAATCTGGCCCACGGCGTGGGTACGTGCGAACACGCGCCACGGATCTTCCTGCGTTGCCTTGAGGGAGAGCGAAACGCGCTCGCGATCGAGATCGACATCGAGAACCTCGATGGTAACCTCGTCGCCCACGGAGACAACCTCGGACGGGTGATCGATGTGCTTCCAGGACAGCTCGGAAACGTGAACGAGGCCGTCTACGCCGCCCAGGTCCACGAAGGCACCGAAGTTGACGATGCTGGAGACAACGCCCTTGCGCACCTGGCCCTTTTGCAGCTGGTGGAGGAACTCGGAGCGAACCTCAGACTGGGTCTGCTCGAGCCATGCGCGACGGGACAGAACAACGTTGTTACGGTTCTTATCCAGTTCAATGATCTTCGCCTCGAGCTCCTGACCGATGTAGGGCTCAAGATCGCGAACACGACGCATCTCAACGAGGGATGCGGGGAGGAAGCCACGGAGTCCGATGTCGAGGATGAGGCCACCCTTGACAACCTCGATGACGGTACCGGTAACCGGCTCGTCCTTCTCCTTGAGCTCCTCGATGGTGCCCCAGGCGCGCTCGTACTGTGCGCGCTTCTTGGACAGAAGGAGTCGACCTTCCTTGTCTTCCTTGGTGAGGACGAGTGCGTCGATGCGATCGCCGACCTCGACAACGTCATCAGGATCGACATCGTGCTTGATGGAAAGCTCACGGGAGGGGATGACACCCTCGGTCTTGTATCCGATGTCGAGAAGGACCTCGTCGTTGTCGACCTTTACCACGGTGCCTTCAACGATGTCGCCATCGTTGAAGTACTTGATGGTCTCGTCGACTGCTGCGAGGAAATCCTCAGCGGAGCCGATATCGTTGACGGCTACCTGAGGCACATTGTTAGTGGGCATATGTATTGATTGCTCCGAATTAGATAGGAAATCGAAATTGGACAGTTTCCGCCTCATCTCCAACAGAACCATCAAGCCCAAGAAACATGGTGTCTAGGGCCCGTGGCGTGACGGCTGGATCCCGCTTATCGCCCCTGGTTACCCTCCTATTTAGGCAACCACGTTCGAATCCGCATTGAGACGCTTTTCCTAGGGTAGTGCACATAGTGCGAGGTTGCAAATACAATACCGGTATGCACCTCGATGAATCGACCTTTCAACACGCGGCCCGTTCGTGGTGGGACGGGGACGCCGACCACTACCACGCGGAGCACACCGGCTACTTCGACTCATTTTACTGGTGCCCCGAAATGCTCACTGAGGCGGATGCCCACCTGCTGGGCGATGTCACAGGAAAGCGCGTACTGGAAGTGGGCTGCGGTTCCGCACCATGTTCACGTTGGCTGGCTGGCCACACGGAACCGGAACTTCTCGTGGCCTTCGACCTTTCCGCTGGCATGCTCCGCCGCGCGGAGAGGTCTCTCAACCTTGTCCAGGCCGACGCAGCGGCCATGCCGTTTGCAGAGGACTCCTTCGACATCGTCTTTTCTTCCTACGGAGCGATCCCGTTTGTCGCCCACCCAGAGAAGGTGATGGAAGAGGTGGCACGGGTGCTGCGCCCGGGAGGGAAATTTGTGTTCTCCATTAACCACCCAATGCGGTGGATCTTCCCCGATGACCCGGGCCCTGCCGGCCTCATCGCTCAGATCAGCTATTTTGATCGGTCCCCTTACGTGGAGACGGACAACGGCGAGGTGACGTACGCCGAAACCTACCGCACCCTCGGGGATCGAGTCCGTGACCTCGTGTCCGCCGGATTCGTCATCAACGAGGTGATCGAACCTGAGTGGCCAGATGACCTCACCCAGGAATGGGGCCAGTGGTCACCGCTGCGGGGGAAGATCTTTCCAGGCACCATTATTTTCTCCTCCATGCTCCCTGGGTAACGTCGGCAGGCGAAGCCGAGGTGTAGGCGGGGGCACCGCGTCATTCGTCCACGCGGAATGCCGAGGCATCACCTGGCGCTCCACCGTTTCAGTCCGGCCGCTTATTCAAACCGGCTACCGTTTCAGGCCAGTCGCCGATGGCGCCGAGTGACCGCCCGTCAGTGATGACTGGGGTGGGTGCCACGCAGCGTTGGCACGCCTAACCTAGTTCTGGATTACCCAGCAGCCGTCTACCCGCTTGAATCTCATTCGCTCATGGAGGTCCTGCTCACCCTTCCTGCCGGTGGCAGTGAGGTTGAGCCGATCCTGCTCGAGCGGATGGAACTTGCGGTTCACGGTGATCCCGTCCGCCTCAAAGCTCACCTTGTTGGCGCGCGGGAAAATGGCGCGCAGGATGACATCGTGATCCGGGGCGTCAGAAATGTACTCGATCATATGGCGCTGAACGGTATCCCCACCTGCGGAAGGCGAGGTCAGTGCGAACAAAACGCCGGCGATGGCGAGGATTGACGTGAGGGAAATGATGACCAGGATCATGCCTAGTGCGCCGCCTCATCCCAATTGGAACCGTGGCCGGTGGAAACCTCCAGCGGCACGCGTAGGGTGATGGCGCCATCCATTTCCTCCCGCAGGATCGCGGCCACCTCATCCAGCTCACCGGGGGCGACCTCGACCACAAGCTCGTCGTGCACCTGCAAAAGCACTCGCGACTTGAGGTCTTTAAGCCTGCGGTCCACCCGCACCATGGCCACCTTAATGATGTCGGCGGCGGTGCCCTGGATTGGCGCGTTGAGGGCTGCGCGCTCGGCGTTTTCGCGGGCGATTCTGTTGGTTGAGGTGAGCTCAGGTAGGTAGCGGCGCCGCCCGAACAGGGTGGACGTGTAGCCGTCCTTGCGTGCCTCTTCCACCACGGACTGCAGGTAGGTCTTCACCCCGCCGAAGCGCTCGAAGTAGCTATCCATGATGGACTTTGCCTCGCGCTGCGGTATATCGAGCTGTGCTGCCAGCCCGAAGGAACTCAGGCCGTAGGCGAGGCCGTAGCTCATCGCTTTCACGCGGCGACGCAGTTCCGGGGTGACCTCGTCGATTCCCACATCGAACACCTTGGAACCGACGTAGTTGTGGAGGTCCTCGCCGTCCTTGTACGCCTGGATGAGCCCGGCATCGTTGGACACGTGCGCCATCACACGCATCTCGATCTGCGAGTAGTCGGCCGTGAGCAGAGTGTCAAA
Source organism: Corynebacterium pyruviciproducens ATCC BAA-1742 (assembly GCF_000411375.1). Taxonomy (GTDB): domain Bacteria; phylum Actinomycetota; class Actinomycetes; order Mycobacteriales; family Mycobacteriaceae; genus Corynebacterium; species Corynebacterium pyruviciproducens. The sequence continues at coordinate 480,293 of NZ_KE150446.1, read as the reverse complement.
GCCCTCGCCCACAACGAACGCGGAGCGAATCTTCTTGCCCGCCGCGGTGCGTACGGGGATGTTCTGCAGGTTCGGGTCCGTGGACGAGAGCCTGCCTGTGGAGGCCACCGTCTGTTTAAAGGTGGTGTGGATCCGCCCGTCGCCACCCACGCTGCGGATGAGTCCCTCGAGGGTGGTCTTCATCTTGGAGTACTCGCGGTGCGCAAGCAGGTGCGTGAGGAACGGGTGGTCCGTCTTTTTCGCCAGCGCCTCGATCTCCTTGGCCGCTGTGGAGTAGCCGGTCTTGGTCTTCTTGGTCTTGGGCAGGTCGAAGGTCTCAAAGAGAACCACCTGCAGTTGCTTTGGGCTGGACAGGTTGAGGGATGGGTCGCCAGCGAGTTCGCGGGCCTTTTCCTCCTCTTGGGCAACGAGGTCGTTGAACCCGTCAAGCTGTTCCTCCAACGTGTGCACGTCCACGACGATGCCGGCGTCCTCCATCCTCGCCAAGATGGTCACCAGCGGCAGCTCCAGGTCGGTGTACAGCTCGAGCGCTTCGATCTTCGCCAGCTCGTCGGTGAGCCTGGGGATGAGCTCCAGAATCGCCGTCGCCTCCACAACGAGAGGCTCGGTGGGGTTGTCGTCCAGAAGAGACATTTGCCCCTCGGACTCCGGGAGTTGCTTTTGCAGGTGCCGCTGGTACACGTCGGCAAGCTCGTAGGTCCTCTGCCCCGGTCGCAGCAGATACCCCGCGATAGCAGTGTCGTGTGCTACGCCATTTAGGTGCATCCCACGCGAGACGAGGCGGTGATACGTGCGTTTGGCAAAGTGCAAGAACTTGGGGCGATTGGATTCCACCCACGTGGCAAAGGCATCTTGTTCTTTCCCCTCAAGGTCTGTGAGATCTACCGGGTAGGAGGAGTAATCGGTGGCCACGAGCACGGCGTTGGTGCAGTCGCCCTCCCCCGGTTTGTACTCGCCGTCGACGGCAAGGGCGATGCCTTCCTCTTGGTGCTCCTCCAGCCAGCTAGCAAGCGTTCCGCTTGCCTCCGTCACCTCGGGGGCGTTCGTCTGCGCGGGCTGTTCGGGCGCGTCTTCGCCCAGCGCCTGCAGCACACGCTCCCGCAGGTTGACGCCGAACTGCAGGTCATCAAACTTGTTGGCAATTTCCGTCACATCGGCATCCGCTCGGGTGAGCTGCATGGGTGAGACCTCCAGCGGGAGGTCTTTGACCATTTCGGTGAGCTTGCGGTTAAGTTTGACCTGCTCTACCCGCTCCCGCAGGGCATCGCCCACCTTGCCTTTGACCTCGTCCACGTTGTCGAGCAGCTCGGCCAAGCTTCCGTACTTCTTGATCCACTTGGTGGCGGTCTTCTCCCCCACTCCGGGGATCTTGGGCAGGTTATCGCTCGGGTCACCGCGTAGGGCGGCGAAATCGGGGTACTGCGTGGGCGTGAGATCGTATTTCTTCTCCACCGCCTCGGGGGTCATCCGGTTGAGGGTGGACACACCCCGGGTGGGGTACAGCACCGTCACGTCGTCGTTGACCAGCTGGAACGAGTCCCGGTCGCCGGTCACGATGAGGGTTTTCATGCCCTGATTGGTGGCTGCGGTGGCAAGGGTCGCGATGACATCATCAGCCTCGTACCCGGGCTTTTCCACGGTTGTTACACCCATCGCGGCGAGAATCTCCTTGAGCAACTCCACCTGCCCTTTGAATTCCTCCGGGGTGGGCGCGCGTTGCGCCTTGTACTCGGGGAAGAGATCGTTGCGGAAGGTTTCGCGCGCCACGTCGAAGGCCACAGCGAGGTGGGTCGGCTTCTCCTGCGTCAGGATGTTGACAAACATGGAGAGGAAGCCGTACACCGCGTTGGTGTGTTGGCCTCCTGTGGTGGAGAAGTTTTCCGCAGGCAGAGCGTAGAAGGCTCGAAATGCCATGGAGTGGCCGTCGATCAGCAGTAGCGTTTTTTGGGTTCCGTCAGTCACGCTACCCACTCTAGCGCGACCCGGTTACTCAAACGGCAGCTGGAGTGCTGGAAGCTGCGGCAGCAGGCCGTTGCCCACCGCGTACGCCCCCGCCAGGCCGAGCAACGTCACCGCTGCTACAAAGACCGCCTTACCCGCCGCAAGCAGCTGGAGGGAATGGGCCGACGTGCGCAAAATTTCCTGCTGAGCTGGTGTCGCCCCGGAATCGGCCAGCAGCCCGTCGACGATGTCGTCATTCATGAGCTCCTTCGTCGGCCAAAACCGTGGGTCGAAGAACACCGCTACCTCGTCGCTTCCGTCCCCATAGGACACTTTCTCTCCCCAGTAGAAAAGGTCAGCTTTGTCGCTCGAGGTCGTGCTCGACACTCCGTCGTCACTGTCACCCGCAGGACTGTGCTTGTCGACGCCATGGGCTGCGGTTTCATCCTGTGTTTGCGGTTTCCCCGCCACATCCATGGGCATCGCGTGGGCGCACGTTCCCGTGCACAGTGACAAAACCACCACCGCGCTGGCGGCAAGGCGTAGCAGGCCGGTTTGTCGGGTCCCCATGTGTAGCTCCCCTTTCTTGCGCTTTGCGCCACCATATTGTGCAATTTCCATTCCCGATAGGGTGTGGTTTAGTATATTTCAACGAGGCCGACATGGCGGAATTGGCAGACGCACTGCACTCAAAATGCAGCGCCCTTTGGGCGTCCGGGTTCGACTCCCGGTGTCGGCACACACAGGCACCTCGCTGCAGCACTAATGCTCACAGCGTGGTGCTTTAGCATTTCTAGACCGGGCGCGCCAGGGTGGGTGTAATCGTGCGGAATAGCCCCGGCATAGAGGACAAAACCTGCTACTTCCTGCTGGGTTGGTCGCGTCACCCGCAGCACAATCTTTAACGAGCAGTGTGCCCACACCGTCACCGCCTCGCGCTCACTCATTGCCCGCCACGCACCTGCGAATCACAGCACATCCATGGACCCCGTGAGACGGGACCGCCACAATTGCTGTGGCAGTTATTAATCCAGCGCACCGATCTTCATCGGAACTAGTAAGAGACTTCCTTGTCCGAACGGCGTGGCCCCACCGTCTGGGGCTCAACGGTCTGCGCCCCACCATCTGGGCCTCACCATGGTGGGCTCCGATGTGCCCTGAACATCCAACTGTTGGAGCCACGCTGCTAGTCCTCATCCAGCCGGACACCTTTCTTATCCTTAGTGAAAAGGTAGGTCACGGCACCGACGAGGAGACACGCTCCGTAAAACGTGAATGCGGGGCGAATGATGTCCAAACTCATGTCCCCCGCCACCGACTGGTCCCCGATCAGCCAGCCCAGTAGCGCCGGGCCTACGATTTTTGCGGTCGCACCGAGCCCGTACCCCAGCCCCAGCCCGGTGGAGCGGATCGACGTGGGGAATTGCTCCGCACCGTGGGAGTTGAGTATTCCGAACGCACCGTCGCCGAACATCAAGATGATGCACACCGCTATGAAGAAAGTCACCCCGTCATCAGGGTGGATGGCCACAGTGGCAAGGGCGCAGCCTCCGGCTGCAAGTATTCCCCACGCAAACAACACGATTTTGCGCCCAATGATATCGGCAAGAAAGGCCGCACCCACGCGCCCAATAATGTCCAACAGCGAGGCGATCATCATGAGTGAGGCGATCGTGCTTACGGAGTAACCGAATCCGTCTTTGAGCAGCGTTTGCCCCCACGATTGGATCGTCGTGGCACCGAGGATGAACGAAAACGTCCCGATCACCACGAGGAGAAGGGACACCCAGTGCTTGGTAATGAGCTCACGGTAGGCAGCCTTGCCTGCGCCACGCTGGGGGCGGGCATACGTGGGAAGTGCACCCACCTCGTCGCGTTCCATGTCCATCGCCCAGGCGAGGGCATCGCGCGCAGCGTCGGTGCGGCCTTTGAGTACCAGGAAGCGAGGAGATTCTGGCACAGCGGCGAGCCAGAACAGGAGCACGATGGGCACGCAGCCGAGCACGATGAGAACCCGCCAGTTCTCCCCCGCCGCCTTTTGAGCGAGGGAGCCGAGGAAGAGTCCGGCGGGGATGAACGTGGAGCCAAGGCCGGCAAGGAGGCCCCTCCTCCTCGTCGGCACGAATTCCTGGATGTAGGGGATGGAGGAAATGTTGAGGCCGCCGACCCCGATGCCCACGCCGATGCGCAGCAGCCCGAGGACGAACCACCCCCGCTCGGGTACAGCAAGAGTCAAGGCTGTGCAACTGACAAACATGATGACGCACCACATGTAGGACTTTTTGCGTCCGATAATGTCCGCCAATCGTCCCCACACGATGGCCCCAAGCACATTGCCTAAACCCGCGCAGGCCAGGATGAACCCGGCCTCGCCGCCGGTCAGGTGCCATGGCTGTGTGAGGAGCGCAACGACGAAGCCGATGAGGAACATGTCGAAGTATTCGGCAAGGTTTCCCACGACAACGAGCCCGATAAGGGACTTCTGATTACCCGTCAAGGCCCGCTCGTCTAACTGCTCATAGGCAGTAAGAGCGTGTGACTGATGTTCCACCGACTTCCCTTTTCATCGCTCAATGATCGTCTGCTGCTCTAGTGGCGCGGTCACACGTAGTACTACGTGCTACCGAGCGCATTCGGCGTCCTATTCTCTCTGGTTCGTGCGGACGGACGGCTTGCGCACCGGAATCACCGCAGCGTGACCCTCGACCTTGACTATCTTCACCTGCGCCCCGTAGACATCGCTGATCCTGTCGACGGTGAGAATTTCCTCCGCCTGACCTACCTGCACCAGGTGAGAATCGACAACGAGCCCGAGCCTGTCGCCGAATTGGCCGGCCAACACGAGGTCATGGACCGTAGAGATAACAGTGAGCCCGCGCTCGTGACGGACAGCATCTACACGCTCAAGCACGCGCTGAGCGTGACCTATGTCGAGAGCGCTGGTGGGCTCGTCGAGAAGCAAAACTTCGGGTTGCTGGGCGAGCGCGCGGGCAAGTGCGACGATCTGTTGCTGACCGCCGCTGAGGCGAGAAACCAACGCACCGCGCAGCTTTGCAATCCCCAGCTGAGTGAGGACGCTGTCCACGATCTCATCGTTAACACGCGACGAACTTGCGTACGCGTAGCGCCCTAGACGCACGTAGTCCGACACTGTCATGCCCGCTGGCACCGTAGGCCGTTGGGGCATCAGTGCCACGGTGCGAGCCAGCTTTCGGGGAGGCGTTTTCCTCAGGTTCACACCCGCTACACCAATGCTTCCGGTGCTCGGAACCAAGCCGGCTATGGCGTGGATAAGCGTTGTCTTCCCAGACCCATTGGGGCCGATGACCGTGAGCCACTCGCCACGTTGCACCGTGAGATCGAGATTGGACAGGCTTGGGCGTTCGGCTCCCCGGTACTGCACGGACACCCCGTGCAGCTGGACCGCCGGTTCTTCACTCATGACCTCGCCCCCGATCGTGTCGAACGAACGAGGAGGAAGAGGAAGAAGGGAGCCCCAACAAACGCGGTGACCACACCCACGGGAAGCTCCTGCGGAGCGACAAGGCTGCGGGCAAGGGTGTCTGCTGCAAGCAGGAAACCGCCACCAACGATAAGGGTCAGCGGAAGCAGCAGCTTGTGGCCTGGGCCGACGAGGAGCCGGAGGACATGGGGCACGACGATGCCGACAAACCCGATAAGACCGGAAACGCTCACGGCGGCCGCCGTAGCAAGGGTCGCAACCGCGATGAGCACAGCCTGCGCAACCACCACGTTGACACCAATGGAACGGGCCTCAGACTCACCCAGCATGAGCACATCCAGTGTTTTCGCCGCCGCGAGGATAACCGCCCAACACGGAACAACCACACACGTGATGACGGCGATCTTGCCCCAATCGGAACGCCCAAGGTTGCCAAGCAACCACACGTACACGTTTTCCAGCTTGTTGATGCCACGCACCTGTGTGTAACTCTGTATTGCGTTGGCCAGCGCAGACACTGCGACACCCGCGAGAATCACCACCGTGGGTTGTCCTCCCGCGCGGGTGCCCACAAGGTAGGCGATGCCTACCGCCGCAAGCCCTCCCACGAAAGCTGCGGGGATGACCCCTGCGCTCGACGCGCCTGCAACCATCGCCACCGTGACACCGAGGCTCGCACCCGACGAAACGCCGAGGAAATACGGGTCGGCCAACGGGTTGTGGAACAGGGTTTGGAAGACGGCTCCGGAAACCGCCAGCGTAGCACCAACGATGATGGCGAGCACCACTCGTGGGAGCCGGATGTGTGTCACCACGGCGAGATCCCGCGCACCGAGTGGCGCGCGACCGACGACGTGGTCCACCAATGCCCCGAAGCTGATGCCCAGGGCTCCGGACGACGTGGCTGCCACCGCTCCGATGAGCAGGGCAACAGCGGTGACCACCACGATGAGGACGTTGCGTTTTCGCACAGTTTTCCACCGTACCTTTCACCGGGGTAATCGCTCAATCCAACGGCAAGTCCCCCAGCTGCTCACCGCTACTGGGGGACTTGTCGTACGCACCGACTGTGCTTACTGCTTGCTTACCGGCGCGTCCGCGTGGGGGTTGTTATGCGGAACTACAGGTTCTCCGCGATCTGCTCCACTAGTTGGGGCAGGCGCGGCCCCCAGCGGCTGGCGAGGTCCTCGTCGAGGGGAATGATGCGGCCCTCTTGCACGGCGGTGATCGCAGACCAGCCGGGGCGGTCTGCCACCTGCTGCGGGGTCAGCTTCTCCGAGGTGTGGTCCACGAGGAAGATGTAATCCGGGTTAGCGGCGATGATCGCCTCCTCGGTGAGCTGCGGATAGCCGGAGGCATCCTCGGGAGCAATGGACGAAAGCCCAAACAGACTGTACACATCGCCGAGGAACGTGTCGTTGGAGACGGTGTAGTAGTCGATGGTCACCTCATGGAAGTACGACTTGCCCTCCCCCTTGTGATTGGAAGCCGCCACCGTTTTCTCGATCTGCTGCCTCATATCGCTAGTCACACCGGTAGCTTCCTCGGCGTGCCCGGTAGCCTGGCCGAGCCTCTCGATCTGCTCGTAGGCTCCGTCCACCGTGGTCGGCGGGAGCATCACGAGTACCGGAACGCCCACGGCATCGAGCCCGCCGATCAGTTCCTCGGCATTCCAGGACACCACTACGAGATCCGGGTTGTATGTCAGCAGCGCCTCGGCGTTGGTTGCGCGAGCACTGAGGTTTTCATCATTGGGTGCCTCCTCCGGGTAGGTGGAGTACTTATCGGCGGCAACCACGGCATCTCCCGCACCGATGGCGTAGAGGGATTCCGTGGAGCTCGCGGAAAGAGAAACGATCCGCTCGGGTTTTTTATCTAAGGTCAGCGTGCGCCCGTCATCACTGGCCACGGTGAGCGGAAACGCGCCGGCAGTTTCGCTCGGTGCCGAGGTCTCGGCGGCCGACGAGCCCTCCGATGCGCTGCCCGAACACCCGCTTACTACGAGGGCCACCACTGCCAAAAACGCAAAAAGCGCGGCAAGAAGAACCCCTCGCTGCCGCGTAGTTTCCAGCCTCATTGTCATCCTTAATTCCTTCCTTTTTTAGCGAGTGCGCCGCTGTCCGTGTGCTGACACAAGCTGCGTAACTGTACGTTACTGCAGCGTATCCGCGGTGAGCCAACAACCGCCGCGCCATACGCATCACCTCAGATTGGACAAACAGCCATCGTTGGCATTGTACGGCACATAGGCGCGTAACAATTTTCATTCAACCGTATATTCATCACTTTGATCCGCTGACACGTTCACCCATTATCACAGGTAGCCTTGCATTTATGACATACACTTGGCAACTGCATAATTTTTTGATACAGTTATGCGCATGAAAAGTTGGGTTAAAGGTGGATTGGCAGTGTGCATCACAGCGATGATGGCGCTGCCTCTCACCGGATGCGTGGTCAATGATGAGGGAGGTCACCCCGAGGGCTGGACGCCCGTTGAGGTGGAGACCGTTCCCGAAATCGCCGCTTTGGTTCCGGAGGATGTCGCCGCAGACGGCATCCTCACTTACGGAACCAACCCGCCGTTTCCTCCCATGGAGTTCAAGAACTCGGCCGGTGAAATCATCGGTTCCGATGTCGACTTGGCGTACGCCGTCGGCAAGGTATTGGGGCTTGAGGCCAAACCTGTGGAGCAGGAGTTTCCGTTGATTCTCCCCTCCATCAGCGCTGGCACAGTGGAATTCGGCGCGTCAGGGTTCACGGATTCTGAAGAGCGACGAAAGAACTACGACTTCGTTGACTACCTCACCGCCGGCATTCAGTGGGCCCAGCAGTCAGGTGGCAACGTCGATCCGGACAACGCGTGCGGTCTCACCGTCGCGGTCCAGCGTGGCACCGTCTCCGATACGGACGATGTGGCCCGCCGCTCCGAGGAATGCGTCGCCCAGGGAAAGCCGGAAATTCACAAGCTCGCCTACGAATCCTCCGATACCGCAGCCAACGCGCTCGTGCTCGGCAGGGTGGATGCATTCTCCGCGGACGCGCCGATCACGGCCTACGCCGCCGCCCGCGCGGACGGAAGGATGGAGGTCATCGGCGATATCTTCGATGCCGCCTACTACGGCTGGGCGGTAAAGAAGGGTTCCGATCTGGCCCCGGCACTCGCCCAGGCTCTTCAATACCTCATTGAGACGGGCAAGTACGAAGAGATCATGGGCCAGTGGAACCTCCACGACACCCTCATCGAGCAGTCGATGATCAACGGTGAGAAGGTTGAGCTTCCACCGGCTGTAGCCAGCAAAGTAAGCAAGGAAAAGTAAGAAGAGCTAGGGAAAAGCAATGAACGAACCAAAACCTATTGAAGCAAAACCGTTGCGGCACCCCTGGCGGTGGGTCGCAGCCATCATCCTCCTCGTGCTCTTCGCACTGTTTGTGATCAGCGCGGCCCACAACGAGGCCTACGGGTGGGACACCTATTTCCAATACCTGCTTGATAAGCGCATCGCCATCGCCTCGCTCCACACCATCGCGCTCACCATCATCGCGATGCTGATCGGCGTGATCCTCGGCGCGATCCTGGCGGTGCTGCGTATGTCCCCCAACCCGGTGCTCAGTGGCCTCGCATGGATCTACCTGTGGATATTCCGTGGCACCCCGATTTACGTGCAGTTGGTGTTCTGGGGCCTGCTGGGCTCCATCTACCAGACCCTCAACGTGGGGTTTGCAGAGATAGACCTCCAGGGGTTGCTGTCCAACATGTTCCTCCTCGCCTGCCTCGGCTTGGGCCTCAACGAGGCTGCCTACATGGCAGAGGTTGTGCGCGCCGGTTTGCAGGCCGTCCCCGAGGGGCAGTACGAGGCCTCCAAGGCCTTGGGTATGAGCTGGTGGCAGACGATGAAGCGGACGGTGCTTCCGCAGGCCATGCGGATCATTATCCCGCCCACCGGCAACGAGCTCATCTCCATGCTCAAGACCACCTCCCTTGTTGTTGCCGTCCCGTACACCTACGAGCTGTACGGCAAAGCCACCGACATTTCCTATTCGTTGTTTGAGCCTGTTCCCCTCCTGCTGGTCGCGGCGACATGGTACATCGCCATTACGTCCCTGCTCATGATCGGGCAGAGCTACCTGGAGAAGTACTACGAGCGCGGCGCCACCCGTGAGCTGAGCTCCCGGCAGCTGGCCGCGCTGGCAGATGCCGAAGGCAAACTCCCCGGCAACGTGATCATCAAGGACTAGAAGGAAGATTTAGCAATGTCACTCATGATTGACGCTCAAAAGGTGGTCAAAGACTTCGGTAGCCTTCACGTGCTCAAGGGCATCGATCTCCAGGTACCTGAGGGAACCGTCACCACACTCATCGGCCCATCTGGCTCCGGTAAGTCCACGTTCCTCCGCTGCTGCAACCACCTGGAAAAGGTGACCGCCGGCAGGCTGTACATCGATGGCCAGATCATCGGCTACAAGGAAAAGAACGGCGCGCTGTACGAGATCACGGCCAAGGAAGCAGCAGCCCAGCGGCAGAACATCGGCATGGTGTTCCAGAACTTCAACCTGTTCCCCCACCGCACCGCCATGGAAAACATCATGGAGGCGCCGATGGTGGTCAAGGGAGTCTCCGAGGAGGATGCCAAGCAGCAGGCGATGGAGCTCCTGGACCTGGTGGGCCTGGCACACAAGGCGACGGCTTACCCCGCTCAGCTCTCCGGTGGCCAGCAGCAGCGTGTGGCGATCGCCCGGGCTGTGGCAATGAACCCGAAGCTGATGCTTTTCGACGAGCCCACCTCGGCTCTCGACCCCGAGCTCGTGGGCGAGGTGTTGAACGTGATGAAGAAGCTCGCCGCCGACGGTATGACGATGCTCGTGGTGACCCACGAGATGGGCTTCGCATGCGAGGTAGCCGACCAGGTTGTGTTTATGGCCGACGGGCTCGTTGTGGAAAAGGGCACCCCCGAGGAGGTCATTGACCACCCGCAGCAAGAGCGGACCCAGAAGTTCCTCTCCACCCTGCTCAAGTAGCACACACGTCTAAGAAATAGTTGACGGGCCCGTGGTTAGCTCACGGGCCCGTCATTAGTGCACGGGCCCGTTACTGGTGCACGGGCCCGAACGTAGCCACGATTAGGTGCACCCTCGCGGGCAATGGCAATGGCTTCGGCGTTCTAGACTTTTTCCTACACACCGCTCCCCACCCGGGAAACCGAGAACTCTGGTGTTTGAGGTTTCTCTGGGTGGGGAGCGGTGCTATGCGAACTTATGGGGTGCCCAATCGTGTTTCCTGCCCTACGCGGCTACGTCAGGGCATCCCGCTTCCGCTCCAGTGCGGCCAAAACGTTATCCGGAAGCATCCCGTTGGCATCCCCGCCGAGAAGCGAGACTTCCTTGGCAATCGAGGAGGAAATATAGCCGTATGCCGGCGAGGTGAGAAGGAAGAACGTCTCCACGCCCGTCAGCTTGCTGTTGGCCTGAGCCATCGGCTTTTCGTACTCGTAATCCAGCCCGGATCGCAGTCCTTTCACCATCGCGGTGATGCCGTGCTTCGAGGTGTAATCCACAAGCAACCCCTCCCAGTGGTCAACAGTGACGTTGGGCAGATCGTGGACGCACTCGCGGATGAGGACCATCCGCTCCTCGGGGGTGAACATCGCCTTCTTCGACTTGTTCACCGTCACGAGGACTACCACGTGCTCGAATTGCTTCGACGCACGCTGGATAATGTCAAGGTGGCCGTAGGTTATCGGATCAAAAGAGCCGGGGCAGCACACAGTAGTCACGGCGCTATCCCTCCGCTTTTTCGAACACAGCCATATCGAAACGGGTCGTGCCGTACGTCCGCTTCTTCAACTTCTGCGTGGTCGGGTGGAAATCCTCCGGCCACTGCGGTTCCGAGGAGCTCGTCGACCGCTCGAATACGACCACAGCGCCATCCCTCAACAGCGGGCGCAGCGCGTCGATGATCTCGTTGATCGTCTCGTCGTCCACATCGTAGGGGGGATCGGCCAGCACCATATCAAAGTGGTCACGTGGCGCCGAGGCAACGTAGGTGGATGCCTTCGTTTCCTCTACAAACACCCCACCCAGGCCCACTGCCTTGGCGTTCTCTCGACAGATCGCCGCCGCCTTGGGGTTCGATTCCACGAGCACGGCCATGTCTGCCCCACGGGAGATCGCCTCCAGGCCCAGCGCACCAGATCCGGCGAAGAGATCGAGGACGCGTCGGTTGTGAAAACCAAAGCGCACGTCGAGGGAGGAGAACAATCCTTCCTTCGCGCGGTCGCTTGTCGGACGGGTGCCTTCTTCTGGGATGCGAAGCTTACGGCCACGCGCCTGGCCTGCAATGATGCGTGCCATTTATTGACCTTCCTGCGGTGCAGCATCAATGGTGAGAAGCACGTCTCCGCCCGCTACATCTGAAAAGTCCTCCGCCGATAGCGCACTCACCACACCGGGGACCGGCGCGAGCAGCGGGGCTTCCAGTTTCACAGCCTCGACAGAAGCCAAAGTGTCCCCCACTTCGACGTGTTGTCCAGCTTTAACACTAAAGTGCACGATACCGGCAAATGGTGCGCAAATTTCCATGCAGCATAGTCTAATAGCTTGCCCCCTCGTCATGCGGAATCGCACTCACCGTCAACCCTTATTTAGCCCCACTCCCAGTTCTATTTAGCCCCACTCCCAGTTCTATTTAGCCCCACTCCCAGTTCTATTTAGCCCCACCCCAGTTCGGCGCAACCCCCACAATCTGTGGTGCCAACCCGGATGCATCTGGAGGGCACGTCCCTGATCGTGGTGGTGCTCCCGTACAGGGTTGCCTCCCCGCGCAGCTTCGGCTCTGGCGCCCCTAGTGGCGCGTAGGAGGTACAGTGCGAGAGGCTTTGGGCAGGCGTAGAACAGGTCTGTCCTGACCCGTGTCGCCTGAGTCCCGCGACCGGTACCGAGTCACCAGAGGACATTTAGTGGCCCCGCGGTGGGGCCCCTTAGGATTTCTCCAGGTACTCGGCAACATTCGAGCCAAGATCAGAGACGAGCTTTTCCGCCAGGGGACGGTTGACCCGCACCAGCTGGGCGGCATCGACGTTCGCGCGTTCGATGATCTCACCGTCACGGACGAAGCTGAGGAGGCGCACCTGCTTGTTATTGCCTGACTGGCTCGTGCCGATGATGTCGCCCTCCTGGCGGATTTCCAGGTCCAAGGTTGCCAGGGTGTAGCCATCGTTGGTATCGGCGATCGCCCGCAGGCGGGCGTACTGAGGGGTATCCGGGGTGGTCAACGTGTGGAACAGGCACCACGATTCGAACCCGCCACGGCCAATTCGGCCACGAAGCTGGTGCAGCTGGCTCACGCCAAAGTGCTCAGATTCTCGCACCATCATGATGGTCGCATTGGGCACGTCGATACCCACCTCGATGACGGTGGTGGAAACGAGGACATCGATCCTGCCCTGGCCAAACGCCGTCATGATCTCTTCCTTATCGTCCGGGTGCAGCTTGCCGTGTAACAACGCCACCGCCAGATCCGGGTACACCGTCCCCTCTAGGTACTCGTACACCTCCTCCACCCCGCCGGGCCCATCGATGCGCGGGCACACAACAAACGCCTGGTGTCCCTTTTCCACCTCTTCGCGGATGCGTTCCCACGCCCGGTTCATCCACGCGGCATTCCCCTCGCACACAACAGCGGAGCGAATGGGCTTACGCCCTCCAGGAAGTTCCGTGAGCATGGAGACCTCCAAGTCACCGAACGCGGTGATAGCAATGGTGCGCGGAATCGGCGTGGCGGTCATCGCCAGCAGGTGTGGGGTGATGCCGTCCTTGCCCTTGTTACGCAGCGTGTCCCGCTGCTCCACCCCGAAGCGGTGCTGCTCGTCCACCACGATCATGCCAAGATCGAAGAACTCCACGCTGTCTTGGATGAGCGCGTGGGTGCCCACCACAATGTCCGCCTCGCCCGAGACCACCTTGAGCAGGGCCTCGCGCTTCTGCCCCACCGTCATGGAACCCGTCAGGCACACCACCCGGGCGGGCACGGCACCAAGGAGTTCCGTCAGCGACCGGGCGTGTTGCTGGGCCAGCACTTCCGTGGGGGCGAGAAACGCCGTCTGGTAGCCGGCGTCGATGACCTGAAGCATGGAGATGAGAGCCACAACGGTCTTACCGGAACCGACCTCGCCTTGCAGGAGCCTCGACATCGGCATCGAGCCAGCCAGGTCAGTGGCGATCTCGTCCACCACGGCGGACTGGCCGTCGGTAAGCGTATAGGGGAGGCTGGCGAGGAACATCTCCCGGCGCGACTGCCCGTCACCGAGGAGAGCGCACGGGTGGGAGCGACGGTGCGACTGGTCGTCGCGAAGCAAAGCCATGACGAGCGACAACCCGAGCGCCTCGTTGTAGCGGGCGCGCTGCTGGCAGGCGTAGGGCGACACGGTAGTGGGCACGTGTACACCGCGCACCATGGTGTCAAAATCCACCATCCCCTCCGGCGGCTCCCCCAGGGGCTCGGGGATGGGTGGCGTTTGGCGCAGAACCTCCGAGGTGGCCGCCCACATCCGCATGGAGGGGAAGCCGGCGGCGCCGTGGTAGATGGGTGTCCACGGGGAGGCGGTGAGGTTGCGGAGGATCTCCTCCGCGTCCGGGTACTTACCCAGCTCCTTCATTTGCCCGGTGCCCTTGTGCTTGGAATCGAGGACGAGGAACCCGGGGTGGGAAAGCTGAGGGGCCCCCCGGTAGGTTTTCACCTTGCCGGTAACGAGTACTCGCGCTCCTACCTCGAGCACGTGTTTGAGGTACGGCGAGTTGAAGAACACGCAGGTGACGCGGACCGAGCCGTCATCCACCTCGACGTGGAAGATCTGCATGCCCTTGCGGGTCATGGTCATGGAGGTATCGGTGATGGTGCCGATGACGGTGACGATGTCCCCGTCCTTTGCATCCAGGAGGGCCGTTCCCTGCCCGGAATCGATGTAGCGGCGTGGGTAGTTGAGGAGCAGCTCCGTTACGCTGGTGATGCCAAAGTTCTTCTTCAGTGCCCGGCACTCCGATGCCGGCAGCAGGTCCGTCAGCGGGCGCGAGTCTTTCCACCCCAACATGAGTTATTCCACCCCGATCTCACAAAATACGTCACTTGCGTGGGTCACAACTTCCGGTGCCACATTCTCCCCCGGCCGCCGTGTGGCCTGTTCACCAGCGTGTTGGTCTGACGGCGTGGTGGCGTAGCCCGCAACGGACTCCGATACGCGTGCCATAATACCCTCCGCGTCGAACGCGTGGGTGGGGCCGATGATGGTCACCAGCTCGCTTGCCGCCGTCACGGTGCTAGTCAAAGCACCTTCCACCGCCTGCCCCAGCGTTGCGGCGCGGGTGAGAACCTGCCCCCGGCAGCGGGCGACCCACGGTCTGCCTGCTGTTCCAGCCTTTTCGGTTTCCCTGTCTATCACCACAGAGGTCACCTGCATCGCCGCACGCTGCATCGTCTCGCGAGCCTGCGGCAGTGTGACGTGCGGATCAAACATGCTCACTGCCGCCACTGCCTCCACCAGGGTGTTGGTGTCCAAAACCTCGGCCGTGAGCGGCAGCTCCGGGGGAATGGGCAGCCCACAGCTGACGTAGATGTAGGGCAGCCCGCGGTTGGAGGTGAGGGTGGAGGCGTCGGGGAAAAATTCGTGCGCACTCTCCGGCACCACCACATCGATGGTGGTGTCGCGGGGATCATCCGGCAGCGCCTCGATACGCAGGTGTGTCACCGTCCCGCGGGCAAACGCCTCGGTGATGAGCTCTCCCGCTGTGCGGGTGTGCACATGGATTGTGCCGCTGTGCGCAGTGTCTCGCGCAACCATGAAGCTATCCCCGTCGAAGGCGACAATGTCAGCGTCGAAATTCGGCGAAGAAAAGTAAAACATCACCTCGAGGTAGCTGCCGCTTGCCTCCACCTCCGGGGACACGTGGCTGCCGATCCCGCCACTGAGGGCATCCTCCAACGCACCCAGGATGACTACAAGCCCACGCCCGCCGGCGTCGACTACTCCTGCCCGCCGCAGCTCCTCCAACTGCGAGGGCGTTTCAGCCAGTGCTTTGTTGGCAGCGGAGACAACATCCGCGATGGTGGCACCGTGGTGTTGAGCGGCCCGGGCTGCGGCGCGCAGAACGGTGAGAACCGTGCCCTCTTTGGGGTCGGCAATCGCCTGGGTCACCATGTCTACCGCTGCCCCCAGGCTTGCGGATACATCCTCCATCCCGGCGCTTTCCCCGGTAATGCCTGACAAACCCCGGAAAACCTGAGAGAGGACCACGCCCGAGTTCCCCCGCGCGCCCCTGACGGCGCCAGTGGCTAGGGCGCGGGCTATCTCACCAAAGGAGGAACCGGCTGGGAGGGATGTCGCCTCATCGAGCGCGGCCTGCATCGTGTGCGCCATGTTGGAACCGGTGTCCGAATCCGGGACGGGAAAGACGTTGAGGGCATTGATCTCCTCGCGGGACTCGTGCAGCGCGCTGGTGGCCAGCCTGGCCCACTGCAGCAGCACGTCACCGGTAATCTCCATAGGAGCCATTCTATGGCAAGCGCCAATCCACGGGGGTGGCCCCCAGCTGCGCGAGGATCTCATTGGCGCGGCTGAACGGGCGGGAACCAAAGAACCCGCGGGATGCCGAGAGCGGTGAGGGGTGCGGCGACGTGATGCAGGGAGTATCGCCGAGGAACTTCTGCGCCGACTGCGCGTCCCTGCCCCACAGGATGGCCACCAGCGGACGATCGCGCTCGGCAAGAGCGCGGATCGCCTGCTCTGTGATGTGTTCCCAGCCCTTGCCCCGGTGCGAGGCGGGCTTGCCCGGCTGTACCGTCAAACACCTGTTGAACAGGGCAACACCCTGCTCACACCACGGGCGGAGATCCCCATCGGTTGGCTTATCTACTCCCAAATCGGAGGCGAGCTCGGTGAAGATGTTGGCAAGGCTGCGGGGAAGCGGGCGCACTCCGGGGCGTGTGGCAAACGACAACCCCATGGCGTGGCCGGGCGTGGGGTACGGGTCCTGGCCGATGATCAGCACCTTCACCTTGTGAAACGGGTAGGTGAAAGCCCGCAGCACATCGTTTCCTGGTGGGAGGTATCCCCTGCCCGATTCCACCTCCTCGCGGAGGAACTCACCCATGGCGTGGATGTCCTTTTCTACGGGCGCAAGCGCCTGCTGCCAACCGTATTCGATGGGAAGCGTGGACTCCATCAGTAGGATCCCCACCCTTCTACCCACTTCGGTTTCTCGCCACCGATGGTGACCGGGCTGTCCGTGCGGCGAATCACGCGCCCGATGGGGCGGAAGCCGGACACGTTATCGCCGGTTGTGGTGGCCAGCAGCGTGTGATCTTCCCCGCCGGTGAGCACCCATTTCCACGGGTCCTTGCCCAGCAACTCAGCGGCGCGCAGGAGCCGGTGATCTGGTTCGATGGCGGAGGCGTTGAGGTCGATGGTGACCGCGGATCGTTCCGCCATGGTGGTCAGGTCCGTAATAAGCCCGTCGGAGTTGTCCGTCATGGCCGTGGCACCGGTCGCCCGGGCAACCACCCCGCGATCGGGCATGAGTGGCGGGGTGCAGTGCGCACGTACAAGCTTCTGGAACTCCACGGGAACGTCCTCGCGCCCAAACTTTTTGAGCAGATCAAAGCCGGCCGCGGAATAGCCGATGCGCCCACTGGCGATAACTTTTTGCCCCGGCCGCGCCCGGTTGAGCAGGAGTGGTGGCTGGCTACCCCCGAGCGACCCCACTGCAGTCAGTGAGACAACGATGGAGTCCCCGGCGGTGAGATCCCCTCCGACGAGCTCGGCGGAGAACTCCTGGATGCGTTCGTAGATGCCGCGGGCGATCCCCGTGACGAGCGAAAGCTCGGTGGTAGGGGGCGCGGACAAGGCAAAAAGCACAGCGATCGGGCGGGCCCCCATCGCTTGGATGTCCGCAAAGTTTTGCACCACCGCCTTGTGGCCCACCTCCTCGGGTGTGGACCAGGCGAGGTTGAAATGCCTGTTTTCCACCAGCATGTCGGTTGTTACCACCGTGCGGGTGTTGGGTGGCCCGATGGTGAGCACGGCCGCGTCATCCCCGTTGATGGAGCTGGGTGCCACCTCTTGGATGGCTGCGATGACGCCCTTTTCGCCCACCTCGGCTAGGGTCGCTGTGTTTAGGTGCTCATTGGTCACAACGGCTACCCTAGTGCCTATGGAACGCAAAAACACCCAAAGGAACACTCCCATGGTCATTGCCTTGGTGCTTGCCGTAGTGTTCGTCGTGGCCGTGCTGTTCGGCGCGAAGTTTGTTTATTCCAAAGCTGCCAGTGGCCCGACTGTGGTCACCGATTTGGGGTACGAGGAATCCAGTTCCGCCGAGTGCTCCCAGTTCATTGAGGCGCTGCCGGACAAGATCGGGCGATATAAGCAGGTCCCCATCGCCGATCCGGTTCCTGCGGGTGCTGCCGCGTATAAGAAGGGGCTCGAGGATGAGCTCACGGTCCGCTGTGGGATGCCTACCCCCACCTATGCGTCGGCTGCAAGCCACGTGACGGAGAACTCGAACGCGCAGTGGCTGCGGGTGAGTGACAATTCGGGCAACGCGACGTGGTACTCGCTTAACGTACGCCCCACTATTGCCATCACCGCCACCGATACGAGCGATTCGAAGACGGTCACGCGCGGCCTGGATGAGGCTATCGCCACGCTGGAATCTACCCCTGTTACTCTTCCGGAGACTCCGCTCGCGCCGCTTAACGCCTCCGCAGAGGATCAGACCGATTACTGCGCCAAGCTCGACCTCCCGGAGAAGTACGGCGAGGACCACAAGCTGACGAAGCGGCCGGATTCTCCCACCGGCTCGTGGCTGTACACCTCGGACACCCGCAACCCGATTGAGGTGCGCTGCGGGGTGGCGATGAGTGACGAGTACGGCCCCGGTGCTTCTCTCACTCAGCTCGACGGTCGCCCGTGGTTCACCGATTCCTCCGGCTTGCGGTGGTGGTCGATGGGCACCCCGACGGTCGCCGTTTTTGCACCGCTTGACCTCGCCGATAGTGTGCTTGTCGACGTTTCCCGCCAGATCGGGCCAGCTGAATAAGAAAACAGGCGCACACCACCCGCGCCACCTCCCCACCCAGTGGGGAGCATTTTCGTCGCAGCACTGACAACACCCGGCACCCGGCAACCGACACCCCGGCAGTTCAGTTCCCCGCCCGCAACGCCGTACAACGTGCGGTGACCAACCAGCCCGCAGCTACAAAGACCGCGGATCTAAAAACCCGCGGTCAACTAAACACTAAACCCGCGGTCTGCAAAGACCGCGGGTTGAAGATAACGCGGGTACGCGCGTTATCCGTTACTTCTTCTTGTTCAGCGCCTGGCGCACAAGGATGCGCAGAAGGTCACCGTAGCTCACGCCACTTGCCTCAAACACCTGCGGGTACATGGAAATCGGGGTAAATCCCGGAAGGGTGTTGATCTCGTTGATCACCGGACCGTTCTCGGTGACGAAGAAGTCCACGCGTGCCAACCCCTCGCAGTTGAGGGCTTTAAACGTAGCAATGGCAATCTCTTGCACTTTGGCAATTTGCTCATCACCAATACTTGCAGGGATACGAGCGGAAACCTGCCCATCAAGATACTTGGCAGAGAAATCGTAGAAACCGGCCTCGCCGTCCTCGGTTCCGATGAGCTCCGCAGGAACGGCCGCCTCAATCCGTCCGTCCGGGTACTCCAGAACGCCACATTCCACCTCGATACCCTTGATCTCCTCCTCGATGACAACCTTGGAGTCGCTTTCACGGGCGAGTGCGATAGCGGAATCGATGCCGGATTCGTCCTCTACGCGGGAGATTCCGATGGAGCTGCCGCCACGAGCTGGCTTAACATACACGGGGAAAGTCAAGCTTCCAGGCTTGAATTCCTCACCGGACTCGAGCACGACATCCTTGCCAATCGGCAGGCCAGCCACCTTGCATAGTTTCTTGGTGTACTGCTTGTCCATGCCACACGCAGATGCCAGCACGCCGTTTCCTACATAAGGAACACCGGACAGCTCAAACAGCCCCTGGATTGTGCCGTCTTCACCGTTAACACCGTGGAGTACCGGGAAAATCACGTCGACTGTTGCCAGCACCTCGCTTGTTGCAAGCACCCGGATTTCGTTGTTGTGGAGGAACACTTCCTGCTCCACGGTCACCTCGGGCAAGGTGTCCATCATCGTGCGGGGATCACCCGTGGTCCACGTGCCATCGCGGGTAATCCCCACGCCGATGACGTCGTAGTCCGTGAGGTGCTCCATGATCGCACGAGCGGAAATACAGGAAATGGAGTGTTCGGTGGACTTGCCCCCGTAAATTACGGCAATAGTGGTCACTTGTTTTTACTCTGCCTTCTTCGAGCGCCCCATGAGGGCCGTGATGGTTTGTTCAACGCTAACTGCATTGTGGCACACGCCGTACACCGCCTGTGTAATCGGCATCTCCACTCCGTGATCCTCCGCCAGGTGGAACACGGATTCTGACGATATTACCCCCTCTGCAACTTGGCCATGCGTTGCCTGGGAGGCTTGTTCGAGGGTTGCGCCGCGCCCCAGGCGTTCACCAAACGTGCGGTTGCGCGACAACGGGGAATTACACGTGGCTACAAGGTCGCCAAGGCCCGCTAACCCGGAAAAGGTGCGAGCATCGGCTCCCAGCTTCACACCGAGCCTGGTGATCTCTGCCAAGCCGCGCGTAATGAGCGTGGCCACGGTGTTTTCCCCCAAACCTCGGCCGACCGCGATGCCGCAGGCCAGAGCGATGACGTTCTTGCACGCTCCGCCTAGCTCCGCACCGATGACATCGGTGACCGTGTACGGGCGGAAGTAGGGTGCGGACACCGTTGCCTGGACAATTTTCGCGTTTGAATGATTCGTGCACGCGATCACCGTCGCTGCGGGCTGCTCCAGGGCAATCTCGCGGGCCAGGTTGGGTCCGGATAGCACGGCGATCTTCTCTTGCTGGTGGCCGGTGACCGTCGCGATGACCTCACTCATGCGCAAACCGGTGCCATTTTCTACGCCCTTGGCCAACGAGACAAGGAGCGCTCCCCTTTCCAAGAATGGGGTCCATCGCTCCAGGTTCCCCCTGAGGCTTTGGGAGGGAACGCCGAGGATGACAACGTCTGCCCCTTCCAGGGCTGCCTCCGCGGACGACGTTGCGGTGACTGCCGGCGGGAGCGTGAGACCAGGCAAGTAATCGGTGTTTTCGCGGGTGATCTGGATGTGCCGCGCCGCTTCCTCCCGGCGTGCCCACAGGGTCACCGTATTTCCTGCGTCGGCAGCTACTTTCGCCATCGTGGTGCCCCAACTACCGGCACCCATGACTGCGACGTGCATGAAATTTTTCCTTTCCACGACCCATCCTGAGTCCTGTTTTTCAGGTCTCTTCGCGGTCTATTTCGCGAGCCGAGGGCCGACCTTTTCGTGCTAGTCTGCTGTGAATTGTCAGCCATGTACTCGGTTCATTATTAAACCAGGGTAACTTAAAGAACATGTCGAAGTCACCACACGAACAAGACAAAGACAGCGAAAATTCGCTCGATGTCACAGGCCGCTATCAGGTGATCCCCGCGAAGCCAGGCAAGCACATCAAACGGCCGACGCTAGCCGCAGGCGCAGTCCTGTGGAAGGGAGATGTCTCTGATCCGCGCGTCGCCATCATCCACCGCCCCTGCTACGACGATTGGTCGCTGGCTAAGGGAAAACTAGACCCTGGTGAGTCGCTACCGGTCACGGCCGTGCGCGAGATCTTCGAAGAGACGGGGTACACCGTCAAGCTGGGCAAGCTCCTGGGCAAAGTAAGCTACCCGGTTTTGGACCGCACCAAGATTGTCTACTACTGGACAGCGCGAGTACTCGGCGGGCACTTCGTCCCGAACGACGAGGTCGACGAGATGCGTTGGGTCACCCTCGATGAGGCCAGGGATCTACTCACCTACGAAGTTGACACGCACGTCCTGGAGAAGGCAGAAAAGCGATTCCGCCTACCTGCGCAGTCTCGTGTTCTCCTCGTGCGCCACGCTAAGGCGCACGACCGCGGCAAGTGGGCTGGCGACGATAATCTTCGCCCCTTGGAAAAGAAGGGTCTCCGCCAGGCGGAGATGCTTGTCCCCATGCTCCTCGGGTTCCGTCCGGAGCGGGTATTTTCCGCCGAACCCGATCGCTGCCAGTCCACAGCGGCTCCCATTGCGGAAGAGGTTGGTGTAAGTGTCACTGTTGATCCGCTGCTCGGTGATTCCGCCGATCCGGATCAGGCCGTCGCCCGCTTTGATGAGATTATCGCCATGGGTGGCGTGTCAGTTGTTGTTTCCCAAGGTGAGCGCATCCCCGCGCTGCTTCAACACTATTCGGACACCGGCCGACTTCCGTTGCCGATGGAAGAGATCTCCTGCAAGAAGGGGTCGGTGTGGGTGCTGTCTTTCAACGGTGGTCAGCTCACAGGTGCCGACTACCTTGCCAGCGCCCTCCCCGTGAAGTAGCGCCGCACTACAAGCACTTAGCAGTCGATTGGTGCGCGAACCCCTGTCCTGCGACAGAACCGCCACGTTAGCCGACATTGCTCTGGAAGAGAGAAGAAAAACCGGCGAAGCAGTTGCTCCGCCGGTTCCTTTCTTTCTATTTATAAGGTCTGATCGCTAGACGATTCTTCGTCTCCGTTACTCCGACAATTCTCCGAGGAGGTCACGCACCAATCCGTCAATGACGTGGGCTGCCTCACGCATCGGTGCGAGACCCTTGCCTGCAGGATCCTCTACATCCCACGTAACGTAGCGAAGCCCGGGAAGACTTGGGGATTCTTCCACCCCGAGCAGCACAACCACGTCGGAGAAGTGGACGGTTCGTGGCGTGATCTCCTTCTCGTACAGAACATCGCCCGTAACACCCATTTCATCAAGCACAACGAGCACGTCGGGATCAACGCTTGCCTGGCCTTCCACACCCACGGTGCGGATGAACAGGTGATCTCCTGCGTAATGCCGCGCCAAAGCGTAAGCAAGCTGCGCGCGGGCGGAGTTGTGGAGTGAAGCGAACAGCACTTCCTTGCGCACGGTCCCCAACCGCTCAAGGCGCTCCCGCGCCTCGCGCTCAACAAGCACAGGAACAAAGTTCTCCAAGCGCGCGGAACTGGAAACCTCAGCAATAGCGTCGTCGACAATGCCGTCGATAACATCCTCTTCCACGGATCCGCCGTAGTAACGGTGAAGGTCCTCACGGACAATGCGGAAGCGATCCAGTAACTGTGCGGTCATTGCGGTTCCTTTCCTTGGGGGACACGGTGCCACCACCGGTCTCGAGTTACCCTTTTGTTAACCTGTTGTTAACTTTACTGAAGTCCACCACAATAGACAAGAAAATCGCCCTCACTGGGCGTGTTAGATTTTCCCTACCGGAATTTAAACGCCGATTTTAAGAAGAAGGTTTCTTTCAAAGTAACGCTTCGTTAACTTTTGCGTAACCTTCCCCGCCCGTGCCGTCATTGTTTTTCCCACGGCTATCCTCACGGGGTCAGCAGAAGCTTCCTACTCACCACAACGCAGGAAACGTAACGCTGACATGGCGTTTTCCAACCGCTCACAGGAGCTCAATCCGGACCTTTCTTCCAGACTGCCCTCGTGGGCTTTTTGTTAATTGGCGCACCAGAGAGGCGAAACCCCCCAGCGAGGAAGAACCGCGTCGGATGTTCACGGGTGCTCATTTCACCCCGTGTTCGTGAAAATTGCCCGAGTGCGCGAGACGGAGAGTTGCCTTCTGGTGGCGGAATCTCCTTGGGCGTATGTGTGGTATCGCGCAGATTGCTGACTATGTGGGCTTTATACCCAATCACCAAAAATCGGTGGTATCCGCTGACGTGCGAATACCACCGACGTGATGGAGGCCCGGTTCCGTCAGGTGCTGCGCCCTACTCGGAGCTCCCTCCCTCACCCCACCGGAGCAACTAACAGGGAACCGACGTGGCCGGATGGGGCCGACCATACGATCCTTGTTACCGGAGCCTACCTGTGGCTACAAGTTTTGTTACCGTTCCGGACCTCAGGTTTGCCCTAAGAACTCTCTAAAGAGTGGTCGGCTTGAAGCTTGGTCGGTGCGCCTCAAAATCGTTGATTTCTCGTTCGTGTGTCAGCGTCACCGAAATATCATCAAGCCCCTCGAGCAAACGGTGCTTGGTCTTCTCGTCGATCTCAAACGGAAGCACGTATTCGCCAGCCTGCACAGTCTGTTCACCAAGATCAACGGTCAGCTTGAGCCCAGGAGTCTCCTCCATGAGCTTCCACAGCAGCTCAATATCGTCTTGTGCCATGAGCCCAGCAACCAGACCCGCTTTTCCTGCGTTGCCACGGAAAATATCCGCAAAGCGGGAGGAGAACACGGCCTTAAAGCCGTAATCCATCAGCGCCCACACGGCATGCTCGCGGGAGGAGCCGGTACCAAAGTCGGGCCCTGCAACAAGTACGGAGCCATCCTTGTAAGCATCCTGGTTTAATACAAAGGCCGGATCCTGCCGCCAGGCAGCAAACAGTGCGTCGTCGAAACCGGTGCGCGTCACTCGCTTGAGGTACACGGCGGGGATGATCTGATCGGTATCCACGTTCGAGGTTTTCAAGGGCACCCCAACGCCGGTGTGCTTGTCAAACTTTTCCATCTTTTTCCTTGTGGTTCTACTGCGGTTGTGCGGTAGCCGGGTACCCGGCAGCGATCTACGCCGCCAGTATCTCGGCCACGCGTGTGGAGTTTGGGTTATGCGGACACGGGTGCCAAATCTTGGGGGGCAGCCAGGTGTCCGCTCACTGCGGTCGCGGCAGCAACCGGTGGGCTCACCAGGTGCGTGCGGCCACCCTTACCCTGTCGCCCCTCAAAGTTACGGTTCGAAGTGGAGGCACTGCGCTCACCCGGAGCAAGCTGGTCCGGGTTCATACCCAGACACATGGAGCAGCCAGGCAGACGCCATTCGGCACCAGCATCGGTGAAGACGCGATCGAGCCCCTCCTTTTCCGCCTCGAGCTTGACGCGGAAACTCCCGGGTACAACCAACGTGCGGGTGGTTACGGTACGGCCCTTGAGCACCTGCGCTGCAGCACGCAGATCCTCGATGCGGCCGTTGGTGCACGAGCCGATGAACACAGTGTCAATGTCGATGTCACGCATCGGGGTGCCGGGGGTGAGACCCATGTAGTCGAGCGCCTTGCGGGCACTGGCCTGGGCCTCGTCGCCAGCGAAATACTCGGGGGCGGGAACGGTGCTGGCCAGTGGCACGCCGTGGCCCGGGTTGGTGCCCCAGGTAACAAACGGCGTGATGGCCGAGCCGTCGATATCCACCACGGTGTCGAACTCCGCACCCTCGTCGGTGACGAGCGACTTCCAGTACTCCACGGCCTTGTCCCACTCCTCACCCTTGGGGGCGTGGTCGCGTCCCTTGAGGTATGCGAACGTGGTCTCGTCGGGGGCGATCATTCCCGCGCGGGCACCGGCCTCGATGGACATGTTGCACACGGTCATGCGCTGTTCCATCGTCAGCTTCTCAATGGCCGAACCACGGTATTCAATGATGTGGCCTTGTCCTCCGCCTGTGCCGATCTTGGCGATGACGGCAAGGATGAGGTCCTTCGCGGTCACTCCTGGGGCGAGCTCGCCAGACACGTTGATGGCCATCGTCTTCAAGGGTTCGATCTGCAGCGTTTGCGTGGCCAGAACGTGCTCCACCTGCGAGGTGCCGATGCCAAAGGCGATGGCGCCGAACGCTCCGTGCGTCGAGGTGTGCGAATCACCACACACCACGGTCATGCCGGGCTGGGTCAGGCCGAGCTGTGGGCCGACGACGTGAACAATTCCCTGTTCCTTGTCCCCCATCGAGTGCAGGCGGACACCGAACTCGTCACAGTTTTTGCGCAGCGTTTCCACCTGCGTCCGTGACACCGGATCCTTGATCGTGGTGGCATCGGTGGGAACGTTGTGATCCTCGGTGGCAATGGTGAGCTCTGGACGACGCACCTTTCGTCCGGCAAGGCGCAGGCCATCAAAGGCCTGGGGCGAGGTAACCTCGTGGAGAAGGTGGAGATCGATGTAGATGAGCCCATCGGAGACCTCGTGGGCCTTCCACACCTTCTCTGCCATTGTTAGCGGTTTCAAAACTAGCCTCCCACAGAATGGAATGTTAATATCGTCTCATGGGACAGTATAACACTGGCAAAAGTGGCATTAAGGTTCTGGATAGAACTGTGTCCATCGTCTGGGCAGTCGCAGAGGGGCCGCACACGCTCACCGAGCTGTGCGACATCACCGGCCTTCCCAGGGCAACAGCCCATCGCCTAGCCACAGCACTCGAGGTTCACTCGATCCTCGCTCGCTCAACCGACGGCAAATGGGTTATCGGACCGGCACTCACTGCGCTCGCCTCCGGTTCCACGGACAAGCTTATCGACGCCTCCGTACCGATCATGACCCAGCTCATGGAGGAAACGGGCGAATCGGTACAGCTCTACAGGCTCACTGGGATGCAGCGCACATGCATCGCCGCGCAGGAGCCACCTTCGGGGCTTAAGTACACCGTTCCCGTGGGCGCGCGGATGCCTCTCACCGCCGGCAGCGCAGCACGCGTCTTCGTCGCCTTCTCCGGGCCGACTCTGCGCGACCGAATTATGAAAGAGGCCGTCTACTCTGAGGAGACCGTCGACCAGGTTCGCCAACAGGGATGGAGCGATTCTCGCAACGAGCGCGAAAAAGGGCTTGCCAGCGTCTCCGCCCCGGTGTTCAACCCCACCGGCGACCTTGTCGCCGTTCTTTCTCTTTCTGGCCCCTCCGAGCGCTTCGACGGAAAACAGTATGTACAGCCCTTGCGTGACGCGGCCCGGGCGCTCGGCGCCAGACTCTAGAATCTGACAGTCAGCCCCTCGCCGCACCAGAAGCAGAAAAGGAACCAATCAGTAGCGCGGTGCGGTACGACATCACATTCTTCGCCGGACACGTACCCATTACGGTTTAGGCAGTTCCCTGCTGGGGACCCGAGGATTCATGGTTTCTCCCCTTTTGGGGTGGGTTATGTTTGTTCCGGTCCCTGCTTAGCAGCGGGACTCGTCACTGGCTTCGGTATGGCTTGTTTTTGTCCCTGTCTGAAAATGATCCGGGGGGTGATGCCGCCGAAGGCAGTGACATACTTCAACTGCTAATAGGAACCTGACTCGCCGGAATCCCTGGTGAAGTCTCAAGTAATGTGGATGCCAGCGAGAGTATGTCCGACGAACCCAGTGACGATATCTGTCCGTTTCACACTCATATCGCACATGGAGAATCGTCCTCGTGACCTACGATTTCGTCATCGGCATCGATGTCGGTAAATACTTTCATCACGCTTGTGTCCTCGACAAAG
>NZ_KE150446.1:380898-452400 GCF_000411375.1 Corynebacterium pyruviciproducens ATCC BAA-1742 | reverse complement strand
TCGGCTCCTAGGCGTACCCAAAAACAACCCCACATCGAACGTCACCCCCATCCAATTACCCCCTCAGGTTGACGAACTATATAGGAACACCCCCCTTAGTTTGGAACCAAAGGGGGGTACATACACCGCCAGTAGGCCTAAGCCCACGGGTTTGGTTCGGTGGCAGAAATTTCTGTGACAAATACGACTCACAAATTTCAGCAGTGTGAGCCAAAGCTCTGGTAGTCTGTATGCAAAGCATGGCAGGTGTGGGTTCCCCAGATTTGCCAGGTAGTGGCTATTGACGCGCTTCTTCTCCCCGGAGAGATTACGAAGCGCCGACTTGTGCCCAAGCTAAGTAAAGCTTGGGCTGCGTTACACTAGATAACTGTTGACAAATTTCGAAGCAGTGACGACGGAATTTAGAGAACAAATTTCACAGCAACATCGAGGACAGTGGAGTGAACTTAAACCGAAGTCGAAGCAAGGCAGAAACGCGTAGTCGCATCCTTTCCGCAGGATACGAAATCGTTGGCAACCGTGGGTGCGACTCTCTCACCCGCGATAAGCTTTCTATGGTTTCCGGCATTAGCAAGGAGGAGATCTCGGAGTTCTTCCCCACGGACGAACAACTAAGGACGATCCTCCAGTCTGAGCTAGACGCAACGATCAATAGGTTTGGCGATTACGAGTTAGGCAAACTGCCCGATGATGCCACCTCCTTGGACAAGCTTAAAGCAATCGGGCGAGCTTACTTCTCGTTCTCCCAGGAGTCTCCGGACATCTTCGGTGCCTTCATCTCCAACCCGATGCCTATTCATTTTCCCACAGATTTTAACGAGGACATGAATAAGCTCAAGATGCGGCCGACGGTCACGCGTGTACTTGGTTACATCCATGACCTCATTGAGGAACTCGATGGCCCGAAGGATGTGGATTTTCTCCTGCACGTCGCCCTCGCAGCCTACGGTACGATTCACGGCATCACGCACTTGTGCACGTTCGGCATCTGCAGGCTGCTTAGCCCAGTAGCCAAGAAGCAGCTACTCCAAGGTTCCCTCGAGTGCCTGTCCGAAGGTGTCGTGAGGGCAATAAGAAAGGGCGGCAAGGTCGAGATTGAGCCACATTCTATGGTCGGCAATATCCCGATTAATGCCACCCCCAAGGCCACCGAGTTCCCGCGCGGCAACGATGAGGAAAAGCAGATCGCGGTATACCGCGGCCTCATCGATTTGGTATGGGACCTGGGCGTGGGCCACGTAGACATCGCCAAAGTTGGCCAATACGCCGACCTCCCTATGAAGGATGTCCTTCGTCTCACCGACGGTGCCGATAAGCTCCTCAAGACAACCGAGGATTACCTTGACAATCAGGATCAAGGGTTCATCGGCGTACAGTGCTTCTCGCTGCCCGGTGGCGCTAACGCTTTCTCCTACATCAAGGCAGCGGGCTACGGCTACGTTTCCTTCGCACTGCACGATCCGATCGGCTGGAACGTGCTCATCGAGATCGCATCGGGCTCCATCGTGCCCACCGATTTCGACAACTTTGACGAGCGCGAAGGCATGGGCGTTGCGTTCTCCTTCCTCACGGAGCTCACTAAGAAGGCCATCGAGAACAGTGATAGCCCTCGCCAGACATGGATCCTGTACTCTCAGGTGTTCGCGGCCTGGGCATCGGCTCACGGTTTGGCCCACCTGTTCTCCACCGGTGCACTCAAAGACCTCGATGATCAGGACAAGCTCGACCTCATCGGCCCGGTGTTCGACATCGTCATCCAAGGTCTGCTGTCTACCCTGAACATTGAATCCGTAAACGAGCTCAAGGCCGAGTAACCCGAAATCTATCCCCCAGAGGCCCTCCCCTCTTCGTCCTCATCTAAAGAAGGAATGGGAGGGCCTTTTCGTGCCCGGACGCTCTCGGCCTAACGTAACCACCGCGGGAAGTGATGCGACGGTGAAACCTCCGCAACGTGAGTTCGCAACTTCTCCATCCCAGCTGCGAAGCTTCTGCGAGATGCGGTGCCTCCACGGTAGGCGACGTAGCGGGGAGCTGTCCGGATGCCAATTTGTGAGGGGCCCAGGATTGCGGTCACAGTGCTCACCGGCGGCAAAAACGGGTGTGGCCAGGGCTGATCTTTCAAACGTCCGCCCTAAGGCGCTGCGGGTACCTGCGAAGTTACCAACGGAGGCGCAGTGAGCACTGCTACTTTCCGCTCCACCCCATGGCTTTGAGGTAGGTGGTTGCGCCGGTTTGATGGGTGAATCGGTTGACTAGAAGATGCGGCCTGTTGCGCAGAGCTTCCATCACTTTCGGGCGGACCTCCATGTGGAACTTGTTGATGTAGGCGGCTTCGTTTTCGTTGCCTTCCGGGGCCGCCGACCAGTTTGTATCCGGCCGACTGGCTTTGTAATTCCGCACGCTTTCCAGGCACGTTTCCAAGGAGTAATCCAGGAAGAAGGCACCATCGCTAGCATCCAACAGCATGTCCAAAACATTGAGGTAGGTGCCGCTAATGATCCACTTGCCGCTCTCCATCACCTGCTCTACACGGGGATAGAAGATCTCGTCTCCCACGTACTTGCCTTGATGGCTCCAATACAACTTGTCCAGGTTGGTGACGGGAAGGTGAGTGATCTGAGAAAGAGAGGCGCTAAATGTTCGCTTACCGGAACCAGGAGAGCCAATAACGACAAGTTTATCCATACTCGCCATATCTCCCGTCCTAGGTCTTCGCTTGAAAGTAACAACACTAATACCCGCGACGGTGCCAGGAAGACTACTTACCGTCTACTCCTCGCCTGGCCGCCAGACAGATTTCGTGCAGTTTCTAATTTACCCCACATTCCTGACTTTCCCAACGCTCCAGGCCGCACGTGAAGAAAGTTGCGCCTGGTGAGAGTGGCGATACGTAAAAAAGGCTGCATACGACCACAGAGCAAAACTGCCTATGTGTACGTTGTTTTCCATTCATTTACTCTACGAATAGCCGTACGGATCGCCTCCTCATCGTCACGACTACTACCCCCGCTCAGACGTACCGTAATGGAAGCGAGTGCCACCCTTCCCCCAGGACCGCAGTTCGCGTCAAAATGCACCTCTTGTTCCGCCCACATGTCCCAGAAATTTTGGAACCCCGGATCCCTCTTTAACGCCCGTGTTCGCCGAAGTTGCACCGGCGCGTCAATCCACACAGTGAGACACGGAGACGTAGCTTCCTCCGCGGGACTTTCCAGGGATTCACCCCCACCGCGGAGAACGGCTGCCTGAACGTTTTGTTTTGTAAGTGAACCTACCCCCTCTATTATGAGGTCAGCTAATGGATCAAGAGGCACCCACTCCCCTGGACGGTCGCGTTCCCAATCCCAGCGATAGTACCCCGGATCATCCATTCGGAGGATACAATTTTTCACTATTTTAGACCCCTCCACGAGCCCACCCCATCCGGGGTAGAAATCGTCCAGATGGATCACCTGAAATCCCGTCGACAAGCCCAACCGGCGCGCGAACGTCGTCTTACCGGCTCCAGAACGGCCGTCGATAAGCACAGTCCTGGGCATACTACCCCACCAGCCCAAACAGGCGGAATGTTCCGGCCCACACGGAGACCGCCACCGGCACGGCCGCAAGCACAACAGTCACAGCGAGGATCACGCCATCCCGCAGGTGGAAATCCTCACGCTTCGCCCACGTACGGCAGGACGCGTAGGCAAACCCACGCGCCTCCATCGCCACCGACAGTGTGGATGCGCGGCGCAGCGACTGAACAAGCAGGCCGAAAGCGAGGCTGGCACCATTTTTAAACCTATGGCCGAATCCGTGCTGATCGATGAGCCCGCGCGAGCGACGGGCCCGATGCATCGCGTGAAGATCGTCCTGCAACGCCGTCAACATCTGTAGTGCCGCTACCGTGCCAAGCACGAACCTCGCCGGCAGGTGCAACACCTGCGCCAGGGCGCGCCCCAGGTCGGTGGGATCCACCCCATAGGAGACGAGGACCACCGGTAACCCGATGGCCAGGACACGCAGGAAGATTCCAATCGCCAGCTGAATCGAATTGTCCGTCACGTGCGCGGTGAGGAAGGAAAAGTAGGTCTCACCACCTTCCTGCCCGTACAGCAGCATGGGGATGGAGCCAAGCGCGGAGGCGATAAGGAGGGGAACACTCCTGCGGAGCACCACTCCCACCGGGGCCCTCAGCACCGGGATCGCACAGAGCTCGATGAGGATCGCGATACCCGCGGACACCCAATCGACGGTGAGGAATAGTGGCAGCGTAAAAATGACGACGATGAAAAGCCTTGTCACCGGGTTCATAGGAAGCCCAGTGTCAACCACGTCGTCCTCGTACACCGGGACGCTCATGTAAGCACCTCCACATGGTCCCCCAGGCTCGCCTCAAAGACTGGGTCGTGCGTAATCGATAACACCGTCACCCCGTTGTCCGTCAGCTCCCGGATGAGGCCCGTGAGCTCCACAAAGGTTGTTTGATCCTGGCCAAAGGTAGGCTCATCAAGAATCACCAGCCGGGGCGCGTTGGCCAGCGCTGTCGCAACCGATAGGCGCCGCTTCTCCCCGCCGGACAGAGTGAACGGGTTGGCATCAACGAGGTGCCCAAGCCGCAGCCTCTGTACAAGCTCGTCCACCCGCTCCTTTGGCGCACCGCTAAGCGAGAGCTCGGAGAGCACCGTGCGGGCGACAAATTGGTGCTCGGGGTTTTGGAACACGTACCCGATTCGGCGTGCCACATCCCGCGAGCGCCACGTGTGCGGCAGCCCGCGCAGCCCCTGGCACAAGTCCTCGGCAACAACCATCTCGCCGCCGCGTGGCTTCTCCAGTCCTGCCAAGGTGAGGGCGAGGGTTGTCTTGCCTGTGCCGTTTTCCCCGCGCAGCACGGTGGAGTAGCCAAGGGGCAACCGCACCGACCTCGGACTGCCCCACGCCGTCTGCAACTCGTGGGTCTCGATGATGTTTCGCGCGTTATCCGGAACTGTGAGGTGTGCGGGGAGATCGAAGTGCGGCACGGCCTCCTCCGGTGCGATCTCATGGAGCCCAGCGCCATCCAGGCGGTAGACGGTATCCACGAGGTGAAGCCACAGCTGAGGGTTGTGCTCCACAACGATGAGGGTGGCACCCGTCACGCGAGCGACGGTGTCAACGGCGGCAACAATATCGCGGGCACCCTCCGGGTCGAGGTTGGCCGTCGGCTCGTCGAGGATGATGATGTCTGGCTTCATGGCAAGGATCCCGGCCAGTGCAAGCCGTTGCTTCTGCCCGCCAGAAAGGTGGGTGGCCCGGTGCGAAAACGGCACTGTCAGTCCCACCAACTCGAGGCTCTTTTTTACCCGCGGCCAGATTTCCTCCGGCGGCACGGCTAGGTTCTCGGCACCGAAGGCGACGTTGTCCCCTACTCTGCTGCAAATGACTTGGGAGTCGGGGTCCTGGAGCACCATTCCCACGGCTCCCCGCACCGTCAGCGTGCCGTGCTGCTCTCCCTCGTCGTCGGCGGTAATGAGTCTCGCAATGAGAGAGAGCAGGGTAGATTTCCCGGCACCGGAATCGCCGGTGAGAAGCACCCGCTCTCCTCGGCCGATGGTCACCGACACCCCCGCAAAGGCCGGCGTCGTACGCGACGCGTGCGTGTACGTAAGTCCCGCCGCCTCGATGGCGATATCGCTCGGGTGCGCCTCTAAATCGATGTCTCTACGTGGTGTCACAACTACCTTTTCGTGCGTTTTCACAGGACCTTTCGCAGGTCAGGCCGACGGCATCCGGCTCGGCGGCTCCGCGGGGTTACTTTGCCTCAGCGCGGCCCGCGGCGAAGCGATCCAGCGCGCCAGTTTGCGCCAGGGCTTTCACCAGCAGGTGACCAACGATGCCAGCAAGCACTGCGCCGGAGATGAGGAGACACACGAGGTAGATCATGTTAAACTCCAGGCTCTTTGCCAGGTTTGCGCTGGTGAAGAGCTCCAGGCAGAAGGCGCCCAGGCCGGAAACTGCACCGGCCAATACCGCGACCTGCGGGCCAAACTTCTTGTATCCGAAAGCTGCAAAGATCAGTTCCGCGCCGAGCCCCTGCGCGATGCCGGAGTAGAGAGTAGATACTCCCCACTGGCTGCCCAGTACTGCGGACACGCACGCCGCGATGAGCTCAACAAAAAGCGCTGCGCCCGGCTTGCGGATGATGAGGCCGCCCAGTGTTCCGCCGAGGAACCACATGCCGGCGACGAATCCGCCGAAGCCCGGTGTTAGCGTGTCCAGCGCGGTGAATCCGGCGTAGCCCACCATGTTCCACAGCCAAAAGATGAGCCCACAGGCCACAGCGAGCACGGCAGCCGTGATGATATCGATGCCCCGCCACTTGAGCGTTGCTTTCGTCTTCTTCTGGGTCGCCCCGGTGGTGCGTACCACCTGCGTGTTTTGTGCGGGCGTGACAGGTTTGCTCATGAAAGTTATTCCCTTCCTCTCGCCGGTATTATCCGGATCAGGTTCTACGGTTCGCCGATGAGGCATCTCAGCCGGTAGCGGTTCCTACCAGGCACCCGCGGTGCGAAAATAAGCTTAGGCCCATCCCAACTTTTCCAGCAAGCACTACCCCCACGTGTCCGCACCCCACCCCGAACTCAATTCCGGGCGAAGCATCCTCCTCCCACGCGGTGCCCCCGACGTTTCCTCTGGTCCCGACGTTTTCGCTGGCCCCGGTGTCCCCACCGGGACCCCTTCTGTTTTCGGGACTTGCTTGTTCGCGCCCACCGGTCTCCCGAGGCACCTAGGTCACGCTAGGGCGCACGTGTTCCCCTGCACACATGGTGTCCACGGCGCCCCCTGCCTTTCGAGTCTCTTACCCACGGGCAGTGGGTGCCACCAGGTTCTCGCTCGATTCGTGCGTATCGGCGCTCTCGCTTCCTGCCGCCGGGTGGAACCGCGGGTCTTCCACCACGAGAGTGGGGTGCCGCTTGGAGTGGTAGCGGTGCGCTGCGGGCGACTCGTGAACAAGCCAGCTTGCCCACCGCGCGCAGCAGATGGTCCAGTGGGTTACAAGCAAGACCAAGAAGAATACGGAGACGTAGTCCAGCCACCCGGCGTCCGCCGTGTGCGAGAGGAGGTGCGTGCCAAGGCACAGGGTGCCGGTGGGGAATGTCGAACCCCACCAGCCCGGCGAGTAGCCGTCCCACTCGAACACAGCGACGTAGAACTTCTTCATCGCAAATTCCACCATCCGGATGCCGGCGATGAGCATGACAGCCCCGTAGATGATGGCGAACTTGCCGCCGAACAACACTTGCGCGGCCGCGGTCGATTGTCCCACCACTCCGAGCGGAATCCATGCCGTGCCGGCGATCTGGCCCGGAAGGGCGAGCTTTCCTCGCACCACGTCGATGTACACGCGCGCGAAGATGGGGAGAGCCGTCACCAGGGAAAGGATGAAGCACACCACTCCCACGTGGTAATACAGCATGCCGTGCGCGGGTGCCAGCTGCCCGCCACTGGTCGCGCCCACCATCGGGGCCACCAAAGCCAGCCCCCACTGGAAGGTGGGGGAACCTGCGAAGCCACGCAGCTGGTTGAGGCACACGATGATCGCCAGCGGCGTGCCCACCCACCAGGAGGCGATTTGGAACACGTCGTTACCGGTCACAGCCGTCCACGCCGAGCCGCAAGCCAGAATACCCATGGCGTACATTCCCCAGGCCGGCATGAGGGTGTGCGAAAAATGGGGATTGCGCTTCCACAGCCAGCCGATGCTGATGGTGACCAGGATCCCCGCGGCGATGACCGCAAAGAACAGTGGCACAACGCTGGGTAGACCGTGGGCGACCGTCAGTGAGGCGGCGATGGAGGTTCCCATGAGAGAGCCCGCCCACGCGGGTCCAGCTGGGGCGAGAACACTGGGTTTATCTGACTTATGCACGGTGGAACTGTAAAGGGTAACTGGGACCACTTTCGACACCGTCACCCGTGTAGGGGGTACAATGATTGCATGTATCCCCGCCTACCTGCATGGGAAGATATTGCCGCGGTGGTTCTCGCCTCCGAGCACGAGAGCATCTCTGCTGCCGCCCGGGCTGCCCACGTCCACCAGCAGACCCTCAGCCAGCGCCTCACCCGCGCCGAGAAAACACTCGGCGTGAACATTTTTCAGCGCTCCCCCTACGGAATCGCACTAACGGTCGCAGGCAATGCCTTACTCCCCCACATCCGGGAGCTCCTCGCGCGCGGCGAGGAATTCGAATCCCACCGCCAGGCGCTCGTCGCTCACCCTCCGCACACCACGCTCACTATCGCCGTCTCCAACACGGTGGCGGAACTCTACAGCCCCGCCTGGGTGGCAGCATTTACAGCCTCCCACCCGCACGTGTCGGTCACACAATTGCAGGAGAACTCCACCGGAGTGCGCACGCTCGTCGCCGAGCAGCGCGCCGATGTCGGCTTCGTTGAGGGTGGCCACAGCTTCCACAACGAGGAGGAGGAACGCATCGGCGAGGATGAACTCGTCCTCGCCGTCACACCCGACCACCCGTGGGCTACCCGCACGAAAGAGAATCCCGTCACCCTTAAAGAGCTGCGCACCACACCCCTCGTCGTCCGGGAGCAGGGCTCCGGCAGCCGCACTGTTATCGAGGACGTTGTGGGTACGCTTGCCACGCCGGCCGGTGAATTTGGCTCGCTTGCTTCCCAACGCGCCGGCATCATCGCACTGAAGGCACCAGGAATCATGGCGAAGGGCGCGATCGCTGATCACGTCCAGCTAGGCAAGCTGCGCCGGGTGCCCACGGAGTGCTCCTTTGTCCGACCACTGACCGCCGTGTGGCTTCGGCACGCCACCCGCAGCACAGAGGCCCTAGATTTCGTCCGACTTGTCTCCGCCCACCCGGCGACCTCCCTCGGTTAAGTCCGAGGCATACTCGTCTCGTAGGTGTAGGTCTGATTCCGCCGGAATATCCGCCTTGCCCAGATGATCGATGACGGCGGCCTTACGTGCGTCCTCTTCGAGCATTTCGGCAAAGGTCGAGCGGGTGGCTTTCACAATCCCCCTACCCACCATGTAGTTCATGCTGCCACCCACGGCCGCACCGATTCCCAACGGCACGGCCTTGCCCAGCACAATGATTCCCTGCTTCGTTCCGTACTTGGTGATGAAGTTGCGTCCCAAAATCTTGTTGAACTGCGTGAGCGACTTTTGCGGAACGGACTTCACAAGCTGTTTCCCCCAGTGCCCGCCGATACGGTTCGATGTCTTTTGCACCACGGAGGAGGATGAGCCGCCGAGAAGCACCGCGAAGATGAGCGCACGCTCGTGATCGGCGTCCTCGAGCTCCACGTCCAGCGCCTTGAGCACGGAGTACACGTGGGTGGCCGCAGCCGTGAGGAGGTACCCCGTGTCTCCCAACACTGCCGCGGTCCCCACTGCGGGCACGAAGTTGGCGCCTCCCGCCGCGGCCCCCGATACGGTGACGCTGGAGAGGAACCGTCGCTCTAGCTTTTCGACGATCTCCGCCCCCGTCATCTGGGGGTTCCTCTCATGGATACGCCGCACCTGCGCCTCCGCCACGGCTCTCGCGGGTCGGCACAGCTGGTCAAAAATCGCCTCCGGTGTCACCCCTCGCGTGAATTGCATGACCGAGTCCGCCGAGTGCTGCAATACCGGTACCGGATTGGCCTTCTTTACCCCATTAGTGATCGTTCGCATGGCCATGGAAACCCGTCCAGCATCATAGTTCGAATCCGTTCGTGGCGCCTTCACAGTTTTGTCCTTCTTCATGCGATTTCCCGGCCTTCCTCGCGGTATTTCTGAGAACAATAATACCTATCCCACCAACGTGAGAAGAGAAGTTTTGCGCCGCTAGTTGATCGCCTCGTGGCCGTACACCCACACAGAACTGCCTGGCGCCCCACTAGAGATCGCCAGGCAGTCACATTTCGGACAAGACCTGCTTTCCAAAGCCAAAGATCTTGCCGTAGAAGACATAAACAACCAGCAAGAAACAGGAAGTCCAGCCCTCTACGACCAGGCTATCCCAACCGAATACACCCCACTCAATCGCCATCCGAAAAGGCCACATCCGCTAACACACCACCCCACCACGCAACTCACCGAACCAGACTCACATTTTGCACCTTACCCCCACATTTTGCACCTTAACCCCGAAAACCAGTTCCCGGTTGCATGAAAAAAAGAGGCAGCCAGTGAACCTGACTGCCTCTTCGTTGTACCCCGCACGGGATTTGAACCCGTGCCGCCGCCGTGAGAGGGCGGTGTCCTAGGCCGCTAGACGAGCGGGGCATATTGAGTTGGACTCGCGTCCGATTTTTTACTACCGCGACGGTAGCGTGCACACGAGTTTACGTAACCGAACTCAAATTACCAAATATCGCTTGTGTACTGCGCGTTTATTATCTCATTTGGTGGCAAACAGCAGACTTAATAGGAAGGTGATGGGTCTCAAACACTCCTGCGGTTGCACGCGCAATACCTATGTCTTCCCCGTAGCTTGTTTATCGTACAGAGCAACTGGGTGAAATCCGTCGCGGAACTGGCAGGTACGGTACGATTCGTTCCCATGAAGTATTTCTCCACGCGCGACGCACAGCACACCTCCCCCGCCTCCTTCGACGACGTTCTCATTCGAGGGCTGGCACCCGACGGTGGCCTGTACCTGCCGGAGGAATACCCGCAGCTTAGCTCCGAGGATCTCGCAGCCTTTGCGGGCAAGAGCTACCCCGATGTCGCCGAGGCGATCATTGAGCTCTTCGCCCCCGGCAAGGGACACCTCGCTCACAGGGCGTACACCTCCACGGCGTTTAGCTCCCCCGAGATCGTTCCGCTGACCAAGGTCACCGACGATCTGTATATCGGCCACCTCTCCGAAGGCCCCACGGCCGCGTTTAAAGACATGGCCATGCAGCTCCTCGGCGTGCTGTTCGAGGATTCCGGCAAGGAGATGAACATCCTCGGCGCCACCAGTGGCGACACGGGCTCGTCGGCCGAGTACGCGATGCGTGGGCGCGCGGGCATCCGCGTGTTCATGCTCACCCCCAAGGGTCGCATGACACCTTTCCAGCAGGCACAAATGTTCAGCCTCGATGACCCGAACATTTACAATATCGCCGTCGACGGCGTGTTTGATGATTGCCAAGACATTGTCAAGGCCGTCTCCGCCGATGCAGAGTTCAAGGAGAAGTACCACATCGGCGCGGTCAACTCGATCAACTGGGCGCGGCTCCTCGCGCAGGTGGTCTACTACGTGTGGCTGTATGTCCAGGTGGGTAAACCTGTCTCGTTCTCCGTCCCCACGGGCAACTTCGGCGATATTTGCGCCGGCCACATCGCCTGCCAGATGGGTGTGCCCATCAAGAACCTTATTGTGTCCACCAACGAAAACGACGTTCTCCACGAGTTCTTTACCACCGGCACGTACCGCCCGCGGTCGGCCGCCGAGACGCTTGCCACCAGCTCCCCCTCTATGGATATTTCCAAGGCCAGTAACTTCGAGCGTTTCATCCACGACCTCGTCGGCGCAGAGCGCACCGCAGAGCTGTTCGGCTCCAACGCGCCGTCGTTTACGCTGACGGCGGAAGAAATGGAGCGTGTGCACGAGGAATTCGGGTTCGTCTCTGGTTCTTCCACCCACGCCGATCGCCTCGCCACGATTGCCGCGCTGCACCGCGACCACGGCCAGCTCATCGATCCGCACACCGCCGACGGCGTCCACGTCGCCCAGACGCTTCTTGCCGATCGCGCCGTGGAGGCGCCCGTCGTGTGCCTGGAGACCGCGCTTCCCGTCAAGTTTGCTGAGACGATCCGCGAGGCGATCGGCGAGGATCCGGTTGTCCCCGAGCGTTTTGCAGACATCGAGACCGGCGAGCGTTACGTGACGGATATGCCGAACGATACCGAGGCCGTGAAAAAGTTCATCGCCGATCACGTGCAGTAGCTCACGCATGGGAGAACTGTCCTTCAGCGCTCCTCTCCCGGCCCGCACGTTGTCGCCCCGAGGTATCCGCTTATCGACGCCCCGGGGCGAGGCTTTTTTTACCTCTCGGTGAGCTCATCACATGAGCGAGAGGAACCGGGCAAAGCGCTCCTTTTCCTCGGCGTAGCTGTGTCGCGGGGTGAACTCCTCGGTGGCCTGGGGCGTGGGGACATCCACGCCAGCGAATCTCAGTGCACCGACGGTGCCGGCATCAAAATCTGGCAGGACGTGAACGGTGCGCCCGGTGACATCGCTTAAGATCTGCATCCACTCGCGTGAACGCGTGCACCCACCGACGACGGGAAGGGGCGCGTGCGTGGCTTCTGCGCCGGAGTCGATGTCGAAGCTCAGCGCCAGGCACACGCCCTCCAGGATGGCCTTGTGCAGGTGCGCGGGCGTGGTCTGCGCGGTAACACCCACGAACGTGGCACCGGGGCGATCCACCCGGCGCGGGAACCTTCCGCCGGAAAATGCGGGGATGGCAACCACACCCGACTTCTCCCGCGGAAGCGGGCCATCCACGGGGAAGAGCCGCAGGGCTTCGTCGCGGGCGGCTCCCGCCTGCTGGACGGCGGCGATGGTGAGGAACTCGTCCTTGCCGAGCGCCAAGGTGTGCTTCTCCGGGCGGTGTTCCGTCACGTCCTTGGTGATGCGGGCGTACCAACCCGTTGTTCCCATGTAGACATGCTCGTGCCCGATGCCGAGTGCCGTGGTGGCGGCATCGCCCGGCGCGAGAATGATGGGAATCCCCTTGTAGGTGCCCACTTCACCCTGGGCGATTGTGGGTAGGTGCCGCTCGGGGTCGACGCCGACGGCAGCGCAGACTTCGTGAGACCAGGTACGTGTGGCGATGTCGAGGAATGCCGTCGTGGATGCGGTCGTGGGATCCACGTACTCTCCCAGTCCAAGGGCGTGGATGACGTAGCCTGCCGGGGAAAAGATAGCTCGCCCTGCGCCGAGCGTGTGCATCATTGCCACGTTGGAGGTGGCCCCTTGCAGGTTTTGCCGGTGATCTCCTCCCAGCGTGGGATCGCGGGAACTGTGGAGCGGGTGTCGGAGTACAGCACGGCGCGGTCCGGTTCCAGTGCGGATGGAGCGTTATCAAGGTAGACGAGGTCCTGCATCTGGCCTGTCAGGACGATGGCATCGTAAACGTTGCGACCGTCGTAGGCGTCGTTGAATGCGGTTCCGTCCCGCTTGACGGAACCGTCGTAAGCGTCGGCACCGTCGACAAGCTGGTGGAAGGCGGCGAGCCAGTCGGAGGGGCGCTGCTCCACGTGGCCGGGGTGACTGGTGAACGTGGGGTAGGAAACGGTGCGGCCGTCGCTCGCCTTGGCGCCGGAGGTACCAAAGTCGATGGAGAGGACACTCATCGTGCTCCTTTGCGGGTCGGGCTTAGTCTGTGCCGGTTGGTTCTTCTACGAGGACAGATGCTTAAACAGTGATTCTTCCACGGGAGAATGCAGAACCAAATCCACGGTGACCACATTCTTGCCGCCGTGCTCCGCGTCGCGGGCGGAGCACGGATCCACCTCGCCAAGGTAGTAAAACTTCTGCCCCTCCTGGTCGCTCTTCTTCACAAACAGGTGGCGGGTGACGGCCGGGTCGAGCACACTCGCAATCTCCTTGGATTTCAGCGTCCTATTCAGCCTCGAATACCAGTGCAGAACATCGTTATCCACGAAGTGGTCGTTGTAGTCCGTGGCATCGTAGGTAACAAAGATGGGGCACGTGGCCGTCGCCTGGTCCACCTTGTAGCCGTTGATCACACCCTCCTGGTTGGAATCCCACCCCAGTATCCGGCACACCTGGCGGCGGGTGTACTGCCTGCCCACCACGAGGTCGCCCGTGTCGGTGCCACGCAGGCGCGCGAGCGCCAGGCCGGTGGCAACAATGTCGTCCACGTGGGCGCGGAACGAGGTGGCAGGGTTCGCCTCCTCACCATAGGCGAGGTAGAGGCCACGGAATTCCTCGGAAAGGAACCACCTGCCATCGCGTTCGACGATGAGAGGCGTGGTACCAAAGCTCGCACCCTGCTGCTTGGCGGAGTAAAACGCGAGCGTAAGCACCCGGAATACCGACCTTCTCGCCAGCGGTGAGTGGAGCAGAGCGGAAGGGTCGATGCCACCGCCCTCCGAGGCGCGGGCGAGCAGGGCCTGAAGCACCTCAAGTTCCTGGGGGCGGATGGAATCGAGAAGCTCCCTGGAAAGGAAGGTGAGGAAGTGATCCTCAGCCTCCGTGGGGGCGGTATCCACGGCGCCAAACGAGGAAAATAGGAGCCTCCAGTAGTTCTTCCTGCGTACCACCACGTCCGGGTCCATCGTGTCAAAGCGCAGAAAATCCATGAGCCGGGGGATGGTGCCCAGGCGGTGGCGCAGATCCGTAAACGCGGCGCGGATCTCCCGCATGCCGTCGATCGTGCTCGTAGAGATCGCGTCGAGGATCCGCCTGGTGGAGATCCGATCAAAACTCACCGACGAGCCCGCGGGCACGCCCTCGCCCGTCAGTACCTTCCTGCGCAGGCTTTCCTTGCTGCGCGACTGATCGCCCATGAGCGCCATGGGGATCATGTAGTTATTGCGGTAGTTGCCGATGAAATCGATGACCCGCAGGTGGTCCTTCCCCTTCGCCTTGCGCAACCCGCGCCCCAGCTGCTGGGTGAAGACAATGGGAGACTGCGTTTCGCGCATGAGCACGATCTGGTTGACGCAGGGAATATCGATGCCCTCGTTGAAGATGTCCACCGTGACGATGTAGTCGATCTCCCCCGCCTCCAGCCACGCCACGGTCTTCTCGCGGGTCTCGATGGAATCGCTGCCGCTGAGCGGCACAGCCGGGATACCGCGAGCGGTGAGCTCACCGGCGAGCGTGCGTGCCTCCTTCACCGTGGAGGAGAAGACCAGACCGTGGACATCCTCCACCCGCCCGTACTGGTGAAGCACCCGCACCACATCGTCCACCCTGCCGGTATCGGCAATGCCGTAGTAGTGAAACGGCACGAGCATGTTCTGGTCGAGCGCTTCGCCCAACCGAATCTCGTAGGGCACGTTGTAATCGAACAGTTCAAAGATGTTGAACCCGTCGGTGCGTTCCGGGGTGGCGGTGAGCCCGAGCAGAAACTCCGGCTCAAAGTAGTCGATGACCTGCTTGTACGTCGCCGCACCCGACTTGTGCACCTCGTCGATGACGATGTAATCGAACCTCCCGCGCGCCAGCCGGTGGAGGTTGCGTGACAGGGTCTGCACGGAGGCGAACAGGTAGTCGGCCTCCCATTCGGACTTTCCGCCCACGGCCATGCCGTACTTCTTCACCCCCAGGACCTGCTCGAACTCGGCCCGCGCCTTCACCAGGATCTGCTCCCTGTGCGCGACAAAGAGGAACCGCGCCGGGTTCTCCTGCCGCACGGCCAGGGCCGCGAGGATGGTCTTGCCCGTCCCCGTCGCCGAGATGACCACGGCGCGCCGCTCGCCCGACTCGCGGCACTCGGCAATATCCTCCAGCGCCACCTCTTGCATCGCGTTGGGCAGGATTTTCTCCCCGGCGCGCGGTTGGTTGCCATCAAAGACGATGGGCCGCCGGCGTCGCCGCTCGTACCGGGCGATCCACTCCTCCGTCAGCCGCACGCACCGGTTACTTTGCTTGTCGACGGCCCGTCGCAGCTGGTCTGCCACGTCACCGTCGCCTGTGGTGGAGAACTTGAAGTTCCACTCCTCGTTCTCAGCCAGCGCCGCGTTAGTGAGGTTGGAGCTTCCCACAATCGCCGTGGTCACGCCCTCAGCGTGCTCAAACACGTACCCTTTGGGGTGAAAGCCACGCTGTTCATCGTCGTGGACGTAGACGTCTACACCCCGAATGCGCAGGAGCTCGCGCAGCGCCTCCGGCTCGTTGAAATCGAGGTAACACGATGTGACGATGGTGTTCGTTGTCCCCGCTTCACACGCCCTGCGTCCAGCCTCCACCAGCGCCTGCTTGAGGGCAGCGATACCGCTGGTGTTGACAAAAGCGACGGAAAAGTGGAAGCTTGCGCACGTCTCGAGTTCGCCGCGCAGCACCTCGAGCATGGGGTGACTATCGTTTTCCACCAGCATGGGGTTGAGCGGTGAGGCGGATGCCGGATGCGCGGAGACGAACCCGTATCTCACAGCGGTAGCCAACTCACTTCGCATGGTTACCACACTACGGGCCCAGAAGGACCGGTGTGGGAACCGCGGCCGAAGCCTCTGACTCCGATATCGCGTGCACCCACACACAGTTGCCGTGGGAAACGTTGCAGGCCGGCATGAGATAACTTCCACCGGACGATGTATCCCTGAGAAGGCCCACGCGAGACTAACCTGACATGCCCCGGTGAGTGGGTGCTCACCGGGGCAGTCTCGTGTGAAGTAGCTAGCTTGCTACCGGCTGGTTCTCCACCGCGGGCAGGTAGTTGAGGTTGATCTCGCTCTCCGGCTCGAAGAACACGCAACCGTCCGGGATGGGGCGGACCCAGATCTGGTCGCCTTTTTCAATCACGTCATCCTTGCCAGCGCGCACGGTGACCATGTCGCCGCGCACGCTCACCGGTGAGTTCGGTGTCATGTGTGGGTGGCAGTAGGCGTACACCTCGGCGCCGAGGTGCTCGACGATTGCTACATCGAGTAGGAGGCAGAACTCCGCGGGCTCCTCGTTGACGGAAACAATCTCCCAGTTCTCGGGGCGTACACCGACGACGACGGTGTTCCCCGTTAACTTAAGCGCGTTTTCGCGGGTGAGGTTGAGATCCATGCGGTGGCCTTCGCCGATCACGGCGCGACCCTCTTCCACAGCGACGCCGTCGAGAAGCGTCATCGACGGGGAGCCGATGAACTGCGCCACAAACGTGTTGCCGGGGTTGTTGTACAGCACCTGAGGCACATCGACCTGCTGGAGGATGCCATCTTTGAGCACGCACACGCGGTCACCCATAGTCATCGCCTCAGTCTGATCGTGAGTGACGTACACCGTGGTGACGCCGAGTTCACGCTGCAGGGCAGCAATCTGAGCACGGGTGGAAACGCGCAGCTTCGCGTCAAGGTTACTCAGTGGCTCATCCATGAGGAACACCTTGGGCTCGCGCACGATGGCGCGCCCCATGGCGATGCGCTGGCGTTGTCCGCCGGACATCGCCGCTGGCTTTTTATCCAACAAATCCTCAAGCTGCAGCATCTTCGCCGCGAACGCCACGCGCTTCTCAATCTCCTGCTTGTCCATCTTCTGGTTTTCCAGCGCGAAAGAGATGTTCTGACGCGCGGTCATGTTGGGATAGAGGGCGTAGGACTGGAACACCATCGCCACGTCCCTGTCGCGGGCGCGGGATTCGCTCACGTCCGCACCATCGATGAAGATCTGTCCCTCATCCACCGGCTCGAGCCCCGCGAGCATGCGCAGGGTGGTGGATTTGCCACAGCCGGATGGCCCCACGAGCACGAGGAATTCCCCGTCGGCGATGGTGAGGTTCACCCGGCTCACCGCCGGTGGCCGGGCAGGATCGTAAATCC
This sequence comes from Corynebacterium pyruviciproducens ATCC BAA-1742, assembly GCF_000411375.1. Classification (GTDB taxonomy): domain Bacteria; phylum Actinomycetota; class Actinomycetes; order Mycobacteriales; family Mycobacteriaceae; genus Corynebacterium; species Corynebacterium pyruviciproducens. Next base: position 434,930 of record NZ_KE150446.1, on the reverse strand, counting down.
TGGAGGCTTGTCTAAACTCCACAGTTGCCATAAGTACACGCTTCCTTTCTTTTTCTACCGGGTGCTAGAGCAGCGGGGTGATCTGCTGGTCGATGGTCTTCTGCGTATCCTTTTGCAGATCCTCAAACACCGCGGTGACGTCCTCCTGGCCTACGGTGATTCGGTCCAGCGCACCACCGATGCGCTGCCCGCCACCGGGGACAAAGACGCGGGCGTAATCCTGGGGAGCGGTGTTTTCGGTGAGCTGCTCAATCGCAGTCTTGGCGTTCGGGTTCTCGCTCAGGTACTTCTGCTCATCCGGGTGGTCAATCGCGTCCTTACGCACGGGCATGTAGCCGGTGGCCTGCGAGAACTTGACGGTGTTCTCGGTGTTCGTCATGAAATCGATGAACTTAACGGCCTTTTCTTTCCGCTCGTCGGAGATGCCGTTGGCCACAGCGAGGCCAGCACCACCGGTGGGGCAGCCGGGCTTGGGCCCGGGAAGGTAGGTGGTGATGAACGGGATCGTCGCCGTCTTCTTCAGCCCGCCGAGCGAGCCCGTCGATTCCAGCAGGCCTGCGGCGTTGCCGGAGCCGAACTGAACCGTCGGGTCGGTGGCGATCTCGATGTACTTCTTCCCCACCATCTCCTTGAGGAACTCGCCGGCCTCGATGGACTTCGGATCCGTGAACGTGGGCTCCCACTCCTTAGAGTAGGCACCACCGAAGGTCCAGATCATGCCCTGGAAGTACCAGTCAAGGTAATTGGAACCATCCGGGACTACCAGTGCAGGCTTTCCACCTCCTGCTTCCACCAGCTTGGGTGCCCACTCCGCAAACTCCTGCCATGTCGCGGGCCCGCGGTCGGTGGGAAGGCCGGCCTTATCCAGAATGTCCGTGTTGAAGTACATGAGGCAGGTGGACCTGGAGTAAGGCACACCGTAATGCTTGCCGTCCAATGCGTAGTCCTCGCGCAGGGTATCGACGTAGCTGTCCGGATCCGTGCCTGCCTGCTTCCACAGGTCATCCAGGGGCGCGGTGGCCTCGTTGAAGGCGAAGTTGAACCAGGTGACGTCGGAGGCGACGATGACATCCGGGAGGTCGCCACCGGCCAGTGCGGCATTGAACTTCTGGGCCAGCTCTTCATAGTTTGAACCGGCGCTGACAAGTTCAACGGGGATATCGGGGTTTTCCTGCATGAAAGCATCGATCATCTCCTGCTCCAGGTCCTTGGAGCTACCCGGGTGGTTGGACCAGAACTGCAGCTTGCCGCTGCCTTCCTGGCCTCCGCCACTGGCACTGGTGCTGCCACCCGCGCACGAGGCAAGGCCCAGCGCGGTTGCAGAAACGACGCCCAATCCGAGGGCCTTGCGACGACTGATTTCGATGTTCAGTGGGTTCATGGTGATTGTCTCCTTTGTGAGTAGTTGGTGTTTGCGTTGGTGGAGGTAAATGCTGGGGTTAGCCCTTCACTGCTCCTGCGGTCAAGCCCTTGATCATCTTCTTCTGAAGGACAAGGAAGCACGCGAGCATGGGGATTGTTGCCAGGACTGTTCCCGCCATCACCGGACCCCAGTTGGTCAGGCCTTCAGCATCTTGCAAGCGAGTCAAGCCCACGGGCAACGGTGCCGTGGCCGGGGTGTCCGTGATGAGGAACGGCCACAGGTACTGGTTCCACTCGCCTACCACGGTGATGAGCACGAAGGCGGACAGCGTGGGCCAGCTCATGGGCAATACCACCTTGAACAGGGTGGTGAAGAAGCCGGCGCCATCCATTTCTGCGGCCTCCATGATCTCCTTGGGCAGGGACATGAAGTGGTTGCGCATGAGGAAGGCGCCGAAGGCCACGCCTGCAAGCGGAATGATGACGCCTGCGAAGGTATTCCTCCAACCGAGGGAAGCGACGAGCGCGTAGTTGGAAATGATGGTGATCTGGTTAGGCACCATGAGGGTGGCAATGACTAGCAAAAAAAGGACGTTGCGGCCAGGGAACTTGAGGAACGCGAAAGCGTAGGCGCTCATCACTCCGAGTGCCACCTCGATCACCGTGAGAATTGACGTGATAATAACCGAGTTACGCAGGTAGAGGTTGAAGCCCGAGGTCTCCATGACGTAGGAGTAGTTCTCCGGCGCGAAAGGGTTCGGCCAGAAGGTGATGGGGTCCGAGTACACATCCTGGAACGTCTTAAACGAGGTAACAACGATGAAGTACAGCGGCACAAGAATGACGAGCACTGTCGCTGTGAGGGCAAGGTAGCCGAAGACCTTGGCGATCACCGAGGTGTGCTCCACTCCGCCGCCACCCGCGGCTAAGCGCTTGCGCTGCGCGTCAGTGATGACTGGCTCGCCTTCGCCCTGCGAACCGGGAACCGGCGGCAGATCCTTGCGCGGTTGCACAGAAGTTTTCACAGGCCGGAAGCGGCCGCTGGTGAGCCGACGTTTCTTGCGTTGCGACCCCTTCTGGGCTTCATCGATGTTGATTGCACTGGACATCTATTTCTCCCCCTTTTCTTGGTAATAAACCTGGATCGCGGTGATGACAAGCACCACGAGGAACATGATCGTGGCCACGGCCGCGCCGTATCCCGCCCGGTTGTTGACGAATGTCTCCTGGTACACCTGGAACACCATGGTCGACGTGCCATATCCAAAAGGTCCGCCCTTGGTCATAGCGTTGATGATGTCGAACACTTGGAACGAGTTGAGCAGCACGGTGATGGACAAGAAGAAGGTTGTACCGCGCAACTGTGGCATGACCACGCGGAAGAAGCGACGCAGTGGCGGGGTCCCGTCGATCTCCGCCGCCTCGTCGAGATCCTTGCGCCTACCTTGCAACGCGGCTAGGTAAATGACGAAAACGTAGCCGACGTTCTTCCACACGTAGGTAATAGTGATCATGGACAGGGCCCACTTGGATTCCTGGTAGAAGTTCGGCGTTTCGATTCCGACCATGCCAAGGAAGTACTGGATAAGCCCGTAGTTGGGGTCAAAGACGAACTGGAACGCCACGCCGATGGCTGCGCCCGCGATGACGTAGGGGGCGAACACCATGGAGCGCACGGCTGCTCGGCCGAACAGCTTCTGGTCGAGCAACAAGGCAAGAGCTAGACCGATCACCATGGATCCTGCGACGGCAAAGAACGTGAATACGACGGTGTTGAAAACCACCGTCTTCGTCTCCGGTGCCGTGAACCACTCGATGTAGTTATCGAGCCCCACGAACTTCATTCGCGACGACGAGATATTCCAGTTGTAAAACGAAATACGGATGTTATCTAGTAGCGGCCTGTACGTAAATACCACGAGAAGCGCGAGGTTGGGCAACACCAGTGCTGCTGCGAGAAGCAGTTGCTTGGCGCTGTAGTGGACAGCCCGCTTCTTAGAAGCAAAACTCTCCGAAACCGTCGGCTTCTCGCTTACCGCGGGGATGAGCGTAACCATGGCTGAGACACTAAATGTCATACGTAAACGAGCAGTTACTTTTGGTGTCCTAGGAGGTGAACAGTCGGTAAATAATCAGTTTTCTCCCGAGGGCCTCACGGCTCATACCAGCGCGCTCTACCCCCGAAAAGAGGGAATCTGAAGACGTATTTGAAATTACACAAAAATTTTCTTGTTGCACTATCCACATTTTCGACTCACAGAAATCACCCCTATTTACCTGCAGAATTTCGGAGAAAAGTTAGTTTTCCGACAAAACTTATTAATTGCTAAGAAAGTCATGAGAACCGCTTAAGGGGGGCACTCACCAGAGTAGAGGTTCCGATACGACTAAGGAAAACGACCGTGCTCTGCTACTATCTGGAATCGCGCCACAAACCGTGGCACTGTACAAGTCTAAGAAGGAAAGAAGGACCAGAAAATGGATCTCTCCACTACCCTCAACATCGTCAAGTCCATCGTCAAGGCTCTCAAGGGCATCGCCAACGGCGACATCGACTTCGAGAACCTCTCCTCCGGCCTGGACAAGCTCAGCTCCATGTTCGACTCCGTCGAGGGCTCTTCCGAGAAGGAAGGCGCCGAGAAGGTTGCTGAGACCAAGGATGCTATCTCCGGTAAGTAAAAACTTACTTCTTTTCAGTGGCACGCACCTCCGCGGTGCGTGCCACTTTTTTGTTACTCCCCCTTGAGGCGGAACTCCCGAATGCCCTACAGAGCCTTGAAAGTCGTCGGAAGTATCGGCGGCAATGTGGAAGGTATGCGGTTTGCTTTGAGGCCCGTATTCCCGAGCGCCCTACACCACTACAACTGCGTAAAAGAACGATTTAGCGCACAGCCTTCACAGAGTCCGTCCGCACCACCTTTTCCACCTAACTTGCCAGACTCGCCTTTACCCCTTAACCCCCACAGCCCCCGATCAACCATCTGCCGAACCGACCACCCGTATTCTGCTAATAACCTAAACCGCAGGTGCGCCCCCAGGTTCGCCGCGACCACTCCACAGAAAAATAAAAGCGCCACCCTTATCAGGTGGCGCTTATCTGTACCCCGCACGGGATTTGAACCCGTGCCGCCGCCGTGAGAGGGCGGTGTCCTAGGCCGCTAGACGAGCGGGGCATATTTATATTTCACACGGAGCTTAACACCGTGATACTTCATCTATAAGACGAAGAGCTGGCCTACCAGGACTCGAACCTAGAATGGCGGTACCAGAAACCGCTGTGTTGCCAATTACACCATAGGCCATCTGTTGAACCGACTTCCTTGCCGGCAACGCAGATAACTATAACCATAACCACGTAGCTAGACAAATCGCCAGCTCATACACCCCTTTAATGAATCACAACGACGCAATTAGAGGGAGCTTCCCCCACGCAGGCGGGGGAAGCGAAAGAGCCCTACTGCTGGGGCTCAGCCTGCCACGGGGTGACCTTTTGGGCGGCTCGGATGCGTCCCAGGGTCCGCTCCCGTCCGAGGAGCTCCATGGACTCAAACAGCGGCGGGGACACGGCCTCGCCGGAGGTTGCTACGCGCAGCGCACCGTAGGCCTTGCGGGGCTTCATCTCCAGCTCGTCGATAAGCCGGGTTGACAGTGCCTTCTCAATGTTCTCGGTGGTCCACTCGTCCACGCCCTCCAGGACCGTGAGGCCCTCTTCGAGTGCCTGAACCGCGTCCTGCTTGAGGTTCTTGCGGGCAGCCTTCTCATCGAGGGTGAACTCGTCCTCGCTCACCACGAGGAACTTCAGCAGCCCGTAAGCCTCCGAGAGAGTCTTGATGCGCGTTTGCACGAGCGTTGCGGCGAACGCGAAGTCCTCATCCGGCAGGTGGAAATCGTAGTGCTCCGCCAGGAAGGTCTTGAGACGCTGCTCAAAGTCCTTCGGGTCGAGCATGCGGATGTGATCGGCGTTGATTGCCTCAAGCTTCTTCTGATCGAAGCGGGCGGGGTTACCCAACACGTCGTGCACGTCGAAGGCCTTGACAAACTCCTCTACAGAGAAGATGTCCTGGTCGCCCTTGAAAGACCAACCCAGAAGGGCCAGGTAGTTGAGCATGCCCTCGGGGATGATGCCAGCATCGCGGTGGTTGAAGAGGTTCGACTGCGGGTCGCGCTTGGAGAGCTTCTTGTTGCCCTCCCCCATGACGAACGGCAAGTGGCCGAACTCCGGGGTTTGCTTGGCAATACCGAGCTCGATGAGTGCCTCGTACAGAGCCAGCTGACGCGGGGTGGACGGCAGGATATCTTCGCCACGCAGCACGTGCGTGATGCCCATGAGGGCATCATCGATCGGGTTCACGAGCGTGTACAGCGGGGAGCCGTCGGAGCGGGCGACGACATAATCGGGCTGGGTCTCCGGGGCGAAGGAGATCTCGCCGCGAACCATATCGTTCCACGTCCAGGTGCGGTGCGGCATCTTGAAGCGCCACACAGGCTTGCGCCCCTCGGCCTCGAACTGCGCGATCTGCTCGTCGGTGAGGTCGCGGTCGTAGTTATCGTAGCCGAGGTGCGGGTCGCGTCCAGCCGCCTTGTGACGCTCCTGCACCTCCTCGTTGGTGGAGTACGCCGGGTACACGTAGCCGGCCTTCTTGAGCTTCTCTAGAGCGTCGAGGTAAATATCCCCGCGCTGGCTCTGGCGGTAGGGCTCGTGCGGGCCGCCCTTGACCACGCCCTCATCCCAATCGAGGCCGAGCCACGTGAGCGAATCAATGATCGCCTGGTAGCTCTCCTCAGAGTCGCGGGCCGCATCGGTATCCTCGATGCGGAAGATCAGCTTGCCGCCGGTGTGGCGGGCATATCCCCAGTTAAATAAAGCTGTGCGCACCATGCCGACATGGGGCGTGCCGGTTGGTGACGGACAGAAACGTACACGTACATCAGACATGGTGTAAAAGTCTACCCGCTACAATTTCTCACCATGCGACTAAGCAGACCCGTAAGACCTAGCACAGCACCCGACTTTCTTCTCTCGCGTTCGCACGGATCCGTCCGCACCCAGGGACGGCGCGCGTTTTATACGTCCATCGACGAGGCGATCAAGGCCTTGAAATCGACGGAACTCATCGTGGGAGCCATCCCCTTCGACCCGAGCGCACCCGCGGCGCTCACGGAACCGGAGTCGGTGATCTGGGAAGAATCGTCCCTCCACCCCCACCCGTACTACCTCACCGGAGAGGGGTCCACGCTTCACGCACGCATCGCGGGTTTTGATCCCTCACCGGAGGAGCACCTAAAGAGGGTGACCCGGGCCGTCGACAAGCTAATAAAGGGTGAGCTCAGCAAGGTAGTACTTGCGAGGGCCGTGGACATCAGCTTTGATGAGCCGGTGGATCCACGCCTGGTGGCGGCGCGACTCATCGCCACTTCGTCGGCCCACGACGGGTTCATCGTCGACCTGGGTGACTCGTGGCTCGTGGGCTGCTCCCCCGAGGTTCTCGTGCGCAAGCAGGGACGGGAGGTGACGTGCTTCCCACTGGCCGGCACGGCGCCCCGAAGCACCGACCCGGAAAAGGACGCGGAATCGGCCCGCTCGCTGGTGGAATCTGCCAAGGACCTGGCCGAGCACCGCTACGTGGTGGACAACATCCGCGAGTCGCTTGAGCCCCTGACCACAAAGCTCGATATCCCCTCCACCCCGCAGCTCATCAGCACCAACGAGGTGTGGCACCTGGCCACCCCGATCCGTGGCGAGCTGGCCAGTGACAGCCTCACCGCGCTCGATCTCGCACGCACCGTGCACCCCACACCGGCCATCTGTGGCACGCCCGAGGAGGCAGCGCGAAACATGATCCTGGAGGTGGAATCGGACCGCCGGTTCTACGCAGGCGCGGTCGGCTGGGCCGATAACAAGGGCAACGGCGAGTTCATGGTTGCCATCCGCTGTGCCGAAGTCTCCGGCGACGGAACGCACGCCCGCGCGTGGGCCGGCGGTGGCATTGTCGCTCAGTCCGATCCGCGCCAGGAGCTCGAGGAGACGACGGCGAAGCTCAAGACGATCCTCGGCTCCCTCGGGTTGTAGCGGTCGCAGTTTTCTTAAGCGTTGACCACCTTGTTGCGCAGCTGACCGAGGCCCTCGACCTCGATTGTGATGATATCGCCATCGACCATCTGCCGCGTGCCCGCCGGCGAACCGGTGGAGATGACGTCACCAGGCAGGAGGGTCATCGTCCGGGAAATGTACTCGAGAATCTCACCGAATCCCCAGATCATCTGGCTTGTCCGAGAATCCTGATACGTGGTGGTCGAGCCCTCGTGGGTGAGGTGCCCCTTGATGCCAAGATCCTCGAGATCGAAGCTGTCTAGGTCCGTATCAATCCACGGGCCCATGGGGCAGAAAGTATCGATTCCCTTGCCCACGGTCCATTGCCCCTCGGAGAACTGCAGGTCCCGGTCAGTAACGTCATTGATAATGGTGAGGCCCAACACGTAGGACTTCCACTCATCGCGCTTCACGTTCTTGCAGGGCTTGGAGATAACAAAAGCAAGCTCCCCCTCGAACTCCACGTTGTGGGCGAACTCGGGGATCCGGATGGGCGCACCGGGGCCGATCACGGATGTCGGCGGCTTCATGAACAAAGTGGGGGGCAGCGTGGACGCGGTTTTCTTGAACACCTCTTCCACGTGGTCGGCATAATTCCTGCCGATGAGCAGGATCTTGGAGGGAAGCATGGGAGCGAGCAGCTTAACCTCGTCCGGGCCGTACTCCTTACCCGTGTACACGGGCTCCTCAAAGGGGTGCCCCTTGATGGGCTTGAATGTGATATCGGCACCGTCGCCATCGACGACGCAGAAGCTCATGGATTCTTTTGTGGCAATTCGTGCAAAACGCATACGGAGAACTATAACCCGCCACCCCACGGGCTCGCGCAAAAAAGCTCCAAACGTAGCACCTAGGGCCAGCCCTCGACCCGTTTCCCGTGTTCACCGGCGCGCGGCGGCTGTGGGCTGCAGACACGAATGCCCCGGGGCTGTGGCCCCGGGGCGGCAACGCGGTGCTCCCGTACCCACGCTTCCTACGACGAGAGGCGGGACCTCCGCACTAGGATGCGGACGCGACCGCCGCCGCGATATCGTCGCCGATGGTGGCAGTGTGGATATCGTCCGCGGCGCGAGTCTCCACATCGTGTGCGACGGCGGAGCGGATCTTCTGCGCATTCTCCTCATCACCGAGGTGCTCGAGCAGCATGGCGGCAGACAAAATCGCGGCGCGGGGATCGGCAATTCCCTTTCCTGCGATGTCCGGCGCGGAGCCGTGTACCGGCTCGAACATAGACGGGTTCTTTCGGGTGGCGTCGATGTTGCCCGAGGCAGCAAGGCCAATTCCGCCGGTGATGGCACCCGCCAGGTCGGTGAGGATATCGCCGAACAGGTTGTCCGTCACGATGACGTCATAGCGGGAGGGATCGGTCACCATGTAGATGGTTGCGGCATCGATGTGGTTGTAGTCCACCTCCACCTGTGGGTACTCTTTGGCCACCTCGTCGACGGTGCGCTTCCACAGGCCACCGGCGTTGACCAGGACGTTCATCTTGTGCACGAGAGTGAGCTTCTTGCGGCGCTTCATCGCCCGCTCGAAAGCATCACGCACTACTCTCTCCACCCCGAAGCGGGTGTTCTGGGAAACCTCGGATGCGACCTCGTTGGCAGTGCCGTGGCGAAGCGAACCGCCGTTGCCACAATACAGGCCCTCAGTTCCCTCGCGGACGACGACAAAATCGATCTCCCCCGGATCCTTGAGGGGCGTGGGGGACGTGGGGTACAACTTTGCGGGGCGGAGGTTGACAAAGTGGTCCAGCTCAAAGCGCAGCTTCAGCAGCAGGCCGCGCTCCAGGACTCCGGGGGCCACGTCGCCGGGGGCGCCGACGGCACCGAGCAGGATGGCATCGTGCTCGCGCAGGCGTGCCAGATCCTCGTCGGTGAGGAGATCCCCCGTAGCCAGGTAGCGCCGCGCGCCGAGGTCAAAATCGGTCACCGCGATATCGTCCCGGACGGCACGCAGCACCTTGAGTGCCTCAGCGGTTACCTCGGACCCGATGCCGTCTCCACCAATAACTGCCAATCTCATAACATGAACTCCATTTCTCACTATGTGACTTCCTAGAGTGTAGCAGGAGAGGGCGAACAGACATACTCCGCTTCCCCCGTCGCACCTCAAAGCCACAACCCATTATCCGCAGCCACAGCGGGACTGGCACGTCCGTGCCACACAACCAGTAGTCCCACAACCTTGGACCCTTGCCACACAAAAAGGTCACGCACAAAAACGTGCGTGACCTGAGTGGTCCAAAGACTATCCGAGCGCCGGGTCCCGCTCAAACTGCTGTGCGGCAACCCGGCGACAGGGGCTTAACTATCTGCCGAGATCAATCTTGTACGCCTCGGCCTTGAGAGCCTCGGCACAATCCTCAAGCGTCTCGGGAGAGACATCCCCGTCGACGCGGAGCATCAACGTGGCCGCCGCCGAATCCCTATCAATAGACATCGCCGCAGCCAGGATGTTGATTCCCTTGGCACCCAGACGCGACCCTGCCTTGCCAATGGCACCGGGGTGATCCTGGTAGCGCAGGATAATGTTCTTGCCCACCGCGTGGAGGTCCAGCGGACGACGCCCCAGCGTGATGATGCGCTCCTCCTTATCAATGCCAGAGAGCGCGCCCTTGGCGGAGTACTTCGAGCCATCCGCGGCGATGACCGTCACCTCCAAGGTGGACCTGTACGACTGCGCCTGAGGCTCGGTATAGGTAGACACGGTGACACCGCGCTCCTTGGCGATCTGGGCAACATTGACAAAGCTCACTCCACCATCAACGTAGCGAGCAAAGATCCCGCGCAACGCGGAGAGCCCGAGGGGCTCGATGTTCTCGTGGGAGATCTCGCCCCTGGCAATGATCTCCACCGTGGCCGGAGCCTTGTTGAGCACGGCGGAAGCGATAAGCCCCAGCTTCCGAGACAGGTTGAGCCAATCCGAAACCTCACGGGACGGCCGCCCGCCGGGCACGTTCACGGCGTCCGGGACCAAATCGCCGTGGAGCGCCATGAGGACGGATCGAGCCACGTCCCGCCCGGCGCGATCTTGCGCCTCGAAAGTGGAGGCACCCAGGTGAGGGGTGACCACAGTCTCTGGTAGGGCGAACAGCGGCGAATCCGTGCACGGTTCGGTTGCATAGACATCGAAGCCCGCGCCACGGATGCGCCCCTCATTGATCGCGTCGGCCAACGCTTGCTCGTCAACAAGCCCGCCTCGCGCGGCATCGATAATTATCTGCCCCTGCTTGGCACAACTGAGCAGCTCCCGATCGAACATCCGCTCCGTCTCCGGAGTCTTAGGCAGGTGAATCGTGACAAAGTCCGAGCGCTCCATGAGATCCTTAATAGGAACAAGCTCCACGCCAAGTTGCGCGGCACGGGCCGGGTTAGCGTACGGATCATAAGCGATAATTTCATCCACGCCGAAGGCGGAAATGCGCTCGGCAAAAAGCTGCCCAATGTGTCCGAAGCCAACGATGCCTACAACCTTGCCGTAGATCTCTACACCCTTGAACTTGGACCGCTTCCATTGACCATCGCGCAAGGACTTATCCGCGCTAGGGATTTGGCGGGCGGTAGCCAGCATGAGTGCCAGAGCATGCTCACACGCCGAGTGAATATTCGACGTGGGAGCATTGGCCACCATAATACCCTTTTCAGTAGCCGTTTCCACGTCAACGTTATCGAGCCCAACACCTGCCCGGCCCACAATTTTGAGCTCGGCTCCCGCATCGAGCACCTCCTTGTCCACCTTGGTGGCAGACCGCACGAGGAGAGCATCCGCTTCGGACACAGCCGCAAGGAGAGCGGCCCGATCCGTACCGTCTACCCAGCGGACCTCTACCTCCGAGCCCAGGATGTCCACAGTCGACTGCGACAACTTATCTGCAATGAGAACTACTGGTTTACGCGTAGGCATATCTCTCCTTCAAATCACCACACCATGCGAATAAATCGCACGGTAATGCATATTTTATGCATATGATGGTTCAGATTGTAGCCCACTAGTTCCCCAATGTGAACCCGTTTCAGGCGAGGGTTTTACTGGTAGGACACAAACCACGGTTGGGGTTGGACGTCCACCATCGTCTGCTCAGGGGTGAAAGTTGGTATGTCTTCATCGATGAAATTCTTCCACGCCATGAAGTAGCGCGACCCGAGGTTTTGGCGGAGTACATTCCACGTATCAAATTTTTGCTCCGGGTACCCGTGGCCGTCAGCGTGCAAAACGAACGCTAGCTCCGGGTGCAGGGTGTCAATATTCTCCCGGTCAGGCAACATCGTCACCTGAAACTGGTGGATCACGAAGAGCTTTTGAGGAAGGTTCTCTTCCCGGACAAGCTCGGCTAACCACTCTGACACAACGTTGATTTCTTCCGCAGTGGCCGAGCCGATGCGCTGCATAGGCAGCTCGTCCGGGCCAATGTTCCACTCTGCATCGAGCGCTAAACCAACATTGGGGCGCTGCAGAAGCCCCTCATAGAGCTTCGCCTGCTCTAGGAAGCTCGCTCGACCAGGCTGGAGGTCGAGCACCGCGTACCCTCCTGCGGCAGTGATGGCGTCGATGTAGCCGACGAGCTCCTCGGGTTCTGATTCGTTGGAGTAGTTCCCATCGGGACCGGGTCCCCCAGAGGCCACCGTGGCGATGATCTCGAAGGCAGGGACGACAGGCTCCTTGGAAAACTGCTGGTACTGCGAGACCAGCTCGTTGACGCGATCGACTGACTCTTCAGGTGACTGCTCACCCATCACACCCAACACGGGCGTGAGCTGGTGCCCATACAAGGCAACCATCCGCTGACCGGGAAGAGCCAACGGCGTACCGGTGGCTAGGTGCGGACGTTCCTTTTCCCCAAACCGAATCTCCTCTGCTAGAAACTCGCCCGTACCAAACGCCTCGCCGAGGGCGATGAGCGGTCGATCCGCCAATCCGGCTACAAGCTCCATCGACTCCTTAGAGATGCGTGGGTCAGGGTAGTCAAGCACGTGCACATCCGCACCGTAGACTCGGGCGTTCGCAATGGCTGCCACCGCGGTACCCGGCCAGGCCAAGACAACCGGCGCCATTCCCCCGTCACGTGCGGATTGGATAGGAAAGGCGTGAAGCGGGGTTCGCTTCGCCGTGGTTGGCTTGTTATCCACCGTTGTCACCGGTGCTTCCGGTTTGACAAGGTGCTCGGGGATCGGTTCAAAATCAGGCACCAGCTGCGCCAACGATTCCGGTCCGAGGCTCGCCACCGCTGCGGCCACGTCCTGTGGTTCGGTCACCTTCTTCTTGTCTAGCTTCATGGCGATGAGTTCCTCCACCGCCCGGTCCGTGAAATCATCCGTGATGATAGTGGTCTCGGGGTTAATCCCCGTCAGATCCGCATCTCCTACCGCGAGGACGGTGTGCGCCTCCAGGCGGGCGAGCTCCTCGATGATGGACTCGCGGTTTTCGGGCGTCATCCGGAACATCGGCGCGTAGGAGGCAACGGACAAGGATGCGCCACGAAGTTGCTCGTTCATCGTCGGGCCGGTCACGATGGCCGTTTCGGACTTCTCCAGGAACATGCGCGAGGTACTCACACCCGAGTAGCTCTCGTCGGTGAGTACCTCGGGATGGGAGGGGAAACGCTCATCCACCGTGCGAGAAGTGTTGCGGGTTTTCGCGTCCGCGAACAGCCCATTCTCCTGGGTCTGAGTGGCCTCTGTCTCCACCGCGTCCTGCTCGCTATTCGCGCACGCGACAAGGGTCGCACCCGCCACACACAACGTGGACACAACGGCAGCTAGCTTCCTAGGGACCGACAAAACCCGGACCTTTCCCAATTCAACTGGTCACACCACACGTTCATGGCTGACTATAAAACGACAACAATGTTTCCACGGTGCCAAAAAACTGGGAAAATAGCAACTACAGCAACTAGCGCACGCGGATGTGACCTCTGTGGGGCACGAGTCCACGACCATCGCAGATCAATTTTCCCCGTGGACTACCTCAGCCGTGTCCAAGGCTTTGAAGCGTCACCCGCCAGACACAACATGAAAGCGGGGACACCACAGGCGTGGAGTCCCCGCAATGAGAGCAGTTTTCTGGCAGCTAGTTGAGGAAAGCGTCTGGCCCTTCGAAGCCACCGCGCAGATCATCCTCGTTCACATCGTGGATGACGGGCTTACCCATGGCCTCTTCCACCATCTTCACAAACCGCTCACGGCGATCCGCGAAGAACTTGAAGGGCTCACCTGCCTGCAGAAGCTCGGGATCCAGGAGGTGTGATGCCAGCACCTTGTTAAATTCCTGCTGATCCATGAGGGACTTACCCATGAGGCGTGCGAGGTACCGCGCTGGGGATGTCCCGGCACGGACCACCTCCGTGCGACGAGCCATGGGCGTGAGGTTGAGAACCGATTCCTCGAGCACGCGGTCAACGCCGTTGTCCTCACACCACGAGCCCGGGAAGATCGTGTGGAAGCCCGTCTTCATCTCAAAGAACGATTGCTCCGTGAACAGCTCTCCTGTGCGCCAATCGCGGGCACCACGGGCCATGAGGAGGGTGTAGATCGCCTTGTGCACCGGCGAATCGCGCCCCACCGAGAAGAGCCGAGACTCGTTGAAGGTGGCCGACTGCACCGTCGCCGGTTCCGGCACTGAGTCATCACCATCGGCACCCGCACGCACCCAGCGGGTCACCTCAGAGCAATCATGCGCAATGCGCGTTGTGAGCGAGTGGGAACTGTACAGCTCTCCGAACACGCCCGACCAGAACCAGCGGTTCATGCGATCAACCGCATCTTGGGATTCAAATACCTCGGGCGTATCCGCGAGCAGCGCAAGGATCACTGTGATTGGAATGAGCTGCTTGGGGAACGGGATCTGTTCAGCCGTGAACATGCCACGCACGGTGACAAACTCTGCTGCGGACTTGATGCCCTTGCGCACCGACTCCGCGGCCGGAATGTAATCGTCGAGGGTAAGACGGAGGATGTCCTCCCTGTGCCCGCGTGCGTGCCCCTTCTTTGCCGTCACGTACAGGGCAACGGCGGTGAGGAAGTCTGTGCGATCCAGCTCCTTGAATACGGGGTGGTTTCCAAGGATGACGCGGGTGCGGTCCCAATCGGCCTTGAGGTCGAACTCCGGGTCCTCCGCCGCAAACACTGCGGTGAGGAGCTCGAAAACATCCATCTGCAGGCCCGCCGAGTTGGCGTGGGCGAAGATGGAACCGACACCGGCCTGCGCGGTCTCCCGGTCGAGGCGGATGACGGGGATCTGGTAGCCCGCCAGTGGCTTTACCACCTTGTTGTTAAAGGCCTTTACTTCCTGCCTCTGCATGTTGCCTGTGGAGGCCATATCAAGAAGTAGGTCTGTCACCTTGTCGGAGAGCAGCGTGGAGACGGGGACAACGTTGGCTTTGAGGTATGCCTCGTAGTTATCGAGCGGGAAGTCGATCTGCGGACCGAAGTGGCTGCGGACCTTCCCGTTCTTGTCCACCGAGAACACTGCCTCGTCGGGAAGGATATCGGACTCCGCCACCTTGTTGAGGTCAACAAAGAAGCGACGCTTGATGGGTTTCGACCTTGAGTCAACGGTTTTGACAAACCCCTCACCCTTCAGCGTGTGGTACAGCGACGTGAGGCGCTGCTGACCGTCGAGAAGCAAGAGCCCAGGGTTGTCGTTGAGGTCGGGCGCACCATCGATGGGGCGCGGACGGAACCGGATCGGGACATGGCGAGTCTCCAGAGCCATGAGAGCGCCGACGGGGTACCCGCGAAGCACCGTGACGATTAATTCACGGATGGCATCGAGGTTCCACTTATAACCTCGCTGAAAATCAGGGAGCTGAAGATCTCCTCTATCTATACGCGCAAACAGATCATGCAAACCGTAGCTTGGTGTTGAAAAACCCATGGCCCCTAATCTATCTTCTTTCCGTTAAGGATGCAGCTCGCCTTCGCACAATGCATGGTCAGGCGTTTCCATTTGGATGGTCGAGTGGGCGATCCCGAGGTGATCGAGTTCCTCATGTGCCGAGTCAAGAACCGGGTGGTGAGGGGCGTGGGCAACGAGGTGGCACGTGGCCAACAGCGACTCGCCGTCCAGGCTCCACACATGGAGATCATGCACTGCGATGACGGAGGGAATTGCCTCGAGTGCCTCCCGCACGTCGTCCACAGAGACTGTGTCCGGTGCCCCTTCCGTGAGTACCCGTGACGAGCTCACCACGAGGCTCACGGCGCGGGGCACGATTATGACGGCGATCAGTAGCGACGCAATGGAATCGGCGGCGGTAAAGCCCGTAAACTTGATTATCAAACCGGCGATGATCACCGCGACTGACCCGAGCAAGTCTGAGAGCACGTGGAGGAACGCGCCACGAACGTTCATCGATTCACCTGCTGAATGGTTGAGAACCACCGCGGAGGCGATGTTGGCCACCAGGCCCACAACTGCCACCACGAGCATGATGTCCGTATGCACCTCGCGGCTCGGGGCGAGGAACCGGACGATGGCACGAACAATAATCCACACGCTGATCGCGAGCACCACTGCCGCGTTGATGAAAGCAGCGAGGACCTCGTAGCGCTTGTTCCCGTAGGTTGCCTTGCTGGAGGCGGCTTTTTGCCCGTACCAGCTCGCCGCGAGGGCGAGGATCAACCCAGCGGCATCGGAGAGCATGTGTGCTGCGTCGGAAAGCAACGCAAGCGACCCCGACACGAAGCCACCGATCACCTCAGCAATCAAGATGGTGACCGTCATCGCGCAGGCGATGCTCAACGCCTGCACAGACGCTACCCCGTGCACGTGCGAGTGTCCGTGTTCATGCTCGTGCCCATGTAAACGGGCACCTCCAGCACCATGGTCATGACTGTGCCCGTGTGGGTGCGTGGGTGAGTGGTCAATCTCAGCCTCATCGTCGCACCGTGACGGGGTATCGTGCGGTTGGTGATCATGCGCTAGGCGGCAGCCGTGCGCTTCGTCGGCAGTATCACGCGGGTCATCATGCTGGTGTGCCACGACTCCTCCACAACTTCCAAAACCGGGATTTCGTAACAGAACTAAGGTTACCCTTTCTAATTTGAAATCCAAGGGCCTGCGGTCCCCTGCTCCAGAGCCTGCGGCCCCCCGCCCCTGGGCCTGCGGTCCCCCACCTCTGGCCGATCCTTACGCAAGGCGCTCCGCCAGCACGCCGCGGGGCAGGTACGCGTCTTCCCGGAACTACCGCTTCTGTGCTTGTGCGGTTGCTTCTACTCCGGCGGGTTCGTGGCCGTGTGAAAGATTGTCTCCCCGAGCAGGTTCGACCCATCGACCTCGTCATCGGCGCGCAGCCAGGGGCGATTGTTCTCAATAAACGGCAGCTCTTCTACCTGCCAATCGTCGTAAAAATTGGGGTCTTCCCCGCGCTCAATGCACCGCGCCCGCAGGGCCTCAAGGTCGCCTGCCACCACACCCCCGTGTCCCACTCCAACTCGGGGCGGAGCAGCCCGGTTCCCTCGATTATGACTAGCGGGCAACGCCCGGGAACCCGGATCGACCCGGGGCGGTTGTGCGTCACCCAGCCAGGCGGACGGTAGTCCACCGCTTCCCCCGCGTTAACCGGGGCGACGATGTTTTCTTTGAGCTCTTCGGCCCAGCCGAAGCGCGAAAAGTTCCACGAAACATCATCAACGTGGACTACGGGTGCGCAGGTCACATCACTCATCCTTGCGGCAAGGGTGCTTTTGCCCGCACCGCCCCGGCCGTCGATGGCAATCCACCGCGGGTGGCAAGCAACCAGTGCGCGCAGCCACTGGTCAAACGGCTGCGAGCGCCAGTGAAAGGACGGTTCGTGGGAGATCATGCCTCCACGGTACCAATTCGCGAGGTGCACGCTACACGCAGACAACAAGCAGGAGAAACACCAAAACCGCACCCCGGCGGGAGTGCGGTTACATGGAGCGTGCGACGCTTACCGGCACCACAACGTGGCTTACTTAGTGAGCGGTCTCATCCAGCGGGTTCTTCACCCAGCTCATGAGGTCGCGCAGCTCGGCGCCAGTCTTTTCAATCTGGTGGTCAGCAACCTCGGCGCGCAGGGACTCCAGCTCCTTGTTGCCACCCTCGATGTTCTTGAGCAGGTGCTTAACAAAGTTGCCGTTCTGGATGTCATCCAGAACGTCCTTCATCTTCTGCTTCACCGATGCGTCGATGATGCGCGGCCCGGAGACGTAGCCACCGAGCTCGGCGGTATCGGAGATGGAGTAGTTCATGTTGCCAATGCCACCCTCGTAGATGAGGTCGACGATGAGCTTCATCTCGTGCAGCACCTCGAAGTAGGCCATCTCCGGCTCGTAGCCGGCCTCGGTGAGCACCTCGAAGCCGGTCATGATGAGGCCTTCCAGGCCACCGCACAGAACGGCCTGCTCGCCGAACAGGTCGGTTTCGGTCTCGTCCTTGAAGGTGGTGGGGATAACGCCGGCACGTGCACCACCGATGGCGGCGGCGTAGCTCAGTGCCAGGTCGCGCCCGTTGCCCTCAGGATCCTGGTCGACGGCGATGAGGCAGGGAACGCCCTTGCCGTCGACGAACTGGCGGCGCACAAGGTGGCCAGGCCCCTTGGGAGCAACCATGCCCACGACGATGGACGGATCCGGCTTGATGAGTTCGAAGTGGATGTTGAGGCCATGTCCGAAGAAGATCGCGTCGCCGGGGTTGAGGTTGGGAGCGATGTCCTTCTCATAGATGGCTGCCTGGGAGGTATCAGGGGCGAGGATCGCCACGAGGTCTGCCCACTTGGCGGCCTCCGCATTGGTCATCACCGTAAAGCCAGCCTCTTTAGCCTTCACCGCAGACTTGGAGCCTTCGCGTAAACCGACAACTACCTCGACGCCGGAGTCGCGCAGGCACTGTGCGTGCGCGTGGCCCTGGGAGCCGTAGCCGATAACTGCGACCTTGCGGCCCTGGATGATGGAGAGGTCCGCGTCGTCGTCGTACAGTACTTCGATTGCCATTGTGTGTCAGTTCCTTTCAGGATGTGATGGTGGTCTAACCACCATCAGTATGTAGTAGTGAGTGAGTGTTATTTAGTGTGCAACGCCGGTGGCAACATCGTCTTCGGCCCGCGACCGAGGGCCACTGCCCCAGATTGCATGAGCTCGAGAATGCCGAATGGCTCGAGCACATCGAGGAGAGCCTGCAGCTTGGCGGCGCCGCCGGTTGCCTCGATGATGACGGATTCGCGCGCCACGTCGATGACCCGGGCGCGGAACAACTTCGCCGCATCCACCACCTGTGGCCGGTTGGAGGTATCCGCGGCCACCTTGACCACGAGCAGAGCCCGCGAGATGGAGGTTTCCTCTTCCAACCGAACCACCTTGATCACGTTAATGAGCTTGTTGAGCTGCTTGGTGATCTGCTCGATGTGGATGTCGTCCGCCCACACCACGATGGTGATGCGGTTATAGCCGGGCTCTTCGGTGGAGGCAGTGTTGACGGAGTGGATGTTGTACCCACGCCTGGTGAACATGCCAGTAACCCGAGACAGGATGCCATCAACATCTTCTACGAGCACGGACAGCGTATGCATGGATTTTTCGCGGTTAGCCATTATTTTCCTCCTCATCGTAGGCAAAATTCCTCACCTTTGGGGCAGGACCTGGTGCGGCCTGGTCCGAGTGATCGGAATTCCGCTCCGATTTGTGAGCCTCCAGAGCCGCGTCAATAGCGGTGAGCCGCGCGGTGGCCGCGTCTTCGTCGAATAGCGGACGCAACCCACGCGCGTACTCGATGTCACTGTTGGAGGCACCAGCAGCGACCATCGGCCACACCTGCGCGTTTTCGGAAACGATGAAGTCGATGACCACGGGGCGGTCCGTGATCTCACGCGCCTTGCGCAGCGCCGGCGCGACATCTTCTTCCTTCTCCACCCGTAGCCCCACGCACCCCAGCGCCTGCGCAAGAAGCACGAAGTCCGGGATGTACGAGTCCTTATCACCAAGGTGGGTGTTGGAGTACCGCTCCTCGTAGAACAGCGTCTGCCACTGCCGCACCATGCCCAGGTTGCCGTTGTTGATGATCGCCACCTTGAGGGGCAACCCCTCGATGGCGGCCGTCGCCAGCTCCTGGTTGGTCATCTGGAAGCAACCGTCGCCGTCGATCGCCCATACCTCTTTATCGGGGCAGGCGGCCTTCGCGCCGAGGGCAGCGGGGATACAGTACCCCATGGTTCCCAGCCCGCCGGAGTTGAGCCACGTGCGTGGCTTATCAAACTCCAGGAACTGTGCGGACCACATCTGATGCTGTCCCACACCCGCCGCATAGATGGCATCGGGGCCGACTTCCTCGGCGATCTTCTCCAAAACAAACTGCGGATCGAGCTCGCCAGCGGCCGATTTCTCGTAGCCGAGGGGGAATTTCCGCTGCAGGTTGGTGAGATACGTCATCCACTTTTCCACGTGGAGAGCCGAATGTCCGGCACCCTTGTAGGCGGCGAGCAACGCATCGAGCACCTGGGCGGCGTCGCCCACGATGGGGACATCCACCTCCTTGATCTTGGAGATTTCGGCCGGGTCAATATCGGCGTGGATAATCTTCGCGTGTGGGGCGAAGGAATCCACATCGCCGGTGACACGATCGTCAAACCGTGTGCCGATGGCCACGATCAAATCCGACCGCTGCAGGGCGGCGTTGGCGGGTACTGTGCCGTGCATACCGGGCATCCCCATGTTCAACGGGTGGTGCTTCGGCATGGATCCCAGCGCCATCAGGGTGGTGACGACGGGGATACCGGTGTACTCCGCAAATGTCCGCAGCTGGCGGTGGGCGTTCGCCTTGATCACGCCACCACCGATGTACAGCACGGGTTGCGAGGACTGGGCGATGAGCTCCACGGCCTCGGCGATCTGCCTCTTATGAGGCTCGGTCACGGGGTGGTAGCCGGGCAGGTTCATCTGCGGTGGCCAGGAGAATTCCACGGTGGCGTTTTGGACATCCTTGGGGATATCCACCAGCACGGGCCCGGGTCGACCGCTCGCCGCGATGTGGAACGCCTCGGCGAGCAGGCGGGGAATATCCTCAGCGTTTTGTGCCATCATGTTGTGTTTTGTCACAGGCATCGTGATGCCGCGGGTATCGGCCTCCTGGAAGGCATCGGTACCCAACAGCCCCGTGCCCACCTGGCCGGTGATGGCGACGATGGGAACCGAGTCGAGGTTCGCGTCGGCAAGCGCCGTCACGATGTTGGTTGCGCCGGGGCCGGACGTTGCGATGCACACGCCGACCTTTCCGCTCGCCGTGGCGTAACCCTCGGCTGCGTGGCCGGCGCCCTGCTCGTGGCGAACCAGGATGTGGCGGATCGAGGTGGAGCTGTAGAGCGGATCGTAGAGGGGAAGGACAGCACCTCCCGGGATACCGAAGATGGTGTCCACTCCAAGTTCTTCGAGGGACCGCACCACGGCTTCAGCGCCGGTCATGGTTACTGGTTTTGTGGTTTCCTCCTTCCCTGCCACAAATTTCTTCAATTTATGCGGCAGGCTGGACGGAGTTGGGGCTTGACCATTCGTCACAACTTTTTCCTTTCCCTTAGGGCTTGCGACCCTTCGAGCCTGTGCGGGTAATTCTGGTTGCTTTTGTCTGCGGACTGTGTCATCGGGGTGGTGGACACTGCGTTCGCGGTGGTTGGGGCGTGACGTGGTGTTAGGTGAACCATGTCAGATATGACAACGCCCCCGCCTTCAGGAACCGTGGTGCGGTGCGAAGACGGGGGCTACTAAGCCTGATGGGGCTTAACTCGACAACGAAGTTGGTAGCGCCTGCGGTCTACACCGCCCGGTAATCACTACCACGAGAAGTCGAAGATTTGTCATGCTCATGACTTTATAGCCGGGTTCTACCAACCGCAACCGCGATACCCCCGAAAATGGGATACGAGTTCCACATAGTGAAACATTACCGCGCCTCAGCTTGGCTTTTCCTTCCTCGCCCACGATGCCCGACAACCCACCGCCGACCCCATATCCTGCTGCCCGCCACGCTGGGGCGATGCCATAGAATAAGCCCCATGCCTACTCAGAACGCACCGACGAATCCCGCACCACACCGGTTCACCCCGTCCAGGGGGCACCTCGCAGCCGCCGCTTTCTTTTGCTTCTTCACCTTCATCGCTGCAGGCCGTGACCTGTGGGTGTACATTTTCCTCGTCATCCCCGCTGTCCTCGTATGGTGGGCGCTGCGTTCTTCCACCACGGTCCACCCCACAAAAGGAATTGCCGCCCGTTACGCCTTTAGCAAGCCGCAGTCCATGACGTGGGAGGAGTTTGACAAGCTCCGGTTTGAAAAGTCAAAGACTTTCGCGGTTGCCCACGACGGCCACGATTTCGCCCTCCCCGCCGTCACATTCAATTGCATTCCCCAGTTCGCCGCCGCCTCGGGTGGCCACGTCCCCGACGCCTACACCGAGGGCTACGAGGCCGCCAAGGACAAAGTCCGCATCGTCACCAAGGACGGCAGGCAGGTCCTCGTGTCCAAGGAAGAGGCCGCCGAGCGAGAGAAGAAGGAAGCCGCCCGCCTCGAAGCCCAGATCGAGGCCTCCCGCACCAAGAAGCACCACTAGTTGCTGTCGGCCCGATTCGCAAGGTACGGGCCCGACCCCTTAGCCACGGGCCCGACTTTTCAAGGAAGGTCCCGACTGCCAAAGATGGGCCCGATCCGTTAGTTACGGGCTCCCTTAAGGGCGAGCCTCCGCAGGCCCCCTCCCCCTCACTTCCTCGCCAAGTGGTCGGTTTCGCTTGTCGACGCCCACTGGTCGTTGTTCTACATCAAGTCACCGTTTCTTCTCGCACTTCTCGCCAGCTTGTCGACAGGCAGCTGCACAGCGTCTCCACCACACTCTCCCAACGCGTCGGCACTTCGCTCAATGTATGCCCGAAAATAGACCACATTTACCAGCTGTTTCTCAAATAATAGGAAACAGGTGTCCGTGAAATGGGAATTATTGGGCGTCAGCGACTAAGGTACTTCTCTACACAGTGACCGTGTCTCATCACACGTCGCTGGAAGTGGTTCACCCGCGAACGGTACGTCCGCGGAAACCCAAGGCATGACAAGCATCACATGAATAACGGACAAAGGAGGAGTTCAGGCCAATGAAGAACCTATGGTCTAGGGTCACAACAATGGGCAGGCAGGCCGCCGGCGCGCGTGCACTATGGCGCGCAACTGGCACAGCCATGGAAGATTTCGGGAAACCCATTATTGCCATCGTGAACTCCTACACGCAGTTCGTGCCCGGCCACGTGCACCTAAAGAACGTGGGCGAGATCGTCGCGGAGGCCGTCCGCGCCGCGGGCGGAGTGCCCAAGGAATTCAACACCATCGCCGTGGACGACGGCATCGCCATGGGACACGGTGGCATGCTTTACTCCCTGCCCAGCCGCGAGATCATCGCCGATTCGGTGGAATACATGGTCAACGCCCACACCGCGGACGCAATGGTGTGCATCTCCAACTGCGACAAGATCACCCCCGGTATGCTCAACGCCGCAATGCGGCTCAACATCCCCGCGGTGTTTGTCTCGGGCGGCCCGATGGAGGCCGGCAAAGCGATCGTTGTCGATGGCCAGGCGAAGTCCCACTCCAACTTGATCGACGCCATCCAGTACTCCGCCGATGACAATGTCTCCGACGATGAGCTGGAAAACATCGTCGAGTCGGCCTGCCCCACGTGCGGGTCGTGTTCGGGAATGTTCACCGCGAACTCCATGAACTGCCTCACCGAGGCGCTGGGTCTATCGCTTCCCGGCAACGGCACCACCTTGGCTACCCACACCGCTAGGCGTGACCTCTTTGTCAAGGCCGGGCGCACTGTCGTCGAACTGTGCCGTCGCTTCTACGACGAGGGCGACGATTCTGTCCTCCCCCGCTCCATCGCCACCCGCGACGCGTTCCGCAACGCGATGGCCCTGGATATGGCGATGGGTGGCTCGTCCAACACGATTTTGCATACCCTCGCCGCCGCCCAGGAGGGCGAGGTGGACTTCACGCTCCACGATATCGATGAGCTCAGCTACCGCATCCCCTGCATCGCCAAGATCGCCCCTAACGGCTCTGCGCACGTGGAAGACGTTCACCGCGCCGGTGGCATCCCCGCCATCCTTGGCGAGCTGCATCGCGCAGGACTCCTCAACGACGACGTCCATTCGGTCGCCTACGAGGACCTCTCCACCTGGCTCAATGACTGGGACATCCGTGGCGGACACGCCCGCGACGAGGCCGTCGAGCTGTTCCACGCGGCGCCCGGTGGCACCCGCTCGACCCAACCATTTTCACAGTCCGCAACGTGGGACGAGCTGGATACCGATCCTGTTTCCGGCGTCATCCACGATGTTGACCACCCGTTCACCTCGGACGGCGGACTTGTCGTCCTGCGCGGCAACCTGGCTCCTGACGGCGCCGTCCTGAAATCCGCCGGCGTGGAGGAAGAACTGTGGGAGTTCACCGGCCCGGCGCGCGTGGTGGACAGCCAGGAGGCCGCCGTGTCAATGATCTTGAACCACGAGGTCTCCCCCGGTGACTGTGTGGTGATCCGCTACGAAGGCCCTGCTGGTGGCCCCGGCATGCAGGAGATGCTACACCCGACGAGCTTCCTCAAGGGAGCAGGTTTGGGCAAGTCCTGTGCGCTCATCACCGATGGCCGCTTCTCCGGCGGAACCTCGGGCCTGTCTATCGGTCACATCTCTCCGGAGGCCGCCCACGGTGGTCTCATCGGTTTGATCGAGGATGGCGACCCGATCTCTATCTCCGTGCACAATCGAACTCTGACTCTCGATGTGGATGAAGAGGAGCTCAACTGGCGGCGGCAGGCGATGGAGAACTCCGATGCCCCGTGGACGCCGAAGCGTAACCGCGTCGTGTCGAAGGCCCTCCAGGCCTACGCCAATCTCGCCACATCGGCCGATAAGGGTGCGGTCCGCGCTCTGTAACTAACCGCCGGCTTCTCGGCGAGAACCGGATGGGTGTCCCGCGTCAGCATGCTGACGCGGGATTTTTCTGTTCAGCTGCCAGAAACAACCGCGCGATTTCGGGTTGGCCCCGCTTTCTTCGAGTGGGGAATTTTCGGGAATCACTGTGCAGGTGGTGCGCAGTGTGCTGGCACGCGTATGGGATTATAAAGTGGAACACCACAAGGAGGCGCGTATGAGTGGTAAATCAGTTCCCACGTCGAACTCGATCAGTCGAGATGGTGGCACCACTGGAGTCACCGTCGGGACCGTTGGTAATTCCATCGGGACCGGTGGTAATTCCATCTGGACGGCGATCACTGTCGTCGGACTTGTCATGGGGTTGGCGGTCACATGGCAGCAAATTCGGATGAACGAAGAGCCCATCGACATGGCCATTTACCTCGAAGGAGTGCGGACGTTCCTTCAGGGTGGCGAGGTGTACTCGCAACCCATGCAGGTGGGAACCGTGCTGCTGCCTTTCATCTACCCGCCGTTTGGTGCCCTGGTCATGGTTCCGCTGGCCCACCTCAGCGTGAAACTCGCCGGCGACATCATGATCGCGGTCTCGTCTCTTCTGTTGCTCGCCTGCTTGCACTTTGTCACGCGGGCGGTGATGGGATCCCCCGATCCTACGGTCACGGCCGTCCCCGAGCGCGCCTGCCACGCGCTCGTCGCCATCGTTTGGCCGGCTGCGATGCTCCTCGAGCCGGTTGTGCTTAACTCCTCGTTCGCGCAGATCAACATCATCATTATGGGGCTGGTGGTGCTCGATCTGGTCCCCCGCCGACGATTCCTCCCCCAAGGGTGGCTCATCGGCATAGCCGTGGCCATCAAACTCACCCCCCTGGTGATGCTCTACTACTTCCTGCTCAAGAAGGACATCAAGGCGATCGCGGTGAGTGCCGGAAGTGCTATCGCAGCCACCGCCCTCGCGGCCGTTGTGCGCTGGGATGTGACGGTGGAGTATTTTTCCACCACCCTCCTTGGCCTCGGCGGTGGAAAGAATATGGGCGTCAACACCGCCTACCAGTCCAATTCCTCTCTCAAGGGAATGATTATGCGGTGGTTTACCTCAGAGGATGCCCTCAACGCGCATACAGGGCTTGTCAATATCGTGTGGCTCGTCGCCTCGTTCATTGCCATTGGCCTTGCCGGTTGGCTCATGGTGTGGCTTTTACGCCGCGGCTTTGACACGGATGCCTGGCTGGTCAACAGCATCCTCATGCTGCTGATCTCCCCGATCTCGTGGTCACACCACTGGGTTTGGGTCGCACTTATCGTCCCCGTGTTCGCATGGAGGTGGTTCACCTCGAGCCCCCGTTCTGCATGGTTCGGAGGGACCTTGGCCCTGTGGACGGTACTCATGGTCACCCGTCCTCCCAAGTGGTGGTTCGGCGACGCCATCGATATATATGCCCTGCCTTGGTGGAAGACCTTCCTCGTCTCCGATTACGTGTGGCTGGCCATCGCTTTGCTCGCTTTGTATCCCCTTATTTGTAAGCGCCTCAGCTCTCCTGCACCCGTATCAGCTCGGTAGCCCAGTCCGCTATCTGTTCAGCCATCTACATCGTTGCTGTATCTGTTCGGCTGTGTGCAACGGTCACCCCAGCCGAAAGAGAAAACCGGCCCTGCGAGCAAACAACTCGCAGGGCCGGTTTTCCAATGATGCTACGCAGTGGTGTTATCCCAGAGGGTTGATCCCCGTTCCGAACCACCACATGGCCCCCGCGGCGACGATACCCACGATGCACCAAATCCAGCTCGAGGCGAGCGGGCGCTTCGCCCAGCTGCGCGAGAAGTCCAACGCAATCGTGCCAGGCCCCGTGAACTGCACGACGAGCGCCAAACCAAGCAGAATGAGAGCCAGAATAACCGCGTTATCCACTGCAAAAAGGCTCGTCGTATCGTACTGAATCAGGGCATGGAGAGCACCGAATCCGGTCGCGATGACTGCAACCGCTGCTGCTACAGGCGTGAGCAACCCGAGCAGAATAAACACTCCGGCTGTCAGCGCCAACGTGGGAACCACAATCGCCAAGGCTGTGGGGTACGCATACGCAGCAAAGGCCTCCTTTACCCCTGCGAGCCCCTCGCTACCACCAAGATTGAAGAACACCTTGAGAGCCTCAAAGATGAGGTAGCCACCAAGAACGATTCTGAGCAGCAACAGACCGAAATCCATAGTGCCCCTGCGGGGATCTTCGGGTTCTTCCACTGCGACGGCATCTGCGCCAGGCGCTTCGGCCACGGTTGCGTAACCCGGCTCGGGAGCACCCACAAGTGGCACGCCTGGTGACACGGTAGTGGCCGCTGCTGAAGTTCCGGCAAATGAGGACACCGGCGAGAAACGGGTCTCTGTATCCGCTTGAGCAGGCTGGGACGTGAATACGGCCTCCGTCTGCGCGGTTGGAGCGAAATCGGCATCGTCATAGGACGTGCCGGTGCTATCCAAGACTTCCGTCTGAGCGCTATCCTGCTTCGGGCTGATTACCTGAGGCTTTGCTCTTCCTGCCAGTCCGGCGAGACCAGACTTATTGGGGGTAGAAAAAACCTCCGTTTTCAAGTCGCTAGCGACGGCATCCGCCTTCGGAGTGGTTGAAAAAACCTCTGTTCGTGCATCCTTGGAGGCATCGTAAGTAGGGACTTCCGCACCGAAGTCGACGCTTGATGCCTTATCAGGTTTGGTGTTCTTCTCGTTGGTATCCACGTCACCAGCCTAGGGGAAGTTCCACCCGTGGTGGTGCTCTTCCCCTGCGGCGCGCCGCTACCTCACCAACTCCTTTGTTGACATGTACACTAAATGGTAAGGAAACACAATACTGAAGGAGTGACCACCATGGCAGAGAACACCACCAGCAACGCAAATGCTGCTGCAGCCGCAAAGGCTAAGGGCGCAGACTGGGCGGGAGACGCAGAAAACAGGACGAATGATGAATCGGGTGCTTTCGTTCGGGACACCAATTACATCGATGACCGAATCGTCCCCTCCGTCGAGCCAGGAAGCGGCCCCCAGCAGCGTGACGACGGCACCATGTGGTGGCCCGTAGAGCCGCATCGCTACCGCCTCATTGCCGCGAGAGCCTGCCCGTGGGCGCACCGCACCATCATCGCACGCCGGATTTATGGTCTCGAAGATGTCATTTCCCTCGGGCTCGCCGGCCCCACTCACGATAAGCGGTCCTGGACATTCGACCTTGACCCCGACGGTGTCGACCCCGTTCTCAAAATTCCTCGTCTACAGGATGCATACTTCGCTCGCTTCCCTGACTACCCACGCGGAATTACCGTTCCCGCGATCGTCGAGGAAAAATCCGGCAAGGTGGTCACCAACAAGTACTCTGACATCACGATTGACTTTGGTGAGCAGTGGAAAAAATTCCACCGTGAGGGAGCACCGGACCTCTACCCCGAGGAATTGCGGGAGGATATGCGCCCAGTTATGAAGCGGATTCTCACCGAAGTGAATAACGGCGTATACCGCTGCGGTTTCGCTACCTCCCAAAAGGCCTACGAGGAAGCTTACGACCGCCTGTGGGTTGCCCTCGATTGGCTCGAGGAGCGCCTCACCCACACCCGCTACCTCATGGGTGACCACATCACCGAGGCAGACGTGCGCCTGTTCACCACACTCATTCGCTTCGACGCCGTGTACCACTCCCACTTCAAGGCGAGCTGCAACAAGATCACAGAGATGCCCAGCCTGTGGGGCTACCTCCGCGACCTCTTCCAGACTCCCGGATTCGGCGACACGTGCGATTTCACTGAGATAAAACAGCACTACTACAACGTGCACAAAGAAATTAACCCCACCCAGATCGTTCCCGTCGGACCCGATCTTTCTGGGCTCGTAACCCCGCACGGCCGCGAGAAACTAGGCGGCTCTCCATTCGCCCCGGGAACCACACTGCCCGGGCCGATCGCAGAGGTAGAGCGCGTGAAGAATCCGGAGCCTTGGCAAGCCGAGTTCTTCGGCTGGAACGAAGCACAGTTTTAGAGCCCAGGCTCCCCGGCCAGCACTGTGTACTCTACGGCACAACCTCTCTGTGAGAACGGTGGTACCCGGAACCGTCGTCACGAACGAGCCCGTCGTTGCGCACGGGCTCGACGTCACGTACGGGACCGCCGTTGCGCGCGGGACCGCCGAAAGTTCACTGTCCTAGTGGTTGGAGTATGTGCGCAGGAGATATGGCTCAGCCACTGCAGTATGCCGCTGGAAGATGACTGCTCCTCCATCTGTAGCTCAATAGCTGAGGAGGAGCATTCAACATGTGGCCGGGGCCACAAAAACTACCGCCGAGGTTGAGAAAATGCGCAGTGCGCGGGGATGTTCTTGCGGGCCGCGCGGGTTACGGCGCTGGTCAAAAGCTCAAGCAGAGGGGACTCGAGCCGCCAATGCTGCCAATACAAGTCGGTGGACACGATCTTGTCATCCAGCTGCACGGCAACGCCCCGCCTGATCAGCTCCTTCGCCTGGGTATCCACTACAATTGCCCATCCCAGTCCGGCCTCAATCGACTGGAGGAACGCTCCCATTGAGGGGACGATGGACACGCGACGATGCTTCGGGGGATTATCAAGCCTTCCAACAAGGTCCCGGTCTTGCAGATAATCGCGGGGGCCGAAACGTAAGGCCGGCATCCGCGCCCAATCAATCTGCTTATTGAGGGTGTACTTCTCTACCAGCCACGGCGCGGCCACCGCCACGTAGTGCAGCGTTCCAAGCAACACCGAGTCACAGCCGGAAACCGGCTTGGATTCCCGGGTCACCGCGCCCAAGCAGTCACCGCTGCGCAGCAGCTCAAGCGAGTGAGACTCGTCCTCAATCCGCATAAGGATCGAGGCAGAATCCCACGTGGCAACTTCGCGGAGCACCGGAGGGAACCAGGTAGCTAGCGAATCGGCGTTGATGGCAACGTTTAGTGGCACGCTCGCGAGACGGCGGTCGAGGGCCGCTTCGGTTTCGGCTTGCAACAACGCAACCCGGCGCGCGGCCTGTGCGATTACCTCGCCAGCTTCAGTTGCGGTAACAGGAGATTCCCTGCGTACAAGGACTCTCCCCGTGGAGTGCTCTAGCGCCTTAATACGCTGACTCACCGCGGGAGCGCTGATTCCTAGTGCGGCAGCAGCACGCTCGAAGCTTCCCTCGTCGATGATCGCGAGGAGGGTTTCCATTTGCTCAAGTTTCATTTTCTCCAGTACCACATCTTCCAGTACGCTTAAGACACTTTTATGATACCCGAGAATTTATCATTTTACTTATTCACCCCCCGGGTTCACAATGGAGACGTGAACGTTTTCTTTGCTGGATTGATCTTTAATCTGTCCCTCATCTTGGGACTGGGGCCTCAGAACGCGCTCATTTTGAAGTACGGTCTTAGGCGCCAACACATCACGCTCGTGATTATTATCTGCGCGCTCTGCGATATCTCGCTCCTCGTCCTCAGTGGCGTGGGGGTCGGCTTGATCCTTGAGAAAGCACCTATTGTTCTCGAGGTTCTTCGCTACGGCGGGTTCCTCTTCCTGCTGTGGTTCGCTTTCACGTGTTTTAGAGATGCAGTACACCCCAAGACCATTGACGTTCACACAACCACAGAGGCTGCCCCTCAGCACCATGACGATGGCGGGCGACGGGTTGAAGACTCTCCCGTTACAGCCGGTGTTGCTGGCGACGAGGATGCCGTTTCCCACCGCGGATCCGCCGTTATCACAAAGACCCGTCCCCACCCTGTCCACATTCCGGAAGAAATCAAAGGTCCCGCGCTCGCGGCGTTCATGGTGAGCGTGGTTAACCCCGCTGCGTGGGTGGATCTCTTCGTGGTGATCGGTTCGAGCTCGGCCAGCTACGGGGCAGGAAAATGGATGTTCCTCCTGGGAACCATCGCCGCTTCCCTCGTCTGGTTCCCAGCTTTCGGCTACGGCGCCGCAGCACTGTCTAAGCCTCTGTCCAGCACCAAGGTGTGGCGTGGCATCAACACCGTGATTGGACTGTTCATGGTGTTCATGGCTTTCCGCGTGCTCCTGATGTAGTCGCACCAGCCTGACATTCCCAGTCACAAGCACGCCCGGCGTTTTCCGCCCGGGCGTGCTTTATATCGGCGTGTAGGAGGTGAGCCCATGCTCGTGGCCGACCTCGGAAGTATGGGGCGGAATCAAGGTCAGCTCGCATGGTCTCTCCCCCACACACACGACGTCCCTGCACGCCACTCAGCGTGCAGGGACGTAGATGAAAGACAAGCGAAAAGCTACTCGCCGACGTGCTTCGACCTGGTCGCAGCACCCCAAATGTTGATTCCGGCATCGCTTGTCACGCGATCAATGGTGGCAAGCTCATCATCGGTGAATTCGAGATTCTCAAGCGTGTCGAGGTTCTGATCGAGCTGCTCTACCGACGAGGCTCCCACCAGTGCGCTGGTGACAGTTTTCTCGCCGTACTCGCCCTGCCGGCGAAGCACCCACGCTAGCGCCAGTTGGGCAACGGTCTGGCCGCGCGAATCGGCAAGCTTCTTCAGCTCCCGCACCATGCCCAGGTTGCGGTCGCTCAGCATCTCCTTGCTCAGTGATTTATCGCTGGCTGCACGAGACCCTTCCGGGATGCCGTCGAGGTAGCGGTCGGTGAGGAGCCCCTGGGCAAGCGGCGAGAAAGCGATGACCCCCAAGCCGTTATCAGCAGCAGAAGTGAGCAGGTTATCCCCCGAATCATCGGGTTCTTCCACCCACCGGTTGACAATGGAGTAGCTCGGCTGATGGATAAGGAGCGGGCAGCCCTCCTCGCGCATGATCTCCGCAGCCTCCGCCGTGAGATCGGCTGAATAGGACGAAATGCCCACGTAGAGCGCCTTGCCCGAGGCTACGATGTCTCGCAGTGCGTACATCGTCTCCTCCAGCGGGGTATCCGGGTCCGGACGGTGGTGATAAAAAATATCCACATAGTCGAGTCCAAGGTGCTCCAACGAGGCATCGAGCGAAGCCATCAGGTACTTGCGACTACCGCCGAAGCCGTACGGCCCCGGTTGCATCCGCCAACCGGCCTTGGATGAGATGATCAACTCGTCGCGCAGCCCACGGAAATCCTCCCTGAGGATGGTTCCTACGTTGCGCTCGGCTGAACCAGCTGGCGGGCCATAGTTATTCGCCAGATCGAAATGCGTCACGCCGCGATCAAAAGCGCGACGCATGATGGCCCGCTGGTTTTCCAGTGGCTTATCATCACCAAAGTTGTGCCAAAATCCTAGGGAGATGGCGGGCAAGAAGAGTCCGGAGTCACCTACACGTCGGTACTCCATGGAATCGTATCTATCTGATCGTGGAGTGTACATAATCCCGAGTGTAGCTATCGTCGCGGCAGCATGTTTGCCACACGTGAGCTAGGCAGCGACATGCCTTCTCGGCGCTAACCGCGGGACTCATTATCGTCCTGCTCGTCCGGGTACCGTTCGCGGAAATAGTCCTCTGCGGAAAACTCCACCTCTTCATCCGAATCCAGCCTCTCGGCTTCCTCCTCCTCGATGGTGCGGAAAAGTTCCCGCGACTCTACGTTTGATTCCCGCACCTCGCTGCGAAGCTTCCAGCGCTGCTTAGACGTGAAGCGGAGCCGCGGATCAAGGCGCCTGGCCACCAGCCTTCGGATCTTTTCCCTCCTGCTGGATTCTTCAGTGATTTCCGGACGCGTCGCCACCCACGAGACGATGAGCGTGAGAATAAGCAGGATCCCCACGTAGCCCACGATGGGGTACAGCCAGGCCACGAGCGTGGAAAAAGGAACGAAAGAGAAGACGAATCCCACGAGCGTGCTCCCCACCATGTAGCGACGGAACCGCTCGGGCTTGTCAGCACTTAGCCGTTTAGACAGCGCATAAAACATGGCGATGGCTGTGTTGAAGATCATCGCATAGATGACCACCGCCATGATGGTACCCAACACCGGGTGGATTTGTGACACGAGCGCGAGGGTGGGCATATCAATGTCCGCCACCGTTGCGATGTTGAAGTACAGGGAGAGGACAAGCCCCACAAGGCACACCCCGTACAGCGCTCCGCCGATAATTCCGCCGAGCCCAGCGGCCTTGGGGTCGGCGCTGTTGCCACCCATGATGAGCGCCATGGAAATCCCCACCATGAGGCACATTCCCACGTAGTTTGCCGAGGAGACCCACCAGTTGGGGACGAGGTGACCCGCTTGTACTGGCTCCGCCTGAACGTCGAGCGCCGCGAAGGTATCGGTGGGCTGCGTGGCGTAGCGGGCGAAGATGATCACCATGAACACGAGGAGGAAAGGAGTGATCATGCCGATGACGTTGGACACTTTATCCACATCAAGGAATCCGGCGGCGATGACGAGGATCACCATGAGGATCGAGCCGGCCAGGGTGGGGATGCCGAACTGCTGGTTGAGGTTGCTCCCGGCTCCGGCAAGCATGACGAATCCGGTGGCGAACAATGTGAGCATGATGGCGTAATCGAAGAACTTAGCCAGCACTGGGCTGGCGATGTAGGACACCACCGGCATGTGTTCCTTGCTTTGGAAATAGGACCCGAACTGTAGCGTGACCATGCCGGTGACCATCATGATGAGGCCCGAAATGATGCTTGCCCAGATGCCCATGTGCCCAAAGGCGCCAAAGTACTGGAGAATTTCCTGGCCTGACGCAAAGCCCGCCCCGACCAGGACACCGAGGAAAGCCATCGAGATTCCTAGTGCACGTTTCAACATAGCTACTCCTTTGTGGTGTTCCTATGCTTTGAATAATATGCACTCGCATTGCATCTATGTGACTGATTGACCGTGCTGCCAGCGAATTGGAACCGAAACGTAATACTCGTGGAGAAAGTCGCGCTCCCCTCATAGCCATCCCGTGGAAGCCGTGCCCTCGTATACACCACGGGATAACCTGCATCGCCGTTGTAAGCATGCGAAGTGGCAGCCAAATTCTGCTCACACCTCACATTCCCTACAAAAAAGTCACAGCCAAAAGTTCCCCCATGCACAAGCTGCCCCAAACAAGATGTCCCCACGAAAAGACGCCCCACGAAAAAGACGCCCCACGCCTTGGCGTGGGGCAGGTAGTGACGGTTCGGAGCAGCTTCACGGGAACGCTGCTGTCCGACGGGTTAGCTCAGCTTCTTGGCAATGAGCTGGTTCACCGTCTTCGGGTCGGCTTTGCCTCGGGTCGCCTTCATCACGGCACCGACGATAGCACCGGTGACCTTCTTGTTTCCGGCACGGTACTTCTCCACGATGTCCGGGTTGGCAGCCAGGGCGTCGTCCACGGCCTTCTCGATCGCGGCATCGTCACGCACGACTTCCAGTCCGCGCTTGTCGACGACCTCGTCCACGTCGCCTTCACCGGCCAGCACGCCGTCAATTGCGGTACGGCCCAGCTTGTTGGTGAGCTTGTCCTCGCGCACGAGCTCAGCCACGCGGGCGACCTGTGCAGGGGTGATTGCGAGGTCCTCGAGCTCAACCTCGGACTCCTTGGCCTTCTGTGCCAGGTAGGAGGTCCACCAGGAGCGAGCCTCATCGGGCTTCGCGCCCGCCTCGGTGGTGGCGATGATGAGGTCAAGCGCGCCGGCGTTGACCAGGTCACGCATTTCAGCGTCGGATACGCCCCACTCCTTTTGCAAGCGGTCCCGCTTCACCCACGGAAGCTCCGGAAGCGTCGCGCGGATCTCCTCCACACGCTCCCTAGACACGATGACCGGGGGCAGGTCGGGATCGTTGAAGTAACGGTAATCGGAGGACGTCTCCTTCGGGCGCCCCTTCTTGGTGGAGCCGTCGGTCTCCTGGTAGTGGCGGGTTTCCTGAATGATCTCCTCGCCGGCCTCGAGGGCGGCCGCCTGGCGCATCATCTCGTAGCGCACGGCCTGCTCCACGGAGCGCACCGAGTTAATGTTCTTCGTTTCCGTGCGAGTGCCGAACTCGGTGGCACCTTTGCGCATGAGCGACAGGTTCGCGTCGCAACGCATCGAGCCCTGATCCATGCGGGCATCGGACACGCCGAGGGCCTTCACCAGGTCGCGGAGAGCGGCGACGTAGCAACGCGCGACCTCCGGGGCACGCTTGCCGGCACCCTCGATCGGCTTGGTGACGATCTCAATGAGGGGAACACCGGCGCGGTTAACGTCGACGAGCGAGTGGGTGGCACCGGCAATGCGGCCATCGGCACCGCCGATGTGCGTGAGCTTCGCAGTGTCCTCCTCCATGTGTGCTCGTTCAATCTCCACACGCCAGGTCGTGCCGTCGTCGAGCTGCACGTCGAGGTAGCCGTCGTAGGCGATGGGCTCGTCGTACTGCGAAATCTGATAATTCTTCGGCTGGTCCGGGTAGAAGTAGTTCTTCCGGGCGAAGCGGGAGTACTCGGCAATCTTGCAGTTGAGAGCGAGGCCGATCTTGATAGCCCACTCAACGCCCGTCTCATTAACTACCGGCAATGCACCGGGGAGCCCCAAGCAGGTGGGGTCCGTGTGAGAGTTCGGCGGTGCACCGAAATCGGTGGAGCTAGCGGAGAACATCTTCGTCTCCGTCTGCAGCTCCACGTGCACCTCGAGGCCCATCACCGGGTCGAAGCGCTCCAACACCTCGTCGTAGTCCATGAGATCAGTATCCTGGTAGGTCATAAGCACCTAGTTTATAGCGTTGACATGATTCTGGTTGCGTCGGCTACCTCTTTGCAGCTGACCGCTCGGCACTGGCATCCCGGCTCCAGTTCCCCGAGGGTGTGCAACCGGCCTGTGACGTCCGCGTAATCCGGCCAAGTGGCACGTCTGCCGCGTGCCGAATAAGGCAAAAGCCCGTCCGCGCAGGCGCGGGCGGGCGTTCCGGGCTGTGTCCCTCTTGCAGGGGACACCGTAACACCGGCTACTGGGTGACGGGGGCGTCGGCCGGGGCGTCGACAAGCCCCTCGGACTGCTCACGGGTAAGGACGCGAGCGTTGATGCGATCCAACAGCAGGGCGCACACGGCACCAACAACCGCAACACACAGGGTGATGAGGAAGATTTGCTCGTACCCCACGTGCGGGTTATCACGGTGTGCCTCTACAATCCCGGCGGTCATCGGGTTCGCCCAGAAGATCGAGGCGTAGACGAGGAAGGAGCCGACGGCCATGGCGGAGCCATTGATCTCCTCGGGCAGGTGCAGCTCGGCGATGGGCGCGAGGATCACGGCCTTGCCCATGAAGATTCCCATGGCCATGACGATGAGGAGCCCCATCGCCACCCAGATGCTGCCTCCCTGCGGAAGGATGTACACGAGCCCCACTCCCACGGCGGTGAGCGCGAGGGCAAAGGCCATCATGCGGGTGGAGGAATTAAACAGGTAATCCGCAACCAACCCGGAGATGACCCCGGCGAAGATGCCAACCAGACCCGTGTTGAAGATGCCGAAGGCGCCGGACTGGGCATCCGTGGCGTGGAAAACCAGGGACAGGTACGGGGCCGACGAGTAGATGAGGTTGACGTAGCACCAGTACACGCACAGCCCGGCGATGCCGGCGAGCCACACACGCGGCAACAGCAGCACCTTGATGAGCCCTTTAAGCGCGGCGATGCTATCGGAATCCCCCGGATCCTCCGCCTTCGCCGTCGCGTTTTTGGGCACGAACTTCAAGATGCAGAAGATGAGCGGAATGATGATGAGCGAGTACAGCACGCCCATGATCGTCATGACGGTGTTCGCCTGCTCAGCAAACACGGCGAGGAGCCCCACGACGATCAAGTTCATGGTGAACTCCACGGCGCGGCGGGTGGATTCCAGAAGCCCCATGGCGAGGCCCCTGCCCTGCTTGTTCGCGTCCTGCGACATGAAGCTCACGCCGTTGACCACGGCGGGCCAGCCGATGGCATCCCACACGCCCCACGAAATCGCGATCGCCACCATGACGGAAAAGCTGAGGTGCGGGACGAGGAAGAGAATGAGCGCGGTCACCATGCGCCACGCCGCCCACACGATGAGGATGGAGCGGATGGTGAAACGGTTGTTCACCCAGCCGCCGGGCAGGTAGAGGAACATGGCGATCCCCAGCCAGCCCATGAGGATACCGAACTGGTCGATGCCAATCCCCAGGGCGTTGGTCAGTGGGATCATGAGGGAGCCCTTGAACGCCTCAAAGGCAGAATAGGTCAGCTGACCGGCGAGGACGATGGTGAGGAAGCCACCAATACGGCCTTTGCGGAGGAAAACGGGCAGCTCTGAGTGCTTACTGAACGGATTAAACATGAAGATGAGTTTCTATTTCTCGCTCACTGCACCGGCGATGCCCTTCAACCGCTCCGGGCAGTTGGAGATCACCCCATCAACACCCCAGTTGGCCAGCTGGTTCGCCCGGCCCGGGTCATCCACAGTCCACGCGTTAATGCCAAAACCGGCAGCGTGGAACGCGTCGACGCGCTGTTTGGTGAGGTACGAGTCCTCCGGGTGAATGTAGTCCGCACCGACGAGTTCCAGCATGGACTTCCAATCGTCGTAGAGTGCCACGGTCTCGTACAGGCAGCCGACGGGAAGTTTCGGTGCCCGCTGCTTAAAGATGGACAGGAGCACGTGGTTGAACGAACTCACGATGACCTTGCGGGCGGGGTCAAGGTGCTCCAGCTCCGCGATGACGTTATCAATAAGCGTGAGGGTTTGCTTCTTGCCCTGCTCGTTCGACTTGATCTCGATATTCGCGTTGAGTTCGTGTTCGTTCATGAACCGAATGAGCTCGGCAAACGTGGGCACCTTTTCGCCGGCGA
Organism: Corynebacterium pyruviciproducens ATCC BAA-1742; assembly: GCF_000411375.1. GTDB lineage: Bacteria > Actinomycetota > Actinomycetes > Mycobacteriales > Mycobacteriaceae > Corynebacterium > Corynebacterium pyruviciproducens. The sequence continues at coordinate 397,808 of NZ_KE150446.1, read as the reverse complement.
AATCCGTGGAGAACCAGCTGCCCGCGTCGATATCGTCGAGGTCCTCCGCGGTGAGGTCGTAGTAGCTACCCGGATGGTTGGTCGTGCGATCGAGCGCCGTGTCATGCATGATGATGGGGGTGCCATCGCCGAGGATATCGACATCCGTTTCAATCCAATTGATCCCGTGATCGAGGGCGGCTTGGAATGCACTGAGCGTGTTTTCCGGGGCGAGGGTCTTAGAACCGCGGTGTGCGAAGAGAGTGCAGCGAGTCACAATGTTTCTCCTTAAAAAATGAATAATGCTTCGAAGATTACACCCTAAGATTTCGCACCGAAGACCGGATTTTAGCGGTTCCTTCCTGCCTAAACGCTAACCTACGGTAGTGACCACCTACGATACCGTAGGCGACGGTACCGTTCAGTAATTCGTGTGGGAGAGGTCACACAAAGAATCCACCATTACGGGGGTGAAGAACACAACACTTCCCCGCCTGATGCGTGGGCTTTCCATGGCGCTGCCCCGGGGTCGCCCCGGCGCGTGAACACCGGGATTCGGCACACACGCCGGCGAAAGGATTTTAACGGGTGACTGCCACGCGCGCCGAGGCTGCAGAGTACCGTGCCAAACAAAACCCACCGCAAACTCCTGGTGAGAAAGGCACATGATGAACCACGCACACATCGACATTCGGCCAGCAACGGTCCACGACGTGGACGCGCTTCAGCAGCTGTCCATCGACACCTTCACCGAGACGTTTGGCCACCTGTACCGCCCGGAGGACCTGGCAGAGTTCCTCACCAACTACTCAACTGAGGCTCTCACCAAGCTTCTCACCAGCCCCCACCATCACACGTGGCTTGCCTGGGACGGCGGGACGGCGATCGGATACGTGCTCATGGGGCCGTGCGGGCTGCCGCACCCGGACGTGGCGGAGGGCGACGGCGAGATCAAGCGGCTATACCTGCGCGGTGACTACCAGAACTCTGGAACCGGAAGCACGCTCATGCGCCTCGGCGTGGATTGGCTGGATGAGCACTGCCGCACTGTGTGGCTCGGGGTGTGGTCGCGCAACTTTGCCGCCCAGCGGTTTTACCGCCGCTTCGGCTTTGACAAGGCTGGCGAGTACCGGTTCAAGGTGGGCGAGCACTACGACCACGAATTTATTTTCCGGAAGGGTTAACCACAGGCGGCTTCGCCCACGTTCCTGCGCCGTGGCGAACGGTGATCTCTTCGCCTCGTGACACGGTGGCAAACTGGATGGACTCGTAATCGTCGGCCTCCCAGGCCAGCGCGAGCGTGTCTTCATCAATGGGTGCGATGACCGAGTACGCCGTCGCCCCGTCGTCGATAAGCACGGGAGGACCCCACGTTGCACCCTCGTCGCGAGAAAAGTGCAGGCTGAGCCTCCCCCTCTCTAAGGGATGGTCGCACATGCTGGCCACGAGCACATCACCCCAGGACGCCAGCCCCCCGTTACAGGCGGGATCCGTAAGCCCAGGCATGGGTACCGGCGCGGTAAAGGACAGGCCGTCGGCCGAACGCGCTTGCCGGCGAACCGGCGTATCGCGGGCGTGCAGGAGAAATTCCCCCGAGTTCAGATAGACGATCTTGTTCTCGTCACAGTCCGGCCCCACGAGTTCGCCGGTGCGCCACGTCTTTCCGCCATCATCGCTGCGCGCGCTGAGCGCGTAATTCTTGCCCTCCACGCGTGCAACAAAGGGCTGCACGAGGATGCCGTCAGGGGTGGCGACACCGTTGCCGGACGCGGCAAACATGCCACCCACCTCGGCTGGGCGAAGAGTGCTGAGATCCCTGTGGTGCCACGTAATACCGTTATCGGTGGAGCACGATAGCCACAATTCAAGCCCCGGACCACCGGGGGAAGCGCTGAAGAAGGACTCCCCTGTTGATCCCACATACCAGCACCATACCGTGCCGTCGGGGGCGCAGATAAACGATGCATCGCCGAAACCATGGCCCGGCTCGTGGCGACGCAGGGCGCGGGGCGCGGACCATGTCTTGCCCCCGTCGTCGCTGTGGCGCACGGCAATATCGAAATCCGCCGGCAGATCGCGCCAATCCGCGCGCACGTCGTAGGCGATGAGGATGCGCCCGGATGCAGTCACCCCCAGAGCGGGAATGCGATAGATGGGGGACGAGAACGCCGACCCGGGAAACACCGTTCCGGTCTGTGCAATTGTCACGCTAGGCATCGCTCACCTCACACTCGAATTTGGTTACACCTTTCTCACTGTGGCAGACGGCGGGGTGAAAGTCTAAAAAAACGGCCCTCGAAATGAAGGCCGTCAGCTGGTTGCGCGCGTGCGCGGTGTGCGCGCTCATCGCGGCTGTAAGGAGTTAGTTGGTGCCTGCGCGGTTGTTGATGGTGGAAATATCATCAAAGGAGGCTCTCTTCCCCTCTTCGTCTGCTGAATATTCCACATCCGAGTCACTATCCAGCGCCTGGACTACTTCCTCGGTGACGGTATCCTGCAGGTCCTCGTTTTCCACAGGAGACTGTTCCACCAATGTCGCGAGCTCGCGCTCCTCTTTCTCGGTGAGGTCGCCCTTGTCCGGGTGCTCGTGCTTGTAGAACAGCTGACGGATGCGCACGCGCCGCTGCGATTCGGCTGAAATCTTCGGGCGCTCCCGCAAATACGCGATGACAAGGGTGGACACCAGAACCACACCGAGGTAGCCGAGCGCCGGGTACACAACCCCCATGAGATCCTGGAAGCCGATGAAGCTCACCGCCCACCCGACAACCGCCGTGATGGTGAAGTACATCCGGAACTTCGACTGCTTGCCTGCCGCGAGCCTGCGGCCCAGGGCGTAGAACATGCCGATGCACGTGTTGTAAATCATCGCGAAAACGATGAACACGATGATGTAGCCGGTCCATCCCTGCATTTGCTGGAAGAGGGCGAGCATGGGAACATCCGCGCCCACCACGTCATCAATGTTGATGTAAATGGAGACGGCCGCCATGAGGAGCAGCACCATGTACACCACGCCACCGGCTAGGCCACCGACGCCCGCCTCACGCGGGTCGAGGTAGTTGCCGCCAATGACGAGAACCATGGACACGCCCAGGATGAGGGCGAGCCCGGCGTAGTTGACCGCGGACAGCCACCACGGGGTGACGGGCATCTCAGCAGTAGCGGCGGCCTGGCTGAGAGCCTCCGTATCGATGGGCAGCTGCGTCATGGAATAGCCAAAAGCCACTATGACCATGATGATGACAAGCGGCGTGAGTGCGCCGATGACGTCGGTGATCTTTTCCACGTCCAGAAGGCCGGAGATGAGAACCAACCCCAACATCACAGTCGAGCCGATCCAGGCGGGCCAGCCGAACTGTTGCGTCAGCGTGGAGCCGGCCCCAGCGAGCATGACGAACCCGAAAGCGAACAGCGTGATGATGACCGCGATATCGAGGAACCGAGCAACCACGGCGTGCGAGATAGACGTGAACACCTTGTTGTGCTCGTCTGCCTGGAAGTAGCTTCCCAGCTGCAGGATAACGAGTCCCGCGCCGGCGATGATGGCACCTGCGACGGCGGCCCCGATGAGCCCCTTGGACCCGGCGGCAACGAAGTACTGGATCACCTCCTGGCCGGTGGCGAAGCCCGCACCGACCAAGAGGCCGATAAAGGCGAGAGCGATGGACAGTGTTCGTCTAAAAGACACACATACCTCCATGGTGGACAATAGTTCTCGGCCGATTGTACACACCATGCGCATAATTTTTAGCGCTGTATGCTGCAAATTCTTGTGTTTTGAGATGGTTTTATGCCAAATGTGTCATTGTTTTCAGTGCGTATCGGGGGTGCTCATCGGTTTTCACAGTGGCAGAAAAAATCTTGCAAACCCCTCGCCCGTTTTCAGATTTCACCTTTATCTGAGAACATAAAGGGCGTGATTGACATTCTTGCGGAAACTCCTATCCTCACACTTTTCGTAGTGATCGCATTGGGCACCGTGCTCGGCTCGATCCCGTTCGGACCATTGCGTTTCGGCCCCGCCGGGGCGCTCTTCGTGGGGCTTTTCGTCGGCGCGCTCGACCCGCGCCTCGGTGAAGGCATGGGGCTAGTCCAAACCGTCGGGTTGGCGCTCTTCGTCTACACCATCGGCTTGGCGGCCGGGCCGTCGTTCGTCCGCGAGTTCAAACGCCAGTACAAGCTGTACATCGGCGCCACAGTCATCCTGATCCTCATGGCCGGATGCGCCGTTGCCACGGGTAAGTTCCTGGGTATTGAGCCCGGCATGGTCGGCGGCATGTATGCCGGCGTGCTCACAGCCACCCCCGCCCTCGCGGCGGCCCAGGACGCACTCGACGGCGCCATGAGCCCCGCCGTGGGTTACTCCATCGCCTACCCCGTCGGTGTCATCGTGACCATGATCGCGCTGACGATCCTCGCCCGCTTCACCTTCCCCGGCAAGAACGACCCAGCGCACGCCGCTTCCGAGGGCCTGGTGAACACGACCGTCGTGGTGGATAACCCGATGCGGGTGTCGGAGATTCCGGGCATCGCCTCGGTCCCCGGCACGTACGGGGGTTCGGTGCGCGTATCGTACCTGCGCCGAGGCCCGCACACCTTTGTCGCGCACCCTGCCCAGGAGCTGCTGGAGGGCGATGCGATTGTGATTGTCGGCTACCCGCAGGCGGTGGACACCGCCGTGGAGGCCGTCGGCCACGTTGCGGATCTCAATCTCACCGAAGACCGCTCAGAGGTCGATTTCCAGTGGATTTTGGTGTCCGATTCACACCTGGCTGGCCGGACTATCGCTGACCTCTATATCCCGCTGCGTTACGGTGCCATCATCACCCGCATCCGCCGTGGCGACGAGGTCATGCTCGCCGAGGCCGAGACCGAGGTGCAGCTGGGCGACCGTGTGCTGGTGGTGTCCCCCGTCGGGATGCTCAGCAAGGTGAAGAGCTACCTGGGCAACTCGGAAAAGGAAAACACAGAGGTTGATTACATGACGGCGGGCATGGGCATCGCCCTCGGCGTCGCCCTGGGGCTGATCACCCTGCCACTGGGCGGGGCCGCCGTCGCGCTGGGAAGCGCCGCCGGCCCGATGGTCGTGGGTATTTGGCTCGGCTACCTGGAACGCACGGGGCCGTTCGTGTGGGGAATGCCTGCCTCCGCCAACCTCACCATCCGGCAGTTCGGGTTGGTCATCTTCCTCGCCACGGTGGGGCTCTCGTCCGGGCAGAAGTTCGCCTCCACGGCCTTCAGCGCCGAGGGCCTCAAGGTGGGGCTCGTCGCCGGTGTGCTCCTCAGCGTCATGCTCGTGCTCGTCGGGTTTGTCGGGCGCACGCTCGGCCTTTCCATGCCCCGCACGGCGGGCGCGATGGCGGGCTTCGTGGGCCAGCCGGCGCTGCTCACCCATGCTCAATCGCTTGTCGACGATCCCCGCACAAACTCGGGCTACTCCGCACTGTTTGCCATCGCCATGATTGTGAAGATCATCGCGGTTCAGGCGGTCGTCATCCTTTAGGGTGTTAGCTCCGGCACATTGCCACCGATTGGTCACGGTGTTGAACAAATAGGCCCTACACTGGTGAGGTGTGAGCGATGATTATTTTTCCGTCCGCATGCGTGCCTCCCGCGGTGGGACGCACGTCTCCGGCGCTGAACGAATTACCAAGCAGGTCTACATTCCGACGATCACATCGGCGTTGACATCCCGCGCGCTGAACCACTCCTTCGGCGTGCCCGATGAGATCCACATCACCGTGGACCAGGTCCGCACCACTCCTCTCATCGTCGATCAGCTCCCCGTGAAGAACATGAGCGAGGTGGGCGACCTCCTCGATGGCCTCCCAGAGATCGGCTACCATATTGCGGCGAGCGAGATCCGGATGCGCGGGGCGACCCTCATCGATGTCCACACCGGGGCCCGCCTCGAGCCGGACCCGGAGCGCGGTGTGCGCGTATCGATGATGGACTGGGAGTTCACCCCCATCACAGAGGAAGAGGATCACTTCCGTGAATCCGTCGCATTGGCCACCAAGGTGCACCACTGCCCGGGAATGGTGGCTGAGCTCGCGATCAGCAACGATCCTGGCTTCACCAGCGGCTACGTGGTGCGTAACGGGGTCTTCCACCGGATCCCCAAGATGAAGGAGCTGGGCCAGCACGGCGGCGGCCGGGCTTTCTACCTGGACACAACGGTGACGACCCCGCAGGAGGCCATCGCTTTCTTGGAGCATCGTCCGGTTCTTGTTCGCTCTGAAACGCCGATGTAAATCTTCTGCCCCTTGTCCCCGTACCTCTACGTGGCTTCCTCCCGTCCGCAGGGAGCCCACGAACTCCTCACAAAAAGCCTCTGCTCCGGCTAGTGCCGGAACAGAGGCTTCACTTGTGCAGGCGTATCAGCCGAACAGTGCTTGCGCGGTGGCGTAACGGGACAAGGGCACGGACTTCAGTGTGCCCACTGCCTCCTCCAGGTCAATGAGCTCGATGTGCTCACCGTGCAGGGCCACGCACTTGCCGGACTCGCCCCGGTGGGCAGCACGCGCTGCTGCGACACCGTAGCGGGTGGCGAGGACGCGGTCGAAGGCCGTCGGGGTGCCGCCACGCTGGATGTGCCCGAGAACCATGGTGCGCACGTCGTGCCCCAGGCGCTTGTGGATCTCGTCGCCGATCACCTGGCCGATGCCGTTGAACGTCTTGTGGCCGAACTCGTCCTCTTCGCCCTCCTTGAAGTCCATGGTGCCCTCCTTGGGCAGGGCTCCTTCCGCCACGCAGATGATGCCATACTTTTCGCCCATCTGGAAGCGGCGCTCCATGGCCTTGCAGATCTGGTTGATATCGAAGGGGAACTCGGGGATCACGGTGTAGTGAGCACCGCCAGCCATGCCCGCGTGCAGCGCAATCCACCCCACGTGGCGGCCCATGACCTCCATGATCATCACGCGGTTGTGGGATTCAGCGGTGGTGTGGAGGCGATCGATGGCATCCGTGGCCACGGAAACGGCGGTGTCGAAGCCGAAGGTGTAGTCCGTGCCGTTCACGTCGTTGTCAATGGTTTTTGGCACGCCGATGACGGGGATTCCGTTATCGGCCAGGAACTTCGCGCCTTTAAGGGTGCCCTCGCCGCCGATCGGGATGAGAGCGTCAACTTCCGCCTCGCGGAGGTTCTCCTTGATCTGGTCGATTCCCGCCTTGAACTTGTCTGGGTGCAGGCGGCCGGTACCGAGGATGGTGCCACCGCGCAGGAGGATCTTGTCAATCGCTGCGTCGTCGTAAAGCTGAACCCGGCGGTCCTCCATGAGGCCTACCCAACCGTCCTGGTAGCCCACCACCGTCGAGCCGAACTCGGAGCTCGCAGTACGGACAATTCCTCGGATCACGGCGTTGAGGCCGGGACAGTCACCACCGGAAGTTAATGTAGCAATACGCATAGACCCGATATTAGCGAACGTTTCCCGGTTTAGAGAGTTGAGACCGCAAGGCCTCGTTTCCTCGCAGGTCACACCTACGGCCACGCGCCCGGAACACCATGGTCGTTCGCACGAGATTCGTGGGATGGTAGGTGAGGGCGTACACGCACGCACGGGGAACCGGAACCGAAGAACATGGCGGGGCAGATTCTCCCGGTGGGACCGCGCCTAGGCACCGCATCCCTAGCAATTCCCTGCGGGGTGGGGCGCACACGTGTACGCCCCACTCGGCGCGAGTGCCAAGAAACGTCACCAAGCGCCTACCAACGCCAGCTGGCTTTTGCGCTGACGCGTCCGCTCGATCAGGCAGAACAGCCCAGCCGCGCGTGGCACCCCACGTCCCCACGCCGAGGAAGGCCACCGATAAGACGATGCACACCTGGTAAATGTTGAGCGCCTGGAGCAAACCTGTCACGATGACGAGCCCGATGGGAGAGGCGAACAGCCCGATGGCGTTGTACAGAGAAAAGGCACGACCACGGATCTCGTTGGGCACTGTCTGCGTGACGATCACCATGATGAGTGGGCCGAACAGGCCCCCACCGATGCCGGCGAGGATCATGCCTACGATGGGCGTCCAATTCAGCTGGACGGCAACAAAGAAAGCCATGCCGACGATTTCAAAGCTCGCCGCCACAACCTACACCCAGCGCCTGCGCGTCGTACCCCGCCAGGCGATGACCGCTCCGCCAACAAATTGCCCCACGGCGTAACAACTCTTGGTAATTCCTAGCAGCCCCGGCCGGTCTATCGCCTGGAAGTGTGCGGGCAGCAGGACAGAAATGAGTGGTGCCACGCACACCGTGGAAGCAAGCGAAACGATCGCGATCAACCGGATGGATGGGGCCTCCAACACGCGCTTCCACGAGGCAATGCGATTGCACAGTGACAAATTTCACAAAAAGGGGCCTTCGAGCACACACTGCTCGAAGGCCCCTCACGGTGAAAAGACGCACCGCGGTCACTAGCGCTAGTGACCGCGCCCGCACACGCCGGCGATGCCATGGCCGCCGTGGAATCTACACGGCACGGAGTACAAAACTGGCCATGCGGTGTGACATTGTCTGGCTAGGAACGCGCCGCCTCAAATGCTGCCCCCACCTTGTACAGGCGATCATCCTTGAATGCAGGAGCCATGATTTGCAGCCCAACAGGAAGGTTTGTATCGCTTGCAAGTCCCGCCGGAACGCTCATGCCACCTAGGCCTGCCAGGTTGAGCGGCAACGTGAACAGGTCGAAGTTGTACATGGCCAGCGGGTCGTTGACCTTCTCCCCCAGCTCGAAAGCCGTGGTGGGGGTGACGGGACCAACGAGGACGTCGGCGGATTCGTAGGCCTTGGCAAAATCCTGTGCGATGAGCGCACGGACGCGCTGCGCCTTGAGGTAGTAGGCATCATAGTAGCCCACGGACAAGGTGTACGTTCCGGCGAGGATACGGCGCTTCACCTCCGGGCCGAAGCCTGCGGCACGCGACATGCTCATGACCTCGGCGGCGGAGTGCGACCCGTCATCGCCCTCGCGCAGGCCATACCTCATGCCGTCAAAGCGGGCGAGGTTGGAGGAAATCTCGGAGAACTGAATGAGGTAGTACGTGCCGATGGCATCGTCGAAGTGCGGGCAATCAACCTCAACGATTTCCGCGCCGAGTCCACGCAGAGTCTCGATGGACTGGCGGAAGTTCTCCAGCACGCCGGGCTGATAGCCGTCACGCACGAACTGCTTCACCACGCCGACCTTCACGCCACTGAGGTCGGCCTTGGCACCCTCCTTGGCAGCGGCGACCACGTCCGGGATCGTCACATCAACGCTCGTGGCATCGTGCGGGTCTGCGCCACCGATGACGGTGTGCAGAAGTGCCGCGTCCAGCACGGTGCGGGCACACGGACCGCCCTGGTCGAGGGAGGATGCGCACGCAACGAGCCCGTAGCGGGAGACTCCACCGTAGGTTGGCTTTACGCCGACGGTGCCCGTCAGCGCGGCAGGCTGGCGGATAGATCCGCCGGTATCGGTGCCGATGCCGATGGGGGCCTCGCCAGAGGCGAGCGCCGCCGCAGTGCCGCCGCCGGAGCCACCCGGCGTCCGGTTGAGGTCCCACGGGTTCTTGGTCACGTGATAAGCCGAGTTCTCGGTGGAGGAGCCCATCGCGAACTCGTCCATGTTGGTCTTGCCCAGGATCGGAATGCCCGCCTCGCGGATCTTCCGTACCACCGTCGCATCGTAGGGGCTCATGTACCCCTCGAGGATCTTAGAGGCGCAGGTGGTGGGCGCATCGGTGGTGACAAACACGTCCTTCAAGGCCAGCGGCACACCAGCCAGCGGCGAGGCCGGCTCTTCCCCCGCAGCAATCGACTCATCCACGGACTGTGCCGCGGCGAGTGCCGCGTCAGCACCGACGTGGAGGAAAGCGCCGAGCTCACCATCGACGGCCTCGATGCGATCGAGGTGGGCCTTGGTCACCTCGACGGAGGACACCTCTTTGTTACGGATCTTTTCGGCCAGCTCCGCGCCGCTGAGAGACGTCAGTCCCTCGGTGGATTCTGCGAGAAAAGTATTGTTCGTGCTCATGAGTTACTCCCCCAAAATCTGCGGTACGACGAACTTGTCATCTTCGGCCTCTGGCGCCTGGTCCAGGGCCTGTTCCTGTGTCAGCGAAGGAGCCACGGTATCCTTGCGCATCGCAGTGTGGGTGGCGTGTGGGTGGCTCATCGGCTCGACACCCTCGGTATCCACGTTCTGTACCGCCGATACGTGACCGATAATGCCATCGATCTGGCTAGCGAAGGTAGTGATCTCTTCTTCGCTCAGCGCCAACCTCGCCAGTGTTGCAAGGTGAGCGACCTCATCGCGAGAAATTTGAGGCACGCGAGCATCCCCTTTTCTTTACTCTTCTTATATTTTGACTTATATCCTGAACACGGTGACAAAAGTTGTGACGACGGTTCCGGCGATGATGTCGAACCCGTGCCTAAAAAGTCATCTTCTTTGTGTCACTTTACTGTCATTTTACTTTGCCACTCTACTGTACCGGTGCGCACTCCAGCGGTCGCCTTTGCAGCCCCTGTTCACACCCACCAAACATACCAAGCTGTCTAGTTCTTCCGGGCGTGGGGTACAATGCCTATGTTGAACCGCAATCAATAACTAGTTAAAGGCAGTGAGAGCGATGGTGACCTCTTATCTCATCCGTGTACTCCTCCCCGACGAGCCCGGGGCCCTGGGTCGGCTCGCAAGCTCCGTGGGACTCACCGACGGCAACATCCAATCCGTCGATGTTGTCGAGCAGTTCCCGGATGGCACGGTCATGGATGACATCGTCATCACGCTGCCCCAGGGGGCACTTCCCGATACCCTGGTAACGGCTATCCAAGAGGGCGAGATTGCGGTTGTTGATTCCATCCGCCCATTTTCTGGGCGCGTGGATAGGCGCGGGCAGGTACGGATGCTGGCAACCTTCGCCGAGCACTCGCAAAATCAGGCCACAGCGCTGGGCGAGCTGGCCAGAGTCATGCCACAGACGATGACTGCCGGCTGGTGCATCATCCTCAAGAAGTCTCCAGTGCTCACGCGCGTGGCGGCCTCGTCGGCCGCCCCTTCTGAAGACGGTACGTCCCCCAAGGGCGTGAAGATTGGCACGTGCAGGATGCTCGATCCTCAGACCGAGGCCTGGATCCCAGAGTCGTGGGCGCTTCTCGACGCCTCCCTGGCAGCCACCCCTCTCACCGGCACCGACCTCGTCATGGTGATCGGCAGGCCGGGTGGGCCCGATTTCCTCGGTTCGGAAATCACCCACCTCGGGGACCTCGGCGTCATCATTGGTGCGATGATCGCCTCGCACAATTTCTAGGAAAGTAGGCTCCCGCCGCCTGTGGCACTGCCCGCTGTCACGAGCGGGCACAGTGAGATCCAGCTGCCGCCTCCGCGTGGACACATCCCCGGCGCGGCAGAGTGAGCCCGCGGACTCGCACTAGCGGTCCGCGTGGCCCACGGCACGGAAATCTAGAGAAGAGTCGCCACAGTGCCGGTTTCCAGGAGCTCCTCAAATTGCTGCTCGTTGAGGATCGGCCGCCCGAGCTCCTCGGCCTTCGCCGCCTTGGAACCCGCGTTCGCTCCGACGACCACGTAATCCGTCTTCTTGGACACGCTCCCCGCAGCCTTCCCGCCACGGGAGACGATGGCTTCTTTCGCGCCGTCACGGGTGAAGTTCTCCAGGGATCCGGTAACCACCACGGTGAGCCCGGCGAGAGTCTGTGGCTGTTCCTCGCCCTGTTCTTCCTCCATTGTGACGCCGGAGGCCGCCCACGAATCCACGATGTGACGGTGCCACTCCACCCCGAACCACTGGGTGATCGAATCCGCAATAATCTGCCCAACACCATCGGTGGCTGCTAGCTCTTCCTCACTGGCACTGCGGATGGCTTCCATAGAGCCGAATTTTTGGCCGAGCGCCCGCGCCGCCGTTGGTCCCACGTGCCGGATGGACAGTCCCGTGAGGACCCGCCACAGATCCGTGTCGCGCTGCGACTTCAGCCCCTCAATGAGCTTCTTCCCCGCCGCGTTCACCGCCCCCTTGGAGTTGGTGTACACGTTGGAATCCAGAAGGTCTTCCTCCGTGAGGTTGAACAGTTCAGCCTCATCGGTGAGGATGCCCGTGCGCACCAGATCCCACGCGGCCTTCTCCCCCAGTGCCTCGATATCAAAAACACCACGGCCGGCGATGTACTCGAGCCTTCCTGCGAGCTGGCCGGGGCAGCTTTGGGTGTTGGGGCAGCGCCAATCGGCATCTTCTTCCTTTGCGGGCGCCAACCGGGTCCCGCACATGGGGCACAGGGTGGGGAAAACAAACGGCCGCTCCGAGCCATCGCGGCGATCAGCGAGTGGCCCGAGCACCTCGGGGATCACCTCACCAGCTTTGCGGATCACGACATCGTCGCCGATGAGCACTCCCTTGCGCTTCACCTCGGATTGGTTGTGCAGGGTGGCCATTTCCACGGTAGACCCGGCGACGGTGACGGGTTTCATGACTGCGAACGGGGTGACCCGGCCAGTCCGGCCAACGCCCACCCGAACGTCGAGAAGCGTCGTCACAGCCTCCTCGGGAGGATACTTGTACGCGATCGCCCACCGTGGGGCCCGGGAGGTAGCACCCAGTGCCCGTTGCTGCTCCCTGTTATCCACCTTGACCACCATGCCGTCCATCTCAAAGACGGCGTCGTGGCGGTGATCGGCCCATTTCGCCACCATCTCGTGGATCTCATCGTGCGTGTGCAAAACCTGCGTGTACTCGGAAACGGGAAGCCCAAAGGCCGCCAGCGCTTCGTAGGCCTGCGATTGGGACTCGAAGGTGATGCCCTCCGCCACCCCAACACCGTGGCACACGAGGGTGAGGCGACGCTTCTTTACCGCCTGCGGATCTTTCTGACGCATCGAGCCGGCAGCGGCGTTGCGGGGGTTAGCAAACGGCTTCTTGTTTTCCTTCTGTCGCTGCTCGTTGACGAGCGGGAAATCCTCAATGGCGATGTACACCTCGCCGCGCACCTCGAGTACCGAGGGAATGGGGAACTTCTCGTTTTTCTTGAGGGTATCGGGGATGCCGGCGATCATCCGGGCGTTTGCGGTGATCTCCTCCCCCACGCGACCATCCCCTCGCGTGGCTGCGGAAACAAGTTCCCCATCCCGGTACACCAGGTCGATGGACACCCCATCAATTTTCAGCTCCACCGAGTAAGAATCCGAGGGCGTGCGGATGAGCCACTGCTCCAACTCTTCCTTGCTGAACACGTTGTCCAGGGAGTACATGGGTTCGAGGTGCTCCAGATCCGCAAAACCAGACCCCTCCTCTACCGGCGCACCGACCTCCAGCGTCGGGCTCGAGGGGACCCGCAGCTCGGGGTGTTCCTCCTCCAGGTGCTGGAGCTTGCGGTACAACGCATCGAACTCAGCGTCGGTGATTTCCGGCGTGGCGTTGTAATACCGCTGACGGTGGTAGCGCACCTGAGCGGCAAGATCCTCCCACGCTGCACGGAGGGCGGAATCGGTGGTGGTGGAAGCGGGCGAGTTCTTTTCTGGCACGCCCACAAGTGTACTCACTGCGCACTCGCGCACCGCCTGCCCAATCTGTCACCAACATCCTTCGCCGTGACGCGACCCCACCACGGTTCTGCCAAGAAGTGTGGAACGTGGCAACAAAGCCAACGGAAAAAGGATCACCACCTGCTCCCCGTTCTACGTGGATACCGGGTGGTAGCCTGATTTTATACTTTTTCACCAGCCTGCAGCGTTTTGTGGAGGATTGACACGTGTACTCCTTTAACCCATCAAAAATGGTCGCTTTCGACCTCGAGACGACCACGAATGACCCGTTCAAGGCCCATGTGGTGACTTCCTCCGTCATTCGCATCGAGGGGTCGAACGTGGAAGAGACCTACCTCCTCGCCGACCCCGGGGTACCCATCACCCCTGAGGCGGAGAAGGTCCATGGCATCTCCAATGAGTACGCCAAACAGAATGGCGAGCCGCATGACTCCGTCATTGCCAAGACGATCGAACTCATCCGGAAGGGCTGGGAGGACGAGTGCACGCTGATCGTGTTTAACGGCTGCTTCGACCTCACCATCCTGCACTGCTTTGATCCCTCCTTCACCATCGACGGTCTGGTACTCGACCCGTACGTCATTGACAAGAAGAAGGACCACTACCGCTCGGGCCGGCGAACCTTGACAGCGCTTTCTGAGTATTACGAGATTCGGTTGGATAACGCCCACAATTCAAGCGCCGATTCCCTTGCTGCTGCACGGATCGCCTGGAAGCAGGCCCGCAAGTGGCCGGAGATCACCTCGATGGATGGCGATACCCTCATGGAAAACCAGACCGTGTGGTACTACGAGATGCAGTCCGATCTGGCCAAGTACTTTAAGGGTCAGGGCAAGAACGTTAATGTCAACCTTGCCTGGCCCCTGCAGGTGCGTTAAGGAGAAGCACCGAACAAGCGCCGAACACGCGTCAAACAACCACTGTCTACCCCACCACTACGCCTGAGGCCCGCCGGCTGCCCCCTGTTCCGTTCCGCGCGCTACACGGTGAGTGCGGGCGTGGATATACAGCAACGCATGTGTCTCCGTTTTTCCAGACACGACAAACCGCCCCCAGCAACAGTGTTGCCGGGGGCGGTCCGCCTAGTTGAACGGGAAGAGGTTACTTTTCTTCCTTGTTCTCGTTAGTACCTTCTGCGGTGTTCTCGTCGGTGGGCTCGACGGACGAACCATTGACGGGAACCATCTTGTCCTCGGAGGACAGGTTGGCGTTCTCTGCATCGGAGACCTTGGAGAAGTCCCAGCCCACGCCGGTGGTGCACTTGGAGGCGTAGTACGCACCCGTAGCCGCGATGAATGCGGCCGCACCGAGGAGGGCGAGGATGCCCGGGATGTTGATCTGCGCACCGATGGAAGCGAGCCACGCGTTACCGTCACGGACCCACTGCGGCTGCTCGTACCCGTTGTTGCCAAACGGGTTCAGGCGGCGGAGCTCATCCTGAACGGATGCCGGCAGAGCCGGGATCTCAATCTGGGTGAGAGCGCCGATCGCTGCGAGCGGGAAGCCCCACAAAAGCGGGTTGGACCAGGAGTTGGTGGCCAGCTGGAAGCACTTGCCGGCGCTGGAGCCTTCAGCACTGCCAGCGTTGGTGTTGTCCGCAGGATCAGTCCCATTTTCGCCCTTGCCGATTTCGCCTGGGTTGATGTCAGACTTGTTCGGGTCGGTTTGCTTGGAGCCATCCTTCGGGTTGAGCTCCGCACCGTCGGTGCGACCGTCATGATCCGTATCCGGGTCAAGCGGGTTGGTGTTCCCGGGCTTGCCGGAAGGATTGTACTTGTTGCCCTTGAACGGGTTCTGGGTTCCGTTGACCTCGTCACCATCGTTGATGCCGTCACCGTCGGTGTCGGCCTTATTCGGGTCGGTGCCGAGAGCCTTTTCCTCGTCGTTGGTCAGGCCATCGTTATCGGGATCGGCGGTGCCGTCGTAGGACGGGTTCTCACCAGGCGTGGAGTTGTCGTCCTTGCTGTTGGTGGGATCGGTGCCGTTTTCAACCTCGGTGCCGTCGTTAACGCCACCCTTGTCCGTATCCTTCTGGTTCGGGTTCGTGATCTTATCGCTGCCTTCTGCAGGATTGACCTCGTCGCCGTCCTTCAGGCCGTCGCCGTCGGTGTCAGGGTTCTTCGGGTCGGTGTTGCCCGGCTTGCCCTTGGGATCGAAGCGGTCGCCCTTGTAAGGGTTGCTGGTTCCGTTGACCTCGTCACCGTCTTCCAGGCCATCGCCATCGGAGTCGGGGTTCATCGGATCGGTCTTGGTCTTGTTGACTTCGTCGCCGTCCTTGAGACCGTCACCATCGGTGTCAGCCTTGGTCGGATCGGTGCCAAGCTTTTCTTCCTCATCGTCGGTCAGGCCATCGTTATCGGAGTCTTTATTGCCGTCGTCGGCAGGCTTCTTGGTGTCATCAGCAGGATCATTCGGGTCCGTGCCATTGTTCACCTCAACGCCGTCCTTGACGCCACCCTTATCCGTGTCAGGATCGTTCGGGTTCGTGTTACCCGGCTTGCCGCTCGGATCGAACTTATTATCCTTGTTCGGATTCTTGGTGCCGTTGACCTCGTCACCATCGTTGATGCCGTCACCATCAGTATCCGGGTTCTTCGGATTCGTCTTGTGGTTGTTGACCTCGTCGCCGTCGGTGAGACCGTCGTTATCAGAGTCAGGGTTCTTCGGATCAGTACCGAGCTTTTCCTCCTCCTCGTCGGTCAGACCGTCGTTATCGGAGTCTTTATTGCCGTCGTCGGCAGGCTTCTTGGTGTCATCAGCAGGATCATTCGGGTCCGTGCCATTGTTCACCTCAACGCCGTCCTTGACGCCACCCTTATCCGTGTCAGGATCGTTCGGGTTCGTGTTACCCGGCTTGCCGCTCGGATCGAACTTATTATCCTTGTTCGGATTCTTGGTGCCGTTGACCTCGTCACCATCGTTGATGCCGTCACCATCAGTATCCGGGTTCTTCGGATTCGTCTTGTGGTTGTTGACCTCGTCGCCGTCGGTGAGACCGTCGTTATCAGAGTCAGGGTTCTTCGGATCAGTACCGAGCTTTTCCTCCTCCTCGTCGGTCAGACCGTCGTTATCGGAGTCCTTGTTGCCTTCGTCGGCAGGCTTCTTGTGGTCGTCGGACGGATCCAGCGGATTCGTGCCGTTCTTCACCTCGTCGCCGTCGTCGACACCGCCATCGTCGGTATCCCGGTCCTTCGGATCGGTCTGGGTCTTATTCACTTCGCGGCCATCGGTGAGGCCGTCGCCATCGGTGTCTTTGTCCTTCGGATCGGTCTTGTGGTTGTTGACCTCGTCGCCATCCTTGAGACCGTCACCATCGGTATCCGGGTTATTCGGCTCCGTCTTGGTCTTGTTAACCTCGTCGCCATCCTTGAGACCGTCACCATCGGT
>NZ_KE150446.1:379071-379605 GCF_000411375.1 Corynebacterium pyruviciproducens ATCC BAA-1742 | reverse complement strand
GTGCTCGTTGACCTCGGGGCCATCCTTGAGACCATCGCCATCGGTATCCGGATTCTTCGGATCGGTGCCGTGGGTCTTGACCTCCGGGCCGTCCTTGAGGCCGTCGCCGTCGGTATCCGGGTTGTGAGGATCGGTGCCGAGCGCCTTTTCCTCTTGATCGGTCAGGCCGTCGTTGTCCGAATCCTTGTTGGCATCATCAGACGGCTTCTTGTCATCGCTAGGCTTCGTCGGATCGGTCTGATCCTTGTTCACCTCGTCGCCGTCATTAACGCCGCCATCATCAGTATCGGGATCGTTCGGATCGGTGTGGTGTTTGTTAACCTCCGCGCCGTCCTTGAGCCCGTCGCCATCGGTATCCGGATTGAGCGGGTTGGTGTTGCCAGGCTTACCTTCCGGATCGTACTTGTTCTGCTTGAACGTATTCGAGGTGCCGTTCACCTCGTCGCCGTCTGTGAGGCCATCACCGTCGGTGTCTTTGTCATTCGGATCGGTGCTGTGCTTGTTTACCTCGTCGCCGTCGTTGAGGCCGTCACC
>NZ_KE150446.1:374051-374395 GCF_000411375.1 Corynebacterium pyruviciproducens ATCC BAA-1742 | reverse complement strand
TTGAGACCGTCACCATCGGTATCCGGGTTATTCGGCTCCGTCTTGGTCTTGTTAACCTCGTCGCCATCCTTGAGACCGTCACCATCGGTGTCCGGATCTGTCGGATCCGTATGGTGTTCGTTGACCTCGTCGCCATCTTTCAGCTTGTCGCCATCAGTGTCGGGGTTGTTCGGATCGGTCTTGGTCTTGTTGACCTCGTCACCATCGGTCAGGCCATCACCGTCGGTGTCTTTGTCCTTCGGATCGGTCTTGTGGTTGTTGACCTCATCGCCATCCTTGAGACCGTCACCATCGGTGTCCGGGTTCTTCGGATTCGTCTTGGTCTTGTTGACCTCGTCGCCGTC
>NZ_KE150446.1:350149-373129 GCF_000411375.1 Corynebacterium pyruviciproducens ATCC BAA-1742 | reverse complement strand
ATCATTCGGATCGGTGCCGTACTTATTGACCTCTTCGCCGTCCTTGAGGCCGTCACCATCGGTATCCGGTTTATTCGGATCGGTGTGGGTCGTGAAAACTTCCTCACCGTCCTTGAGGCCGTCACCATCAGTATCCGGATTATTCGGATCGGTGTGAAGGATCTTTTCCTGAGCATCGGTCAGACCGTCACCGTCAGAATCCTTGTTGGCATCATCTGAAGGCTTTGTGGGCTCAGTGGGATCGGCAGGATTGGTCTCCTCCTGCTTCTTTTTCTCCAACGCTTCCTTCAAAGGGAGAACAAGCACGCGAGAGTTCTTAGTCGTGTACCTTGACATCGCGTTGTAGTTCTGAGGATCGGACCCCTTAGGGTTGATCACCCGCAGTTCGGGGGCATCCTTGCGAAGCTCCACTGGTTTAACGAGCGTGTAGGTCACCTTGTCGTCGCCGACGTTAGAGAGACGGTAGCCCGTCCACGCTTCAAAGCGCTGTTTGAATTGGGAATTCGACATGTAGCCGCTAACCCACTCGCGCTGATGGTTCGTGGTGATACCGAGAAGGATTCCGAGCATCGATTCCTTCTCAACGGCGGCCTCAAAGTAACCGTTAACGTAGTCATCCAGCAACATCGCCAGAAGGTTGCGCGCCGCGACCTTGCGCTCAGGCTCGATATCGCCCCACGTGGGCTGACCGCCGTCAGCGGGAGTAGGACCCCACGTCTCAGTGAGTGGTACGTCCTTCGGGCTCCACATCTGCCAGTTACTGGTTGTGGGGCTCACAAAGCCGTTGGGCTGCTCCGGCATCTTCTGGTTGAGATCGATCGGAATGCCGTAACGCTCGCCCGGAAGCACGCGGATGGGGCCGTGATTCCGGGAGGCGTTAACGTAGTACACGAAGGTTTCTTTGTCGTAACCTTCCGGTACATTCTGATCCAGGCGAGGAGCCGCCTGCGAAACCGACACGATGGGGTTGTGTGGCGCTACGGTGACGCCAGCGACAACCGAAAGAGACGTAGCCGTAGCTACGACAAGGCGAAAGCCGGGGCGCTTCAACAGGCTCTGCTTCTCCTTAGGGGTTGTTGTCATGATGACCTCCAATAAACGTCGTGAAAGTATTGACTTAGAAATAAAACTTACAGGACGTTAAGAATTTACACATTGCACGCATTATTAAAACACAACTCCATAAGAGCGGCAACCCTTCAGACGCGGCACATCGCCTCCGCTAATGACCTTATGGCCAGCCCTTTTATTAGATACCATCCATCCGTCCACACCCGTTTCCAACATAAGTAAGCTTTCATATTTATCTCAGCTTTCATTCTCCATACAATTTTCCTCTTCGTTACCCCCTAAAGATACATGATTTCACCCCCACAATAACCGTATCTATTCACTTCTTAGTCCTAATAAACTGGGCAAATAACTACACCCTACCGGCCATTCCAAAAGGGTGGAAACTAATAATCCGCTAAGAAAGTGATTACCGCCACGATTCAATTTCGTACCTAATAATATCGTTATACTGGTTAAACCAGGTTAAAACAAGTGAAAAATGTGCCGCTCCACTCCCCCGCACACCAGGTAACCAGCACCGGCTAGCTACACACTACCGTAGCCTGAGAAACAGATAAGCACACATGCAATCTAGCGCCGATCATACTATGAGATAAACTTTTCTTAGTTAATGAAACTTTAATAACGCAGGACAATTCGGCACCGCGCGTTGGACAGCGGGCAACACAGAAGCTAGTGAATATACCTATCCAGCCCGTACGCCTCGGCGTACTCCGTGGCACCCCCGATTGCGTACACATCGAAGATCCCCCGGTCCTGACCAAGCTCGCTACACACCCGCTCGAGGTTGACCCGATCTGTGGACACCGCGCACCGGTTGTCGCCACTGAACCTAGATTCCAGCGCCATGCCAGCGGCATCCAAGTCGCGCGACGAAGTAATTGTGGCCACATCAATGAGCGCCCCGCCGTCGGGCACGAGATCCCACACGGGTGCGTACCCACGCTCGTTGATGATGGGGGTGAACCCCTGCGACTCACACACCTCATAAAGCGGAAAGAGAATCTTTTGTAGCTCATCTATGTGCACGGGAGGAAGCGTGTCAAAATCGCTCGTGCCCTCGATCCCGCCACGGCGCACGTCATTGAGGTACGGCTCATCAACCTGCACCACCACGGTGTCCGCCGAGAACCTGCGCTGCACGTCGCGTGCGTGGGCGATGACCCCTGCGGTGAGCGCTTCCGCCACATCGCGGACAGCGCCCGCGTCGCTGAGCACCAGGTGCCCGTTGCTCATCTCCATGGCTGTGGCCATCGACCACGGACCCAGGCACTGGACCTTGACGGTGCCAATTCTCGAGGGCCACAACTCCTCGCACATATCCACGTCACGGCGCAGGAGGTCCCGTGCCCTCGTACCTGCTCTGCTCCCCCGTGCAGTGACTACCCAGCCCCGGGAGCGAACGTCCACGTACAGGCCGTCGAGAAGCGAAGTCGTCCGTCCCACCGGATCGGACCAGGGACCGCGGGTGGAGAACTGCGGGATATGGGGGAGGTCTCCCGTCTCGCTGATGACGATATCGCAGGCCTCCGCAAACGTAGCGGCGGTGACCTCACCGACCCCGAACGCGACCACTAGTGCACCGTACCGCAGATCGTGCCGGAGCCGAGCACGATGTCACCGTCCGGATCTGGTAGGTAGATCACAGCTGCCTGACCACGGGCAACGCCAGAAAGGGGCGTGGACAACGTCAGCGTCATGGTGTCGCCGGAGATGGCTGCCTGGCACGGCACCACCTCGCCGTGGGCGCGTACCTGCACCTCGGCCTCAAACTCGCCGTCGAATGCCGGGTGCAGCTTCTTCAGACGATCCGCGATGATGGTATGGACGGCGAGGTGTTCCCTCGGCCCCACGACAACGGTGCCGGTAGCGGCATCGATGTCCGTGACGTAGCGGGGCCGTCCGTCCTTGGCGGGGACGCGGATGTTGAGCCCCTTGCGCTGGCCAATGGTGTACCCGTACACGCCGTCGTGATCCTGCAGCTTGCGGCCCTCCTCATCCACGATGGCACCCGGGCGCATGCCGATGTTCTTCCCTAAAAACGCCTTGGTGTTGCCATCTGGGATGAAACAAATATCGTAGCTATCCGGCTTCTTTGCCACGGAAAAACCGTGCCGGGCGGCTTCCTCGCGGATCTGCGGCTTCTCCGTATTGCCCACCGGGAAGTAACAGTGCGCTAGCTCGTCGGCGGTGAGCACGCCGAGGACATAGGACTGGTCCTTGTTGGGATCGACGGAGCGGCGGAGGTAGCCATTCTCGTCGATGGTGGCGTAGTGGCCGGTGGCAACGGCATCGAAGCCGAGCGCCAGGCCCCGCTCCAACAGCGCCCGGAACTTAATCTTCTCGTTGCAGCGCAGGCACGGGTTGGGGGTCTCCCCCATCGCGTAGGAGTCAATGAAGTCATCGATAACTTCTTCCTTGAAGCGATCAGAAAAGTCCCACACGTAAAAGGGAATTCCCAGCTTGTCACATACCCGGCGCGCGTCGGCGGAATCCTCCAGGGAGCAGCAGCCACGGGACGACTCACGGACGGATTGCGGGTCACGCGACAGCGCCAGGTGGACGCCGACAACCTCGTGGCCTGCCTCCACCGCGCGGGCGGCGGCCACCGCGCTGTCCACTCCCCCGCTCATTGCTGCTAGAACTCTCACGGTCTACCTCAACATTCTTTGTTCCCGCGTTATTCCCTTGGGACTTTACCGGCTTGTCAGTATAGGACTGAGATGCCGCCACGTGAAAGCTCCGGGGATCAAAGACGCGCGTATTCCCCTCATACCAGTGCGGCACAGGTTGCCGGTGGCTGCCTACGCCATCCCGGCTCTACGCGCGCGTTCCACCACGCCTGGGGCCTGCGCAAGGAGGTAATCCACGTCCTCGTCGGTGGTGGTCCGGCCGAGCGTGAAGCGGATGGCACCGCGGGAGGTCTTCTCCTCCACACCCATTGCCTCCAGCACATGCGACGCCCGGTTGACGCCCGAGGAGCATGCTGAGCCCGCGGCGACCTCGATCCCCAGGGAATCGAACAGCATGATGAGTGAGTCGGCTTCCGCGCCGGGGAAGCTGACAAAGAGGTGGCCCGGAAGGTGCGGGCTGTGCGTATAAATCTCTAGCTTGTCGACGCTCCCCTCCAGCCCCTGCTTCAACCGTGCGGTGAGTTCGGTGAGACGCTGTTTCTCCTCGTCGATCTCTCCCACCGCTTCCTTGAGAGCGACGGCCGTTGCGATGGCCCCGGCCACGTCCTGCGTGCCCGGGCGGATGCCTCGCTGTTGTCCGCCGCCGGTGAGAACCGGCGCGGGTACCGGTGACCGCTTGGTTAGCAGTAATCCCACTCCGCGCGGACCGCCGAACTTGTGGGCGCTGGCGGCGAGGGTGGTTGCACCGAGCGTAGAGAAATCGACGGGCAGATGGCCAACCACTTGGACCGCATCCACGTGCAGTGGCGTTCCCGTCGTCTGGCACTGGGCCGCCACATCCTCGATCGGTTGGATGGCACCGGTTTCATTATTTGCCCACATCACTGCGGCAACTGTTGCCGGCGCGTTGAGCGCCGAGAGATCCCCCACGTGGCCGGAGGACGAAACCGGGAGGTAGTCCACCACGAGTCCGCCGATGCTTCTGCTCAGCGCCTGCACCGTTTCGCGCACCGCGGGGTGTTCGATCGGGGTGGTCACCACCTGCGGGGTCTCGCCCTTGGCTACTGCCGCGTTGACAAACCCACGCACGGCGAGGTTATCGGCCTCGGTGCCGGAACCTGTGAAGATGACCTCGATGGGTTCGCATCCCAGCGCCTCGGCGACAATCTCCCTAGCCTGGGCGAGAACAGATTGTGCCCGCCGCCCCGAGGCGTAGGTTCCACCCGGGTTGAGCACGTCTGCGTGTTCCACCCACGCATCTATCGCGCTGCGGCGCATCGGGGTGGTTGCCGCGTGGTCAAAGTAATGCCGTTGCGTCATACAGACGAGGATAGTGGTGCACGCGGTGGGTGGAAAATGCGGCGCACCCACCGGAGAACGTGCCGGTAGATGCGCCGCAGCTGCGCCATCGCTCCCACATGCACGCCGTCATCTAGGACGGCGTGCCGTCACCCTACCGGCAGACCACCAGGCCGGCCGGTGGGGTGATGCTGATTCGCTCCGGGACTACCGTGATTGAGCCTTGCAGTAGTTAACGGCATTGAGGAAGATATCCTGCGAGTAGATTCCGGGGATATTCTTCATGAGCCCCTCGCGGAAGCGCTCCGGGTGCCCCATCTTGCCCAGGATGCGACCATCGGGGGACACGATGCCTTCGATGGCGTAGCTGGAACCGTTTGG
This sequence comes from Corynebacterium pyruviciproducens ATCC BAA-1742, assembly GCF_000411375.1. Taxonomy (GTDB): domain Bacteria; phylum Actinomycetota; class Actinomycetes; order Mycobacteriales; family Mycobacteriaceae; genus Corynebacterium; species Corynebacterium pyruviciproducens. The sequence goes on along the minus strand of NZ_KE150446.1, from coordinate 367,742 downwards.
GTTCGCGGGCGCATCCATCGTTGGCGTTCCGTTCTCATCGACGTACTGGAACGCCACCTGGTGCGAGGCGAACAGCGCGCGCGCCTCCTCCTCGCTCACCACGAACCGTCCCTCACCGTGGGACACCGGGATGAGATGTGTTTGGCCCGGTACGAAACTGGACAGCCACGGGGAATCCACCGAGGCAACGCGTGTTGTAGCAATCCGGGACACGTGGCGCAACTGGAGGTTGTGCGCCAGCGTGGGCGAGGTCTCGGTGAGCTTCGCCGGATCACCGTAGGGCAGGAAGCCACTCTTCACCAGCGCCTGGAAACCGTTGCAGATGCCGAGGACGAGGCCATCGCCGGCAACAAAGTTGGCCACGGCACGGGCCACTTCGGGCGTGCGCAGGAAAGCGGCCATGAACTTGGCGGAGCCGTCGGGCTCATCGCCGAGCGAGAACCCGCCCGAAAACGCGAGAATCTGCGCGCCGGAGAGCTTCTCCACAAATGCCCTTGTGTCTTCCTCCAGCATGGCAGGGGTGAGGTTGCGAATGACAAGGAATTCTGTCGTCGCGCCGGCCGCCCGGAAGGCCTCGGCCATGTCGTATTCCGAGTTGGTGCCTGGGAACACGGGCAGCAGCACGTGGGGAGCCGGACCACTGACGGTGCCGTGGGCAGAGACGCTCGACGCTGCTGCACCCTCCTCGGCCGCCGTTTCGTGCGTTGAGGAGGGTTCAGGGAGCACCGTGGCAAACTCCGGCAGTACGTCACCGCGCGCAGTATTGAGCGGGTACACGGTGCGGTACCGTGCTTCGCTGACCTCTGCTGCCTTATCGAGGGTGATTGTCTCAGCGCCGAAGATGAGCTTCCCGTCCTCTGTGGTGTGGCCGAGGAGCTGTACGTTGCGAGGGACGGATGCGCCCTGCTCTACGGCGAACACGATGCCACCGAGGGCTCCTTGTGCCCAGTCAACGTCCGCATCCGGCGCGGACTCAAAGCCCACACCGTTACCGGCAGCCATGTTGACAATGGTCGCGCCGAGTCCGGCTTGGGTGACGGCGGAGGCTGCCTGTACAGCCCCACTGCGGGCGAATTCGGTGAACGCAGCAAAGTTGTCACGCAGTGTGTCGTAATCCGGTTCGCCGGAAGCCAGCGGGGTGTGAGCGATGAGGTACACATCCATACCGGGTGCGGGGATCGCGGCGCTTATCGCGTCGCAATCGTCCATCGTCGCGACGGCGAAGGTGACAAGAGTCGGCGGAACATGGAGATCCTCGCCGTAGGTTCCGCTCATAGAGTCCTTGCCACCGATGGCCGCAACCTGGAAAGCATCCTGGGCCTCGAGAAGGCCAAGGAGGGCCTGCGTGACCTGGCCCCAGCGCTCCGGAACCTGGTCCAGCCGCTCGAAGTACTCCTGTACGGTCAGCCACGCGGTAGTGGGATCGGCACCGGCGGCGGTGAGACGGGCGAGAGCCTCCACCACGGAGTACGCGCCCATGAGGAACGGCGAGTCACTGGCGAGCTGCGGGCTGAACCCGTACGTCATCACCGATGAGGTGGACGTGCCACCGGGCACCGGGAGGGCCTGAATAGAGGCCATCTCAAAAGTCTTTTGCGTGGCTCCGCCGAACGGCATGAGCACGGTGGACCTGCCCACGGTGGAGTCGAACTGCTCAACCATGCCTTCCTGCGATGCTCCAGCAGGTGTTGCCAGAGCCTCGGCGACACTCGCCGGGCGCGGGCTGGCCGTTTCCATCGGCACGTCCACCATGGCAACATCCTGCTCACGGTCGGCACCGTTGGTATCAATGAAGGAGCGTGAAAGATCGAGAACCTTCTCGTCTCCCAGGAACATCCGCAGGCGGCCCGTGTCGGTGACTTCTGCAAGTTGAGTCGCCTCGAGGTTCTCGATCTGTGCAAGTTCGACAAACCGGGATGCGTCGTCCGGCCGCACGACAACGGCCATCCTCTCCTGGGATTCAGAGATGGCGATCTCACGAGCATTTAGTCCCGCGTACTTCAGCGGCACGCGCTCCAGGTGAATATCGAGGCTATCGGCAAGTTCACCAACCGCCACCGCAACGCCGCCGGCACCGAAGTCGTTGCAACGCACGATCATCTGCGCTACCTCGGGGTTGCGGAACAAACGCTGAATCTTCCGCTCGTTGACGGGGTTACCCTTTTGCACCTCGGCGCCGGAGGTTCTCAGCGAGTGATCATCGTGTGCCTTGGACGAACCCGTGGCACCGCCGATACCGTCGCGGCCCGTGCGACCACCGAGGATGATGACCACGTCACCGGCCTGAGGATCCAGACGCTTGACGTTTTCCACCGGGGCTGCGGCAACAACCGCGCCCAGCTCCATTCGTTTGGCCACGTAGCCCGGGTGAACGAACTCGCGCACATTCGTCGTCGCAAGCCCGATCTGGTTGCCGTAGCTGGAGTAGCCGGCAGTAGCTCGGGCGGAAATATCCGCCTGCGGGAGCTTGCCTTCCAGGGTGTTCTCCCGCGGCGTGTTGATGTCACCTGCGCCGGACAGGCGCAGAGCCTGGTACACCCACGAACGCCCGGAAAGGGGATCACGGATCGCTCCGCCCAGGCACGTCGAAGCCCCACCGAACGGCTCAATCTCTGTCGGGTGATTGTGCGTCTCGTTCTTGAACATCAAGAGCCAGGGTGCTTCCTCGCTTCGCTCGGAAGCACGCTCACCCACAACCACCTCGGAAGCACGTGAATCCACGGGCTTCCTCGCGTTGACATACACGGAGCAAGCGTTGATCTCTTCGGAAACCTCTTGGTCATCCATGACACCGGTGCGACGAAGCTCACGCCCCATGATCGTGCCAAGGTCCATGAGTGTGCGGGGCTTTGCGGTGCGTCCATTGGCTTCGCGCAGCTCCTCGTAACGGCGAAGAGCACGATCGAGTTGCTCGCTGAACCGTCCGCCCTCATTAGCGATGTTCGTAAGTTGCGTGTTGAACGTGGTGTGCCTGCAGTGATCCGACCAGTACGTATCCAATACCGAGAGCTCAACATCGGTCGGCGTGCGACCTTCCTCACGGAAGTAGGCCTGGATTGTCTCCAGATCAGCCAAGCTCATCGCCATCCCGCGCTCCTTAATGAGCGCCTCAAGCCCGTCCTCCTCAAGCTCGTTAAAGCCCGGATACTGACGCAAGGGTTCCACCGCACCCGTGGCCGGAGCTTGGAGAACCTGCATGTTCTTTTCACCAGACTCCACGGGGTTGATGAGGAAGCTGCGAATCGCCGCACGCGCCTCATCGGACGGTGCCGGTGCGAAAACGTAGAGAACTGCCGAGTAGATCGTGGCATCCGTTTCAGGCTGGACTAGCCGCAGGGCCTGGTTGGCCGCGTCAGCACGCTGATCGTACTGGCCAGGAAGCGGCTCCACAGCGAGGAAGCTCGGTGCTTCGTTGAGGAGCTCAGTCAGCTGTTGCTCCGTGAGCTCATCATCGACGCGATCATCCGATACAACGGAGGAGCTCAGGGCTTCCAGATCCGCGTCGGTCGCGCCGAAAACGTCGTACACGTTGATGATCTGCACCGAATCCAGGTGAACTCTGGCGAGGTTGTTCAGCGTTGAGAGCAGTGCTCGCTCCTCGTCGCGGAATTGTGGTTTGCGTCGGACTGCGAAGCGTGCATCCATGAGGGGGAGGGCCTTCCTTGCATTAAATTTGGCTAATCTTCCGTGGCTATTCTAGTCTGCTTCACTCTCCTAATTGGCAATCCTCTCCCTCCCCCGCCCGTATCCGTTCGCCCAAGGGCAATTTCGCGTCCCGTCCGACCCGCTTCACCCGCCTCATAACCGCTGTCCCAGCCGCACATTTTTCACAGGTTGCCGCCTTTCCCACATTGGAATGCGCCCACAGTGACCGCACAACGGACACCCTTCACCAGCAACCATAATCACTTTTTAGGGACGCTCAGTATTGGTGTATTTTTTCTTTGGCAAAAAGTGCGAGACGGGCTGGACAACGGCACAAAAAAGTGTATTGTAATCATCCGGCCCGGAAAGATTGTTCAACTATTTGAGCAACAACCGTGCAACACCATCAGTTAGCTTGTAGAGGGAAGAGGAGAAATGAGTCGCATATCGCTTATTCTCGGTGGTCTCATGGCGGCTGGCGTGCTGTTCCAGTCTGTTCTCATCATGGCAGTGCCCGCCTAAACCATTAGATGCCGGTAGCCGTTCAGCGCCCCGCCTCGGGGTAAGAGCAGCACCCGTGAGAAGCCAAGAATCGGTGCACCATTACCGATAGCTTCGAGCCACACCGAATCATTCAACAAAGGCCACAGTGGTCGTATTCGATCCACTGTGGCCTTCGCCTTTCCCCGGCTGCCAATCTCAATCACAATTGCAGCCGTCGCTTTGACTAACGCTTAGTCCCGGGACCGCTTCGCACCGGCTAATGTCCGAAGTCTGTACTAGTCCTGCAGCCCCACGGTTCCGGCTAAATCAGCATGCAGCCTGCGGCACTCCGCAGGGAACTCGTTTACGTGGGAATTCCGTCGCCCACTTCCCTCTGCGCCACAACAACTGCCACCGCATAATCGCCACCGTGGCTCAACGAGACGTCCCACGACACATCGGACGGCGCGAGCCGGGCAATGTCACCCCGAAGGTGCAGGCTCGGCCGCCCATTAGCATCGTTTCGCACCTCAATCTCGGACCAACAGACCTCTTCAGGTGCAAGAGGTGGCGGAGCCGGGGCAATAAAGGCACTCCACGCCTTGATGAAGGCTTCTTTTGCTGCCCATCGCACAGCAAAATGCTGCTCGGGGCATCCAGTCACCGCCGCCCGCCGGTGAACACAGCGCTGCTCATAGGGTGTAAAAACGCGAGCGAAATGCGTTCCTGGGCTAGCTAGCTGCTGCGCAAAGTCCGGGACAAAAACCACATCAACACCCACGCACGAGCACCCCGGAACGACGACGCGCGGAAAGCACATCGGTGAATCCTTGCCACTGGCTTTCTTTATACCGGGATCCTTCGTCCTTTTCTGTTACATGGAAGCAGGACCGACGGCGCGATTGCAGTTCGCCTGCGTGGGGCGCGAGTCCTGATTTAGGAGAGTTGTGAGCACTGCTTCTTAGTGCTGGTGACCGTTTGCTGGTTCGATCACCGTTTGCTGGTTCGGTCACCGTTTCATGACGCTGGTCGTCGCAGCTTTAGGGCAAAACAGCAAGCCGAAAGCTGGAAGGCAAGAACGGCGGCACAAAAGCCGCGGACAAACCAGTGCGCCAGGAACTGGTCACCAACAGCGGCGGGCGAAAAACAATAGGGCAAACCAGTGCGCGAGAAGCTGGTTACCAACAACCGCGGGCCAAAACAAGGGGCCAACGCTTACGTTTTAGTGCAACGGAGGCCAATACACCCGGAGGACCACCGCGCCCCCACCGATTTCAAGGACACACGCAAAACGGGCCGAAGGCGGCGCGAATCGTCGCTACAGCTTCATTCCCTCTGCGATAAACGAAATCTGCTCATGAAGCCTGTTCCTCATGTATTTTGCCTCGTCGCGATCGATAGTGACACGGACGAGCTCCATGTACATGATGGCGTAGATACTCGCTGCCACCTGACGGGCGGCATCCTTGCCCAGGCCACGGCGAAGAGCGAACGCATAGATGCGCCGCTCAAAATCCCGGATGAGCATGATGGCGTGCTCCCTGCGTGGCCCCGTCGACGTGCCGAACAGCACTTCCCACTGGAACGCCAGCATGTTGTCGCGCGACTCCTCCATCGCCTCCACGATCGGGTCAATGAGCGCATGGGCGCGCTCCACTAAGCCTGCGGAATCAGGAAGCGCCTCCTCAGCCTCGAGCCCGTGCTCGACCACTTCCGTGTAGACGGAGATCAACAGTTCGGCTTTGAAACCAGCATGACGGAAAAACGTGCCTGTGGACATCCCCGATGCAGCTGCCAGCTGGGCCGTGGTCACCGATTCATAGTCGTTGTTGAGGAAAACATTGCGGGCGGCCTGGAGCACGGCCTGTTCCCTCTTCGCCCGGTTTTCTTCTCGCTTTCCCATGATGAGATCACTGTACCGTCATTGTGACTCTCTCAATACCCAGCCAGATCTTTGGCATGTATCACAGGATTATGAGCGCCGTGCGTGACTTCCGCTTCCTCGCCCCTCCCCTCCTATCGGGCCCCCGATCACTTCGACACAATTCCCCTCACTGTGCGTAGCTACTGCAACTGTGCCGATGCCAATTGCCCTCAACGCAAGGACCGAGCCGACTCCACGGACATACATGCCCGGCGAGAGTTTCCACCACTGCCCAGAACGCGCCCGAGTTGTATCTTGCTGGGCCAAAAAAATTTCTCCCCTCGTCCCCGCAACGCGGGGAACAGCACGGCGTGGAAACGCTGACGGGGAGAAACATGGATGTGGCTACATCCCTTTAGGAGGTCAATCCCTTGGCTTTGCGGCGATCAGTGATCTCCTGGATGAGGGCCGGGACGATCTCGTTAACATCACCAACGACGCCGATATCGGCGATTTGGAAGATGGGTGCGTCCTCGTCCTGGTTGATCACCACGATGCGCTTTGAGGTCTGCATGCCCGAGGTGTGCTGGATAGCACCCGACAGGCCGAGCGCGATGTACAGCTCCGGGGAGACGGTTGCGCCGGTTTGACCCACCTGGTACTCGGCCGGGTAAAAATCGTCATCCACGGCATCACGGGTGGCACCAACTGCACCACCGAAGAGATCGGCGAGAGGCTCGACCAGCTCGGTGAAGCCCTCCGCCGAACCCACGCCACGGCCGCCGGAGACCACCACATCAGCCTGCGGCAGCGCGGGCCGTGCGCCCGGGGTGTGCGGAGTGAAGCTCACCACGGTGGGGTCGAGGACTCCGGCCTCAGGCAGGGCGAGGTCCATGAGCGTGCCATCGGCCTCCTGGTTGACGGGCTCGACAACGCCCGCGCGCAGCGTGTAGATGGGGCTCGTTCCACCCACGGCAAGGGTGGTCCCAATCTTGTCGCCAAAGATCGACCCACGGGCGGTACCATCCGCGTTGATCGCGACAACATCGGTGAGAACACCGGAGCTCAACCGGGCAGCCAACCGACCGGCGATCTCGTTGCCCTCTTCCGACCTAGAAATGACGATCGGACCAGGGGTCTGCGAGGCGAGAATGCTCAGCGCATCCACCTCGGGGATGACGAGGCGCTGGCCCGTAAACGGCGCGCGGATGATCGTCTTGGCTCCTTGAGTAGCCAAAGCGTCCGTCGCGTCGGCGGGGAGCGAACCAACGACAACAGCCGTCACGTCACCCAGAACGCGAGCCGCGGTGATGAGCTCACCGTTGATCCGCGAGGAGTCTGTTGCAAGTACGTACACCATAGTTTTTCATCACTCCTTGTTAGATCAGGTTCTCTTGTTCCAGGTAATCCGCGATGGCGGCAGCCCCTTGGCCGTGATCGTAGATCATTTCGCCCTGCTCACGCGGCGGGTGCACTTCCGCATTCTGGACAACGGTAGCCGAATAATTGAGTCCCACCTGGGTCGGCTCGACTCCGAGATCGGCAAGCGTGAGCGTGGGGATCTCCGCCTTTTTTGCCGCCGCCAGCGACTTGAAGTTGGGGAAGCGTGGCGCCGCTGCCTTGTCCGTCACGGAGAGGATGGCGGGAAGCGACGCGGACAGCTCGGTGACCCCCGCGTTGGTAACGCGCTTGGCCGAAAGAGTGTTGCCCCCGATCGAGGATTCGACACAGTACGTAAGTGCTGGTACCTGGCGGTACTCGGATAGCAGCCCGGGGATAGCACCCATCGCACCGTCGGAGGAACCGGATCCACACACGATGAGCTGGAGATCCTCGATGGTGTTCAGTGCGTTGGTGAGAACCCACGTGGTGCCAAGTACATCGGCGCCGGCGATAGCGTCGTCAGCGACAAGAATTGCCCGGTCACACCCCATGGCGATGGCCCTGCGCAGCGCCTCAGTGGACCGCTCGGGGCCCACGGTGACGGCGACAACCTCGGAACCTTCGAGCTGTTCTTTCAGCCGTAGGGCCTGCTCGACGGCGAACTCGTTCACCTCGTCGAGCACCTCATCCACGCCCTCGCGTTGGAGGGTGAAATCGGGTTCCAAGGATTTTTCGGACCATGTGTCCGGCACGTGCTTAACAAGCACTGCAATCGCAGGCATCTTCACACCTTTCGTCTGTACATTCACGTCTGTCATGGATTCACTGTCTTAGAGAGTCTAACGCGAGATCACACGCAATCAATTATGCACGCGAACAATCGTTACAAAACTACCGCATCCAACAATGAACTATCTAGTTCGGTTTAAATAGTCTAACTAGTCTACTTGATGCCGGAAACGACGCTGCGAGTAACTCCCCCATGCACCGCGCTCTGCTGGTTACACACGCTGCTATTAACGGCTTCATTGAGCAATGCGCGTCCCCGTGCGCCTGCTGTACAACTCCCGCGATTTGGAACCACGTCCCCATTCTCGCGCCTTGTCCCTGTTCTCGCGCCTCGTCCCTATTCTCGCGTTCCGACCCCGTTGCTGCTCTTCGTCCCCGTTCTCGCACTTTGTTACCTGCTCGCACCGCGCCCGCTTTCCCCGCGCAGCACCCTCCTCCAGGCAGCACCGCATTCGACTGTGCGCGCACTACAGCTTTCCCTACCCGCACCATATTCGCACCACATTCGCACCAGATTTCGTGCAGCATTCGCCTCTGCCGTCTCATTAGCCCACACGCGCAATAGGCCTGCAACTACGAGGATGCTTTATTCATATAGATGCTGCGTGCTCCACACGGGATATATATGGATGTTGTGCGCACCGCACCGGATCCAGATAGTTTCTGTGTGTTCCGCGTGAGTGGCGCGAGGGCTACCGGGTCACGCCCGTTGACGCGGGCCACAGATGAAGGCTGAGGCGGTCTTGCCAATCCGGGTGACGACGATGCCTATGGACCTGTCCCCTGTGGGCTTCAGCTTCTTGCGCAGGAGGTCCGGGTTGAGGTCCACACCGCGGACGAGAATCTCCAACGCGCCCGGGTGGTACGGGGCGAGGGCCTTTTTCAACTTCTTCAGTGGCACCTCATCCAACACCTCAAAGCCGCTGTACCCGGCGGGTATCGAGTCACCTGTGAGGTGGGCGATGCGGTGATCGAGCATCCACAAGCCCTCACGAACGGCAAACTGGGACACGAGTCCCGCCCTCACGATGGCGCCATCCGGGTCGATGATGAACCGGCCTGGCTCTCTTACCAGGTCATTGGGCGCGACATCTGCGGGATCGGCCGAGCAGGTGATGCGGTCGACAACCCGCTGCCCGCGGATGATTACCGCCTCCCGGCGCGCGCCACCGGAGAGCCCCGGGGTAAAAAGGCACACTTCCTTTACGCCACCGTCGACGCTCGTCACGGAGACCAGACCTTCCCAGCCCGAGTAGTCGATTCCCGGCGCGCACTTCACGGCGAGCTCCTGCCCACGGTGCGCGGCGATGAGATCCGGCAACGGCGGGAGCAGCTCCTCCGGGCGCGGGATCCTGCGCCCGCCCGCGCGCCTGGCGGGGTCGGCGATGCACACGGGGGCCAACGATGTGTGCGCAAGTGCATCGGCAACAAACACCGGCCGCCCCGTGTTGTACCGAGCGCACATGACGCGCGCCAGGTCAAGGTCGCTGCCGATAACCGGCGTACCGGAAAACGGGGTTGGATGGAGCCCGTCCGTGTTCCTCCCGTCACCGTTGGTTTCTTTGGCTGCGGTCGCCCCGCCGGCGCTCTTTGTGCGCTGAGGGTCTCCATTGGCGATCTCCGTGCCGATGGAGGTGGTGAGATCGTGCACCAGCTGGGTGGGGAAAAATTCCCGGATTCGTCGCTGGCGCTCTGCCGTGACGGCGGGTGGGGTGGCCTGCTCGGCGGCTTCTAGCGGGTAGATCCAGTGGGCGGGGAGCCCCTTGCGAGCGCCCACGACGCGGGCGCGCAGAAGCTCGCTTACGCACCTACCGAACTCGCCGAACCGCTTCTTCAGGTACTCGGCATCGGCGATGGCGGTTGTGGGTGTTAGCCCCACCCGGTGGGCCGCATCGGCGATCTCGTCCGCGTGTGTGGCGCAAAAGACTACTTCCTCAGGGCTGAATGCCATGGCCTAGCGGGGCTTCTAGTCTTTGTCCGAGGCGAGTGGAGAGCGGTGGGTGCCACCACGACGCAGCCGCCGCGCGAAGAACCGCCCGTCGATCTTGTCCAGGGCAATCGGTTGGTGGAAGCAAGTGGTGAGATTCTTCGCGGTGATGACCTCGTCGATGGGCCCCTGGGCGACCACCTCCCCTTCGTCGAGAAGCAAAGCATTAGTGAAGCCGGCGGGGATCTCCTCCACGTGGTGGGTGACCATCACCACGGCGGGGGCATCGGGGTCGGCGGCCAGGTCCGCGAGGAACTGCACCAGATCCTCCCGGCCACCGAGGTCGAGGCCGGCACCCGGTTCGTCGAGAAGCAACAACTCAGGGTTGATCATGAGGGCGCGAGCGATCATGACGCGCTTCTTCTCACCCTCTGACAGCGTCCCCCACGTGCGATCACGCAGGTGAAGGGCGCCGACCTGCTCCAAAATGTCGATGGCCTGGTTGTAGTCCATCTCCTCGTACTCCTCGCGCCACCGGCCGAGGATGGCGTAACCGGCAGAAATAACGAGATCGGCGACCTTCTCCTTTGGCGGAATGCGCTGGGCGACGGCCGTCGAGCTGATGCCGATCTGCGCGCGGAGGTCCCGCATATCCGTCTTGCCCAGCTGCTCCCCCATGAGGAAGGCGGTGCCAGAGGAGGGGAAATCGGAGGCCCCGGCGATCCTCATAAGCGTGGTCTTGCCGGCACCGTTGGGGCCGATGACAACCCACCGCTCGTCCAGTTCTACCTGCCACGTAAGCGGCCCTAACAGCGTGCGCCCGTCGCGGGCGAAGGTGACATCGGAGAAGTCAATGACGAGATCTGGGTTGTAGTCGTTCACACTTCCTATCATGGCCCAAAAACCACCTCCCGTGTGGGAGCAACGCGACGCACAGCCCGCCGCAGCCTCCTCAGTCCCCCCGGGGATACGGGCCATACCGAGGACCCGGCACGCCGGGTGCCACTCTGTGCTGGCTCGATGCACCGGCGTGCCGCGGCCCGCCCCGAGCATCCGCCAGCGCCCGTGAGAGCGACGAACCGTCCGGATGCCTCGGCGAGCGGCGTGTTGCGAACGACGGAGAAAAATCCCGTAAACCACATACGGAAGAGTAATTTTCACTAGGCTATGAACTATGACTGGACGCATTGCCATAGATGACATCCGACCTGTAATTAACTGCGGGTCCTATCCAGCTAAGGGCACTGTTGGTGAGGTAATCCCCATCTTCGCGCTCGTCTGGAGGGAGGGACACGATGCCGTCGGCGCAACCTGCGTTGTCACGGACCCCCACGGGCACGAAACCGCCATCCCTATGGTGGCCCGGGAGGAGGAACCCGACAAGTTCAACGCACTGTTCGTGCCCGATCAGATGGGCATGTGGAGCTTCCGCATCGAGGGGTGGGACCACCCCATGCAGAGCTGGCGCCATAACGTAGAAGCCAAACTCGACGCTGGCCAGTCAGAGGAGGAGATGGCCAACGATATCGAGATCGGCGCACGCCTGTGCACCGAAGCCGGCCTCACCGATGTTGTCACACTCCTCCACTCCGATGCGCCGCTGGCGGACAAGATTCACAAGGCCATGGAGGAAACCAAGAAGGCCCCGCCGCTGCGCCACTTCCTCACCCGGACCACCGAGTTCAGGATCTTTGTGGAGCGCCGCAAGGCCCTCGTCTCCTCGTGGTATGAGATTTTCCCCCGCTCCACCGGCGGCCTGGACGAGAACGGGAAGCCCATCCACGGCACCTTTGCCACCACCGCGGAGGAGCTCCCCCGCATCAAGGAGATGGGCTTTGACACGGTGTACCTGCCCCCCATCCACCCCATTGGCAAGGTGAACCGCAAGGGCAAGGACAACACCCTCATCGCCGAGCCGGACGATGTGGGCTCCCCGTGGGCCATCGGTTCGGACGAGGGCGGACACGAGGCGGTGCACCCGGAGTTGGGCACCGTGGAGGATTTTGAGGCGCTGGTCAAGCGCGCCGAGGACCTCGGCATGGAGATCGCGATCGACCTCGCCCTCCAGTGCGCTCCCGATCACCCGTGGGCGAAGGAGCACCCCGAGTTCTTCACCATTCTGCCCGACAACACCATCGCCTTTGCGGAGAATCCGCCGAAGAAGTACCAGGATATCTACCCGCTCAACTTTGATAACGCGCGCAAGACGATCTACAACAAGATCCTTGAGCTGGTTTTGCTGTGGATTCGCCGCGGTGTGAAGACGTTCCGGGTGGATAACCCCCACACCAAGCCGGCGAACTTCTGGCACTGGCTGATCTCCGAGATCCACGCCGAGCACCCCGAGGTCATCTTCCTCGCTGAAGCGTTCACCCGCCCACCGCGCATGTATGGACTGTCCAAGGTGGGATTCAGCCAGAGCTACAACTACTTCACGTGGAAGACAACCAAGCGCGAGCTCACCGAGTTCGCCACGGAAATTTCCAGCATGGCGGACGTGTCCCGCGCCAACCTGTTCACCAACACGCCGGATATCCTCCACGCAAGCCTGCAGTACGGCGGCCGGGCAATGTTCGCCATCCGCGCCACACTGGCCGCCACGATGAGCCCGGTGTGGGGCATCTACTCCGGCTTCGAGCTGTTCGAGCACGAGGCCGTGGCACCCGGCTCGGAGGAGTACAAGCACTCGGAGAAGTACGAGCTTCGCTCGCGCGACTTCAGCCAGGACAACCTGTCTGATTACATCGGGCTGCTCAACCTCATCAGGCGCAAGAACCCCGCCCTGGCGCAGCTCCGTTTCATTCACTTCCACGAGCTCACCAACGATCAGATGCTTGCCTACTCCAAGGTCGATCCAGAGACCGGAAACGTCCTGCTCATCGTGGTGAACCTCGATTCCCACTACGCGCAGTCCGGGATGCTCACTCTCGACATGGATGCGCTTGGCTTGGACGAGAGCGCAACGTTCCCCGTCCACGACCTCATCTCGGGCGAGGACTACGAGTTCTCCAAGGTGAACTACGTCCGCCTCGAACCGTTCAAGAACGTGGCCCACATTTTTAAACTTCCCACCGTTGCCCCCGAGCGCCGCGCACCCCTTGCGTGGAGATAGATTGAGAGGAATTTTTTCACTATGCAGTCTCTAGGAATCCCCGAGCCCGACCTCGATCTTCTGCGCCGGTGCCAGCACTACTGCCCCCACGACCACTACGGTTTCCACACCACCGATGACGGTGCGGTGGTCCGGACGCGTCAGGTGGGCGCCGAGGGCGTGTTCTTGCTTATCGACGGCGACAGTCACCCCATGGAGTTGCTCGGCGACGACATTTGGGCCATCCACCTCGATGACGGCACCCCACGCGACTACCGCTTCAGTGTCAAGTACCCGCTCATCGACGCCGTGGAGAAGGCCGACCCCTACTTCTTCCTGCCCACACTCGGTGACCAGGACATTTACCTGATCGGCGAAGGCCGCCACGAGCGCTTGTGGGAGGTGTTGGGCTCGCACGTCCACTCCTACGAAACGGAGCACGGAACGGTAACCGGCACCTCGTTCGCTGTGTGGGCACCATCGGCCAAGGGTGTTGCTGTCATCGGCGACTTCTGCAGCTGGAACCCGTCCCAGTACCCGATGCGGGCGCTGGGCAGCAGTGGCGTGTGGGAGATCTTCATCCCTGACGTTGCCGAGGGCACGGTGTACAAGTACGCGATCCACACCGCCTCCGGCGAGCGCCTGGACAAGGCGGATCCCATGGCCCGCCAGGCGGAGGTTCCGCCGGCGACCGGCTCTGTGGTCACCAGCTCGGATTACGAGTGGAAGGACGGGGAGTGGGTCGAGTCTCGCTCCCACAACTCCCCCACCACTGAACCGATGAGCATCTACGAGGTGCACCTGGGCAGCTGGAAGCAGGGCTTAAGCTACCAGCAACTCGCCGATGAGCTCGTCGATTACGTCGACGGCATGGGCTACACCCACGTTGAGTTCCTGCCCGTCTCCGAGCACCCGTTCGGTGGCTCGTGGGGTTACCAGGTCACCGGCTACTACGCTCCCACCTCCCGGTTTGGTTCCCCCGACGATTTCCGTGCGCTTATCGACGCCTTCCACGCCCGTGGTATCGGTGTCATCATGGACTGGGTCCCCGCGCACTTCCCCAAGGACGAGTGGGCCCTCGCCCGCTTCGACGGTTCCGCGCTGTATGAGCACCCGGACTGGCGCCGCGGCGAGCAGAAGGACTGGGGCACGTACGTGTTCAACTTCGGCCGCAACGAGGTGCGCAACTTCCTCGTTGCCAACGCACTGTACTGGGTGGATCAGTTCCACATCGACGGCCTGCGCGTGGATGCCGTGGCGAGCATGCTGTACCTCGACTACTCGCGCGAGGACGGCGAATGGGCACCTAACCAGTACGGTGGGCGCGAAAACTTGGAGGCGGTCCAGTTCCTCCAGGAGATGAACGCGACGGTGCATAAGCTGCACCCGGGAATCGTCACCATCGCCGAGGAATCCACCAGCTGGCCGGGCGTCACGGATTTCACCTCCAACGGCGGCTTGGGCTTCACCTTCAAGTGGAACATGGGTTGGATGCACGATACGTTGGAGTACTTCGGCCACGACCCGATTCACCGCTCCTACCACCACAACGAGGTCACCTTCGCCATGGTGTACCACTACAGTGAGCGCTTTGTTCTGCCCATTTCCCACGACGAGGTGGTTCACGGCAAGGGCACCCTGTGGCAGCGGATGCCCGGTGACGCCTGGAACAAGGCCGCGGGGCTGCGTACCCTGCTCGCCTTCATGTGGAGCCACCCCGGCAAGCAACTGCTCTTCCAGGGGCAGGAGTTTGGCCAGGTGGGCGAATGGAACGAGTCCGACTCCCTGTACTGGGCTGATATGGATGGCTGGGAGGGCGAATACCACCGTGGTATTCAAAAGCTCACCCACGATTTGAACTCCGTGTACACCGATAACCCGGCCTTTTACACGCAGGATTTCCAGACCGAGGGCTTCCGCTGGATCAAGGCGGACGATGCCGATAACAACATCCTCGCCTTCGTTCGCACCGGCGACGATGGCTCCAAGGTGTTGTGCGTATTCAACTTCGGCGGGTACTCGCAGCCGAACTACACCGTCGGTGTCCCCGAGCCCGGCGTGTGGAAGCGCATCCTCAATACCGACGAGGACGTGTACGAGGGTGCCGGCAACTTCCTCGAGTTCGAGGCACAGTCCGACGAGCGCCCGTGGGATGGTTGCGATCACTCCGTGTGCATCCACATCCCGGCGATGAGCGCTCAGTTCTACGCCTTAGATCAGCACTAAGTAAACTCCCTGACGCGCCTGCCCCGCTCGGGCAGGCCGAGGTTGCACAACTGCACGCAAGAAGTCCGGCTCCGGCCGGACTTTTTTGGCGTCACGCCTAACAGCGCGCGAAGTCTGCCCCCCTCCCCTATGAAGTTCCGGCCCGGAGCCTGGCTAAAACCACCGACACCTCAGACTGGCAAATCTCCGGTATCCTCGGCCCGAACAGCGAAAAGGCACGAAAACCACAAAACACCGTTCTCCGCTTTCCACCAAGTGCAACGGGGCTCCCGCGGGGCCCACCCCGCTTTCTCCCCCTGTGTTCGCCTTCCCCATTGGTGTTTCAACCCGCCGTAATAGAAAGTATGGTGCGAATCAACCGCGCATGAGGGTGCAGTCGCACAATCCCCCCATGCAACTGGCAAAAAAGCTTTATACTCGGCAGTATGAAATCTAAGAGATTTTCAGCTAAACAGCGCATGCTTGGCCTGCTCACGGCCACGTCCCTGGCGGTCACCGGCGCTGTGGTAGCTCCAGCAACGGTTCTACCTCACGCCACCGCGCAAAATACAGCGAACGAAAACACCCCCGTGTGGGATGGCGTGAGCTACGCCACGACCACGCTGAAGTTGGATGGGAAGGACACGCCCGTTGCCACCGTTCAGGCGGGCAAAGACAACGTACTCAAGCCCACGATCACAAAGCCACTCCCTGAGGGCTACTACATCACGTTCAATATCGGCGAGGGCGTGGATCAGAATTATCACTGGACCTCGACAACCGAAAACAACGTGGTGACGGTGACGGTTCCCAAGGGAACCGACCAAGGCATGGTGCGGCACTTTGACTTCACCGTCCGAAAGAAAGACCACAGCGTTGTGGGTAAGATTCCGGTGACCGTATACGTGGCCCAGCCGGATAACCCAATGAATGGCCGCTTTGAACCCGCCAAGGTGGAAAAGGACGTTCAACCAGGTAAGTCGGTCACATTCAGTGTGGCTAATAAGGACTTCCCCGAGGGCACCACTTTCACTGCTGCGCAGGGCAATCTTGAGGGATGGACCTCTCAATTGTCCAAGGATGGCAACTGGACAGTCACTGCCCCCGCTGATTCCGTCGTGGGCACCAAGAAGCCCCTAGCTTTTGTTGTGAAATACCCCGACGGCACGTCGGACACCGCTCTTGCCACTATGACGGTCGCACAGCCCGATAATCCCATCGCGGACAGGGAGAACCCGAAGTACGGTGACGTATCGGTGCTCCCCGGTGGCAGCGTAAAAATTGCGCTTTCCACGCCTCTCACCAATGTACGCGAGGTTCGCGCCCCGCAGGTGAATAAAGGCTGGAAGGTATCCCCGGAGATAAGCAAGGACGGCACATTCACCATTACTGTGCCGGAAACAGCAAGGCCGAATGTGTACTACGAGTGGCATCCAGTCGTTGTCTACACCGACGGCTCTCACGAAGCCGCCACCGTGAAGGTCTTCATTAAGCAGGGCGAAACGGGAAATCTCGCTGCTGAGTACGATCCGTCCTACGGCGAGCTCATCCAGAACGTCAAGATCGGCACATCGTCACCTATCAAGCTGACATCGAAGGTGCCGCAGAGGACAAAGTTCTCCATCAGTGGAGCCGACGAAGCGAGCAAGTTCAACTACCGCATCAACGAGAACACCGGTGAGATCACTGTCAATCCTGATAAGACCTTGGCCGCCGGCGCGTGGGTCCAGCGCACTGTCACTGTCCGCTACAGCGATAACTCAGTGGACCAGATTTCGGTCAAGCTCGTTGCCCAGACTGATCTGACGAAGCCTGTTCCGCCGTACGATAAGGACAAGCCGGAGCAGAAGTATGCCAACAAGTACGCGCCTGCGTACCCGTCTGAGGTGCAGGTGACTGCCGGCGAAAATAAGCAGGTAAAGCTAGAGGGCGATACGGACCTCCCCGAGGGAACTTCTTTCCACGCCCCGAAGTCTTCTGATCCGACGAAGCTGGATTTCGCCGTTGAGGAGAAAACGGGCCTCATCAAGATCTACCCCTCGGCATCCCTCGGTGATAGCAGTAGCGTGACGATCCCCGTGACCGTTCACTACCCCGATAACTCGACGGATGAAATCAACGTCAAGGTCGTGGTTAAGAAGAAGCAAACAACCACTACCAAGCCGACCGAGCCCACCACCAAGCCGACCGAGCCCACCACCAAGCC
>NZ_KE150446.1:105804-350139 GCF_000411375.1 Corynebacterium pyruviciproducens ATCC BAA-1742 | reverse complement strand
ACCGAGCCCACCACCAAGCCGACCGAGCCCACCACCAAGCCGACCGAGCCCACGAGTGAGCCGAAGCCTGGCGAGAAGAAGGATGCAGAGAAGTTTGCACCCTCCTACCCGGCGGAAAAAACCGTCACCATCGGCGAAAACAACACCATCGCCCTAGCCGGTGACACCAACCTTCCCAAGGGAACCACCTTCGCCATCGGCACCCCCAGCCACCCCGAGAGCTGGAATTACTCCATCAACAAGGCAACCGGACTCATCGCGGTCTCCCCGGCAGCAAACCTCGGCGAAGGCTCCTGGGCAACCACCACAGTTGTGGTCACCTACCCGGACAAATCCACCGACATCATCAAGCTGAAGTTCGTCGCCAAGAAGAAGGACGAACCCACGTCCAAGCCGACCTCCGAGCCGACTCCTGACCCCAGCCCCGACCCAACGACAGCGAACAACTCGAGTGACAACAATAGCTCGAGCTCCTCAAGCGAGAATGGGGAGCTGACTCCAGGTGCGATCGCAGGAATCGTAATCGGTATTCTGGCTCTGCTCGGACTTGGTGCAGGTGGCTACAACTGGGCCCACTCGCAGGGACTCATCTAACGCAATCCACCTCAACTAAATAAAAACTGGGCGCGAGAATAAACCTCGCGTCCAGTTTTGTTTGTCCGGCTTACTTTATGATGCAGCGTCGTATCAGAACAACGCGCTAGCCATCTTCCTTCGAGCATCATCCACTTCAGGCGACCCCTCAAAGGCAGAGAATAGCTCGATGAGCCTCTTCTTCACGGTCTCCTTATCGTCACCAAAGTTGGTCATCAGCTGACCTAGGAGACGAGAAAAGGCTGCAGAAAGATCGCCGCCAGCTGCCTCAGCGTCCGCCTGAATAAGCTCAGCATCCAAGCCCGTCGCCGCAGCGGCGTGTGCCTCCGCGACTCTGAGGAGCAGGTGTGTGCGTGCAAGACCCGATTTGGCCTCCTTATTGCCCGGCTCCTCCTTGAGGATCTTTTGGAAAGCAGCTTCCGCCTCGTTCAAGTCCCCTGAGTGCAGGAGAGAGTTCGCGTTTTCGATGCGTGGATCTGTGGGCTTATCCTCCCCCGGCGCAACCTGCGACACAAGCTGTTCTAGCACCTGACGCGGTTGTCCGCCCTGGAAGGAGCCGGCGGGGCGTCCGCCGATGAAAGCAACGACGGTGGGGATAGCCTGCACGCCCAAGGCACCGGCAACCTCTGGGGTTGCATCAGCGTCGACGTAGGCGTAGGTGAAGCCGTCGTTGTGCAGCTCGTTGAAGTTCTTCCGCATCTCGTCCGATTCGGGCGAGCGACTAGATCCCACCTGGAGGATCACCGGCTTTTCTTGGGACGAGACCAGCACCTGCTGCACGTTAGCCGCGGTAACCAGTACCTCGTGAGCACCGCCTCCCTGCGACGGCTGAGGGTCCTTCTTCAGCGAGCTGAGGTCAAAAACTCCTGACACTTAGTTCAACTCCTTCATTGCCTTTTCCATATCCTCAACCTTGCCTGTGAGACGGTTATTCCACCCCGGACGGATGTCGGCCTTTATAACGAGGGATGCCCGCGGACTCACCTCCAACACCGCATCTGTGGCACGTTTCACAACGTCCATAACTTCGCCCCATTCCCCCTCAATTAGGGTGAACATGGCGTTGGTCTCATTGGGCAGGCCAGAATCTCGGACAATTTTAACGGCGCGCGCTACCGCTTCGGACATTTCCTCGGAAACGGGCGCGACTGAGAAAGCAATCATCATGTTTTCCAGCGTAGACTAAATACCATGAGTAACGATGTTTCTGGGATCGAAATCCCCCACGAGTATGTAACCTGTCTCGACCACGTTGGCATCGCAGTGCCGGACCTCGACGAGGCTATCGAGCACTACCGCAGCGTCTACGGCTGGGTTTGCCACCACGTTGAGAAGAACGAAGAGCAGGGCGTTGCCGAGGCCATGATCGGCCCGAAGCACCTCGACGAGAAGGAGGGCATGATCCAGCTCCTCGCTCCGCTGTCCCCCGACTCCACCATCGGCAAGTTCCTGGACAAGAAGGGCCCGGGCATCCAGCAGATGTGCCTGCGCGTGAACAACCTCGATGCTCTCACCGAGCACATCAAGGCCCAGGGCATGCGCGTCCTTTACAAGGAAGCTAAGACTGGTACCGGCGGAGCACGCATCAACTTCGTCCACCCGAAGGATGCCGGCGGAGTGCTTCTCGAGCTCACCGAACCGCAGAAGTAACACGTTTTCACTTCAAAGGGGCCTTTCACGGCCCCTTTTTCGTGTCAGTGGTGCCCCGGCGTGTAGGCACGCGCAGCTAATTCGCCCTCTGGCATCCCGTGTCTCTACCCGAGGAGCTCATTGGAGACAACGCCGTTAGTGGCCCCGCTGCCCTCCGCTTAGCTGCCAAACCTCTCCACTGAGCGTCGACAAGCAAAAAGGGTGAGCACAACCTCGGGTGACGAAACAGAGACAGCGGCGAGTCCTAGCCTAGGAGGAGAACACGTCCCAACAGTGGCGGTGCCAGTGGCGCCGGTCGTCACCGCTGCCCAGCGCGTACCAGGCGACTACGTGGGACACTCCCGGGGGAATGTTCTGGTTGCAGCCGGGACACAGATAGAACTTTGTGGCATGCGATGATCCCATCGGACGCACCTTGTACTCCACACCACGCACTTCAACGACGGAGGTGGGCACGAACGAGGAGCCGTCGAGTGGCAACGGCCTCCTCGCCGGAGTATTGCGTCTGTTCTTGCGCCCCATACCTGACCTGAAACCTCCGTTAGAAGAGGGTCAGCGTGTCAGAGGGGATCCCACGCATCGCCTGATAATCGAGAATCACGCAGCGAAACCCGCGGTCCTCCGCCAGCGTGCGGGCCTGGGGTTTGATTTGCTGGGCAGCGAACACACCGTGGACAGGGCTGAGCAGGTCATCGCGATTAAGCAGCTCAACGTAGCGGGTGAGCTGCTCCACTCCGTCAATGCCTCCGCGGCGCTTGACCTCCACAGCCACGGTCTCCCCGTCGGCATCACGGCACAGCAAATCAACCGGACCGATGGGCGTGGGGTACTCCCGCCTGACTAGGCTGAACCCTGCGCCAAGGGTCTCGACCTGCTCGGCCAGCAGTTCCTGCAGATGCGCCTCCACGCCATCCTTTTCCAGACCCGGGTCCACCCCGAGGTCCCGGGAAATGTCCTCATACACCTCGTGCAGGGTGATCCGCAGCTGCTCCCCCTTTGTGGACTCCACCACCCACAGCTTCTCACCCGTATCTGTGCCATCGTCAGACTCAATCTCGAGCTCCGTGAGGGTACACGGAGGGGACATCCAGTTCAGTGGCTTGTAGGCGCGATCATCCGCATGAACCGATACAGAACCGTCGTTTTTCACGATGATGAGGCGGTCTGCGGGTTCCAGGTGGCTTTCCAGCCTGCCGACGTAATCAACTGTGCAATGAGCGAGAATGAGGCGCATTCTTCTAAGGGTACCTACTGGGACCGGCGCGAGATGAATCGCCTGAAGCCCGCCTTGTCCACGCTCTGCTGGCGCCGCGAGGGAGCGGATTCCAACCAGGAGGTGAAGGCCATTTCCTCGCTGCGCTGCATCTGCAGCTCGAGTTTCATTGACTCGCTCTTGATGAGGTACACGTCATCCTTCTTATTCAGAAGGTCCACGATGACGCGGTTGAGCGTGATATACGGCTCCGAGGTGAAAGAGGGGAAAACAAAAATTCCGGCGGTGTCATCGACATATCGGATCCTTCCTGTACGGAAGTTCGTGTCAATTCCCACTCGCCGGAACGAAATCTGCTGACCGGAGGCATTATGGCGGATCCACAGCGCAAGGAGAACAAGGATCACCACCACGCCCATGATCGTTATCATCTGATTCTCCATCTATCCACGCCTCACAACCTCGGGACACGGCAGACGCCGTGTTCTTTTACGCCTAACTATTGGCACCTCGTGCACCGCGCGCGGGGCGACAGATGCGTGTAACCACTAGCATAAGCGCAAATTAATTTGAGGTTGCGCCCTTTTAAGCAACTGTAGCGCAACCCCGGCAAATTGGTAAAACGAAACCGTAGTTTCGACGGATTGGGGGCTTTGTGCCCGGAACTATTGGCTACCCCCATCACCCACTTGTCGGAGGCGGTGGCCCGATGATGTGCGACGCCTGAGAGCATTTCACACCGTGTGATACACGAAACCCCGCAGCCTTTCGGCTGCGGGGCTTCGGGTTAGGTCAAGGGGTAGTTACAGACCCTTGTTCTTGCGTTGGACCGCCTTCACACGGGCCTCGGCGAGGAGCCTCGTGTCCTCATCCTCGGCGCTTTCCAGCTCGCGTGTAGCTTCTGATTCATCGATTTCGTCAGCCCACTGAGCGTAGTCAGCCAGCACGATCACACCGTTAGCAGTAACCGACAAGAACCCACCCTTGACGGCCGCGACCAGCTTCTCACCATCAACTGGTTTGATGGTGACAACACCGTTTTCCACGAGCTGTCCGAGAATTGGTTCGTGACCGGGCAGGATGCCAATTTCACCTTCGGTGGTCTGTGCGGTAACGATCGTGGCCTCGCCGGACCACAACTTTCCCTCAACAGCGACCAAATCCGTGGTGATACTAGCCATTGCTCTCGCTCATCTTCTTGTAGTTAGCTTCTACATCGTCGAGGCCGCCGATGCCGTTGAACGCCTGCTCCGGGTAAGCATCAAACTCACCGTCGCAGATGCGCTCGAAGGCATCAATGGTCTCCTCCAACGGCACGTAGGAGCCGGGGTTGCCGGTGAACTTCTCAGCAACGAAGAAGTTCTGGCCGAGGAAGCGCTCGATACGACGTGCACGCTGCACGGTGATCTTGTCTTCCTCACCAAGCTCGTCCATACCGAGGATGGCGATGATGTCCTGCAGTTCCTTGTTCTTCTGCAGAATACCGATAACGCGCTGGGCGACATTGTAGTGACGCTCGCCAACAATCGACGGCTCGAGGATACGAGACGTGGAGGTCAGCGGGTTCACAGCAGGGTAAATACCCTTGGAAGCAATGCCACGGTCAAGCTCCGTCGTCGCGTCCAAGTGGGCGAACGTGGTGGCCGGAGCCGGGTCGGTGTAGTCATCCGCAGGCACGTACACGGCCTGCAGAGACGTAATGGAACGGCCCTTGGTCGACGTAATGCGCTCCTGCAGGATGCCCATCTCGTCGGCCAACGTCGGCTGGTAGCCCACGGCGGACGGCATACGGCCGAGCAGCGTGGACACCTCAGAACCAGCCTGGGTGAAACGGAAGATGTTGTCGATGAACAACAACACGTCCTGGTGCTGAACGTCACGGAAGTACTCGGCCATGGTCAGGCCGGACAGGGCGACGCGCATACGCACTCCCGGTGGCTCGTCCATCTGGCCGAACACGAGGGCCGTATCCTGCAGCACGCCCATCTCCTCCATCTCGAGGAAGAGGTCCGTGCCCTCACGGGTACGCTCGCCCACGCCGGAGAACACCGACGTACCGGAGAACTCACGGGCGATACGGGTAATCATCTCCTGGATGAGCACCGTCTTGCCCACACCGGCACCGCCGAACAGGCCGATCTTGCCGCCCTTCACGTACGGGGTGAGAAGGTCGATGACCTTAATGCCGGTCTCGAGGATCTCGGTCTTGCCCTCCAACTCGGAGAACGGTGGCGGATCGCGGTGGATTCCCCACTGCTCGCCATCGCGGCCGAGGCCGGGCTCATCGAGGCAATCGCCGAGGGCGTTGAATACGTGCCCCTTGACAACGTCGCCAACCGGAACCTTGATCGGGCCGCCGGTATCCTTCACTTCGGCGCCTCGGACCAAACCGTCCGTCGGCGCCATGGCGATGGTACGCACGAGGTTATCACCCAGGTGCTGTGCCACCTCCAGAGTAATTGTCTTTGCAACGGCTTCGAGGGTCACGTCGACCTTCAAAGCGTTGTAAATAGCAGGTAGCTCACCGTGGGCAAATTCCACGTCGACGACCGCGCCGATAACGCGGACGACGCGGCCGGTCCCGGCCGGTGCCTGCTCTTTCAGAGCTGTGCTCATAATCTAGTCACTTTCTCCGCTCTCGGCGAGCGCGCCTGCGCCACCGACGATCTCTGTAATTTCCTGTGTAATCTGCGCCTGGCGGGCCTGGTTAGCTTCGCGGGACAGCGTCTTGACCAGGTCCGTCGCGTTATCCGAGGCCGCCTTCATAGCGGTACGGCGCGACGCGGACTCCGATGCGGCCGACTCCAAGTACTTGGAGAACAGTGTCCTCGATACGTACTTGGGAAGCAGCGCCCCCAAGAGGGTGTCTGCATCGGGTTCGAACTCGTAATCAGCAACGAAGGTGGACTTGTTGTCAGACACGATGTCCTCACCCAATTCCATCTCTTCTTCCCTGACCTCAGTTTCGACCGGCAACAGTTGCAACGCAGCGGCATTCTGGCTGAGCATGGACTTGAACTCGGTGTAAATCACGTGCACCTCGTCGAACCCCTGAACCGGTTCGCCCTCCGGGCTCGTCAGGCCTTCCCGCCACTTGGCGGTGCCTTCAGAACCAGCGAGGAACCCGTCGATGAGGTGTCGGCGAACATCGTGCGTGAGTTTGTACGTCGGTTCCTGGGAGAAACCGGTCCACTTCCCGGCGATCTCCTCGCCACGGAAGCTGTAGTACGACACGCCCTTGTTTCCGGTGACGTACAGAACGACCTCTCGTCCGCGTTCTTCCAAAAGGTTGCGCAGCTCGGTTGCTTTCTTAAACACATTGTGGTTGTAGCCACCAGCCATGCCACGATCGCTGGAAATCACAAGAAGCGCGGCCCGTTTCGGGTTCGGCTTCGCAGACAGCAACGGGTGATCGAGCGAGGATGCCGATGCCAGCTGGGAAATCACACTCGTGATCTCCCTGGCGTACGGGCTTGCCGCTGCGGTCCGCTGTTGCGCCTTTGTGATCCGCGAGGTGGCGATCAGTTCCTGGGCCTTGGTGATCTTCTTGGTAGAGTTCACCGACTTAATGCGGCTTTTCAGCTCGCGCATATTAGCCATTTGTCCAGTCGCCTCCTTTCTGTCTTAAAGAACCTCTATTGAAGAACTAATTTCCCTGTTTCTTCGTCTTGCGAGAAACAGCGATGGTGTTCTTCTGCAGCTCTTCTTCCTTCAAAGGATCGACAGGAGCCTCGTTGATCACCGGTGTACCAGACGTGGTCTGGAACTGGCGCTTGAAGTCGGTCGACTTCTGCACCAGTGCCTGCTGAGACTCATCGGACAGCGGAACGCCACCGTCGATCTGCTCGTACACGTCGCCAGCGTTGCTGTGCAAGTACTCAAGAAGCTCGTCTTCGAAACGACGAACATCCTCAACGGGAACGTCGTCAAGGTGACCGTTGGATGCCAGCCAGATGGACACCATCTGGTCTTCCACAGCCATCGGGTGGTTTTCCTTCTGCTTGAGCAGCTCAACCAGACGCTCGCCACGGGCCAGCTGCTTCTTCGACGCTGCATCAAGGTCCGACGCAAAAGCAGCGAAGGCCTCCAGGTCGCGGTAGGCAGCCAGGTCGAGACGGAGGTTACCGGACACCTTCTTCATACCCTTGGTCTGGGCAGCGCCACCCACACGAGACACGGACACACCGACGTTGACAGCCGGACGAACGCCCTGGTTGAACAGGTCCGACTCCAGGAACACCTGACCGTCCGTAATAGAAATCACGTTGGTCGGAATGAAGGCGGACACGTCGTTGGCCTTGGTCTCGATGACGGGCAGGGCGGTCATGGAACCGGCACCCATGTCGTCAGACAGTTTTGCCGCGCGCTCCAACAGACGGGAGTGCAGGTAGAACACATCACCGGGGTAAGCCTCACGTCCCGGCGGACGACGCAGCAGCAGCGAGATGGCACGGTAGGCCTCAGCCTGCTTGGTGAGATCATCGTAAATGATGAGAACGTGGTTGCCCTGGTACATCCAGTGCTGGCCGAGGGCCGCGCCAGAGAACGGGGCGAGCCACTTGAAACCGGCAGAATCAGATGCAGGAGCAGCCACGATCGTGGTGTACTCCAGGGCACCATTTTCCTCCAACGTGCGGCGCACGCCGGCGATGGTGGAACCCTTCTGACCGATAGCGACGTAGATGCAGCGAACCTGCTTCGACTTGTCGCCCGATTCCCAGTTAGCCTTTTGGTTCAAAATGGTATCGATGCAGATCGCGGTCTTGCCGGTCTTGCGGTCACCAATGATCAGCTGACGCTGGCCGCGGCCGATCGGGGTCATTGCATCGATTGCTTTCATGCCAGTTTGCAGTGGCTCTTCCACTGGCTGGCGCTGCAGCACGGACGGTGCCTGCAGCTCGAGTGCGCGGTTTTCTTCCGCCTCGATATCACCCAGGGCATCAATAGGCTGCCCCAGCGGGTTAATTACACGACCGAGGAAATTATCCCCGACCGGGATGGAGAGAACCTCACCGGTCCTCCTAACTTCGTCGCCTTCCTTCAAGATCTCGAAGTCGCCCAAGATCACAACACCGATGGAATCGGTGTCGAGGTTCTGGGCAACGCCAATGACGCCATTCGGGAACTCCAGCAGCTCGTTCGACATCACGGACGGTAGACCAGATACCTGGGCAATACCGTCAGCAGCCGAAATTACCTGCCCGACCTCCTCGCGGGTCGCACCCGGCGAGTAGCTCGAGGTGTAGTTCTCAATCGCGCTACGGATCTCATCGGAGGAGATCGTCAGCTCCGCCATGTTCTTCCTGCTCTCGTAGTAGCTTCCAGCAAAATAATTAATCGTTTCTTTAAAAATTAGCCGAGGTTCACGCGCAGACGTTGCAGTTTACCTGCTGTGCTGCCGTCAATGACTTCATCACCGACGCGAATGATCATCCCGCCGAGGAGGCTGGTGTCAACCTCAGTGTGGATGGACATTTCGTGACCGTAAATGCGGGCAAGCTTGTCCGCGAGGGCGTTGCGCTGCTCGTCGGACAACTCATGGGCCGTCTCGACGCGGGCGATGGTCTTCCCACGCATCTCGGCGGCCTGCTCCGCTAGTGTCCTGCAATCCTCGATCGGATCCTGCTCGATTCGACCAACTACCTGGAGCACGAGTGCCTCAGTGGTGCGAGTGACCTTGCCGTACAAAACATTCGCGAGAAGCTCGCGGCGCTTGTTGGGCTCGGTCTTCTTGTCACCCAGGAGTCGGGTCAGTTCAGGATTGTCCCGAAGGATGCGGCTCAGCCTAAACAGCTCGTCTTCCACCTGGACCAGGTTGCCTTCTGCCTCCGCACCGATGAACAGTGAACGACGGGCGAGAAGGATGAGTCCTTGACGGAACTCTCCGGCCGTGGACCACGTCTGCGCCACTGCATCGAGCAGCACGGCGAGCGTGTTCTCAGAGATCTTGTCAGCCAGCAGGTTACGGGCGAGTCCCTCGCGAGCCTCCGCCGGGGTGGCGGAGTTAGCAAGGGCTACACGTAGCGTGCGGTTGGAATCGAGGATCTCCACC
The DNA here is from genome assembly GCF_000411375.1 of Corynebacterium pyruviciproducens ATCC BAA-1742. Taxonomy (GTDB): domain Bacteria; phylum Actinomycetota; class Actinomycetes; order Mycobacteriales; family Mycobacteriaceae; genus Corynebacterium; species Corynebacterium pyruviciproducens. The sequence goes on along the minus strand of NZ_KE150446.1, from coordinate 340,630 downwards.
ACGTCGAAAAGCTCAGTCCCGGTTTGTGCGGCGCGCGCGACCAGCTGACCGCCCTGCTCAAGGTGACCCCTGAGCCGATCGGTGACATCAGTCAGCGCCTCGCGGCTAGCTGCGTGCATACCGCTCACTTCCTTACTGTGGATACGTCATCGAGATCTGCAAGGAACTGGTCGATCGTGCTCGAGCGAGTGAGATCGTCCGACAGCTGTCGGCCGAGCAAACGCTCCGCGAGATCGACGGAGTTGCGCCCCATATCGCGGCGCAGCTCGGAAACAACCTGCTCGCGCTGGGCGGCAAGCTGCTTCTCCCCTGCTTCGATGATCCGGTTGGACTCTTCGGCTGCTTGTGCACGCATCTCCGCCTTGATCTGCTCGCCGCGTTCGCGAGCCTCTTCACGGATTTGCTGTGCCTCGGCACGAGCTTCAGCAAGCTGGCTGTTGTACTTTTCCAGTGCCTGCTTGGCCTCGGCCTGAGCGGCTTCAGCGCGCTGAATGCCACCCTTGATCAAATCCTCGCGCTCCGATAGGACTTCCTGGAACTTGGGCAAAACAAGCTTCCAGAATACGAAGAGGATTACCAGAAACGCGACGAGAGACCAGAAGATGTCATACGGCGCCGGCAGAAGGACGGAAACCGAGTCTGTCAGGGGCAGGTGCGAGCCTGGATCCCCTGCGGAAGGTCCCTCCGCTGCGAGATATAAAACGTTCTTCATGGTGTTGCGAAACCTTCTGTTCTACTAGAACAGGAAGCCGGCAACGAGGCCGATGAGGGCGAGGGCCTCGGTGAACGCGATACCGAGGAACATCGTGGTGCGGAGCTGACCAGCCATCTCAGGCTGACGTGCCATAGCTTCCACGGTCTTACCAACGAGGATGCCGATGCCGAGGCCAGGTCCAAGCGTAGCCAGACCGTAACCGATGGTGGCGAGTACGCCGAGATCCAGAGCACCTGCGCCTTGTGCAAGAAGCAATTCGTTCATTGTGGGTGTATCCCTTTCTTAAAGTGCAGTACGCATTTTTCGTTCCTCGCGTACTGCGGAAGATGTGTAATTAACAGGGGTGTCGTATTCAGTTAAGAACCGTTTAGTGTTCGTCCGCATGCAGCGACAGTTCGATGTACACGGCCGTCAGCAGGGAGAAAATGTACGCCTGCAGGAAGATGACCAGGAGCTCGAACAGCGTGAATGCGACCGCAGCAATCAGCGTCAGTCCAGATACAGCCATCCACCCGTTGAACTGCCAGAAGAAGAAGTTGGTCGCACTGAACAGCAGAACCAAGATCAGGTGGCCCGACAGCATGTTGGCCATAAGACGAATGGCCAGCGTCGCGGGGCGGAGGATGAATGTGGAGAAGAATTCGATCGGCACCACAAGGATGTGGAGGAACCACGGAATATTCGGCACCACGACGGAGCTCTTCAGGAATCTGAAGAAGCCGTAGCGCTTAGCACCCGCGTAAATCATTGCGATGTATCCCATCAACGCCATCACCAGCGGCATACCAATGCGCGCGTTGGGTGAGATGTTGAGGAACGGAATCACAGAGGGAAGGTTCATGAAGAGAGCCAGCATGAAGATGGTCGTGATGAGCGGCAGGAACCGCCGACCTTCCTTCTTGCCGAGGATATCTTCAGCGATGTGAATTCGGACAAAGTCAAGCAGCATCTCTGCCATTGACTGGAACTTGCCGGGCACCTTCTTGGGGTTGCGCATAGCAAGAACAAAGAAAACGATGATCGCGACCACACAAAGCAGTCGGACAAACATCAGACGGTCTAGTGCGAATAGGCCTCCGGCGAAATCGGACAGCCACAGGTTGTGCGATTCGCCATTGCCATCTACGAAACCCGGGAAAAATTCATGAAACAAGTCCGGGGCGTGAAACTCGCCCTTCATGGACAGATATGTAACGCTCAGCGTTCTCTCCCGTGTTCATTTACCGCTGTGAGGCAAGCGGTGCGATGGACGTCTGAATTTTTACTTCAGTTGCAGCGGATTCCAACGCACATCGGCACGGCAACTGAAAGGTATTGCTACCTTGTTCGTACTTTATCAGTGCCGTGATTTTTATCTACGTTACCTACCCCCAAATTGACCCCGTTGGGTGTAAGTCACGAAACGTAAGTGGTCCGAGACGACAGGATTCCCCACGTCTCCGAGGCCAAAACAATAATCAAGGCGAGAATAACTGTGAGAAACAGTGCACCCTTGCTGTAGAAATCGAGGTCCTTGATGAGGGCCAGGACCACAATCATGGCCACAAGCTTGACTAGCCATCCGCCCAATACCACCGCGGCCGTCACGGTGGGGGTGGACTTGGCCGTCGCGACCGCGAGCACCACGGTGATGAGAATAAAGCCACCGCCCAGGCCGGCTCCAATGAGCGCGCCGTAGAGCCCCGGGGTACCGGCGGCCATCCACCACCCCACAAGGGATGTAAGTGTCACAACCACAAGCGCGATGGTGCCAAAGGTGAGCGCTCGTTTAAGAGGACGCGATTGGTCAGTGTAGATACTTGCTGCGCGCTGCTCCTGCCCCTCATCTACAGAAGAAGGGGTGGCGTTCTTGTTGTTCACGTTCTCGTTCACGGCTAGAAGTGTAGCCCAGCGGGTCGCACGGTGTACCACACGGCAAACACCGTAGCTGCAACAAGGAGGATGAGGGCCCACAGTGGCGGGAAGATAGTAAAACCGACGGCGCCGAAGGCGACCACCCCCACCCAGGTGTACAGCACGAGGACAACCTGCTTTTGGCTGTGCCCCATGCGCAGGAGGCGGTGGTGCAGGTGCATCCGGTCGGCGGTGAACGGGGATTGCCCCCTAGCTAGCCTTCGCGTGACCGCCATGACGAGGTCGAGCATGGGGATAAAAACACTGGCCAAAACCACGAAGAGTGGGCTCATCGCGGCGATGAAATCGGCCGTTCCGTACAAGCTCATGTTGATCTTGCCTGAGGCCGACGTCGACGCCGCGGCGAGAAGCAGGCCGATGAACATCGCACCGGTATCCCCCATGAAGATGCGGGACGGCGAGAAGTTGTGGGGCAAAAAGCCCGCGCACATCCCCACCAGGCCAGTGGCGATGATCGCCGGCGGGTAGGCTGCCACCGCGCCGCCCTGATCGTGCAGGATAGATAGAGCAAAGGCGAGTGTTGCCAGTCCAGAGATCATGCCCACCCCGGCCGCCAAGCCGTCGATGCCGTCGATGAAATTGATGGCGTTCATGAGCGCCACGGCGAACAGGGTGGTGATGATGGTGGACTGGGCATCACTCAGGATGAGGGTGGTGCCCTCCCCGATCGGCAGGTACAAAATGGACCATTTCAGCCCCATGAGGCACATTGCTAGGGCCGCCGCGATTTGCCCCACGAGCTTACTCAGCGCGTCGAGCTCATACAGGTCATCGATCACCCCGACCAACACGATGATTGCCGATGCCACCACCACAGCATCCATCTCCGGGGTGATCGGCCTAAAGCCTCGGGTGAGCGCCGGCAGTTGCTGGGCCAGATAGACGGCGAGGAGAAAACCCGTGAACATGGCCAACCCGCCGAGCTGTGGCTTGCGCACCGTGTGCACATCGCGCTCGCGGATGTCCGAGAGGTGCCCGGAGCGGATGACGAGGGAGCGGACGATGCCGGTGGTGAGGTAAGCGAAAACGAGGGCAGTAAGAAGCACCACTCCGAGCTCTCGAAGCGGAACGCCAACGCCTGCTGTACCCACGCGACTCCTTTACTAGTGCGGAAGCTACGTACCGTGCCGCCTCCGTTTACCGGGGCCACACACCACGTCACTCGTTTTTTAAGAATTTGCCTTGAGAACCTCGAAGGCCTTCTCGCTCGGCACCGCGCCTTCGCGGAGAATCTGCGGTGTGGCACCGGTGAGATCCACGATGGTGGACGGGGTGCCGATCTCGGCCTGCCCGCCCTCCAGGTAGACGCTGACGGAGTTGCCCAGCTGGGCCTCGGCTTCTGCGGCGTTAAGAGCAGGCGGATTGCCGGAGATGTTTGCAGAGGACACGGCCATCGGCCCCGTCTTCTGCAGCAGTTCGATGGCGAGCTTTTGCTGCGGCATCCTAAGCATCACCGAGCCATTGGTGTCTCCCAGGTTCCACGTCAGGCTCGGCGCCTGGTGGACAACGATGGAAAGACCGCCGGGCCAAAAGGCCTCGATGAGCACGTTCATCTGGCGCGTGTAGTCGCGGGAGAGCCCGCGAACGGTATCCCAGCTGCCCACAAGCACGGGCACGGGCATATCCGGCCCGCGGTGCTTGGCCTGCAGAAGCTTGTTTACTGCCTCCGGGCTAAACGCGTTGCACCCAATGCCGTACACCGTGTCTGTGGGGAGAACGACGAGGCGGCCGGCCTCCACTGCGTCTGCAGCAGACCGCAACCCTACCTCCCTGGTCTTTTCGTCCAGACAATTGAAAGTGCGCGACACGGTGGTTACCCCATTTCTTTGGTCTACAATCCGATCACGCAACATGTTACCCCGTCGCGGCCGTACCCCCCTCGTACTGACCGGCCACGAGGCGTCGATTAGCCAACAATTAACTGGTGACCCGGCCACGCACGGTCACAGTACCCCTGCGTGGCCCCTGCATGGCCACGGCCCGTCCTGCCCGGATACCTCGTCCGCCCACGTCACCGCGCTGGTCGCGGCTCCATTTCCCTTTTCCGTCCGCACCCCATATGCTATCTACACAGACATTCAATCATTCAATCGAGTTTTCATAAAGGACATCATGCGTTCACGTTTCCTCGCAGCCTCCTCTGCCCTCACAGCACTGTCGCTTTGCTTCACCCTTTCCGCGTGTGGCACTAATTCCTCCGACCAAGCACAATCAGAAACGTCGTCTGCTGCGGAGACGCTGAGCGTAGACAACTGCGGCTTCACCGTCACCGCCCACGTGCCCGTCCAGCGCGCAACCACGATGGAACAGGGCGCCACCGATACCCTCCTGCTCCTCGGGGCGAAGGACCAGATCGCCGGCTACGGCCACCAAAAGGATGCCCCTCCCGCCGGCTACAGCATCGATGGCCTCAAGGAAATCTCCCCGTCTGTGCCCAATTCTGAGCAGCTGCGGGATGCCGATACGGACTTCATCCTCACCCCGTTCAAGGAGAGCTGGACTCCCGATTCCGCCGGCGCCCGCGAGGAGTGGCAGAAGCTCGAGGTAGGCACCTACCAGAGCAACACGGAGTGCGCAGACTACGGCGACAACGCCGGAAAGACCCGCTTCGAGCTGATCCAAAAAGACCTCACCGAGCTGGGGAAGTTCTTCGGGCGTGAGAAAGAGGCCCAGGCGCTCATCGAGGAGCAAAACGCTGCGTTGGCAGGCGCCGCCAAGGCCCCCGAGGGCACCACTTTCATGCTCCTCTACTCCTCCATCGGCGGCGCACCGTACGTGGCCGGGGGATCCTCCATCGTCACCGAGATGGGTGAGCGTTCCGGCATGACGAACGTGTTCGCCGATGTCAAGGAGGAGTGGCCGCAGGTGAGCTGGGAAGCTGTGGCGGAAAAGGATCCCGATGTCATCATCCTGGCGGATCTTCCCAAGCGCGGCCAGCCGGGCGATAAGTGGGAAGAGAAGGTGACAGATCTGGAGTCCACCCCGGGCACCAAGGAGATGAAGGCTGTGAAGAACGGTGCCTACATCGTCGTCCCGGGTGTGGCGACCTCCGCCGACGCGCGCTCCCACGAGGTCATCGAGGCCATCACCGAAGCCCTCAACGGCGATCTTGCCCTCAAGCTCGCAAAGTAGTCGAGCAACCGTGCGAAAAACAGCTGGAATCGCCATCACCGGGGTGATCATCCTGGTGGTGGCTATGGTCGTCTCGCTGACGGTGGGGTCGAGTTCCATGAGCTTTGGGGAGCTTAAGAGCTTCGTCGATCCGGCGCTGCCCAGCCCGTCCCCCCTGCGCATGTCCATCATCACCGAGCTGCGGATCCCCCGCATCCTCATGGCCGCGTTCGTGGGTGCCATTCTCGCGGTGTGCGGCGTGGCGATGCAGGCGATTACGCACAACGACCTCGCCGAGCCGTACCTGCTGGGGATTTCCTCCGGGGCCTCTACCGGCGCTGTCATCGCGATCCTCTTTTCCACCTGGCAGTACGGCATCATCTTCGGCGCCGCCATCGGCGCCCTCGCCTCGTTCTTCCTCCTCATGGTGCTGCTCCGCAAGAGCGCTGCCGATGCCACGCGGGTGGTCCTCACCGGCGTGCTCATCGGGTTTCTCTTTCAGTCGCTCACCTCGCTCATCGTCACGGCATCTGGCAACGCCGAGTCCACCCGCGGAATCATGTTTTGGTTGCTCGGTGTCCTCAGCGCGTCGCGTTGGCACACTGTGTGGACTGTCGTCATCGTGGGCACGGTGGGGATGGCGGTGTTGTGGGCACTGTCGCGCTTCCTCGATGCCCTCGCGTTTGGTGACGAGACGGCGCAAACCATGGGCATCCCCGTGGTCACCCTGCGGTACACCGTCCTTGTCGCGGTTTCTCTGATGACGGCCGCTACGGTCGCCTCCGTCGGCGCGATCGGCTTCGTGGGACTCATCGTCCCCCATGCGGTGCGGATGCTCGGCGGCCCGCGCCACGTCACGCTCATCCCCCTCTCCGCGCTCCTCGGGGCGATCGCTCTTGTTATCGCAGACGCACTCGCCCGCGCACTGTTTGCGCCCCAGGAGCTTCCCGTCGGGGTAATCACGGCGCTCATCGGCGTTCCGGCATTCTTTGTGATCTTGAAAAGGAAGAACTGATGCTCGAGGTGAAGGATCTATCCACGGGGTACGACGGGAAAACCATCCTCTCCGGTGTCAGCTTTACTGTGTCTTCACCCACCATCATCGGGCTCGTCGGCCCGAATGGTTCGGGGAAGTCGACCCTCCTCAAGTCCATCGGTGGCATCCATCCCTTCGAGGGGGAAGTACTTTTCGACGCCCACCCGCTCTCCTCCTACCGCACCATCGAGCGGGTCCACCGGTTGTCCTATGTCGCCCAGCACTCCGGCGAGGCCATCCCTCTCACCGTCCGCGAGGTAGTTGAGCTCGGCTGCCGGGCGGGACGCGGGCCGTTCTCCCAGGCACACGAGGGCGACGAGGCGGTCATCGCTGAGGCCCTCATGCACACGTCGCTGGGCGACATCGCCGATACCCGCCTCAGCGAGCTCTCCGGTGGCCAGGTGCAGCGCGCGATGGTCGCCCGCGCGATGGCGCAACGCGCCTCCGTCATGCTCCTCGACGAGCCCACCAACCACCTTGATCTCCACCACCAGTACCGGCTCATGGAGCTACTCACCCACATCTGCGCGGAACACCGCACGATCGTCATCCTGGCAATCCACGATCTCGGCCTTGCCGCCCGCTATTGCAACAAGATCATCCTGCTCAACGACGGTTCCGTGGAGAGAATGGGAGCCCCGCTCGAGGTGCTGACTTCTGAGGTTCTTGCCCGCGTGTTTCGGGTTCGAGGCAGGTTCACAACCAGTGAGCACGGATCTCCATCGCTGACCATTGACGGCGCGTTGCTTCCCGGAAACGCGGATCCGCTGACCTCGCCGCTTCACTCCGCACAATCGAACTGACCAGGGCTAAACTGATTCACAAGGAGGTTCACATGTCAGACACCGTTGATATTGTTAGTTGGTCGAACACCTTCAAAATTCTTGGTGACCCCACCCGGCTAACCCTGCTGTCCGCCATCCACTACGCGGGGCAAAACGAACTGACCGTGAGCGAGCTCGCTGAGACGACAGGCGTACGAGTTGCTACAGCCTCCGCGGCACTACGCGCCATGGAGAACAACGGCACGGTGAAGAGCACCCGCGACGGTCGAAAGATCTACTACGCCATCGCAAGCGAGGACATCCACCAGCTCCTCCACTGGATCGGTGCCGGCCACAAACACAATTAGCGGGTGCGCACGCAAAAGCAAACGTCGAAAGGTGCGCATAAAATGCGCACGTAGAAAAGCGAACGTCGAGAAGCGAACGTCGAAAAGCGCGCGCCAACAACGCACAGTGAGATGCGCGCCCAAGGGTGCGCGTAAATTGTGCGAACCTAAAGGGGCTCTTCCGGTTTTAGAGTGCGTTGATTTTGTTGGTGAGGCCTCCGGAGTGGATGAGGCATCGCAAGATGTAGTGGTTGAGGTTTTTAAAATCCTAGGGCGATGCCGCGGAGGTGTTCGAGGCGTCCGTTGATCGCTTCGACTGGCCCGTTGGAGACCCCTCGGTCGAAAAACGCGAGTATGTCACGACGCCGCTTATGAAGGCTGCGTCCTAGTTGGGCTATCTCCTTATGTGCCTTGCCTTTCATGACACGCAGTTGGTCGATCAGGTGGCTCATGGCCTTTTTGGCTTGGCATCGGTTTTTCATCTCGTAAGCGTCGATGATACGTTGATACACCAGGTAGGCCTGGTGTAGTGGCTGGTAGTCCTCATCAAAAGCCCATAGGTAATCCAGGCGTGCCTTTTGCTCTTCGGTCAATAGGCTATCCCTGGTCAGCATTGTTTTGCGGTTTTTATACAACGGATCCTCACGACGACCTCGTCTACCTGTGGTTTCTAGTTGTAGTCTTAGGCGACATTTTGTTACCTTGTCGCCTGCCAAACGCGAGCACATGGAACGGATCCATCACACGAGTTGCTTTCGGTACTGCCTCTTCAGCAGCACTGGCGTAGCCGGCACATCCATCCATGGACACAACCTCAATACGATCCCTGAAGCTTTGGTCACGCTGGTGTAACCAGGACTGTAACGCTTGTGAGGACCGCCCTTTGACCACATCCAACAACCGCGCCGGCTTGTTGGTCATGTCCACAATCACAGTGACGAACCCATCACCGTGGGCTTTGCGGTTGTGTGACCACTTGTGCTCATCAACCCCAATGACACGCACACCTGCTAGATGGTCCGGATCGTGATAGATCAACTCATGGGCTTGATCTAAGGCCAGCTGGCAACAAATCCCACCCGATATGTAACGCTTTCGCTACCGCACGCACTGACATCCGGTCTATGGCTAACCGCTGCACAATCCAGCGGGTCACCCGCCCCGTGGTTTTCTCACCATCAAAAGCACAATCCAACCCAGCCTGGAAAATCTTGCGTTCACACGCCTGATTAACATACAGGTACCGGGGCAGGCGGACTCTACGCCTCGTTGGGAAACCCACCACCGGCAGGTCTTAAAGCTCACGGATCAGATGATCACGCTTAACCCCAGGTTGCGTGCATGCCGGGCACTCGTTGATCGGATCGACAGCCACCGCATCGATAATGGTCACATCCCCGCCATCGGTGGCATTGGTGATCATCAAACCCAACTCAGCGGTGCGGCAAATGGTATCAGCGATCAGGTTTCCACTAGGATTCACGATAAGGGTCCTTGCTTGGTCAGATTTTGGATTAGACACCTAACATCTCTACCAATCAAGGACCCCCACATCTAGTGCCACGCCCAACACACCCCAACCACACCCACGCACTCCAAAACCGGAACAGCCGTCAAACCACACACTCGTGCTAGGTGACGAGTGTACGAAGAGCAGGATGTTCGTAGAGCCCGGGCGTCGACCGAGAATTTTTGTGGGGAGAACCGGGGCGCGGCACGGCGATTATTGCGCAGGCTCAAAGGCACCTCGAGTCACCCGCTGTGCACGATGTGTGTGATGCGTGGGGTGCCAGTTACCTGCTACGGACGGCGGCAGGTGACAAACCGCGGCTTGCCGGCAAAATCGGCGAGCGGACGCACATCAGTAAAACCGGCGGCGGTGAGCGCCCCGCACACGGTGGCCTGTGTAGAGTCATCGTGCTCAACGCCAAAGTACCCACCGTGGCGGAGAAGTGCGAACGCGGTGCGGGCGAGCTGAGGGATGAAGCTCATGCCGTCTTCCCCCGCGAAGACGGCCTCGTGCGGGTCCGCCCGTACCTCGGGATCCACCTCGGCGGTCTCAGGCACATACGGCGGGTTAGAAACAACCACGTCCAGCCCGCGCCCCTCCGGGTCTAGCGCGCTGACGCACACTGGGGTATCGAGCACATCCCCTACCCACAATCGGCCCACCCCGTTGAGGCGCGCATAGCGGGCAGCCTCGCGAGACTTTTCCGCGGCTACCACCCGTGCCTGTGGGCGGTAATGAGAAATGTAGGCGGCGATAGCGCCAGAACCAGTGCACAGGTCAGCGTAGCTGCCCCCGGCATTCACACTGCACTGTACGGCCCAATCAGCCAGCAGCTCGGTCTCCGGGCGAGGGATGAACACCCCCGGCCCCACGGTGAGGGTGAGCGGACCGAACGGGGCCTCACCCAAAATCCACTGGAGGGGCTCCCGCGTCGCACGGCGGTGAACGAGCTCCCAGAACCCCTCAGGAACCTCGTCGTGGAAGAACAACGTTCCCACGTCCGTGTGCAACAGGTGCGCGGCGATGAGCCGGGAATCAACAAGCGGAGACGCGCAACCGGCGGCTGACAATTCGTCAGCCGCCTGCCGCAACGCCTGGGAGAGTTTAATCCTCCGCCTCCAGGCGGGCTTGCCGGTCCGCGTCCTGAAGGGCAGTGAGAAGCGCGTCCATATCACCGTCGAGCACGCTGTCCAGGTTGTTCGCCTTGTAGCCAATGCGGTGATCGGTGATGCGGTTTTCCGGCCAGTTATAGGTACGGATGCGCTCCGAGCGGTCCATGGTGCGCACCTGCGCGTGACGCCCCTCGGCAGCCTCAGCCTCGGCCTTTTCCTCCTCCATCTGCTGGAGGCGGGCCTGCAACACCTGCATGGCACGGGCCTTGTTCTGAATCTGCGAGCGCTCCTTTTGGCACGTCACTACGATGCCCGTGGGCAGGTGGGTGAGGCGAACCGCGGAGTCGGTAGTGTTCACGCCCTGACCGCCCTTGCCGGAGGAACGGTACACATCGACGCGGATGTCTTTCTCGTCGATCTCTACCTCGCCCACCTCGTCGGGCTCGGGGTAAACGAGCACGCCGGCGGCGGATGTCTGGATGCGACCGTTGGACTCGGTGACGGGGATGCGCTGCACGCGGTGGACGCCGCCTTCGAACTTGAACACGCTCCACGCACCGTCCTGGGACGGCATCTTGGAACGGATCGACAGCGTCATGTCCTTCACGCCGCCGAGATCGGACTCGGACTCGTCAAGCACCTCGGTGATGAAACCGTGCTTTTCCGCGTAGCGCTGGTACATGCGCACAAGCTCGCCGGCGAAAAGCGCTGCTTCCTCGCCACCAGCACCGGCCTTGATCTCCATGACCATGTCATCGGGATCGTGGGGGTCGCGCGGCGCGAGCATGTCCGCGAGCTTCTCCTCCAGCTCCACTACCTTGGGCTCGAGTCGCCCGACCTCGCTGGCGAAGGCGGAATCCTCGTACGCGAGTTCTTTCGCGTCCGCCAGGTCAGCCCTCGCCTGCTCAAGTTCGGTGTTGAGTTTCACGATGGGCTGCAGCTGGCTGTACCGCTTGCCGGCCTTGCGCACGTTATCCGGGTCGTTGGCAAACTCGGGGTCCGCCATCTGGGCCTCGAGGCCCTGGTATTCAGCAAGGATGTCATCTACTGCAGAGACGTGGCTCGCCATTTAGATGTAATCCTCCTCCGTCTCACCCGCAACCATCGGTGCAGAGGTCGCCAGGGTACGCATGAACTCGCGGTTCGACTTCGTCTTCTTCAGCTGCTTGATCAGCAGGTCAATAGCAGCCTGGGAGTCGAGGGCACTCATGATGCGGCGCAGCTTGTGCACCAGCTTGGCCTCCTCCGGCGCCAGCAGGAGATCATCCTTGCGGGTTCCTGACGGGTTGATGTCCACAGCCGGGAACACGCGGCGCTCGGCGATCTTGCGGTCGAGCTTGAGCTCGGCGTTGCCGGTGCCCTTGAACTCCTCAAAGATCACGGTGTCGCCTGCGGAGCCCGTCTCCACCATCGCGGTGGCGATGATGGTGAGCGAGCCACCGTTTTCGATGTTGCGTGCAGCACCCAGGAACCGCTTCGGCGGGTAGAGAGCGTTGGAGTCCACACCACCGGAGAGGATGCGACCGGAGGCTGGCGAGGAGTTGTTGTACGCACGGCCGAGGCGAGTAATGGAGTCAAGCAAAACGACAACATCGCTGCCCAGCTCCACCAGACGCTTCGCACGCTCGATGGCGAGCTCCGCCACGGCGGTGTGCTCTGACGGCGGACGGTCAAAGGTCGAGGCGATAACCTCACCGTTGACGCTGCGCTGCATATCCGTAACTTCCTCGGGCCGCTCGTCCACGAGCACAACCATGAGGTGGCACTCCGGGTTGTTGGTGGAAATGGCGTTGGCCACGGTTTTGAGCACCGTCGTCTTACCGGCCTTCGGTGGGGAGACGATGAGGGCACGTTGCCCCTTACCAATTGGCATCACCAGGTCGATGACGCGTGTGGTGAGAATGTTCGGTTCCGTCTCGAGGCGCAGGCGCTGGTTCGGGTACAGCGGGGTGAGCTTGGAAAATTCGGGACGCTGCTTAGCGTTTTCTGGCGGCAACATGTTGATGGAATCCACGCGCTGAAGCGCGTTGTTCTTCTGGCGTCCGCGGTTGTTGTTGCGACCCCGGACACGGTTATTGCCGTGGTTGTTGTCCTGGTTTCCACCCTCGTGCGGTGCGCGGATCGCGCCCTGGATGTAATCGCCGCGGCGCATGCCAAACTTGCGGATCATCTGCTGCGGGACGAACACGTCCTGGTTACCGGCCTGGTAACCGGTGGTGCGGACGAAAGCGATGTTGGAGTCAATGATGTCCAAAATGCCGGCGATCTGCTGCATCTGCTGCTGCTCTTCAGCGTTGTCACCGCGCTGATCCCCACGCTGCTCGCCACGCTCGCCGTTGCCCCGGTCTCCCCTGTCACTGCGGTCACTGCGGTCACCGCGGTCGCGACGCCCGCGTCCACCGCGACGGTTGTTGTCGCGGTCTGACCTGTCGCCACGGTCGCGTCGGTTGTTCCTCGGCTGTCGCTCGTCCTCGTGGTTATCTTCGGCACCGTCGGAACTGACGTGGTCATGCCCGCGGGACTCCGCGTCCTGGTGGTTGGCACCGTCCGAGCCATGATCATCGTTGCGGCCGCGCCGGTGGTTCATCTTCTGGCGCACGCGGCGGGCACGACGAGCCTGGGAACGTGACTGGTGACCGGACTCGTGGCCGTTATTGTCGCCACTTGCCTTGTCGTCTTGTCCGTCGGTGGCACCGCCATCGTTCGACGCTTCTTCGCGCGGCTTCTGATCGTGCTCTGCGCTCGGAATCTCCTCGGTGATAGTGGACTCGGCACCATCGGCTTGGGGTTTGCTGCGCCTTGTTGCCCGGCGCGGCTTAGAAGTTTCTCGCTGTGGAGTTGATCCCCCTGCTAGCTCTGCGGTGAGGCGCTCGACGAGCGCTTGCTTACGGAGCCCAGATACCCCTTTGATGCCTTTTTCCTGGGCGATCTGCTTGAGCTCTGAGAGCTTCAAACTCGACAGATCCTGATTGTCCGTCATAGACACATATTCCTTTCGTACCGCGTTTCGAAGGCGGTAGTGTGAGGCAATTTCTTGAAAGAAGTTCCACCGTGAGAATCCGCTGGGAAAACCACTGCGGGAACGACAAAACGTGGAATACTGCGGGAGGAAGTGAGACCCCGCATCTGTTTCGCGAACCATCTTAACTCATAAGCACATTACACAGCAACATTAGGTGACGATAGATGGCACTTTTTGTGCCGGCGAGAAGCCGTCAGAGGTGGGCGGAATAACTAAAAGGTCATTGCTGGCCCACAGTGGGTTAAAGTTTGTGCTATGCGCGCCACTATGCAAGACGTCCCGTTAAATGTCGCACGGATTCTCGAATACGGAACAACGATCCATGGGGATACCGCCGTATTTTCGTGGAACCGGGGGGAGCTCGAGCGGACGACCTTCGCCGCGCTGGGCAAGCGGGCGGCCGCCTTCGCCCATGCGCTGGAGGACGAGCTGGGCATCACTGGCGACCAGAGGGTGGGCACACTCATGTATAACTGCCCGGAGCACCTCGAGGTTCTTTTTGCTGCAGCATGCAAGGGCGCCGTTTTCCAGCCACTGAACAAGCAGTTGCAGGGCGACCAGATCGCTCACATCATTAATCACGCCGGAGATGAGGTCATCGTTGCGGACCCGCGCCTGGTTGACATCCTGATCCCCGTTCTGCCCCACTGCCCCGTGGTCCGCGCCGTGGTCGTCATCGGTGACGGGGACATCTCCGAGGTGATGGACAGCCTGCCTGCCTCCGTTACGGTATACTCCTACGAGGAGCTTATCGACGCCCGTCCGACCCACTACGACTGGCCTGTGCTGGACGAACGCACCGCGGCTGCTCTGTGCTACTCGACGGGCACCTCGGACGGCCCGCCGAAAGGCGTGGCGTATTCGCACCGCTCGATTTACCTACATTCCCTTTCGCTTCGCACCCAGGATTCGTTTGCGGTTTCTCATGGCACACCGTTTTTGTGCTGCGTTCCCATCTACCACGTGTTGAGCTGGGGTGTTCCTATCGCTGCGTTCATGTCGGGTGCGCCGCTGGTACTCCCTGGCCAAGATGTCTCTCCCGCCCGGCTGGCGGAGATCATCGCGGAGGCGCACCCCCGGGTTGCTACCGGCGTGCCCACCCTGTGGATTTCGCTCATGGTTCACTACCTCCACCATCCACCTGCCCGCATGAGCCTGACAGAGATCATCGCTGGTGGCTCCCCCGTTCCCCCCTCGTTAACCCAGATGTGGGAGGAAAAATACGGTGTGGATGTGATCCAGATGTGGGGCATGACGGAAACCTCCCCGGTAGGCACCGTCGCCCGTCCGCCATCGGGTGTCTCCGGGCAGCAGCGCTGGGCTTATCGCATTTCGCAGGGGCGCTTCCCCGCTACCGTCCAGTACCGCGTTGTCACCGACGGCGTGGAGGTTTCCCGCACCGATCGCAACCACGGCGAGATTCAGGTGCGTGGCCCGTGGGTGACCGGCTCGTACTACCACTCGAATAATGTCTTAGAGTTCCGCGGCAAACCGTTCACTGATGCGGAGGACCAGTTCACCGAAGACGGCTGGCTGCGAACCGGAGACGTAGGGAGGGTGACCAAGGACGGCTTCCTCACCATCGAGGATCGCGCACGCGATGTCATCCGCTCCGGTGGCGAGTGGATTTACTCGGTGCAGTTGGAAAACCTCGTCATGGCGCATCCGGATGTTATCGAGTGCGCGGTCATCGGCTACCCCGACAAGAAGTGGGGCGAGCGGCCCCTCGCAGTCACCGTGTTGCACCAGGGCGTGCCACCGACAAAGGAAACTGCCGAGAAGCTCCGCGCCTCCATGCGGGAGACGTTACCCAACTGGATGCTGCCTGAGTACTGGACGTTTGTGGATTCTGTGGACAAAACAAGCGTGGGCAAATTTGACAAGAAGGATCTGCGTAAGCACCGTGCGGAGAACCTCTTCACCATCATCAAGCTCAAGGGACCGGGCGAGCACTAAGTTCGCAAACATCGGCGCAAATAAGTGCTGACTCACCCCCCCCTTGAGGCTAATGGTGACTAGTACAAACCACCCCATGTCATGCCACAAAAACCCAGTCAAAGACAGCGTTGTCTACCCCGTGCCAAATTGACGGGGATTATGGGATAAAATCTTAGCCATAGTGTCGGTTGACTGGCTCACCCACGGCCCGCTTTCCGCCCGATGTACACGCAGCTCTCACCTATCGCGCCTCCGGTTAGACTGCTTCCGCTACCACGGCGTAGAAAGCCAGATCATGCCCCGCCAACGTACCCCCCCGTGCTATCGCAGCAACCGGGCTTATTGCGTTGAGCTGCCTTACGGCCTGCAGCTCACGGGACGGATCGAGCGCGGCCTCGGCCGATGCCACTAATCAGGGGCTCTTTACCGGCCGGGCGATCGCTGCGGATATTCAACCACTCGATGTGCAGGTTCACCGTGGCGGGCGCGGTGAACACGGTGAGGATTCCCAATGCGCGTTTACCCATGCTCTGGCGCTTGGCGTGGATACCCTTGGCGTGGATGTCACGCTGAGCCGGGATGGCGTCCCCATGGTGTGGCACGATCTCACCATTAAGGACAACAAGTGTGTGGATACCGGCCCCACCGTCGCCGGCGATCCACAGTTCCCCTACGTGGGAAAGCCCGTTCATGACCTCACCTACGCCCAATTGCGTACGCTTGATTGCTCACTCCCGCAGGAAAATTTCCCCCACGCACATCATGAGCACAGTTCCTTCATCCTCCAGCTGGACGAGGTTTTTGAGCTCGCCAAGCTGCGCCCCGAGGTACGTTTCAACATAGAAATTAGAACGGATCCGACTCGCCCGGATGAATCTGCCTCCACGGAGAACACCGTCAACACCGTGGTGCAGACGGTCCATGAGCACGACCTGCGCAGTCGGGTCTCCATCACGTCGCTTGATTGGCAAGCTCTGCCGATGGTGAAGAAGGCTGATAGCTCCATTCTCACCATTGCCTCGTACACCGATGGCACGTTTACTCCCGGTTCCCCGTGGTTGGGCAACATCAGCTACACTGCGGCTGCCGGCGATCCGCTGGAGGCAGCAGACGCCCTCGGCGTGGATGGGATCTCTCCCCGCTACAGCCAGTCAGCATCCACTGTCGACGGCAAAACCACGCATGTCGATGTAACACCTGATTACGTCAAGCGGGCGCATGAAAAGTACCTGCTTGTCATCCCGTGGACGATCAACGATCCAGCAGTGATGCAGCAGCTTATCTTCGCCGGGGTGGATGGGATCATCACCGATTACCCCACCCGTCTCATGGATGTCCTCGCGGGTGACACAGCGCCCATCCCCGATCGTGTTGTAAGCCCGTCCCCACTCGGCTAACCCAAGCTGGTCACCACCGGTGGTGGTCAAGCCGTCCACTCCTCCACAGGGAGAATATTCGGCGGTTGGTCGGCGTTATTAGCTACTGCAGGGTATTTCGACTAGTTTAGAGGGGACATGTCAACACAAACGTTATTGGCCGACCGCTTTGGACGCGTGGCCCGCGACCTCCGGGTCTCGCTGACCGACCGTTGCAACCTTCGGTGCACCTACTGCATGCCTGCGCAGGGCATGGAGTGGATTCCCACCGAGGAGACGCTGACCGATGACGAGACCATCCGGCTCATTCGCATCGCCGTAGAAAAACTGGGGATTCGGCAGGTCCGCTTCACCGGCGGCGAGCCGCTACTACGGAAATCTTTGCCCGAGATCATCGCCGCGACCAAAGCCCTGTCGCCCGCTCCCTCCACGGCCATCACCACCAATGGTGTGAGCCTGCACCGGCATGCGAAGAAGCTGAAGGAGGCCGGGCTGGATCGGGTGAATATTTCGCTCGACTCACTGGATAACGAGACGTATTCTCGCCTCACCCGGCGTGACAGGCTCGCTGATGTTCTCACCTCGATCCGGGTTTCCGGCGAGGTAGGGCTCACCCCGGTCAAGGTGAACACCGTGGTGATGCCAGGTGTGAACGAGGACGACATCATTCCGCTTGCCGAGTACTGCCTCAAGCACAAAGCGCAGCTTCGCTTCATTGAGCAGATGCCCCTTGGCCCGCCGGAGACATGGCACCGTGCGACGATGGTGACGGCTGAGCACATTCTCGACACCCTGCGTACACGCTTTTCGCTGGAGCCGGCCGAGGCCCCTCGAGGCTCGGCGCCGGCGGCGCTGTGGCATGCTACGGACGGCAGCCTCGACGGGTACATCGGCGTCATCGCCGCGGTCACCCATCCGTTCTGTGGTGACTGCGATCGGACCCGCCTGACAACCGACGGTGCGGTGCGCAATTGCCTGTTCGCCCGCGAGGAAACGTCCCTTCGGGATCTCATGCGAAGCGGTGCCAGCGACGATGAGCTCGCCACGGCGTGGCAGGAGTGCATGTCAGTAAAGAAGGCCGGCCACGGCATTGACAGCCCGCTGTTCATCCAGCCGGATCGAACGATGAGCGCTATTGGAGGATAAACCTGTGACTACTATTCGTTACTTTGCGGCTGCCGCCGATGCGGTGGGCTTCCCCGAGGAAAAAGTTACATCGGAGACCTTCACCACGGTCAAGGATGTGCGCGACTACGCTCTCTCCGCCCACCCCCATGCAGCTAACGTACTCGACCAGTGCGCCATCTTTGCCAATAACACACAGGTCACCGATTTTTCCATGCCTGCTGAGAAGGCTGAGTCCGTCGATTTCCTGCCGCCTTTCGCAGGCGGCTAAGCCCGTTCCTAATCATCGCAATCCCCGGAGCCCCACCCGTGCCTTTTTCAATCGACAGCAGCACGTAGGCACCTCTTCCCCCGTCATTTAGCGTCGGGACCGTCGTGAAGCGTCGGGACCGTAACTAGCAGACGGGGGCAAGGCCCGCTTGGGAAGCAGCGGAATTGAGCGCATTGCACGTGTCTCGTTGTGCGGTGGCTGCCTGCTCGGTGGCCACACGTTGCGCCTCAGCAAATTGAGCTTGCACGTTACGGGTTGCTTGATCTGCCTGTGTCGCAACCTGCTGGTGAATTCGGTCCGTTTTCCTCGACACATTGAGGAGAGCTTGCTCTGGGGATACTAGGTCAGCGCTCATGGTGGGTAACTGTGACGACTGGCTCGGCTGCGGATCGTTGTGAACAGCCGTGAGAACGTCGTCGGTGAGCGTATCTGCCGTGCCATAAGTGTGGGCTGCCACCGTGAATCCTGGTGCCAGCGAAACCGAGGCATTGATTGTGCGGTTATCTGACCACCCAAACTTGGTGCCCCACACACCGGGGAAGACGCGAGGTGCCGTAGTTCTGTGCGTACCCATCCCGTGCGATCGGTGCCGCTTCTCGCATCCCATTCATGATCGGAGTGGCCACCGGATCGTACTGAATAGCCGACGTGAACCGCGCCACGTCCTCGGTAGATGTTGTCATGCCTCCCCAATAGCCCGAATAGTGAGTCTCGTGCAGGTTCCACTCTCCGATGATCGCAGGGATGGCCTGCCTGTACTTGCGATCCAAATAGGTAGCGGTGGAATCCTCGCTGTACCGAATCATGTTTTCCACCCGCGCCTGATCTTCCGGCGCGCCGTGGTACAGCACCCAATACCCGAGGTACAGCTTCGCCAGAGACAGCGCCGGGCGGGATTCGGCGCCGTTGAGGGTAGAAAACGCCACACCCGAATCAAGCCGTACCGTAATCTGCGTTCGCGATGGAACCGCCCCGGGGTCCAGGCTTACCGCGCTCGCCGTGGGGAGGACGGAGAGCGCCATCAACGCAGTTGATGCCAGGGTGAGAAAGAATCATCGCACAGGAAAACTATAGGCACACATCCCCCGCTAAGGTGCTAGGCGCAGTTACTCCACTCGTAGGTTCCGTCCGGGAAGAACTGTTGCTTCCAAATTGGAAGGCGCGCCTTAATTTCGTCGACAAGCTCGGTGAGAGCGTCGAACGAGTCGTGACGGTGAGACGAACTGACAGCCGCACCCAGCGCAGTGTCACCGATAGCGAGGTCCCCGGTGCGGTGCTCGACGGCGATGCCGTGCAGCGCATACTTCTCCCCAATCTCCGCACAGACCTCGGCGATGATCTTCTCTGCGGAAGGATGCGCCGAGTACGTCAGCTTTGTCACCACATGCCCGTGGTCATGATTACGCACACGACCATCGAAAGTAGCAATAGCGCCGGCCTCGTCACAGGCCACCTTTCCAGCGAGCGCGGAGACATCGATGGAATCGTTACGGATGCGAGAGTAAATCATTTGGGCCAGTATAGTGGGCGATGTGTTAATCCCCATGAGCGAATACCAGTCCATCATCCACAAACTGACAAAACCACTGGATAAACGGGTAACTCTTCCAGTGTCGGAGGCAGTCGGGCTTGTCCTGGCGGACGATGTTGAGGCAAAGCTGCCCATTCCGCGCTTTACCAACTCGGCGATGGATGGATTCCTCGTACGCACAGACGACGGCACCGCCCGACGCACGGTGGTGGGAGATGTTCCGGCCGGCGCAACCGCGCTTCCTGTAGGCCCGGGCGAGGCAGTCCGCATCATGACTGGCGCACCCACCGGCGACGATGAGGGAACAGCCGTCGTGCCCGTGGAGGACACCAACCTCAAGCCCGGCCCGCAGGCTCTCCCCTCCACCATCGAGGTCTACGTTGCACCCAAGCCCCGGGCACACGTCCGCCCGAGGGCTGACGACGTGGCAGTGGGCGACGTGGTGGTCGCTGCGGGAACGATGGTGGACGCATCCGCACTGGCGGCGATCATCTCCGTCGGCGTATCCGAGGTGACGTGCTACCCCCGCCCCGTCGTGGGTGTCATCTCCTCCGGAGACGAGCTCGCAAGCATTGAGGACCTGGGCGAGGGGCAAATTCCTGACTCCAACGGGCCGATGCTCGAGGCGCTCGCCCGCGAGCAACACTGCGATGTCATCCGTGCCCACCACTCCAGTGACCGGCCCGAAGACTTCATTTCCATCCTTGATTCACTGACCGAATCGTGCGACCTCGTGGTCACCAGCGGTGGGGTCTCCGCCGGTGCTTTCGACGTGGTGAAGGAAGCCACCCAGGACTCCATCGGCTTTTACAAGGTCGCCCAGCAGCCGGGTAAGCCCCAAGGCTGCGGCCTATGGAAGGGCACGCCGATCGTGTGCCTGCCCGGCAACCCCGTCAGCGCCTGGGTGAGCTTCCACCTTTACGTGCGCGATGTCATCTGCTCACTCACAGGCCGTGACTACGCGCTGGTCAAGGTTCCCATGTCCATCGATGGCCCACTGGACCCCATCGAAGAGCGCACGCGCATGTTCCCCGTCAAGGTCCAGGGCGACAGAGTGGTTTCAAAGGGCGCAGGCTCACACAAGATCGGCTCACTTGTGGGGATGAACGGACTCGCCATCGTTCCCCCAGGACACACCGGCCACAACGCGCAGGTAATGATCCTTTAACCGGCAGGAGGCCTTCCGCCGCTCTGAGCCACCAGAAGAAAGAAGTACCACGATGAAATTGACGCACCTCAACAACGCCGGTGAGGCCTACATGGTCGATGTCACCGAAAAAAAGCCCACCGTCCGCAGCGCCACCGCGCAGGGAGAAGTGTACTGCTCCCAAGAGATCATCACCGCGCTGCGCGACGGCACCGTGCCCAAGGGCGATGTTCTCGCAGTCGCCCGCATCGCGGGAATCTCCGCGGCCAAGAAGGTCCCCCAGCTACTCCCCCTCGCCCATACCATCGGTATCCACGGCGCCGCCGTCGACCTGGAGATCCGCGATGATCACGTGTTTATTGAGGCCACTGTCCGGACGGCGGACCGTACTGGGGTGGAGATGGAGGCGCTAACGGCCGTATCCGTCACCGCGCTTGCCATCATCGACATGGTCAAGGGCGTGGACCGCTCCGCCTACATCCGCTCGTGCAAGATCACCAAGAAGTCCGGCGGCCGCTCCGGCACGTGGGTGCGCGAGGACACGAAGTGACCTCTGGGCCGACGATCCACGTGGATCCAGCGAACATCACCGTCGTTGTTCTCGCGGGTGGTCGCGCCACGCGGATGGGTGGGGTGGACAAGGCGTGCGTTGACGCGGGCGGTCACCGGCTCATCGACCGGGTACTCTCCTCCGTGGCGGGTTTCCCTGTGGTTGTAGTCAGCTCCCGCAACCCGACGATTGATGATCCGGACGTTCGCCTTGTTGCCGAGGATCCGCCTTTTTCCGGGCCCGTACCGGCGATCGCGCGCGGGGTGGCCGAGGTGGAGACGGAGTTCACCTTCATCACTACAGTTGATGCTCCCCGTGCGGCCGAATTCCTCCCCCAACTTGCACAGGCGCTTGGTGCCGGCCGAACGACTGACGATGCGGATCACAGCAGCACTCCCCCTTACGATGTGGCTGTCATCCGCTCTTCAGAGGGGTTCCTCGAGCCCCTCATCGCGCTGTGGCGCACGGCCGCTTTGCGCCTCGCCGCCCGCGGGGACGGCGCTGCTAAGCGCATCTACGATGGCGTGCACTACGCCGAGGTGGCAGGAGACGGGCGCGAGAAGGATTTTGACACGTTGGAGGCGGTTGCCTCCGAGTTTGGGAAGTAGCTTCCACCACTATCCTCGAACCGGCGCGTTTTTTTGGCAGGCCGCAGGGTGCGCTGCGACCCGGCCACTAGACCAGTGGATGGTGGCTAAGTAGCCGGAGCGCGAAATGTTAGGGACACGTAGTCTGGCCTTACCGCTGGGCGCGCTCTCGCTGGTGTGAATGGAGGACGAACGAGTCCTTAACAAACCTAATTATTCTGGTGCGCCTCGCCGTCGTACCCGTCGAGTTGCTCGATGAGGTGAGGGATCAGGGGAAGAACGACAGACAGGGCATCCTTTACGCCCCCGCGAGAACCCGGCGCGTTGATAAAAATCGCCTTTCCTCCCACGCCGACGATGCCGCGTGACAGCCCGGACAGCTCAGTTTTCTTGAGGCCCTCCAGCACGATTTGCGTCTCGATGCCGGATAACTCCTTCTCGATGAAGGGGCGGGTGGCCTCGGGGGTGACATCGCGGGCGGACACTCCCGTTCCTCCCGTGGTGAAAATGACCCGAGCCCCTTGAGAGATCGCATCGGTTAGCGCGTTGGAGACGCTTTCGATCCCGTCCGGAATGACAATTGCGTCACCGCAATCGAATCCGGCATCCCGGAACGTGTTCACCGCTACGGGGCCGGACTTATCTTCCCTTTCGCCACTGTAGCTCCGGTCACTGACCGTAATTACTACCGCTTTAATAGACATATTCCTACTTCCTACTCTCTGACTGTCACGCTGCCGGTATTGCACGATCACTGCAGTTATTCGAGGTAAACACAGACGTTCGCCTTAAAGCTTAGGCGTACCTACGTTTACGCGACCATTAAAAATGGTAATTCTCTATCGACGAATAATTTTTGTTACAGTAAGTACATACAAGGGTTGTCCGTTACTTGAAACAAAATAAGTAAACTCAGTTATACGGAATATAACGCCTTTAGTTTGTAGCTTACATCACATATTGGAAAGAAGTTTCTTCTCTCATAGCTTCAGAAACGACAGGAAACGGAAGAGTATTAACCGGGTGGGACCCAGAGAATCCAGAGAAATGGGATTCCTCCATCGCCTGGCGCACGCTCATTATCTCGACCATCTCACTCACCATCGGTTTTTGCGTGTGGTACCTGGTTTCCGCCATCGCGCCCAAACTGAATGAAATCGGTTTCAGCCTCACCGCGAGTCAGCTGTACTGGCTCGCCGCCGTGCCCGGCCTATCCGGCGGCGTCGTCCGACTCATTTACATGTTCCTTCCACCCATCATTGGCACACGCAAGATGGTCGGATTCACCTCGCTGCTCTTTGTCATCCCGATGCTCGGCTGGTTTTTCGCGGTCCAGGATCCCACCACTCCCTATTGGTGGCTCATTTGCCTCGCTCTCATGACAGGTATCGGCGGTGGCTGCTTCTCGGGATACATGCCGTCGACGGGATACTTCTTCCCCAAGTCCAAGTCTGGTACGGCACTCGGCCTCCAGGCCGGCCTCGGCAACTTCGGTGTTTCCCTCATCCAGTTCCTCGCCCCGTGGGTCATGGGTTTCAGTTTGTTCGGTCTCGGGATGATCGCACCTCAGACAACCTCTGACGGTGGCCAGCTGTGGGTCCACAACGTCGGTATCTTCTTCGCGCCGTGGGCAATCATCATCTCCATCGTCGCATTCATCTACCTCAAAGACGTTCCGGTTCAGGCCAACATTAAGCAGCAGATGGATATCTTTGGAAACGTCAACACCTGGGTGCTCACCGTGGTGTACATCATGACCTTCGGCGCTTTCGCCGGCTTTGCTGCCCAGTTCGGGCTCCTCGTCAACAACACTTTCGGCGCACAGAGCGAATTCGCCTCGTCCTACGACCCGGCCACGTTACCCAAGGGAGCGTCGTTCGCCTTCCTAGCCCCTCTCATTGGCGCAGGTGTCCGTGCATTGTGGGGCCCGTTGTGCGACAAATTCGGTGGCGCAATCTGGACGTTCATCGGCGGCGTCGGGATGACAATTTCCACCGCGGTTGCAGCGCTCTTCCTCCACCCGGATTCCCCCAAGGACTTTTGGCCGTTCCTCATCGCCATGCTCGTCATGTTCTTCTTCACGGGTCTGGGAAACGCCGGCACTTTCAAGCAAATGCCGATGGTGCTCCCCAAGCGCCAGTCCGGTGGCGTTATCGGCTGGACCTCCGCTATCGCGTCGTTTAGCCCGTTCTTCGTAGGCGTTCTTCTCACCATGATGCACCCGGCAACGTTCTTCTGGGGTTGTGTGGTGTTCTTTGCCATCGCGACCGCGCTCACGTGGGTGTTCTACGCCCGACCTAATGCCCCGTACCCGGGCTAATTGAAGCACTGAAAACAACCGCTTTGTCCTTTGCGTTTACTCACCGAGGACCAGAAACAACCAAGGATCTACGATGACTAACCCTTTGCTTCGCTTCGGCAGCTACCTGCGAGGCGGTGATACCGACGCTGACAACCACGAGATGTACCTCACGGGTGGTCGCGATGCGGACGTGTTTTACCGCGACCGCTGGTCGTACGACAAGGTCGTGCGCTCCACCCACGGGGTCAACTGCACGGGTTCATGCTCCTGGAAGGTGTACGTCAAAGATGGCGTAATCACCTGGGAATCACAGCAGACTGACTACCCCACCAGCGGGCCGAACATGCCCGAGTACGAACCCCGCGGCTGCCCTCGTGGCGCTGCTTTCAGCTGGTACACGTACTCCCCCACACGCATCCGCTACCCCTACGTCCGAGCCCAGCTCATCGATATGTACAGGGATGCAAAGAAGCGCCTGAAGGATCCGGTTCTCGCATGGCGCGATATCGTGGAGGACCCGCTCAAAGCCAAGGCCTACAAATCCGCACGCGGCAAGGGTGGCATGATCCGCGTTGATTACGAAGAAGCCCTTGAGATCGCCGCGGCTGCCCACGTCGACACCGTCCGCGAGTACGGCCCGGATAGGGTTGCCGGGTTCTCCGTTATCCCCGCGATGAGTATGATCTCCTACGGTGCGGGTGCCCGATTCCTCCAGCTCATTGGCGGCGTCAACCTTTCCTTCTACGATTGGTACGCCGATCTTCCGCCGGCATCTCCACAGATGTACGGCGACCAGACGGACGTGCCGGAATCTGGCGATTGGTATAACTCCACCTACCTCATCATGTGGGGCTCGAATATCCCGCTGACCCGTACACCAGATGCCCACTTCATGGTGGAAGCTCGCTATTCCGGGCAGAAAGTTGTCGTCGTCTCCCCTGATTTCGCCGATAACACCAAATTCGCCGACGAATGGTTGCGTGCTAACCCCGGCACCGACGGCGCCCTCGCGATGGCGATGGGACACGTCATCCTCAACGAATTCCATGTCAAGGAGCAAACCCCCTACTTCCTCGACTACATGAAGCGGTTCACCGATTCGCCGTTCCTCGTGGAATTGGATCGCTACGAGGAAGAAGCTGGTTCCTCCACCACCTTCGTGCCCGGAAAATTCCTCACCGCAGCCGAACTCAACGACGAGCAGCTCGTTAGTTCCGCGAACGCCGAACACCGTCTCCTAGTCATGGACAAGAGCGGCCACGTGGTGGATCCAGGCGGGACGGTTGCTGACCGCTGGGGTGACGAAGGCAAGGGCAAGTGGAACCTGTCCCTCGACGGCGTGGACCCGATCATGTCCGTCGGCGAGCTCGAAGGCCACGGCACAGCGGAAATCCTTCTGCCCCGGTTCGACCTTCCCAACCAGGGCAACTCTGACGGACCCATCGGTGCGGGTGTCCTCCACCGTGGCGTGCCCACCTACGAGGTCGACGGCAAACTCGTCACCACCGTGTTCGATATCCTGCTCGCCAATTACTCGGTGAACAGGCCCGAACTTGGCCTGCCGGGCCAGTGGCCAACGGGCTACGACGATCTCACGTGTTACGGAACCCCGGCGTGGCAGGAAGAACTGACCGGCGTGCCGATGGAAGGCGCGATCCGTGTCGCACGCGAATTCGCCCGCAATGCGGAGGAATCGCACGGCCGCTCCATGATCGTCATGGGCGCCGGAACCAACCACTACTTCCACTCGGACGAGATTTACCGCACGTTCCTGGCGCTTACCACCATGTGTGGCACGCAAGGTGTCAACGGCGGTGGTTGGGCTCACTACGTGGGCCAGGAGAAACTGCGCCCGCAAACCGGTTGGGCCCAGTACACATTCGCACTGGATTGGCAGCGCCCCGCCCGCCAGATGATCTCCACCGGTTTCTGGTACCTCACCACCGATCAGTGGAGGTACGACAACGCCCGGACGAACCGATTCGCTTCTCCCCTAGCAACCGACCTCGATGACCATGAGCTGACAAGCGACACCCTCGTCGAATCTATGAAGCGTGGGTGGATGCCCTGCTACCCCCAGTTCACGCGCAACACCCTCAAGCTATCGGAGGAAGCGAAAGAAAAGGGGATCGCCCCCAAGGACTACATTGCCGACGAGCTTCGCTCCGGCAGCCTAAAGTTCTCCTGCGAGGATCCGGATGCCCGCGAGGCGAGCCCGAAGATCCTCCTCAACTGGCGCACCAACCTCATGGGTTCCTCGGCCAAGGGAACGGAGTTCTTCCTTCGCCACATGCTCGGCGTTGATTCCGACGCAACAGCCACGGAACTTGCGCCCGAGGATCGCCCGCGGTCCATAGTCTGGCACGATGAGGCGCCCCAGGGGAAGCTCGATCTCATGATGACCTCGGATTTCCGCAACACCTCCACAACGCTGGTGAGTGACATCATCTTCCCGGCAGCAACGTGGTACGAAAAGCACGACATGTCCTCCACGGATATGCACCCGTTCCTGCACACCTTCAACGCGGCAATCACGCCCCCGTGGGAGGCGCGGACCGATTTCGAGCTGTTCCAAGACCTGGCCGGCAAGTTCTCGGAGTACGCCACCACCTGGCTCGGCACCCAGACCGACGTTGTCACCGTGCCCTTCGGCCACGATTCACCCGACGAGCTCGGCTCGCCACGCGGTATCGTCACGGATCTCGATTCATCACCCCTGCCCAAGATGGTCGAAATCGAGCGTGACTACTCCAAGGTGCTGGAGAAATTCAATGCCCTGGGGCCGTTGTCTGCCAAGGCCGGTATGAATACAAAGGGAGTTGCTTTCCACCCGGACAAGGAAGTGGAAGAACTCGCCCAGATGAACGGCACCGTCGAGACGTCTATCGGCCCGCGACCCTCAGTTGCGACGGACAAGAAAGCCTGCGAGGCGGTGCTTCGCCTCTCGGGCACGTCGAACGGCCGTCTGGCAACGCAGGGCTTCGCTTTCATGGATGAGCGCGTGGACTCCGATAAGCCGATGAAGGACCTCTCCATTGAAGAGGAGGGCAAGCGAATCACGTGGAAGGACATCTCGGAGAAGCCCGTCGGCGTCATTACATCGCCCGAGTGGTCGGGATCCGAGCATGGCGGACGGCGCTACACAGCCTTTGCCATCAACGTCGAGCACGACAAACCCTGGCACACCCTTTCGGGCCGTATGCATTACTACCTCGACCACGATTGGATGATTCGCTATGGCGAGGCGCTGCCCACCTTCAAACCACCGGTGGACGTGCACCAGTTGTACGGTGAAACCGCCCCCGGGACAACGACAGATGCAGAGGTGACGGTACGGTATCTCACGCCTCACAACAAGTGGGCGATCCACTCGCAGTACTTTGACAACCTCCACGTTCTTTCCTTGGCCCGAGGCGGCCAGGTGGTGTGGATGTCTAACAAGGATGCCGAGAAGATCGGCGTGAAAGACAACGATTGGATTGAGGCTAAGAACAGAAACGGCATAGTGTCCGCGCGAGCCGTGGTTTCGCATCGCATCCCTGAGGGGACGGTATTCATGCACCACGCTTCCGAGAGAACTGTGGGCACCCCGGTGAACGAGAAGACTGGGCGCCGAGGCGGAACCCACAACTCTCTCACGCGCATCATGATCAAGCCCACCCACCTCATCGGCGGGTACGGACAGTTCACTTACTCCTTTAACTACATCGGACCGACAGGAAATAACCGCGACGAAGTTACGACGATTCGTCGCCGTTCGCAGGAGGTTGAATACTAATGAAGGTCATGGCACAAATTGCTATGGTGATGAACCTGGACAAGTGCATCGGCTGTCACACGTGTTCGGTCACCTGCAAACAGGCATGGACAAACCGCGAAGGAACCGAATACATCTGGTTCAACAACGTGGAAACCAAGCCCGGCATCGGCTACCCGCGCCGGTGGGAGGACCAGGATAAGTGGAACGGTGGCTGGCAGCGAACCAGCTCAGGCAAGCTGAAGCCGAAGTCGGGTGGCCGCCTGCGCAAGCTGGCACAGATCTTCTCCAACCCGGACCTTCCGGAGATCTCCGATTACTACGAGCCGTGGACGTACGAGTACGAAAAACTGCTTTCCGCCCCCAAGGATCAGAAGACGCTGCCCACGGCCAGGCCGATCTCGCAGCTGGATGGACGGCCGCTGGACAAGGTGGAATGGTCGTCCGCGTGGGACGATGATCTGGGCGGATCAACCGAAACGATGCACTCGGACCCGATTCTCAAGCAGATGAATCTCACGGTGAAAACCGAGATTGAAGATAGTTTCATGTTCTATCTTCCGCGGATTTGCGAGCACTGCCTCAACCCGGCTTGTGTGGCTAGCTGCCCCTCCGGCGCAATGTATAAGCGCGCGGAAGATGGCATCGTCCTCGTCGATCAAGACCGCTGCCGTGGATGGCGCATGTGCGTGTCCGGCTGCCCGTACAAGAAGGTGTACTTCAACCACAAGTCGGGCAAGGCGGAGAAATGCACGCTCTGCTACCCACGTTTGGAGGCCGGGCAACCCACGGTGTGTTCGGAGACCTGCGTCGGGCGCCTTCGGTACCTCGGCGTCGTTCTCTACGATGCCGATCGAGTCCACGAGGCCGCCTCGGTGGAAAAGGAAACTGATCTGTACGAGGCACAGAGGTCCCTCCTCCTAGACCCGCACGATCCCGAGGTGATCCGTGCGGCCCGCGAGAACGGGGTTCCACGCACGTGGATCAAGGCTGCCCAGGAGTCCCCGGTGTGGGAGCTCATCGCCCGCTACGAGGTGGCGCTACCACTTCACCCGGAGTACCGCACGCTGCCCATGGTGTGGTACATCCCGCCGCTGAGCCCGATCGTCGATCAGGTGACGGCCTCGGGCAATGACGGTGAGGATCACAAGATTTTGTACACGGCGATCTCCCGCATGCGTATCCCGTTGGAGTACCTGGCCGGCTTATTGACTGCCGGTGACACGGTGCCGGTGGAAAAATCGCTCCGCAAGCTCGCGGCCATGCGTTCCTACATGCGTGATGTGACGCTCGGCAACGAGCCACAGGAGGACATCGCCCAGGCTGTGGGCATGACCGGCACAGATATCGTCAGCATGCATCGCCTGCTATCCATCGCGAAGTACGATGACCGCTACGTCATTCCCACAACTTCGTCGGAGATCCCGCGCGGGATTTCCCAGCTGGGATTTACCCGCGAGGATGTGGCACAGCAACTGGATTGCGCGGTATCTCCCGGTTCCACCGATGCGGACGGCAACGTCGCAGGCGGTGGCGCAGGTGGTCCGGTGAGCCTCAAGAGTTGGCCCACGGGCAGCACGCCACGGGATATGTTCCCGCCACGGCAGCGTAGCTCGGCATCCGTTGGCAGCACCGATCGGGGCGGTCGACCGTGAAAAAGGCAACGTTTAACGGACCGGCAACGTTCACGCCATCGCCCCATGTGGAGGTGACAGAAGAGCAGTTAGCTCTTGTCTCCATGGCGTGCTCGATCCTGCTGGATTATCCCGGTGAGGATTTTCTCGATCGGCTCACCGCCGTGGAAACTGTGCTCGATCGCGTGCCCGGTGAAGTGGCGGAGGAAATCTCGGCGTTTGCGCGTACCGCACGCAGGGAAGGCGTCCGCGGCCTGGATACACATTATGTGGACATCTTCGATCAGAGGCGTCGCTGCTCGCTTTACCTGAGCTACTACGCTGTCGGGGATACTCGCCAGCGAGGCACAGCTATCTTGGCGTTTGGTGATGCCCTGCGGGCCTGCGGGTTCAACCTGGCCCGGCGCGAGCTGCCTGACCACCTGTGCGTGGTTTTGGAGGCCGTCGCAACCGCGGCGGATCCGACGCTCCTCGTCGAGCTGCTTTCCGCGCACCGCGACGGAATCGAAGTGCTGCGCACCGCGCTCGAATCGGCAGAATCGCCGTACTACCACCTGATCCGCGCCATCGCCATGGTGCTGCCACTCATGGACGAAGAGACAACCGACCGCTACTTGGCCCTAGTGCGGAAGGGCCCTCCTGCAGAACTTGTGGGAATATCTGACATCGCATCCCCGCTCCCGCTCTCCGAGGTGACTAAACCGTGACAAACCTTTCACTTTTTTTCTGGACAGTCCTTCCCTGGATTTCCGCCGTCGTGTTCGTCGTGGGACTGGTGTGGCGGTGGCGTTACGACCAGTACGGGTGGACGACCAAATCCTCCCAGGTGTACGAATCCCGCATGCTGCGGTGGTCGTCTCCCCTTTTCCACTACGGTATGTTGGGCGTCATCGTCGGGCACATAGCCGGCCTGTGTGTCCCTAAGGCGTGGACTGAGGCGGCGGGAATTCCGGAGCACCTCTATCACCTTATGGCCGTGGTCCTCGGATCGATTTTTGGGGCTGCTGCCATCGTTGGTCTCCTCGGCCTGTTGTACAGGAGGTTCGTGGTCAAGTCGGTGCGTTTTTCCACCACACCCAACGACATTGTCATGTACGTCCTGCTCTCGGCCGCGATGCTGCTGGGAGGATGGGCGACGGTGTCTACCCAAATTCTGCAGGGTTCCAACGGCTATGACTACCGTGAGACCATCTCACCGTGGATCCGGGGTGTATTTAGTTTCAACCCCCAACCTGAGCTCATGGCCAATGTCCCGGTAGAATTTAAACTGCACATTATCGCCGGGCTGATTCTCCTCTTAGTGTGGCCATTTACGAAGCTGGTCCATGTAGTTTCGGCTCCGGTAGGATATATGACACGACCCTATATCGTGTACTGGTCGCGTGAAGCAACAACATCTGATCACGCACGCCGGGGATGGTCCCCGGTGAATAACGTTCACCAAGAACAAAAAGAAGATAAGGAAGCAATGTCTCGTGGCGCATAAAGGAACTAAGTTTGTGGCAGCAACGATGATGGCGGCTCTGGCCGTCGCCGGCTGCTCGCAGAGTGCAGAGACGGCATCATCCACGGCAAGCAGCTCGGCTGAGGCATCGGGCACGCAGAACCAGGAGCAGATCCTCATCATGGGTGCTGCTTCCACCCGCGTTCTCAACGACGCAATCTCCGCCGAATTCCCGGTTGAGTTCAATAACGCCGGCAGCTCCACCCTCATCTCCCAGCTGGAAGATGGTGCCCCCGGAGACCTGCTCATCACCGCTGACCGCAAGGCAATGGATCAAGCTGTGGAGAAGGGCCTCGTAGAGGATCCGACGGTGTTCGCCACCAACGAGCTCGTCCTGGTCACCACCAACCCGGAGATCACCGACATCGATTCTCTCGTTGCTAAGGCTAACGAGGGTGCAGCAGTTGTCGCCTGCGACCCGCAGGTGCCGTGTGGCCGCGTGACCGAGGCGCTCGTGGGCGATAAGAACATCCCGTTCGCCTCCCTCGAGCACTCGGTCACGGATACCCTGGGCAAGGTCACCTCAGGCGAGGCTGACGCTGGCTTCGTGTACTCCACCGATGCCATCGCCGCCGGCGACAAGGTCACCACCATCGCCATCCCCGGCGCGGAGAACGAGAAGAACGAGTACCCCGTTGCCGTCACCAAGAACGCCACTCACCCCGAGCAGGCGAAGAAGGTAATGGACTACCTCACCAGCGACAAGTTCGCGGAGGTTCTGGAAGAGCATGGGTTCAGCCCGGTTCGTTAAGCCGCTCGCAATCGTGGGCCTGATCATTTTGATCGGGCCCATTGTTGCATTGGCTATCCGTGTTCCCTGGCTCCGCTTCCCGGAGGTTATTGCCCGCCCCGAAACTCTGGAGATGGTGTCCATCACCCTTTCCTCTGCCGCATGGTCGACCGTCATCACCACCGGTTTGGGCGTGCCCATCGCGCTTGCCCTGCGGGGTAGGAAACTGGTGCGCATCTTTGTGCTTTTGCCTTTGGCGATGCCACCGGTGGTCGGGGGTCTGGCGTTGACGGCTCTCATCGGCCGTCGCGGTATCACTGCCCCGCTTCTCGACGCCCTGGGCTTACAGTTTGCTTTCGCTTACCCGGGTGTCATCGCATCGCACGTGTTTGTCTCCCTGCCTTTCGTGGTGGTCGCCGTGGACGGTGCACTACAGACGATGGACCGTGAGATTGAGCGCTCGGCGTACCGGCTTGGACTCAGCCGCTCGACGGTGCTCAACCGCATCACGCTGCCGGCTATTGCCGCGCCGCTGGCCACCGGCGCGGGCCTGGCGTTTGCTCGCTCGCTCGGCGAGTTCGGCACGACGATCACGTTCGCAGGCTCGCTGCCCGGCCGCACGAGGACTCTTCCGCTCGGCATTTACCTGGAGCGAGAAATCGATTCCGATGGCGCGCTAGCGATGGCGGCGCTGCTTATCGGCATCGCGCTGATCGTGTTGGTTCTCGCCACGGTGCCGACGTTGTTGCAAAAATCCTACAAGCCGACGGTGCGCACGATCGGGACCATCGACGCGGACCGCGTGCGCGAGCTGTCCCGGCCGGAGTCTGCCCACCATGCTGGCGAGTTCATCGCCATCATCGGGCCGAACGGAGCCGGCAAGACAACGTACATGCGCAGGCTCGACGGCGTGCTGCTCACACAAAACCCGGGGCTCCCCCGCACGTGCACGGTGCGGAAGGCTCTCGAAATGGTCACCGACAACGTGGACGAGTGGGTGGACGCCGCGGGGCTCACCGATCTCGCCGATGTTCCGGTCCCCGCCCTCTCCGGCGGCCAGGCGGCCCACGTCGCCCTCGTCCGTGCGCTCGCCACGCGTCCGGCTCGGTTGCTTCTCGACGAGCCCCTGGCGGCCATCGATATCGCCCGCGCGTCGGCGTGGCGTACGGTTCTCCACGCGGTGAGCAAGGACCGGCAGATCATGCTTGTCACCCACAACCCCACGGATATTTACGCGCTCGCCACCTCGGTTCTCGTCATCGAACAGGGCGAGGTTGTTGCGGAGGAGAGCGTGGAGGAGATTCTTCGTGTTCCGCCCACGCAATTCGTCGCGGATCTCGCGGGTCTCAACCGGATTACGGGCATGGTCACCGCAGTGGATGACGGCGTGGTCACCATGGGCACGGTATCCGGTGTGTGCGGACCCGACGTCCAGCCTGATGAGCTTCGCCCCGGTGTCCCCGCAGTGGCGGTGTTCGCCCCGGAGAGCGCCATCCTCAGGATGTACTCCTACTCCAGTAATCCCGGCGAATCCGCCCGCAACCACTGGTCGGGCGTGGTGTCCGGTATCGCCCATTCCGGCGGAAAGATCAACATCACGGCCACCATCGCTGGGGACAACGAGGTCACCGTGCCCATCACCCCGGCAAGTTTTGCAGAGTTGGGGATCGACTATGGCGATCGCATTGTAGTGGTAACCAAGGCGCTGCAGGTCAACATCTATCCCCACGCAGTGAAGAAGGTTCCCGCCGCGGGCTCTTAACCGAGTCTCTTTGAGGCATCACATATCGCTGCACAGGACACAAACGAGCGCACCGCCAGTGCGGTGCGCTCGTTTTTTACTTCTTGGCGGGCCTTGTCAGCCAGGAGCCTTAGGCCACCGTCGTAACTTCGACGGGGCCTGCGACCTTCAATTCCTCCACCCTCAGCCCGTCCTCGCGGGCCGAATCAAGGATCGCCGGGCTGATCGGCTCGGTGTGCAGCACCATGACGGTGGGGCCGGCACCGGAAAGGTAGGCGGCGTAACCGCGGTTGCGCAGGCGATTGACCCACTCAGCAGGAACGGGCAGCACGTCCGCACGGTACGGCTGGTGGAGGCGATCTCGGGTGGCCTCCCACAGGTACTCGGGATGGTTTTGCAGTGCGACGGTGAGAAGCGCTGCGCGCGACACGTTGAAGCGCGCGTCCTGGTGCGTAACATCGCTCGGCAGTACCTTGCGCACCGCATTCGTAGACGCGTGGAAGCTCGGGATGAAAGCCGTGGCACGAATCGACTCGTGTGCGTGGATACCGACCGCGTTGTACTGTGGCAACGTCTGGCCATCAACAGGGACATCCGTCCAGCTCACCACGGCATCGCCAAGCACCGAGGCGGAGGCGTTGTCAGGGTGACCCTCAAAACCGCTGGCGAGCTGGACCAGCTGGGCGCTAGAAAGCGAATTGCCCACCAGCCCGTTGGCGGCAGCCACTCCGGCCACCGCGGCGGCAGCGGAGGAACCGAGGCCACGCGACTGCGGGATCGTGTTGTAGCACGTCACCTTGAGCCCGGGAGCCGTCGCATCGGCGGCCGTCAGCCCCGCGCGAATCGCACGCACCACGAGGTGAGAACCGTCACGGGGAAGCGTTTGCGCACCCTCGCCGTGGATCTCGATTTCCAGGCCGGATGGGATGACCTCCACGTCGACTTCGTCGTACATGGTCAAAGCGATGCCCAGGGTATCGAACCCGGGGCCGAGGTTCGCCGACGACGCGGGAACACGAACATGGACCTTGGTTCCCTGGGGGATTTCCACAGACACGTAACTACTCCTCCAAACGGATCACAGACTCGATGCCACGAACGGCCTCGAGCTGCTTGAGCTCTTCCACAACATCCTCGAGATCCTTCTCCCGCGCCGAATGGGTCACCAGGATCAGGCGAGCGTGATCCTCGCCCTGGTGCTGGCGCACGGTGCGAAGCGAAATCCCGTGGTTAGTGAAGATCTTAGCGATCTCCGCCAACACACCGATGCGGTCCTCCACCGACATATCAACGTGGTACCGGGTGTACACCTCACCGAAGTCAGCAATCGGCAGGTTAGCGTAGGTGGACTGGCCCGGCGCGCGGCCACCGTGCACCTTGTTGCGGGCGGCACCAACGATATCGCCAAGGACGGCGGAGGCGGTGGGAGCGCCACCGGCACCGTTGCCGTAGAACATGAGGCGACCGGCAGCTTCCGCTTCCACAAAGATGGCGTTGAACGATTTGCTCACGCTAGCCAGCGGGTGGCTTCGCGGAACGAGCGTGGGGTGAACTCGTGCTGCAACCACTTCCTGTCCTTCCTCATTGTTGAAACGCTCGCAAATGGCGAGCAACTTGATCACGTAGCCTGCAGCCCGGGCGGCCTTGATATCTTCCGGGCTGATGTTGGTAATGCCTTCGCGGTGCACGTCGCTGGCGTACACGGGGGTGTGGAACGCGATGGAGGCGAGGATGGCGGCCTTGCTTGCCGCGTCGTAGCCCTCGACATCAGCGGTGGGGTCGGCCTCCGCGTAGCCGAGGCGGGTGGCCTCGGCGAGCATCTCGTCGTAATCGGCGCCGGTGGAATCCATCCCGTCGAGGATGAAGTTCGTGGTTCCGTTGACAATGCCCATGACGGATTTGATGCGGTCGCCGGCGAGCGACCGGCGCAGCGGGCCCACGACGGGGATGGCGGCGGCGACTGCGGCCTCGAAGTAGAGGTCGACGTTGGACTCGTCGGAGGCATCGCCGAGTTCCTGGTAGTGGGCGGCAACGAGCGCCTTGTTGGCGGTGACAACGGACTTACCGGCCTTGAGTGCCGCGAGCACTAGTTCACGCGGGTAA
Organism: Corynebacterium pyruviciproducens ATCC BAA-1742; assembly: GCF_000411375.1. Lineage (GTDB taxonomy): Bacteria > Actinomycetota > Actinomycetes > Mycobacteriales > Mycobacteriaceae > Corynebacterium > Corynebacterium pyruviciproducens. The sequence goes on along the minus strand of NZ_KE150446.1, from coordinate 304,803 downwards.
TCGATGCCGCCGATGACCTCCACCACGATATCGACATCGTCGCGGTTGATGAGGCCGAACGCGTCGTCGGTGAGGAGCTCTGCGGGCACGCTGTCGCGGTGTTTCTCCATGTTTCGCACGGCTACGCCCTTCACCTCGAGGGGGCCACCAATCCTGTGCTCGAGTTCGTCGGAGTACTCCTGCATGAGACGCAGAACCTGGGCGCCGACGGTCCCGTGGCCGAGGAGGGCGATTCCTACCGGGGATCCTTCCCCCTTGCCGGGATTGTACTGAGGCGACGATGGCTTACCGTGGTCTGTCATTCCTGTCTCACTTTCTAGTGTTCAATCTTTGTTCCAACTATAGACTAAGCGGTCTAACTTTGCGAGGGGTATTACCAAAGAATCGCTATAGTTCCAGTTCATGAGCGTGGTTTTACCAGATCCTCCGCGTCACATTGCTGTCGCGCGCCGCGCAACGGACTCCGCAATGGTGCACACATACAAAGGTGGTACCCCACCGCCAAGCGGCAAGAATTCTACTAATGGAGAACACCCCGCTCTCACGGGCGATGGCAGATGCGGCGAATCACCGCCACACCATCTCATGCAAGAGTTTTTATATTTGAAACAATCCTCTAGAATATTCCAACAACTCATTCATTTTGCTTTCAAGGAGTTCCCATGAAACGTTCATTCTCCCGTACCCTCGTCGCCACCGCGACCGCCGTCGCCGTCACATTTTCGGCACTCCCCGCAGCTCAAGCACAGGGTCTCGATGGCCTCACCGACAAGATCGTAGACGGCCTCGCCGGCGATCTTGCCAACCAGGTCAAACCGAAGGATGACAAGATGGCCAAGATCCTCACCGCGCTGAGTTCCGACGGCAAGGAGAAGCCGGTTGCCGGCCAGGTCCTGGACATCCTGAGTTCCGAGGACCCCACCAAGGAAGGCACCAAAGGCGAGAAGCCGGAAAGCGACCCCAACCTCACCTCCTCTGAGAACATTGCCTACGGCATCTTCAAGAAGGGGTTCTCCGATACCACCGACGAGGCTGCCAAGTCCCTCGCCATCCTCCTCGACGCTGGCCTTGCCCTCGGCATTATCGGTGCCCTCCTCGTACTCATCAACACTGCAGCATCCCTCGTCACCATTGGACAGGCACTGCCCAGCTTCGGGCTGTAAAAAGGCGTAAGCCCCACCACACTGACAGCCCCTCCGTCCCCGGTAGGGCAGGAAGCTCAAGGAAACCCGGACCTCAGCTGGTCAGACCTTATTCCTTGCGCTTCACCCTTTTTCACAAACACGCACCTCACCTCGGCATGAGCCGACTGGGGTGCGTGTTTTTGCGCTGCCACACCCCGTTACCCCGCCGCACACAAGGCACCCCACACTTACAAAGGCCGATAAGTGACCCAGTCACGATACACACAGATTCCCCAGCTCGCCTCGATAATCGAGCTGCTTCACGGGGACGTGCTGTAGTGCCAGCGCCGGACTTCTCGCCCACCGCATGGGGTTCACCCCCGTAATTCCCCGGCACCAACGTGGCGTGGTTGCATTCTACGTGCTCTTAGCACTGCAGACCAAACGATTGAACTCCCTCACTTACCCCCATCCCGGTTACCCCCACCCCTACCCCGGCTCTTTTTGTTAGCAAATCTTTATATTCCTGTGAATGCAGGACAATCCTGCAGCTTATTAATTTTTTCACCGCACGTTTCATAAACTCTACCTGCCCCATACCCTGTTTTTAACTGTCAAAGGCCTGTATTTTGCCGTAACCCTTTGTATTCTCAAGATTGTCAAATAACAACGACCGAAAGGAACCTTCATGAGCCTGAAACGATCCGCCATTGCTTCGGCCATGTGCACGGCACTCGTACTAGGTGCAGTTCCGGCCACCGCAGATGAGCTCCCCCCTGCTGACACCGAGGTCCGCCAGGCTGTCGGCTCACAGACCGGACAGGCTGTTGGCGATAGCGCCCTCGCCGTCGTCTACTCCGGTGTCTCCATTTTCGTAGGCGCCCTCAGCGCCGGTGGCTTCTGGGGCATCATCTACAACGCCCTCGTCAGCCGCGGTATCATCCCCGGAACCATCGAACCCAACCTGCCAGTTCTGTAACAGCGCAGTAGGAAAGGAAAAGAAGACCATGCGTTCATCACTTACCCGCAGCTTCCTGGCAGCAGCCACCGTGTGCGCGGTTGCAGTTTCTGGCACCGCAGTCGCAGGCGCAAAAGATTCCGTGACCACCGTGCCGGAGACGGCCGTGCGCCAAGCAGCAGATGCTGATGGCTCCGCAGCTGGCACCGTGTACACCGCCGTTGGCTGGACGCTGTCCGCCCTCGGCATCGCTGCATGGATCGCCGAGATCGCCTACGCGTACAACTTCCTCGTGCGCCACGGCACGATCCAGGGCAACCTCATCCCCGGTCTGCCGTCTGCTTCGTCTGACTTCATGTAAGGCAGTATCAACCTAAGTCCTGCACCCACGTCGCTCGTTGGAGTTGACACGGATAACAGCAGGCAACCGAGGTAGGGCTCCAGCACATGCGTGCTGGAGCCCTACTTTTGTTCGTTTCCAACGATGCAGTGCACCACGTTGCACTTCGCATCGGCAACATGCACACATGCACTTGCCTGAGAAGCTCGTTCGCACCGAAAGTTTTCAGCAGCACATCCCCTTGCGGGTTGGTTGTTAAGCAGTACCTCGGGCTCAGGCGTGCTGCGCGGGCGTCCCGCGCAGCACCATGCCCAAAAGCCACCGCTTTTACAGCTGCTTGCCCAGAACGTCCTCGATGGTTTCCCGTTGCACCATCACCTTCGCCTGCCCATCCTTAACAGATACCACCGCGGGGCGGAGCATCATGTTGTAGCGGGAACTCATGGCGTAGCAGTACGCGCCCGTTGCGGCAGTTGCCACCAGGTCACCCGTGGCGATGTCATCGGGGTAGGACTCGTTGGTGATGAGAATATCGCCAGACTCGCAGTGCGATCCCACAACACGCGTCGCAGTGGGGTTGCCCGTAGCGTTTCGGTTCACCATGCGAAGATCGTATTCCGCCTGGTACAGGGCGGGCCGCACGTTGTCGCTCATGCCACCATCGACGGCGACGTAGCGGCGAGTCTGCGTATCGGTGACATGGACATCCTTCACCTGCCCTACCCGGTACACGGTGACGGTGGTGGGGCCCGCGATGGAGCGTCCCGGCTCCACCATGATCCGCGGCCGCTCAATGCTTAGCTTCTCGCAGCGACGGTCGACGCGGTGAATGAGGTCCTCGGCAACGGAAGTCACATCGAGTGCACGGGAGGACGCCGTGTAGGCGATGCCAAATCCGCCACCGAGATCGAGCGTGGACAGGCGCACGCCTCGATCCTCGTAGAGCTGCACGAAAAGCTGGAGCACGCGTTCGGCGGCCTGGGAAAAGCCCTCGGCGTCAAACACCTGGCTACCCACGTGGCAGTGCAGTCCGACTAGATCGAGGTTTCCTGCTTCGATAGCGGCCTCGCAGGCAGCCCGGGCAGAACCGGAGGCCAGCGAAAAGCCGAACTTTTGGTCCTCGTGCGCCGTCGCAATCATCTCATGCGTGTGAGCTTCAATACCGGGTTTGACGCGCACCATGACGGACTGGGTAACGCCAGCTTGCTCGGCGCACTCGTTGAGAAGCGTGATCTCACCGGGGGCATCGAGGACCACAACTCCCACGCCCGCGGTAACGATCTGCTCGAGGTAATCCTGGGTTTTGTTATTCCCATGCGCGGTAATCCTCTCGGCGGGGAAACTGGCGGCTAGTGCCACTTGCAGCTCTCCGAGGCTGGCCACGTCGAGGTGGAGCCCCTCACTGTTGACCCACCGGGCGATCTCTTTAGTGAGGAACGCCTTTGCCGCATAGTGCACATTCTCCGCGCCGAAGGCCGCAGCCATCGCACGACAGCGGGAGCGGAAATCGTCCTCATCCACCACGAAAAGTGGCGTGCCGTACGTATCCGCGAGCTCCGCCAGGCTACACCCGGCAATGTCGACGGCCCCGTTCGAGGTCCGCGTGGCGTTCTTTGGCCACACGTGCGCGGGGAGCTCATTGAACTCTTCCACGCTGCGAGGTGTGGGCTGCTGAAAGCCGCGGTCATAGGTCTCCGGGATGAGCCTGGAATCAACCACGCGCTACATCCTCTCCGGTGCGGTCACTCCGACGAGGCGGAGGGCGTTGGCGAGCGTCTGGCGGGTGGCCATCGCCAGTGCGAAGCGGGCCTTGTGAATGGGCTGAGCCTCCTCGTCCTGGCCCGGCAGCACGTGGCACGTGTCGTAGAAGCGGTGGAACGTGGCAGCCAGCTGCTCGGCGTAGCGCGCGATGCGGTGCGGTTCACGCAGCTCTGCGGCGGAGGCGACCACGGCGGGGAACTCGCCGAGGGTGCGGATGAGGTCACCCTCGCGCTCGTGGGTGAGAAGCGACAGGTCCGCGCTCGCGGTATCCGTCACCTCGCCCCCGACGTTTTCCGCCTTCCTGGCCAGCGAGCACAGGCGTGCGTGGCCGTACTGCACGTAGTAAACGGGATTGTCGGATGACTGGGCTGCCCACAGATCCAGGTCAATGTCGAGGGTGGAGTCCACGCTCGAGCGGATGAGCGAATAACGAGCAGCGTCGATGCCGATGGCCTCGACGAGGTCATCCAGGGTGATGACGGTGCCGGCACGCTTACTCATCTTCACTGCGTGGCCGTCACGCAGAAGGTTGACCATCTGGCCGATCATGACCTCAACGCGATCGGCATCGTAGCCGAGCGCCGCCGCGGCCGCTTTGAGGCGGGCGATGTAGCCGTGGTGATCCGCACCGAGCATGTAAATAGCTAGATCATGACCGCGGTCAAACTTGTTTGCCACGTAGGCGATGTCGCCGGCAATGTAGGCCGCGTTGCCGTCGGACTTGATCACCACGCGGTCCTTATCGTCACCGTAATCGGTGGACTTGAGCCACCACGCACCCTCGGCTTGGTAGAGCTCACCGCTTTCCTTTAGCTTTTCGACGGCCTTGTCGACGGCCCCGGATTCGAACAGGGAGTTCTCGTGGAAGAACACGTCGAAGTGCGTGCCGAACTCTTCCAGCGACTTCTTGATGTGGTCGAACATCATCTCCACGCCGTGGGCGCGGAACGTCTCCTGGACTTCCTCGTCGCTACCCTCCAGCGCCGTGGGCACCTCCTTGAGGACTGCCTTGGCGATGTCCTGGATGTAATCTCCGCCGTAGCCGTCCTCCGGGGTCGGCTCGCCCTTGGCGGCGGCAACCAGTGAACGGGCAAAACGGTCGATCTGTCCACCGTGATCGTTGAAGTAGTACTCGCGGGTCACCTCGGCACCGGAGAACTCCAGCACACGGCCGAGGCTATCTCCTACCGCGGCCCACCGAGTGCCACCGAGGTGGATGGGGCCCGTGGGGTTAGCGGACACGAATTCCAGGTTGATCTTGGTGCCCCTGAGGCTCTCGGAGGAGCCGAAAAATTCCTTCTGCTCCAAAATTTTGGCCACGATTTCCCCCTGCGCTGCGGAGTTGAGCCGTAGGTTGATGAAGCCGGGACCGGCGATCTCCGCGCTTTCGATGGCGGGGTCGTTAGCGAGGGCATCGGCAAGCTTCTGCCCAAGCTCGCGAGGGTTCATTCCAGCCTTCTTAGCCACCTGGAGGGCGAGGTTGGTGGCATAATCGCCGTGCTCGGGGTTGCGTGGGCGCTCGACGGTTACCTCGTCAGGCAGCACGCTCGGATCCGGGAGAATCGATTCTGCAGTTTTCTTCACTAAAGTTGCAAGATCAGCTGGTGTCATGGGTAGTGATCATACCGCGCAACTGGCAAAACAACGATTTGGGGCCGAGGCGCCTCCCCTCCAGGCACACAATTCGGGCCCGCTGCGCTTTCCCAGCGAGCGGAACCGCTTTTCTCCCCGCAGTAACAAGTCGCTTACCTCACGAGCCACAGCGCAAGCTCGGCCACCCTTCCGGCTTTTAGCACAGTGCCTGGTCACCCCACCGATTCTGACCAAGCACGATATCAACGGCCATCATCTTCTTTTTCTGCGTCGTCGCTCCTCGTATCCACTGCTTTTCCCAGCAGCTGCAACGTGAAGGACAAAATTTAGCCTGCACGTTAGCCCGCCCGCCGGGAGAATACCAGGAAAGCCCTTTTTTGGGCGGCAACTTGAAGGTTAAAAATTAGCCTTCGATGTTTCTGCCCTATTCACCCAGGTTGTCGCGAGTGTCGCGGGCGTCGTCAACGTCGCGGGCGTCGTTAACGTCGCGGGCATCGTTACCGCTGCGGGCGTCATATGACACCGCGAGTGACGAGTGCAGAATGGTGCGGAAGGAGGACGTCGAAAAGCAAAAAACCCACCCGAGGGTGGGTTTTCGAGGCTGCGGTGAGTCTAGACCAGCGAGAAAAGGAAGACAACGATGCAGACGTATACGAGGAGACCCATCGAGTACGGGAACACCTTGCGCATAATCTTGGACTCGCCGTTTTCCATATGAACTGCGGTAGCCGCGATGGTGAGGGTCTGCGGCGAGAACATCTTGCCGATGACAGCACCACCAGAGTTGGCTGCGGTGAGCAGCACGGGGTTGGCACCGATTTCGTTTGCAGCAGTTGCCTGCATCTTGGCAAACAGGGCGTTGGAGCTCGTTGCGGAGCCCGTGACCGCCGTGCCGACCCAGCCAAGGATCGGAGAGATAAGCGGGAACACGGTCCCGGCGGTCGCAAGTGCGGCACCGATAGCGGCGGTCTGGCCGGAGTAGTTCATCACGTACGCCAGGCCCATCACGGAGGCGATGGTGAGAGCGGAGAAACGCATCTTGTATGCACCCTTACCCAGATCGCCGAAGCCCTGGCCGAAGCTCATGGGGAACGCCTTGGTGGCGTAAGCAGAGTACACAGCGACGGTGATGAGACCGGAAATGAAGAGCAGCGTGCCGGGGTTCGATAGCCAGTTGAAGTTGTACAAGGTACCGGTGACTTCCGAACCATCCGGGTTCAGGAGATTGCCGCCAATGACCGGCCACTGGAACTTCACGTCCGTGGAGGCCAGCGCCTTGGGGATGTTGATACCGAGAGTCCATAGCTTGGCGATGGCAAACACGACAACAACGAGGAGGTACGGGAACAGCGCGAGGAATGTGCGCTTGCCGTCCATCTCGTTGGCGCGGGAAGTATCCACCTGGCTGGCCTGATCCTCAGGCGTGGTGGGCTTCCACACACGGAGGAAAGCGATGCCGATAGCGAGGGACAAAAGGCAGGCGACCACGTCGGTGAGCTCGTAGGAGAAGAAGTTGGAAGCCAGGTACTGGCCGCCACCGAAGCTGATGCCCAGCACGAGGGCCATCGGCCACACCTGCTTGAAGCCGCGCACACCATCCATGATGAAAGTGAGGATGAACGGGACAACAACGGCGATGGCCATCATGAGCAGGCCGGTCATGCCGGCAACCTCACGCTGATCAAGGCCCGTGAGAAGCGCGGCGGTGGTCACCGGAATCGCCATTGCACCGAACGCCACGGGGGCGGTGTTTGCAACGAGCGTGGTGGTTATTGCCTTCATCGGCTTCATACCTAGCGACAGGAGCATCGCCGCCACGATGGCGACGGGAGCGCCGAAGCCTGCGAGGGCCTCGAGGAGACCACCAAAGGAGAACCCGATGAGCATGGCCTGCACGCGCATATCGCCGCGGCCAATCTTGGAGAAGATCAGGCGCAGATCCTCGAATCGGTTGGACGAGACCGTAAGGTCATAGAGCCACACAGCCATCCAAATGATGAAGACCACGGGGAACAAACCGAAGGCCACGCCTTGTGCCAGCGAAGCCAGGGAGTAGCTCACCGGCATGCCAAAAACGAAGATTGCGAGCGCCAGGGAAACAATCACGGCACCGATAGCGGAGGTGTGTGCCTTCCACTTCAGAGTCATGAGGAAGATAAAAAAGGCAACAAGCGGCAGTGTGCCAACCAACGCGGTAAGCCACGTGTTGTTTGCCACACTCAGGGTGTCAGCCTGGAACGTCTGTGCAAAGTAGTGCACAGACTCCCCCACTGCTAAGAGGGTATGCTGCATTTCACGCTCCTTGTATCAAAAATCGATAGGTACTTGTGTACTTCGCGTCCGTGCTGGTCAAGAGCGGGGACCGGCGAGTACGGGGGGACGAGAAATGAACATCAGACAAATTATTCTCTCCTTTTTGTCCCATAATCCCAACTCTTATTTAACATCACACCAATGTAAGACGAAAGTCTTAAGGCACAGATTGAGACATTTTTCACATTTTGGTCTGACCATTTTATCTTTGGACATACCTTTCAAAAATGAAAAGCACGCCCCGACCTGCACAGCCAACAATTACGCAACTATTTAGTTTCTTAATTAGCGCAGGTGAGAGCGGTTTCCGAGATGATTTTTTGCCACATTTCCCACTAGACTTTGTTGTGACATCCACTGCGCCAGGTCATCAGACCTACCCCTGAAGAGTTGGTTGAGGCCACCGGCGGCAGTTTCGACAGAAAGAGAAGGAGCTGCAATTGCGCGTCGCTCTATTTAACACGTGCATCGGGGACGCCATGTTCCCGGATGTGCTAAAAGCCACGGCAGTTATCTTGTCCCGCCTCGGCTGCGAGGTCGTCGTTCCTGAAGAACAGACCTGCTGTGGCCAGATGCACTTCAACACCGGTTATCAGAAAGAAGTTGTCCCCATGGTGGAAAACTATGTGGACGCCTTCAGCGACCCCTCGATCGATTACGTCGTCGCCCCCAGTGGTTCCTGCATCCACTCTGTACGCGGCCAGCACCCCCAGGTCGCCGAAAAGTACGGCAACGCTGCCCTGCGGGACGGCGTGAGCAAGGTGACCAAGAAGAGCCTCGACCTCTCGGAGTTCATCATCGACGTGATGCAGACCGACGAGCTAGGCGCATTCTTCCCCCACCGCGTAACCTACCACCCCAGCTGCCACGGAAAGCGCTTGCTGAACCTTGGTGATCGCCCCCTGCGCCTCCTTCGCAACGTGGAATCCATCGACCTCGTCGAGCTCCCCAACGCTGAGGAATGCTGCGGATTCGGCGGCACCTTCTCCATCAAGGCCCCGGAAATCTCCGCCGCCATGGTCAACGATAAGACCCGCCACATCCGTGAGACCGGTGCCGAGTATGTCACCGGCGGAGACCAGAGCTGCCTGTGGAACATCGGAGGCACCCTGTCCCGCCAGCATGCTGGCATCCGCGCTGTGCATCTGGCCGAGATCCTCGCCTCCACAAAGGAGCACCCGTGGACCCCGACTTCCGCCGTGTACGACAAGGAGAAAATGCTGTGACCACTTTCCTTGGTAAACCCAAGATGCCGCCCTTCGCTCCGGACAAGAACGGCGCGCTGCGTGGCGACCACAACTTCCTGGAGAACGCACACAAGGACCTGTACAAGGTAACCCAGAGGCGCAACCTCCACAACGCCACCACGACGATCCGCAATAAGCGCCAGCGCGTGGTGGACGAGCTCGATGACTGGCAGCAGCTGCGCGATGCCGGCTCCGCCACCAAGCGCGACGTGGGAACCCGCATGGCAGAGCTCCTCGAGCAGTTCGAGGCCTCCGTCACCGCCAACGGCGGCCACGTTCACTGGGCCCGTAACGCCGACGAGGCCAACGAGATCATCACCGGCCTTGTTAAGGACACCGGTGCCAAGAAGGTGGTCAAGATCAAGTCCATGGCCACCATGGAAATCGGCATGAACGATGCTCTGAAGAAAGCCGGCATCGCCGCACGCGAGACCGACCTCGCAGAGCTCATCGTTCAGCTCGGCCACGACAAGCCGTCCCACATCGTGGTTCCGGCGATCCACCGTAACCGCGCTGAAATTCGCGACATCTTCGTCCGCGAGATGCCCACCACCGACGAGTCACTGTCCAGCGACCCGCCGGAGCTCGCCGAGGCCAGCCGTTTGTTCCTGCGCAAGCAGTTCATGGAGGCCGAGGTAGCCATCTCGGGCGCCAACTTCGGTATCGCAGAAACGGGCCACGTCACCATCGTGGAATCCGAGGGCAACGGCCGTATGTGTCTCACCCTCCCCAAGACGCTCATCTCCGTCATGGGTATTGAGAAGATCCTCCCGAAGTTCCAAGACCTCGAGGTCTTCCTCCAGCTTCTCCCCCGCTCCTCCACCGGTGAGCGCATGAACCCCTACACTTCGCTGTGGAGTGGTGTCACCGAGGGCGACGGCCCGGAGAACTACCACATCGTGCTCATCGATAACGGCCGCACCGCGGTGCTGTCCAACGAGACCGGGCGCGAGGCACTCAAGTGCATCCGCTGCTCTGCGTGCCTCAACGTGTGCCCGGTGTACGAGCGCATCGGTGGACACGCCTACGGCTCCATTTACCCCGGCCCCATCGGCGCGATTCTTTCCCCACAGCTCACGGGTATCAAGGATCACAACGATCCCAACGCGTTCCTTCCGTACGCCTCCAGCCTCTGCGGACGCTGCAACGAGGTCTGCCCCGTGCGCATCCCGATCGTGGAGACACTGCTGGATCTGCGCAACAAGAAGGTGGAAAAGGACGCTCCTCCGATCGAGAACGTCCTCATGCAGATGATGAAGCTCGTCTGGGGCAAACCGCAGCTTTGGAACACCGTCACCGGCCTCGTGTCCTTCGGACGCATCCTCGGCGGGTTCGACGGCACCATCAAGCACCTGCCCAGCTTCCTTTCCGGATGGACCGATATGCGTGACAGCGCTGTTCCGCCGAAGAAGTCCTTCCGCGACTGGTTCGACACCGACGAGGCGCAGGAATTGCTCCGTAACGAACGGGAGCACAGCTCAAAGGAGGAGTCCAAGTAATGCAACGCCACCTTGATGCCGCCAAGAATGCGGAGGCGAAGGCTGAGATCCTGAGCCGTATCCACAACGCCAACAAGCTCGCCGGCAAGGCCGAAGAGGCCTACCCCATCCCCCGCGAATACCACCGCGAATGGGACAAGCCGGTGGACGAGCTGCGCGATATTCTCATCGGTCGCCTGGAGGATTACAAGGCAACCGTGCACGAGGTAGCTGAAAAGGACCTCGCCAGCGAGATTGCCAAGGTGCTCAACGAGCGCAAAGCGAAGGACGTGCGCTACGCGCCAGGTCTCGATGCCTCGCTCTTTGAGGGCTTTAACGGCACCGCTACCCCGGATTCCAAGGACACCGATTCCCGCCTGCTCAACGAGGTTGATGCAGTGGTGACCGATTCCAAGGTCTCTGCCGCCCAGACCGGCACAATCTGCCTCGAGTCCGGTGAGATGTGTGGCCGCCGCGCCCTCACCCTCGTGCCCGATGTTCACCTGTGCATAGTCCGCCCGGATTCTGTGGTCTATTCGGTTCCGGAGATGATCGCTCGCCTCGACCGTCGTACGCCGATCACCATGGTGTCCGGCCCGTCGGCCACAAGCGATATCGAGTTGTCTCGTGTCGAGGGTGTCCACGGTCCCCGTACGCTCATCGTCTTCGTAGTGAAGTAGACGGTCGCCACCGATTGATGGCTTGATTCAAGCTCCTCCCCGCTCCTGGCGCGGAGGAGCTTTTTCGTTCTCCTTTTCCGCAGGTAATTCAGGATTTTCGGAGCTTAACGTCCGGCGGGACCACGCTGTGGGCTGTAGGATAGGGCCATCGCCATTGTTACCGATCACGGAAAGGACCTTTTGTGCTTCGCAGATTGGTCGCAGGTATTGCAAGCGCCGCCGCAGCGATGTCACTGGCTACTCCGATAGCCTCCGCCTCCCCTGTTACTTGGGAACAGTGCCCCGCTAGCGTCATCCGGGACGAGGCACGATGCGGTAGAGTGACTGCTCCCATGCACCGTGAGGACCCTGCCGGAGAGCAAATTTCAGTGGGCTTCATTACCCTCCCCGCGCGCGGAGCAAAGAAGGGCACAATTTTCTACAATCCCGGCGGCCCCGGCGGTTCAAACTATGCCACGATGGGTGGCCCGGTTTTTGAATTCCCACGCGAATTGAGAGAAAACTACGACATCGTGGGAGTCGAGCCGCGGGGTTTGGAAGGATCGACGCCGGTTGACTGCGATGTGGAGGCTGCCGCGAACGCCCCCGTCACCGAGCAGCTGAGCTCCGGTGGTGCTCTGACGCGGCGGGTATGCGACCCTGCTTACGCGACGAGCCTCACCACCGACAACAACGCATCAGATTGGGATGCAGTGCGCGTGGGCTTGGGGCTCCCATCCATCGACATCATTGGCTTGAGCTACGGCACGGTGCTGGGGAGCAGGTACGCGACGCTCTACCCGGAGCACACCGGCAAGGTGGTCCTTGATTCCGGCCTCCCGCCGGAGCAATTCTGGGGCAGTATCCTCGTCGAGCAGGTGCCCCGTTACCTCAGCAATCTCTACACGTTCTTTGGCTGGGCAGCCAGCAATGACGATACGTACCACCTCGGCGACACACCGCTCAAGGTGTACAACGCGTGGGCGCAGAAGATTTTTGCGGAATCCGGGACCACGCCCACGGTGGCTCCGCCTCCCGCGCAGCCTGGAGACATGGATCCTGCTTTCATCCCGCTCAATAACGCCGTGGCACCGCATAAGGCCCTGGCTGACAACTTCTTTAACCAGGCCGTCCATGGTGGAAACCAGTCCACCTCCCCCACTCTCGGCCTCTCCCGTATCCTCATGCCGCAATCCTGGGCGTGGGCCTACTTGGCGTCCATGCTGAGTGGCTACACGCCGACGCCAGGCATAGAGGAGCTCCAGGGCCCGGACGAGGCCCAGAAGCTCGCCATGCAGTCCCAGCTCATGCAGGGGCTCATGATTTGCAACGAGAACCTGTCTGGAACGGATCCATCGCGCATTCCAGCGTTCTACTGGAATAGCTTTGTCAGCGGCGATATTTTCTGGCTCGCTGCTAACTCCGTGGCCTCCGGGGTCAGCTGCAATGGGGCGCAACCCGTCGTTGACGCGATTCCACTCGATGGCTCTCGTCTCGCCTATCGTCCGCTGGAAATTCAGGGCACCGATGATCCCCAGACCCCGTACCATCTCTACGGCCCGCTTGCGAAACGGATGAACTCTCAGGTAGTAACCGTGGACGGCTACAACCACGGGTGGATCGGGTTTGGTTACCCGGCGATTGACAAGCTCGTGGTTGACTACTTCCGCACCGGACAGGCCACAACCGATCACATCACCATCGGGCTTCCCACCGCGGTCCTGGCACACAACAGCGTGGAGTCCCTTGCCGCACAACGTGGCTAGTTTCCGCCACCACGCCAGCAGCCGGCGTAGCTGCCGTGGCTTTTCGCACAGTGTTCCGGTGCGCCTCGAGGCGGGTGTCCTCTCCGGACGTGGGGATTTTGCGAGGTGGCTGCGGGCGACTAGACTCTCATAGCGTTGCCCTCGTAGCTCAGGGGATAGAGCGTCGGTTTCCGGTACCGAAGGTCGCACGTTCGATTCGTGTCGGGGGCACAACAAAAATGCACCTCTTTCGAGGTGCATTTTTTTCGTCTGTCACAGGCTAGCGCTTGTAAGAATCCCGGACGCGGGTAAAAAAGTGCGTCAAGACCTCGACGTCTGCCGGATCGATGTTGTCAAAAATCACCTTGCGCACGCTCTCCACGTGGTCCGGCGCGGCAGCCTCGAGCCTCTTCATACCACTTTCAGTGAGCTTGACCAGCACGCCCCTCGCGTCCCCCTCGCACTTGCACTTTTCCACCAGGCCCCGTCGCTCCATGCGCGTCACTTGATGGGAGGTACGGCTCCTGTCCCAGCGCAGCTGGAAGCATAAATCGCGCAGGCGAAGGCTGCGCTCCTCTGCCTCGGAAAGGGTAACCAATACGGAAAATTCCGGCGTGGTTATCTGGTGTCCAGACTGGAGGGTCTCTTCGATGCAGCGACTTGCTGCACGTTCGGCATCCAGAAGCAAGCGCCACAGGCGCTGTTCATCATCTGTTAGCCAATGGGGTTCAGTCATACCACACACCTTAAGGTCAACAGGGTCGAAAGCAAAAATTCTACCTGCCCGAAGAGACTCCTTGAGGAGAGTTTTTCTTTTTTGTTGACCCATCACCTATTCCGTGCATGATGGGAACCCCGCACCGAGCGAGGCACCAAGAAAGGCCTTTCACAGTGAGGGTTACTCTGACGGCCTCGTGCCGGTACGAAAAAGGAAAACGAACACACATCCCACACATACCAAGGAGACTTTCTCATGACTAACCTCACCGGTTCCTACACCATCGATCCCGTTCACTCCAACGTTGGTTTCACCGTCCGCCACGCGATGGTGACCAAGGTCCACGGCACCTTCAACGATTTCGAGTCCAGCTTCACCGTCGACGGAGACAAGGTTGAGGGCACGGCAACCATTAAGACGGATTCCATCGATACTGCCAACGAGCAGCGCGATGGCCATGTGAAGAGCGCCGACTTCTTCGATGTGGAAAATTACCCGGAGATGACTTTCACCATCACTGGCGCCGAGGTTGGCGACGGCACGGAGGGCACCGTCACGGGCGACCTCACCATTAAGGGCGTCACCAAGTCCGTTAGCTTGAACGTTGAGGTCCTCGGCGTACAGGAGGACCAGAACGGCGATACCCGCCTCGGTTTCGAGGCATCTACCAAGGTCAACCGCAAGGACTTTGGCATTGACTTCCAGGCCCCGCTGAACGGCGGCGGCGTCCTCGTGGGCGAGAAGATCGACATCGTCATCGAGGGTTCTGCAATCAAGAACGCGTAACCTACTCGTCGCCCTTAGCGGGCACAACGAAAACAGGGGCTTCCCGTAAACACGGGAAGCCCCTGTTTTTCTTTACCCGGTTAGTTCATCGATGCGGTAGCTGTGGGCGTTGGCCACGCCGGCAAAGCGGGACGGGAAACAGGTGAGGATAAAGATCTGGTGCCGCGCGGAAATCATGTTGATGAGGGCCGCCATATCGTCGATCCTCCCCTGGTCGGAGTGCCCCAAGAAGTCATCGATGAAGATGGGAACCTGTGCCCCGCTCTTCGCCGCGACCTCTGCGAGCGCCAGGCGAACGATGAGAGTGAGCTGTTCTTTGGCACCGCCGGAAAGCTGCTCAACATCAATGGCGATGCCATCTTCTATCCGCTGTGAGAGCTTGAGATCCTCATTGAGGCTGAAGTGGACGCGTGGCCCAAAGATGACCCGCGCCAAATCGTTGATCGCCTGCGTCAGCGGCGCAGCGTAGGCATCGAAGGCCTCTTTCTTGTGCTTTTCCAGGACGGAGAGGAGCCGTGCGTACACGTCAGCGCGGCGGACGAGGCGCGTTGACCTCTCTGCGGCCTCTTTCGCCTCAGCCTCCGCGGCATCGCGTTCCTCCGCCAGTCCCCTGGCACCGTCGATCATGCTCGATTTACTGGCGAGCTGGAGCCGGGCCTCCTGGCAGGAGTTGATGTTGCTTTCCACCTTGGTTCGCGCCACCTGCAACCGGCTGTCAATGAGGTCCGGCTGCTCTTCTGCAAGCTCCGCCGCCTTCTTCGTGGCAAATTGTTCGGCCTCGTAGGCGGTAGAGGCGGCCGCGGCAGCCTGCTTTTTAAGCTCCTCCAGGGGCTGGGCCTCCTCAGCTTCCCGAACACGGGCGGAACTGCGTTCGCAGTCAGCCTTCGCCTTTTCTACAACGCTCGCCTGCACCTTCACATCGACGAGGACGGTGGAGCCCTGGAGCGCGGTCGCCTCGCTGGCGGCAACCTCCGCTGAGCGCTGCGCCTCGTCGGCGTTCTCCCGCAGCTCCTCCAGCCTTACTTCCTCCGTCTCCGCGCTAGCCACATTGGTGGCATCAGCGAATTCCTCGTCCGGCGGGAACTCGTCGAGCGCGCGCTCAATCTCCGCCACGCGCTCTGTGCGTTCCTCCAGGGTGTGGGTTCCCAGAAGTTCGTCGCGGCGCAGCTCGAGCTTCTCAATGTCCCGCTTAGTTTCCGTGTCCCGGTCATGCACCTCACGTGCAGCTGTAACCGAATCGCACCCCACGTCTTCGAGCAGTTGCTCCAACGTGCTCACGGCCTTATCTACATCGCCGTTGAGCTTATCGGCACCCTGCGCGGGGGTGATGGTGGCCAACAAACCGCGGTACCCGATCGTGCGCGTTGAGGCGACGAGAAGGGGCACATCGGTTGCGTCAAGCTCGATATCGTCGTCATCCACCCGAACGGTGAGAACCTCGGACGTGTCCTTGTGCAGTGTCACCGTGGCAACGGCGGCCTCCCGCGTCGCGCGAGCCACCTCCACATCTTTCTCCGCCTTCTCCAGCTTCCTCAGCACGGCGGTGGTGACCTCAGTGGTGGAGAGCGTTGCTCGCTTGGAGGCGATCTCTTCTTTGAGGGCGAGCGCCTTCTCAATCACCTGGCCGTATTCTTCCTTCTCCTTCACCAGGCGTTGGCGCTCTTGACGCCGCTCGGCAGCCCGGAGCGTGGCGCGTGCGGCCTTCGCCAGTTCTAGGGTCTCCGTTTTCCGCTTTTCTGCCTCCTCAATCCGCTTTTCTATTTCACGGGCTTTGCTCGTCAGTTCCTGCTGGAGCTTCTCCTCGCCTGCAAGGTCGTGTTTGCGCTCCTCTGCCTCCGCGATCTCTCGCTTGCGGCGTTCCAGTGTCTGCTTCAAAACATCGGATTCGCGGCGTGCCACCTCCGCACCGGCTCGGGCTTCGTTGACGGCACCCTGGAGATCAGCGAGCTTCTCCTTGCGTTCCTCCCATGTTGCGAGATCTTCCTTCAAAGCGGGGAGTGCTGCGTTCAATTCCTCGATTGTCTTGCGCAGGCGACTGATCGAGGCGACGGTCGCATCCATCTCAGAGATCTTCTTCTCCACAGCCGCGAGGCGTTCCTTTGCTGCGTTCGTGGTATCGACGGCGTCGTTGATAAATTTCTTCCGTGCACCGGAGGTAGTGAGGAATTCCTTGGCCTCGTTGCGAACTTTCTCCACAAGGTCGCTTTCCCCAGTACCCGGCTGGTTATCGGTGCCCCCGAGTGCCTGCTGAACTGCGGGGATAGATAGCGCATCCACCTGTGTGTCGATTGTTCCCTGCTCGATGAACAGCTCGCGAGCGAGGTTGGTATCAACACTGCTGGACAGGAGCTGGTTCAGCTCGTTTTCGGCCTCATCACCGCTTAGGCTTGCGCGCGCGGAGCCGGGGAAAGAGAGCTGCGTTCGGACCTGCTTGAGGTAGTTCTTCTCCACCACCGTGTCCACCCCGTCGAGGTGGAGCCCCAGGCGGATGCCAATGGGTTCGCTCAGCCCCGCGGTGGCCAGAGCCTTTACCCAGCCCTTCTTTGCGCTGCTCTTCTCAGTCAGGGCCATTTTCACCGCCTGCATGATGGACGATTTCCCCTGCTCGTTGTCACCGTGGATGATGGTGACACCGGTGGGTGGCACCTCGGAAAAGCTCATAGATTGAAGGGGCCCGAGGTGGGAAACGGAAAGTGATGTGATGTGCATGGGAGGCCCTTACCGCGAAGCCGTGAGACGGAAGAGAATTTTCAGAGCTTGCGAATCTATCTCGTCGCCAGCACGTGCCCCTTGCCGGAGCTCGTCAAACGCGTCCTGCGCGTACCCCCGCAAGTCGACGTGGTCCAGGTCCTCCTCAGACGGCTCCACCCCGAGGTTGTGGAGGCGCTCTCGCTCAAACAAACCTGCAAATTGGGGCCGCAATCTATCCAGGGCGTGAGCCAGCATCGTGTGATCCATCAACGAGGCCGCACCGGTCAGGGCGTACTTGATAGCGGTGTGTGGCTTATCCTCGTATTCTTCGAGCTCCTCGATGAAGCTCGCGATGTCCTCGGTCCCCTCAACGTGCCGGGTGATCGCTTCAAATGTCCACTCCCCTACGGGGATTGTCTCCACGCCCACGGTCACCTCGTTCACCGTGGCGCCGTCAGGCGCATCGACGGTGACGAGAAGGACATTGCCACTTGCGTTCTCACCCCCGCCACCTGGTATTTCCTTGAAATCCGTGGGCTCAGGGGAACCGGAAAACCACACTCTCCCGCGCTCGTCGAGCTTTGTAGTGGAGTGTGTATCTCCAAATGCCACGTAATCCACCAACCGGTTGTCTACGGCCCTTGCAATCTTGTCCAAATCAATCAGCCCCGCCGCGTGGTCATTAGTTCTCGCCTCCACCTGGCCGTGAGCGACGAGGATGCGTGAGCGGCAGGAGCTCCCCTCACTTCCCACGGGCTGCAGCCCAGCACACGCCTCCTCCGCCAGGTCCGTCACCGGCTTCTTGGATTTCAGGGGCGCGCCAACAACTTCCACCCCGGGGATCACCTCTACTGGCCCAAACGAATCGAGCACAATGATGGCGGAGGAACCGTCGTCACTGGAGTCCTGAAACTTGGCGAGGATAGCGTCGGGTGACATCGGGTCGTGGTTACCAGGCAATAGTACGAGTGGCACCCCAAGATTCTTCACCACCGCCTCCGAACGCCTAAAGGTGATATCCGAGACAAGGTTGGAATCGAAGTTGTCCCCCGCCGCCACGATGAAGTCACACCCCTGTTCGCGGGCGAGCGTACCGATCCTTTGGATCACGTCAATGCGCGCCTGGTTGTAGCGGGCATCTCCCTCTACACCCAGAAACCAGCGCCCCATTCCCAACTGCCAATCTGAGGTGTGGATGAATGAATACCTCATGGAGCTGTCCTTTCCTCGCCTGCCCAGGCCTCATGCACGCCGCTGTTGACGCGCCACAACGCGGATCCAACCTATTATGACCGGTGCAACGGCGGTTCAGAGGCCACTCATTATCAGTCGTGCTTCCACAATACTGGCACCAGCCACGCTTCCGCAGGAAAATTCGAACACATTCGAACAGTTTGGGAAACCCGGCCATCACGCAGGGTGCCAATTGGTGGTTAGACAGGCTTTGTGGTTCCGGTCTTCCGGCCTCGGGCGAGCCGAACCCGAGTGAAGCACTTCGCGCAGAGGTTTCCTGTTCACCGTGTCCCACAGAAGCCGGCTCAATGTCGGCTAGGGCTCGCCTCGTTGCGATAGCCGTTGGTGCTTCTCGTAGGCGCTACTGAGTGTCGTCGCCGCTGTCGCCCAGCGCGTAGTAGAGATCCTCCAGGTCGCTGACGGCCCGCATCTCATCGATGGCGGAGTAGGAAATCTCTCTAAACGCCTGATGGAGGTAGGTGTCATCGCCGTCTTGGATAGCGAGAGCCTTGCGTGGGGTGGGCAGATCGGGCAACGGACCACCCTCCCAGAACCGCTCCGAGCTCTCCACGGCGCGCCGCTTGGACAGCTGCGCCACGGAGGAGGACACCGCCCGCTCGAGCTCAGTCAGATCGATACCACGAATTTCAAAAATCTTGTTCGGGTCCGCGTCGAGGATGAGTGCGAGCTGATGCGCGACGGCAACCACATGCTTGCACGCGTTAAAGAAGTCCGGGCAGGTGCAGGAATACCTCATGTCATACGTCTCGTACGCCGCGACGATGCCGAGGATTTCACCGTCAATGGTGCCCTCGTGGAGGAGCATCGGACGGGCGGCCAGGATCTCTATGAGCTGGGCGATCTCATCGGGTGAGCGGCGCGGGAAAATGATCGTTGTCTCAAACGGCTCGTTTTGCGACCCCGTGACATAGGCGTGCACCGCGGAGTTATCAAAGCGGAGGGAGGGAAGAACGTGACCGGTTCTCGAGTAATCCATGCCCCGCACGAACCGTCCGGGGTCCGCCTCCTGTTCCACAGCCTCCATCACGAACTTTGCCAACGGCTGGTGAAGCTCATCCACCGGAGAGGCAGCCTTCGCCGCCGCCATGCCTGCCAGGAAGTTCTTGGCGTTGTTCATCTTCCTGCTGCCACGGAAATTGGCGTAGATCACGTTGCCTTTCGTGCGCCGCCTCTTCTTGGAATCGGGCAGGCCCGACGAGGGCTCAGAATCTTTGGACATCCTGTGCAGTCCTTTCTGCCTCGCTGCGGTAGCTCATCAGCTCGCTGAGTTGCTGCGGGTTGAGCTCGGTGATCCAGCCTTCGCCCGTGCCCACTACGGCCCCGGCGAGCTCCGTTTTTGATTCCAGTACCCGCTGGATCTGTTCCTCCAACGTACCCGCTGCAACCATCTTGTACACGTGCACATCGCTTCGCTGGCCGATGCGGTAGGCCCGGTCGGTCGCCTGGTTCTCCACCGCCGGGTTCCACCACCGGTCCATGTGGACCACCTCCGTGGCGGCGGTCAGATTGAGTCCCGTTCCGCCCGCCTTCAACGAAAGAATGAAGATCGGCGGGCCGCCTTCGGATTGGAACGCCTGCACCATCTGGTCGCGCTTCTTTTGCGGCACACCACCGTGGAGGAACGGGATATCATGGCCTGTTCTTTCCGCGAGGTACTCCTGCAGCATGGTGCCAAAAACACGGTATTGGGTGAAGATGAGCACCCGCCGCCCGGACACGAGCGCGTTATCCACTATCTCCATGAGCTTTTCCACCTTGCCCGAGCGGTGCCTGCCACGGTGCGTCATGGGCGAGCCGTCGCCCAGGAAGTGGGCCGGGTGGTTGCAAATCTGCTTGATCTTGGTCAGCGATGCCAGCACAATCCCCTTGTACTCGATGCCGCCCATCTTTTGTTCCTCCAACTTACGCTGCACGTCGTTGACGTACCCCTGGTACAGCGCGGCCTGCTCCTTGGTCAGCTTCACGGTTATGACCTGCTCGAACTTTTCTGGCAGCTCGTCAATAACGGCCGGATCCGTTTTCAGCCGCCTGAGGATGAACGGCGCGGTGAGCGCCCGGAAGCGCTCGGCCAGCGAGCCGTCATCTTCGCGTTCGATCGGCTTGGCAAAGTGGTTGCGGAAGAAAGTGGCCGACCCCAAGATCCCGGGGTTACAAAAGTCAAGGATCGCGCGCATCTCTGAGAGCCTGTTCTCCACGGGGGTGCCGGTCAACGCGATGCGCTGCCGGGCGTGGATGGACCGCACGGCCTTGTGGGTCACCGTCGCGGTGTTCTTAATCGCTTGGGCCTCGTCGGCTACCACGTGATCCCACTGCAGTCGGGCGAGATCCATGAAATCCTTAGCCACGGTGCCGTACGAGGTAACGAGGACATCGAGCTTGTCCACCTGCTCGCGCAGCTCGTCGCCTGACTTCCGCTTGGCCCCGTGGTGGAGAGCAACGCGAAGCGAGGGGACAAACTTGGCGGCCTCCGCCTTCCAGTTGCTGATCACGCTCGTGGGGGCAATGACGAGCGTCGGCGGACGCTCCGGATCCCGGTCTAATTCTATGGCCAGGAGCGTAAGAATCTGGAGGGTCTTGCCCAGCCCCATGTCGTCGGCAAGCACAGCCCCGAGGTTCATCTGCGACATCCAGTGCAACCAATCCACCCCGCGGCTCTGGTAGGGCCGCAACGTTGCCGTGACCGTAGGGGGGATTGCCACGGGTTCCGGTGCTACGTGGACCCCGGAACCAAGCAGCGAGGCCGTCCAGGAGTTACCCGTAAACTCTAGGTCTTTGTTGTTCGCCTCCTGGAGCGCGAGCGCGCGCATTCTTTCCAGGGAGCTCTCGCCCTGAACGTTGTCAGCCGACAGGGCCCGCTCGAGTTCTTCCCGCGCAGCGTCCAGCTTGCGGCGGACCTCCTCCACCACACTCGGATCAGAATCGGGGTCGAGCTCCAACTCAAAGAGCCTATCGGCCAGTTTCTCAACCTCAGCGTTTAATGAATCGAGGTCAAAGCCCGCGAGCTCCGCCATGTACTCGCGCACCTTTTTCAACGAGGTGCCCTCGACGTTGACCCACGTCCCGCGGATCTTCACCAGGCCGGTGCTGGTGTGGATGAGCTCACGCATTTCCTCGTCGGAAAGCTCGGTGTCCCCCACCGAGAGGTGCCAATCGTAGGCCACGAGGTTGTCCAGGCCGAAGTTGGCGCGACCGCGGACTTCCGCCTCGTCCGAGGCACGTGTCTTGAGTTTCGCGGTGACCTTCCCCGCCGTCCACGCCCGGGGAAACAGCACCTCGAAACCGGCCGCCTTGAGCAGGTCAACGTCAGAATTAACAAACTCAACCAGTTCCTCGGTGGAAAGCTCCACATCCCAATCGCCATCGTCCAGCGTGCGAGCAAGCCCCCTGCCGTGGCGGGTGGGATCGATGAGCGAGGAAAGTCTACACGCCTTGTCCAGCAAGGCGTGCAGGCGCTGCTTGGTACCGCTATCGTATTGGCCCACCCGCACCGGCGA
Organism: Corynebacterium pyruviciproducens ATCC BAA-1742; assembly: GCF_000411375.1. Classification (GTDB taxonomy): domain Bacteria; phylum Actinomycetota; class Actinomycetes; order Mycobacteriales; family Mycobacteriaceae; genus Corynebacterium; species Corynebacterium pyruviciproducens. Next base: position 282,642 of record NZ_KE150446.1, on the reverse strand, counting down.
CCAACCAGATTCCCCCTCCCGCACGCGGTTGCGGATCACCCAGCGGGCCTCGTCCGCGTTGTCCGCATCGCCTTCATCCACCATAAACACCATGGAAACGGACGTGGAGCGGAGGCTGTCTTTCCACTTGTTGAGGGCTGAGACCACCCGTGGCGTGAACCGGGCCAGTGGCGTGCTCCCCAACAGCGCCCGGATGAATGGGTGATAGTCATACGGGCGAGGTTTGTTGGCCTCCTCCTCAAGCACCGCGTTGGTGATCCAGTGCACCCACCTGTTAGCCACCACCTCGGCGAGATCATTGGGACCGTTAAAAATGAGTACTCCCGGCGCGGAGGCCTGCATGGCAGACAGCCACGTGCGCACCTCCACCGAGCGCGTGAGCTCCCACTCCGGCCACCACGCGTCCTCGTCCCACGAGCAGCGGATGACCACGCGCCCGGCTTCGACGAACCTCCTCAGCCCCACGACCATGAGCGCCAGCCACCACAGGTCAGGCGCGAGGGAGTCCTTCTGGTCCTTCGTGTTTCCCCTACTTATCCCAGCGGCGTAGACCTCCTCTAAAAACGGGACGGCTTCCTTGGGTGCCAGTGCCGCGGTGGGGATGAGGAGTGAGGCCTGATTTTCCTTTGGTGTGAGGAGAACTACCTTGGCCCCTCGGTTAAAGGTGTGACGGTTGACCAAATTCTCAATGGCGGGGGGAAATGTCTGCTCAGGAACCTTTTCCGGGGTCACCACCTTGTGGCCCGCCTCCCGTTCAATCCAGAGACGCAGCCCGGCATCGGAGCTGAAGAGTCCGTGTAATTTGAAGGCGGTCATAGACATATTTGTACCAGGTTGGGGTCACGTTGCTCACCCGGTAGGCAAACATATGTGCCAAAAGTTGGTTTTCACACCCTCCTGCTGTGATACATTGCTCAACAAATGTTCTTCCTTTATAACGAAACCTATACTTTGTAAAAATCCCCGTTTTAGCCGTATCACCGCACCAAGGGGCACAGTACGATCGCTTGACTTCAGCAGCGTTTCTACAGGCCTGGTTCACCGCGCGCTTCGGAGCGCCGGAGGTGGAGAGGAAAACTGAAAGGTTGTGCCCATGAGCGTCACGATGACAGACCACACCTGGTTCATTGTCGCCATCATTTTGTACATGCTCCTCATGCTCGCTATTGGCTATTGGAGCTACCGGCAAACTGATCGTTACGACGAGTACATGCTCGCTGGCCGTTCGCTGGGGCCGGTGGTTGCCGCCCTGTCGGCCGGTGCCGCGGATATGAGTGGTTGGCTTCTCATGGGGCTGCCCGGCGCGCTGTTTGTCACGGGGCTGTCAGAATCGTGGATCGCCGTGGGCCTGTGCATCGGCGCGGCGATCAACTGGCGCCTTGTCGCCCCGCGGCTGCGCGCCTACACGGAGGTGGCCGGCAACTCGATCACGATCCCCAGCTTCTTGGAAAACCGCCTCCACGATTCTTCCCACGTCCTGCGCATCATCGCTTCCCTGGTGATTCTGGTGTTCTTCACCTTCTATGTCTCCAGTGGCATGGTTTCCGGCGGCAAGTACTTCGAGTCCACCTTCGGCGGTTCGTACCTGGATGGCATGCTTATCATTGCGATTGTCACCGTCGCCTACACGTTCATCGGTGGCTTCCTGGCGGTCAGCTACACGGACGCGGTGCAGGGAATCATCATGTTTGGGGCTCTGGTCATCGTCCCGGTGGGTGCCTACATCGTGGTCCATGGCGATTACGATGTCTTCAGCTACGCCACCTCCAATGTGTACGGCCCGCACCCGAACGGCAACCCCACCTACTTCTCCCTGTTCAGCGGGATTTCCGCGGCTGCGATCATCGGCAACCTGGCGTGGGGGTTGGGGTATTTCGGCCAGCCACACATCATCGTGCGCTTCATGGCACTGCGCTCTCCCAAAGAGGCACGCGCCGGCATGTTTGTCACCGTGTTCTGGATGGTCATTTGCGCACTGGGGCTGCCGCTACGGCGCTTATGGGCACGGTGTACTTCGGTGCTTACCCGGAGCGTTCCATCACCGACCAGACCTCCTACGAGACGATCTTCTTGGACATGGGGCGGATGTTGTTCCACCCGCTGATCGGCGGTCTTGTCCTGACGGCGGTGCTTGCGGCGATCATGTCCACCATGGCTTCTCAGCTGCTCGTGGTGTCCTCCGCGCTCATTGAGGATTTGTACAAGATCATCACCAAGAAGCAGCTGTCCGACGGGGTGCTCATGAACTTGTCGCGCACCGCCGTGGTGGTGGTTGCGGTGATTGCCGCGCTCCTTGCGGTCTCCCCGCGGGATTCAATCCTCAGCCTTGTGGCCTTCGCCTGGGCCGGTTTCGGCTCGGCCTTCGGGCCGGTCATTCTCGCCTCGTTGTTCTGGCGTCGCCTGACGGCGCCGGGGGCGATCGCCGCCATGGTTTCTGGCACGGTCATCGTGTTCGCCTGGGGCAACTCGCCTCTGGGGGATTGGTTGTACGAGATGGTTCCTGGTTTCCTCGGCGCGACGATCGTTCTCATTGTTGTGTCGCTTTTAACCAAGGCTCCCTCGGCCCGGCTTGTGGAGGAGTTTGACCAAGCCCAGCACCTCGCTGTCACCGGTGAGTACGCCCACACGACCAAGTAGCCCCCAACCGGATTCCCCCGACCTGAGCAGCCCACGCCAGGGTACCCTCCCCCACGGCGCAAACCTGGGACCGTCGTAAACGTCGGGACCGTCGTCGCCGTCGGGAACCTCTGGGCTGGGTCGGTCAGTCTAATTGGGTGTGATAGCTTTTCGACGCCTCCTTGTCGCGCTCACCCTCATTCTTACGGTGGTTGCAACAGCCCCCACGGCGGTTCTCCACGCACCGCACCTCAATCTCCAGATCGTCCACCGCACGCCAGCATTGCAGCGGCTTTCCGCTGCACAAACGCCTCCGGCGGTGGGCGCTTCTTTGCGGCACGTGCCCGTCGGTCCGCCCAGGCGCCACGTCCTCGGCTACGAACGCGCGGAATTTGGTGAGGGCTGGGGCCCGCTCGGCACATGTACCGTGCGCGATTACCTCGAGGCGGCATCGATCCCAGGGGCCCAGCTCTCCTCTACCACGTGCGACATCACCGGAGGGCACGGAGTGGACCCGTATTCGGGCGATCCGATTACGTCCACCAGCGCGTTGGAACTCGACCACGTCATTCCCCTATCGGCGGCGTGGGATCTAGGGGCGTACCTGTGGCCCGAGGACAAACGTCTGGCGTTTGCTAACGATCCCCTCAACCTCGTCATCGTCACCCGCGCACAAAACCAAGCGAAGTCCGATCAGCTGCCCAGTCAGTGGTTGCCGCCACACTCGTGGAGCAGATGTTGGTACGCCAGACGCGTCGCACTCGTCGCACGGGAGTATCAACTCCCGCTCCCGCAGCAGGAGCGAAGGGTCCTCCGCCGCCAGTGCATCATTCGAGATTTCCTACCTTAGCCACTAAAGTGGTGTCCTCGAGGTGCCACCACAACATGGCGGTCAGGAGCACTGAATCGTCGCTGGGAAAACGAGCCTTGGTGGCATGACGCAAATCAAACGAAAGGCATGAAACCCATGACAACTGTTTTTACTGTTCTCCACGTACTTGCTGCAATTCTTTTCCTCGGTCCGGTGACCGTGGCAGTGTCAACCTTCCACAAGTACGCCCTGGAGGCCGACAACGGCTCGGATCGCGCCAAGGGCACCACCCGGCTGCTGCACTCCATCACGCGGACCTACGGCATCGGCTCCCTTCTTGTCCCGCTCATGGGCTTCGCCGTGATGGTCAGTGACTGGGCCACGTACAAGTCTTACTACCTCATCCACACCGGGATTGTCCTATCCATCATCGCCTGGGCTGTCCTCTTCTTCCTCATTCTGCCGCTTCAAACTAAATGCATCCATCAGCTGGGGCTCGCAGAAGCCGGCTCTGACCCTGTCGACCTGTCCGGTTTCCACTTGCGTGCGGCAGCCAAGCGACTGCCGATGCTGGGCGGAATCTTCTGCGCACTGTGGTTTGTAACGGCAATCCTCATGTTCTTCTAGTAACTCGTCCATTGGACGCCCGCTCCCGCCGTCCTCCCCGAGTTTGCGCGGCACGTCGCAGGATTTCCTGCACGTGCCCGTTTTATATTCTCAGCTACTTTTTCTTGCTCCAGGAGATCCTTTCCATCTCCCGGAGCTCTTTCTCGTCTCCCGGAGCTCCTCTCTCAAGAGCTCATGTCTTTCTCCCGGAGATCCTCTCCATTCCGAAGAGTTCCTCTCTATCTCCCGGACAGCTCCTCGCGCCCATCTGCACACGCAAACGGGAACGCGCGCACGACAACACCACACTCCTTAGGTACTCTGATGACGTATCCGTCTGTCGGCTCTCCACGCCACAGTTTGCGTTCACGCGCGCGGACCGTCGCGTTGATAGATTCACCATTTACGTGGACAATGAGCAGGCAGACCACTTGAACAACAGAAAGGAATGCGGTGCCTTTTCGCCTCGTCGCTTTGGACATGGACGGCACACTGTTGACCCCCGAGGGTGCCATCCCCGCCGATTTTCCTGAGCTCGCCCACGAGCTCATCGGGAAAGGAGTGACCATCGTCCCCGCATCCGGACGTCAGCTCGCCACCCTCCGCGCACAATTCGAGGGAATCACCGATTCCTTCATCGCGGAGAACGGCGCCGTCGTCGCTGTTCGTGGACGCATCATCGCCACCCACACCATTCCCGTGGAGTACACCACCCGCCTGCTGCGCGCGGTGGAGCAGATCGATGATCCCAACTTCGGGCTTGTACTGTGCCACCCGGACACGGCGTATGTCACACGCAGCGACGAAGAATTCTTGGCCGAGTGCTCCAAGTACTACCGTTCTCTGGAGCTCGCGCCCGAGCTTGATCGCTACGCCACAGAGAAAGTGATCAAGATTGCTGTCTATGACTTTTCCTCCGCCGAGGACAACACCACACCCCTCATGTCCGAGATTCTCCCGGAACTCACCGTGGTCACCTCCGGCCAACACTGGACAGACATCATGACCCCTGGCGTGCACAAGGGAATCGCTATCTCCGATCTGTGCGACAGCCTCAAAATCAACAGGGATTCCGTCCTCGCATTTGGGGACTATCTCAACGATTACGAGCTCCTCGCTGCGGCGGGAACGTCCTACGCCATGGAAAACGCACACCAGGATGTCAAGGACATCGCCGCGCACATCGCCCCGTCCAATGCGGACAATGGCGTTGTCACGGTGTTACGGCAGCTCATAGACGAGGGTGAACTGTGAAACTCCTCGCCTGCGACATGGATGGGACTCTCCTCACCCCGGAGGGGCACCTTCCCCAAGGGTTTTGGCAGCTCATGGACGACATCGAGGCGGAGAATTCCCGCCGCGCCGACGATGAGTCCATTATCTTCCTTCCGGCCTCTGGTCGCTCCCTCCCCACCCTCGAGGGGCTGTTTACCCGTGGGAGCGAAACACCAGAGCTGGACTATTTCCTTGCCGGCAACGGGTGTGTGGTGAGCCTCCACGGTGACGTGAAAACGGTCGATCACCTTGGCGCGGACACCGTTTACTCCATCCTTGCGGCGGCCGATGAGTTCGACGAACCATTGTGGAAGATCTTTCACTTCCCAGAGGAGACGGTCGCCCCTCGTGACCCCGAATTCCTCCACTTCCTCGAGCATTACACCGTTCACTTGAGCGTGGTGCCGGACCTGGAAAGCGCAGTCACCGACGATGTGGTGAACATGTCCGTGTACCGGCCCCACGGCCCCGCCACAGACGTGTGGCGGTACTTCTCCGACCGGTTTCCGCAGCTTTCTGTGCTGGAATCATCGGGAAACTGGTGCGACATCATGCCCCGCGGAGTGGACAAAGGAACGGGGCTGGAGTTCATTCAGCGCGAGCTCGGCATCACGCGTGCGGACACGTTCTGCTTCGTCGACTACTTCAACGATGTCGGTCTCATCGCTCCTTCGGGCACATCATTTGCCATGTCCAACTCCCACCCGGAAGTTGCCGCCATGTGTTCTCACACGATCGGCTCCAACGCCGAGGGCGCCGTCGTTTCCACCATCCGAGAGGGTCTTTCCTCCGGTTGGCTCTAAGGTGGGAGCGCCTTGAGCCGGCCCGGCGCGATATCGGGCCCGTGATTCTCTCGGGGCTGTGATTCTCTCGGGACGGCGATGCTATACGGTGCCCGAGCGCTTTCTGCGCCCAGCAGGGCTTGCGGGGCTCCGCGATTACTCCGGGTGGGACTCATCCTTCGAGCTGGTGCGTTTGAGCTCGCGGGCCTGCTGCTCGAGGGTGCACTGATTGTGCACATACTTGCGGGCGGCCACGGTCGCCCGCGACGGTGCCTGAATATGCCGCTCGGAATTGTAGCCCACCTGTAGCTCCTTCGCCCGCAGTACTTCGGCATCCAGCTTCACCCCCACCACCAGGATGATGTTCATCACCCAGCAGGCGATGATCACCGCGATCAGGGTCCCGATGGCACCGTAGGCACTCGCGCCGGCAAAGTAGCGAAGGTACATGCCCAGCAGCCACCACGTGATGCCGACACAGCACACGGCAACCGCCGACCCGAGCGTCAGCCAGCGGAAACGCCGGGGGCGCACATTGGGGGCAAAGTAATACAGCACCGCCACCAGTGTCAACGCAATGACGAGGATGACAGGCACTCTGATCCACCGCCAAATGGGGAGGAAAATGCTGGTGAGGAAGTTCAATTCGTCGACAAGCCCGAGAGGATGAGCGATGGGTTCAAAAACCGCAAGGACCACCGACTCCCGCAACAAGGAAGCCCCGATGATAGTGACGGCACCGACAACCATGACCACCGTGATCCCCCACATCGTCACCCACGTGGACAGGATACTGCGCCCTTCCACTCGCCCGTAGATGAAATTCGCACTGCGCGAAAAGGCGCGCACCCACGCAGACGATGAAAACAAGCCAATCACCACGGCCAGGATCAACGCCCTCGTGCCACCCGCGGCGGAGCCAACAATGACCTCGACTACGCTGCGCACCTCGTCTGCAATCTCCCCCGGCACGTACTTGCCAATCGCCTCCTGGGTAAGATCGGTCACCTGCTCCCGGTTGCGGGCGAAGATCAACGTGGCGATGGAGTACGCGGCAAGGACGGTAGGAGCGGCCGTAAGAAACATGAAGAAAGCGAGTACAGCGGCCCGATCCATGAGCGCATCCGAGATGAAATCATTCCAACTCCTGCGCAAGACGAGCTTCCAACTCGCACGGCGCAGACGGTTGCGCCGATCCAACGGGTGACGCATCCCGCTTGCCGAGGGCACCAGGTGGATGGAGCTCCCACCAGTGGGAACCACGTAATCTAGCCGGGTCGAGGTGGATTCACCCCGGGACTCGTCCGCGCCACCGGTGACACGCGCGCCTGTGTTCTCACCGCCTGCATTCATAGCCAAAAGCCTAGCCCACATGCACGAATTGGGTGCTCTCCAGGCCTACCGAATCCCTGGACGGCACGAGCCAACGATACGGGGAGTAGGTGGTGTAGCGCGAGTGGTGGATTTGCCAGGCACCCGCTACCACCTGTTTTTCCTTCTTTGGTGCAAAGCCACCGGCGGTAGAAATGCAAACAACCCGCGGGGTGAGAATTGAAAAATCCTCACCCACACGAGTTGAAATGGAGTTGTAGCTGCAGCTACTTAAGGCCGACGAGGTTCTTAGTCGCGTTCGCCGACCTGTGACACCGGGGTTGGCCTAGTAGCGGTCACGGCCACGGCCATAACCACCGCGACCACCACGGTCGTCACGGTCACGCCCGCGACCGCGGCCACCAAAGCCACCGCGACCGCCCCGGCTACCGCGATCATCGCGCCCGCGACCACCGCGGGAAATGTAGCCGTCGGGATCGCGACGGATCTCAATGTTGCGACCACCGATCTCCGTGTCCGCGAGCCGATCGAGGACATCGTCGCCGAGCCCCTTGGGAAGCTCCACCAGGGAGAAATTCTGCTGGATATCGATGCGGCCGAAATCACGGTTGGACAAACCACCCTCGTTGGCGATCGCGCCAACAATCGCACCGGGGCGCACGTGATCGCGGCGCCCAACCTGGAGGCGGTAAATCTCAAAATCGCTGTCCGGGCGGCTCGGGCCATGATCACGTTCGCGGCGACCGCCGTCGCGGTCACGGCGCTCACGGCGCTTCTCCTTCGGGGGCTCCTTCATAAGGAACTCCTCATTGGACTGCGCCTGCGCGGCCAGGGCTGCAGCGATATCCTCCAGCGGCACGTCGTGCGCGTCGGAATACTGCTTGACCAGGCTGCGGAACAGCGCCAGCTGGGTGTCTTCCAACGCCTCGGTAATGGAGTCAGCGAACTTTTCCTTGCGGGACTCGTTCACCTCATCCACCGTGGGCAGCTGGATCTCTTCCAGCGTGGCGTTGGTGACGCGCTCGATGGAGCGCAGCATCCGACGCTCACGAGGCGTGACAAAGAGGATGGCCTCGCCCGTCCTGCCGGCACGGCCGGTACGGCCGATGCGGTGGATGTAGCTCTCCGTATCGTGCGGGATGTCGTAGTTGAGCACGTGAGAGATGCGCTCCACGTCGAGCCCGCGCGCGGCCACGTCCGTGGCCACCAGGATGTCCAAGCGGCCGTCGCGGAGCTGATCCACGGTGCGCTCGCGCTGCTGCTGGGCGATATCGCCGTTGATGGCCTGGGCGGAGAACCCACGCGCGCGCAGCTTCTCGGCCAGCTCCTCCGTCTCATACTTGGTACGGACGAAGATGATCATCGCCTCAAACTCGGTGACCTCCAAAATACGGGTCAGCGCGTCAAGCTTGTTGCGGTGAGCAACGTGGAGGTACTTCTGCGTGATGTTGGTATTCGTGCGCGTCTCAGCCTTGACGGTCACCTCGTAGGGATCGTCCAAGTACTGCTGAGACAGGCGGAGGATCGCCTTGGGCATGGTGGCAGAGAACAGTGCCACCTGCTTCTTTTCCGGGGTGTCCTCGAGGATGCGCTCGACATCCTCCTGGAAGCCCATGTTGAGCATCTCATCCGCCTCGTCCAACACGAGGTAATCGAGGTGAGAAATGTCCAGCGAGCCCTTCTCCAGGTGGTCGATCACACGACCCGGAGTGCCCACGATGATGTGTGCGCCACGGCGCAGGCCGGACAGCTGAATGCCGTAGGCCTGACCACCGTAGATGGGTAGCACATTGATGCCACCCACGTGGTCGGCGAACTCCTGGAATGCGTCAGCAACCTGGAGTGCCAGCTCGCGGGTAGGCGCCAACACGAGCGCCTGAGGCGTACGGTTGGATTTATCGATGCGTGCGAGGATCGGCAGCGCAAAGGCCGCCGTCTTGCCGGTACCGGTTTGCGCCAGGCCCACCACGTCGCGCCCTTCCATGAGCGCGGGGATAGTGCGCGCCTGGATGGGGGACGGAGTTTCGAAGCCAACCTTCTTTACGGCTTCGAGGATGTCTGAAGGCAAACCTAGCTTGTCAAAGGATAGGTCGTTGGAGTCGGTGCCCTCAGAAGTTTCCGCAGCCCTGGCGTCCTCATCGTCAGACTCGGAGGGAGCAGCAGAGTCAGTGTCCACTGACTCATCATCGATCTGCTCCGTCGTCTGCCGCTCCTCACCGTTATCAGCGGTGTCACCAAAAGCATCAGAAGTATCTGTGGAGATTGCTTCAGATTCGGTGAAATCACTGGATGTGGTGAGTGCGGTGTCGTCTGCGACGCCATGCGAAGTTTCCTGAGTGTCCGACGAAATTACGTTGTCCGGCTCGTTTACGCCGCCGGAGGCGTTTTCGGGATTACTCATTGCCCGTCCACTTTAGCCGTTCACCGGCAAAATTGAAAGTACCGCGTACACAGTCGCTCATTCCACCACTCGTCCCGCCCCGTCGCGTCCCCCAACGGCACGTGCGACGGTCCCAAGCCGCAGCAACACTGCTGTTCACCTGGAGTCTCGGTACCAATTCGCCAATTCAACCCCCTACCACGTATGATAATTCCCACGTTGGGCACATAACATTTCCTTAACGGGACTGTCGCTCGGCTTACCACCACACTGCGCACGCAGCTGACGGCGCCAGCCAGGCGGCACACGGCCCAACGAGAACATGGCCCCATCACGCCCGGTGTGACACCTCCATGGTTCTCACCAGAGCTACCGTGGGGCCTTCGTGGCCTCACCGCCATGGATACGTTTACGAGCTAGAAAGTGCATACATGAACCAACAGGCTTCAATGCAATCCACTGCGCGAACCTCAACCAGGCCAGCGTCCTCCATTACTCGTGGACTCAATGCTCGACATATCCATTTCATCGCGCTGGGTTCCGCCATCGGCACAGGCCTCTTCTACGGCTCCGCCGGGGCGATCCAGGCCGCAGGCCCGTCGGTGCTCCTCGTCTATCTCCTCGGCGGCGTAGTTGTGTACTTCATGCTCCGCGCCCTCGGCGAGATGGCCGTGGCGCTGCCTGTGTCCGGATCCTTTGCCGAGTACACGCGGGAGCACCTGGGCGGCTGGGCCGGATACATCACCGGCTGGATGTACGCCTTTGAGATGATGATCGTCTGTCTCGCCGATCTCACCGCGATCGGCGCGTACATGAAGTTCTGGTTCCCGCAGTCCGACGCGTGGGTGTGGGTGGCCGTCACCCTTCTCATCGTGGGTGCGGCGAACCTCGCCAGCTCGCGGTGGTTTGGCGAGCTGGAGTTCGGTTTCACCATCGTCAAGGTGGCCGCGGTGGTGGCGATGATCGCCGGTGGCGCGCTCATTCTCATCTTCGGCCTGGGCAACGGCGCACACAACGTGGGCATCGATAACCTGTGGAACGACGGTGGCTTTTTCCCCACTGGCGCGGGCGGAATGGTCAGCGCCTTCATCCTCGTGTTGTTCGCGTTCGGTGGCACGGAGATCATCGGCGTCACCGCAGGCGATGCTGAGCACCCCGAAAAGCACATTCCCCAGGCGGTCAATACCGTTCCCGTGCGGATCCTGCTGTTCTACGTCCTCACCATCTTCGTTATTGTCACCATCAACCCGTGGCGGACGATCACCGGTGAGGAGAGCCCCTTTGTTCAGATTTTCTCCTCCCTCGGGGTGAACTGGGCGGCCACTCTCCTCAACGTGGTTGTCATCACCGCCGCGCTGTCCGCCATCAACTCCGACCTGTTCGGTGCTGGGCGCGTCATGACGGGCATGGCCAAGCGCGGTCTTGCGCCCCGGTTTATGGCTAAGGTAAGCCGTGGTGTGCCGGTGGCAACGGTGGGCACCCTCATCGCAGTGCTCATCATCGGTGTGGCGCTCAACTACTTCATTCCGGAGTCGTTGTTCTCCAAGATTGCCGCCCTGGCCACCTTCGCCACGATTTTTGTGTGGCTTATGATTTTGCTCGCTCACGTCGCTTCTCGGCGTGGGATGAGCAAACAGGACGTGGCCAAGCTTGCCTTCCCCGTACCGTTTTGGCCGTATGGCCAGTATTTCTCCATCGCTTTCATTCTCTTCACGTTTGGCATCATGGCCTGGGAGAAGGAGTACTGGAGCGCGCTGGCCGCGGGGGCGGGATTCGTCGTCATCATGTCGGTGGCGTACGCACTCTTTCACCGAAACAACGCCGCGGCCTCCGAGGCAGAGACTCCGTCGGCTTCGTCCTAACCCCGAGGGCACAGCACCACCGCCGCTACGCCGTTCAACTGACGCGACGGCCACGTTGCCCGCAACGGTAACGACGCCCGCAACGGTAACGACGCCCGCAACGGTAACGACGCCCGCAACGCTTAACGATGCCCGCATGCATGCCCGGCCCTCGTGGCATCGGTTGTTGAAGTCGGTGTCAGGCACCCTAGGTTTCACCTGGGGTGCTTTTGCTTGTCGACGCCCCCTTCCCCGCCATTCCTGTCACCGCACCGAGGCCGGGTGGACGTGTGGGAGCCTATCTGACTGCGGTCACCTCATGTGGACCTGCCGGAACCACGAAGAAACCACCGAGGTAATAAGCTTGAAAGGGTCACACACCGCACAATGAAGGCAGGTTTCACCGTGTCCTATACCTCTTACCTCCCGGTCGTCGGCGGCGCGATCATCCGCGACAACGACGGCACAATCGAGGTCCTCTGCGCCCAACGAGGCCCGGGCCGGGCAATGAGCGGGTACTGGGAATTCCCCGGCGGAAAAGTAGAACCAGGAGAAACCGAAGAAGAGGCACTGGCCCGGGAATTATTTGAAGAGCTCGACATCTCTGTCGAGGTGAGAAGCCACGTGGCAACCACCCCCTATTCTTACGACTTCGGAGATATCAGCCTCTCCGTGTACGTGTGCACCATCGAGGAGGGGGAACCAACCCGCAGTGAGCACCAGTCGCTCGAGTGGGTTCCGGTAGCCGATCTAAGTGACCTGCGGTGGGCACCAGCGGATATCCCCGCAATGGAAAAACTTAGGGATACGCTCACGAGCTAGCTCCACGCCCCTGGGCGTGCACTACATGGGTTACCACCACGGTAGTATCGCGCGGCGTTGCAGCACGCAGTAGCCGCCCCTGCCATGTGACCCCTTACATACGAGTGCACGTTACATACGAGTGCACGCCGTGTAACGAACTAGCTGTTGTTCTCCCGTGCGATCCGGTTCTTCCGGTGCACCTTGCTGGCGAGCGTTTCCTGTCCCCACAGCCAGGCGATAGTCGCAATCAAACCAACCACCGCACAGGAGGTGAATGCAGCCTTGTAGCCACTGATATCTACGAGGGCTCCAGCAAGCACGGGACCAATGATGGACCCCAGATCCTGGGCCATCTGGAAGTTGGCGAGCACCTTTCCACCTGAACGCTTGTTACCAATAACATCGGCCACCACAGCCTGTTGGGCAGGGTTGAGCATCCCCGCCCCCACACCGGCGACGAGCGATAGCACCAGCACCTCCCAGAAGGCCTGCGACCAGCCGAGGAAACCAGTGAATACGAGGTTAACCACAAGACCCGTCATGATGAGGGGCTTCCGGCCGATGCGGTCAGCACCGCGTCCAGAAAACTGCTGGGCAACCGCGTTCCCCAAGGCAAACGCCGCCAACGCAATGCCGGACACTGCCGCACCCCTATCAAACATGCTGGCTGCCAGCAACGGCAGGATCGCCACGCGACACCCAATGTTGATCCACCCGTTGGCAAACCCGGAGGCGAGCGAAGCACGGTAGGAGGAACTCTTCACCGCCTCGCCAAACGTCATCGGAGGAAAATCGTTGGCATGCTCAACCTCGGAAATCTTCTTGGGATCGAGGAGTTTCCACACCAGAGCCGCCGAAAACAGCACACCCGTCCCGTAAATGAAAAACGGTGCCCGCATACCGATGGCGGAGGCCGCAGCGCCAATGACAGGACCTAGGACATTGCCAAGGAGGAAGGCAGTGGCATACAGGGAACTCGCACGCCCGCGCTGATTCGGTGGCGCTAAGCGGACAATGAGCCCCATAGCTGAAACCGTGAACATGGTGGAACCGAAGCCACCCAGCGCGCGACACAGGAGCATGTGCCAGTAATCCTGAGCGAAGGCGATAGCGCCGGTGGTCACGCCCACGATGATGAGTCCTGTAAGGTACACCTTGCGGGAGCCTAAACGGTCAATGATGCCGCCAGTTGCGGGGGCGAAGATAAGGCGCGACAGCGCAAATACGCTGACGATGGCGCTCGCCGCAGCCATCGACACGTCGAAGGAACGCGCGAACTCCGGGATGATGGGGGCAATGAGGCCGAAGCCCAAGGCGATGATGAACGCAGCAGCCACCAGCACCCAAATTTCGTACGGTATAGCGTTCTTGCCACGTGCCACTGTCTAGCCTCCTACATCCATGCACCCGCAATACCGGCCTATCGAACCTCCCCCACAGTCCACACAAAGCCAGAAACTCTGCCGTCACCAAGCAGCCGATGTATTGACACTGCTTGTTGATGGCTGCGGTTGCTTATTATTTTTAGACCAGGCGACAACGTTACACTTCCCGTCCGAGTATGAGAACTCACTGCTTCACAGCGGAAGTCGCACACGTGTACGCCACTGGTTCATACGCACCCTCCACCATATCCCAGAAATAACTTCTAGCAAGAAAAATATCCACACCTCTCACCAGGAACAATTACGCGTTTTAGAATGTGTGTTCTAATTTTGACGTTTCCGTGCGTTTCCGCGTGACCGTCGTTTTTTAGAGTGTGGGCATGTTCAATCTTTCACACATCTCAAACAAATCCGCCCACCGTCGAGTGCCAGCTCTCACCACCCCATCGTTTCTCGCGCGCTTCCAAGGTAACGCCACCGAAAAGGAGCCTCACGGGGAACGCACATCGAGGAAGCCACTGGCAGCTACGTCACTCCGTGCAAGCCACGCTTCAGCTAACCCTTCTGCAGCAATCTCCGCCCACTCCCACATGGAAGATGCGCAAGATTCCTTCAGAAGCACGATGCGCCATCCACGGTCGCTCGCGCGGGGTATTCCCCGCTGGAGGCCCCCGCATGTTCGTCTCCCGCTCACCCCTGAGGGGCCAGAACTCGCTGTGACAATTACCCGCCACCGCGCCGGCGATCGGGTGCGAGACGCTGTACGGAGTTTTGGGGAATCTCGCTTGCCCGCGTATTTGGTCACCATCCGCTTTAGCGATCCAACCGGGCGTCCCGTAAGCACCGCGCACGCAGACAGCTGGGTGGAACGCTTCACACACAACGCGCCCGACCATAGCGTGCGAGAACTCCGTGGCGAAACCTCTCCCACCTATTGCTGGCTAGTTGATTCTTCCTTTGACCCCATAGCCTCCCCTGACTCCCTATTCAAGGAGGTGGGAAATGCAGCTTAACTAGCGCCACAGTGGCTGCCCTCCCCCGATTTCCAGAGCAGTCACCTGGCACACTAACTGCTGGTGGTACCCCCTCTGTTTGTTCGATTCACCACCAGCAGTTTTTCATGCCTTAATAAGACGTGCAGCGGAAATCCGCTCACACTTCGTGAGCACGATAACTCACTACTCGTCTTCGGAATCGTTCTCCAGATCATCCTCGAAGGATTCGCCGAAGTCCTGGTAATCATCAAAATCGTCGTCATCATCGAAGGCGAGAAGCTGCGCCTCCCACTCTTCAGCCTGATCCGCGGCCAGTGATAAAGCGTCGAAGAGCCGATCAAAGTCGGTGAACTTCCCCAACTCGAGTATCTCGGCATCGTCGTCAATATCGTCATCAACGTTGCCGGGGTAAGCAATAAAGAACACCTCCGCAACAGGAACAACATCGTCTTCGGCTTCCACCTCCACGCGGATGACCGAATCCTGCCCCACCGGGGTACTAACTACATGCGGATCGAGGTAGCTCTGCTGAAAATCGAGGTCAGCGATCCGTTCGTCCGTCCCGCCAATGAGGTCTTTGAGGATGGTGACGATCTGGTCGGTTGCCATGTGCTTGCCAACGGCTTTCACCGCGTCCTCAACGGAAAACACAACGCTCACAAGGACCGCTTCGAAGGTGTTGTCATCCTCATCAATATCCGAGTTGGCAATGTACACGTTCGCCGCTGGAAGCAGCGGATCAATTTCAACAAACTGGATTTCCAGCTCTGAAGTGATGGGAACAAATAGGGTGTCACCGTCGCCTCGGGATTCGATCCCTTCGGCATCGAGTGCAGCAGCAAGATCTTCAAAGAAGGCCATGTCAATCCTTTCCCGGTCAAGGAAAATCCAGACCATGGATGGTACTTTCGTGCAAACAGCCAGTGTTGACCGCGCTGCCCTCGATGGTAGACGAAAACGTCCACTCCCACGATGCAAGAGGGCTCCCACAAGGATCTGGCGGGACTACGCCCCGCGCAAGTGGATGGTCGAGCAGGTCCTAGGTTTCAGCCATCTGCCGCGGGCCGTGCAAAAGTTTGGCCGCCAGCACTTCTAGATGCGCAGGAAAAGGCGTGAAAATCACACGCAGGCTAGGCAAACCGGGCCCGCTGGGCGGCTTCTTTTCTCAGGGTTTCCTTTCCTCTCCGTGGGCAGTCGGAGCAAATATCTGCATCCGGTGAGCGGAAAATTTTGCAGCACGACGAGCGGAAATACTCAACAAAAGAGCCATCATCGTCCGCATCAATGCCACGACGGGCAAAAGTACCCCCGGTGAGGACTTCGTAGTGAAGCGGAGGAAGCTTGTGGCCAGATTCCGTACACATGACCCGCCAAAATTCGTCCGCCGCTTCACACCCCTCACCCGGCGCGAAGTCCTGAACACCGTACCGAACGAGCCCACCAACAGGTGAATCCATGGCGAGGGCCCACAGAGGTGCCGGTTTCAGGTCTGCAATCTGTGAAACAATGCCAATGATTTTTCCCACCGACCTGACGTAGGTGCGGGCGACATCTTCGATGGACTCCACCGCTTCGAGCGGCTCAATCGTGTACCAGAGCGGATCCATCCAGGTAATCCGGCACGTGGAGAGATCGAGGTTGGGGTATTTTTCTTCTTCGATCATTGCGGCAGCAGCAGGTAGCGTTAAGGCGTTGGCAAACCGGTAAACCCACACCTGGGCGGCATCGTGAAGCTCTGGGAGGTGCAGGCTCGCGCCGGTTGCCTGGATGGCGCTGGTCACGCGCTTGATTGTGAGAAAGTCCTCCTCACTAATAACTTCGCCACTCCCCGGAGCTGTGAAATAGCCAGCCAGTTCCGGATGTGTTGACGCAACCGAGTGCACTACTGACATCTCACGGTCACCTCCATCTCTCGCGATTGTTGTTTCTCACTTGCTCGGCGTTGCCATAGCTGACATCCCGGTGGCTGCAGCCTAGCGAGTTGTTCCGCTCATGCGTCACGTGCTTTCGCCACATGCTGTGGCGGAGACACAGCTTTTCGCGTTCTGGTCTCTGCGCCCCAGTCAGCTCTCTGCGTTCCAGTCTACTGTGCGGGTACCGGGCTAACCGTCGGTTTCGCCTACTCTCCGCAGTGTTGCCCAGTCTGTGTACTTCCGGATTCCTGTGGTCCCCAAACTCCGCACTTCCCACCGGTATGAGAGATCGCTTCGCATCTGTGTGGCGAAAGCCTAGGAATGGCGTTGTACTCGAACTTCTGGCACGGCGCTCTTTGTGGTTTCGCTCGCAATCGCGATATTCGTCACCTATTTTTCGCGCAATTCTCTACAGTGGAAGCCATGGTAAGCATCGTTGATAATGAGACCACACTATGTATCTCTCTCGCCGCCCGCCCCTCCAACCACGGCGTGCGGTTCCACAACTACCTGTACGCAAAGTACGGTCTCAATTTTCTCTACAAGGCCGTCGCCCCGCGAGACATCGAGGATGCCGTCGCAGGTATCCGTGGACTCGATATTCGGGGAGCCGGAGTATCCATGCCCTACAAGCAGGCGGTAATTCCGCTTCTTGATTCGGTGGATCACTCTGCCGAACGAATCGGCGCCGTCAATACCATTGTCAACGATGACGGTGTGCTCACTGGGTACAACACGGATTACATCGCAGTCGCGCAGCTGGTGAAAGATCACCAGCTCGCGCCCAACTCGCACGTGGCTCTGCGTGGAAGCGGTGGCATGGCAAACGCTGTGGTGGCAGCGCTCACTGATTCTGGTTTTACCGGAATCATCGTCGCCAG
Organism: Corynebacterium pyruviciproducens ATCC BAA-1742; assembly: GCF_000411375.1. Taxonomy (GTDB): domain Bacteria; phylum Actinomycetota; class Actinomycetes; order Mycobacteriales; family Mycobacteriaceae; genus Corynebacterium; species Corynebacterium pyruviciproducens. Next base: position 265,021 of record NZ_KE150446.1, on the reverse strand, counting down.
GAACCCCGAGACGGGCCCCGCCCTTGCGCAAGCGTACGGGTGGGAATACTCGAAAGATGTGCCCGCCGACGCGGAGATGCTCGTCAACGTCACACCAATTGGTATGAAGGGCCCAAACGAAGACGATCTTTCGTTCTCCCCACAAGAGGTGGAGAGGGCACAGATCATCTTCGATTGCGTGGCGTATCCTGTTGAAACTCCGCTGATTCAGGCAGCCCGACAGGCCGGCAAGAGCATTCTCACCGGCGGCGAAATCATTGCGCTGCAAGCAGCAGAGCAGTTTGAAAAGTACACCGGAGTTCGCCCCACGGCAGCCGATGTGGAGGAAGCCGAGGAATACACACGCAATCCGGATAAGTAGCGAACGATCCTTTCCCACAGCGCCGCCTGCCCGATGCTCGCTTGCGTCCCCGTCGTCCAGGGGTGTCTTTGTAATCCAGGAATTTTTTGCGCTCTCGCACGTTGTAAGGAGAGCACGCTACGGTACTCGATTCGTTGAGCAACGTAGCTTGGGTGAAGCCAGTAAGTATCGGACGAGGGCTGCGGGAAATCCTGACCCGCCTTAGCCGAAGGATTCGTTCTGGTGCAAGGGACAATGAAGCAGACTCTTCAAGCAGATGCCCCGCGTGAGGTACCGTCGATAGAAGAGCAAATGGACGAGGGCACAGTGGTGACTGCATGGGCGCTCAAGAATAAAGGCTCGCCGTAGCAGCCCCGATATGAGGCCAACGAAATAGAAATAGGCAGGAAATAATCAAGATGGGTGCAAGTAATCCAGTGAGCAATTTCTTTTCCAAGGACGACAAAGTCCACGCGAAGGATGGCTCTCGTACCGAAGAGCCGCTCACTCACGCTCCGACAGATCCGAAGGAACTGGAATCGCGTGCTCGCGGCGTAGGAAAGATCGTCGTCTCGGCTTTGGACAAGGCTGTGCAGATTCAGTCCGGCGCGATCACCAAGTATGTCTCCTGGATGAAGAAAAAGAACCCCACCGCTACCCCGGCGGAGCTCCAGCTTGAACTGGACAAGCACTTCAAGAGGGTGGCAACAGCCACGGGTGCAAGCTCGGGGGCTGCGGCCAGTATCCCGGGGATTGGCATGATTTCCGGTGCCGCCGCCGTGAGCGCGGATTCACTGGTATTCCTCGATGCCGCTGCTTTTTACACCATGGCGAGCGCCTTGATCCGGGGCGCCGATATCACCGACCCTGAAAAGCGTCGCAGCCTCATTCTGTTGGTCCTCGCGGGATCGTCTGGAACCGCCATCGTGGACACCCTCCTCGGTGACCTCACGGAAGAAAACGGTGCCTCTACCGCTGCGCTCCTCACCCGTTTTTCGGCACCGAAGCTCAGCGAGATGAACGAGCGACTGGTGAAAACGGCAATGAAGTCCATGAATAAGCGTCTGCGGCGCGCCTGGCTGGGCAAGCTCATGCCGTTGGGGATCGGCGCGGTGCTTGGCTCGGTAGCTAACCGCAAACTTGCGGATAACGTTGTTGAAAGCGCCCGGAACTCCCTCGGGTCCCTCCCACAATCGTTTGCGGATATCGACCCCATCATTGATGGCGAGGTGATTTCGGAATCCGTCGTCGAGGAAAACGCGGACAGCAACACCCCAAATCGCTAGTCAAAACGTGTGACCAGCGTCCTGGATAGCAGGCAGTGGACAGTGGTCTAGACCCCGTCCACGGGCGACAGCGTATTCCCGCCGAATACCTGCTGGGCCCGCCCTCATGAGGTTGGTCACCGTCTGCCCTCATTTGTTTCTTTTCTCTACGCATTCCCCACGCTTACATCCACCGGACTCCACTCGGTTTGCCTCTGGTCACGGTGCCGCGCGTAACCACGTACTTCACGTAAGCAGCACACCCACAGCAAGCTCTCTGGTGACCGCACCCCATCGTCTTGCGGTTTGCACACGCAGCCTGATACCCGTTTATGCAGGTAGAATAGAAGTTCCCTACTGAAAGGTGACTTTCCCGTTGACAGAAAAGAATTCTCAACCGCGACGGATTAGGCAGCTTTTTGCCACCATGTGGCAGCGTCCGTGGGTCGCCCTCGCGGCGTTTGCCTCCGCCGTCATCACTGTCGCAATCGAGACTGTCATCCCGCTGTTCACCCGAGATGCCGTCGATGTGGCCACGGGAGAGACTACCTCCTCACTGGCGACGAAGTTGATACCCGGCGCAGCCCCCATCACGGCGATCATCATTATGCTGCTCGCGTGCGCAGCCGTCCGCTTCGTGTTCCAGGGCGGACGCAGGTTGTCCGCCGGGTTCCTCGCACATGACACGCAGCACAGGATGCGCGTTGCGGTGTTAGACGCACTCCAGAACCTCGACGGGAGGAAACAGGACTCTATCCGCACAGGCCAGGTTGTCTCGCGGACGATCTCGGACCTCACCATGGTGCAGGCCCTCCTTGCCATGTTCCCCATGGCATTTGGCAACCTTGCCAAACTGTTCTTCACCCTCGCGGTGATGCTCGTCATCTCACCCCTGCTCACCGTCATCGCGCTGGTCAGCGTGCCCGTCCTCGTGTGGATCACGGCGCACTCGCGCTCCGCAGTGTTCGCCGCCACGTGGTCTGCGCAGCAAAAGGCCGCCGACCTCGCCGAACATGTGGAGGAGACCGTCACAGGAGTGCGGGTGGTCAAGGCGTTCGCGGGAGAAGAACGCGAAACCGATGAGCTGGAGCGGCGCGGCAAGGAGCTGTACGCCCACCGGATGCGCAACGCTTTTGTCAGCGCCCGCTACATGCCGGCTCTGGAGCAGGTGCCTCAAATCGCTCTCATCCTCAACATCGTCCTGGGTGGATTTATGGCGATGTCGGGCTCGATCACCATCGGCACCTTTGTCGCCTTCACCACCTACCTGTCAGCGTTGACCATGCTCACCCGCAGCCTGGCCAACATGGTTTTGAGGCTGTCCATGGGGCTTGCATCCATTGACCGGATATACGAGGTCATCGATCTCGTCCCGGATCTGGACGAGCCCGCCCAACCGGTGGATATTCCCGCGGGCCCCTTGGGGTTGCGGGCCGAGCACGTCACGTTTTCCAACCCAGACCGCGAGGTGCTCTCCGGCTTCAGTCTCGATGTCAAGCCAGGAGAAACGGTTGCGTTGGTGGGGCCACCCGGCGCGGGCAAGACAATGTTTGTCCAGCTGGCGTCCAAGTTCTACGCCCCGGCTTCTGGGGCCTTGCAGCTCACGTACCCACGCGCTGATGGCACCGGACAGCTGGACACGCTAGATTTCTCCTCTGTCCATTCGAAGGCCCTCCGCAACCGCGTGACCACGGTTTTTGACGATCCGTTCTTGTATTCCGCGTCGATTCGCCAGAACATCGCCATGGGTGGTGACTATTCCGACGAGGCGGTGGAGGATGCCGCCCGCGCGGCCCAGGCGCACGAGTTCATCATGGAGCTCGAGAATGGCTACGACGAGGTGGTGGGCGAACGTGGGCTAACGCTTTCGGGCGGCCAGCGCCAGCGCATCGCGCTGGCTCGCGCTCTGCTTTCCCGACCGTCTATTTTGCTTCTCGACGATGCCACCTCAGCCATCGATGCGTCCACGGAGGAGGATATTTACTCCGCCCTCAAAGATCTAGGGGATGTCACCATCATCGCGGTGGCCCACCGCTCCTCCACCATCGACCTAGCCAATCGTGTGGCGCTGGTGGAAGACGGCGCAGTGACCGCCATAGGAACGCCCAGTGAAATGGCGCGGCACCCTCGCTACGCGGAACTCATGGATCAGGAGAACGCGCCCGAGCCTGAATCAGAGGGTGACCCGCTGTGTGTTGACTGCGACGATTCGGATATGCCGACGCTGGAGGAGCTGTGGCCGTCGGATGATGTTCCAGCCTCTCCGGTCGGTGGTGAGGCTGGTAGCAATGGTTCCGGCGGGCGTTCGGCACGGACCCGCTCGTCGTCTTCCGGAATGAACGCGATGCGACGCGGCGGTGGCATGAGGATGGGTGGCCCAGGCGGCGCCATGGCAGCGCTCGCCCCGGCGTCTCCTGAACTTCTTGCTCAGGTGGATGCACTTCCCCCTGCGAAAGAAGACCCGACGGTGGATTCCGCCGAGGCCCGGAAGGAACAGGATGGCCTCCAACTCAAGCCGCTGTTCCGCTCCGCTCGTTGGCTCATCATCGGCGTCATCTTCTTGCTGCTCGTGTCCGTCGCGGCCGACCTCATCTTCCCGCACCTCGTGCGCGTTGCTATCGATGGCGGCATCGTTGCTCAGGACGCCAGCCGGTTGTACGCGATCGCCGTCGTCGGACTCGTCGTCATCGCTGTCGCATGGGCTGCCGGCTACTTCCGGCAAATTCTCACCGCTCGCACCGGTGAGCGGATGCTTTATACTCTTCGGCTGCGCAGCTACGCGCACCTGCAGAGGCTGTCGATGGACTTCTTCGAGCGAACCCAATCAGGCAAGATTATGACGCGCATGACTACCGACATCGATGCGCTCAGCTCCTTCCTGCAGACCGGTCTGGCCCAGGGCGTTGTCGCGTTGACCACCTTGGTGGGCATCATCGCGATGCTTGTAGCAACCGATGCCTCACTGTCGCTGGTCATGGTTGTTGTCATCCCCATCATCGTGCTCGCAACGCTCGTGTTTAGGTCGGTTTCCGCGCGCCTGTACGGCGTGGCCCGGAATCAAATCTCCGAGGTCAATGCGCAGTTCCAAGAGTCGATCAACGGCCTGCGTACCGCACAGATGCACCGCATGGAGGAGTACTCCCTCGACACGTTCACCGCGGCCTCCCGCGCCTACCGGCAGACTCGGATTAAGGCCCAGTTCGCAGTGGCGACGTACTTCCCCGGCATCGCTTTCGTGTACGAGGCAACCCAGGCGGCTGTGCTGTTCTTCGGAGCCCATGCGGTCCTCACGGGACGGCTCACGGCCGGCGTTCTCGTGGCGTTCCTCATGTACATGGGACTGCTGTTCGGTCCGATCCAGGAGCTATCGATGCTTTTCGACGGCTACCAGCAGGCCAAGGTGAGCTTCGGACGGATCCGTGAACTGCTTTCCACCAAACCAACGGTGGAAGACAACGGAACCCGCTCGAGTGCAGAAGTAGCCCAGGCGGCAACGGGGGCTCTCGAACTGGATGATGTCGACTTCGGCTATTCTTCGTCGACAAGCCTCGTCGCCGAGAACCTCACCGTGAGGATCGAGCCGGGCACAACCGTCGCAGTGGTGGGGACAACTGGTGCCGGCAAGTCGACCATGGTGAAGCTCCTTGTGCGCTTCTACAACCCAGTTGCGGGCACGGTTTCCGCCGGCGGCACCGATATTCAGGAGTTCCCGCTGAGGACCTGGCGTTCCAACATCGGGTTCGTCCCCCAGGAGGCGCACCTGTTTTCCGGCACGATTGCGGATAACATCGCCTACGGAAAGCCCGATGCCACCAGGGAAGAGATCACCGCCACCGCCCGCCGCGTTGGGGCATTGACCGCGATTGCCTCTATTCCCGGGGGATTCACTCACGAGATTGGTGAGCGCGGGCTCGGGTTGAGTTCTGGCCAGCGTCAGCTCATCGCTCTCGCCCGGGCGGAGATGCTCAAGCCACCGATCATGTTGCTTGACGAGGCGACCGCGACGTTAGACCCGGCCACGGAGGCGGCGTTCTTGCAGGCCTCTGACCGTGTGACGCGGGGCCGTACGTCCATCGTCGTCGCCCACCGCCTCGCCACCGCCGAGCACGCGGACCGCATCCTCGTGGTGGACAAGGGTGCCATCGTGGAAGACGGCACACACGAGGACCTGGTAGCCGCCGGTGGCCTGTATGCCCGCATGTGGCAGGCGCAAACGCACGACGCGGAGCCCAGCGCTTCCTAACCCCCGGCCAAAGGTGCACCTTTGGCAGAGTAGGCGCCTTTGGCCGAGTATGCGCCCTTGCAGAGTGTGCGCCTTTGACTGGGAGCGAGCGTCTCTGGCAGAGTGCTCGCCTCGGCCGTAAGCGAGAGCTCTGCCGAGTGCGCGCCTGCCACAGCGATGGGTACGACCACTCATCTCTGATGTCGCACTGACTCAAAGCCCACAAATGTGACGTGTACTACCGGCGGGGCTAAAAGGAGCGATCGGTTACGAAACGCGCCCGAAAGATAGGCAAAAGCTACCTTTCATTCCACCGGGTTTGACTTTGTCGCTGGCCCCGCACTCTTGCGCAAAACCACATGACAACCACCCAATTCACCGGGTCCCGGGGGCATCGCAGGGGTACCTCAAGGCACACTAATCCCCTCCAGAGCGCAGCTTGGGCCTGCCCCGCCTGCACCTGGTAAGCCCCCGTTTGCGGGTTCAGACGGGTTTAAAAAACGGGTGAGAACTGACACAATAATAGGTGCACTCATGTCTGTACTTTTTCTGCGGATCGATCCGCCGACGGAGATTGCGCAGTGCCATTACACTTGGTTAGAAGTACGACATGAAAATTTATCCGCTAGACAAATGAGGCGAGGTTTCTACAGCCGTGACAACCCAAGACTTCGGTGCAAATCAATGGCTAGTCGATGAAACGTACCAGCAGTTTAAGAAGGACCCCTCGTCGGTTGACGACGAGTGGAAGGCCTATTTCTCTAAGGGGGGCACCCCTGAGGCTGGACTCACCGATACCACTTCCGCACCCGCCACTAAGAAGGCTCCCACAACGAAGCGGGACCCCCAGCCCCGGGACGAGGAGCAAGCTTCCAACCCCGACGAGGCCAAGTCTGGGCTAGGAATGACGGAGCAAGAGGACCACGATCAGGTCGCCGAGCACGCTTTCGACTCAGCACCTGAAATCAAGCGCCTCAGCGACGCAGAAGAAGAGCTGTGGAAGAAGAAGCTCGAGCACTCACCTCTCAGCAAGATCGCTGACAAGCCCGAGCCCGGCGAGCAGGTGATGAAGGGCATCGCCAAGGCTACCGCCAAGAATATGGACATCTCCCTCGAGGTCCCCACCGCGACGTCGGTGAAGGACATGCCCGCCAAGTTGATGTTCGAGAACCGCTCGATCATCAACGCCCACCTCAAGCGGACCCGTGGCGGCAAGATCTCCTTCACTCACATCATCGGCTGGGCGATTGTCAAGGCTGTTCAGATCCACCCGGCAATGAACGTCAGCTACGAGGAGAAGGACGGGAAGCGTTACTTCGTCACCCCTGAGCACATCAATTTGGGTCTCGCCGTTGACACGACGCAGAAGAACGGCGACCGTGCACTCGTCGTCGCCGCGATCAAGGAATGCGAGAAGCTGAGCTTTGCGGAGTTCGTGGAAAAGTACGAGGACATCGTGGCACGTTCCCGCACAGGCGAGCTCGGACTGGACGATTTCCAGGGCGTCACCATTTCGCTGACCAACCCGGGCGGAATCGGTACCCGCCACTCCGTCCCCCGCCTGACCAAGGGCCAGGGCGCCATCATCGGTGTCGGCGCGATGGACTACCCCGCAGAATTCCAGGGCGCGTCCACCGACCGTCTCGCGGAGATGGGCGTGGGCAAGCTCGTTACTATCACCTCTACGTACGACCACCGCGTCATCCAGGGTGCTGAGTCCGGCGAGTTCCTCACGGACCTGTCCAAGCTGCTTGTCGACGACGCCTTCTGGGACGAGATCTTCCGCGAAATGAAGGTCCCGCATTCCCCGATGCGCTGGGCACAGGATGTGCCGAACACCGGCATTGATAAGAACACTCGCGTCGCCCACCTCATCGAGGCGTACCGCACGCGTGGACACCTCATTGCCGATACCAACCCGCTGCACTACATCCAGCCGGGTGTGTCCGCCCCTGACCACCGCGACCTCGATATCGAGACTCACGGTCTGACCCTGTGGGACTTGGACCGCACGTTCAACGTCGGCGGCTTTGCTGGCAAGGAGCAGATGACGCTGCGCGAGGTGTTGGACAAGCTGTACGCGGCTTACACCCTCAAGGTTGGCTCGGAGTACATGCACATCCTCGACCACGACGAGCGCACCTGGCTCCAGGATCGCATCGAGGGTGGCATCACCCGCCCGTCCCACGCCGAGCAGAAGTACGTGCTGCAAAAGCTCAACGCCGCGGAAGCCTTTGAGAACTTCCTGCAGACCAAGTACATCGGTCAGAAGCGATTCTCCCTCGAGGGTGCTGAATCCCTCATCCCGCTCATGGATGCCGTCATTGACACCGCTGCCGGGCAGGGCCTGGACGAGGCCGTCATCGCAATGCCTCACCGCGGTCGCCTCAACGTTTTGGCCAACATCGTGGGCAAGCCGCTGCGTACCATCTTCAGCGAGTTCGAGGGCAACATGGACCCGGCAGCGCCCGGTGGCTCCGGCGACGTGAAGTACCACCTCGGCGCCGAAGGCGAGCACATCCAGATGTTTGGCGATGGCGAGATCAAGGTCACGCTCGCTGCCAACCCGTCCCACCTCGAGGCCGTCGATCCGGTTCACGAGGGCATCGTCCGCGCCAAGCAGGACGCACTGGACAAGGGCGAGCAGGGCTTCACCGTCATTCCGATCCAGCTTCACGGCGATGCCGCATTTGCCGGCCTCGGCGTGGTGCAGGAGACCCTCAACCTCGCCCAACTGCGTGGCTACACCGTCGGCGGCACCGTTCACATCGTGGTGAACAACCAGATCGGCTTCACCACTACCCCGGACTCCGGCCGCTCCAGCCACTACGCCACTGACCAGGGCAAGGCATACGATTGCCCGGTGTTCCATGTCAACGGCGATGACCCGGAGGCCGTCGTGTGGGTCGGCCAACTGGCCACCGAGTACCGTCGTCGGTTTGGCAAGGACGTGTTCATCGACATGATCTGCTACCGTCGCCGTGGCCACAACGAGGCCGACGATCCCTCGATGACGCAGCCTCGCCTGTACGAGCTCATCGATAATCACGAGTCCGTCCGTACCACCTACACCCGCGACCTCATCGGCCGTGGTGAGCTCACCGACGACGAGGTGGAGAAGGTTGAGCAGGACTTCCACGACCAAATGGAGACCGTGTTCGACGAGGTGAAGGCAAAGGGCAAGGAGAAGGCCAAGGCCCAGGAGGGCATCACCGAATCGCAGAAGCTCGCCCACGGGTTGGATACCTCCATCTCCAAGGAAGAGCTGCTGGCCATCGGCCAGTCCTACGCCAACGTGCCGGAGGACTTCGAGATCCACCAGCGCGTTAAGAGCGTGGCTAAGAAACGCGTCGACTCCGTAGAAAATGGCGGCATCGACTGGGCCTGGGGCGAGCTCATCGCTTTCGGCTCGTTGGCCGGCGAGGGCAAGCTCGTCCGTATCGCCGGTGAGGATACCCGCCGTGGTACCTTCACGCAGCGTCACGCCGTGCTCTTCGATCCGCACACCGGCAAGGAGTTCAGCCCGCTGGATGCCTACGCGCGAAGCCGCGGTAATGGCGGCAAGTTCCTCGCCTACAACTCGTCACTGTCCGAGTACGCGGGCATGGGCTTCGAGTATGGCTACTCCGTGGGCAACCCCGATGCAGTGGTTGCGTGGGAAGGCCAGTTCGGTGACTTTGCCAACGGTGCGCAGACGATCATCGACGAGTACGTGTCCTCCGGCGAGGCCAAGTGGGGACAGTTGTCCAAGGTGATCCTGCTTCTGCCTCACGGCTACGAGGGCCAGGGGCCTGACCACTCCTCCGCGCGTATTGAGCGTTACCTGCAGCTGTGCGCCGAGGGTTCTATGACGCTGGCCCAGCCTTCTGAACCCGCGAACTACTTCCACCTCCTGCGCAGGCACGCGCTTGGTGAAATGCGGCGTCCGCTCATCGTGTTCACGCCGAAGTCGATGCTGCGTAACAAGATGGCCGTGTCCAAGCCGGAGGACTTCACGGACGTGAAGAAGTTCCGCTCGGTGATCAACGATCCTCGGTTCGTTGATGTTGATGGCAACGTCACCGGCGAGGTGGACAAGATCAAGAAGGTCATCCTCTGCTCCGGCAAGGTGTACTGGGATCTGGAGAAGGAGCGCCAGAAGCGAGAGATTGAGGATATCGCCATCATCCGCATTGAGATGCTGCACCCGATCCCCTACAACCGGATCCGTAAGGCCCTCGAGGTGTTCCCCAACTACGAGGAGCTGCGCTACGTTCAGGACGAGCCCGCCAACCAGGGTGCTTGGCCGTTCATGCAGCTGCACCTCCCCGAGCTCATCGAGGATCTGCCCAAGATGCGTCGCATCTCGCGTCGCGCCCAGTCCTCCACGGCTACGGGTGTGGCCAAGGTTCACCAGTTCGAACAGAAGGAGCTTATCGACGAAGCTCTAAGCTAGCGCTGGTCTAACCCAGTCCGGCTGCCCTTAACCACTTACGCCCCCAGCTCTCCCAAGGGTTGGGGGCGTAAGTGTATTCGGGCGAAACCAGGAGGAAGATCACGCCCCGCCCCGGCAAAGAAGCGGAAGGGGCCGGGCGGCGGCGGAAAGGCACCCGCGAAGCCGCAACCAGAATTCTCTTAGATGCCAGCAGGCCGTGCGCTCACAACAAATCACTCATCAAACGCGGGGGCTGTGCCACGACGAGAACCCGCCGAATAGTTGTGCATTCGCGCCGCCAGAAAACTGCCTATACGGCGCCAAGCAAGTGCATATAGTGGAGGTATGTACGAACTCTCCAAGCCCTACGAAGAAGGCCACCTCGACGTTGGCGATGGCCAAAACATCTACTACGCACTTTCTGGAAACCCCGACGGTAAGCCGACCGTGTTTGTCCACGGTGGCCCCGGTGGCGGTGCCCCATTGGAAGACACGTGCTTTTTCAACCCCGAAAAGTACAAGATCATCCGTTTTGATCAGCGTGGCTGTGGCAACTCCACTCCCCGCATCAGCGATCGCGATGTTGACTTGGAGGCAAACCTCGCCGTCAACACAACCCAAAACCTGGTGGCGGACATCGAAAAGCTGCGCGAACACCTGGGAATCGACCGCTGGCTCGTCTTCGGTGGTTCGTGGGGATCCACCCTCTCGCTGGCGTATGCCGAGGCGCACCCGGACCGTGTAACCGAACTCGTACTCCGGGGAATCTTCCTTCTCCGCCGTACTGAGCTGGACTTCTACTACAACGGGGGCGCTGCCCACATCTTCCCCGACAAGTGGGAGAGCTACCTCGCACCCATTCCGGAGGACAAGAAACCGCCGCGGGGCGACATTCACGGTCGTACCCACCTCGAAGGCGTGGATCTCATCGCCGAATTCCACAAACTTCTCATGGGTGACGATTACGACAAGGCTCTTGAGGCCGCGATCGCCTGGTCAACGTGGGAGGGCGCAACAAGCCATCTGTATGTGCCGGACGAGCCCGATTACTCCGAGCCCGAGTACGCTCTCACCTTCGCCCGCATTGAGAATCACTACTTCTACAACGGCGCATTCATGGAGGACGGCGAGCTCATCAAGCAGGAGAACATTGACAAGATTCGCCATATCCCGGCGACGATCGTCCAGGGCCGCTACGATGTTGTCTGCCCCGCGATCTCCGCGTGGCAGCTCCATCAGGCGTGGCCCGAGGCCGATTTCCACCTGTCCCCTGCTTCCGGGCACGCATCCCGCGAGGAGGAAAACGTCGCGGCGCTCGTAGCTGCTACCGACAAGTACGCCGAACAATAACCGCCGGAGCACCGTGTGGCCTCGCCCGACGGCGGGACCCATGGTCTCGCCCCACGGCGGGACCCACTGATTGCCAACGGAGTATAGGCTGGTCTGTTATGAGCACTACCTACCTTGTCGTTGGCTTGGGAAACCCCGGATCGCGCTACGAATTGACCCGCCACAACATCGGTTTCATGGCAGCTGATGATGTTGCAGCTGAGCTAGCGCCGGCCTACGCAGGTGGCACGTCGTGGAAGGTAGTATCTAAGCTGCGCGCCAGCATCGCGGAGGAAAATAGTGGCGGAGCCAAGGTAGTCATTGCCAAACCGCAGACGATGATGAACCTGTCCGGCGAAGCGGTGAGTCTTATCACCCGCTTCTTTTCCATCCCACCCTCCCATGTCATCGTTCTCCACGACGAGCTTGAGCGTGGCTTTGGCACGGTTGAGCTGAAGACCGGCGGCGGTTTCGGTGGCCACAACGGATTGAAGTCCATTGCCAAGCACCTTGGCACACCCGACTTCGCACGCGTGAGGATCGGGATTGGCAGGCCCCCGGGGCGCATGAAGCCCGCCGATTTCGTGTTGCAGAAGTTCTCCGCCAAGCAGGCCGAGGAACTGCCCTTTCTGTGCTCCGATGCGACGCGGGAGGTCCTCTCCTGGATCCAGGCGCACTAGCGTCCGGCACAACGTCGACAAGCCCCTCACAAGCCCGGGCGACAGAAGAACCAACGGTGACTAAGAGCGTCGTTGAGCGTCGCGGGCGTCGAGTAGCATCGCGCCCATCGTAAACGTTGGGACCATCGTAGACGTTGGGACCATCGTAAACGTTGGGACCCCAACGTGGGGCGCCGGAACCCTGAGGGGATTACAGGTCGTTGGCGCGGAGGAAATCCTTCACCACGATGGACAGGTTTGCGTCCTCCGCGGCCTTCTGCGTCAACTTCTGCACATCCTCGGTGGAGATGCTGCCCGAAACTTGGTTGAGGGTGAGGCGCTCGGAACGATCAAACATCGCGGCCCGGAAAACAGGAACAATATTCTGCGGAAGCGGCGGATCGTTGACATCCTCGCAGCCTATGGCACTCGACGGGTTACCAGCAGTTGCGTGTTCCGGGAGGTTCGCCACCATCGCCTTGTACACACGCTCACGCCACTCGCCACTATTCTTATCCACTTTTCCGGCGGCCTCGTCCGCCACATACTCCTGCGACAAACGCTCAGCCTCATCCGGATTAAGGGAGGTAAGCAGCTCACCCATGCACCCGAAGATGAGGTCGGCCTTGTGCTCGGAAATGAGCCGGACACGATCCGAGTTCTCGTTCATCCGCTCCGATTGATACAGGGCAGGAACGTGCGCCCGGTTCATGGCCTCCTCGTAAAGTCCACCGAGCATCACCTGCTGCGGCCGGTCCTTATCCACAATGACGGTGACCGGATCGTTGGAACGGCCATTGAGGTAGGAGTGAGGTTCTTCCGCGCAGCCCGTCACCGTGGCGCAAAGAGAAACCACGACGAAAGCATGGACCGCCCTCCGCCCGGAACCAGGCAGCAGCCCCTTGAAGCGCTTCATCACGGCAAACCTCTTACTTCCGGCCCACGTCAGCTGCGGGGACACATCTTTTGGAAAAACTAACTAGCTTTCTCACATCTTACATTGGACCCGCCACACCAACCGAGTTCCCTCCGCGCCCGCGAGAGGGTAGTTTGTAATTCGGTTGGCACGAGCCAGCGAAAACTTTTAAAAAAATCGGCCAATCATTTGCAAAGGGGTGTCACGTGAGCGAGCAGCGCAGCAGGATTCATGTTCCGGTAGAAAGGGCCATCGAACGCTGTACCGTGTACAGAAACGGTCACGCGATGCCCGGCCGGTTCAACCACAAGGAAGCACTCGAGGAAGTGCGCAGGAGCGGCGAGGGGTACGTGTGGGTATCGCTCAACGCCCCCGACGAGCGGCAGATGCTGTCGCTATCTGAAACTTTTGGTGTCCACGACCTGATCGTGGAAGACGCCGTGTACGCCAGGCAGCGCCCGAAAGTAGAGCGCTACGAGGACCAGCTCTTCATGGTCATTCGCAGCATCGAATACCAGGGCATCGACGAGGTGGTGGACACCCGAGAGGTCATTTCCACCGGCGAAATCCAGATGATCATGGGCAAGGACTTCATCATCACCATCCGCCACGCCGCCGCGCACGTTGTGCAGGACCTGCGGCACCGGGTGGAGGAAGACCCAGAGCTCAACGCGCTGGGACCGGCATACATCGCCTGGCTTGTGTCCGACATCCTCGTCGATTCCTACCTCACCATTTCCCACGAATTGTCCACAGAAGTGGACGAACTGGAGGAGACGGTGTTCACGCCGAACAACTCGTTCGACATCGAGGATATTTACACCCTCAAACGTGAGATTTTGGAAATGCGCCACGCGATCGACCCGCTGGCCCCCGCACTGAAGTCGCTCATCCACCGTCAGAAGGATCTGCTCCCAGAAGAGCTGGTCTCCTACTACCGCGATGTAATGGACCACGAGCTCGTAGCGATGGACCTCACCTCCTCCTACGATGAACGCCTCAGCTCCCTCATCAACGCCGCTGTGGCGAAGGTACAGACGCAGCAAAACGCCGATATGCGTAAGATTTCCGCAGTGTTCGGCTTGTTAGCTATCCCCACCGCGATCGCCGGCATTTACGGCATGAACTTTGATGTGATGCCGGAGCTGCATTGGGAATACGGCTACCCCGCCGTCCTCATCGTGATGCTGCTCACCATCATCATCGTGTACATCTACCTGCGCAAGAACAAGTGGCTCTAGCCACAGGTCGGTTTCCGCTGCCCCGGCGAAAACCCTCCTTTTAGAGGCGACGAGACCCCCGTCACCGTTGTTCGGTGCGGGGTCTCAATTGTGCACGGTGCACACGGTGTGCTCACCGAGGTGGCGCTCGACGCCTATTTACGCCTTGTCTTGCGGAGTGTCAGCCACGTCGTTCTCCGGGGGCAGACTGGGTGGTCTCCCCGGTGGGCGCATTGGTATCGGCTGCGGTCGGTGCAGCCTCGTTCGTGTCTACACCCTCCACAGTGCGCCCTGCGACAGTGCGGGGACGGATCTTTCCGTAGGCCTCCGCGATCAGATCGCGGCCCCTCGGTGCATCCTTCTCGCTGCACAAGACGTCGTAGCGGTTGGCTACGATCGCCGTGGTGGACGTAAAGTCCCGCTTGCCCCCGGAGGCACCGTACGCAATCGCCGCGAACACCATGCCAAAGACAACACCCATGAGCAGGCCGGAAATGATGGGGGCAAAGAATCCCGGGGAGAAGAATCCCAGCAGGAGGCCGATGAACAGGCCCATCCACGCACCGGAAGCTGCACCAGCACCAAGGACCTTGCCCCAGGTCAAACGGCCATGGACGTTCTCAACCTGCATGAGGTCGACACCGACGATGGTCAGCTCCTCGACGGGGAACTCCTTGTCCGAAAGCATGTCGACGGCGGCCTGGGCCTCAGCGTAGGTTTTAAAGCTTCCCACGGGCCAGCCGGTGGGAGGGGTGGGCAACGAGGCGCGTTGGTAGCTGCTTTGATTAACTGCCATGAAGAGTCCTTTCATAAGTTCCTTTACTATCGGTCAACAAACCAGATAGAGTTCTTATTCCATCCCTGTTCATTGACATGCACAGATCCATCTGTGTCCATCTGCGGCAGAACCAATTAGACATATTCCGCAATACCGATGCATACTCCGCGCCCATTTTCTGTACCGTGCCTTTACGCTTCTTTACTTCGCCTTTACGCTTGAGCAACTCTTACTGCCGTACGTTTCCGCCTGTTTCGCTAGGGCCCGGTGCCGTACGGACGAGGCGCTATTACCTGCCCTTTTCGTTTCTCGCGCCCGCCCCGTAAACTTGGTCTCATGACTTCTTCAACCCGGGTTTACGCTGGCAGGTTGTCTGGCATGGTGGTGCGTGACCCCGATGCAGACAGCGTGGGACGCGTGCGCGATGTCGTGCTCATGATCCGCCCCGAGGGGCAAGATTCACGGGCACTGGGCCTCGTTGTGGAGATGGTGAACAAACGACGAATATTCGTCCCCATGCTTCGCATCGGGGAAATCACTCCCCAAGACATCATCCTCGTGACGGGCTCCGTCTCAATCCGGGCATACAAATCACGCGCGGGCGAAACCACCGTGTGGGATGACCTCATCGGATCGAAGGTATCCGTGGACGATCCGGACTTTCCACAGCTCCACGGAAAGCCAGTGGAAATCGCTGACGTTGAGCTCGAACGGACGCGCACCCGCGACTGGATCGTATCCTCAGTTGCGGTGTTTTCCAAGCGCCCCAAGTTCGGCCGCCGCCCCACCCTCACAACAATCCCCTGGAACTACGTCCATGGCGTCTCAGCATCCGGGCTGGGGCCGCACGATGAAACGGCAGAACACATCGCCGAGCTCGACGATCTCCGCCCTGCCGATGCCGCGCAGGTATTTAGCGACCTGCCCGCCCAGGAGCAACGAGACGTGGCCGAAGCGCTCAACGACGAACGCCTCGCCGATATTCTGCAGGAAATGTCCGAGGACGATCAGGCAGAGCTCATCGAGGCTCTCGACCTGGAGCGAGCCGCCGACATTTTGGAGGAGATGGATCCGGACGATGCCGCCGACCTCCTCGCTGAGCTGGATGACAACACGGCAGATGTGCTCCTGGAACTCATGGACCCCTCCGAATCAGCACCGGTGCGTAGGTTGATGACCTTCTCCCCCGACACGGTTGGTGCCCTCATGACCCCGGAGCCACTGGTGGTGACCCCGCAGACATCGGTGGCAGAGGCTCTTGCCATGGCCCGCAACCCCGACTTGGCCACCAGCCTGTCCTCGCTGCTGTTTGTCGTGCGGCCACCTACAGCCACCCCCACCGGAACGTACTTGGGCTGTGTCCACCTGCAAAAGCTGCTGCGGGAGGCGCCGGCCGCCCTCGTGGCGGGGATCTTGGACCCGGATCTTCCCCCGCTGTATGCCAACGACACGCAGGAGACCGCTGCCCGGTACTTCGCGCTGTACAACCTCGTGTGTGGCCCTGTGCTTGACGAGGGTGGCCACTTGCTGGGAGCCGTCGCCGTGGATGATCTTCTGGATCACATGCTCCCCGAGGCTTGGCGCGAAGGCGGAATCCGACCAAACCCGGCACCGGCCACAGCTAACCCGCAGATGGGCAAGCTCATCACTGAGCGAGCTCGTGAGCTCCTGCAATCCAAAGCCACCCGCAACACGAACAAGGGAGGGAATTAATCGTGGCTGATCTCAACAGCGATGACCTGAACCGCGGCGATCTGGATACGCCCGTTGCCGGCAGACGCAGGCGCTGGTTCCGCATGGACGCCGACGCTGTCGGCGCCGTGGCCGAGAAAGTCGCACGATTCTTCGGAACCGGCGAATACCTCGTGTGGCAGACGATCATCGTGGTCGCCTGGATTGCGCTCAACGTGACAGGGCTCGCCTTTGCCTGGGACCCCTACCCCTTCATCCTCCTCAACCTGGCCTTTTCCACCCAGGCGGCCTATTCCGCCCCGCTCATCTTGCTCGCGCAAAACCGCCAAGAGGTGCGCGATCGCCACAGCCTCCAGGAGGACCGCAGGCGTGCCCAACAGACAAAGGCGGACACCGAGTACCTGGCACGTGAGCTGGCGAGCCTCCGCCTCGCGGTGGGCGAAAGCGTCACCCGTGATTACCTGCGTGACCAGCTGGAAGACCTGCAGAACATCCTCGAGCGCCTCGAGGCGAAAATCGATGACGAATCGGCAGCGCGGCGCTCGGAGCTTTCTTCCCTTCTCACCGATCCCACCCAGGGCGATCTCACCGACGATCCAGGCAACCCACGGGAGTAGATTTCTCGCGCTCCCCCGGGGGCGCAGGGGGAGCGTGGCGACGAGAGCCACGGGCGGCGCGGGTGCCCCACCTCCGTTGGCCACGTTCGGTTCCTGCTCATGCTGAAGGCTCGAGTGAGACCCTCGTGGCGCTGTATGGTGGGCGGTTCGTCCTACTTCGACGGTTTTATCACCGAACCGTACAATGGACACGACACGGAACAACAGCGCGTGGCATGAATGAGCTAATTCTGCCGGGCGGTGCACCACGTGCAGCGCATGGGGTTTATGCCACGCGTAGCACGAAAAACTAGGAAGTGAAAGCTAAATCTTTATATGACATCTATTACTGAAAATGACGTGCTGCAGGCATTGTCAACTGTCATTGATCCAGAGCTCGATCGTTCCCTCACAGAACTCGACATGGTCAAGTCCGTGCGCATCGAGGGGGCCGATGTGTACGTCACGATTCTTCTCACCATCGCGGGATGCCCGCTGCAGGGGACACTCGTGGCCGATTCCATCGCCGCGATCAAGAAAATTCCAGGCGTAGAAAATGCCTACGTGGATACCGAGGCAATGACCGACGAGCAGCGAAAGGAACTGCAGCTCAAGCTCCGTGGCAGCGAGCCGGTCATCCCCTTCGCACAGCCGGATTCCACTACCAGGGTGCTCGCGGTAGCGTCCGGTAAGGGCGGGGTGGGCAAGTCGAGCGTCACCGTTAACCTCGCTACCGCCCTCGCCGCGCGTGGCCTCAACGTGGGTATCCTCGACGCGGACATTTACGGGCACTCCATTCCGCAAATGATGGGCGACCACGACGGTCCGCACCAGGTGGACGAGATGATCATGCCGCCCATCTGCCACGGCGTGAAAATCATCTCCATCGGCCAGTTTGTTAAGGGCAACTCCCCTGTTATCTGGCGTGGCCCCATGCTGCACCGCGCGATTCAGCAATTCCTTACCGATGTGTTCTGGGGCGATCTCGATGTGCTGCTCCTCGATCTTCCGCCCGGAACTGGCGACGTCGCGATCTCTGTTGCACAGCTCATCCCCGGCGCGGAACTGCTCATCGTTACCACACCACAGGCCGCAGCGGCCGAGGTTGCCGAGCGAGCGGGTTCGATCAGCCAACAAACCCGCCAGCGCATCGCCGGTGTCATCGAGAACATGTCGGCTATGGTGATGCCCGATGGCTCGCGGATGGAAATCTTCGGCGCCGGCGGCGGGCAGACTGTAGCAGATAGGCTTTCGCAGATCACAGGGGCGACGATCCCTCTACTGGGCTCTATCCCGCTCGACCCCACCCTTCGCACCGGTGGCGACTCGGGTACTCCCGTTGCGATTGCCCAGCCGGATTCGCCTGCCGGCAAGGAGTTGAACGCGATTGCGGATAAGCTGGTTCAGCGCAAGGATTCCCTGCTGGGGAAGACTCTCGGGCTGGGAGTAACCAGAAAGTAACTAGGTAACCGATACATAAGGAGGGGAGGCCAGCTGGCTTCCCCTCCTTCTTTGTGTATTGCTCAGACGCTACAGCACGTCG
Organism: Corynebacterium pyruviciproducens ATCC BAA-1742; assembly: GCF_000411375.1. Classification (GTDB taxonomy): domain Bacteria; phylum Actinomycetota; class Actinomycetes; order Mycobacteriales; family Mycobacteriaceae; genus Corynebacterium; species Corynebacterium pyruviciproducens. The sequence continues at coordinate 246,047 of NZ_KE150446.1, read as the reverse complement.
CTGTAATCCACCGGCCCGCTTCCTGCGGGCGGGGGCGTGTGCGGGCGTTGGTCCGCGCTCTTGTCGCCGGTTGTTCCCTGCGTAGGGGACGGTGCGGGTGGCGTGGGCTGAGGGGCATCAGACGCGTTGCTTACGGTTTGCGCTGCAGAGGTGTCGTTGACGTTCTTCGGGTCGGTATCGTTCCAGAATTTCTTCGGGTCAAGCGCATCGAGGTAGGTATCGTCGCCGTCGAAAAGCGTCTTCGTCAGCGCTGCCTTGGGCCCCATCGCCCGCAGCTTGGCCAGCTCACCCAGTGGCTTGCGGAACTCGTCAAACTCCGGTCCGAGGTCGTCGCTCAGGCTCATCTTGGTGCGGTTGATAGCGTTCCTTGCTGCGAGGATGGCAGCCTTGATGTCCTCTACGGCTTTCGGTACTTTCTCCGGGCCGATGAGGAACACGGCCACAATGAAGATGATGAGAATCTCCACCCAACCAACATCGTTAAACACGGATTACACTCTACTTGCTTTGGGCCTGGTTGTGTACGCGTGCCCGGATTACAGGCTTCACCTCGGCTAGTCACGGAAGTGCTACGTGGCAGCATTCGCTCCGGTACCGACCGTTCCGTGAGGCGGGTACCCCACTCGGTGGTACTACTGGTGCCGGTGGGTGGTGGTTAATCGGTGCGGTCTTTGTAGGTTCGTCTTGCGGCCCAGTACATCGAGTTGAGCCGGCCTAATAACGTGTCCGATTCCAAGATGTCGCCGGCTTTGGGCCCCTCCATGCATGTGTCGGAGCTCAGGCTCGCCAGCTTTTCCACCAGCGACGCCGGAACGTGAATATCACTGTCGGAATTGCCCCTGAGGCTCAGGGAGGCCTCGCGCTGCTCACGCACGTCTCGTCTGCACATGGAGCAGTGAAGGAGGTGTGCACGGGCGCGCTTTTGTGCTTTGAGCGAAAGCTCACCGTCAACGTATCCCGCCACGGCCTCCGCCGAAAGGTGCTCCACCGAGGCGAAGGAATCATCTTTGTCTACGATTTCCTCATTCAGCATGGTGGCGATAGCTTTCTGTAGCCGCTGCGGGGTGGTCGTATCAAAGCGCGAAGCGACGCGGCGGGAGCGCACACCCTCGTTGTGCGAAGAGGACGCGGAGTCGGATACGGCTTCGGTCCCGGCACCGCCGCTACCCAGCTTCTTCCTCAGCCGCTGCGTCAAAGAGCCCAGCTGCTCCCTGTGGGAGGGCTCCTTAGTGCCCGCGGTCAAGCGCTGTTCCGCGTCAGCATGGGTGGATCCGAAGTCCTGGTCCTGGCCGTTTGAGCTCTTCTGAGAATGCTTGTTGAGTCTATCCACGGTCGATGGATCCTCCTTCCACGGCTTGGGTGTCAGTCCCCTGTGCTGGTGGTGCGCGGGCTCGGATAAGCCTCCGCAATATCCACTAGACAGGTGCTACCAATTACGTGAGCTATCCCCACTCTATACCGAATTGGTGAGACTGGAGGCGAGTGCCTCCCTAGTGTTGCGGAACGAGTGCCTTGGCGGAATCGTCTTCCTCCGCGGCCGCGAGAATGTACTCGCGCAACTGCTTCCTACCGCGGTGAATGCGCGACCGCACGGTGCCCATTTTCACGCCGAGGGTCTCTGCGATCTCCTCATAGCTCATCCCCTCCATGTCACACAGCACCACTGCCACTCGGTAGTCGGGGCTCAGGCTGAACAGCGCGCTTTCGAGTGTGGGGTCCAGGTTGGAGTTGATGTAGGCCTCGTCGGGCATGGGCTCAGAGCCGGGGTATTTATCGTAGGTAGTCTCGTTGAGAGCTTCCATCCGAATCGTTGCACGATGGCGAACCATGTCCAAAAACAGGTTCGTGGTAATGCGGTGCAGCCACCCTTTAAAAGCGCCGGGCTTGTAGGATTTCAGCGAACGGAAGACGCGCATGAAGGTCTCCTGGGTGAGGTCCTCCGCGTCCTGCTGGTTGCCGGATAAGCGGTAGGCCAGGCGGTACACACCGTCCGCGTGCTCAGACACGAGTTCAGCCCAGGAAGGCATGTCCCCGACCCCGGCATCGAATGCGCCGGTTCCGGTTTGTTTGCTTGTGCTAGCTTCCACGTCATTCCCCTGTACTTGGGGCTTTGGCTGATCATCGCTGGTTGGCCTCCTGCTTCCTTTCCTGCGTGTACCAAAGCCACTCACGCCAGGCAAGGAAATAGAGGAAGTCACGTTTTTCATAGAGACTATGACAACATACTGTGCTCAAAATGAGCCTAACACGGTGTTGGGTCAAGCTGTGAGTTTTCCCCATTTTTTCCTACCCCTTACCCCCACCGAGCTTAAACCCCCGTGTGGCCCGGTCGCTGGAGCCCCGCAAGCGGCTAGACTTGTCCATTGTGACTGAGGAACTATTGCGCTACATCGAACAGACCTCCCAGGAGGATGACCACCATCTCCGCGCCCGCAAGGATGCCCAGGAGTTCGGACTCGTGACACCGGACGTGTCCACGGGCCAGTTGCTTGCCTTGCTTGCAGCTTCGGTGGCTACCGAGGCCAATAGCAGCGGTATTGCCGCCACCCCGGCCGCCGGAATCATTGGCTTATACCTCTTCGATGGCCTGGGCCCCGATGGGCATCTCACGTTCATTGACCCTGAGCACGAGCATCAAAACCATGCCAAGGAGGTGTTCCGTGCCGCGGGGCATTCCCACTTCCGGTTCCTTCCATCTCGCCCGCTCGACGTGATGGGGAGGCTCGCCACGGATTCCTACCGCATTGTGGTTGGCGATGTGCCGGCACTTGACCTCGCCACTTTTATTGACGCGGCCTGGCCGCTTATCCAATCCGGTGGTGTTTTGGTTCTCCTTGATTCGCTTTTCGACGGCCTGGTGGGCGACCCCTCCCGTACGGACCGCGAGCTTGTCAGCGCCCGGGAGGCCGATGAGAAGCTCCGCGGGTTTGACGATGCGCTCGTCGCACGGCTGCCACTGGGGTCCGGGGCGATCGTCGCCTACAAGCGATAGGACGAGAAGAAAAGCAGCAGTAACGCAGTAACGCTTTACGCAGTAACGCAGTGATGCAATAACGCAATTACGTCAGGCACGAAGAATCGGACACGAGTAACCCGATACGTGTTCTCATTAAAAAAGTGGCCCGCGCCTTGAGGCTGCGGGCCACTGTGCTGTCGCACGGAGCAGGATTACACCACTTGGTTCTTACCAACTACCACGACACCGTTGGCGGAGGTGTTGAAGCGCTGCGAATCTCGCTCGGAGTCAACGCCAATGTACTCGCCGTCGGAAACAACCACGTTCTTGTCTAGGATCGCGTGCCTGACCACGGATCCGCGCCCAATCCGCACGCCGGGCATGAGCACCGCGCCTTCCACCGTTGCACCCTCCTCGACGATGACGTCGGTGGAGACGACGGAGTTCCGTACGGTTGCGCCCGAGATGATCGAACCGTTAGCAACCATGGAGGACTGGGCGATGCCACCCTGCACGAACTTAGCGGGCGGCAGGTTGCCATCGTCAGTAGAGTGGATCGGCCACTTCCGGTTGTACAGGTTGAACACCGGGTTGATGCTAATGAGGTCCATGTGCGCATCGTAGAACGCATCGATAGTACCAACGTCACGCCAGTAACCCCTGTCCCTGTCGGTGGAACCCGGCACCTGGTTTTCAGAGAAGTCATATACATGGGCTTCGCCCTGTTCGACGAAGTAGGGAATGATGTTTCCGCCCATATCGTGGGACGAGGTTTCGTCCTCCGCATCCTTCTGCAGCGCCTCGATGAGCTTGTCGGTGGTGAACACGTAGTTGCCCATGGAAGCGTAGGTCATCTCCGGATCGTCGGGAGTGCTCGGCGGGTCTGCCGGCTTTTCCAAGAACTCGGTGATGGTGCCGTTGTCATCGGATTGGATGCAACCAAAGGCGGTCGCTTCCTTGCGGGGCACGCGGATTCCGGCAACCGTGGCGGCCTTCCCGGACTTGATGTGATCCTCCACCATCTGGGCCGGGTCCATGCGGTACACGTGGTCGGCACCGAAAACGATGACGTACTCGGGGTCCTCGTCGTAGATGAGGTTGAGGGATTGCAGAATGGCATCTGCCGAGCCATTGAACCAGCGTTGGCCGAGTCGCTGCTGGGCGGGCACCGGGGTGATGTAATTTCCGGTCAGCCCAGAAACCTGCCAGGCCTGGGAGATATGGCGGTCAAGCGAGTGGGACTTGTACTGCGTGAGCACACAGATTTTCAAGTACCCGGCGTTGACCAGGTTGCTGAGCACGAAATCAATGAGGCGATAGCTACCTCCGAATGGGACGGCAGGCTTCGCGCGGTCGGCTGTCAGAGGAAACAGGCGCTTCCCCTCGCCACCCGCCAGGACAATGGAAAGAACGGACGGTTGGTTTCTCATACCTCTAATTTATAGTGAAATGTGACTTTTGTCTCGAAAAGTGACACCAAACACTTGTCCACCTCCCCTCCGATGCTTCTAGCTGCACAATCCAACTTCTCGCGCCCCCAAAGTTCACCCACATTTGAGTGCTAACTCGCCCCACACCGGGGCACAGCGATAGCTGACAACAACCGATACACAGTGGCGTGTTCCAATAAATAAATCCAAAAGAATGGACGCGTCCATGGGATTGGACGTGTCCACAGGACTGCACATGTCCACATGGCCGGCCGTGCCCACATGGCTGGCCGTGTCCACAGGACTGGACGTGTCCACATGATTGGACACCTCACAAGATGCGAACAAGGCCCCATAGTTCAGCCTCTCCACACCTCAGGCTTGCCAGATCTACTACCTGGTATCGCATGCCTATTGGCTCCATTGAGGGGGTCTTACCCTTGTTTCCTGAGGCGATGCCTTATGCCCGGGCGTTCTAGTTTTTCCTCATCCTCCCCATGTCAGCACCGCAATCCACATTTAGTTTTTACGTGAATACTGCACCGGCTGCGATTTCCAGCTAAATTGGTGGGTATGCGAGTAGGAATGATGACAAGAGAGTACCCACCAGAGGTCTACGGTGGCGCCGGCGTCCATGTAACGGAACTGACCCGTTTCATGCGCGAAATCGACGGTGTCGATGTAGATGTCCACTGCATGGGTGCCCCACGCGACGAAGCAAACGTGTACGCCCACGGAGTTGACCCCGAGCTGGAAAACGCCAACTCCGCGCTCAAGACGCTGTCCACCGGGCTGCGCATGGCAAACGCCGCAGACAACCTCGACGTTGTCCATTCCCACACCTGGTACGCAGGTCTGGGCGGACATCTGACCGGCAAGCTCTACGGCATCCCGCACGTTGCCACCGCCCACTCCCTCGAGCCTCACCGCCCTTGGAAGCGTGAGCAGCTCGGCGGCGGATACGATGTCTCCTCCTGGAGCGAGAAGAACGCGATGGAAAACGCCGACGCCGTTATTGCTGTGTCGGCCCGAATGAAGGATTCCATCCTCGACGCGTACCCCGCAATCGACCCGGACAAGGTACGCGTTGTTCTCAACGGCATCGATACCGAGCTGTGGCAGCCCCGCCCCACCTTCGATGAGGCCGAGAACTCCGTCCTCAAGGAACTGGGCGTTGACCCAACCCGCCCGATCGCCGCGTTTGTTGGACGCATCACCCGCCAGAAGGGTGTTGGCCACCTTGTCAAGGCCGCCAGCCACTTCGACGACGGCGTCCAGCTTGTCCTCTGCGCCGGTGCCCCGGATACCCCGGAAATCGCCGCCGAGACCGAGCGCCTGGTCAAGGATCTGCAGGAAGAACGCGACGGTATCTTCTGGGTGCAGGAATTCCTCCCCAAGCCGAAGATCCAGGAGATCCTCACCGCAGCTGACACGTTCGTGTGCCCCTCCATCTACGAGCCCCTCGGCATCGTGAACCTGGAGGCAATGGCCTGCGGCGCAGCGGTTGTCGCATCCGACGTGGGAGGAATCCCGGAGGTTGTTGTCGACGGCACCACCGGCTCCCTCGTCCACTACGACGAGAACGACACCGAAGCGTTCGAGCGCGACATCGCCGCAGCAGTGAACAAGATGGTGGAGGATCGCGAGGCTGCTAAGGCCTACGGTGAGCGTGGCCGCAAGCGCGCTGTGGAGGACTTCTCCTGGGCAACCATCGCCCAGCAGACCGTAGACGTCTACAAGTCCCTCATGTAACTGACACCATGTCCTCAGGCGAGTCAGGCCACCGGCCTGCTCGCCTTTTTCTTTCCCCCCAAGCCAAGTGGTCCCGTGGGCAGTGCACTTTTTTCACCCACTCACCAGGATCAACCGGCCTCTCTGGCGTTAGCCACACGACGCGGTCGCCCGCCTCAACCGTGTTTCCGGGTACCCTCGGTGGTGATCCCACGCAGCTGGACAATGCGAGCTGGTCGCGTGGGCCACGTAGGCGAAAGCTTGTTCACCCCCGCAGCGCGCGGGGTGAAGAGAGATTTGTCCCAACAGATTGGAAGAAACGATGGTCACTCACCGCCCCGAATTGCACATCACCGCGCCCCAAGGCGTGCTCGAAGCACCGGCTGGGTCGCTCGTCAAAGAGGGCACGTGGCACCTGATGTACCAATACGAGCCCAACTCCGACGGGCACGGGCGCTGGGGGCACGTCACTTCCCCAAATTTCTCCCCCTTCAACTGGTCAGAGGGCTCCGATATATTGGTTCCGGAAGGCGATGAAACCGACCTCTGGGCCGGCTCAGTCATCAGCGACGAAGGTGTCGTCCGTCTGTTCTTCACCTCGGTGCACGGTGATTCCACCGAGATTCACCGCGCCGATGTTGAGAACTCCGCCGTAGTCCACCGTGGCCCGGTAGTCACAGATACCGACGAATTCTTCAACTTCCGCTCCCCCTGCGTCATTCCGCGCGGTGCCGGCTGGCTCATGCTCGCAGTATGCGGACCGGAAGATGATCCGCGCCCGATCATCCTGGAGTCTATGGACACCCAAGAGTGGAGCATCATCGGCATGCTTGAATTCGCCGGCAAATCCGGCCTGGAGGGTATCCCCCAATTGGTCAGCCCCCGCATCATCGTGCTCCAGGACGAGTACACGGGCGATTTTCACGACGTCCTGCTGGTGACCGTCCAGTTCGGTGAAATCGATATCTGTGGCTACCTCGTGGGGCACCTTGCCGGGTCCACCTTCTCGGTAGAAACTCCTTTCACCCGCATCGATTACGGGCACGATTTTTCCCGACCCCGCACCACGAACTTCGACATCACCGATACCACCTCCCTCGAGGGGGCGATCATCTTCGGCCTCATGGACGGCGGCGGAGCCCTCCACGATCTGGACAAAGACCCATCATTCCACGAGGAAAACTGGGTGAACTGCCTCTCTGCGCCCCGGCTGGTGACCCTCCAGGATGGGGTACTGTTCCAAACTCCATACCCCGGAATTACATCACGCATTGAAAAAACGGAACGGGCCCGCCTGTGGAGTGGCATGTTCAACGTCGGCGAGGGCGAGATTTCCGTCTCGCTTGTCGATCGCGACGATAACGTCTACGCCACCATTTCCCACACCAAGGACGCGGTCTTCCTCGACCGCTCAGAGGGCTCCTACTTTGAGGATGATGAGATGGCGGAAGCCCCCGTAACATGCAGCGATACACAGTCCATGTCGATTCTTGTTGACGGCTCCACCGTGGAAGTGTTTGCGGACGGAGGGGCCGCAACAATGGCCTCACGGGTCTACTTTGACGAGGACTTCTACCGCTTCGTTGTTCGTACCACCGGTGGTGCAGAACTCGAGCAAGTGGTATCCGATTAGGCCGCTGTCTACACAACAAAACACCCGCCTCCTCCGGTTCTCTTTGTAGAACTGGAGGAGGCGGGTTTGGTGTTTATGTGGGGCTACTTCTTCCTTAACCGAGTGATGGTGGAGCGCGCCGTCACCGTCATCGTCTGGGGCAAACGCTGCGCCCTCTTATCCAGCTCTACTTGGTCAATGACCTGTGCCGAAGGGCTCATGGCGATCTGCGCCAGGATGGAATCGTGGTCCAAAACCATGGGGAACTCCACCATCTCGGGCGCAGCAACCACATCGAAGTATTCGGACACTTGGTCGATGATCTCCTCGATCTTGTGGGGTCGCACATCGGGGATCTCCAGAGGGGCACGAAGCTCACCCAGGTGGCCCTCGTGGGATGCCAAAACCACAAGCTCCCCACCGTCTTTGAGCACTCGAGCGAACTCTTCCGGGTTGCGGGGAGCGAAAATGGCAGAGATCACATCCACAGAATCGCTGAGGACAGGAAGGGTCTGCAGGGCATCAGCCACTACTGCACCCACCCGGGGATGGCAGTGTGCCAGCTTGGCGGCCGCCGCAGTGGATACGTCAATGGCCACGCCAACAGACTGGTCCACACTGTCCAGGGTGTGTGAGAGGTAGTATCCCGTGCCGGCACCCACTTCGCACAGAGTTACTTCCTGTGTATCTGGAATGTCCGCTGACGAGATGGCCTCATTCACAGACCGGGTGACAGACTCCACAAAGGGGGCGAAGTGCCCGTTGGCCAAGAAGATTTCGCGTGCGTCAACCATCTTCTCATCGTCACCACGCGGAAGGTCACCACTGGCAAGAACCACGTAACCCTCCGGATCGACGGGGAATTCACGCCCCGTAGCAGAGATGAGAGCGGACCAATCCTCGTTCCCCCTCAGCGTGACCCCGTTGGCGCCAGCGCTCGGATCCTGCAGTAAATGGATTACATCACTCAGCATATGCGTGCGTGCTCATTTCTTCTTGGGTAGCCGTGCATTTTCCGTTACCCAGATGGTAGTACACACGGTAACCGTGGGGCTACTTTAATGAGAGAAAACAAACCCCGGAGTGCAGCTCACGGCACTTCCGGGGACAAGTTTATTAGGAGTTAGCTACCTGGGTGAGGAGTTCTCCGAGTTCTCCGGCTTCCTCCTTGTTGAGCTCGATTACGAGCCGTCCGCCTCCGTCGGTTGGAATCCGCATAACGATCTTGCGTCCTTCTTCCACCGCTTCCATTGGACCGTTGCCAGTCCGAGGTTTCATCGCTGCCATTATGTAGAAACTCCTTCTCCGAGACTTCGTGGCCTCGGCTAAAAATAGGCTCCGCCTGGACTCCATCCAGACTCGCAACATCAGCTAGCCACGCTATACCTTTCAATTCTAGCCAAAATCGGGGCAAGCAGGGTAGCACTAAGCTGCAGGTTTACATAAAGTGCCAGCTCATAAGTACTATTGCGGGTTCTACGCGGGTGAAGAGCCGTCGGACAGGGCGGTCGAAACGGGGCTTGAGGTGGATTGTTGGGAGCTTTCCTGGGGAAGGTCGCCGGTGGTGAGGCGGGACTCGTCGCCGGTAGTTTCTAAGACACGGGACGGCCTGCCCGCTTCGATCTGTGCAAGGGCGGCGTCGACCTGATCCTGCCGGTACCCACGGGGTGCCAACTCGAAGCGGAGATCGTTGAGCCGTCCCTCATCGATCGCTTTCCGGTTGGAAGCGATGACATCGTCGTGTTCCACGGGTGGAAGCGGCTCACCGTTTCCAAATACCTTGTAAAAGATGTAGCCACAGCCTGCCACCGCGATGGCGAGGACGACGACCACAACCACCCACATCAGTACTGAGCCATCCATGTTTTACGAGTTCTTCCTCTTCTTGTGTTGATCCACGATGTGCTGCACAGCCTCATCCACGGAGTCGGTGACCATGAACAGGTCCACATCCGATTCGTTGATCATGCCTTCGGCTACGAGGCGTGCCTTGAACCATTCTACGAGACCACCCCAGTAGTCCGTACCCAACATTACGATGGGATAGTTGGTCATCTTGCCGGTTTGCACCATGCACAGCACTTCGCACAGCTCATCCATCGTCCCGAATCCTCCGGGCAGGCACACGAACGCCTCGGAGTACTTGAGGAACATTGTCTTGCGCACGAAGAAGTAGCGGAAATTGAGACCGAGATCGACCCAATCGTTAAGGTGTTGCTCGTGGGGAAGCTCAATGCCCAGGCCGATGGAGAGGCCCTCCTCCTCGCACGCGCCACGGTTGGGGGCTTCCATGAGCCCCGGCCCACCGCCGGTGATGACCGCGTATCCGGCCCGGGCGAGTTTTCTTCCCAGCTCGACCCCGAGCTCGTAGTAGGGGTGACCCTCCTCCACGCGGGCGGACCCGAAGACGGTGACGGCTTCCGGGATCTCGGCGAGGGCACCGAACCCATCGACAAACTCGCTCTGGATCCTCAGCACTCGCCAGGGATCCTCGTGCAGCCAATCGGTGGAGTGCTGGGCGTCCAGCAACCGTTGGTCGGTGGTGGAGGTTTGTGTGCCGCCGTGGCGCATGAGAACCGGTCCGCGGAGGAAACTGGCGCGCTTGTCAGAGGAAGGGGTGCGTGTTGGAGCCATATCTATACAATCTTCTTTCTTGAACGGAACGTTCATACTAACGCGAATCCGTCTTCCCCGCAGTGCAAAACGATCCCCCACCGATTACTGCCCCTTGTGCTGACTGGCCCTCGTCGCCACCGCCGCTCACGCGCGTGGACCGATGGCAGACCCCCTTCCTCCTGCCTCGCTCGTGGAAGCAAGCACAGTGGGTTCTCTACTGACCCCGGTGGGCGCGAGTCCCACCGGGGTTATGGGGTGCCCGCGAACACGCAGGACGCTCCGCTAGCACGTAAGAAATTTGGTGAGGAGTGCGCTTACCTCTTCGATCTGCGACACGGGGCAGTGTTCCTCCGGCTTGTGGCACAGGGACGGGTCGCCCGGGCCACAGTTCACCGAGGGGATCCCCAGTGCGGACAACCGGGCGACGTCCGTCCAACCGTATTTGGCCCGCACGCTTCCGGCCAGAGCGACAAAATCGGCTGCCACCGGCGTAGACAACCCCGGCGCGGCGGCGGGCGACACGTCGTCGTAGTCGATTTCCACGAGCTCCCCTGCCCGCGCCGGGTCTCCCCCGCCGAGGACGGTGAGCATGTGCTCCTTCGCATCCTCCACGCTGCGATCCGGCGCGTAGCGGAAATTGACATACAGGACGGCCTCATCAGGAATGGTGTTTTTGGCCACGCCCGCCTCGGCCACCACGGCGTTGAAGCCCTCTTTGTACGTGCATCCGTCGATGTCCACCTCACGGGGCTCGTCAGCGGCGATGCGAGTGAGGATTGGCCCCAGTTTGTGCAACGCGTTCTCCCCCAGCCACGCCCGCGCCGAGTGGGCACGCACACCGTGGGCTGTGAGCTTCATCCGGATGGTGCCCTGACAGCCTGCTTCCACGACCCCTCCGGTGGGTTCGCCGAGGATAGCAAAGTCACCGCGCACCCACTCCGGGTAGGCATCGATGAACTTTTGGAGGCCGGAGAACTGGGCGGCGATCTCTTCACATTCGTAAAAAATGGCGGTGATGTCCGCGTTGAGTGACTCGTGATGTGCCAGTGTTGCCAGTGCATGGAGGAAGCACGCGTCCCCGGACTTCATGTCTACGCTGCCAAGGCCATGAATAATGTCCCCGTCCCGATGGGAGGGAATGTTGCCGGCAGCGGGTACCGTATCGAGGTGGCCGGCGAGGATGACTCTACGGCCCAGTCCTCGGAAGGTTCGTGCGGCGACGGTGTTGGACACGCGAACCGTCTCCAACCCGAGGCCAGTCAGCGCCGCCTCGACAGCATCAGCGATGCTTTTTTCGGAGCGGGATTCGCTGGGAATATCGATGAGCTGCTGAGTTAGGAGCACCGGGTCGGTGAGAGTGAGCACGTGGTTCATGTCGATGATGGTACCGCAGTCGGTCACCCCCGCCCGGTTGCAAACGTCATTCTTCGCTTCCGTTAAGCTGTAACTCATGACAATTCAAGGGGCACGAGCCGTCGGGATCGCAAACATCGCAGCAGATGGGACGGTTCTTGACACGTGGTACCCACAACCACAGCTAGCGCAGCCACGGAGGACTGGGACCCGGCGGCTTGGCGCCAATGACCTGACCCCGCGCCTCCTCAACCTTGTGTACCTTGACGAGGACCGGATGGTGGAACAAGTCGCCGTGGAGACGAGCATCGCCGACTTGTCCCAGCCGGTCACCGACGCCCACGACGCCTACCTCCGGCTGCACCTGCTCTCCCACAGGCTTGTGGTCCCCGGCTCCATCAGTGTGGAGGGGCTTGTCGACGCCCTCGCCCAGGTTGTCTGGACAAACAAGGGCCCCTGCCTGCCGGACAACTTCGAGTTCGTCCGCACCACGTTGCGTGCCCGCGGACTCATCCACGTGTACGGCGTGGAGCGCATCCCGCGCATGCTCGATTACGTTGTCCCCTCCGGCGTCCACATCGCCGAGGCGGAGCGAGTGCGCCTGGGTGCGTACCTGACGGAGGGAACCGTGGTGCTGCGGGAGGGATTCGTCTCTTTCAACGCCGGCACCTACGGCCCCGACCACATTGAAGGCCGCCTGACCTCGGGTGTGACCGTGGGCGAAGGATCCATCATGGCGCTGGGTTCGTCTGCCATCTCGCCCGCCGTCAACGATGTCCGCCCCATCATGTACATCGGCAGGAACTGCCGGGTGGGTGAGAACACCTCCGTGATCGGCGTGTCCGTTGGCGATAATTGCGAGCTTGCGCCGGGGCTCGTGATCACCCCCTCCACGCTGGTTCGCTTTGGGGATTCCGAGCCGCGCCCGTTGGGTCCCGTGCTCGAGCCCAACTGGGTGCTGTCCCACACTGTGGGAGGAATTTTCGTTTCTGCAACCCGCCCCTAGGTCACAGCCCACGCCTCCTGCCGTCTCCGACCAGCAGAGGAACACTTTGGTCTCACCTACCACCACGAAACTCTGTTCGACCGACGGATTCCCCCTCCGGTTACCCCCGTCTGTAGTGTGAGACACGTCGAGCGCCTAGAATCCCACCATGGCTTCGACAAAGAAAACGCAGAGTACAAGCCCTGGTTCGCCCGGCTCGGCGAAGGCGGCTGACGCGAGTCAGCTCGGCTCCGGCCTCCAGGTGCGCCACCTCACCATGATGGGGCTTGGCTCCGCGATTGGCGCTGGCCTCTTTCTGGGCACCGGGGTGGGAATCCAAGCGGCCGGCCCGTCCGTCCTCATCGCCTACATCATCGCCGGCCTGCTGGTTATCGGCGCGATGGAGATGCTCGGTGAGCTGGGTGCCGCCCGCCCCGCTTCGGGGTCCTTCTCCGTGTACGCCGAGATGGCGTTTGGCCGCTGGGCCGGGTTCTACCTCGGCTGGCTGTACTGGTTCATGCTGATCATGGTGCTCGGCGCCGAGATGACTGGTGCCTCCGCGATCATGGCATCGTGGTTCAACGTCGAGCCGTGGATACCAGCGCTCGTCTGCGTCGCGTTCTTCGCGGTTGTCAACCTCATGCAGGTCAAGGGGTTCGGCGAGTTTGAGTTCTGGTTCGCCTTTATCAAGGTTGCCGTCATCGGCATCTTCCTCATCATCGGCGTGCTCCTCATCTTCGGGCTGCTCCCGGGCACGGAGTACGTTGGCGCGCAGCACATCCGCGAATCGGGGTTCCTGCCCAACGGACTGCCCGGCCTCGCCGCCGGTCTTCTTGCCGTAGCCTTCGCCTTTGGCGGGATCGAAATCGTCACGATCGCGGCGGCCGAGTCTGCCGATCCGGTGCGCTCCATCTCGTTGGCAGTCCGGTCGACCATCTGGCGCATTTCCGTGTTCTACTTGGGCAGCGTCTTGGTCATCTGCTTCCTCCTCCCCTTCAACGAGATCTCCGGCGCGGATACGGCGGCGGAGAGCCCGTTCACCCGCATCCTGGCGCTGGCCAACATCCCCGGCGTGGTGGGAATCATGGAGGTTGTCATCGTCCTGGCACTCCTCAGCGCCTTCAACGCGCAGATCTACGCCTCCTCACGGCTCGCGTACTCCCTGGCCACACGCGACGACGCCCCGGCTATCCTGAGCGTAACAAACCGTCACGATGTTCCCATGAACTCGGTTATCCTCTCCATGATCTTCGCCTTCGTATCCGTCGGTCTGCAGTTCTGGAACCCACCGGGACTGTTGCAGTTCCTGCTCAACGCCGTCGGCGGCATCCTCATCGTGGTGTGGGGAACGATCGCGCTCTCGTGGATCAAACTTCACCCGCAACTCAAGGCACAGGGCGAGCTCACACAGGTGCAGATGCCGTGGCACCCGTACTCCGGGTGGGCAACCTTCGGCGTGCTCGTTGTTATCGTCGTCCTCATGCTGTTCGACAGTGGCGCCAGGCAGCAGCTTGTCGCTCTGGTGGGGGTTTCCGTCTTCATCCTTCTCATCGCCTTCTTCACGGGACGCTGGACACGGGACGGGGAGCCTCGCTACCGCAAACACAAGCCGAAGTCCGCCTAGGCCGAATCTGCACCCGGCGGCCAACCCCGCAGGTGTTACCCTGGTGAACCAGAGAATCCGCTCAGAACAAAGGAGATTTTTAACTGTGACCATGACGTCCGCCCACGCTTGGGGCATCGCCACCGTGTCCACCGCCGAGAAAACTAAGGGCACCGTCCTTGATGTCTGGTACCCGGACCCAATCGGCGGCGGTGACCAGGAAAGCGTCGACAAGCTACGGTCCACCGACAGCGACCGTGAGGTAGAGCGGGTGCCCTACGAGTGCACCATCGACGACCTCTCCCAGCCACCGGCCGATACCTACGACGCGTTCCTGCGCCTACACCTGCTGTCCGCCCGCGCCGTCAAGCCCAACGAGATCAACCTCGACGGCATCTTCGGCGTGCTCACCAACGTGGTGTGGACCAACTTCGGCCCGTGCCTGCCCGAGAACTTCGAGGCCACCCGCGCCAAGCTGCAGCAGCGTGGCGAGGGCCAGGTGATCATCTTCCTCATTGACAAGTTCCCGCGGATGGTTGACTACGTGGTCCCCTCCGGTGTACGCATCGGCAACGCGGACCGCATCCGCCTCGGCGCCCACCTCGCCGAGGGCACCACCGTCATGCACGAGGGATTTGTCAACTACAACGCCGGCACCCTCGGCGCCTCCATGGTCGAAGGACGCGTCTCCCAGGGCGTTATCGTGGGCGACCAGACTGACATCGGCGGTGGCGCTTCCACCATGGGAACCCTCTCCGGCGGCGGCAAGGAGCGCGTCAGCTTGGGCAAGCGGTGCCTCCTCGGCGCCAACTCCGGCCTCGGGATCGCGCTTGGCGACGACTGCGTGGTTGAGGCCGGCCTGTACATCACCGCAGGCTCCAAGGTGCTTGTCGACGGCGAACCCGTCAAGGCAGCCACCCTCTCCGGCAAATCCAACATGCTCTTCCGCCGTAATTCTTTGACTGGCGCCATCGAGGTTGTCCCGTGGAAGACCTCGGCTGTTGAGCTCAACGAATCACTCCACCAAAACTAACGGAAGAAAGTACATGTCCACCCCTGCTAACAGCACACAACAGCTGGGAAGCGGCCTCAAAGTTCGCCACTTGACCATGATGGGGCTCGGCTCCACCATCGGCGCGGGTCTCTTCCTCGGCACCGGCGTTGCCATCCAGGCCGCCGGCCCCTCGGCGCTTGTCGCCTACATCCTCGCCGGGATCATGGCCATCCTCATCATGCAGATGCTTGGTGAGATGGGCACCGTCATTCCGGCCTCCGGCTCCTTTTCCGAGTACGCCGAGCACGCCATCGGCCGTTGGGCCGGCTTCACGCAGGGGTGGATCTACTGGCTTGCTACCGTCGCGGTTCTGGGCGCGGAAATCACCGGCGCGTCCGCCTTTGTCGCCTCCTGGTTCGATGTTTCGCCGTGGATCCCGGCTCTCATCTTCGTGCTGTTCTTCGGCATAGTGAACCTGTTGCGCGTGCGGGCCTTTGGCGAGTTCGAGTTCTGGTTCGCCTTTGTCAAGGTGGCAGTGCTCGTCCTCTTCTTGGTCATCGGCGTGCTGCTTATCTTTGGGCTGCTGCCCGGGCACACCTTCATCGGCCTGTCCAACGTACAGGAATCCGGCTTCACGCCGAACGGCATCGCCGGTATCGCCAGCGCCCTGCTGGCTGTAGCCTTCGCTTTTGGTGGCATCGAGGTGGTAGCCATCGCCTCGGCTGAATCCGAGGATCCCAAGAAGTCCTTGGTCAACGCCGTACGGTCCACCATCACCCGCGTGTTCGTGTTCTACCTGGGGTCCGTCGCGATCATCACGCTGCTTCTGCCCTACTCGGAGATCGGCGCCGCCGATTCCGCAGCTGACAGCCCCTTTACCAAGGTGCTGACACTCGCCGGGATCCCCGGCGTGGTGACGTTCATGGAGGTTGTCATCACCCTGGCGCTCCTGTCCGCATTCAACGCACAGATTTACGCCTCGAGCCGGATGATGTTTTCGCTGGCGCAGCGCCACGATGCCCCGAGTATCTTCACCCGGGTCAACCACCGGGGTGTTCCCACGGCGGCGATCACGTTGTCCATCATCTTGTCGCTCATCATGGTGGTGCTGAACTACATCGACGCGGCGGCCGTACTGACGTTCATGCTCAACGCGGCGGGCGCCTCGCTGCTCATCGTGTGGGTGTTCATCACCGTCAGCGAGCTGCGACTGCGCCCCGCGTTGGAGAAGCGCTTCAACCTCACCATCCGGATGTGGGCGTACCCGTACCTCAACTGGGCTGCGCTCGTTGCTTTTGTGCTCCTGGCCATTCTCATGCTCAGCGACCCATCCGCCCGCGTGCAGCTCATCTCGGCCGCGGCGATGTTCATCATCTTGTTTGTGGCAAGCCTTGTGAACTCCAAGGTGCGCGGTCTCTCCCCGTGGGAGAAGGCCCCGCTGCCTGAGCACAGCTAGAACTCCACAAGCCTTTACACCCGGCCCCTGTGTTTCTTCTCCGGCAACGCAGGGGCCGGGTTTTTCCGCGCAGTGAAAAGTGGCTAGCGCGTAGGGGGCGAGGTATCCGGAACCCGGAGACCAACCGAGTCACGGGCGATGAGGTCCGCGTCGGCAAGCAAACTCCACACTCCAGCACACAACGGGCGACGTCCCCCCGTGACGAGCCCCGTGCAACCCTGTGCAACCTCATGCCCCTAAAGAAACGGTACGCACAGAGCCCTCTTACGGAGCGAAAACACCCCCTTAAAAACGGAGGGGAAGGTGGCTCACGGTTACCTGCACCAGCGGCCTCCGGTGGCTACCCACTGCCCTCCGTCGATCACTCAATACCCTCCGGTGGCTACCCACTGCCCTCCGGCAGTCACTCAATACCCTCCAGTGGCTACTCCACGGCTGCTAGAGCCATTTTTGCACCGGCTCGAGCCAGCGCACGAAGTACTTGGCAAAGAACCCGACGAGAAGCGCCGCGGCCAGTGTCCCCTCACGAACGCCCTCGAGGCTCCCCAATACCGCCAGCGACAGCACCGACGCGATGATGACGAGGGACGTGTCTACCGCGATCTTGCACGTACCAAACTCCCTCCACCGCCGCGGCCCGAAGGCACGGTTCAGGGTAACGGAGATGGCAAGGGCGAGCCCATCGCCCGCCATCACGATCACCCGACTCGTCACAGCTACAGACACGCCGAAAGCGACGAGGAGAATCCCCAGCGCACACAGGAGCCACTGCTCGGTGTAGTTGGAATACCCAAGGCCCCGCAGGAGATGCAGGAACACGTCGCACAACAGCCCCATGACGATGGCCGCCGGAAGCTAAACGAGTTGCCTTGGATCGTAGTGCTTTCGCAAGAGGATCATCTGCAAGACCATGAACGCCGCGTTCATCGCGATGGTCCCCGTCCCCACTGTAAACGAGCTCATGAGGCTCGAAACGTACGGAAAGCTGGAGATCGGTGATGTCCCCAGCTCCGCGATGATGGACAGTGCAATACCGCTCGCCATCAGTGATAATCCAACAGCTCCTAGTAAATATCGACGCACTCAAACTTCCTTTCGAGCACACTTTAGTACTCCTAGGCAAGATGTCTAAATGCGTGAATTGAAGGGCTCCATCTGGCGTGGAGCAGCGGAAACACGCCTGCACAGTCGCATTTTTACCGGGTGGCGGCACCTGCCCGCCGCGCGACAAGACCCCGCCCCAGCGACGAACGTGGGGCGGGGCTTTTCCCGTCTGCTACGGAAGCAGCGCCTTAATCTGATTCATGAGGTCGTTGAACGGTCCCGGCGCGAACTGCTGGGCGGCCACGCCGATGCCGAGGAGCCCGATGATCGTGCCGACGATACCGCCGATGATCTTGAGCGCCAGCACTGCCTCATCGGGAAGGTCGGAGGAGGTGTTGGAACCCACCGCGTCCGGCTCATTGTCGGGCGCGGGCTTTGTGGGCGTGAGGTTGAACGCCACCTTGATCGGATCGTGGTCCGAGGAGCGGAACACCGAATTATCCACGAGCTTCGCCACGTTGTAATTCTCCCGCGAGTACTCGAACGCAATGGACTCGTCGGAGTTGATGTCCCACACATCGGCATCGGCGACGAGCTTCATCGCGGCGGCGTTTCCAAAGGCGTGGTCGAGGGAGCCTATCCGGCCCGCAAACTGGTAGGAGTGGCCGGCGTCGAACTGTGTGGCGATGTTGGTGTAGTCGGCGTCCTCGAGCACCTTCATGGTGTCTTCCTTGGTGTAGGAGTTGAGGTCGCCCACAAGGAAGATCGGCTTATCGGCCCACTGTTTGTGGGCAGACACGGCACTGACCAACGCCTCGGCCTGCTCTGCACGCAGAGTGGGGTTATTGCCCTGACCGTCGCCCTTGTCCTTATCGTCGCGGGCGACAGAACCCTTGGACTTGAAGTGGTTGACCACCGCGACAAACTCCGTGTCATCGTGGCCCACGCGGGCGAAGGCCTGCGCCAAGGGCTGGCGGGCAACGCCCGTATAGGCGGGATCGTCGACGATGACGGACGGGCCGACGGGGTGCACCTTATCGCTCTTGTAGATGAACGCGACGCGGATGACATCCTCGTTACCGGGGACGGTCTCGGGCGAACGAACGGCCTCCCACGTCGCCTTCTGCCCACGTTTGGTGAGGTCAGCGTTAAGGGCATCGACGAGCGTGAGCAAGGACTCGTCCCGGCGAGAGGAATCACCGGTAACCGTGGCGGTGTTTTCGATCTCCTCGAGGCCGAGCACGGAGACGTCGAGCGTGTTGATCGCGTTGACAATCTTCGCCTGCTGGCGGTCGAACGCCTCCTGCGACCAGGCACCGCGGACTGTGCACCAGTTGGCGGTGACGTTGTTGCCGTCTTTATCGGTGTACGCCTTGCAGTTCTTCTCGTTCTTGCCCAGGCTGGTGAAGTAGTTGAGGACGTTGAAGGAGGCGAGCGACAGCTCCGAGTCCTTCACCGTCGGGCCGTGTTCCTCCGCCGCGCGGGAATCGTCCCACGTGATCGGGAGTTCGCCGGCCTTAGTGTTACCGGTTACCGGTGCGGTGGGCTGCAGGCCCCACGCGTCGTAACGGTTGCCCAGAATCACCGGTTGCGTGAAGGAGACGGTGTCCCCCGTGCGCAGTGATTTGACGGTGCTTCCGCCGGTGACAATGTAGGGCAGCGGGGTTTCCTTGTCCGTCCGTGCGTAGTTGCGAGACCGGCCGTCGTCAAGCAGCACCTGCTTGGTCAGCTGCTCGCGGGTGAGCTTTTGCACGTCCGAGTTCGGGTCTGTGGACGGCGGGAACACGTCGGTGGGCTGGTAGAACGGCTCAGTTCCGGGGGCTAGTCCCACGGTGCCAAAAGTGTTGAGATCGTAGTTGTTGCTCACGGTGTACGACCCGGTGATTTTCACCAGCATGCCCTCGTAGGCTTCGCGGGCCGCGTCCCCGGCCGGGATCTCGGTGAGTTCCACGGGAGTGGGTTGGGTGCCGCAATCAGTGCCCTCGGAAACCTCCGGATCGGCGAGCTGAGTCTCTGAGAATACCTTCCCCTCGTACTCCTTCGCGGTGCCGGTAACCGTGACGCACGCGCCCACTGCGGGGTAGTCTGCCGCGTCTTTTCCAAACCACACGAACACCGCATCGGATGGGTCGGTTTCCGAATGCTGTTTCGTCTCGCCACCTTGTTGCAAGTAGAAGCCATCAAAACCGCCCTCCGCGTAGCTGGCTGTGACGTACCCCTTGGTAGTGACACGCTGACCTGCCAGCGGCGTAGTTGGTGTGGTGCCTTGGATCTCGTTGATGGACACCTGCTTTGCCGGCGGTTCCTGGGGCTCGGAATTGTCTCCCCCAGGATTGTCGGATTCGCCGGAACCGGGGGTGCCGTTCCCGTTGTCCGCACCCGTCCCCTGGGGAGTGGGGGCTGCGGTAACGAAGTCGGCCGAGTTATCGTCGGTATCAACGCCGGTTTCCTTGCGCTGGATGGACACCGTGTTGGAGCTCGCCGGTGCGGCGGCCTTTTCGCTTGCCACCGCGTCTCCCCAACCAACCAGGTCGATGACGGTGGCCCCGGGTGCCCAGGGATCCGCCGCAGGGGTCAGGGCAACGATTCCACCCTTGGCACCCATCGCAATCTCACCTGTGAAATCCGCGGTGAGGCCCGTGCTTCCGTTCTTGCCGGCGGCCAGCTTGATGAGGAAGTGCCCGTGCGCCGGTGCCGTGCCGGTGAGCTGGAGGATGTTCCCCGCGTTCGGTGTGCTCCCCTTGGTGGACGTGTATTGCAGGTACAGCCCGTCGAGGGAAATTTCTTTATCCGTGGGGTTGAAGAGCTCGACGAAATCGTTGGTGTACTCCGCCCCGGAGTTTCCGCCTCCCCCGTACACCTCGTTGATGACGATCTGGGAGCCATCGGGAGCCGCCGTGGCGGGCACCGCCACCCCCGTGACCATTGTGAGCACGCTGAGCGCTGCGAGCCCCGCTCTACACTTCCTCATACCTGTAAACCTTCTTTAAGCGATGCCAATAAGTCCGTAACACCTATTTTCTTACCAGTAGGCTCGTCGCCTCGCAGTGCAACTTTTTGCCCCCTGTACACCCGGCACCCACCCGGATCCTCCCGTTCCCCTGCTACCCCACCGTCACGCGGGCGCGCCTTTTTCTTCCCCACTGGGCTACGGCACCGTGAACATTCTGCCCAGTTTTGAGGCCGCGTACGGGGATGAAGAGGCGGTGTCCTTGTGGCCGCGTCGCCCGGGGCCACGTTGCCCGGGCGTGTTGGGGTGACGGCACACAGAGGAGGGGCCACGGATCAAAACCGTGGCCCCTTTATTTTCACGCCCACCGGCGCGGTGTCGCGTGCGCAAGCTTACTGTGGCTTGGCTGTGGAAATAACTTTTACACCGTCCGGGATCTTGTTACGGAACGTCCACAGCTTGTTGATGACGAAGTTGATCGGCATGGCCGCCAACACCGAAATTGCGTTGGCCCAGTACACGCGAGTACGGAAACCCGTGGTGTCATCGAAGATGTCGGTGGGCAAGGCGATCGGCGAGGTGGGATTCATCAGCAGCGTCGCCACCACCTGGCTCACCACCAGGGCACCGATGCCCGTGAGAAGGAACTTCCAATAGCCCCGCAGCCAGCCAACGGACTTACCCTTGAACGTCCAAAAGCGGTTGAGCTGGTAATTCCACGTGTTAGCCACCAAAAAAGCGATGGTGATCATGATGTGGTACCAGCGGATGTTGAACTGCGTGCCAAAGAGGTTCGCCACCACCTGGTCCTCGTCGATGCCCACAAACCTGTTGAGCACCCACACGACGAAGAAGTTGACGATGGTTCCGGAACCGCCGACCATCCCGAACTTGATAAATTCGCGGAGGTTGGCAAATACGCGCGTTGTATCCATGTGAGCCCCGGGTTACTTGGTCAGTCTCTTGGCAGCGGCGATGGCATCGTCGTCCGTGATGGTCAAAGCGATACGGACGTGCTCCTTGCCCGCTTCGCCGTAGAAGTCACCGGGGGTGACCAGCAGTCCGCGCTCAGCGAACCACCGCGCGGTATCCCAACAATTTTCGCCACCGGTGGTCCATAAGTACAGCCCCGCATCCGAGTGGTCGATGGTGAAACCAGCTGCGGTAATCGCCTCAGTGAGCACCTTCCGGCGCGCAAAGTACCGCGCCTTTTGGAAGGATTCCTGCTCGTCATCGTTGAGCGCGGCAATGGTGGCGTACTGGATGGGGTACGGCACCATGAACCCGCTGTGCTTGCGCACGAGGGTGAGCTCCTCAATAAGATCCGGGTCGCCCACGACGAACCCGGAGCGGTAGCCGGCAAGGTTGGAGGTCTTGGACAGCGAGTGGATAGCAAGCAGCCCCGTGTGGTCGCCGTCGCACACCGCAGGATCGAGGATCGAATGCGGGCGCTTATCGGTCCACCCCATGCCCAGGTAGCATTCGTCGCTGACGAGAATGGCTCCACGGGACCGGGCATCGGCCACGTACTCGCGCATCTGTTCAACGGTGAGAACCTCGCCGGAGGGGTTGTTGGGCGAGTTGATGAAGGTGAGGTCAGCACCCTCGTTGACAATCTTCGCGTCCGCCATGATGGCGGCAATCTCGTAGGTGGGGTACGCAAGCTCCGGGTACGCCACCGTATCCACGCGCAGGAAGGACGGCAGGCCAGCGATGAGCTCTTTCGTCCCGATGGCCGGGAGAACCGCGGTGATTCCCTGCATGTTGTAGCGACGCTCGAGCGAGGAGACGATGGCCTCGCGCAATTTCGGCACGCCGATGGTGGGAGGATACCCAGACAACGCGGCCGCTTCCGAGAGCGCCACCTGGATGGAGGGGAAAACTGGATCGACGGGGGCACCGACGGTAAGTTTGATCATGCCGTCGGGGTGCTCACTCGCCGTTTTCTCCAGCGGGGTCAGCTTGTCCCAGGGAAATTCCGGCAGTTTAATGGGGTGTCTCACGCTCGTTCACCATCTCTTTACAGGGTGTGGGTTAAAACAGTTAAGCGGGCTGCGCTCACCGCAGCCCGCGCCGAAGCTTCTCCGCTTTCCACCACTATTGTGCTGGTGGAAAGCGCCACGCTTCACCTACGGATTATTCGTCACCGTCTCGTGGGGGAAGTTTGGCCACCAGCGGCGGATCGAAGTCCTGCGCACCAAGCTTGGCGGCTCCACCCGGGGAACCGAGCTTTTCAAAGAACGCGGCGTTTGCCTCGTTGTAATCCACCCACTCGTCCGGCACATCATCCTCGTAGAAGATCGCTTCTACCGGGCACACAGGCTCGCAGGCGCCGCAGTCGACGCACTCGTCGGGATGGATGTACAGGCTTCGTGCACCCTCGTAGATGCAGTCCACCGGACACTCTTCAACGCATGCCTTGTCCTTCACGTCAACGCATGGTTCAGCAATTGTGTATGTCATTTACCTCTCCACATCTGGGTTATCTCTCGCCATTGTAATAAGGGGCCATAGTCCACCACAAACGCCCGCTCCTATCAGCGCTCCAACGCGTGGCCCCCATGGCAACAGGATGTCCGGGCGGGTGGGGGCAATAAACACCAACGCCACCACAACGCCTAGCCACACACCGAGCGGAATCGCCGCGATTACCCTGCTAGTGGTCCACAAACGGGAGGTCCGGCTGAGCACCATGGTGAACGCGAAAGCGATCGCCACGGTGTACGGCACCGGCGAGGTGAGGTACACCATCTCTAAGAGCGCAGAGATGGCCGCAAAGATGGCCAGCCACACGTAGGCGGTACCGATTCCGTCGAGGTTACGGGTTCTTTTCTTAGCGCCCGCACCTGTGGATTGGCTCGGCTCGCTGATACCTGGGGTATCTAGTGGCTCTCGTTCGCCCGTCATCGTCCGGTGTCCGCCGGCCCTAGTCGGCAGCAGCGACGTGGTAGTCCGCTGGGGCGACCTGGTAGTGCTCCGTGCGGCGCAGTGGCTGGCTCATGAGGTTGGAGAGGCAAAAGACGTACCCCTCGGCGCGGGCGAACGCCTGGTGGGGGTTGACGTCACTGACGGAGCCGTCGGCAAGCCACAACTGTGTGGCGTGCGCCTTCATCGCCTCGGCTTTCGCGTTGTACGCGCGGTCATCGAGTTCGATGGCCTTGTCGGTGTGGTCGACGGTGACAATCTCCCCGGGCTCCGGGATCCGCCACGGCGAGTAATCAATCTTCGCCAACGCGTCGCGCACGTCGGTCTCCAACTCCACTGCCCACCACACAGGCGTGTCCCCTGCGACTGCGTGTGTGAGCCTGTGGGCCGCGATGTGGTCGCGATGGCCGTAGGTGCCAAACGGGTCGTAGGTGACCAGGAGGTCGGGATTAAGCTTTCCGACGAGCTCCCGCAGCTCGCCTTCCGCCTCGCCCAGCGAGTTGATGAGGGCATTGCTCCGCGCTTCACCTTCCATTCCTGAGTCACGGAAGTGCCCTGCTCCCCCCAGGAAGTGGCCTGTGCAGCCCAGGATGTCCAAGGAACGCTGCAGCTCATGGATCCTAAAACCGCCGAGCTGGTCGGTGTGATCCACGGTGAGGAGCTGGTACGGCTCGCCGATGACCTCGCCCTCCTCACCCAGGGTGCAGGTGATGACGTGGACGTCGGCCCCCTTATGTGCCGCCTGGTAGAGCAGTCCGCCGGTGAAGAGAGCTTCATCGTCGGGGTGCGCGTGCACGGCCACAACCGTTTTTCCAGCCCAGTTTTCCATCAGTTCTTCCTCCATTCGGGAGCCGTGGGGATCGATCCCGCGGCGAAAAATACCGGCCACTCATCCAGGCTAGCAGCGGGGGTGAGGATCTTTGGCGAGAGAATATCCACACGCGTATCCGCGACAATCGGCACGGAGATGACCTCGTTTTTCTCCAGCTGCTCCACTTTGTCCTTCGCGGTGGCCCGCTCTCCCGAGAGATACTGCTGGAAGGCGAAGTCCGCCCGCTCGTCGCAGAAACCGGACAGATTAGACGGGCTGTCACACTGGTAGCGAGACACCTCGGCGAGTGGGTCCCCGGTACGTTCCCACGTAACAAAGATATCCGCCTGCGTCACCTGGGGATCGCCTTGGATAAGTGCGGCATCAAAACCCTTGTTGTTAAGGGTGTCCACCAACGCCTGCGCGAGAGTCACCGCCTGCTGGTCACGTGAATCCGCAGCCACATCGATGCGGGTGGAGACGTAATCGCTGCCACTGCCTTCTTCCGGCAGTTTTTTCTCTTCCACCTGCGGGTTGCGGGCGAGTGGCTCAGCCACACTCAAGTGTGAGGAACGCCCGAGTGCGATCTTGGCCAACAAGTGCGGGTCGATCGTATCCGCAATAATCTTGCGTTGCTCGGGCGTAGTGATGGCCGGGGAATTCATGTTAAAGACGAGGCTGAGCTGGGCCTCCCGGTCGCGTACCCGGACGGCGGTGTCATGCATGAGCGTTCCGATGTCCACGGTTGTTTCGTCCGGAGCCACATCCGAGTAGCTCACTCCCCCGCTGCGCATGAGCTGATATGTCCTATCACGAACCTCTTGAAAGGTGATGACGTCGGTTTCGGCCGGGTTGTCGCCCCAGTACCGATCGTTGCGGTTCAAAGTCACCACACCGCGCCCCCTGTCGACGCTCTTGAGCATGTACTTGCCCGCAGATGCCGGGATGGAACTGATGAGAACCTGGTTGAAAGGCACCGTGTCATTGACAAACAGATGGCTGGGCAGCATGTAGGTGAACAGCCTCTTCCACTGGGGGAAGCTGTGCTTGAAATCAACTTCCACTGTCTTCCCCCCGTCGAGCACCCTGACCTCGGAGATATCTTGGTAGCCTGCGGCACCGATGACGCCGGGGGTGGAGATCATGTTCTGCCACAGGTACCGGAAATCGGCACCGGTGACGGGCGTACCATCGCTCCACTGCGCGGCGGGAGTGATGACGTAACGGATGGTTTGCTTCGCTTCTCCCACCGGTGCCACTGGTTCGGCGCTGACGAGGAGGTCCGTGTTCATGGCGCCGTCGATAAAGGCCGAGGGCAACACCAGCGCCGCCAGCGATTGCGTGAAGGCGGACTCGTCGGCGCGCAGGTGCGGGTTGAATCCGGCGTTGATGGAATCGATGCCCACGTTAATTTGCGATCGACCCGGCGTTTGCTCCACCGGAGCGTTATTCTCCGGCGCCTCGGCGCGCACGTCAACCTCAGGCTCCGCCACTGGGGGTGGCCCGGGATTGGCGGCACAAGAGGCCACAACGAGGGCACTACACACCAGTGAGATGAAAAGTGAAGCGCGCATAAGTTGTAATCTTACGCGCGCTCACTGAGGTTTTTTAGTTATGGGTGACAGCCTCGGTCGGCCACCTGCGCCGGTCAGACTTCGGAAACCTACACGGGCGTTATTTCAGCGACCGCATATAGCGGACGCTTGCAGCGGTCGCATATTGCGGGCACCCGCGGCGGTCGCCCGCGCGACGGCTGTTACTTCGTCTTCTTCGCGCGGCTGCGGGCCTTGCCACGCTCCGCGGCATCGAGGATCACCTTGCGCAGGCGGATGACATCCGGGGTAACCTCCACGCACTCATCGTGGGCACAGAACTCCATCGCCTCATCTAGCGACAGCTTGCGGGCCTTGCTCAGCGTCACCGTTGCGTCTGCGGTAGCGGAACGCATGTTGGTGAGCTTCTTCTCCTTCGTGATGTTGACGTCGATGTCCTCGTCACGGTTGGTCATGCCCACAACCTGGCCCTCGTAGGACTGGGCGCCGGGCTCGACAAAGTAGGTGCCACGGTCCGCAAGCTGGATGAGGGCGTACGCGGTGACCTGGCCGGAGCGGTCGCTCACGATGGAGCCGGTGGTGCGGTCCTTGATCTCTCCGGCCCACGGCTTGTAACCGCAAGAGTACTGGTTGGCAATGCCATTGCCCTTAGTCTCTGTAAGGAAGGTCGTGCGGAAGCCGATGAGGCCACGCGCCGGCACCTCGTACTCCATGCGGATCCAATCAGTCCCCGTCTGGTCCATGCTGAGCAGCACGCCCTTGCGCACTGCCATGAGTTGGGTAACGTTGCCTTGGAACTCAGCCGGAATATCAATGACCATGTGCTCGTACGGCTCGTGGGTCTTGCCATCGATTTCGCGGGTAACCACCTGGGGCTTGCCCACAGTGAGCTCGAAGCCCTCACGGCGCATCGTTTCCACGAGAACGGACAGCGCCATCTCGCCACGGCCTTGAACTTCCCACGTATCGGGGCGCTCGGTGGGCAGAACTCGCAGGGACACGTTGCCCACGAGTTCTTGCTCGAGGCGCGCTTTCACCATGCGGGCGGTGAGCTTGTCGCCACCGTTGCGCCCGGCCAACGGGGACGTGTTCACACCGATCGTCATGGAGATGGCGGGCTCATCCACGGTGATCCGGGGAAGCGCGATGGGGTTCTCGGGATCGGCGAGGGTATCGCCGATCATGATTTCGTCGATGCCGGACACCGCTGCGATATCGCCAGCGATAACCTCGTCGGCGGGGACGCGCTCCATGCCGACGGTGCGCAGAAGCTCGGAAATCTTGCAGTTCTTAATGTGCTGGTTGCCCTCGGAATCGTAGTGAATCCACGCCACCTGCTGGCCCTTCTTTAGGGACCCTGCGTGCACACGGACGAGGCCGATGCGGCCGAGGAACGAGGACGAGTCCAGGTTGGTCACGTGCGCCTGCAGCGGACCGTTGTGATCGGCGGTGGGCTCGGGCAGGACGTCGTAGAGGACGTCGAAAAGCGGCTGCAGGTTGTCGTTTGCGGGAGCATTACCGTTACCGGGATTCTCAAGGGAGGCACTGCCGGCGCGACCCGAGGCGTAGAGAACGGGAATATCCAGCAGCGACTCTGCGGCCTCGGCGGCCTCCGGGTCCTCGATGGTGGAGGCGAGCTCGAGGAGCAGGTCCTGAGTCTCGGAGACGACCTCGTCGATGCGCGCATCGGGACGGTCCGTCTTGTTCACCACGATGATGACCGGGAGCTTGGCGGCCAGCGCCTTGCCTAGCACGAAGCGAGTCTG
This sequence comes from Corynebacterium pyruviciproducens ATCC BAA-1742, assembly GCF_000411375.1. Taxonomy (GTDB): domain Bacteria; phylum Actinomycetota; class Actinomycetes; order Mycobacteriales; family Mycobacteriaceae; genus Corynebacterium; species Corynebacterium pyruviciproducens. The sequence goes on along the minus strand of NZ_KE150446.1, from coordinate 218,262 downwards.
CGGAAGGGGGCCCTCGGATGCGTCGACAAGCAAAATCACACCGTCAACCATGGACAGCGCGCGCTCTACCTCGCCGCCGAAGTCGGCGTGGCCGGGCGTGTCGATGACGTTAATAATAAGGTCCTTGCCGTCCTTGCCGGCACCCTTGCGGCGAATCGAGGTGTTCTTGGCCAAAATGGTGATGCCCTTCTCGCGCTCGAGGTCGCCGGAATCCATGACGCGGTCTACGACTTCCTCGTGATCGCCAAAAGCGCCGGACTGTCGGAGCATGGCATCCACGAGCGTGGTTTTGCCATGGTCGACGTGGGCGACAATGGCAACGTTGCGAAACTCGGTGTCGAGATCCTGGTCATGAATAGCTTGAGTCACAAGATTTTCCCTTCGGTAGTTAGTCAACCGTAGACACAATACTCCCCGGAGGGTGGCAGCGCACGTTACGTGAGAAATTCCACATTTGCCCCACCGGGCGTAACACTCGCCGGATCTCAAACGACCTAACCAAAGGACGAAGAAAAGTGGACAACACGGCTGGAGTTGGTCCAGCAACGGAGCTTAAAGCGTGAAGTCTGAGGCTGCGATTGGTAAGGCCTAGACGCAACGCAGTTTTGTTACTAAAGTGGCAGATGTTGTCTATGTGAAAGGTGTGTTATGGGTTACGGGAGATGCGGACGCAAGGTTATCGCCACCCTAGCAGCAGTCGGCATCGCGGTGACTGCAACGGCCACTGCCCCTGTCGCAGCAGCTCAATCCTCCACTGACCCGCTGGGACGCCCCAACCAGCAGATCCTCGATGCTGCAACCTCGTGGGCCTCCACACTCCCCGCCCCGCTCAAGGAGAAAGTCCTCGCCGCCGTCGATTTCTTCGGCGACCACGGAGAGGGTAAAGTACCTCTTGAAGGCCCGGTAATTTCCCAATTCCTGTGGCCGACAGTATCTCGCGGTTGTATCGCCGCCGGTGGGGATTCCGTAGCGTCTGCAGTTGCAGTTCCCGGCCCCGCCAACCTCCCGCTCCCCGGTGTTGAGCCCGGTCACACGGCGTTCGTGTTTACCGCCCTCGGCACCCCTGGCGCGACGGATTCCGACATTACAGTCCGCTGGATTAACCTCTCCACCTTCGCGTCATCCACCACGCGGCTCGCCCCCTCGAAGCACCTCAATCCTTCCGGTCCCGCCACCGTGGTCGGTGACGCACCCACCGGCAGTGGCCCGGTTCTCGCGCTTATCGACGGTCACGTCAACGGCTGCTACTTCCCTCCCACTGTCGCCTCCTTCTCAGTACCGAACCAAGGATAAACAGCCATGACCGATTTGCACCCAGTTAAAACTGAAACGTTCGACCCCCATGCAGGGATCAACGTCGACCCCAAGGGTTTCACCCGTAAGGTAGACTCATACACGGATGCCGGCACCGCGCTCTACATGGCCCGCGGCGCCGACCACAAGAACTTTGGTTACCTGGAAAGCTGGCTGCTGCCGGAGCTGAACCTGCGCTTCAACGTCTTCCACTACCGTGCCGAGTCCGGCATTCCCGACGGCATCTACATTGACATCGCCGATATCAGCGAGGAAGACGGCGTGTGGCGCACCCGCGACCTGTACGTTGACCTGTTCCTCCACGACGGTAAACCCGTCGAGGTACTTGACATCGACGAGCTCGCCGCCGCTACGTCGGCGCACTACATCACCGCCGAGGAGGCGGAGCTCGCCATCGAGACCACTCTGCGAGCCGTCGAGGGCATCACCCGCCACGGTGACGATCCGATGGCGTGGCTCGAATCCCTCGGTGTGAACATCTCTTGGGCAAACAAGGACGACATCACCCTCACCCCGGCGAGTGTGTAAACCGGTAGTCCCCGACCCCGCCCACCGCTATCGGCGCGCGCTGCCACTAGCAGGGATTCTTCTCGGTCACCGAAGATAACCGCACGTTGCTAGACTGGCACACGATACCTTTTTCCAACGACAGAAAGTGGTGACCCCATGGCTGGTGGCCTCGCTGCCCTCCTGGACGACGTAGCCCTCATCGCAAAAGCTGCCGCATCGAGTGTCGATGACGTAGCGGCGGCGGCAGGCAGGACCTCCATGAAGGCGGCCGGCGTGGTTGTCGACGATACTGCGGTCACCCCCCAGTACGTACAGGGCATCACCCCTGCTCGCGAGCTCCCCATTATCTGGCGTATCGCCAAGGGCTCCCTTTTTAATAAGCTCGTCCTCATCCTCCCCTTCGCACTTTTCCTGAGTTGGCTCGCACCATCCTGGTTGACGCCGATCCTCATGCTCGGCGGCTGCTACCTCACCTACGAGGGGATGCACAAGGTCATCGCAAAGATAACGGGCACCGACGACCAGACCGATACCGTCCAGGTCAAAGGCGCCGCCGCGGAGGATGCCCTGGTGAAATCTGCGGTGACCACCGATCTCATTCTCTCCGCGGAGATCATGGTCATCTCCCTTGGCGAGGTGACAAATCAGCCATTTTGGACCCGCCTCGCTGTGTTGGTCATCGTGGCGATCGGAATCACGGCGCTCGTGTACGGCGCTGTGGCGATCCTGGTGAAGATGGATGACCTGGGCATGAGCATGGCCGACTCGTCCAGCGAGTCCACGCAATCGATGGGACGCAACTTGGTGAACGCCATGCCCAAGGTGCTCAACGCCATCGCGGTCATTGGTACGGCCGCGATGCTCTGGGTCGGCGGGCACCTCATTGTCAACGGCGCGAACACCCTCGGCCTCCACCAACCGGCAGAATTCATCCACGGGCTCTCCGCAGCCGTCGGTGGCGGCGCAGTCGGATGGATCGTGGATACGGTGTGCTCGATGATCGTGGGCGCGATCATCGGCACTATCGTGGTTATCCTCGTCACTATCTTCCACGCTTTAACAGGCAAGGCCGACGAGGAGCAGCACAACGGTGTGAAGTACTACCTCAACGAGGAAGAGCAGCGGCTTGTGGAGGCGTACCGGTCCAACCAGGACGATAACCCCTACACCTACACCATCCCCGCACCCCGCAGTAAAGATTCGTCCCGGGATTAGACAGAGAGGAACTACTAGCGCCGAGCCCCTGCGCGCCCCGGTCGCTAGTCAGTGGCCCGCCGCATGGTCACAGGTGCAAGAACCAGCGCTGCAAGAGCCACAGCGGCGAGGCCAGCAAGACGCACCCCGCTCCCACTACCGAGACTATCGGAGCCGAGTACCTCGACTACGACATCGACCGCCCACGTCATGGGCAGCACGTGGGCGCAGGCTTCCAACACCGCGGGTATGTGCTCCACCGGCACAAAGAGGCCGCAGAGGAAAAGCTGAGGTGCCACAAACACGGGCATGAACTGCACGGCCTGCAACTCATTTTGCGCAAAGGCACTGGCCAGTAGACCACAAGCGATGCCGATGAGCGCGCACAGGAATGAAAGAAGCAGGAGAACGAGTGCGCTGCCTGCAATTGTTGCGCCGAACGGGTACAACACCAGCCCCGTGAGAATGCATGATTGAATGAGTGCCAAAACCCCGAACACGATCGCGTAGGCGCTAACAAGTGACAGCGTTGTTGCCGGTGTTGTGAACACCCGCTCCAGCGTTCCCGTTGTTCGCTCGCGGAGCATGACCACCGATGTCACGATGAACATGAGCACCATGGGCAGGACCACCACCATGATGGGCCCCAGCCGGTCAAAGACCGGGGTACCGCCCGGTGGCACGGGTAGATCGACAAATACGTAGTAGTGCAGGGTGATGAGCAAGGCGGGGACAACCAGGATGAGCGCTACCGTCCGTGGATCGTGGCGGAGCTGGCCCGTGATGCGAATGATGGTGGCTAGTGTTGCGCGCATGATCCGTCCCTCCTAATCAATTCAACAAAGGCATCCTCCGGCGTGGCCGTCGAAGTCTCCTTCATAATCTGTTCCATCGGCGCGTGCGCTAGGAACTGTCCTTCCCGCATGACCAACGTTGAGTCACAGCGCATCGCCTCGTCCATGACATGGCTGGAGATGAAGAGCGCCGTGCCCCGGTCGGCTAGCTCGCGGAACTGGTACCACAGTGCCTGACGCGTGAGGGGGTCAAGGCCGACCGTCGGCTCGTCGAGAAGCAAAACCTCCGGATCCCCCACCAACGCGCACGCAAGAGAGGCCCGGTGTGCCTGGCCGCCGGAGAGCGAAGCGATGGTTTCATCCGCCCAAGTAGAAAGCTCAACCTGCTCGCTTGTGTCACCAACATGGGGAGGCAGGGGCACCATCCAGGCGCGCGAAGTAACTCACGTTTTCACGGACAGTGAGGTCCTTGTAAATGGACAAATCTTGGCTGGAAAAAGCAAGACGCGTGCGCAGGCTGGGGGTTCCCGCAGGGCTGCCTAGCACCGTGATGGAACCCGCGGTGATCTTCTGCACCCCCATAATGGAGCGAATGAGCGTAGTCTTCCCGCATCCAGAGGGGCCAATGAGTCCCGTTATTTCACCGCGATTTCACCGCGCGCGAGCGTGCAACTAGGTTCGCGCACGATGACACGCCCTCCCCGTTTTACGGATACGTTCTCACACGTCACCGAGGCGGGTGCTGTAGTCCGATGAGAATGAGAAACCATGAATTTAGCCTAGCGCTCGCGCGTGCCTGCTCGTGGCGGAGTGAGCCACGATAAACACAAAAAGGGGCTCCCAGCCGACCTCACCCAGGTGTAGTAGCTGGTAGCTCCTTGTCCAGGCAGCCAACCACCAGTGTTCAGTGGCGGCCAGCCGCACTTGCGACTTACACGTTGAACTTGAATTCGACCACGTGTCGTTGGTAAATAACCATTCCGCGAAAGACAGTAGGTAAATCCAGAGAAGTACCGCAGGATGCGGCCATGGCGCTACCGCTCCGGGAACCTCTAGCAACTCAGGAAGCAACAGGGCACGGTGTGGTGTCTGCTGCGCGGTTTCGTAAAAATACGCAAAAAAGACGTGGTGCTCGCTGGTCATCGCATAGGCGCGACAACACTAGACCTAACCAAACCGTGACCTTTGCTCCAGCAAGAGTTGGAAGGATCACTGCTCCGTTTCTAACCCCACTGCGGGTTGCCCACGTCCACACCTTCGGCCGCCGCGTGGGCGGTGACCAGCTCGAGCAGGTAGTCCTGCGCGCCGCCGTAGGCTTCGTGGAAGCGCGCGTCGTCAACGTACATGCGCGCGAGGATGAGCTGACGAGCCGGGGACACCTCGTACCACTGGGCGATGCTTGCGCGGTGGCGCTCCACCAGTGCTTCGGCTTCCTCGGAGCCGGGGTCCACGCCGGAATCGCGTGCGGCGATCAGATCCGCGGCGAGCGCGTCCTGTTCTTCCTGCAGGCGTTTGAAGTCACCTTCGCCCATTTGAGTGAGCTTTTTCTGGGACTGCGCCCACTCCGGGGTATCACCCCAGCGCTGCTCAGCCTCCTCCTGGTAGGCGGGCATATCTTCGCCGAGGTACTTCTTCATTGCGTCCATGTCGATCGATCCTTTCGTTGCGTTGTCAATGAGGTGCTGGACAGATGTGAGTTGGGCGTCGAGCGTGCGCCGTCGAGAAGCGAGTGCTTCTTGGTGGTGCTTGAGGGCGCGGGTGAGGGCGGCTCCGGAGGCGTCGAGAAGCTGCGCGATCTGCGCAAGCGGCACGCCGACTCCACGGTAGAGGGCGATGGCCGCGCCGCGCTCGAGGTCCGCATCGCTGTAAACGCGGTGGTCGGCCCACGTGCGCGCGGGTGTGATGAGGCCGAGCGCCTCCCAGTGGCGCAGCGCCTTGGTGGAAACGCCGAGGGCCTCCGCGGCCTCGCCGATCGTGTATTCGATACCATCTACCATGGTTACGATTGAACAGCTTGCCGCAGGGGCAAGTGCAAGTTGGAAGCATTAATGGACGAAATCCGCGTGGGCGACGCCGAGCGTTCGGAAGCTCTGGACCGGCTGGGCACACTGTTCGCAGACGGTCACCTGGACGTTGGGGAGTTCGAAGAACGCACAGGTCAGGCCGCGGTTGCGCGCACGCGCGGGGAGCTTTCCATGCTTTTCGAAGCCCTCCCGGCCGAACCGGTCTCACTGAAGAAGCGGACGCCGTCCAAGCTCGAGCTGGATGAGAAACTCGCGGCGAAGCGGAAGCTGGACACCGCGATCTACACCACCCTCATCGGCGGTTTGGCGGTATTTTTTGTGCTGCAGCTTGGGTTCGACCTGGACTACGCCTGGGTGGTGTGGCCGGTGATGGGCATGCTCGCGGTCGGTTGGTACACCGTCTTCGACATCTCCGACGAGGAGGACGAGATTCTCGAGGAATTGTTAGAGAAGGAACGCTCCGATCGCGCCGAGCGGTCGAAACTCGCCGCCGAGCGACGCAAGGAGCTTGGGAAGTAGCCGAGAATTCCTGCGCGCTCCGATTAGAATGGGAGCATGCGTTTTCGTCGTGCGGTCGCGCTTGTTGTAGCTAGTTCTGTCGGGGTGGTTACGGGTTGCGCCGGAGGTGGCGTGCCGAGACCGTGGTGGTCACGTCCACGCAGTGGGTGGACCCGGATTCGGGCGCGGTTGTGGAGTCTGCGGAGGTTGCAGAGCCTGGCGGGGAGGCTGAGGCGTCGGCGGGTACTGCGGAAGACGCGCCGGTAGTCTTCGACTCGAACGGTAACCTCCTCGTCACCGGCAACGTGGAAGTGTGGTCGACGGAGCAGGCTCGGAAAGGCCGATTGCCATGCCGACCTGGCTCGACGCGGGGTCCGGTATGAACTGGCACAGGGCGACGAGGTCGGCGTACTCCTCGTCGGTAAGCCACTTTCGTCTCTCCACGAACTCGTCCGGGAAGTACCTCAGGTGCGCCGTCGGCCCGCCAAACGATGTCAAGCCAAGGCGGGTGAATATGTGTAATACCTCAAGCACAAGCGCGATGGTAGCGGAGGGGTGTGCTTGGGGCATTGGATGCGGAAATTTCCGCTAGGGCGCCAAGGCAACACGACTACGACTTCGAAATTCCTTTCCATGGCTGGCCGTCCGACTTAGTTTTAATGTAGTGCCCGTCGCGGGTGAACTTGTCCCACTTGTCAGTCAACGGATTGTATTTCTGCACCCGGTTTGAAACTGCACCGCTTCTGCCTCCGAGACCCGTATTTTTAGCCATATTTTTCTCCGTTTTAGTGTCCGAACAATCCGCGATTCTAGATTTGAGAAACTAGTAGAGTGGCTCACCACAGCTTGCGCAATACTCTTCGCCCTCTTCGTAAATACCACCGCAGCAGTATCGCGGGCTGCTGCTTACTTCAAAACACGATTCATGCCACGGCTCGCCATTAAAGTCGATCCCACCTGAAGTAATCTTCTCACCGCAACCTTCACAGTTTGGTGTAGACGCACACGTCCGAGAATTGTGCCCTTCAGCACCGCAAACACCACATGCCATATGAGAATAATAATTCACCAGTGAAGGTTGCTGCAACATCTGCCAGGAACTCGGACAAGACAGCCCAGAATGCCCTATGGAAGTGAAACCCAAACACCCCGGTCGGCACCCAGGGAGGAGAAGCTTGCACCACTTCAGCCCGCTGCTTGAGATGGGATCCTGCCCGGCGCGACCACATCCCTGCCTTCCGCGTCGCGCTCGGGGTGGCCATCTACGCGAACTTCGGCGCGTTCACCGGCGTGTACGGCAGGCACATGACCCGCCAAGTGCGGCTGAAGCACCACGTCCTTGCAGACATCGCCCTGACGACGTCGGTGACTGTGGGCGCCATCATGGCGTGGCTGGATCTTAGCCCGTGGGCGCTAATGATCGTCACCGCGCTCGTGTCCTCGGTGTGGGCGACCATCGCGCTGGCCGCAGACATGAAGCACCGAGTCGGTGTTTGCGATCTTCTCCGTGGCTGCCACCGGGTCCTTGAATAATCCGGTCCACCCGGCGCTCGCCTTCGCCATCGCCGGTGTCGCCGCACTGTTGTGCCTGGCGCTCGGCCAAATCTCCCACCTCATCGGTGAGGGGCCAGGCGGTGACGCGAAGGAACCGGAGCGCCCCTCCTGGTCCCCCGAGGCGGGCCAGATGCCGTGGCGGCGCCTCCGGGTCGAAGCCAGCCGCTTCTTTTTCTCGCCTCTGCTCGCCGGGGTGCTGGGGCTGATTTTCCGTGACTATTTTCGACCCCCTGACCCACTCCTACTGGGCCATGGTCGCCGCCGTCGCGCCGCTGGTGAACTCCCGGTTCAAGATGCAGTACTCCCGCGCCATCGAGCGAGTCCTGGGCACCCTCACCGGCTTCGCGGTAGTCGGCTTTTTGCTGTCCCACCCGATGCAGGGCTGGCAGATCGTCGTGTGGATTGTGATTCTGCGGTCCCCCACCGAGATGTACGTGACCCGCAACTACACCATCACCGCCAGCTTCATCACCCCGACCGCCCTGCTGATGGTGCAGACGGTCGAGGCCTCCCCCATCTGGCCGATGCTGCTCGCCCGCACCGCGGAGACCGTCATCGGCGCGTTCGCAGCGCTCGCCGTCATCGCGGTCGGCGACGTGCACAGGTACCTAGAGGTCGTGCTGCCGCGGCGATAGGCGCAGGTGCTTTGCGACGAATTTGCCGCCCGCCAGGACTACAGTTTCTGGTTATGGAGACTTCAAGCAAGGACCTAGCTTTCCTGGCAGATGAAGAGGGTCTGGTGATCCTTAGCGAGGAAGATCACTTCCCCGCCACTTCCGCACCCGCATTTTCGCTTGCATCACCGCAAGTGCTTTTCCGCGCTAACAATGTGTTGAGCACGATTTCCAACCGGCAGTTCAAATCCGGAAAGTATTACAAGGCAACGGACGAAAGTGCGAAGCTGCTCCAGCATCGCACGTCGTCTGGACCGGTTCCTGGAGTCCTACGCCGAAGCGATCTTGGGCTCGCCGACAATCAAAGTCGATTCTTCAAACACATCTCGTTTCAAGAGGTGAAGTTTTCGCCCGCCATGGCTTCGACCGCCGCTGGCATCGCAGCTCAGGCCGCAATTGAGGCAGCAATTGCTGAAATCAAGGAGTATCTAGAGGTCATCGATGAGAAGCTCGATACTCTCCTCCGGCAGCGCAAGGTTGATGCACTGGCACTGCTTGGGGGTATCCAGTACACGATTGAAGAAGCGGACGAACTTTACCGGCGCAGCAGTAGCGTCTCCGCAACTACTTGGTCGAAGGTCGACCACCTCTGATCAGCACTCAACGGCATCGAGTCTTACGCCATCGAACAACTCGATGATGCCGTTGATCAGCTCCGGAAACAGAAGAACAACTCCAAGAAACTTGATACTTTCTTAGCTGGGCTGAAAGGCGATCTGCCGCTTTGGCTGGGTGTGGCCGCTCGGAGCATCTACCTCCACGATCGGATGTATGTCCTGGAGATCGCCCACGTGAATGAGTTTGAGCCTCGCCAGCTGGATTCTCACCGTGAGGGAATCCACGACGCGCGCAAGGATCGATTGGAATCGACCACCCGACGTCTGCTCGAGATGGATACAGCCATCCGTGAGACAGCCAAGTTGAGCAATCAGGTCTGGGTGACAAACCCGATTCGTGCTCGCCATATCACCGCGCACGCGAACGAAATTCACGACATTATTAGTGCGTTTGCTCAGCATTTGCGGATGACCGTGGAGGACGCAGAGCGTCTCCACGTCCAAGGATGGCGTCAATCTGTGGTGTCGCTAGCGGGCGACACCATCGATGCCGCGAACCGCGCACGCCAATCGGCGGTGGGTCAAGCGCAAAAAGCCACCGAGAAAATTCGCGACATGAACGACGACCGGCTGCTTGCAAAGGCCGCAGAAATCGAAGCGCGACGGGAGCGGGGGGGAGCAAAAAGCGCTCGAGTCGACCGGCGACGAAGATCAATCTGCGACAGAAACCCGCACAACGCGACGCGGTTTACGTTTCCGTCGAGACGAGAAGAAAGCATAGAGGTTTTCTCCACGAGATAGGTAGCAGTTATGTTCCTGAGAATCCGTCTGAGCAGCGAGGAAGCATCACTCGTAACGAAGCTTGCACGTGCTGAGGGCGTAACTGTTTCCGAGTTTTGCTCGATCCGCCATCGCGGAAAGAATCGAAGATCTGCAGGAACTTCGCTCAGCCATCGAGATTGACTCCGGTAGGAAGTTCACGATGGATGAGATTTACCGGGAGGTCGGTCGCTGAGACTTACGTTGCAACTGGGCTGCGGTCTGGGTTGGTTGACGCAGGACGCAAGAACGTAGTACGGGCGGCATGCAGGACTTGACCATCGCGCCCGGCCCGGGGATCCCCGGCGGAAAACGAAACCGACGCGCGGCTCGGTGCGGCGCCGTCTCGAAGCGAAGAAGCGGCGCTCGGAGTTGAAGTCGATGAGGCGTAAGCCCCGGCTCCCGTAGATCTGGTCGGCTGGCTCATACGATGAGGGCCCGCGGACATCAGATGGTCAGGTGGGTAAGCGGAGCAACAGACGGCTAATACGTGGATGAATCCACCAATCCCCGTCGAGATCACCGGCCTCAGCGGATATGCCACTAAGCACGGCATCACGCCGCAGGACTCCAGCACTGCAGCGACCTCAGGCTGCGCGTTTCTGCCTCCGCTCAGTAAAGGCCCGAAAGCGGTGCCAGAGCCTGCTCGACTCATCGAAACAGAAATACAATGCGGACTATGCGTGACTCAACTTTCGCTATCCGCCAGATAACCTTCGACTGCAACGATCCCTCTCGGCTCGCCGAATTCCGGTCCTCCGCGACAGGGTGCGAGATTGTCGCCGACTACGGAGACTTCGTCATGGCGGTTCCACCCCGGCACTAGGTTTTCAGCGCGTTACCGACCCCCCGGTTAAAAACCGCGTTCACATCGACGGCGGCGGCACTGAACGCGAAGCCCTAGTGGAGCGCCTCAGGATGTTGGGTGCCACTGAACTCGGCAGTCATGAGGCACCGGGACTCGTTTGGACCGTTATGCAGGATCCAGAAGGCAACGAGTTTTGCGTGGGCAGCCCCGAAGCGTAACTACACGTTGAACTTGAACTCGACGGTATGTAGTTGCAAAGTAACTTTCTCGAGAACCTCGCCGCCCACGTCGCTCCCGCGTTGGGTGGCAGCCGAACCACAAAGGATCAGTCATCTGCTATCCCATCGACTAATTCTTGCAGGTCGCAGGACCTTCGCGTAACTGTCAGTTCAGCACACTTTGAATAGTTCAGCACACGATGTATTGTTCAGCACATGCTGACTATTGCTTCACGCCTCGACGTCATGAACCGGCTCGGCCGGGCCATGGCGGATCCGACGCGTTCCAGAATCCTGATGACACTACTCGACGGCCCGAGCTACCCGGCCGTACTCTCGCGCGACCTGGGCCTGACCCGCTCAAACGTCTCGAACCACCTGACCTGCCTGCGTGACTGCGGCATCGTCGTTGCCGAGCCGGAGGGCCGCAAGACACGCTACGAAATCGCCGATCCGCACCTCGCGGCAGCGCTCAACGCGCTGGTGAACGCGACGTTGGCTGTCGACGAAAACGCCCCGTGCATCGACTCTGAGTGCTCGGTGCCCGGCTGCGGCGAGAAGGGAGAGGACGCATGAGCTCGGCGTGTGGATGTGAACACGAACCCGCCACGGAGATCGAAGAACTCGATCGGCCATGGTGGAAGGACCCCGAGTTGCTACTGCCGATCTTCTCCGGCGTAGCCCTCTGCGTAGGCCTGGTGCTGGGCTGGTCCGGGCTAGCGACACCCGCGACAGTACTGTTCTGGGTCGGCCTGCTGCTAGGGGCGTATACGTTCGCGCCCGACGCGATCCGAAACCTTGTCACGAAGCGCAAGCTCGGCATTGGTTTGCTGATGACGATCAGCGCGGTCGGCGCGGTAATCCTCGGTTACGTCGGGGAGGCCGCGGCGCTAGCGTTCCTGTATTCGATCGCCGAGGCGCTGGAAGACAAGGCGATGGACCGGGCGCAGGGCGGACTGCGGGCACTGTTGAAGTTGGTGCCGCAGACCGCGACGGTGCTGCGCGACGGCACGTCGGTCGAGGTCGCAGCGAAGGACCTCGCGGCTGGTGAACTGATGCTCGTGCGCCCCGGAGAGCGGATCGCCACGGACGGCATCATTCGGTCTGGGCGCTCCAGCCTTGACACCTCAGCGATCACCGGAGAATCTATTCCGGAGGAGGTTGCGCCCGGCGACGAGGTGCCCGCGGGAGCGATCAACTCCGCCGGTGTGCTGGAAGTCCAGACGACCGCAGCTGGAACGGACAACTCGCTGACCACACTCGTGGACCTGGTCGAGCAGGCGCAGGCGGAAAAGGGCGACCGCGCCCGGATCGCCGACCGGATTGCCCAACCCCTAGTGCCCGGGGTGATGATCCTGGCGGTGCTAGTCGGCGTGATCGGCTCGCTGCTGGGCGACCCCGAGACGTGGATCACCCGTGCGTTGGTGGTTCTGGTCGCAGCGTCGCCGTGCGCGCTGGCAATCTCCGTGCCGCTGACGGTCGTGGCCGCGATCGGCGCGGCCAGCCAGTTCGGCGTGGTCATCAAGTCTGGCGCGGCGTTCGAGCGGCTCGGCGGCATCCGTCACCTGGCGGTGGACAAGACCGGAACCCTCACCCGCAACCAGCCCGAGGTTACCGGCGTGGTCCCGGCAGACAGGTTTGATCGGGCGCAGGTGCTTACTTTCGCGGCGGCAGTTGAGCAGCAATCGAGGCACCCCCTCGCCGCGGCGATCGCGGCAGCGGGGCCCGAAGCGCCCGCCGCCCAGGACATCAGCGAGGAAGCCGGGCACGGCATCAGCGGCACCGTCGAAGGCCGACGGGTGCTGGTCGGCAGCCCCCGGTGGATCGACGCCGGGCCACTGAAGGCAGACGTTGAGCGCATGGAGTCCGAAGGCCAGACCTGCGTCCTAGTCACCGTCGATAACGCCCTCGCCGGAGCGATCGGGGTCCGCGACGAGCTGCGGCCCGAGGTTCCCGAAGCCGTGCAGACCCTGCGCGCCAACGACGTGGAAGTGAGCATGCTCACCGGCGACAACACTCGCACCGCCCGGGCGCTGGCTGAAATCGCCGGAATCGACGACGTGCGCGCCGAGCTGCGCCCTGAGGACAAGGCAAGCATCGTCGCCGAACTCTCCTCCAAGACACCGACGGCGATGATCGGCGACGGCATCAACGACGCGCCGGCACTGGCGGGCGCAACGGTGGGCATTGCGATGGGAGCAACCGGCTCTGACGCCGCGATCGAGTCCGCTGACGTCGCCTTCACTGGCCACGACCTCCGACTGATCCCGCAGGCGCTGCAGCACGCCCGCCGAGGCAGCAGGATCATCAACCAAAACATCGTGCTGTCCCTGGCCATCATCATCGTGTTGATGCCACTGGCGATCAGCGGTGTGCTGGGCCTGGCCGCCGTCGTGTTGGTTCACGAAGTCGCCGAAGTCATCGTGATCTTGAACGGCCTGCGGGCTGCACGAGCGAAACGCTGAGGCTGTGACCGGCAAGTCTTATAAGAGTTAAACCACGCGCCGAGCGCACACACGTTGGACCAGGCGAGTCATTCGAGTTCACCACCTGGTCCTTCTCGATGCGTGCAGGCACGGGAACTGTGGGTGAACCTAATAGTTCAACGGCCCGATACCGCTTGCAGATTCTACACACGAGGTAGCGGAATGGACCGAGACCGAACGAAAACCGGAGTTAGAGACAGCGCTCTTCAACCTCCCCATTACGGTTTAGGCAGTTCCCTGCTGGGGACCCGAGGATTCATGGTTTCTCCCCTTTTGGGGTGGGTTATGTTTGTTCCGGTCCCTGCTTAGCAGCGGGACTCGTCACTGGCTTCGGTATGGCTTGTTTTTGTCCCTGTCTGAAAATGATCCGGGGGGTGATGCCGCCGAAGGCAGTGACATACTTCAACTGCTAATAGGAACCTGACTCGCCGGAATCCCTGGTGAAGTCTCAAGTAATGTGGATGCCAGCGAGAGTATGTCCGACGAACCCAGTGACGATATCTGTCCGTTTCACACTCATATCGCACATGGAGAATCGTCCTCGTGACCTACGATTTCGTCATCGGCATCGATGTCGGTAAATACTTTCATCACGCTTGTGTCCTCGACAAAGATGGTAAACAAGTAAAGTCAAAACGCATTGACCAGTCAGAACATGCTTTACGCAGGTTCTTCGACCTTTTCCTCGCCCTGTCCTCGAAAATTTTGGTTGTGGTCGACCAACCCAACAATATTGGCAGGCTTACTGTCGCGGTTGCCCAAGACATGGGGATTACCGTTAAATATCTTCCTGGATTGTCGATGCGACAGCTGTCGAGGGTTCATGTCGGAAATGCGAAAACTGATGTTCGCGACTCCTACGTCATCGCCCACGCCGGCGCTAACCTCCCTGATGCCTTGCGCAATGTTGACCGCGTCCAACAAGTCTTCAATCAGCTGAAAGTACTCAACGGTATCGACGAAGACCTCGCCCGGTCCTACACCAGGCTGATCAACCAAATCCGCTCCTCCCTTGTGGGCACCTACCCAGAGTTCGAACGGGTACTTCGTGGCCAAAATATCCACAGACGGTGGGTGTTGCACATGCTGGCCAAATATGGTGGCCCCACAAAAATCAAACGAATGGGGCGCGCACGCCTGATCGCGTTCGCGAAGAAGTACAAAGCACGAAACCCCGAGAAAATCATCGATGGCCTGCTGGATGCCATCAAGAATCAAACCGTCGTCATCCCTGGATCTGAATATGTCGAACTCGGTGTCGCCATGTCCGCCACTGATGCCTTGGCAAAGCTTGACCACCGAAAAGTCATCGAAGAAGAGGTATGCGCCCTCATTGAGGACATCCCCCACACCCACATCCTCTTGTCTATGCCCGGCATCGGCCCGAAAACCGCAGCCCAGATCCTCATGACCGTCGGCGACTTCTCGGACTTCAAGACAGCTTCCCACATGGCCTCATACGCAGGGTTATGTCCTCAGACCAACCAGTCAGGCACATCCATCAACACGAAATCACCGAACAGGGCGGGAAACAAGAAACTAAAGAACGCCCTATGGCAATCCTCATTTTCAGCGATCAGATACCACGAGCGTTCACGCCAATACTACGAGCGGAAGCGTAAAGAAGGCAAGAGACACAACGCCGCAGTCGTGGCCCTAGCAAGAAGACGCCTCACCGTCTTGTTCACCATGATGGCAAATCACAGCCTCTACCAAGAACCAGAAGAGCAGAAAATAGCCTAGCCGGCTAGGCACCACCCCAGCCGATTGGCAATACGCCAATCGGCTCCTAGGCGTACCCAAAAACAACCCCACATCGAACGTCACCCCCATCCAATTACCCCCTCAGGTTGACGAACTATATAGGAACACCCCCAATAACGCGAAACGTCATTAACGCTCCGCGTTACACATTAAATTTGAATTCAACTACATCGCCGTCTTGCATGATGTAGTCCTTGCCTTCCTGGCGAATCTTGCCGTGGGCGCGAGCTTCGGCGATGGAGCCGGCTTCGACCAGGTCATCGTAAGAGACGATCTCGGCCTTAATGAAGCCACGCTCGAAATCAGAGTGGATGACACCGGCGGCCTGCGGGGCTGTCGAACCCTGCTTGATGGTCCACGCGCGGGCTTCCTTCTCGCCTGCGGTAAGGAAGGTCTGCAGGCCAAGCGTTGCGAAACCGGCTTTAGCTAGAGTGGCAAGCCCGGGCTCGTTCTGCCCGACAGAGGCTAGTAGTTCTGCTGCCTCGTCCGGCTCAAGCTCAAGCAGCTCAGTTTCGGTCTTTGCATCGAGGAACACGGCATCGGCGGGTGCAACCAGGTCACGTAGCTCCTGCTTCTTGGCCTCGTCGGTGAGCACAGCCTCGTCCGAGTTGAACACATAGAGGAACGGCTTTGCCGTCATGAGGTGAAGATCGCGCAGGAGCGACAGGTCGATCTCGTCCTGTGCACTGAAGAGCGTCCGGTCATCTTCGAGGATAGCCTGCGCCTTTTGAGTCTCCTCGGCTTGTTCCCTAATGTCTTTGCTCTTGCGGCCTTCCTTTTCCAAGCGCGGAAGCGCCTTTTCAATTGTCTGCAAGTCAGCGAGGATCAGCTCCGTCGCGATGGTGGCGATATCAGCAGCGGGATCGACGCGACCGTCGACGTGGATCACGTTCTCATCGGAGAAAGCGCGCACCACCTGGCAGATTGCGTCCGCTTCGCGGATGTTGGAGAGGAAGGCGTTGCCCATCCCCTCCCCCTCGGACGCGCCCTTGACGATGCCGGCGATGTCGACGAAGGACACGGTGGCGGGGAGGATCCGCTCAGAGTGGAACATCTCGGCGAGGACCTTGAGTCGCTCGTCCGGGAGTTCGACCATGCCTTCGTTCGGGTTGATCGTGGCGAACGGGTAGTTCGCGGCGAGGACATCGTTTCGGGTCAGTGCGTTAAAAAGGGTTGATTTGCCCACGTTGGGCAATCCGACAATTCCAAGTGTAAGGCTCACAGCTCATTATCCTAGCAACCTCCTTTTAAGGCAGAATGGGGGTGTGACAATCAATCCCACCGACCCCGAATCCGTAGTGTCAGATTCTCAGTCATTAAGCGCTGAGGAGGCCGCGCATCCGTCCTCCGACGGCAGCGCGCTTAAGGCCCCTACGGGATCCGTCGCGATCGGGGTTGGCTCCCCTGAATCAGCAGAGACGCAAGAGGCGATCGCCACGTTCCAAGAGCTGCAGGAGGGCGATGCCAGCGACCGTTCCACCATCCTGGCAGAGGGCGTCATCACGTTTTCTCGGTGGTGCCTCCGCCTGCTCATCATCGGTGTTACCGTCTACGCCGGTTGGCGGATCCTTGGCGCACTGTGGCAGGGTGTGCTGCCGGTCGCCCTGGCGCTCCTTGTCTCGTCGGTGTTATGGCCACCGGTATCGTGGCTCAAGCAACACCGCGTCCCCGGGTGGTGCGCAGCACTCCTCACCATGGTGCTGCTCATCGGATCGTTTTCCGTCATCATCGCGCTCATCGCGCCGGGTGTTGTCCGGCAGTCGCAGACGCTGTATTTCCAAGCGATTGACGGTATTCAACGCCTCCAGCTGTGGTTGCAAGGCCCGCCTCTGTCTCTCAAGAACGAGGATTTCAACCGGTTCTTCGGCGAAGCGGTGGGCTGGGTTCAGCAGCAGGCCGGCAACATTGCGGGTGGAGTATTTGCTGGTCTTGGCGCAGCCTCCTCGGCCCTCGTCCTGGCGATGATCACGCTCGTCATCACATTCTTTGTGCTGAAAGACGGGGAACGGTTCATGCCCTGGGCGCGCGCATTCACCGGCCGACAAGTGGGATGGCACCTCACGGAACTCCTCGCCCGCTGCTGGAACACCCTCAGTAATTACATCCGAGTGCAGGCCCTCGTGGCGCTCATCGACGCAGTACTCATCGGCCTCGGACTCGTGGTGATGAAGGTTCCCATGGCGCTGGCCTTGGCAACGCTCACCTTTGTCGCGGGGTTCGTTCCCATCGTGGGTGCATTCGTTGCGGGAACCGTTGCCGTCGCCATCGCCCTGGTCACCCTGGGGATAACAAAAGCGCTCATGGTTTTGGTTCTCATACTGGTGGTTCAGCAAGTGGAGGGCAACATCCTCTCGCCGATGTTGCAGTCCAAGGCAATGAACCTTCATCCCGCCGTAGTCATCATTGTGGTGACGGTGGGCGGTGGCATGTTCGGCATCGCGGGCGCGTTGCTGGCGGTGCCGATCACAGCCATCGTGGCCGTCGTCCTGCGCTATCTGTCAGACATGGTGGCCTTGCGCGCCGGCGAGAAAACTGCGGCGGAGATTGAGTTCGCCACCATGGCTGGCTCCATCACCGGAATGCAGGGCGAGGAGGCGGCACGCAGGCGCTCGACCGCGCGGGCCACAACCGATGACCCTGATTCCCTTCTTTCCAAAGCGCAGGAAGCGACCTCTCATCTCGCACACCTGTTCCATAAAAAGGACTCCTAAGGCTTTCGCGACACCGTTGACGTAACCACCGTCGACTACCGTAGGGAGCCATGACTGCAACAGGGTTGATTTTGCTCCTCGTCGGCGTGGTAATCGGCATCTTCGTCGGCTTTTTCCTGCGCGACCGCCAATCCACCGCACGGGATACCAGACAACCACAGCTCCCCACAGCGGAACAGTTAGCCACCGCGATGGACGGCATCTCGTCCAGGCTTCATGCCCTCGATGTATCTCGCGCAGAAACCTCCGCCAGGCTCAACCAAGAAATGCAGCACCTCACGCAAACGAGCCTGGCGTTGGCGGGGAAAACGGACAAGCTCCTCACCGCGCTCGGTGGTCCCGGCCTTCGCGGCCAATGGGGCGAGATGCAACTGCAACGCGTAGTGGAGCTTTCGGGGATGATGAAGCACTGCGACTTCGACACACAGGTTTCTACCACTTCCCAGGGCTTGCGAAAGCGCCCCGATCTCGTCATTCACCTCTCCGGTGGGCGGGACATCATCGTCGATTCGAAAGTTCCCCTCTCCGCCTATACCGACGCGCTTGAGGTAACGGACCCAGAAGAGCAAGCAGGCTACCTCCGTCGCCACGCCTACTTGGTGCGACAGCACGTCTCCCAGCTGGCTGCAAAAGACTACGTCCGCAGCTTCACTCGTACCCCCGAGTTCGTGGTCATGTTTATCCCGGCCGATTCGTTCCTCGATGCCGCCCTCAAATGCGATTCGGAGCTACTGGAGTTCGCCTTCGACCACAACGTCATCATCGCCACCCCGTCCACTCTCATGGCGCTGCTTCGAACGGTTGCATTGGGTTGGCAATCAGCCGACGTGGAAGAAAAAGCAGCAGAAATTCACGCACTAGGAAAGCAGCTCTACCGGCGTCTTTCCACGCTCAATGACCACTACGCCCGGCTGGGTGGCCTGCTGGATAAGACCGTTGAGCAGTACAACGCCACCATTGGCTCGATGGAATCGCGAGTTCAGGTGACGGCACGAAAACTTGCCGATCTTGACCTTGACAGTGGCGGAACGCAGGGGGAGCTTCCTGCGGTTTCCCCCGTCGATCGTCGCCCGCGGCACCTCTCCCCTTACGGGGACCAAGCGTCCATCACTCCACGTGAGTTCGGAACGAGTAACCCCTCGGGCACGCAATACCACTCGATGGACAGTGAGCAGTGAAACGCTGGATACCTATCTGAGTTCACCTTTATACCTTTAACTAGGTAACATTAGTTTCCGTGTCAGACAAACCGCTGCAAAACCGACGACGTACAGCCTCCAGCTACGGCGAGGCTCGCCACCAGTTTGGCACGCCATCTCACTCTTCCAGTGAGACGGAGCAGGACAATGCGGGCAGCAATGCCAACGAACAACGCGGGCGATCCAAGTACTCGTTCACTCCTACAGCCTCGGCCCTCTTTTCTGACAAGTGGGATGTGAATTACCAGTTCCCCAAGGCAAGCCAGGATAGGCCCAAGGCAAGCCAGGATAAACCCGATGATCTCCAGCGAACGAGGGCGATCAGGAAGGTACAAGACTCAGGAGTACCTCAGCGGCGGGAAAAATCGCAGCAGAGGGTGGCTTCTAGTGGCTCGACTCGGTACCGACGCGAGCGTAAAGAAGCCTCGGCACCGGCTCGTCAATCCAGCCCAGCCCAGCCAACGGCAGCTACGGCTACGTCGTCGGCGACACGTGCTTCCGCAGCTCCGCAAGAACAGCGACACACCACGCGAAAGAGCTCTCGCCGCACGGCGCAGTCCCGTTCGGCAGAACGCCATCAGACCACAGCGCGACTGGCGGAGGAAGACAAGCTCCACGGTATCCCGCTTTGGCTGGTGCCCCTGCTAACCATCGCCGCTCTCCTCACGGGGGCGGTGCTGTCAATGGACGCCGGCTCCTTAGGGTGGATGTACCTCACCGCCTTTGGTCTCATTTCTTTGATCATTGCCCTGTTTGTGGAGCCACGCGGGATATTCCTCGCGGTGACACAAATTCCGCTTGTGTTCTCCGTGGTCACCCCCATCGCAGGATGGATGGTTGCCCAGACTCACACCACGAACAATTTCTCCACCACCGTGTTATTAGGCTCCGCCTACCCTTTGTTCCAACAGTTCCCGTTCCTTCTTCTGATTACCGTTGGGGCGGCTGCAATCGGATACCTGCGATGGCTGCAGCTGCGCAGGGCTGAGCGTGGCGAATTGACTGAACGGACCAAGGCCGTGCAGTCGCAACGCAGTTCCGACGAGAAGAATCGTCGGGTGGCGCAGCGTGCGCGGAGAATTTCCACCTCTACCTCGAGGCCACGAAATAAGGACCGGGATTCATCGTCCTCGCTGACGGTGCAGGATTTGCTGCGGCGTCAGGAAAGTGGCACGCGCGGACGGCACGGCCGCACGAGTGGTTCCGAACCCTCAACAGAGACCACAGGTTCGCATGGCACCCGTTCCGTCGATGACGATCTTTACCAGTAAAAACACAGTTGAAGGGCACAGTCAGACGACTGCGCCCTTTCAGTTTGTTTTGGTGGCTTTGCCGGGCACGGTAGCCTCGAGTGGCACCCGCGCGAGCGGTCTCACCAACGGCACCGCTCTACAGCACCCGTCGGGGTTTTCTCCCCTGCCCTAGCGCTTGGCCCTGTTCGGGGGACGGATCTCCCTTGGAAGCCCGAACACCAGCTTCTCGGTAGCCGTCTGGACGGTATCCACCTCGGTGAACCCGTGGCGCGCGAGAGTTTCTAGAACATCTTTCACCAAGATTTCGGGAACGCTCGCACCGGACGTGACACCAACGGTGGTGACGCCTTCGAGCCACTCATCCTCGATCTGGTTGGCGTAATCGATGAGGTAGCCGGCGGTTGCCCCGGCCTCCACGCCCACCTCACGGAGACGTTTAGAGTTGGACGAATTCTGCGAGCCGACGACGATGAGTAGATCGCACTGGGGAGCGATGGCTTTGACCGCACTTTGCCGGTTCTGCGTGGCGTAGCAAATGTCATCGCTCGGCGGATTTTCCAGCTGCGGGTAGCGCTCGTGAAGCTTGTTGACGATTTCCATCGTTTCGTCCACGCTCAACGTGGTCTGCGACAACCAAATGAGCTTGGCATCTGGATCAAAATCTGGCAGCTCATCCACTCCAGCGGGGCCGTCGACAAGATGGGTTGTGTCGGGGGCCTCCCCCATCGTGCCTTCTACTTCCTCGTGTCCCCTGTGGCCGATGAAAAGGATTGTGTACCCGTCACGGGCGAACCGTTTCACCTCGTTATGCACCTTGGTCACGAGAGGGCACGTAGCGTCCAGTGTTTGCAGGCTCAAGTTATCTGCCTCCCCGCGAACCGCAGGGCTCACGCCGTGGGCGGAGAACACAACGTGGGCACCCTCGGGAACCTGTGTGGTCTCGTCAACGAAGATGGCTCCACGCTTGGCCAGCGTATCCACAACGTACCGGTTGTGGACGATCTCCTTGCGGACGTACACGGGAGTGCCGTACTTATCCAAGGCACGTTCAACGGTCTCTACTGCTCTGTCCACGCCCGCGCAGTAACCACGGGGGGCGGCTAGAAGGACTTTCTTTCCTGACTGTGTCTCGTTGCCTACTGACATAAGTTTAAGGCTACCGGTTTTGCCAGGCTTCGTCACAGTAGGGCCACATGGCGAGCAATCCTACCAGCCGCTCGTGACCGCCACGCGGTAGGCTTCGTTTTAACGTCATTGTGCAAGTAGGGGAAAGGACGATATGGCACGGCAGAGCACGAGCCCCGAACACCCGTTTTCTGTGTCCACAATCAATGATCTTGTGGGCGATTGGATCGGCCGACTTGGGTCGGCCTGGGTAGAAGGCGAACTCATCCAGATCAGCATGAAGCGCAACTGGGCGTTCTCCTACCTGTATCTCAAGGACTTGAACGATGACGTTTCCATGGAGCTCACGTGCCCCACGAAGATCGCCATGTCCGCCGAGATTTCCAACGGCGATCGTGTGCTCGTTCATGGGCAGCCACGCCTGTACAAGCGCAACGGGCGCTACTCCCTCATGGTGAGCGAAATCCGCCACGTGGGAATCGGCGAGGAGCTAGCCCGAATTGAAAAACTTCGCCACGATCTCGCCACTGAGGGATTGTTCAATGCAGACAGGAAGCAACCGCTGCCCGTGCTGCCCAACTGCGTGGGGCTCATCACGGGGCGGGACTCTGCTGCGGAACGGGATGTGCTCAAGGTGACCCACGACAGGTGGCCCGCAGTTCAATTCCGCATCATCAACACCGCGGTGCAAGGTCAGCGCGCCGAGCCGGAAATAATCGCCGCGCTCAAGAGGCTGGATGCCGACCCTGAGGTCGATGTCATCATCATCGCCCGCGGCGGCGGCTCAGTAGAGGACCTGTTCCCCTTTTCTAGAGAACAACTCATTCGCGCCGTGGCTGCCGCGTCCACTCCCGTCATCTCCGCCATCGGGCACGAACCCGACCACCCCATCCTGGACAATGTCGCCGATTTCGCGGCGAAGACGCCGACGGACGCGGGAAAGAACGTCGTACCGGATGCTACCCAGGAAGCGCTCATGATCCAGGAGATGCGCTCCCGCGCGGCGGCCGCGCTGCGTGGCTGGGTGAAACGGGAGGAAGAGGGGCTTCACAATCTTCGTTCCCGGCCGGTGCTCAGCGATCCGTACACGATCGTCACCGAGCAAGAGGACCACCTCCACGATGCCGTGCAACGCATCCGCAGGTGTGCAACATCGCTCCTCACACAGGAGGATCGGGAGATCGTTAATCTGCGTGCGCGGGTGACCTCTCTGGGCCCCGCAGCAACCCTGAGGCGCGGGTATTCCGTGGTACAGGTTGTTCCTCGCGATGGGACCGAGACTCATGTTGTGACGAGCATTGAAGAGACTCCGCCCGGCAGTCAGCTGAGGATCAGGGTCACAGACGGATCCATCACCGCGGCAACGATGAGCGCTACACCCGCAGATTAGGGGCACCGTGTGATTCTTCCAACGCACGCCGCAGTGGCCTGGAACCACGCAACAGCTGGACAATTCACGTAAACAATATCCACACCATTTACCACAAAAAACGATGAGTAGGAGCAATAACAATGGCAAATGAAGTTATCGGCGCAGGAAACCGACCCGAATTTATACCGGTTGAGGAACTGAGCTACGAAGAGGCCCGCAGAGAGCTGGTGAACGTGGTGCGGGTGCTCGAGCTGGGGCAAATGGGCCTCGATGAGTCGCTCGCCTACTGGGAGCGCGGCGAGGCTCTGGCGAAGCGGTGTGAGGAGCACCTGAGCGGTGCGAAACGGAAGATTGAGCAAGCGCTCGGTAACGCAGAATCAGAGGGGAATGAGTCCTCCCCCGATCTCCAGGAAACTGATCCCTTCGAATCCGAGTACTAGCTCGGCGTTTAGCGGTCCGACACCTTCATCGTCGCGGCGATGAGCTCGTCGATCTCCGAGACATCGGCCGAGCCTGTAAATACGAGCCTGTGCGAACCGAGGTCCACGACGCGCAGGTCGCGCTCCCCTTCGGCCTGGAAGAGTCGCACCTCGTGGCCTTCCACCGTGCTGGCGCCGACTTCCTCGTACGGCGCGTCGTATGAATCGATAATCTCTTCTGTGGTGGCTGCGGTCTGCATGAGCTGGGCGAAAGCACCGTTAGGGGTAACCCAGCCGACGGTCGGGGCGGCGTTGCCCGCAAAGTCCGAGCGACGCGCGGAGTTCGGTATCCACTCGTCTCCCAACTCGGGCAGGACGATGGGGAACGTCGAGTTGGACTGCTCCTGCTGCACAAAATTTGCTGCATCGACTCGTTGCACCGGCCCGTTTTCCGGCACGCCGGGATTAAAGGAGCACAGTCCGGTAAACCCTACGGAGATGAGCATGATGATCACGATCACGACCATGGAGAGGACCATGTCCGGCATTCCTTGATAAATCCGGGGTTTCTTTTCAGCCACGGCTCTGATTGTGCCAGACGCTCTTTACCACGCACCATTCACGGTTACGATTGCGGTTGCGGTTGCCGGATCGGCGAGGCGTACTTTGCTATCCGTGAAGCCGATGGCCGTCTCGGCGAAAACAGCCACGGCGCGTTTGACGTGTGTCAGATGTGGATATTCGGGCTTGCCGGGATGCCATTCACCCCCGATTTAGCACCACAATCTGGTTGGTTCTCACGCGTCTAACTGCGCGTTCCCTCAAGCGGGCGAGATTTTCCGTGTGGTCATAACCATATCGTCATTTCTACGGTTCGACAGTAGTAACCTGAGAGTTAAGTATTCATAACTCTGGTACATACGCTGGTGTTTTGCGCCGGCATGGCACCGGAGTCTCCCAATCGCCCGTAGGAGGCATTATCTCATGACTGTTAACCACCCCGAAGCACCGGATCGCAACCTCGCCCTTGAGCTCGTCCGAGTGACCGAGGCGGCAGCTTTGGCAAGTGGCCGGTGGGTCGGCCGTGGCGAAAAGAATTCGGGCGATGGCGCTGCCGTGGATGCGATGCGCAAGCTCATCAACTCTGTGGAGATGCGCGGCGTTGTGGTCATCGGCGAGGGCGAAAAGGATAAGGCCCCGATGCTCTTCAACGGCGAGGAGGTCGGCACCGGCCGTGGCGCCGATGTGGACATCGCTGTGGACCCCATCGACGGCACCACGCTGATGGCTGAGGGCCGCCCGAACGCCATTTCTGTTCTCGCCGCCGCCGAGCGTGGCTCGATGTACGATCCGTCGGCTGTGTTCTACATGAAGAAGATCGCCGTTGGCCCGCTGGCTGCTGGTGCGATCGATATTGAGGCACCGGTGAAGTACAACATCGAGGCAGTGGCCAAGGCGAAGGACAAGCCTGCCTCCCAGATCGTCGTGTCGGTTCTGGATCGTCCCCGCCACGAGGGCCTCATTAAGGAAATTCGTGAGGCCGGCGCTAAGGTGCGTCTCATTCACGATGGCGATGTCGCAGGCTCCGTCGCTGCCGCTCAGTCGCAGACGATGAACTCCGTCGACATCTGCATGGGCACCGGCGGCACCCCGGAGGGCATCATCACTGCGTGCGCAATGCGTTGCATGGGTGGCGAGATTCAGGGCATTCTTGCTCCCCGCAACGATGAGGAAAAGGCCAAGGCACGTAACGCCGGCCTCGACCTCGACACCGTGTTGACTACCAAGGATCTCGTCCGTTCCGATAACTGCTTCTTCGTTGCAACCGGTGTGACGAACGGCGATATGCTCCGTGGCGTGACCTACAGCCCGGATGGCGCCATCACGCGTTCCGTGGTCATGCGCTCCAAGTCCGGCACTGTGCGCTACATCCAGTCCGTCCACCAGCTGAAGAAGCTGCAGGAGTACTCCGTGGTGGATTACAGCCCCAAGTCTGTCTAGGGTTTTACCTCCTTCAAGCCCCGGCCTCGTGCCGGGGCTTTTTCGTGCCGCCCATGTTCCCTCAGATGGCGCACTGGAACGCCGAAAACAGCTAAGGTAGTAGGTGTTTACATAGTCGAGACAAGGAAGTGAAATGTCAGACCAGGAATTTCGGATTGAACATGACACCATGGGCGAGGTTAAGGTCCCTAAGGACGCACTGTGGCGCGCACAGACCCAGCGTGCCGTGGAGAATTTCCCCATCTCAGGTCGTGGCCTGGAATCCCCGCAGATTTCCGCACTCGGACAACTGAAGGCTGCATGTGCACAGGTGAACAAGGACCTGGGCCTGCTTGACGCAGAAAAGGCCGATGCCATCATCGTCGCCGCCAAGGAGATCGCCGCCAACGAGCACGATGACCAGTTCCCCATCGACGTTTTCCAGACCGGTTCCGGTACGTCGTCCAACATGAACACCAACGAGGTTATCGCCTCCCTCTGCCACAACAAGGGCGTGGAGGTGCACCCCAACGATCACGTGAACATGGGCCAGTCCTCCAACGATACGTTCCCCACCGCCACGCACATCGCCGCCACGGTGGAGACGGTCACCGATCTCATCCCGGGCCTCAAGGTACTTCACGAGGCACTCGCTGAAAAGGCAACGCAGTGGGAAGAGGTAGTCAAGTCCGGCCGCACCCACCTCATGGATGCCACGCCGATCACCCTCGGCCAGGAGTTCTCCGGCTACGCCCGCCAGATCGAGGCTGGCATTGAGCGCGTCCAGAACGTTCTCCCCCGCCTCGGCGAGCTGCCGATCGGCGGCACCGCAGTGGGCACGGGGCTCAACACCCCGGCCGAGTTTGGCGAGAAGGTCACCGCTGAGCTGGTCAAGCTCACCGGCGTGGAGGAGCTTCGCCCGTGCAAGAACCACTTTGAGGCGCAGGCCGCCCGCGATGGCCTCGTCGAGTTCTCCGGCGCGATGCGCAGCGTCGCCGTGAGCCTGAACAAGATTGCCAACGACATTCGCCTCATGGGGTCCGGCCCGCTCACCGGCCTGGCCGAGCTTCGCCTCCCGGAGCTGCAGCCCGGTTCGTCCATCATGCCGGGCAAGGTCAACCCCGTGCTGTGCGAGACTGCAACCCAGGTCGCAGCCCAGGTTATCGGCAACGATGCCGCTGTCGCCTTCGGTGGCGCGCAGGGCCAGTTCGAGCTCAACGTGTTCATTCCGATGATGGCTCGCAACGTGCTGGAGTCCGCTCACCTGCTTGCTAACACCGCACGCGTGTTTGCTGAGCGCCTGGTCAAGGGCACCGAGCCCAACGTGGACAAGCTGCGTCACTCCGCAGAGCGTTCGCCCTCGATCGTTACCCCGCTCAACTCCGCGATCGGCTACGAGAACGCCGCCAAGGTGGCAAAGACCGCCCTCAAGGAGGGAAAGACCATCCGCCAGACGGTCATCGACCTCGGCTTTGTCGACGGCGACAAGCTCACCGAGGAGGAGCTGGACAAGCGCCTTGACGTGTTGAGCATGTGCAACACTGACCGCGACGCCCGCTAATTGGGATTTATTTCGGTAGGCCTAGCCTTTAGGCAACTGTCGCCCCAGAGAACTGGTTCCCTGGGGCGACAGTTTATTTTTCTATTGTTGTTCACCACCCACCGGCTGGGGTTCGGACTGAGGCGACGGGGGTTTAATCGTCGAAAAGCTCAGTCTTGTAAAAACCGAGACCCATGAACAGCTCGTTGTGCGCGGAGATGAGGTACTGATCCAGGAGCTCGGTGGCATCCTTCATCGCCCCACGCTCCATGAGCGAGAGCAACTGCCCGTTAATCTTGGAGTAGTGACCGTGGAGGCCGGGGATATCGTCGTATTGGAGGAAGGCGATGCGGGAACGGGCGTTGATCGTCTGCATCGCCTCGCTCAGCGTTGCCGACCCGGCAGCATCGACGATGGCCTGATGGAACCGGCCGTTGGCGGAACCGACCGCCATCCAGTTGCTATCACGAATAGCGGATAGCTGTTCCGCGTAAATAGAACGCAATAGCGTGAGGTAATGCTCGTTGCCTTCGAGGAAGTGCAGCGCCCCCACCTCCACCACCCGCCGGAACGAGTAAATGTCATTGAGCAGCGCGGGCGTGGTCTTGAGCACGAACACGCCCCTGTTGGGCAGGTGCACCACGAGCCCGGCATGGGCGAGCAGCCGGAACGCCTCCCGGAGCGTGTTTCGGGAGATTCCTAGCTCCTCGGCTAGCGCCACCTCTGCGAGACGCGTACCGGGCTCAAACTGGCCGTCGAAGATCTTGAGAGTGAGGGAATCGGCCGCAATCTCCGCGGTGGTCCGCACGTTTGGGGTGGCGGAGTTCGAGGCGGTTCTCTCTTCGTCCACGTTCGATACCACGAAGTCAGAACGTCGGAAAAGGTTTTCTCCCCCACTTTCGGGGGTGGATCCGGGGGTGTCGGCGAGAGAACGCATGATATTTATCTTTCTTCCATTTAACGCAGCTTATGGCTCTTAAGTGAGATTAACCACATGTCGAGCACGAAAAAACGCTTGAACGAAGTTTATGTCGAATTTATACTTTGATTATAAAGCATCGTTCAACAACTTTGCTAAAGAATTTCCGGGTCGACCCCCTCTCGCACCGCCGGATTGACAATCAACATGCTGCTTATTACGCGCTCGGTCGATCACGCTAGCCAAATGATGACGTTCGCAGCCAGTATGGGATGCACCCGAGGTATTCACGGAGGGGAATATTTTCCATTCCGAAGCCTCCGGCGTACTTCACAACACCGCGAAAGGAGGCGGACGTGGCCACACAGTCGCACCGCAACTTCAACGAGAATGACACAGGGACCCCCGTTGCCCCCGCAACTCCCCCACATGATGTAGCTCAAGGCGGCAAGAAAAGGAAGAAGAAAAAGGAAGCCTCGTCGGCGATCGTGGGAGCCATCTTCCTCATGGCCACCTCCGCCATCGGGCCAGGCTTTCTCACCCAAACCGCGGTCTTTACCGCCAAACTCGGCGCGGCGATGGCGTTCGCCATCGTCATCTCCATCATCATCGACATCTGCATCCAGCTCAACGTGTGGCGGATCATCGCCGTCTCCGGCAAGCGCGCCCAGAACCTGGGTAACGCGGTGCTCCCCGGGCTCGGGTGGCTTCTCACCGTGCTCATCGCCCTTGGTGGCATCGTGTTCAATATCGGCAACATCGCCGGAGCGGGGCTTGGCACGGATGCAATGATGGGCCTCGATGTCAAGGTAGGTGGCGTTCTCACCGCCGCCATCGGCTGCGCCCTGTTTATGTCCAAGCGGGCGGGCATGGCGCTCGACCGGTTGCTCGTCATCCTCGGCACGCTCATGATCCTTCTCACCACCTACGTCGCCATCGTCTCCCAGCCTCCGGTAGGAGAGGCGCTCAAGAACGTGGTGCTCCCCTCCACCATCGATGTGGTTGCGATCACCACGCTCGTCGGCGGAACCGTGGGCGGCTACATCACCTACGCTGGTGCCCACCGAGTTCTTGACGCGGGCAACACCGGGCCGGAATCCGTCCCCAGCGTGACGAGGAGCTCCATCACCGGCACTCTCGTCACCGGAGTCATGCGCATTCTCCTCTTCCTCGCCGTGTTTGGCGTGGTCGCCGGCGGTGTCACGTTGAGCACGGACGGCAACCCCGCCGCCGAGGCCTTCCAGGCCGCTGCTGGTGACCTGGGAATGCGGTTCTTCGGCGTGGTGCTATGGGCGGCCGCACTATCGTCCATTGTCGGCTGCTCCTACACCTCCGCCACGTTCATCGTCCCCACCGGCGAGGAACACCGGAAGAAGCAGAACCTCATCACGATCGCCTTTATCGTTTTGTCGTGTGGCCTGTTCATTGTGCTGGGCACGGCGCCTGCGAAGCTGCTCGTCTTCGCCGGGGCGTTCAACGGGTTGGTTCTCCCCATCGGATTTACGCTCATGCTCTACATCGCGGTATTCCGTCAGCACGATCTGCTCAAGGGGTACAAGTACCCGAAGTGGCTGGTGAGCCTCGGATGCGTGGCGTTGGTGGCCGCGTGGTACCTGGCGTTCCGGAGCTTTTCCGGCATCTGGAGCATCCTCTAACGGGCGCGGAGCACACGGCCACACGGGCAGGTGCGGGCAGCCCACTGCCCACGGCGGCCAACAGAAAATACACTTAAGTAAGAACAACGTGGGTAGCACAGCGATCACTTACGGATCCTTAAGCCCGCGTACATGAAAAGGAACGTTTAGGTGGCTACTATCGACCTCAACTGCGACCTCGGGGAGAGTTTTGGAAATTTCCGCGTCGGCAACGATGAGGAGGTTCTCAGCCTTGTTACCAGTGCTAACGTGGCCACGGGTTTCCACGCCGGTGACCCGCTCGTCATGCTCACCACCGTCCGCAACGCCAAGGCGAACTCCGTGCGCATCGGCGCGCACGTGGGCTATCGCGATCTAGCAGGCTTTGGCCGACGCTTCATCGATTACGATCTCGACCAGCTCACCGCCGAGGTGTTGTACCAGATCGGGGCCCTCCAGGCCGCCTGCCGTGCCAGTGGGACCGAGGTGGAATACGTCAAGCCCCACGGCGCCCTGTACAACCGCATCGCCCGTGACGCAAAGCAGGCCCAGGCGGTGATCGCCGCCATGAAGCTCGCCGATCCACAGTTGGCCCTCATGGGGCTGGCCGGTTCCCCGGTCCTCGCGTGGGCAGAGGAAGCAGGGCTGTCCACCATTTCCGAAACTTTCGCAGACCGCGCCTACGAAAACGACGGCTCGCTCGTCCCCCGTTCCCAACCCGGCGCGGTGCACGAGTCGGTGGACGAGGCCGCAGGCCAAGCGCTGAACTTCGCGTTGGGCGAGCCGATCACCGCGGTGGACGGAACCAAGGTGTCCGTGGCTGCAGATTCCATCTGCGTCCACGGAGACAACCCGCACGCACTCACCGTGGTGCGCACTATACGGGACACGCTGACAAAGAACGGGATCGCGGTGAGTTCCTAGTATGAAGGCCAGACCATGTGGCGATGCCGCAGTGCTCATCGATTTTGACGAGGCCGAGGCCGAGGGTGCCAAGATGACCGTGCAGGATGCTGTGCTTTCCATCCACCAGCGGCTGAAGCAGGCTCAGGAGGCGGGGCTGAAGGGGATTGTGGATATGGTGCCCGCCGCCCGCACCCTCCTTATCATGCTGGATCCCAAGGTGCAGCCACCAAGGACTTTTGTGGCCAAGATGGAATCGCTCTCCGTGGAGCGTTCCGCCACGGCGGATGACAAGGACGAGGCGGACGTGGTGGTTGTCCCGACGGTGTACGACGGCCCGGATTTGGAGTCGGTTGCGGCCATGTGGGAGACGACCGTGGAGGACGTCGTTGCTCGCCATTCCGGCATGCTGTGGCGCGCGGCCTTCGGCGGTTTCGCGCCGGGCTTTACGTATTTGCTCCCCACCGGTGAGTTCCCCACCGTCGCCCGTCTGGATTCTCCCCGCCCCCGCATTCCCAGCGGGTCCGTTGGCATGGCGGGCGCGTTTTCAGGTGTCTACCCGCAGCAAAGCCCTGGGGGCTGGCAGCTGTTAGGCCACACTGATTTGCAGATGTGGGACACGTCGCGCACCCCACCGGCTCTCATCCAGCCCGGCCAGCTTGTTCGCTTCGAGGTGCGCAATGACTGATCACAAAGTACAGGGCACACACGTAGGACAGGATGGTAAGGACACTCTGGTGCACACGAGTTCGCAGGACACTTCCCCGGCGCTGACCGTGATCAACCCCGGAATGCTTGCGCTCATAGAGGATCGCGGCCGGTTCGGCTACGCGGGGATGGGAGTTACCCCGTCAGGTTGCTTCGACCGCCTGAGCTTTGCGCGTGCGAATCACGTCCTGGGCAACAGCCAGGACGCGCCGATGATCGAGATTTTGCACGGCGGTTTTGAGGCCAGGTTCGAGTGCGCCACGACGTTTACGATTCTCGGCACGCGCGCCCCGGTGGAGATCACCCACCCCGGCGAGCGTCCGCGGATGGAGTACACCCAGGCGGTGTACGACGCTGTTCCCGGCACTGTGGTGCGTCTTTCCGGTGCGGAAGCCGGGATGCGGGCCTACTTTGCCATCCGGGGCGGGTTCGACGTCCCCACCGAGTTGGGCAGCGCGTCGAGGGACACGATGAGCAACCTGGGGCCCGCTCCTTTGGCGGCTGGGGACGTTGTGAACGCGGGGCATTTTGTGGAGGAGGACCCGTGGGTGCCACGCGTGCGGGCGATACCCCCGGTGTGGCCGAAGCGGTCGCAGGAGCTGCTCACGGTGATTTTGGGCCCGCGGTCGCACTGGTTCACCACCACGGCGATCTTCGATTTCCTGTGGCAGGAATACGTTGTGAGCGGCAACTCGGACCGCATTGGCGTGCGGCTGGAGGGGCCTAAGCCGCTCACGAGGTCGATTAATGACGAGCTTGCCAGTGAGGGAACGGTGCGGGGTGCCGTCCAGATTCCCGCCAACGGGCAGCCCGTCATCTTTGGCCCGGACCACCCGGTCACAGGTGGGTACCCGGTCATCGGTGTCCTTTCGGCTCGTTCCGCCGACCGTGTGGCCCAGCTTCGGCCCGGGGATACGGTCCGGTTTACTGTGCGCTAGCTTCTCACTTGTCGACACCCACCGCCCGTCCATCCTCGGTTGGGGCCCGCGGAAGCGGGCCCCTGCCTGGGGTTTAGCCCTCACGTTTGCAAAAATTCTGGTACGGCGTAGTATCGCTTAGTCATTCGTTATCAGCTATTGATAATATCAAAACTTTTGCATTGCGTAATAAGTGAGGTTACGTGGACAACGAACGCCTAGAAAACCCTCCGTCGACACCCGAGTCGAAACGTCAGTCTACAGACCAGTCGAGCACCGCCTCGGCCTCTAAGCACCACCACTCCCCATCGGATAACCAGCGGGTGTGGTTCGCGTTCATCGCCCTCATGCTCACCATGCTGATGAGCTCGCTGGGGCAAATGATCTTCTCCACCGCACTGCCCACCATCGTCGGTGACCTCGGCGGCGTGGAGCTCATGAGCTGGGTCATTACCTCGTTCATGCTGGCCCAAACGATCGCGATGCCGATCTTTGGCAAGCTAAGCGACCAGATGTCCAGGAAGCACCTCCTCATCGGTGTCATTGTCGTGTTCATTGTGGGTTCGATCATCGGTGGTTTTGCCCAGTCGATGACAATGCTCATCGCGGCGCGGCTCGTCCAGGGCACAGCGGGTGGCGGACTCATGATCCTCTCCCAGGCGATCACCGCCGAGGTGGTTTCCGCCCGCGACCGTGGCAAGTACATGGGCATCATGGGTGCGGTGTTCGGCGTGAGCTCCGTGCTCGGTCCGGTGCTCGGTGGCTGGTTCACCGACGGGCCGGGCTGGCGCTGGGGCCTGTGGCTCAACGTCCCCCTCGGCATCGTCGCCATCGCCGGTATCGTCTACTTCCTCCACGATTCCGGCGTGCACGCCCGTGTCAGCGTGGACGTGTGGGGCGTTTTGACTATGGCAGTGGCCACCTCAAGCCTCATCCTCATGTCCACGTGGGGCGGGAACACGTACGAGTGGAGCGACCCGATCATCATCGCCCTAGGAATCAGCGCGGCAGTCTTCTACGTCGCCTTCTTCTTCATCGAGCGCAAGGTGAAGGACCCCCTGGTCCCGCCGTCGGTGTTCTCCGTGCGCAACTTCAATCTCACTACCTTGGCCGGCATCGCCACCGGTGTGTTCATGTTCGGCACCCTGGCGTACCTCCCCACCTACATGCAGATGGTGCACATGATGTCTCCCACCAAGGCGGGCCT
This sequence comes from Corynebacterium pyruviciproducens ATCC BAA-1742, assembly GCF_000411375.1. GTDB lineage: Bacteria > Actinomycetota > Actinomycetes > Mycobacteriales > Mycobacteriaceae > Corynebacterium > Corynebacterium pyruviciproducens. Next base: position 185,161 of record NZ_KE150446.1, on the reverse strand, counting down.
CATGATGACCCCGACGATGGTGGGCATGCTCATGACCTCCACGCTCGTGGGCAACCTCGTCACCCGCTACGGGCGTTACAAGTGGTACCCGGTGGTGTCCATGGTTGGCACGTTCTTTGCCATGGTGGCGCTGAGCTTCATGGAACCGGACACCCCGCTGTGGGTGGTGGGAATCATGCTGCTCGTCCTCGGTGCCGTGCTCGGCATCGGGATGCAGATCCTCGTCCTCATCGTGCAGAACTCGTTCTCCCTCTCGCAGGTGGGAACGGCAACGGCCGCCAACAACTTCTTCCGCCAGATCGGCGGCACCCTGGGCTCCGCCCTCGTCGGTGGTCTCTTCACCGGCGCGCTCACCGATAATCTCAAGGAGCGACTACCCCAGGCGATCGCGCAACTGCCTCCCGAGGTCCAACAGCAGATGGCACAAGCAGGCGGCGGACCCGCCATCGAGAACCTCACCCCGGGGATGCTTTCTGGGCTTCCCGAGGCGATCCAGATGGCGGTCCAGCAGAGCTACTCCGATGCCCTTACTCCGATCTTCTTCGTCCTGTCTCCGCTTGCCCTCGTCGCGGCCCTTATCCTTGCCTTTGTCAAGGAAGAGCCGCTGAAGACGGAAATTAAGTAGACGCTCTCGCTGGCTAGTGGCTCTCGAGCAGATCCGTCACGAGCTCGGCGATGGGCGAACGCTCCGACCTGGTCAGCGTGATGTGGGCGAACAAGTCGTGCCCCTTGAGCTTCTCAATGACGGCTTGCACGCCGTCGTGACGGCCCACGCGTAGGTTGTCTCGCTGGGCGACATCGTGAGTGAGAACCACCCGCGAGTTCTTGCCCAGGCGGGACAACACGGTGAGCAACACGTTGCGCTCAAGGGATTGCGCCTCATCGACGATGACGAAGCTATCGTGCAGGCTCCTGCCGCGAATATGCGTGAGGGGAAGCACCTCCAACAGCCCGCGGGATTCCACTTCCTCCAGCACGTTGTCGGATACAAGCCCCTCCAACGTGTCATACACCGCCTGGGCCCACGGGTTCATCTTCTCGTCCTCCGACCCCGGCAGGTACCCCAGGCTCTGCCCGCCCACGGAGTAGAGAGGCCGGAACACCACGATGCGCTTGTGCTGGCGCCGTTCCAACACACTTTCCAACCCGGCGCACAGCGCCAGCGCCGATTTTCCTGTGCCGGCCCTACCGCCGATGGAGACGATTCCCACCGATTCGTCGGACAGCAAATCGAGGGCGATCCGTTGCTCGGCGGATCGCCCCGTGATACCAAAGGCTTGCTGGTCTCCGCGGACGAGCCGGACGAGCCCATGCGGGGTGACCCTGCCCAGCGCCGAGGAGCTGCCCGCAGTGAGGGAAATGCCACAGTGAACCGGCAGGCTGGACACCGGCTCCTTGGAAATTGTGTCGATGGCATCCACTTCCACCACGCCGTCGCGGTACAAAGCATCGATGACGGACTTCTCCACCTCCGCGTGGGCCATTCCCGTGTAGCCCGAGGAGACAACGTCCTGGGCGTGGTACTCGTCGGCCTCGAGGCCCACGGCACCAGCCTTGACGCGCAGCGGAATGTCCTTGGTAACCAGGGTCACCCTGTGACCTTCCTTCTGCAGGTTGAGGGCGCAGGCGAGGATGCGGTGATCGTTTTGGAAGTCCTTGGCAAACGCGGACGGGAGGATCGATGGGTCCTGGTGGTTGAGCTCCACACGGAGGGTGCCACCCTCCTTGCTCACCGGGATCGGCTGGTCGAGCCGGCCGTAGGTGCTGCGGAGATCTTCCAAGAACCGGAGCGCCTCCCGCGCGTACCAGCCCAGCTCAGGGTGGTGACGCTTCTGCTCTAGTTCGCCAATGACCGCAAGCGGGACCACAACCTCGTGTTCCGCGAATTTTCGCAACGCCCAGGGGTCTGAGAGCAGAACGGACGTGTCCAATACGTAGGAGGTGGTGGGGGTTGGGGTGTGGCCGTCAAGAGCCGGGTCAGAAGCAGTAAGCGACTCGGTGTGTGCTATGTAGGTTGATGAAACCATTGCGGACAATCCTTTTTCAGCGCGACGCGTGACACGCGCGCCGAGTTGTAGTGCAGGCAACTTTCGTGCCGAGCGAAACGCGACTGTCCTTTCTTTCTTACCGATGGCCGACTCACCTCACCCGGTGCGCTCACAAGCAAGAAGCGCGGGGTTCATCGAGTTCCTCTCGGCTACTGCCCACCGTAGCAACCCTGGGTTAAAATCACAGCGCTGTAAGCTGAACACCAGGTTAACTTTGCCCCCGCGCGGCGGACCACCGCAATGGGCACACAAAAAAGTGGCACGCGGAGATTCCGCGTGCCACTCAATGCTTTATTTAGTTACGCCGTCAGGCTACTTGGCCTCGACAACACCAGAGAAGGTGCCAGCCGCGTCCTTAACCCAGCTGATGGTGCCGGAGACGAAGGACTGCTCCCAACCGGAGCCGTCGGTCAGGGCGACCTCTTCGTCGGTGGGGGCACCAACGGTGGATGCGAACGCACCAGCGTCGAGCCACTGCTTGGCGATCTCACCGTGGATGAGCACCGCACCAGTCTTGGGGGTGTAAGCAAGGTAGTGGTTGTAACCGTCGCGCTCGAAGGTTGCGAGCCACTGGCCGTCGCCGTAATCCTTCACCTCGTTGACGTGGCCGAGCTTGGAATCGGCGCCACCGAGAGCCTCGTACTTATCGGCGATGGCCTCCGGAACCTTGACCTCGTTACCGTTGGCATCGGTCAGGGTGGTGGTAGCAACCTCAGCACCGGTGCCCTCGCCGGTAGCGGAAGCGGTCTCGGTGACCGTGCCGGTGGTGACGTTGGTTTCGGTGACCTTGTTGGCATCCTCGCGTGCCTGCTGCTCCTCAGAAGCCTTGGCATCTGCGGACTCGACAGCAGAGCTGGAGGCCGGATTCTCGTTAGCCGGGGAGCAGGCGGCCAGGCCCAGTCCCAACATGGCGGTAGCAGTGACAGCGGTGAGTTTCTTCAGCGTGGTTGTCTTCACAACAATTCCTCATTTCAATGCAGTAACAATTTTCAAATTACTCAACCATTATGCGGTTGTTTACTTAAATTTTCAATTATTGCAACAAAACTACCAGCGGTTTTTCACGCTCTTCCTGCACTAATACAACAATGACGGAGTAATTGTTCCGGTCACCGCCGTCTGTTATTGCGTCGTCCCCGGTCGTTTTTCCTCCGTCGAGAGGCCCGGCGGTCACCGCCGCCACCGCCTCGTGTGCGTTTTGTGGAGGCCGTGGCCGCCACGGACCCACGTTTCGCCCCGGACTTTGAACCGGCAGCCGCGTTCGCCCCCGCCTTCACGCTTCCGCGGGACGAGCCCCGCGTGCGACCTTTCATCGTCCCAACAAGGTCCTGGATCGCATCGCAGTCGTCGTCGACAAGCCAGACGAGAGCAATGTCGGTCGACCGATCGGAGACAAACGGAAAGTGACGGATCTGCTTCTTGGACAGCACTTTGAGGAGGGGGCGAGGGGCAAGCACAATACCCACGCCCGCAGCGGCGACGGCGAGGGCGTCGCGCACGGCGGGGACATCCACCTGCCGGTCCTCACTGATCGCCCAATTGACAATCTCGCCCTCGACCTCTGCAGGAGACACCCGCTCGGGCTCCATTTCAGCCAGCTCGGTCTCCTTCCCCACCGCGATACCCGGCTGCTCAGTGTAGAGGACAACCCGATGCATCTCATCGGTGAGCCGTACGTCCGGGAGGCGCACGAGCGCCACCGGCACCGGGGCCGACGCATCGCTTGCCTCGCCACATGCGCGCTCCTCCACCCTGGTAAGAAAGGCACCCAACGCGTCATCGACGCGGGTGGTGATGAGCTCGGGGTGCGTCGTGTTCTCGTGGTAGCGGTCAAACCACTTACCCGGCTCCGTGCCAGTACAGAAGAAAACTTCCATGGTCATGGTGCAAATGATACCGTTATGCACGTGAGTGAAAGCGATAGCAATGTGCGCCGCGAACCGTCTTCGCAGGCGATGAAGCCGCAAACAGCGGCGAATAAACTCGGCATCTATCTCCCGGCGACACCACCGGAGTTCCAGGAGAACGCGTTGACACACGCCGAATTCGTCGAGCTGCAGAAGAATCCCCCGGAGTGGCTAGCCACCCTGCGTCGCGAGGGGCCCCACCCCCGCAAAGTGGTCGCCCAGAAACTCGGGATTTCCAACACAGCCCTGAAAAACAGTGGTCTCACACCACCGTTGACCACGGCTGAGATCAAGGAACTCCTCGCGCAGCAGCCGGAATGGTTGGCCAAGGCCCGCAAGGACATGGCGCTGAAGCGCGCGGAGCACAGCGCACCGAAGGAGGAGGGTAAGTGAGCCCCGAAGGACACGAGGGATACCAAGGTTACGAGGAGCACCAGGAGCGGCCCCGCCGCCAGGTAGACCACGTCCACTCCTCCCCCTTCAACCCACACCTGGACGACGGGCACGAACTGGATGCCGCCAGCGAAGACAGCTTCGACCGCCACGGCGGGATCTCCAAGCTGACAATCGCAATGTGGGTGATGATCTCACTCATCGTGGTGATCTCCGCGGCGTGGATGCTCATCAGCTACCTACGTGGTGAGCTCATCATCGGCTAACGCCGGCCACAGGCCCCACATCCGCAGTCGCAACGCACGTGGCGACTGCACGCGGGCCCGCACCGCCTACAGAAACGTTCACACCCCGGCACCGTCAATCCGATGGTGCCGGGGTGTGCTGCTACGTCCTGGCGCGCGCAGTCGCTCGCGTGGCGCTTCTAGCAGATGGTCCAGTTCTCATAGCCTTCGTACAACGGGTACTGCTCCGCCAGCTTCTTGGTGCGTGCGCGAAGCGACTCAATATCCGCGCTCTCGCCGGCGGCAAGGGCGGTGCCGATGATATCTGCAACCTCACGGAAACCGGCCTCATCAAAACCACGCGTGGCCAGTGCGGGCGTACCGATGCGCAGGCCGGAAGAGACCGCCGGCGGACGCGGATCGAACGGTACGGTATTGCGGTTGATGGTGATTCCCACCTCGTGGAGAAGGTCCTCACCCTGCTGGCCGTCCATCGCGGAATTACGAAGATCAACCATCACCAGGTGGACATCGGTCCCGCCGGTGAGCAGCTCGATTCCGGCCTTCTTGCAATCCTCACCGCTGAGCCTCTCAGCGAGGATCTGGGCACCGTCGAGTGTGCGCTGCTGGCGCTCCTTGAACTCCTCCGTGCCGGCAATCCCCAGGGCCACGGCCTTGGCCGCGATGACGTGCATGAGTGGCCCACCCTGCTGGCCCGGGAACACCGACGAGTTGATCTTCTTTGCCCAATCCTGCTTGGCCAGGATCATGCCCGAGCGCGGTCCCGCCAGCGTCTTGTGCACCGTGGTGGACACAACGTCCGCGTACGGTACCGGGCTCGGGTGAAGCCCTGCGGCGACGAGACCTGCGAAGTGGGCCATGTCCACCCACAGCTTCGCACCGATCTCGTCGGCGATCTCACGAAAGGCCTTGAAATCCAGGTGCCGCGGGTAGGCAGACCAGCCAGCGATGATCACGGCGGGGCGCTCCTTGAGAGCCATCTCGCGCACCTGATCCATATCGAGCCGGTGCGTCTTTTCATCCACGCCGTAGGCGACAACCTCGTAGTTCTTACCGGAGAAGTTGAGCTTCATGCCGTGCGTGAGGTGCCCGCCATGGTCCAGCTTGAGGCCCATGATCTTGTCACCCAGATTGGCTAGCGACATGAGGACGGCGGCGTTTGCCTGCGCTCCGGAGTGCGGCTGTACGTTGGCAAAATCAGCGCCGAACAGTTCGCGAGCCCTGCTACGAGCGAGATCCTCGATGACGTCGACGTTTTCACAGCCACCGTAGTACCGGCGACCGGGGTAGCCTTCTGCGTACTTGTTGGTGAGAATTGATCCCTGTGCTTGGAGCACCGCACGCGGAACGAAGTTCTCCGAGGCGATCATCTCAAGCATGTCGCGCTGGCGATGTAGCTCGTTGATAATTGCCTCGTACACCTTCGGATCGAGTTCTTTGAGCTCTCGATAGCGTACGTCGTTGGAATTCGGTGCAGTCATAACCTAGTCCGAAACCTTTCTTCAGAGCGATTGTGGGTTATCCGATTACCGGCGTGCAAACCACTTGCGGAGGCCACATGGCCTGTTGTCACTCATTTTAGGGAATGTGACGTGTCGGCGTTGGTAAAAATACTACGTTTTATCTCACACTGGTTAATACCAGCAGCTTATACACTTTCCACACATCTCGCGCAGTTCAGATGAATATGACGTGCATTATTGCGCCACATTTTCATTACCGCTATCATTTCCCCCACCCCTTTCCGGGGGTTGACCTCCACGCCGGCTCTCGCTGTCTACCGTGACATTGACACGTTAACTCCCCCAGGTGCTCCACTACCGGATGACAACGGGCAAAATAGGACCATGGCTAAACGACCCCCGGACCCGAGCCCCTACATCGACTTCGGCCGTGAAGAATGGCGCGAACTGCGCCAAAATACCCCCCAGGTGCTCACAGCCGAGGAGGTAGAAAAACTACGGGGCATCGGCGACATGATCGACCTGGAGGAGGTCTCCGATGTGTACCTTCCCCTTTCCCGCCTCCTCTATCTACAGGCGAAGGCGCGACAAAAGCTCACGGATGCGACCGCTGACTTCCTCGGAACGCCCACGTTCCGGGTCCCTTTCATCATCGGGATCGGTGGTTCCGTGGCAGTGGGGAAATCAACAACGGCACGTGTCCTCCACGTCCTCCTGCAGCGGTGGACATCGACTCCCCGGGTGGACCTTGTCACCACCGATGGGTTCCTCTACCCCAGCGAGGAACTGCAGCGGCGCGGGATCATGAACCGCAAGGGGTTTCCTGAATCCTACGATCAACGCGCGCTTCTGCGGTTTGTTACCGATGTGAAGTCCGGCAAGGAGGATGTGCTCGCACCCGTGTACTCGCACCTCAAATACGATCGGGTGCCGGGCGTGTACACCCACGTGAAGAAGCCGGACATCCTCATCCTGGAGGGGCTCAACGTGCTTCAAACGGGACCTACCCTCATGGTGAGCGACCTGTTTGATTTCTCACTCTTTGTGGATGCCGCGGCGCAGGACATTGAGCGCTGGTACATCAACCGCTTCCTCGCCCTCCGGTCGACCGTGTTCACGGAACCAGATGCCCACTTCGCGCACTACTCCCGCTTATCAGAGGAGCGTGCCCGCGCGGAAGCCCGCGAGATCTGGCAATCCATTAACCTCCCCAACCTGGTGGAGAATATCCTCCCCACACGGGTGAGGGCCTCCCTGGTCCTATGCAAGGGGCCCGACCATCGCGTTCAACGCGTGCGCATGCGCAAACACTGATTTGGGGCTGAGGCTACCTGGTTTCGGCCCACTTGATAACGGGCGCCGCCAAGGAGACATCGACCTTGTCAAAGCCGATGGCCCCCGATGCGACGAGTTCTCGCTCGAACGCAGTGGCTCCCGGCTTGGACGAGTAGTACAGCAGCATGGCTTTAATGGCCGTCCGATGGGCAAGCTTGAGCTTGGGGTAATGGATGCGCCCGGGCACATAGAACCGCTCAACGCGATCCTTCTCATCGCCGAAGAACTTGGCGGAGCTATCCTTTTTCGCCGCCTTCTCCGGGTCAGTCAGCCCCACCGAGACAAACGCGACGTGCTTGGCAGACCCCTGTGAGATGAGCGCCTTATCCAGCTCCCGGGCGACGCATGCGGCGTTTTCTGCCCCGAGGAGCTTCACCCCGTAGACCGGTCCCACGAATATCAGTGGAGCTTCCTCTACCAGGCCCTCGCTCGGCAGCTCCACGTCGGTGATATCCACCGCTTCTCGCCCCAGCTGCTTTGCGATTTCTTCGGCGTAGGCCTGTGATGATCCGTACACCGAGGAGAAGAAAACCCTTTTTTCTGCCGGCATCGTGGTCCCTGTCACCCTCTCATCGATTGTGGTCGCACCCCGTACGTGCAATGGTTGTAACCCGAACGCACCTTACCAGGCCCCCACTGCCACACCAATGCGTGTGCCTTTCGCTCCACAGAAAGCGGGCGTTCCAGCCGGGGCTCTCACAGGGCGACTGGCACGATCCTGCGGGTGTTATTTTCCAAAGCGCCGGTTGCGGGAGGAAAAGTCGCGCAGCGCACGTAGGAAGTCGATCCTGCGGAACGCCGGCCAGTAGGTGTCTGTGAACCAGATTTCGGAATACGCTGCTTGCCACAGGAGGAACCCAGAGAGCCGCTGTTCCCCGGAGGTTCTAATGACGAGATCCGGATCGGGCTGGTCGCGGGTGTACAGGTGCCGCGATAGGGACTCGATGGTGAATGCATCGGCGATTTTATCGGCCGGGGTGTTCTTTTCTACTTCCTCGTGAATGAGTGCTTGGACCGCATCGACGATTTCTTGCCGTCCGCCGTAGCCCACCGCGATGTTGACCTCAATACCGGTGTGGTCCTTGGTCTTTTCGGCTCCCCGTTCCATCCTGGTGGACACGTCCTCCGGGAGGAGATCCATGTGCCCCACGAGGCGCAGCCGGCAGTTGAGGTCTGAGGTGGAAAGCTCGTCGACGACATCGGCAATGATGTCAAAGAGCAGGCCGACCTCCTCCGCACTGCGCTTCAGGTTTTCCGTGCTGAGCAGGTAGACGGTGACGATTTCTACCTTCGTGTCCTCGCACCAGCGCACGAGTTCACCGATTTTCTTTGCCCCCACCCGGTGGCCGTGGGAAACGTCAGCGAAACCGGCCTCCCGTGCCCACCGTCTATTACCGTCGCACATGACCGCGACATGGCGCGGTTGCGGGCGTTCCTTGATGACGCGCCGTAGGTGATTTTCGTACAGCGGATACAGCAATGTGGGGAGCAAATTCACACTTCAAGTCTAGCCACGCAACGGGCAGTTTCACACATGGGCGCGCCCCCGGTACTTCTGCCCGCACACGCAACGCATGCAGTCAATCGACTTTCCACCAATTGACCATCAGCTACAAACTTTCCCCCGAAAAATTCTGCCGTGGTTTGGCAATCTCCGCCGTGTGCTAGATCAGCGGGCGACGCTTGGGAATATCCATCCCGGCTTCACGCATCGCTTTGTTCAGGGTCTCCTCATCAAAAACATCGATACCGTGCTCCTCAGCAAACGCGCGACGGCGGTTGAGGCGGGCGATGCGACGTGCCAGACGCCACCCCAAGAACAGGATCGCCAGCATCATGACGGCAACGACGAGCAGACCGATTGGGGAGGCTTGGCTACTGTCTGCATTTTCCGGCGACGGCCCACCCGATTGGGCTACCACGGCCACAGCTTGGTTAAAACCGGTCACTACCGACGCGTATGCCCCTTGAACAACCCCACTAGTAAGCATGTGCGCTTCCTTTCATCTTCCAAACCTGCGAACCTAGCCCGTTGCACCCGGGTCAACACCGGGAACCTGCTGCGGACAACCTCACCCGTTGGCGGGCTACTGGCAGGACAACCGCTGCGAGGGTCTTAGCTACATCGTAGTAGTCGCACCTCGCGTCTGTGCCGGTTGACCCCCACCGCGTGAGCATCCCGTTGCACAGCCAGGCTGTTTCTGCCCACTTCGTCCATGCCGGAATGCTTCGCGCCGTGTCTCGGCCTTGTCTAGCTCAGCCCAGCGAGAAGATCGGTCTCCGGAATATCCGTGGACACCCGCGTTTTTGCCAGCTCAAACTCCTCTGTTGGCCAGAGTTGCTTCTGCATCTCAAGCGGCGCGGCAAAAAACATGCCGTCCGGATCGATCTGTGTGGCGTGGGACAACAAGGCTTGGTCACGGTTTTCAAAGTATTCAGAGCACGGCACCTGGGTGGTCACCCGGCGCATGAGATCGAAGTTGCGGCTGCGCATCCGCTCCACGTAGTCGGCCACGGGGCTCTCTTTTCCAGTGGCGAGGAATGCTTCGTGGAATTTCTCAATCCTCTGGCGGATGAACCCGTGCGTGTAATACAGCTTCTTCGGCTCGTAGGCCTCCCCCAGTTCCGGCTTGTAGCTGGGGTCCCCGGCACGGTCCCACGCGATCATGCTGATCTTATGCACCATGATGTGGTCCGGGTGTGGGTAACCACCGTTTTCATCGTAAGTAACGATGACGTCGGCCTTTTTCTCCCGGAGGACCCTAATGAGGCTGTCGGCTGCTTCCCCCACATCCTGCAGCGCAAAGCATCCTTCTGGCAGTGGTGGGAGCGGATCACCTTCGGGCAACCCCGAGTCGACGTAGCCGAGCCACACGTGGTCGGCACCCAGTGCCTTAATGGAACCAGCCATCTCTTTGCGCCGAATCTCGTGCATATCGTCCGGCAGGCTATCGGTGTCCAGGTGCGGATTCAAGATGTCGCCTCGCTCGCCACCGGTGCACGTGACGATGCACGTCTGGTGCCCCTCGGTGGCGTATTTTGCCATGGTTGCGGCCCCCTTGCTTGCCTCGTCATCGGGGTGAGCATGAACGGCGACGATTGAATAACGCTTCATAGATCCTCTGTAATCTTCCTTTTCCGTCCGGCTTGGGGTGCGAACCAACGGTACCAACGTTAGTTTAGTGGTGCACCATATACTACTGAGGCTTCTTGCACACGGCCCGTACCACCGCTCCCCGCAAGCATCGCGGTGACATCCCAGGCGCACTGCGTTAGTGCAGCGTGAACAACCCGCTAACGGGGCGGTTAAGCCACCTTCACACACTGCGGCCCACCTATGCACGTGCCTCATCCCGATTCGTGCCACGCACAGAGATTTGTCGCCCGGTACCGGGCACGATGCCTCCCGTCGTACGCGTGGCGTACCTATCCTGCACCTCAACCACAGGAACCACAGGATGCAACCACAGGAAGCGGGGGATGGAACCACAGGACGCAACTACTGGAACCACGGGATGGCCTCAATTCTCACCCCACACAGAAGGCCACTAAGCTGTGAAAGTATGACTACGCAGAGCCGGCTTGATGCACGCTATAACCGACAGCGTGAGGACAACAACATCGCGGGAAAGATCATTGTGATTGGAGCAATCCTCTTCCTCATCGCCGGCGCTTACGTTGTCTGGCAGTATTCCCAGTACCAGGAGAAGGACAAAGTCACCGCGGAGAAAGTGGAATACACGCGCCTGCAGGACAACACGTTGAGGCTCACGTTTGATTCCATCCGCGACAACCCTGAATTGGATTCGTACTGCATTCTCCTCTCGTGGGACTACAACCACGCTGAACTCGGGCGCAGAGAAGTTTTGATACCGGCGGGAGGAGACAAGAAAACCCGACACACGGTGGACATCCCCAGCCGTGGTGTCCCGGTGCTCGGCGAGATTTACGGGTGCTCGACGAACATTCCTTCCTACCTCACCGAGGAGCCTGAAGAACTTTCGTCCGTCCCGATTGATCCGACCGCGCGCGACTAATGCGCCACCCGGCCCGCGCCAGTGGTAGAATTCACTCGAATTGTGGCATAACCTGCCACGTGACCAGACTTAAACGCAGAAAACTTGTCATTTTCTTTGAATTTCGGTGTTGGGGCCCATAGTCCCAATACCACGGGAAGGATCTCAATGGCTGAGGCACAAAAGACATACATCACCCCGGAATCAAAGGCTGCTCTGGAGCGCGAACTCAAAGCACTCATTGATAACCGCCCAGTAATCGCCGCTGAGATTAACGAGCGTCGTGAAGAGGGCGACCTCAAGGAGAACGCCGGTTACGACGCCGCTCGTGACCAGCAGGCGCAGGAAGAGTCCCGCATCCGCGAGATCGAGGAGATGCTGAAGAACTCCACCACCGAGCGCACCGCCCTCAAGGAGGGTGAAGCCCAGGTGGGATCCGTCGTTCACGTGTACTACAACGGCGACGAGGACGATAAGGAAACCTTCCTCATCGGTACTCGCGCTACCGCCTCCGACAACCCCGACCTGGAGACTTACTCCGAGCTGTCTCCTCTGGGCGCTGCGGTTCTCGGCGCTACTGAGGGAGAAACCCGCGAGTACACCGCGCCCAACGGTGCGAGTGTGTCCGTCACCCTCGTTTCCGCCGAGCCCTACGACTCCGCTAAGGCGGCTGCTCTGCGCGCCAAGCGTCTCGAAGAGAGCAAGTAACCACTCCACGCTCGTTTAATCCCGCCGGCCACCCCGGCGGGATTTTTCAACTCTTGAGGGTAACCGACAGGTCCCACTCTCTCCCCGATTTTCCGGCGCGAACGTAAAAAGCCACCGCCGAGGACTAGTACAGCCTGACGATGGCTAGTTCTGTGACCGGACTACGCACACCCGCCTGAGCGAATGCGCGCCACGCGGTCGCGGTTAGTTTCTATTGAAGTAGCTGAGGAAACGCAGAATCTCCGTGTACAGCCACACGATGGACACCGCAAGCCCCAGCGCAATGCCCCACGCGTACTCGGCGGGTACACCTGCTCGAACCATGTGGTCTGCGGAATCGAAATCCAGGAGCAGCGTGAACGCACCCAAGGCAATAACCGCAAGCGAGAAGATGATGGCGAGCATTCCGCCGTCGCGAAGCGGATTGAAACCGAAGAAGATGGAGCCAATGAGGTTCCCCAACACCAAGGCCAGGACGCCGAACAGCATCGCCGTGACAACCCGGCGCATCTTCGGGGTCACCTTCACCGCGCCGGACTTGTACACGTACAGCATGCCAGCAAACACACCGAAGGTACCAAGAATTGCCTGGCCGATGAGGACACCGCCGTTAGCGCCCGAGATTTGGAAGCCCGTGAAGATCCCCGAGAAGCCACCCAGGAACAGGCCCTCGAAGACCGCGTAGGCGATAGTGACGGCTGCCGACCCGTACTTCTTACCAAGAGTTGAAATGAGGACGGTTACAAGGCCACCGATCGCACCAACGAAGGTGAGGATCATCGTGGGCCCGCCCGTACCCAAAATGGGAACGAGGGCGAAGTTCGCGGCGGCGAACAGGACGATAATGCCGAGGGTGATGCCCGTCTTGGTGACGATGTCATCCACCGTCAGCGGCCGGCTTCCTCCCATTCCGTATCCCTGCTGCATGGGTTGACCATAGCTAGGCTGGCTGTACCCGTTCCGGGTTTCATCGCGTTCTAGGGAAGTGAGAACCGGGTTATTGCTTTGCACAGTAGAATCTCTTCCTTTATTACGTCGTATTGTATCACAATATCTATTACGCGGTGGCAGCCACCGCCAACGCGCACCCATGCACGCGTCAGTATGCTTGTAGGGCTACCTACCGGTAACCACTACCACCTCGCCACTGCAGCTCGGGTGCGCTCCGAAACGGCACCAGCCATTCCCTATTGACGCATTCGAACTTCAGCGACTCTCACTATTACCAACGCCCTGTGGCACAAAATAGTTCCATGCGCCACACGTTGTTGCTAAAAGTTTATGTTTTGGCTGTGCGCGAGCTCACAGTGGGTCTCCCCTACCATGGCACGAAAGCGGCACAGCGTTCTAAGGACGGCCTAGGTAGGAGGGCGCGGTCGCATCTGAGGCTAGCGTGTACGCGGCACCAGCATGTACGGACGGGCCTTTCTCGTGTACGGACGGGCCATTCTTCGGCACGCTACCGTCTGGCGCAGCCGTAATCTTTAGACATTTTTTAGACACTTTACGCAAAAAATCGACCAGCCACACCACTCAAAACGTGGTCTAGCTGGCCGTATTGTCCCCCTGGTGGGACTCGAACCCACATGTGTCGAATTTTTGTGCAGTGGTTGAACTTGGTTTTTGCTGGCGTTCGCGTTTTCGATTAATGGGCACATAGGATTAAATACGGCCATTTATGGCGATTTGTGGTGTCGCATGTCGTGGAATTGTCGTGGGATTCTCATGTAACACCCCGACGCGAGGCATGATGAAGTCATGGATGAGATTCTCTTCGTGGACGTATTCGACGGTCGCCATGATTATGTGGGCACGCGTCGAGAGATCGTGGCGGCGTTGCTCGCTGCTGTGGATCCGGAAACAGTTGATCTCATGGCGCTTGCGGCGGCAGTGCATGATGTGGAGCCGCTTGATGTCATGGTGACGCAGGTGGGTGACGAACCTTTCTAACCCTACCCCCTGTTTAGGGGTGGTTAAATGTTAACCCGGTTGACATGTAATACAGGGTGACATATACTAAAGGCATCAGCAAGAAAGAAAGCTCAGAAGAAAGGAAACCAAAATGAGCACCATCGAGACCCGCACCGGCACCTACTACGACGAGCCCGACGAGATGCGCATCATTGAAAAATTCGACGAGGACGGCACCATGATCGCCGAGCTGTACGCAGACCTCACCACCTGCCAAATCATGCAGGTCTACACCGAGCCGGAATACCGTGGCGAGGGGCATGCCACCTCCCTTGTCGAGTGGGCTACTGAAAACGGCATCGAGCTTCTCCACTCCCCAGAGTGGTCATGCACCGACGACGGTAAGGCTTTCGCCGAGGCTTGCGACATTATCGATACCATCGAGGACGAGGATGCCTATGGCTGGGAAGATTTCCAATCCACGTTCACAGCATAGCACACCCCCGCTTGGGGGCACGTTAGCGTCAACCCGGTTGACATGCCATGTCGGATGACATATACTAGAGACATCAGCAAGAAAGAAAAGCTCACAGAAAGGACGGAACACAATGTTCATGGCTTACATGTCCACCACGGACGGCGAAACCGAAAGTGTGAACCTTACGAGCAAGGCAGGCGGTGCCTACTACGAAGTAGAACCAGCCATTGAAAAACTCGCACCGTGGCTAAACGCGGAACAGGTCGAAACCGTTGTAATCGCAATCGACGACGGCGAAACCGTGGAAATCAACGGATACACGTTCTGGTCTGATCTTCCAGAGGGCTAACCCCTAACGGTGGGGCGCGCATACCCTAATCACGCGCACTGCACCACAATGGAGCAGGCAACGAGACAGTACGAAAGGAAAAATCATGTTCACACTAACCGCCACCAAGCAAGGGATTATGGGCATCCAGGCCGATACGCTCACGGCAACGGACCTCGAGGACCTCGCATCGAAGGTCATTGAGGGGGATTATTCGCGTTCCGCGAATACGCACGCAGATGGGCATTGGTCATTCTTCTACTGGGCTGACCCGGACGCTTTCGAAGATGACGAAGCCCCAGAGAAGCCGAATTACACCATTGAGACGGTCACCGACTTGGCTCGCAGCGTTTTCGACACGAGCAACATCGTCATTGAGGAGGTGTAAATGTCTACTACGCTTTTTGCCCTGGCTGGCAGGCTAGCTGAGGAGCATGACCTCACCCGCGGTGCGGTCATTGATGCTTTCGCGGTCTATGTGCCGCAGATTGAGGCTCTCGACAGCGCCACTATTGACGAGGATAATGTGACCGACGCGCAGGCGGAGGCACTAACGGCTGCGGTTGAGGGCTGGCTGGAGAATGATAATCCGCGCCGGGTTGATGAGCTGCTCGATGGGATTGCCGAGGTGTCGGAGCGGGTGGCGGAGTCGCAGTCGCAGGCAGAGATGCTGGCGAGTGTGCGGGATACGGCGATTTGTGACGCGTTGGCTGCGGGTGCTGCCGTGACCGATGTGTCGCGCGCGTCGGGGTTGTCGCGCACGTCGATTTATAAGATCCGCGACCGCTACAATTAACCCTATTTGGGGGTATTGTAGTGTAAACCCGGTTTGCACTTTAATTCGAGAAAAACTACAATATAAATATCAGCAAGAAAGAAAGCTCACAGAAAGGAAACAAGATGAGCACCACCACTGATCTTCTCCCCCAGGCCGAAAACGGCACCCTCACCAACTGGGACCTCGCCCAGGCCCTCCACCACGAAATCGAATGGCTCGACGACTACGACGAGGCGTCCCCCGCAGATGACTCCATCAAACTCACCCGCAGGGACGGCCAAATCATGTGCTTCACCCTCGAGGAGGACATCGACCCCGACGAGGACACCCGCGAGATTACAGGCTGGACCTACTGGACCTTTGACAGCGAGGACGATTTCCTCGCGGATCGTGGCGCTTCGGTCGATGGTGACCCCGCCGACAACGGCATGGAATGGCTCCTCGGGCGTATCAAAGCCACCGTCACCAAGTGGGCCGAGGGTAGTGTGAAATTCCGCTTCACCGCCGTCGCAGACCCAGACGGTGACTGCGTACCAATGGACTTCTCCACCACCCCGACCACATTCGACGAGGCCGTCGACGCCATCACCAACTACATCTACGAGGCGACCGGCACCGACTGGGTGGAGACACTCAGGGAGGAGACAAATGAGTACGGGGAGCAGACCGTCAGGCTCGGATACCGCGACCCGGAGCACGACGAGGACTGCGTGGTTGATATTACCTCCGTGCTGCTCGACCCGAGGTGGCTCGCCTAAAACCCCAGGCCCCGGCCACGCTAGCCGGGGCCTCAACATTTCGTGAGGGCATTATGTTGATTACGCTTTTGCAGCTGCCTGAGCTGCGGAAAACGCTGGTAAAAAAAGAGAAGTTGCTACCGCCACCGCCTCCGGGGGCGGGGGTTACGGAGCGGCACGTTGCCACCCTAAAGAACGCGTCTTTGTGGTGGGTATCGCGGGACATGACGAAGCTTGCTTTGGATACGGCACCAGATCTGCCACCGTGGACCCCGACAATCGCCGCCCCCGAGACCTCCGGGCTAATGTGGTTCGACCACCCGATCGGCACCACCCCAGCGGACCCCGGCGAGGGATTCATGGCAGATGGGCGGTGGGCCGAGTCAATTCTCGGCTCCGCTGCGGTGCACGGGGTACACTGGTCCATCACTGGCGACCTGCTGAATTTCACCTTCTACGGCGCAGTCTCGGACCCCGTGCAGAGGGCACGCACCGCACCATTATGGCGGGACGTATACGAGATCGCGATGTACACCGTCAGGGGTGATGTGGAGTACTCACCGCAGGTGACACAGCTGCGGGAGCCGTGGGCTGCGCATGTGGTGCACACGATTGGTGCGGCGTGGCTTTTGATGCAGCAGCCGAGGGTAGCGGAGAAGCGCTCACGACGGGCGAGTCTGCACACAGGAAACAAAAAGCGAAAGCCAGGAAAGGAGCAGCTCATTCAGGTGATTGACCTGCGCCGGTTGGCACATAATGATGCAGAACGCGAGCAGAATTACGGCCAGTCACGGGAGTTCCACACGCGGTGGATGGTGCGCGGGCACTGGCGGCAGCAGCGGGTAGGCCCGGGCCGAAAATACACGAAACCTGTTTTCGTCTCCCCTTATCTGAAAGGGCCGGAGGGGGCCCCAATCAAGACGGACCGAGTCAACGCATGGAGACACTAGGCCCGGTGCCGCCCGGACGGGAGCACTGGGTCGTCGCCCCCGTGGTGGCGGCAGCGGACTTCATGGCAGGATACAAGCCGACGACGGCCCGCTCGTATGGGCCGCAGCTGCGGCGCTGGCTGCATTTTTGTGAGGATTCACACCTCGACCCGTGGGCGGTGGCACGTGCCCATATTGAGGGCTACCTGCAGCGCCTGCCCCCATCATCAGCTCAAGGGGCAGCGACGGTGATCTGCCAGTTCTACAGCTTCGCGCACCTGCACGGCCTCACCCAGACCGATCTGGGCTATGGGGTGCGCCGTCCCCACACGGGCCGCCACCGGCCCGGCACCTTTGCGACCCGTAAGGAGCTCACCCGGATGCTCACCATCGCACACGCCGACGGCGGCGACACCTGGGGGCTGCTGACGATTCTCATTCTCATGGG
The DNA here is from genome assembly GCF_000411375.1 of Corynebacterium pyruviciproducens ATCC BAA-1742. GTDB lineage: Bacteria > Actinomycetota > Actinomycetes > Mycobacteriales > Mycobacteriaceae > Corynebacterium > Corynebacterium pyruviciproducens. Next base: position 167,437 of record NZ_KE150446.1, on the reverse strand, counting down.
GACACGTGTCGGCGAAACCTGTGCCCTCCGTGTCACCGATGTTGAGCACGCCGGGGACGGACTGCGACTGGTGCTGCACCGCAAACCCAATCACATTGACGCGCTGACAGCCCCTGAGGGGGTTGTGGAGGCCCTTACCCCACTCCTTGCAGCTCGGCATGAGGGCAGGCTCCTACGCTGGCAGGGCCGGGCCATGACCACACAGGATGCCCGCCGGATTGTAGAAGCAGTCGCAGACCGCGCGGGGTGCGAGCAGCACATTACCCCGCACTCCCTCCGCCGTTCTTTTGTCACCCTCGCCCGTGACCTGGGGGTCGATGATGAGGACATCATGGCGATGACAGGGCACTCTGATGTGACGATGATCGCCTACTACGACCGGGGCCGCAGGCAGCGAGGCGGGGCTGCTGGGAGCGCGGTGGACCGGGCACTGCGGGGCAAGTGAGGGCATAAAAAATGGGCCCCAGGGTCTGCCTGATTTGGCACCCTGGGGCCTATTTTTGTGTGTGAAAACCATCTTAATCCGAGCGGTGCCTGTCCTGCTCATTCAGCCAGGCGTAAAAGCTCATGGGGGGCGGGGGCGGCCAGTGCATATCCTGGTCCTCCAGCCAATCCTCGACCCTATGCATCTCGGCGATGGCGTAGGCGGCGTAGTCATCATGCGAGCCGACCTTTGCTTCCAGGTCGGCGACGCGCTGGCCTAGGCGGGTGATGTCGTCCTGCAGCCGCTCAATGGTGGCAGCAGCGGTGGTATCAAGCGTGGCGCGGAGATTCGTGTGGCGTGATTCACGCGACGCGAGCCACGTCCCGCCGGCTGCGATGATCGCAGCCATGAGCGCGTCGGCCCGGTCGAAAAACTCAACGAGAATCCCCACGGGCGAGCACCCCCTCGGCCAGGGTAGCTGCCCCGGTGATCACCACCGCCGCGATGAGCAGGTAGTTTTTTGCGGACACCCATCCCCGTGCCATGTCACCGGTCACCCAAGCACTGACGTAGATGAATGCGAGTAGGAGGGTCAGCCCCATTGCGAGAGCTGTTCCCCACCTGCGGCACCAATACCACCTCAGCCCTGCGAGCATGAGCACCCCGGCGATAATCCACGCTACCACCCACAGGCGCGGGGGGATAATGCTCACCACCATCGAGAGGGTGCTTGGCACATCGCCGAGAATAGGGTCATAGGCGATGCCAGTGAGCACACACCACAGGGCGACGGCGATGATGAGCCCGCGTGCCGCCAACCTCATGCGGGCGGACAATTTCACGCCCATACCTGACCCCCTATCGCTTCAGCAGCAGCGTGTAGTCGCCCGGGAGCTCAGCCACCTTAGACACCTCCGGAGCACTGGAGCCCAGGCCTGCGAGCATGTCCCGAACATCATTGAGGACCATTCCCAAATCGCCGGGCGCGCCGGGTAGTGGCGTGCTCGCTTTGGCCACCTCGGTCACATCACGCACCGTGGTTGGGTCATCGGAGCCGTGATGGGTTTTCGTCGCGGCGATACCCAGGCCGACCGCAGCCAGGATGGAGATGATGTTATCGGCTTGCGCGAGCCACGTGTCGGCCTGTGTGTCGGTCACCCAGCCGCCACCGACGGCGATGGTGAGACCAAGCGCGAGCACCGCGTAGATTATGCGGCGTATCCACCAGGATTCTTTCCAGTTCGCTTTAGGCATTCTCGGCCCCCTTGGTCATGAGTGCGGTGGTGAGCTTGTCGACGGCTTGGGTGAGGGTGTCGAGCTGCTGCTGCTGCCGGGCCACATCCTCACGCGTCAACGCCACCAGCTCAATCATGGTTTTTCCGCCCCCCTCACGGGTGCGGGCTGCTTCGCAGATGGAGTGCTCGTCCCAGCCGTTGAATGCTGGGGTGCCGTCGGGGTGCCTGCCGGGTCCGGCAAGCTGATCCATAATCAAACTTTCTAACATCTTCTTCCTTTCATCATTGGGGGTTTCTACTGGGTGGCCTGTGAAAATGGCCTGTAACTGCTGACGAGTGCCACGGTAGGCGTTGACATCAACCGCCTTAAACCCGGCCACCTTGCCATTGGAGCCGAATTGGAGAATGTCGGGGGTGCGGTCACCCAATGGGTATTCCCACCCCTCGTGATTGTCTCCACCATTGCCCTGGTACAGGTCGCGGGGGCTACCATTGCGGTTCCGTCCATAATTCGATACCCACAGGTGCCCCAGTCCGGCCATTGGCGGTTCCCCGCCCGGCATGCGCTCCCAGTACCACGCACCTGAATAGATGCCGGGCACGTGATAGCCACGCCGCTCAAGCTCCTGCTTGGCTGCCCACACATCGGCCTTGCTTAGGAGCGGTGTGTCCTCCCCCTTGACGGATTCCACATCGATCCACACGCCCAAATCGCGCCTACCGGCCATTTGCTGGTCGATGACATCGACCTGCTGGGCGATGCTGGTGCCCTCTGAGGGTGCCCTGAGGTACCAGTAGGTGGAGACGAGCATTCCGGCGCGCTCCGCATCCTCCAAGTGGGAGCGGAACACAGTATCGCGGTGCGTGCCATCGCATAGGCGGAGGATAGCGAACTCTATTCCCTCCGCCCGGGCGCGTGCCAGGCTTAGCCCATTCTGGTGCTCGGAAATATCAATCCCCATCAGCGTGCCGGCCCCGGCTTGGGTAGGGGCCGGATTGACCGTAGGCCCCGGGTGCGGGTGCGAGTTTAGCCAGCCCATCGGGTCCTGATGGCGGCCACCGATACGGCCCGGCGCTGTCCACACCTCGAAATGCAAGTGCGGGCCGGTGGACTGACCCTCGGAGCCGACCACACCGATCTGCTGCCCCGCTTTGACCACATCACCTGCGGTCACCATGATCCCGGGGTGATGGACGTGGCCGAAAATGAAATCATGCCCACACGACTTTTGCGCATCGAGCCAGATCCATGACCCAAACCCAGACACACTGCCCTGCGGCCGGTCACGGCCTTGGATAATCACCCCATCGGCGGGGGCATAAATCGGTGTGCCCTGTGGGGCTGCCAAATCCACACCCGCATGAAATGTGCCCCAGCGGGGCCCGTATCCGGAGGACAGCTGGAAACTGCCGGCTGCCATCGGGTGATACTCCGCCATAGGCCTACGCCTCCTCATTCTCGGGTGCGTGCTGGTACAGGCCGGTGACATCGAGCCATTTATCTGCGGTGAAATCGACGGGAGGCATGATGATGGCCTGTGCCTGGAGGATGCGCCCATCCACGAGCACGAGGTCACCGGTGATGTACACGAAGTCATTAACCGGCGTGTACAGCTCACCCGGCACGGTCAGCCCTTCCGGAGCCTTGGTGGTCGGTGGGGTGGGTAGCATCTTATTGGCACGCATGGTGCGGTATGCCTTCACCATGGCGGTGTCGGCGGATTCAGCCTGCCTGATCTCCTCGATGTAATCGACGACGAGCCAGGTTCGGAGGTCGTTCGCCTCCTGTTCACTGAGCTTCATCTTTCGAATGTTAGTTTTCACGATGTCTAGCTTGGACTGCAATTTTTTTCCTTCCTGCCTGTTTTCTCGTATCCTGCCCTAATCTGGGCAGCGGTAAGGGGCAGCACCCTTTACAGGTACTGCCCCTTGGTTTCGTGTGGTTATGTTTCGTCGAGCGGGGATGGGATGATCCGGATTTCCAGGCGCTGCCCCCGCCAGGGCTAGGTGGTGAGCGGTATGAGTGCAATGCGGAGGATCGCGCCTTTTTGGTCGGGGCACACGTCGCTGTTGACACCGATTTTCATTTTCTCCTCGATGGACACCACCCGCGTGAGGGACTGCGCCGTATTGCCGCGCAGCCTGCCGAATTCCGGCCACTCCGAGGAGCCTGAGCGATTCAGGGTGAGTGACACCGTGCCCGGATAGACCGCAGATGCGACGAGCACCCACATTCCCGCAGGCGGCGCGGCCACATTCGTGCCCGTGTCCGAGAAAATAAAAGCCGACCCGTTGTAAATGGCTGTGATCTCCCGCGTATCCAAAGGGGTGCTCATGCTGCCACCCCCGTGCCTGCTAGGTGGTGGCCTCGTAGGTGAGGGGTATCAGGGTGAGTGCCAGTGGGGTGCCCTTGAATGTGGCGAGCCGCACATTTGTGTTGATGCCGATACGCGCGTTTTTCGGTGCCGTGATCACCTGCGTAAAGGTTTTCGCCCGTGTGCCCCGCAGTTTCCCCAGCTCCTGCCACGAATCCGGGGCGTAGGTATTCATCGTGACGGTGATGTCCTCCGGGAAAATCGCGGACACAATAAGCACCCAGGTACCCTCGGGGATGATCGTATTGTTCGAATCTCCGCTCCTGACGAATTTTGCTCCGTCGTAGGTGAACGTCTCCTCGAAAAACCCGGTCATTTATGCCACCCCCACCGGGGTGGTTAGGATGCGTCCATCCCGATGACCGTGACTGATCCGATTGCTGAGGATTCGACCTGTGCCACATCGTCGAATGACACGTAGATATAGTCCTCTGCGGATGTGGCTGGGACGATGAAGCTCCGGGAGCGTACCCCCCCCCCCGCTAGAGGCGGGTACAACCCCCACCCTGCGGGATACTGCCCCGTTTTCGCGCTGGTAGGTGAGGATCGCCTGTTCCGGCCCATCCCACGTGATCTTGACAAGATTTTCCCCGGGATAGAGCGAGCACCGGACATGCTCTTGCCATTTCGTGTGTATCCGGTGGCGGTATTCCTCCGGGATGATGGATTCTGTGCTGCCGACTCTGCGACGGATTGGCACACTGTACATTGCCTGTAAAATAGGCTCACTCATAAAATTATCCTTTCCTTATTGTTGGAATTCCTTAGGCATCGGTGGAATCGGCTCCAAAACAGGATCCTGGGGGATCACCGGCTTCGTGCCATCCGGCAGTGTGATCGGCGTAGCGATGATCTCCACACCCCGCACCTCCTGCCCCGCACCGCCCGTAATCCCCGCGATCCGCTTTTTATCGTGCCCCGCGTAGACAGATTCCGTCCGGCCACCTGCGATACTCCACTGAGCAAAATCTGTCAGACCAGAGCGCATGTAAAGCGTAATTTTCAGGTGCCCGTCCCACGACCCTTGCAAGTTCACATAGACGGAATTTGCCCCGTAGCTGGTATTGAGGGTGAAATATTTTTCATAGTCTGAGGACGCATTCGACCCGCCGCCGCCCTGCATCCATTCCACCGGCCTTTGCATACGGAGGGTGTCCGCCGTCCATAGCAGAATTTTATCAATAAAATCTTGTCGCCGTTTGCTGTTCTCAATCGCCACAGAATTGACCTGGCTAGCGTATTTGGTAGCCAGGGCTATTGCCCTAGTCCCGGTGGCGACTGATTCAGCATCTTTCGCCACCGCCAACGCTTTAGCGTTCACCTCTCTCTGAATCCTCAGCGATTCAGTGTTCGCTGCGGCGGCATCCAGCGCATCACGGGCCGTTTTCTGCGTATTCTCCTGCGACTCCTGCATGTAGGCCAGTGACCCGGCCATAGCCCCCACAGATCCACCCAATGCACGCACAGCCCGGTTCGTGGTCTCCTGCGCCACCGTATTGTTATCCACCTGTTTCTGAATCAGCGCATTGGACTGCTTCAGCTGGTCATCAGTCTTTTTCAGGTTTGCCTGCGTCGTAAGAATCGTCGCATTCGTCTCAGCCAGTTTCACCTGTGCTTTTTGCAGCTCCGTGGTCATCGCAGACAGTTCACGGATTGCCTTTTCGTGCATCCGTTGAATCTCGTCCAGCCTGCGAATCGCCTGACGGTTCGATTCAATCGCCGAATTGGCCGCATCAATCGCCCGCTGTGCAGCCTCAAGTGCTTCCTGCAAATAGGCGAGCGTGCCAGCCATCGCAGCCTGAGAACCAGCAAGCGCTTTGACAGCCCGTGCGGTGACTTTAATCGCCTGCTCATGCGCTTCCAGAATCGCCTGCTGCTTGGCGTTAATATCGGCCTGGACGGCCAGCATCTCCCCATGCAGACTGAGGATCGCCTGGTGTTTGTCCACTATCTGCCGGTACAGCGCAGCCACAGCGTCCTTATCGGCACCCGTCGCCCTCGCCGCAGCCTTAGCCTGATCCAGTACTCCACCAGCATCGGTGACAGCCTGCCCAGCTTTTGCCTTAAGGTCACGCACCTCCACAAGCGCTTTATCGACCTCAGCGGACTTACCAGCGACCTTTGTAAGCGTAGCCTCGGCCTGTTCAGCCATCACACGCGCTTTCTCAGCACCGGCCACCGCATCGACCTTTGACCGTTCCGCAGCCTCAGACAAACGCCGAGACTCGGCCAAACTTTCCCGCGATTCTTTCACATACCTGGCCGTATCCTCCAAAAGGACAGCAACCTGGTCGTGCAGCTCACGGGTACCCGCCAGTGCCTCCTTAGCCGCCGCACCATGAGACGCAGCCTCCGCGCTCGCGGTTTTCGCTTCATCATTCAAACGGCGCGCCTGAACCAGTTGTGCGTCAATTTCTTTGCCGGTTTTCTCCACCCCGGCACGGATCCCCTTAACGATCTCCGCAAGTGCCTTATTCTCAGCGAGCTTCGCATCCGACTGCGCCAACAGCCTCTCAACCTCAGCAAGCTTCGCAACCGCAGAATCAAGCTTCGTACGCGATTCCACCAGTAACTTCTGCGCCGCCTCATCAGCCACACGCCCATCAGCCACCGCAGCCTCAGCCCGATCAAGCAGCTTCCCCAGCTCGCCGGCCTTATCCCGCACCTCGCTAAGCGCAGCATCAGCCTTAGAATCAGCCGCCGACGCAGCCGACTTAGCCTCCGACGCGGTTTGACGCACCTCATCCAGCCGGCCACTAGTCTCACGCCGCTCCTGAGCAATCGTGCGCTCCACCTCAGACGATGCCGTGCGCAAAGCATCAGCATCATAAATCAGCTGGTCACCCACATGCACACGCCACCCCACAGGCTCCGACACAGAACCGACATGCGTAACCTTTGTGACCAGCTGCCCGTGCAGCACACGATTCCACACCCTCACAGGCACCAAGTCACCGACGGTGAAATCCTCACCCGGCACCTGCCCCGCGAGACCGGCAGTCTCAATATCCCGCGAGAATCCGACATCTCCTGAGACGCGTTTTTCCGCCGTGTCGAGGATCTTCTCCACATTCGACACGTGCTGCACAGCATCAATTTGCGCATCGGCACGCACGAAGGCACGCCCAAACCTTTCGACGGGCCTGTGGCCGTCGCCGAGTTTGGCGATGAAACCAAGCTCACGGTCATCCGCAGGCGCGGGGGGCGCGTCGTAGCCCTCCGGCCACGTCACAGCCCAGGACCCCCAGGTGAATGCTGCCATCCTGGAAGCGATCGTCAGCGACCCACCGGGTGCAATAAGTGGTGCTGTACTCACGCAACCACCCCCTGTAGAACATCAACTACCATGATCGGCTTCTCCCACGTCCTCTCCACCGTTGTGTCACCGTCACGCACCCGTACAGGGCCATCACCGGGCAGCCACAGGCGTACATCAATATTCACGCCCGCATTCGCGGCCACCGAAGCGACCGTGTCCCACAGGGTGCCATCATTTTTCCGCACCGTCACCGACAAAGGCGACGCGTGCCCAGATTCTGCCCAGTCCACCACCATGTCCGGATCATCTGTCCACCCGTAGGCAGTGTTGACCGCGTCGAGGGAATCCTGAATGACGGTACGGATCACCGTCTCAGGGGCACCACCCACGGTGTAGTGGGTGGCTTTCGTGGCGAGCTCGACACCCGCATACACCCGCGGCGTGACGTAGCGACCTGCGGCATCCTCATGCCACGTGTCAAACCGCGCCTGCCATGACGGCGGATGCGACGGGCACGGCTTCAACTGGAGCAGTGACCGAATGTGCACGCCCTCGATAGTGAGCTGATAGGGCCGATCCATGCCCCCCTCAGCCACACGCGACACCACCATGTAGGTGGAAGTCCGCTCCGGTGTCGCCACCATGACAAGGAAACGCCGGTCAGTGTCCGGGGCGAGCTGGCCTGTCTTATCGAACCGGCCGACCCCCTCACCGATGAGCACATCCGCCACGGGGTGAATATCACCCGTCGAGGTGGCCGTCGGCACCACAAGGTTGAGGGGGGAGTCTGCTTGCCCACGGGTGTCCTCGGCACTCAGCTCGCTAATGGCAGTGATGTCCATTATGAAGTTGCCGTCACCATCAAACAGCCCAACCCACCTCCCCATATTCGTCACAGTGACGACAATATGGTGATGTAGTTGTACCCACGAAAAAGCCATCAGAACCACCCCAGCACAGAAAAATCACACACCATCCGGGCCCCACCAGGAATCCTAAACACACCCGACGCACCCGGAGGCACACCCTCAAAAACAGTGCCCCGCAGTGAGCGCCACAACGACACATCACGGACACCATCCACATCGGTGACCTCACCCCCAAGCCACGGGTCAAAATTCAGCACCCTGACAGCAGACACAGGCGGCAGCTGCACAGCAGCACCTGACGGCATCACCAAAGACCCAGCCGCAGACCACGTCACACGCGGCCACACCCAGTCGACACCATCATTCACAACCGTGGCACCACCCACGTATTCGCGGGTGACAACAGCCACCCCCCGATCGCACACCAACCGCATAGGCAACTCCATGAACCCCACATCATCGGGCTGGACCTCCGGCATCCCCGGCGTGAAATCAGCGACCAACCTCACTCCAAGGGTACGGGGCTCACCGTCACCCACACGGGCAGTCAGCACACCCGGCACAGTCGTCGACCACGAACCCAGCCACTCAGCCAGCACAGCACCCATCGACTTGCCGACCATCGAACCATCGACCACCACAGTGAACTCCACACTCATCGGGTCGAAACCGGCCTGGAAGTCCGCCAGCCGCTGCCCCGACAAGCCCGCAGCTTTCACCACAGTCTCAGGACGCGACGGCCACAAAACAGGGACCGTCCCCTCCTTCACAAACACCCCGCGGGGCGGGGTGGCCCCCATCAAAGGCCACACCACCCCCGATGGCGACTCATAAACCAACTCCCACGTAGCCATCTATTTACCTCCCATCGCAAGCGCACGACGCAACCGCTCCTGACCATCAGACAGGCTCCGCGCCTCAATCCGATCCACACGACCAACAACTCCGCCGAGCTGCTCCACAAGGGCCAACATGTCATTGACATACTGGTCAGAGGACACAGCCAGCCCCTCCGCAGGCGCAGTAATATTCACCACCTGCGGGCGACCCTGCTCACGCGCCAACTGATTAGCACGCACACCCTGAGCCCGAGCAACATCAGCGCGAGCCGCACGCACCACAGCATCCGACTCCACCAACGCTTCAGCAGACCCACGCTCATACGCAGCACCAGCCTTAAGAGACTCAGAGCGCTCACGCAAACGCTGCAAATACTCACTCTCCGCAGCCTCACGCTTCGCATCCTCAATCTTCCTTTTCAGGCCGATCTCTTCATCGTCGACCTGATCCAAAGACCGCTGGAATTTCTGATTCTCCACCCGGCGCAAAGCCTCACCGAAAGCAGACCCCTCAATGATTTCCTTACCGCGCTCATCATGCTTAAAGAAGAACTCGTATTGCGCCGCCTTAATCGTCTCCGCCATGGAGTCCTGCAGCTCACGGTATGGTTTACCGGCCTCGGATGCCAAAAGCTCCGTGATACGCGCCTGGGTAGCGTCGTACTCTCGGGACGCACCATCATAAATACGACCCCAGTTCCCGACACCCCTACGCCAGCCGGAATCCTGCATCCGCGCCCGAGCCTTAGCAGCCACCTCCATGAGGCGGGCGATCTCCTGACCCGTCAGGGCCTCAGACTGGCTCATCGTGCCCTGGCCTTGCAGCTCAGCAAGGCGCTTTTCAGCCTTGAGCCGATCCTCACCCAGGCGTACAAGGTCGCGCTGTGCCTTAATCTGGGCGAAAACCGACTCCGTCAAAGCAATCGACGCATCAACCTGCTTTTGGAGTGCCTCGAGCTGCGCAGCATCACGCTGGTGCTGCAAAGCCAAAAGCTTCGGGGAAACCTTAGCGTAGAGATCGATCTCGCGCTCGAGCCCCATTTGTTTCGCGGTTTCGAGCTTGTCGAGCCAGGCAAGTTGCTCATCAATCGATGCACCGGTCAGCTTACGGGCAGCATCAGCGCCCACAAGTTGCTCAGCGATCCGATTCCGCTCCACCTGCTGGAGCCCCTGAGCCGCGCGGATCATCTGCTCATTCCAACCCACATACTCCAAGGACAAGTCCCGGAATGCCCACGCCCGGCGATCCTCGAGACGCTGGCGTTCGTCGGCTAGTTCTTTCTCAGCCTGGGCAACAGCCACCACACCATCGAGACGCGCCATACGCAGGTCGAACTCCGCCGTGCGGGTTTTCCACACCGCAGCCCTCAGCGCCGTTTGCGCCTGCACAATCTGCACAGAGGTCTCCACCACGGTTTTACGGAATCCGGCAGCAATATTCGCCAGCTCCACGAATCCGCCCATGGCCTCATGGATAGCCTTCGCGGATTCGATCCGCATGCGGTTCACGCGGTCGATGATGTCCTTCACCAAATCCACGATGAAGGTCATGACCTGGATTGCCATTGCGATCTCGGCATGTCCCGCAGCAGCCGCAGCCTGGGCAACCACATCACGGGCACTCGACAGGTCAAGTTCCGCTTTCAGCACCTTTTCCTGTGCTTTCTGCACAGCGTCAGCGCGCTTATCTTCAGCATCGCTGGAGTGATCCGCAATATCCTCACGGACGCGGCTCAGCTTCTCCTCAGCTTTCGCCACCTTCTCATTCGCGGCGGTAGCTTTATCACCTGTCGCTTTGGATGCTGACTCACGCGCCTTAGCGAGCGCATCCTCAGCATCCTTGAGCTTGCGGGCATCCTGTTTCGACATTTCCGCCGAATCGGACTGCGCCTCGGCTAATTCTTCCTGCGCTTTTTTCAAAGCGTCGGCTTTCTCAGCCAGCTTCGCAGCCGCATCACCCTGCGCCCCGTAGGAGGCTTGGAGTTTGTCCCAGCCGGACACCAGCCCAGCGGTCTTATCGGCAACCTCCTTGAAAATACCCGGCAGGGAACCGACAACCTCATGCCACTCCTTGACAGTGGCAAGGTCAGCAAAAGCCGTCACATTCGGCAAATACTGCTCGAAGAGTTTCCGCGCCCCAGTCTGTGCTGCATCCCCTGCACCACGATAATCACCCTGCTTGACAAGGTCAGCAACACGATTCGCCAATGCCCCCACATTATTAGCGAGGGCGTTGAGCGCCTGCAATTGCGGGGCGTTGACCACAACCTCGTCGAAACCGGAGAAATTAAATGCTGCACCACCGGCGGGCAGGATACCACCAGCGTCGTACACACCCGCGAAGGACGGCAGGATACCACCGTCGGCGTAGCCGTGGCCATGACCCCACATGGAGGTCAAATCCGTGCCATAACGGCTGCGGTAGTACCTCAAAGCGGCGTTCATGTTCGCCCACGGGTCCCGACGGTCATCCGGCAACTCCGGATCACGGTTCGCTGCGAAAGTTCCCGGAATGATCTGCAACAGACCGACACCAGCGGATTCACCCGTACCGTTCACATCCACGATTTGCTGAGCGATACCGGGATTACCGCCGGATTCGGACTGAATCTGCGCCAACATCGCATTCACCTGCGCCGGATCATCAGCATTAAATCCCTGGCGACGCATCGCAGCCATCGCCATATCACGCCACGACTCCGCACTCCCAGAGGTACCAGCCGACCCGGAAAATGTGCCGGCCTTTTTGGACACAAAATCCCACGCCGCTTTCGCCACGGTCTGCAACGCAGCAGCAGGGAGGCTACCCATCATGCCAAGCGTGTCGGCACCAGGGAACGCCCCAATAGTGTTAATAGCCCGATCCCAGATTCCCTTGACCATCGCCATGAGATTGAAGCCGGAGCCACCCGTAGCACCCGGCAGATACTCGCCCAGGATGGACGCGAGGGTGAGCTTCGTTGGGAAATACGAGTGCTCGGAACCCCAGGCGGAGCCACCCCACAGAACACCATCTCCGCCACGGGATTCAGCATTGGTGCCCGCGAGGGTACCCGCCATGTGATCGGAGGACACGCCGACCGTCACGGGGCCACTCAGACCCCTGACGAAGCCCCACGCCTCCGGGTTTGCCATCAGCGAGGTCGTATTGAACAACCGGCCAGCGCGCCCGTCACGCCCGTTGATCTCGTTGAGAATACCCGACCACAGGCCGGAGCAGTCCCACGATGGGTCACCGACACCACCCCACTGGTAGGGCTTGCCTGCTTCACGCTCCATGAACGCGATGGCGCGCTCAATGTTTGCGGACTGCTCCTCCTTGCGGGCAGTGTCACCGTTGGGGAGGAACATCCCGCCACGGGCGAACCGGAATTGGGCACCCTCGCCGATAAGCTTCGCAACAGCCGAGCGGCCACCCTGGCGGGCAGCCTTATTAATCGCGTCGATCGCATTCGGCCCAAACGCCTGCGTCGCTTCCGGGCGCAGAATCGACTCCCCACCCGAAAGCCCAATCGCCATGCCAGTGCGGGGGTCGACAAAATTGTAAATGTCCCTGCCAGGTGTGTAGCCAGGGAGGATACCACCTGTGGCGAAGCCCAGCTGGACGGGCTGCATTTCATCCAGGCCGACGAGCTTCGCTACGCCATTCCACGCTTTGAGGAGCCCGTTATTCCACACGGTTTCCACCACGAATTTGATGGGCTTAGCGGCAAGGTCACGCAGCTTCCCGAACGCCTCCCCCATCGAATCCATCGCCTTGTGCGTTTTATCTTTGAGGAAATCAATCGCACCCTGGAATGGCGCAAGCACTGTGTCTTTGATTTCCGCCCAGGCCTGGTACATGACCATCTTGTAGTGCAGCCACGCCTGCTCCATCGCGTCGGAATTGCCTGAGAAAAGCGCCCGCACGAGGTCCCACACGGCCATAAACGGCTCGATAAACACGGTGCGGAGCTGGTCCCACACGTCGAGAATGCGGTCACGCCACCCCTCAACATCGACACCCAGTGATCCCAGCACGCCTGTGACGAAATCGCCCATTGCGCCGAAAACATCAGAGAAACTCTGAATACTGCCAATTGTGTTATTGAAAAGATCGCCCATCTGGGAGAACCAATCCACAAGCGGGGCCACAAAATTGTCAAGGAAGTCCTTGACAACGCCGGTCACCCACTCAAAGGCATCAGCAAGCCCACGGATGACCCCAACCACGAGCATGATCGCACCACCGAGCACCCCACCAAGGATTTCCGCCACAGTCTTGAAAACGGGGATGAGCACCGGGGACAGTACATTCCACACAGCCTGCAGGGCGGACACGAGCGTGGTTACCGCAGTCCAGAGCACATTTCCCACAACCTGGGCGAGCTTCAACGCAATCCCCGCAACATTCCCCAAGATGCCACCCACAGAGGACAGAATCGGCCCCAGCTGCGACATCAACATGCCGCCAAACTGCGCCAGAATCGGGGACACCTGCTGCCACAGATTCCCCAATGTCTCGAAAAACGTCCCCAACGCGGACTTAACCCACTCAAACGCTTCACCCAAATGAGTTTTCAACCCCATGAACGCGTCACCGGCCTTGTACGCGAAATCCAGAATCGCAGCAGCCCGCTCCTCACCAAACCACTCCGAAAGCTGGCCCATGCCGAAATCTTCACCGTGGAACGCAGCGGTAATCTCCTGCCACGCGACCTGAACTGCCTCCACGAAGATTTTGATTTTCCCCGTGAGCGCGTCCCAGGTTTCAGTCAGGAATCCTGTGAGTTTCTCCCACGACTCGCGCATGAAATCAACGAGCTTGCCCCACAGTTCCCGGCCTTTTTCCGTCTTTGTGAAAAAAGCCCACAGGGCGACACCCACAGCGGTCACAGCAGCGACAACAGCCAGAATGGGGGCAGCAGCAGCCGCAAACCCGCTAACGAGCCCACCGATGTCAGTGCCAGCGGCCAGCGCAGCAGCCGACAACGCACCCATCACCTTCGACACCTGCGCCACAATCAGCACACCACCAGCAAGCGCACCAATAGCCGCAGCGATCCCCAAGAAAAGCTTCGGGTGCTTCTCCGCAGCCTGCGCGACCTTCCCCATCGCATCAGACACCGCCCCCAAAATCGGCAACAGCGCCGTCCCTAAGGCTTCTTTCATGTTGTCCATGTGCGCCTTAGCAACCTGCACCTTATGCGCCGCAGTATCCGTCTCACGACCAAACTGCCCCTGCGCAGAACCTGTCTGCTCCGTCAAAAGCGCCAACAGCGCCTGCGTTTTCGCCTGCTTCTCAGCCTCGCCCGTCAGCCCCGACATGCCCATCTCGGCCATCTTCGCATTAATGTCCGCCTGCTTAATGGACACACCATAGCGCTCAATCGGGTCGGTCTCACCACGCAGAGTCGCCCCCAAAGCTTGCACCGCGTCCTCAGTCGGGCCACCAAACGTTGCTGCTAGGTCAGCCCCCATCTTCACCAAATCGGCAGACTTATCCGCCAACTCGTCCATCGGCACACCCTGGTTTTTCAGCATCGCGCCAATGTAGGATGCCTGCTCACGATAGGCGTTACCAGATAGGCCCACAGAATCAGCTGCGCTCTTAGACAGGTCATTAATCTTCTGGGCATGATTCTCAAAAATCGACTCAGCGGCCCCATAGGACTGCTCAGCATCGGCTGCATAATCCGCAGCCCCCTTACCAAGCGCCGTCAACCCACCAAGCGCCACAGTGGCGTGCAGCTGCATCTTCTCCGCAGCCTTTCCAACCGCAGAACCCACCTGCTTCGAGGAATACCGCACCTTCTCAAACGCCTCAGACAGCTTCGACGTGGACTTAACCGCGACTTCCTGCATCTTATCCAGCTGCTTCGTCGACGCGATCACATTCTCGGAGGCCTCAGCCGCTTCATTCTGCGCCTTAGTGAGCTTCTCCTCCGCAGCTGTCACACGGTCCGCGGTCCGAGCTGCAGACTGGCGTGCCTTCTCCAGAGAATTCTCTTTGTCAATGACCATCGTCGTGGCCTGATTACGAGCCTTCTCCAGGTTCGCCTCAGCATCTGCGAGCTGCTTCGCCGTCGAATCCGCATTGCCACGCACATCAGCGAGCTTCTGCTCGGCAGCAGCGACCTTTCGGCCAGCGTCCTTACGGGCTTGCTCGAGTTTGATCTCCGCAGATTCAACAGCCTTCGCCTTAATCTGCGCGTTATCCCGCTCAGTGGCAAGCTTCTTCTCACAGGAGGCAACCCACTCTGCGGCTTTCGCTTCCCGCTTGCGTGCCTTCTCCACCCGTGCGGTAGCCTGCTCCACAGCCGAAGCCATCCCATCCCCGAAAGCGGTACCCGACGACTCGCCCACCTTCTTCAGGGTGGGGATAAGCTTCTCCTCGAGTTGCTTCCTCACCGCGCCGAAAGAAGGCACGATCGGAAGTGACGCGTAGCCCACAGATGCCATTTGCTGCTCCTTTTACGTTATAACCCCTCAGCCTTGAAAAACGCCTGCCTACGTTTCTCAGCGGCACGAATCCTCGCTTTTTTCTCCTCCCTCAACCGCTCCCGACGCGCATCCTCCCGCATCGTCATCAGAGGGTGCTCACTCTCCGTCAACGCGTAGAAAATACCCCCGAGAATGATCTGCTCATGAGACATCGGGTCACGGTCGAGGATTTCTGACCAGAAATGGGACCCGAAGCGGTCGAGGTGTTCAGCAATGAGCAACACACGCCGGGTAGACAATCGCCTACCCGGTGGGGTGCGCCACCAATCCCACAGGTCCAACCCCATCATGAGCAGATCGAATTCGAGCGCGTCACGGTGCTTCAGCACCAGAGGAAGAAGCGAGGTTAATCTTCCCCCTGGCCTGTGACCTCGTTGTATGCGGGCATGACCTTATCAACAAGCTCGCGGGCCGTAAGCCCCATAAGCGTCGCACGGCGACGATCGTTTGCCGTGAACAGGCCCAGGGTGAACGTCATGAAATTGCCCTGCTCCGCTGCAGTCATCGTTTCCACCGACGCGTCCATCGGGTCGGCGAACATCTCAAACTTTTCCTTCTTGCCTCGCAGCTCCACTTCGACGGTGACGGTCTCCGGCTCGTACTCACTGCGGGTTGTGGTTTTCTTCGTTTCGGCCATGATTTTGTGGTCTCCTTTTCGCTCAAAGCCTAAAAATTGTTGGTGTCGTCGTTTTTCACTTCACCCACACCCAAGGAGAACATGCAGGTCAAGGGGTGGGTAGAGGAGGAAAAGCGACCAAAAATATCCCCTACCCACCCCGCTCACATCAGCTAGTGAGACTCGGTACCAGATGCGCCGGACGGGTTCGACGCGACAGAGGTGCGGCTACCCGCCTCACCGGACGGTGTCGCCGTCTCATCAGCGGGCTTACCTTCACCAAGCTGGTAGGTGTCCTTACCTGCAGTCTTAGTGATGTCAGCATCCTTTACAAAGCGACGCACATCGAGCTCCACGAGCTTGCCCTCCTCAATCTTGAATCGACGCTCCTCAAACACCGCCCGCTGCTTATCGGGACGGTACCCAAACGTCACGGTGGTAGCCTTCGGTGCCGAGCCACGACCCTGCTCATCCACACGAGCGGTTGCCTTCTCACGGGTAGCACGCAGCGACACGGTGCCATCCTGGTTAACATTGACCGTCAGGACATGCAGCATCGCCACCTTGTTGGAATTGACGACAATGCGGGTGCCATCCTTGACCTCAGACTCGGGCCACTTGATGTAGTCCAAGACCTCATTCTCATCAAGGACCTCCACCTGGCCCGTCACAGCACCAGCCTTGTACTGGTAGCTGATGACACCGAATCCGGTACCGGCAGCGGTGGACTCATCAATCGTACGGGTCAGACCAACCTCGGAATCATCATTGAGGATGCCGATGACCTCCCAATCAGGCCCAATAAGGCCCTTGTAGCCAACCTTTGGATCATCCGCGCGGGACACAAAGACCAGCTGGTCCTCGAGGGGCTGCACCCCAGCCGGGTCGCGCAGGAAATTCGTTTCTGTCATTTTTTCTTCCTTCCTTTAGAAGTGATCGAACGTTTTTGTTTGCATCCGTATTCGTGGGGTTCTCACCCCGTAGGTGGCAGATGCCACCCACCCACCGAGTTTTGAATCTTTCGTCACAATGAGGCCCCCACCTGCGGTTACGGACAGGCCTGCGAAGTGCAGCGGGGAGAGGATCGCCGCGTCAAGCGCCGCCATTATGCGCCGGACAGTCGGCCCGTCTCCTCCATGCACGGTGACGATGACCTGCTCCTCAGACCACGCCCCCGCAGTGACCGGCGTACCATTCGGCAACACTGTTACTACGGGGTTGTTTTTGGGTGTCCATTTGGGGGGCACCTCCGTCCGAATCAGCTCGGCCTGCGTGCCGAGGACACGTCTCAGCCGGTCACGCATCATCTGCGGCGCGTCTGCCTGCACCCACATCAATCGCGTGACCTCCGAATCGTCAGCCCCCGCTTCGCTGCAGCACCCGTGAGGATGCCATGCTTCGCCTGCCTAGCCAGCCCCGACGGGTGCCGAATGGTGACAACCTCCACAGGCCGCCCTTGACCACCCGAGGAGGACCACACCCCAACCTCAACATCGGAGTCACCAATACTCTTGCGAACATCGTCGGCAATCCCCTCCGCGTGCTGCCGCAGGACGGGGCGGAGTTCCGTCTCAGTCCACTTGCTCAGCTTTTTGAAATCCAGGAAAATCTTCGGCTCCTGTTTTTGCCCCACTTAGGCCTCCTTCCGCTCGAGAATGAACTCAACCCTCGGCACGTGCCAAGGGTTCCACGGGATCCGGCCCACCGCCCAATCAAAAGGCACATGGGCCACCCTGTATGGGATTCCGCGCCAGGTGACTTCCTCACCCTCCGCGATGATGGTGCCCGGTGGGGCGAAAACCTGTAGGCGGGTTGTGTCCCCGGCGGTCACATCATCGGAATCAACCTTCGATCTACCCGCAGGCTGCACCATGCAACCAGGAATGTCACGCGATTCCACCGGGGTGACAATGTTGCCGTCCCAATCGGTGACCGGCTCCCCACCCGTCACAGTTATCGTTTCGCTCAAAGCGGCACCTCCGGCCACCTACCAGGCTGAGGAAAACACCCAGACGGAGCGCCGTCGACCAGGCCCAAATATTCGGCCAGCTCATCAGTCAAGGTGACACCACCCCAGTCGACGTGTGCCACATCGGCGTAGGTCACCGAATCGGACACCTGCCCCGTCGTCGACGACACCGACCGCACACCTACATTCACCCCCACAAGCACGGGGGCAGATACCATTTGGCGCACCACACGACGCACCGCAGCAGGAAGCCATGGCACACTCCGCAGCTCCTCACCTAGCACACGACCACGACGCGCGAACTCCAGCTCGATGATCTCGACCGCATCCTCAATGAGGACTGCGACGCGCTCACGCTCCAAGGCCGTCAGCGGTCGTGGTAGGCGCTTCTCAATATCCTCGGGGGTCACACCAATCAGGTCACCCACAGGCATCACCTCTTACGCTTTTGAGCAGGCTGCAATAATCTCCCGCACACTCATGCCAGATGTCTTAATGCCCAGCTGCTTCGCGTAGGCCTCCCATTCGGCTTTGGGCGCGGTTTTCCGTGGCCTACGAGCAGCGGGCGACGCAGGCTCGACAGGGGCAGGTACGGGGGTTGGGGTGGGGGTGGGGGTTTCGGCGGGTGCTTCCTCCACGCCCTCCGGAACGATGACACCCCGCTCCACGGCTTCCGCCCACTCGGGCAGCGTCATGTTCACCTTTTCCCCCGGTTGGTGCAACGTGTACCCCACCCGAAAAAACTTGGTGAAAACGCCGATCATTAGGCCATCAGCCCAGTCAAATGCACCGCGCTCTTCGGGTTATCCACCCCGTAGGCACGACGGTGAACCACATCCGAACGGTAGGACATGTTCGAGCCACCCAGCTTCGAATCGCCATGCTCAGCGTAGAAGTCCGTGATCTGACGCGGCTCACGCTCCGCACAGAAACCGGTCACGCCCTCCTGCGCCAACCAGGCCTCACCCTTCGGCAGGGACGGGTCCTTCACGATGCGGATACCACCAAAGATGGTCGGATTCTGAGACAGGGGCTTAAACAGCGGATTCTCGCTCGCCATGTCGCCGATATAGAGCTTCTGGATCTCCTCATTGCGGAGCAGCGCGGTCACCGTCGCCGGGTGAATCCACAGCAGGTCCGGAGCGTAGGTGAACTGGAAACCACCCTCCTCAGCGCCGAGGATGATTTCCTGCGCATCCCACATGTCATCGGCGGGCTTACCACCCTTATTCCAGGGGGTTTTCGCAGCCAGCTCGGGGATTGGTGCGGCCTTCAGCGCCTTGATCGCATCCTTCACCTCACGGCGCTTCACTGTGTTGGCACGGCCCTCAAGCTCGAGGGCAACCTGACGGGTGAGGTTATCCTGACGCTGCTCCCAGGACACACGAATACCGATACCGACCTTCTCAATCGCGGCCGTGTGCTGGGTGCCCTTAACAGGGTCACCGATCGGAATCTCCGCGAATTCCGCCAAGTCCTCCATCTCCTGGTCAAGCGCATTCGGCTTCGCATCATCCCACGCGATGACGCTGGAATCGGCCGTCACGGGGCGGAAGAACAGCTTCTGAGCCTCCTGCCCATCAAGGAGCAGCTCCTTGAACTTGGTCGGCAGGTAAGTCGGGTTGGACAGCATCTCCTCGACCGTCAGGCCGGAGGTGATGTCAAAAATAGAGCTAATGGTATCTGCCATGATTTATCTCCTCTCTTCTTTGTCAGGCACCCACGGTGGGGAGCTGATTGACGACAGTGACGACAGTGCCTGCGGCACCGTCTCGGGCGGCGACGCCAATGAGCACGGTGCCAGTTGCGGCGCACTTGCCGTCCTTCGCGGCGTACACGGCCTGGCCTGCCTTGATGGCGGTGGCATCCCCGTCGACGGCGATCTTCACACCAGCGGTGCCGTAGTGGACCGCAACGTTCGTCGGCAGAGTGGTGACCTTCGGGTCAGCCTTCTCACACACGACACCGAAAACCGGGCCGGTCGCATCGGCATACTTCACAACCCCATTGTCAATCTTGACGAGGCGGAACTTGTCCAGCGCCTGGCCTGCGGGGAATGTGATTGCCCCGTGCTTAAAAGTCGGATTACTCATTCCGAAAATTCCTTTCTACTTGTGAGTGCGCTCACGCACAAGCGCATCCAAATCCTCGATACTCGTTCCAGTGGAGATGGCTTTTTCCACATCCGGGGCAGCCCCATGACCCAACTCCCCCATCGGGATCGTGTTCTTCGGGATGCCGGAGTACAAGGCCCGCGCCTGCACAGGATCACGGCGCATGTGGTCGATGTACTGGGCACGCCGCGCAGCGTTAATCCGCCCCTCAGCAATCCAGGTATCAACCTCGGCGACGAGCTTTTCATCGTCGGCCTGCTTCTTCGCCTCCCAGCCACGCTGGGCGGCATCCACAAGGTCCTGGTAGGTGCCACGGTCAAGGGTGATTGTCGCCCCGTCCGGGGTGCTGGTGGCGTCAGGGGCGGGCGCGTCCGGCTCCTCCTTATCCGCAGCCACGACCGTCACCGTCACGGCACAGTCGATGCTTTCTTCGCCGGAGGTCACCGTGATGACCACATCGACGGTGGTGTCCACCTCGGCGGCGGGCGCGTGGACTGTGACGATGCCAGTCTCGGCCACATCGGCGGTCCACCCCTCGGGCAGGTCACCCACGGTGACCTCCACCCCCTCAGGGAGCTCACCGACAGGAGCAATATCCACAGCCCCCGTCGGGTTCACCTCCACAGCCTCGGGATACTGCACATCGACCTCCGCAGTGACCTTCAGTGCTTCGTTTGTCATTGTTGCCAGGTGGGCACGCAGTACCCCCGCGTCTACACCCAGCTCACTCGCCAGATTCTCAATTAAATTCACAGGATTCTCCTCCTTTTTCAGATTCCTAAAAAGCTTCTCGGGCGGATCACCACGACGACCCCGATAGTGGGCCACCACACGCGACCGCTCCCACGACGCAACCATCGCAGGCGCACGCCCATCCTCAACCGCATCAGCCAGACCACACGCCACAGCCTCATCAGCCGTGAACCACGTTTCATCCCGCATCGCAGCACGCCACGTCTCCGGGTCACCGCCGGCCTTACCGGCATAAATCCCGGCAAGTTTCCCACTGATACGCTCCAAATCCGCGACCTGACGCTGCAGCTCCTCCGCGTTCCCGGCAGTCATCGTCAGCGCATCATGGATCATCATCTCCGCATCGGGGCGCATGATCACACGATCCGCACCACCGACCACAATGAAAGACGCCGCGGATGCGGCCAGGCCCTCCACGACGGCGGTTACCTCACCATCGAAAACCCGCAGCGCGTTCATGATGGCGAGCCCGTCGTACACATCCCCACCGGGCGAATTCACACGAAGCGTAATTTTCTGACTGTCGACGGCCTGTAGCTGCTCAACGAAAGCCTTCGCCTCCACATCCCAGCCAATTTCGCCATACAGTAAAACCTCCGTGTAATCCACGGAGGCACCATTAGCCACACGACTCAATTTCATTCATCCCCTTTCACAGGCACAACCACATCCCCATCCAGTACCGGATCCAAACCAACGAAACGCATCGCGTCCTCCGCGCTGAATCCCATTTCGATGAGGTCTTTCGCGGCCTGCGTCTTTTTCGCCATCTCATCCGCAGACGGGGCACCAAGCTTCGGGTTTTCCTTCTTCGCCTCAGACAACGGCCGCTTACCCGGCAGAGAGTACCGTCGGCGCGTGTCCTCCTCCAGATCCCGATCTGGAAGTAGCACGCCTTTATCCACCAGCGTGGATAGCGCCTCGGCAGTGAGTTCCTTCTTCGAGGCAATCGGGTCGAACACGATCCTCGGTGCCAGCCCCTCGTAGTCAGGGAATGCGACATCGACGAGGTCCTCAACAATGTGCTGGGTGGCAGTATCAGCGATGGATTCCGCGATGGTTTGCAGGGACTGGACGAAAAAGTCCGCTTGGGTGTCCGCCAGCGCGTAGGAGCCTCCCTTGCCTTCAAGATTGAGGAAGTGCGCCAGCACCGAGCGAGCGATCATCGAATCGTGATAGGCAATCGCCTCGCGCGGGGACACAATCTGGCCCGACACCCCCATGAGTGAAAGCTTCGCACCTGCCGGGATTGCAGCCCCAGCCTCAGCACCAGCACGTAGTGCTGTCGCGATGTTCTGTCCCTCATGCAGGTCAGATCCCGGCTTCTCCAGAAGCCCAGACCCCTCATAGACAGGCACTCCCATGCCGTTGCGCTCAAGGGTCATGGCCTCCAACCGCAGCAGACGGTCTTTCAAAACCCAATGTTTGTACGCGGGCCGCAAAACACTTGTTCCCGTCCAAGACGTGTCATGCGGGTCATGGACGTAGGCGACGAGCCGGTTGACGGGGATTGTCACCTCCGGGAAAGTCCCCTCCGATGTTGTCACCCCCGACTGCACGATGGATACAAGCCCACCGTCGCGAGCAACGTTGATTTTCCGGATCGACCCCGGCAGTCGTGGCGCAAGCTTCCTAAGCCGGACACGACCACCACTGATTTCGTACACCTGCTCAAAAAACATGTGCCCAAACTGCAGGCACAAAAGCGCCATGTGGAGGTGCTCTGACCACGACACACGACCAGCACGTCTAGGTAACGGACGCGAAGAATCATCACCCCGAACCGGCAGACGCAGGTCCTCAGCTACTAGACGAACAACCTCCTCGTCGGCACCGTTCGCATCGACATACCAGGAAGCGCGCTCAATCGGCAGAGTGACAGCCTTCAACACGGAGGCGACCTGTGCATCCTCACGCCCCAGCTTCGCAAATGTTCGCACACTACGCGGATACCGCAAAGCCAGATTGTCATCACGGGTTGCCGACAGCGCGGAGGTCACACCATGCCCCAGCTCGCGGGTCACAGCCAAAGACGGCTCAATCTCGACCACTTTTGCCCCCTCCTTTCTAGAAGCTCAACGCAGCCACCGGATTGACCGGCACCTGCACATCAGAATTGCTAATCCCCACGGGGACACCCGCACCAACCTTGCGAGAAAGTTTCTCAGGCTCCACGTCCTCCACTGACAGAGACTGCACCGCCCACACCGCGAACGACGCAGCAACCAGCGGAGTTATATCCCCCTCCCTCGATGGGGTAAACGCTCGACCTCCGGACGTTTCACGAAACCCGGCACACAGCAGGGCTCGTTCCCACCGCTCATCCCCGTCGTGGCTGATCCGGCCCTCATTCCACAAGGTGAGGAACTCCTCCGTCGCAGCTTTCACGGTGGTCCAGGTCATTTCGTCACACCGCACCCCCACCAGCTCCAGGGGCTTCACCAGTGTGGACGCGGGCGACTTCGTGTCAACCATCACCCCCGACGGGTCCACGACCTCCACGGTGCCAGCAACACCATTCACGAGAGCGTCACGGTCAAACCCCACGTCTGGGGCAATCGACAGGAAAACTCCACCAGATGCTGTGCGAGTGGCGGACACCACCGACGCGGTCTTAGCGCCCGGTGACACATCCACAGCCAAAAAAACATCACCCACATCCCCAGGCCACACCACCGTGTGTTTACGCCAATCCTCAACCGGGATTATCGGCACAAAATCAAGGTCCTCACCATCACGCGGCACCCAATTACCGGTCCCCAAATTCTCCACGATGAACGCATCACGAAGCACCTCAGACGTTTTCGCGGATGCCGCCTTATTCTCGATCTCCACAAGCTGCACACCCGGCTTCGGAGCGTCCACAAGCGACGGATTCGTTTTAGCCCACGTCTCCGGGTCAAAAGGATCAGCCCCCGGCTCCATCGACCACTCCTTGTACAGCACGTTTTCTGCACCGTCACGAGCAGCCCACCGCTTCGCGGAAAATACCGCACCATGAAAATGCTCAAACCTATCAACCGGCGACGAAATATACACCCGCTGCGCATTCGGCTTCGCCAACGTCAACGACTCCAGGCCAGCGTTAATCTGATTCGGCAACGAGAAACACTCATCCAACACGAGCAGCTCTACCGACAAGCCACGACCCGTTTTCGGGGTGCGGGTACGGAACTGAATCTGAGCATCATCACCCAGGCCAGGGAATTGGATCGATTCCTTCCCGTTGCCTTTCATGCGCCTGGGCTGTTTGCCATCGCCCCAGAATCCCATCAGAGCCGGATTCTCAGAAATGACCTCCCACAGTCGGCCCGCAGCATCCAGAGCTGTGTCCAAGAAGTGCGCGGTGTGCAGGATCGTTTTCTCGCCCAGCAGGTACACGCCCACTAGCTCGCGGGCGACCAGCACCTCGCCCTTGCCGTTCTGGCGGGCCAGGGGGACGACGACCTCGCGGGCAGAAAAAAGCTCATCGCCACCAACCCGATGTGTCCGCAGCATGTCCAGCAGCAACTGCTCCTGCCACGGATACAAGGTCATTCCGGCGAGACGGCAGAATTTCACGGCCTTCTCCCCCAGACGGGTATCCCCATCCGGCACCAGCTCGAAGACAGGCTCCTGGCGGCCCACCAACCAATCAGGGGTATCACACACCGTGAATGCCATAGTGGGTCACCACCCTTCTAAAGCTCTTCTAGCTGCCTCCGGAATTCCGCCATCGGGTCCTGCTCCGGTCTGTCCACGCGCGGCGGACCAAACAAATCCGGCCGGTCCTTCACCCAACCACGAAGCTCAGCCGACGCACGCTTCTCCACAAGAAGCGCCGGATGCTCAACCGGAAAACCCTTCCCATCATCCACAATGATCTGCCCCCCGGAGGCCACAATCGCAGCCCGCGCCGCCCTTAGCCGCATAATCAGCCCCGCGACCGTCTGCATCGCCTCCATGTCAAAAGGCGAAAGCACCCGACCATTAGCCAGGTGCTCCACAAGCTCACTAATATCCTCAGACACACGACCTCCTAACCGGCATCAAGCTCAATGCTCCCCATCGGGATCTTTCCTGTGAAACGATGCACATCCGGGGCAGCGACCACAGCGCGTGCTGGGTCCACAGTCTCCAATCCTGGCATTGTCCGACCAAAAGACCGCGACGGCGGGCACTCACGAAAACCAGCTTCCACAAAATCAAGCAGCATCTCGCACCGCTCCCTATCATCCGTCAACTCAAACTGCTCACAGCGGATGTTCTTGTTCAGATTCATCGACGAGGTGATGCACACGTTCCAGTCCTCGTTTTGAATCACCACAAATTTCGCATGAGTCCGAATCTGAATGAAGCAATCCTCGCCGAAAATATCACGCACATCATGCACCCCAGCCTGACCCCGCTTCGCACGACCCGAGTCCAGCACAAATTTGATAGACCGAATCAGTCCACAGTCACGGAAATGCTCCGCAGCAGCCAGGTCATAGAATCCTGCCGACCAGGTAGCAATCACCACATCCGCAGGGCCGGTTTTCTCCAGAACCGTCTGAATGATGTCGATGAGGGAGAATTGGCCGTATGTCAGACCGAGGATGTCGACCCCGTGGTCGAAACCTGCCAGTGATTGGCGGGCGGTTCCGGCACGGTTGAACCGGGCGTGCGTTTTCTTCTTCTCACGCGCGTGTGGTTGGTGGTTATCGACCGTAGCTTCAATGGATTCGAGAATGTTCCGCAGTTGCGCGGCACTCAGCTTCACCCCCGATGTACGGAGGGACTGAATCGCGGCATCGGCGGCAGCACTGATGGTGATATCCTGGGTCATGGCAGTTCATTTCCTTTCAAATCGTGTGGACTGCTCTGGCCGGGGGCGATGGCAGTCGCTACCCGGCCTTCATACACCCCCATTTTACACCGTGACCTGCGGAAACGCAACATTTTCACCCCTTTTTCTCCTCCCGTTTTCGGAATCTTCTTTCCACTCCGGGGAGAGAGAGTTTGAGAGGCACCAGCCCGAGCGGGGGTCGCGGACGTACTACCTCTAAGATTTTGCGATTTTTGTTTTTGGATATTCTTAACACCCCCTAGGGGGTGCCTATTCCCGCTGGCTGGGGGTGAATCCTGTCCATGGGAAAACTGTTTCTACCTGCGCCGTTTTCGGCTTATCGGAGCCGTCGTTCATGAGTATCGGTAGGGGTTTAAAACCTCCTGGAACGCCGAGCGTTGGCCTGCGATGATCATTGGAGCCGTCTCCGCGTTGCCGGTTGCAGCGGGCGTGTAGTAGTCGGCCAGCTTGGGTACCCCCTTTGGATGCTGCCTGCACGTGGTCAGCGTCTAACGCCTGATCGTGTGCCATTGGTCGCCCGCACCACCAGCATAGTTCTCCATCGTGGAGGTGCATGAGGAGGCGTTGGCGGTTGATGCCGTGAGAGCGTCCGTAGCCACGCTGTGTGGTGGTTTGCTTGAGTTTCATGACGCTCACCTGCCTTGAACATGAGTGAAGCCCCAGCGGGTTTGTTCCTGCAGGGGCTAGTTTCTTACTCATGCGCAAGCATAGCACACTAGTGGCGAATGGTGAATGTGGTCTTGGTCACTCTTCTTTCTGGAGGCAACGAACCACATCATCAAACCGGTAACACGTCGTCCCGCGCGGTGTCTGATAGGTTGTGACCTGCTTCGAAACCCCAAGGTAGCTGATGTGCTTGCGGGTGACCTCACGGCCAACAAACACCGACACAAGCGGGGCCAGTTCACTAGCGGTCCCGAAGCCTTCCCCCGTCGACTTGTCAGCACTCAACGCAGGCGGATCAGGCACGTGTGACCTGCGGTTAATCCACTGCCCAATGTAGTGCTCCTGCTCGCCACACAGGTGGATAAGCTCCTCCACATACGGGAAACGCGACTCGATACGCTCCGCGTTCTCCTCAAGCATCGCCGCCAACTCCACGCCGCGGCAGGCACCACCACCGAGCACCCCGACTGCCTGGAGTGCCTGGTCGGCGATTACCGCCAATCCTGTCGGCAGCGTAGCCGACGGCCGGTCGCTGAGGAGTTGCTCCTCGAGGTTGAACGCGGCATCCCCGTCGGGAGTGGGTGATTGGGGGCCGAAATGAGGTGGCGTTTTCCGCCCTGTTTGGGGTGCTGGTTTATACCAGCGGGAGGCCCGCAGCACCCGGTAGGCAATCCCCAACCTGTGCGCCGCACCCCCCAAGCCTGCATCTAAGGTCATGCTCCCTCTTTCCATGTTTCGTCGATGGCTGATTCGAGAAGCTCGTGGACCTCGTCGAGGCCGTCGTGCTGGTCGAGGATGTCCTCCGCTTTGCCGAGGAGGATGCGGATTGTTTCCATACGTGTGGGCACGGTGGGGGCCAAGTGGTCTAGGTGTCTCATGCGGTTTCCTTGATGGTGATGCGTGCTCCGGTTGGCTCACCTTGGTACAGTGCGCGGCGTTTCGAGCCGTGTACACAGGTGACGTGAGAATCATCGGGAATAATGCCGGAGTTGGTCAGCCCGTCGAGGGTGGAGCGTAGCAGCTTATCCACATCGGGGCGCTCAGTCATGGGGTCCTGCCGGTTTTTACCCCACGCTTTAGGACGTGGCATGACAAACTCGCAGGTGACTTCCACGGGGCCACGGTAGTGTTTGTGCTGCGAGCGGGCGATAAGCTCCACGGCGCTACGCCACGCGGGGACCTTTTTCGACGATTCCACCATGCGCCCGTTGCCCACATAACGCTTAGATCCCTGCGGGGCGGGTATTCCCGGCACAAAAAACCTGATCACTTGACCTCCTCATCGATGGGGAATTGTGGTGTGATTCCGGTCTCGATGATGAGGCCGTGGGCTTTCGCCAGCCTGTAGGTCATTTGCCGGTCCAGCCTGTGAGGAATGAGGGACAGCTGTGTTCGGAACTTTTCCACCGAAAATGTATCTTTGTAGCGGTTACAGATACGGCAGGCGGGCACCAAATTCTCAGGGGCATCTGTACCGCCCAGGTATCGGGGGTGAAGGTGATCCACCTGGAATGCAAGGTCGCCCTTACGGCCTAGGTCAAGCGTCCTGCCGCAGTATGCGCATCTGCCGTCGAAGCGGGCAAGAACCTTAGCACGATTAATCACGGGGCACCCCCATCTGCCCGTGCCCCACGTAGCGCTTGGAGCCTTGTGGGGCTGGCACACCCGGCACAAAAAACGTCGTCACTGCTGGTCCTCCTTGAGGTGTTTGCGGTAAATGTGGTGTTGCTTGTAGGCGCGTTCGAGAATGTTTTTGAGTTGGTTCGCCTCCCAGTACAGGTCGAAAAGTAACTCTCTATGAGTGTTCATTTCGGCTTCTGTTTGTGGCTCGCTGGGTGGTGGGATGAGGCTCCGCTCGCAGGCGGTAGAGAGCTCCCTGGACAGCTCCCTGGCTTCATTCAGGGCGCAGTTGACGCGCCTACGTGCATTCCTAGCATCACGGGAGATCATTTCTGTTCCTTTCTGCGCATGTCTAGGTGTTTGTGGGCTTGTAGTGGGTGGTCGATGATTTGGCAGCAGGATGTCCCTGAGTGTGCACAGCGTTTGATTGATTCCCTCTAGCGGGGTCATTGCTTTTGTTCCTTGTGTAGGTTTTCGAGGTCTTGGAGGATGTCGGCTTGCCATTCGGCGGGTTCGACCCCGATCCGCTCGAGGTAGTGCTCTAAATCCCAGGCGAGGTCTCGGCAGGCGCGCATGATGCTCATAATTGCGTAGGGGAGCCGGTTGAGGCGTTCCCACATGTGTGGGTGGAGGTCTTCTCCGGGGTCGAGGGCTCCGGGGATTCCGGTTTCGAGCATGGTTGCCGTGTGGTTCAGGAACCAGACAAGATCTTCGAGGTCGAGTTGGAGGGAGTAAGCGTCGCGCAGTTCGTCGTCGTTCATTGTTGGTTCTCCTTGTGGTTGCAGCGTGTGAGTGTTCCTTCGGGGGTTTCGCGTAGGCCGTTTTGGTCGCAGTGGGGGCAGTTGTCGATGGCTGCCCGACGCTGAGCGGTGCGGGCCTTGGTGGCCTCGACGATGGCCTCCTCCTGGTCCAGGTACCATTGGCGGGCTTTTGCACAGTCGCGGCAGGGGGGCACATCCCAGCGCTGGAGGTGTTCGTGTTGGGGGCAGCGTGGGTCGTCGGGGGTTCCTCTTACCCAGTCGGGGCGTGGCGCGTCAGCGCCTGTCGCCCCGGATGTTTCAGAGGAGGGGGTTGAACCTTGTTCAGAGTTATCCACAGGCTGTGGATAAACGTGGGATGGACGGTTCCCCTCCCCTGTTCCCCTGTTCCCCTGTTCCCCTGTTCCTAGCACCACTTCGCGGGCACTATCCGCCGAATTTCGGGCACTATCCGCCGAATTTCGGCGACTTTCTCCGATTGTGCCGATGACCTGCATTGTTTCCGGGTCGATCTCGTTGCAGCCCTCCGGATCGGGTAGTTTCGACCCGGAATGTTTAGCGTGCTTTGATTGGTGCTTTTTCCACGACGGAATGCTGTAAAAATATCGTCCGGCGGACTCGTAAAAAAGTACGGCGCACTCGCGCCTAACTTCGGCGCATAGCCGCCGAAATTCGGCGACAGTTATTTCCTCGTCATTCGGGAAGGTAAAACCTAACAATTCTCGGGGGATAAAAGTCCCCCTTCCCGTATCATCCGCCCAATTCCACATCGCTATAAAAAGCAGCCGCGCCCACGGAGACATCGCAGTCACAGACGGCGACGACCAGAACTCCGGCTTAATCGTCCTGATACGAGCCACAAAACTCACCTCCTATCACGTTCACGCAGATCCTTGAGAGCATCATCAGAACGGCGCCTGCCCTGTGTCGCCGAATCCGCCCATGCCGTAGCCCTGTTGGGTTTGGTGCTTGCTGATGTTCACGTCCTGGAAGGTGAGGTCCACGGCGACGCTATTCGCCCTAATGGTGAGCTCCGTGGAGATCTGGCCTTGTCTGTCGGTCCACTCCTCGGGGGTGATGGTGCCGGACACGGTCACACGGTGGCCTTTTCGGATGTTGCGGGCGACGGATTCCGCGACCTTGCCGAAGCAGGTGACATGAATCCACACGGTCGGGCCTTGCTGCCACTGGCCTGACTTGTCCTTCTGGCTCTCGGCCCAGGCGAGTGAGAAGCGGGAGTAGGAGGTTCCGGACTGGGCAGTGTTGATTTTCGGGTCGGAGCCCAGGTTCCCGGTGACGGTGATGGTTGCCATTTACCTTTCCCCTTCTTTGAGTTCCTCGTAGCGGGAGTTGAGTGCGGGGCGTAGGTCCTCCCATTGGCCTTGCGGGTTCTTCCGGCGCGGCGTGTGCGCGATACGCAGGTTCGCTACCGGCTGTCCACTGCCCGTAAACCGCAGGTCGGGGTCGGCCGCAAGACGGCCACTGATCGTCACAACATTCACTTATTTGGCCTCCTTGGTGAGGCGCTCCCAGTTCACGTTCAGGGTCGATGTGAGCGTGTTGTAGCTGTCCCCGTCGAGAGCATCTTGCGCCTCGTCACTGATGGCGTTGAGCTCGTCGACACTGGTGGCGTTGTTGGCTCGGGTCACGAAATCATCAAACCCAGGTGCCGGGGTGGTGGGGGTTTCCGCCACGGTGGTGTTGTGGGTGTCACCGACACCCAGTGCAGCAGCCAGAGCCGACTCACCACGCCGAGCAGAAGGCACCGAATCCGTACGCGTCGCAGTCATCTTGATGGGCTCCAGTTGCAGCTCCTCGGCGGTGTAGGTGATGCCGAGCAGCACGTCCGGGGCAAGCTTCCTACACACCTCGGACAGGGCTTTGGCGTACAGCATGGCCTGGGGATCCGTGAGGTATTTTTTGTTGGTTGTGTAGCCAGCGGTTTTGGCTCGTTCGATGGTCCAGGTTGAGGTTTCTTCCTCGCCACGCGGTGAGACACCGTGTACGGTGACGGCTTGTGGGGTGTCCTCCACGGTTTGGAAACGGTACCCCTTGGCTTTGAGTAGGCCTGCCATGGTGCGGGCGTAGATCGCTGGTTGGCCGTGGATCACAAAAACCTGCTGCAACGCCTGCTGTGGCTTCAAACCAAGCTCAGCGCCATACAGGATCGCGGCGGCCCCATCGTCTGGTTTTCCCCGAAACGTGGTGGGCACCATGGATGTGTTGCAGAGGGCGGTTGCGAGCTGGTGCGCAGCGTCCATGGCTTTCGCCTGCTTCACCAGCAGCTCAAGACCATCATCCGACGTGGCGGGTGTGTGGGTGGTTTGGTCGATGTGTGCGAGTTCGTTAGACATTAGATGTTCTCCTTTTTGTGGTTGAGGATTTCGCCTGTGAAATCGTGGATTTTTTGGATGTCGTCGAGGGTGATCGGCTGCTCTTGGATGATTTCGTCCCCATCGGTGATGATCACGTCGGAGAGGACTTCCTCCATTTGCACAATGAGGAGGCCGATACCGCTACTGAGGACCACGCCGTGAGGGGCGACAGGCACGGGTGTGTAGTCATTCATTTGGTTTTTCCTTTCCGCGTAGTCGGCGGCTTTTGTGATGATTTCGGCGAGGGCGCGCGCGGCATTCGGGGTTATCCAGTCCTCTTCGTTCATGGTGCCGATCATCACGTTGCCGCCAGGTTCTGATTCGACTCTGATTGGGGCGATTTCTGATGTCGACCAGTCCCATGATTCGGACTCGTAGATCATTGTTTCTTCCCTTCTGTGTAGTCGGCAGCTTCGAGAATGGCATTGGCGATGGTGCGGGCTTCTTTGGCGATCATCCAGCCAGGTTCTAGGTCGGTGAGTTTTACCGAGCCTCGCCTGTCTGCTGTGATGTGGATGTCTCCATCTCCGAGTGGCTCCCAGTGCTTGTAGCCGCTCATTTCTTCTTCCCTTCTGCGTGGTCGGCGGCTTCGCGTAGAGCGTGGGCGATGGCGCGGGCGTCTCCGGATGCGATGGTGCCTGGGGTTTCGCCGGTGATGGTGACGACGATGTGGCCTTCGTCGGCGGTGATGGTGAGGGGGTTGCGTTTGCCGAGGGGGTGCCAGGTGCGTGTTTCGGCGTTTTGGAGTTTTTCCACGGTTTTTATGAGCTGTGTGCCTTTCGGTGTGAGCGCACCGTTTTGGTTTAGGTATCCGTCGCGGGTGAGTTCCTCATGTTGGGTTTTGGTTGGGTGCTGCCCCGCTGCGATTTTCTGCAGCAGGTGGAGTGGGTAGGCGGTTTTCATTACGTTTTCCTTAGAGGTTGAATCGGTAGCTGGGGTCACCGACAGCGGATGCGTACGCGTCGGGGTAGGTTTTTTTCAGCTTGGCGGAGTCAAAAGTTTGTTTTTGCAGCTCCGGCAGTCGTAGGAGGTATTTGAGATCATCGGGGAGGTTCGTTTTCGAGAATCGGCCTTTCGCCTTCGTGACAATCGCATGACCTGCCGGGTCTACGAGTTTTTGGTGTTTCCCAAGCGCGGTGATGGCCTCCTGCTTCACCGAGTCGAGGTTGGTTTTAGCGGCTTCGAAATCCTGATTCGCCACGGTGAGACGCCCAAGCAGATCCGGGTCGATGTCCGCCACACCGTCATCCTTTTTCGGCTGTTTCAGCTCCTGTTGGTGCCCAGCCCAGATGATCGCATCCCAATCAATGGGGAGCATCTCCCCAGACTCCACGTGGGCATAAAAATCGGTGACGGTTTGGCAGATCGCCTTATAGAATTCCTCATTCCACTCCACTTCGTAGAGGCGCGGCCATACGGGGAAATCCTGCGCGACGAGGGCGATGACGGTTGCTTCGTGGATACCTGAGACACCCATCTGGAAAATCACCTGCGCCAAAACCCCGGTGGGGATTTCGTCACCTGGGTCACCCCAGATGCGACGCGAC
This sequence comes from Corynebacterium pyruviciproducens ATCC BAA-1742, assembly GCF_000411375.1. Lineage (GTDB taxonomy): Bacteria > Actinomycetota > Actinomycetes > Mycobacteriales > Mycobacteriaceae > Corynebacterium > Corynebacterium pyruviciproducens. The sequence goes on along the minus strand of NZ_KE150446.1, from coordinate 134,707 downwards.
ACGGAGGTTTTGCATTCGAGGATGTGCTTACGGGATCCACGGCGCGCCCTACGATCCAATGTCACCAGGTTCGGGAATGGCAGATCCGTATCCGTGTAGGCGACCTCACCTTTTGAGGCCTGCCAGCCAGGATTCCGCCACAGCCAGTTATTGACAAGGGCGTCCTCCGCATGGTGGCCCCATGCAAAGATTTTCTCCTGCACCTCATCGAGTATGGTGGCGGGTTTTTGGGTGGTCATCTCCAGCCAGGTATCCCCAGCGGTGGAGAATGGTGAGATACCCAGGATTGCAGGGATCTTCGAAGCCGTGACCACCCCATACCACTCCGGGGTCCCCGGCGCAGGCGGATTCTTCACAAGCGTACTCATTCCTCTTCTTCCCCTTCGTCTTGTTCTTCTTCTGGTTCTTCGTTGATGGCGATGCGTAGCCATTCGCCTTCTGGCACAAAGCTCGGTCGGTATGGCATTAGTCGGCCCTTCGTGTATTGACATGGTTGTTGTATCTGAGCACGACATCAATGAATATCTCCATGTCCTTAGTGAGGCCCGCATATTCAATTCGGGCTTGATCAAGCTCAGCAAGGTTGAAGATCTCGCCTTCAATGAGCCTGTCAACGGCCTTATCAAGTGCTGTTTCGAGGTCGCTGAGACGGGTTTGGATGTTCCCGTAGGTGTGGCGGATGTTCCCGTCCAAGCGGTGGATTATCTGTGCATCCTGCTCTGCGGGGGTGAGGATCTGTTCTCCACGGGCGTGCTCATGCGCCCAGTTCTTGTTGGTCATTAGTCAGCTTCTCCTTTAGATTGTGGTGACGTAGATGGCGAGGACGATGACGATCAATGCCCAGATGGCGAGAATGGCGATGAGTAGCGCGGTTTCGCGGTCGTTGCGGGGGTCACGCATAGAGTCCTGCGATCATGATGATGATGCCGATGAGTGCGAAATTGTTGACGCAGAGCAGTATGAAGATTTGATCTTCAACGGGCGGGATACGCATGTTAGATCCTTTCCAGCAGCTGGACGATGTGGGTGAGGAGATCGAAAATCGGGTGGCCACCGAGATACTGGGTGATAGCGACGTAGGGCACGACAGGCGGGGTCATGGCTTCACCCCGTATTTCGTGACGAATGGCAGGAATCTAGCGGAGACGGTGAAGTCCTCGAGGGAATCCGGGTTTGTGATGCTCATTTTTGGTCTCCTTTTTTGAGTGTGGTGGTGATTATTTGGAGGATGCTGAGGAGGTTGTAAGCCTGGTCTTGGGTCAGATTGAGATGCGCGTCCACATCGTTTGGGGCACTGAGGTGGAGGGTTGTTTTCCCCTCGTGGTGTGCGTTGATGCTAGAGCCGATGTAGATGGTCGTGTAGAAATTCTCGTGGGTGGATTCACCACAGATCACTTTTTCCAGGGCACGGGCATTGTATTCAGCATTGATGCTTGTCATTTCTCCGAAATCCGCCTCAACGAAGCAGTCGCCGGAGTTTGCGGAAATGTCGATGCTGAAGGTGTTTCGGTCTTTGCAGTGGTGGAAAAAGATTTCCACATCACCGAGGTAGAGAGTGTGCGATGTCATTGGGTTTTCCTTAGCAGTTGGTGAGTTTTTTTCTGTTGTTGAACGCGTTTTGCTGCGACCATTCGATTTCTTCGCGGCGATCCTCATTGATGCGCGTCACCCAGTCTTTTTCTCCCCAGCGCTTGAGGGAGCTCATGAGATTTTTGACGGTGATGCCTTGCGCGTCGGCTACACGTCGTGCTCCGTCGGATGCACCGAGCATGAGGGTCATGAATTCGAGTTCTTCGAGGATGTTTCGCCGGCGTTTTTCCGTCATGTGGTTATTCATTTGCTGTGCCTGCCTTGGTAGCTTTTGGTGATGGTGATGGGGCGGTTTTCGCGGTTGAGGATGTATGGGGCGCAATCCCGGACACGCGGCTCAATGAAAAAACGGTGATCGGATGCGCCATAGCGGTATTCGCGTTTGCACACAGGGATGCTCATGCGCCCTCCTCAATGGCCTGCGCGAACGCCTCGAGCTGCTCAGCGAGCTCCAAAAGCGCGGTTTTCGTCAGATAGCCGGAGCCGTAGAAGCCGTCCACATCGAGGTGAAATTCCGCGTCATCCTCACCTGGGAGGCCACGCACCTGAATTTGTGCGTTGCTGGTGAAAATGGGGCGGCACCAGTCATCTGTGGTGATCCCGGCGCGGATCTGCCCCGCAATCCATGTGAGGGCGCTGGCGTCGCAGGTGCCGAGGGTGAAATTCATGCGGGTATCATTATCATTCCAGTACTCGAGACAGAATCCGCATGTGGCGCCAGGGGCGTCGATGACGTCACCGTAGATCGTCCACTCGGTGTTGAATGCCTGCTCAGGAATTTCGCTCATCGTGGTTGCACCTCCGTGGGTATGCCCGTGGCGGGGTCTGGCTGCCATGTGGGCTGCTCCGTGACGGCGAGGACAAGCATCAACGCGAAGGCGATACACACCGCGATGCCGGCGACGGTTTGAATAAGCTTGCTCATGCGGCCTTCTTCTCCTCATCAATTCGTTTGGTTAGTAGTGGGTAATCATCAAGCGTTTTTCCTGCTACACGGTGCTCGCGCACGTGGTTGTAGCAGCATTTGCACAGGCCACGCGCTTCATACTTTTTGAGGTTCCTGCAGCGCAGGCACAGGGCGATTCGGCCTTTCCGGTGGCTCATTCCCACCCCTCCTGGAACAGGCGGTCGATGTCTTCATCCGTCAGGGTGAACGTGTCCACCCGGTGGACAACCCGTTTCACCGGGTTCACGCCTGTGAGCTGACGGTGTACGGTGCGCAGATTCACCTCGGCCATAAGCGCCGCGGTTTCATCCAATTCGAGTACGAGTAGACGGAAGTGATACAGTTCTGTGGTTTGCAGTGGGGTGAGGCCACTGGTTTGTAGGAGCCGGGCTGTGTAGATGCCGGTGCCGCCGAAGGGGTCAATGATCCGCACGTCAGGGTCCGCCAGCGTTTTCCCCATGGTTGCGAGTTGGTTTTTGATGGCGCGGATTTGGAAATCCACGATCTCCACAGGGGTGACGACAACACCATCACGCTGGCCACGCATCTTGTCTGCTGTTTCCTGGTACAGGCGGGCAAGACGGGCCTGCTCCTGCTGTAGCGTGTCGAAGCTCATGATTCCACCTCTCGAAGCTCGCGGCGGAGCCTGCGGAGCTCCTCCACATACATGTCGATCCGGGTTTTTTGCTCCGGGTCGTCCAGTAGAAGGTCGCAGATCAGAGCGCGCATGATGTCCATTTGCATACGGAGCTTTTCTCGCTCATCGAAGCGGGTCATGAAATCAGTCACAGCATCGGGGTTCATGCTGTCTCCTTGGGTTCGACCCTGCAGCTGCTGCTCGTGTGTCATTCCTGCACCTCCCTCAGTGCCTTCTTGCCTAGCGGGGTTAGCCCCTGTGGTATGAGCTTTGCTTGCGCGATCGTGGCGACCACAAGCCCTGACCGGACGAGCTCCACGAGGATTCCCTGGGGAACGTGCTGTCCTCGGGCCACGGCCTTGAGGGCCTGCAGTTCGAAGGCACTCAGAATTTCATGGCTCATCGTGAATCACACCCTCTTGCTCTTCATCCGGGTTGGGACGGTTAATGAGGGCCGCTAGTGGGGTTGTTGGCCAGTGGAATTCGGTCATGCTGCTGTTCCTTTCATGAGGTAGGTGTCGCACCAGTCGGTGCGGGTGCGCCACGTGCCCCCGGTTTTCACACCCTTGAGGTCCCCCCTGCGGAGGAGGGTGCGGACGGTGTCGGGATGCATGGCGAGATAGTTGGCTGCCTGGTTAACGAGCAGCCACGGGGTTTCCATAGTCATAGCGGCGCTCATTGTTATGCCCCTTTTCGCTGGTCGCAGGTGGCTTCATCGAACATGGCGACGTCTTGGATGCCTAAGCGTTTCGCAAGGTCCTCCATGCGGAACGTTTTAACATACAAAGTTTGACGTACTTGCCCGTTATGCAAGCGTGGAGCGTCGTGTTGAGGACGAAGCTCGAACCAGTCATAGGAGGCTCGCCCGGCGCGTGCTCGCCATTCGCATTCCTCGACCATGCGACCTTTGGAGTCGGACCATCGTGCCCCGACTTTGTGACGGAAGGCGACGTTCTTGTCGATGAGGAGGGCGCGCACTTTGGGGCCTGTGGTGCCGTAGACGCGGGCGAAGTCGTCGATGGTGGTGAGGTCGTCGTTTTCTGCTACGAATTTTTCGTGGTACTCCAGCGCGGGGGTTGCAGCCTCCAAAGTGGCTTCTGCAGTATTGGCCCGGACCTCTAACTCTTTGATGGTCGAGTCTGCCTGTAACAGTGCTTTTGCCATGAGCTGCTCGGGCGTGAGCTCCACTGGGCGGGTTTCTGCTTCGCGGGTGCGAGTGGCGAAATAGGCTTGTGCTGCTGCCACCTCCGGCTTGTTCGGATCGCCGTTCATGGCGACCAGGTAGGCCGCGAAGCGAGTAAGGCGGAAATCGACGCGCTCGGTGCTTCCATCGCCTGCCTGGACGCGCTTACGGGATCGCGTAAACGCGCTGGTCTGGCCTTGATTCTCCGCTGATTTCATTGCCCTTTTGAGGGGAACTTCAAATGACTGCCATTTGCCGTATCCCATGAGGGGCATGAGTTCGCGGGCAGACCAGAATTCGGTTCTTTCGGGGCTGGTATGCTTAATGCTGTCGAATGGCGAGGTGGTGTTGCCTTCGACTGGCTCCAAATGCTTACTCATTTGGGGCCTCCTTTCTTCTTACGCTGTTTTCTTGGTGGCTCGCTCGTCGATGAGGAGCATGGTGCCGTAGGGGCGACCTGTGAGGAATTGCAGCTTCACTAGGTCTTTTGTGGACGGGGTTGTGACTCCCCGGTACCAGTTTCTGACGGTGTGCGCCGACTTCCCGAGCTTGCCTCCGGCTTGCTCGAAACTGGTGAGTCTGTGGCGCTCTCGAAGCTGGTCGATGACGGTGGGATCCAATCGCACTGCCATGCAAACTCCTTTCGTGAAAACCGTGTGCCATTCTGGCCCGGTAATTTCATTCTGGCACATGCGACCCATTTGCGCAAGTTTTTTGACACTTTTTCACGTTCTCCCAGCGTGTGACATGTGCCATATTGGCACAGGTGGTAAATTCTGGTACACTGAAGGCATGAAAGAATCGCACACACAATGGCTGCGGCGCATCACCCGAGGCGACTCGAATCGCCAGATCTGCGACCTCGCCCACCTGGCCCCCTCCACCCTGGGCAGGCAAATTCGAGAAGGCCGACTTGATCCCGCGATCATCATCAAGGTCGCGCAAGCCTACGAGGAGTCGCCCGTCATCGCGCTAGTAGACCTCGGTTATATCTCCGCTCGGTGGATTACCGAGCCAGGGATTGCGACAGCGCTTTCCCGCGCGACTGACGAGGAGCTGACAAACGAGCTTCTCCGCAGACTCCAACTCCTCCCAGATGAGCCGGTAGATGAGCTTGTCGAGCAGCGACGTTCGAATAAGCCATCATCGGCGTTGCCTGATGATGGCGTAGTGCGTGACTGGGATGATTCCATCCCCCACGCTGCGGATAGCTCCCCTGACGAGGATCTGCTACGCGAGGAGGAGGGGGAGGGACCTATTGATTGACGCGCTCATCGCCACGGCTGAGCGCCGTGGCTACAGGGTGGCGTGGCACCGCGGTGGACCCAAGGCCGCGTGGATGCCACCCGTCACCATTAGTCTGCGACTGGGCATGAGTGACACGCAGACACTGTGCGCTCTGGCACACGAGCTAGGGCACGCTGTCCACGGCGATCCGCCAGGGCATACAGGTGCGTGCGAGCGCCGCGCGGATCTCTTCGCGGCCCGTCTGCTCATCGACCCCGACGAGTACAGGAGGGCGGAGGCCATTTATGGGACCGCCCCGGCGCGCCTCGCCGAGGAGCTGGGAGTCACCCAGCACCTTTTATGCGTATGGAAAACAATTTTCGAAAGGACGAAAATTAATGTTCGGTAAAAAGAAAAATAATGATCCGATTTACGACATGCTTGTTACTCACCTGGAAAAACTCGAGGTGAAGAAGCACGGCGACCTCATCAACGCTGCGGCGAGGCAGCTTGACGGTGAGCAAATTCTCACAGCTGCCACAGGCAAGGTTGATGGCAACCCGGCGCTCATTGTGGCGTGCGAATCGGGGTTGGTGCTTTTCAGCGGGAAGCCGAAAAAGCTCACCCGGCGCGATGTCTCATATTCGGATGTCCGCCACGTGGAGGACGGCTTAGCATTCGCCGGGAGGTGGCTCGTCCTCCAAATGACAGACGGGGCAATTCGGATGGACAAATCACATTCCAAGATCCTGCCATCGTTGACAGAGCTTATCCAAGCTCGGATGGTGTAGGCGCATAGAAAAGCCCCCGACCTGTGGCCGGGGGCACCATTCTTAAAAATCCCATCAGCAAGAAAGAATCTCAGAAAGGTAAGGCCGAGTATATCATGGCTTCAGTCAAGAAGTACAAGACCGCACGGGGGTCCGCGTGGCGGGTGCAGTACCGCTCCCCCGATGGGAGGTCCCGCACAAAGCAGGGCTTCCGTACGAAAGATGCCGCGACGGCGTGGGCGGAGCGCAACGCCACACTCGCGCGCGACGGTCAGTGGGTAGCCCCCGAGGTCCAGCGCCGCACCGTCACCGATCTGTACCCGATCTTTAGGGCCTCCCAGGAGGCTCACCTAAAACCGTCAACACTGCGGGTGAATCGTATCGCGTGGGAAACTTATGTGGAACCCATGTGGGGCGGCCGTCTGGTGGGATCAATTCGACCGTCAGAGGTACAGGCCTGGGCGGATGGTATTCGCATGTCCCGTACCACAGTGTCTAGGGCTGTGGGCGTTCTCAAGGGCGTGCTGGATGTGGCAGTGGCCGATGGGGTTATGCGGGTGAATCCGGCAGCGGGGGTAACGATGCCGAGGAAGGGTGCGCCCCGGCATGTATTTTTGACGGCAGTTCAGGTGAGGATGCTAGCGGAGGAGTCTGCTTATCCGACGGTCGTGTGGGTGCTTGCCACGACGGGGCTGCGGTGGGGGGAGTTGGCGGCGTTGCGGGTGGAGGATGTGGACCTTGTGCGTCGACGGTTGAGCATCACTAAGTCGGTGACGTATGTGGCTGGTGAGGGGATGGTGGTGTCGTCGCCAAAGACGCATGAGGTGCGGTCGGTGGCGGTGTCGAGGTTTGTGGCGGCACGTCTTGCGGGTGAGGTGGAGGGGAAGACTCGGCGTGCGTTGGTGTTTCCGGCTCGTGGGGGCGGTTATATGCGGGTGCCGGATCATAGGTCTTGGTTTGCGGGGGCGGTGGGGCGTTGCCAGTCGCGTGATGACGGCTTTCCGCGTGTGACTGTGCATGGTTTGCGACATGTTGCTGCTGGGTTGTTGGTGCAGTCTGGAGCGTCGGTGAAGGTAGTACAGCGTCAGTTGGGCCATAAGTCTGCTGCGATGACGTTGGACCAGTATGCGGATCTTTTTGATGGGGACCTTGATGTGGTGGGCGAGGTGATGGATTCCGTTTTCGGATGTCGTGGAAATGTCGTGGGGTTGGGGTGATTTGTTGTGTTTGCGCTGGTCAAAAGCGTCCCCCTGGTGGGACTCGAACCCACACTGAATCGATTTTAAGTCGACTGCCTCTGCCGATTGGGCTACAGGGGGACCACCGCTACGAGGCGGCACGCGTTAAACAATATCGAACAGTGGGGGCAAAGTGATAATTGCGAAGCTACTGCACTTCCTTGGCCAAGCCCGCGACGATTCCATCCAGGATGTCATGCTCAGAGATGGTGATCTGCGTGAGCCCGGCCTCGCGCGCCATGAAGTCGATGATCTCCTCCACTACGATGCACCCGCCACCGATCACGTCGGCTCTGCCTTGGTGCATGACCGGGAGCATGGCTCGCTGCGCACCGGTTTGCGCCAGCAGATCCTGGGTGACGAGCTTGAGGCCCTCGGTGCGCAGAGTGGACATATGGATTGCCTGTTCGTCGTAATGCTCCAGCCCCTGGGCGATGGCGGACAGCGTGGTGAACGTCCCCGCGCACCCCACGTACACGGTGGCCTGCCCCACGGGCACGGATTCCTTCACCTTGGCGAGCTCTCCGCGGACGTACTCACGGGCTTCGGCGATCTCGTCCGGTGTCGGCGGCTGGGTGTGGAGGAACCTCTCGGTCAGGCGCACGCACCCCATGCGGGTGGAGTACGCCCCGAGGATCTCCCCACTTTGCTTCCCGACGATAAATTCCGTCGAACCGCCTCCCAGGTCAATGACGAGGATGGGGTCATCCGTCGGCGGCAGGTCCTTGACCGCACCGATGAAGCTCAACTTGGCTTCCTCCGTGCCGTCGATGACCTCCGCACGCGCACCCGGCTGAACCTTGCTCAGCACATTCTCCGTCATGTCGAAGAATTCCTCGCGGTTTTCCGCGTCCCGTGAGGCGGACGTAGCAACCATGCGCACCGCACGCACGTTTTCGCGCGTCATGTGGTCGGTGTAGTTTTGCAGAACGACGCGCGCCCGCTCGATCGCCTCGGGGCTGATTCGTCCGGTCTCGTCTACTCCCTCACCTAGCCGGATGATTTCCATCGTCCGGGTTACCTGGCGGATGTCCCCGTCGCCGACATCGGAGACGAGGAGACGAAGCGAATTCGTTCCGCAATCAACGGCTGCAATACGTTTCATTGCTCGCTACGCCTCCGCGTTGGTGAAGTCGAACTGGGTGGGGTCTAGCTCCAGGTCCTCCACAGTGGGCCAGTCGGCGGGGAGCGCCGTGCCACTCAGCGCGGGATCGTGCCATGCCGCCAATGCAACCGCCTCGGTGCCCAAGCGCACACGCTCCGGCCCCTCGGCCAGAGCGTAGGCCATGAGGACGTGCAGGCACTTGACGCGGTCGGGCATCCCTCCTCCTGAGAACGTGGTTCCCAGATCCTCCATCGCGTTGCGGGTGGCGAGGTAGTGCTCGTGTGCCGCACGGTAGTCGGCAGCCAGGTCCTCGTCGTGGGCAAGGCGCTCGGTCATCCAACGCATCACGTGGGCCACCTCTAGCTTGCTTGCCTCCGCCGTCAATCGGGGATCGGTGAGGTAGTACAGCGTGGGGAAAGGTGTCCCATCTGGCAGCCGCGGGGCGGTCTTGATCACCGCTGGTTCTCCGTCTGGGGTGCGATAGGAAACCTCGACTACGCCGCGGGGCTCGCGCCCTAGCTGTTCAGCTACACGAGCCAGGTCTTTCGCGTCGGGTGAAAAAGTCATGGCACTATTGTGCCACAGCACCCCTATTCTTCTGGTTGTGCTGGTACCGTCACCGAGCGCCACAGCTCCTCGTACCACGGGTACTGGACAACCAGGTCTGAGGCCTGGCTGGTGACTGAATCGTCGGCCGTCATCCGCGGATCATTGATGCGGTAGGCCTGCTCCCCCGGTTTCGTCACGCCAAAACGGTTACGAGCGAGCTCGTCCTTATAGGCGTTGTTCGAGTACTTATCCATCTCCGCGGCAATCTCCCGCTGCTGCTCCTCCTTTGCAGCAATGGAGGTTTGCAGACGCGCGATCTCTCCCCGTTGCTGAAAATAATTCCGCAGCGGGATGGCGATGGCGACGAGGACGATGATGACGGTGAGGATGACGATCACCCAGTGTCCGGGGGTTAAAACGATCCCCGTTGAGGCCCCGCGCCCACGCCTGCTACGCCCGGCGTGCGAATCTTCGTCAGCCAAGCGGCGGGTAACAGGTACGGAATTCTTGGGTTTCATCTACAGGCAACATCCATCTGGTCGGCATCGATCAATCGATACCCTCATGATAGCGTGCCCACGCCCCGGTCCCGGGGACCCGCGCTTGCCGTGGACGGATCAAACCCGTCACACGACAAAACCGCGCCTCCTCCCTGGTGGGTGAACCACTTTAAGGAACAGAGACGCGGTTTGACGAGGCCATCCTGGGCCCCCACACGAATCACAGCGTGCCTACGCATTGTGGGCAGCGCCGTGGGCAGCGCGCTGATTTACTGGCGAGCTCGCTCGCCAGCTACTCGCCACTAGCTCGCCGGCTCGCCGGTGCGCACGATTTACTTGTGGCGCGGGAAAGCCTCGGCGCCAGCGTAGTGAGCGGAGCTACCGAGCTGTTCTTCGATGCGGAGCAGGCGGTTGTACTTGGCAACGCGCTCGGAACGAGCGGGAGCACCGGTCTTGATCTGGCCGCAGCCGAGGGCCACAGCAAGGTCCGCGATGGTGGTGTCCTCGGTCTCGCCGGAACGGTGGCTCATCATGGTGTGGTAGCCAGCGCGGTGGGCCAGCTCGACGGCGTCGAAGGTCTCGGTGAGGGTACCGATCTGGTTTACCTTCACCAGGAGGGCGTTAGCTGCCTTCTTCTCAATGCCTTCCTTGAGGCGTGCCGGGTTGGTGACGAAGAAGTCGTCGCCGACGATCTGCACCTTGTCGCCGATGGCTGCGGTGAGAGCGGTGTAGCCCTCCCAGTCATCTTCCTGCAGCGGATCCTCGATGGAGACGATCGGGTAGTTCTCGATGAGCTCCTCGTACACCTTGGCCATCTCCTCGGCGGTGTGCTCGCCGCCCTCGAAGTGGTACTTGCCGTTGTCGTAGAACTCAGAGGAAGCAACGTCGAGGGCGAGGGCAATGTTCTTGCCAGGCTCGAAGCCGGCCTTCTTGATGGCCTCGACGATGAGGTCAAGGGCAGCCTTGGTGGAGTCGACGGACGGGGCGAAGCCACCCTCATCGCCGAGACCGGTGGACAGGCCCTTCTCCTTAATGACGGACTTGAGGGTGTGGTACACCTCAGAGCCTGCGCGCAGAGCCTCGCGGAAGGAATCGAAGCCGATCGGGGCAATCATGAATTCCTGAACATCGACGCCGGAATCGGCGTGTGCGCCACCGTTGAGGATGTTCATCATCGGGACGGGGAGGACGTTGGCGGTCGGGCCACCGATGTAGCGGTACAGCGGGAGCTCAGCGGAGTCGGCGGCTGCGCGGGCGACGGCCATGGACACACCGAGGATAGCGTTGGCACCGAGGTCCGACTTGTTGTCGGTTCCGTCGAGCTCGATCATCGTCGTGTCAACGAGGCGCTGGTCGGTAGCGTCGATGCCGATAATGGCATCGGAAATCTTCTCATCGACGTTGGCAACAGCCTGCTCCACGCCCTTGCCCAGGTAACGGTCGCCACCGTCGCGAAGCTCGTGAGCCTCGTGGACACCAGTGGATGCACCGGACGGAACGGCCGCGCGACCAACGGCGCCATCTGCAAGGATGACATCAACTTCGACGGTCGGGTTGCCACGGGAATCCAGAATTTCGCGTGCGGTCAGGTCCTCAATGAAAGTCATGTGACAGGCCTCCTAGCCATGTTCTTAAGGTTTCGTCGTATTTTCCAAGTAACTTTTATCACGGAAAACGCGGGTCTTGCTGTGCACCGTATGCCGATTCGCGCGGAACCACAGGGCAGCGTCACGTGCTGCCGGAAAGGTCACTTCCGGGGCGTTTCGGTCCGGATATGCAATCCGCCACCCATAGTACCTGACATTTTCCAAAAGAACGGACACAAACAAACATTTTTTGGTGGGATTGCTCACATATCAATCACCCGAAAACAGTTATGCAAGGTCACAGCACTTCCGCACCAGACAGAAACGGACTTTCAGGTGCGCAAACTGAACCGAAAAATTTTTTGGACTACTACAGAAATGGCGCGAGGGTGCCGGTTTTATACGCCGGCTGCCCCTGTGCATACGCTGCCGCGGCATCGCGCACGTCGCGGATGTACTCGCCGGACTGGTTATAGGACCGCACGGCTCGCGTCCACCCCTCCGGCGTGGACAAGTCCCCACCGTTGGTGCACAGCATGACGGCGGTGGTGAGGGCCGCGTCATCGATCTGCTGAGGATTAGGCACCCCATCCCCGTCGGCGTCGCGGGAGAACCGTCGCCACGTTTCCGGAATGAACTGAAGTGGTCCGACGGCACGGTCGAGCTCCGCATCGCCGTCTATCTCACCGTCGTCGGTATCGTGCACATGGGCGAAGCCCGACGATCCGTCGAGGGCGGGGCCAAAGATCGGAGGGGCAACTACCCCGTCCTCTCCGATGCGGGCGCCGTCGAAAATGCGGCCCGTATAGGTGCCGTGTCGGGTTTCCACGAATCCGATCCCCGCGATCGTATTCCAGGAAAGGTGGCAATCAGGAAACGATTCGTTGGCAATAATCTCCGCGTTGCCATAGGCCCTAAGAGCAGCCGAGGAAAAACCCAATTCCTCCGCCAAGGGGTCGGCCCAAAAGCCGAGCTTGTCGGAGGTGCGCCCGGGCGTGTTTGTATCAATGCGCGGTGCCGGTTCCGCCGCTGCCGGAGGCACATCTGACGGGAGGGGCTGCAACCCGCGAATCGACAGCGGTGAGCCGAGAACCTGCACGAGGAGGCCGACGCCCACGATGATTGCAATAAGCGCCACTGCGAGCCCACACCCGCACCCTGTCACAGCCTTCGCGCTTTTTGCCATAGCCCGAGATTCTACATGGACGAACCGGCGGGCTGGGGTCCGCCCCGCAGGGCTCCGGCGACTATCAGGAAATTCCTAGGCGGCAAACCTCTTCCGTCACTTCAGTAACAGTAGTAACATTTGATTAGTTCCTGTTTTCCTCCAGAAAGGCCTTCACCATGAAGAAGATTCTGTCCACCGGGCTGGCGCTCGCCACGGCGCTCGCCGCCGGCACACTTGTCGCCCCCGCCGCTAACGCCGCGGTCTCGCCGGAGGAGTGCGACGCGCTGCGCGCGGGTCTCCCCCTCATCGTCTCCATCACCCCGGAGACCACCCGCGCCGACCTCCAGGGGCAGTTGGATGCAAAGTCCAACCTGCTGTTTAACGGCCCACTGAAAAATATTGAGGGGCTCAAGTTCCTCCAGGCCAAGACCACCTCAGATATCAGTGGCAAAGCCCAGGAATGTGGCATTGTGAAGCCGGATCCCGTTGAGGACTTCCTGGCTTCCATCGGCTCCAGCCAGCTCGCCCAGTACCTGCCCATGGTGAAGTCCCTCAGCTCCTAGGAGCCTCACCCCGCAGCCACACTCCGCACACCGAAGACAATGAGGTGTGCGGAGTGTTTTTTGCGGTACTTCTACGCCGCGGAACGCCCGCTACACCGCCGCCTGGTTATGAGGAAGGAACAATCGTGGTGGGGTGGGCACCATCGTGGCGCAACCAGGCTGTGGCTAAACGGGACATTCCGCCAGGTACATGGCTACACAGGAGCACACGCGCTGATCGCACGTGGCCTGTGCGCGGCCTGTGCGCGACCTGTGCTCTTCTACTCGTGGTGCTTACTCGTCGCCGGAGGATGCCGTTGATTCCTCGGCTGCACCTTCCGGTGCTTTAGCGCTGTCAGCTGGTTGCTCCACGGCAGGGGCGGCTTGCTCCGCAGGGGGCTGAGCAGGGTCTGCGGCCGCGCGCTCCCGGCGCTTGCCCTCCTGCCACATCTCCTCCTGCGCGCTCGTGGTCACGTGCCCGGTCGAACCGTCGAAGAGGTACGGAGCGCGCGAGTGCATCTTGTCCGTGAACGCCTGCGCCACGTCCCCCAGGTCGAAGGCACCACGCTCGCTGGCGATCTGCGCGTGGAAAAGAACCTGCAGGAAAATGTCCGACAGTTCCTTTTTTATCTCCTCGTCGCTGGCGCCCGACCGGACCGCCTCGATGAACTCGTCCACTTCCTCCGTGAGGTACGGGAGAAGGCTCTCGTGGGTTTGAGAAGCCTCCCACTCGCCACGGTGCCGGGCGGCAGCCATGACATCGGCGGCCGTGGTCACCTCCGGGTAGCGGATTGTCGCGGTGGGAACCTTAAACAGCTCGTGGCCGCCAGCGAGCCACTGTGAGGCCTGCTCCCCTTGAAGATCCGTGGTGATGAGGAGATCCGCCTCCTCATCCGATGCTGTGGGGAACGTGTCGCACAGCGCCCACCGCACGCTGACGGGCACCTCCGCGGTGTACGTTGCGGTTTTACCCTCCATCGTGGCCACGGCGATGGGCATGACATCGGGAAAACGGGGATCAAGCAGTAGCACAGCCATGGAACTAGTGTAAACCACTCCTACTTCTTGCGAGCATGTCCTCCGCCTACGGAGATCACCTTCTTCGTGGTGCCCTCGCCGCCACCGGCGCCACCGGTCACGTCGATGTTCTCCTGGTCGCACAGGGAGGCGATGACATCGGCTACCCACTGCACAACGCTGGTGTCGCGCAGCTGGCTGTCGCCCACCCGCTGCGCGCCCTGCTTGGGCACCTTAACCTGGACTGTTTTCGCCGCCGCCCGGTAGGACGAGCCCGGGTACAGACGCTTGAGGCGTACCTGCTTAGAATCGGCAAGCTCCACGGGGTGCAGCTTGACGCGGGTGCCGGCGAGTTGAATGTCCGAGATCCCCGCCCGGCGCGCCACGTGCCGCAGCCGCGTGACCGAGAGGAGCCTAAGGACGGGCTCAGGCAGCGCGCCGAAGCGGTCGGTCATCTCCTCGATCACCTGCGCGAGGTCCTCCTCGGTCCGGCTTGCCGCGAGCTTGCGGTAGATCTCCAGGCGCAGCCGTTCGGAGTTGATGTAGTCCTCCGGAATGTGCGCATCCACGGGCAGGTCGACGCGGATCTCCGTGGGCTGCTGGTCCGTGGCATCGAGGGGCTTGCCGTCGGCGAGCGCCCTAAACGCCTCCACTGCCTCTTCCACAAGTCGGACGTACAGATCGAAGCCGACTCCGGCGATGTGGCCGGACTGCTCGGCACCGAGCACGTTGCCGGCTCCACGCATCTCCAGGTCCTTCATCGCCACGGCCATGCCGGCGCCCATGTCGTTGTTCTGCGCGATGGTGGTGAGCCGCTCGTACGAGGTTTCCGTCAACACCTGCCCCTTGGGGTAGAGGAAGTAGGCGTAGGCACGCTCGCGGGAGCGCCCCACACGCCCGCGCAGCTGGTGCAGCTGGGAGAGCCCCATGTGGTGGGCATTTTCCACGATGAGCGTGTTGGCGTTGGCGATGTCCAGGCCCGTCTCCACGATGGTGGTGCACACGAGCACGTCGTACTCGCGGTCCCAGAACCCTTGCACCGTCCGTTCCAGCTGTTCCTCGCTCATCTGCCCGTGGGCCACCACGATGCGCGCCTCGGGGACGAGCTCGCGCAGCTGGCGCGCGCGTTCCTCGATGGACTTCACCCTGTTGTGAACGTAGAACACCTGGCCATCGCGCAGGAGTTCGCGGCGGATCGCCGCCGCCACCTGCTTATCCTCCTGCGCCCCCACGTAGGTGAGCACCGGTCGGCGGTCCTGCGGCGGAGTGAGGATTGTCGTCATTTCACGGATCCCGGACATGCTCATTTCCAGGGTGCGGGGGATGGGCGTTGCGGACATGGTGAGCACGTCAACGTGGGCGCGCAGCGCCTTGATGTGTTCCTTGTGCTCCACGCCGAAGCGCTGCTCCTCGTCCACGATGACGAGCCCGAGGTCCTTCCACTGCACACCTGTTTGGAGCAGACGGTGAGTGCCGATGACAACGTCCACCGAGCCGTCGACAAGCCCTTTTAGCGTCTCCTTCGCCTCCTTGTCGGGGGTGAAGCGGGACAACTGCCGGATGGTGACACCGAAACCGTCCATGCGCTCACGGAACGTCGCCTCGTGCTGCTGCGCCAGAAGGGTGGTGGGCACGAGCACAGCGACCTGTTTACCATCCTGCACCGCCTTGAACGCGGCGCGCACGGCCACCTCCGTCTTGCCGTAGCCCACGTCGCCGATGATGACGCGATCCATGGGTACTGGCTGTTCCATGTCGTGTTTGACCGCGTCGATGGCGAGCATCTGGTCCTCGGTCTCCACGTATGGGAAGTTGTCCTCCATCTCCGCCTGCCACGGCGAATCAGGGGCGAAGGCGTGCCCCGGCGAGGCCCGCCTTTTGGCGTAGAGATCGACGAGCTCGGCGGCGATCTCCTTGACCGCCCCGCGGGCCTTCTTCTTGGTCTTCTTCCAGTCCGACCCGCCCATCTTGGACATCGTCGGCTTCTCGCCACCGACGTACTTGCTCAGCAGGTCGAGCGACTCCATTGGCACGTACAGCTGATCGGGTGGTCCCCCGCGCCTGCTCGGCGCGTACTCGAGCACGATGTACTCGCGCCTCGAGGTGTCCTCACCGGTGCGCACCTCGCGCTCGGTCATCTTGACAAACCGGCCGATGCCGTGGGTTTCGTGCACCACGTAGTCGCCCGCCTTGAGAGCCAACGGGTCCACTCGGTTGCGCTTTTTGGCTTTTCGACGCTTCGCCCCCGCGATGTCCCCCACCCGGTTACCGGTGACATCCGTCTCCGTCACCACAACCAGGGGTGTGGCGCTCTCCTGCGGGTTGAACACCGCACCACTGTGGGAAAACGCCTGGTAAATTGTTACTTTTCCGGCGACCGGTTTCATCCCCGGGTTCGCCTTCACGTTAGCGATGCCACGCTCGTGGAGCTTCTCCGCAAAACGGGCACAGTTCGCCTTCTGCGGCGAAATGTACGCGGCTGCCCCACCAGCGAGGGTGTGGGCGAGCAGCTGCGACATGAGCGCGGTGATCTTCTTTTCGTCCCCCCGCGGGCGCACCGGCTCGGTGCATTCCAGGGGCAGGGTGTGCGCGTCGTCGCCCACCAGCATGCCGGGGGGCGTAAGCGTCCACAACGGGTGACCCGTCGTGTGGGCCGTGACCTCCAACGACTCCAGTGACCTGTAGCTCGTGGGCTCAAGGTCCAAATCCTTGTGCGCCACCGGACCCTCGCCACCCATGGCTGCCAGCTCCCAGCCAGCCTCGAGGAACTCTGTGTCCGTGGCCCTCAGGTCCTCCACTCGGGTGCGGATCCGCTCCGGGTCAACGAGCAGGATGTGCGCCTTTTTTGGAAGCTTATCCACAATCGTCACAAGCGGTGAGTCCGTCAGCACCGGGATGAGCGTCTCCATCCCATCGGCGGCGATCCCCTCGGCCACCTTGCCCACGATCTGCGCGAGCGCCTGGTTCCCGCCGTGGGTACGCGCGAGCTCGGCAGCCTTCGCTTTCACCGCGTCGGTGATGGGCAGCGCCCGGGCCGGGTACAACTCAACCTTGTCTAGCTCACCGTCCTGGTACGTGCGCTGATCGGCGACGGCGAAGGTGGTGATGTCTGTTACCTCGTCGCCCCAGAACTCCACGCGGACGGGGTTGTCCGCCGTTGTGGGGAAGATATCAATGATGCCGCCACGCACGGCGAACTCACCGCGGGCCGCCACGAGGTCGACCCTGGAGTAGGCACGGAAGACGAGGGATGCAACGAGCTCGTCAAAAGGGTAATCCTCCCCCACCTTGATGGTGACGGGGTCGCGCCCCTCTACCTCGGCGACGAGCGGCTGCGCGAGCCCCCGGGCCGCAGTCACCACAACCTGCGCGGTGGGCAGCTTGTGCAGAACCCTCGCCTGCGCGCCGATGATATCCACCCCCGGGCTCAGACGCTCGTGCGGAAGAGTTTCCCACGCCGGGTAAAAGAGGGCTTTCTCCCCCATCATCGCTTTGAGCTCTGCCGTCAGATCCTCGGCCTCCCGCCCGCTGGGGGTGACCACCAGCAGCGGGGTGTGAAGGGCCAACGCCCCCACGAGCCACGGCTTGACATCCTCGGGCGCGGTGAGATGGAGATCCTCCTCACCGATGCTCTTGATGGCTCCACTGATCGCCCGATCGGCTGAGACAATATCCAGTACTCCGCTCAGCGTCGACACGGTTCCCACTCCCCTTCTAGGCTCGTTACTGGATGTCACTATACGGCAGCGTCCGGCCCAGAAATATGGCCTTCGCCGGTCACCGCATCGGATTTCAACAGCTTGAGGCTCGGGTTTGTTTCCATATCTTTAAGTCCGTTCCAGCACAGGTTGACAATGTGGGCTGCCACAACCTCCTTATCCGGGGTGCGGGCATCCAACCACCACTGCGCGGTTCCCGAGATCATCCCCACGAGCGCCTGCGCGTACAACGTGGCAAACGACGGGTCGAGATTCGTCCTGCGGAACGATTCCGCCAGGTAGTCCGAAGCCCGCGTGGTGATCTCCCCCAACAAGGTGGAAAAACTGCGCTGCTCCTCCAACGGCACATCGCGCACAAGGATGCGGAACCCGTCCGGGTGCTCCTCAACGTAGGCGAGAAGGGTGAGCGTCACTTTCTCGATGCGGTAGCGGGAGCTGCCCTCCACCATCGCCGCCTCCGTCAACTCTCTGAGGCGTCCAACTTCACGCTTAACAACCTCGGCGTAGAGCTTCTCCTTCGAGCCGAAGTGTTCGTAGACAACGGGCTTGCTGACCTTTGCGCGAGCCGAGATCTCTTCCATGGAAGTCCCGTCGAGCCCCTTTTCAGAAAACAGCGACAAACCAATACCAAGGAGCTGTTCGCGACGTTGCTCACCCGTCATCCGCTTACGTGTCATGGTCACAAATTATAGCCGTGTCCATTTATGTTCCCCGAACGTGCGGGGCGATGTGCGTTCACGACCCCCATGCGGTAACGTATGAGTGCGCTGTAATTCCCCGTGGTGTAATGGCAACACTTCGGTTTTTGGTACCGACATTCTAGGTTCGAGTCCTGGCGGGGAAGCAACAAAGGCCCCGTCAGGGGCCTTTTTCTTACGCTTGTACCCGGTGGATTCTGGGGGCCGTTCACCGCCGCCCGCCCCGGCCCTAGTGGCGGTGGCGGGCGTAATCCGATTCGCCGGTGCGCGCCGCGAGCTCGGAGTTGCCCGTGTCGCCGTTGCCGACGATCGGGTCGGGCACCTCGCCTGGCTTTGTGACGAGGAACTGCCCCATCATGCCCATGTCCTCGTGGTACAGCATGTGGCAGTGGTACATGTACGGCCACTTGGTGGAGTTGTTGCGTGGGTCGAACCGCACCGCCACCTTGGCGTAGGCGTTCGGTGGCAACAGGATGGTGTCCTTCCACCCCCGGGTCATCACCTGGGCCTTCGTGTTCTTCAGGGAGAGGATGCGGAACTGCGTGTCATGGACGTGCATGTTGTGCAGCCAGTCCGTGTCATAGTTGGAGAAGGTCCACACCTCCCAACCACCGTGATCCACGGTGAAGTCGATCCGCTGCATGTCCATGACCTCGTCGTTGATGCGGAATCCTTTGAGGCCAAATTCACGCGACGGCGCGTTGGTGAGATCCGGCACCTCGTCGGCGCTGGGGTTCACGTCCCTGGGAAGCTCCCCCGGCAGCGGCGCATCCTCGGCCGGGCCGGTGATGGTCAAAAGGGTGAACTTGTCTTTGAGGCCAAAGTCCGGGGTGCCCTTATCGTCAGGCACATCAAGCTTGTCCGGGAACGGGGTGGCGCGCAGCTCCAGCTCCTCCCCCGGTTCCAAATCGACGACAACCTCGACGCGCTCGCCGGGGCTCATGGGGATCCTCTCCACAACGAGGGGGTTATTGAGGTAGCCCCCGTCGGAGGCGATAACGGTAAACGTCTTGTGCTTTGTGAGCTCCAGGTTGAACATGCGCATGGTGGAACCGTCAAGGATCCGGAACCGGATGCGCCGTCGAGTAGCCGTGAAGTGAGCGTTGGTGATCCCGTTGACCACCGGAACGTTGCCCAACAGCCCAAGGTCGGGCAGGTCCGTCTCGTCACGGGTGCCGTCCTCGTTGAAGCGGATATCGGTGAGCACCAACGGAATATCATCAACCCCATACTCATGGGGTAGCTCCTCGGCCGCGGGGTTGTCATCATCAATAATGATCATTCCCGCCAGCCCGCGGTAGGCGTGCAGGCCGGTGACGCCGTGCGGGTGGGGGTGGTACCACACCGTGGACGCGGGGTTCAGCACGTCCCACGACGGCGACCACGTTTCGCCCGGCTCGATGGGAATGTGGGGGCCGCCGTCGCACTCGCCGGGAACAAGCATCCCGTGCCAGTGGATTGTGGTCATCTCATCGAGGGAGTTGGTGACGTGGACACCCACCTTCTTGCCCTGCTTGAGCCTCAGCGTCGGCCCCAAAAACGGCCCGTTGAAGCCCCACGTGGGAGTCTTCACATCGGGCAGGATGTTGAACTCGCCGGCCTGCGCGTCGATGGAATACCACGTCACGTCGTCCGTGACGGTCGGTTCCGCCAACGGGGGAATGGGCAGTTCCCGGGGGTCGCCGCCGTAGCCACGCACCTGGGGTGCGCAGCCTGCAAGCCCCAACAGAGGAATGGCGCCGATCGATTTCAGCACTGAGCGCCGGGTGAGCCCGCCCGGGCGGCCTGTTGCCATCTCGTTCCCTTGTGTAGTACCCATAGCTACTTCACAGTCTAAACCTTTTCATCGGGTAGGCTGACATTCCCACCCAGACTCTGTGAGGGTTCCTCCAAATGTTGGATATTGCTACTCTCTTCAACCCAGGTCGTACAATGGGGACGATTTGTTTCGAACCCCGACTGAAAGGCCCCCCGTGTCAGACATCGCCGTCATCATCCTCGCTGCTGGGCAGGGTACACGAATGAAATCCGCCCGCCCCAAGATGCTCCACGAGGTCGGCGGCAGGAGCATGCTTTCCCACGCACTCCACGCCGCGGGCGGGCTCAAGCCGGCCCACCTTGTCACCGTCATCGGCCACGGGCGCGACATGGTGGAGGAAGCTATCAAGGCCATCGACATTCCCACCACCACTGTGGTGCAGGAGGAACAAAACGGCACCGGGGACGCCGTGCGCGTAGGACTGACGGCCATCCCAGCAGGTTTCGCCGGCACGGTCATCGTCACCACCTCGGATGTTCCCCTCCTCGACACGGCCACGCTCGCCTCCCTCGCCGAGGCCCACACCTCCGGCGCCACCGTTGTTACGACAACGGCCACCGACCCCTACGGTTACGGTCGGATCGTCAGGCTTTCCGACGGCTCCGTCGACCGCATCGTGGAAGAAAAGGACGCCACCGACGAGGAACGCTCCATCAACGAGGTGAACTCGGGAGTCTATGCGTTCGATGTCGCATTGCTGCGGGGGGCCGTCGACAAGCTAGATACCAACAACGCGCAAGGCGAGCTGTACCTTACCGACGTTGTCGGACAGACCACCGATGCCCACGCCTTCCACCTCGACGATGCGCTCCTCGTTGCCGGCGTCAACGACCGCGTGCAACTGGCCGCGATGAACAAGGAATATAACCGGCGCCGGCGCGAAGAAGTCATGCGGGGCGGCGCAACGCTCATCGACCCGGACACCACCTTCATTGACGCCGATGTGACCATCGGCAAGGACGTCACCATCTACCCCGGCACTCAGCTGCGCGGTACAACGAGCATCGCCGACAACTGTGAGATCGGACCCGATACAACGCTCACCAACATGACCATCGACGAGGGGGCGCACGTCGTGCGCACCCACGGGTTCGACTCCCACATCGGCCCCGGCGCCAACGTGGGACCGTTCACCTACATCCGCCCCGGCACCGACCTGGGCAAGGACGCGAAGCTCGGGGGCTTCACCGAGGCGAAGAAGGCCACCATCGGCGAGGGCTCCAAGGTGCCACACCTGACCTACATCGGCGACGCAACCGTCGGCAAATTCTCCAACATCGGCGCCTCCAGCGTCTTCGTCAACTACGACGGCGTGAACAAGCACCACACCACCGTTGGAGACCACGTCCGCACCGGCTCCGACACCATGTTCGTCGCGCCGGTCAACGTCGGTGATGGCGTGTACTCCGGTGCGGGTACAGTAATCAAAGAAGACGTGCCAGCAGGAGCCCTCGTGGTCTCCGGTGGCAAACAACGAAATATCGAAGGTTGGGTCCTTGCCAAGAGGCCCGGAACCCCAGCCGCCGAAGCTGCCACGCGTGCAGGAGCACGTAAAGCAGAGAACTAACAACGAGGAAGGCAACCCCCAAACACCATGTCAGGTTCCAGCTGGAGTGACAACAAAAAGGCGCTGATGCTCTTCTCCGGGCGCGGCAACCCCGCTCTCGGCGAGGCCGTGGCCAAAGAGCTCGGCATCGAGCTAACCCCAACCACCGCACGAGACTTCGCCAACGGTGAAATCTTCATCCGATTCGAAGAATCCGTTCGTGGTTCCGACGCATTCGTCATCCAATCTCACACGCAGCCCATGAACAAGAACGTCATGGAGCAGCTCATCATGATCGACGCACTGAAGCGCGGTTCCGCCAAGCGCATCACCGCAATCGTGCCGTTCTACCCCTACGCACGTCAGGACAAGAAGCACCGCGGCCGTGAGCCCATCTCCGCCCGCCTCATCGCCGACCTCCTCAAAGTCGCCGGGGCTGACCGCATCGTTGCGGTCGACCTCCACACCGACCAGATTCAGGGCTTCTTCGACGGCCCCGTGGATCACATGCACGCCATGCCAATCCTCACCGACTACATCAAGGAAAAGTACGACATGGCTAACACCGTTGTTGTGTCTCCTGATGCCGGTCGCGTGAAGACCGCCGAAAAGTGGGCCAACACGCTGGGTGATCTCCCCCTCGCCTTCGTCCACAAGACTCGTTCCATCGACGTGGCCAACCAGGTTGTCGCCAACCGCGTTGTTGGTGACGTTGCGGGCCACACCTGTGTGCTTCTCGACGACATGATCGATACCGGCGGCACCATCGCGGGCGCCGTTGGCGTGTTGAAGGAAGCCGGCGCCAAGGATGTCATCATCGCTTGCACCCACGGCGTGTTCTCGGGTCCGGCGCGCGAGCGCCTCAACGCCTGCGGTGCCCGTGAAATCATCACCACGGATACCCTTCCCCAGAACACTGAGGGTTGGGACAACCTGACGGTCCTTCCGATCGCCCCGTTGTTGGCGAAGACCATCCACGAGATCTTCGAGAACGGCTCCGTCACCACCCTCTTCGAGGGCCAGGCGTAGTTTCCCATTTTTGGGCATGACAAGGAGGCCTTGCGGCATGGTGCCGCAGGGCCTTTCGTGCGTCTGTGGAGTGACGCGCGGGAGGACTAGAGCCCTAGTTCTGCCTCGATGATGGCCCTCCCCGATCGTTCAACACCCGGCGTGGTGTTGTAGTGGAATTCTTCCTCGTGGGGGCGTTTGCTCCCCGCCTTGCCGTGCTCGTCGCGCCCGGTCCACCCGTTTTTCTCGGTGCCGTCGATGTAGCGGTCGTCGTCGTTGGCAAGGTTGTGTGGTTTGCAGGCGAGCACGATGTTGTCGCTCGTTGTTTCGCCGCCGGCCTTGTGTGGCCATACGTGGTGGCCTTGGCTGAACGCTGCCAGCGTGGTGCATTGTTCGTGGGCACAGTAGATTTGGTCGATGGCAAGGGCGGCACGGAGTTGTTTGGTGGCGAAGCGTTCCTGTTTGAGGAGGTAGCAGCAGCCGATGTTGCCGTCGCCGTCGTAAATGGTGACGTAGCCGTACTCGGATAGTGTGGCGTTGGCGATGTCGACACCGGTGAGGATGTCGCCGGAGGTGGTGATGAATTTGCCGTCGCCGACGTATTTCGACCCCGGGAGGGCGATGGGGAAGGCTGGTGTGAGGGTGATGTCCCACGGGTCACCGCCGTCGACGCTTGTCGACGCCAGGAGGTTGAGGAATCCGATTCCGTTGCGGAGGGACTCTGTCATGTGTTTCGCCTCCTTACCGGTGGGCCAGTGCTTGCGCACCAGGGCCTGCAGCTTGTTCATCTGCAGGGACGGAAGCGCAAGCTGGGCAAACTTCGTGCCGGTGCCGTCGGCGCGGGTGGAAAAGGTGAGCGCCGTGCGCGGCTTCTTGGGCTGATTCTCCTGCACCGCCTCGTCGGCTTTAATTTTCAGTTGGTCGCAGGTGAGTCCGCGGGAGGTAGCGTCGATAAGCGTGGTTCGCACCGCCTCCGGGTCGCGGGACTTGTTCATGGCCCGGGAGATGATGGCTAGCTGTTCGATGGTGTAGGCGGCCACGCGGTCGGCGGTCTCCTCGTCGACGGTGGCCCAGTTGCGTGCGGTGGCGATCCACGACCCCACTGTCCGGCTGGTGTAGCCGAGCTCTGCTGCGAGCGTTGTTGCTGGGTCCGGAAGGTCCGCGGCCAGTGCGTGGATGTGCCGCAGGAATTCCAAGCCCGTTGGTAAAAGGTTCATGCCCCGCACACTATTGCTTCCCAACGGGGCGTGTCGCGCGATGGCCAAAATCTGTGGATAACTCTAAAATTTTGGGAAAAGTTATCCACAGGCCGGGTGGGAGGCGAAGGGGTGCATTCCCACCTGAGCGGATTTCCCAATGCCCGTTGCGGGCCCCGATTCGTTGGTAGGCTGGTGCCATGACTACACGCGACTTTGTAATTATTGGTGGTGGCATCAACTCGCTCGTGGCGGCAGCCCATCTGGCCGAATCGGGCCGCGACGTCCAGATCCTCGAGCGCAACGACCAGGTCGGCGGCGCACTCCAGTCGTCGGAGATCCTGGGCGAAGGCATCGAGGCCGACCTGTACGCCACCAACCTCAACCTGTTCCTGGCCAACCCGGGCTACGAAAAGTGGAAGGATAAGCTCCGCAAGCTCGGGTTCGAACCGGCGCACACAACAAAGCCGTACTGCAACGTCTTCCCGGACGGCAAGGCCATCAAAGTCTACGGCGACATTGAAAAGACCCGTGCCGGGTTGCGGGAGCACTCGCCGGAGGATCTCCGCGGGTTTGACGAGCTGTACTCCGAGTACAAGGCCTTCAACAAGGCCATGTTCCCGTTGTACAGAGCCCCCATGCCCACCGCCGAAACGGTGAGCCTGTTGACCTCCGGCATGGCCAAGGTCGGCTTCAACAAATTCATGGAGGTTGGCCAGATCGTTTTGAGCTCCACTCGCGAGCTCGGCGATCAATACTTCCACACCAAGGAGATGAAGGCGCTCATCTCCACGTGGGGTCTCCACATGGACTACGGCCCGGAGGTCTCCGCCGGCGCCATGTTCCCCTTCATGGAGACGTTCGCGGACATGGAAAACGGCATGACCCTGGCCAAGGGTGGCGCACAGAACCTCATCAAGGCGATGGTCGCCCTCATTAAGGAGTTCGGCGGCGTTGTCACCACCAACGCCGAGGTGGTGGAAATCCTCACCGAGGGCGATAAGGCCACCGGTGTCAGGCTCGCCAACGGGGAGGTCATCGAGGCCCGCGAGGGCGTTATCGCCTGCACCGGCCCCAACGCGCTATACAACGAGCTGTTGGGCAAGTCGAGCGCCATCGACCACCACGTGCGCTCTAAGGCGGCCCGCTACCAGTACGGACCGGCGACGATGATGGTCCACCTCGCCCTCGACGCACCCGCGCCATGGAAAGCGGGAGACGATATTAAGGACTTCCAGTACGTCCACATCGGACCGTACGTGGATGACATGTCCCGCACGTACACGCAGGCGATCCAGGGCGCGCTGCCCGATAGCCCGACGCTCATCGTCGGCCAGCCCACGGCGACCGACCCGTCGCGCGCGCCCGAGGGAACCCACGTGCTGTGGGTGCAGGTGCGGTGCCTGCCGTTCGAGCCGACGAGTGACGCCAAGGGCGAGATCACCCCGGGCAGCTGGGACGATATGAAGGAAGCGTACGCGGACCGAGTCGTCGACAAGCTCGAAGAGTACGCACCGGGACTCAAGGACCACATCATCGCGCGCGACGTGCGGTCCCCCCTCGACCTCCAGCGCCACAACCCGAACCTGGTGCACGGCGATTCCGTGGGCGGGTCCCACCACATCCGTCAGATGTTCCTGTTCCGTCCGTGGCTTGGCGGTTCGACGTACAAGACCCCGGTGGAAGACCTGTACCTCATCGGTGCCGCAACGTGGCCGGGCGGTGGCCTCAACGGGCTGTCCGGCTGGCACCTTTCCGACCACCTCGTTGGGGATTCCATCCAGGACCGCATCTCTGACAAGGTGGTGGACGGTGTCAACCGCGTCCGGGAGTTTGTCAAGCGCTGGTAATGTGCTAAGATTTCGCTCGTCTCGGCGAGGGCTGCGGGAGCAGCCGTTATCGACGCGATGAGCAGAACTTTGTTGGCCTGCGAAGACTCGACGAGCACGATGTCTTCGCAGGTTTTTTATTGTCCTCGCGGAGATTGTACGCAACTATTTTGACTTGAAGGAGCACATCTCATGGCACACAAGGCCCTGGATCTTGCCGCTAATCCCCGCAACGAGTTTGGTAAGGGTGCCGCACGTCGCGCCCGCCGCGCCGGCCTCGTCCCCGGCGTTATCTACTCCAAGGACACCGAGCCGGTTCACTTCACCACCGACCGCCTCGCGCTCACCGCGATTGTCCGTAACCACGGCACCAACGCCGTCGTCGACGTGGACATCGAGGGCGAGAAGCACCTCACCCTGATCAAGCACATCGACCAGAACGTTCTCACGCTCCACATCGACCACGTCGACCTCCTCGCCATTCGCCGTGGCGAGAAGGTTGAGGTTGAGGTCCCGGTCGTCTACGAGGGCGAGCCCGCCCCGGGCGCCCTGGTGTTCCAGGAGGTCGATACCCTCCGCATCGAGTCCGACGTGCTGTCCATTCCGGACGAGCTCACCGTCTCTGTCGAGGGCCTGGAGATCGGTTCCCAGATCACCGCCGCCGACATCGCACTCGAGGATGGTGCAACGCTTGTCGACGAGCCCGAGCTGCTCATCATCAACATCGTTGAGCCTGAGGAAGAAGAGGAAGAGGAAGAGGAAGAGGAAGAAGCAGCCGCCGAGGGCGAAGCTGCAGCTGCCGAGGGTGACGCCGAGGGCACATCCGAGGACAAGGAGTAATCTCCCCCTCCACCTTTTCACAGGTAGCAAAAAGCCCAGGTACGCACATCGCGTACCTGGGCTTTTTCACTGCCTGCAAAAGACCATTTTTTGTCAGCCAGCCGACACCGCTGGTACCGTCAGCGCTTCGTACGCACGGAGATAATCGTCGTTGCCAGACCACGCATGTCACCGACCTCGTGTTGTTATGCGTCTTCTGATGGGTGGCAGACACTATCGCCACTACCGCTGCACCCATGGGCCAAAGTCAGTCGCTAGCTCCTACGCGCCAGCTATTTCTAATCCTCTGAGCAAATCCAGATCAGTTTCGTTTTCAAAGTACCCGTCTTCACGCATTGTGATGCCCCAACGGATGAACCACAACCGCCGGTTCTCCGACAAGTTCGCCCACCCTGCTTTCGTGTCAATGATCTTCATTTGCTGGTCAGTGCCAATTTCTGAGGTATATGTGAGGCCGTCGGAGGTGTCAAAACACTGATAGTTCGAATCCATTGCGGCACTGTAGTTAATTGTGATTGTGATATCCGTTGAGCTTCCATTCACGCTCGGATTATACGTAAAACGGGGATTGTCTAAGGGTTTTTGAGCTGTGCCCTGGTTGGCCCCTTTGGTTTCTATGAAAGCCCGGCTAGACTGTGTCCTAGCTGGGGAAACGGTGTGTGGCAAAGTCTTAGATACATTTACGTATCCGGCGCGTACCCCAGGTGAGAGACCTTAATGAAAGTTTCTTAAAAAGCCTGCACACCACCACCGCTACCATAAAGATTCCCGCTGTTTCCTATCTAACCCCCACACACTAGGTGTGGGCTAGTTCACATTATAAAGTTTTTTCTTAACAGCTAAAACCATCTCATAGGGCGGTCAATTCTCACATTTTCACGGGATGAAACTGGGGGAAACGGTGCCTGGCTTTCACTGTTTTTTAAGGAAAAATACCCAAACCTCACGAATTTTCAGAAACCACCTCTGACCTGCACTGTTAAGTGGTTTTAGGGGCTTAGAGTTCGCTTAAAAGCACCCCTTAACCAGCACGGTTTACGACCCCTACCAGGTCTTTTACAGTTGAAGGTGCAGGGAGGAAATGATTCCCACTGGTCCTGGAAATCGACCTGCACCACAGTGAAAGGCACAAGAAAATGAGCACCGTCACACGAAAGGTCACCACGGCACTGGCAACCATCATCGTCGCCATCGCCCCCCCTGGTAGCACCCACCACCGCCTGGGCAATCACCGGCGGCACCGACGCTAAAGTTGGCACCATCGCCGACTCCACCGCCCGTGTCCAAATCGGCAACAAGAGTTGCACCGGCACGCTCATCGCCCCCACGTGGATCATCACCGCCAAGCACTGCATCGGCCGCGGCGATTACTCCTTCGTCTCCGTCGGTGCCCCCGAACACGGCGAAACCGCCCGTGTCAAAGACTACATCGCCCATCCCGACTCCGACCTGCTTCTGGTACACACCACCAAAACCATGCAGTCCCCCGTCGCCCCACTAGCCACCAGCTACACCACCGAAGGCCAAGCCGGCTACTCCATGGGCTGGGGCTCCTACCGCGAACAAAACAAAACCACCATCCAACAAGCAGAAGTCGAAGTCCAACGCCAAGTCACCAACGTCCCCGGTGCCATCAACCCTGCCGACACCTTCCTCGAAGGCAACGTCTACAACGGCCACCTCGGACAAGGCGACTCCGGCGGCCCCCTATTCATCAACGGCCAACTAGCAGGCGTAGCCTCCCTGGCCAACTCCGGCCCCGCCGACAACCGGCTCACCGGGGCGCTGGGCTGGTGGGTACCTGTGGCCAACCACTACGACTGGATCACCCAACACACCGGCATTGCCACCCCCACCCCCGCAGGCACCCAAGCCCCCCTCTACGACGCCACCGTCTTCAGCACCATCGCACCACCTGAGGAAGTACCCGCCTCCATCCAAATCCTCGAGGACCTCAAAACCATCAACACCAACACCCAAGAGCTCTACGAGGCAGTCCAAGACCTCCCCGCAGACGGAGGCCCCCTCACCAGCCTCAGCGCACAACTATCCTCCTAAAAACTTGCCCCATTACGGTTTAGGCAGTTCCCTGCTGGGGACCCGAGGATTCATGGTTTCTCCCCTTTTGGGGTGGGTTATGTTTGTTCCGGTCCCTGCTTAGCAGCGGGACTCGTCACTGGCTTCGGTATG
>NZ_KE150446.1:0-105284 GCF_000411375.1 Corynebacterium pyruviciproducens ATCC BAA-1742 | reverse complement strand
GAAACCCCGAGAAAATCATCGATGGCCTGCTGGATGCCATCAAGAATCAAACCGTCGTCATCCCTGGATCTGAATATGTCGAACTCGGTGTCGCCATGTCCGCCACTGATGCCTTGGCAAAGCTTGACCACCGAAAAGTCATCGAAGAAGAGGTATGCGCCCTCATTGAGGACATCCCCCACACCCACATCCTCTTGTCTATGCCCGGCATCGGCCCGAAAACCGCAGCCCAGATCCTCATGACCGTCGGCGACTTCTCGGACTTCAAGACAGCTTCCCACATGGCCTCATACGCAGGGTTATGTCCTCAGACCAACCAGTCAGGCACATCCATCAACACGAAATCACCGAACAGGGCGGGAAACAAGAAACTAAAGAACGCCCTATGGCAATCCTCATTTTCAGCGATCAGATACCACGAGCGTTCACGCCAATACTACGAGCGGAAGCGTAAAGAAGGCAAGAGACACAACGCCGCAGTCGTAGCCCTAGCAAGAAGACGCCTCACCGTCTTGTTCACCATGATGGCAAATCACAGCCTCTACCAAGAACCAGAAGAGCAGAAAATAGCCTAGCCGGCTAGGCACCACCCCAGCCGATTGGCAATACGCCAATCGGCTCCTAGGCGTACCCAAAAACAACCCCACATCGAACGTCACCCCCATCCAATTACCCCCTCAGGTTGACGAACTATATAGGAACACCCCCCCAAGGGTGTCACACAAGCCTTTCACAGACACCCCCAAACGGGAGCAACCCAAAACGGGCTTCGACGTCAGGACCAGGACATCGAAGCCCGTTTCACATACCCCCACAAATCTGCCACACCCCGTGCCGGTGAGAGGGTACAACGCCAAAGAAGCCGGGTACCCCAGCGGGTACCCGGCCGTAGCGCGTGAGTTTATAAGACTGTCTGGTTCTCGTAGTGCTTGAGGTTCACCTGAGGCGTTGGTGCCAGCGTGTGGGTTGCCGGGTTTTCTACGTCCGGTTTGCGCATGTCCACACGGGAATCCTCGTCCGTCTCCTTGTAAGGAATCTTGCCGGTAAGAACGTCGTGAACGCGGTCGAGATCAGCGGTACCGGTCCACTTGCCCACGAGGATTGTTGCCACCGCGTTACCGGAGAAGTTGGTGAGGGCACGGGCCTCGGACATGAACTTATCAATGCCCAGCAGCACCGGCACGCCGGAGAGCAGCTGCGGCGAGTGGGACTGCAAGCCGGCCGACAAAACGGCGATGCCGGCGCCGGAGACACCGGCTGCACCCTTGGAGGCGATGATCATGAACACGAGGAGCCCAATCTGTTCATCCAGCGACAGCGGCATGTGCATCGCGTCGGAGATGAAGATGGCGCTCATGGTGAGGTAGATGGCTGTGCCGTCCAGGTTGAAGGAGTAGCCGGTGGGGACCACGATGCCAACAGTGGACCGCTCGACGCCCACGTGCTCCATCTTGCGCATGAGGTTTGGCAGAGCCGACTCGGAGGAGCTTGTCGCCACGATGAGCAGGTACTCGTGGGCGAGGTATTTGGCCAGACGGAAAATGTTTTGCCGTGTGAATACCCACAACACGAATCCCAGCACGACGAAGATGAAGAGGAAGCACGTGATGTAGAAGGCGAGCATGAGGATCGCCAGCTGCTTGACGGCGTTGAGACCGGTGGAACCAACAACGCCAGCCATGGCGCCAAAGGCGCCGACAGGCGCGAGCCACAGGATCATGGTCAACAGCTTGAAGATGACCTTTTGCAGGTGCCCCACGAAGTTGAGGATGGGCTGGCCTGCCTGCCCCATGGACTGGACGGCGAAGCCGAACATGAGGGCGATAAACAGCACCTGCAGCACCGACCCGGAGGTGAACGCAGAGAAGAAGGTATCAGGGATGATGTCAGAGATCATCTTCCACATTCCGCCGCCAGTATCGTCGGCTGCCTTAGCGGCGGCTGCGGCTGCGGCCTCCTCGCTTGGCTCGATCTTCATCCCGGAGCCCGGCTCAATGATGTTGCCCACCACGAGTCCCACGGCAAGCGCCAGGGTGGACATGGTGATGAAGTAGATGAGTGCGAGCCCACCAGCTTTGCCCACGCTGGCGGCGGCGCGCACGGAGCCAATCCCCAGCACGATGGTGCAAAAGATAATGGGCGGGATAATCATGGTGATGAGCTTGACAAACAGCGTGCCAAGCGGCTTGAACATGACGGCCACACCGGGGGCGGCAATACCGAGGATGATACCGCCGACCACGGCGACGATCACGCCGATATACAGCCAGTGCGTCCTATCTTTCGGAGGTTGTTTTTCCTTCGGGATCTGCGGAGAATCGGACACGTAGTCCTCAATGTCCACCTTGTGTGAATCCGCCTGAGATTGTTGGGTCATCAGGGTCCTTTCTGCATGATTTTATTGCTTAATTGTAACCACCATCACACCTTAAAATTCATTTTTTTCTCCGGTTACCCCCCATTTTCTTACCTTCGGTTCCGAAGCCTGTCACCGTGTCCACCGCGATTCTGTCCGTCCGCACACCGCCGGGTAGCCTTAAACGTTATGAATCAATCCATCCTTTCTCAGGCCTCACGCCGCCGCACGTTCGCCGTTATCGCGCACCCCGATGCCGGTAAATCGACGCTCACCGAGGCGCTTGCCCTGCATGCTCACGTCATCGCCGAGGCCGGCGCGGTCCACGGTAAAGCCGGGCGCAAGGCGACGGTGAGCGACTGGATGGACATGGAGAAGGACCGTGGAATTTCCATCGCCTCCTCGGCGCTGCAGTTTGAGTACAAACCCGAGGGCCACGAGGGCGAGCCCTACATGATCAACCTCGTAGATACCCCCGGCCACGCCGATTTCTCCGAGGACACCTACCGCGTTCTCACCGCCGTCGATGCCGCCGTCATGCTTATCGACGGCGCCAAGGGCCTCGAGCCGCAGACCCTCAAGCTGTTTCGAGTGTGCAAGGCCCGGGGGTTGCCTATCATCACCGTGGTGAACAAGTGGGACCGCCCCGGTAAGGAACCACTCGAGCTTGTCGACGAGATCGTGAGCGAGATCGGGCTCCAACCCACGCCCCTCTTCTGGCCCGTAGGGGAAGCCGGCAACTTCAAGGGACTGGCCAAACTCTCACTCGAGGGCGAGCCGGAGGAATACATTCACTTCCTGCGCACCGCCGGTGGCTCCACCATCGCACCCGAGGAGCACTACGCCCCGGAGGAGGCGGGCGAGAAGGAACCGGAGGATTGGGCGCGCGCGGTTGAGGAGACGGAACTCCTCGCCATGGATGGTGCCGTGCACGACGAGGAGCTGTTCCTCGACTGCGTCACCTCGCCGATGATTTTCGCCTCGGCGATGCTCAACTTCGGCGTGCACCAGATCCTCGATACCCTGTGTGCGCTGGCTCCCCGCCCGCACTCGAGGCAGGGGGACCTGAAAGCCGTGGAGGAGTCAACCACCGCCATCGACAGCGCCCGCGAGGTGGACGACGAGTTCTCCGGCGTGGTGTTCAAGGTACAGGCGGGCATGGACAAGAAACACCGCGACACGCTTGCCTTCATGCGGGTGGTCTCCGGCGAGTTCGACCGCGGAATGCAGGTCACACACGCGCAGTCTGGGCGCACCTTCTCCACCAAATACGCGCTTACCGTCTTTGGCCGTTCCCGCGAGACCGTTGAATCGGCGTTCCCCGGCGACATCGTGGGCCTGGTCAACGCGGGGTCGCTGGCCCCGGGCGACACTATTTACTCCGGCAGGAAGGTACAGTTCCCGCCGATGCCGCAGTTCGCGCCTGAGCACTTCTGCACCCTGCGGGCGAAATCGCTGGGCAAATACAAGCAGTTCCGCAAGGGGCTCGAGCAGCTCGATTCCGAGGGCGTGGTGCAGATCCTCCGCAACGATGCCCGCGGCGATGCCAACCCGGTCATGGCGGCCGTTGGCCCCATGCAGTTCGAGGTTATGCAGGCGCGGATGGAAAACGAGTACAACGTGGAGACGGTGACGGAGCCGGTTCCCTATTCCGTGGCGCGCAAGACCACCGAAGAAACGGCTGAGGAACTGCGCAAGCAGCGTGGTGTGGAGATCTTCACGCGGTCGGACGGCGAGCTCATCGCGCTGTTTGGGGATAAGTGGCGCCTCCAGTTCATTGAAAAGGAACACCCCGAGTTCACCCTCGAGACGCTCGTGGCAGACTAAACCTGAGACTAGGCAAAGAAACAGTTTAATTCAATTAATTGAGGTATTTTCCTTTCCATTTGGAAAATACCCCTCTTCTATGCCCTGGGGTTTACCTATCTAGTTTTGCAAGGTAGAGTTTGGTATTATTATGAACGGTTTGAGAGAGTCCAAGAAAGCGGCCACAAAGGAACTCATCGCCGAGTGCGCCGTGAAGATTACCCTTTCCGAAGGAATCGATAAGCTGACCGTCGCCCGGATTACCGCCGATGCAAACGTGTCTCCACGGACTTTCCACAACTATTTCCCCACTCGTGATTCAGCTCTCCGCTGGTACCTTGACACTCACCTAGAGGTGCTCAAGGAGCGTGTCGTCGAGCATGTTCACCGCGAGGAATCCATCCTCACCGCCTTCGAATCCATTATCATTGAGGGGCTCAAATCTGATCCATACTCCCCCGATTCCCTCCTCTCGCTGTATCACCTGGCGCGAATCATGGAAAACGTCGAGCTCGGGTCCGTGACTAAGCTGTGGTCCGATAAACTCGCTGATGGCCTCAATAAGGTGGAGCCGATGACGGATCTCTCGGAGTTCGAGTGCTACACAATCGTCAATCTCGCCGCAGAGGCAGGACTCAAAGCCACCGGTTACCAGTACCCGCACCAGCCCAAGGAGTCGGTGGTAAAGAATGTGCGGTGGACATTCGATCTCCTTCGCAACGGCGTGGACGCAACATTCCATACGTAGCGGTTCGCTACCATAGTCGGGTGAGCACCATCGAACCGCACGAGTACCAGCCTCAGCAACCCGTGGCGCGGGTGGGCGTCGACAAGTTGCCACTGCCCCGTACCCTGGGCGAGGTGATTGCCGACGGCATCATCACCCGCGTAGGCTCCACAGTCCCCACAACCGATGTCACGTCGGTCCAGCTGGGGACAGATGAAAACACCGTTCGGATCGTAACCAGCCGGGGCACGCAGGATTTTGACGCGCTCGTCCTGGCAACCATCGATGGCGCCACGATGCGCTGGGTCGCCCCCGAGGTCACTGAGCGTGGGCTCGGGATCCCGGAGCTCACCACCACTGAACCGCAGCCGTTGCGTGACGAGCTGTTCACCGCAGCGTGCGCACTGTTCAACGCAGGACCCGTCGTTCTCATCCCCCGCGCCGCCACGCAGCCGGCCCGCGGCGTGTGGAAGCGTGTCGGCTCCCTCCTCAGCAGGTGGACAACCGAGGAGCCCGAACCAGGTGCCGAATGCGTGGCCGTGCTGGTCAACGGCACGCGCCTGCCTCCCCGTGAGGCGATCCTGGCGGCCAGTACTTTCCTCATCAACAAGCCGAATCTGGCGCGACGCGCGCTGGCGACGTACTTGCACCGCAACCCCGCGCGCATTGAGCTTCACGTGCATCCGCACGGTCACCTGGTGGGAATCGGTGACGCGGACCTTGACTCCCTCACGGCGAAGGCCGCCCCCGCCTCGGCGGCCGCGCAGGCGTCTCTCGTGCGCGCGATGGGCAACACCCCTCCGCGGTTGTCAGACGACATGGCTACCGTCGCGTTTCCCAACGCCGCAACGGCCCGCTGCGTGCCCGTCGCCACGGTGACGGCTGGCACGTGGACGTGGGCGTGGGCGGACGGCACACTTCCTCGGTCCGCGGCGTTCAAGTTGCGGCAGTTTGGGGAGCGCAACGGGATTTTCCCGCTCGCCGCCACCCACCTGGCCAAGTCCGTGGCCGATGATCTCAAGCTCACGGAGGTGGCGAAGGCAATCTTCGGTCTTCCCGGTCACGCCTGGGTTCCGCTCACCGACACAACCTCGGTGCTTGTTTTGTTCCATCCCCTGGACGCCGGGCTGTAGCCCCCAACCCAGGCGGGCTGAGGGGCCCCAATCAAGGTCTGCCCGGGTCTCTGTTCCTCCCGGCTTCAGGTCGCCCCGGCTTCAGGTCGCCCCAGCTTCAGGTCTGCTTCAACTCCAGAGCTCTGTCTCGCCTCAGGTTGTGGCTTGTCGACGATCAATGCCCGCAAGCCGTGTGCCGGGAACCATCCCCGTGCTACCCCGCCAAGATCCGGGCTTCAGCCCCTCACGAGCCATTGCGCAAGGTAGCAAAATTAAAAATCCCCGCCACACCAGGTCGCGATCGACCTGACGGACGGGGATGCGGAGCAAGTACAGCCCTTACTGCACCACAGTCGCGGGGATGTTGCCCTTGCTCATCTGGCGGTAGACAAGCGCGCGACCGATCATAACGGGCCCCTGTACTAGGGGAAGCAGAATACCGAAGGAAACCGCACCGATCACCAGCGTGATCAGCCCAGCAACAATCTCAAAGCCGAGAACATTGGCGTAGTTCTTCAGGCCGTCGTTGAATCCACCGGAGATGGAGCCGCCGATACCTGCGCGGTGGTCTGCCGCGTAGTAGGTCCAGTATTCCAGCAGCGGGGCGAGAAGCACCCCGATAATGACAACGACGATGATGGAGAGGCCAAAGCCGCCCCACGGCAACTGGCCCAGGAGCTCAAACACCTTCGATGCTGCAGCAGGGTCGTCCGGCGCGTACCCATCGAGCGAGTCCCAATCCAGGGTGATCAACTTGTTGAGGAATCCCCTGGTGGTAGGCAGAAGGAAGAAAATTCCGACGGAGATGAAAGTACCGATGAGCCCACTGATGATGGACACGACGATAATCTGCAGCCACGCCACATCCTTGGGGAACTCACCAAAGGGGAGCTTCACGCGGTCGACCGACTTCACGGCACCCGTCAGCAAGATGCAGGCGAAAACAACCGAGAGGATGCCGGAGATCGAGCCACCAATCAGCTGGCCTGTGGGCGTGCGGATAGCTACCGATACAGCGAAGGAAACAGCAAAAGTGATGAGCATCCAGCCGATCCACGGAAGGAAGTTCTTGAAGAACCGCGAGAAGCCGAATCCGATCGCACCGACTGGGGTCACCTGACCGTTGGACTGCACCATTTCCTCATCCGGCTCGGTGTACGTAAACGGCTGGTAGCCGGGTTCGCCCTCGAACTGCGGATACGGCTGGTAGCTAGCGCCTGACGCAGACCGGTCCCCTGGAGTGTCAAACCCCTCAGGGATGCGGTCACCATCAAGCGGTGACTGACCAAACGGATCGTTGCTGTTCGTCATAGCTCCTTCTTTCTATCTATCGATCCCCTCGTGGGGGAAGCCAAGCCCGGGACCGCCATGGTCTGAAGCGCCAACACACCGGCGCTTGAGCGTGATCGCTCAAGGCCTGAGCGTGGTCCGCTCATTTCTGAGCGTGGTCGCTCGTGCGTGCGCAGCGTGGAATCACGGGGTTTAGTTCTCACGGGCTTTACGCGGTTCCCACAATACTGTTCAACAGCCACGGGGAACCAGGAAAAATAGCAAACGTAATAAAATCGTTACTGAAGTCGCATTTTGCTCACAGGACTTTCCGGGAGATCACACGAATCGTCAGCGTCCTTTACGCGACACCCGTGCGGGCAAGCGCCTCCAGGTACAGGGCGGGATCGACATCGTCGGTGCTCGCCGGGGCAAACGAGGCAGCCCGGTCCTTATCCACCAGCACCGCGCGCACGCCCTCGGCAAAGTTGGGCTCACGCCGCAGCAGGGCTCCCACCGCGAACTCGTTATCGAGCGCATCCCGAATGTCATCCACCTGCTCGTTAGCGGTGTACAAGGCGGTAGCGGCCACGAGCGAGGCGGGATTCGCGTTGGACTGCAAGTCCCGCACGTAATCGACAAACTCGGCGTCACCGTGTGAAGACAAGGCGTTGTCGATGTCCTTCCACGTCGCGCCGGAGAAACACGCCTCGATGCTGTCGATCATTCCCGCGACACGCGAGGTACCCGCGGCGGAATTGTCCACAAACTTTTCCCGCGCCTCATCGAGCGATTCGGAAATCATCATGTCCGCAAAGGCATCGATATCGGTGGAGTGGACGAAGTCAGTGGCCAGCCCACTCCACAAACAATCCGCAGGTGTCATCCGGTAACCCGTGAGGCCGATGAACTTCGCCAGCGCGGGGCTTGGACCGTACTCCCCGCGCATCCGCTGCGTCATGTAGGTGACCCCGGTGTCCGGGACGAAACCGATCGCCATCTCTGGCATGCTCATCCACGCTCGCTCGGTGACCACGCGGTGCGAACCGTGGACGGAAACCCCCAGCCCGC
This sequence comes from Corynebacterium pyruviciproducens ATCC BAA-1742, assembly GCF_000411375.1. Classification (GTDB taxonomy): domain Bacteria; phylum Actinomycetota; class Actinomycetes; order Mycobacteriales; family Mycobacteriaceae; genus Corynebacterium; species Corynebacterium pyruviciproducens. The sequence continues at coordinate 96,943 of NZ_KE150446.1, read as the reverse complement.
CGCCCATGTTGAGGCCGTCGATAAGCGCCACCACGGGCTTGGCGTAGCAGGCCAGGAGTTCGTTCATGTCGTACTCGCGGGCCAGGCCGTAATCGCCAAAATCATGATCGCCCCGCACCGCGTGCTCGCGGACGAGCTTCATATCGCCGCCCGCACAGAAAGCCCGCGATGAGGTGGAACGGATGATCACCCGGTGGATGCGGTCATCACCGGCCCACCGCTCCAACACGCTGTCCAACGTTTCAAACATGTCCACGTTGAGGGAGTTGAGGGCCTGCGGGCGGTTGAGTTCAATGACACCCGTGGTGTGCCTCGTGGTGGCAAGAACGAAGTCTGTGTAGGTCTCCATAGGAACCAGTGTGGCACAAAAAATCCGGTCACCGCCGCCGCGGCAACCGGAGTTTCTGTTTTATTACTTCACCTGGAATTCGGCCATCTCGTCCCACTCCGTCTTCCCCGGAATGAGGGTGTTGATGATCGTCGGGGTTTCTACCAGGTACTGCGGGATATCGTCGCAGGCCTTGACAAAGTGATCGGACTTCACGTGTGGCTCGGCCGCATCGTCCTTGAATCCTTCAACGAGAATGTACACGTCGTCCTCGTCCGTGGAGCGGAACCACTCGAAGAAGAGGTTGCCGTCCTCAGCGAGGGTGGCCTCCGTGAAGTCGTTGACGAGCTCGCGGAAGTTGTCCTTGTATTCGGGCTTCACCTTATATTTCACGTTGATCAAAATCATGACACCAGGGTAACGAGGTTTACCGATCTTCGCTATCCACTGCGACCATGATGCCTCAGCATTTAGGCGTTTTTATGGGGTTGAGCTCGGCGAACGTGCCTAGTCCAACTTCTCTCCCAGCGTGAGCCACTCCTCCTCCAGCTCGTCCTTTTCGCCCACGAGCTCGTTGCGCCTCTCCGCAAGGCTGATGACGGCCTCGGTATCCGCCTTCTCACTGGCCTCGGCGAGCTGCGCGTCAACCTTGGAAAGCTGCGCGTCGAGCTTGGAGATTTTTCGCTCCAGCGAGCTCATCTTCTTGGATACGGCGTGGAACTCCGCGCCGCTGAGCTTGTCATCGTGTTCCACCTCGGTGGCGGTGGGAGCGGCCCTGTTTTTCTGGCTAGAGTCATCCGCCCGCGAAGCTGCCTTGCGCCGTGACAGGTACTCCTCGATGCCGCCGGGGAGGTTGGTGAGCTTGCTGTCGCCAAAGAGCGCCCACGTGGAATCGGCGATCCGCTCGATGAGGTAGCGATCGTGCGAGACGACGATGAGGGTTCCCGCCCACGAATCGAGGATATCCTCAAGCTCCTGGAGGGTGTCGATGTCGAGATCGTTGGTGGGCTCGTCGAGGATGAGCATGTTCGGCTCGTCCATGAGCACGCGGGTGAGCTGGAGCCTGCGCCGCTCGCCACCGGAAAGATCGCGCACTGGCGTGCGCTGCCGTTTCGGGGTGAAACCGAGGCGCTCGGCGAGCTGGGAGGCGGAGATTTCCTTCTTCCCCAGCGTGATGTAGTTCTTCACCGCCTCGATGGAATCAATGACCTGCTGGTTCTCGTCGAGATCGTCGAGCTCCTGCTTGAGCCACCCGATGTGGGTGGTCTTGCCCTCGACGCGCTTGCCTGCCGCCAGCGGGCGCTCGCCGGCGAGCGCTTTGAGCAGCGTCGTCTTGCCGCTGCCGTTGACGCCGACGAGGCCGATGCGCTCCCCCGGCGCGAGCCTCCACGTCAGGTGATCGACGAGTGTCCGGCCGTCGGGGGTAGTGACGGTGGCATCCTCCAGCTCGACAACAACTTTGCCCTGGCGGCGCTGGGCAAAGCTCATGAGCTCGACGGAGTCGCGCGGCGGCGGCACGTTCTTGATGAGTGCCTCGGCCGCCTCGATGCGGTAGCGAGGCTTGGACGTGCGGGCGGGCGCGCCGCGACGCAACCAGGCGAGCTCCTTCCTTGCCAGATTCTGGCGCCGCTGCTCGTTCGCGTCGGTCTGGCGGGCGCGCTCGGCGCGGGCGAACGTCCAATCGTTGTAGCCGCCCTCGTACACGTCGACACGCCCATCGTGAACCTCCCACGTGTGGTTGGCGACGGTATCGAGGAACCAGCGATCGTGGGTGACAACAACGAGCGCCATGTCTGTGGAGAGGAGGTAGCGGGCGAGCCACTCGACGCCTTCCACATCGAGGTGGTTGGTGGGCTCGTCGAGGATGAGCACATCGAGGTCGCGGACGAGCGCTGCTGCAAGCGACGTGCGGCGCTTCTCGCCACCGGACAACTCGCGCACCGGGGTGTCGAGCCCGAGCGCCGTGATGCCGAGGCCATCGAGCACGGTGCGGATCCGGGCGTTGGAGGCCCATTCGTGTGTTTCGAGGCCGAGCGGGCCGACGACGTTATCGGCTATGGAGGCGTCGTCGTCGAGGTTGGGAGTCTGTGTCACCACAGCCAGACGGAGGTCCTGCATGTGGCTTACGCGCCCGGAGTCGGGCGCGAGCTCGCCGGAGAGGATGTTAATGAGCGTGGATTTTCCGCCACCGTTGAGCCCCACGACGCCGACGCGGTCACCGGAATTAAGCCCGAGGGAGACTCCATCGAGGAGAGTTTTCAGCCCAAAGGACTGCGAGACTTTTTCCACGTTGATGAGGTTGACCATGCTTCTTCCTAGTCGTGTTGAGCTGTGTGCGCTTCGTATTAGTCGCGGGCGTTTGAGGCCACGCGGGCGCCGGGCGACGGGGTGGTGGTGATGACGGTATCGAGGCAGGTTCTCCCGTGCTTGAGTGCCTCCGCCACAGTGCGGGCTTCGCTTTCTCCCGCGCACAGGAAAGCGGTGGTGGGACCGGAACCGCTGACGATCCCGCGCAGGGCACCCGCGTCCTCCCCGGCGCGCAGCGTCTGCTCGAGCTCGGGACGAAGTGTGAGCGCCGCCTGCTGGAGCCGGTTGAAGAGCAGCGGTGCCAGCTCCGCGGCGGTCGCTCCGGCGGACAGCGCCTCGGTGAGCGGGGTGACGCTCTTTTGGTCGCTCCATGCGTGGGCGCGATCGTGCTCGCGGAACACGGCGGGGGTGGATAGGCCCTCCCGTTGGGTGGCAAACACCCACCACAGCGCGCCTGGGGAGGTAAGCGGAGTGAGCACCTCCCCCCTGCCGGAGCCCAACATGGTTCCTCCATGGAGGACGAAGTTGATATCGGAGCCGAGGCTCGCCGCAATCGCGTCGAGCTCCTCCACCGTCAGCGGCTCATCGCGCAGCTGGTTGCAGGCGACCAGGGCCGCGGCCGCGTCGGCGGAACCACCCGCCATCCCGCCGGCGGTGGGGATCGCCTTGGTGATGTGCAGGTGCACAGGAACCTGAGGCAGAACCTTCTCCGCCACCTGCCACACGAGGTTGGAGCTGTCGGTGGGAACGTCCTCGGCACCGCGGCCATCCACAGTGATGCGCATTGTGGACGCTGTCTCAACGGTGACCGTCTCCCGCAGGGCTGTCGCCTGAAACACGGTGGTGAGCTCGTGATAGCCGTCCGGGCGGGGTCCCGCAGTTTCCAGGAACAGGTTGACCTTGCCGGGGGCGGTTGCTGTGACTAGCACCTGGCCTCCTTTGCGATGCGGACGAACTCCTCCACACCGAGTTTTTCTCCCCGCTGTTTGGGGTCGATTCCCGCCGCGGTGAGGATCTCCTCGGCGCGGGACGCGCCGCCGAAGAACCGACCGAGAGCCGCGCGGAGAGTTTTGCGGCGCTGGGCGAAGGCGGCGTCGACAAGCGGGAAGAGCTCCTCGAGTGAGATCCCCCACGGGCTTACCTCAAAGCACTCGATGCGCACGAGCCCCGAGGAGACATTGGGGGCGGGCCAAAAGACGTGTTTGCCCACCGTGCCAGCCTTGGACACCGTGCCAAAGTAGCTCGCCTTGACACTGGGCACGCCGTAGATCTTCGTGCCGGGCGAGGCGGCGAGGCGGTCCGCTACCTCCTCCTGCACCATGACCAGCACCCGGCGGATCGTGGGAAGCGTGCGCAGCGCGTGGATGAGGACGGGCACGGCGACGTTGTATGGCAGGTTGGCGACGAGCGCGGTGGGCGAATCGGCGAAATCGTCCGGGCTGACCGTCAGGGCATCCTTGTTCACCACGGTCAGCCGATCGGCCACGGCCCCGGCACGGTCGGCCACGGTGAGCGGGAGCTGGTGTGCCAGGCGCGAATCGATCTCCACCGCGGTGACGGAACCGACGGTGCCAAGAAGTCCGAGGGTGAGCGAGCCCAGGCCGGGGCCAACCTCAACGACGTGGTCTGACTCCCCCACGCCGGCGGCGCCCACGATCATCCGCACGGTGTTCGGATCGTGGAGGAAGTTCTGCCCCAGCTTTTTCGTGGGAACAATGTCCAGGTGTGAAGCCAGGTCACGGATCTCGGCGGGGCCCAGCAGGCGCGGTGAATCGTTCATATCGATTCACATCGTAGCGCTATACCGGGGACCCGGGCTAGCCGCACGCATACAACCGGAGGGAACTAGCGGATCCCGAGCGAGGCGGTGCAGGCCGGCCACGCGCCCCAACCCTGTGCAGCCTGCACTTTCTGCGCGATTTCGATCTGCTGGTCACGGCTGGCCAGGTTGGCGGTGGGGGCGTACTGCCCGCCGCCGTAGGCGCTCCACGTGCCGGCGTTGAACTGCAGGCCACCGTAGTAGCCGTTGCCGGTGTTGATGGCCCAGTTGCCGCCGGATTCACACTGTGCGATGGAATCCCACACGGAGCCACTGGCGACCGCGGGGGCCGTCTTCGTTCCGCGAGCGATGACCGCGCCTGTGGACGGTGCGGTGATGGTCTCGTTCAGGACCTCGTTGGTTGCCTCGTGCCCGTTGACCGTGACGATCTTGCGCGTCACCGTTTTCCTGCCCGGCTTTGCGGGGGTGACCTCGGTTTCCTGCCCCTCGGGCGAGTTCGGATCCTCGGTGTAGGTGGGCTCGGCGGTGAATTCCTCGCTCGAGGTGACCTCTGTGGTAGTGATGCGGTCGATCTTGATGCTGCTCAGGCCCTTGGTGGGCGTGCCCAGCGACGGGGTGACCACGTCTTCGGCACCGAGGGTGATGCCACGGGCTTCCAACACATCCTGCACCGTGTCCGCGGCGATGGAATCGTACACGACGCTGCCGCCGTCATCGATGGAGACGATCTTGGGCGTGGTGACGGTGAGCTTGAGCCCGCTGACGGGGATGACCTCATCCGGGCTGGTGGAGATCTTGGCAGCCTTGGTGATGCCGGCCTTCTTCTGGCTCTCGTTGAAGTGCTGGATGAGCTCGTCCACCGTGAGCGCGTTGGAGGTGACCTCATGCTCGACGCCGTCGACGACGAGTGCCACCGGCTTGGCGGAGCGAACGGTGATGTGGGTGCCGTCGACAAGCTTGTCGGTGACCGAAGGAGACACGAGGTCTTGCGCGGTGGTCTCGTAACCGACGGACTTGAGCGCATCGCCCACGGAGGCGGACATGGTGGACAGCTCGGTGTTGGTGCCGTCGATGTCGAGGGTGACCGTCTTGGTATTCCCCACGGCAAAGACACCACCCGCAACGACGGTGGCGAGAACGCCGCCTGCGGCGATCTTCACCGGGCGGGCGTAGGACGAATCGTTGATCCGCTTACGCATCCTTGCCGCACGGTGTGATCCGTGGGAGGCAGTGTCCTCCGCAGAAGCCTGCGGGCCCAAGCCGTCGTGCCCAGCGTGTGCTGTCATCACAAAACCTTTCTCCGCCTCGAGTACCCCGTCTTCCTGCCGGCGACGTGTCGGCGGCTCACCGCCGCGCAGACGGTGGGCCATCGCTCACCGCCATCGGTTGCCAGGTCTTCCGGGGCACTACGCGCGCGATGACGGTTTCTCATCATCACACGCACGGTTACTTCTTAGTATGTTGTGCGCGTCGGCGGTGGCGCTGTTACCACGTGTGTGGCTGCACGGAGGCCGACACCTCACATGTTCAATGTAACAATAAGGTAACAAAACCGGATTGTCCAGTAGTTGTTCCCCACCTGTGACAACTGAATAATGGTGTGAAAACTGTGACTTATGAGCCTTGCGGGACGAGCCCGAAGACGCGCTCAAACGTTGCCGCCACGTGCTCCGCCAACTCCTCCGGCTCCTCACCGCGCGCCTTGGCCACGCACGCGTAGGTGTGACCGATGAGCGACGGCTCGTTCTTCCCGCCGCGGTACGGCTCCGGGGTCATGTACGGCGCGTCCGTCTCGATGAGGAGCTGGCCTGCGGGGGCGATGCGGGCGGCCTCACGCAGCTCCTCGTTGCGCTTGAACGTGACGTTGCCCGCAAAGCTAAGAATGTAGCCCCGCTCAAGCGCCTCTTCGGCCACGGCCAGCGGTGAGGAGAAGCAGTGCAGCTGCACGTAACGCGGCGCCGGGGAATCGGCGAGGATCCGCAGCAGGCCCTCATCGCCCTCGCGATTGTGGATCATGAGGGTCTTGCCGGCCTGCACCGCCAGGTCGATGTGGAAGCGCAGGGCCTCCTCCTGCTGCTCTTTGCTCGCCGTCGTCTCCGGCTCGTGCTCCAGCCAGTAGTAATCGAGGCCGGTCTCCCCCACGGCAACGCACCGCGGGTGCGCCACGAGCTCCGCAAGCCGCGTGCGGGTGGCGCTGTCGAGGTCCCCGGCGCGCGTCGGGTGAATCGCGCACGCCGCGTACACCGCCGGGTCCCACGTTGCCTGCTCAACCACTGCTTCGCTTTCTAACAGGTCGTCACCCACCGTGACCATTTTTTCCACCCCCGCGGCGTGCGCACGCTGCACAAACTCGGCCACCGCACGCGGGTCCCGCGCCCCACACGACCACAGGTGGGTGTGGGCATCAACGATTCCGGGGATCGGATCGTGCGGGACGGGAACGGGGCGGGGCTTCTTTCGCGACATGCCCCACACTGTACTCACCTGCTCCTTGCCCGCCGCTCATTGCGCCGGGTCACTTCCGCTTCGCCCGCCGCTCAACGCGCCGGGTTACCCTCTCGCCGTGCACGGCAATGGTCACCGCTGCGTGGCCGGTGTGCTAAAAATTGACACCATAAGAATCCGCCCCGCTGAACTTTCCGACGCTCCGGTGCTTACGGTCATCCGCAACTGGGCCGCCGACGAGACCGTTGCGCTTTTCGACGACTCCCACATCACCGCCACCGACCAGGCCGACTGGATCGCGAGTTCCCAAGAGCAGGGCTTCCCCATCATCGTTGCGGAAAACGAGGCGGGCACCGTGGTGGGTTACGCCTCCTGTGGCACGTACCGCGCCTATTCCGGTTACCGCCACACGGTGGAAAACTCCGTCTATGTTCTGCCCGGCAACCAGGGCCACGGGATCGGCACGGCGCTACTTTCCGCTGTGCTCGACCACGCCCGCACGAACCCCGCGGTGCACCGGGTGGTGGCGTGGATTGAGGCTGGCAACGCGGCCTCCATCGCCTTGCACGTAAAGTCCGGCTTCACTGTCAAAGGGACGCTAAGCGAGGCCGGTTGGAAGTTCGGGCGCTGGCTCGATGTCACCGTGCTAGAGCTCGCCGTTTAGCCTCCTCAGCCAGCACCTTCCCCGAGCCCCACACGCACCCGTCCCTGCCGGGCCCGCTCACTAATATCCCCACCTGGGCCCACGCCCAGGGCCCCCACCGAGCCGCACGCCCAGGGTCCCAGCACGTAAAAAGTGGGCACAACCGGCTCTTCACCGATTGCGCCCACCCGGTTTTCACTTCACTGGTGCCAGCAGGCAGCGCCCCGCAACCAACAGTGGCACGCACGGCCACGCACACAGCACCCAGTTGTACGGGTGGTTGTGGCTAGGCCGGGGTCCCTTACTGCACGGGAGCCCACTCGGGGCCGGTCTCCGCCAGCTTGGTATCCAGCTTCTGCACGATCGGCTTCGGCTTCTTCAAAGGAGTACCGGGAACCATCTCCGTACGCTTCCACGCAGCCTGCTGCCTGGTGTAATCACCCTGAATGGTGAGGTACAAGCGACCCTCAGGCGGCAAATCCACGCCCTTGAGCGGACGCTCAGAATCGTCGACAACCTCAACCACCTGCGGCTGCGCAGCCCACTCGCCGTCGCGGCCGAGGGTCTCGTGCACCGTCTGCGCGATGTGCGGAATGTAGGGCGTGAGCAGCGTGTTGCAGTCGCTCACCACCTGCAGGGCAACCCACAAGACGGTGGCGAGTCGCTCGCGCTGAGACTCGTCCTTGGCAAGCTTCCACGGCTCCATCTCCGCAATGTACGCGTTGGCTTCGCCCACCACGTGCATGGCGTGGTTAATGCCCTGCTTGAAGCGGGAATTCTCAAGGTGATCTCCCACCACGTCGTAGGCCTCAGCGGCAAGGGTGAGAAGCTTCTCATCCTCCGCGGTAAACGCACCCGGCTGGGGCACCTCACCGAAGTTCTTGTACGCCATGGAGACGGTGCGGTTGACCAGGTTACCCCACGAGTTTGCCAGCTCGTTGTTCACGCGACGGACGAACTCTTCCCACGTGAAGTCCGTATCATTCGTCTCCGGGCCAGCGACGGAAATGAAGTAACGCAGCGGGTCCGGCCCGAACTCCGCGAGGAAGTCCTTGACGTAGATGACGATCCCCTTGGAAGAGGAGAACTTAGACCCACTCATGGTGAGGTACTCGCTGGAGACTACCTCTGTGGGCAGGTTGAGCACGCCCAGCTCGTGGGGCTCACCGCCGTGGGCACCCTTGCCCGCGTAGCCGAGCAGCATGGACGGCCAAATCTGCGAGTGGAAGGTGATATTGTCCTTGCCCATGAAGTAGTACGAGCGCGTCTGCGGGTCATTCCAGAAATCCCGCCAGGCCTCCGGGTTACCCGAGCGGTGGGCCCACTCAATGGAGGCAGACAGGTAACCAACCACGGCATCGAACCACACGTACAGCTTCTTCGCGTGATCGTCCTGCCAGCCCTCCACCGGGATCGGTACACCCCAGTCAATGTCGCGGGAAATGGCACGCGGGCGGATATCCTCCAGCAGGTTGAGGGAGAACTTGAGCACGTTGGGGCGCCAGTCCTCACGGGTGCGCAGCCACTGGGCCAGCGCGTCGGCCACCGCCGGAAGGTCGAGCATGAAGTGTTCGGTCTCAATAAACTTCGGGGTTTCACCGTTGATCTTGGACACGGGATCAATGAGGTCCACGGGATCAAGCTGGTTGCCGCAGTTATCGCACTGGTCGCCGCGCGCACCGTCGGCGCCACAGATCGGACACGTGCCCTCGATGTAACGATCGGGAAGCGTGCGGCCCGTCGACGGCGAGATGGCCCCCATGGTCGTCTGCTTGATGAGGTAACCGTTCTTGTACAGGCCGTCGAAAAGCTCCTGAACAACCGCGTAGTGGTTGCGTGTGGTCGTGCGGGTGAACAGGTCGTAGGTGAGCCCCAGGCCGGCGAGGTCGTGCACGATCTGCTCGTTGTAGCGGGTGGCGAGCTCCTGAACGGTGGTGCCCTCCTTATCTGCCTGCACCAAAAGCGGAGTGCCGTGCTCGTCCGTACCGGAGACCATGAGCACCTTCTCGCCGCGCATTCGCTGGTAGCGGGCAAAAACATCGGAGGGCACACCGAACCCTGCCACATGACCAATATGACGCGGGCCGTTGGCGTACGGCCACGCTACGTTCACGAGCACATTATTCATGGTCTTTACCTTAGAGGATTGCCCTCCAGGACACGAACACGGAGCCCTGATAAGCCCCTCACGCGCCTGGCACCGGCACCACAACTATTCCACGCCTATGCGCCCAGCGCGGGGGAAGAAAAGGAGCACGCCGCCAGACCCGTGCGCAGGCGCAGGGGTCCAACACCACACCGAGCCCCCGCTTGCAAAGAGAAAAGCAGCCCGCCCACTGGGGACGAGCTGCTGTGAGAAGCACGGGCTAGCGCGAGGCAAGCCGCGCGGTTGCTGCTACTTCGATTGCCTGCTCACGCGACGTGGCTCCTGGCTGATCACGGTCTTAGTGCCACGCACCTTGGGCATGAGCGGGTTGTGCTGCGCGCGATGGATTCTGCGCTGCGCCTCGCGGTGCAGGCGGCGTTCCCGCGCCAGTGCCATGGCGAACTTCCGCTGCGACTTGATGTCCAGGTAGTTCGGATCGTTGGCCAGACCCTTGACGATCGCCGCCATGAGTCTGATGAGGACGAGGAGGAACGGGCTTGCGGCAATAATCGTCACGTTCTGCAGGTTGTTGAGCGCATCGTCGCCACCGGAGATGAGGAGCACGAGGCCAATCGCTGCGGTGAGCACACCCCACGTGGCAGTCACCCAGCGGTTCGCGTCAGACTGGCCGTTCTGGCTCATCGATCCCATGACGGTGGATGCGGAGTCGGCGGACGTGATGAAGAAGGTGGCTAGCAGCGCCATCGCGATAAGGCCGACGATGTTGCCCAGCGGCAGGGCGTGGAGGAGGTCAAACAGCTGCGATTCTGCTGCGCCGTCGCCCCAGATTGACTTGCCGATCTGCTCGAAGCGGATCGCGGTTCCACCGAAGATGCAGAACCACACGAGGGACACAGCGGCGGGGACAGCCATCACGCCGATGATGAACTCCCGCACGGTGCGACCACGCGAGATGCGGGCCAGGAACATCCCCACGAACGGGGACCAGGAAATCCACCATGCCCAGTAGAAGATGGTCCAACCAGACAGCCACTCGGCGGCATCCCCGCCGGCCGTGTTCGCCGTTCGGGCCGCCATTTCGAAGAATAAATCGAGGTAGCTGCCGAGCGCGAGCGGGATGGAGTTGAGAATCGCAATCGTGGGTCCAGCGACAAACACGAAGATGGCCAGCAGCCCGGCGAGCACCATGTTGGCGTTGGAAAGGTACTGGATGCCCTTACCCACGCCACTCATGGCGGACACGAGGAAGCACGCGGTGAGAGCCAAGACCACGATGAGCGTCACGGTCTTGTTGGGCTCTGCAATGATCCCCGACTTTTGCAGGCCAGCACCGATCTGGAGGGCGCCGAGGCCGAGGGAACAGGCGGTGCCGAATACGGTGGCGAAGATCGCCAGAATATCGATGATCTTCCCCAGCACGCCCTCGGCGGCCTTTTCGCCGATGAGCGGGATAAAGGCGGCGGAAAGGAGTTGCTTCTTGCCCCTGCGGAAAGTGATGTAGGCAATGGAAAGCCCGACGATGGCGTAGATGGCCCAGGGGTGGAGCGTCCAGTGGAACAGCGTGGATGCCATGGCCTGGCGCATATTCTCGGGATCATGGCCAGGAACGCCTTGGCGGAAGAACGTGAGCGGTTCCGTCGTGCCATAGAACATGAGACCAATGCCCATCCCGGCTGCGAACATCATCGCGATCCAGGAAGGGGTGGAGAACTCGGGCTGCTCATCATCCCGCCCGAGCTTGATACTGCCGAACTTGGAAAAGCCGATGGCCAGAGCAAACCCCACGAAGATTGTGGTGAAGAGGATGAAGGCCCAGCCGGAGTTCGCCACGATCCAGTCCAGTGTGGAGGTGGCAAAGTTAGCAAAGTTTTCGGGCGCGATGAGGCCCCAGCACACCACGGCGAGTACCGCGATACCGGCGGGAGCGATGACGCTCCAGTTGAGGGGGTGGTCTTCTTCTTCCTCCTCCAGCCCCATCGTGGTGGGCTCCTCGTAGGTGCCCTCGTGGCTGAGCATCGAGGCGAGCTCACTGGTTGCCGTCTTGTGTGTACCCTCGTTCGCTTCCGGTTGGACCGACGGGTTACCTCTTTCGTCTTCGTTGTGGTCTACGTGTTATTCCATACTTATAAGAGTGGGTGACCGAAGCCCCTCCCCCAAATTGAGAGGGGACAAGCATCGCGGGAGTGACCAGCACGTTTCCAGTTAGTTACCGTACCGTGATTTACATCACCACCGCTCAGATTACTAATAACAGTAGTTTATAACGAATTGGTAACTTTAGCTGTTTTTACGGCGCTCGAGGGGATTATTCCGAGTTGTTGCGGCGCACGAGGCACGCATCGTACAAAGCCTTGGAACTGACCTGATACTCGGCGGACAGGCGCTTGGCCGCCGTCTTGAGACGCTCACCCTCGTCTACCGCTTGAAGCACGAGGGGGACGATCTCCTCCACATCAAGCTCCCGCTCCGTTGCCGGTGCCCCCTCGATCACCACACTGATTTCGCCGCGCACTCCCTCGGCCGCCCACTGCGCCAACTCGCCCAGCGTCCCGCGCTTGACCTCCTCGTGCAGCTTTGTCAGTTCTCTGGCAACTGCCGCGCGCCGGTCCTTCCCCACGATCTCCGCCGCCAAAGCGAGGGTGGCTGCGAGACGATGAGGAGACTCGAAGAAACACGTGGCCCGCTTTTGGGTGGCTACTTCCTTCAGCCACTCGCGGCGCGCCCCATCCTTGCGCGGGGCAAAGCCGTCAAAGCAAAACGTTCCCACGTGGAGGCCGGACAGCGCGAGCGCCGTTGGCACAGCCGACGGCCCGGGGAAGCACGTCACCGGAATCCCCTCGTCCAGCGCCCGATCTACAAGCGGGAAGCCGGGATCGCTCACGCTCGGCATCCCGGCATCGGTGACTACCAGCACGTTTCCCGTTCTGGCGTGCGCAAGCAGGGTGTCCACACGGCTTTCCTCGTTGTGGTCAAAGTTGGAAATGATCTGCCCCGTGATCGTCACGCCGAGCGCATTCGCGAGCTGGCGCGTGCGTCGCGTGTCTTCCGCCGCCACCACATCGGCATGCTCCAGCGCGTACACAAGCCGCGGGGAGGCATCGCCGAGGTTCCCCAGCGGCGTTGCCGCGAGGATGATCCCGGTACGGGGCAGTGTGACGGAAGCTCGGTGTGTGCCGTTTAGCTCATTGTCCATATTCCATACCTTATAGTTAGGTGCGTGAGTACTGCAGTTGCCTCCGCCCCCCAGAGCCACGTTCGCCCCCGCGTCCCGCGGCGCCCCGAACCCCGGTTGCCGTGGACCTCGAAGGACTGGACAACGCTCGGGGTGCTCTCAGCCTTGGCGTTTCTCACCCGCTTCATCGGCTTGGGCTCGTCCACCGACGGGGGCACTCCCATCTTTGACGAGAAGCACTACGTACCCCAAGCGTGGGAGATCCTCCAAAGCTCCGGTTTCTTACAGCCCGGCATTGAGGCGAACCCCGGCTTCGGGCTGGTGGTTCACCCGCCGCTGTCCAAGCACATCATGGCGCTGAGCGAGGCCGTGTTTGGTTACTCCCCGTGGGGGTGGCGCACGATGGTCGCGCTGTTTGGGGTCGCAATGGTCGGTCTCCTGTACCTCATGGCTCGCGATGTTTCTTCTTCCCGCGTCACTGGTGCTTACGCTGGCATCCTTGGGCTTTTCGACGGAGTTTTGCTCGTCAGCAGCCGTTTCGGACTCCTCGATATTTTCCTGGCGGTGTTCAGCTTCGCCGCGCTCTACCTGCTGCTCCTTGACCACAAGCAGATGAATGGGCGGTTCTACGCGCTGTATGAAAGGGGCGAATTCGCTGCCGCGGGCCTCGGGCCCCGCTCGGGTTTCCGTTGGTGGCGCTTCGGTGCCGGTCTGTGCCTCGGCGCCGCCCTCTCCGTGAAGTGGAGCGGCCTATATTTCATGGCGTTTTTTGGCCTCTACGCAGTAGGCCTGGATTACCTGCGACGCAGGCGTTTCGGTGTGGAGCGTCCGCAGTGGGGGGCCCTGATAAAGGATGCCTTCCCGGCGTTCGCCTCCATCGTCATCCTCCCCGTCGCCTGCTATTTGTGGTCGTGGCGGTCATGGTTCGCCTCGGAAACGGGCGCCTACCGGCACGCGTACGAGGCGGGCGACTTTGAATCTTCGTTGCCTCTCCCACCTGCCCTGCTCAACTTCATTCACTACCATAAGGAAGTTCTCGAGTTCCACAGCTCGCTGACTACCTCCGGCGGCCACTCCCACCCCTGGGATTCCAAGCCGTGGTCGTGGCTTGTGGCATCGCGGCCGGTGTTGTATTCCTCCGGGAACTTTGATGATTGCTACACCGGCGGCTCGTGCAAATCGATGATCTACCTGTTTGGCACGCCGATTATCTGGTGGCTCATCGTGCCCGCCATCCTGTGGTGCGCGTGGACGCTCATCACCCGGAAGGACATGCGTTTTTCCATCCCGGTCATCGGGTTTGCCGCGGCCTTCCTCCCCTGGCTGTTGGTGTTTGACCGGCAGATGTACTTCTTCTACGCCGTGCCGATGATCCCGTTTGTTCTCGTCGGCTTCGCCCTCACACTCTCGCAGTTGGACCGCTGGCGCAGGTGGGGTCACGCGATTGTGACCGGGTACCTCACGCTCGTGGTGGCAAGCTTTGTGTGGTTTGGTCCCATCCTCTATGGGCTCGTCATCCCCAACGAGCTCTACGATTTCATGATGTTTCTTCCCAGCTGGCGGTAGGCTGGCCGCATGCGCCAGGCTCTCCGCTAGTGTGGCGGAGCAGTATCCTCGAATCCTAAAACTGGACTAAAACTCAGGGCGCGCGTTTGCTGTCTGCCACGCGCGGAAGAGGAACGACCGGCCGTCTTGGCTTAACCAGGTCCACACGAGCACGAGCGTCGCGCAGAGAAGAATCATAAGGCCCACCACGTCGCCTGTGGCGATAGTCCCCAGGACCACATCACGAGCAGCGAAACCAAAGCTAAACGTCCACAGCGTGGCAAAGATCGGCAGCATCCCGGTGACCAGCCGCGTCTTCCATGCGGCAAAGAAGAGCCCAAAGCCGAGCGCAACGCGGGCGGCCGCCAGCTGGATGACCATCTTCGTCACATTCGGATCCACCGAGAACACGTCGTCTTCAATGAGCCGGGTGGACTCCACCAACGTGCCCACCGACCAGACCACGAACACAAACCCTGTCAGCACAAGCGCGATGCGCGCCAGCGCGAGGCTTGTTGCGCGACGGTTTTCCGCCTGCCTTACCTGCGGGCCGACACCAGCCAAAATGAGGTCGGTGAGATCGGGTGCCTCGGTATCGTCGTGCTCAAACTGGGCCTTCATGATCCGCGCGTTGTCCAGGTAGGCACGGCACTCGGCACAGCCTTCCAAATGAGCCTCGATGATCGTGTCATCAATATCTGCGGGCTCGTTATCCAGCCTCGCCGAAATAGCTCGTTGGATGTCCTGGCAGTTAATCATCCGCGAACACCCGATCCAGGCTTACACGGCCCGCACCGAACACGACGATGATCACCAGCGCGGCGATGAGCACCATGACGAGCTCGGGGCCCCCATCTCCCACGAAGAACCCGTTGCCCCAGTGGGCAAAGAAGATCGCGGCACCCATCTGGAGGATGAGGATCCCTGCGACGATGGTGCTGAGGAAACCGAGGATGAGCAGTCCCCCGCCGAGCAGTTCGACGATGCCGGCGGCATACGCAGAGAATTGGGCGTTCGGGACACCCATCGCACTGAACTGCCCCGCGGTTTCTACCGGCCCGGTGATAAACATCTTGTCCCACCCATGGGCAATGAACACCACGCCAAGAACCAATCGAAGCAGGAGCAGAGCGCTTTCTCTAATGAAAGGACGATCCATGCCCATTAGGATACCTGTCCCACTCATTCCCCACCGGGTGTCCCCGGGAAAACAGACTTCACCAGACACTCGGCCCTGTCCGCCATCTGGCACGGACCCGCAACCGCCACCGTGTATTTACGGGACGTGAGCACCCCCCACTTATCCCTTCAAGCCCGGTGGCCAATTCGGCGAGCAGGCTTCTCGCAGGCACCACGCACTACGCATGCACGTGCCCCGGCCCGCCTCATTCCCCACCCGTATCATCGCCTTGCTCCCGGACCCATCTCACGCATCACTGTCCCGCCGCGCGCACCCACGGCCGTGCCATGAACTTCGAGGCATCCCACAACCAATTGTCTGCGCAGCCGTTTGTGCAGCGCGAGTTGATTGGTACATCCTTGGTACTTACTCACACGGATCTCGATTTGCCGAGGACTGTCCAGAAAGGCGGAGCGCAAAAAGACCGCATCCGCTAACACACCGCCCCACCACGCGACACGCCGAACCAGACACACATTTTGCACCTTAACCCGAACCTAAGCAGCAGGTAGACAGAAGAAAACCCCGGTAGAAGACCTACCGGGGATACCCATTTGTGGAGCCTACGAGAATCGAACTCGCGACCTTCTCATTGCGAACGAGACGCGCTACCAACTGCGCCAAGGCCCCTGAATCGGTAACTAGTACGATACTCCTTCGCTCTTGGATTCTACAAACTACCCCGCCTGTTGCATCTCGCTGGAGACAAACTGCACCTCGGCGAGGGAACCGTCAAAATCGGGCGACGCTTCATCAACTTCGAGCACTACACCGGCCGGCGTGCGGAGGCGCGGAGGAATTGCCTGTTTTTCATCCTCGTTCAGGCGTACGCCCAAGCGAGACCGGCGCAGGTTACGGATCCGGCGCGCGCGGACCCGATTTTCCGCCTTCACCTGCTGACGCAGCGCCCACAGGTACATCGCAATAGTGGCTACAACAAGTACTGGCAGCGCCCACATCCAGCGCCCGACAAGGAAAGCAATGGGGATTGCCACGACGAGGGCAACGACCAACGCCAGGAGGGTCCGCTTACGTCTCTCGTACCTGTCCAACGTGACTTCGGCATCCGCCTTCGGATCAAAACCGCCACGCCCCTTACGCCGCTCGGCAAAGGCGATCTCCTCGGCACTGAGCTCTTCAGGTTCAACCTCGGTTTCTGCGGTCTCATCGTGCTCCGACACAGCGAGCTCATCGGTTTCCGGCTCGCCGGGATACATGAGATCTGCAGGCTCAATGAAGGAGGAGTCAGTTGCGTACACATCGGTGGCATCGTCGGTCTGGTCCACTGCCTCCGACGCGTCTGCAAGGCTTTCGTCTGCAGCGCTATCGTTTGCAGTAGCCTCGTTCGCCGGCTCCACATCAGGGTTAATGGTCCCATCAGCGGCAAGCATGCTGGCATCGACCCGGTAGGCGACGCTTCCGGTGGAGGCGGTGATGACCTCTCCGTCGACAACGGTGTCATCTCCGGTTTCCTGCTCGGCTACAGCGCCGACCTCGCCTTCGGGTTCCTGGTCTTCTGTAGTGTCGTCGTAAGCCTCGGCATCGTCGTCGGTGAGCTCGTACGCATCGACGAGATCATAATCTTCGTCCTGAGGTTCACCAACGTGAATATCGCTGCGGGTAAACCGCGGGCGACGGCGTGGAACCTTGATCTCTCCTGTGCCACCCTCGTACACCACGCGGGTTTCCTCCAGAGCCTTGTTGGTGCGTCGGATCGGCTTCTGTCCGCGCAGCAGAAGTGGTGCGAGGACGAAAATCCACATCACCACGATGAGAACGATGGGTAGATTGCCGGACACGAGATGCCACCTTCAAGCTTGGTAAAAACGGACTATTTTCCCTAAAAATCGTAGCCACCAGGCACCGCTGCCTGGTCATGCCACGCGGAACGGCGGGACTATTTCACCTGATTCGACCGGCGTGCCACAGGCGGTTAACCGCCAGAGTTGCGAAGTCATCCTGATTGAGTGCAACAAAATGGTGATCCCGCCATTCACCGTCGATGTGAAGGGCCTTGCGCAGGTAGCCTTCCTCATGGAAACCGGCATGCGCGAGGACAGCATGAGATGCCTCGTTACCAGGCAAGTACGTTGCGGTCAGGCGATGCAGCTTCATCCTTGCAAAGGCGTGATCGACTCCCAAGGCGACTGCAGCCGTGGCAACGCCCATCCCCTGGTACCTGGAGCTCACCCAGTAGCCGATCCACGCCTCGCTGACCGCACCGCGCTGCACATTCCCTAGCGTCAATTGGCCCGCAAACTGGTGATTACAGGTGATGGCTAGAGGGACCAAGCGGCCGGCGTAGGCTTCATCCTCCATGAAAGCAAGACTTTGCGACCAAGCGGCCAGCGAGGTGGAGGCTTTCCAGTCATGAGTTGTGGGTTCGACTGGGCGGAGTATCGACTCGTCTTCCCTCCTGAAGCTCGACCACAGTCCTCCATCTTTACGCGTCAAAGGACGCAGCTGCACCACGGCCCCGTTCGGAAGGGCGACAGTAGGCGTTGCCTCGGGCCATCCCGGATGGGATTCGGGGTCGCTAAAAAGAGGGCGAACAAAGCGCGAGAACATGTACTAGCCCTGCGCCAGGAACATGACGTCGACAACATCCCCGGGGCGAACATCCGGCTGCTCTTCGGGGATCACGATGTAGGAGTTAGCTTCGGCCAGACCGGCAAGCAAGTGCGCGGGGGATCCGGTGGCACCCGAAAGCCCCTCGACGAGGTAATCCTGGGTCTCCGCATCGCGCATCAACCGCGCACGGATGTATCCTCTGCGGCCCACCCTGGACTCCAGTGGCCCGAGTGCGCGGGCCTTCACCAAACGCCTCTCGATGGGGCGCTTTCCAAGGCCAGCGCGGATCATGGGACGAACGAATACTTCAAAAATAACCAGCGCGGAAACTGTGTTGTCCGGCAACAGAATGCAGGGGACCTCATCGGAGCCGAGCACACCGAACCCCTGCACGCTGCCGGGGTGCATCGCGACGCGCGTGGTATCGATCTCGCCTAGGTCTTCCAGAATCATTTGGATCTGCTGGGCACTCGCCCCGCCCACTGCCCCGGAGATGAGCAACAGCTCGCTGCGAATCGTCTCGCCTTCAATTATCTCCCTGATGCGACGTGGCTCTCCCTCAACGATCCCCACACGCCGTACCTCTGCGCCGGCATCGCTGGCGGCAGCGGCCAGTGCGTAGGAATTGATATCGAACACCTGGCCACGCCCGGGGGTGCGGTCGATATCGACAAGTTGTTTGCCCACCGACAGTACGGATACACGTGGCCGTGGGTATGCAAGCACTTTGGAACGGCCGACAGCTGCCAGTAAGCCGATTTGTGCAGGGCCAAGAATCGTGCCCGGGCTCACGGCGACATCGCCGGTGTTGATGTCTTCCCCTACTCCGCGGACGAACTCTCCTGTTCCCACCGGACGGAGTGGGCTGACGAAGGACTTTCCTTTATCGGACCACGCCAGGGGGAGCACGGAATCCGCCAACGCTGGAAGGGGCGCACCCGTGTGGACACGCATAGCTTGCTTCGGCTGGAGGCGGGTGGGTTGCTGCGAGCCGGCGGGAATTTCTCCCACCACGGGCAACCTCACTTCACCTGGATGTGGGTTTTCGGCAGTGTCCCCGTGACTGCCCACGATCGCACGCGTGCCTCCGACATCGACGGAGCGCACGGCGTAGCCGTCGATAGCTGCCATCGCAAAACCCGGCACGGCCGATGTTGCTTGGACTTCCTCGGCAGCAAGGAGGCCGAGGGCATCGGTAATAGCCATGCGTACTGGGTCGGGCACTAGGGCGTTAGCCAGTGTTACTTCCTTGTGTGCCTGCACAGAACGCATTACTACTCCTCACATCCCGCTGTCTTCTGAGCCTTGGGCCCCTGGCTGCGCCGTGGCCTTAGCCCGTCGCTTGCGTCATAACCGTCGGGACCGTCGTTGGCGTCGGGGCCGTCGAAAACAGCGGGCTCACTCAGATCGCAGTGAAAACTACCTCGATAAGCAATGCTACCCGAGCAATTCCTTCAAAAAGCGACGAATCCCCGGGCCGTACACTGGGTTTTTCAGACCAAAGTCCACGCACGCCTTAATGTAGCCGCCGGGATTACCCAAATCATGGCGAGTTCCGCGGTGAACAACCACGTGAACGGGCTCACCCTGCTCGATAAGAAGTTCAATAGCGTCGGTGAGCTGCAACTCTCCACCTTTGCCCGGAGTGATCTTGCGAAGAGCGTCAAAAATCTTGCGATCAAGCAGGTAGCGGCCGGTAGCTGCGAGCGTCGAGGGAGCGTCGGCGGCAGCAGGCTTTTCCACCATTGCCTTTACGCGGCACACATCGTCCATGGAACAGTCGGTGACGTCGAAAACGCCGTAGTTAGATACTTCATCGCGCGGGACGTCAAACGCGCACAAAACGGAACCCCCGAATTTCGCCCGCACGGCGGCCATCTTCTCCATCACGCCCATGGGTAGAACCAAATCGTCGGGAAGCATGACAGCAACCACATCTTCATCGTCGTCAAGCGCGGACTCAGCGCAGGCAACGGCATGCCCAAGTCCCAGTGGCTTATCCTGAATCACAGCGATGGCATCGATGATTTCCGGTGCACGCCGCACCCTGGCCAGCTGCTCATCCTTTCCCCGCTCCTCGAGGGTCTGCTCCAGAATTTCGTTGGGGCGGAAGTGATCCAGAACTTCCTTCTTATTCGGGGATGTCACCACGGCCAGCCTGGAAGCACCCAGTGCTGCCGCCTCCTCCGCGATAAGTTCAATACCGGGGGTATCAACGACGGGAAGGAGTTCTTTTGGAACCGTCTTCGTGGCAGGCAGAAAACGTGTACCCATGCCTGCAGCAGGAACGATGACAGTCTTCACCGCATGCTTGTGATCGGAAATTGATAGGGCCATGGCACTAGACTACCCAGTGCAATTTTCCCACCACCCACTAGGTGCACGTTGGCGTGTCTAAACTTGTGTGCATGGAAACTAAAACTGAGTGTAGAAAACGGTTGTTCGCACAGCGGAAACAGAGGGCTCTCTCCCCTACCATCGATGAGCTGGATCGACGGATCGCGGCGAACGTGGTGCAGGAGATCACACGGGTGGGCTCAACACGCGTTTCCGCTTACTACCCCACTTCGGGGGAACCAGGGGGACGCTTCCTCGTCCCGACCCTCAAACAAGCTGGTTTTACGGTTTTCCTTCCGCTTTCACTCGACGGTGGGCAGCTCGCGTGGGCGGAGTACATCGACGATGACCACATGGCCCCCGGGGCCTACAACATCCCCGAGCCCACCACAGACCGGGTAGACCAGCTTACGGACGCGCACATCGATTTCGTTATCGTGCCAGCGCTTGGCGCCGATCGGGCCGGCCACAGGTTAGGCAAAGGCGGTGGCTACTACGATCGCCTGCTCGCAGCCAATCCTTCCATTCCCCGGGCAATGGTTGTGTACGCAGACGAAGTGCTGGAGCACATTCCCTATGAGGCGCATGACACACAGTGCGACGTAATCATTACGGACTAGTAGACTGTCTCGACATGAAGTTCTCCCTCACCGCCACTTTCTCCGCAGCGATGCTGGTGCTGTGCGCCCCCATTGCCTCCGCCTACGATGTCAACGTCGGTGTCGACCCACGGGTCGGGCCGGTCTGCCAGATCACCGATAATTCCGGCGCACAATCCGCGCTCAAGGATCAGGTAGACGCTGTTCAACGGTTCGACTCTGACCTGCGCAACGGAATGCGAAACGACCTGCCATCCGGAGTGCGGAAGAATTTCAAGGTTATTGATCGCCTCGCCGAAAAAGTACAGTCCACCGAGGCTCTCTCTGAAGACGAGTTGGCCGCGGCACAGAAATCCTCGGATGCCCTGGCCAACAGCGCCATTGCCGCCGGTTGGAACCAGGCAGAGTTCCAGGTTGCAACCTCTCCTGCCCCGGAGCAGACGGCAACCGTGCTGCAGGTTCCCCAAGAGCAGGCCAAGGACTTTTTGGAGACGGATAATATCTACGCAGCGCTTGCCACTCTGACTGTATCCAGCACCGGTCAGGTAGGTCAGATGCTCAGCGATCGTGGCGCACACGTAGGCCAGGTAGCTCTCAGCTCGCTTGAAGAGCGCATGCACGCCGTTGCCGATGGTGCCGACGATACTGCCCTGCGCAGCGCGCTGCAGCTTTGCGCCGACGGTGTGTCCGCACAAGATGGGGCATACGACGCTTCCACCGTGCAAAGGCTTCCGCTCACGGGTGGCTTTGGCAACGGCTCGGCTGCAGGCATTGCGGGCCTTGCCGGTGTGGCGCTCCTCCTCGTCATCGCTTTCGCTGCAGCGGGCACCAAGTTTAACTAATCCTCTTTTTCCGGGAACCTGGGAGTAGTTTGGTCACGTCTAAGTAGATGTGAATGTTTTAACTACTCCCGGTTGGCATCGCAGCATGTGGCTGCGCAGATGCGTCGCGTGTGGCCTTGTGCTGTGCGCCCTCGCTGTATCACTGGCGAAGAGGGACCCCACAGTTATCACGCTGAATCACTCCGTCTCGGCCGGGGAAACACTATCGGCAGCAGACTTGGCTCACACCCCTATTCCCAAGAACTTGGTACCTGACAAGGCGGTGCGCGACATTGCCGTAGCTGAAGATAAAGTCGCCGTCGCAGAGCTTACCCGCGGCCAAGTGTTGACGGAGGGGGCGTTCACCGGCGAGGGGGTCACCCCTCCGGGGAAGACGTCGGTCCCCCTGCGTTTATCGGACCCGGCCGTCGGAGAGCTCCTCAAAACCGGCGACACCGTCACCGTTGTCGCCTCAGACGGCTCCATCGTGTGCGACAAAGCAACGGTCATCCTTCCCCGGAAAGAAACGGTACTCATTTCGTTGGATAATGACCTCGCCCCGGCCGTGGCGAGCGCCACGTTAAACGGGCCGGTTACCGTCGTTGTGCGTAGTGCGGGGGCATCTGCTCCCGCCAAAACTCCTCGGTGAAGTGTCCCCCGGACATCGCGGCCCCGTCGGTATCATCGCTTTCGTCGTCGAGGGGAACCACACGGTCCGGTTGCATGAACGACGAGCCCGCCGGGCCCGAAGCGCCGACGGCATCGGCCGTGCGGTCGTAATCATGAGGTGATTTCTTCACCACACGGCGACGCTTCTTATGCTCACCCACTGGTGGTTACCCCTGAAGCTGGCCGACGATGTAGTGCGACAGCGGAAGCACCGTGGCAACCCCATCCCTGATGGCGGCGCGCGAGCTGGCCAAGTTCACGATGAGTGTGGAACCGGATACGCCAGAGATGCCACGTGACGTAGCCGCGTCGAGAGCCCCGCAGGCGATCCCCGAGGCGCGAATCGCCTGGGATATACCGCGGATTTCCATATCCAGCAGCGGCCTCGTAGCCTCCGGCATCTTGTCCCTCGGCCCCACGCCAACCCCGCCTACAGTGAGGACCAGGTCCACACCGCCAACTACGGCGGTCTCTATGGCCTGGCGGATGGCCGAGCGCTTCGACTCCACCTCGAGCAGGCCACCGACGTGATAACCACCCTCGTGGAGGAGCTCCGCAAGCAGCTTGCAGTTCTGCTCACTTTCGTGGTCTTGAACCACCACGATAAGGGCACGATGCGGAGTCGGCTTGAGGTTTGCTTCCTCCTCCGCACGCAGGCTGGCAAGGTCCGGCTCAGCAACATCGTCAAAGAACGTCATACCCATGAACCTACTCGCTTGTCAGTGTTACCTCTACCGTTCGCGTATCTCCGGTCTCCGGATTAGTCACTTCAAGGGTAACCGTCGAACCAAAATCTTGGGAGCGAACAGCTGCAATGAGAGCGTCGGCGGAATCCACTCGGCGATCGTTAATACGCGTGATGACATCCCCCGGGTTGAGGTCCGCATCGGCCGAGGCCCCTTCAGGATCCACGCCTGCCACCAGCGCCCCATCCAGACGCGCGTTGGCGGCAAGCTTGATGCCAAGCATCGGATGCTTCACTGCCCCTCCGTTGAGCAGCTGGTCCGTGTAACGCTTGAGATTCTTCACGGGGATGGCAAAGCCGAGCCCGATGGAGCCGCTTTGGCTCGAGCCCGAGGAAAGGCTGGCGATGACGGAGTTCATGCCGATGAGGCGACCGTCCATATCAACGAGTGGACCACCCGAGTTGCCGGGGTTAATCGCAGCGTCCGTCTGGATGGCGTCGATAAGCGAGGACTGACCGGACTCCCCACCGGCGGCGCGGACCGGACGCTGGAGGGCCGAGATAATACCGGTTGTCACCGTGGCCGACAGCCCCAGCGGCGAGCCGACGGCGACCACCTGCTGCCCCACGTTGAGGTCGTCCGAATTGCCCAGCTCAATGGCCGGAAGCCCGGACACGTCCCGGATGCGCACGAGCGCGATATCGGTCGAGGCATCGCCGGCAACAAAGTCCGCCTTATGGCGCTCACCGTTGTTGAGCGTCACCTCAATGTCGCGCGCGTTTTCCCCCGCGACGTGGTTATTGGTGAGGACAAGGCCGTCGCTGCCGATGATGGAGCCTGATCCCTCACCTACCTCCGTGTCGGAGATGACCCTAATGGATACAACGGAGGGGAGCACCTTCGCGGCGACCGCCTCCACGGAGCCTTCGGGTGCGGGCTCGGTATTGACGGGGGCCTGTTGAGAGAACGTGGTCTCCTCGGGACCTTTTTGGGTTGACGAGACTGCAATTCCTGTCACGGAACCAGCGCCTACGGCACCGACGAGCATGAGCGCGAGCGCGGTGGGAAGGCCTACCTTGCGGGTTTTCTTTTCGTTTTCTTCATGAGAAAGCTCCGCATCGCCCATGCCGTTGGGGGCTTGCGGAGCATTCCACATCGATTCACCGTATGTCATAGGACAACATCTTAGGTTGTTGTCCTATATTTTCTCCTTTGCCACAGCTGTGTAAGGAAATCGCTTCTGCTGCCATGATTCTGGGAAACCACAACATCGTCGTCGTCAGATTCTGGGAGTTCGCCAGCAGTACCCGGAAGCAGAACTGTCATCAGGTTACCGCCATCGTCCGAATCGCCCACCGAAATGGTGCCGTTGTGGCGGTTGATCACGCTTTTCACAATGGCCAACCCAAGTCCGGAGCCGGGCATGGAACGCGCCTCCGCGGAACGGTAGAAGCGCTCGAAGACCTTTTCCCTATCGGCCAGCGGGATGCCGGGGCCGGAGTCCGCGAACGTGAGCTCGATGAGGCCGTTGTCCACCGGCTTCATGTTGATGCGCACCGTCGCGTTGCGTGGCGACCACTTGGCTGCGTTATCCATCAGGTTGAGCGTCGCGCGGCCGAGAGCGAACGGGTCACCCTTCAGCTTCCACGGGTACGGGTTGAACACGAACGCGACATCCGGGCGACGCCTCTTGACCCGCTCGAGGGACGTATCCATGACCTCCATGAGGTCAACATCCTCGGCGACGAACTCGCGGCTGCCGTCCTCACGTGCGAGGTCGACGAGGTCGCCGATGAGGGTGGACATCTCTTGGATCTGAGCCACCACGTCCTTTTCGATCGCCTGCCGGTCCTCCTCGGAGATCATGGCGTTCTTCTGCTTGCTCACCATCATGAGCAGCTCGACGTTCGTACGCAACGAGGTGAGCGGAGTCTTCAGCTCGTGGCCGGCATCGGCAACCAGTTCGGTCTGCCGGTCGCGGGAGGCCTGCAATGCCGCAAGCATGTCGTTGAAGCTGCGCGTTAGTTGTGCGATCTCATCGGAGCCGACCACGGCCATCGGCCGCAGCTCGTCGGTACGGGCAACGTAGTTCACCGCTTGCTGCAGGCGAGCGATGGGGCGCAGACCCGTCGAGGCGACAACTATGCCTGTGGCGATAGCCATAAGCACGCCAGCCACGGAGATGAGAAGCAGCACCATCCCCAGGTTGGAGATGATCCGGTGCGTGGTGGACATGTCCTGCGCGAGCACAACAGTTGCGCCCGTGCTGCCGTGGAGCGCGATGACGCGCTCTTCGCCCGCGTTGCGGATGCTCAACTCTTGTTCACCCTGGACAACAGGGATTTCGGAAACAAGCTGAATCGAATCCCCAACGGGGTTTGGCGAGCCCGGCACGTAGACCATCGCCCGCATGTCCGGGTTGTAGCTCTTAAAGGCCGTCACCTCGGCTGCGGGATCCCTGAGAAAGCTCGGATCCACCGTTTCGGCGATGAGGGATTCCGCCTTCTCTTTCAAGGCGACATCGACGTTGCGGGTGAGGGCTGTGGAGACCACCCAGTAGGTGACAACTGTCATCAGTCCAACCGCGATTGCGACCATCAAAGCCGTCACGAGTGACAGCTGCCACCGGAGCGGTGCACGCCGCCCCCACTCAGAACGTTGACGCGCCGATCCTCGGCGCAATATCACGGTGCGGTCTCTCGCAATACGTATCCGACACCACGAACGGTGTGAATCAGGCGAGACTCACCGTCGGCTTCCGTCTTCTTTCGCAGATAGCCGATGTACACCTCAAGCGCGTTGCCCGACGTTGGGAAGTTATATCCCCATACCTCTTCCAAAATGTCGGAGCGGGTTAGCACCTTACGCGGGTTGCGCATCAGGTACTCGAGCAACGCGAACTCGGTACGAGTCAGGCTGATGGGCTTGCCACCACGAGAAACATCGCGGGTGTCGGGGTTGAGAACAAGATCCTCAAACTCCAGTTCCTTCGGTTCCTCTGGTTTCTGGGCCTCCGTGATGGAGCGGCGGAAGAGACTGCGTACTCGGGCGAGGAGCTCCTCAAGCGCAAACGGCTTGGGGAGGTAATCATCAGCGCCCGCGTCAAGACCAGCAACGCGGTCGGATACACCATCCCGCGCGGTGAGCAGCAAGATGGGGCGATCATCGCCGGAGCTGCGCAGTGTGCGGCACACCTCAAGGCCATCCATTTGTGGCATCATGACATCGAGAATGACAAGTTCAGGCTGCTCTGCCTCAATGAGCTTGACAGCCTGTGCTCCGTCTTCCGCCAGCACGACATCGTAGCCGTTGAAGCTCAACGATCGTCGAAGTGACTCACGCACCGCCTGTTCATCATCAGCAACAAGTATCTTCATTTCTTCCCTTTTAAAAGCGGTCTTTTAAGGAATAATATCATTACACAACTGGAATTTTGATTCTGTCTCAGGCTGGCCCACAGCTTCGGTTTATCTTTGCAGTGCCAATGTCAATAGAACCCCAGCTCGGCACGGGTTGGCAGGCTTCTCCCCTATCATCTGTTCACCCCCATTTCCGGGAACCAGCTTTGCCACTTCTCGTTGCGCAATGTTCATTCCACTTCTTTCGCACGCACCGCGAGCCCCTTCTCACCCCCGTTTCCTGAGAAGCCGTCCGGCCACTGGGTAACACAATCGGCGCTCAGCGCACCTCGCCTTCTTCGGCACCTCCTGCCGTTATCTCCGAGCGCCCCGCACTGTTCAGAGGAACCATTGAGAGAGCCACATTGTGGCATCTCACCCCCCTATGTCGAGATCCCCAGCGCACCTGCTTCGCAAACGCAGGGCACAAAAATGACCCCAGCCGAAGCTGAGGTCATTGATTATGTTCTACCAAGTGTTAGAACTGCTCGACATCGACGAGTCCGAGCTTGGCTGCCTTGACCAGGCGACGAGGAATGAGAACCTCGCGGCCGTCGATCTTCACAGCCTGCAGGTCAGCGTTGTGAGCCTTCCACTGCGAACGACGCATACGGGTGTTCGCGCGGGACTTACGAAACTTTGGGACTGCCATTACTTCGTCGCTCCCTTCTTCTTACGGCGAGCCATGCCGCCGAAGCGACGCTGGAACTTCTCGACGCGGCCGGCAGTGTCCATGAGACGCTGTGCACCGGTCCAGAAGGGGTGGGACTCGCTGGTCACATCAACAACAATGAGCGGGTACTCGTTACCGTCCTCCCACTCGACCGTGCGATCGCTCGTCACGGTAGAGCGGGTGAGGAACTTGTGTCCCGTGCCCGCATCCTGGAATACCACTGCGTGGTAGTCAGGGTGGATATCTTTCTTCATAAAATTAGTTCCCTCAGGATTGAGACTTCAGGTCGTCCCTACGCTCCCGGCGTAGGTCGTGCCTGAGTTGGGTACTTATTTCTTACCTGTGCTTCGTGCAACCAGAAAAGGAATATGTTTCTCAGCAGCACATCGAGCAACCCCTGGGATAATACACGTCACCGTCCGGTTTGCCAAACCTCAACTTCTGCTTCGGTCACAGCATACCTATAGTGTTCGGTCACAGCATACCTATGGTGTCCGGTCACGGCATGCCCAGAGTGTCCGGTCACGGCATGCCCATAGTCGCACAGAAAGATACGGTAAATAGTCACGCGAGGAGCCGCCGCGCGAGATTAGTCCCCCAGCGCCCCTTCGCTGTCCCCGGGCTGCTCCTCCACAGGCATCGGTGGGTGGGACTCGGGGAGACTGCAATAATGGCACGCATGTCGGATTCCGCCACTCCGCAGGCCCTCGTCCCCGCCACCGACGGAGGTAAACGTACGGTTCGCACCGCTTCGCTTGCCGACGCCTCCGCCCTCGCTGATCTCGAATCGTCCTGCTTCCCACCGGCTGAGGCCGCAACGTACGAGCAGTTTGTTGAGCGCCTGTCACACTACGGCGATCACTTTTGGCTCTTATATGTAGGCGATCAACTAGTCTCCTGCGTCAACGGTTTCCTCACCAACTCGACGGTCCTCACCGACGAGATGTTCGAGGATGCCTCCATGCACAATCCCGCGGGTACGTGGCAGATGATCTTCGGGGTGCTCACCCACCCGGACCACCAGGGACACGGGTATGCGCACCAGCTTCTTAGCCACGTTATCGATGAAACGGAGACCGCGGGTCGCAGTGGCCCCATCCTCACGTGCAAGCGCGAGCTGATACCTTTTTATGAAAGCCTCGGCTTTGAACTTGAAGGGGAATCCCCGTCGGTCCACGGCGGTGCAACATGGTACCAAATGCGGCGCAGCTTTCCGCGCGCATAAGCGTCGCCAGGGAATTAGGAATTTTGCGCCACGCCGTGTAAGGTAGTCGCTTGCTGTTGTCAAAAGTATACGTTTACGCCCTCGTCGACCGGCTAGTCGCAGCACATCCGCCTTTCACGGTGAGTTTTGTGCGCGTTTGTCACGATGTGGGCGGTTAGGAGAAAGAAAGTCCATGTCGGCAATTTGCCAGGTAACGGGACGCAAGCCAGGCTTTGGCAAGTCCGTCTCGCACTCCCACCGGCGCACCAACCGCCGTTGGAACCCCAATATTCAGCGTCGTAAGTTCTACCTCCCCTCTGAGGGTCGTACCATCACGCTGAACGTGTCCACCAAGGGTCTGAAGGTCATCGACCGCGACGGCATCGAGGCCGTTGTTGCCCGCATTCGCGCACGCGGAGAGAGGGTGTAAGTCAGATGGCACGTAACGATATTCGTCCGATCATCAAGCTGAAGTCTACGGCTGGCACCGGTTATACCTACGTCACCCGTAAGAACAAGCGCAACAACCCGGATCGCATCACCATCAAGAAGTACGATCCGGTAGTCCGCAAGCACGTCGATTTCCGCGAGGAGCGATAATTCATGGCTAAGAAGTCCAAGATTGCCAAGAATGAGCAGCGTAAAGAGATCGTCGCCCGTTACGCGGAGCGTCGCGCTGAGCTCAAGAAGATCATCAAGAACCCGAATTCCACTGACGACGAGCGTCTCGACGCTCAGTTCGAGCTGAACCGTCAGCCCCGCGACGCCAGCCCTGTGCGCCTTCGCAACCGCGACTCGCACGATGGACGTCCGCGTGGCTACCTCCGCAAGTTCGGCCTGTCCCGCGTTCGTATGCGCGAGATGGCTCACCGCGGTGAGCTTCCCGGTGTTCGTAAGTCCAGTTGGTAATTTCTAGGGAGATTGTAAATGAAGCGCAATAACGCAAAGAGGGCGCGCATCGAGCAGTCCCGCCGCCCCAAGAAGAACCCGCTCAAGGCCGCTGGCATTGAGACGGTTGATTACAAGGATCTGAACACGCTCCGTCAGTTCATTTCTGATCGTGGCAAGATCCGCTCTCGCCGCGTCACCGGGCTTACCCCGCGTCAGCAGCGTCAGGTTGCTACCGCGGTGAAGAACGCCCGTGAGATGGCTCTCCTGCCGTTCACCAGCCGGTAAACGGCCGAGGAGATAACAGCTTAAAGCCCACCAGGAATTTTCCCGGTGGGCTTTGTCATGTCTACACGCTATCCCCCGCCCTGCGGGCGATGCGGAACGCCTGCTTGATCAGCGGCGCGTCACACATCTGGCCGTCCAGCTTAAAAGGGCCGGGATGGTTGTAGGACTCCTTTACCACCCGGCGAGCCCACGTGAGCGTTTCCTCGTCGGGCAGGTAGGCACG
The DNA here is from genome assembly GCF_000411375.1 of Corynebacterium pyruviciproducens ATCC BAA-1742. Classification (GTDB taxonomy): domain Bacteria; phylum Actinomycetota; class Actinomycetes; order Mycobacteriales; family Mycobacteriaceae; genus Corynebacterium; species Corynebacterium pyruviciproducens. Next base: position 67,079 of record NZ_KE150446.1, on the reverse strand, counting down.
GCGGACCGGCTCCGTCTGTGCCGGGTGAATCGTGGCAGTGGCGGCAAACCCGATCCGGGCGGCATCCACGGCCTCCCGGTACTGGCCCTCGGGATCGGAGAAGTCCGCAAACGAGGCATCGATGGTGAACTTTCCGTGGGCCGCTGCGGCGACGTGCACCATGGTGCGGGCGATCTGGATGGTGTCCCGGTACAGGTGGGTTGGCCGGTTGGTCTCGTCCTCCTGGTACCTGGAGTGCGTACCGCCCAGTTCCATGGTGAGGTCCTCAGCACCCCAGTACAGGCCGATGACATCGGGGTGGGCTGCAATCTCATTGACGTGCACGAGGGCCTGCGGGGTCTCGATGAGCGCAATGATGGGGAATCCTTCGACCTCCGGCGGGATGCCATCCCTTAGCATCGGGACGATGAGTGGCCCGTAGCCGGACTTCTTGTAGGCTTCCAGGTCTTCCAAGTAGCCTGGGGCCTCCGGGCCGTTGATCCTCACAATGACGTGGGAAGGGTCCAGGTTGGAGTGGATGAGGTTTTGGCGCGCTTCTTCACGCGCCTTTTCATCGTGTTCAGCCCCCGCGCCGTCCTCCAGATCGAGGATGATCATGTCCGCTCGCTGGATGCCCTTTTCAAAGCGTTCTGGACGGTTGCAGGGCACAAACATGATTGCCGGCCCCAAAATGATGTTCTCGTTCGTCATGGGTTTATCGTACCCAGGAAGTACATTAGAGGCAGGCAGTCGAGCGTCTATTCGCCACAGTAGGCACGATAGGTTGGTAGAGGCGATTTCGCTTTTTTGTTTGCTGCTTCCGCTGAAAAACCATAAGCAAAATACTCAGCACTTTGCTCTTTCCAACATGGTGCTTTTTCCACCATGGTCTTCGGTCTCACTCAGCATGTGAAATCCCCCCTTGAAAGTCTTTCGAACGCACACAGTCTTTTCCGTGCAGCTGGTGTGACCCCACAAGTGTGGATAAACAAACCCCGTGGGAGGGCTACCATTCAAGGTGGTCCTCCCACGGGGCTATTGAACAGGAAACTCGTTGCTAGTGATAGAAGTGGCGCGTGCCGGTTAGGTACATGGTCACGCCGGCCTTCTTAGCGGCCTCAATGACCTCCTCGTCGCGGATGGAGCCACCGGGCTGGACAACAGCTTGGACGCCGGCGTTGGCGAGGATCTCAAAGCCATCTGCGAAGGGGAAGAAAGCATCGGAGGCGGCGACGGCACCGGCAGTGCGGTTCGTGCCGTCGGCAAGCGTGTTGGCGCGCTCAACCGCAAGCTTTGCGGAATCGACGCGGTTCACCTGCCCCATCCCCACGCCCACGGTCGAGCCGTGGTTGGCAATGAGGATGGCGTTGGACTTCACGCAGCGGATCGTGCGCCACGCGAACTCCAGATCGGCGAGGACCTCAGCAGTCGCGGGCTCACCGGACACCAGAGTCCAGTTCTTCGGGTCATCCCCTTCCGCCTGGAGCACGTCGCGGTCCTGCTCCAAAACGCCACCGGAGATGAAGGTGGTCTGTGTGCCACCGCGCTCCGGTTTGGCGGAAAGCAGGATCCGCAGGTTCTTCTTCTCTTTGAGGAGCTCCAGGGCCGCGGGCTCGTAGGCCGGGGCGATGATGACCTCGGTGAAGATGGGGCGCACCTGCTGCGCCATCTCCAGGGTGACCTCGCGGTTGACGGCGATCACTCCGCCGTAGGCGCTCATCGGGTCACACGCGTGTGCCTTCTTGTGCGCGTCAGTGATGGACACGTCCGAGATGGCCACACCGCAGGGATTCATGTGCTTGATGATGGCCACACACGGTTCCTCGTGGTCCCACGCTGCGGCCCAGGCTGCATCCGCGTCCCGGTAGTTGTTGTAGCTCATCTCCTTGCCGTTGAGCTGCTCGGCGGCGGCGAGACCGTCGCCGGTGACCCGGATGCTCGCCTTCTGGTGCGGGTTCTCACCGTAGCGGAGCTCATGGGTGGCACCTGGTGCTTCTCCGCCGAGCTGTGCCGCGAACCAGGCGGACACGTGGGCATCGTAATCGGCGGTGTGGGTGAACGCCTTGAGGGCGAGGCGCTGGCGCTCCTCGTAGCTAAATCCGCCGTTGCGAGCAGCCTCGGCTGCCTTTGAGTAATCGGCAGCGTCAACAACCACGGCAACGGAGGCGTGGTTCTTGGCGGCGCCGCGCACCATGGAGGGGCCTCCGATATCGATCTTCTCCACGCACTCCGCGTAGCCCGCACCGGACGCCACCGTCTGTTGGAAGGGGTACAGGTTAACCACAACAAGCTGGAAGCCCTCGATGCCGAGTTCTTTCAGCTGCTCAACATGCTCCGGAACGTGAGTATCCGCGAGGATCCCCGCGTGGACGGCGGGGTGCAGGGTCTTCACGCGCCCGTCGAGGCACTCTGGGAAGCCCGTAACCTCGCTGACATCGGTAACAGGGACCCCCGCGTCGCGGATCACCTGCGCGGTGGAGCCGGTGGAGACGATGCTCACCCCCGCTTCGTGCAGCCCTGTGGCCAGTTCATCCAGCCCTGTCTTATCAAACACGCTAATGAGAGCGCGTTTGATGGCAATTTTGTCGGTATTATTTTCGGTCACGCCACAAGCCTTCCTCGAGAACCTTCACTATCAATTGACGTTCGACTATCTTAATTCGCTCATGCAATGTTGCTTCGTCGTCACCCTCGGAAATGGTGACCGGCCATTGTGCGACGATGGGGCCGGTGTCCATCCCGGCATCCATCTTGTGCACGGTTGAGCCCGTCACTTTCACTCCGTAGGCGAGTGCATCCCGCACTGCGTGTGCCCCCTTAAACGCTGGCAAGAGCGCCGGATGCGTGTTGAGCACCACGTCGAAGGCGGACAAGAAATCCGCCGAGACGATCCGCATAAACCCGGCGGAGACCACCACATCGGGAGAATACGCGGCGACGGCATCGCGCAGAGCGCGGTTCCAGCCGTCGCGGTCGTCCGCCGTAAGGGTGACTACCTGGTACGGAATTCCAGCACGAGCTGCCCTGTCGACCGCCTCACACGGCCGATCGGTGATGACGGCGGCTATGGAATAGGCTTTACTGCTCCGATCGATGAGAGCTTGGAGCAGTGTTCCCGTTCCAGAGGCGAGAACCACTATCGTGGTCGGTTTGTCCGGAGGCATCGTTTTCTCCGGAGGTACTAGGCCGAGGTCGCTGGGGATCGTCGGCAGGGTGGGAGGCTTTAGTGCCATCGTCGGTTACGACTTTCGTTTCGAAGTTCGCGGTTTGCTCTCCCCATTCTCCCCCATCACCGCCAATATCGGAACTCTCGCGTCCACCTTGGGGGAGGTTCGCGGTAGACACCTGCGGATCCGAATCCACGCCACCGTTTCGCTTTTCAGCGTCTCCCTCCTCGCCGTTGGGCCCCGGCTCACCGCTCTCAGCTGCACTTTCAGCAGAAATAGGACCCTCGTGTGACAATTCAGACGATTCCGGATGAGACTCACCGTCTACGTCACCCGAAAGTTCGACCTCAGCACCGTTGACTTCCGGTGCCTGCTTCTCCTCGGCACCGATGCCTTCGGCACCACTACCCTCGGCATCATCGAGCTCGCCATCCGCGGGCGCTGGTGAAGCGATGTCGGCGGAATCCGAGGCTTCGTCTTGGTCACTTGCATTTTCCTCGACCACGGGTGCCTCTGCGTTTGACGATTCAGCCTCCTGCGAGTCCGCCGTGTATTCCGAGTTCTCCTCCGGCTTCTCGGTTCCGGTATTATCGTCGCTCACGGCCTCTCCCCACAGGCTCTTCTTGCCCGTGACCAGTCGGACGATCACCGCGCCCAATCCTATGGCCGCCGGGTACACGAACGCCATGACCATCGTCAACCACCATGTTGGCCCCACATATCCCAGCACGCCTACGGTTCCTGCGGACCACAGCTGCAGGAGGCCAGCCCACACGGCTGCGAACGGCGCAACGGCGAGCCCGTACTCAGGGCTGGAAAACAGAGCGTAGACGGCGATAACAAAGGCAACCATGAGCAGCAATGCGGCCGCCGGGTGTACGGTTTCCGGCATCGCGACGAGCCACTGCACTGGCGGAAGCAACCCGGGGTTGGCGGAAAATGCAGATACCCACGCGTCGCCCACCCGGAAGTCGGAGCCCAACAGAACGGCGCCACCGGCGATCGCCGCATTGGGGAGAAACCCCGCCGCAACGAGCGGATACCCAACGGGTTGCCACCGCACAACCGTCATTGCGATGACAAGGACCAACCCTGCCCCGAGCCACAGGCCGGTGAGCTTGAGAGCTGTGTACGCCGCGCTGACCCACGCTTCGGGCACACCAAAGCGGCAAGCCAACGCCTTCCATAGGCGGGGTCCCATCCCCACGGCTACCGCTGAGCCGTGGAGCATGACAACACGGACGTAGGTGACCGCCGGTGGGATCCCCATCTCGAAGACTTGGGAGGCACTCCACAGCATCGCCGCCGCTGTGAGCGTCAGCGCCAGTGGCAGGAGCACCGCCACAGCTGCAATGATCTCCAGATCGCGAATCGAGGCCTTGTATCGCACCAGGTTAAAGGTGGTACGAGCGATGAGTGCCCACACGCACGCTGCCGGCAACAACGGCACCGCGCTGACGACCTGACCACTGCCCGAAATAGCGCCGGCATTGAGTACCACATAGGTTTGGGCAATCGTCCCCGGCAGTGCAACCAATGTGGTGGAAGTAAACAACAGAGACGCGAGCGATACAGCGACACAAATTGTGATAATTATCACATTTGCAAAGATAAAAGGGGTCACTAATTGACGAGTGCGAGAACCTCGCCCACCAAGGAGGCCAGTGGTTGACAAGTCACCTTTTGCCTGCCCGGGGCGCCTTCCGCGGCGCGACGATCCTCCGGGACGTGCGGAATTACGAGAAGGTCCTACATTTACATTCACGCTTAAACTCTGCCATGAATCGCGATTCAAGTGAGGGAGGCGTGCGCAACAGCCCCAAGTACACCATCCAACCTTCGGACGATATGTAACATTCCAAAACTTAAGAACGACTAAGAGAGGAACGAATTCTGCTTGCTCCGACGTTTTCGTTACGCTATCGTTACAACTCGTTAAGCAATATAGGTAACAGAATGGTCACGATTAAGTGAAGCAGCTATAACGGCAAGCGCTTCGCACGTGGCCATTTACAGAGGTTGGAGGAGTCAAACATGGCTCATCAGCGGTCGGCAGCTGGGGCACATCGCAAGCCCTCAAGCGCGCCTAAAGGTCGCATCAGTCTTGTTGCAGTCACTACTGGTGTTGTTTCTACCGCCGGTGCTACGGGCGCCGTAGCAGCAAATACGTTTGCAGAAGCTGCACCTACCGTTCACAACGAGGTGCAACTCGTTGCGGAAACGACCACTACCACCGCTTCTACCGCTGAGGAATCCCCTCAGGTACTTAACATCGCCGAATTTAAGCCGGCGGCCAATGTCCAAGATCAGATCGCCAAAGCCGTTCAGTACGACAACGAGCGCGCAGCCGCCGATGAAGCTGCCCGTGCTCCACTAGTCGTTCGCCCCGCTGAAGGCGTTCTTTCCTCCGGTTTCGGCACCCGCTGGGGCGTTCTCCACGCAGGTGTCGATATCGCCGGCCCGATGGGCTCCTCCATCGTCGCCGCCGAAGATGGCGTTGTCATCGACGCAGGCCCCGCATCCGGCTTTGGTAACTGGGTCCGCATCCAGCACGAAGATGGTACCGTCACTGTGTACGGCCACATGGAGACCGTCGAGACCACGGTAGGCGCTCACGTTACGGCTGGACAGCGCATCGCAGGTATCGGAAGCCGCGGCTTCTCCACCGGCCCCCACCTTCACTTCGAGGTTCACCCCAACGGAGGCGGAGCAATCGACCCTATCCCGTGGCTCGCTGAGCGCGGAATCAACCTTTAGAATTTTATCTACCTAATTGCAAAAACAAGGCCTGGCGATTCAGTCGGGCCTTAATTTTTACTAAGTACGCCTTAATCAACACTGAGAGCTCTTCTCGCGCTCTCAGGTACTGATTTCAGGTAAAGGAGCCGCGAAGCGGCGTTCGGACCGTGAGAGGCCCCTGCAAACGGCGATTTCTCACGCACCTGAGTGGGCTCCCAGATAAGGTTCCTCCCCCACACTCGTTGTCAGGTCCGGTGGACGGATCAACTCCAACCGAGCCTGGGAAATGGAAACTCCACACGAGGATGGCCGTCACCATCTGTGTGTGGAGTACATCACCCCTGTGGGGTCTACCAAGTGAAGCTACAGCTTCTCCATAGGGATATTCCCGATGAGCATCAGTCTGATCGTTCCATGGGACCCGAAGTCGATGGTCACGGTCGTGTGCTTACCAATGCCACTGACCTCTTTGACCGTCCCCACACCATACTTCTCGTGGTTAACCATATCCCCTACCACCAGTTTCAACGATGATGCGGGAACGGACTGCGATGACGCGGGCTTCTTCTTTACCCGGCGCGGGCCTCCCAGCCAACCGTCGCTTCCCGGGTATCCGCCGTAACTGCCGGCACCGTAGCTCGGTTCTTCACGCTCCCACTCGATGAGCGAGGCGGGGATATCCGCAAGGAACCGGGACTCGGGGTTGGTTTGGGGGTTGCCCCACGCAATACGCATGAGTGCACGCGAAACGAACAGCTGCTTACGGGCACGGGTGATGCCCACGTAGGCAAGGCGACGCTCCTCTTCAATCTCCTCCGCGCTCCCCAGGGAGCGCATGTGGGGGAACTGCCCTTCTTCCCAGCCGGGCAGGAACACGTAGGGGAACTCGAGCCCCTTCGCTGTGTGCAGGGTCATGAGAGTGACAACTCCTTGGCCCGCATCGGGGATTTGGTCGGCATCCGCAACGAGCGAGACCCGCTCCAAAAAGGCCTGGACCGAATCGTCCTCGTCGTTGGCACGCGCCTGGCTCGCGAAGTCGCGGGCGTAGGCAACCAGCTCGTTAAGGTTATCCAGGCGCGCCTCGTCCCGGGGATCCTTCGATTTCTCTAGCTCCTCCCGGTACCCAGACACGTCCGTGATGAGGTTGATGAGATCGCCCACCTCGGGTGTCTCACTCCTTAGCTCCTCCATCATGGTGACGAACTTGGTGATCGCATTCTTACCTTGCGCCCCCAGGTAGTCAACCTCATCGGCCCGCTTCATCGCCTCGTACAGAGAAATGTTCTCCCGCGAGGCAAAGGCGGTGACGAATGCGAGGGCCTTATCGCCGATGCCACGGCGAGGCGTGTTGACAATCCGGCGCAGGCTCACCTCGTCATCGGGGTTATCCACAACACGCAAGTAGGCGATGATGTCACGCACTTCCTTGCGCTCGTAGAACCTTGTTCCACCAACGACCCGGTAGGGAATTCCCGTGCGGATGAACACGTCCTCAATGACACGTGAGGCCGCGTTGGTCCGGTACATGATGGCAACCTCGTTATAAGGCAGGTGACGCTCGTCGATGGTTCTGGCGATGAATTGGGCCTCGTCTTCCTCACGGTCAGCAACATAGCCGATGATCTTGGTGCCTTCTCCCCTGTCCGTCCACAGATTCTTCTTACCCCTGTGCTCATTGTGGGCGATGACGGCGTTGGCTGCCGACAGGATGTTCTGTGTGGAGCGGTAGTTCTGCTCCAGAAGGATCGTGGTGGCGTTAGGAAAGTCTCGCTCAAACTCGCGAATGTTGCGGATGGTCGCGCCGCGGAACGCGTAGATCGATTGGTCGGCATCGCCCACCACGCACAGCCCCGAACCGTCCTTGCCCACGAGAGCAGAGATGAACTCGTACTGTGCGTGGTTGGTGTCCTGGTACTCGTCGACAAGCACGAACTTGAACCGACGGCGGTAGTAGCTAGCGACGTCCGGGTGCTCGTGAAAGATCCTCACGACCTCACCAATGAGATCGTCGAAGTCGAGCGCGTTCGCCCGCCGCAGGCGCTGCTGGTACGTGGCATACACGGAACCGAAGAGCGAGGACTCTTTGGTTGCCTGGTCCACACCGACGAGCTCGTTTTTCCACCCGGAAATCTTGTTTCCCAGCACCCGGGGACTGTACTTCTTAATGTCCAGATCCATGTCCTTAGCGATCTGTTGCAGGAGCCGCTTGGAATCGTCGGAATCGTAGATGGTGAAGTTCGAATTCAGCCCCGGTACGAGCTGCGCGTTTCTCCTCAGGATCCGCACACACGTCGAGTGGAAGGTCGACACCGCCATGGTGTTCGCCTCGGGCCCAATGAGGTTAATCACGCGCTCGCGCATTTCCTTCGCCGCTTTGTTGGTAAAGGTGATCGCGAGGATCTGCCACGGTTGAACCCCTCGGAACTTGAGCAAGTGCGCTATCCGGCGTGTGAGTACTGCTGTTTTGCCGGAACCAGCGCCAGCGACGATGAGCAACGGGGACTCATCGTGCAGGACGGCCTGGCGTTGCTGCGGGTTAAGGTCTGAAACGAGATCTGTAGGTGCCATAACGAGTAATACAATAGCGGGTATGAGTAACACCGGCGCAGAAGATCAGTTAAGCGATGCTGAAATTACCCAGCTCAGGAAAGAAATCGACCGCCTCGATCGAGTGATCCTTGACGCGGTAAAAAAGCGCAGCGAGATCTCTCAGCGCATTGGACGCACTCGCCGCGCCTCGGGTGGGGTACGGCTTGTTCACACCCGCGAGGTGGAGATCGTTAACCAGTTCCGCGAGGAGATTGGGGAAGAGGGCCCCGCCCTCGCTGCGATACTCCTCCGCATGGGGCGAGGAAAGCTCGGCTAGGAACCGTCGAAAAGCGAACAGCGGGGCCAGCCCAACAGCCGGCCCCGCTTTCTACGTGGTATCCCTAATCCAGGTTGATTCCCAATTCGTGCCCCGCGCCGAGCTCAATATTGAGGCCCGGAACGGCGGCGATGAGTTCTTGGGTGTACTTTTCCTGGGGCGAATCGAAGATGCTATCCGCAGTGCCTTTCTCTACGATTCTTCCCTTCTCCATCACGACGATATCGTCGGCAGTCTGGCGGACCACCGCCAAATCGTGCGTGATGAACAGGTAGGACAGGCGGAACTCCTCTTGCAGATCGGCGAGAAGCTGGATGATCTGGTTTTGCACCAATACATCGAGCGCACTTACCGCCTCGTCCAGGATGAGCACCTCCGGCTGGAGGGCCATGGCGCGAGCGATCGCGATGCGCTGACGCTGACCGCCGGACAGCTCGTTGGGGTACCGCCGCATGGAGGACCGGGGCATGTTCACCATGTCTAGTAGCTCTGCCACGCGCTTCTCCCGCGCTTTTCTGTTCCCCACCTTGTGCAGGCTCAGGGGCTCCTCGATGCAGCGGTAGATGGAGTACATCGGGTCGAGCGAACCGTACGGGTTCTGGAACACCACCTGGAGCTTCTTGCGCAGCCCGAAGAGCTCCTTCTCGCTCATGGTGGAGATGTCTCGATCCTCGTAAGTGACGGTGCCGCTGGTAGGCTTTAATAGCCCGAGCACCATGTTGGCGACGGTCGACTTACCAGAGCCGGATTCACCCACGAGCGCCGTTGTTGTCCCCCTGCGGAGGTAGAACGACACGTCATCCACAGCACGAAGAACCTTCTTCGCGCCGCGAGCACCGCGGATCTCGAATTCCTTGACCAGGTGCTGGACGTCGATAACGGTTTCCTCGCTATCGCCACGTGAGGCTTTAAGTTCAGAGGAGGTGAGCCCCTGATTCCGTGCGGATTGGATGCGCGCGGAGGCGAGCGACGGCGCGGCCTTCACCAACCGCTGCGTGTACGGGTGCTGGGGGTTGCGGAGGATGGTCAGGCTCGGGCCCTTTTCCACAATCCGGCCACGGTGCATGACGACGACGAAGTCTGCACGCTCGGCGGCGAGACCCAGGTCGTGCGTAATAAAGAGCAGCGCGGTGCCCGATTCCTTGATGAGTGTTCCCAGGTGATCGAGAATGCGCTTTTGCACCGTCACGTCCAACGCGGAGGTCGGCTCGTCGGCGATGAGGAGCTTCGGGTTCGCAGCGAGACCGATGGCGATGAGGGCACGCTGCCGCATGCCACCGGAGAACTCGTGCGGGAACTGCTTCGCACGACGCTCCGCGTCCGGCAGGCCCGCATGTCTGAGGAGCTCAACTACCTTCTCGTGGGCCGCGGAACCCTTGGCGATGTTGTTGGCACGCAGCGACTCTTCCACCTGCGTACCGATTCTCCACACCGGGTTGAGGTTGCTCATCGGATCCTGTGGCACCAGACCGATCAGGGAACCGCGATATTCTTGCCACTGTTTATCGGTGAGTCCCGTGAGCTCCTTGCCCTCAAATCGGATCGACCCGTCGGATACCTTTCCGGTGCCGGGAAGGAGGCCCAAGAAACTCATGGCTGCAGTGGACTTTCCGGAGCCTGATTCACCGACGATCGCCACGGACTGCCCGGGGTAGATGGTGAGGTCGAAATCGCGAACGGCCTCCACCACGCCCGTGGTTGACTCGAACTCCACCTTCAGGTTGTTCACCTGCAAGAGCGGAGTGGCATTGCTGGTCGCTTCCATCTGGTCTCCTACTTCCACTGTGTTGTTCATGTTGTCGTTTGCTGGTGATCCCATTAGCGCTTCCTCGCCTTCGGATCGAGCGCATCGCGAACGACATCACCCATCATGATGAAGCTCAACACCGTCAACGCAAGCGCGATTGCCGGGTAGAACAGCACCATGGGCTTGGTTCGTAGCGAGGCCTGCGCCGCGGAGATGTCTCCGCCCCAGGACACAACCGTCGACGGCAAGCCGATGCCGAGGAAGCTCAGCGTCGCCTCCGCAACGATGAACGTGCCAAGGGCCACGGTGGCGTACACGATGATGGGGGCCGCGGCGTTGGGTAGGATGTGGTTGGTAAGAATCGTGAACCTCGACGCACCAACCGCGCGTGCGGCGGTGACGAACTCCTCGTTCTTCACGCTCATGACCGCGCCACGAGTGATACGTGCGATGTTCGTCCAACCAAAAATACTCAGGGCCACAACCACCGTCCACACGGTGCGTTGCTCCTTGAACATCTGCATGACGACGATTGCTGCGAGAACGAGCGGGACGGCGAAGAAGATATCGGTAAGACGGGACAGAATCGTGTCCCAAATGCCGCCGACGAATCCGGCGATGGAGCCGATGACTGTGCCGAGAACGGTCACCGCGATGGTGGTGAGAACGCCCACTGTGACGGAGGCGCGAGCACCAAAGATTACTCGCGAGTAAATGTCACAGCCCTGCCTGTCAAACCCGAACGGGTGGCCCGCGGAGGGGTTAGCCAGCGAGTTGCTCAGCTCGCAGAAGCGAGGATCAGTGGATGTGAACATCTGCGGGAACATCGCCAGCAGGATGGCGCACAGAATGAGGGCTGCGGAAAGCCAGAACATGGGGCGACGGCGAAGATACCGCCACGCCTCTCCCCACATGGAGCTGGGGGCAGAATCGTCGGGCACAGCGTCCACCGCACCCAGGCCTTGCTCGTCGACAGCAGAAACGTAGTACTCCTGCCCCGGCAACACCTCGCCTCCGGTGACGGTATCGTTCATGAGCCCACCCGTGCGCCGTTCGATGACCATCTGCTCCTCGGTAGCGGGATCCGCAATACGGATAGCATTTTCTGGCACGCGGATCATGTCGTCTGTGGTACTCGCCGTGTTGTCAGCGATCGAGTTGGGAGAAACAGGGCGCGAGTCTTTGTTATTAGGCATAGCGAATCCTCGGATCTAGAAGCGCGTAAATGAGGTCAACGATGAGGTTGGCGATGATGTAGACGATGACGAGCACCGTGGTGAAGCTCACCACCGTGGCCGGTTCACCTTTGAGGATCGCCTGGTAGATCGATCCACCAACGCCGTTGATGCCGAAAATTCCCTCCGTCACGATCGCGCCACCCATGAGGGCACCAAGGTCAGCCCCCAGGAAGGTAACCACGGGGATGAGAGAGTTTCTTAACACGTGACGCCCCATGACGGAGGTTTTGCTCATGCCTTTCGCAGTGGCCGTCCGTACGTAGTCGGCGTTGAGATTCTCACTCACCGATTGCCGCGTCAAGCGCAACACGTAGGCGAAGGACAGCGCTCCCAACACCACCGCTGGCATGAGTAACGCGGTAAAGGACTCGTTTCTGCCGACGGTCACCGGTAACAGCCCCCATTTCACCCCGACGAGGAACTGGAGGACGAAGCCGATGACGAAGGAGGGAACCGCGATGACAAAGAGCGACACGAGGAGAACCGTCGAGTCGAAGATTCCACCACGGCGAATACCAGCGATGACACCGATGGAGATACCCAAGATGGCCTCAAAGGCGAGAGCCATAAGGGCAAGTTTGATGGTGACGGGGAAAGCGTTGGCCATCACTCGAGCCACGGGCTGGCCAGAGAATGTGGTGCCAAAATCAAGAGTGAGGATGCCCTTGAGGTAGAGAAGGTATTGAATGAAAAAGGGTTTATCCAGATTATATTCTGCTTCGATACGAGCTCGTGCCGCCTCGCTGATGCCTCGGTCTCCGCCGAGCGCTGCCACGGGATCGCCGGGCATGAGGAAAACAAGAGAGTAAAGAAGCAATGTTGCGCCGATGAACACGGGGATCATCTGGAGCAAGCGCCGCCCGATGTAACGGAGCATGGTGCGCGACGCTCCTTTCTAAAAAAGTACAGATTGTGTGGTCGTGGGATCTTCCGCCGTTACAGGCCGAATCCGCGTACTAGGAGTGAAACGAACCCACCCCGCGTGCAGGAATCGCACCTGCGGCGATTCCCAGCAGCGGGGTGAATGAAACAATTCGTGACATCCTCACGGATGGGGTGAGGGGACCCGACAACTGCCGAGTACCCCTCTACGTGTTACTTCTTGGTGATTTCGTAGTACACCGGGACGGACTTCCAGGAGAACACGACGTTATCGACGTTCTCGGAGTAGCCACCGGTCACGTTGGCGTACCACAGCGGGATGGCGGGTAGATCCTTGAGCAGGATTTCCTGAGCCTGGTTGTAGAACACGTTTGCTTCCTCCGGGTTCGGTGCCCCGGCTGCCTGCTTGAGGAGGGAGTCGAACTCCGGGTTGGAGTAATCGCCATCGTTGGAACCGCCGCCCGTGGAGTACAGCGGGGTGAGGAAGTTACCCAGCGACGGGTAGTCGGCCTGCCAGCCGGTGCGGAATGCACTGTCGATGGTGCGGTTGGTGATCTCGTCACGCAAGCTCTTGAAGTCGGGGTACGGATCGCCCACTGCCTCCACACCAAGGGTGTTGCGGATGGAGTTGGCCACAGCATCGACCCACGCCTGGTGACCGCCGTCCGCGTTGTAAGAGATCTTCACTGAACCTTCGAACGGCGAGATTGCGTCGGCCTTAGCCCACAGTTCCTTTGCCTTCTCCGGGTTGTACTTGAGAACATCTGCTCCCTTGAGCTGATCGGTCTGGCCGGGGATAACCGGCGAGGTGAAGTCCGTCGCGGGGGTGCGAGTGCCACCGAAGATGGTGCTGGTAATTTCGTCGCGGTTGATGGCGTACGAGAGTGCTTCCCTACGCAGCTGTCCCTCTTCACCGTCGAAGTGCGGAAGGCGCTCGGGGATGGTGAAGGACTGGAAGATCGCGGCGGGCTGGTTGACCGCGCGGTCGCCTAGCTCCTGCTCGAAGGTGGAGAAGGCGGAATCCGGGATGAGGTCGGTCACATCGAGGTTGCCGGCCAACAGGTCGGAGTATGCGGCGTCACCCTTGGCGTAGAACACGAACTGGACACCGTCGTTCTTCGGCACGCGGTCGCCCTTGTATTCCTCGTTAGGAACGATGATGGCGTCCTTGTTGTGGTTCCACTCGGCGAGCTTGTAAGGACCGTTGCCGATCGGGTTTTCGCCGTAGGCTGCAAGATCATCGAAAGCCGATTCGTGCATGGGGTAGAACGCAGAGTAACCAAGGCGGGTGGGGAAGTCTGCTTCCGGCTGGTTGAGCTCGATGGTGAACGTCTTATCGTCCACAACCTTGAGGCCTTCCATGCTTGCGGCACCGTCCTTGAAGCCGAGGATCGGCTCGAAGAAGTCGGCTGTGAGCATCGAATCTTCCACGACCTTGTTCCACGCCTTGACAAAGCTTTCCGACGTCACCGGCGAGCCGTCGGAGAACGTGATCCCGTCCTTCAGCGTCACGCGGTAGGTCTTCTCGCCTTCGAGGTCGATGGACTCTGCCATGTCGTTGTGGGTATTACCGTCGGCATCGTAGTAGACGAGGCCGGAGTAGATGAGGTCGACGATGTTACCGCCGCCCACCTCGTTGGTGTTGCCCGGAATGAGCGGGTTTTGGGGCTCAGACCCACGAGCGGTGATGTAGTTTGCGCTCTGCGTCGAACCGCCCGCCTCCGAGCTGCTCTCCGAGTTTGAGCACGAGGCGAGGCTGAATGCGAGGCACCCAGCTGCTAGCGCCGCGATGGTCTTCTTTAAGAACACTGGCTCTCCATTTCATGTGCAATGTATTTGGCTATGCAGGAATTGCACCACAATTTGTGAATGGAATTTGCATTTTATTCAGTTAATTTGCAATTAACTCGCCATTAATACAGTTCACAGCGCCTTAACACCTACAGAAAGTACCCCTTTTGGATAACCCCCTAAAGGGGTACTTACGGGAGATTGCTCAACAAAATCCAGCCATGTTCAAAAATATTCGGAACGTGTAAAATTATTTTCCCCCATTGCAGCACGTGACATTCGTGCGTATTTTTTCACATCCAACGAATATTTTTCCAGAATAGATAAGTTTAACGGCATTAATTCCAGTGACCTCACCTCCCACTGAAAAACGAACGTGTCGCCGCATTATTCACGGCCACTCCACCATGCCATCCGCCGACATGGAGGCACAGTGAGGACGGAACCGTCGTAGGGCGTCGGGACCGTCCTCACCATCGAGAGAGTTATGACCGCAGGCTTATTACTGCTGCGCCGGGGCTGGAAGGGAGATGAGCTTACACTCGAGGAATTCCTCGATCCCCTGGAACCCGCCTTCTCGGCCGAGTCCGGAATCCTTGACGCCACCAAACGGCGCCGCAGCATCGGAAATGCCGCCCTTGTTAACGCCGACCATGCCAGCTTCCAAGCGCTCCGCCGCATCGAGCGCATGCTGCAGATCCGCACTGAAAAGGTAGGCGGCGAGCCCAAAGTTGGTGTCGTTAGCCATGGCGATGGCAGCCTCGTCGCTTTCCGCTTCGTACACCGCTACAACGGGGCCAAAGATCTCCTCCTTGTACATCCGCGCAGAGGTGGGAACGTTGTCAAGGATGGTGAGCGGGAACCAGGAGCCTTCGCTTGGAACGGTGTCCTGCCACACCACCGTGGCACCCTGCTTCACGGCATCGTCGACAAGCTCGGTGACCTTGTCCACCTGGTCATCCCCCGATAGCGGTCCGTATTCCGTCCCCTTGAGGGAATCGGTGACCGCAGAGACGAACTGCGAGTGGAGGTCCTTGTGGATAATAAACCGGTTGGCAGCGATGCAGACCTGGCCGGCACCGCGCATCTTGGCCACGCTTGTGGCCTCGACGGCGGTCGCCACGTCGGCATCAGAAAGTACAACGAAGGGGGCGTTGCCACCGAGCTCGAGTGAGACACGGGCCGTCGGAACCTTCGCGGCGAGCTCCTTGCCCACCGCGGTGGATCCAGTAAACGTCAGCTTGCGCAGGCGAGGATCACTGTACAGCGGCTCCAACACGGACGACGAGCACGGAAGGATAGAAACAACCCCCTCATCAAGCCCGGCATTGCGGAGAACCTCGGCGAGCAAGAGCATGGTCAACGGCGTTTTTGAGGCCGGCTTGAGAACCACGGTGCACCCTGCGGCAAGCGCCGGCCCCAGTTTCCGTGTCCCCATGGCGAGTGGAAAGTTCCACGGAGTGATCGCGAGCACCGGCCCCACGGGCTGCTGGACCTCAACAATGCGGGCGTTGCCCGTTGGTGCGAGCCGATAATCCCCCTGCATCCGCTCAGCCTCGGCCGCGAACCAGCGGAAGAACTCCGCACCGTAGGTGGCCTCGGACTGGGAATCCGGCAGCGCGCGCCCCAGCTCGAGCGTCATGAGCTCGGCTATTTCATCCTTGCGCGCGGTGAGCTCCTCGTACGCGCGCCACAGGATGTCGGCTCGGTGTCTAGGGCTCGTGGCGGCCCACTTTTTCTGAGCTGCGCACGCCGCATCGAACGCCTTCTTCACGTCGTCTTCAGTAGCGGATGCGACCTGGGTAATCACTGACCCATCGCGCGGGTTCGTGACTTCGAACGTGCCACCGTCGGATGCGTCGACAAAGTGGCCGGCAAGGAAAAGCTTGTTTTGATAATTCTTCTTATCACTCATAGTGCCAACTGTATTCACCACCGCGTCCCCCTCCCCCACATGAGGGGAAACGATCTCCTTACACTGCGGGCCCGCCACCCCTGACCTACGATAACGGCGAGAGATCGGGGCACAGGGGGAATCACCACCCAACCGTCAGCGTCGCGGCGAAGTCGCACGGCACGCGGTTAGCTTGAGCCACGGCACCACCACGCGCCGTCACGATACCCTCCGCGCACGCAGTCTCTCACTGCCAAAGCACACATCAGCGGAGGAACAGTCCTCTGCCGGGAAAACCACAATCAAAGGGGGAACAATGTTTACTCGCTTGCTTTCACGCACGCTTCCTCGCTCCGGCGCACGTGCCGGGACCCACACAAACGTCACAACAAACCGTACTTCTTGCACTCATTCACCGCTGACGGCAGGAGGCAAAATTCCACGCCGGGCCATCGCCACCGCAGCTCTCGTGGCAGCTCTCTCCTCTGGCATTCTTCCTGGCACCCCGGGGGCATTCGCTCTCGAGGTCCACGACAACGGCGACACGTGCACCATCCTGCCGTCACGTGATGATGAATCTGAAGTCCGGCGCTTAAAAGATGCCACACATCAAGCTGCTGAGAACGCAGCATCAACCATCTCAGCGGAGAAATCCCCAGCAGAGGCTGTGGCCGGCGTGGCGATCGGCCTACCCGATTCTTTTTTTGCCTCATTGGTTGCCTCCTTGGAATTGTCCACAGATATCGTGTGGCCCCTGACCATCAGCAAAACTGAGGCCGAGTCCATGTACGAGACGAACCGGCCATCACCATACTTTCCCCAGGGGAACCCTTTTCTCAAGCGATACGACGCTTTCAGCGATCAGCGGGCGAAAGACATTGCGCGGGAGGCCGCACGAAATGTTGCCCCGGCTGTGGAAAGGATGGAAGAACGGGTAGGTGACAAGGCATTCCACCGCGCGTTAGGCACCTGCATTGGTGTCAGCCCACTCGCCCAGCTCTCATCGGATGACAGTGCGCTGGCAAGCAGCGAGGATCTCGGGGGAGCTTTGTCCTCCGAAGAGGGTGGGCAACACAACGAAACAACCGTCGCCGTGGAGATCACCCTCGGCGTGGCAAGTGCCCTGGCGCTGCTCGGAGGATTCATCGCGAACCTCGATCCGGCGTGGATCCCCGCACCACTGCGCACCCAGCTAGCCGTGGTGTTCCCGCAGTTCTCGCTCCGGCAAGAAGCCCATCAGGTGCAGCCTCCAGCTGCACCTGTGCCTGCCCCTGCGCCCGCTGTGAAAGCAGCGCCTGCACCTGCTCCTGCGCCTGCACGAAACTGGCAGCCGAGGAACTCCGCATCCCGCCCGGCTAACAAGCACAGCGCTGCACCTGCACAGCACAAGCGGGCATCCAAGCCACGGCTCAACATTGATATCCGGACGATCGGACCCTTTCCAGGCTAAAGTATGAAGTTACTGGTTCCTTCACCGGCAGGAACGGAAATTCCATACACTTTGCTGCTCGTCGCCAGCGCGGTCGATTCGGTCGATTCGGTCGATACCGCCGGCGGGCCCGCAAGGTTCGTAGCAAAGTGTGGTTCCGGTGAAGCGACTGACACACTGTGATTTACGTAGAAAACACGAAGGAGCGTTCATGTCCACGGATATCACCACCACTCACGAGTGGAAAGACCTCGAGGCACACCAGGCAGAAATCAGCGAGACGAACCTGAGGGAGTTGTTCGCCGATGATCCGGAGCGTGCAAACCGGTTCACCTTTGATGCCGCAGGCTTGCACGTTGACCTTTCCAAGAACCTCATTTCCCAGCAGACGGTTGAGAAACTGGTTGCTCTTGCCCGCGCCGCCGGCCTCAAGGAAAAAATCGAGGACATGTTCACCGGCACGCACATTAACAACACGGAGGACCGCGCGGTTCTCCACACTGCATTGCGCATCCCCGCTGAGGATGATCTCAGTGTCGATGGACAGGATGTGGCCGCCGACGTCCACGAGGTGCTGGGGCGTATGCGCGACTTCGCTTCGGCTCTTCGCTCCGGCGAGTGGTTGGGCTACACCGGCCACACGATTAAGACCGTGGTGAACATCGGTATCGGCGGATCTGACCTCGGCCCCGCCATGGCCACGAAGGCTCTGCGCAACTACGCGGTGGCTGGTATCCACGGGAAGTTCGTGTCCAACGTCGACCCCGCTGATCTCGTTGCAACCCTCGATGAGCTCGATCCGGAGTCCACCTTATTTATTATCGCCTCCAAGACGTTTACCACGCAGGAGACGCTAGCCAACGCCCACGCAGCTAAGCGCTGGCTCGTGGAAAAGCTCGGCAGCGAGGATGCGGTGGCCAAGCACTTCGTCGCTGTGTCCACCAACGCGGAAAAGGTGGCCGAATTCGGCATCGATACAAATAACATGTTCGGCTTTTGGAATTGGGTCGGGGGGCGCTACTCCGTCGATTCGGCTGTGGGCCTCGCCCTCATGTGCGTCATCGGCCCCATGGATTTCATGCGGTTCCTCGATGGCTTCCACCAGATGGATGTTCACTTCCGCGAAACCCCACTGGAGAAGAACATCCCGGTGCTCATGGGTCTCCTCGGCGTGTGGTACACCGATTTCTTCGGCGCCGATACTCACGCCGTTCTCCCCTACTCCGAGGACCTGTCCCGGTTCCCTGCATACCTGCAGCAGCTGACCATGGAAAGCAATGGTAAGTCCGTGCGCCACGATGGCACGGTGGTGACCACTGACACGGGCGAGATCTACTGGGGCGAGCCCGGAACCAACGGCCAGCACGCTTTCTACCAGCTGATTCACCAAGGAACCCGCCTTATCCCGGCCGATTTCATCGGCTTTGCCCGCCCGGCGCAGGATCTCCCCACCGCCGACGGCACAGGTTCGATGCATGACTTGTTGATGAGTAACTTCTTCGCGCAGACGAAGGTGCTCGCCTTTGGCAAGACCGCGCAGGAGATTTCCGCCGAGGGAACCCCCATCGAGCTGGTCAATCACAAGGAGATGCCGGGCAACCGCCCGACCACGACGATCCTCGCCGAGGAGCTGACCCCGCGCGTTCTCGGTGCGCTCATTGCCCTGTACGAGCACATCGTGTTCACAGAGGGTGTGATCTGGGACATCAACTCCTTCGACCAGTGGGGCGTGGAGCTGGGCAAGAAGCAGGCCGGCGATCTGTTGCCTGCCGTCACCGGCGCTGAAACACCTAATTCAGGCGATTCCTCCACGGATGAGCTCATCGGCTGGTACCGCACCAACCGGTCATAACGGCCCGCATTAACTAGAAAAGCTGCCTCCCAGTCCTAAGACACGGGGGCAGCTTTGTCAATAAAAAGCACACACTTTTAGCACGTTACCGCGTTGAGCAACCTACATTTTCACTACTTGCTCGTACCCCGCAGGGATATGGCCTGAGTCCACGATCTTCTTCCCAAACGGGAAGCATGTAACCGGGATGAGCTTGAGGTTGGCCCACGCCATGGGGATGCCAATGATCGTGACGGCGAGGCTAGCGGCCGTGGTGATGTGGCCGATTGCCAACCACACCCCGGCGACGACGAACCAGATCGCATTGGAAATACCGCTCAGTGCACCGGAGCCATCAACTGGCTGGACGAGTGTGCGACCAAACGGCCAGATCACGTAACGTGCCATCCGGAACGAGGCCACACCGGCGGGGATAGTGATGATAAAAATGCAGGCGATGACGCCGAAGAATACGTAGCCGATGGCGAGCCACAGCCCAGCAAAGAAGAACCAGATGATGTTAAACAGTGTTTTCATGGGCCCCAGTGTACTGACCCCACACCTTTTGGTTCATGCCGAAGCATCTTCTTACCTTTAGCATCTTCTTACCTTTATGGCAACGAGTGACGGTGCACCCCTGTCCCCTCGCACAATCATCGTATTCCCGCCATATGTGCGCTTCTTTGGCCACACCCGTACCCAACTAGTTCTTCTCCTCCTAAGGCGCTTTCCAAAGCTCTCGCATCGTGCCCGCCCGGGACCGTGGCCATACTTTGGTATAGTGAAGGGCCAATTTACGCACGAGAGCGAGAACGGATAACGATTATATGATTGATGCGATAACGTCGTGGGTTACTTCACTAATGGAAACTTTGGGAGCACCCGGCGTGGGTATCGCTATCTTTTTGGAGTCGGCTTTTCCGCCTATTCCCAGCGAGGTCGTCCTGCCACTGGCCGGCTTCACCGCAAGCCAGGGATCGATGGGGCTTGTCGCCGCCATCGTCTGGGCCACTGTGGGCTCACTCCTCGGCGCGTACCTCCTGTACTTTGTCGGCCACCTCGTCGGTGCAGATCGGCTGCGCAAGATCGCGGACTGGTTGTGGCTCGTTGAAGCAGCTGACGTGGACAAGTCCATCGCCTGGTTTGATAAGTACGGCTCGCCGTCGGTGTTCTTCGGCCGGATGGTTCCGGGTATTCGTTCCCTCATCTCCATCCCGGCGGGCATCGACCGCATGGGGCTGGTGAAGTTTACCCTGTGGACGACGTTGGGCTCGGCGATCTGGAACTCGATCCTCGTCTACCTCGGTTTTACCCTTGGTGAAAATTGGCACACGGTGACCGATTACATGGAGGAATTCTCCCTCATCATCAAGATTCTCCTGGTCATCGCGTTTGTCGCGCTCACCATCTGGCTCGTGCGCCGCCAGCGGAAGAGCTCCAAGAAATAACGGTGGCCCGGGTTGGGCGCCACCTTTCACCCGGCTCTCTCCGTGAGACTGCCTTTCCGCGTCATAGCAGCAGCTGGCAGTGCGGGCACCACCAGATAATGCGCTCGAGTTCGTCCGCGTTCCCGCCAAGGTCGATGCCGCCCAACGCTCCCTTGGTAATGAGCGTTCCGCAACGCCGGCATGGCTTGTTGTTGCGCCCGAAGACGTAGCTCGTCTCCCCTGCCCTGCGCACCCCCGTGGTGACTCTCAGCGGTGAGTTCCGGTTGTCCCACATGAGTTTCCGCGTGATGGTGAGCACCCGTTCTACACCCTCGCGCCCCAGCGCTCGCACGGGCGTGGCGGGGTGGATCCCCGCAAGGAAGCAGATTTCCGCGCGGTATTCGTTGCCCACCCCGGCGAGGTTTTTTTGGTCGAGGAGCGCGGTACCGATGGGGCGCTCGGGGCGTTGCATGATTCGCCGCAGCGCTTCCTTGGCATCCCAGGCGCCGAGAACGTCGGGCCCCAGGTAGCCGATTTTTTGCTGGTAGTCCACTGTGGGGAAGACGCGCACGAAGCCGAGGGAGAACCCCACGATCTCAATGGGCTGTGGGTCGGGTGCGCCGTCGAGCTGCAGCACGACCCGGGCCGTGTAGCCGGGTTTGTGCCACCGCTCCCCGGCGCGGTGCACCGACCAGGTACCCTCCATCTTCAGGTGGGTGTGGAGAATGCGGTCGCCAAACTGCATGAAGAGGTGCTTGCCGTAGGGCCACACATTGTCGCACAGGCTGCCGTCGAATCGTTCGAGCGCGAAGGCGGGCACCCGCAACTGTGAATAGAGCACCTGGCGCCCTCGCATGAACTGGAGTTTCTTTGCCAGCTGGTAGACGGAATCACCTTCGGGCACGTGGGTAGCCTCCTCTCCGTCTCGTCCTCACCAACGGAGGCGTGCTCTGAGAACCGTCGTCTTCTCCCCCGCGGGCCCCGGGTGCCACACCGGTCCCCGGTGTTGCACGGGTCCCCGGTGTCACACTGGCGGTGCCCCGGTGCCCACCGATGCGGATCCCCTTCGGGGTGATCCCAGTCCCGGCGCGCCGGAAGGCTTCCGTCAGTGGGCTGGTCAGTGCTGGCTCACCGTCTAGCTTTTCGACGTTAAACCGCACCCGACTGACCGACTCCAGGGCAGTCACCACACGCTGCACGGAGCTTTCGACGGGCTCGGGCAGGCCGTCGAAGAAGGTGGTGAGGACGCGACCGCCACGGGTGAGGTGCGCGGTGAGGAGGCCGTCGACAAGCACAACAAGGGCACCGGCGGAACGGGTGACGTGGGCACCCTCCGGCCACGGGAGCGCGGCACCGTAGGGGTTAGCGGGATCCGTGGCGGCGAGCACGTACGTCTGGGGCTCCTTCGTCCCCGAGGGCCAGCCGTCCACATCGGCCGAATCACTGTGGGCACGGATGCGGTCGATCACCGCGGGTGTGGAGAACTGGGCGGCACCCAGCCCTTCCACCACGTAGCCACGCATTGCCTTGCCGGTCTCCTCAAAACCGCTGAGCACCTTGTAGGCCAGCGCGAAACCGCCGATGACGTTCTCGTTCACCACGCTTCCCCGGGTCACAACGCCGTACCTGTCCAGCCACGCCTCCCCGTAGGCGACCGACCGGTTGGTGGGCTCGGTCTCCGGGGCGGGCGGGACCGACCAGCGTCCCTGCATGTCAGGCGGGGTGGACGGGCGCTGGGAGTGGGAGAAACTCGTGCGCCCCATCCGCAGGCGGGAACGGCGCGGGCGGCGTTTGACCTTGTGGGCGGTCTTGCCACCGTTCAACCGTGCACGCACCGGCTCGAACGTGTCCGGGGAGAGGAGCCCGAGCTCCACCAGGCCCCACATCGCCTCCTGGACGGTCGCCGGTTCGACGGTGTTACCAAGCCCGAGGTCGAACTCCCCGCCGCGGACCTCGGCAACGATCTGCGGGAAGAAGTATCCACCTCCGCGGCTGACCACCTCGAGGATCGATTCCTGCACCGCAGTGAGCGTCGCCTCGGGTTGCTCCGGTATGAGCTGCGGGGCGTACTCTGCTGGTAGCAGCATGATCCACGGATCTTGCGCGCCGGCCGAACCAGCGCCCACGATGAGCACTTCCCCGTCGGAGGTGAGGGCATCAAGCATCTGTGGCGCGTAGTCGCCCACGCGCGACGGCAGGACGACGGATTCCCACGCGGAGGCAGGAAGGCGCACGCCCGCCAGCTGCTCGATCACCGAGAACACGCCGTCCTCACCCCGCAACGCGGGGGTCACGCCCACCGGTGCCACCTGCTGCCACTGTGGCAGGAAGCGGGCGAACGCCGAGTGGCTCACGGGCTCCGCCTCCGCACGAGCGGCGGCGAGGCTGCGCGTCCTGATCTTGCGCAAAACGTCGGCTGCGCAGTATTCGAGTTCCTCCACGCCCTCCCGGAAGTGGCCTTCCACCAGCTTCTTCGAGTGCACGAGCTGGCGGATAACGCCGTGCACCACGGAGACCCCCACGCCAAACGCGTGCGCCACGTCGGCCGAGGTGAACGGCCCGCGCGAGCGCGCGAATCGGTTGACCAGCTGCTCCAACGCGTCTGGAACCTCGTCGCGCTTGGCGGTCACCCCGGCCGGGATGGGCACGCCCAAGCCGTCCCGGATGAGGGCCGCATCCTGCGCAAGCGCCACGTGGTCACGCCCGCCAAAGCGGATCTCCATCACCCGGTTACCCAGGTGCTGCCGGATGAGGGCAAGGGCCCGCTCCCCCTCACCGAACTCCACGTGCTCGCTCACCTGGTCCACGGGAATGGGCCCCACGATGCGCAGCGTATCGGCGAACTCCTCCGGAGTCCGGGCGCGCCGGCCGTCGGCCACGCGCCGCAGCTCCCGGTCCACCTCATCGATCACCTCCTGGCTGAGCAGCTCACGCAGCTCCACGGTGCCCAGGAGCTTGGCCAGAAGCGACGGGTCAAGGGCCAGGGCCGCAGCCCGCTTTTCCGCCAGTGGCGTATCGCCCTCGTACATGAACCCGCCGGTGTAGTTGAACAGCAGCGAGGAGGAGAACGGGCTCGGCTGGTCCGTGGTCACCTCGGCGATGCGGACCTGCCTAAGGCGCAGGTTCTTCATCAACCGGATCAGCGCGTCGATATCGTACACATCCTGCATGCACTCGCGGACGGTCTCCAAGATGATGGGGAAGCTCGGGTATTTTCTGGCCACGTCAAGGAGTTGCTCCGCCCGCTGCCTCTGCTGCCACAGCGGGGCGCGCTTGCCGGGGTTGCGCCGCGGGAGGAGCAGCGCCCGCGAGGCGCACTCCCTGAACCGGGAGGCAAACAGGGCCGAGTTGCCCACCCGCTCGGTGACGAGGGACTCTATCTCGTCCGGGTCGAAGAAGAACAGGTCACTGCCCGGCTCCTTATCCCCCTCCGGAAGGCGCAGCACGATCCCGTCGTCGCCGGCAACAGCCTGCGCATCCATGCCCGTCAGCTCCGCCACCCGTGCCCCCACAGCGAGCGCCCAGGCAGCGTTGACACCACGCCCGTACGGGGAATGCAGCACCACACGCCAATCACCAAGCTCGTCGCGGAACCTCTCCAGCACCAGCGTCTTCTCATCCGGCACCACGCCGGTGGCCTCCTGCTGCTCAGAGAGAAACTGCAGGAGGTTGTCCTCCGCCCACTGGTCCAACCCCAGCCCACTGAGCCTCTCGCGGTTGCCCACCGCTTCCCTGCGGAACTCCCCCACCGCCTCGCCGAGCTCCGCCGGGCGACCCTCCTGCCCACCGGACCAAAATGGCAACCGGCCGGTGTGACCCGGCGCGGGGGTCACCAGCACCTGGTCGCGGGTAATCTCCTCGATTCTCCAGCTCGTCGCGCCGAGCGTGAACACGTCCCCCACCCGCGATTCGTACACCATTTCCTCGTCGAGCTCTCCCACCCGCCGCGGGGCAGACCCCTCACCCCCGCCAACGAGGAACACGCCGAACAGCCCGCGGTCCGGGATCGTTCCGCCGCTCAACACTGCCACGCGTTGCGCGCCGGGCCGTGCGCTGAGCATCCCCGTCACGCGGTCGAAGACGATGCGGGGTTTGAGATCGGCAAAGTCCGTCGAGGGGTAGGCCCCGCTGGCGAGGTCGATGACGGAATCGAACACTTCCCTATCGAGTGTGGTGTAGGGGTAGGCGCGGCGCACGATGTCGAACCAGGCATCGGCGGAGATATCGTGTTGGGACACGTGGGCCACTGTTTGTTGCAGCAGCACGTCGAGGGCGTTGCGGGGAACGGTGAGTTCCTCGATGAGGCCTCTCCGCATTCTTTCCACGGTCACCGCTGTTTGCACGAGGTCGGCCCGGTGCTTGGGGTAGAAGGATCCCTCGGAGATCGCACCAACGGCGTGCCCGGCGCGCCCCACGCGTTGCAGGCCGGAGGCCACCGACGGCGGGGATTCCACCTGGATGACGAGGCCGACGGCGCCCATGTCGATGCCGAGTTCCAGCGAGCTTGTGGAGACCACGGCCTTGAGCTCGCCGGATTTGAGTTGGTCCTCCGTGAGCGCCCGTTCCTCTTTGCTCACTGAGCCGTGGTGGGCGCGTGCGATCGCGGGTGCCGCTGCCCCCGCGACGTCGGTTTGCTTCATGAGTTGCGCGGGGTCGCGTCGCCCCGGCGGGTTGAGTGCCTCGGGTGCGAACTTGGTGGCGTACAGCTCGTTGAGGCGGGAGGTGAGGCGCTCGGCCGACCGCCTGGAGTTCACGAACACGAGGGTGGAATCGTGCTCCATGACCTCCTCGAATAGCTGCTGTTCAATGAACGGCCAAATTGAGTTGGAGGTGGGCAGCGCTGAATCTTCCGCCACCGGGGCAGCGATTGGTGCCGGTGTTTCCGTTTCCGCGGGCGTTTCCGAGCAGGCCGGATCCGGAACAACCGAGACGAGTGGCGTGGGCGACGGTTCGCCCGCAACGCTCGGCACCACCGGCCCGCGGGTAAAGACATCGTCTTCGTCATCGCCGTCATCATCTTCCTCGGAACCGATGGGGACGGTGAGCGAGTGGGGGTCGTCGACAAGCGAGGAACCGATCCGCGAGCCAACCTCGGGGGTAGGAAGGTCGCTCATGTCCTCCACAGGAACGTGAACAGTAAGGTCCCAGCGCTTCTCAGCCGCGGGTGCAACGATGGACACGGGCTCAACCCCACCGAGGAAGCTCGCCACCCGCTCAAGCGGGCGAACCGTGGCGGACAGCCCGATCCGCTGCACGTGGCCGGGGTGCGCGCCGGAGGAAACCAGCTCAACAAGCCGTTCCAACGACAACGCGAGGTGCACGCCTCGCTTTGTTCCAGCCAGCGCGTGAATCTCGTCCACGATGACGGTATCCACGCTGGACAGAATGTCTTTCGCCTTCGAAGTCAACATGAGGTACAGCGATTCCGGAGTGGTGATGAGAATATCCGGAGGATTGCGGACTTGCCGCGATCTCTCCGACTGCGGTGTGTCACCACTGCGCACGCCGATGGAAATCTGTGGCACAGGCTGCCCCAGCTTTTCGGCCGTGTGGGAAATCCCCAGCAGCGGGGCGTGAAGGTTGGACTCCACGTCCACCCCCAGCGCCTTGAGCGGGGAAATATAGAGGACACGAACGCCTGCCCCCTTATCCCGCGCAGGTATGGCCGAGCGTGATGCGCCCACAGAATCCGTGGTGAGCGTCAGCTGCCCCTCCGGAACGACAAGTGAGTTGATGGCCCACAAGAAGGCAGCCAGGGTTTTGCCCGACCCCGTGGGAGCCACAACAAGGGCATTTTTCCCCTCCGAAATTTCTCGCCACGCGCTCTCCTGAACTGCGGTGGGCGCTGCGAAAACGTCACTGAACCAGGTGGATACCTGGGGACGAAAACGCGAAAGGACGGAATCTGCCATGCCTTTAATCTAGTGGAGACCGTATTATGTAACCATGACTGCTCACTTGGATGATGCCACTCTCACCCACCGCCTCGCCGTAGGGACGTCCGAGATTCTCAAGGGAATCCGTGGCGTTGGCCTGCTGCAGGCCCTCAACCTTGGAGATGCAGGCGATGACCTCGCCCAGAACTGGATCGCCCGCGTCCTCGCACAGCACCGCCCAGACGATGGCTTCCTTTCCGAGGAGGCCGCCGACAACCCGGACCGCCTCAACAAAGACCGCGTGTGGATCATCGACCCGCTCGACGGCACGAAGGAATTCGCTACCGGGCGCCAAGACTGGGCCGTCCACATCGCGCTGGTGGAGAACCACAAACCGATTCACGCGGCGGTCGGACTGCCAGACATTGGTGTCAACTTCTTCTCCGACGAGGCACGCGCCGTGCTCGGCCCCAAGTCGGGCAAGATCATCGTGTCCCGCAACCGCGCCCCCAAGGTCGCCGACTACGTGGCAGAGCACACGGGCTCTGAGATCACCACGTACGGATCCGCCGGCGCAAAGGCAATGCGCGTGCTGCTCGGCGATGCCGACGCCTACATCCACGCCGGTGGACAGTACGAGTGGGACTCCGCCGCACCTGTCGGCGTAGCCCAGGCCGCAGGCTTGCACTGCTCCCGCCTCGACGGCAGCGAGCTCACGTACAACAACGCCGACCCGTACCTTCCGGACGTGCTCATCTGCCGTCCCGATATGGCCGACGAGATCCTTCAGCTGTGCGCGACCTTCAAGGAAGAACACGGCTCGTACTAATAAGCGTGGGAGAATCCGCTAAGTCACAGCAGTGCCACCGGCGCGGGTGAGTTTCGTACCCCGCCGGTAGTCCCGTGGGTTACACTTACCGGCATGAGCATCCCGACACCGTACGAAGACCTACTGCGCGAAATCCTCGAGGAAGGAACCCACAAGGATGACCGCACCGGCACGGGTATAACCAGCCTGTTTGGTAAGCAAATGCGCTTCAACTTGGCGCAGGCCTTCCCCCTCATTACCACGAAGAAGGTGCACTGGAAGTCCGTCGTAGGGGAGCTTCTCTGGTTCCTCCGTGGGGACTCCAACATTGCCTGGCTGCACGAAAACGGTGTCTCTATCTGGGACGAGTGGGCAGATGACAAGGGGGAACTCGGGCCTGTGTACGGCGTCCAGTGGCGCTCGTGGCCAACGCCCGACGGCCGCCACATCGATCAGATTTCCCGGGCCCTGGAGCTGCTGAAAACGGACCCTGGTTCCCGCCGCAACATCGTCTCCGCGTGGAATGTCTCCGAGCTGGAAAACATGGCGCTGCCCCCCTGCCACCTGCTCTTCCAGCTGTACGTGGCGGACGGAAGGCTGAGCTGCCAGATGTACCAGCGCTCGTGCGACATGTTTCTCGGGGTGCCCTTCAACATCGCCTCGTACTCACTCCTCACCCACATGTTTGCCCAGCAGGCCGGCCTTGAGGTGGGAGAGTTCGTGTGGACCGGTGGCGATTGCCATATCTACGATAACCACCGCGACCAGGTGCGCGAACAGCTGTCGCGCGAGGCGCGCCCCTACCCGCGATTGGATCTCACCAAGGCACCAAGCATCTTCGACTACACGTTTGAGCACATCAACCTCGTGGGATACGACCCCCACCCGCTTATCAAAGCACCGGTGGCGGTGTAGTCAGACTGATGAAGGCTATCTGGGCACAGTCCCTCGACGGAATCATCGGAGATGGCTCTGGAATGCCGTGGCATCTTCCGGAAGACCTGGCGCACTTTAAAAAATCGACCATGGGGGAAGACATCCTCATGGGACGCAAGACGTGGGAATCGATCGGCTCCCGAGCCCTGCCGGGGCGGGACAACCTTGTTTTATCTTCCCGCGAACCGGGCGAATGGTCACGCGGTGCGAGCGTCATCCACGAGGTTCCTGAGGCTTTTTCCGGCTGGCTGATCGGCGGCGGTTCGCTCTATAACAAGCTTCTCCCCCAGCTGGATGAGGTGCTGGTTACCTATGTTCGCACCCGCCTTACCGGCGTGTACACGTCGCCGGTGACAGTACCGGATCTCGCGTCACTGCCGCAGTTCACTGTGGCTGCGGAAACCCCGTGGCAGCGTTCCGCAAAAGGGACGGTCACCCATAGCGGGCAGCCCGCGACCTACCGTTTCGTGCGGTACACGCGAACCGCCACCGATGACTAGGCTGGGGAACCATGAGTACACAGCATGCGACGATTTATATGACTGACTGGTGCCCCTACTGCGCCAAGTTGCTCAAAGCTCTGGACAGGACCGAGACACCGTACACGGCAGTGAATGTGGAGGAGGACGAGAGCGCCGCCCAATTCGTTGAATCCGTCAACGACGGCAACCGGGTTGTGCCCACGGTCCACTACTCCGACGGCTCCACTCAGACGAACCCGCCGGCAAGCGCCGTGCGACAAAAGCTCCGCGAGCTCGAGGGCGAGGAGGCCTAGCGCACCGGATAACGCTGCCGGAACCTCCTCCCCACGCCATGATCCCCTTGTTCCACACCATATAAAGGTGGGTGGAACAAGGGGATCACTTGTTGTTTCGAACTCCTACGGCATGAGGACATCCGCGCGGTCAACTTCTCGGAGCAGGTAGATATCCATGATCCAGCCGTGCTTTAGCCGCAGATCCGCTTTCAGCTGTGCAAGCTCGTCTCCGATGTCTTTGACAAAGCCCTCGCGGAGCACTTCGTTCTCGGTGCCGAGGTAGGCGCCCCACCAGATGTAGGTGTTATCCGTCACGTGGGCCTGCCATGCCGCGTGCCCATCGAGCATGACGACGGTGTTCTCCGTCGGATCCAGTGCGGACGAGTTTTCCAGTTGCCGGCCTGTGGTTATGGTGATGGGGCCACCGATCTTGTTCAGGACCAGGCCGAACGTGGCCGTCAGCGCCTGGATTGAGGTGATTCCGGGGATCACCTCAATATCTGAGATCCTCATCCGCTCGATGATGCGGAGGGTCGAATCGTAGAGATTGGGGTCTCCCCACACCAAAAACGCGACGGTGCCCGACGGCATTGCCGCCTTGAGCTTATCGGCGCGGGCCTGGTGCCACCGCTCCACCTCGGCCTTGTAATCGGCGGGGTTGCGGTCTCTTTCCGGGTCGGTGACGGTGATGAGGGGTGTATCAGGGGCGTATTTTTCCAGGAAAAACTTCCGCAGCTGCAGGAGGTCGGCCTTCTTATCCCCCTTGTCCATGGCCATGACGGCATCCGCTTCACGCATCGCCTCGATGGCCTGGACGGTGAGGTGTTTGGGGTTTCCCGCACCGATCCCGATGATGTAAACGCGGGGTTTAGTCATCCGCCGGTCCGAAGAGCTGCAGCATCTCTTCCGGGGAGAGGGACGAGCTGTCCTTTGCAAAGGCAGCGGAGAAAATGGTCTGGAGGTACAGCTCGCACGCTGCGGACAACTTCTTTGCGTCGAACTTGTTCAGCAGCATGACACGCTTGCGTTCACCATCTTCTTTGATGCGGTCGACGGCGAGGACGAGAACCCCATCCTTTTCGATCTGCTCGCAGATGAAGTCACGCCGATTGACATCGGTAAACGTGGGATTTTTCTTTTCAGTCATGTTCGCGCCACCCTTTGGCAAAGTCGGTTATGGTTACCCTCCAGCCTATATTTATTCCCGCGATAATTCTTGGCCGTGGGGCAATTTTCCCCCCCGTAAGAGATGTTGTACCCTGTTATCCGTTACCCCTTGCCCCAGTAGCTCAGGGGATAGAGCACCGCTCTCCTAAAGCGGGTGTCGGAGGTTCGAATCCTCTCTGGGGCACTTTCGATTTTCACCTCGTTTCCTACCTTTTACGCTGGTTACGGGGTGTTTTTATATACATTCTCAACCCTCAAAACCGGCTCCTGCCCCACCCCGGATCCGGCATGCATACAGCCAGCAGGAACGTTGAGAGCCGGTGAGAATGAAGGGAATCGTCATGCGATTTCCTCCCCAATCGCCCAGCTCATCGACGGCCTTTCCCAAGAGTGCTTCCTCCCCTGGAGCACCCCAAAATTTTCCACTTACCGGCGTTTTCACTTCCTTTAACTGTGTACCAGTGTGACAAATGTTGCTATTGTTACAGCTATGGATCGTCGCAGTTTCTTAAAAGCTTCCGTTCTCGCAGCGGCAGGCGCTGTCGTAGCCGCACAGCCAGCCTCCGCGGTAGGCCCGATCGTGGGCACCGTCATCGACTATTCCGGTGGCGTGCCTTCGGCAGGCAGCGTCAAGGCAGCCGGGCATCTCGGTGCTGTCCGCTACGTGTCCGAGCGTCGCCCCGGCGCGGACTGGATGGTGGGCAAGCCGGTCGGCCGCGCAGAAACCGCCGATTTTGCAGCCCACGGGCTGGGTGTCGCCTCGGTGTACCAGTTCGGTCGCGCTGAGACTGCCGACTGGCTTTCCGGTGCTGCCGGGGCTGTACAGCATGCCCCCAAGGCGATTGCTCTTCACGCGGCGGCGGGTGGCCCCAAGGGGCGCCCCATCTACGTCGCTATCGACGACAACCCCACGTGGGACCAGTACGCGGGTCAGATCCGCCCGTACCTGCAAGGGTTCAAGCAGGCCCTGGAAGCCGCAGGCCTGCGCCTCGGCGTGTACGGCAACTACAACGTTATCGAGTGGGCCGGCAACGATGGCTTGGGCGAATTCTTCTGGATGCACGACTGGGGTTCCGGCGGACGCATTCACCCGCGCACGACCATCCACCAACCGGCTAAGCGCACGGCGACGATTGATGGCGTGACCGTTGACGTGAACAATGTCTATTCCAGGGATTGGGGGCAGTGGAACACAACCTCGTCGGCACCACTGATCCCGGGCCTAGATAGGCTACTCAACGACACTTCCCTATCGTCGCGGTTCATCAACATGGACGCGCCCATCACGATCCCCGGCGTGCAGCTCCCCTTCGCTCTACCGACTCCCCGTGAAATCCTGCAGATTCTCCAGCGCGGGGCAGCACTGTCCAGCTAGCCTGAGGCGGCCACCCCGCTTTAGTCTCGCCTTCCCCGGCATCTAGCGCCGCGCCCAGTCACCGATGGTTCCGGGAACCATGGGCGGGGCCTCGCCGACGATGGCTTTGATGTTGGCTTCCTGCTCCAACTCGGGAGTCACAGTCTTTATGGCGTGCGATTTCCTGCGTGAGCTCTGCGCACCCACGCCCATCGGCATTATGCTGCGGGTGCCTGTCGCCGCCCCACGGAGACCGGGAGCAGAGGAGCCACTAGGCCTCGGCCCGACCCCTGTTGGAGGCTTCGCGTGGGCACCGTAACGGGGCGCAGCGTTCCACATGCTGCCTACCCCAGACAGCCCACCTGCTCCGCGCAGTCGGCTCCCGGAACTAACACCAGCGCTTGGCGCACCCCCGAAACCGCGACGACGGGCACCCCTGCGGTCATCGGTGGGCATCGACGGTGCCGTTTCCCGGACAGGCCGCGCTGCTGTTGCAGCCTCCTAGGGACGGGCAGGATGCCGCTGGGCGAGATGGCGCACTAGTGCCTGTGGCGACTTGGTTGCCCTGGCTATCCCGGTTGCCTCGGTTGCCTCGGTTGCCTCGGTGCGAGAAGGCGCCGCGAAAACGCGACGTGAAAACGCGCTGCGGGAACCGGCCGCTTTGTCGGCGGCACCGTGTGCTTTGGACCGGTTGCAGGTCAGGCGATGCGCAGTGCTGCCCTGGTCAAGCCCGCTCAGTGGCCGGAACTCGGCTTCTTAGGCTCCGTGGCGATCTGGTCATCCGTCTTGAGCACGCCGAGCTTTTCCCCCTCTTCCAGGTGCCCGTTATCCTTTTCGCGCTCGGCCGACGTTCGCGTGTCCGACGGGGCGACAGCAACCCGGATCCAGGTGTAATTCGGTTCGGGCACGCCGTCGCCTTCCGCAAGCGGGTTGTACCGCTCCAACGTGGAGGCGAGCAGAGGGAACAACAGCACCGTTGCAGCTCCACCGCACACGAGGAGGTTTGCCGCATCGGAGCTGATGAGCTCGCGGGAGTAGGCGATATCAGTCACCGCGACAATGATCGGCAGGGCCGTAGCGCTGTAGAGGCCCAGCTGGAGGCGTTCGTTGACGTTTTCGATCCCCGAGTGCGTGGGCAGCAGCTGCTCGGAGAGGAAGATGGGGAGGCCACGGGCGATGAGGATGACCACGATGATGCCCACAAACACCCACGGGTAGTTGGGGATGACCAGCGGGTCGATCGACATTCCCGAGGTGACAAAGAAGATCGGGATGAGGAACCCGTAGCCCACAGCGTCGATGCGGGCATTCATGGTCGCCTTGAACTTTTTGGGCACGAGCACTTCGAGGATGATTCCCGCCGCAAACGCGCCGAGGACGATATCGAGCTCGAACACGGCGGCGAGCGCCATGAGACTGGTGAGGAGAACCATGACGCTGCGGATGACGGTCTGGGAGGTCTGGGAATGACCGTCGAGAAGCGCACGTTCGACCCACGGCATGAAGAACCGAACCGTACGCGGAACGAACGCGATGAACAGCGCACCGACAAAGAACAGCACCAGGATGGTGAGCGTCAGCCACGTCGCGCGCGTGGAGAGCAGGAGCGCCATGGCGAGGATCGGACCGAGCTCGCCCACAGCCCCGTGCTGCATGACGGCCTTGCCCACGGGCCGATGCGCGATGCCGTTGTCCTTCACCACCGGCAGGAGGGTACCCATCGCGGTGGAGGAGACAGCGATGGCCAAAACGATAGCCTGCAGGATGTCGGTTCGATCGAAGATAAGCCAGGCGGCAAAGAACGCCACGGTAATGGAGATCACCCACGTGCCGATAGCTGCCCGCCCGGAGCGCCCGCGCATCGATTGGAGGTCGATCTCCCAGCCGGCAAGGAGGAAGAGCATGCCGAGCCCCAGCTCACGCAGGAGGCTCACCGCCCCCTCCGAGTGCGCGAGATCCAGCACGTGCGGGCCGATGACCACGCCCAAAACGAGCATGAACACGACACCGGGTACGCGCTTTCCAGTGGCGAAGCTAAGTAGCGGGCTGAGAAGGCCTGCGATCATGATCCACATGACCGAAACAATTTCACCAGTCATCGTTCACCATGGTCCTTTCATCGATCGGTTCCCCCACGGTGCACGCTCCTATCGGGCACGGTGCAGGCTGACAAACGTAGAATAGCGAGATTTTACCTGTTCACAGCCCGCGCACCAATTGCTACCGCCGCTGGCGCCGCGCCTCGGCCCAGGCGGCGTCGAAAAGCCGCTGGTGCGCGGGGGACAGCTCGTGCGTGTAACAAGCGTCGTTGAGTACCGCTTTGAGCTCCGCGATCCCCAGCGGCGGGTACGAGCCCACCCGTGCGCACAGCGCGTGGGCATCGTCGAGGTTCCCCACCTCGTGAGCCAAACCAATCTCAACCGCCCGCGTCGCCGTCACCCGCTTGCATGCCAGGAGGATCGAGCGCGCGTGTCCCAGGCCAACAATGTCCGCCAGCCGCCGGATCGACCAGTTATCCAGAGCGAAACCCAACCGTGCCGGCGGGAGCTCGCACCACGCGCGCGGTTCCATCACAACAAGGTCGCTTGCGAGCATGATCTCCATCCCCGCCCCCACCGCGGGGCCGTGAACGTAGCTCACCACAATGCGGTGCTGGTGAACGAACTCGTCGAGCATGGCGAATAGTCCCCGATGGAAATCATCCGAGGCTGCGGAAGCTGCCAGGTCCGCACCCCCACAAAACGCGGGGCCCGCACCACGGACGAGGATCACCCGCACCGATTGAGGCAGCCCGCGCACGAACCGCGTGATGGTGTCCACCATGGCGGTGGTCAACGCGTTGCGTTTGGCCGGGCGATTGAGGACAACCTCGGCAAGCGCCCCGTCGACGGTGACGCGGACCTCCGCGTCAGCACCACCCACCGGTTAGCTTTCCAGCTCTGGCCACTGCCGTGGGTCGTTGTACGAGCGCCCACCGTCGGCATCCAACGCGGTGATGGCATCGATCTGCGCGTCGGTGAGAGCCACGTCGAGGGCCACGAAATTCTCCTCAATCCGCTTGGCGTTTCCGGACTTGGGAATGACCACGTTGCCCAGCGCCACGTGCCAAGCGATCACTACCTGCGCGGGAGTGGCCCCTGCCTCCTCAGCAATCTGGACGATCGTTTGCTCAGTGAGGCTATCGCCCCGCCCCAGCGGCGACCACGCCTCGGTGACGATGTCCTTTTCATCGTGGTACGCCCGCAGCGAGGCTTGGGAAAAACCAGGGTGCAGCTCCACCTGGTTCATCACCGGGATCACTCCGGTGGCATTCTCCAGATCGTCGAGGGTTTCCTCGTAGAAGTTGGCCACCCCGATGCTGCGCACACGCCCAACACCTTGGATGCGGATGAGGTCTTCCCAGGCCTTCACGTACTTTCCGGCGGCCGGGAACGGCCAGTGGATGAGGTAGGCATCCACGTAGTCCAGGCCCAACCTGTCCAGGGAGGCCTCGAATTCCTCCGGGGCGTGATCGTGTCCGTCGTTCCACAGCTTGGTGGTGATGAACAGGTCTTCCCGGTCCACCTCCCCGGCAGCGATGGCGTCTGCCACCGCACGGCCGACGGGTTCCTCGTTGCCGTAGATTTTGGCCGTGTCGATGTGACGGTACCCGACGCTGATGGCGGTGCGCACCGCGTTGTAGCACTCGTCGCCGGAGAGCTTCCACGTGCCGAATCCGAGTTGGGGAATGGTGTTTCCATCGTTGAACGAAACAAGCTGAGAGGGGTTAGTCATATCCCCATTCAACACCATTGTGAGGGTAGCTGGGGAGAAAATACCCACATTCCGTGTATGTCGAATGCCTTTTTTGACTACCGTTGCCGTATGGCACACACTACAGCTGACGAATTCCTCCGGGTTGTCCTCGACCCGGGTAGCAACATTTCCTGGGACACACCGCCGGATTACGGCGCAATTTCTGACGAGTACGCGGTAACGCTTGCCCGCGCACGGGAGCGTTCCGGCGTGGACGAGGCCGTGATTACGGGTGAGGGCACGATCGGTGGCCGGCCGGTGGCGTACGTTGTCAGTGAGTTTCGGTTCCTTGGCGGCTCGATTGGCGCCGCCACGGCGCGGCGCATTATCGACGGCATCCACCAGGCAACGGCGCGCAAACTGCCGCTTATTATTTCCCCTTCGTCCGGCGGTACCCGGATGCAAGAGGGGACGAAGGCCTTTGCTCTCATGATTTCCATCACCACTGCGGTGTACCGGCATAAGGATGCGAAGCTTCCGTTCCTGGTGTACCTGCGCAATCCCACCACCGGGGGCGTGATGGCGAGCTGGGGTTCCTCGGGGCACATCACGTTTGCGGAGCCGAACGCGCTCCTCGGGTTCCTGGGCCCCCGCGTTGTTGAGCTTGTCACCGGCTCCCCCATGCCCGAGGGGGTTCAGACCGGGGAGAACCTCACGCGTGTGGGTGTTATCGATGGCGTTGTTCCTGTCGATGAGCTCAACCGCACCGTCGCCTCCCTCATCGATATCCTCACCCCGACGGTCACGACAGTCCCGACGGTGACGACGGACCCGACGGACCCGACGCCCACGACGGACCCGACGGGCTTGACGGATCCGGTCGTGTACTCAAGCGCTGAGTTGGGTGGCATTGACGCGTGGGAATCGATCCTCACCACCCGGGTCCCGAGCCGCCCCACGCTCGGAGACGTGCTTGCCCAGCTCCCCCACGACACGATTATGCTGTCCGGCTCCGGCGACGGGAGGCGTTCCGATGCGGTGAAGGTGGCACTCACCCAAATCGCCGGCCGCCCAGTCATGCTCATTGGACAAGACCGGGCATCCACGGAACCGCTCGGAACAAACGCGTTTCGCATGGCACGCCGGGGCATCAGCCTGGCCAAGGCACTCGATCTGCCCCTTGTATCCATCATTGACACGACGGGTGCGGAGATGTCTCAGCAGGCCGAGGAGAAGGGGATGTCCGGTTCCATCGCCCGTACGTTGGGTGAGCTTGTCGACGCCGACGTGCCCACCGTTTCCATCATCCTTGGGCAAGGCTGTGGTGGCGGTGCGCTCGCGATGCTTCCCAGTGACCGGGTACTATGCGCGCAAAACGCATGGCTATCCCCCCTGCCCCCGGAGGGCGCCTCGGCGATCTTGTACAGGGATGTCGATCACGCCGCCGAGATGATGGAGTACCACGGCGTGAAGTCCACAAACCTCCTCGACGACGGGATTATCGACGGCATCATCCCCGAATACCCCGACGCCAAGGAGGAACCACAGGCTTTCCTCGCCCGTCTCCAGGCCGCCATTGAGGTCACGCTGCGGAGGCTTCACCAATCCCCGGACCGTGTCGGCCGCGAGCAGCGCTTCGCCCACTACGAACGGCTCGCCGCCCAGGTGTAAAGACGTTAAAAGGGTGGCGGCACGCATTCGTGCCGCCACCCTCGCTGTAGTTATTTAGCCCTTGACCTCAACGAGATCGATCACAAAGATGAGCGTCTTCCCGGCCAGCGGGTGCGCTCCGCCTGCCGGACCGTAGGCTGCCTCCGGCGGGATGATGAGCTTGCGACGCCCACCCTCACGCATCCCGGGGATGCCTTCCTGCCAGCCCGCGATGAGGCCGTTGAGCGGGAAGGTGATGGCCTTGCCGCGATCCCACGATGAATCAAATTCTTCGCCAGTAGCAAAGTCAACGCCCACGTAGTGGACTGTGACGGCACCACCGGCAAGGGCTTCAGCACCGTCACCCACGACGATGTCCTCGATGACGATGTCTTCGGGGGCGGGGCCTTCGGGTGCCTCAATGACGGGTTTTTCGTCCAACATGAATCTAGTCAAGCTCCTTTATTACACAGCCTCTCCCACCGGGGCAGGAAGCCTATGCGTTGCTAAGAACAATGGGCAGAAATAAACGTTAAAGTACGCCGACAAACGTCAACGAACGTTGCCCAGTCTATGTGAGGGTGGGCGCCGATTTCCACTCCCACCACCGGATTAGCAACCGCCGAGGGCGCAAACCTGCTGGTGAGGGAGCGAAATCGAGGTAAAGGAGCTACTTCCGCTCGGAGCGTGGGATCCACTCGCGCTTGGCGTAGCCGGTGTACACCTGGCGGGGCCGGTAGATCTTGGACTTCGGATTCTCCACCAGCTCGCGGTACTGAGCAATCCAGCCGGGCAGACGGCCGATGGCGAAGAGCACCGTGAAGAAGTCCTCCGGGAAGCCCATTGCCCGGTAGATGAGGCCGGTGTAGAAGTCGACGTTGGGGTACAACTTGCGCTCGATGAAGTAGTCGTCGGCGAGCGCGATTTCTTCCAGCTCGAGGGCGAGTTCGAGCGTATCGTCCCCACCGAGCTTCTCCAGCAGCTCGTGAGCGGTGGACTTGATGATGCGCGCACGCGGATCGTAATTCTTGTACACGCGGTGCCCAAACCCCATGAGCTTGACACCGTCCTCTTTGTTCTTCACCTTCTCCATGTACTCCTTGGCATTGATGCCTTCCCTCTTGATCTTCTCGAGCATCGCCAAAACAGCCTGGTTGGCGCCACCGTGGAGGGGACCAGACAGGGCGTTAATGCCTGCAGCAATAGCCACAAACATGTTGGCGTGGGAGGAGGCGACCATACGAACCGTAGAGGTGGAACAGTTCTGCTCGTGATCCGCGTGAAGGATGAGCAGCTGGTCGAGAGCCTTCACCATGATGGGATCGACCTCATAGGGCTCCGTGGGGAACCCGAACATCATGCGGAGGAAGTTCTCGCGGGCATTGAGAGAGTTATCCGGGTACATGTAGGGCTCACCGTTGCGGGCACGCTGTGCGTAGGCCGCAAGCATCGGCACCTTAGCCATGAGGCGAACGGTGGCCTTATCCAGGTGTTCCGGGTTGAGGGGGTCGAGAGTGTCCTGGTAGTACGCGGACAAAATGTTCAGCGACGAGGCGAGGATTGCCATCGGGTGCGCGTCGCGCGGGAAGATGGAGAACGCCGCCTTAAAGTCCTCATCCAACAAAGTGTGGTGACGGATAGAGTCACTGAACACCTCCAGCTGGTGCTGGGTGGGGAGCTCGCCGTGAATGAGCAGGTAACTCACCTCGTTGAAGGTGGCCTTTTCAGCAAGGTCCTCGATGGCGTAGCCACGGTAACGAAGAATGCCGTTTTCGCCGTCGATGTAGGTGATAGCAGATTTGGTAGAGCCCGTGGACTGGTACCCCGGGTCATAGGTGACAAGCCCAGTGGATGTGCGCAACTTGTTGATGTTGATGCCGTCGTCACCCTCTGTGGCATGGACGATGTCCATCTCGTATTCGCCACCGGGGTATTGAAGTACAACCTTGTCCTTGTTTTCCGAAGCCATATGTAATTACACCTTCCTACGTCGTCCGCCATTAAAGCAGCTAAGACTGTCTCGGTACGCGCGTTCGTGGTGCTTTCACGCACATCGTCGTCTGCATATGCCTGTAGCCCCGTAACCATCACGTACGTGGTCACTGGGATTAATCCTACGCGGAAAAACTATGCGCTATGAGAATTTCTCTATTTTTGTAAAGCTCACACTCACTGAACGCTCTACCGTCCGAATTTTACCAGCCAACTTCAAATACCGTACGTACGTACCGCTAACAATTCCCCCACTGGTCAGACCATTAGCCCACGCTACCGCTAGATTTACAAGCAACTCCGCACCTAAACACGTAAAGCCCGGTTTTCGCACCTACCCCCTTTTCACCCCCTCAAGTATCTTTTCCGTCACCCCCATTTGTGGCGACGCTCTCAGCCTTCACCAGCAAACAACGCTCATATTTTGCATCTTTACGCAATTTATGCGGTATAGTCTCTAGTCATCGTACGGGTGCACCCTTTCTCCCGCTACGGAGCAACACGTGAGGAGTAGAAATGACAGACACCATGCTCAAGATCCCGGCCGAGCTCCTTCCCCAGGACGGGCGGTTCGGCTGCGGACCTTCAAAGGTCCGTTCCGGCCAGGTCAACGCCATCACTTCTGCCGCGACTACGGTGCTGGGCACATCTCACCGCAAGCCGGCAGTGAAGAACCTCGTAGGAGACATCCGTGAAGGACTGTCTAGCCTGTTCTCTCTCCCCGAAGGCTACGAGATCCTCCTCTCACTCGGTGGGGCCACGGCTTTCTGGGATGCCGCCACGTTTGGACTCATTGAAAAGAAGTCCGGACACCTTGCGTTTGGTGAATTCTCCAAGAAGTTCGCTACCGCCTCGTTGAACGCGCCCTGGCTAGATGCCCCCGAAATCCGGGAAACGGAACCGGGTAGTGTGCCGTCCCCCGTCGCCATGGAAGGCTGCGATATTTTGGCGTGGGCCCACAACGAAACCTCGACGGGCGCGATGGTTGAGGTCACGAGGCCGGAAGGCGCAGGGGATGCACTCATCGTGGTTGACGCGACCTCCGGGGCTGGCGGACTTCCCGTGGACATCTCTCAGACTGATGTCTACTACTTCTCTCCGCAGAAGTGCTTCGCCTCCGATGGTGGACTGTGGTTGGGAGCTTTCTCCCCGGCGGCGATCGAGCGCATTGAGAAGATCGCGGCCAGTGACCGTTTCCAACCAGCTTTTCTCTCTTTGAAGAAAGCGGTGGACAACTCGAGGAAGAACCAAACCTACAACACTCCCGCCGTCGCTACCCTCCTTATGCTGGCCGATCAGGTTCGCTGGATGAATGAGAACGGCGGACTTGAGGGAATGGTGAAGCGTACTTCCGCGTCTTCGACCATCTTGTACACGTGGGCCGATAAACATGAGGTGGCCACGCCGTTTGTGTCCGACCCGGCAGGCCGGTCGCTCGTTGTGGGCACCATCGACTTTGCTGACACCGTAGACGCAGCCGAACTCGCGGCAACGTTGCGCTCCAACGGCATTCTCGACGTGGAGCCCTACCGCAAGCTCGGGCGCAACCAGCTGCGGATTGGTATGTTCCCTGCAATCGAACCGAGCGACGTAGACAAACTCACCCAGTGCATCGACTACGTGCTGGAAAAAACCGTCTAAGCCCTGCCCTACAGACCCTCCGCCCCGGCCTTCGACTCTCCATTGCCGGGGCGGAGTTTTTGCGGTATGAGTAAATTTCGGATCGAACAGTTAGGCTAGAGGGTACAAGGCTATTTGTTCGTCCCCGCCTGACAAGGAGTGTATTCCATGCGAGAACTACGGTTTGTGCCCGAGGAATCGACGGCATCATCGCTCGTTTTTGCTAATGCCGACACCGCAGCGGCTGGCGGCGGCGCCGAGGAATACTTCGTGGAAGTCACTCCGGCACTACGCAAGCTCCTTGTTGGTGAAGAGAAAGTACAGGACGAAGCTCCCCGCGTAGAGCAAGTTCAACCGCCGGCGGACAAGCCGAGGGAAACGACGTACTCCGCACCACTGAGCCTGCGCCCGAGGGAAATCCAGGAACGGATCCGGTCCGGTTCCTCGATCGAGGAACTGGCGCAGGAAATGGGGGTTATTCCCGAGCGGATTGAATCGTTTGCTCACCCTGTGATGACCGAACGCCACCGCATGGCCGAGCTGGCGCGCGGCGGATATCTCCAGGCCCCCTCTGCCCCGGGCACACTCACTCTGGGAGAACAGGCCGCTCAGGCATTTTCCCGCCACGATTACGACATGGAGCGGGCCACCTGGGATGCCTACCGCGACAGCGCCGGCTCATGGATTGCCACGCTGACGTGGACGGCAGGGTTTACCGAGTACGTCGCCGAATGGTACGTCACGGTCAAGGCCACAGGCCCCACCATGGTGGAGGCGAAGAATTCCACGGCGACCGATCTCATCGCGCCACGGTCGACGTGGCATGAGGAGCCGGAAGTTAGCGACGATGTGGAAGCGGAGCCCGAGCAGAGTCCCGAGTCCTCCTCTGCCGAGGAGGACACCATCACCGGCGAGCTCGTCGCTGATGACGAACTCTTGCAGAACCCGCCTGCGCAGCAAGCGCGCAACGGTGGCGAACATCGCAAGCGCCGTCGCCGGAAGTCCGCCACACCTCACTGGGAGGATGTCCTCCTTGGGGTTCGCGCGACACGGCCCAAAAACGGTGGCAAGGATTCTTAGATGACAGCCCC
Source organism: Corynebacterium pyruviciproducens ATCC BAA-1742 (assembly GCF_000411375.1). Classification (GTDB taxonomy): domain Bacteria; phylum Actinomycetota; class Actinomycetes; order Mycobacteriales; family Mycobacteriaceae; genus Corynebacterium; species Corynebacterium pyruviciproducens. Next base: position 25,103 of record NZ_KE150446.1, on the reverse strand, counting down.
GAACGTCTCGAGTTCAGCTGACCCGGTTGTTGTCTCGCTGTGGTTTGTGTCCGTTCCCAACGCAGCAGCTGTGCTTTCGGCCGAGCCGTCACCGGATCGTGGATTTGGACGAAAGTATCTGAGCCAACTCGATTCGTCCAAGCCAATCACCGCGATCGGGACTTTCCCCTTAAACCGCTCGACGGTTCCTGGCCACAACGAGTTTTACATCGGTGGCTTCCCCGGTGTCATCGTCGTGCAAACCCTCGTCGATACCCTGACCAAGTTGAGCGAGTTACCTCGCACGCTCATGCTCTCCGTGGACGCGCCAGATCTCTACGTCTTTGCGGAGGGCCAAGGCGAATCCACTTTCGCGGGAATCGCCCATTTTCAAGGCGACAAGCTGCGTCGCAGCTTCTGCGCTACCCGGTCTCGCGTGTATGAGGATAAGGGCCTTCCGGAGCCCTTTGAGTACAGCTTCTGGTCTGGGGATTCGGAAGGCATCGACTTGCCGTTCGCACCCAAGGATCTCGTCGCTGGTGCGGAAGTCGGCTGGCTTGGCGTGCCGATTACAGCGGATGGTCCTGATATCAACGTGGTGGGTTTTGCCACGGACGGGCGCAAGGAACCCCGCATTGAGAGCCATGCGACCCCCACGCCGCTTGATGAATTAGTGGTGACCAGCTCAACCAAGCTGGGATTCTCGGCCACGAACCCCGATTACGATGATTACGAGGGAGACTCCGAGGACGGGACCGACGACGACACACCAGGAGCCGAGCTCGCCCAAGTGGCAAAGGACGTTGCCCGCATCGGCTGGCTTACCAGTAAGAAGCTCGCCCGCTACGCCTCCTCCCGCTTGAGTGAAGCAAAAGAACGTCTAAGGCATCTGGACCGAAAAGAGAAATAAAAAGAACGCGCAGGGTCTCCCCTGCGCGTTTCGTACTTACGCATGTGAGGCTTTACGCCCCACATGAGGTATTACGCCCCACGTACGTTGCACCTGGCGGCTAACGCGGGTTACCGGATATCCACGAACTTCTTCAGGATCCAGTTCTTCAGCGCGAACATCACGATGCCCAGGATGACGAGGATCACTGCCAGCGTGGTGAAGAACGTGTTCTCAGAGGCTGCGCTCGTCGGGTCGTAGTAGGCAGCCAGGCTGCCTGCCAACGCTGTACCCATCGCCAGGGCCATCATCCACATGGCCATGGACCGTGACGGGAACGCCTCAGGCGCGACCTTTGTGGCCAACGAGTTACCCACCGGGGACAGGAGCAGCTCACCCACGGTGAAGAGGAAGAGGATCCACACGAGTGCCCACAGAGGCGTGGTGTTGTCCGCGCCACCGGAGAACGGAATGAAGAAAAGCAGCGAAAGGCCGATGATGACGTTTGCCACACCGAACTTCACAGGTACAGACCACTGACGGTTGCCCAGCCGCGTCCACATCGTGGCGAACACACCGGAGAAAGCACAAATGAACAGCGGGTTGATGAGCTGCACAAGTGAGGGCGGAATCTCGTAGCCGAACACCACGCGGTTCAAACGCGACTCGGAGTAGAACGCCAGCACGGTGAATTGCTGCTGGAAGATGGCAAAGAACAGCACGCCGGAGATGAACATGGGGATGAAGCCCACGAGGCGGCTCTTCTCCTTCTTGGTGGTCAGCTTGGAGAAGTACATCTGGCACCACAGGCCGATGGCGGAGAAAAGCGCCACGACGGTCACGATGTTGGACAGCCACACAACCTTGACAATTCCCGATACCACGAGCCACACGCAGATAGCGACCACCACGGCAGCCCCGCCGAGCCACACCGGGTAAGCCTTGGCGGGCAGCGGGTTCGGGGTCTCCTGGCCGGCGCCCTTAATGGTTTCCTTCCTCATCAGCGTGTACTGCGCAAGACCGAAGAACATGCCGATAGCAGCGAGGCCAAAGCCCCAGTGGAAGCCTCGCCAGCCCCATACGAAAGAGGTGAGGGCGGGGCCGAGCAGGCCACCGATGTTGACGCCCATGTAGAAGATGGTGAACCCGGCATCGCGACGCGGGTCGTTACGGCTGTACAGCTGGCCGAGCACCACCGACGCATTGGTTTTCACGCCACCGGAACCCACAGCGATGAGGACGAGCCCCAGCGCCAGCCCCGCGTACCCCGGCACCAGTGCCAGGGCGATGTGGCCACACATCACCAGGACGGCGGAGTAGAACAGGGTGCGCTCGGAGCCGAGCATTCGGTCGGCAACAAGCGCCGCTGCGAGGCAGGCAAGGTAGACCAACCCACCGTAGGCGCCCATGATGGAGGCGGCCGCGGCCTGGTCCATTCCGAGGCCACCACGAGTCACCTCGTAGTACATGTAGTAGATGACGATCGCCTGCATGCCGTAGAAGGAGAAGCGCTCCCACATCTCGACACCGAAGAGGTTGGCGAGGCCACGTGGCTGCCCGAAGAACGTTTTTTCTTCTGTCGCGCCCGCCGTGGCGTCTGTCACGTCTTGGGTGGCGACGTCTTCTTGCTCATTTGTGAGGTTTGACATAGGGGGCATAGTACCCCCGTTGGTCTGATGTCCTACACATGAGGTGCTATTAATGGTGGCGCAGGGCCTCGTAAAACCCAATCGCCGCTGCGGTCGCCACGTTGAGGGAATCGGTCCCTGGCTGCATGGGGATCCGCGCCCGCACGTCGGTGGCGCGCATCGCGTGTTCCGTCAGCCCAGGTCCTTCGGCACCGACGAGGATGGCCGTCTTCCTCGTTGGATCGATAACGTCCTGGAGGTTCGCCGCCGTGGGGTTGGGGGTAAGAGCAATGACCTGGAACCCGGCCTCCTGGAGCCTGGCGAGACCGTGTTGCCAGTTGGTGGTCTTGCCCTCCATGTGGGCGAACGGCAGTCGCAGCACATGTCCCATGGAGACGCGGACCACGCGCCGGTACAGCGGATCGGCGCAGCTGGCACCAAAGAGCACGCCATCCACGCCGAGCCCCGCGGCGTTGCGGAAAATGGAGCCAATGTTTTCGTGGTCACCCACGCCCTCGAGGATGCACAGTGTGGAAGCCCCGGCGATGACCTCGTCAACGGTCATTTCCGGCGCGCGATCCGCAGCAGCGACGAGGCCACGGTGCATATCAAAGCCGGCCACCTTCGCAAGCACCTCGCGGGTTACCTCATAGACCGGTACGTCGACCTCACCCAGCGTCTCAAGCAACCCGCTGAGCTTGGGTTCGAACCCGACGATGCTGCGCACCGGGAAGCGGGACTGTACGAGGCGCGGGATGACGAGGGATCCCTCGGCGATGACGAGCCCCTTGCCTCCGGGGAGGTCGGGGCGGGTGTCCGAGTGGTTGAGATCCCGGTAATCGTCCAGGCGCGGATCGGCCGGGTCATCGATGCGAATCACAGTGGTCATGTGCTTCAACCTACCCGTGAACCGCGTTCATGATCGGATCCATACCGAAGTAGACGAGGAATAGGGCAGCGATGAGCCAGATGAGCCAGTGCACCTTGCGCGCCCGGCCGGACAGCAGCATCATCGCGGCGTAGGACACGAAGCCCACGCCGATGCCATTGGTGATGGAGTAGGTGAACGGCATGACGATCATCATGAGGAACGACGGCAGGGCGATAGCGAAGTCGGTGAAATCGATATCCTTCACCTGCCCCATCATCATGCAGCCCACGATGACGAGGACGGGGGCGGCCGCTTCGATGGGCACGACTTCGTACAGCGGGGTGAGGAACATTGCGGCCAGGAAGAGTCCACCTGTGACGATGTTGGCAAGGCCTGTGCGGGCACCGTCGGCGATACCGGCGGCGGAATCCACGAACACCGTGTTGGACGAGGAGCTGGCGGCACCGCCGATGATGGCACCGCAGCCCTCCACCACGAGGGCTTGCTTCATGCCCGGGAGAATATCGTTTTCGTCCGTGAGACCCGCCTGCTTGCCCAGTGCGGTCATCGTGCCCATGGCGTCGAAGAAGTTCGCCAGCACGAGGGAGAACACGAGGAGGGACGCGGTCAGTGCGCCGATGCGGGCGAACGCGCCGAAGGGGTCCACGCTTCCCACCAGTGAGAGGTCTGGGATGCCACCGATGGACGAGGGAAGCTCCGGCACAGCGAGGTTCCAGCCCGCGGGGTTGGGTTTGCCGTCGACAAAGCTGGGGCCGGCGCCGGTGAGGGCCTCGATGATCATGGCGATGATGGTGTTGACTACGACACCGATGAACAGGCCGCCCGGCACGTTGCGGGCGACGAGCAGGCCACAAATGATGAGCCCGATGACGAAGGTAAGGGTGGGCCAGCTGGCGATCGATCCATCAATACCGAGACCGACGGGGACGGTGGTCCCGGCGGCGTCCGGAACACGACGGACGAACCCGGCGTCGACAAGCCCAATCATGGTGATGAACAAACCGATACCCACGCTCATGGCCGCTTTGAGGGAGCGGGGGATAGCGAGGAACACGGCGGTGCGGAAGCCGGTGAGCCCCAGGATGACGATGATGACACCGTCGATGACCACGAGCCCCATCGCTTCTTCCCAGCTCAGCCCCTCGCTGGCGACGAACGTGACGGCGACCATGGTGTTGATTCCCAGGCCTGTGGCGATGCCGAACGGGTACTTGGCAAAGATGCCGAAGAGGATGGTCATGACCCCCGCGGCGAGCGCCGTCACGGCCGCGACCTGGGGGATGCCGAGTGCACGCCCGGTGAAGTCCTCGGTGGTGCCCAGGATGAGCGGGTTCAAAATGACGATGTACGCCATGGCGAAGAAGCTCACCAACCCGGCGCGCATCTCCGTGATGACGGTGGAGCCGCGCTCCGTGATGTGGAAGAAGCTATCAAGGCGCCCGACCCGTCGCTGCGGGTCCGTGCGTTGCCGCGTCGGGTCCGTGCGTTGCCGCGTCGGGTCCGTGCGTTGCCGCTGCGGGTCCGTGCGTTTGTTATCGGTGTGTGTGCCGTTTTCCATGAATTTTCGTGTCCGATCCGTGTGAGTACTTATTCGCGTGAGCGACGACACCACCACGCAGCATTCCTAAAGGCACAAAGAAGCGCCCTTCACAGGTGTTCTTCGCTTTTGCGGGGTGGTGCCGGGCCGGATGCGTCACGTCACCGGTGCTATTCACCCCATGCGAACGCACTGGAAGTCACGAGGTCCACCGGGCACCGTGAAGAAACCGCAGCCCAAGGTAAATGTAGGACGGCACCCAGCCGAACACAAAATGCGCCCGCGTCCTCCCCCGGCGCTCCATCCGACACGGCAGTGGAGGCTACAGCCGAATTTCTTTTTCGTCGTCGTACGGCGACGCGAGGCGCTGCCCCAAGGTCTCCTTGGGCGGTGTATCCGAGTGCGCACCGCAGCCGAAAGCCGAGTGCACCACGTGGCCGTCGGCGGAGTATTCGTTGGCACACACCCCGAAGTTGGCGCTCACCTCCGGGTCGAGCGGCAGGTAGAAGGCACAGGTGGTGCATGTAAGCGCGGCCTTTTCAGCGAATTCCGAGGTGGGCCCGTAGGCACCGCCACGCCAGCGGGACAGGGACTCGTCCAAGCCCCGGCGCGTGATGTCCTTACTCTTGGTGGACTTGCCGCGACGTGGCTGCACCGCCGTGAAGTGGAGTCCCTTCCCGGCGTCGGTGAGGCGGGGGTCATTCTCCTCGGGGGGAAGCTGCCCGCCCGGGGTGAGGTCGCCGGGCTGGACCCGTTCCGCGTACGGCACCCACCGTGGTGCCCGCAGCGCATCCCGGCCAGGCATGAGGCTCACCTCGTTGACGGTGACGTAACGGGAGCCGTGGGCGACGGCGATGACCACGTTCCATTCCCAGCCGCGGTAGCCGGGTACATCTGCGGCGAAGCGGTGGATGGCCGTCTCCTCGTCAAGGCATTCGGCGCCGATGTGGATGCCCACGTGGCCTTCGTTCATGTCTTCTGCCGCGTGGCGGGCGATAGATTCGGCGATACTGCTGACAAGCGGATTGTCGGTTTGTGTGTTCCCTCTCGCCACCGTGTCCCCGGCGCGGCGCGCGTTGCGAACCGAATTCCCCCCACGGGTTGTCGCACGTCTCAAGTTTTCTTTCCTTCTTGTCACACCCCTATTATTCAGCATTGCTGGCACAATAGTGCACATGGGTCGGTTCTTCCACGTATTAACGTCACTTATCTGCTCTTTCGCGATTGTGGGGTGCACCCCCGTTGATGAGTTCCCCGCCCCCGGGTCCTCTGTGGGAAGCTCCGTGTCCACGGCGTCGGCGGCCCTGTCGAACTCGTCGGCGGATAAGGCGGCGTCTATTCCCCGGCTCCGCGTGGAGGTTCTCAACCAACTGTTTTTTGACCCGTCCACTTTTACCCAGGGCTTGGAGGTGAATGAGGACGGAACTCTCCTCATCTCCCACGGCATGTACCGGCAAAGCGGCATCTACAGGCGCACGCTCGATGGACAGGTGCAGGAAAGCCATCGGTTGGCGGACCAGTATTTCGGCGAGGGCTTCACGCGCGTCGGCTCCGATGTGTGGATGCTGACGTGGAAGGAGAACACGGCGTTCCGCCTGGACGCCGCTACGCTCGCAGTGAAGGAAACTGTCTCCTATCCCGGCGAGGGCTGGGGCCTGTGTTCCTTTGAGGGGGACGGCCAGGCGCAATCCATGTACATGAGTGACGGGACGGCTACCCTTCAGGAGCGCGATCCGCAGACGTTCGCCTTGCGGCGCACCGTTGCCGTCACCGCAGGTGGCAGCCCGGTAACAAAGCTCAACGAGCTGTCCTGCGCGCCCGACGGTAGCCTCTACGCCAACATTTTCCTCACCGACGAGATCGTCCGGATCGACCCCGCTACGGGCGAGGTTACTGGGCTTATCGACGCCTCCGAGCTGCGCCCGGAGGGGGCGAGTGACCCCAACGCGGTGCTCAACGGAATCGCGCACATTCCTGAAACCGATCATTTTTACCTCTCCGGAAAAATGTGGCCCACCCTGTACGAGGTGCGATTCGTTCCTGCCTAGCAAGTAGAATGCGTAACCATGGCGAGAAGGAAGAATTCAATTAAGAACGTCGCTCTCATGGCGGGGCTGTTCATCGTCGCTGTGGCCGTGGTTCTCGGCGTTATTTTGGGTGTCAGCGCAGTACGGGATCACCAAAGCTATGTGGATCCGGCATCGCTTCGCACCACACTCACCATTGACAGCACCGCCACCGAGGTCGCCCCGTACGCGGTGTGTGAGATCGGCGCCAGTGGCGAGGACTGCGACGGCACCGTGTTCACCACCGATTTCAGTTCCGCTGAGAAGATCACCGTGACTGTGCCGGAGGATGTGAGCGACCACGATTGGTCACTCCTGGCCATCTACGATGATCCCGCCAAGAACGACGAACACTACTTCCGCTCAACGGACCCCAACGAGGTTGAGATCCCTGCGACAAAGGACACGGCGAAGCTCATGGTTGTGGAGGTGAGCTCCATGCAGGTGCAGCGGGACGGCAAGGAAGAAACACCCGTGGTGGTCACCTGGTCGATGGCCGACGACGAGGCCTAGCTCAGCCTGCCCCTCGTGTCCTCCGCCAATTGCGGGGGTTGGAAACCCCGGAAACTACGCTGCTCCCCATCAGTTCGAATCCGATTTCTCGGTCCAACTGGTGGGGAGCAGAGTTGTGTTCAGGGGAAAGTTTTCTTTCCCTCGGGCCACCCCTACCTGATGAGAGGCGACCGTGGGTTTTACTTATCCAGTTCCTTGGCCACTACGCGGAGGATCTCCGCCACCTGGCGGCCGGCCTTACGGTCGGGCCAGCGACCATTTTGCAGGTGCGGCTGGACGCTATCCTCCAGGAGTGTCATGAGATCACCCACGATGGAGTTGAGCTGCTCCGCCGTGTACTTGTGCTCCGGCTTGCGGGGTTTACGCGGCGGATCGACAAGCCGCATCCTAAGGATCTGCGGGCCGCGACCGCTTGCCGCGAAATCAAACTCGATCCTCTGCCCAGGGTGAAGCGTCTCCACGCCCTCGGGAAGGACAGATTTAGAAATGTGGACGTCCTCCTGCCCAGGGTTGGAGGCAAACCCGAATCCCTTATCCGGGTCGTACCACTTCACTTTGCCGATCGGCATGGTTGTCAACCACCTTTCTTACAGGGTTTTTCTCACACGCTTGTCATCGCCGCACAGCACGCCCCGGCTGCGCGAAATTTCTGGCTACATATATAAATAAGGACGCTTTCCGGCGCTCTTTCCAGGCTATTTTATCTGCAGTCTTAACTACCTATAGTCCGCTTAACTATACACGCGCCTTCACGTTGCGCGAAGACCTTACATTACAGGTAACGTTCACAATCCGCTATCCATTCCCACGTCGGTCCCGGTGTGCAGCGAACGGCACGGTGTGCAGCGAACGGATACACGCGGCACTCGGCACCGTGAAAGTAGGCCTTTGAGGGGAAAATCTCGTATTTTGTGACCAATCACACAATAACTGGTTCTTCGCTAGTCAGCGTATTTTATGTGGCCGATCCAGGCGGCAAAAGAGGCCAACAACACCTAAAAAGTAACGCTTTCGTTACCGTTGCGTTATATTTGTGCTCATGCATCGCGGACACCGTGGTCGCCACGAGTGATGCGCGATGGGTACAAGGTGCATGAGCCAGAGCACCAGGAAACTGAAAAAGGACATCGCGTCCCCAAAGGGAACAGACCAACTGCTTGCCGCACCGCCTTAACATATTGCGTGCGCGTGAGAGTGGCTCGCACCTTCACTACCAATTGATCTTGAAAGGATACTAATTCAGATGGCACGACACGCCGCGCCGAAGAAGAACACCTTCGCAAAGATTGCAGCCTCCGCCACCGCCGTTGCTGCAGCAACCACAATCTCCACCCCGATCGCGAACGCCGCACCGGATTCGGACTGGGACCGCCTCGCACAGTGCGAGGCCGGTGGCAACTGGTCCATCAACACGGGCAACGGCTACCACGGTGGCCTCCAGTTCAGCCCCAGCACCTGGAACGCTAACGGTGGCCGCGAGTTCGCCCCCTACGCCTACCAGGCCACCCGCGAGCAGCAGATCGTTGTTGCTGAGCGCGTTCTCGCCTCCCAGGGTTGGGGCGCATGGCCTGCGTGCTCCGCACGCCTCGGGCTCAACTCGGCTCCGACGCCTCGCAACACCCCCTCGAACGAGTCCTCGGCTCTGGAATCCACCGAGAACGTCATCGAGGCAGTTGCAGAGTCCTCCTCCGACGAGAAGCTGCCCGTCGATATCCTCTTCAACCTTCTGGTCAACCGCCTCGCCTCCGTGGGCATCCAGGTTCCCGCCGAGGTTCACGGTGCATACGATTTCCACCGCCAGGACATCCAGAACTTCTACTCTGCTAACGCCGAGTTCATCGACGCTAACCTCCCGCAGGTGAGCGCCGCTGTAAAGAACGCTCAGTAGTGTAGAGCATTTCTTCGCAAAAAATTGGGCTGCCTCCCGTCCACTGAGGACACGGAAGGCAGCCCTTTGCGTCACCCCACCCCACGGTGAGGTGACAGGAAACGGGGGAGGAAAACGTCAACTAGCCACACCAGCACAGTGATCCTCGCGAGGGGCCCACAGGTGAGGCCGCTTCCCCCATTGGGCCATGCAGTAACCACCTACACCCCTCATGGCCTCGCACACCTGTGGCAATATGCAGGCACACCAAAGCGCCCCTGGACCGTGTCACACGGGGGCGATCGGCGGGGCGCGCTAGCGCGTGAAAGCTACTAGTGGTTGATGTTGGTCACGGGGTGGACGTACCCGGTCTCCTGGTACGGACGCGGGAAATCCGTCTCGTTACCAAACGGGCTCATCGCACCGTTGACGGTGGCGAGGATCTCAGTCACCGGGTGTTGCCCCGGGGTGTGATTACCCCAGCCTGGATCTACATAACCCTTCTTGGCGGGCTTAACAGCCTTAGTCTGGCGGTCCGCCTTCTTCACAGTCTTAGCCATATGATCATTGTTCCAAATTTCCACCCGAAAAGTCACACACATAACCACGGTAGAATGTGTTGGTGTTATGACTCCTCGCACGAACGATACTGCTCCGCAACTACGGTTTGTGGACTGGCTCGCCGCCAGATCGGACTCCGAGCTGGCCACCATACTGCGGCACAGGCCGGACACAGCACTGCCACTGCCACCTAGTTTCCGTTCACTAGCGGCCAGACTTCACGTGAGGGAGTCGGTGTCCCGGGCGCTCTCCCACCTCACTGCGACCGAGCTCGCCACGCTCGAGGCGGCTGTCGAATGCCGCGCAGAATTCAACCCTTGTGCCTACCCCGATGTGGTGGAAAAGTTCCACGAGTCACTCGGTTCGGGGGCACGGGAAGAGGAATCATCTCGCATCGACGCTGCCATCACACGCGCCCTCGATACTCTCCTGTCCTACGCCCTCATCTACGGCACAAGCGACGGTTTCCTCCTCTCCCCCGAGGTAGTCAACGCCCTCCCCCACGGTTTCCGCGTTCTGTCTCAATCGACTCGCCTCACAAGAGCGGAGGTGAGCGACCGCCTCGAGCAGCTCTCCGCCCCGCAGAAGAAGATTCTTCGCACTCTTCTCTCCGCCGGTGGTTCCGGTCGCACAAAAGACGCGGCCTGCGATGCCGATCCCGCCCGCCCCATCCCGCGTCTCATCACATCCGGGCTGCTCGACCGAGTGGACGAGCGCACTGTCCGGCTCTCGGCGCCCACCAAGGCGCTTCTCACCGGCACCCTGCCCGTCCCGATCCCGTTGTTCCCGCCGCGCCTTGATGTCGTGGCGCAGAAAGTAGCTCCAACCAGCAGTAGCCTCGATGCCACCGCCACCGCGCAGGGGCTTGACGTTGTACGCCAGGTAGAGGAGCTCATTGCCGCGCTGTCCGTCACCCCCGCCTCCACTCTCAAGCAGGGTGCTCTGGGGGTACGGGTGGAAAATCGCCTGTGCGAGGAGCTGAAGGTTGAACAGCAGACGCTCGCCCGGGTGGTCTCCCTCGCCTACTCCGCGGGAATTGTCGCCCGCGGGGTTCCCGATCCGCTCCCCGAGGACGACGACGGCGGAGACTACGTGGCACCTACCCCCGCCGCCGACGCTTTCCTCAGCCAACCACTCAGCGTCCGGTGGGCTGAGCTGCTGCGCGCCTGGGTCGGCTCGCACCTTGCCAGCTGGAAGGTGGGAACCCCGGATACCAAGGGAAAGCCCACTCACCTGCTCTCCCCTTCCGTCGCCATCGGGCTTCTTCCGGCGATCAAGGCGGACCTCCTCGCGATCCTCTCAACTCCCCCTGCGTCCCCTGCCGGGTCGGACTCCACCGCTGCGCCCGCTCCGGTCACTCGCACCGATATTGCTCGTCTCTACGTCTTCCACAACCCGATCACGAGCCGTCGCGTGAGGACCGAGACGTTCGACGGCATCCTCGATGAGCTTCAGTGGCTGGGTCTCACCACCGCTGGGGCAGGCGAGGCACTCACGCCCTCGTCGCTCGTGAGGTCCCTTTATGAAAGCACGCTGCCCCCGCACGCCGGTGCCCCAAACTCCTCCGCAGACGGCACCCCCGCCGGTGGCCCCCTTGAAAGGGCCACCGCAGCACTCACCCCGGAGCTGACTACCACGCTCATCGCGCAGGGGGATAACACGATCCTCGCCCCCGGACCGGTCTCTCGCGAGCTCGGGGCCACCCTGTCTTTGCTTGCCGACGTCGAGTCGCCGGGGCTCGCCGCCGTCTATCGAGTCACCGAGGGCACGATTCGTCGCGCGCTCGATGCCGGTATGTCCGCCTCCCGCATGCTGTCATTCCTCGACGAACACGTCGCCGGGGGCACCCCGGAGAGCATCGCTTTCATCGTGAAAGACGTGGCCCGACGCCACGGCACGCTGCGCGGCGGCCCCGCGGAAAGCTACCTGCGGTGCGACGACGAGGCCCTCCTCATCAACGCGTGTCGGACCGCAGACGCCGAGTCCGTGGGCCTGCGCATCATCGCCCCCACGGTGGCGATCGCGCAGGCGCCACTGATCAAGGTGATCGAGGCACTGCGCAAGGCGGGGTTCCACCCCGTCGCCGAGGACGCGACCGGTGCCAGCATCAACCTCAAACCCCGTGCCACGAGGGTCGCCCCCTCGGTGAGTACGCGCGCCCGTGACGCGAGCCCGGCCAGCATGAAGCCGCGCAGAAACGCGCTTTCTGATTCTGACATCGAGGCGGCTGTCACCGCCATCAGATCCACCAACTCCGCCGAACGGCGCGCCCGCATCGGCACCGCGATCACAGATTCGCACGAGATCCTTGCGGCGGTGTCCCACGCCGCGCGCGGTGGCGCGACGGTGACCATCGGTTCTGTGGACAAGAGTGGCATTGCCAGCCACCGGGTGATCAAGCCGCTGACGGTCACCGGCGGTCAGCTCGATGCCCTCGATGTCGCCTCGGGCAAGATCCGCCGCTTCCTGCTTCACCGGATCACGGAGGTCTTTACCGACGAATAAGTTGGGATAACCACTACTACTGGTTTCTTCTCGCAGCGGCGCAATCAACCACGGTTTAAAGGCGAATGCGCGGCGCGCCGATGGAATAATTCCGCGACTAGGATGGGTTGTTTAGAGTCACGACAGAAAATCGGCATGGAAGGAAAGCTATGGGTTTTGGAGATGGGCCGCTCATCGTACAGTCCGACAAGACTGTTCTGCTCGAGGTGGACCACCCGCAGGCCGACGAGGCCCGCGCGGCGCTGGCACCGTTTGCTGAGCTGGAACGCGCTCCCGAGCACGTCCACACCTACCGCATCACCACGCTCGCGCTGTGGAACGCCCGCGCGGCCGGCCACGATGCCGAGCAGGTGGTCGACGTGCTGGACAGGTTCTCCAAGTTCCCGCCCCCGCAGTCCCTGCTCATCGATATCGCTGAGACGATGTCGCGGTACGGGCGCGTGCGGCTCACCAAATCCCCCATCCACGGCCTCCTTTTGGAATCCGATGAGAAGCCGATCCTCACGGAGCTGTCGCGCCACAAGAAGCTCAAGGGGATGCTGGGCGAGCAGATCGACGATCACTCCATCGTGGTCCACCCGTCCGAGCGCGGTCGGCTCAAACAGGAGCTGCTCAAAGTGGGCTGGCCTGCCGAGGACCTCGCCGGCTACGTCGACGGCGAGGCGCACCCGATCGATCTTTCAACAGAACACGGCGATTGGGAGCTGCGCGATTACCAGCGCTACGCCTGCGATTCCTTCCTCGCCGGTGGCTCCGGAGTCGTCGTCCTGCCGTGTGGCGCAGGCAAGACCATCGTCGGCGCGGCCGCCATGGCGAAGCTCAAGACCACCACACTCATCCTCGTAACCAACACGGTGGCGGGCCGCCAGTGGCGCGACGAGCTGCTGCGCCGCACAACTCTCACCGAAGACGAGATCGGCGAGTACTCCGGCGAGAAGAAGGAGATCCGCCCGGTCACCATCGCCACCTACCAGGTGGTCACGAGGAAGACGAAGGGCGAGTACCGCGCGCTCGAGCTGTTCGATTCGCGCGATTGGGGCCTCATCATCTACGACGAGGTGCACCTCTTGCCCGCCCCCGTGTTCCGCATGACCTCCGACCTCCAGTCACGCCGCCGCCTGGGCCTTACGGCCACACTCATCCGTGAGGACGGCCGCGAGGGCGATGTGTTCAGTCTCATCGGCCCGAAGCGCTACGACGCGCCGTGGAAGGACCTGGAATCCCAGGGCTTCATCGCCGCCGCCGAGTGCATCGAGGTGCGCGTCACGATGACGGAATCCGAGCGGATGGTGTACGCCACCGCCGAGGCCGCCGACCGCTACAGGCTAGCCACCAACGCCTCCGGCAAGATGAGAGTGCTCAAACAACTCGTCGAGATGCACAAGGACGAGCCGACCCTCATCATCGGGGCCTACATTGACCAGCTGGAAGAGATCGGTGAGGCGATCGGAGCCCCCGTCATCGAGGGCAAGACCTCCACCAAGAAGCGCCAGGAGCTCTTTGACAAGTTCCGCGCCGGCGAAATCACTACCCTCGTGGTGAGCAAGGTGGCAAACTTCTCCATCGACCTGCCGGAGGCTTCCGTCGCCATCCAGGTCTCGGGCACCTTCGGGTCCAGGCAGGAGGAGGCACAACGCCTCGGCCGCCTGCTGCGCCCCAAGGCGGACGGGGGGACCGCGACGTTTTACACCATCGTCACTCGCGATACGCTAGATGCAAACTACGCCGCACACAGGCAGCGATTCCTGGCGGAGCAGGGCTATGCCTACCGCCTGATCGATGCCGATGATGTGCATCTACTGGAGGAGAAGAACTAAGCCGTGTTTTCGTTCACCGTCGACGCTGAGCACAACAAGAAGCACAACGAGCTGTACCGCGATTCCAGCCGGATCGGGACTGCCGCGTTCATCTTCGCGGCGGTGTTGTTCGTCTTCGCCTTCATCATCACCCGCGTGTACCAGGGCCAGGTGGGATACCTCATGGCTGCAGGGCTCGCCATCATGGGAATCATCAGCATCTTCATGGGATTCACGCTGCCAAAGAAGATGGGGACACCCCAGGAGCTCTTTGATCAGTTTCCGCTCTGCCCCGCCATCATCGCGGAGGTCAACGGCAAGGACATCACCCTCCTTGCGCTGGTAAACCGGTCGGTCAACCCGGAGGCCACGCCGATCTGGGCGCTGACCACCCGGGTTGTGTTCGGGCTTCCCGGGCACACCATTCGCGTGGGCGAGCGCGTGCCGTCCGTCGCGGTGGGCGGCCGCCGTGGCCTCACCAGCCAGGAGCTTCGCGCCGAAGTCACTCCCATGCCGATCGCTTGGGGTACGCCTGATAAGCACGTCATCGACGAGGCAGCGCAGCAGATTCCGGCCAACCAGTGGCGGCGCCTGGCCTCTCAACGGTCGCGTTTGGCGGAGGTAAAGGCCCGCAGGGACAACTTGGTCACCCTCTAGGGTCCCGCCACTGAGTGCGTCACCTCGTCATGAGCCATTGAGCCACCGGCATTCCGCCGGTGGCTTTTTCACACCTTGACACATACCCATAGGGGGTATAGGTTTAAGTGGTACCTAAAAGAACAACCGAAAGGATTGTGCATTATGACCACCACCACGTACTCCGTCGAGGGCATGACCTGTGGCCACTGCAAGATGGCAGTGGAGAAGGAAGTTGGCGCCATCGAGGGCGTCACCAGCGTCGAGGCCAATGTGGAGGCCAAGAACGTGACGGTCACCGGCGACAACGTTTCCGTGGACGACGTTGCGGCAGCCGTCGAAGAAGCCGGCTACACCCTCGTCAAGTAACTCTTTGATGAACCAGCCGTGCCCCGCTCCGCGGGGCACGCTTTGACTTTCAAGGAAAGGTCCCCCATGACTCAAACCCAACAGCCACCCGTGGAGCTCCTCCACGTGGATCTCGGCGTCACCGGGATGACGTGTACCTCGTGCTCGTCCCGCGTGGAGCGCAAGCTGAACAAGCTCGACGGAGTGGAAGCAACCGTCAACTTTGCCACCGAGTCCGCCTCGGTTGCCTACGACCCGGACAAGCTCTCCCCAGCCGATCTCATTCAGGCGGTGGAAGACACCGGCTACGGCGCATTTGAGATGGGGGCCTCCTCCGGCGACGAGGATGCAAGCACGTCCAACGTGAGCCAGATCGATGCGGCACGCGACCAGGAGGCCGACGAACTCAAGCGGCGGCTCATCATCTCCGCCATCCTCGCCGTCCCGGTCATGCTTCTCTCCATGATCCCGGCCCTGCAGTTCACCAACTGGCAGTGGGCCGTTCTCACGATGTCCACGCTTGTGTACTTCGTCGGCGGCGCCCCCTTCCACAAGGCAACCATCACCAACCTCAAGCACGGCGCGTTCACCATGGACACGCTCATCTCCATGGGCACCACCGCCGCCTACCTGTGGTCACTGTGGGCCCTCTTCATCGGCAACGCGGGAATGCCCGGCATGAAGATGGAGATGCACCTCTTCGCATCCGATTCGACGATGGACGAGATCTACCTCGAATCCGTCGCCGTGGTCATCGCCTTCCTGCTGCTCGGCCGCTGGTTTGAGACCCGCGCCAAGGGGCGCTCCTCCGAGGCCCTGCGCGCGCTGCTCACCATGGGGGCCAAGGATGCCTCCGTGATCCGCAACGGAAAGGAAGAGCGCGTCAGCATTGACTCGCTCGTCCCCGGCGATATCTTCGTCGTCCGCCCGGGCGAAAAGATCGCCACCGATGGTGTTGTTACCGAGGGTGCCTCGGCCATCGACGAATCCATGCTCACCGGCGAATCAGTGCCGGTAGAGGTGACCGAAGGCGACAGCGTCACCGGCGCGACCATCAACACGACGGGTCGCCTGTTGGTTAAGGTCACGCGCACCGGCGCGGACACCACGCTCGCGCAGATGGCGCAGCTCGTCACCGACGCGCAGGCCAAGAAGGCCCCGGTGCAGCGCCTGGTGGACAAGATTGCACAGGTGTTCGTTCCCGTGGTGATCGGTGTCTCGCTCATCACCCTCATCGGCCACTTGCTTGCGGGCTCCGGGCTTGCCCCGGCGTTCACCGCGGCCGTCGCCGTTCTCATCATCGCCTGCCCCTGCGCGCTCGGGCTCGCAACGCCGACGGCACTGCTCGTGGGAACCGGCCGTGGCGCGCAGCTCGGGCTCCTGATTAAGGGGCCGGAGGTGCTGGAATCCACCAAAAAGGTGGACACCATCGTGCTGGACAAGACCGGCACCGTGACCTCGGGAACCATGTCAGTGCACGGCATCACCGCCATCGCCCCCTACTCCGAGGCGGAGATCCTGCGCCTCTCCGGCGCGGTGGAGCATGCCTCCGAGCACCCCATCGCCCAGGCCATCGCCACGAACGCCGCCGAGGCCGGTGAGCTCCCGTCCGTGGACGATTTCTCCAACGAGCCGGGCGTCGGTGTCCAGGCGACCGTCGAAGGACGGCGGGTGAACGTCGGCAAGCTACAGGGAGACCTCGGTGAGCTGGCGGGGGCCTTCACCACCGCCCAGCGTGACGGCGCAACAGCCGTCGTCGTCTCCGTCGACGGAACCGCCGCGGGCATCATCGCCGTGCGGGACACCGTCAAGGAGACCTCGGCCACGGCCATCGCCAAACTGAAGGAACTGGGGCTGACCCCCTGGCTGCTCACGGGCGACAACGAGGCCGCGGCACGCGCCACGGCCGCCGAGGTGGGCATCGACCCCGCCAACGTCATCGCCGGCGTGCTACCCCAGGACAAGGTCCACCACGTGGAGCACCTGCAAAACGAGGGCAAGAACGTGGCCATGGTGGGCGACGGCGTGAACGATGCTGCTGCGCTCGCCCAGGCCGACCTCGGGCTCGCCATGGGCGCCGGCACGGACGTCGCCATTGAGGCCTCGGATATCACCCTCATGAACAGCGACCTCATCTCCGCGGTGGACGCCATCCGGCTCTCGCGCAAGACCCTCGGCACTATCAAGGGGAACCTATTCTGGGCGTTTATTTACAACGTTTTGCTCATCCCCATCGCCGCGATCGGGTTCTTGAACCCCATGCTCGCCGGCATCGCGATGGCGTTCTCGTCCGTCTTCGTTGTCACGAACTCGCTGCGCCTGCGCACCTTTGAAAGGACTCCCCATGAATCACGATAATTGCGACCACGATCACTACGGCTATATCCAGGACAAGCAGCGCTACCTCGCCCGCCTCAAGCGGATTGAGGGGCAGGTGCGTGGCATTCAGCGGATGATCGACGAGGATCAGTACTGCATCGACATCCTCACCCAGGTGAGCGCCGTCAGTTCCGCACTCAAGGGGGTTGGGCTCCAGCTTCTCGACGATCACATGCGCCACTGCGTGAAGAACGCCGTCATCGAGGGCGACGAGGCCGCTGACGTGAAATTCAAGGAAGTCTCCGACGCCATCTCCCGTTTTGCACGCTAGGAATTTTTCGCAATGACTGATACACAGGCTCATGCCCATGGGCAAAGCCATGGGCATGCAGACAGCCGTGACCACTCTCATGAGCACGACGTAGACCACAACCATTCTCATGCGCACGGTCACGACCATGGACACGGACACGGGCATGACCACAATCATGAATTTAAGGGCTCCCTCAAGGCACTGCTCGTCACCTTCTCCATGACCGCGACAATCTTCGTCGCCCAGGTCATCGGTGGCCTCATCTCGGGGTCCCTGGCACTGCTCTCCGACGCCATGCACATGCTGTCGGATTCCACGGGCATGCTCATCGCTATGACCGCCCTGTTTATCGGGCGCAAGGCGGCCACACCGCGGGCGACGTACGGCTACCGTCGGGTGGAAGTCATCGCCGCGATGATTAACGCCCTCGTAGTGACTGGCGTGGTTGCGAGCATCGTGTACAACGCGATCAAGAGGTTCGGTGCCGATTACGAGATCCAGACCGGCATGATGCTCATCATCGCCATCATTGGCCTCCTGGCCAACGGGATTGGTGCACTCATCCTGATGAAGAGGCAAAACGATTCGCTCAACATGAAGGGCGCCTACCTCCACGTGTTGTCCGATCTGCTAGGCTCCGTCGCCGTCATCATCGCCGGCATCATCATCCGGTTCACCGGCTGGACGCACGCCGACTCCATCGCGTCGCTCATCATCGCAGCCATGGTGCTTCCCCGTGCACTGGGACTGCTCAAAGATTCCGTTTCCGTTCTTCTCAACCGCGTGCCCAAGGACATTGACGCAGAAGAGATCATGGAGACCCTCGAGGCGCTCCCCCACGTCCAGGCGGCACACGATCTCCACGTGTGGACTACCGACGGCAACGACCCGCTGGCCACGTGCCACATCGTTGTTGCCGAATCCGTCCACACGGACTGCGACGTTCTCGACGCCGTGCAGGCTGCCCTGCGCGAGTTCGGTATCGAACATTCCACCATCCAGCTCGAGCGCCCCGCGCACATCAACCACGAGATGGTCTGCGACTAGCACCTGCTACGGCTGGGCCCTGTTCAGCGCCTAAACACATGAAGCCCCGTTCGCCTTATGCGAACGGGGCCTTTGTGTACCCCGAAGAGAGCTACTATTGGACGCTATGAGTCTGAACAGACTTCAAAAGAAGCAAAATTCCAGAGAGCTCAACGCCAACTTCGAGCTTTCCGGTCTCACGCTGGAGGAACTGGCCGACCGCACGGGGTTCAGCACCGACCGCCTGGAGGCTGCTCTTAGCGTCGTCCGCACCTACGATCCCGCCGATTGCTGGCTCGTCCGCGACGTGTTGGAACAGGCCGTGATCGATGCCGGGAAAACCCCCGTTCCTTTCACCGTGCTCTCCGAGGACAAGCGCTCTTCCGCAGAGATGTGGTTCGGCTACCGCAGGCCCTGGTAGCCGACGATTCAATGAAACGCTGCAGTTGAAAGAGCCACACCGCCACCGTCTCCAGCCCCTGCGCCGCACCGGTGCAGCGCGGCTTGCAACCGCATTATCCGCGTGCGGATGCACGGGCCAAAGCCATAGCGCAAACGTAGGATCAAACCCGGCACTTAGAGATACCAGTCAGTGGGAAGCACCAGCGATCAATTAACAAAGCATCATTGAGCTATCTCTTAAACTCCTGGAGCAAGCCGTAACACTAAGAGGTGAGCTCCCCGCACGGGTCGCGTTGTACAGACTATCTACTCCGCTGACAGACAGCCTCTCCAGCGCTCAGATAGCAAACCATGCTCACGAAACCGTTCGATTCACAAGCTGGCAGGTCCCCTTCAAAGCCGATTCTTGTAACGGCCTCGTAGAGGTAGTCATTCTTCAATTTTGATCCTCTGTCCTAAATACTCTCGGATCTGCGGCACCAGAATCGAATTTCACCAAACAATGCAAAAGGAGGCCACCAACTTTGATTGTTGGTGGCCTCCGTATTTTGTTTGTGGTCGGCGGTGTCCTACTCTCCCACATCCTCCCGGGTGCAGTACCATCGGCGTGGGTTGGCTTAGCTTCCGGGTTCGGAATGGGTCCGGGCGTTTCCCAACCGCTATCGCCACCGACACGTTTGTTCAGGGCTTGTTCACTTCTTGGGTTTTGGTGCTCGCGCATGTTTGTGCGTGTGTGTGGTGTGTCTGATATTGCATAGTGGACAACGTGTGTGTTTGTGTTTTTTAGTTTTGCGGCTTTTGTTTGCGTGGTTGTTTATATTGGTTATTAGTACCAGTCACCTTCACACCTTGCGGTGCGTCCAATTCTGGCCTATCAACCCCATCGTCTGTGGGGAACCTCATGGAAACCTTATCTTGAAACAGGCTTCCCGCTTAGATGCTTTCAGCGGTTATCCTTCCCGTACGTAGCCAACCAGCCCTGCCACTGGCGTGACAGCTGGCACACTAGAGGTACGTCCATCCCGGTCCTCTCGTACTAGGGACAGCCTTTCTCAAGTTTCCTTTACGCGCGCGGCGGATAGAGACCGAACTGTCTCACGACGTTCTGAACCCAGCTCGCGTGCCGCTTTAATGGGCGAACAGCCCAACCCTTGGGACCTACTCCAGCCCCAGGATGCGACGAGCCGACATCGAGGTGCCAAACCATCCCGTCGATATGAACTCTTGGGGAAGATCAGCCTGTTATCCCCGGGGTACCTTTTATCCGTTGAGCGACACCACTTCCGTACATCGGTGCCGGATCACTAGTCCCTACTTTCGTACCTGCTCGACATGTCCGTCTCACAGTCAAGCTCCCTTATGCACTTACACTCTTCCACCTGATTGCCAACCAGGCTGAGGGAACCTTTGGGCGCCTCCGTTACACTTTGGGAGGCAACCGCCCCAGTTAAACTACCCACCAGGCACTGTCCTTGAAACCAGATCATGGCCCGAAGTTAGACATCCAATCCGATCAGAGTGGTATTTCACCTTCCGACTCCACACACACTAGCGTGTGCGCCTCAACGTCTCCCACCTATGCTACACAAACCGAACCGAACACCAATACCAAGCTATAGTGAAGGTCCCGGGGTCTTTTCGTCCTGCCGCGCGAAACGAGCATCTTTACTCGTACTGCAATTTCACCGGGCCTATGGTCGAGACAGCAGAGAAGTCGTTACGCCATTCGTGCAGGTCGGAACTTACCCGACAAGGAATTTCGCTACCTTAGGATGGTTATAGTTACCACCGCCGTTTACTGGGGCTTAAATTCTCCGCTTCGACCAAAAAATGATCTAACAGGTCCTCTTAACCTTCCAGCACCGGGCAGGCGTCAGTCCGTATACATCGAATTAACCTTCTTCGCACAGACCTATGTTTTTGGTAAACAGTCGCTTCCCTCTATTCTCTGCGCCCCACAACCGCCAAAATGCTGTCAGCAACGGTCATGGGTCCCCCTTCTCCCGAAGTTACGGGGGCATTTTGCCGAATTCCTTAACCATAGTTCACCCGTTCGCCTTAGTATTCTCAACCTGACCACCTGTGTCGGTTTAGGGTACGGGCCACACTTGCACTCGCTAGAGGCTTTTCTCGACAGCACAGGATCACCACCATCACCCTTAAAAGGGCTACGCATCACGCCTCACACATATGACAGTCGCATTTAACAAACCATCGTGCCACACGCTTACACCACAATCCACTCAGTGGCGCGGCTACCCTACTGTGTCACCCCATCACTTGGCTACTACCACCTCAGGTCCCACCACCACACACAACCAGCAGAACAAAATCCTGCTATTGGAAGCACATGGAAGTGGTTAGTATCAATGATTCACCACTTGTCGCACAAACGCGGGTACCAGAATATCAACTGGTTATCCATCGACTACGCCTGTCGGCCTCGCCTTAGGTCCCGACTCACCCTGGGAAGACCAGCTTCACCCAGGAACCCTTAGTCATCCGGCGGGTAGGATTTTCACCTACCATTCGCTACTCATGCCTGCATTCTCACTCGCACACACATCCACAAACCGTCACCAGCCTGCTTCACACCATGCACGACGCTCCCCTACCCAAAAACAAAAAAATTATCCTTGCCGCGGTTTCGGCGGTGTACTTCAGCCCCACTACATTGTCGGCGCACAACCACTAAACCAGTGAGCTATTACGCACTCTTTCAAGGATGGCTGCTTCTAAGCCAACCTCCTGGCTGTCATCGCGATTACACATCCTTTTCCACTTAGCACACCCTTAGGGGCCTTAACCGGCGATCTGGGCTGTTTCCCTCTCGACTACGAAGCTTATCCCCCGCAGTCTCACTGCCATAGAACATACATGCGGCATTCGGAGTTTGGCTGACGTCACTAAGACAAAATCCCGCTCAATCAACCAGTAGCTCTACCTCCACAGCACTACTATAACGCTGCACCTAAATGCATTTCGGGGAGAACCAGCTATCACGGAGTTTGATTGGCCTTTCACCCCTACCCACAACTCATCCCCGCAGTTTTCAACCTACGTGGGTTCGCGCCTCCACAAAGTCTTACCCTTGCTTCACACTGGCCATGGGTAGATCACCCCGCTTCGGGTCCAGAACATGCCACCAACACCCTACTTAGGATTCGGTTTCCCTCCAGCTACCCCCAACAAAGGGTTAACTACAAGCGACATGCCGCTGACTCGCAGGCTCATTCTTCAAAAGGCACGCCATCGCCCACAAAAAGGCTCTGACGGATTGTCAACACACGGTTTCAGGAACTATTTCACTCCCCTCCCGGGGTACTTTTCACCATTCCCTCACGGTACTAATCCACTATCGGTCATTGGCAAGAAATCAGACTTACCGGACGGTCCCGGCAGATTCACAGCAGATTCCACGAGCCCACTGCTACTCGGGGACACCACGCACACAGCCACACACACATTTCACGTACGGGACTCTCACCCACTCCGGCAGGCGATTCCACACCACTTCCGCTACACGCGCACAGCCACTGGTGGCAAAAGGTTGACCACCCACGCAGACCCCACAACCCCACACACAACACCCCAACCAAGGCATCAACGCTGCATGCAGTTTAGTCAAAAATTCGCTTTCGTTCGCCACTACTCACAAAATCACAATTGTTTTCTTCTCACACCAGGTACTAAGATGTTTCACTTCCCTGACCACTCCTGCCTGACTATGAATTCACCAGACAGTAACTCCCATCACTGAAAGCTAGGTTACCCCATTCGGACACCCTCGGATCAACGCTCATACGGCAACTCCCCGAGGCTTAACGCAGCCCACCACGTCCTTCATCAGCTTGCCATGCCCAGGCATCCACCGTGTGCCTAAAAAAACAAAACACACAAACAATCAGGCGCCAAAAAACTAAAACATGAACAAAAAAAGAAATCACACGCGTCCACTATACAATTCACACACACCACACCACCCCACCCACACAAAACAACACAACGTTTCGTGCACACAAGGCGGCACCAGGAACAAACATATTGCCCCAGACACCCAACAGCATGCCAATGCACCACTCACAAGCCTTGTCGCCAACACAACACGGTACCGAATCCATGAAACAAACGTTTTGCGTCCACACTGGATTAAAAAAAGGTGCGGCAACACACACGGCCACCAAACACCCACAACCACCAGCCGTAAGCGCCAATGATTGCAAAAAACTAAAAATAAACTCCTTAGAAAGGAGGTGATCCAGCCGCACCTTCCGGTACGGCTACCTTGTTACGACTTCGTCCCAATCGCCAATCCCACCTTCGACCACTCCCCCCGGCAAAAACCGGTTAGGCCATGGGCTTCGGGTGTTACCAACTTTCATGACGTGACGGGCGGTGTGTACAAGGCCCGGGAACGTATTCACCGCAGCACTGCTGATCTGCGATTACTAGCGACTCCGACTTCATGAGGTCGAGTTGCAGACCCCAATCCGAACTGAGACTGGCTTTAGCGATTAGCTCCACCTCACGATGTTGCTCACGCACTGTACCAACCATTGTAGCATGTGTGAAGCCCTGGACATAAGGGGCATGATGATTTGACGTCATCCCCACCTTCCTCCGAGTTAACCCCGGCAGTCTCTCACGAGTCCCCACCACAACGTGCTGGCAACATAAGACAAGGGTTGCGCTCGTTGCGGGACTTAACCCAACATCTCACGACACGAGCTGACGACAACCATGCACCACCTGTAAACAGACCACAAAGGGACGACACATCTCTGCGCCCATCCTGCCTATGTCAAGCCCAGGTAAGGTTCTTCGCGTTGCATCGAATTAATCCACATGCTCCGCCGCTTGTGCGGGCCCCCGTCAATTCCTTTGAGTTTTAGCCTTGCGGCCGTACTCCCCAGGCGGGGCGCTTAAAGCGTTAGCTACGGCACAAACCCCGTGGAAGAGGCTCACACCTAGCGCCCACCGTTTACAGCATAGACTACCAGGGTATCTAATCCTGTTCGCTACCCATGCTCTCGCTCCTCAGCGTCAGTAACTGCCCAGAGACCTGCCTTCGCCATCGGTGTTCCTCCTGATATCTGCGCATTTCACCGCTACACCAGGAATTCCAGTCTCCCCTACAGCACTCAAGCAATGCCCGTATCGCCTGCCAACCAAAAGTTAAGCCCCTGGATTACACAGACGACGCAACACACCACCTACGAGCCCTTTACGCCCAGTAAATCCGGACAACGCTCGCACCCTACGTATTACCGCGGCTGCTGGCACGTAGTTAGCCGGTGCTTCTTATCCAGGTACCGTCAAACAAACTTCGTCCCTGACGAAAGGAGTTTACAACCCGAAGGCCTTCATCCCCCACACGGCGTCGCTGCATCAGGCTTCCGCCCATTGTGCAAAATTCCCCACTGCTGCCTCCCGTAGGAGTCTGGGCCGTATCTCAGTCCCAATGTGGCCGCACACCCTCTCAGGCCGGCTACCCGTCGCCGCCTTGGTAGGCCATTACCCCACCAACAAGCTGATAGGCCGCAAGCTCATCTCCCACCGCAAAAGCTTTCCACCACACCAACCACGGCATAGTGAATATCCGGTATTAGACCCAGTTTCCCAAGCTTATCCCGAAGTGAAAGGCAGATCACCTACGTGTTACTCACCCGTTCGCCACTCGAGCACCCTTGCAAGCAAGGGCCTTTCCGTTCGACTTGCATGTGTTAAGCACGCCGCCAGCGTTCATCCTGAGCCAGGATCAAACTCTCCAACAAAAAACGTCGAATAAGCAAAAAACCAACCCAACAAAACACCAAAACAGTGCTT